>CAWJMF010000006.1:0-703931 GCA_963843945.1 Vulcanimicrobiota bacterium | reverse complement strand
AAACGCCTGGACGACGTGCTCGACGCGCTGAACACCGCGATCAAGGCATACATGACTGCCCTGCCGTCCGAGGCGATGACCCAGGACGATCACCGCCGGGTGGTGGAAATTCTGTGCTTCGCCGCAAAAATCTGGAGCACGCCGGCGACGTGGTCGAAAAGGCTTGCTCGGGGTCATCGCCAAGCAAATCAAGCGCGGCTTGATGCTCGGCCCGCGAGGCGGAATCGTTACTTCATTCGTGGACCGCCTGGTGTCGAACCTGCGCTCGGCGGCGGCGTTGCTGGTGGCCGGCGACGATCATGCCGCCCGCCTGCTGGTGGGGAGGAAAGGAAAGGTTCTGGGGGCTGGAGGCCGAGGCCACCGCGGCGCATTTCAAGCACCTGCGCGAGTGTAGGGTGGGCAGCGTGGAAATCAGCGCCCTGAATGAGTACGCGCTGCGCGACCTGAAGCGGGCGGTGTACGCGCATCTTATCGCTGCCGCGGCGTATCCGGTATTGGAAGTAAAGGCGAACTATTGCCGAGCCGCCTACGATAACCTCACACCTCGGCCGATGCGTTGCGCAACGGTGTTCGCGCTGGACGCAGCGGTCCGTCCGGCCGTTGGCAAAGCCTGGCCGCACACTTTATCCGGATGGCATTCCGTCGAAAATCTTGAGGTCCGGCGGGATGACTGCCCAGGCCGGTCGATTGCGGCAAAGATTGCGATCTTGGACGAAACAATGACGGATCGTCGAGGGAGCCGGCATAGATCGTGAAGAATTGTCCTTGCCGATCTGCCCGCCGAACACCAGGCTGCTGCAAATTGGACAGGAATTGCGCACGGCATCCCCGCCTCTGGCAGACTTCGATACGAACATTCGGGTTTCACCGCTGAAGCGGACGGCACTGCTGGGAAAACCCATGAACGGGATAAACCCCGAGCCTGACGCTTTGCGGCAATCCTCGCAATAGCAGTGACCGGTCATCCGCGGCTCGCCGTCAGCTTCATAACGCAGCGCGCCGCAGAGACAGCCGCCGGTATAGCGTTTTTGAGGAATCGCTTCATCGCCAATTTCTCCGTCAGTTGATCCCGGTCAAGCCAAGTTGTCCTGGTCTTCCGCAGCGCGAGGGTGGTTGAGAACCGCCACGCTCGAGGATCGCGGGAGGCCAAACCGCGCCTCACACAGAGATCACCAGCCACATCAAGATGCGGAAGACGATAATGGCGAGGGTGATTTGGACCCACAAGCCGAAGTTCCCGAGTGAGCCTCAATACGGTCTCCCCAAGGGTAGGGCAGGAGGCTACATCCATCTTCGATGACGGCGGTGGTCGTCCGCTTCCACCAGGTGAGCAACTCCGGGACATAGAGCCACGCATAGACGTACCCGGCCAATACGGCACATGCGGTCCATAGTCGGAAAATATGGCTGCGTATCCGTGCCTTCGTGCCTTCCCATGACGTTTCCAATGTCAGTCCTCTGCGCGGTCCCATGCCTGAACTCCTTTTCGTCCGCATTGTTCCCTGGCGAAAACCACCGATTGCCGGTGCCGCCGAGCCGCAGCGCGCAGAGCTAGTCAGCCGACTGACTTAGAGGTCGCTGAAAGGCTCACCTCACCTTAGAGCTGCCGAACATCGGTTGATCCACCTCCTGCCACAGCGGATTCTCGTTGAATTCATCTTGTAAGCCTGACTGCAAAGCATCTGTATACCGGAGTTCTCGGAAGAAGCCCTCACCGGGTCGCAAGTGCGAAGCGATATCCGACCCACGATGCCGCCTATGCTGTTGTAGCACATATTGTGCAGCCAAGCGGGCTGTGCGAACTTGCTTCCGCGAAGCAAAGCGTCTTGCGGCCCGGTAGAAAGGTGCAAACCGATGTCGATAATGTTGATCACGCATGCCGCGGTTTGTTTGCGCATCGACATGCCGACGGCCGGAACGTTCGGGTAGCTTCCCCGATGCTAAAGGAATTTCTCTAGAACAATCAGGGCCGAATCCGCGAATGCCGCGGGCCATCCAGCAACAGGGAAAGACAATCATGAAAAAGGCTTGGATAGCGGTCACACTTGCGATTGTCACTCTATGTTTGGCGCCGGTAGCCAGGGCCGCGGACTGGTGGCCGGTGAAAGTCTACGACATGGACTTGGGCAAGCCCGTCGAAACCGATTATGCGCCGCTGCCGAAGGCCTCCAAGGCATGGAATATCTGCGTGCTGTTCCCGCACATGAAGGACACGTTCTGGGTCGCGGTTGACTACGGCATTGTCGAGGAAGCCAAGCGCATGGGCGTCAACATGACGCTCTATCAGGCGGGCGGCTACGAGAACCTGCCCCAACAGCTCGCGCAGTTCGACGACTGCATGGCGGGGAATTTTGATGCGATCGTCGTTGGCCCAATCTCAGAGGCCGGGCTGACGCGCTCCATTCGTAAGGCGACGGAGGCCGGCAAGCCGGTAATCAGCACGGTCAACCCGCTGCCCACCGCCCCCGCCACCGCGCGGATGTTTGTCGACTTCACGGCCATGGGCGAACAGACCGGTAAGTTCCTCGCCGACGACCTGCACGGCAAGCCGGCGAACGTCGTGAACTTCCCTGGACCAGCCGGTTCAGGCTGGGCCGAGCAGTTCAACCAGGGCTTCAAGAACGCGATCAAGTCGGACTCTAATATTAAGCTGCTGGGGGAGAAGTTCGGCGATAGCGGGGTCGCGGTGCAACTCGGCCTGATCCAGAACGCCCTGCAATCCTATCCCGACATGAATGTGATCTGGGGCTGTGCCCCCGCGGCCGAAGCGGCGATAGGCGCGGTGCGTCAGGCTAATCGAGACAGCACGCTGATCATTTCCTCCTATGAAAATCAGGCCATGCTGGACGCTTTGAATAAGGGCGAGATCCTGGCCTTTGCGACACAGTATCCGGTGCTAGAGGGACGCGTGGCAATCGATACCGCCGTGCGCATCCTCGAGCATAAACCTTACATGAAGTATTCGCTCACGATCCCTTCGATGGTCGACAAGCAAGATCTTAGCAAGATCGACATGAGCCTTGTGCTGGCGCCGGCCAGCTTCAAGGCGGAGTATTCTGTCTCCGCGAAGTGATGACGCCAGCGGCGCCCGACACGCCAAGCAGACCAGACGCTTGGCACGCCAAGGGAGCCGCGAACGAGGGTGACGCTGAGTTGCTGCTGGAGATGACAGGCATCTCCCGGCGCTTCCCGGGCGCGCTCGCGCTCGATGGTGTGGATTTCGACCTGCGGCGTGGCGAGATCCATGCATTGTTCGGTGAGAACGGCGCCGGGAAATCGACGCTGATCAACATCATCGCCGGCACGCTTCAGGCCAATGCCGGAGACATGCGTTATCAGGGCGAACGCCTTTCCGACCTGACGCCGCATCGCGCCCGGCTCATCGGGATCAGTCCGGTGTTCCAGGAGTTCAGCCTCGTCCCCGACCTCAGCGTCCAGGACAACTTGTTTCTGGGGCGGGAGAAAAGCGCCCTCGGGGTGCTAGACCGAAAGACCATGCGGCGTCGGGCGCGGGAGATCATCGCCGAACTCGGGTTTGACCTGCAGGCTGACCGAAAGGTCGGCGAACTATCGCGCGCGCACCAGCAGATGGTCGAGATCGCCAAGGCGTTGCTGACCAATGTCCGGCTCCTGATTCTCGATGAGCCGACGGCTTCACTGACCGAAGCGGAGACCGCTCGGTTGTTCGAACTAATGGCGCGCCTGAAAGCGTCGGGCGTCGGGATTATTTATGTTTCTCATCGCCTCGCCGAGATCCGCCGGCTAGCCGACCGGATCACCGTGCTTCGGGATGGCCGCAAGATCACGACGGTGCGCGCCGAGTCCGTGAGCGATCGTCAACTTATCGAATTGATGACCGGCCGCGCGGTCGAGGCGCTGTTCCCGGAGATCCGCGGTGCGCCGGGCGCGATACTGTTTGAAACGGATCGGCTGTCGCTGGCCACTGGATTGGTCGAGGAGGCCTCCCTCCACGTGCGTGCTGGTGAGGTAGTGGGCATCGCCGGGCTCGTGGGCTGCGGCAAGTCGGAACTGATCCGGGCCGCCTTCGGATTGGAGGTGATCACCGGAGGCACGATCCGCCACCGTGGCCAGGAAATCCGCGGGCTGTCGCCGAGGGCAGCGCTGCGTGCTGGGATCTGTTACTTTCCTTCGGATCGTGTCGCGGAGGGGCTCGCCCTGTCGCGTCCCGTGCGGGAAAATGTGTCGATGGCCGCGCTCGACTGCGCCGCCTTCGCCCACGGGCCGGTGCTCCGCCGAGCGGAAGAACGTCGCCGGGTGCAGCGGATCGTGGAGAAGCTGCGCCTTGGTCCGCCGCGCATCGAGCAAGGCGTGGTCAACCTGTCCGGCGGAAACCGGCAGAAGGTGGTACTTTCCCGCGGGATGACGCGCGACCTTAGCGTATTCCTGTTCGACGAGCCGACGGTGGGCATCGACGTAGGCGCGAAATTCGAGGTGTACGAATTCATCAAGTCTCTTGCCGAAGGGGGGGCCGCGATCGTCCTGGTATCATCGGAGCTGCCTGAGGTGATGAACCTGTCGCAGCGGTTGTACGTGATGCACCGCGCGCGCATCGTGGCCGAGTTGCAGGGGGACGAGATCAGCGAGCAGCGTGTCCTTTCGCACTTCTTCGCCGGAGCCGATCATGGCGCGCACCATCAGGCAGCAGAATGAGCATTGGCGGGGATAGCGGCCACCCGGTGCACGCGCGCTTGCGCTCGGCCGTTTTGTTCGGAGACGCCGGTGTCCTGCCGGTGCTGTTCGTTTTGCTGGTAGTCGTGCTGTCGGTGACTCAGCCTTATTTCCTGGGCGCTCAGAACATAGTCAATGTGCTGCGCAATGCGTCATTTCTGATGATCGCGGCCTCAGGTCAGATGCTGGTGCTGATCGTGGGTGGGCTCGATCTGTCGATCGGCGCGGTGATCGCCCTCACCAGCGTCGCCTCTGCGAGCGTGATGGCCGGGCTGCCTGAGTATGGCGTGCACGCGACGGCGACGATAATAGGATTGGGCGTCCTGGCCGGCCTCGGCTGCGGGCTATTGGTTGGTCTGGCCAACGCACTATGCGTCGCAGTGTTACGTGTTCCGCCGTTCATGGCGACGCTGGGCACGATGTCGATCGCCAATGGGCTCGCGCTGCTGCTGACCAACGGCATTCCGATTTACGGCATGCCGGCCAGCTATGTAGCTGGTCTGGGACGGGCGATCGTGCTGGGATTGCCGGTCGCCCTATATGCAGCCGTTGTCGTCGTCGGCGTGCTCTGGTGTCTACTCAATCTAACCAGGATCGGCCGGTATATCTATGCCAGCGGCGGCAATCTGCAGGCGGCGGTCAATTCCGGAATCAACGCTCGCGGAATGCTGCTGCTCGCCTATGTGCTCAGCTCGTTGCTGGGGTCGGTGACGGGCCTCTTGCTGACCGCTGAAATCGGGTCGGGCAAGCCAGCACCGGCGAATCGCTGATGCTGGAGAGTCTGGCCGCGGCGTGCTCGGTGGGGTCAGCTTGCGCGGCGGCATCGGCAGGGTCGAGATGGTGGCACTCGGCGCGATCTTTCTACTCACGCTGACGAACGCCATGGATCTCATGCGCATCGATACCAGAGTGCAGTCGATCGTGCTGGGGTGTGTCCTGGCGGTGGCAGTGAGCGTGGAGGTGCTGGGCCGGCGCCGGCAGACAGTCCGTGTCTGATGCCCGCTCCTCGTTGCGCCGGCCGTTCGAGGGACTTGGCAGCCAGCCCGTGTTGCTGGCCCTGATAGTGCTGATGGAGGTCGCGTTCGCGCTGACCGAGCCGCGCATCATCTCGCGGGGCAACATGCTCAACGTCATGCAGCAGGCGAGCTACCTGGTGATCTTCACGGTTGCTCAGACGCTGGTGATCCTCACGCGCGGTTTCGACCTGTCGCTTGGCACGGCGGTGTCTGCCGTGGGCGTGGCGAGCGCGTTGGTGCTGGTCGGCCATGGCGAGGATCCGGCATGGTGGGTTCTCGCGGCCGGTATCGCGGTTGGGCTTGCGTTCGGACTGGCGGTTGGTCTGTTCAACGGCCTGCTGGTGGCCGCCGTCGGGGTCAATCCGTTCATCGCCACACTTGCCAGCCTGAACATCTGCCTCGGTCTGGCCACAACCATTTCCGGTGGCAAGCCGGTATTCGGGGTTCCGGACAGCTTTTCCGACTTGCTCGCCGATGACCATATCCTGGGTGTGCGGGTGACGGTGGCTATCGCGATCGCCGTCATGCTGCTGGCATGGTTCGGCCTGACGCGCACGGTATTCGGCCGGGCGGTCTATATTATCGGCGGCAACCCGCGCGCCGCATCGGTAGCGGGTCTGCCGGCGCGGCTCGTTCTCGGTGGCACTTACGTGGCCTGCTCGCTGCTGGCGGCGCTGGGCGCCTTGATGCTGATCGCGCGCACCGGTTCGGGGGAGCCCAACCTCGGCGGCAGCCTGATGCTGCAGAGCATCGCAGCGGCGGTGATCGGCGGCGCGAGCCTGCGCGGCGGTAGCGGCGGTGTCAGCTCCGCTCTGCTTGGGGCACTGTTCGTTACGATGCTATCAAACGGGATGGATATGCTGCGGATCAGCGGCTACATCCAGCTGATAACGCTTGGCGTGGTGGTCATCTTTGCCACAGCCCTCGATTTCCTCCGCGGCCAGCGCGCACGCTGAAGAAAGCGTTAGTGTCGCTGAATTTCACTCGGAGGATTTGGCGTGCGAACCCCGCAGGATCGTGCGATGAATGCGGCCAATAAAAATCCGAGGGGAGAGCGACAATGACCGATACGACCGGTGGCTGCCTGTGTGGACGTGTTCGCTACACCGCGACGGGCGAGCCAGCATTCAGCGGCATTTGCCATTGCCGCAATTGCCAGCGCTTTACCGGCTCTGCATTCGAAACAACGATAGGCTTTCCGACTTCCTCGGTCAGCGTGCTGGGAGACCTGAAGACCTACGATGAAATCAGTGACGCCGGCCGAGCGGTCCGCCGCCGCTTTTGTCCGAACTGCGGTTCGGGCGTGATCGCCGAGGCCGATGCGTTTCCCGGTATTACAATCTTCCTGGCCGGAAGTTTGGATGACCCGACTGCCTACAAGCCGACGATGGAGCTGTTTTGCAGCAGCGCCCAGCCATGGTTCCACGCGGGCGGGGAGCGGACCCAATTCGCCAAGATGCCGTCCTGATCCCAAGCTCGAATGTAGGACTGCCCGCTATTTTTGATCAACCAATGCGGCCGCAACTCCCGGTCAGCGAGAACTAGCTTCGCGCCCTGCCGATCCTTGGTATTGAAGCCTTCGGTGAAGCAGCGAAGAGTGGATACCTGCTTCGCCAACAGCGGGCGGGCTGTTCTCCCCCGGGGTTGTTGCTTCCAAAAGGCCGCCGTCTCAGGGCTTCGCGAGGCGTTGCCACCCGGTCGATCGGTGTGCAAACTCAACGCCGAAAGGTGGCTTCATCTGGCCAACCGACGCGTGACAGCATGGGATAGGCAAGATGGGCCTGCGTATAGCCGTCGATATCGGTGGCACGTTCACTGACTTCTGTCTGCTCGACGAGACCACGGGGGTGATGCGCGTCGCCAAGACCGCCTCCAGCAAAGATCCGATCGAGGGGCTTTTCGCGGGTCTCGCACAGGAACATGTCGATCTGAGCGACGTGACGCTGTTCTCCCACGGTACCACGGTCGCGACCAACGCGCTGATCACCCGCCGCCTGCCGCGCGCGGCGATGGTCTGCACCGAGGGATTTCGCGATGTGATCGAAATCCGCCGCGCCAACAAGGAAGATCTCTGGGACACCTACAAGGACGTGGCCCGGCCATACATCCCTCGCCGCGACCGGCTTACGGTAACCGAGCGGGTGGACGCCGAGGGGCGCGTTGTGGTGCCGCTCGACGAAGCGGGCGCCCGGGATGTCGCCCGCATCTTGCGCAAGCGCGGTGTCGCGGCAGTCGCGGTCTGCTTTATGAACGCCTTCATGAACGGCGCCAACGAACGGCGGATGAAAGCCATCCTGGAGGAGGAACTGCCAGGCATCCCGATCACCGCCAGCGCCGATGTGCTGCCGGAGATTTTTGAACACGAGCGGTTCTCTACCACCGTGGTGAACGCTGTGCTGGCCCCGGTCGTGGGCCAGTATACTGCCCGTCTCGGCGACCGGCTGGCCGAGGGCGGCTATAGCAGCGACCTTCTGCTGCTGCACAGCGGCGGCGGGGTGATGACGGCGAAGGGCGCCACCAACTTCGCCGCGCGCCTCGCCGGATCCGGCATCGCGGCCGGTGCGATCGCTAGCCGCCATATCGCGATGCAGTGCGGTTATGCCAACTCGATCGGTCTCGATATGGGCGGCACCAGTTGTGACGTCTCGCTGGCCTGGGAGGGGCGGTCGCGCGTCACCAAGGACTGGTTCATCGAGTTCGGCTACCCGATCCGCTTTCCGTCGATCGAGGTGCTTACGATCGGCGCGGGCGGCGGGTCACTGGCCTGGATCGACGACGCTGGATCGCTGCACAACGGGCCGCAATCCGCCGGGGCCGATCCCGGACCCGCTTGCTATGGCCGCGGCAACTCGGCGCCAACCAACACCGATGCGCATGTGGTGCTCGGCCGGCTTGCGCATGGACTGGCGGGTGGCAGCGTGCGGCTCGATCCGGCGTTGGCGGAAGCGGCGGTGCAGCGCGATGTCGCGGCCCCACTGGGGATGGAGTTGCATGAAGCCGCGCAGGCGATCCTGAAAGTTGCCAACGCCAACATGGCGGACGCTGTGAGGCTTATTTCCATCAGCCGCGGCCATGATCCGCGTGACTTCGCGCTGGTGGCGTTCGGGGGCGCCGGGCCGCTGCACGGGGCGGCACTCGCGCGCGAGCTATCGATACCGACCGTGATCGTGCCGCCCAGCCCAGGGGTGACCTCGGCGCTGGGATGTCTGCTGGTCGACGTGCAGCATGATCTCGCGGCCAGCTACATCATGCCGGCCGCCGACGCCGACCCCGCGGCGATCGAGACCGAATTCGGCGCGCTCGAAAAGGAAGCGTGGGAGCGGATGCACCATGAGGGCGTGAGCGACCTCGACGTCGTGATGGAGCGCAGCATCGACATGATGTATCGGGGGCAGTGGCGCTCGCTCGCAGTTCCGGCCGGGCAGCCGGTGGGGCCGATCGCTGATCTGGTCGGCGGGTTCCATGTCCAGCATGAGCGTGAGTACAACTTTCGCCGCGACGATGCGCCGGTGGACATTTATCGACTCAATCTGCGCGCGGTCGGGATAGTGCCGAAGGCGGCGTTTCGCGAGCACCCCGAAAACGGCCGCATGCCGGCGCCATCGCAGCACCGCACGGTTTGGTTCGATGGCCATGGCGCGGCTGAAACGCCGGTCTATCGCCGCGACGATCTGCCGGCCGGCGCGGCGCTGGAGGGGCCGGCAATCGTCGAGCAACTTGATTTCACGACGGTCATCCCGCCGGGGGTCAGCGCCAAGGTGGACCGATTCCTCAACATCGTCATGCGTATGGGTGGCTGAAGATGGCCGTGCAGCAGGATTTTGCGCTCGATCCGGTTACTTTCGAGGTGTTGAAGAACTCGTTCATCACGACTGTGGATCAGATGGCCGAGCAGATACTGCGGACGTGCTATTCGTTTGTAATCTACAATCGGGATTTTTCGAATGCGCTGAACGACGTAAATGGAGACTCGATCGCGCAGGGCAATGCCGATATCGCGGTTCATGTCGGTACCTTGCACTATACATGCGAGGAGGTCATTCGTTTCTTTGAAGGCGATATGAAGCCGGGCGATGTCTATGCCATCAATGATCCCTATGCCGGTGGCACGCATTTTCCCGACGTGCGGCTTATTCGGCCGATCTTTGTTGATGATGCGCCGATCGCGTTCTCGCAGTCCAACGGCCACTGGTCCGATGTCGGCGGCAGCGTGCCCGGCTCGTTCGACGTAGCGGCCAAGGAGATGTTCCGTGAGGGCATCCGCATCACCCCGGTGCGGTTGTGGGATGGAGGCACCTTCCGCCGCGACGTCGCGCATCTGATCGCGGCGAATACGCGCGATCCGGCCTCGATTATCGGCGATATGCAGTCGCAGGCTGAAGCAACCCGCGTCGCCGAACGGGAAATCCTCCGCCTTGTGGGGAAATACGGCAAGCAGACCGTGATGAGCGGCTTTGCCGACGTGCAGGATTATGTTGAACGCGCGCTGCGGCAGCGGCTCGCGGCACTTCCCGACGGTTCGTGGGAAACGCAGGATTTCATCGACCGCGATCCGGCGGGCGAGGAAGGGATGATACCGATCAAGGTCAAGCTGACGATCGCAGGGGATCGCGCGATCTACGATTTCACCGGCAGCCATCCGTGCATCGGCTCGTTGTACAACTCGGGTTTCGGCACCACGTTCTCGGCGGTGGTGGCGGGCATGAAGACGTTTTTCCCTGACCTGCCGCTGAACTCGGGCTTCTACAGGCCGATCGAGGTGATCGCGCCGGAGGATACCGTGGTCAACGCGCGCTGGCCGATCGCGGTGACCGGGTTCCTGATGCCGTTCGAGAAGATCATGAATTCGATCTACGAAATCTGGTCGAAGATCATGCCCGAGCGGGCGATCGCCTGTGCGTTCAACCTCGAGTATTTGCTGACCGGCGGGCGTGATCTGCGCGGTGATGCGAAGCCGATCTTCATGTTCTACGACTGGCTTCCCGGCGGCTGGGGCGGGCGCAACGGCCGCGACGGCTGCAACGTCACCACGGCTTGCTTCGGCACCGGCTTGCAATCGCAGCCGGTTGAAGGCCAGGAGCGGGTTTCTCCGATATTGACCAACGAGTACCAGGTTCTCACGGATTCGCCAGGGCCGGGCAAATGGCGTGGCGGCGCCGGCGTGCGCAAGACGACCACGTTGGGGGATGCCGACCGCACGGTGATTTCCTACATCTGCGATCGCGAACGGGCCATCGTTTGGGGGATCAACGGCGGTCTGCCGTCGATGCCGCACGGCTTGAGCCTGAGGCGTGCCGGATCGGATCAGGATTTGTGGCTCGGTTCGGTTTTTTCCGACCTGCCCCTGAGCGCCGGGGACGTCTTTTCGCGCCCCACCGCGGGCGGCGGCGGTTACGGTGATCCGCTGGAGCGCGACCCTGCGCTGGTGCGGGAGGATGTCGCGGACGATTATGTCTCCCTCGCGCGCGCCCGAACGGATTATGGGGTGGTGCTGCATGTCATCGACGAAGATCTCGCGGAGTACGCCATCGATCACGCCGCCACGGAGCGGGAACGTGCGCACATTCGCGCGCAGCGGCGTGGTTGGCTCGCTACACCGCCGGATAACGTCGCCCGGCGCTACAAGGCCGGCGATCTCGACCGTCTGGACGTTGTGCGGCAGTATGGCGTCATTCTCGATTGGGGCACCGGGGAGGTTCAGGAACGTTCCACTGTGCAATTTCGGGACATGTTTCAAAAGCGCGCCGTCGCGTATTGGAAGGACTAACCGTTAAAACTTGGGTTGTGCGTTGTGAAGAATCACCAGCTTCGCGCTCGGTCACCCGCCGGCCCACTTGGGTTCAAGATCCTTGCAGGATTCTGACCGCCAGAGCTGTCGCGGAAGCGCGGTTTTCGACGCATAGCTTTTCGAACATCTGCTCGAGGTGCTTGTTCACAGTTCTCGGGCTCAGGCCGAGGATGGCGGCGATGTCCCGATTGGACTTGCCGCGGCTCAGCCAAAGCAGCACCTCGGCTTCGCGCGACGTCACGGCAAGGCGGCTGCGCAGCAAAACCTCCTCGTCATCGGTCCGCAAAGCCACAACGCGCAGCAGCAATTCGTCGGGCCCAACTTGGCCGATAAAGGACAGTTGCAAGCTCTCGCTGTCACCATTCAGTTTCATCGTGGTAGTGCCCGCGCGCGGGCCGGGCTGCCCCTCCACACAGGCGCGTAGCCAAGCCTGGACCGGCCGCGGGAGCGTCTCCAGGGCGGCTCCGCCCGCCTTCTGAATCAGCAATGACGCCTGCGGCGTCGTCCATAGCACGTGCCCCTCGCGATTTACCGCCACAAGGAATCGACCTGCCGTATCCAGTGCCAAATGTGCGCTGCGGGTCAGCCGAGCACTTGCGAGATGCACCCCAACCCGTGCAACCACCTCGTTCGGTAACACGGGCTTGGTTACGTAATCGATCCCGCCCGCCTCCAGCCCACGGATCACGTGCTCGGTCTCGGTCAGCCCGGTCATGAATACGATTGGCACCGCCGCGAGGGCGGGCTTTTGCTTCATACGTCGGCAGGTCTCGAAGCCATCCAGCCCCGGCATCAGCGCGTCCATCAGCACGATACCGGGCGTCACCCGATCCACCAGGTCGAGCGCTACCTGCCCTGACTGAGCGACCAACACGGTGAAGCCGGCGGTTTCCAAGGTTTCGTTGAGCATGCCTAATGTGCCAGGACTGTCGTCAACCACCAGAACAATGGCGCGCGGTTTATTCACTCCGCCTCTATCTCCGGACCGAGCGCTTCACGGAATTGTTCGTGTTGGAAGTTCGCGACAAACTGTCGCAGGAGGGCGACGCGCGGCGCCTTTTCCGGTTCCTGCTCCTCGATCGAATTCAGCAGCGCATGGATGCCGCGCACATAACCGATCGGCAAAAGCTGCCGCAGCTCTCCGGTCTGCTGATGGTTAAGCTTGATCTCGGGCAACGCCTCGTGTTGGTGATCGAGCACGATATGGGTTCGTCGAGGAGATCGCGCACAAGGTGACGGTGCTCGACCGTGGCCGGGTGCTTTCGGAAGGTTCGGTGGCGCATGTGAAGGCCGATCCGAAAGTGGTGGAGGTTTATCTTGGCCACTGAGGGGCAAGGCACATGCTGAACGTATCGGGCCTGCGCGCGGGCTACGGCCAGAGCGAGGCACTCCACGGTATCGATTTCAACGTGGCGCCAGGCGAGATCGTCGTCTTCGTCGGTCGCAATGGCATGGGCAAGACCACGCTCATGAAGTCGCTGATCGGCATGGTGCCGGCGTGGGCGGGCAGCATCATGCTCGATGGCACCGATCTGGCGCCGCTGAAGAGCTACGCGCGTGTCGCCAAGGGGCTTGCCTTCGTGCCGCAGGGGCGGATGATCTTCTCGACCATGACCGTGGAAGAGAACATCGAGACCGGCCTGTTCGTTCATTCGGGCAAGCGGGTTCCGCCTCACCTCTACAAGCTGTTTCCCGTTCTGGAGGAGATGCGGGCGCGGCGCGGCGGCAATCTGTCGGGTGGTCAGCAGCAGCAACTCGCGATCGCGCGCGCCCTGGCGACCAACCCGAAAGTGCTGCTGCTGGACGAGCCGACCGAGGGCATCCAGCCCTCAATCATTCTTGAACTCGGCCGCACGCTTAAGCGCATTCGCGATGAGCGTGGACTGAGTATCGTTGCGTCGGAACAGTTGCTTAGCTTCGCGATCGACATCGCCGATCGGGTGCTCGTGCTCGAAGGCGGGACTATCGTCCATGAGGACGCACGCGCCGACATCGATCAAGAAAAAGTCGCCCGCTACCTCGCGGTCTGACGACGTTTTATTGCCACTCTGAATGTAATGGAGGAATCATGCCGGAAACTCTTATCAAGGTTGATTTGTCGGCGTCCGCTTATGAAAACGATATGATCCATAATCGGTGGCACCCGGATATTCCGATGGTGGCTAAAGTGAAGCCGGGGCAAGACTTCATCATCGAGTGTTATGACTGGACCGGCGGCTTCATCAAAAACGACAATTCGGCTGCGGACGTCCGCGACATCGACCTGAGCATCGTGCATTTTCTTAGCGGCCCGGTTGGTGTCGAGGGCGCGGAACCGGGCGATCTTCTGGTGGTGGATTTCCTGGATATCGGCGCGTTCCCGCACAACGCCTGGGGGTTCAACGGCTTCTTTTCGAAGAAGAACGGCGGCGGCTTCCTGACCGATTACTTCCCGCAGGCGCAGAAATCCATTTGGGATTTCCACGGCATGTTCACCTCGTCACGCCATGTGCCGGGCGTGAACTTCGCTGGGCTCATTCACCCTGGGCTGATCGGATGTCTGCCGGATGCCAAGTTGCTGGACACCTGGAATAAGCGGGAGACCGGCCTGATCGCCACCAACCCGGAGCGGGTGCCGCCTTTAGCCAATGCACCGTTCCCGTCGACCGCGCATATGGGCCGCCTGAAGGGCGACGCGAAGGCCGCCGCCGCGGCGACCGGCGCCCGAACGGTTCCGCCTCGGGAGCATGGCGGCAACTGCGACATCAAGGATTTGTCGCGTGGCGCTCGGGTGTTTTTCCCGGTCTACGTGCCGGGTGCTGGGCTTTCCATGGGCGATCTGCATTTCAGCCAGGGCGACGGCGAAATCACCTTTTGCGGCGCGATCGAAATGCCGGGGTGGATCCATCTGAAGGTCGAGCTGATCAAGGGCGGCATGGCAAAATACGGGATCAAGAACCCGATCTTCAAACCGAGCGTGATCAAGCCGGTTTATAGTGATTATCTGATTTTTGAAGGAATCTCGGTCGACGACGCCGGTAAGCAGTACTATCTCGACGTCAACGTGGCGTATCAGCAGGCGTGCCTCAACGCGATCGAATACATGACCAAATTCGGCTACAGCAGAGCGCAGGCGTACGCGATCCTAGGGACCGCACCGGTGCAGGGACATATCAGCGGGGTGGTCGATATACCCAATTCCTGCGCGACACTGTGGCTGCCGACCGAGATCTTCGATTTCGACATCAATCCCGGTGCCGATGGCCCGTCCGGCGGTATCAAGGGCGGCGTGGATATGCCGCTCGCTCCGGATCTTTAGCATGCCGGTTTACGATTACCTCTGCCCCGACTGCGGACCGTTCACCATGCTGCGGCCGATGGCGGAGTTCGACGCACCGCACCCCTGTGAGGAGTGCGGTGCGGAGGCGCCTCGTGTCCTTCTGGTGGCGCCGGCGATGTCGGGCATGGACCCGGCTCGTCGCGCCGCCTTTGCCACCAACGAGCGTAGTGCCAATGCACCTGCTCGGGGCTCGCGCCACCCTTCAGGATGCGGCTGCTGCTCTGGTGCGGCGCTGCGGGCCGACACGCCTGGCGTCACCAGAACGCAACCCGGTCAGCGTCCTTGGATGCTTGGCCACTGATCGTATAAGCAAGCCACAGGCACCGTGTTTTGACCACGGATCAGACAGTTGTACCCGTCGGTAACGAACTATTGGGGCGGCGGACTCATTTTGATCCTCCATACTCTTCTGGCCAGAATGATCGAGACGAAGCCGCCGCTTTAACAATATAAGTTAGCCAGGGTCTTCTATGCCGGACGGGATCATCCGCCTGTGGGATAATCTTAGGCTTTTCGCGCGCCCTCCGGAGGGGTGGTTTTCTCGCTGGGGCCTCGGCGTCGGGGATCCGGCACCGTTTGACCGAGCAGATTATTTGCGCCGGGCTTTTCCGTTCGCGGATGCCGTGTCCATTGAGGCGCTGGCGGCGATCTCCTCGGTCATGTCGGTGCCCGGCGGTGGCCCCTTGATCCTGGAAGGCGAGGAGCCCGAGGCGGTCTACATCGTCGTCGCTGGACTACTTGCCGCCTATCGGTCAGCGGCCAACGATCAGGATGTCCTGCTCGATCGGTTTGGCGTCGGCGATGTTATCGGCGACATCGGGTTCATTACCGGCGAAGCGCGGACGGTCACCATCAGGGCGCTGCGCAACAGCGAGCTTTTGCGCGTGTCTAAACCGGACCTACAGGCGGTGACCGCGCGCGTTCCGGGCGTTTTGCTGACCATCTGTTCCAGCGTCATTCAGCGCCTGCGACGCCCCGAGCCGCCATCCTTGGCGCCGACTAAGGTTCGCACGTTTTGCTTTGTCCCGGCCGATAGTTCGATCGACATCAGACCGATCATCGAACAGGTCGCCCTTAATCTGGAGGCCTTCGGGACGGTCACCGTTCTATCGCCGGAGCAGACGTCGGGACGAACCTCGACATGGTTCTCCGAAATCGAAAGATGCTTCGATTTCGTGCTGTTCCAGGGCGAAAGCGGCCCGACGCCGTGGACCAGGTTTTGCCTGCGCCAATCCGACCGCGTTGTGGTTTTGGCACAGGGTGAAGCTGAGCCCGTGGACTGTCCCTCGGTGGCTATGGTCCGCATGGACCTCCCGAACAACACGCCGCTGTCCTTGATGCTGCTTTGGCAAGACGCGATCGTGCCGGCGAGAACCACTGAATGGCTGAAGTCGGTAAATCCGGCCGGGCATCATCACATTCGCTCACCCCGAGATATCGAACGCGCAAGCCGCTTGATCGCAGGCCGCGGTTTAGGTTTGGTTCTATCGGGCGGGGGAGCCAAAGCTCTGGCTCATGTCGGCGTTATTGACGCACTGAGGGCGCATGACATTCAAATAGATGCCGTGGGAGGAACCAGCATCGGCGGCATTGTGGCGGCGGTATGCGCGCAGGAGTGGGACCTTGCGGCAACTGTACGAACCCTTGCAGCCGCGTTCAATCGCCGTCGCTTTTCGGATTTTGCGGTCCCGCGGACAGCATTATATTCCGAGCGGGCCTTTTTGAGGACGCTCGGCCACTGCTTCGGAGACATCGCCATCGAAGATTTGCCGATACCGCTGTTCTGCGTCTCGACGAACCTGACCGAGGGCATCTCGGCCGTCCACCGAACGGGGCGGCTGGTGACGTGGCTCCGAGCTACATCGGCCGTGCCCGGAATTTGTCCCCCGATTGTCGAACAGAACGCGGTCTATGTGGATGGCGGCGTCCTCAACAACATGCCGACCGACGTCATCCGGGACTTTGGTGTGGCATCGGCGATCGCCGTGGACGTCGGCACCTCGCTGGAAGGCCAGGCGCGCTTCGATGGCGAAATGGGTCTGCCGAACATCTGGGAGCTGCTGTGGCGAGTGGGTACAATAGGAAGCGACACGGCCGCGTCCCGGCTACGACGCGATGGCGACGTCGTGCTCAAGCCCGAGATGGGCAACATCGGGCTTTTTGACTGGAATGCCCACGAAAAGGCGATCGCCGCCGGCCGTCAAATCGTCCTCGAGAATTTGGATGAGATTAAGGCCGCTTCAAGTCGTGTTCCGTAGGCGCAATCCAGCTTCCCGGCGGGTGATCGAAATCAAAGCCTGGCAAGCACTCCATCGCGGAAGCGGCGCATGTTGTCGCCTCCAGGCTTTGATTGGGGCCGCAACTGAACAGTCGGACGTCGACGGCACTTACGCCGACATCAGCCAGCGCCTGAATGTCCGCCACCCAATCGGCGTCCGTTCCGGAAAACATCACTGCCTCGCCGTCGGGTCGCTTCGGCGGCTGTTCCATTCCCTGATAACACCCTATCAGAGGCGGAGCGCGAGGCTCGCCTCGATGGCAATTGGCGAGTAGATCGGTTTTGACTACCCCGCTTTGCGGTGGTCGGTGCCTGCCATGCCGCGACAGCCTCCTCGGTCATCCCCACGGACAGGCTGGCGTCAAGTGTGCATTCTGGTTTGGATCGCGTGCTGACGTCGCGAGCACTAACCCGAACTTTGCGCCCTTTTTCGACTAATACATTGAAATAGCTCAAAACATGGGTACGGACGTAGTCATGTTTTGGCTCCAAAATGTCTTGACAAGGAGTCGTCCGGTGGATCGAATATGCATCGCGGCGAACACAACTTGGCACGAGGCACCCGCTTTGAATTGAATTTCGACCACCTTGTTGGGGTAGGCGATGTAGACAGAGCTCAAAAAGGAAATTGAGCGATATCAGCTAGTTGGTGAATTTTCAGGGCGAAGTTCGGACTAGGCCGCGAGCGGCATCGGCGTCCCATCCGGCATGTGCGTCGGGCGGCTTTTTTGGACGCTTTCTCGTTTCTGCATCTCGTCGTACCACCGCTTCACGTTGGGGCAACGGTCGGGAATTGCCATTCCCAAAGCGAGCCCGAAGTCGCACACAGTGATCGTGGTGATATCGGCGACCGAGAATTTGTCGCCCGCAATGAACTTGTTCTTAGACAGCTGCTCGTTGAACTTCTCATGGAATTGGGCGACGCGAAGCTTGCCACGCTCAATCAGCGCAGGGATCTGCGGGACCGGGTCAACATGGCCTGGTAAACCTCGGTCGACGAACTGGGGATGGGAGTTGCGGAAGATCTCCGCGTGGCCAACCATGCCTTCGTCGTAAGCCCGACGCTCCCAGGCGCTGATAACCGCTTTTTCCAGCGCGGTCGTACCCATCAGCGGCGGATTGGGGTGAAGAGTTTCAAGATAGAGCCAGATCGAAAGCGCTTCCCCCAACTGGGTGCCGTCGTCCAGCTCGAGCATCGGCACCATTGCATGCTTATAGTGGCCGATATAGCCAGTCTTCAGTGCTATATCCCGAGTGATACATTCCTCCCTTGGTATCTCGATACCTTTCTCCAAAAGAAACATGCGCACGCGGCGACAGTTCGGCGCGAAATCCCAATCGTAGAGCTTCATGACAGTCCTCCCAGTTAATTAAGGCCACTCCCCACTTGGATTGTGAGGAGCGCTGAGGATGATAGCACCTAAGCGTGCCCCGGGAAACAAACCGGTAGACTGTGCCAGGGCAATGTCGATGGCGCCTGATTTATATGAATCTCGGCTCCCTACGGCCGCCCTGGCGACCCGATGTGTTGAATACGCCCGGTGCTCATGAACCAGCTCATCCTCACCGCCCCAAATATCCTCGCTCTGGTCGCCACCGCCAGCGATGACGCGTCGCGCCGATTTGGGCGTGGCAAGAGTCTGTAACCCGTGCCAGGGCGCCGAACAGGCCGCACCTTTCTTCCTCATCGTTGCCGATCTCGACCGGGAGTTTTTCTGCGTCGAAGGCCCGAATCCACGTCTGGCACCTACCTCCGCCGGCCTTCACGGTGGTGTTTCTATGGTCGAGTGTTGGCATCACGGTGGGCACGCTCTGCGCCGGGCCGATCGGAGACCGGTTCGGCCGCCAGCCGCCGGTGCTCGCTAGCCTGACGATCTTCGGCCTCGCCTCGCTACTCAGCGCTGGCGCGGGCTCGTTGGGTGTGCTGAGCCTGTCGCGGTTCTTTACCGAACTCGGTATCGGAGGGGTCTTTGCGAGCGCGCCGCGTTGGCTGGCGATTATGCCCCACACCGGCTGCGCGCCACGCTGATCATGGCGACGTTTACCGGCGCGCCGCTTTGGCGGCTTTCATTGGCGGCCAAGCTGTTGCATTGCTGCTTGGGCAATCCGGCTGGCCGGTGATCTTCATTATTGGGGGCGTTTTCCCCGTGTTGTTGGTGGTGGTGCTGGCGCTGTGGCTACCGGAATTGCCGCGGATCCTGGCCGCGAGGCAGGCTTTGTCCCCGCGCAACGCCGCCTTGCTCGAACGCCTCGACATCGCTTCAGTAGAGAGTGGCGCCGTCGAGACCACACCAGGCAATCCGGTCTGGATGGTGTTCGGCCGGGGCTACGCGCTACAAACGGGGCTGTTATGGATCATTTACTTCTGCAGCCTGCTGAACCTGTTCCTGTTCGTCTATGGGCTGCCGACGGTCCTGAATTTGATTGGCATGAGCCCGGCGCAGGCGGTGTTTGCCTCGAGCCTCAGGGAGTTGGGCGATATTCGTGGTCTTGTATCTTGGCCTGGCGATCGATCGACTCGGTCCCAAGCGGGCACTAGCGCTGCATTACGCGGCCGGTGCTATATTCATCGTGGTGATCGAGCTTGTCACGCTCCCGTTTGCCATTCTCTGCATTATCACTTTCTTGGTTGGGATGACGACCATCGGCAGCCAGACCGGCCTCAACGGGGCGTGCGGGAAGCTCCACCCGGCGCGCATGCGTACAAGCGGCCTCGGCTGGGCGCTCGGCATCGGCCGCTCGGCGCGATCGTTGCGCCGATTTTGGGCGGCTATTTGTTGGCGATCGGTGTCGCGCCGACGCGCATCTTCCTGGTGGCCTGCCTGTTCGCGCAAATCGCGGCGGCGGCCGCGCTGCTGGTCTTCCGCGGCAGTCGTGGCGACTCTTTTAGGCGCCGAGAAGGTCGCGCCCTGACCTGATATGAGGTGACGAGTTCTCACGGACACTCCTTTCGTCCGCGCGTAGGTGGTTGCTGGTAAAGCCTTGGTCCGGCTAGGTCCCGCAGATGAAAACTCCGCCATTCGACAAAATTTTTTGCCGGTGTGGCTCTTATGACACGAGTTTAATCGCTCCGCCTAGGGAACGGTCACCTCAGAGTCCCCTCATGTTCGCGCTGTCGTCTTGGCGGTCCTGACCCGGTCAGTGTCGCATCGACCCCGCCTAATATTCGAGTTTCGGGAACAGGAGATGCCCACATGAGTTTGCTACCTCAACGCCCTTCACCCCAACACCGCCCATTCCGCCGAGCAGCGATCGCCACGGCATTGTTGGCGGGCACCAGTCTGGGCGGCTACGCCCTCGGCCATAACGCTTGGGCCGACAATCCCACCCCAGTCAACCCGCCCGACACCCAGTTGCAGCCGCACACATTGCCGGACTTCACCGACCTGGTGACCCAGGTGAAGCCGGCGGTGGTCTCCGTCACCACCAAGCTGCAAGCGACCCCGGCATCGCTGGAGGACGAGCAGCAGGGCGGTCAGATGCCGCAACTGCCGTTCCCGTTCAACCAGATGCGTTCCGCAATGATGCCGCAGCAGCGCGAGCACGCGGTCGAAGCGCGCGGCTCCGGCTTCATCATCGACGCGAACGGCATCGATCGTCACCAACAACCACGTGGTCAAGGACGCCAAGAGCGTGAGCGTCACGCTCGACGACGGCACCGACCTGCCGGCGAAGGTCCTCGGCCCCGATCCGCGCACCGATATCGCCGTGCTGAAGGTCGATGCCGGCCATCCGCTGCCGTACATCCAGCTCGGCAACTCCCGCGACGTGAAGCCGGGCGAGTGGGTGGTCGCGATGGGCAACCCGTTCGGGCTGGGCAGCACGGTCACCGCCGGCATCGTCTCGGCGGTCAGCCGCGACATCGGCGCCGGGCCGTATGACCAGTTCATCCAGGTCGACGCGCCGATCAACCAGGGCAACTCCGGCGGACCGCTGTTCACCCAGGACGGCAAGGTCATCGGCATGAACACCGCGATCCTGCTCGCCGTCGCGGCGGCTCGGTCGGCATCGGCTTCGCCATCCCGTCGAACATGATCCGCACCGTCGTCGCGCAGCTTGAGAAGAGCGGCCACGTGACCCGCGGCTATATCGGCGTCGAGGCGCAGCAGGTCACCCCGACGACGGCCAAGGCGATGCATCTGAAGGAGAATGTCCGGTGCGCTGCTCGCCGGCGTGCAGCCGGACAGCCCGGCTGCGCAAGCCGGTCTGCAACCGGGTGACGTGATCCAGCCGGTCAACGGCACGAAAGTCGCCAACCCGCGGGACCTCGCGGTGGATGTCGCCGCGATCAAGCCGGGCGACGAGGCCCATCTGACGTCCTGCGCGACGGCCAGACCAAGGACGATCAGCTGTGAAGGTCGGCACGCTGCCGAACGAACAGACTGCCAGCAATGACAGCCATGGCGAGCGAGGCGCACCACGCGCAGGTCGGCCTGGCGCTGGCGCCGCTGTCGCCGGACATGCGCGACCAGCTCAATGTGCCGGACGGGCACGAAGGGTGCGGTGGTGCGCGAACGTGCAGCCTGGCTCACCGGCCGAGCAGGCCGGCCTGCAGCCGGGCGACGTCATCGTCGGCGTCGGCAACCATGCGGTCACCTCCCCGGCCGAGGCGGCTAAGGCGATGCGCAACGGCGTTGAGCGGCAGCGACATGCGGTGGCGCTGCGGGTGATCCGCGACGGCCAGCCGGTGTTCGTCGGCGTCACCGTGGGCGATCAAAACCAAGGCTAACGTCGAACCACACATATCACTAGCCGCCCGGTGCGGCAGCTAATATGGGGCAACGGACAGAAACGACGCGATCGCCGTGGTCGGCAAGAGGCTGGCCACGGCGATAACGGTTCAGGCGGAAGCTGTGGCTCCCGCCTTTGCGGGTGCCTGGGCGAGTTTCGTAACGTCGAGCGGAACTTCGACATCGATCTCTAGCGTCGAGAACGATGCCCCGCGGTCCAGCTTGATCTGCACCTGCTCCCGATCGACCGTGACATGCCTGGCGATCACCGCCAGGATTTCCTCCTGCAGCATCGCCAGCAGGTCGGACTTGCCGATCACGCTGCGCTCGTGCGCCAGCAGCACCTGCAGCCGGTCGCGCGCCACCGGGGCAGTGCGTCTTCTTGCGGAAGAAGCTCGAGCAGGTTCATGCCACCCTCCGGCCGAACAGCCGGCCCATGAGGCCCGTGCCGCTGCAGCGGCACGACCACCTCGACCGTCTCGCCCTTCAGCCGGCGCGCCGCATCGAAATAGGCCCGGGCCGGCGCGCTGTTCGGGATTGTTCAGCGTCACCGGCGAGCCGAGGTTGGAGGCCTTGAGCACTTCCTCGCTTTCCGGAATGATGCCCAGCAGCGGGATCGACAGGATCTCCAGCACGTCCTCGATCTTCAGCATCTCGTTGCGCGCGCGCCCGGCCGGGATCGTAGCGCGTGAGCAACAGATGCTTGTCGATCCGCTCGCCCTGTTCCGCCCGCAGCGTCTTGCGAGTCGAGCATGCCGATGATGCGGTCCGAGTCGCGCACGGATGAAACTTCCGGGTTGGTCACCACCACCGCCATATCGGCGTGGCGCATCGCCAGCAGCGCGCCCCGCTCGATGCCGGCCGGGCTGTCGCAGATCACCCAGTCGAATTTCTCCCGCAGCTCGGCGATCACCTTGTCGACGCCCTCGATCGGTCAGCGCGTCCTTGTCGCGGGTCTGCGAGGCCGGCAGCAGCGACAGCGTGTCGATCCGCTTGTCGCGGATCAGCGCCTGCGCCAGCTTGGCATCGCCCTGCACCACGTTGATCAGGTCGAACACCACGCGGCGTTCCGCCCCCATCACCAGGTCGAGGTTGCGCAAGCCGACGTCGAAATCGATCACCACGACGTTCTCGCCGCCGCTGCGCCAGCGCGGCGCCGAGCGCGGCGGTGGAGGTCGTCTTGCCGACGCCGCCCTTGCCGGACGTCACCACCAGGACCTTGGCCATCTGCGTCTCCCTCTTCAGTCCAGGACCGAGATTTTCATCTGCTCGCCGTCCAGCCAGGCCTGCACCGGCTTGCCGCAGCAGCTTGGCGGGCATGTCGTCGGCGGTCTGGTAGACGCCGTCGATCGCCAGTAGCTCGGCCTGCAGCTTGCTGGCAGAAAATCCGCGCGCGCGGGTTGCCCGCGCAGGCCGGCGATCGCGCGGCCGCGCAACGTTCCGTAGACATGGACCGACCCGCCGGCCATGACTTCGGCGCCGGAGGCGACCGAGCCCAGCACGGTGATGTCGCCACGCTCGAACACCACCGACTGGCCGGAGCGGACCGGCTGATCGATCAGCAGCGTATTGACGTCGCTGCGCCGGTGCACCGGCGATGGTTCCGGCGGGTCCGGCGGTCGCGCTGGACCGGTTTCATTTCCGGCGCTTCGATCTCACGGCCCAGGCTTGGCCGAAGCCGGCATCGGCCGGCCCCAGGCCTCGATCCCCTCCCAGGCCGGGTGCGCGCCCTCGGTGCCGATGATGCGGATGCCGCGCTGTTCCAGAAGCTGGAGGAATTGCGCCACGCCCTGTTGCTCGCGCGGAATGGCACCCAGATCGACCACGACCGGACGGGCGTCGAAGAAATTCGGCGACCGTTCCATCTGCGCATCGAGCGCATCAAGCCAGTTGTCCAGCGGCACTTCCGGCGCCAGAACCAGCGCCATGATGGAGCGGCCTCGGAGTCGGATCAGCGGTTTGGTCTCTGATGTTGTCACACTTCCGACCTATCCGTTGGCCGACTGGACGGTCAACGGGAAATCGAGAGCGCTAGCACAAAATAATGTGGATAACCCTCCGTACCGACCGCTAGGGGTTGTGGTCGGTCGTTAATTGGACCCTATACATGGTGGCGCCGCCGCGGTTGTCCCGGCGGCGCTTCCACGTCAGGAGCCGGATCAGGTCATTGCGTGCGCCGGCAGGCTGCTTAGGGCCGCGGCGGTCGCGCCATCCAGCGGCGCGGGATTACATTAGTTTGCCCGCCGTCCGAGTTGCGCCCCCGGACGAGGTGCCGGAGGCCCCGAACAATTCACGCCGTTGCGTTGAACTGGATTGACGCGGCCACGGCGGAAATCTGGCTCTGCCCAACCAAAGCAGCGGTCATGCTGCCGCCCTACGCGTCGCTGGATCGAGCGGCACGTTCGGTATACGCCGCCGTCGATGGTGTTGGGGCGTCGTTGGTGAGGATTTCCGTCTGCGCACCGTCCTGACCAACCTGCATACGCTGGACACAGCCCGCGCCTGTTGCCGCCGCATTGTCGATATGTCGACCGCCGGATCGTTTTCGACTGGCGCGCCCGAAGCCCTGACCGAGCCGTGGCTGCGCGAGATATATCGGCCAGGCAGACGAGGAACCCCTGGACGAACGCATCACCTCCACTAGTCTTGCCCATCGGCCGTGCTCGCCGCCCTGGCGGGCTAGTATCGGCGACTGGGAGTGACCAAAGCCATGTTCCGCCGCATCGATCAGTTCGCCTAGCGCTCGTCGCGCTCGCGCTGACCGCCGCCCGCTGGCGGCCTATGCGCAGGACTGGAAACAGCAGGTCAAGGAATTCCGCATCGGCCTGCTGGGCGGCGAGAACACCTCCAGCCCGCCTGGCACGCTACGATGGGTTCCAGCACCTGCTGCAGGAGAAACTTCGGTATCCCAGTAACCTGTATCCGGCCGCCGACTATGCCGGCGTGATGCAGGCGATGGCCGCCGGCCAGCTCGATCTCGCCGAGTTCGGCCCCTCGGCCTTTGCCGGCACCTGGCTGGACTGCAAGTGCGTCGAGCCCGATCGTCGTGCCGCAGGAGAAGGACGGCACCATCTTCTACATCTCCGTCATGATCACGCGGAAGGATTCCGGCATCACCTCGATCGAGCAGATGAAGGGCCACTCGCTCGCCTGGGCCGACCCGAACTCCACTTCCGGCTACCTGATCCCGAGCGCGTCGCTTAAAGCCGCGGGCATCGACCTGACCGACGGCGCTTATTTCTCCCGCACCGGTTTTGCCGGCGGCCATGAGCAGGGCATCGTCGCCGTCCTGCAACAAGCAATACGACGCCTGCGTCACCTGGACCTCTGGCCAGGGCGATATCGACGAGGGCTATAGCCGAGGCGCACTGCGCGGCGATGGTGGACCGCGGCATGCTGAAAATGTCGGACGTCAACATCATCTGGAAATCCGGCAAGATTCCGAACGGCCCGTGGGCTATGCGCTCCGCCCTGCCCGCCGGCCTGAAGACGGCGTTCACCGACGTTCATGCTCGACCTGCCGAAGTCGCACAAGGATATCTACGACGCAGGTCGAGCAAGGATCTGGCGTCGGCTATCGCGCCGGCCACGATCGATCTCTACCAGGACATTATCGCACTGCGCGAGGCCGAGCGACGCGGCACCCGCATGACCGCGCCTGATCACTGCCGACGTGACCGCGCTCGACGACCCCACGGGCGACCCTTCCTACCGGCTGTTCCAGCAGCGTTTCGGTGCGCTGCGCCGGTCACGTCAGACCGAGTCGCTGCTGACCTTCGCCGCCGCCATCCTGCTGTTCGTCGTCGCCGCCGGCTGGACCGGCTTTCTCCCCGGAAAAAATCGCCGTGGGCTTCCCCCGCATCGGCGAGTATTTCGGCAAATTGTTTTCCATCGAGCCGAATCCGCGCGCCGGCCCGGTGGCTGTTCTGGCGTTGCCACATCTGTTCGGCGGGGTGAAGGAACCACAGTCCATCGCTTACTGGTTCTATCGGATCAATGTCTATGTTTCGCTGTTGTGGCAGACCATTCAGATGGCGATCCTTGCCACGGCGCTGGGCTTTGCCGCCGCTTTCGCACTGGCCTTTCCGGCGACCCGCACCTTCGTCGGCAGTCGCGTGATCGTCATCGTCACCCGCCGCCTGCTGGAACTGATGCGTACCATCCCTCAGATCGTGCTCGCCTTCATCCTGGTCTGGCCCTTCGGCATCGGCCCGCTGGCCGGCATCGTTGCAATCGCCGCGTCATACCACCGGCGCGCTTGGGAAAGCTGTTCTGTGAATTGAATGAAAATGCCGACCTGCGCCCGGTCGAGGGTATCCGATCGGTCGGCGGTTCCTGGCTGGCGCAGATCCGCTACGGCGTCGTGCCGCAGGTTATGCCCGGTTTCCTTAGCTATGGGCTGTTGCGGTTCGAGATCAACGTCCGCTCCTCCACCATCATCGGCTTCGTCGGTGCCGGCGGTATCGGGCAGGAGCTGAAGCGCGTGATCAGCTTTAACATCTATGAGGAGGTCAGCGCGATCGTCATCCTGATCCTGCTGATCGTCGTCGCTATCGACCTGGCATCGGAACGAATCCGCCATCGCTTCATCGGATCCCCCTCCTTTGCTATCCCAGCCTCATGAGTGGCGCGACGCTGGACATCGGCGCCGAACGCGCACGCCATCCCGAGGCGTTCCGCGGCAGCGGTTGGCCACGCTGGCTGCTGGTGGCCGGCGTATTCGGCTATCTGTTGTATTTGATGTGGGTGTTCGATCTCGGCCGTATCTTCACCAGCCTGCCGAAGGTTTGGGTGATCGTGCGGCTGATGCTGAACTGGACGGGCATCGCGGAATGGGATCACGCCGAACTCTGGCGCTCGATGCTGGAGACGGTCGCGATGGCGTATGTAGGGACGATGCTGGCGATGGTGTTTGCTGTGCCGCTGGGCTTCCTCGGCGCCCGCAACGTTATCCCGCAACGGGTGTTTCGTTTCTGCACGCGCCGGCTGTTCGATGGTTTGCGCGGGCTGGACCAGTTGATCTGGGCGCTGGTTTTCGTCCGAGCGATGGGCCTGGGTCCGATCGCCGGCATTATGGCCATCGCAGTTGCTGAAACCGGTGTATTGGCAAAACTTTTCGCCGAAGCGGTGGAGAACATTGACCGCAACCAGGTTGAGGGCATCGTCGCGGTCGGGGCTGGCTTCGTCGGCCGGCTGCGCTTCGCCGTGCTGCCGCAGGTCGAGCCGGTAATGATCAGTCAGGCACTTTATTCCATCGAGTCCAATTCCCGCGAGGCGACAATTCTGGGCCTAGTCGGCGCCGGCGGCATCGGGCTGCGGCTGGCGGAGCGGATTCAGATTAATGCCTGGGATCAGGTGGCATATATCATCGTTCTGATCCTGATCTCCGTTGCCACGATCGACACGATCTCGCGCTACCTGCGGCTGCGACTGATCGGGGCCGCGCCCAGGTAGGGTCCCGTGGCGAGCGCACGCGTGTCTCGGCCGCACAAACATCCCACCCCGCGTATGTCCTTGTGCTGTGGGATCGGTAAATCGAGGCGCCGGACCCGGATCAAGCTTGCCTTCTCACGCATCGTCAAGCTAGCAAGCCCGCTGATGGTCAAAAACCAGGTTGGCCGGCTGCTTTCATGCGAGTATGACAATGATCGAACGCCGTCAGTCCCTGTCAAGGGAGGAATTTTTCGCCCGTTACCGGGACGGGAACCGGCCGGTCATCCTTGTCGGGGGAATGAAGGACTGGGCGGCGATGACTAGGTGGAACCCTGATTACCTGGATCAGATCTGCGGCGACGAAATGGTTCAGGTGATGGCAGGACGTAACTCGGACGCCCACTATGAAGTCCGCTCCGACGACCGGCGCACCACCATGCGCTTCGGCGACTACGTGACAAAAATCAAAAACGCGGGCCAGACGAATGACTTTTACCTCGTTGCACAGAACGAGTTCATGCGGACAGAGAGCGCCAAGCGTCTGTACGACGATATTGTAATCTTTCCGGACTATCTGGATAACCGGCGGGATGG
The DNA here is from genome assembly GCA_963843945.1 of Vulcanimicrobiota bacterium. Taxonomy (GTDB): domain Bacteria; phylum Vulcanimicrobiota; class Vulcanimicrobiia; order Vulcanimicrobiales; family Vulcanimicrobiaceae; genus CAWJMF01. Next base: position 676,084 of record CAWJMF010000006.1, on the reverse strand, counting down.
TTTCGTTTTCTTCTGGTTTGGCCCGGGCGGCACGGTGACGCCGCTGCATCATGACACGGCGGACATCATCCTGGCACAGGTCCACGGCCGGAAGCGAGTGACGATAATTCCCGCGGCGCAGAAAGCACTGGTATATAATCGCGTCGGCGTTTTCGGCGAGGTCGATTGCGAGCAGCCGGACTTCGTCCGCCATCCGCTTTATCGTTACGCCGACAAATTTGTCTTCGACCTCAATCCCGGTGAGGCGCTGTTCATCCCGTTTGGCTGGTGGCACCACGTGCGAGCGCTGGATGTATCGATAAGCGTTTCATTCACCAATTTTCTCGGCGCGTTCACGAACGGTTGAACCCAGTGTCCCGTCACTGGAGAGAAACCGACAGTTGGTGCCCTCTGCTCACGGCGGCGGTTTTTTTGACTAGATCCTTTTTCCATCGCAAGGTTCGAGGGTCACCGTTGTCTCTGCCAGAAAGCGATCGCCGCCTGTAGCTCAGCGAGCGCACGCGCTTACCAGGCTCGCGTCGGCAAGTTTCCGAACGAACCCAAAATCGGATGCAAACCCTGAAGACCGTGTAAAAGCAGGTCTCCCCGGGGTGGTGAGGCTCCGGCCCTGCGTGTTTTATCGCAATCGGCCTTAAGCGGACCTTACATTTCACATTCTTGGATCATCATTTGTCTGCTCCCAGCCGGCGCCGGCTTCGCACGTCCAGTAATTATTGAAAATCAGCTGTAACGTTCTTTCATCCGGGGGTGGCAATGTCTCCGGTGGCAACTCGCGTCGATCCGCCGGCCGAGCAAGATGCTTGATCACCTGTTCAAAGCCACCCGGCGTGTAGCCGTTAAGGACATGGCAGACGTCGCTGGTTACGACGAATGAATGAACTGTTCCGCGAGCGACCCATACGTTTTCGCCCGACCTGGCAGGCACACGCTCGCCAGAAACTGTAAAATCTATCGCACCTTCAATCATGTAAAACCATTCATCACAAAAATTATGAACGTGCGGCACAAGGGCCCCAGAATCTTTTCGCATCCACTGCTCAATGACCGAGAAGCTACCTGCGGTCTGGTGCCCTTCGATCAACGGAACCCACAAGATGTTATACATCCAGTATGCTGGCGCAGTGTCCCGTCCTGAAAGGAATGAGACGTTCGGCGGCATTTCACGCTTCATAGGACACTCCCTGACAGACGTCCCCAGTAGCCACAGGACGCAAGAACCTGACTCTGTTCAAACGAAGTGATGACGATTCCGTTCATCCGGCTGATCGGTGGTGGGCCGATTGTCATCAAAATTTCAGACTGCAATGAGCGATCAGGTCTGACCCGTTACCAGAAGCCAAGGGAGGTCATGGCGCGAGCCTATTCGGTGCGACCGCGCCGGAATCCCTTCAGGGTCGGTTTTCGCACGGTCTGCTTGAATTATATCCACTCCCTAGGGACGATGTCGGGGAGCGCCCATGGAGTATCGATCAGCTCGACTAGCAACTGACGAGGGCGCCGCTGAGGTGACTAATCAGCTATCGACGTGTTAGTCGCGGCCCGCCACGAAAGACTTGAGGGAGGACACCGACGATGGCGCAGGAGATGCCGTTGCCTACCCGCCGCGACGTGATGGCTGGAGCCGCCGTCCTGGCATTGACCGCCGTTCCGGCGCTGGCCCAGGGAACGGCAGCGACAGCGCGAGGGACAGTGTTTGATGCTGACAGCAGTCCCCGCACTGGCGTCCCCGGCGTTATGGTCTCGAACGGGTTGGAGGTGGTAAAGACCGGTGCCGACGGAAGCTGGTCGCTACCGGTGGGTGATGGCGACTCGGTGTTCGTCATCAAGCCGGCGGGGTGGGCGCTCCCGGTCGATCCGGCTACCAACCTACCGCATTTCGCTTACGTGCACGCGCCCGACGGCTCGCCGGACCTTGGGTTTCGCTTCGCCGGCTTGGCGCCGACCGGGCCGCTGCCGGCGAGCATCGACTTCGCGCTGCGCCGGAGGCAAGAAACGGCTCAGTTCGATGCGGTGCTATTCACCGATCCTCAGCCGGAAAGCCTGAATGAAGTCGGTTATATTCGCGATGACGTGGTATCCATCGTCAATGCTTCGGCGGCGGCGTTCGGCATCACTCACGGCGACATCATGTTTGACGATCTGTCGTACTATCCGCGGTACAACCGCATCGTGGGCACGATTGGGCTGCCCTGGTTCAACTGCCGCGGCAACCATGACATGAACCTCGAGGCGCCGGACAACACGCATGCGGCCGAGACCTTCAAGCGGGTGTTCGGTGCCCGGTGGCATGCGTTCCAATATGGCAGAGCGACATTCATCCTGCTGGACAATGTCGACTACTTCGGCACCGATTCAGCAAGGCCGAATGGGTCCGGGAAATATCGCGGCTATTTCGGCGAGCGGCAGTTGGGCTTTGTGCGCAACGTGCTGGCGAACGTACCACGCGACAGCCTAGTGGTGATCAGCTTCCACATTCCCCTGAAGACGCTCGCGGCGACGGATGCGGCAAACAATACTGTTGACATAAAGGATTTCCTGGCCTCGATCGGCACTCATGCAAACACGGTCAGCTTTTGCGGACACACCCATACCAATGAGCATTGGTATTTTGGCGCGGCCGATGGCTATGCGGCCGATGGTCAGCCGGGGGGCGTGCATCATCATCACATCCTGGCGGCAGTTTCCGGAAGTTGGTGGTCGGGTCCGTTTGATGCCCGCGGTATCCCGATGGCGCTTCAATCGGATGGCTGCGCCCAACGGATTCCACATCCTGTCGGTGGATGGGGAGGGCTACACCACGACATTGGTGCCTGCGCACGACCCCGCGCGCGGGCAGATGCGGGTGATGCTCGACAGCCAGCTTCATGGCGTGGACCACGACGTGATCCGCGACTACCACACGGGTGCGCTGCTGACGGGACCGATCAGTGTCGATCGGGTGGCCTCGACCCGGCTGGTGGTGAATTTCTTCGACGGCGGTCCGCGGTCGAAGGTCGAGGTCTCGATCGGTGGCCGGCCATACCGAGGACTTTCGAAAGTGGAACGATTGGATCCGTTCGTGGTCGAGGTCTACGACCGCAACCGGGACACCAAGAAATCGTGGGTGGAGGCGGGCAAGTCGAGCCACATTTGGCAGGGCGGTTTGCCGGGGGACTTGGGCACCGGAACGCATCGTGTCTCGGTGCGGGCGACAGACGAGTATGGCCGCGCGCATGCGACGTCAATGGTGCTGGAGCTGACGGGTTGAACGGCTCGGGCGGCTGGCATTGAAACGCGGGGCTTCGTGTGCGGCCCCCGCAGGTTACTCAAGGCTTGATGGCACCGTCCAACGCTAACCAATCACATCGGTGACGTTGTTGGGCACAGGCTTCTAAAGCTCGCCGAATCTATGGTTGAGCACAGGCGTCCTCCGAGGCTCTCGTTCCTTCTCCGCGTTAAAATTCCCGAAGTTGGAACGAGTGCAGCTTTCGAGATCGCCCCGTCACCTGTATGCATCGCTACCGGCAAGCGGCCCTCAATCCCTTCGGCCGGCTTCGTCACGACGATCCATAGACGTTGACGCGGGTTCAAACACGATCGCTCTGGAGGAACGGCCCCATGTCACAGCCGAATTTCGCCGCCGCCCACTATTCGTCTCGCGCCCGAGCCTATGTCACCAGCGCCGTGCACAGCGCCGGCGCGGACCTCGACCAGATCGAAGCTGAACTGCGCGGACTAGGTGCGACCCGTGAGGCCGCCCGAGTGCTGGATCTGGGGTGTGGTGGCGGCCACGTCAGTTACCGCGCCGCGCCGTTGGTGGCCCAGGTGGTCGCCTGCGACATAACCCAAACCATGCTTGATGAAGTCGCCCGGACGGCGGCAGAGCGGGGTCTGACGAACGTTGTCGTCCGCCAGGCCGCCGCCGAGAAACTCCCGTTCGAGAGCGGCTCCTTCGACGTCGTGCTGTGCCGCTTCACAGCGCACCACTGGCAAGCCATGGAGGCCGGCCTGCGGGAGGCTCGGCGCGTCATCAAAATAACCGGTCGGGCGGTATTCGTCGACAGCATTGCGCCGGCGGATCGGACTCTCGATACCCATTTGCAGGCTGTCGAACTGCTGCGTGATCCGTCGCACGTGCGAAATTACAGCACGGCGGAATGGGTCTCGGCGCTATCGCGGTCCGGCTTCTCGCTCGAAAGCATCACGATCCGCACGCTGCGGATGGAATTCCCGGTCTGGATCGCGCGGACGCGGACCCCGAAGCTTCATGCCGAGGCGATCCGGAGCCTGCAGGGTTCATCTCCGGATGCGGTGCGGGCGCATTTCGCGATCGAGGACGATGGCAGCTTCGACCTCGAAGCAGCGACGATGGTCGTGCTGCCGTCGTAGGAGGCTTCGGCCGTCCCGGCCTAGCGACACCGGTGGCCTGGCTCAGTTTTCCGCTGCTGCCTCGCTGGGGTCGGCCCCGCGCGCCCACTCGTTGACCAGCGTGTATCCGATCCCAAGCAACACGGGCCCGAGGAAAATTCCCAGCAGTCCGAATGCTAGCGCGCCACCTAATACGCCCAGTACGGTTAACAGGAACGGCAACTGCGCCCCCCGAGCGATGAACCAAGGCCGGATCAAGCTGTCGGAGCCGGAGATCGCGCCGACGCCGTAGATCGCCAGAAAGATACCCCAGCCGAGGTGGCCGCTGCCCAACAGCCAAATCGACGCCGGTATCCACACCAGTGGCGCACCAATCGGCAGCACGGCCAACAGGCCCGCGATGCTGCCCAACAAGTACCGGCCGTGGGACACCTGAAATCCACAGGCCAATTGCTGTCAGGATGCCCTGCACCACCGCTGTTCCGAGGATGCCATAAACCACGCCCCGTACAGTTGCGCCGGTGACCAGGATCAGTCGGTCGGCCTGCATCCCGGCGATACGGTGAAGAAGCAGACGCATCCGGGCGGCGATCGGGTCGCCATAAACATAGAAAAAAAACGCAACGAACAGCGCCAGCAGAAACATCAGCACGCCGTTGGCGATACCCAACAGCAGGCTCAATCCATCCTCAAGGACAATGCCGAAGTAAGGACGCAGCGCTTCCAGCATCACGCTGATGTCGGCCGCCCAGCGATTCCATAGATCGCCGATGGTATTGCCCACCAGCGGGATGTCGAACACCCACAGTGGCGAGTCCGGTAGTCCGGCCCTTAGTCCGTCCATGATGGCATGCCGCAAATGCGTAACGTCGTCGGCGCTGCCGGGTGCTGCGACACCGATGGGCAGCACCAGGACCACGGCGGTCAACGTCACCATCAGCACGGCGGCCCACATCCGGCGCAGGTGAAGATGGACGCGCAGCCACTCGAACACCGGCCAGGTGGTGTACACCAGAATCCCGGCCCAAAGCAGCGCCGATAGGAACGGATACAAAACCAGGACGCAGCCGATCGCGACGCCCCCCAGCAGCAGGCCCATCAGGATACGTTCAGCGATCATGCTTCTCCATCCGCGATTGCTCGCACATGTTTTCGTGGCAGCCGGCGCCCGGATGGTGAGCGTTGAGATCGGGCCGCTAGCTATTTTATTTTCAGTGGCCTGCTGATCGGTTACCTCCGCATCCTACGTTCGGTGACAGATGCGGCAAGTGTGCGTGCACGACACTGGGTTAGCTTGTTGATTGATTGCACGATTCACCCGCATCAAGCGTCCACCCGGCCGGATGCTCTAGCCAAGTTCGTCGCTCGCCTGTAGCTTCCGCTTCAGCCGCTGCCCATGGGCACCGGCCCATGCCAGTCGTTACGAGTTTCGGACGGGCATACAAGAGGGCGTCCAGTGCCCGCGGCCGGACACCGACCGGCAATGCAATAGGGAGAAGGAGGTCCGTCATGCCGCGCCTAGCAGCCAACCTGTCCATGATGTTCAACGAATTGCCGTTCCTTGATCGCTTCGCCGCTGCCCGAAGCGCCGGATTTGAGGGGGTCGAGTTCCTGTTTCCCTACGACTTCCCAGCCACGGCGTTGCGTGAACGTCTAAGTGGCGAGGGCCTCACTCAAGTTCTATTCAACATGCCGCCGGGCGATTGGGCAAATGGGGAGCGGGGAACCGCCAGCATCCCCGGCCGCCAGGCGGAATTCCACGAATTGGTAAAGAAGGCGCTCGATTACGCGGCTGCGCTGGATTGCCGCCAGACACATTGCATGGCCGGAATCGTGCCGCCCGGCGTGTCGCCGACCACGGCGGCGGCGGTTTATGCCGCCAACCTCGCCTGGGCGGCTGAGCAGGCGAAGCCAGCCGGGGTGAGGCTAGTGATCGAACCCATCAACCATCGCGACATGCCAGGATATTTTTTGAACACCCAGGCGCAGGGCGCTGCGATCGTCGAGGCAATTGGGCGCGATCGGCTCGGCCTTCAGTTCGACGTGTATCATGTCCAGGTGACCGAGGGTGACATCACCAAGCGCATGGAGCAGTTCATGCCGCTGATCGCGCACATGCAGATCGCCGATGTGCCGGCCCGTAACGAGCCGGGGACCGGGGAAATCGGCTGGTCATACGTATTCCGCCGAATGGACGAGCTCGGTTACCAGGGCTGGGTCGGGTGCGAATACCGGCCCGCTGGGGACACCCTCGCGGGATTGAACTGGCGCGAGCAATTCGGCGTTTGAGTGCCTGTGACCATCCATCGGCCCCGTCATGCCGGGTTCGAGAGATTTGCCCAGCCAACCTCACGCTTGCCCGAAAGAAACGCCAGAAGTCGCCGGTAACCAGGCCAGGCCACTTGGCAAACGCCAAGCCACGACGCAACGGACCCGACTATGCTCGGTCGGGTCAGAAGTAAATTATCGCTGACAGGAGCAACGACATGAAGATCGGATTTATCGGCCTCGGCATCATGGGCCGCCCGATGGCGCTGAACCTAAAGAGTGCCGGCCATGAACTGATCGTCCCCGACCGGTCCAGCCTAACGGACGAAATCCGCTCCGCCGCCACGGTTGTCGCGACACCAAAAGCGGTGGCAGCGGAGTCCGAGGTGCTGATCCTGATGGTCCCCGACACCCCCGACGTCGAGGCTGTCCTGTTCGGCGAGAACGGCGCTGCTGATGGGCTACGGAGAGGCGCGCTGGTCATCGACATGTCCTCGATCAGCCCAATCGAGACGAAAGACTATGCCAAGCGAATCAAGGACAAGGGCTGCGAATATCTCGATGCGCCGGTTTCCGGCGGCGAGGTCGGCGCCAAACAGGGGACGCTGACGATCATGGTAGGCGGTCCCGATGCCGCCTTCGCACGCGCGAAACCCCTGTTTGAATTAATGGGCAAGAATATCACGCATGTGGGATCCGAACCCGGCGCCGGCCAGATCTGCAAGGTGGCGAACCAGATCATCGTCGCCTTGAATATCCAGGCCGTGTCGGAGGCACTGGTGTTCGCCTCGAAGGCCGGGGCCGATCCGGCCAAGGTCCGCCAGGCGCTGATGGGGGGCTTCGCGTCGTCCCGCATCCTGGAAGTGCACGCCGAACGCATGCTCAACGGCACGTTCAATCCCGGCTTCAAGATCAAGTTACATCAGAAGGACCTGAATCTGGCGCTGTCGTCGGCCAAGGCACTCAGCCTGTCGCTGCCGAACACCGCGATCGCGCAGCAGATGTTCTCGTCCTGCATCGCGCATGGCGGGGCAGAGTTGGATCACTCGGCCCTAGTGCTGGCGATCGAGGGCTTGGCGGCGCATAGCATACGGGAAGCAAAATAATCGCTGAGGCACGGAACGAGTTGCAGCATCTGAAAAGAGATTGAGTTTTAGAGCCCGCACGCCATAAACTGCATCAGCCACGGCGATTCTGAGACGAACAGTTCCCCGGAGATCGCGTTTATCCGGGTAACGTAGACGGTGATTTTCGGAATAGTAGTGGCCTTTCAGTTGTTTACTCGCATGAGTTGCGTTGGGGACAGGCTCTATGTCGATGCGTTTCACCGAGATCGGCCAGCAGCTTCGGGCTTATCGTTTGGAGTCGGGTCTTCGAGCGGAGGAAATTGCCGCTCGCCTGGGTGTGTCCCGGGCGGCCCTGTATCGCTATGAAAAAGGCGAGGTCATCAAGCTCGATACGATCAAGCGGCTAGCTGAACTGCTGAAAATCTCACCGCTTTCGCTGTTGGGGATCGGGGTCGAGTACTACAACCGGCCGATTGGCTATTTCGAACGCACCCGTCAGATAGAGGAAACCGCCGACCAGGTCCTACAGTTGGCGGGGCCGCTGTGTTATCTCACAACATCAGATGCTTATGACAACGCGCTGGCAGAGGCGTTCGAGGAAGCCGCCGATCAAGGGGGCGGTGAGCGCATGGCGATGCGCAGCATGGCGGAACAGGTCCTGGGCATCTTGGCAGCAAGAAAACGCATGTACGCGATGCGGCGACCCAGCATCATCGCAATGGTGTCGCTGCCGGCGGTGCAACGGCTGATCGAGGTTGGGATTGTTGGCGGCGGGCATGTCTCGGATCGTGTGCGGCGGATCTGCCGCGACATTGCGATGGCCGAGGTGGACAACATCGCCACGCTTATGGAAACCGAACCGATGGGCCTTCAATTCGGCCTGCTTGCCGGGTCGCCCCCGAGTTCATCCTTCAAGATTTTACGCGCCCGGGATCGTGTGAGCCTCGCGATCAATCCGTTCCGGACGGATACACATCCTGCCGCGCAGACCGGTGTCGCTATGATCACCGGCGCGGATGAGGCGATCGCCGCGCACCAGCGTGTCGCGGAGGCAAGTTGGCGGGAGGCGGTCAAAGGCCCATCAGGCGCCGCTCGGCTGCGGCAGTTGCTGAATGTGACGATGCCGGTTTCGTAACGGTCGGCTCGGTGGTTGGCGGCCGGTGCCTGGTTTGCCTCCGCGACATTCTGCATTCGGTTTATGCACGTAATTTGCTATTCTATGCGCGCCCATCTATGATTTTTTGTTCATGAGACATCGTGGCCTCGAAGAATGCTCGACGTACGCGGGGGCGCCGCGCTTTGGCGTTCTTTCCGCCACACAATCCGCTCCGTTCGTTCGATGCCAGTCATCGCATCCGCTTCTGCGTTTCTGGCGGGCGGAGGTCTCCGTTCGCGGACCACCGCCTCGAACAGCTACGAACGCCGTTCAACCGGGGACGAACCTCAGGATCCCCTCTATCAGGCACAGAAGATGGAGTCGCTGGGGCGGCTTACCGGCGGTGTCGCGCACGATTTCAACAATCTGCTGACTGTCGTCCTCGGCAATGCGGCCGCGCTGCGCGTGAATGCGGAGGCGCGCGGCGACGCTGAGGCTATCCGGCGTGCCGAAATGATCGAACGAGCGGCCGAGCGCGGCGGTCGCCTCGCGGCCCAGTTACTGGCGTATTCACGCAAACAGATGCTGCGGCCGGAAACCATCTCGGTCTATCAAATCATTTCTGCAACGACTGAATTGCTTGCACAGGCTGCGGGAGAAGCCGTGCGCATTCGGCTGCAGACGCAACCTGAACTCTGGAAGTGCCATGTCGATCCGGGGCAGCTGGAATTGGCCATTCTCAACCTGGTGCTGAACGCTCGCGATGCGATGCCGCACGGCGGGAATATCACGATCCATTGCCACAATCACACGGTTCGCCGAGGCCAAGTCGGTACGCCGTCGCGGGCGGCCGGCAATTACGTGCGGATAGATGTCACGGATACCGGATGCGGGATCTCACCAAATCTGCAGGATAAGGTTTTCGAGCCGTTTTTTACTACCAAGCCACTTGGACAGGGCAGCGGACTTGGTCTCTCACAAGTCTATGGATTTGCCGGTCAATCCGGCGGTTGGGTGGATCTGGAGAGTGAACTCGGCAGTGGCACGACTGTGTCGCTTTTCCTGCCGCGTGATAGGCGGCGAGAGGCCGCTCCGCCGCCCCAATCGAACGATCCGGCGCCTGTTGGGCAGAACCAGATTGTGCTTGTCGTCGAACCTGATCCCGACCTGCGCAATACGACGTGCGAAACATTGGCTCGCGCCGGCTATGGGCCTCTTGCGGCGGCAAATGGTTCCGGTGCCTTGGCGCACCTCGTGTCGGACTTGGCCATCCATCTCCTGCTGACCGAGGCAGACCTTCCCGGCAACGTGAGTGGAATTGAGCTGGCCCGCAGCGCCCGCCAAGTGCGACCCGATCTCCGGGTGCTGGTTACGTCCTGCCTGTCGAAGGACGCACGAGGCGGCGACAAACGATTTGAATTTTTGCTCAAACCCTATCAGCCGTCCGACCTCGTAAGCGTGGTGGGCGCAGTCCTTACAAGTGATACGTTTTCGACCGAAACGGAAGAGCTTTTGGCGGATGCGCGCATTACTGCGTCGCTGCTAGGGCCGCCCAAAGTCAAGGTCAGGGAATCGACAACGCCAAAGCAGGCGCCGACTTCGCTGCGCGCCAATGCGATCCGGCTCGGTGTCATGCCGTTCAGAACGATCGGATCGGGCACCGACAATGCATTTTCCTTGGGATTGGCCAACGAGATCAGCACCGCGTTTTCCCGTTTCCGCCCGATTGTCTGTGTCGCACCGGCGTCGATCGCCGCGCTGGCTGATGAGCCAGACCGGCAGACCGAACGCTGGCAGCAGCTTGATCTGGATTTCCTGGTTGATGGCAGTTTTCGCAAGAAGGGCAACGACATTCGGGTTTTATTGCGACTGATTAACATGCGCGGTGCGGGGGAGATAAGCTGGGGGCGCCGGTTCGACGGTTTGATGCCGGACGTGCTGAACCTGCAGGACAAAATAGCGTCGGAAACCGCAGCGCAGGTTGCGCCTGAACTCGTGGTGTGGGAGGGGCAAGCGGCCGCATCCCGGCGGCAAGTCGATCCGACGGCATACAGTCTGATTCTGCGCGCCATCCCTGCAACGTACTGCGTGGATGAGGCAGGGTTTCGCGAAGCCGGTGCTTTGCTGGAGCGGTCCCTGGCACTGGATCCGTCAAGCGCCGTGTGCAACGCGTGGCTTGCCCATTGGTATCTCTTTCTCTCTGGCCAGGGATGGGCGACGGACATCGCGTTGGCGGCAGAGCGTGCCAATTCCCTGTCGCAACAAGCGGTAATTCTTGATCCGGGCGATGCTCGTGGATTTGCTGTGGCGGGCCAGGTCCGGGCCTTCCTTCGCAAAGACGCCGAGGCTGCGCTGTGGTTGCTTGAACGCGCCATCGACCTGAACCCGAACTTGGCCATTGCGTGGTGCTATTCCGGCCTGGCTCACAGCTATTTGGGACAGCATAGCGAGGCGATTCGCCGCATCCAGCACGCCCAGCAACTCTCGCCCTTCGATCCGCATAGTTTCTTCTTCGACTCGGCCCTGGGAATCGCGTTCCTTCTCACCGGTCAGTACGAAGCCGCCGCCCGCGTGGGCCGACGGGCCCGCGACCTCAATCCAGGATTTTCGTCCACCCACAGAGCTCTGCTGGCCGCGCTCGGTCACCTTGGTGCACGCCAGGAGGCTACTTCGGTCCGCAAGGCGCTAATGGCGTTGGAGCCCGGTTTCTCAATCGGCGTTGCTCTCGCGCGGTCACCCTTCCTGAGGCAGGAAGATCGGGACCGGTTCGCGGAGGGGTTGCGCCTAGCCGGGATACCCGAGCGATCCAGACCTTGAGGTCAATCGACCGTGACCGTCGCGGATATCGCGGGACCCGCTGTCTTACCGCTGAAAGGGCATTCACGCTGGCGGCGCTTCCTGGCGGCGACTGCGTAGGCAGCGAACGGACGATCGGGGTTCTCGGTCGGCATCACGATTGTCGTCCGATACGCGCTCCAATCCTCGTCGCTCATGCCGGCCATGTCTGGCACGATGGCGGTCGCGTTGAGAGTTGTCTCGGCATAGGCCTCCCGCGGCAGCGGCTGGACCTGCAGCAATGGAAAATCAGCCCGCAGATGCACCGGCTTGTGGGTTCGGGTGAGACGGACGTTGGTGAAAAGCGGACCGAACCACCAATCCGTCTCGACGATGCCTTCATAGAGACTGTAGCCGCCCGAGGCTGGCAGATTCGCCGGCGGACGCACCAGAACGCTCCATTCTGGGGCCGTGCGCACCATCAGCCCGGTCCAGATTTGCACGATGCCTGATTCCAGCGAGGTGGTGAGAAACGGCGGAGCGCAGCCACGCAACGAACTGGGAGCGGCCTCGTCGAAGGCCCTCGAGAAATCGGGGAACTGTACCGATGGCGACAAGGGTATCCAGTCGGACGCTCCGTCGAAATACCAAAAAATGTCGTGCCCGTCCCAGATCAATTGCATATCCATGGGTGGGAATACCCACCAGCCATAGCCGGCAGCAGTTGTCACTGCTTCACAGTAACGATAGGCTCGCGTTGGCAGGGTTCCTGCGGCGGCCCGGTCGGCCCGCTGCGGCAGAGGGGCGCTGCCGATCAAACGATGAAACCGCAGCCGCGCGTCAGAGTTTTTCATGGCCGTCACGACTCCGGATTAAAGTCAGCACGGATGCAATCGCGCCGGGCGCCGTTCGAGGGCGGGCGCCCGGCTGATAACGCGGGTTCTTACTTGCTGCGAAGAAGACGGCAGCCGTAACCGAAGCTGATGCGCCCGCTGTCGGCGATGTCGGGTTGGGTAGAAACAGGACGCGGCAGAACGGACGCTGAAGGATCGCGGACAATTGCCGCCGCGGGACGTGGGAGGTCGTCAGTATTGTCAAGGCCTGAAACAGTGTTTGAGTAGGTCATCGATTTTCCCTTCACAGTGAACGAACACTGCATAGTCCTCACGATTTCGTGAGGCAATCAAAAACTCACAAATACGTGATCACATTGTATAACATATAACCGGAACAGGTGCTAGATCAACATGATTTTAGTTAAGGCTTTCACAATCGTCGCGCTAATAACCTGTGATATCTCGACAATCCAAGGCCAGGTGGCGGCGCCAAAGTCAATCCTTGCCTGTCCGGTTGGGTGCGTCCGATCGCCTGAATGAGGCTCGGCATAGGCCGCCCGCCACAATGACCACTGAGGCTCGCATAACGGACGCGATCCTCAAATTGCCTTCGGAACGGCACTTAAGCACTATGACCGGCTATCCCGGCCAGGGAAAGACAACGTGGACACGTTTCGTGATCGTGCATACCGCTGAGAACGAGCAAAGGCGGTGGGCGGTTTCAGTCCTGGAATGCAGCACTGGGAACACTTCGCCGCAGAATACGCGGAGGTCGATCTCTGCAAACCGTTCTGGCCGAAGGCGGCATGGCTGCGGTGGCTGACGACGAGGTGTCGGCGCCGCGATCTGGCAGTCTAGGCGCATCACCATGATCGTGCGTGATGTGGAGGCCGAGGCACCGACGCTCGATTGGTTGCTGGGACGTTTCGAGACAGCGGCCCTTCGTGACGGCGTGACAGATGTCCTCATCGACCTGTGGAATGAAATCATCCAGCGGCGCGGTGAGATGAGCGAGACCGATCTCATTTGCCACGCACTCCAGCGCCTGAAGGCGTTCGCGCTGCGCTACGGATGCAACGTTTGGATTGCCGCGCACCTGCGAAGCCGGCGCCAGTGAAGAGTAACGAAAAACTTGCGAACGCCTCGCGGGTCAGAGCGGGTCCGCCAAAGATATTCATCTGCCCAAGCAAACCTATATCGGACACACCTCTGACCGCGGTGCGGTTGGAATCCGAGCTTGATTCCACGTTGAGGCACGGCACCACAATCGACACGCCGCCCGTGCGCCCCCAGTAATCCAGGGTACGCGTCAGGACGAGCGATTGCGAAACCACATTGGTGCGGATGGGTGACGAGGCGAGCCAACTGTCGATCGGCGCATTCAGGTAGTCCCGGGGCTGTCCGGTCAATGTCTTATCGGGGTCGGAAGCCGCTTCTGCGATAAGATCAATTTTTCACGAAAAATGGCTTCCAGTCAATGGCTTACGATGGTGCCGGGTGAGGGATTTGAACCCCCGACCTTCGGTTTACAAAACCGCTGCACTACCACTGTGCTAACCCGGCACGGAGCTTGAAAACTAAAGGATTTTCTAGTCAGGGCCGGCCAAAACTGGGCAGTTGCCACCCATTTGCCACCCTAGTTCTTAGGAAGGACGCTTCTGAGCGCCGCGTCGATACGCTGAGCCGCATCTTCCTGCAAGCCTGGATTCGCATGGCTATCGGTGTCCATTGTAATAGCGCATGGAGGCATGGCCAAGGCGTTCCGAAGCTATCCAGCGGTTCTCAATGCGAATGAGTTGCGCTCTGAGTCGCAGTGTACGATGACCTGAGTCCGATATGCCACATATTGTGGAGTTATTGACTGGCTCCCACAGCATGCGGTGATTTTCTCTTGTGGGTAGGCTCGATCGTCGATTTAAGGGCGAGGGTGAGCGCCATTGCAGACATGATCGGGGCGTTGAGCGAAGTCTGCGCCGGTCTGCACGACCAGCGCAGAGGCCCGCGGCGCGACGGCGACTACACAATGGCGGACATTGGTCTGGCGGCGTTTTCGATCTTCTTCATGGGAAGCCCGTCGTTCCTTGGGCATCAGCAAGCGCTGGCGGAGGGGCACGGTCGGTCGAACTGCGAGACGCTGTTCGGCATGTCGGCGATCCCCTCCGACAACTACATCCGCCTGATGCTGGACGGCGCTTCGCCTGCGGCATTCGACGGACTGTTCGTGAAGGCGATCGAGGCAGCGGGGCCACTGACACCGTTCCAGTGTCTTGACGGGCGGGTGCCGATCGCGCTCGATGGGAGCGAGCACTTCTGTTCGCGCAAGATCAAATGCGAGCAGTGTTCGACACGGCGGCGCGCCGATGGCGGCACCGAATACTTCCACGCCTTCCTGGGTGCCAGCATGGTCGCACCGGGCCACAAGCAGGTCCTGCCCCTGCCGCCGGAATTTATCGCGCCGCAAGATGGGGCGGAGAAGCAGGACTGCGAGCGCAATGCCGCGAAACGGTGGCTGGCCCGGCACGGCGCCGACCTCGCTCACCTCCGGCCTGTCTATCTCGGCGACGATCTGTTTGCCTGCCAGCCGATCGTTGCCGCCATCCAAGATGCCGGCGGCAACTTCATCCTCACCTGCAAGCCAGCTTCGCATAAGACGATTGCTGAATACCTGCAGGGCGCCGAACTGCAAGAACATCGTCAGACCATCTGCAAACGCGGCAAGCGCACCACCACCACCTACCGCTGGCTCAACGCCGTGCCGCTGCGCGCCACGGACGATGCCATCCTGGTCAACTGGTTCTCCATCGAGACCTTCAACGCCAAGGGCAAGCGAACCTATTACAACAGCTTCGTCACCGATCTCGCCATCACACGCGACACTGTCGCCGAACTGGCCGCCTGCGGCCGCGCCCGTTGGAAGATCGAAAACGAGACCTTCAACGTGCTCAAGACCAACGGTTACAATCTCGAACACAACTTTGGGCACGGCAAGAAAACCCTCGCCAGCATCCTGGTCACCCTCAATCTGCTCGCTTTCGCATTCCACACCGCCGCTTATCTCGGGGTCCTCGCCTGGCGAGCCGCCATCATCGCCCGTGGCCCCATGTATCGCTTCTTCGAGCATCTGCGGACTGTCACCGCCTATGTTGTCTTCCAGGACTGGCCTCACCTGCTCCAGTCCATCGCCGCGGCCGCGATACGGCCACCTTGACCACAGGCATCCCACCGTCCCGCCACTCAACCCACCTCAACACGGAGCCGAAACGCCGAAAAATAACTACAACCCCTTGGATTTAGAATTGCTGGAAGCTATCTTCGGATCACGCCCGCTCTGCCGCCAGGCCCGATCTGGGAGCACGCGGCGGGAGACGGGCGGATCGCAATCGCCCTACGCGACCAGGGACGCTCGGTGCTCGCATCGGAGCTGCTGCCGCGAGCGGCAGGCACAGCCCACCATGATTTCCTACACGATCCGCTGCTGTCCGCCGCGTGTGGAAGCGTGGCCGTCACCAACCCACCGTATCGCATGCTCGATCGCTTCTTCGCACGCGGATTGGGCATGCTCGACCGAGGCGAAATCTCCGCCCTGGTGATGCTGCTGCGATGCGACGCCCTGATCGCGGGCGGGAGAGCCCGGGCCTCAACCGCGCGGCCATACTCTGGCAATGGTGTTGGCGGCCGGTCTGGCTACCTGGAACTCGGGGTGGGGGTCGTTGGTCCAACGCTTCGTGCGCGTGGCTTGCGGAGCATGCCGGACCACCGATCACGCGGTTCATCCAGCGTCGCGACCTCGACACCCCGCCGCTGTTTCGCGATGCAGCAAGACAATCAATCATCAGGGCCACGCATGGACATCGATACCTGCCTGGCCAATGACGATCAAAGTTGGCACAATTCTGCTGGACCACAAAGGAAGACCCGCTGGCAATCGCTCGTCGGCTTCGTTGGCAAAGCGGTTAGCGACAAGTGGCCTGAGCAGGGATCGGCGCAGTGCGCGCGATCCTCGCGGAACAGCGCGACCTGCCTGCAGGCCTGCTCCCTCTCGTCGAACGCCTCGATCGTCTGGCACTATGCAGCGCGCTGGCTGTCGTTGATCTCGTCCAGATACAGCACGTGCCGCTGCACCGTCCGGCCGCCAGAGACCCGGCGGTTCTGCACATTGTTCCAATAACCGTGCTCCTTGCCGTCCTTGCGGCGAAGCTTGTGGCGTAGAAACATAACGCCAGCCTTTCAAAGCCGCGGGCCGTTTCGCAAGGGCGTTGGTCGGCACCGCACCCGGTTTTACTCCGTTCCCGCCGCCTGATCGGCGATACTCCTGGCCTCACTGCTACCCCGAGGGAGCAAAATTTCCATAACCCAGGTCGAGTTGCGAAAGTCGGGCTAGCACGGAAATCGCGCCAAATCCCGGAAACCGCCGGTCCGTGAGGGCATCGGCTCGGTGCCTGTCTAGTTTTGCGTGTGAAGCGACTGTCACCTAATCTTCATCTTGACCTTTAGCCGGTCCGTTGAGCTCTGCCATGCGAGACGCCACGCTAAGTGAATTGCGATGCAACCCCTTTCACGCAGTTGATCAACGCGCCAGAGTCCCTTTATCCGTCACAGGGAGGTTCCCGGTCGAGCGAAACGCTGTTAGCGTACTTCGACCTGGACCCGTTTCTTCCGAATCTCCGAGAGGACGTCTCACATGACGGATCAAGCCCTCGATTCCGGCGCCCTACTTCGCTGGAGCGGCCTCGGCCCCGTGGCAGACTATTGGATCGATGCCTTCCAGCGGTCTGTCCTGTATCTCGACGTGCTGCGCCAGCGCGGCAATATCGCGCGGGATCACAATGCAAGGCCGGCACCCAACGTATTGCACTACCAAGCTGAACTGCTGGTCGATGGCCGCACGCTCGACCGGCCGGTGAACTATGCGCTGGTGCGCATCGTCCCGCCCGAGGGCGCACACATCGAGGCGGAGAAACGCCCGTTCATTGTGGTCGACCCTCGGGCCGGCCATGGCCCAGGCATTGGCGGCATGAAGCATGACAGCGAGATCGGCGTGGCGCTGGCGGCGGGCCATCCGTGCTATTTCGTCGGCTTCCTGCCGGCCCCGATGCCTGGCCAGACGATCGAGGATGTTTGCCGAGCCGAAGCGTTGTTCGTGCAGACGGTCGCGGATCGGCACCCCGACGCTGAAGGCAAACCCGTGCTGATCGGCAACTGCCAGGCAGGCTGGCAACTGATGATTATGGCGGCCACGAACCCGGACCTGTGCGGACCGATCATGCTGGCTGGCGCGCCGCTGTCGTATTGGGCCGGCGTGCGCGGTAAAAACCCGCTGCGCTACCTGGGCGGCGTAATGGGCGGCACGTGGATGACGGCGCTAGCCGGCGACCTCGGCAACGGCATCTTCGATGGTGCAGACCTCGTGCGGAACTTCGAATCGATGAACCCAGCGAACACGCTATGGAAAAAGCCTTACAACGTCTATTCCAAGGTCGATACGGAAGCCGCCCGCTTCCTGGAGTTCGAGACGTGGTGGGGCAGCCCGGTGTTGCTCAACGCGGGAGAGATGCAGTGGATCGCCGACAACCTGTTTGTCGGCAACAAGCTGACGTCCGGCGCGCTACTCACCGATGATGGCGTGCGCATAGACCTGCGCAACATCCGCTCGCCGATTATCGTCTTTTGCTCCTGGGGCGATGACATCACGCCGCCGCAGCAGGCTTTGGGTTGGATCACCGATTTGTATGACGAAGACCGGGAGATCGTCGCCAACCGACAGACGATTGTCTATACGATGCATCAGAGCATCGGCCACCTCGGCATCTTCGTCTCCGCCAAGGTGGCGACGCGCGAGCACCAGGAATTCGCCAGCGCGATGGACCTGATCGACCTGGCACCACCGGGTCTTTATGAGGCGGTGATCACCGACATCGGTGAGGACACGGAACATCCCGAGTTGATCAACGGCCGTTACCTGTTCCGCCTGGAACGACGCTCCCTGGCCGACATCAGGGCGCTGGGCAACAACGAACCCGAGGACCAGCTTCGTTTCGCCACCGCCGCACGCGTGTCGGAGGCCAATCTCGCGCTTTACCGCACCACGCTTGCGCCGCTCGTGCGGGCGACAACGACGGAGCAAACAGCGGAGACGATGCGCGCGCTGCATCCCGCACGCCTGAAGTTCAGCCTGCTGTCGGACCAGAACCCGGCCATGCAGGCGGTGAAGACCCTAGCCGAGACGATCCGCGCCAACCGCAAACCGGTCGCCGACGGACAACCCGCTGCTAGCGATGGAGCATATGGCATCGGAGTGGATCACCAGCTCCCTCGATTCCGCAGCCGCTGCGCGCGACACGATGGAGGAGCAAATGTTCCTCAGCAGCTACGGGTCACCTTGGCTCCAGGCGCTGATGGGCTTTGGCCCGGATGCCGCCGGGACGCTCAAGGCACACCGATCATGACGTGTTGCGGGAGGCGAACGAGGCCCGGTTGCGGGCGGAACTGGAATTGCAGTTTGAGGCGGGTGGCCTTGCCGAGGCGATGATCCGTGCGCTGATCTACATCCGGTTGCCGGAGAACAGCATTGACGAGCGTGGGTACAGCGTGGCGAAGGCGGTGCGCGACGCGAGGCCTGCTGGCCTGAGACTCAGCCAGCCGCAGTTGAAGGCCCTGTTTTGCGACCAGTTCCTGTTGCTGACCATGGACCCGGATCGCGCAGTGCGGGCACTGCCTAATTTGCTACCGGCCGATCCGGCGACGCGACGCCAAGCGCTGGCTGACATACGCCGCGTGCTGGCTGCGAGCGGCCGGCAGTCGGAGGAGGCGACCCGCCGGCTTGGCGAGATTGACGCGTTATTCAGCGCTGGCGGGCCTGCCGCGGAACCGAACCCATCTGATGGGGAGCAGTCGTCGCGGCGGGCCTCAGCAGCCGCTCTGGCGGTCACGCCGAAGGTCGTCCACGGCAAGCCCGTTCCAGAAAAGAAGGCGAAAAGCGATGGATGACGATCGGATCGAGAGCCAGCCCGGCGCAAAGCACGTAAAATACGAACGGCTGATCGAGACCGCGCGAAAGCTGCCGCCGGTCAGGACTGCGATCGCCCATCCCTGCGACCAGATCTCTTTGGAAAGCGCGATCGAGGCAGCGAAGCTCGGCCTGATAACGCCGATCCTGGTCGGTCCCAAGTCGCGCATCCAGGAGGTCGCGGCACGCTGGAACCTCGACATCAGTGGAATGCCGATCATCGATGCCGAGCACAGTCACGATTCGGCTGCCAAGGCGGTCGAGCAGGTTCGTAGCGGCGCGGCAGAGGCGCTGATGAAGGGCAGCCTGCATACCGACGAACTGATGGGCGCCGTGGTGTCCAAGTCCGGGATCCGCACCGCGCGGCGCATCAGCCACTGCTTCATCATGGACGTGCCGAACCATCCGGATGCGCTGATCATCACCGACGCCGCGGTGAACATCGCGCCCTCGCTCGACGACAAGGTTGACATCATCCAGAACGCGATCGACCTCGCGCATGCCATGGGAGTGCCGGAGGTGCGCGTCGCGATCCTGAGCGCGATGGAGACTGTCACGTCGAAAGTCCCCTCCACCGTCGAGGCGGCGGCGCTTTGCAAGATGGCGGAGCGCGGGCAGATCACTGGCGCGCCTGCTCGACGGCCCGCTGGCGCTCGATAACGCGATCAGCGGCGAGGCGGCGGCGATCAAGGGCATCGTCTCCAAGGTTGCCGGCCGCGCCAACGTGCTGGTCGTGCCGGACCTGGAGGCCGGCAACATGCTGGCCAAGAGCCTGTCTTTCCTCGCCGGCGCCGACGCGGCGGGCATCGTCCTCGGTGCGCGCGTGCCGATCATCCTGACCAGCCGGGCGGACTCGCTGCTGACGCGGCTGGCGTCCTGCGCGGTGGCCGCGCTGGTGGCCGACGCGACGGCGCAAGACCGCCGCGCATCGCAGGAGACTGACATGAGCGGTACGATCCGGCCGGTGCTGACCGGCCAGAAGGCGCTGGTCGTCGGCGTCGCCAACGACCAGTCGATCGCCTATGGCTGCGCCAAGGCCTTTGCCGACGGTTGGCGCGGAACTCGCCGTCACCTGGCTGAACGACAATGCGCGGCCGCATGTCGAACCGCTGGCGCAGGAACTCGGCGCCAGCGATCACGGCGCCGCTGGACGTTTCGGTGCCCGGCCAGCTTGAGGCGGTATTCGACACGATCCGCGCGCAATGGGGAAGGCTGGACATTCTGGTGCACTCGATCGCCTTCGCGCCGAAGGACGACCTGCAGGGCGGGCTGCTGAACTGCTCGGCCGACGGGTTTCGCCAAGGCCATGGATATCTCCTGCCACTCCTTCGTCCGCATGGCGAAGCTGGCGGCGCCGCTGATGACCGAAGGCGGCGTCATGTTCGCCATGAGCTACTACGGCGCCAACCGCGTGGTGCCGAACTACAACGTCATGGGCCCGGTGAAGGCAGCACTGGAGGCGTCCTGCCGCTATCTCGCCTACGAACTGGGGCCGCAGCAGCATCCGCGTGCACGCGATCTCGCCGGGGCCGCTGAAGACCCGGGCCGCGTCCGGACTGAAGGATTTCGAGTTGCTGCTGAACGAGGCCGCGGCGAAAGCGCCGATCGGCGAACTCGTCGACATCATGGACGTCGGTTTCACCTGCGCCTACCTGGCGACGCCGTTCGCACATCGGATCACCGGCGGAACGGTCTATGTTGACGGTGGCGCCAATATCATCGCGTGAGGAAGCTATGAACGACTGCATCGCCGTCCTCAACGCCGGCTCCTCCAGCATCAAGTTCGCCATCCATGGGCTCGGAGGATGGGCCGGTCGCAGTTTCGCGGCCAGGTCGAGGCGATCGGCGTCGCCCCAGCGCTGAAGGTGCGCGACGCGGCGGGCAGAGACTGTGGCCGAGCAAACATGGCCGGCCGAGGGCCTGAACCACGAGGCGGCGACGCTGGAACTGGTGCAGGTCGATCGGTCGGCCTGCTCGGCCGCGAGCAAGTTCGCGGCTGTCGGACACCGCGTCGTGCATGGCGGCATGCACTTCGCCGCCCCCGTGCGGGTCGATGACGCGGTGCATGGCGGAACTCGACACGCTGGTGCCGCTGGCCCCGCTGCACCAGCCGCACAACCTGGCGCCGATCCGCGCCATCGCCGCGCACGCGCCGCATTTGCCGCAGGTGGCCTGTTTCGATACCGCATTCCACCGGACGCAGGCGCACGTGGCGCAGGCGTTCGGGCTGCCGCGCGCGCTACTACGACGCAGGGCGTGCGGCGCTACGGCTTCCACGGCCTGTCCTATGAATACATTGCCAGCCGCCTACCCGAGGTGGCGCCCGGAGATCGCCACCAGCCGGGTCGTCGTCGCCCATCTGGGCAATGGCGCCAGCGCTGTGCGCCATCCAGAAGGGGCGGAGCGTTGCCAGCACGATGGGCTTCACCGCGGTGGACGGGCTGGTGATGGGCACGCGCTGCGGCGCCATCGATCCCGGCGTGCTGATCTACCTGATGGACACCGAGGGCATGGACGCGCGTGGCCTCGAGGACCTGATCTACCGCAAGTCAGGACTGCTGGGCGTGTCGGGCGGCATTTCGTCCGACATGCGAACGCTGCGCGCATCGGATGCGGCCGAGCGCGACGGAGGCGATCGCACTGTTCGTCTACCGTATCGTGCGCGAGATCGGCTCGCTCGCCGCCGCCATGGGCGGGATCGACGGCTCGTCTTCACGGCGGGAATTGGCGAGAACGACGCCGCCACGCGGCTGGAGGTTATGCGCGGCTGCGCGTGGCTTGGCGTCGTGCCGGACGAAGCTCGCAACGCCATCGGCACAGGACCGCATCAGCGCCGACGCCTCGCGCGTCGACGTGTGGGTCATCCCGACGGATGAGGAGCGCATGATCGCGCGGCATACGCGGTCGGTGCTGGGACTTTAGGGTGACGGGTCACTAGTGTCTCCCCGACCTATCGGTCGGGAAACGGCCGGTCAGTACCCCGCGAAGGCGATGTTGGAACATCGGCGGGATTGCCACTGATATGGGCATTTTATCGCAACTTGGGGAATTCTATCGCGAATAAGGGAAACTCGAGCGACTGAAAAAGCTAAAGTCCCGGAATTGCCATTAAGAGAAACGCGGCCCCCGGGTGCCGCCAACAACCTCAATCGCGCGATCTAACGCCATTCCGAGGAGCCGTTCCATGCAACGATCGGAATAGGACTCGGCCAGACTGGAAATTTGCGACAGAACCAACAATGGAGCCGTCTCTTCGTTACGGATTATTCGCGAACTCTACACACTTAGTTTCTATCCCGGCGTAAATGGTCTTGCCATGCCTTCCCTTGTAGAAGGCCTCAACGACACTCTTTGCCGCCTCGCACGCGGGCATGCTATTCCAGCCTTGGATGACGATTGGCCCCCCGCCACCAGCCACAATGAGCATGACGATCAGCTTGGTCATAGCGTTTCCCCCTCTGCGCTGACAATTCTGCATTTTTTATCGATTTGGGTCAATGTGTCGGCTGGCCTGTGCTGGTATGGAGTGTTGGTGCACTCGGCCGATGAAGGGATCATAGGATGCTCGTCCCTCACTGATTCGAGCACTCTGATGCTACACGAACACAATCACAATGCCGATTCGCCGAGACCACATCCCCAAAGATGCGTTTCAAGAAACGGCCGTCCGGCGAGCAGACGTCTCCCGGTCCGTGGGATGCCTTTGCCGATGTTGAAGTGTCCGTCGATGAAGTGCTGGCTGAACTCAAGGCTGTGGCAAAAATGGTATCCGACCGATGTGATCGGGGCCAACCGCCAAGGGCTACCGAAGGTTCCGTCGGCCTCGACCTCATTCGGGCATTCGGGGCATGGCGGGTCTTTCCGCTGATCGACGATGTAGGAACGGTGCAGAGGTCACCGCGGCGAAATCATTTTGATACATATTCAAAACGATGAGGCCAAACCGCGTTCGGTGTCCGTTGGCTACGAAGCAAACGCCGGCGGTCAAACACCCCGCGTGCTATCGTTTCGATGAACCACCGAGCCCCTGAAAATCCGCCTTCCTGGCAAGGTCCAGATCTTCGGCAAATTCGTGCAGTTTCGGGAGAGCGCGGTCGAGCAGATCGAGTTCGCGACGCAAGGCGGGGCGGCGATCTTCCGGCAGGCTCTCGAGCAGGTTTTCAATCATTGCACGCAGCCGCCGCGACACCTGAAAGTTTCCCGCGCCGTATAGGCAAATCTCGCTGACCGCGAGCTGCACGAAGTCGTCCCATTCTGGCGTCTGAAAAATCAGACGCAGCGCGCCGTTGGCGTCGAGCCGGGCGTCTTCATGCAGGTGCCGACGTCCGACGAGACCGAGTAGTCGATCGAGCTGATCGATCGCCATGACCGCGGTCGTGGGGTCGTTGATAGCCGGCGAAAGCGCCTTGATGCCGATGTCGACGATCACCCGGAACGCGAAGGTCGCGTCCTGTTCTATCGTGCGCTCCGGGCCGAATGCCACTTGAGCGCGCAGTTTACGATCGTCGATCTGCGCGGCGTTGCCGTAGAGACGGTACAGCGGCTTGCCGGTGGCCACGAAGTCACCTACGCGCGGGACGAACGCGATGACACCCGCAGCGCCGCGCGCGAGCGCGACGAGCGCGTCAACGTTGGCTGCGAGCACGATGGCGGATCTGCCGCGATGTTCGACGACGCGTTTCACGGCGCCCAGGACGGCGGGTGTCTGCGGCGACCGGGGCGCCTCGACCAAGTCCGGAAAGACGCTCTCGACGACCTTGACCCCTTGTTCCCCGATCCGCGAGAGAATGCTGACGGGCCGCAGCAACCGCGCCGTGTAGTCGATCAGGAATAGGAATGCCGCGATGGAGGCGACGCCCAGCCCCCACGAGATAGCGATCGCCGGGTGGGTCACCGAGCTATCGAGCCGAGCGCCGGTGCCGACGGAGAACAGCATGGTGAAGGTAAACAAGCCGACGGTGAAGCGGATGACGTTGTTTCGCAGCAGCGTGGTTGCGATGATCCGCGGCGAGAGCTGCCCGCTCGCGACCTGGATCGCGACCAAAAGCGATCCGAAGCTGAAGACGATGAATGAAATCGAGAGCGTCTCAACGGTGTTCAGGGCTTCCGACGTCCCGGCCGGTGTCGCGCCAAACCAACGGGGCATCCATCCGAGTCGCTCGTGCAGCTGGAACACGAGGCGGATGGCGACATTCTCAAGCACCAGTGCGATGAACGGAACGATCCAGAGCGCCGAGCGGAAATAGCTATTGAGCCGATACCGTTGATTCCAGCGCATTAGAGCCCCCGAGGTCGGCTGACCCGTCGACCCACAGCAGTGCTAACGCCAGTGGATCCGCTTTGTCCACGCCGGACTAGTTCCAGTTACAGAATGACACTAGGATGCTGGCGCGAGACCGATACTATTGCCGGTAGTCGCCGAAAGTATGGCACCGCGCCCTGGGACGAGACCGGTCGGCCACTACGGACGCGATTGATCCGCTTCGTTGGAAGCCTTTCACTGGCGGGGATTGCCTACTATTCTACCGAGTACTTTTCATGGCGACAATGGCGCTGGTTTCGGCGCCAGCCACCAGCCGGTGCGCCGAAGGCGTGGCGAAGCTGATCTTTTGGCCGGTGGATGTACCCGCCGGGGGGGATCGCCGAGCTTTACGTGGGTGAACGAAGTGGGGTCCGCGGCTAGGGATTCGACAGCAACTCAGCGTCAACAGGGGGAGCACGTCCATGACTGCCGCGCCGCGTTACCCGTCGCTCTTTCAGATTAACACACCAGTCTGGCTCCGACGCCTGTCTCAAGAGGCCGGCAAGCGACTAACTCTCGCCGAGATCGACGACGCCACAATTGACAGTTTCGCGCAACGGGGTTTTGACTGGATCTGGTTGCTGAGCGTTTGGCAGACTGGGGCGGCTGGCCGAGCGGTATCGCGAAGAAATTCAGAATGGCGCGCCGAGTTTAACGCCGTACTTCCCGACCTCACCGAAGACGATATCTGCGGCTCAGGTTTCGCGATCACAGGTTACACAGTCAGCGAGGAACTCGGGGGCGACGTGGCGCTGGCGCAGTTTCGTGCGGGGCTGGCGCGCCGGGGCATCAAGCTGATGCTGGATTTCGTGCCGAACCATACCGCCCCTGATCATCCATGGGTGAGGACGCATCCGGACCGTTATATGCGAGGCAACGAGCAACTGCTTCGTTCTGCGCCGCAGAATTACATGCGGGTCGGGGCGCTGATCTTGGCACTCGGCCGCGACCCCAATTACCCTGGTTGGCCCGACACGCTGCAGCTCAACTACGCTAATCCCGCGCTGCAGAAGGCGCAAATTGATGAGTTGGTTAGTATAGCTGGCAAGTGTGATGGTGTTCGCTGTGACATGGCGATGCTGGTACTGCCGGAAGTCTTTCAGCATACCTGGGGCGTGACCCCAGAGGCGTTCTGGCCCACGGCAACGGCGGTGGTGCGCGAGGCGCATCCAGGCTTCACGTTCATGGCCGAAGTCTATTGGGACCTCGAATGGACACTGCAGCAGCGAGGTTTCGACTATTGTTATGATAAGAGGCTATACGATCGGCTACATTCTGATGCCGCCCGATCCGTCCGAGGACACCTGAACGCCGGTCTCGACTATCAGGATAAGCTGGCTCGCTTCCTCGAAAACCATGACGAACCTCGGGCCACAGCCGTTTTCCCCTGGCTGCAGGTACCCGTGCAGCCGCGGCCATTACGTTCCTTGCGCCGGGCCTACGCTTCTTCCATCAAGGCCAGTTTGAGGGCTGGCGGGTCCGCGTGCCTGCTCATCTTTGTCGCGCCCCGGTTGAGCCAACCAACACAGAAATCGCCGAATTCTATGCCAAGCTCCTATCGGTGCTGAAGGACACGAGCGCCTTTCGAGACGGCGCTTGGTCCCAACTCGAGCCATTGCCGGCGTGGCCGGGCAACGGAAGCTCCGACAGCTTCGTAGCCTACGCCTGGGTCGGCAAGAACCGAGACCGCTACGTTGTGGTCGTGAATTATGCCGGCAGGCAGGGTCAGTGCTATCTCCTCCTCCCCTTTCGCGAACTCCGCGACGAGGAGGTAATACTCACGGATCTGATGGGGCCCGAGACTTACCGTCGTGCAGGTAGCGATTTGATCGATCATGGCCTCTACATCGACCAGATTGCTTGGCAAATCAATGTGTTTGCGCTCCAAAGCAGCCAGGCGTGATTATGCGCCATGGCCACGCCGATGACCGTGGCCCAGGTGATAATCGTCGAGGTACCACCGGTGTGGGGCTCGCCGACGGATACGGTTGGCGATCGGGCCCGAACTTCATGTCCCACTGGCGGATCGTCTCGTATGTGACGAAGATTCCGCGAGCAGTCAGCATCTTCTCTACCATGCGAAGGCTTAACGGGAACCGGAAGCTTGGTCGACGACCCCGGCGGGGTAGCGATAGCCAACATAAAGCGGGTTTTGGGGCGTCATCATCCGGGACGGATACCTGGCCACTCCGGGCCGGCCAACCCGAATGCCGCAACTTACGTTGGCTTCTGTCATACGCCGCGGATTTGCCGGAATTGCATAGGCTCCTCAAAGGTGTAAAGAGAATTCCCGAACGTAGATATTGATGATGTCGGGAGTGCTCTGCGCCGAGCCGGCAAGATCGTTAGACTTCTGCCGCCAAAAGTCTGATGTCGCTCCGGTTGGGCTCTGCATATCCCACGTTGTCGTCCGGGAGGAAAACATGGACCCCGCCCTGAATCGCCAACAAGCGGACACTATTGAGCACAAACGCCTGGATGAGGCGCGCACCCGGGGGGTGCCATGGAAGAAATGGGGGCCCTATCTGAGCGAGCGCCAGTGGGGCACGGTGCGCGAGGATTACAGCGACAACGGAGATGCATGGGGATACTTCTCACATGAGCAAGCCCGTTCGCGCGCCTATCGCTGGGGTGAAGACGGCTTGGCCGGATTCAGCGACGAGCATCAGAGACTGTGCTTTTCCGTCGCGCTTTGGAACGAGAAGGACCCGATCCTCAAGGAACGCCTGTTTGGGCTCACTAACAGTGAAGGAAACCACGGCGAGGACGTGAAGGAGTACTATTACTATCTCGATGCTACTCCGACACACTCCTACATGAAGTATCTGTACAAGTACCCACAGGGTCCATTTCCATATAACGATCTCGTTGAGACCAACGGCCATCGTGGCCGCCATGATCCTGAATATGAGTTAATGGACACCGGCGTGTTCAAGGATGACCGCTATTTTGACGTGTTCGTTGAGTACGGGAAGGCCGAACCAGGCGATATCCTGATCCGCATCACCGTTTGCAACCGGAGCCCTGAGGCCGCTTCGTTGCGCCTGTTGCCGACATTGTGGTTCCGGAACACCTGGACATGGGATTCTGAGCAGCAAAAGCCCAGGCTTCGGAAAGGGCCTGAATCCCACGGCTGCGTCACGCTCTCTGCTTCGAGCTCTGACACGGGGGATGTCTCGCTCTATGCCGATGGCAACCCGCAGCTGCTTTTCACTGAAAACGAGACCAACAACGAACGTCTCTTTGGTGCGCGCAACGCGGCACCATACGTCAAGGACGGAATCAACGACTATGTCGTCCGAGGACGGCAGGAGGCTGTTAGTCCGGATTTCACGGGAACGAAGGCTGCGGCGAATTATCACTTTCATCTGGACGCAGGCGCAAAATCCGTGGTGCGCCTGAGGCTGACCGAAGCGCCGTCCGCCGCGCCATTCGGACCTGAATTCAACAATCTCTTTGAGAAGCGCCGGCAGGAAGCCGATGCATTCTATCGGGCAATTACGCCTGCCCGGGTCACCGACGATGCCGCAAGTGTTGTGCGGCAGGCACTGGCCGGGATGATCTGGAGCAAGCAATGCTTCATCTATGATGTGAATAAATGGCTGCAGGAGCACCATTGGGACCCGACGCAGCGGTCGGGACCGCAGATCCGAAATCGCGAATGGTTTCATCTTGTGGCGGATCATGTCATCTCAATGCCGGACAAATGGGAGTACCCGTGGTTTGCGGCGTGGGACCTGGCGTTTCAAGCGGTCGCTCTGTCCACCATCGACATTGATTTCGCTAAAGATCAGCTCGGGTTGCTGCTGGACCAGGTGTATTTGAACCCGGCAGGGCAGATACCGGCCTACGAATGGAATTTCAGTGACGTGAATCCACCGGTTCAGGCCTGGGCTTCGATCTTCACCTATCGAATGGAGCAGGCGCTCAGAGGAACAACCGACATAAACTTTCTGAAGGAGGTCTTCGGCAAGTTGACGACGAATTTCGGTTGGTGGGTCAACCGCAAGGACCGCTTCGGCAAGAACTTGTTCGAAGGCGGATTCCTTGGATTAGACAATATTGGGGTTTTCGACCGCAGTGCTCCGCTGCCGACGGGGGGCCATTTGGAACAGTCCGATGGTACCGCCTGGGTCGCGCTGTTCTGCCAGAACATGCTGGAAATAGCTTTCGAGCTAGCAGGGCATGACCCGACATATGAGAAACTCGCCGCGAACTTCGGGATGGAGTTCCTCTTTATCGCCCATGCGATGAACGGCGTCGGCACCGATGGCATGTGGGATGAGGAAGACGGGTTCTACTACGACGTACTGCGGCTGCCTGATGGCAGCTCCAGGCGTCTCAAGGTCCGTTCGATGGTTGGCCTGCTCCCGATTTGCGCCGCAACGTCCGTCGAGAAGTGGCAGCGGGAGCGCGTGCCCAGGCTCACCGCCCATATGTACGATCTGCTGGAGCGGATGCCGGCGCTCCGCGACTCTATCCACGTCACTGGACCGGGGCATTTCGGCGTCGCCGACCGTGGCCTCGTTGCGCTTGTGAACGAGCACCGGTTACGGCGCGTCCTGACCCGAATGCTGGACGAAAATGAGTTCCTCAGCCCCTACGGCATTCGGTCCCTGTCGCGCTACCATGCCGACCATCCGTATACGTTTTCAACGGGCGGTCAGGAATACGGGGTGGGCTATCTTCCCGCTGAATTGGACACTGGGATGTTTGGCGGCAACTCAAACTGGCGCGGACCCATCTGGGTGCCGGTCAACACTCTGATCATCCGGGCGTTGCTGCATTACTTCGCTTATTACGGCGATGGCTTCAAAATCGAATGTCCAACCGGTTCGGGCATCGAAAAGAACCTCTTCGAGGTTGCCGAAGATATTTCGGCAAGATTGAGCCGCATCTTTTTGCGTGACGAACACGGCCGTCGTGCGGTCTTCGGAGGTGCAGAGCAATTCCAGCGGGATCCCCATTGGAAGGATCATCTGCTGTTCTACGAGTACTTCCATGGCGACAATGGAGCCGGCATCGGTGCCAGCCATCAAACCGGATGGACTGGCCTTATCGCCACGCTGATCCAGATCTTTGGAAAGCTGGATGCGGATACGATAGACCGTTTCTACTCGGAGCCGGAAATGGAATTTACCAGTCGCCGTTGATACTAGCTGTCTGGGCTTTCTGGGGGACATTCAGTTCAGGACGCGATCGCCCGTGATGACACGACGGAACCAGAATGGCGAAAGCCGGGTGGCAGCTAGGGTGCCTCAATGGGAAGGGCTGTGTGCCGAAAGGGGTCGTCTTCCACTCGGAGAACGCCGCGGCCCGGCTGGAGGCGCCGCCGCTTGGCCAGCACAGCCCTGAACGTGCCTGACAAGGCCGCCAATCTCGGGCGAATTGATCGGCTCCATGGCCGCTCTCAGGTCCTCGCCGAAGAACGGCGGCAGCCCAGAGAT
Organism: Vulcanimicrobiota bacterium; assembly: GCA_963843945.1. Taxonomy (GTDB): domain Bacteria; phylum Vulcanimicrobiota; class Vulcanimicrobiia; order Vulcanimicrobiales; family Vulcanimicrobiaceae; genus CAWJMF01. Next base: position 645,940 of record CAWJMF010000006.1, on the reverse strand, counting down.
CAGCACCCCAAGGTGGCGCTCTGTGCTTTAAGGTGGCGCTCTGTGCTTTGCGATCTCCGGATGCCAGCGCGGGACCTTCGCCTCCCGCCGCGGCGCCATGTTCCGGTTGGCAGGAGGTCGTGTGGCCTTCGTCATGCCGAACAGGCGCCAGGGATTTGGATTAGCCGTTTGCACGTTTGGAATGCATCCCCGGGTCCGCAACCGTGTTATTGTCAGCCCTGCCCGGCGCCTGGCCGGGTCCTGACGAGGAAGTGCGCTCCGAACCTCCATCCAAGTGCCGCCGCTACCAATGACAGACCGTTAAGCTTCCGAGCGCTGACCAACGAAGGGGACCATTGATCGGCTGAAGTGCCAGTAACGCTACCAGGTCAGGGAGCCAGAAAGATGGTGGGAAGCAGTCACGGACCTCAGCGTGGGCAGGCCAGTAGACGCATGCTCAACATCGATCAGGCCAGGATCATGCCAACCGATGAGAACGAGGTTGCCACCGCGCGAGACCGGGTTCCCCTCGACCACGATCTGACCGTTGGCCGTCAGGCGATGCCGGGGCAGGTCGTCCTCGATCATCCGAATGTCTCGCTCCGTCACGCGGCGTTTGAGATAGTGGATGGCACCATTGTGGTGCGCGACCTCGGAGGCACCAACGGTACCTATGTCAACGGCGCTCGCTTGCGCGGTGCTCGTCCTCTGGTGAAGGGCGACCGCATCGATATCGGCCCCTTTCAACTGACGTTTGATGGCAGCGCGCTCACCAGGATGGGGCGAGTTGGCAATGTCGAACTGAAGGTCCGGGGCGTCAGCTACGACGTGCACCGCAGACGGGCCGGCGGCTTGCCAACACGTATCCTGCACGGCGCCAACCTTGACATCCTCCCGTCCGAATTTGTCGCCATCATCGGTGCCAACGGCGCAGGCAAGTCCACGTTGGTAAACATCATGGCCGGCCGTACGGTCCCGAGCGAAGGGACAGCGCTGCTCAACACCTGTGACCTGCACGCCAATTTTCAGGCCTTGAAACAGGATATCGCCTTTGTGCCGCAGCAGGACGTGCTCCACGAGCAGCTAACGCTGCGCCAGGCGCTCGACTATACGGCGCAGCTTCGGTTGCCGCCAGATACCACGGTCGAGCAGCGTCACGCAGCAGTGGACGCCGCTGCGCGCAGTGTTGATCTGCTCGATCAGCTTGATCAACGCGTTGGCGCGCTCAGCGGAGGGCAAAGGAAGTGCGCCATACCTAGCCAGCGAGATTCTCAACCGCCCCAGTCTGCTGCTGCTCGATGAGGTTACCAGCGGGCTGGATGAGAGCACCGATTGGCAGATCATGCGACTGCTTCGACGCCTGACCGATGACGGCGTAACCATTATAGTGGTCACGCACACCTTGGCGAATGTAACGGAGTTCTGTGACAAAGTCATCTGCATGGGCCGCGGCGGCCACCTAACCTTCGTTGGTGCCCCGTCTGAGGCGCTGGCGTTCTTCGCGGTGCGCCGGCTGGGAGAGGTGTTTGATCGCATGGACGAGGTTGGTGCCGAGTGCTGGCGTGAAAGGTTCGAAGCAACAGTTGGCGCAACAATCGATCTGCCAACCGCCACCGAATCTCACGACAACACGCGGCACCCAGCGTTGTACCCCCAAGATCCTAGCTTCTTTACACTGCTGCGCGTCGTCCGCCAAACGGCCATTTTACTCCATCGAAACACAACCTTGTTGCTGTCCGATCGTCGCACGTTGGTGATGGCTGCGGCTCAAAGCGTGCTCATCGGCGGGCTGATGGGCTATGCCTTCGGTAACTTTGGGGAGGGGCAGGAGCGTGTGAACGCGGAGAACGCTCTTCTTCTGCTGCTTGGCTTGAGCGCGATCTGGCTCGGCTGTAATGCCGCATCAAAAGATATCGTCGGCGAACTTGCTATTTACCGGCGTGAACATGACATCAATCTGTCCACTGCGGCGTTCGTCGGTGCGAAATACCTCGTGTCTTCCGCGTTCACCGTGTTGCAACTTGCCGTTGTCTATTTGCTTGTGGCCGCGCTGGCGGATGGCATCCCGGGTGATCGGCTGCAACAGTTCATGCTCCTGACGATCGGTGCGATGGCGGGTACAGCCATGGGGTTGGTGATCTCCGCGTTCGCCAACACGCGAGACCAGGCGACCACGATCGTTCCTCTGGCCTTGGTTCCGCAATTGATCTTGGCCGGAGTCCTGGTGCCGAAGCTCCCGCCCCTTGCCACAGCGGTGGCCAAGGTAGCGGTCAGCGGCTACTGGCTGACCGAAGCGATGAAGTCAGTGTTCATCACCGCCGAGGGTCGGTCCGGACAATGAATGCGCACACCGGCGCGTTGATGGACATGACCGCCGAGCCGGCGAGTTACGGAGCCGCAATTGTCGCCGCGCACGCATTGGCATTCTTACTGATCGCCTATCTAGTGACGCTGATGCGTCATGGGAGGCACAGTCGCGGTACCTAAGCCTGTCCCTGCACGGTAGTTCCTGGCCGATGCCCTAAACGCCGGGTTCATCCGGATCTTCGTCGTGGCAGCGGCTGCGCGCTACGCCCAACGGAAATCCGTCGTCTCGTCAAGAACCTTCCGAACGACCTGACGGACTAGGTACGGCGGCGGTGCCACGTAGCCCGGCGGATAGGTCGGCGGGGGCGCCGCATAGGTGCTGCTTTGCGAAGCGGAACTCGCGGCGGCACCGACGACGGCGCCCACCGCAACACCCGCCGCAACGCCGCCCCAGCTCGGTCCGCTGTTGTAGTCGCCGTAGCAGCAGCCGCCGCCGCCGCCGACGACAGCGACGTTCCGGTTGACGTTGACATTCCGGTTAGCGTTCACGTTCCGGTTCGCGGTGACGTTCGTGTTTCGGCTGTTCGATACGTCCCGGTGAAAGTTGTTGCTGTTAAAGTTGCCGCGGTTACCGCCGCCGGCCGCCCGCTGACCGCCGCCGCCCCGCTGACCGCCGGCGCGCGCACGATTTGCACGAGGATCACGCCGGACCCTTCATGTGGAGCAGGCGCCCCGACGATCTGCGGGACGCCGGAAGAGGCGAGCGGGGCTCCCGGTAAGGCCATGGCGTTGCCGGTGAACCACAATACCGTCGCGAACGTCGAGACGGCCGCAAGCACCAGTACGGATTTTCGGCTCATCTCACCGCTCCAGATACTTGGCTTGGAGCGCCTTGAAGTCCGCGATCGCCTGCGCGCAGTTCTTGTGGTCGAAGTCATGCCCAATCCCGTAGCCGAATGCGCCGCTATAGATGAACGCGACCTTCAGTCCGAAATGCAGGCTCACTTGCGTCGCCAGGTCGATCGCGGCCTCTCCGACCTGCGGTTGATCCGCTTCGTTAGAACAGGCGAACGCCTCGCCGGACATCACGCCGAGTTTCCGGATCCCTGTGACGAACGCATCGTCTGCGTCGCTCCCCTTCTTCGGAGCTTCGTCCGCAAGGACCGGTGCGGCGACGGTGGCCGCGAGAACGGAGGTCAGCAGTAGTCTTCGCATTCTTGCCTCCCGGATCGCCAAAAAGTCGGATGTTCCGCGGTCGTAGAGGCCCCGATACAGCCCTGCGCAGCCATGAACTCGGTCACCGCAGTCCAAACCGATTTCGCGAGCGCGGGTGATCCTGACACGCACCGGATGCTGTTACCGACATCATCAAGATGATCGGCCTGTCCGGTCATCTGGCCAATAGTGTAAGCGCGCAGCGATGCGCTCTGCAACAGACGACTTGTCGCGAAGACACAGAGAGTCCTCCCGTTGCCGGCTGCGCGGGTGTGCCCTGCTATCATCAAATGATGGCTTGATCCGCGCCCTCTTCTTTTTCCCATGCGCACGGCCCTGGTTCTCTGGGCGGGAGGTTGCGATCGGCGGACTTCCACGCTCACCGGCGGCAGCGCGATCGAATGCTGCATGCCTTCAACCGGAACATTGGCGCCGGCGTCGAGATCAACCGCCGCGAAGGCAATTGAACTTACCCGGCGGGGCCTGCGGGAAAAGCCCGCGAAGGTCGCCATCGTCGCTATGCAAAAAAATCCTCATCCTCACCAACGCGCTGTACCAGACGGCCGCAAATGGACGCCCGAATGGGCTTGACCGAGACGAATATTTTAAGTTGGCAACCCACCGTCCTCCCACACTAGCGCGTCTGTCAGCCCAGTTACCGTGGCAATGCCACTCAAAGGTCAGTTCGCCGGAACCGTCAGCACGGGCGCCTGTGGCGTAACGCCTGTTTCGGCGAGCGAGAAGAAAATCATTAGGAATGTGAATACACGCTTGGAGGCCAGATCATCGTCCGAGATCCAGTACCAGGTGCCGCGATAACGGACAGCAGCGTAACTGTCGGGGGGCGGGGACGCTGACGACAGGATGCGGATCAGGGGACGGTCCCGAGGGTTCTCCGCGCCGGCCAGGCGGGTTGCCGCAGCCGTGCGGCCTTGTAAGACATGTTCCGGGGGAACCTCGATCCCGACAGCGACCTCCAGTAGAATCTCGGACATCGAACGTGTGAGCAAGGCAAGCTCGTTGGGGCTGCGCGGCAACAGCCCAAAGCCGACGGTAATCTCGCCATCCCGGTCCGGAGTGACGCCGAGTGAGGTTCGGACGAATTGCAGGTCCTGGCTGACCTCCGTTGCCCGCTTACTGGAGAGGATCAGCCTGCCGATTTCCTCCGAACCACGCTTGTCGAGCCGGATACTGACTGCCCCTGAAAGCTGAAGGCGCCGCAACGCATCCAGTATCGGATAGAACTCGGGATCCGCCTCGCGGGCCCGCGCCCCGATCCCCGATCGGTTGTAGATGCCGTTGACTGCGCGGGTCGTTATAAGCAGCACGGCGTCTGCCGGATATCCGGCCTGGATCAGTTCAAAGACCTCACCAGGCGGCAGCGGCCGGAGCAGACTCCTGGCGAACTTGTCACCCGACAATGGCGTATAGGTGATTGTCGGACGATCGATGTAGGTCGCTCCCCCTCCCAACGTTACCAGGTTTGACGGAATGGTGTTGGTCAGGTTGGAACTTATGGACGCGCCTGCTGACAGCTGCCCCTGAAATGTATACCCGCTGATGACCGACGACACATCGACGAAGCTTGGCGCATCACCGTAGCGTAGCCGCACGATGTTGAGCAACGTTTGTTCTTTCCAGGACTTTCCTACGGAGGTGATGTAGTCGAGCCGGTCGTGCGGGATCGTGGAAGGACCAATCGAGGCGCATCCCGAGATGAAGAAGGCGAGTGTCACGCCGAAGGAGCCCGCAATTTTGCCAGCCGTCATTGCTGCCACTTCAAAGTGGTCCGTGCAGCCTTCAGGCCGGCTGCTGCTATTTGCAGGCGGTCGCCGACGGTCAACTCGCACCCAAGTCTCTAATCATGGGTTTCACACCTACAGGAGGACGCCGCTCGGTTCCAGGGAAGCGGTGATTTATTGCTATAACAAAAAATAATATGCGGCATGATACACCGCGCCGCGGTCGTATCGTGACAAAAGCCCACCAGCGGCATTGTCAACTTAACCTGGGGCAGCCGTCACTCCAGCAATTTTCGGACTGATCTTAGCGGCAAGATCGCACCAAGATGACTCCACTCGCGATGATGCCAACAGAATTGCCCGTTCCGGATATTGTCAAGTTGACTTCCACGGCAATCGTGTCGCCCAAGCCACCAGTGCCAGCCGAACATGTTGCGCAACCTGAACCAGGTCGTACCAAACCGTCGTATCTCGTCGAGAACCGTCGAGATATGGCACCGAAAAGGAGCGGGGCGATTGACCGTCCCAGCCAAGCCTAGCCTTCCGCCCGAATGAGGACGCGACGGCGGTGGCGGCAGTTCCGTCCGCCAAGAAGGTCAATGCGGCGAGCGGGGATCGCCTATTCCGTTCATCTCAGGCTTCCGTCGCTTACCACGTCAAGCCACCTCGCAGGCTCAGGCGGCAGGTCGCGTCATTTCCGGCACGAACTTAAAGGGGTAGTCCGGGTCTCTGTAACCGTGCGCCTTCTGCCGGTCCGGCAGCTTCACCTTCTCCCGCGGAAGTTCTTCGTAAGGAATATGGGCGAGCAAATGGGTTATGGTGTTCAGCCGTGCCCGTTTCTTGTCGTCTGAGCGAACGACATACCAGGGCGCCCAAGGCGTGTCGGTCGCCTTGAACATGTCGTCGCGCGCCCGGGAGTAGTCGTACCACCGACTATAGGACTTCAGATCCATCGGCGACAGCTTCCAGATCTTGCGCCCGTCATCGATGCGGGATTCCAACCGACGCGTCTGCTCCTCCTCGCTGACCTCCAACCAGTATTTCAGTAGTATGATACCGGACTCGATGAAGGCCTTCTCCACGGACGGGGTCAACTCAAGGAATCGCTTCACCTGCTCCTCGGAACAGAACCCCATAACCCGCTCAACGCCGGCACGATTGTAGTAGCTCCGGTCAAATATCACGATTTCGCCGGCGGCGGGCAGATGCGAGATATATCGCTGGATGTACATCTGCGACTTCTCGCGCTCGGTTGGCGCCGGGAGGGCGACGACACGAAACACGCGCGGACTGACACGTTCGGTGATCGCCTTGATTACACCGCCCTTCCCCGCGCCGTCGCGCCCTTCGAACACGATGCAGACCTTTAGGCCCTTGTGCACCACCCATTGCTGCAGCTTGACCAGCTCGCCGTGCAGCCTAGCCAGTTCGCTCAGATATTCCTTCCCCTTCAGCTTGCCGTCGGGCGCTTCAGATATCTTGTCGTTCTCCGCCCGCTTGGCGTTTTTCGTTGCACCCATTGTGTTCTCCCAAGATTCCGCACTGCCACCAAAAGGCTCCCTTTTGGGATCACGACTCCAAACCGCTCTTCGGCCATGTGAAGAACAGGCCGACATCGCCCGGCTTTCCATCAGGGTAATTGATGATCCGAACCGAGAAGCCGAAGCCACCGGGTTTCAGGTTTTGCTTCCAGTAGTCATAAACCTGATGGACCCCGGCCGGAAGGGTCAGCAGCCAGTCGGGCTCCTCTGCCTGCCTGGCTGCCTCTTCCTCTGTTGGCTTGTTAATCGGCGGCGCGCCGGCGTTGATGATCGCCCGGCCGTCATCGGTGCAAAAGGTGCTCGGGAATGATGCAATCATTAGTTCGGCCTCACCGCGCTCGAATGCACGTTTGATCCGGTTCAGGCCCGATTTAATAATTTCGTCGGTCAGTCGAAAATTATTCAGGCGCTTCCTGAACTCAGCAAGTTCCTCCTCCTTGCGCCGCTGCATTTGTTCCAGGTGTTCCCTGTCATGACGCCGCTGAGCGTCGCGCTCTGCGAAAAGCGCGTCCACCGAAAGAACTTGGCCGGATGCTATCGGCATGACACCTTCCTTCCTTGATCCTGTTCCGTTTCGTCGGACCGGACGTAGTCTGCTCCCCACAGCTCGACCCGTACCTTGCCCCTTTGAATAGTCGCGGTAGCACCCGTGCGCGTTGATGTACATCAATCATTGCTTGTGGCGGCCACGATACTGGGCGATCAGAAGACTGACAGAGTAACTTGCAGGAATTGCTGGGCTGGGAGAGAATATGCACCATGCTTCACGATACGCAACCCGCGGTGTTACGCCGGCTCGAGGCAGGATGCTGATGGGGCGATCGAAAGCGACGGTTGTCGACGCGGGCCATGGACGTCACCGGATGACTATGTGATGATAGCATTTCGTCATTTGGCTGGTTTGGATGGGTGGCGTCGGACGCAGTTCGGCGGCTCGGGCAAGTTGGTGCGATGGAGACCGATCGGCGAGCACCTCTGAGGAAATCAGAGTGCTAACCACGCCACGCCTGTTCGGTTATCCGGTCGATTGGCTGCCCTCCGATTTGGTAGCCGGGATCACACTGGCTGCTTATGCCATTCCTGTCTCGCTGGCCTACGCAACGCTAGCCGGACTGCCACCGCAGGTGGGAGTTTATGGCTATCTGATGGGTGGCCTCGGCTACGCGTTAGCTGGCTCATCGCGGTATCTAGCGATTGGCCCGACGTCAGCGATTTCGCTGATGATCGCAGCGACGGTGGGCAATATGGCCGGCGATAACAGTGAGCACTACGCTGAGATTGCGACCGCCGCAGCCGCCGGCGTCGGAGTGTTGTGCTTGATCGCCTGGGCGTTCCGGCTCAGCGTCTTGGTCAAGCTGATCAGCGACAGCGTTTTGATCGGATTTAAGGCGGGCGCCGGGCTGACCATTGCGATTACGCAGTTGCCGGCGCTTTTCGGTGTCACCGGAGGCGGCCACAGCGTTCCGGAGCGGATTTTTGTCCTCGCTGGGCAGCTCAGCGCAACAAACCTAGTGACACTTGCGATCGGCATGGCGGCGCTGGCGCTGCTATGGTGTGGTGAGCGGTGGCTGCCAGGACGGCCGGTCGCTCTCGGGGTCGTCGCACTGTCGATCGTTACGGTGGCGCTGTTTGGGCTCACTCGTTTCAAGGTCACGGTCACCGGCGTCATCCCACCTGGACTGCCATTGCCCGCGATGCCTTCGGCGCCGTTACGCGAACAGGACGGGATCGTCGCGCTCGCCACGGGATGCATGCTGCTTGCCTATATTGAGGGAGTGGCGGCGGCACGCGCATTCGCAACGAAACACCACGAGACGATCGACACGCGGCGCGAGCTGCTGGGTCTGGCCGCGGCTAATTTCGCGACGGCGGCGGTGGGCGGCTATCCGGTGGCAGGGGGGTTATCGCAGACCGCGGTAAACGAAGGAGCGGGCGCGCGGTCCCGCATGTCCCTCGTTTTCGCATCTCTGACGCTTGCTTTGTGTCTGATGTTCTTCACCACGCTGTTGGCCGACCTGCCTAAAGCGGTCCTGGCGGCGGTCGTGCTGACGGCCGTGGCCGGTCTTATTGATCTCCCTGGCATCGCACGCATGCGACGCTCGAGCCGAATGGATTTTCTCAATGCCACGGCGGCTTTTATCGGGGTCTTGCTGCTCGGTATCCTGCCGGGCATCCTGCTGGCAGCCTTGATCTCGATCCTGCTTCTGCTAGCGTGGTCGTCGACTCCTCATGTGGCTGTTCTAGGGCGTATTCCTGGCACGGATCAATACTCCGACTTACACCGCCATAAAGACAACGAGCCGCTAGCCGGCGTGCTTGCCTGCCGTCCGGAAGCGTCCTTACTCTACTTGAACGCGGATTCTGTTCAGGCGCGCATCCTCGAGCAACTGGAAGTTGCGCGTCCCACCAGGATCCGAACGGTAGTCTGCGATCTATCCGCCTCTCCGGCGATGGATCTCGCCGGGGCACGAATGCTGGCCGAGTTGTCCGAAAACCTTAAGGATCGTGGGATCAAACTGACCATCACCGGCGCGCACGGGCAGGTGCGCGATTTGTTGCGTGCTGAGGGGCTTGATGGCAAAATCGAAGGTATCGCTCGCGGGAGGTCTCTTGAGAGCGAGCTTCGAGCCTGCTCCGATGTCATCCAGCCGAGTTGATGAAACTCACTATGTTGTCGGTCGCCCATGATCCACACGAGCTTGTTGCGCCGCTCGGGCACGGACGTATGAGTCAGATCAGCACGTTTTCTACGATGGTCTTGGGTTGGCCGTGCTGCTTGCTCTGTGGCTGGTCCTCATGCCCTGCGGAACGTTCGAACCAATGTGTGTGTGGCGGGATGTTCGGATCGACCGCCAGCGCGTCCCGCGCTGCCCAGGTGGCTGCCGGTGTTCCTTTCGAGGTGTTGCTCGACCGATCACAGGTGAGTGGCAACGCACCCAAAACTCGTGCTGATTTCTTGAGGACGATCAGGCTAGGCGTTCCGGCCTCATCGTACCCGTTGGCCTGGATCGTGATGACGATCGCTACGCGGGGAGGATCGGTCGTCACTCAGCATCGCGAGTAGTAGCTTCCTGGAGAGCGCGGACGCCGACTGCCGCGACCAGGCCTGTCAGAAGGATTCCACTGAATCCAATCACTACAGTAATTAGGCGGGTGGTGAAGCGCACCGGGACCAGATCCCCAAACCCGATGGTTAGCCCGGTGACGAAGGTGAAATATGCCGCATCGCTCATCCGCCACCCCTCAAAAAAACCGACCAGCATGCCCAGCACCAACTGGGCGCCGACCAGACCCGACACGATTGGCCACACCACGCGCAGTTCCCTCCAAAGTGCCGCAAGAAAGCGCCGTCTCAGTTCAGCTGAACTCCTTCATGGCTCCCCCTATTTCGCTGTGCTCACGCCCACCTCTATGATCGCCTGCGGCTTGATGACCCGCCCGTCGGCGTCGAACACCCTGTCACCGATCGTTAGCCCGCGCATCTGGGAAGATCGTCGGCACACAACCCAGACGTGAGCGCCCCGCCAGCGGTTAATGGAAGCCAACGTGTTGCAGAGAACATCGCCATCGTACGGATCTTGCTCGCTCAAACCGATGCGCGAGCATCGATCACCCGGTCATCACCGATTTTTTGAGGCGGGGCGCTCCGCCGAGGGTGGCGCAGTCGTTCGGTCGATTTATCGCATATTCGTTGTTAATTAGTGACCTTGCCGGATACTGGATCTGCCTCACGAAGGAAACCGCCTCCCTCCGACAGGGAATGGCGGCGGCATCTACAAAATCAAAACGGCTGATCCCACGCGACAGATTGCCGCCGAAGTGCTGAAGATCGGCGACTTGAGGACGGTCTCCGTTAGCCCGCTCATGGTCACCTCGATTGCCAAGTGCGCCTTTTCGGCGCAGCGACGCTTGCTGGCCGATCATAGCAGTGGCGGAAAGCGGTCGATTCTCGCTTCGATGTTTTCTCGTAGCGTCGCCCGCGGCTTGTAGCACTCGAGCGCCTCCTGCAGCAGCTCGCGCCGATGCTCCGCCTCCGTGGGATCGGTGCAAACCGCAACGACGCATAGCACCCAGCCGAGGAGTGCCGGGTCGCCCATCTTGCGCGCGATCGCGAGTGCCTCTTCGGTCAGGTGCAGCCCTTCCGCGCGTTTGTCCAGGTAGTAGCTGGCAAAGGCCATGAAGCCGAGCGCGCCGGCCAACTGCTTGGGTTTCCCGAGCTCCCGAAACAGCGTCGCCGCGCGTTCGGCTGCCGTGAACGAACCGATCGGCGAACCGATGTACGAGTGAAACTTCGCGATCGCGAGCAAGAGCGAGGCTTCGAGGCCTTTGTCCGAATCCGCGGGTAGCGCGGCGACGGCACGATCGAGCCAGGTCAGACCCTCGTGGTAGAGCGAGAGCGCTTCGAACACGAAGTTCAGCGTTCGCGCGAAAGCGGCACCGAGCAGTGGTTCGGCCCCCTCGCCGAAGGCCCAATCGAGGGCGGCACGCGAGTTGTCGAGATCGGCCTCGAGTTGCGCCGGCGTGTCGCTTTCGGCATCGGCCTTTTTGAGGAAGCGCTCGAAGCGTGCTTGATAGTAAGCGAGATGGCGTCGTGCGACTGCCGCGCGTTCGCCGCTCGCGACGAGCCGCTCGCGCGCGTAGGCGCGTGGCGTCTCGAGCATGCTGTAGCGCGACAGGCCGCCCTGCGTGTCCGCACCGACGAGCGACTTGTCGACCAGCGAGGCCAGCGCGTCGACCACGTCCCACTCGCCGATCGTGTCGTCCGAGCAGACGTCCTGCGCGGCTTCCAGCGTGAAGCTGCCGGCGAAGATCGAAAGCCGCGAGAGGACGCGGCGTTCGGTCTCATCCAGCAGTTCGAAGCTCCAGTCGAGCGCGGCGCGCAACGTTTGCTGCCGTGGCAAGGCGGTGCGGTCGCCGCCGGCGAGGAGGCGAAAGCGGTCGTCGAGCCGTTGCGCGAGCGCCGGCAGTCCCAGCGTGCGCGCCCGAGCGGCAGCGAGTTCGAGCGCGAGCGGAATTCCGTCGAGCCGCCGGCAGATCGTGACGAGCGCGGCACGCGAGCGATCGTCGCCGAGATGGGTCTCGTCGAACGTCGACGAGCGTTCCGCGCGTTCCAGAAACAGCTGGACGGCCGGCGAATGGCGCAGCTGCTCGAGCGAGGGGAGCTGCGCTTCATCTTTCGGCACCGCGAGCGGTGCGAGGCGGACGAGATGTTCGCCTTGCATGCGCAGCGGTTCGCGGCTCGTCGCAAGGACGTGCAAGTGCGGGCAGGCGTGCAGCAGCTTCGAGACGACCGCCGCGGCCGCGTCGAGTACGTGCTCGCAGTTGTCGAGGACGAGCAGTGCCGCTTTGTCGTGCAGCGCGGTGATCCAGGCGTCGCTGGCCGACGTGCCGACTTGCTCGCGCATGCCGAAGACGGCGCCGACGCGCGCCGAGACGAGCGCGGGTTCGGTGACCGGCGCCAGTTCGACGAGCCACGTCCCATCGGGGAAGTCTTCCGAGAGCGAGCGCGCCGCTTCGAGCGCGAGCCGCGTCTTGCCGACGCCGCCGAGTCCGCACAGCGTCACGAAGCGGCCCTCGCGCGTCAAGCGGCAGACGAGTTCGAGATCTTTATCGCGGCCGACGATCGAAGCCGGCGACAACGGCAGGTTCGTGCTCTGGGTCGCCTCCGAACGCAGCGACGGGAACTCCGACGCTAAACCCGGCGCGACGACTTGATACACGCGCTCGGTCCGCTCGAGATCCTTGAGGCGGTGCGCGCCGAGGTCGAGCACCGTCGCGCCGGGCGGCATCGCGCCGCGGGTAAGTTCGAAGGTGACGCCGGAGAGCAGAATCTGGCCGCCGTGGGCAATCGCGAGCAGCCGAGCGACGCGATTGAGCGGTGGTCCGAAGAAATCGCCGTCGCGCTCGTCGCACGCACCGGTATGCACGGCCATGCGAACCCGCAGCTCGCCGACCGTCGCAAAATCGGCGGCGGCGAGTTCGCGCTGCGCGCGCACGGCGGCTTCGATGGCTTCGTCCGAGCGCGCGAAGACGGCGCAAAAGGCGTCGCCGATCGTCTTGAACACGCGCCCGCCGCAGGCTTCCACCGCGTGCCGCAAGATCTCGTCGTGTTGCCGCAGCGCGTCGCTCATCGGACCGGGGGTACGATCCCAGCGCGTCGTGCTGCCTTCGATATCGGTGAACAGGAAGGTGACCGTGCCGGTCGGCTGCGCGGTCTTGGCGGGCGCGGTTATGCGCGTGCCCTCCGCTCGAATCGGATCGGCAGACTCTCCGCGCCGCACAAGTCGAGCTGCGTGATCCAGACGGGCGCGCCGTTGGGCCGCACGTCCCGCAATCGCTCGGCAAGTACGCGGAACGCCTCTTCCATCTCGACGTGCGCGAACTGGTAGCCGAGGCACGCGTGCGGCCCGTGCCCGAGGGTGAGCGGCGGTTTCGGTCGCTCGGCTTCGATATCGAACGGCGCGTCGCCGAAGACCCGGCGGTCGCGGTTCGCGGATGCGATGCCGATCGTGAGCAGCGTGCCCCAGGGCAGGTGCAAATCTTCATAGTCGACAGGTTGCCAAGCGATTCGTGAAACCGCGCAGATTGCCGGAGCCCAACGCAGCACTTCGGTGACGGCGGAGTGCGCAAGTTCCGGCCGCTGCGTCAGCAGGGCGAGTTGATGCGGGTGGTCGACGAAGGCGGCGAATCCGAGCGCGAGCTGGTAGCGGCAGCTGTCGGCGAAGGGCAAGCCGACGACGGCGGTGCAAAGCTCCGCGTCGTCGAGCCGGTCGCCGTCGAGGTTGACCGCGATGAGGCGCGAGATCAGGTCGTCGCCGGGTGCGCGGCGCCGCGTTGCGATCGTTTCGCTCGCGATCTTGGTTGCGCTGGCGAGCGCCCGCTGAATCGCAGCGTGCGAACCGGTTTGCGGAACGAACATTTGGCCGAGCGTGGCGATGCTGCGCGCGAACTCCCAACGCTGATCTTCCGGGATGCCGAGCCACTCGTTCCAGATCGCGAGCGGAAACGGCAACGCGAAAGCGGAGACGAACTCGCACTCGCCGCTTGGGTCGAAGTCGTCGACGAGCTTGTGCGCGATGCGGCGCATGGTGGGACGCAACGCCTGCACGTCGTGCGGCACGATCGCGGCTTGCGTGAGCCGGCGCAGCCGCGCGTGTTCGAGGCCGTTGTCGTTGAGCATCAGCCCCTTCCACCACTTCGCGACCGGTCCGGTGAAGAAGAAGCGTACGTAGGTGAGGTAGCGGCTGAATTGCGAAAGGCGCTCGTCGGCCATGAGCGCCTCGGCCTGCTCGTAGCGCAGCACCGTGTAAGCGCTGTACGAAAAGCTGCCGAGCTGGGCGAGCGGGGTTTGCGCGTACCAATTCGTTTCGCGCGCCCAGGCGACGTCGGACGAGTCGAAACGGAAGCCCTTCGCAAATGTTGCGAGCACGGGCACGGGCTTCGTCGGTGACGCCATGCCGCTCGGTTCCGCATTGCGGGTCGCCGCCTCTTTTGGCTGGATCTGGAGCGCACTGGGGGAGAGCGACTGGAGAGCGGCCGGGCACGCCATCTAGGCTGCTGAACGGGCGCCGTCGTCCACAAAAATGATCATAAATGTGTCGCTAAGAGGTAGTTTTGTTCATATAAATGTGGTAAATTTGATGCGGATCGGACACATCTTTATGAACAATACTCAGGCGACCCTCGCCCGGAACCAATTGGAACGGCGCCTCGCGCCGCTTCGAGAGATGACCCTTGTCGCTCCCCCAAAAGGCTGGATCAAGGCAATTCGGGAGTCCCTCGGCATGACTGCTCGCCAACTTGCCGCTCGTATGGGCGTCGCACCCTCGCGTATCCCGGTCATTGAGAAAGCCGAAGTTACCGGTGCGACGACATTGAGGACGCTGCGGCAGGCCGCGGCAGCGATGAACTGTGCCTTCGTCTACGCCTTCGTGCCGATTGAGCCGCTCGACGACATACTGCGCGAGCGCGCGATGCAAAAAGCGCGGAAGGCCAGGTTGCGTCTCGACCACACGATGCGCCTTGAAAATCAGGCACTCCTCAAGTCCGATCTCGATGCCGAAGAGCAGCGCGCGGTCAACCGTATCCTATCCGGATCGCTACGGGGCTTGTGGGACGACGAACGGGATCATCGTGCCTGATCTGTCTTTTCGATCCTGACGATGGCGCGAACACGCCGCTCACCGCCGAGGAGCGCGAACAGCTCATCCCGTCCTACATCACGCTACGGCACGAGTTGAATGAAGCCGAACAGATCAACATCGGCGCGGCTTTACGCTGGACCGATGCCCGCAAGCGCGATGTCCTGGATAGGGAGTTCCTGAGCGAACTCCATCGACGCATGTTCGGCGACGTATGGCGCTGGGCGGGTCAGTACCGTACGACTGCCCGCAATATCGGCGTTGATGCACACCGGATCGCCCCGGAGGTACAGCAAGCCGTCGACGACGCACGCTACTGGGTCGAACACGCTACCTATTCGCCTGACGAAATCGCCGTGCGGTTCAGCCATCGCCTTGTTGCCATTCACCCTTTTCCGAACGGAAATGGGTGCTTTTCGCGCTTCGTCGGAGATCTTCTCGCAGCGCGGCTCGGGCGGCCGCCCTTCTCGTGGGGGCGAGTAAACCTTGTTGACGCCGGGCAAACCCGCGCGCAATACATCGAAGCCCTACGGTCTGCCGACAATCACGATATCCTGCCGCTAGTGCTCTTCGCGCGCTCCTAACGATTGCGGCATTGCGGAAGCGGTCCGCCATGGAGCGGACTACCGCGAAAAGCCGCGTACTCTCAAAAGAGACTCTCCAATAGCGAGGTGCGCAAATGCCAAACCGCAGCGGACGTCACTTCTTGCAGGTTCCCGGTCCAACGAACGTTCCCGATCGCGTTCTGCGCGCGATGGACCGGCCGACAATCGATCACCGCGGGCCGGAGTTCGCCGCACTCGCGCTCGAGGTGCTGGCCGGGATCAAGACGATCTTCAAGACCAGCGAGCCGGTCGTCATCTATCCGTCCTCCGGGACCGGCGCCTGGGAAGCGGCGCTCGTCAACACGCTTTCGCCTGGCGACCGCGTTCTGATGTTCGAGACGGGGCAGTTCGGGACGCTTTGGCGCGAAATGGCGGGACGGCTCGGACTCGAGGTCGATTTCATTCCGGGCGACTGGCGGCACGGCGTCGATCCGGCCGAAGTCGAGCGTCTCTTGCGCGCCGATTCGCGGCAGGCGATTAAAGCCGTGCTCGTCGTGCACAACGAGACGTCGACCGCCGTCGTGAGCCGCATTCCCGAGATTCGCGCTGCGATCGACCGCGCGGGACATCCCGCGCTCTTCATGGTCGATACGATTTCGTCGCTCGCTTCGATAGATTACCGGCACGACGAGTGGGGCGTCGACGTGAGCGTCGGCGGCTCGCAAAAGGGCTTGATGCTGCCGCCCGGCCTCGGCTTCAACGCGGTCTCGCGAAAAGCGCGGCAAGCCGCCGAGCGTTCGCGCTTCGCACGCGCGTATTGGGGCTGGGACGCGATCCTCAAGGCGAACGAGGCCGGCTTCTGGCCGTACACGCCACCGACGAACATGCTGTACGGCTTGCGCGAATCGATCGAGATGCTGCACGAGGAAGGTTTGCCGGCGGTCTTCGCGCGGCACGCGCGCTTCGGCGAGGCGACGCGGCGCGCGGTGAGCGGTTGGGGCCTGGAAGTGCTGGGCCTCGATCCGCGCGAGTATTCGAGTTCGCTGACGGCCGTGCTGCTGCCGGAAGCGTACGATGCCGATAAGCTGCGCGCGACGATCCTCAAGCACTTCGATCTCTCGCTCGGAATGGGGCTCGGGCGCGTGAAGGGCCGCGTCTTCCGCATCGGGCACCTCGGCGACTTCAACGACTTGATGCTCGCCGGCACGTTGTCCGGCGTGCAGATGGGGCTCGAGCTGGAAGGCATCCCGCACGGCGACGGCGTTTCTCCGGCGCTCGCATTTTTGAGCAGCGCGGCGGCCGGGAAGACTTCGGAATTGGTCGGCGCGTAAGCCCGGCTTGACCGCCCTCGAAGCGCAGCTCCGGCGCGACCTCGAAGGCGAGGTCCACTTCGACGCGTTCACGCGCGGCCGCTACAGCACCGATGCCTCGATCTACCAGATCGATCCAATCGGCGTGGTGCTGCCGAAGTCGGTCGACGACATAGCGGCGACGATCGCGGCCTGCCGCGCAGCCGGCGTGCCGCTCGTTCCGCGCGGCGCTGGGACCTCGCAGTGCGGACAGACGGTCGGCCACGGCGTCGTCGTCGACACGAGCAAGTATCTCGACCGGCTCCTCGCCGTCGATACGGAACGCAAGACGGCGACCGTGCGCCCCGGGATCGTTCTCGACCGGCTGAACCGCCAACTGAAGAAGGACGGCCTCTTCTTTCCGGTCGATCCGTCGACGGCGAGCCGTGCCACGCTCGGCGGCATGACCGCCAACAACAGTTCGGGCGCGCGCTCGATTCGCTACGGCACGATGGTTGACAACGTGCGCGCGATCGAGGCGCTGCTGCCGTCGGGCGAGCGTTTCCGGTTCGGCGATGTGCCGGCGGACTTGGACCGGTTGCCGGACGACGCGTTTCGCCGGCTCGCTGCAGCGGTTCGGAACATCGGCGTGCGTGAAGCCGGCGAAGTGGCGGCGCGGTTCCCGAAGCTGTTGCGACGCGTGGGTGGTTACAATCTCGATACGATCGCGCCCGGCGAGTTCAATCTGGCCAAGCTGCTCGTCGGCTCCGAGGGGACGCTGGCTTTCTTCACGTCGATCGAACTCGCGCTGGCCGACATACCGCGCCAGCGCGTCCTTGGGATTTGCGAGTTCCCGACGTTCTACGCCGCGATGGACGCGACGCGCCGGCTGGTGACGCTGGATCCGGTGGCCGTCGAGCTGGTCGACCGGACGATGCTCGACCTCTCGCGCAACATCCCGATCTTTGCGCCGACGATCGAAAAGTTCGTGCGGGGCGAACCCGACGCGCTGCTGCTCGTCGAGTTCACCGGTGACGACCTTCCGGAGCTCAACGGGAAGCTGCGCGATCTCGAAGCGATGATGGAGAGCTTGGGTTTCCCGAACGCGGTCGTGCCGCTCACCTCGCTGTCCGATCAGACGGAGATGTGGAACGTCCGCAAGGCCGGCCTCGACATCATGTCGTCGATGAAGGGCGACGGCAAGCCGGTCTCGATCGTCGAGGACTGCGCCGTCGGCCTCGACGATCTGGCCGAGTTTACCAAGCATCTCAACGAGCTGTTCGAACGCTATGGGACGAAGGCCACCTGGTACGCGCACGCCTCGGTCGGCTGTCTGCACGTGCGCCCCGTGCTCAATATGAAGCGTGCCGAAGACGTCGCGAAATTTCGCGCCATCGCAGAAGAAGGCTTCGCGCTAGTGCGCCGGTACAAGGGCTCGCACTCCGGCGAGCACGGCGACGGCATCCTGCGCTCGGAATTTCACGCCGAGATGTTCGGCGAGCGGCTCGTTCGCGCGTTCGAGGAAATCAAGGATACCTTCGATCCGGGCGGGACGATGAACCCCGGCAAGATCGTGCGCGCGCCGCGCATGGACGACCGTTCGCTCTTCCGCTATAAGCCGGAGTACGCGGCGCTCGAGCTGCAGACCGCGCTCGACTGGTCCGCGTGGCCGGGCGGGCTGAGCGGCGCGGTCGAGATGTGCAACAACAACGGCGCCTGCCGCAAGGACGACGGCGTGATGTGTCCGTCGTACATGGTGACGAAGGACGAGGAGCACTCCACGCGCGGCCGCGCGAATACGCTGCGGCTGGCGCTGAGCGGGCAGCTCGGCCCGGACGCGCTGACCTCGGACGACATGTACGCGACGTTCGACCTGTGCGTCGCCTGCAAGGCATGCCGGCGCGAGTGTCCGACCGGCGTCGATATGGCGAAGATGAAGGTCGAGTTCCTCGCACACTATCGTCGCAAGCACGGCTTGCGCCTCAAGGACCGGCTCGTCGCGTATCTGCCGCGCTACGCGCCGTTTGTCAGCCGTTTCGCCTCGCTCGCGAACGCGGCTGCCGGCATCGCGCCGCTGCGCCGCTTGAGTGAGGGGTTGTCGGGATTTAGCTCGCGGCGCAGTCTGCCGGTCTGGCACCGGGACGTCTCTGACGAAGGCGGATCAGCCGCAACCGAAGCCGCGGGCGTCGAGGGTCCCCTCGACGGGGCGAGTGCGGAGGGCGGAAGCGACGTCGTGCTGTTCGTCGACACGTTCAACCGATATTTTGAGCCCGCGAACGTGCAAGCAGCGCTCGACGTGCTGCGCGCCGCGGGCTACAACGTGATTTTGCCCCGCGTGCGCGGCCGGCCGCTGTGCTGCGGGCGCACGTTCCTGTCATCCGGTCTCGTTGATGAGGCACGAAGCGAGATGTGCCGGACGCTCGACGCGCTGCGTCCCTTCATCGAAGCCGGGACGCCAATCGTCGGGCTCGAGCCGTCGTGCCTGCTCACGTTCCGCGACGAGGCGTTGTCTTTACTTCCCGGCGCGCAAACCGAGTTGCTCGCCGAGCGGAGTTTCTTGCTCGAGGAATTCCTGGCTGGCGAGCACGCCGCCGATCGCCTCCGTCTCGAGTTGCAGCCACTTGGCGGCGGGCTGCAGCGAGCGGCCGTTCACGGGCACTGCCATCAGAAAGCGTTCGGCGCCATGTCCTCCGTCCAGCGCGTCCTCGGACTGATCCCCGAGCTGTCGGTCGACGTCATCGATTCGAGCTGTTGCGGCATGGCGGGCACCTTCGGCTACGAAGCCGAGCACTACGACGCGTCAATGCAAATGGCCGAGCTGAAGTTGTTGCCCGCCGTACGTGCAGCGGACGATTCGACGATCGTTGTAGCCGACGGCGCGAGCTGCCGTCATCAAGTCCACGACGGCGCGCAGCGCGAAGCCGTTCACGTCGTGCGCGTCCTCGCCTCAGCTCTGCGTTCTTGAGAGATGCGCAACATTTGCGCAGTGTCCCGCAAACGCCGGTTCGGAACCGAAGCCGGTGCGGTCTCTTGTTACGGGACGCTAATCATCCAGCTGAAACCGTAGCGGTCGGTGAGCATTCCGAACTTGCCACCCCAGAAGACTTCCTCCAGCGGCATCACGATCTGGCCGCCTTGGGCCAAACCGTCGAAGATACGTTGCGCGTCGGCGCCCTGCGGCGCGATTGAAAGCGAAACCCGGTTGCCGTCGGGCAACGGCTGCGAGACGTCGGAGCCCATCAACGTTCCGAGCGGCGACGTGAGGCTCGCGTGCATGATTTTGTTCTTGAAGCCGGGCGGCACGTCGGACTCCATCGGCGAGCCCGCGTAGCGATGGAGTCCTTCGACCTTTCCGCCCAAGACCGACGCGTAAAAGTTGAGGGCTTCCTCGCATTCACCGCTGAACCTGAGGTACGGTGTCACATGGATCTCCTATCTGGCAAGTGGCCGGAAGCTTTTCCGCGAACCCGTTGCAGACATCCTACATGTTGCGCCGCTTAACACCGGTTGACGCGCGTCTAGGGCTTCCCGTATTCCGCTACGAGGTAGCTGACGATCGCCGGCACCTGATCGTCGGGGATCGGGGCGCCGTAGACGGCCTTCATTTTGTTGACTTCCGCGGTCCACTGCGCGCCGTTCATGACCGGCTGCATCGAGACGTACGCAGACGAGTGACAGCTGAGGCAGAAGCTCTGCGCCACCGCCACGCCCGGGCCCGGTTTGAAGGCGAAGCCGGCATCGCCCGGGAGCGCGATCGAGACGGTGCCCTTGGGCGGCGCCGAACTCGCAACGGCGATTCCGGTCCCGAATACTACGGCGAGGGCTAGCGCAACGTAAGGTTTCTTCATGACACGCTAACCTTGTAGGTCTCGATGGTGTTCAGCATGTAGCCCGACGGATTCCATATGGGTGTCGCCGTCTGCGTGGTTCCGTCGTTCGAGGTTGCGCGGACCGCGATCGCATACGTGCCGGTCGTTGCCGTCCAGCGTGCGTTCCAGCGGCGAAAGCTGTACTTGCCGTAGTCTTGCTCGAGCGTGGTATCGAGCCACGTCTTGCCGCCGTCCGTCGAGACCTCGACCTGCTTGATCCCGGCGCCGCCGTCGAAAGCGATCCCGCGGAGGCCGACGTCCCCGGGAATGAGTTTCGCGCCGTCCGAGAGGCTCGTCACGAACGAGCGCACGTTCATTTTATTGATTGGCACGGTCGCGAATCCGGTGGAGCCGGGCGCGACGCTCGCATTCGGCGTTGCCGGAATGCGGTAGGCCGTCTTCATCCAGAAGTTGTCGTCAACGCGATCGAGCACGGTAATTTGGCTCAGCATCTTCACCCAGTACGTAGCATACCAGCCGGGCACGATGAGCCGGACCGGAAAGCCGTTGAGCAACGGCATCGGCCGCCCGTTCATGAGGTATGCGACCAAGATGTCGCTACCGTTCGCGACGTCGACGTCGAGCGATTTGCGAAAAGCGGGTGTCTGTGGAAGAACCGGCCCGTCCAATCCGTGGAATTGAACCTGCTTTGCCGAGGCCTGCAAGCCCGCGCGTGCGAGGATGTCGCGCAGGCGAACGCCCGTCCAGCGTGCGTTGCCCATCGCGCCGTTCCCCCACTCGCCGCCGGCGACGCGCGGAACGAAGAAGCCGCGGCTGTTCCCCGAGCACTGATTGACCGCGGGAATTTCCACAGTGGGCATCTTCGCGAGGTCCGCGAGCGAGAGCGAAAGCTCGCGTTGCACGGCGCCGCTCACCTTGATGCGATGCGTCGAGGCGTCGACCGACGTTGGAACGCCGGCCAGATGCCACCGGACGAAGAACGCGTCGTTCGGCGTGAAGACGCCCTGATCGAAAATCCCAAAGGGCGTCTCGAGTTGGGGCGGCCGCGGCGTCATGAGCAGCAGCGGACGCTTTTGCGGAAAGGCGGCCAGCGGACGTTCGCCGTTCGCGAAGGGCAAGTCCACGGTCGCGTCGGCTAGCGCTGCGCTCGCGAGCGCGAGGCTGCCGAGCGTGGCGGTCGTAGACGCGAGAAAGTGAGAACGACGCAAGGATTCCCCCGATCGAAGGCCGGCTTAATACAGCCTTAGGAGAACTTGAATCACGCCGTCGAGTTTCTCCTCGGTCCGGGGGATTTCGGGCGTACCCGAAGCGGAGCGCGGCGCCCTTCAGGCTGGGCGACGCGGTGCCGGGCCGAGGGCGTCGACGATGTGTTCGGGCTCCATCATCCCGCTCGTTGCGCGAGTTCCGGGCCAGCCGTAAGCCGGCACGCCTCGTACGCCCGCGGCACGTGAGGCCGCCATCGAGGCATTGACCGCGGGAGCGAACGCGTGCGCTTTCCAGGCCGCATAGACCTCGTCCGTCGCGACGCCGGCTTCTGCCGCTTTTGCGGCGATCACCGCAAGCTCGGCAATATTCGCGCGTTCCGCAAAAAACGCGCGCGACACGGCGTGATGAAACTGTGCGGCCGCATCGTCGCCTTTGCGTGCGCGGACCAGCTCCATCGTCTCGAGCGCGAGGCGCGAGTTGGCGTTGCGCCGGGGTGGATCGATCGGCAGGCCGACACTTTGCGCGAGACCGACGAGGCGCGCGCGGATCGCAGGCCATTGGGCATCGGTGAACGGTTTATCGGCACCTTCCGGCGGCGTGTCGGCGTGCAGCTCGAAGGGCAACCAGCGGGTCCGCGCCCCAAGTCTGCGCGCAGCCTCCTCGACCCAGACCGAGCCGAGATAGCAAAACGGTCAAACGACGTCCGACCAAACGTTGAGGATGCGGTCCTCGTTCATCACTGCTCCCCCCTAGGCGCCCTCGAGCGCCGGCGAATGAGCGCGCGGCTCGCCTCGATCAAATATGCCGTGATCTGTCCCATGTTCTTAAAACGCTCGTCGTGCGTCTGCCCGCGGCGATAGCGCACGTAGATCTGTTGGTTGATGACCGCGTAGCGGAAGATGGCGAAGGCGTGATGCCAATCGATAGCCGACACGTCGCGCCCGGTTCGTGCCGCGTAACGCTCGACGAGCTCGCGGCGGCGGAGAAACCCCGGACCGTCCGTCGGCATGATCGAATGTTGGAAACCCGCCGGATCGCCCGGGTCCAACCAGAGCGCGAGGACGTTGCCGAGATCGCCGAGCGGGTCGCCCAGGGTGGACATATCCCAGTCGAGCACCGCAACGAAGTTCACGCACTCTTCGGCGTCGACGATCGTATTATCGAGCTTATAGTCGTTATGAATGATCGTCGCGCCGCTTTGAGGCGGGCGCTCGGCGGCGAGCCAGGCGATCACGTCGCGCGCATCGGGCCGATCGTCGGTTTCGGCGGCGTCCCAGCGCTTCGTCCACCCATCGACTTGGCGTTCGAGGTAGCCTTCCGGTTTTCCGAGGCCGGCTAGGTCGTATTGGGCGTAGTCGACGCGGTGCAAGTCGGCGAGTGCGTCGATGAAGTTTTCGCTCAGCCGGCGTTGCAACGCCGGCTCGGCCGCGATGCCCGGTGGAAGCTGGCGCCGGATCACGACGCCTTTGCGGCGCTCCATCACGACGAAGTCCGCGCCGAGCACGGCATGGTCGGTGCAGAGCAGATAGGCTCGCGGTGCGAGCGCATAGGCGCGGTACAATTGCGAGAGGACGCGATACTCGCGCTGCATGTCGTGGCCGCCCTTGGGTAACGGGCCGTGCGGCGGCCGCCGCAGGACGAACTCGCGCTCGCCGAAGGTCACGAGATACGTCAAGTTGGCGTGACCGCCGCCGAACTGCCGCAGCGCGAACGGACCCTCGGCGCCGGGCAAGTTTGCGCGCAGGTACGGCTCGAGCCGCGTCGTGTCGAGTTCCTCGCCCGGCCGAACCTCGATCGTGTCGTTCAAACGCGAAGCCGCTCGAGATGCGCGGTGTCGTTGAGGCGCACGAGCACGCGGCCGGCGGCGCCATAGCGCACCAGCGTCAGCGACGTGTTCCCCGCGGGAAAGAAGAAGTCGCGCGCGAGGCCGAGCATCTGCGCGACGAACGTGTTGATCGAACCGGCGTGGCTGACGACGGCGACCGCTTCGCCCGGATGACGTGCGGCGATCGAGTCGACGCCTTCGCGCATGCGCGCGCGAATTTGTTCGCCGGGTTCGGTGTCCGGCAACGCATCCCAAGAGCCGTCGCGCATCGCGACGAGTCCGAGGCGTTCGAGATGCGCGCGCGCCGCGGCCGGCCGTTCCGCCAGCGGCAAGTGTGCGACCGGCGGCGGAGCGAGCCCGACTTCCCGTAAGCGCGGATCCGTCTCGACCGCGAGGCCGAACGGCGCGGCGACCGCATCGGCGGTTTGCCGGGCGCGCTTTGCCGGGCTCGCATAGACGGCGCGCAAATCGAGCGTCTCGGAAAGGCGCCGCGCCAGCGCCGCGGCTTGCTCGCGACCGCGCCGGCTCAGGTGTAAGTCGAGATACTCGCTGACGTCCTCCGGCGCGAGATCGCCTTCCGGAATGGCGTCGGCGTGGCGGATGAGATAGATGCTGGTGAGCTGCTCGCGCATATCCGGCGGTTCGTTCGCCTCGAAGCAGCAGTTGTCTGCTTCCGCTGCATCCAAGGACCCGCCATGCGCGCAATCCTGTGTACCGGCTACGGCGGCCCCGGCGAACTGAAGGCCGGCGAAGCACCCGAACCCGTGGCCGGCCCCGGTCAGATCCTCATCGATGTCCACGCGGCCGGCGTCAATTTTCCAGACGTCCTCATGTCGCAGGGCTTGTACCAAACGAAGCCGCCGCTGCCGTTCGTGCCCGGCGTCGAGGCGGCCGGCGTCGTCGTTGCGGTGGGCGAGGGCGTCGACGCGCTGCGGCCCGGCGACCGCGTCGTGGCCGGCGTGCAGGGCGCGTTCGCGGAACGCGCGGCGGCGCGCGCGTCGCACGCGGTCGTGTTGCCCGACGCGATCGATTTCGTTACCGGCGCCGGCCTCATGATGACGTACGGGACGGCGTATCATGCGCTCGTCGACCGCGGCGCGCTGCAGCCCGGCGAAACGCTGCTGGTTACCGGCGCCGGTGGCGGCGTCGGCATCGCGTCGGTCGCACTCGGCAAAGCGTTCGGCGCACGCGTGATCGCGACGGCGACGTCCGAAGCGAAGCGCGAAGCGGCGCTGCGTGCGGGTGCCGACGTCGCACTCGACGCCGCCGCCGAAGATGTAGTCGAACGCATCAAGGCCGCCGGAAAAGGCGGCTTCGACGTCGCGCTCGATAACGTCGGCGGCGCGCAATTCGACGCCGCGCTGCGTTCGGCGCGCTGGCAAGCGCGGCTGCTGGTGGTCGGTTTCGCGGGGGGCGCGATTCCGCAGATTCCCGCTAACCGGCTGCTCTTGAAAGAGCTTGACGTGCGCGGGGTCTATTGGGGCGATTGGGCGGCGCGCGAACCCGACGCCAACCGGGCCAACTTCGCCGCGATCTTCGACTTGATCGCAAAGGGCAGCATTCGTCCCGTCGTCGACGCAACGTACGATTTCGAACAGGCGCCGCAAGCCGTGCTCGACCTCATGGAACGCCGTCTCGTTGGGAAAGGCGTCGTCGTCGTGCACCATCCGGCGCGACGATCACCCGCCACGAGTTGAACGCGATCGTGTCGGTGCTCCTGGCGCTGATCGTTATCGCGCTCGTCTTGGCCTATAGCCGCCGCAAATAGCTCGGCAGTGCGGGACCCTTAGGGGCAGCGCGCAGATGACCGGCTCGAACTTCGCGGGCGCCCCGCTCGGGCTGGAACCCCTTCAAAGCGAAGCTGGTTGGAGTTGAGTATGAGCAAGGTTTTGGTGACGGGCGGATCAGGCTTTATCGGCGGCAATTGCATCCTGCAGCTGCTCGGCGCCGGTCACGACGTGCGCACGACCGTTCGCAACCTGAGCCGCGAGAGCGACGTACGCACGGTCCTCAAAGCCGGCGGCGCGGATCCCGGCGAACGCTTATCGTTCGTGGCCGCCGACCTCGAGAGCGACGCGGGCTGGCCGGAGGCGGTCGCGGGCTGCGACTACGTGCTGCACGTCGCGTCGCCGTTTCCCACCGGCGTGCCGAAGGACGAGAACGAACTTATCGTGCCGGCGCGCGAAGGTGCGTTGCGCGTGCTGCGTGCGGCGCGCGATGCCGGCGTCAAGCGCGTGGTGCTGACCTCTTCGTTCGCGGCGATCGGCTACGGCCATCCGCAGCAGACCGAGCCCTTCGACGAAACGACGTGGACGGACATCAACGGTGAGGGCGTCTCGGCGTACGTCAAGTCCAAGACCATCGCCGAACGCGCCGCGTGGGGCTTTATCGCCGAGGAAGGCGGCGCGCTCGAGTTGTCCGTGGTCAATCCCACCGCGGTGCTCGGACCGGTTTTGGGGCCCGATCTCTCGACTTCGATCGTGCTGGTGCAACGCCTCATGGACGGCGCGATGCTCGGGTGTCCGCGCTTATACTTCGGCATCGTCGACGTGCGCGACGTGGCGGATTTGCACGTGCGTGCCATGACCGATCCCGCAGCGAAGGGCGAACGCTTTATCGCCGTCGCCGGGAGCGCCAGGTCGATCGTCGAGGTCGCGCGCGCGCTCAAGAAAAATCTCGCCGGCGCGGCGAAGCGCGTACCCGACCGGGAGCTGCCGGATTGGCTCGTCCGGCTGGCGGCGCTCGCCGATCCCAGCATCCGGCAGCTTCTGCCCGAACTGGGCAAACGAAAGAACATGACCGGTGCGAAGGCGGAGCGCCTTCTCGGCTGGCGCCCGCGTGCGAGCGACGAGGCGATCGTCGCGACCGCCGAGAGTTTGATGCACCTCGGGTTGCTCAAGGACAGCCCGAAAAGCGTGAGCGCGCCGGCCGCGTAATGCGCGGGCGGGCGGCATCGCTCGCGCGAAGACCCCGGCAACGATGCCCGCGACGGACCGCCCGACGGCGCTGATCAGTTATAGCCACGATTCGCCCGAGCACGAGCAGCGCGTGCTCGCTTTGTGCAATCGTCTGCGCGAGCGCGGGATCGACACGATGGTCGATCAATTTCTGCCGGGCGCGCCGAGCGAAGGCTGGCCGCTCTGGATGGAGCGCGAGATCGAGCGGCGCGACTTCACGCTGATGATCTGCACCGAAGCGTACCAACGCCGCTTCATGGAAGACGAGGAAGCCGGGGTCGGCCGCGGCGTCGTGTGGGAAGCGCGCATCCTGCGCAACCTCTTATACGAAGATTCGGAGCGCGCCGGACGGATCGTTCCCGTGCTGCTGGAGGCCGTGGCGCGCGCGTACGTCCCGACCGTCTTTCGCGGCCACTTCTACGACGTCAGCGACGAGCGCGGCTTCGAGAGCCTGCTGCGTCATCTCTTGCAAGAGCCCGGCGCGGAAGCCGCCGCACTGGGCGCGCTCGGTCCGCAAGGGAGCCGTTGGAGCGCGTTCGAGCGGCCCTGGGTCGTGCCGGACGCGATGCGCACGCGCTTTTTCACCGGCCGCGAGAACCTGCTCGCGCGCCTGCGCCAACAGCTCGTCGAGCGGGGGCGCGCCGCACTTTCGGGGCTTGGCGGCATCGGGAAAACGCAATCGGCCCTCGCGTACGCGACGCGGCACCGCGCCGATTATCCCGACGGCGTGTTCTGGGTCAATGCGGAAACGGCAGCCGGCGCGACCACCTCCTTCGTCGAGATCGCGGGCGTACTCGGGCTCGCCGCTGCCGCGTCGACGCACATCGAGCTCGTCGTTCGCTCGGTGCTCGACTGGTTCAACGGAACCGGCCGCTGGCTGCAGATTCTCGACAACGTCGAAGATCGTCGTGAGATCGAGCCGTTCTTGCCGCGGCGCGGTGAAGGCCACGTGCTGCTGACGTCGCGCGGATCCGCCTTCGGCGAGATCGGGATCGCGCGCGCGCTCTCCGTGACGGATCTCGAGGAAGATGAGTCCGTCGAGTTTCTGCTGCGGCGCACGGGTCGCGAAGGCGACGCCGGCGAGCTGGCGGCAGCGCGGGAGCTGGCGGAAGAACTCGGCCATCTGCCGCTCGCGCTCGCGCAAGCGGCGGCCTACGTCGCCGAGACCGACGCGAGCTTTGCCGATTACCTGAAGGCCTTTCGCAAACGGCGCGTCACGCTGCTCGAGCGCGCCGGCGGCCTCGTGCCGCACGAAGGCGTGACCGTCACCTGGGCAGCGAACTTCGAGGCGGTCGAACGCGATTCGCCCGCCGCTGCCGACGTGCTGCGCTTGAGCGCGTTCCTCGCGCCCGATGCGATTCCGTTCGAGCTGTTGTATAAGGGCGCGCAGCATCTAGGCGAGCACATTGCGGCGGCGCTTCCCGAAGCGGACGATCCGCTCGCGATGAACGAGCTGCTGCGCCCGGTCGCGCGCTACTCGCTCGTGCGCACCGACGCCGCGGCGCACACCTTCGGCATGCATCGGCTCGTGCAAGAGATCGAGCGCGGCGCGATCGCCGGCGACGAGTCGCGCAAATGGATCGAAGGCGCAGCGGGGGCTTTGAACGCGGCCTTCCCCGAGGCCGCGTTCGCGAACTGGGCCGCCTGCGACCGGCTCGTGCCGCACGTCGTCGCGATCTCCGACTGGATCGCTTCCCTCGAACTCGAGGTCGCCGAGGCGGCGCCTCTGCTGATGCGCTCGGGCGTCTACTTGCGCGGACGGGGCCGCTACGCTGAAGCGGCGAGGCTCAGCGAACGGGGCGTCGCGATTTACGAACGGACCGCCGCGCAGGAGGATCTCGAGGTCGCATTGGCCCTCACCAACCTCGCGATGGTCTATTTGAAAACGGGACAGTTGCAGGAGGCGGTAACGCTGCACGAGCGCGCGCTAGCCATTCGCGAGCCGGCCCTCGGCCCCGATCACCCGGACGTCGCTTTCAGTATCGCCAATTTGGCGGCCGTTCTCCGCTATCAGGGCCGCTTCCGCGAGGCCGAACCGCTGAGCTTGCACGCGCTCGCGATTCGCGAGCGTACGCTACCGCCCGATCACCCGGACGTCGCATCCAGTCTCGTCAACGTTTCGGCGGTGTACGGCGAGCTCGGGCGCTATGCCGAAGGGCAGCCGATGCTCGAGCGCGCGCTCGGGATCTGGGAAAGAATTCTCGATCCCGACGACCCGAGGATTGCGGGGACGGTGAACAATCTCGGCGTCTTCAACGCCTATCGGGGCCGCTATGCGGAGGCGATCGTCCTGCACGAACGCGCGCTGGCGATGCAGGAACGCGTGCTCGGGCCCGATCATTCCGACGTCGCGATCAGTCTCGACTGTCTCTCGGACCTCTATTCCCGTCAAGGCCGCTACGCGGAAGCGCAGGCGATGAGCGAGCGCGCGATCGCGCTTTCGGCGCGCGCGTTCGGCGAAGTCCATCCCGACGTCGCTTTCGGTCTCACGATCCTCGCCTTTGGCATGATGCGCGACGGACGCAATGCCGAAGCAAAAGTCGCGCTGGAAAAAGCGCTGGCAATTTGGGAACGGACGATCCCCGATTACGCCGATTCGGCGCGCACGATGCATCTGCTCGCGAGCGTCTATCAGCGCGAGCGAAATTTCGCCGAAGCGGAGCGCATCTTCGAGCGCTCCGTTGCCGTCATGGAGGCCTCCGTCGGTAAGGAGCACTGGCGATTGGCCGACCCGCTCGCGGAATTTGGATCGCTGCGCAAAGAGCAAGGCCACAACGCCGACGCGATCGCATTGTTCGAGCGCGCCTTGGCCATCAAAGAGCGTACCCTCACGCCCGGGCACCCCGAGCTCGAAGAGCTCCAGCTCGCCCTCGCGTCGCTCCGCGCCTAGGTGGCCCGGTCCCGTGAAAGCGGGCTCCGAAAAGGTAGGTTGCCTCATATAATCTAAATATTCAAATAATGCGATATATCTTTAAGGCAGAGTTTTTCAAGGCGCTGGCCCACCCGCTGCGGATCCAGATCCTCGACGAACTCCGCGGCGGGCCGGTCAGCGTGGGTGAGTTGCGCGAACGGCTTGGCGTCGAGCAGTCGACGCTATCGCAGCAACTGGCCGTCCTGCGGGGTCGCAGCCTCGTGCGAACGCAGCGCGCCGGGACGACGGTGCGTTATGAAATCGGCGACCCGGCGATCTGGCAACTGCTCGACTCCGCTCGCGTCATCTTCGACAACCAGCTCGTCAGCACGCGTTCCGTCCTCGAAGACTTGGCCCGCGAGGACGCGCGCGAACCGAAACCCGCGTGAGCCCGCGCGCCTTCGGCGTCGCCGCGACGTGGGTACTCTCATTACTCGCCGCGTTCCTCGCGTTCGTCGCCGTAGCGCACGGTCCGACGGAGCTCGCGAGCTTCGGCGCGATCTTGCCCGCGTTGCGGATCGATTTGGGCGTAACGCTGCTGGCGGCGCCGTTTCTCGCATTGCTCGCGCTGCTGGGCATCGCCGTGGGAGCGTGGTGCTCCAGTAACGATCGTCCGGTTGACGCCGTACTGATTGCCGGCTTCGTCGCATCGATGCTGCTCGTGCTGGTCGCGCGCAGCGTCTTGGCGTTCGTGCTGGCGTGGGAGCTGATGTCGCTGGTCTCCGCGTTTCTCGTCGCCGCGCATCACCGGCGGCGAGGCGTGCGCCGCGCGACGTTCGTGTACTTAGCCGTCGCGCAGAGCGGCGCGCTGTGCATTCTGCTCGCGCTGCTGTTGCTCGCGAGCCATGCAGCCGGGCCGTCCTTTTCCGAAATCGCCGCGTCGGCGGCGACGCTTCCCAGCGGAGTGCGCACCACGGCTTTCGTCCTCGCGCTGCTGGGGTTCGGCTCGAAAGCCGGCCTGCTGCCGCTGCACTTTTGGCTGCCGCGCGCACACCCGGTCGCGCCGCCCGGCGCGTCGGCGCTCCTTTCCGGCGCGATGCTCAAGGTCGCGTTGTACGGTTTGTGCGTCGTCGTTTTCGAACTTGCGGCGCCGGCCCCCGCCGCGTGGGGTATCGCGCTCGTCGTCGCGGGAACGGTCAGCGCGATCGGCGGCGTGCTCTACGCGCTCGTGGATCACGACCTCAAGCGTCTGCTCGCGTATCATTCGGTCGAGAACGTCGGCATCATTACGATCGGTCTCGGCGTTGCACTGCTGGCGCGTTCCTCGGGAGCGCTCGTTCTCGCAACCCTCGCGCTCGTCGCGGCGCTGTTTCACGCGGTCAATCACGGACTGTTCAAGGCGCTGCTCTTTCTCGGAGCCGGCGTCGTCGCCAAGACGCAAGGAACGGTCGACTTGGAGAAACTCGGTGGCCTGTGGCATCGCCTGCGCTGGACGGCGCCGCTCTTCTTGATCGGTTGCGCCGCCATCGTCGCGCTGCCGCCGTTCAACGGGTTTGCCTCGGAGTGGCTCACGTTTCAAAGTCTCATCGGCGGGTTCGCGCTCCTGGATCCACTCGCGCGCATCGTGCTCCTCGGGGCGACGGCCGGGCTCGCGCTGACGGGCGGGCTCGCCGCCGCGTGCTTCGTGAAAGTCTTCGGCATCGCGTTTCTCGGCCGTCCGCGGCGGGCCGAGCACGCACAACTCGCCGGAGCGCAGCGCGAGCGGTTCGACGGTGCAGTCTTCGCGCAAGCGTTTCTGGCCGGGGGTTGCGCGCTGTTCGGTTTGGCTCCGGCGCTCGCGGTCGTCCCGCTCGCTCGCGTCGCGGCGACAACGCTCGGTGCGGGAGCACTTCCCGGCGTTGCGCTCGTTCTGCCCTCGCTTCCCGTTTTGCCGATCGCATTGATCGCTTTGCCCGCACTTGGCGCGCTTGCGTGTTTCGCGCTGGCCGCCCGGCGCGGTCTGCGCGGCGTGCCGACGTGGACGTGCGGCTCGCCGGTAACGGCCGCCGCACAATACACCGCTACGGCGTTCTCCAAACCGCTGCGGATGATCTTTGCCTTCGTGCTGCAGCCCGAACACCGGCGGCTGGTCGAGAGTGGTGCCTCACCGTGGTTTCCGGCACGCATCGTCTATCGCATCGAGAGCCGCGACGTGATCGACGAGGGTGCGCGCTGGTTCGGGGCGCTCGCGTTGCAAGGCGCGCGCCGCTCGCGCGCGTTGCAGAGCGGGAGTCTTCGGCTTTACCTCGCGTATGCCGTCGGAGCTCTCGTGCTCGTCGTAGCGCTGGCCCGCCGGTGAACGCGCTCTCAGCGGCGCAACTGCTCGTCATCGTCGCGCTCGCGCCGCTCGTGCAGGGCGCGATGAAATCGCTGCGCGCGCGCCTGCAGGGCCGGCCGGGGCCGGCGCCGCTCCAACCTTACCGCGACCTTGCCAAACTCTGGCGCAAGGAGTCGATCCTGCCGGAAGGCGTGACTCCTATCGCAGTCGTTGCGCCGGGAATCGCTCTGGGCGTCGCGCTGACGCTGGCTGCTGCGCTTCCAATTGCCGCGCCCGGGATTCCGCCGCTGGGCGAAATCGTGGCGCTCGTCTTCTTGCTCGCGCTTTCGCGCTTCGCGCTTGGGCTCGCGGCACTCGACTCGCGCAGCGCGTTCGCCGGCATGGCGGCGAGCCGCGAGCAAACGGTCGCGGCGCTCGTCGAGCCGGCGCTCCTCGTCGCGTTACTTGGCGCGGCGGCGCTCGGACGCGGCACGCAGCTGTCCGCGCTGGCGCACCTGCCGTTCGGTCTCGCCGGCCTGCTCGCCATCGGGGCTTTTTTTCTGGTGCTGCTCGCGGAGACGGCGCGCGTTCCGATCGACAATCAGGAGACGCACTACGAGCTGACGATGATCCACGAGGGACTCTCGCTCGAATACTCCGGCTGGCAGCTGGCGTTCGTGCAGACGGCCGCGTACGTGCGACAGTTGAGTTTTCTGCTGCTCGCGGGGCTGCTGCTGCCGGGCGGCAGCGCGTGGGCCATCATGGCCTGGGCGCTCGTGCTCGCCGCGGCGATCACCTTGGTCGAGACGCTGTTCGCGAAGATGCGCCTGTTCGAGATCCCCCAACTGCTCGCGAGTGCGTTCGTTTTAGCGGCTGCGAGCATCGCCTTGCGGCTTCTCGGAACGGCGCTCTGATGGTCGATGCAATCTTGTTGCTCGCCGGCGCCGTTCTTCTGTTGAGCACGCGCACGTCGCAGATGTTGGCCGGCTACGTCGTCTTGGCGGTGACGGTCAGCATTCTCGTCGCCCCCGCCGCGCTAAGCACTCCGCTTTCGCTCGGACTCTTCGCGGTATCGGCGCTGCTGAAAGTCGTGGTCGCGCCGCTCGGCATCCTCGCGTTTGTGCGCGCGAATCCCGAGGCCGGCGACTTGCGTCCCTCGATCCCAGCCCCGCTGCGCCTGCTCGTCGTCCTTGCTTTCGCGCTCGTCGCACGCGCTGCGGCGTTGCCCTCACTCGGTAACGACACGCTGCAGAGCCTCATGGCCTACGTCGTCCTGTGCGGCGTCGGCATTCTCATCGTCCATCGCAACCTACTCTCGCACGTCGTCGGACTCTTGGTACTCGGCACCGGCGTAACGCTGGCCGGCGCGGTTCTCGCTCCGACGCTACCGGAATCCGTCGAGTTGGGCGCGACGTTCGACGCACTCGTTGCAACCTTCATCGGCCTCGCGCTCGTGCGTGCGTTCTTCGCGAACAACCCCGTGCTCGACGTCGATGCCCTGCGGAGTTTGCGCGGATGAACCTCGCGCTCGTCATCGCCGCGCCGTTCGCGTTCGCACTCGGCGTGAGGCTCGTGCGACAGCGCCGGGCTCGGCGCGCGGCGCGTCTGGTGCTGGCGGTCGTCGCGGCGCTGCTGCCCTTCGCCGTTTCAGGTGCGGTCGACGAACTGTCGCTGGTATTCGTGGCGCTCGTATCGCTCCTCGGCCTGCTCGCGACGTTCTTTTCAGCGGGGCTTCTGGCCGACGATTGGACGAGCGGGACCGAGATCTGGTCGAACAAACCCGTCTACTTCGTCTTGCTCGGCGCGTTCTGGAGTGCGATGCTGCTGGTCGTTCTCGCCGGCAACTTCGCGGTACTCTGGCTCGGCATTTCGCTGACGACGCTCGCGACGGCATTTCTCGTCGGTTACAGCGGAGAACCGGCCGCACTCGAAGCGGCCTGGAAGTATCTCGTGTTGTGCAGCGTGGGCATCGCGTTCGCATTGCTCGGCATCGTCGTCCTGGCTCACGTCTCGATCGCCGATGGTCTCGCTCCCGCGGCCGCGCTGTCGTGGACGGCGATCGCCTCGCACGGGACCGCCGGTTCGCCGGTGCTGGCACGACTCGCCGTGGCACTGATGCTCGTCGGCTTCGCGACGAAAGCCGGACTCGTGCCGATGCACGCCTGGTTGCCGGACGCGCACTCAAAAGCGCCGGCTCCGATCAGTGCGCTGTTGTCGGGCGTACTCGTTTCGTGCGCGCTCTACGCCATCATGCGCACGCTCGGCGTCGCGTCGGCGCTGGGCGCCGGTGCGTTCGCGTCGGAACTGCTCGTGTGGTTCGGGGCACTCTCGATCGTCGTCGCCGGAATGTTGATGCTGACGCAAACCGATCTCAAGCGGCTGCTCGCATACTCCACCGTCGAACACGCGGGCATCGTCGCGCTCGCACTCGGCTTCGGCGGACCGCTCGGCTGGTTTGCGGCCCTCTTCCACGTGGTGGTCCACGCCTTTGCGAAGTCGGCGGCTTTTTTCTGCGCGGGCATCGTGCAGCGCGAGCGTGGCTCGACGGAGCTGAGCAAGCTGCGCGGGTTGTGGAACGGCGGCGGCGGCGCCGGCCGGATCTTGCTCGGCTCGCTCACCGCGCTCTCGGGAATGCCGCCGTTCGGATTGTTCTTCAGCGAACTGCTCGTCGTATATGCCGGCGTCGTCGCGCACAAGTGGGCGCCGCTCGCGCTCGGCCTCGTCGGCCTGGCGCTCGCCTTCGCCGCGCTCGCGCGCGCAGCAATCGAGATCGAGGCTGGCGCGGCGCCGAGCGGCGCCGTCGAGAGGCCCACCGGCGCGCGCTCCTACGCGCGCCTCGCTACGGGGACCGCGGCGGTCGCGCTTCTCTGCGCGCTGGCGCTTGCCGCCGTTCCGTGGTCGGCCGCGGGTGTTGCGCTCCAGGCCGCCGGTGCGACGCTCGGGAGCGCGCCATGACGCACGGTGTGCGGATAGCGCCGTCGGTTGCGGATGCGCGCTCGGCTGCGGAGCGCTTCCGGGAGCGCGTTCTCGCGGAGGCGGCGGGGCCGAACGTTCCACTCGGCGCCTACGCCGACGACGATTCCCTTCACTATCTGTTTCTGCGCGAAGGGAGCGGACCGTTCGCGCTCTCGCATCGCCTCGATGCGTTGCGCCTTGCCGCGCCGGTCTCCGGAACCTGGCCCGCGTTCTCATGGGACGAGCGTGAGATGGCGCAGGCGCGCGACGTGCGTTTCGAAGACTTGCCCGACGCAAGACCCCTGCGCGCGCAGAACGGCCGACTCCCCGAAGCAGTCGTCGCGTATGGCGAAGGCTTGACGCACTTCGTCGTCGGCCCGGTTCATGCCGGCATCATCGAGCCGGGGCGTTTCACGTTCAGCTCCGGCGGCGAAACGGTCGTGCACCTCGACGCTCAGCTGGGTTTCGCCCATCGCGGCATCGAGCGCGCGCTTGAAGGAAGCCCGTCGCTAGCCTGCGCGCCGCGAATCGCGCGCATCTGCGGGAGCTGCAGTGCCGCACGCTCGTTTGCGTACGCGCGCGCGCTCGAGACGCTGTCGGGCGTGGAACTCGACGCGCCCGTCGAGCTGGCGCGGCTCGTCGTTGCCGAGCTGGAGCGTATTTACAATCACCTCGGCGACCTCGCCGCTAGCTCGTCCGGCGCGGGCTGGGCGCCGGGTTTCGCGCGCGGCATGGCGTTGAAAGAGCAAGCGATGCGCTTGAACCACGTCGCGACCGGCCACCGGCTGCTGTTCGACGCGATCGTTCCGGGTGGAATCGGTGCCTCGACGCTAGCCGATCGAGACGCCGTTTGCGTGGGACTGGCCGAACTCGAGACGCGCAGCCTTCGCTACATGCGCGAACTCTTCGGCAACGCTTCGCTCGCTTCGCGCTGGCACGGTGCAGGCGCCCTTCCGCACGATACGGCGCGGGCTTTCGGCGCGGTTGGTCCCGCGCATCGCGCCTCGCACGGCACGATCGACCTGCGCGCGTTTGCTCCCTATGGTGCGTATCGCGAACTGGCGCCGCACGTCGCGCACGCCTCAACCGGCGACGCGTTCGCGCGCTGCCGGATCAAGCGCGTGGAGCTATTGGAGTCGTTTCGCCTGGTGCGCGAGGCGCTCATCGTCCTGGGGGATGCGCAGTTGCCCGCGGTTCGTTCCCTCGCGCCGGTATCGGGCTCGGCGGTAACCGCCGTCGAGGGAGCGCGCGGTGCGGAGACGGTCGCGCTGCGCACGGGCCGCGACGGAACCGTCGAGCGGCTGCACGCGATCTCGGCCTCGTATCGGAACTGGCCGCTCGTCGTCCGCGCGATGGAAGGCAACATCGTGCCGGACTTCCCGCTCGTGAACAAGAGCTTCAACCTCTGCTACGCCTGCGTGGACCGGTAACTCTCGATGATGCGACGGTCCCTCGGCATACGTCATCTCGTTTGCGGCAGCTGCAACGGCTGCGAGCACGAGATGAACGCACTCGGCAACGCCTACTACGACATCACGCAGGAAGGCTGGGACATCGTTGCGTCACCGCGCCACGCCGACGTCGTCACGGTAACCGGCCCGATGACGGACACGATGCGCGCGGCGGCGCACGCCACGCTGGAAGCCACGCCGAAACCGTACGTCGTCGTTGCCGTCGGCGATTGCGCGGTCGGCGAGGGTCCCTGGGCCGATGCGCCGGAGTCGGGCCGGGGCGCGATCCTGGAACTCGGCGCTACCGTGTCGGTTCGCGGCTGTCCGCCCTCCCCGGATGCGATCCGCGAAGCGTTGGCGGAGGCCGGACGCTCCCTGCGGTAACCGCAGCCCGGATCTACTTCTCGCATTTCGCCTGCACGTACTCCCAAAGGATGTGCTGAATCAGATTGCCGCGCTTTCGATGTTCCTTGTGCGCTAGGCGGTCCAAGGCTTCCAGTAGCGGAGCGCTCAAGCGCACGGAAACAGGCGATTCGGCCCTTGTCCCTCTTACGATCTCCGCGCGCGCTATTTCCTCCGCGTGCGAGCGTGCCAAATCGCCTGCCATTTGCTTGAGACTTTTCTTAGCAACGGTCGTCATTGTTTGAAGTTTCTATCCTCGTCCGGGGTGACTTGATGACTCTGCCAAAGGTGATTGAGGTTGTCGTCATCCCAATAGAGCGGTTCACGGATGCGGGGCACGCCCGTCTCCGCCAGCAACTGTCACGATCATCGCTATGTAATAGTTTGCATTACAAAGTAGCTGAAATGTCAAGTAAGAGAGGCACCTGATGCCGTATTTTGTCGTGGTGCGAGAGCGTAGTTCGGCGTGGGATTGGTCGGTGGCGATGCGCCGGCAAATCAACTGGGAAGCGCATGCGGCGTTCATGGATGCGCTCGTGGCTGAAGGCTTCATCGTCGCGGGTGGTCCGCTCGGCGGTGAAGATAACGCGGCGCGCATCATGCACGTCGTCGCGGCGCCGGACGAAAGCGCAGCCGAGGCGCGTCTGAGCGAAGATCCGTGGAAGACCGATATGTTGCGGACCCTCAGCATCGAACCGTGGACGGTGCTGCTCGGGGGATTCGCCTCGCGGGGCAGCGCGCGCGGTCAGTAACCGATCGCGTAGCCGTCGGCGCGCGGATCGCACGCGCCGTGCAGCGCGCCGTTGGTCTTGTCGAGGCGAATCATAACTTCGCTGCCGTTGGCTTCCCAGGGTCCGATCGTCACGACCGGGTGTCCGCGGCGTGCGAGGTCCTCTGCGACCTCGGACGGGAAGCGCGCTTCGAGATTGAGGGCGTCGGCTTCGCCGTGGGGGATCGTCGATTCGGTGCCGCGCCCGATGTGGCGCCAGCGCGGCGCCTCGACGGCCTCCGTCACGTTCATGCCGTGATCGATGACGTGGGTGAGGACTTGCAAGTTCGTTTGCGTCTGCGTGTCGGCACCCGGGGTGCCGTGCACCATGAACAGCTCGCCGTCGCGGAAGACCATCACCGTGTTCATCGTGTGGCGAACGCGCTTCCCGGGCTGGAGCTGATTGGGATGGCCCGGCTCGAGGTGCCAGTACGACATGCGGTTGTTGAGCAGAATGCCGGTGCCGTCTGCGACGAGCGCCGAACCCATGAACGATTGGATGCTCTGAATCTGGCAGACCGCGCGTCCGGCACCGTCGACGACCGCGAAGCACGTCGTGTGCGACGCGCGCGCCACACCCTCGAATGCGCGCGCTTTGCCCGCTTCCACGGAGCGAGCCGCGCGCTCGGGGTCGATGAGGCGCGCCCGTTCGGCAGCATAGGCCTTGTCGAGCAATCCGCGCAGCGGAATATCCGTGAAGTTCGGATCGGCCATGAACGCTTCGCGGTCGGCAAAGGCCAGCCGCTTCGCCTCGACCATCAGATGAATCTCGTCCGCGCCGTTGGCGCCGAGCGCTCCGACTTCGAAGTTCTCGACGAGATTGAGCATCTGCAGCAGCAGGTGGCCGCTCGAGTTGGGCGGCGATTCGAAGACTTCGTAGCCGCGATAGCTGGTCGCGATCGCGCTTTGCGTCTCGGCGCGGAAACGCCGCAAGTCGTCGAGCTGGAAGAGGCCGCCGTGGATCTCCGAGGCGGCGACGATGGCGCCGGCGATCTCCCCCTCGTAGAACGCTTCGCGGCCCTCGCGCGCGATTGTCCGCAAGGTGCGGGCGAGATCCGTTTGCACGAGAATTTTGCCGAAGCGCAACGGCTCGCCGCGCGGCGCGAAGATCGCGCGCGAGCTTGGGAATTCCAGCAAGAGCGGTTGCGCGAGAATCTCAGCCGCGAGGTCGTGCGTCACGGGGAAGCCGTTTTGGGCCAGGTCGATCGCCGGTGCGAAGCACGCGTCCAGCGGGAGCGAGCCGAAGCGCTCGTGGGCTTGCAGCCAGCCGTCGACCAAGCCTGGGACGCTCACGCTGCGCATGCCGTGCAGCGGAATGCCGTCGCGATAAGCCTCGAGCGTGGCGTGCTGCGGCGCGGGGCCCGTCGCGTTGATGACGATCGGCTCGGCGGCCACTTTGGAGTCGTAGATCATGATGTAGCCGTCGCCGCCGGCACCGGAGAGGTGCGGCGCCGTCACCGCGATCGCCGCGCCCACGGCGACGGCGGCGTCAACCGCGTTTCCGCCGCTGCGCAAGATATGGACGCCGGCTTCGGAGGCGAGCGGGTGCGCCGCCGTTACCATGCCGTTGCGGCCCATGACGACCGGCCGGTACGCCGCGAAGCGATCGCCGTGCGGTCCGAGGTCTCCGCGGTCAGGAATGGGCGTGTTTGTTTCCGCCGTGCTGCTCCGCATGAATCTTGGCTGCATCGGACATAAAGCCGTTCGCGCGCGCCGCGTGCGCTTGCGCGAGCAGCGCGTAGTGCGCCGCTTGGGCGTGATCGCCGTGCTCGTAGCGTTTTGCGGCGAGCTCGTGGAAGTCGGCGGCGGCCTGGTGGTGTTTGGCCGCGAGCCGATGCGCGTCGACGGCCGGATGTTCGGCCATGAGAATCCTCCTAGCTCGAGTGCGCCAGCGAGAGACGCTGCAGCAGTCCTTCGCGCGTGATGAAGCCTTGAACGGCGCCGCTCTCGTCGATCACCGGGAGCTGATGGTACCCGCTCTGTGCGAGCAAGCTGAGGGCCTGCATCGAATCGCTCCCCGGCGTAACGCTCTTGATGTTCGCGACCGGCGTCATCAAGCTCGAGACCGGGGCGTCGTCACGCGAGCTCGCGTGCGCGCGGGCGAGGTCCGTCAGCGTGATCATGCCGGTTAGCTTTCCCCCATCGACCACGGCCGCAGCCCGTTGTCCGCTTTGCAAGAGCGCTTCGGTCGCGACACGCGCGCTGGTGTCCGGCGACAGCGGAGGCGGTGCTCCCGTCGCGAGCGCGCTCGCCTTTTGGCCGCGCAGGGTCGCCGCAAGTTGGGATTGAGACGCCTCCGAGCGTGCCGCCTGGAACAAGAACAAGCCGATGAGCCAGAACCAGAGCCCGTTGAAGAAACCTCCCGCGAACATCTCGAGGATCCCGAGCAGCACCAAGACGAGCGCGAAACCTTGACCGATTCCGGCGCTGATGCGCGTCGCGCGCAGCCGGTCGCCGGTTGCGCGCCAGATGAACGAGTGCAGCACCTTGCCGCCGTCGAGCGGATACGCGGGCAGCAGATTGAAGATCGCGAGGACCAGGTTGGCCCAGGCGAGATAACCGCAGGCCACGCCGACCGGCGACTGCGTGCCGAGCGCTTGCGCGACGAAATAGAAGAGCGCGGCGAGAACGAAGCTCGTCAGCGGCCCGACGAACGCGATCACCCCTTCGCCGCCGGCACTGTCGAAGTCGCCGCTGATCTGCGACACGCCGCCGAAGATGAAGAGCGTGATGCGCGAGACCGGCAAGCCGCGCATGCGCGCCACGACCGAGTGGGCCAACTCGTGCGCCAGCACGCTTCCAAAAAACAGCAGCGCGGTGAGCACGCCCAGCCAAATGCGATCGGCGCCGGACAAACCGGCCGCGGCGAGCGGACCCGTGCTGCTGCCGAGCATCCACGCGACGAACACGAAGATGAGGAACCAGCTCAGGTCGATGTAGATGTCGATGCCGAAGATCCGGCCGACGCGCATGCCTTGGGAGTTACATACCTTGCGTCCCAGTCCTCGCGCGCGCTCACTCTTGAGGAAGCCGGAACGGCCGCCGCATGGGAACGGGGCGGCGGCGCTGAAGGGCGAGTCAGAGTGTTTCCGAGCGCTTCACGTCTGCTTTTTCTCTCGTGCGCCGCGCTGGTCGCGGCGGCCATCGCCGACCCGCTCGTCGAGTCGGTGTCGAATAGCGGCGTGCTGGGCGGCCGCTACGACGACGACAACCACCTGGGGGTCCTCCCCTTTCTGCTCGCCGGCATCGGTTTAGCTGCGGCGATCCTGGTTGCGCGCTGCGCGCGAATTTGGCGCGGTTCGAGGGACCGGTCGCGCGACTGGCTGATCGACGCGGCGAAAGACATCTCGTCTCGCGCGCCGCTCGCGGATTTGCCGGTGCTCTTTGCGCTGCAGCTTGCCGCATTGTACGCGCTCGAGGCCAGCGAGCAACTGCTCGCCGGCGGTGACGTTGGAACGATGGCGTGGCTGGGCGGTCCGATCGCGTTTAGTCTGCTCGTGCACGGGCTGGTGGGCGCCGGTTGCATGCTCTTGCTCGGCACGCTCATGCGCGCGATCCTTCGGACGTTCGCGTCACTCGCGTACGGCGTGCTGCGCCTGACATGGATTGCCCGTTCGCGCGCGACCGTTCCCGCGGTTCGTCGCAACCGCGCGCGGCAGCCGTACGCCTGCGCGCAGTCGCCGCACGTTCGGCAAATCGGGGGCCGCGCGCCGCCGTTCCTTCCCGCGCCAACCCCTGTTTTCGTAGGCTAAACGCGGTCGAAGCGCGTCGCGCGCTTCGCTGAAGGAGCCGCCCTTGAAGTCAACGCTTTGCGTAGTGACGCTGTTTGCATTCTCGATGCTCGGCGTGCGTTTCATCAGCCCGCAGGTCGCCGCCGCGGCCGAGGCAACGACCGGTCTCATCGTCGGAACCGTGACGTCGACGAGCGGCGAAGCCGTCGCGCGCGCGCGCGTCTCCGCGGCCTCCGCCTCCGGGCGCTATTCCGTGCTCACCGACGCGCGCGGCCGCTTTGCGATCCTCGGCGTCGTTCCGGATGAGTACGTCGTTTCGGTGGAAGCGGCGGGCTACGAGAACGCGTTCCAACGGGAAGTGCGCGTCCTGTCGGGACAGGAACAGCGCACGTCGTTTCAGTTGCAAAGGGCTCCGCATACGATCGGAAGCGTGCAGGCGCGCGTGCAAGCCTTCACGCCGGGCGCGACGTCCGACACCTTCGTCGTGAGCGGGCCCGCGGCGCGCGCGAACTTCCCCACCACCTCTTCGGCCGGGCTGGCGAACTACACGCAGGGGACCGTTCAGGGCGCGATCGCCAACGTGCCGGGCGTCGATCTCGACCCGTTCGCGAATGCGATTCTGCGCGGCGGCCGCGTCGGGGACGCGGCCTTCGATTACGACTCCGTGCCGATTCCGCAAGGGCTGATCGCGGAGCCGGGGGGCAACGTCGACGGCGCGCAACTTCCGACGACGGGCGTCGCATCGACCAGCGTCGTCCTCGCGGGCTATTCGAACGAAGGCGACAATGCGCTCGGCGGGGTCGTCAATCAGATTCCGGCGGTCGGTTCCTATCCGGGTCGCGCGACCTTCGAAATCGCCGACGGCATCGGGACGCAATACCAATTCGGCAACCTCCAAATCCTGGGAGC
The DNA here is from genome assembly GCA_963843945.1 of Vulcanimicrobiota bacterium. Lineage (GTDB taxonomy): Bacteria > Vulcanimicrobiota > Vulcanimicrobiia > Vulcanimicrobiales > Vulcanimicrobiaceae > CAWJMF01. Next base: position 603,999 of record CAWJMF010000006.1, on the reverse strand, counting down.
GAGTCCCGACCTTAAGTGGCGCTACGCGTTCGCGTCGACTTTCGGAAGCCAGTACTTCACGTACGGCGACGGCACGACGTTCTATCCCTCGGAAGCCGCCACGTACGGCCTCGCGCTCCAGACGCGCGGGCAATACTCCATCGAGACGAACGTTCACTTCCAGGCCTCAAGGCGCGACGACGTCTCCTTTCTCGCGCTGCTCGGACAAGCGCAATACAACCAGTACGGTTCGCCCTACGCCGGTGAGACGATCGGCGCGTTCGACGGCGCGACGACGACGTATCCGGGCCAAACCAACCCGAACCAACCCGTCGATTTCGCCTCGGGCGTTCGCGGCTATTACGATGTCGTGAAAGCCCAGTGGCAGCATACCGGGCCGCAAATCTTTTCGCGGCTGCAGGTCTACGAGTCGCAGTACGGGTCGTCGGCCGGCGGTCCGTTTTGGGACGAGAACGGTTTTCCCGACGGAGCGATCTCGCTCGCCGAATCGTCCGCGCTCCGGCAGACCGGCGTCAACCTCGACAACGACGGCATCTTCGGGCCGCATCACGTGCGCTTCGGTGCGGAGTTCCGTACGAATACGTCCTACCTCGATCAAGTGGTGCCGACGGCCGACGAGTTCATCACCTCGAATCCGAACATCAACGGCTACCTCGCCTACCTCGGGGATACGTGGGCGGCTTCGAACCGTCTCGATCTGATGGGGACCGCGCGCGTCACCGGTTCGTTCTTCAAGCCGAGCGACGGCTTCGCGTACGGCGCGGGGGCGATCGATCCGCACTTCGGCCTGTCTTATCGGATCGGCTCGGAGTACGCCTTACGCGCGAACTTCGACCACATCAACGTTGCGCCCGCGCCGCTCGAAGTCGACCGCGTCGACTCGGCCAACGTCGACGAGAACGGAACTCCGGCTCCCTTCGTACCGCTGAGCCCGGAGACGGCAAATGACTTCACCTACTCGTTCGAAGGCGGCGGTGCGACCCAGTTTCGGATCACGTACTACCAGAAATTCGAAAAGAACCTGATCGACGTGCTTCCTTTCAATTTCCGGTCCGCGGTTGCCGCGGGTCTCAGCCCGAGCGGGCTGGGCGTGCCGACGAACGTCGGGGAGCTGCGCGCGAACGGCCTCGAACTCTATCTGCGGCACGGCGGCTTCACTTGGAGCTCCAACTACATCCGCGCTTTTTCGTCGAGTGCGTCGCAATTCGCGTATAACGACCTCAACGCGCCGGCGATCGCGGCGAACCATCTCTTTCCCGTCGGCTACCAGCCGGACTTCACGACCGAACTGTCCTACGAGTTCGTCGATCGGTCGCGGCGCTTCCACCTGATCCCGTCACTCTCGTATTCGAGCGGCTATCCGTACGGCAACGGAAAGATGGTCTACGAGTTCGATCCCTTGACGAACAAGCCGGTGCAAGTTCCGAACGACAACTACGTCAACCCCGGCGCGAACTACTATTTTCTGCAAAATCCGTCGGCGCCGTTCGATGCCGTGACGAACCCGTACATCGGAAACCTCGGGACGAGCGAAGGGAACGATCCAAACACCTTGCGCTCGCTTCCTCAGATTTTGGTGAACCTGCGCTTCGAAGCGAACCTGACGCCGCGCTTGACGGCGGTGCTCAACGTCACGAACCTCCTCGGCAACTACGCACCGACCGCGTATCAAGTCAATCCATACTTGATTGGGCCGCCCGGCTATAAGGGCGGCAATCCGGCCTATGCTGCGTGCTACGGGCAGATTTTGGCCGGCACCGTTCCGTGCGCGCCCGCTCTTCCGGCCGGCACGACGCCGTACGCGCTGGGGAATGGCGTGCCGACGAACGACGGCGTTACGCAGTCGGTGCCGTGGCGTTACGGCACGGGCGGCTACGTTCCGCAGAGCTATCCGCTCGGCCAAACGCTGCAGATCGGTCTTCGCTATACGCTCTGAGGACGTTTCTCAGTTCTGCCTGAGGATTCTGGCTTAGGCTTCCAAGAGATGTTCCGACGCGTTACCGCGCCGCTGCTCGCGCTCGCCCTGCTCGTCTTGTCGACCCCGCCCGTGCGAGCGCAAAGCAGCACCGGGGAGATCGACCTCAACGTGGTCGACGCCGCGACGAACAAGCCGATCGGGAACGTACGCACGTTTTTGCTCGGCGCCCAGACGGCGAACGCCCTGACCACGGCGTCGGGCGCGATCAAATTCACCGACGTGCCGGTCGGCATCTACCGGATCCGTCTGCAGGCGCGCGGCTACAACGGCGCGAGCACGCGCGAGTTCGACGTACTGCCCGACCGCTTGGTCCACGTTCGCATCCTGCTCACGCAACGCAGCGCCGCTTCGGGTGGAACCGGGGGATCCGGCGGGGCGACGTCCACCGCCGGAGGCGTCGATGCGGCCTCCGGCCTCAAGACGATCGCCATCGTCTCCTCGCGCTCGAACGTCTCGATTACGACGAGCGACCTCAACGCCGACAGCGCGATCCGGCGCTTGTCCGACTCGCTGACCGACGCGCTGGATAAGCTCGCCGGCGTTTCGGTCACGACCGACGCGACCGATCCCAACAGCGCGATTACCATCTCGCTCAACAACCAAGACGAGTCGCAGACGGCGTTGACGCTCGACGGAATTCCGCTGTCCGCACCGGGCTCCGCGGGCAACTTGCGCGGCATCGGGACCGATCTTTTCTCCGGTTCCTCGGTGAGCTTCGCCCCGACCGCGGGCGGACTCGCGGGAGGCGTCAACTTCACGACGCTGCAGCCGACCCAAGCCTTGCAAGTTCGCGCCAACGGAACGACCGGAACGTACGACCGGAACAACTACGCGTTCGCGACGACGGGCTCGCTCGACAATGTCGGCTTCGTGCTCGAGCATACCTGGCGCGGCTCGAACAGCCCCTTGACCTTCAACGTCTACGAAGATCAGAGCGGCCTTACCTACGCGCACGGCGGCGACTCGCTCAGCGTCAGCGATCTGGTCAAGCTGCGCTACACGCTCGGCGACGAACGCACCAGCGTCACGGCCTCGGGCATCGACACGAACCGCTTGGCCTACCAGATCTGCGCGCAAGACGTGACGATTCTGCCCTGCGGTTCGGGGCCGAACAACTATAACTTCGGGCACTACGAGCTGGGTTACGTGACGGTCGCTTCGCTCATCGGCAACGTCCAGACGAACTTCTCGGGCTACATCAACACGGGAACGCAGAACGTCAACGACCTCAACCGTTACGTGCTGCAGCTCAATCCCGACGCTCCCCGACCCGACCAACCCGGCCGACTACCAGCCGACCCTCGATCCCTCGGCTTCTTTCACGGACACCCTGACGCGCGGCGCCGCGTACAGCGGCTCGCTGGCGCAAGGCAACCACACCTTCATCTTCGTCGGCAGCATTTACTCGGCGATCAATTCGTCGAATCCCACGGCAGGCTCGCAATACGTTACCGCTTTCACGAATGCCGCGACGTCGTCGCGCTACCAGTTCAGCGACGCGATCAAGGCGAGCGATCAGCTGACCTACACGCCGAACGTCTCGTTCGCCGATACGACCGGCGTCGGCGGGTCGTTCCTGGCCGGCCTCAGCGGACAGTGGCATCCCAAAGTGCGCGATACTTACGCGCTCTCGTTGAACGTGGGAAGCTCGCAGCCGAACCTTGGCGCGATCAAGTCGTTCTCCGATCCCGTGTCGGCACGCTTCAATTGCGGCGCGCAAACGGCGGTCGTGAGCGGTCCCGGCGATAGCGGCGAAGGCCAGTCGCAAAGCGCGCAGGCCGTCAATGCGACCTGGCTGCACCAGTTCAACGGCGGCGCGACGGTCTCGATTTCGCCTTATTGGCAGATGCAGTCGGGCCAACTGATCAATGCCTTGATCGACGAACCCGTCTCATACTACGACGCGGCCGGCGCGGGGTATCTCGAGACGCTCTATGCCGCGTACCGCGCACCGACGGTCTGCGGCGTCGCGGCGCCCCCGCCGACGGTCTACGTCAACGAGTCGGTCGCGGGGACGCGGCGCATCTATCAGGGCGTCAACATGACGGCGCGCTTCGAGCTCTCGCCCTATGTCGCGATGATCCCGTCGTACTCGATTAACCAGGCGATCCTCGAAGGCGGGAGCGGCCGGCTTCTCGACGGCCCGACGACGACGATCGTCGGCGCGCAGTTGCCCAATCGCCCGATCCATAAAGGCAATCTGACCTTCGACGGGCTCATGCCGCGCAGCGGGATCGAACTGCTCGCGAATTTCCAGTACGTCGGCTCCAACAACCAGCAGAATCTCGGACCGTACGTGAACACGAGCGTCGGCGTGTCCCATCGCTTCGGGCCCGGTCAGCTGACCGGCTTCGTCAACAATCTGTTCAATACGTACGCCGGCGTGTTCGCGACGAACGCCTACGCGCAACCGCTGCCGCTTTCCGGCGGCGGACTGTACGAGAGCGCGGCGGTCCCGCTCACGCCGCGCACGATCTTCGCTTCCTACACGGTCGCGCTCGGCGGACCGGCACCCGGACCGTCGTTCCGGCAGTTCAATCGCGGCGCTGCCGCGCGCGTGGCGCAATCCGCGACGCCGGAGCCGAGTCCGAGTTCGAGCGCGGGCCCGCGCCGTCCGCCGCGCTTCGTATCGAACCCGCCGCCGCCCGGCACCGACCCGCTCGCGATGGACACCGCGCGCCAAACGTGCGACGCCGACGCGCAGACGGCGGCGAAGCCGCTCTTCGACGGCTTGAAGAAATACGTCGCAGAGTACGAAGCCGGCGCGAAGACGACGGCGACTCCGGATTCGACCGTCACTCCGCACAAACTACCCGCCGGTTCCGCCGTCGCGTACTACCTCGAACTGCGTCCGCGCTTTCCACGGCCGCCGGGCGCGGCGCCGGGCGGCGGGAACGGCGGCACGCGCGGCGGCGGCATTCGCGGAGGCGGATTCGGCGGCGGCGCTGGACCCGGTCCCGGCGGGGGTCCCGGCGGCGGCCCCGGCGGCCCGGGCGGCGCTCCACCGATTGAAGGCGGCGAGGTCACCGCGCAGTCCGGACCTCCGGGTGGGGCCGGCGGCGGGACGCCGGAGCAACAGTCCGCGCGGCGCAATTTCGAAAACTCGCCGGAGTTCAAAGCCTATCGCGGCTTCATCGGCTGCGCCTACGTAACGATCCTCAGTCAAGCCGACGCGAAAGCGAAAGGCATCGTGCTCGAAGGCGGCCGCCCCGGCCTGATCTACGTTCCGGGCACCGGCCTCACGTTCGTGCAAGCGCTCGAGTTGCCACAGGGCGGCGGCAGCCTCCGCGCTACTCCCGCGCCGGGTGTCTCGCCGGTACCGCACGCCGGCGATGGCGAGGGCGGCTAGGCTGGCAAGCGCATCGCCGCAGCCTTCTGGGCATTGACGGTTGCTGAGTTCAGGATGACCTGATATAGTGGTCATATGACCACTGAAAGAGGGTCATATGACCTCAAAAAAGGGTCAAAACCCGTTCAATCCGCAAAATCCATGCGCGTCCCGACGCTCTTCGGTTCCGCTGTGCGTTCGGAACTTCTCGTGCTCGTCGCCGGACTTGGGCGCTCCTATCCGCGTGAATTAGCGCGCCTTGTCCAGCGACCGATCTCCCTCGTTCAGCGGGCGATCGCAGACCTCGAACTCGCGGGAGTCTTGGTGACCAGGATGAGTGGCAAGCAACGCGAGGTTTCGTTGAACCCCGACTACATTGCGGCGAAGGAACTCGCCACGTTGCTTCAGGCGCTTATCGACCGCGAGCCCCGTTATCGGAAACGGCTCGCCGAGGCTGCGCGGCGTCGGCCCCGACGTGCGGGTAAGCCTTTGTGATCACAGGTGCAACGTCAATGGCCGATGTTGCCGGTGCGGTCGCGGCGGCTCTACGCGAAATCGGTTACGATCCCGTCGTTGTCGGCGGCAGCGCATCGACACTCCACGCTCCGGATGCCTACCGCTCCGAGGATATTGACATGGTAGTCATCGGCGGCATAGACGATCCGCGAATAGTGCAGCGCGCGATGGCTTCGCTCGGCTTTTCCTTGGAGAACGGTGGATTCATACATAATGCAAATCCATACTGGGTGGAGTTTGTTCCATCGCCGGTGGCGATCGCGAGCGAAGTGATCGTAGATTTCGTTCAAGTGGATACGGCTTTCGGACCGGTACGCGTCCTCCGAGCCGCCGACGCAGTTTGCGATCGCCTCAATAAGTATATCGTGTGGAACGACTTGGATTCGCTCGATGTCGCTCTCGCCGTAGCGCGCGCCCGCCGCGTTGACATCGACGCCCCCACCGATCGCGACTGTTTAGGTCTGCGTACCGGCGTGGCTAGCGGTTGAGGCTCGGGACCTCCACGCGGCCGAGCGTGATGTTCTTGGCCATGCGGATGTTGCGCGTATCGAAAGTCCAGCACTCGCCCGTGTCGTCGAGGAACACGACGAACATCAGATTCTGCTCGATCCCGTAGTCGATTGCGAAATGGGCGAGGCCCGCTCCCTTCGGGGTGACCATCGGGAGCGGAGGATTCAGCTGCTGGAGCATGCCGACCGGTTACCCAGTCTGCGGGAAACTTAACGGCCGAATTTTCCGCGCAGCGCGTCCTCGAGCGTATAGCCCGCGTGCGGCGAACGGCGGCGATGGGTGCTGCACCCGCCGGGAATCGAACCCAGCGGCAACTTCCGGCGCACGCTAACGGCTGCGGCCGCCGCGTCGCCGCGCGCGAGAACGGTCGCGAGGGCGGGCCCGCGGACGCTCGCCGCGGCAACCAGCCCGAGAGCGCTGACGGCGAACGATCTACGCTTCATCCTGCTCTCCTATGCATACGAGGTCTGCGCGGCGAGGTTGAAATTCGCGATCTTCGCGTCGGGCACGACGCAGCTGTAACCGAGGTCGAGTTCCGGTTCGGTCAGGACCGCGCGATTCGAAAACTCGACGTCCTTCATGACCTCGACCATCGAAACGAAGTAGCGGAAGTTCTTGAGGGCGTTGGTGAGCTTCCCGTTTTCGATGAGATACACGCCGTCGCGCGTGATGCCGGTGATCGCCGCTTGGCGCGGGTCGACGACGCGTTCGTACCAAGTGCGCGAGATGAGCACGCCGCGCTCGACCGAGGCGATCAACTCGTCGTGCGATTTGGTTCCCGGATCGACGACCATGCTGTTCGAAATGCCCGTCGGCGAGACTTTGTACTTGTTCGCCATGTACGTGCTCACCGAGTAGGCCGTCGGGACGCCCTTATCCACAAAGGTGAAGCGCTCGACGGGCGCGCCGTCGGCCGGATCGAACGGCGGATTGGCCAGCAGCGCGTTGCTCCAATCCGAGCGCCAGGTGAAGTTCGGCGAAAACGCGGGTTTGCCGATGCGTTCGAGCATCCACGAGTCCTTGTCGTCGAGCACGTTCTGCGCATCGCTGCCTTCAATCAGCGCCTTGAGCGAAGCTTGAAAGGCACTCGGTTCGAGGACCACCGTGTAGCGGCCGGGCGTCAGGTCGGCCGGCGTGCTTGAGACGAGCGCTTTCCGCGCGGCGCGCTCGGCGATCGGCGCCGCATCGATCGTCGCGTAGTCGAGCGCGTACGACTCGGCGTAACCGCTCGTCGCCGCAGCCATCGCTTTGACTTGAATCCCGGCTTGCGTGCCCGTATGGGCGACGCGAACGCCGAGCGAATTGGCGATCGCGATTGTCACGGTCTGCGTCGTCGTGAAGCCCGAGCCGCGCAAGTTCGAGCGCTTCATTTGGGCGAAGACCGGCAAGAGCTTCTCGACGCGGTCATCCGGCGTGGCCTCGGCGGTCGCGAGGTAGAAGCCGGGCACGGCTGCAGCGAGCGGCTGCGGCTTCGGCAGCGAAACGAAGTCGTTGTCGGGCGGGACGCGCTGCGCGATGTCTTTTGCCTCGACGACCGCGTGCGCGATGCCGTCGGGCGTGACGTCGGCGCTCCGGACGGTGCCGGCGTTCTTGCCGAGATAGTAGGTCAGGCTGAAAGTCGTTTGCAACGATTGCAGGTTCTGCGTGACGTAGTTCTGCGCGAAGCGGGCGTACGAAGCGTCCGCAATCGTCACGATCACCTGGGCTTGATCGGCTCCCTGCGCCGCTTTGAGAACGGTTTCGGCGAGACTGAGCGCACGGTCTTGCTCACGCATCGGCGCTGACTCCCACGTTCACGTCGCGGAACCGGGCCACGCTGCAGGCGTGCGTCGTGCGCCCGTTTTGTTCCGGTTCGCCCTTTCCGCAATTCGGGGTGCCCCAGACGACGAATTCGCTCTCGCCGGCGACGCGATCCAGCGACCCCCAGAACAGCGGCGTCACACCGGTGTAGGTCGGCTGCTTGTAGATCTTGCCGCGCTTTCCGTTCTTAATTTCATAGCCGATCTGCGGACCGAAGACGAAGTTCAAGCGGTGGTCGTCGATCGACCACGAGCGCATCCCGGAAACGAGTATGCCGTCCTTTGTGTCGGCGACGATTGAATCCAGCGTGCCTTCGTGCGGTGCCAGCGCGATGTTGGTCATGCGGACCATCGGCACGCTCGCCCAGTCCTGCGCGCGCGTCGAAGCGGTTTGCGGCAGGCCGACTTGCGCCGCCGTGTCGCGCGAGGAGAGGAAGGCGCGCAAGATGCCGTTTTCGATGAGCGGAACGCGCCGCGGCGCGACGCCTTCGTCGTCGTAACCGACGGTTGCAAAGCCGAGCGGCATGGCGTTGTCGCAGTAAACGTTCAGCAAGTCGCTGCCGTAGCGCAACGTGCCGACGGCGTCGGGCGTGGCCCACGAGGTTCCCGAAAAGTTCGCTTCCCATCCAAGGGAACGATCCAGTTCGAGCGGATGGCCGATCGATTCGTGCATTTGCAGATTGAGCACGGTCCCGTCGAGGATGAGATCGGTGACCGCACTCGGCAGACGTGGCGCGTCCGCTAAGATCACTGCCTCGCGGCCGTACTCCGGCGCGATTCCGGTGAGATTGGCGCGCTCGATGACCTCGTAACCGCCACCCTGGAAGAGTCCGAAGTCGCCGGGGCCGCCGCGGTCTTGCGTGTCGCGATCCTTTCCGACGGCCGACGCGCCGCAGCCCGAGCCCGCTTGGCGAATTGTTTGCTCGATGACGCTGCCGGTCGTCGAATAGAACTCCTTCGACGTCGTCCAGAAGTTCATGTACGCGTATCCGGCAATAACGTTCTTTGCGACGTGCGTCGACTTTTCGGCGGCCAACAGGTGTGCGGCGCGATCGCCTAGCGACACCGAGGCAGGGTCCTTGCTGAAGGGCGTCTCCCACTTCGCGACGATCTTGCCCGCCGGCGTGACGGCCGGAATGCGGCCGGCGACTTTCGTTCCCGATCGGGCGATGACGGTCGCGGCGACGGCGGCGCTGTCGAGATCTCGATCGCCGAAGCGGTCGCTTCCATAGAAGCCCCAGCTTCCGCCGACCAGCGCGCGGACTGCGTACCCCAGCGACCGCGTATCCGATGCCTGGAGCACGTCCCCGTTGCGCACGAACATATTCTCGTTCCGGATGGTCCAGAACTGGACGTCCGCGTACGCGGCGCCGGCCTTCGAGGCCGCATCGAGAACGCGCGCGGCGGCGCGCGAGTACGTTGGCATCTCGCTCTCTTCTACGGCTGGGAGGCCGACTACGTTTCGTGTTTAGCGCTCCGAACCCGCCCTGCCGGCGAGGCCGGTAACTCAGCGAGAGGACCTACCGAGCGTTCGATTTTGGAAACAGCGGCGGTTCGAATTTTCCCATGGAGCTTCCAGGCTGGCTTGAGGTTCGGCGTTCATCATGGCGCTATGCCTCACGCAACGATGATCGTTCCGATCGGAAGCTTCACCCCGGACCTTTCGCGACGCGTTCGCGAGACGGCGACGCGCAGTGCGATGTGCCACGACGTCGTCATCTCGATGCACTCGACCGAGCACTATTCCTGGAGTGCGCTGTGCGAGCTCGCCGAGTGGCTGCACGCGGCGCTCACGCCGTACCCGGTGCGACTTGCCGGCGCGTTACCGGCGACGCGCGCGCTTTTGCGCGAGCTCGGCGTCGACGGCGCGGCTTTCGTGAAGTATGCCAACGTGAGGCCGGCGACGCGCATCGTCGTCGTGTAAGCAGCGCCCTAGCGCGCGGCCTCGAGGGTCCAGCTGCTGACGTTGACGTACGGCAACGTGCCGATCGTGACGCCGCGCGTTTCGACGAGCGATAGCCTGGCGACCGCGCCGCGCCGTACTTTTCCGTCAGCGACGATCGCCACGGTCAAGGGTTGACGCTGGTATTCCGGCCGCGGACTTTCTTGAGCGCCGTCGCCCATGCCGCGGTAGCCGCCGCCGCCGTGGAAGCCGCGCTGGCCACCCCCTCCCCCGTTCGGCGGAGCGCCGCCGCCCGACGGGGCTTGAACGCTGAGTTCGCCGATTCCGTGCAGATCGAAGTCGCCTCCGCTCACGTTACTGACGGCGATCGGCACGATCACCGGCGCGTTTGCACCTGCGATTTCGGGGACGACGAGGCTCGCATTCCAGCCGCCCGGCGGCGGCCCACTGCCGTTTGCGAGCAGTGCGTTCATCCGGTTCAGCATAGCGACGAGATCGCTTAGCTGCGGGTCTTGCGCGTCGGCTTTGTCGTTCTTCGGAATCGAGAGGGTGCCGTCGACCGCCAGATTGAGGACGGCCTGCTCGGGTGCGTGCCCGCCGATGGCGCCTTCGAGCGTCACCGTGAGCGGCGTCTTATGGCGCAGCGTGACGTCGCTGACGATCGTCTGCACGTCGGGATTCTCCTGAACCGTGCGAGTCACGCGATAGCGTGCCGTTTCGCCGAGGGCGGGGACGAGAGCCGGGGCGCTCGGAGCGGCAGCCGCTGCCCCGGTCGCCGTCGAGAGGAGGGCAGCGGCCAACGCCGCGGCGAGCGCTGCGGTTTCCGGCCCGAGCACCGGAAGGGCAGAGAGTCTCATGTTCCGAGCCTAGCGGCTCAGGCTCAAGCCAGGCTGGGAGGCGCGGGGCGAAGCTTAACTTTCATTAATGTTCGCATCAACTGCACATCCGGTGGCGTACGCTATGCCCGATGGTGCGTGAAGAATTGACGACGCTCGCGACCCGGCCGAGCCGGTCCATTGAGGAACGCGAACTGCTCGAGCGGACGCGGGCGCTCTTGGCCGAGCGTCGACGCGGGCGGCCGGGCGCTCTTCGCGGAATGGCGACCGCGCATCCGGCGGCGCGCTTTCGTCTTAGGCGCGTGGAACTTCGCGGCGTACTTGGCTCTGCGGCGCACGGACTTGCGTCCCTTACAGACGGCGCTCATGCCTCTCGGCCTATCGTCCCTCGGGCGCTGCGAAGGCCGCGTGCGGCCGAACCTCGCTGCCGTGGTCGAAGCGCTCGCGGCACGTTGCGGCGAAAGGCCCGACCTTCACGGCCTTCCCGCGACAAAACCCGCGGCCTTCTTTCGCGGAGAGCGCTTGTTGCGGGCGGAGACCGCGCGCGTCTTCGGTCCGCAAAACGCGAACCGTGCGGTGCGCATCATGGTCACCCTGCCGGCCGAAGCCGCCGACGACGCCGACTTGGTGCGCGCGCTGGTCGCCGCCGGAATGGACGCCGCGCGGATCAACTGCGCGCACGACGACATAGACGCCTGGCGAAAGATGGCCGCGCACGTGCGCGCTGCCGAGGCGGAAACCGGCCGGCGTTGCATCGTCTACGCCGATCTCGCCGGACCGAAGGTGCGCACGCTGGACGTGCACGTGCGACACGACGCTCGCCTTCACGTGGGCGAGCGGGTCGCGCTCGTGCGCCGTTTGAGCGACGCGAAGCGTGACGAAGCGGCCATGACCTGCACGATCCCCGAGATCTTGGACTATCTGCTGGTGGGCGATCCGGTGTGGATCGATGACGGCAAGGCGGGCTGCATGGTCGAGCGCGTCGATCCGAAGCGCATCGACCTTCGGATCACGCAGGCGCCGGAACGCGGCATTCGGCTGCGCCCCGACAAAGGCCTCAACTTTCCCAAAACGCACATCCCCGCGGCGCCGCTCGGCGAGACCGATCGGGCGACGCTGGCTGCCTTGATCGATGCGATCGACGTGATCGGGTTCTCGTTCGTGCGCAAAGCCTCCGACGTCGAAACGCTGCAAGCCGAACTCGCCCGCCTCGGGCGTCCCGAGCTGCCGCTCGCGTTGAAAATCGAGACGGCGGAAGGCGTCGCCAACTTACCCGCGCTGATCGTGCAGGCGGCGGGGCGTCAGCCGACCGCGGTGATGATCGCGCGCGGCGATCTCGCGGTCGAGATCGGCTATCGCCGCCTCGCGGAAATGCAAGAAGAGATTCTTTGGCTGTGCGAAGCCGCGTCGGTGCCCGTTATCTGGGCGACGCAGGTGCTCGACGAGTTCGTCAAGACCGGCATTCCGACGCGCGCCGAGATAACGGATGCGGCCATGGCCGAGCGGGCCGAGTGCGTCATGCTCAACAAGGGGGCCAACGTCGTGCGCGCCGTCGAGGTTTTGGACGAACTGCTTCCGCTGATGGAAGCGCATCAGGCGAAGAAGACCTCGCGCATGCGCGCGCTGCACTCCTGGGGTTAGCCTAACGCGAGAGTTCGATTTTGGTGGGGCTTTGGATCGTATGCCCGTCGACCGTCTGCGTGACGATCGTGACGCTGACCCGCGTTTTGCCTAACACCAACGCTTTGGGCCAGCCGCCACATGGAAAGTCAGGACACCACGGAAGCGGCTTGCCCTCAAAGAGCGGCTTCTTAAGGTTGTCGAACCAGAGCGCGTGCGTTCGGCCGTCGCTCGTCTTGACGGTCATATCGGTGCCTTGGTTGCCGCTCTCGTAACTCGCGATCACCCCAGCGAGCGTGTCGGCGCGAGCGACGCCCGAAAGCGCAAGGCCGAGCGCCCCAGCGAGAGCGAACGTTCCGGCGAGGTGCTTCATGGCCCGTGCCTCCTCTTCGCGGCACCCTCGAGAATGCCGAGCAGCGCTCCGCGCAAACGGCCATGGCGCCGCAGCAACGTGAAATACCGCGTTTCGTCCGTCGCACCCTTGGCTCGCATGAGCGCGACGCAGGCGCGGCGCTCGCGCACCGTCCAACGCTCCAAGTCCGGGATCATCGCGACGAGGGTACTCAGGGTTCGAAATCCGTAGCGCTCGCCGGGCGGCCACGCGGCGTCGTCGTCGACGCCGAGCGCGTCTCGAACGCGCTTCAGCGCGGCGTTTTCGGCGGCCGTGCGATCGCCGGCGAAGGAGCGGCCGATCCATTCGGTCGCGGCGAGGCTGAGCAGCGCGGGGTCCGGCCACGGCGACGCGGGTTCGGCGGAAAGGTGCAGTTCCAGATTGCAGCGCGTCAACCGGCGCATGCTTGCGAGCGGCGGGCGATAGCTCGCGTCCGCCTTGATGCGCGCGGACTCTGCTTCGGCCAGCGTCGCCTGCGCGGCGGCGGCCGGCCGAAAACCGAGGCGGTAATAAAACCAAAAGGCGCCGGAGAGGAGTCCCTCGCGGTTGCCGGCGCCGAATTGATACGGCTCGACGACGAAGCGCTCGACACCGAAACGCTGCCGGTAGACGCGCAGCACTTGAGCGAAGAGATACGCCGATTCGCCGCCGCGAAACGGCGCGAACACGTTGACGCCGATTTTGCACTGTTCGAGAAAAGGCCAGCCGCCGCCGTAAGCAACCGGAACGGCGTTCTTGAACAGCATGAAGCCGAGATGCGTGTCGAGCGGGAAGCGCCGTTCGGGCGGCATGCCGTACAGCGCGATGGAGACGCCGCGTCCCAACTCCACGTATTCGATATCGTCGAGCGTGCTCGCGCTGATCGCATCGGTCTCGCGTCCGAGTACCGCAAGCGCGCCGCGAGCCGCGTCGAGGAGCCTTCGGCGCTCTCGTGCCGAGATGCGACGCACGGCCCTCACCGGCTCAGCAAGCACATCGGGTAGCGAGATCCGTCGCAAGAGCTCGCTCGTGTGGAAGAAGACCGGTGCGTCGAGGCCGCGCGCAAACGTCCGCGACAGCCCGCTATCGCGCGGCGTGACGCTCACGAACAACTGCAGCGACTCGAAGAGACGCTCGCGCAGCCGCGCTGCCGGCAAGCGCTCGAGTCGCGCGACGAGCCATTCCAGCCGCGAGCGCCGGCCGTTTCCCTTTGCTTCATCGAGCAACGCGTTGACGCCGTCAAACTCGGCTTCGAGGAACTCGGCTTCGATCGGTAAGAGACAGAGCTTCAAGACGCTCTGCAGCGATTGGCCCCCTTCGCCGGCGCCGTCGATCTCGGCGTTGGCCGGATAGCTGCGTGCGAGCCAAGCTGCGATGTCGTAGCTGAATTCGCTGTATAGCTCCGACCAGGCGACCCCGGTGCCCGTCAGCCGGGCCCGCGTGCGTGCGCTCCGCGCTAGGCTCATGCGCTGCGCCGCCTCCGCGACGCGCCGCAATTCGCTCTGTGTCCGCGCCAGCAGCGCCGCGTCCTCGGGGTAGGCCAGCATGAAAAGCAACGTGTCGTGATAGGCGAGCAGCGCCGCGGCGTTGTCGAGATCTTCGGCAGCGCAACGTTCGAGGAGTTCCGACTTCTGCGCCCTCCACTCGCCGCCGAACCGATTGGCGACGGCGTGCAGCTGCCGGATCACGGTCGCGGCAGGCCGGCCACGATGACGCGCATGACATCGCGGGCCTGCTCTTCGAGCGGCTCGCTGTGGTATTGCTCGACCAGACGCGGATCGCAGAACTTGACCGTCGCGTCTTGGATGACGCGCGCCAGTTTCGGCGGATCGGCGATGGCGAATTCCCGGCGGCGGTTGCCGTCCTCGATGATCTCGACGAGAATCGCCGCCAGATTTGCAAGGTGGGTCGAGACGAAGGGCCGCCCGTTATAGCTCGCGAGCGTCAGCAACTCGTGCGTGCGCGAGCCGCGCACGTGTTCGCTGCGCTTCCAGCGGTGCAGCTCGATCACGAAGTCGACGAGGCGTTGCACGGCGGGGGCCGGCCGCGCGGCGACGTCGCGGCACACGCGTTCGCTCTTGTGCAGCCAGCCGACGGCAATCGCGTCGACGAGTTCGGTCTTGTTGCGGTAGAAGCGGTAGACGTTGGCGTGCGACATCGCGCAGTCGCTTGCGATGTCGACGATCGTCGTCTTATTGAAGCCGTAGTGCTTGAAGCGCTTTTCGGCGGCGGCCAGGATGCGCGCCCGCGTCTTGCGTGCGTACGCCGATTCGGGAGCTGACAGAGTGGCGGGCGATGTCATGGCGTCATTTCTTTCGACGGTGCCTTGCGGCCGGACCCGGGTGGTGATAACTTACATTCGTGATAACTTGTCAGCGAACCCTGGGCCGTAACGGCCCCACCGTCTCAGCCCTGGGCCTCGGCGCCATGGGAATGTCCGGCATGTACGGTCCGAGCGACCGGGCGGAAAGCATCGCCACGATTCACGCCGCGCTCGACGCCGGCATCAACCTGATCGACACCGGCGATTTCTACGGCATGGGTCACAACGAGTTGCTCGTTGGTGAAGCCTTGCGCGATCGCAAGCGTGAGGACGTGCTGGTCAGCGTGAAGTTCGGCGCCTTGCGCGACCCGGCCGGCGGCTGGGTCGGCTTCGATGCGCGTCCCGCGGCCCTCAAAAGCGCGCTGGCCTATTCGCTCGTACGCTTGGATACCGATTACGTCGACGTGTACCGTCCGGCGCGGCTCGATCCGAAGGTGCCGATCGAAGAAACGGTCGGCGCGATCGCCGAGCTGGTGCAGGCCGGCTACGTTCGGCATATCGGCCTTTCCGAGGTCGGTGCCGAAACGCTGCGCCGCGCGAGCGCGGTGCACCCGATCGTCGACCTCCAAATCGAATACTCGTTGCTCTCGCGCGGAATCGAAGATACGATTCTGCCGGCCTGTCGCGAGCTCGGCATCGCGATCACCGCCTACGGCGTGCTCTCTCGCGGCCTGATCGGCGGCAGTTGGACGAAACCAAGCACCGATCCGCGCGACTGGCGCACGCACAGTCCGCGGTTCCAAGGCAATAACCTCGTGCGCAACGTCGCGCTCGTCGACGCGCTTCGACGCATCGCGGAAGCGAAGGGCCTGACGGTGTCGCAGATCGCGATCGCGTGGGTGCTCCAGCGCGGCGACGACATCATCCCGCTTGTCGGTTCGCGCACCCGCAAACAGCTGGCCGACTCGCTCGCGGCGCTGGACGTGCGACTCGAGCCAGGCGACCTCAGCGCAATCGAGGCGGCGATTCCGAAGGGCGCGGCTGCCGGCGAGCGCTACGCTGCCGAACAGATGCGGACGCTCGACAGCGAGCGCTGACGCCTTCTAAAACAAGCGGGGTTGAAATAAGTGCACTATCGAGTTGAAATCGAGCGGACCGAGACCGGGTTTTCAGCCTATTCGCCGGACGTGCCCGGCGTCGGTGTCGCCGCGGACACTCGCGAAGAGGCAGAGGCAATGCTGCTCGAAGCGATCGCGTTCCACCTGGAAAAAGAGACCGCTCTTTACTGACCGGGAACGAGACCCATTTCGCCTTCGGTTCCGAGCCAGTCGGGATGCTCGTGGGTCGAATCGAAGTGGAAGCTGACTTTCATTTGCTGCGATTGACCGGTGATGCCGAGCCGGCGCGTGCGCTCGAGCAGGGTCGCCATCTGCTGCTCGGTCATCG
This sequence comes from Vulcanimicrobiota bacterium, assembly GCA_963843945.1. Lineage (GTDB taxonomy): Bacteria > Vulcanimicrobiota > Vulcanimicrobiia > Vulcanimicrobiales > Vulcanimicrobiaceae > CAWJMF01. Next base: position 587,430 of record CAWJMF010000006.1, on the reverse strand, counting down.
GTTTGAAGGTCGTCGCGACCGCGACCGCCTGATCGAGCAGCATTTGATTGGTGATGCCGGTGACGACGACGCTCGTCGGTTGCGAGAGTGAAAATTGGAGCATTTCGGCCGGCGTGGCGAGGCCGGCGCTCGTGACGGCTTGGTAGATGTAACCGTCGCCGAACGTCTTCATGCCGATGACGCCGATTTGCCGCTTGACGAGTTCCGGCATGACTTGTCGCACGAAGCTGTCGTAGTGCGGGTCGAGCACGTTGACGGGCATTTGGACGGTGTCGGGCGTCCAACCGTGTTCCTGCGCGACGGCGAGCATCTCGAGATGAATCGCGGGCTTCTTGTGGCCGGTGAAACCGATATAGCGAATCTTGCCGGCCTGCTTCGCTTCGACGGCGGCTTCGTAGGCGCCGCCGGGTGCGAAGATGCGCGTCGGATCGTTCGAGCGGATGATCTCGTGGAATTGCCAGAGATCGATGCGATCGGTCTGGAGCCTGCGCAGCGATTCGTCGAGCTGCGCTTTCGCCGCTGCCTTGTCGCGGCCGTCGACCTTCGTCATGAGGAAGACGCGGTTGCGATAGCCGCCTTGGGCTAGCGCTTGGCCCATCCACTTTTCGCTGTTACCGTCGTTGTAGTCCCACGAGTTGTCCATGAAGGTGATGCCGCGATCGATCGCCGCGTGGATCATCCGCGCGCTCGCCGCTGCATCGGGAACGCGCCCGATGTGAGCGCCGCCCAGACCGATGCACGTAACCATCTCGCCCGTGCGGCCCAGCGGGCGCTTCGGGATTTCGTTCGCTGCCGCGGCGCCGTTGGACGCGGTCATCGCACCGGCCGCCGCTGCGGTCCCAGCCAGAAAAGAACGTCGGTCAAGAATGCTGCACGCTTCCCCATGACTACAGGTCTTGAGTTCCACGGAGTGAGGCGAACTAAACAGTGCTGTCGTCGATCGCCGCCGGCATCGCGGAATGCGCTCAAGAGCAGCGGCCGCTAAGGGGCGGCGGCTTCGTTCGCGAGGAGCTGCAGGGTCCGCTCGTCCGGGGCGCCGGCGAAAAACCGGTCCAGCGCTTCGCCGAACACGCCCGCGTCCGGCGCGACGTTTGCGAAGAGCGTTAGCGAGGAGCGGAACTTGAGGTCGTCGGGCGCGCCGAAGATGTCGTGCGCGCTGCGATCCTTGCAGGCGAGCGCGAGCCGCGCGCACTCCGTGAGGCGTGGACCCAACAGCGGATGCCCGAGGTACCCGCGCGCTTCAGCGCGCGACGCGATGGCGAAACGGCGAGCCGTTTCGCTCGAGCCTAAACCTGCGAACTGCGGGAAGACGAACCACATCCAGTGACTGCGCTTGCGTCCGTCGCGCAGCTCTTGCAGCACGGCCGCGTAGACGCCGCCCTGCGCAGCGACGAATCGCTTCAGATCGTAGGGATCGTTCAAGGCGCCGTCCTCGCCGGAGCTCCGGGTTCGCTACTTCGCAAACGAGGAGGCGGCAACCCCGCGCGACCTTCGCGGGTCTGGGCCTGAACAGGAGGGCGAGAAGCATGGCTACCCAACCGGTCACCGTCATCACGGGAACGAGCAGCGGCTTCGGTTTCGAGACCGCGGCGCTGCTCGCGGCAGCGGGACACCGCGTCTACGGGACGATGCGCGACGTTGCCGGGCGCGACGCCGAAACCGTTCGCAAGCATGCCGAGCTTGGCATCACGACCGTCCAGCTCGACATCACCGATCAGGCTTCCGTCGATCGCGCCGCGGCCAAGATTCTCGAGGCCGAGAGCCGCGTCGACGTCCTGATCAACAATGCCGGCGCCTCGTACATGGGCGCACTCGAAGCCTTCACCCCTGCCGCGCTGGAGCGGCAATTCGCAACGAACGTCATCGGACCGTTTCGCGTCAGCCGCGCTTTTCTGCCCGGCATGCGCGCGAATCGCAACGGTCTGGTCGTGTTCCTCAGCTCGGTGATCGCGCGGGTCGTCATTCCGTTCATGGGACCTTACGCCGCCTCGAAGTGGGCCTTGGAAGGGCTGGCGGAATCGCTTTCGTACGAGCTTCACCCGTTCGGAGTCGAAGTCGCGATCGTCGAACCAGGCGCGTTCGCGACGAACATCGGGAACTCGCGGACGTCGCCCGACGACCCCGAACGATTGGCGAGTTACGGCGACGTCGCCAAGCTCGTGGGAAAAGTCGGTGCCGGGCTCGCGGCGAGCGCCGGCAAATCGAGCGACGTCGCCGAGGCCATCGTGGCGCTCGTCTCGCTCCCGGCCGGCCTGCGTCCGCTGCGGACCGTCATTCCACGGACGGCGCCCGCCGAAAAGATCAACGAGCTCATCGCACCGATCCAGCGCTCGGTCTTGGAATCGTTCGGTTTAGGGGATCTCCTGCCGCAGGAGAGCATCGCACTAGGTTCTAACGGCTGAGCCCGGAAGCGCTCTGCTGGTGGCGAGTTTCATTAGGTTGCTAGGTTGCTGAAACCGCGCTACCGCCGGCGAATGTTTGACGATTCCGTGACGTCTTCGTCACCGGGCCTGAGCGCGCCGGGAAAGCTGTCGCCCCGCCATGGGTTCCAGAATGCAGTGTAGTGCTGGCAATTGCGAGGCACACTTCCGTAGCGCCATAGTAAAACAAGTCGCGTCGTTGTTGTTCGTCCAGTGTGAGAGCGGCGCAGATGCGCCCGAGCAAGGAAATCGAGGCCTGAACGGGCCTCCCCGACTCGAGTAACGAGTACCATACCCGGCTGACGCCGACCACCTCGGCGATTTCTTCCTGGCTGACGAGCTTGCCGATACGCCCAGGCACGCGTTCGCTATTTCCGAGCTTCGCTGCGTCGCTCGGGATGCTCCGTCGCGCGTACTTCAGCAGTTCGCTGAGGCGCTGGTGTCGTTGACCGTCGGGCGGCTCTTCCGAACTCGCCATGGCGAACTCGCGATCTATCATGCCCGTTTCACCTTGTGGGATGACGCCAAGAGTGACGTCTTTGCTATTGAATCAGAGTGGCTACGCGAGGACCACGGCGACCCGGACAGTTTGGGTCGGACAGTTGCCCTCGTGCCGGCCTTGCGAGCGGAGGTAACCAACCAAGGCCTTGCTCTATTACTAGCCGGCGATTGTTCCCGTGCAGAACCTTAGGTGACCGAAAACTGGGCGTGAGGGCGCGAATTGGTGCTGGGGCGGAAACCGTTCAGTGAGCTGCTCAAGGAATACCGTCTAGCTGCGGGCCTTTCCCAAGAAGAGCTTGCCGAACGCGCACGTCTCAGCGTCGAAACGATCAGTGCGCTCGAGCGGGGCAGGCGCCAAAAGCCTTACCGCGATACGATTGCGCGGCTCGGCAACGCACTAAAGCTCTCGGTGATCGCCCGCGCGGACTTGGAGGGAGCAGCCTCGCCCGCGCGCGGTTCCTCAGTCGCCGCAGCGGCGCACCCCGAACTTCCGCTACCGGCGACGTCGTTGATTGGCCGGGAGAGCGACATTGCCGGCATCGCCGCGCTGCTCGAAGAGAACCGGCTGGTGACCGTCACGGGCTCAGGTGGCGTCGGGAAGACTCGTGTGGCCCTTGAGGTCGCCCGCCTGAGTACGAGGCGCTGGGAAGACGTCCGCTTCGTCGACCTCTCGGTTCTGTCCGACCGCGCGTTCGTCGCCGGCGCCATCGTCTCAACCGCCTCCGGCGATGCCGGCAGCAGCACGAATGGTGTGGCTGCCGCGCTGCGCTCCAGCCATGTGCTTCTCGTCCTCGACAACTGCGAGCACCTCATCGCCCATGTGGCGCGGCTGGTGGCTACGATTCTTGGGGGTTGCCCGGACGTCTCGTTCCTCTGCACGAGCCGCGAGCGACTCGCCGTCAGCGGCGAAGCGGTGTATAGACTGCCGTCGCTCGAGGTGCCGCCGCCCTCCGCGATGACCCTGCAACAGGCGCGTGACTACCCCGGGATCGAGTTGTTCATGCAGCGCGCGACGGCTTCGGACCGCGCCGTCGCCTTCAGCGATGCGAGCGTGGAGGCGATTGCGGAGATTTGCCGCCGGCTCGACGGCATGCCCTTGGCAATCGAACTGGCCGCGGCCCGCGTCGCGACCTTAGGTCTCGAACCGTTGCGCGTACGGCTGCGCGAGGGCCTAGCACTGACCGGTGGACCTCGCGATTTACCGGCTCGGCAGCAGACGATGAACGCAACGATTACCTGGAGCTACGATCTCCTTTCAGATCCCGAGCGTTTGCTGCTGCAACGCAGCTCGATTTTCGCCGGCGGGTTTACTCTAGCCGCGGCTGAGTCGGTTTGCGCGACGGACGGGATTGAGGCGAGGGAAGTGGCCGAGCTCCTCTCGTCGCTCGTCGATAAGTCGCTCGTGAACGTGACGCTCTCGGAGTATGCGACGCGGTACACGTTGCTCGATTCGGTTCGCTCGTTCGCTTTCGCGCGGCTGCGAGAGGCGCAGCAGGTCGCTACGATTTCCCGCCGGCACGCAGAATGGGTCGCCACGTTTGCCGACTGGCTCGACACTGTCCGAACGGATATGTCCGAACCTCGCCTGCGTGCCGAATGGGACCCCGAACTCGAGAATGCACGCACGGCGCTAACCTGGGCGCTGGCGCAGAAATCCGAGGAAGGGGCGCTGTTGGCAGGCCGCATCGTTGGCGGCTTGCGCATTACTTGGATTGCGTCCAGGCGCAATAGTGAGTGTGCGCGGTGGGCCAAAGCAGCGCTCGACGGAATCGACGAAGAGCGTTATCCAAACGTTGTAGCGCCGATACTTCGCGCGCTGATTCAGGTTTCATCCGACGCCGAAGCGGTTGTTTGGACGGAGCGCGCAATTCCGCTTTTCGAGCGGCTAGGTGATTGGGTGGGTCTCGCGCTCATCCACTCCTATATTTCCTGGCACCGTAGCGTGCTCGGTCGACCGGAAGAAGCCGAGCAAGCGTTAGCGCGTGCCGGCGAACTCTTCGCGTCGCACAATGAATCGCGATCGATTCCGTACGTGATATTCTTGAGTCGGCGCGTGTGGCTTCGGATCGAGCAGGGTCGATTCGAGGAGGCGCTTGCCGATTGTGCGACCGGACTTTCAATCGTCACAGATCTCGGGGACCCACTTCCCTGCCGGTGGCTCCGCTACCGAGCGGAGGTGGAGTTTGCCATGGGGCACACCGACGTGGCGATCGGGATCGCTGAGAATATCGCCGCGCGCGCCCTCGAGCTCGGCGCACATCACACGCAAGCAGTAATCGACGCCTATGGCAGTATCGCTTGCTTCCGACTAGCCGGCGGCGACACGTACGGGGGATACGCCGCTGCCCGCGAGGCACTCCTACTGAGCCAGCGCGCTCTCGACTATCTCAATCACGAGAACATCGAAACGTTGGACGTCATGGCTTTTGTAGCCGGCTCGCAAGGCGACGTACGTCTCGCTGCGAGAATCAAAGGCGCAGTGGACGCGTCGTTCGATGGCTCGAAGCCCGCTACGTGGTACAGCTATGCTGCGGTTCGTCGACTCCTGGATTCCTTGCTGAATCAGCAACTCTCACCCCAAGAGCTCGAAAGGCTTCAGGCGGAAGGCTCTTCGTTCACGATCGATCGGGCGAGAGCGGAAGCGTTAGCGATTAGGTGGGTAACGCCGACGTAGGCCAGCCTCGCCCGAGCCGCCGTCTACGAAGCGAGCAGCGGTCGGGCGCAGTCAGCGATCTTCGCGCTGACCGAGTCTATCTGAGGAACTGTTCCTGCTCGTTGGACGGAAGGTGTAGCGGGGTAGCCGACCCCGGATTGGAGTTGAAGGCCGAAAACACCGCCGGATTCTGCCTGAAGTGCCGTTCGAGTTGTTCGATCCGGTGCGCGTTGTTCGGATGGTCCGAGAGCATCTCGGGAGGCGATTTGAGATTCGCATTCGAGAAGTCTTGGAATAGCCAGACCAGACCCCACGGATTGTAGCGAGCCGCGGCGCACGTGTCGGAACCCGTTATATCTGCCGCCTCCTCGGCCGCGCGCGAGTAATGCAAGCTATCGAGTTGCCCGATCGCGGTGACGCCGATGATCGTTCCGATCGACGGTCCCAGAACGATCGTCGCAGCCAGCGCGCGTTCGCGAATTTCTTGGTCGCGTTTCATGAGCGCGAACGAGTCGTCGTGCAGCAGGTGAGAGCTCTCGTGACAGAGCGTCCCGGCTAGCTCCTCGGTATTTCTTACGAAGTACATGAGGGAATCCGTCACGTAGATGTTCCCTCCGGGTGCGGCGAATGCGTTCGGCTGTTGTTCGTGCACGATGTAGAAATGAATAGGGTAGCGGTATCTCGGCTGCACCGATCGCGTTATCGCTTCCGCGATCGGCCGTAGGCTCTCGTAGAGCGGCGAGGTCTTCACGATTTCGCCCTGCGATCTCAGTTGTTCGAACAGCTGCGCGCCGGCTTGCAATTCTTGGTCGCTGCCGGCCGGTGCGGGAGTGCTTTGAGCGGCGCTCGGGATCGCCGCGCTCGAGAGCGCGCCGGCTGCGAGAATCGCCAGCGCGCTCCTCCGAGCAAAACGTCGCAAATTCACGACGTCGACACGCGCGCTCGAGCGACGTCGCTGCCGAGACCCTTGACGCGGAATGCGAGAACGACGAGCGAAATTCCCGCAAGGAGCCCGTAGATGCCGACGGTGTAGACGAGCCCGAAAATTCCGATGTTCGGGTTCCAAACGACGTAGAATCCCAAAGCGATCGTGATGATGCCGAGAAGCATCCACCAGAACTCGTTCGTGATGAACGCGCGCGCGGCCATCGCCGACGAAATCTCGAGCGCGCCGGTCATAACCATCCAAAGTGCGAAGATGTAGGCGAGGGCAAGCGGTCCGGCGCCGGGTTCGGTGAGCATCAGGATGCCGAGGAAGACTTCCAGCACGCCCATGATGACGAGCGCCCACCAGCTGCCGAGGCCGGTTAGCGAAAAGCCGCCGAAGAACGCAGCGATGCCGCCAATGATGAAGTAAGCGGCGAAGACGTAAACGAGCGCCGCAGCCGTCGCTGCCGGCGCCGCGAAGCAGAAGCCGGCCAGCGCCAGCGCGATGACGCCCCGCACCAGAAAGGTCCACCACTTACTGGAAAGTTGGACCATCGTATCGGTTATCATGAATTGGTTCCTTTCCGTCTCGAGTGAGACGAGGTAGGCGCGAAGGCGAACTCGCGGCTCGCCCTCGCGCGAGGGTGAGCTTTACGCGAAGTTCGGCTCGTAGTCGTACGGATAGAGATACGCATGGTCGTAGCCTCCGTCGAACGAATCGTCTAGAACGGCGTTCTTCGGGCGGCGGAAGACGACGCCGCCGAGGCGGGCCATCGTCGTGTCGATCGTCGAAGTCCAATCTTCTGAGACCTCGGCGACCACCGCCGATTGTCCCGGATTGAGGACGAAGCCGGTTTCGAATGCCGCCTGCTCGTGTTCGCCGGATTTCACCGCATCGGCGGTGAGGCCGGCCACGCCGCCGGCTGCGGCGCCGATTCCGGCAGCGCTACTCGCTGCCGCTGCGGCCGTGCCCGCGGCCGCACCGATCGGCCCGGCGAGGGCACCGATCAAAGCGCCGATGCCGATGCCCATCGCGGTGCGCAAACCGGGATCGGTCTGCTTCGAGGCGACGTCGATCTTGCCGAGACCATCGCGATAGATCACCGCGGCGCCGTGGACGGTCACGTCGCCGAGATCGTCTAGATTCCAAAGCGCGTGAAGACCGTCGACCGCCTCTCGCTCGGTCTTGAAAACGACGGCAATGTAGTTGTCCATGCGCGCCTACCGCTTGACCATCGCGGCGCGCTGCGCGGCAACGGCGCGGCTAAGTTCGCGGAGGCCGTCGCCGGCTTTGCGAAGCATCGCGAGATTCGTCGCCTTGAGTTGCGCTTCGCTGGTGCTTGCGACATCGCGCGCCTCGTTAGCCACGCTTTCGAAGGCCGTGCGGGCGTCCTCGAGGTGCTGCCTTCCGTCGGCGCGCTGGGCCGCAGCCAGCGTTCTGAGCGATGCCGCGAGGCTCTTAGCCTGCTCGGCGGCCTTTTGGACGTCGACCCGGATGGCGGCGTGGTTCTTTGAGGTGGTCGCTTCGATCTTTTTGTGCAGCACTTGCGCTTCGCTGCGAGCCTGCTGCAGGGTTTCCTTGACGTTGTTCATGGGTGCTCCTCTTGCGTTGGGTGGGGTGATGAGAACGTAACGTCCCGGGAGCGCGTTAGGCAGTGCTGCTTTACTAACAGGAACGCTAGTACCACCGTACCGGTCAGCGCGGCACTGAAGCGCGGTCAGATCGACGCGTACCCGACGCACCGAAGAACACGGGCCGCGAGGACGATCGCGCCAAATAAGATCGCGAAGGCGACGTGCGCCTTCGCGATGATAAAGCAGCTGAGGACTGGCGGTGGGTTCTGGGCCTTTACGCGTATGTAGGCTCGTAGTCGTACGGATACAGATAGTCTTCGTATCCGTCGCCGAACAGCGAGTCGTCGCGGACGTCGCTCTTTGCGCGGCGGTAGATCGTGCCGCCGAGCGGCTTCATGGCCGTATCCAGCGGCGAATCCCAATCCTCGGAGATCTCGGCGATAACGGCAGACTGTCCGCGCTCCAGCACGAAGCCGGTTTCGTACGCCGCTTCCTCGTGTTCGCCGGCCTTAATTCCGTCCGCGGTCAAGCCGGCGACTCCGCCGGCTGCGGCGCCGATGCCCGCCGCAGTTCCGACGGCGATGCTCGAGGCGCCGGCAATCCCGGCAGCCACGCCCACGGGTCCCGCCAGCGCTCCGAGCAGCGCGCCGATTCCGACGCCGAGTGCGGTGCGCACGCCGGGGTCGGTGTCCTTCGTTGCGACTTGAACGTAACCGTTTCGGTCGCGATGAATCACGGCCGCACCGTGAACGGTGATGTCGCCGCGATCGTCGAGATCCCAAAGCGCGTGCAGGCCGGTGGCGGCCTTCGCATCGTTCGCAAACACGACAGCGATGTATTTGTCCATTTCGGTCCCTTTCTCGAGAGCTGGCGAGCGCCGAAGCGAACGCCGAGTGATGCGTCCATCGTAAGGGAGCGCCGGCGGCCCCAGCCACCCCCGTGTCGCTCACATGACCGCCAGTATCAGTCGCGAAAGGTGGGGAACTACCTATCCGTCGGCGTTCCTAGACTCTGTTAAGCGCCACTTTGCAGACGGGACGCTCGTTCCGCGCTACTCTCGAGTGGCAATGGAATCGATGCAAGACTGCCGGACCCAAATCGCCAGCCAAGCGTTCGCGCGAGCGACAAATCGCGTCCACCTCGGCGAATTTCTCCGGACGCGCCGCGCGCGCTTATCGCCGGCGGATTTCGGCCTACCGCCGTTCGGACGACGGCGCACGCCAGGACTTCGCAGAGAAGAAGTCGCGCAGCTCGCGGGTATCTCGATCGCGTACTACACGTGGATCGAGCAAGGACGCGACCTCAATATGTCGCCCGACGTGCTCCGTTCGCTCGCGAGGGTGCTGCGCTTCACGCATGCGGAACGCACGCATCTATTCACGCTCGCTGGAACGCCGCTGCCTGAGCACGACCTCGCGGCGAATGCAGAGCTGCATCGAACGCTGGCTCACCTCTTCAGCGATTCGCGCAACGTTTGTGCGTTCGCTCGCGACCCTTGGTTCAACGTTACGGCTGCCACGTCGTTGGCGACGTCGGTCTTCGGTGTGCGACCCGGAAGAGGGCTGGAATCGAATCTGCTGTACCGTATTTTTGACGACCCGCTTCAACAGCAGCTGTGGGTCGATTGGGAAAGCGAGGTCCGAATGCGCGTCGGCATGCTGCGGCAAGCGCTCGCGCAGTGGCCCGCCAGGGAGGAAGGTCAGGAACTCCTCAAGGTACTCGAGCGCATTCCTAGCTTCGCATCGATCTGGAATGGCTACGACGTGCGTTCGAATCCGTCGCCCGACGAGTATTTCCGCGAGGAGCCGTGGGAACTCGAGCACCCGAAGTTCGGTACGCTGCGCGTTCACCGCATCGCGATGACGATTCCCGATAAGGCCGCGAGCACGCTCGTTCTCACCAGCCCCGGCGATCCCGAGACATGCGCGAAGTTCCAAGAACTCGCGGTTGGCGACGGCGCGAGGCCGCCGCTATTCCTCGCGAAGACGTGAGGCGATCGCCCTTCGATGAGGTCTACGAGGCGATCGGCAGCTTCCGCTGTCCGCACAAAGGGATCATCTCGGCGCGCTTTTCCGGCTATGGCGTCGACGCCGTCCCTACGTTCTCGGACCGCGGCCCCTACGGTCGAGCCCAGCTATCGGTCTTCGACTAAGGCTTCGCGTGTGTTTCGATAAACGCCGTGATGCGCTGGACGGACGCACGAACGGTTGCAGGCGGCGTCTCGATCACGCCGGCGTCGAAGCGATGACCAACGCCGGGATAGACGTGCAATTCGATTGGGATGCCCGCCGCGTTCGCGCTCGCGACGAGCGACTCGCACGCGGGCGCGGAAACCGTACGATCCATCGCCCCGACTTGGACGAGCAGTGGAACGCTGGTCCGATACGCGATCGCGGCGCTCGGTGCCGGCGCCTTGCCGGGCCACGCTCCGTACGATAACTGACAGTAGCCGTAGTCTGCGACGGCGAGCGAGAATGGCGGTCGAACGTCGAGCCCGAACGGCGGCGGCGTCGCCGGCGGGTGAGCGTCCTGAACGATCGCCGCGAACAGCGCGGTTCCACCACTGGAACGCCCCATGACGCCGATCGATCGGGGACGCACGAACGGCTGCTTCGCGAGATACGCCTGGGCATCGAGCAAGTCGCGAGCCCGCGTCGTCCGCGGGTCGATTCGCCAGTGGTTCTTCCACGACGAGTGGCGCGACATGTAGCTATCGACGATGAGCGACACAAACCCCATTTTCCGAAGCCGTCGCGCCCACGGCCTTTCCCAGAACGAGAACCCCTCAATGCCTGCGGTGCCGGGGGAAATGAGAATGGCCGGCGCGTTCGCGTTGCCGGTGGGTCGCGTCAGCTCGCCGACTAGCGTCGTGCCGGCTTGCGAGGAAGGAAAGCTAACCCGAGAATATTGCGCGTTATCGGCGACGAACGCGAGAACGTTTGACGTTGCCTCCGCATTCGCGTACGTGACGAAGAACTCATGAGCGAACGAATCCTGGGCGAGATCGCGGCAGTTCGCATCGCCGCCGACGATCAGAAGCGGCGTCGCGGTGCGAAATAATCCCGCGGCTGCAACGTCGCCGCGATGCGGTGCGCCGGTCGATCCCGGGGCGCCCGGCTTCGCGAGCGAATGCCCCATCCAATCGCCGTAAGCGCGCGCGCAATTCGGCGCGAATGCGACGGCGGACCGAAAGAGCGGCGGCCGGGCAACGTCGCTATCGTAGCGTTCGACGATCGCTGCGAGGACGCTCGACGCGTCGGTGCCGTAGCCGACGATCGCCAAATCGTCGCCCTGCACGGCGCTTTGCCGTGCTAGCAAAGCGGCGGCAGAAAGGGGATCGCCTGGAGTTTCGATCGTGGCGTAACCGGCTCGTTCGAGCAAACGCGCGATGTCGCGGCTTCGAGCGCTGCCCGCGCGATCGAGGATCACGGCCCCAGGGACATGTCGAGCTCCGGGCGGGAGAACGACGCGCGCGCCGGCGCTCTGGCCTATCCCGGGGAGACCGGTCAAGCGAACGACAAGCGCTGCAACCAGGAGAGCGCTTCCCAAGCGAACCGCATGAAGACGACGACCGCGCATCGGGACGGACCCCCTTTCACAAGTGAGTCATCTCAATGAATCACGCGCAGACTGCGAGGGATTAGCTATTTCTATCCCGGTGGCCCATTCCGCTGCAGGAAAGCGCTGCATGCCGCTCGGGCGACGAAGTTGGCCGCCTAGGGGCCTCGAGCGATGTCGGCAATGCGCCTTACAGCGTTCAAATCCATAAAGCGCTATCGTCACCGCCTCCGCCATCCATTATTACGAGGAACGAATGCACGCAAAATTACTACTCGGTTTCACGCTTGCCGCGCTGGCGATCGGATCCAACGGCGCCGACGCTCAGAGGCGCCGCCGGCGTTGCTGCTCAAGAGCGCACGCTCGGTCGATACGGTCAAAAACACGGTGGTCTTACCGCTGCGACGCGGAACGTCGAACGGGAAAACCGTTTGGTACATCTTGACGGACGCATCCGACGCCGCTGCAGCGCAGGCAAAAGGTCTCGTGCTTGCGCCGGCATTGGCGGGCGTGGGAGCCGTCCAACGCGTTTCGGTGGCCGCAGGCGTCTGGGATTTCCCGTCGGCGCCGGATTTCTCGCCTGTCCGAGTGTTCGTCCCGGGAGCCACCGGCTTTCCGCCGGCGAAGGCTGCACCCGGCGCGACGGCGAGCTCCTACTCACCCTTCGTGCGGGTCGCGGGCGTCGTGTACAACGCACCCATCGTTGCAACCGGTGACGAGCCCTTCGACGTTACCCGCCATACGAATACCGCCGACCGCGTCTTGACGATCGACAAACGCGCCGGAACGGTAACCCTCCTCCTGGCCGACGGCTTCGCGGGCGGCAAGCGCGTGTTCTACATCAGCACGGAGGCCTCAGATCCCGGCGCCGCGACGATCGAACGCGCGACCTATGCGCCGTCCATCGGTGCGGCCCCGCAAAGCGCCCGCCTTCCGATCCTCGTGATCGTCAACGGTCAGTCGCAAGGACTCGCCTACGCGGCCCTACACGGAGGTCTGTCGCAAGACGCCACGGCCGCAAACAGCGCGACGCTGAAGACCTCGCGCAACATCCTTGGCGGCCTTCCTGACAGCGGGCCGAGCGGCGGGATCTACGACCCGCTTTGGAACGTTTCCGTCGGCGTGTGGAGCGCTTCAGCGGTCGCAGCGCATATGAACGTAACGTTGACGAGCGCAGGCGCCGTGCAGAGCGCGGTTCAATCGAAAGCGATCACCGGCCCGGGCGGAAAGCCCTTCGGTCCGGTTGGTTTCGACGTCAACTGCCCGGTCATCGCCATCGAGCGATGATCCGCTCGAGGAGCAACGTGGATAAAACGCACGACTTCAGCGTCACGGGGATCGAGGAAGTTTCGTACGCCTGCTCGAGCGAGCTTGCCGGTATGTACAAACTCAGCCCCTTCGCTTGGCGTGAGGGCGAATACGTCGAGATGTTGCTCCGCGTGGTGAACTTTTCCGAGATCGCCTCGGAGAAGATTGCGAGGATCCATCGCGGCGTTTCGCTCGATGGCTTGAACTTCGCGCTCGGCGCGGAGCCGGTGATCGCTCCCGGCGATGACGTGCCGAACGCTTACGATAGCGGCGGTTGTGAGGATCCGACCGTGGCCTTCGTCGACGGCTCCTATTACGTCTACTACACCGGCTGGAACGAGCATCTCAAGCGCGGCGAACTTCTGATGGCCGCAGGCCCGAGTCTTCAGCGGCTGACGAAGCGCGGCATCGCGTTGCCCTCGACCCCGAGCGAGCAAAACCCCAAGGAGGCGGAGATCGTCCGCGCCGCCGACGGATCGTGGCGACTCTTCTTTGAGTACGCGCACGAAGATCGCTCGAAAATCGGAATCGCCTCGGCACCGCGCGTCGACGGGCCCTGGACCGTCCTGCAGCCGCTCTTTGCGGCGCGGCCCGGCTGGGACGACTGGCACCTGAGCACGGGTCCGGTGATCCTCGGCGACGGCGACTTCCCGGTGATGTTCTACAACGGCGCGACGCGCGCGGCGGAGTGGCGCATCGGCTGGGTCGTCTTCGATCGCACGTTCACCCGTGTCGTGGCGCGCTGCGAACGTCCGATTGTGATGCCGGGAAAACGCCGTTTTGCCGAAGACACCGACATCGCATTCGCCGCCTCTGCGCTCCTGGAAGACGGCGAAATTCACCTCTACTACTCGATCGCCGACCGCCACGTGATGCGCGCCCGCCTTCGCCGGCACAGCTAAGAGTTCTCCGCGCCGTACGAGGTCGAGGTTCAGACGCTGCCGCGGGGGACTCGGATGCCGGATTCTGAAATCGGGTAGGCGCGGGCCGTTCGCGGGCAAATGCTCTAGGCGATGAAAAAGCTGACGGCTTTCGACCTCGACGGCACGCTCGCGCTGAGCAAGTCGGCAATCGACGATGAGATGGCGACGCTGCTCACCGGCCTCCTCGGGGTGATGAAGGTCGCGATCATTTCCGGCGGTGCCTTACCGCAATTTCAGCAGCAAGTTCTGGCCCATCTGCCTAACGACGACCGCTTAGACAACCTTTCGATTTTGCCGACGTGCGGGACGAAGTTCTTACAGTATCAGAACGGCTGGAAAACGCTTTACTCGGAAGATCTCAGCGACGCGCAAAAAACCGAGATCGAAACGGCGCTGAACCGAGCGGTCGAAGAAGCCGGATTTAAGGTCGACAAGATCTGGGGCGAGCAGATCGAGGACCGGGGGAGCCAGATTACGTACTCGGCCCTCGGCCAGCAAGCGCCGCTCGACGCGAAGAAGACCTGGGATCCGGACTTCGCCAAGCGCCAGAAGATCAAGGCGCTGCTCGACACGTCGATCCCGGAGTTCTCGGTGCAGCTGGGCGGTACGACCTCGATCGACGTTACGCTTCCTGGCATCGACAAGGCCTACGGGATCCGCAAGCTGCGCGACGTCCTCGGCATTCCGATCGACGAGATGCTCTACGTAGGGGATGCGCTCTTTCCGGGCGGAAACGACTACCCGGTACGAACGACGGGAGCCGACTGCATCCAAGTCCGCGACCCCGAGGAAACCAAGCGCGTGATCGAAGCGGTCATCGCCTGCATGAAATAGGGGGAGTTCTCAAATGCTGAAAGTGGGCGACCGGGTGTTTATCGAGGGAACGACGGAGGAGGGCACCGTGAAGGCCATCCACCCGCACGAAGCGGTCGTACGCGTCGCGGTTCCGGGCGGCCACGAAGACCGGAAATTCGCCCTCGAAAGCTTGCGGCTCGACCCGACGCTGAACGAAGCCTCTCGGTTCGTCGACCACTAGCCGCGGTTCCGTCAGGCTCCCCGCGGGGTAAGGATCTCCCATGAGTACTCAGGCCTTTGTCGCCGACGCGACGCCGATTCCGGCGCCGGCGTCTTCCGGGCCGGAAGCAGTCCCGCACGTCGACGTCGCCTTCTCGGTGAACGGCAAGTCGCTCGAGCTTTCCGTCGATGCCCGCGCGACCTTGCTCGATGTTTTGCGCGAACGCCTTGACCTAACGGGAACGAAGAAGGGCTGCGATCACGGCCAGTGCGGCGCGTGCACGGTGCACGTGAACGGACGTCGCGTCAACTCGTGTCTTTCGTTTGCGGTGATGCACGACGGCGATGCGATCGTGACGATCGAGGGCCTCGGAACGCCGGAAAACTTGCATCCGGTGCAGGCTGCCTTCGTCGCCCACGACGGGTTTCAATGCGGGTACTGCACGCCCGGGCAGATCATGTCGGCCGCCGCGCTGCTGTCGGAGCCGTGCGGCCCGACGGACGCAGACGTCGCCGAATACATGAGCGGGAACATCTGCCGATGCGGTGCATACCAGAATATCGTCGCCGCGATTCAATCGGTGCGGAAGGGCTGAATTGAACGCGTTTACTTTCAGGCGTGCGGCGAGCGTGGCGGAAGCGCTCCGCGAGGCCGCCGGCCACGCGAAATTCGTGGCCGGCGGAACGACGCTGGTCGACTTGATGAAGCTCGACGTGGAAACGCCCGCTACCGTCGTCGACATCAATCGGCTCGCGCTTGCCGAGATCGTCCGCACGCCCGATGGCGGATTGAAAATCGGTGCCCTCGCGCGAAATTCGGACGTCGCTCACGACCCCGCGATCGTGCGCGATTACCCGGTTCTGTCCGAGGCGTTGCTCTCCGGTGCCTCGGTTCAGCTGCGCAACATGGCGTCGACCGGCGGGAATCTCTTGCAGCGCACGCGCTGCGTCTATTTCCGCGATACCGCCAGCGCGTGCAATAAGCGCTCGCCCGGAAGCGGTTGCGCGGCGATCGGCGGCTTCAACCGCAACTTAGCGATCTTGGGGACAAGCGAACACTGCATCGCCTCGAACCCCTCCGATCAGAACGTTGCGCTCACGGCGCTCGAGGCGAGCGTGCAGATCGAGGGCGCTCGCGGCGAGCGCAGCGTGCCGATCGGCGATTTCTATCTGCTGCCCGGCGACTCGCCGCAGCGCGAGACGGTCCTCGAGCCGGGCGAGTTGGTGACCTCGGTGACGTTGCCTCCGCCCGCTCGCGGTGCGAAAGCGACGTACCTGAAGCTTCGCGACCGCGCTTCCTATGAGTTCGCGCTTGCGTCGGCCGCCGTGGTTGCAACCGTCGAAGACGGAAAGATCGCGCGCGTACGCATCGCGATGGGAGGCGTCGGCGCGAAACCCTGGCGCGATCCCGGCGCAGAAAAGGCGCTCGAAGGCAAGCCCGCGGCGCCGGCGCACTTCGCCGAAGCCGCCCAAATCCTGTTGCGCGATGCGAAGCCGCAAAGCCGGAACGGCTTTAAGGTCGAGCTTGCGAAACGCTGCCTGGTCCACGCCTTGACGCTCGCGACCGGGGGCGCTTAAGCGATGGCGAGTCTGATCGGCCAAGCCCTGCCGCGCATCGACGGGCCGCTCAAGGTCAGCGGGGGCGCGAAGTACACCTCGGACCGCAGCCTGGAGCACATGCTCTACGCGGTCGCCGTCGGCAGCACGATCGCGAACGGGCGCATCGCGGCGCTCGACGTTTCGCGCGCACGGCACATGCCCGGCGTCGTCGAGATCTTTCATCGCGGCAACGTCGGGCAGCTCTACAAGCCGTCGCCCGAAGCGGGCGCCATCGACGAGGCGCAGCCGCCCTTCGCGGACGACGTCATCCGCTACTACGGTCAGTACGTAGCGCTCGCCGTCGCCGAAACCTTCGAACAGGCGACGGCCGCGGCCTCAGCCGTCGAAATCTCGTACGCCGACGTGGGGCCGCCGAACGTCGCGCTCGAGCTGTCCGCCGACGAGCTGCCGCAGGAGATGAACCGGCGCGGAGAACCGGGCGCCGCGTATCACGCCGCGCACGTCAAAATCGATCAGACCTACGTGACGCCGGCCGAAACGCACAACCCGATCGAGTTACACGCCTCGGTTGCCACCTACGACGGCGACCTCTTTACGCTCTACGAGACGACGCAGGCCGTCGTGAACCACCGCAATGTCATGAGCGAGATCCTCGGCGTCGGGCGCGAGAACGTGCGGATCGTCATGAAGTATCTGGGCTCGGGATTCGGCGGGAAGCTTTGGCCCTGGACGCACGGCACGCTGGCTGCGGCGGCGGCGCGCAACCTCGGAAGGCCGGTCAAACTGGTTGTGACGCGCAAGCAGATGTTCGAGACGGTCGGTCACCGCTGCCGCACGCAGCAACGCGTGCGCATGAGCGCGGAGCGCGACGGCACGCTGACCTCGTTGCGTCACGAAACGATCAACGACATGGGCATGCTCGACGAGTACGATGAGAACTGCGGCGAGGCGACGCCCTACTTTTACGGGACGCCGAACCTGCTCGTGACGGGAGCCCAAACCCGGCGCAACGTCGGCGCCCCCACCGCGATGCGCGGTCCCGGTGCCGTACCCGGTCTTTTCGCCACGGAATCCGCCTACGACGAACTCGCCGTCGCACTCGGCATGGATCCCGTCCAACTGCGGCTGAAAAACGAACCGGCGCGCGACCAGGACTTGAACGTTCCGTTCTCGTCGCGGCACTACGCGGAATGCCTGACGCTCGGCGCACAAAAGTTCGGCTGGGAGCGGCGCACCCCGGCGGTCGGGTCGATGCGGAAAGACGGCGCAATTCTGGGCTGGGGCGTAGCGGGGTGCTCGTGGCTCGCCGCGCGCTTCGCGGCCGAAGCCCGCGTCGAGTTGCACGCCGACGGGTCGGCTCGCGTCGCGATCGGAACGCAAGACATCGGGACGGGCACTTACACGGTCCTCGCGCAACTCGTGGCCGAAGAGACCGGCATCCCGATCGAACGGGTCGTCGTCGAACTCGGCGACACGCGCTTGCCGCCGGGGCCCATTTCGGGGGGCTCGATGGTGACGGCTTCCGTCATTCCGGCGGTGCTCGAGGCGGTTCGGGCCGCGATGAAAGCGGCGCACGGACTTGCGACGAGCGGCCACAAAGCGCCGTTCAAGGGGCGCGATGCGGAGGAACTCTACTTCGAGGGCGGCCGCATCGTGGCGCGCGGCGGTCCCGCCTCGGACGCGGTTCCCTTCGACGAAGCGCTGCGCAACGCGTCCGTCGCGCTCGTTTCCGGTTCGGGTAAAGGCGCGCGCTCGTTCGGTGAAAAGCACCCCAAGTATTCGACGCACTCCTACGGCGCGCACTTCGTCGAGGTTTCCTGGCGACCCGAGATCGCACGTCTGCGCGTCAATCGCGTCGTCAGCGTCATCGACGCCGGCCGAATCCTCAACGAGCGCACCGCTCGCAACCAGATCGAGGGAGCGATCGTGATGGGCGTCGGAATGGCGCTCTACGAGCAGGCGCACTACGACCCGCGCTCGGGTGCCCCGGTGAACAGCAACCTTGCCGACTACATCGTGGCGACGCATGCCGACGCGCCGCAGATGGACGTCGCGTTTCTCGACTATCCCGACACGAAGCTCAACGAGCTGGGCGCGCGCGGCGTCGGGGAAATCGGCTTAGCCGGGATGGCGGCGGCGATCACCTCGGCCGTGTACCACGCGACCGGCGTCCGGGTTCGCACGCTTCCCGTCGAAATCGAAAACCTGCTCTAGGGGCGTGCGAAGCGTTCGGCGGCGCGCGCCTTCGCGCGTGCGGCCCATTCCGCACGGTCGCGCGGCGTCGCCGTCGTTACCAGCGAGTCGATCAGCTCGCGCGCGACCGCCGCGACGTCGTCGACCGCGTGGTTGAAAGCAGCCTCGTTGGCTAGCGAAGGCTTCGCGAAACCCGACAGCTTGCGGACGAATTGGATTGACGCCGCGCGGACCTCGTCATCGGTGGCGGGCGGCTCGAAGTTGAAGAGCGTGCGAATATTCCGGCACATGGGCGCCGCCTTCGACGGCCTTCGGCGATTCCCTCAGCTGTTCCAGAAAACGAAGAGCCCGACGGCCGCCGCGCTCATGAGCACGATCGTCAGGATCGCCCAAACGTTGGCGATGCGCGAGTTCGTCCAGCGGCCCATAATGTGCCGATCGTTCGCTAGGACGGTGATCGCGGCCAGGAGAGGAACGGCGACGAGGCCGTTGATGACGGCCGACCAGAACAGCGCTCGAATCGGGTCGATGCGCAGCAGCTCGATCAGGACGCCGATCGCGACGCCGGCGACGATGATACCGTAGAAAAGCGGCGCCTTTCGCGGCTTCAGTGAGAGGCCTTCCGGCTGCGAGAACGTCTCGGCAACCGCGTATGCGGAGGCACCGGCCAGAACGGGGACGGCGAGCAGTCCGGCGCCCACCATGCCCAGCGCGAAGATGAGCTCGGCAAACGGTCCCGCTAAGGGCCGTAAGGCAGCGGCTGCGTCTTGCGCCGTAACGATCTTGACGTGATGCGCGCCGAGCGTCGCGGCCGTCGTCACGATGATGAAGAACATGATCACGTTCGAGTAGGTCATCCCGGCGTTGACGTCGGCATGTGCATCGGCGATCTCGCGCTGCGAGGGTGGCGTGTGCGCCGAGATTTCTCCCGGCCGGCGCCGCGTTCGTTCTTCGACCTCGAGCGAGGCTTGCCAGAAGAAGAGGTAGGGAGTGATCGTCGTCCCGAGCACGCCGAGGAACGTCGAGATCCAGACACCGGTGAGCTGCACCTCCGGCAAGAAGGCGTGGCGCAACGCCGTGCCCCAATCGACGCCGGCCAAGAAGGCCGTGATGACGTACGCAAAAAGCGCGGTGCAAAGAACCTTCGCAATCGATTCGAAGGGACCGTAGGCCACGAAGACTTCGACGGCGACGACGATCGCCGCAAAACCGATCGACCATGCGTCCTCCGGGATGAGGCGGAAGACGAGATGTGCCGAAGCGCCCATTCCGGCGAGGTCCGCACCGATATTGAGCGTGTTCGCCACGACCACCAGCACGACCAGCGCGCGCACGACGATCGAAGGGAAACGCTTCGCGAGCGCGGTCGTCAAACCGCAGCCGCAAACGAGGCCGATGCGGGCGCACATCCCCTGCACGACCGCCATCATCGGCGTCGTAAGGACGGCGGTCCACAGCATCGAGTAACCGGTGCTCGCGCCGGCGATCGAGTAGGTGGAGATGCCCGACGGATCGTCGTCCGAGGCGCCCGTGATGAGCCCTGGACCGAGGCTCGATGCAAAGGCGCGCAACCGGATCCAAAGCGATCCGAACCGGCCGGCCGGCTCTTTCTTTTTCACGAAAGGCACTCGATTCGAAGGGACGGAACGTTGGGAACGAGGCGCGGCTCGTGAAGTGGATCCTAGTCGTTCGCGACAGGTATTCGTCCCCGGTATTACCGAGGCCGCCGTTTCGCGCGTTGCTCTTCGCGTTTGCCGCACCTGTCGCGGCTCGCAGCGGGGGCGCGCAAGGGCCGGGACCGGCGGCGCCGCCGGCCGGGCTCATCACGGCCGTCTTTGAGAACAGCGCGACCTCGAGCCCGCTGCTCTCGTGCGCGAAAGTCTATTCGTAGTGCGCGTCGTCGACGAGGTGGAAGTGGGCCGCTTGCTCACACCATCGGTGGTGCGCGAGTTGATGCGCGACGTGTTCGTCGCCGAGGCGGCCGGCCGCACCAACAATCCCGTGCGCGCGATGGCGGCCGTTCCGAGCGGCTGGTTTGCGGCGATGCCGGCGTACGTCGACACCGGCACTCTCTCGGGGCTAGGGGCCAAGCTCGTTGCGTTTTTCCCGAACAACGGTGCGCGTGGCAAACCGACCCATCGCGCCACGATCGCGATGCTCGATCCCGGCGACGGAGAGCTGCTCGGCCTGGTGGCCGGCGAGACGATCACCGAGCGGCGCACGGCGGCGGTGAGCGTCGTCGCGACGCAGCGTCTAGCCGCAAAGCCGGTGGGCCGCTATGCGATTCTCGGTTCGGGCGTGCAGGGCCACGCGCACCTCGCCGCGTTCCACGACGCCGGCTCGATCGAAGCGCTCGCGATCTGGTCGCCGAATGCGGCGAATGCGGAAGCGCTCGCGCAGGTCGCGCGCTCGCTCGGCGTTCGCGACGTGCGCGTCGCCGCAACGCCGGCAACCGCGGTTCGCGACGCGGATGTGGTCGTGACCGCGACTAGCACGACCGAACCGTTGATTGCCGGCGGTGCGCTGCGCGCGGGCGTTCACGTGAACGCCGTCGGCTCGTGCGTTCCGCAACGGCGCGAGCTGGAGTCGACGGTCATGGCGCGCGCGGCGGTTTACGCGGATTCGCGCGACGCGGCGCTGCGCGAATCGGGCGACGTCTTGATCGCGATGCGCGAACTCGGCCGCGACGATCTCATCACGGCCGAACTCAGCGCCATGGTCGCCGAACCCACGCGTGCCGCGCTCACCGGCTCGGCAGATATCACCGTGTTCAAGTCGCTCGGGCTCGGCATCGAAGATGTGATCTGCGCGGCCTACGTTCTCGCGCACGCCCCGCAGTAGCGGTCTAAGCGGTCACGAGCTAGCTCGGCGCCTACGAGGAGTCGCTCGTCGTGCCGCCGATCGAAGACGCGATCTCCTTGGCGTGTTGCTGGACGCTCTCTTGCGCCGCAGACGCGGTCTCCGCGAGCGCGCTGCGCCCGTGTTCGATGATTTCGTCGCGCACGTCCGCGGCGTGTTCGGCGAGGTCGTCGGTGATGGGACGGAGCCTCGCTTGTTCGAAATCCGAGATGGGGACGAACATGCCGGCGAGAAAACCGGCAGCCGCCGCGCCCACGATCAACCCGATCGGGTTCTGAAGACTCTCGCGCACCGTGGCGGCGTCGGGTAACCGGTCGCGCACGTCGCTCAAGGCTTGGCTCGCGCGCATGGCGACGTTCGGCATCGGCGCGGGCGGCTCGTCGTTCTGGCTCTCGCGTTGTTCCATGTCTCTCCTACTCGTAGTCGGCGCGCAGGCGCCGGGCGCTCGAAACTCTGACGAAGCGCGACAGCGCGAAGCCCGCGGCGAACGCCGCTCCGGCAAATGCGACCGGATAACGGCGCCCGTAACGCTCGACGTCGCTGGCGAGCGCGTCGGAATCGGTGGTGCGGAGGTAGGCGGCAACCCGGTCGACGTATCCGGCAACCGTCTCCGCTACGTCCGCTGCGACCGCACCCTCACCGCTCTCGCGGAGGCGGTCGCCGATTTCGCGCACGGTGTCGGCGGTGCGCCCGACGCGATCTCCGGCGGCAGTCAACGCCGCGTCTGCCTGTCGTCCGACGATGCTCTTGGCGGCGCGTTGGGCGCGGTCGACGGTCTCTTTCGCCGTTTTCGCCGCGGCCTTGGCTCGCTTGCCGTTCGCGCCGTTGCTTCGAGCCGAACTCGAGCCGCCGGCCTCCGTTTCGGTTACCATCGATTGTCCTCCACTTCGTGACGGAGGGTCATATACCCGAACCGGCAGGTTCCAACAGCTGCAGAGCCCCCGCCGGGATCTCGAGCTGATCGATCGTGCATTGCGCCGGCGATTTGTCGCTGCGCCAGCGCAGCGGCCGCGCGCCGTGACGGATGCGTCCGCCGCTGACTTGGTCGAAGGCAACTTCCAGGACGAGGCGCGGTTCGAGCGCGACGTACGAGCGGTCGCGCTCGGGGTCGTGGCTCCAGCGCGACGGCGTTTCGCCCGGCGCGCTGCCGCTGAAGCCGCTGCCGCCGATGAAGGGCTCGAGCCGCCGTAACAACGCCGCGCGCTCGGCGTTCGAGAACGCGCTGCAAAAGCCGACCGAGTCGAGCAGGCCGTCTTCGTCGTACAACCCGAGAAGCAGACTGCCGACGCGCTCGCGGCTGCTCGCCGCGTAACGGAAGCCGGCGACGACGCAGTCGGCGCTACGCACCTGCTTGATCTTTACGCCGCCGTCGCGCTTCCCGCCGCGATATGCGAGATCGACGCGCTTCGCGACGACGCCGTCGAGGCCGCCACCGACGCGCGCGAACCACGAGTCGACGACGCTGCGCTCGCGCGTGGCGGGACTGAGCTTTAAGCGCCCGCCGGCTGGGAAACGCGCCGCGAAGCGCTCGAGCTCGGCGCGACGCTCGGCCAGCGGCTCGCCGCGCCGGTCGCGGCCTTCAGCGCGCAGCAAATCGAAGACGAGATAATAGGCCGGCGTCGTTCGAGCGAGCATCTGGACGCGGCTCGCCGCCGGATGAATGCGCTGCTGGAGCGCATCGAAAGAAAGCGCGCCGCCCAGCGGCACGACGAGCTCGCCGTCCAGCGCGAAGGCGTCGGAGCCGGCGTCCTTCAGCGCGTCCACGATTTCGGGAAAGTAGCGCGCGAGGGGTTGACCGTTTTTCGACGTCAAGCTGACGTTCGCACCGTCGCGCTCGGCCAAGCAGCGAAAACCGTCCCACTTCGGCTCGTATTGCCAGAGCGGCCCATCCGGAATCGACGCGACCGCACGCATCTCCATCGGTTCGAAGTCGGGCATGGAGTTAAGAATAGCACGCGCGCGGCCGGCAGGGGTGCCGGCGGCCCGCGCCATAACTCGCGCCGGGGGTATCGCGTGACGAGCACCGAGCGGTCTCACGAAAAGCGCGGCGGCGCGGGCCTCGCGGTTGCGGCGCTCGGCGTGGTCTTCGGGGACATCGGGACGAGCCCGCTGTACGCGCTCAAGACGTGCATTTTGACGGCGCACGTCGAACCGACGCTCGAGAACGTTCTCGGGATCTTGTCCCTCCTGCTCTGGCTGCTGACGTTCGTCGTGTGCGTGAAGTACGTGGGCAACCTCATGCGCGTCGACCATGAGGGCGAGGGTGGAATTCTGGCGCTGCTGGCGCTGGCCTCGCCGCCGCGAGCCTTCGGCGTTCCGCTTTCCCTCGGATGGTTGACGATCGTGGTCGTAACCGGCGCCGCGATGCTCTTCGGCGACGGCATCATCACGCCGGCGATCTCGGTCATCTCCGCCGTCGAGGGTCTCGGCGTCGTCACCCAAGCGGCACAACCGTTTATCGTGCCGGCCTCGGTTGCGATTCTGCTGGGACTCTTCCTGATTCAATCGCGCGGAACCGAGAAAGTCGGCGGGATGTTCGGCCCCGTTATGGTCGCCTGGTTCCTGGCGATCGGCACCGCGGGTCTGTTCGCGATCGTCAAAATGCCGCAGGTCCTGTTCGCACTCGATCCGCGGCACGCGCTCTTCTTCGTTTCGCATCACGGCGTCTTCGGTTTTCTGATTCTCGGCGCGGTCGTGCTGGCGATGACCGGCGTCGAGGCGCTCTACGCCGACATGTCGCACTTCGGCCGCAAGCCGATCGCACTCGCGTGGTACGCGCTCGTCTTCCCGGCGCTCGCGCTCAACTACCTGGGACAAGGCGGGGCACTGCTCCAATCCCCGGCTGCACTCGAGTCGCCGTTCTACGCGTTGACACCGCCGCCGTTCCTCGTTCCGATGGTGATCCTCGCAACGCTCGCCACGGTCATCGCCTCGCAATCGCTCATCTCGGGCGCCTTTACGCTCACCGAGCAAGCCATCAACTTGAACCTGTGGCCGCGCATGACGGTCGTGCATACCTCGTCGCGGCAGCGCGGGCAGGTCTACGTTCCCGCGGTGAACGTGGCGCTCGGCGCCGCCTGCATCGCGCTCGTGCTGGCCTTCCGCAGCAGCGACAACCTCGCGGCCGCCTACGGCCTGGCGGTCTCGACGACGATGCTCGCCACGTCGATCGCCTTTTACGAAGTCGTCACGCGCGTTCTGCACTGGAAGAAGATCGTCGCCGTGCCGCTGGTGGCGTCGTTCATCGCGGTCGACGGCTCGTTCTTTCTCGCCGGGCTATCGAAGATTCCGCAAGGAGCTTGGGTTCCGCTCGCCCTCGCGCTCGCGCTCGTCCTCTCATCGCTGACGTGGCTGCAAGGACGCCGCTGCGTCGCGAAGGCGCTCTCCGAGCTGCAGATGCCGTTGGAACGGTACCTCGAAGAAGCGCGGCCCAGTAAGGGTGAGGCGAAGGGAACGATGGTCTTTTTGACCGGCGATCAGCACGGCGTTCCCTTTGTCGGCGGCAAACACAACTGGATCCGCGCCCGTGCCGACGAAGAGCGCGTCGTGCTCCTGACATTGAGCCGCGCGGCCCGCCCCTACGTAGAGGAACCTCAACGCGTGCGCATCGAGCTCGTCTCCGAGCGCCTTGCGCTCGTCACGGCTCAGTTCGGCTACATGGAGCGCCCGCGCATGGATCCCGTGCTGGTCGCCTGCGGAGCGCAAGGTCTGCGTCTCGATACGAACGAGACCTCGTTCTTCTACGCCGATCCGAAATTGACGCGCGCCGAGTGCAATCCGTTGCCGGCGTGGCAACGGCGGTACTTTGAGGTCTTGGCTCGCAACGCGCGGCCGCTGCCCGACGATCTCGGCATCCGTCCCGAGCGCCGCGTGGAACTCGGCGTGGAGGTTGCGGTCTAGTGAACGTCGCCGTTTTCGGCTTTGGTGCGGTCGGGCGCGATTTGTCGTCGTCTTTGGTCAAACGCGGCGACGCCGTGCGGATCGTCCAACGCCACGCGCCGCCGGTGCTCGCCGCCGGCTGCACGTTTCATGCCGCCGACGTGCTCGATCGCGCCGCGACGCTCGAAGCCTGCGCCGGCGTCGACACCGTCGTCTGCTGCATCGGATTCGCGTACGACTGCGCCGTTTGGCGCCGAGCGTGGCCGCTCGCGATGCAAAACCTTCTCGAAGCTTGTGCCGCAAACGGAGCCCGCTTCGTCTTCGCGGACAACCTCTATATGTACGGACCCCAGACGGCGCCGCTCACCGAGGACATGCCGCTCACTGGTTACGGCTGCAAACCCGCGCTGCGCTCCGCGATAACGCGTCTCTGGCTCGAGGCGCATGCTGCCGGGCGCGTCAAAGCCGTGGCCGTCCGCGCACCGGACTTTTACGGACCGCTGTGCGCGACTTCCGTGATTGCGGAGTTCGGCGCCGCGCGGCTGCTCGCGGGGAAACCCGCGCTCGTCCCGTATCCCGCGAACGAGCCGCACGATTTCGCGTACGTTCCCGATTTCGCGCGCGCGCTAGTGTCGCTCGTCGACGCGCCCGATGACGCCTACGGGCAGGCCTGGCACGTCCCGTGCGCGCCGGCCAAGTCGCTGCGCGAAGTTCTCGCGTTAGCCGCCGAGCGCATCGGCGTGCCGCTGCGCATCACGGCGATCCCACGTGCGATCGCGCCCGTCGTCGGACTCTTCGTGAAAGAGGTGCGCGAGATCCAGGAGATGCTGTTTCAATGGGACCGTCCGTATCTCGTCGACGCAACGAAATTCAGCGCGCGTTTTTGGAGCGATCCCACGAGCCTCGAAGACGGTCTCGACGCAACGATAGCGTCCTACCGGCAGCGCGCTTAGTTCACACGAAAAGGAACGCCCGCGATGCGGCGCGTTCCTAGTTCGGCTGCGGTAGATCGGCGGTTAGCGGTTGGCCGTGGCCGGAGCGCGCGGTCGTTAACAGACGGTCACGCTCCAGAAGGCGCCCGACGGGGCGAGGCAGGCGTTCGAGGTCGGAGAGACCGGCTTCGGTGCGTTCGTGGTCGTCACGGCGGTGGTCGTCTCGGCTCCGGCGGCTGCGGCACTGCCGAGCATCGCGGCCAGAATCAGGGCGGAAATCGTGAGCTTCATGGCGGTCATCCTTTGCGGGAGCTCCCCCAAACGGGCAGAGCAGGCTGATAGGATGAAGTATATTGAACAGTGTTCAGTAAGTCAATAGTGTTCCGCTAGGATCCCGCGGCGCTCTTGAGTGTGGTTGGTCGCCCCTTGACTAAATGAACACTGTTCAGTATATTGCCGGCATGGGTATCGTTGAGCGTAAAGAGCGGCAAAAGGCCGAGCTGCGCGAGCAGATTCTCGACGCGGCCCGGGCGATCGTCGGACGCGAAGGGCTTTCGGGCCTTTCGATGCGCAAAATCGCCGAAGCGATCGAATATGCGCCGGCAACCATCTACCTCTATTTCGAGAACCGCGAAGAGATCGCGGCGCAGCTCGTCGTCGAAGGCTTCAGTGAGTTGCTCGCGTTCTTCGCGCCTGCGCTCGCGGTCCGAGATCCGTACGAACGCATCCGCGCGCTCGGCCGCGCGTACGTGCGCTTTGCCGAAGAGCGGCCCGAGCAGTATCGGCTGATCTTCATGGAAGACGACGAATTGACGCGCCACGTGATGGGTGCGAAAGCCGCCGCCGGCGAGCCGGAGATGCTCGGGGACCGCGCCTTCGAGACGATCGGCTCGACCGTGGCCGAACTCGTCGACGCGAAGATTTTCAAGCCGATCGATCCGAAAGACGGCGCGCGCGTGCTCTGGGCGGGCCTGCACGGCCTCGTCGCGCTCAAAATGTCGTGTCCCGATTCGCCCTTCGGCGACGCCGAATTTCCGCATCTGGCCGACGTGATGATGGACGCGCTGACGGACGGCCTGTGTGTGCCTCGGCCGGGTTCCTAGAATTTTTTTGCGCTCGAACTGAACACCGTTCACCAAGAGAGAGAGCATCATGAGCCAACGCGACGTCCTCGTTTTCATCGCTGCCGCAGGGATCGGCGGCCTTTCCGGATGTTCGAGCGCGCAAGCGCATGCGGCCGATCGCGCAACGACGCCGATCGCCGTCGAGACGGCACAGTGGCCGGCGGCGCGCGCAATTTTTCGCGGGCCGGGAACGGTGCAAGCGGCCCACACCTATCGGGTGGCCTTCGAAATCCCGGGCCGCGTCTCGACGGTCAACTTCGACGTCGGCGATCGCGTGGCAGCGGGTGACGTGCTCGCAACGATCGACGCAACCGATTATCGCGCGCAATACGAAGCCGCGCGGGCGCGCGCCTCGGTCGCTGAGGCGACGGCCCTGAAGGCGCAGAACGGTGCCCGTCCGCTGGAGCGTGCCGAAGCGGAAGAAGCGGTGAACGCTCGCCGCGCAGCACTCGATCGCGCTCTCGCGGCGCAGCAGCTCGCGGCGAAGAACGACGCGCGGACCGAAAGTTTGGCGTCGATGGGCGACGTCGCCGTCGCACAAGCCGACGGAACGCACGCGGCGCTGCTCGACGCCGAAGCACAAGTTCGCGCCGCGCGCGCCGATCTCGCTGCGGCCCAGCAGGCGTTCGCGCTCGTCCGCGACGGGACGCGGAATGAGGATCTGCGCGCCGCCGCCGGCGACGCGGAGGCAGCGCGGGCCAATGCCGATCTCGCCGCCGCGACACTCGGGAAGATCTCGATTCTCGCGCCCGCCGCAGCGTTCGTGCAAGCGCGCACGCTCGAGCCGGGCGACGACGCGCAGCCGGGCCTAACGGCTTTCGTCTTGACCTCGGCCGGCGATCCCGACGTCGTCGTCAACGTGCCCGAGACGCGTCTCGGGGCTCTGCGCCCTGGAACGGCGGCCACGATCGCGAGCGCGAGCGGGACGCTGCACGGGTCGGTGACGCGGGTCGAACCGAGCGCCGACGCGGCCACGCACAGCGCGCTCGTGCGCATCCGCGCAACCGGCGCGCGGTTGGTGCCGGGTTCGGTCGTCGACGTCGTGCTCGGCGCGCGCGCGCAGCACGGCGCGAGCGTGAGCGCGGGCGCCCTCATTCAACAGGGCGGCGCGACCTGGGTCGACGTCTTCGATACGGGGCGCGGCACGGTTTTGCGCAGGCGGGTCGCGGTTCTCGATGCCGACGGCGAGCGTGCCGTCGTTGCGGGTGTCGCGCCGGGCGAGCGCGTCGTCATCGCCGGCCAGCACGACGTCCTTCCGGGCGATCCCGTGCGGGTCGTCG
The DNA here is from genome assembly GCA_963843945.1 of Vulcanimicrobiota bacterium. Taxonomy (GTDB): domain Bacteria; phylum Vulcanimicrobiota; class Vulcanimicrobiia; order Vulcanimicrobiales; family Vulcanimicrobiaceae; genus CAWJMF01. The sequence goes on along the minus strand of CAWJMF010000006.1, from coordinate 558,724 downwards.
GACCATGAATCTGCCGCGCTTCGCCGTCGCCCGCAAGTCGCTGGTGCTGGCCGCGCTTCTGCTCGCCGTGTTCTGGTCGCTCGCCTCGGCTTTCACGATGCAGCGCCGCGAGGATCCCGGCACGACGCAGCGTCAGACGCTGATCGTCACGACGTACCCTGGGACGACGACGGAAAACGTCGAGCAGCTGGTGACGAAGAAAATCGTCGACGACGTGCGCGGCGTCGCGCACGTCGATCACGTTCAGGGCACGTCGCGGCCGGGCATCTCGCAAGTCGAGGTCGTATTCGACGACGCGATCTCCGACGCCAACCCGGTCCTGCGCGACGTCCGCAATCACCTCGACGATCTGCGCGGGCAGCTGCCGCCCGGAATCGCCGGACCGACGATCGTCGACGACGTTTGGCAGACGTATCCGGTCATCGTCGGCATCAGCGGAGCGGACCTCACGGGCCGTCAACTGCGCGACGTCGCGAAAACACTTTCCGACCAGCTCGCCGCACTGCCCGACGTGGGTCTCGTGAAAATGAGCGGCGACCAAACGCAGCAGGTTTCCGTCGATCTCGATCTGCAAGCGCTGGCCGCCTACGGTATCGCGCCTTCGGCGGTCACCGGCGGCATCGCGGCGCACAACGAACTCGTGCCGAACGGCACGATCGCGCTAGGCAGCCGCATCGCACAGCTCAGTCCCGGCAACGGCTTGCACGACGCGGCGGACGTCGCGCTCGCACCAGTCGCAACCGTCGGCGACCGGATCGTTCGCGTCGGCGACGTCGCGCGCGTGCACGTCGGGTATCCCGATCCTCCCGATGAGATCGTCGAAGCCAACGGGAAGCGCGCCGTCGCCCTTGCGATCATGGCCAAAGAGACCTCGTCCGTGACGACGCTTGGGCCCGAAGTCGAGCGGGCGCTGCGCAGCGCGCAGGAGAACTGGCCGGCCGGCGTCACCTACGTCGTGCTGGCCGACCAGCCGCACACGGTCTCGGCGCGCGTGGCCGATTTCTTCCTGAACTTGATCGAGGGCGTTTTCCTCGTGACCGTGCTCGTCGCGCTGCTGATGGGCGTGCGCAACGGCATTCTCGTAGGTTCGACCGTGGTGCTTTCGATCGTGCTGACCTTCGGGGTGATGCCGCTGCTCCACGTCGACATCAACCAAATCTCGATCCTCGCCTTGATCATCGCGCTCGGCGTGATCGTCGACGCGGGCATCGTCGCCATCGACAACATCGAGCGGCGCCTGCGTGAAGGGCTGTCGCGGCGCGAGGCGGCGTGGCGCGGGGTTAGCGACCTGTGGTTTCCACTGCTCACCTCGACGCTGGTCGCGATCACGTCCTTCCTGCCGTTCCGGCTGATGGGCGGCGCCGTCGGCGACTTCGTTCGGGACTTAGCGGTCGTGACGTCGATCGCGCTCGTGATGTCGCTGCTCGTAGCGTATTTCGTTTCGCCGATCGTGGGCGAGTGGTTCGCCGTGCCCGCGACCGTGGGCGCCGGCCGGCGCGGCCCGCTCGAACGGATACGCGAGCTGTTCGAGCGCCTCTTGGAACGCGCTCAGCGCGCCTACGAGCCGCTCGCGACCGCGGCCCTCAACCGTCCGGCGCTGACGGTCGGTATCGCCGGCGCGCTTTTCGTCGCGGCGGCGGTCGCGCTGCCGCACCTGGGCGTGCAGTTTTTCCCCTCCGCCGACCGCGATCAGTTCTTCATCGAGATCACCGCGCCCGACGGGACCGACGTTCGCGCCACGGAAGCGATCGCGCAGCGCGTCGACGCGCTCCTCGCCCGGCAGCGCGGCGTGACCTCGTGGGGAACCTTCATTGGGGCCGGCGCGCCGCGCTTCTACTACAACGTGATCTCGGAGCAGCCGCGCCCCAACTACGCCCAAATCATCGTCAATACCGTCGACGTGCCGGCCGCCAACCGTCTCGTGCGCGATTTGCAACCGGCCCTCACCGCGATTCCGAGCGCGCGCATCCAGGCCAAGAAGCTCGAACAAGGCCCGCCCGTCGGTGCACCGATTCAGTTCCGGCTCGCGGCCGAAGACGCTGCGCTCCTTCCCGCGATCGCCGAGCGCATGCGGCGCGTCCTGCACGAGACGCCCGGTGCGGTTTCGGTTCGCGATTCGCTCGGCGTGCCGGCGACGAAAGTCGACGTGCACATCGACGCGGCGCGCGCGATGGCCAGCGGCGTCAGCGACGCGAGCGTTCAGCAACTCGTCGCACTTGCGTACGGTGGCGTGACCGCGACCGAGATTCGCGAAGCCGACCGGCAGACGCCCGTCGTGGTTCGGCTCGGCGCGGCCCAGCGGATCGATCCCGCGGCGCTCGAGGGCATCGCGGTGACGAACGCCGACGGGCGCAACGTCCCCCTCGGCGAGGTCGCTCGTCCGCAACTCGACTCGCAAACGAGCGTCACCACGATTCGCGACGGCTTGCCGACCGTGATCGTGAGCGCGGACGTCGAAGGCCGGCTGGCTTCCGAGGTCTTAGCGGACTTCAAAGCGCGCGTGCGCGACGTCGCGTTACCTCCAGGCGTGCGCCTCACCTACGCCGGCGAAGACGAGCAAACCGATAAGTCGTTCCACAACCTGCTCGTAGCCGCGGTGATCGGGCTCCTGCTCAACCAAATCATTCTGCTCTGGGAGTTCCGCGTCGTGCGCCTCTCGCTGGTCGTTCTCGCCGCGGTGCCGCTCGGCTTGATCGGCGCGGTGATCGGGCTGGCCGTCACGGGCAATCACTTCGGCTTCGTCGCCTTCCTCGGGCTCGCGAGCCTGGGCGGCATCGTCACGAACCACACGATCGTCCTCTTCGAGTACGCGAAGCGCGAAGTCGAGCACGATCCGTCGATGTCGATGGAGCGCGCGCTCGTCGTCGCCGGTACGAAGCGACTGCGTCCGATTCTGCTCACGGTGGTGACCTCGATCGCCGGGCTGCTGCCGCTCGCCTTCTCGACGCAGTCGCTCTGGAAGCCGTTCTGCTGGGTCGTGATTTTCGGCCTGGGCGGCTCGATGGCGATGACGCTCGTCGCGATCCCTGCGATTTACCGGCTCACTTCGCGGGGCGCGCGCCTCGCGGTCGAAGCGAAGCCGCAGGCTCGTCCGGCGAGGGAAGTCCCGGCCTAAAGGCGTGCGCGTACGTGCTAGAATGACGCATGCTGCCGCGAAGCGGAGGGTTTTTCAAACTTCGTCCCCTCGATCTCGACCTGGGCGATATGCTGGTGCAGACCGTCGCCGTCGCGCTCGGCGTGATTCTGGGCTTTGCGGCCACCGCTTGGAACGAACGCGCGCACCAGCGCGCCCTGCTGCACGAAACCGTCGGCAACATCGTCGCGGAGATCCGCTCAAATCAGACGGGCATGCGCGCGGTCATGGCCGAGCATGCGAAGGCGGCAGAGACGCTCCGCCGGCTCGTCGCGCGTTCCGCGAGGGCGGAATCGATTTCGTCCGCGGATGCGGGCGCGGCGCTGCGGTCGGTCGCGCCCTTTCGTGAAAACGTGCCGCTCGCGATCGCGTGGCAAATTGCGCAAAACGATCAGGGCTTGACGCTCTTGCCCTACCAGGACCGGTACGACCTTGCGGGGGTTTACCAAGTCCAAGCGAGCTATTCTCAACAAGAAGAACGCTTAGAGAACTCGATCCTCACGCTGGCGCAGCCCCCCAACGGGAACTACTTCTTCATGGTGCTCGATCTCACCAACCAGATGTCCTCGATCAGCTTGATGGAGCACCGCCTCGACGCGTACTATACCCAGGCGCTGACGCGCGCGAAGAGCGAATTCCAAGCGCAATGAACCTGGTCGCCCGCGGGCTAAACCGGACGGCCCGAGCTGCGCGACGTCGCTTTGTACGCGGCCCGCAGGCCGGCCGCGAGCAAGAAGAGCACGATCGCGAGCCCGATGGTGAGGACGAAGATCCCCGCGCAGTAAGCAAGGATCCCGACGTATCCCACGACTGACGGATTCAGAAACCAGTAGGGATACCAGCCGACGTACGAGCCGCGCAAGAGCGTGTAGATCACGTAAGCGGCCGGGAACAGGAGCCAGGTCAGCATGTCGGGGAGCGACAGCGCCGTCTGCGGTGGATCGAGGAGCCAATCGGCCAGCATCAGCGGCGGCACGACGTAGTGCAGCAGCACGTTCACCCAGGGCAGGACGGTCGACTCGAGATTGCTCAGCAAGAACGAGAAGACGATCCAGACGATCATGACGGCCAGGACCGCGCCGCCTCTGAGCACGTCGAGTTCGTGCGAAGGGTTCGCAACGATGACCGTGAGCAAAACCAGCACGACGAACGTGTTCGTTGCGATCGTGAAGTAACTGAAGAAATTCGTCGGGTCGAAGTGCGGCTGCTGCAGGCCCCAGGCGAACTGACTGGTCAGCGCGACGAGGATCAGGAGCGCCAGCGGAAGGCGCATGATGTTCATGCGTTGCCGGCGTGCGGCGTTACGCATCGTAGTTCTCGATGACGGTGCGCGCGAACTGAACGATCGCGCCCTGCAGATCGGAGGGCTGGAGGATCTCGACGGCTTCGCCGCTGCCCACGATTTGAGCGATAGCGACTTGCCGGTTGGCGAAAGCGATGCGCGCCGTCAGGCGCTCGCCGTCCTCATCCAAAATCGTCGAGTCCCAGTACGACGTCAGGTGTGCGAGCGCGGGCGGACGACCGCGTAGCACGACCTGGTAATCGTCACCGGGGCGTTGCTCGATCGAGGCGACCGACGAATTCCAGTGCGCTTCGAGGTTGAAATCCGCCGGACGCTCGAAGCGCACGGCGAGTTCTTCCAGTGCGGTAATGCGCTGCGCGCGGAAGGTCCGTAAGCCTTTAGCGGGTTCGTTTCCGACGAGATACCAAACGCCGGCCTTCGCGACCAGACCGAGCGGTTCGAGCAGGCGTTGCGTCGTCGCGCCGCCGCGGTCGCGGTAGCTCAGACGAACGCGCCGTTCGTCGGAGATCGCCGCGCGCAAACGAACGAGCATGTCGCGGGGTTGATCGCCGCGGCTCCAGCGGTTGTGATCGAGCAGCAGGCGATCGCGACTCGCTTCGGCCGCGCGCCGCTGCGGCGCGGGGAGCGCGCCCGCTAACTTCTGCAACGCACGCGGGTGCGACGCGATGCCGAGATCGCTCATCGGACTCGCGGCCACCGCAAAAATCGTCTGCAATTCCTCGTTGGTAAACTGCGCTAGCGCGCGCCGGTAATCGTCGGCGAGCACGACGCCGCCGAGCGGTCCGCGTTCCATATGGACCGGGACGCCGGCTTCCGAAAGCGCTTCGATGTCGCGATACACGGTGCGCACGGAGACCTCCAGCGATTCCGCCAGCTTGCGGGCGGTCACCCGTGGCTTTCCCTGAAGCAGCAACATGCACGAGACCAGCCGCTGCGAGCGCATGGTTGCTAGGTTCTTCGGAAATATGACATCCCCTGTCAGGTATGAGCGCTAGGCTCGAGTTATCCAAACTTCCCGAAGGAGACGAGAGCAATGACGACTTCAGAGCAGCGCACCGCCCAGGGAACGGTCACGGGCATCGACCTGATGGCCTACTTCACGACCGACCCGGAGCGTTCGATCGCCTTTTACCGCGACGTTCTCGGCATGACGCCGACCGAAATCGACGATCAGGGCCGCGGCGCGGAATTCACCCTCCCCGACGGCACGACGTTCGGCGTCTGGAAGCCCCAAGACGGCGCCAAAGGCGCGTGCGTCATGTTAGCCGTGGACGACATCGCGTCCGCGTTGGAAACGTTCCGCCGGCGCGGCGCGCAGCTAAGCGGGCCGGAGGAAACGCCGGTCTGTCACATGGCCTTCGGCGCCGATCCCGACGGTAATACGCTCATCATCCATCAACGGAAAATCTAGAACCGGGCCGATGCGAACGGACCGGGGCGCCGGGAGGTTGTCGCGCGCGGAAGCTGCTATTCCGCCAAGATGACCACGACGTTCCGGCCGTTCGCTCTCGCCTGCGCCGTCGCGCTTTGCCTTCCGTTGGCTTCGACCGCCGCCGGAGGTGCGGACGGCGAGCCGGCGCCACAGCCTTCGATGCTTCCGGTTCCGAAAATGCGCACGGTCGTGACGCACCACTCGGCGCGCATCGGCGGCCGCCTCATCGCGTACACGGCGACTGCCGGCACGATTTTGCTGACGAACGAGAAGGACCAACCCGCCGCGAGCGTCTTCTACGTCGCCTACACCGCCGACGGCCTCGGCGTGAAAGCGGCGCGGCCGATCACCTTTGCCTACAACGGCGGTCCGGGCGGATCGTCGGCGCCGCTGCATCTCGGCGCTTTCGGGCCGCGTATGGTCGTGACCGCGAACGGCGTCGCGACGCGACCGGCGCCGTACGCGATCGTCGACAACGAGGACAGCCTGCTCGATACGACCGATCTCGTTTTCATCGACGCGGTCGGGACGGGTTTCAGCCGCCTCGCCGGGCGCGGGACCCCGAAGGAGTTTTACGGCGTCGATCAGGACGGCCGCGCCTTCGAACAGTTTATCCGGCGTTACCTTTCACTCAACGGCCGCTGGAACTCGCCCAAGTATCTCGCGGGAGAAAGTTATGGTACCACGCGTTCCGCGGTGCTCGCGCACCTGCTGCAGGACGACGGTATCGCGCTTAACGGCGTGATCTTGATCTCGAGCGTGCTGAACTTCGGCGCGCTGTGGGGAAGTCGCAGCGACGACCTTCCGTATTGGCTCTTCGTTCCGACCGAAGCGGCCGTCGCCGCCTACCATCACAAGATCTCGCCGCAGCCCGCGGACCTTCCGGCGTTCCTTCAGAGCGCGCGGAAGTTCGCCGCCGGCCCCTACGAGCAGGCCCTACAAAAGGGAGAGAGCCTGCCGGCGGCCGAGCGCGACGCGATCGCTCAGCAGCTGCACGCCTTCATCGGGCTGCCGGTCGACTACATCGTGCGCTCGCGCCTGCGCATCGACCCGGAACGTTTCGAAAAAGAGCTGCTCGGTGAAAGCGAGGAGACGGTGGGGCGCTACGACGCACGCTTCACGGGTTTCGACATCGACCCGATCGCCGCCGAGGCCCAAACCGACCCGGCGGACGACGCGATCCTCGGCGCGTTCATCGCCTCGTTCAACGGCTACGTGCGCGAAGAACTCGATTATCAGACCGACGACGAGTATCGTTTTCAGACCGACGTCGGCGAAAACTGGATCTGGCACCGCGGCGAACGCAGCTCGGCGACGGCGCTCAACGTCTCGCAAGATCTGCAAATCGCGATGACGGTCAACCCGTATTTGCGCGTCTTCTCGGCCAACGGGATCTACGATATGGCGACGCCGTTCTTCGGGACCGAATACACGCTGGAGCACCTGGGACTGCCGCCCCAGCTGCAGTCGCACATCAGCTACGGCTACTATCCGTCCGGCCACATGATCTATCTCAACCCGGCGGCGCACGCCGCCCTCAAACGCGACCTCGCCGCGTTCTACCGTTAGCCGAACTTATATCCGGAAAGCGCGGCGCCGGCAACCTTGTCGTGAAAGACGCGCTTGCCCGGATCCTCGCGCGCCGCGCCGGCGGCGACCATCAGCGGGATCAGATGGTCTGGTTCGGGATGCGCGCGCTGCGCGTCGGGCGCCGAGGTCCAGGCTTCGAGCCGTTGCCGCCGCGCGTAAGGGTCGGCTTCAACTGACTCCGTCAGCCACGAATCGAAGCGCTCCGAGTCGCCGGCGTCGCGTCCGGTGCGAAACGCGCCGAGGTTATGATAGCTCATGCCGCTGCCGACGATCAGCACGCCTTCGTCGCGCAGCGGTGCGAGCGCACGTCCGATCTCGAGGTGCAGTTTCGGATCCAGATTCGCTGCGAGCGACATCTCGACGATCGGGATATCCGCGGCGGGTTCGATCAAAAGAAACGGGATGAAAACGCCGTGATCGAAGCCGCGCTCGTCATCGGCCGACGAGGTTATCGAGGCCGCATCCAGCAGTTGGCGGATGCGCGCGGCGACTTCGGGCGAACCGGGTGCGGGATACTTTAGTTGGTACGTTTGTGGCGGGAAGCCGGAATAGTCGTAGATGAGCGGCGGATGCAGCCGGGTCGTCACGCTCGGCAGCGGCGTTTCCCAGTGTGCCGAAACGACGACGATGGCGCGCGGCTTCACCGCGAGCGAACCCATCAAGCCGCGCAGAAAGGCGGCGAGCGAATCCCAGGCGTGCTCCATCGGCGGCGGCCAGTCCATGAAAAAGCACGGACCGCCCCCGTGCGGGATGAAAAACGTCGGCAGTCGTTCGGACATCGTCTCGCTCACTACTCCGCGAGCGGAGCGGGCTCCCGGCCGGCGTGAGCTGGGAAGCAGCTCGGCCGGAGCGCTTGGTTCGGGACACAGCGTGCGAACGCTCTGACGGCGGCTGAGCGCGCCTTGGGGAAGTTTAACGCTCGCCTAATCTAGCGGCGCCTTTTTTCAAACCCCGCCCAAGGTTCGCGGGTTATAGTGAGGTGGGAGCGCCTCTCGGCGGCTCCCGGTAAAGAAAGAACAACGAGATGCCCGCCTTCTTAAAGACCTCTCCCCGGATCCTCGCCGCGGCCTTCGCCGCAGCGGCGCTGTTCTTGCCGGTTGCTTCGCGCGCGCAAGAGTTACCGCCGTACGCGACCGCTCCGGCTCAGGACCAGCAGATCCACGGCCGAATCGAATCGATCGACGGCACGTTCAATCTCACCGTTCGCGACGACAACGGCTATTTGGACGCCATTCAGTTGCGTCAGGGAACGATCATCAATCCGACCGGACTGACGCTCGCGCCCGGCATGATCGTGACGGTCATCGGATATTCCGGCGGCTCGGTGTTCAACGCCAACGAAATCGACACGCCCTACACCTACTCGGGCCCGGCGCCGACGCCGGTCTACTACGGAGCGGGCTGGTGGTACCCCGGCTACGCGTACGGATACGGTCCGTCTTTTAGCCTCGGCATCGTGGTCGGTTTCGGCGGCGGGTACAGCTGCTACCGCACGCCTTGGGCCGGACACTGGTGGGGCGGATCGCCCGGCTGGTACCACGGCGGCGGCTACGCCTACGGCGGATCTTCGCACGGCGGCTACGGCAACGGCGGATCTTCGCACGGCGGCTACGGCAACGGCGCACCTCCGTCGAACGGCAACTACCCGCACGGCGGTTACGGCGGACAGGGCTCCGGTTTCACGGGCAGCGGGCAGCATCCCGGCGAGCCGGGCAACCCGATCTCGACCGAGCCGCGCAACCCTCAACCGGGACCGCCCTACCATCCGGTGCCGGTCGTGGGAACGAACCCCGGCTACCACGCACCTTCGAGCGGCGTAACCTACCACGCGCCGAGCTACAACCCCGGAACGTACCGCGCACCCGGGGGCGGCTACAGCGGTAGCTATCGGGCACCTGTGAGCGGCGGAAGCTCTCACGCTGCGCCAGCAGGCGGCGGCTACCGCGGCGGCGGGGGTGGCGGCTTCCACGCCGGCGGCGGCGGAGGCGGAGGAGCCCACCGCTAAGCGCCGCCTCTCGCAAACAAGCCTACGGGCCCGGAGTGATCCGGGCCCGTTTTGCTGAAGGCGCGCTCGAGTGCGCGAACTTTTCGCCGACCGCGACTTCGTCGCGTACTTTCTGGCCCGTCAGGGCTCCTCGTTCGCGTACCGGATCGAGGGCGTCGCCGTTGGTTGGCAAGTCTTTTCGTTGCGCCAACAGCCGTTCGACCTCGGTCTCGTCGGGCTGATGCTCTTCGTACCGGAGGTGCTCCTCGCGCTGCCGGCGGGCTTCGTCGCGGATCGCTTCGACCGGCGTCTCGTTTCGCTGGGCAGCGCGCTGACCGAGCTGCTCGGCATGCTGTTCTTTGCGATCCTCGCACTGCGCCATTCGCATTCGCTGGCCGCGTACTTGGGCGCGACGTTCTTCGTCGGTGCGGCGCATGCCGTCGCGGCACCGTCGGACCGCTCGCTGCTGGCCGGAATCGTGCGCTCCTCGCACTTCGTGCAAGCTCAAGCGACGACGTCATCGCTCGGGCAACTCATCGTCATCGCCGGCCCCGCGATCGGCGGCGCGTTGCTCGTCTTCGGCGCGCCCTATGCGTTCGGCGTCGCGGCGCTCGCCTACGCGATGTCGGCCTGCGGTTACCTCGCGCTGAGCCCGCGCGGGAGTGCGGGCGGCGACGAGCTTTCGCTCGCGGCGTCGGCGATGGAAGGCATCCGCTTCATCTTCGCGCGACCGGTGTTGCTCGGGGCGATCTCGCTGGATCTCTTCGCGGTGCTCTTCGGCGGCGCGACCGTGCTCCTGCCGGTTTTTGCGAGCAGCATCTTGCACGTCGGACCGGCGGGGTTGGGCGGGTTGCGCAGCGCGCCGGCGCTCGGTGCGGCGATCGTCGCTGGAACGATCGCGCGCTGGCCGCTGCGGAGCAAGGTTGGCCCGCGGCTCTTCGTCAGCGTGGCCGGTTTCGGCATGGCGACGATCGTCTTTGGCCTCTCGAAAAATCTCGCGCTCTCGCTCGTGGCGCTGGTCGCGACGGGCGGGTTCGACATGGTCAGCGTCGTGATCCGTAACGCGCTCGTTCAGCTCGAGACGCCCAACGCGATGCGCGGGCGCGTCAGCGCGGTCGAGAACGTCTTCATCGGCGCTTCCAACGAACTCGGCGCCTTCGAATCCGGCACGCTCGCGGCATTCGTGGGCACCGAAGCTTCGGTCGTCATCGGCGGCGTCGGAACGCTCGTCGTAATCGGCTTGTGGAGCGTACTCTTTCCGCAGCTGCGGCGCTTCAACCGGTTCGGGGAAGGTTCGCCGGCCCTCGAGGAGGGTTAGTTCGCGCCTTCGGTCGCCGCGCGCAAGCGCTCGGCCAACCACGAAGCCGGACGTTTCGCCGCCTCCGCCGCGGCGTACCCGGCGTAGCGGCTGTCTTTGGTGAGCGCGGCGAGCTCGATTGCCGCCAGGGCCGCACGCCAGCGATAGCCGATCGCATTCCAGATCTCGAAGGCGTCCAGGAGCGCGCGTACGGCGGCCGCGTCGTTCCCCTCGGCGCGCGCTACGACGCCTTCGGTGAACTGTTCGTCGGCCCGGATGCGCCGGTCCATTCTGGCTAGCGTTGCCTGCGAATACTTCGACTTAATGCGCTGGTATCGTTCGAGCATCGTGCGTCCCGCGCGAGCACGATGCGGCGCTAGTGCTTGCGCCAAGAAAAGGAGGCCCATCCGTTCGTCACCGCTGATCCGTTCCCAGTCGATGCGGGTCGCCAGATCTTGGCAGCGTTCTAGTTCTTCTCTGGCCGTGAGATTTTGCCGCAGGCCCTGCGCGAGCAGCACGCGATCGATCGTTGCAAGCAGTTGCAGGCTTGGCGTGCCCGCGACGTTGCTCGCCTCGCGCAGATCGCGGAACGCGCCGAGGTGATCGCCCGTCATTGCGGCACACCATGCGAGCGATCGGAGGATGCCGTAGACGAGGGGCGCCAAATACGATGTCCGCAGCAGCGCGTTGAGCCTCTCGCGCAGCATCCCGACTCCCTCGAGGTCGAGGTCGCGCACGAGGAACGCAAGGTTCGCCGTAAGTGCCGCGTGCGTCCAGACGTCCGGGATCTCCGAGCCGTCGAGTTCTTCGAGCGCCCGCTGGAGAAATTGGGCCTGACCCTTGTAGTTCTCGTTCGTGCCTTCGAGAGCGCCCAACATTTCGAAGAATCGAGCGCGGATCGCTGCGAGCGAATAAAGGTGCGATTCGCTCTTCCCCATACTCGCGTCGATTTCGAGCCCCCGCGCTATCGCGGCGCGGGCTTGAGCGAGGTCCCCTCCGGCAAAATGCCAGAGGAAATCAAAATACTCGAGTTCCGCTGAAAGCTCTGCCCCGCCGGCATAGGCCCAGACGCGCGCGTCGTCGAGGGCCTTTCTCGCCTCGGGGCGTTTGCCGACGCGGGTCAGTGCGGCGCCGGCGATCGTGCGCAGCTCGGCTCGAATCCGCGTTGAAAGCGTCGCGTCGTCGAAGGCGCATAGTTCGTCGGCCGCCGAGCCGGGTTGTCCCAAACGAAGCAGCGTGCGCCCGCGCAGGGTCGCAGCCTCCGCATCCGTTCGCGCGTGAAGCGAACTCAGGCAATCGTCGAGACGGGCGGTGCGAAAGGCGTCAACCGCAGCAAAAAAAGAACTCTCGCGCGGCTGAAGCCGGACGATCCGGTTCGTACGATCACCCCCCAGCGGCGCACAGCGCCCCGCCATTTCTCAAAGAATCGGTCGCGAACGTTCGATTCCGCAACCTGTCGGATGGTCCTAGCGGTTGCCGGTCGCCCTAGTTGCTGGTGAAGTTGTAGATAACGTTGTCGGGCGAGACGTCGTGGGCACCCGGCGAGACGGCCGGCGCACCGTGGAAGAAGCTGAGCGCTTGGAAAACGATCGCGAGAACTGCGGCCATGACGGTGAACGTCCTTTCGCCGGCCTTTGAAGGCCGTTGGGCTGGGAAGACTCCCAGATTTCGGGGGCGAGGCGGGCATGCATTGTGACGTCACAGTTTGTGACGCAGGCCACACCTTTTGTGCGTGACCGGGCGCACACCCTGCTTGTGATGCGGCGATTCGGGGATGTGACGGTTTAGAAGCTTACCAACGGCGGGGGCTTGCCCGCCCGGCGGAGGCCGCCTAACGGATTTCTCGAATATTTCGTAACGCGGCACACCCCGGACTGGCGCCCCTCCATCGGACGGGCGTCTATTATCGCCGAAACCGTACGTACGAACTCGAGGGCGAGATGAAGCTCCTGATCGTCGATGACGCCAACGTCATTCGCCGACAAATCAAACGGACGATCGAGGGGACCGACGGTGCCGCCGGTGCCGAAGTGGACTATGTCATCGATACCGCCGCGAACGGCCTGGAAGCGATGCAGAAGTTCGATACGTTCGACCCAGACATCGTGACGATGGACATCACGATGCCCGAGATGGACGGTTTGTCGTGCGTGCTGCAGATGATCAAGCGCAAGCCCACCACGAAGATCCTCGTCATCTCGGCGCTCGCCGATCGTCCCACGGCGGTGGAAGCGGTCCGGCTCGGCGCGCGCGGCTTTTTGCTCAAGCCGTTCTCGGCCGAAGCGCTCAACGAAGAGCTCATCGAGTTGCTGAAGGAACCGCGGAGGGCGCGCCGGTGACCGAAGAAGACATGAAGATCTTCGTGACCGGGACGTCGCACTATTTCGCCCAGGTCGCCGACTCGACCGCCGAGATCGCGACGCCGTTCGAGAAAGATCCGCACGACCACGTGATGTTCGATTTCTCGGCCGTCATCGGAATCACCGGTTCCCAACGCGGCTGCGTCTACTATACGGCGCCGCGTCCGATGGTCGCCGAACTCGTCGCCCGGCTCGGTGAGCCGGAGAGCGACGACGACATTCTAGCCGACTACGTCGGCGAGATCGCCAACACGATCTCGGGAAACGCCCGCGAGCAGCTTGGCAGCGGCTTCATGATCTCGGTCCCGGTAGTGTTTCGGGGTAAAGCCGAGGACGTGAGGTTTCCGCGCGACACCCCGGCCTTCGTCATCCCGATTCACTGGAAGGGCTATCGCTCGGCGCTGATCATCTGCCTCAAAGATGAGGAGCGTAATATCCGTGTTGCATAGAGAAGTTTACGAACGTACGACGCAGTTCGAAGAGCGAGTCGCAGGCGCGCGCCTGCGCACCTACGAGTGGCAGTTTCTGGCCAACCTCGACGGCAAGTCGACGGTCGGCGAAATTCTGCGCCGTCTCGGGATCGACGAGCCGACGATCGCCGAATTCATTTTCGAGCAAGAACGCAACGGCGCGATCGCGCCGCGGCTGCTCTCGTTCCAAGAATTCCTGGAGTCGCCCGAGTCCGAGCCGGCCGCCGCGTCCCAACCGGAACCTGCCCGCCGTCCGTCCGCGAGCGCGCAACTCAAGCGCACCGCCGGCGAGGAGCTGCGCGCCATCGCCCGGCTCTCCATCGCGGCCGCGATCGGCGAGATCCTCTCGCTGATCAGCAAGCGCCGCGCCGCGACGCCTGCGCCGTCCGCTGCAGCTCCGGTGGCATCGTCCGCTGCCGCGCCGTCCGAGGCTCCGCCGGAGGCTTCCTGGAGTTCGAGCGCCGGCGCGTTCGACGCGCTCGAGGCGCCCGCCGCGCACGCCGCGCCGCCCGCGCCCGCCGCCGAAGCGGCCTCGCCGGCCGAACCGGCGAGCGGTTTGCGTTACGATCGCGACGATCTCGCGAGCTTCCAGGTGTTCGACTGGACCCTGTCCGCGCCGGCATTGGGCGAACCGGCGACCGAAGTGGAAGCGGCGATCCCGCCGCCGGCCGAACCTGCGACGAACGGTTCGGTGACGCACGAGCTCGACGGTTTCGAATACGGCCTCGACGAGCAAGACGTCGACTATCTGCACGCGATCGCCGACGAGCCGGTCGTCTTCGAAGACGGGTTGACGATTGCCGACCGCTTACTCCGCGACTACGGCCCGATCGATGCGACCGAAGTGCCGGTGCCCGAACCGCCCGTCGAAATCGTTCCGCACGTCGAAGACGCGGCGCCGGCCGCCGAGGCCGACTCGTACGCGGGTCACGATCCGTACCGCCCGTTCGACACTCCGGAAGCGGTCGCCGAGCCGCCGCAAGAGCCCTCGCCGTTCGGCGAGAGCGAGCGCGATCCGCACCGCGTGACCTTCAGCGTCAACGATCTGGCCGGCTACATCGAGCGCATCGAACCGCCGCCGGCCGCGCCGGAGGTCACCGGCTACGTCCCACCGGCCTTCGAGCCGGCCGCGCACGAACTGCCGATGCCGCAACCTTTCGAAGCGGAGCCCGAACGCGAAGAAGCGATCGAGGCGGCGCTGACCGACCCGATCGTTTTCTCGCTCTCGGCGCGAAATCCGGACTCGTTCTGGAGCGGGAAGAAGTAGCGCGCCGAGCGCGCCCTACACGTTGATCGGCGTGTAGTCTTCGCGTGCGGGAACGCTCTCGCGTCCGATGATGCTTTCGGCGGCTTTGCTGTCGGGGTTCTCGCAGTTGCCGGCCGCGGTATCGCCGTCGATCGTCGACGAAATTTCGAAGAACTCGTCGGGCGAACGGCGCCGGTTGCGCTCGATGATGCGCCCGGCGTACGTTTCCTGGACGGACTGGTGATCGCAGGCGCGCATGTAGTTCAGCGTACCCTTGCCCGAGTCGTAGTGATAGTCTTCGAGCGATTTGATCAGCGTCGCGGCGTCGGTCGTGCGGGTGTAGACGATGCGGTCGGCGATGACCTCGCCGGTGATGAAGCCGAGATACTGGCGCCAGTTGGGTGGAAAGGCCTTGGCGCGCGCTTTGAGTTTGGCGTAAATCTCGGGAGTCCGGTAGCCCTTCGCCTCGGGACCCCAGATGTAACCGAAGAGCGAGCCGACGATCTCGTCGACGGGCATGCCGACGGCGACTTCGTTGCCGCAGAGAATTCCCCCGAAGCGCATGCGCTTGTTGAGCCCGTACTTCACCGCGGTGTTGACGCCGTTGAGCGTGTCGGGACCGTAGGAGCAAAACACCAGAACGTCGGCGTCGGTCTTGGCGATGCGCTGCATGATCGGGTCGAAGTCCGTCTCGCCGAGCTTGTGCTTGATCTCGCCGACTTCTTCGCCGCGCGCGCCGAGTAAGTGCTGGCGGAAGCGAACGTGCGCGTCGTTGCCGAACGCGTAGTCGGCGGTTACGAAGAACCACTTCTTGCCTTCGCGGAGCAGGGGCGGCGCGACCGCGTTGACGACCATCGCGTTCGAGCAGGTCGTGCGGAAGCAGCAGCGGTTCGCTTTGGGCCCGGTGATGTTCGTGTCGTGCGTTCCGACGGCGAAGTAGACGACGCCGTGTTCCTGGGCCACCTGTGAGACGACCAAGCCGACGGCCGACGAGAGGCAGCCCATCAGCACGTCGACGTGCTCTTGCTCGATGAGCCGGCGCGCCTCGTATTTCCCGATGATCGGGGCGCTCGTGTCGTCGCCGCGCACGATCTCGAACTGAACTTTGCTGCCGTACTTCTTGTTGGCGTCCTCGACGGCTTGCTGTAAGCCGGTATGTTGCGACTCGGACGCGGCGGCGTAGACGCCGGTGAAGCCGTCGATGTGCCCGATGCGCACGACCGGAACTTTGCCGCCGGCCGCAATCGCGTCGCGGACGGGCGGCAGCGGCGCCGCGTCGGCGCGGCGCGCTTCGAGCAGCGGAAAGCCGAGTTGGGCGGCCGCGGCGATCCCGAGCACACCGGTGCGGCGCAGGAACTCGGGGCGCGAAACGTCGCCCGGCGCTTCCTGCCGGATGTGCGGCGGCTTCGACTTCAACGCGCGACGCTCACCGGGACGCTAGTTGGCACCGGAACGGAGAACGAGAACGACGAGTAGCGCCCGATCTCCGATTGGACGACGATCTCGCCGCCCAACTCGTCGATGACCGTGCTCTTGACCGCGTAGAGTCCGATTCCGCGACCCGCGTCGCTGGTCACTTCGTCGGCGGTCGAGAAGCCGGGCTGGAAAAGCGCGCCGAGAGCGGTTTCGTCGGAGATCGCTTCGGCTTCGCTCGCGGTCAGGATGCCCGCCGCGACGGCGCGCGCCTTGATGCGGCGCGGATCGATGCCGCGCCCGTCGTCGTGGAACAGGAAGCCGAAGGCGTTGGGATCTGAGCCGATCTTTTGGATTAAGATCGTGCCGTGCTTCGGCTTGCCCGAGAGCGCGCGATCGTCCGGCGATTCGATGCCGTGGACCACCGCGTTGCGCACGAGCTGGATGAGCACGTCGCGTACGGCGCGCCGCTGCTGGTCGGGCAGACCGCGCAAGTCGAACTCGTCGACTTCGATCGCGACCTGCTTGCCGTACTTGCGCGAGAGGCTTCCGGCCAGTTCCATGAGGCTCGCCATCGTGTTGTCCGACGACCCGTTTCCATTCCCGCGCATCGCGCCGGCGAAGGCCAGGGTCGGCACGCTGCGCACGTTGGTCAGCTTGCGGCGCAACTCGTCGAGCTCTTTGAGCTCGGTGCGCAGTGCGGATTGCGCCAGCACGATCGCGAGGAAGTCGTCGCCCCCGAGCACCGGTTTGCGGCGCAGTTCCTCGATGCGCGTTTCGGCCTCGTGCGCCTTGCGCTCGAAGAAGTCGAGCTTGAGCATCGAGGCGTTGCCCTTGATGATGTGGACGCAGCGGTAGACGGTGTCGAGTCGCGAACGCAGGCGCACCTGCGCGCTGACGGTGTTCTCGACGCCGGCCGCGGCGAACTCCTCGGCCTTCATCGAGTCGTTCATGATGCGCAGGTTCTCGGCTGCGGTTTGGACGAACTCGTCGAGCCCGCGCGGATCGATGTTCATGATGTCGAGCAGCATGCCGAACTGACGTTCCTTGCGCTGCTCCGACTCGCGCAGCTCGCGTTCCAGGCGCACCCGTTCGGTGACGTCCGAAACGGCTACGAAGACCTGCGAGATCACTTCGTTCTCGTCGTAGATGCGGCGGAACTCGATGGTCAAGAAACGGGTGTCGTAGCCGCCGGTCGTCGCGTTCGGAAAGTTGACCTCGACCTCTTCGAGCGGGTTGATGCGCTGCAGCGTGCGTTCGCTCTTCTCTTCGTTGAAGAGCATGTCCATGTAATCTTTGGCGGTCTTGAAGGAACGCTCGCTCACCAGGGTGCGGATGATATCGAGGAAGTTGCGCTCGCCCAGACTCTTGATCCGAAGAATCGACTCGAGTTCGTGCGAGTACTGCGGCGAGATGTCGTACTGGCGGTCGAGCAGCAGCAGTCCTTGACGCACCGTGCCCATGATCATGTCGGTGCTCGACTTCGCTTCGGCCAAGCTGCGCGTCGTGTCGCCGAGGTTGTCGACGACCACCTTGAGCTGGTCGGTAAACGAACGCGCGGCCCGGATGCGCACGAAGATGCTGAGCAGGATGATGATGAAGCCGAGCAGTGCGAAGGCGGTCCAGGTCGTTCGCGCGTTAGCCAGCGCCTGCGCTTGACGGCGCGAGTCGCGGTCGAGCTGGAGCGCCAAGTCGTTCATCAGCACCGCCAGGCCGTTGCCGTTGCCGACGACGGCTTTCGTGATGCCGCCGATCTGCTTGGTCGTCAGGTCCGTCTGGCCGGCGCTCTGCTGGATGACGTCGTAGACCGGTTTCCAAATCGAGTTCGCGTCGGTGATGAATTCTTGTTCGTTGGCGTCGGCGAGCGGCTCGACGGTGACGGTCTCGCCGCTCGTCAGCTGCGTCTCGCCACCGTGCGCGAGGGCTTGCAGGGTTTCGTTGAAGACTTCGGCCGAAGATGCGAGCTCGGCGTGCGGGTCGAGGTAGGGTTTGTGGTTGAGGTCGTCGTTGGCGATCAGCAACGCGTTCTTAGCGAGGTTTTGCGCCAGGTCTCGCTGCTGGCTCGCGAGCCCGCTGTTCTGAGCGGTTTGCGCGCTGAAGCGGGCGATCGCGTTGTTGGAGTTCGCGACGGCGATCAGCGAGACGACCGCGAGCAGCAAGCCGACGAAAAAGAGCGCGTAGGCGAGGGTCCGTCCGCTCGAGCGCCGCGCGACCGGCGCGGGGCCTGCGAGGCTAGCCGTCGCCACGGAGGACCGCGTCTTTCTTTGCGTCGCGGCCTTGCGCCGCGCGCGCCAGCTGCTCGCCGAACGACCGTTCGAATTGGTCGAAGTAGCGGAAAAGGTTGAAACCCACAAAAACGATCAGCGCCAGCATCAGAACGACGAGCAACGCCGGGAAAAGAGTGTCCGCTCCTTGCAGCACGTTCGTTATCTCCGTTCGCGCGGGTTAAGAATCGTCGAAGGTGGCTGGCACATATCGTACATCGCCTTAGTTTCCCGGAGCCAAGCTGGGCGGGCCCGCAGGCCCGGGCTGGTTTCGTTCAACAGCCGAAGGAAATTTTCCGTTCACACAAGCGTAACATGGGGGCCGGAGCGCTTCGCGCATTTGTAAAGTGTCCTGTCGCACATCATACGCGCTATACTGGAGTCGGGGAGGTGAAAGCTCGTGGCCAAAAAGCCCAAGGCGAAACCGAAGCTCGTGCCGCGGCTGGGACCTCCGGTGAACCTCAGACCTGCCGGGGCGCACAAAGAGAAGCGCCGCAAGCCGCGCGCGGAAGAAAAGAGGGACGCCCTCATGGAAGATGTCCCTCCCCCCGGCGCTTCAAGGCACGAAGATGAGGGCCGATAGTTCTACTAACACTCCTGGTGAGGTAGGTTGGTCTTGACGCAGACGTCGGTTGGTGCGGCCCCCGAGGCGCCGCAAGGCCGGCTCAGCCCGCTCGTGCTCGCGGCTCCGGCCATCGGGGCTCTTTTGGTGTTGGGTGCCGTCGGCGTCCTGGCATATTGGGCGTACCCGGTGCGCGGTACCGAAATCGCGGGAGCCGCGGGCGCCGGGGTCGTCGGAATCATTCTCGCTTTCTGGGCGGTCTCGTTCCGGGCGCGCAAGGAGCGGCAGCGCCTGCAAGGCTACGCCGCGCAAGTCGAGCAGCAGAATGCCGGGCTGTGGCGCCAAGAGCGCGAGCTCGAGGCGGCCAAGGCCGAATCGGACCTCGTCTTAGGGCACGTCCGCGCCCATCTCATGCTGATCGACTCGTCCTTCCTCATCCAGAGCCGCTACTCGAGCGAGCTCGAGAACGTCTTCCGGCAGAGCGAACTGGGCAACGAGAACTTCCTCAACGTGCTGCAGCGGCTGCTCTCGGAACGGATGTTCAAGACCTCGCGCGACTATCTTACGCTGCTCTTCGACCCGACCAAGAAAGAGCGGACGATCATTAAGATCAACCCGCTCGACGAGATCGAGGTCTCGGTTGAAAATCCCGACGGTACCGCGACGCTCAAATACCTGAGCTTCGGCTTCCGGCGCATCGTGCAGAACGAAGTCATCACGCACTGTCTGATCACCGTCGAAGACGTGACCGAGCGGGCGACGCGCGAGCGCCAGCTGCGCGAGTCGGAGCAGCAGAAGGTCAAGCAGTTCGAGCTGCTGATCGGCATCATTCACGTCGACCCCGCCGCGCTCGACGGTTTCGTCACGACCACGCAGGACCAGCTTCGCGTCGTCGACGAGGCGCTAAAAGTTTCGGACTTCGCCTCGGCGACGATCGGTCAGACGGCGCTTCTGCGCCAGCGTCTCGACACGGTCGCGCAGCGCGTGCACAACATCAAAGGCAACGCGACGCTGCTGGGCCTCGACCACTTCGAGCGCAAGGCGGCCGAATTCGAGCAGCGCATCTTCGACCTCAAGAACCGCCCAGCGCTGGGCGGCGACGATTTCCTCGCCGTCGTGATTGGCCTCGCGGACTTCCGTTCGGATCTCGAGGATCTTCAAACGCTGCGCGGCAAGCTCGCCGGCATCCAGCGCGTCGCCCGCATCCGCAAGGAGGGCGGCGACGATTTGGTCGCGAGCCTCAACCAGCTCGCGCGCCAACTCGGCGTAAAGCTCGGCAAAGAGGTCCGCATCAACGCGGATGCCTTCGACACGCGCGCGCTTCCGCCGGAGCGCCGCCTCGTCGTCAAGGACGTTCTGATTCAGTTGACGCGCAACAGCCTCACGCACGGGATCGAAGCCCCCGCGGCGCGCGAGGCGGCCGGCAAGCCCCGCACCGCGACGATCGACATCCACCCGATGTACGACTCGCCCTCGGGAAGCTTCGCCTTCACCTTCCGCGACGACGGCCAAGGGCTCGATCCGGGTAAGATCCGTCAGCGCGCGGTCGAGCTCGGCATCCTGACGCCCGAGCGGGCGCGCAACGTCGACGATTCCGAAGTGGCCGGCGTCATCTTCACGCCGGGATTTACGACCGTCGACGAAACCACCAGCGAGGCGGGGCGCGGCATGGGCATGAACGTCATCAAGCAGCTCGTCGTGGACGAATGCGGGGGCGAAATCTTGGTCAATTCGGAGGTCGGTCAGTTCTGCGAGTTCAGCTTCGTCCTGCCGGTGCAGGCGCCGGAACTCGCAGCGCGCTAACCCGACGTTCCGATGAGAATGCTCTTGGTCGACGACTCGGATTTCATGCGCCAGGCGATTCAGCGCACGATCGAGCGTCCGGACGACCAGATTCAGACGGCTTCGAACGGCGTCGAAGCGCTGCGCATCGTGGAAACCTTCGATCCCGAGATCGTCACGATGGACATCTCGATGCCGGAGATGGACGGTCTGACTTGCATCGAGGGATTGTTGCGGCGCCGGCCGCGCGCGCGCATTCTGGTCATCTCGGCCTTGAAAGATAAGCCGACCGCCGTCGAAGCGGTACGTCGCGGCGCGCAAGGCTTCTTGCTGAAGCCCTTCACGCCCGAAGCGCTCAGCTACGAGATCAGCGACCTGATCGCCTGAGCTAAAACCGGCGCTCGAGCCCCGAACGGCGCGCGTTTCAGGGTTTGTTGGGGTCTCCGAGGTAGCCGAAGTCGCGAGCGATCCGGTCGGCTACGGACGGCTCGTTGGGATCGGCGACCGGCTCCTCTTCCTGGCGGCGCTTGCCGAAGATGCCGCCGAAAAGCTGGCGCTTCGGCTCGGGCGTGCTCGGGCGCTGCGGCTCGTAGGGCATCGGGTACGCGCCGTTGCCGTTGGCGTAGGGTTTGGGAATGTTGCCGTTCATCGGAACGATGCGCCCGTTGGTCGGCACGATCGCGCTGCCTGAGGAAGGCGCCTCGACCGGATCCGAAGGCGGCGGCGCAGTTGGGGGCGGCGCGTAGGCTTGCGGCGGCGCGGCTTGCGGCTGCGCGGCTTGAGGCGGCACGCTTTGGGGCGGCGGCGCCTGGGGCGGCGGCGCGGCGGCGCCGTAAGGCGCGTCGACGCCGGTCGGCGCGGTCGGAAGCCCGTTCGGCGTCGCGCCGTTGGTGTGCGCGCCGTTTCCGTTGGTGTAACTCGAGCCGTTGAGCGCTCCGGGGTACTGGCGCGCCGCGAGTTCGCGTTCGATCCGCTCGCGCACTTCGCGCTCGATTTGCTCGCGCTGCAGGCGCGCCTCGTCGGCGCGCGAGGCCTCGAGCCGGGAGGTTTCCAGCCGTTCGCGTTCTTGGCGTTCGCGCTCGGCACGGTCGCGTTCCGCGCGCTCGTAGTCGAGCCGCTCGAGGAGCATGCGCTGATCCCGCTCGCGTTGCAGGCGTTCTTGTTCCTCGCGTTCCTGGAGCATGCGTTGCTGCTCGGCGCGCTCGCGTTCGAAACGCTCTTGCAGCT
The DNA here is from genome assembly GCA_963843945.1 of Vulcanimicrobiota bacterium. GTDB lineage: Bacteria > Vulcanimicrobiota > Vulcanimicrobiia > Vulcanimicrobiales > Vulcanimicrobiaceae > CAWJMF01. Next base: position 536,661 of record CAWJMF010000006.1, on the reverse strand, counting down.
CGCGCTGCGCGCGTTCGTGGGTGGCCGCTAGCTCGCGCTCTTGCTGCGCGCGCGCCTGCTCGGCCCGCTCGCGCGCGATGCGCTCTTGCTCGAAGCGCTCGCGGACTTCGCGTTCCAGGCGTTCCTGTTCGGCGCGCTGCTGTTCGGCTCGGAGCTGCTCGGCGCGCTGCTGTTCCGCCGCTTCGCGCTGGCGGCGCTCTTCCTCCGCACGCTCGCGCCGTTCGATCTCGGCTCGCTCGCGCTGCAAGCGCTCCAGTTCGGCGCGCTCGCGCTCGTGGCGTTCGCGTTCGGCTTGCTCGCGCTCGAGGCGCTCGCGTTCGACCCGCTCGCGCTCGGCCTGCATCTGTGCCGCGAGTTGTTGCTCGCGCTGCGCCCGCAGCTGCGCTTGCTGCTGCTCTTCGGCGATGAGCGCGGTCAGCATCCGCTCCTGCTCGACGCGTTCGCGCACGATCGATTCCTCGCGCGCGCGCAAGTCGGCGATGCGGGCTTCGATTTCTTGACGGGCTTGACCGCGCGCGTCGCGCAACCGCTCGACCGCGGCCATGTGTTCGCCGGCGAGGCGCTGCTGGTGCAGATCGAAGCGCGCGACGGCGCCCTCGGCTGCTTCGAGCGCGCGTTCGGCCCGCTCGATCTCCGCGGCGATGCCGGCGATGTGTTCGTCGACGGCGCGACGTTCGGATTCCGAACGCGCGACGATATCGCGTTCGGCCATGACGTGCGCTTCGAGCTGGGCGCGTTGCTTGGCGAGCTTTTCTTCCTCGAGGCGCTCGGCGACGGCGCGCGTTTGCGCTTGCGCGGCTTCCCTTGCCGAGCGATCTTCGACCAGCAGTTCCCGGTCCGCGCGCTCGCGGTCGCCGGAGCGTTCCGCTTCGATGCGAGCGGCGGCCGCGAACGTCGCGGCGGCACGAAAACCGAGCGCGCGTTGCTCGGCTTGCGACCGGCGCTTGCGCGCCATCTGCTCGGACTCGATCATCTCGTTGAGTTGACGCTCGACGTCGCCGCGATCGAAATCGGTCGCGAAGCTCGTGCCCGGCGCCTGGCGCTCTTGGGCGGCAACTTGAGCCGCATGCAAATCCGCACGCAAGCGTTCGATCGTCGCGCGCAACGACTCGACGGATGCGGCGTGGGCGGCGCGCTCCTCGAGAGCACGACGACCTTCGGCGTTCAGCCCTTGCAGCTGCACCTCGATCGCCGAGACCGTGTCGCGCTCAACCATCGATAACGTCGTCCAGTGCGTGTTTACCGTTGCTCGACGGCGACGCTTGGGACGTCGACGCGAGCGGTGATGGCCCGATCCGCACTCGAATCGGCGGGCGTGCGGGCCGTAGCGAAATCGTCACGCGTTGCCCGGGGGTCGACGGAACGAGGGGTGGCGCCGCGGACGAGGACTCCGATTGTTCTACGCCGCCGCTGTTTCGTACTGCCTGACCGGCGGCCGCTTCCTGGCTCTCTCTAAAGGAAGGCGGGGGCGCTGGGAGGGGTGCCGCTTGAAGCGGCAGCGGCGCGGTTGGGGGAGGCGGCTGAGGCGGCGCCGGCTGGGGCGCTGGGCCGAGCGCCGCTCGCGCCGGTGCGGACTGGATCACCGGTTCGGCTGCCGGGGGCGCCGGGCGGGTCGCCGGCGTCGCCGGATCCGCCGCTGCGGCGGGAGCCGTTTCGGCTGGGGGTTGTGCGTAAGCGGCGACGGGCGCGGTGTACGCGGGCGGGTTGTACGAAGGCGGGACGTAGGCCGGTTCCACGTAGGCCTGCGCGGCGCGCGCCGCATTCGAGGGTTCGGCCGGCGAGCTCGTGGTGTAGCGGAAGGGCGCCGAGCCGGACTGATCGGCGCGCGCATAGACCGGGATCGCTTCTTGAGCCGGGGGAACCGGCTCCTCGCGCCGTGGCGGCATCGCGATCGGCGCGCTTTGAACGGCCGGCTGCGGGGGTGGGGCCGGCGGCAACGGCCGTGGCGAAGCGGCGGGCGGCATAGCGATCGGCTGTCCGCTCGGCGATGCGGCGGGCGGCATGGCGATCGGCTGTGCGCCGGGCGGTCCAGCGGAGGGCGGCGCCGCGGGTTGAGCTTGTGCGGCCGTTGGCATGGCAATCGCGGGTTGCGGCTGCGGCGCCGGAGGCGGAGGCGAGGCGACCGGTTGCGCGAGCGGCGGCATGGCGATCGGCGTTTGCACCGGCGGCTGATAGGGCGGCGGCGCCGGCTGGGACGCATAAGCCGGCGGCGCCTGAGGCACGTGGGCCGCCGCCGGCGGCGGCACATGGGATGGCGGCTCGGGTGCATACGCCGGGGGCGGCTGAGGGGGCTGTGCCGCGGGCACGGGCGCGTAACTCGACGGCGGCGCTTCGTAAGCCGGGGGTTGGGGCGCGTAGGCGGGGGGCGGTTGAGGTGCGTACGCCGGGGGCGGTTGAGCTGCGTACGCCGGCGGCTGAATCGGGGCCGCCGGCGGCGAGGGTTGCGCCGCGAACGCCGGGGGCGGCTGTGCGGCAACCGGCGGCGGCATGGGATAGGGTCCCGGCTCGGGCCGCGGCTCGACCGCGTGAATCCAGCCCGGGAGTTCCGGAGCGGGTGCCGGCTCGGGCGCGGCGGCGGCGCGTGAGAAATCTTCCTCGAACGATTTCGGGATTAGCCAGCCCTCGAGCTCAGGCGCCGGGGGCGGGGGCGGCTCGATCGGCGCGTAAGCGGCGGGGGCGTAAGCCGGCTGCGCGGCAGCGGGCGGCGGCGCGGCAGGTGGCGCCGGCGAGGCTGCAGCCGGCGGCGGCGAATAGGCGGGCAACTGGACGGCAAGCGAGGGCTGGGGAGCGGGGGGCGGCGCGAGCGCCGGGGTTCGCTCGACGGGTTGGGCCGCAACGAACGGATCCGCATCGATCGAGACCGGAACGTCGAGGGGAGCCGGCGCGGCGCGCTGGCCGTGCTCGTAAAATCCGGGCGTCCGCTCGGGCTCGCGCACCGGGATCACCGGTTCCGGCTCGGGATCGGCGAAGAGCGCCGCGGACTGTTCGGCCAAGCGTTTCTTCGTTTCAAGAATCTCCGCGGCTAATTGCTCGGGGGAACCGGTGCGCTGCATGACGACCGCAAGGTCGCCGCTTCCGCGCGGGGGCGGAGCGTAGAAACCGGCCGACTCGAGGTCGTCCGATTCAGTCGAGGTATTTTGTGCGACCGTCACCGGCCGCAGACGGCCGCGGCCCGCGTAGTGGACGTTTGCGGCGCGCACCAGATTCAAAACGGCACGCAGGATCGGCGCGAGCGCATCGACCAGCCGCGGCCGAAGGCTCCCGTCGGAGAACCAGCGGTCGATGAGCTGCCAGAGGATCACGCCCATGATAATTGCCACTGCGCCTGCATTGACCGCAGCGCCTCCTGACCCGAGGTGAGTGAGCCGTCGCGACATAAATCCGGTTACCGGATCGGCTACGAGCGAGACGGCGTACGAGAAGGCGGCGGCCCATCCGAAGATCCGCAGCCCGAAGAGCCGCTCGATGACCCCGAAGAATCCGACGCCGACCAATAAGAGGAAGAGCGCGATCTGCCACACCGGGTTGATCGCGAAAATGGGCGGCTGGCCGATCGTGCCGGGCAAGCCCGCGAAGAAGGGCTCGAAGTAGACCGCGGCCGCGCCGGCGACGAGGGCCAGCGGCAGCGCGTAGCGCTCGATGCGGTGCCGTTGCGCCCGGATGTCGGCGGCGAGGATGCCCAGCATGAACGCCGGGAGCACCCCGGCCCCGTAGAGGTGCGCCGGGGTCAAGAAATTCAGGACCCAGAGGCCCGCCGTCGCCGCCAGAAACCCGATCGGCAAACGTACCCAGAGCAGCACGAGGAACGGGAAGAGCACGTACCAGCGCATGGTCAGGGCCAACGACCAGAACCCATCGTTGGGGAGGGCGTTTCCCACGAAGAGCGCTTGACGGACGATCTCCGCCTGCGAGGGAAGGGGCCCCTCGAGCGCGCCGAGCTGGAGGCGCCCGGCAAGCAACGGTATCAGCACCGTCAGCCCGATGACGGCGTAGTAGGTCGGAACGACCCGCAGCAGACGCTTGAGCGCGTACCGCGAAACGTCGAGGTAGGTCTGCCCCTCCTGATGGACCAGCGTCAAGATCGGGTAGGCGAGTGCGAAGCCCGAAATGATGAAAAAGAGGTCGAGCCCATGCGAGCAGGCGCGGAAAAGCGCCGCCAGCTCGGGCTTTACGTGGACGAGTAAGTCGGCGTTTTTCGCGACCTCCGCCACCACAACGGCCAAGATGGCGAGCGTGCGCAATCCGTCGAGGTATCCAAAACGCTCGCGGACGACGTCGCTCGACGGGATTTCCTCGCGTGCGAGGACCCCGCCATCTTGGAGTTGGAGGCTCACCATGCTCCTGTTGTTATCGGCGGCCCACGTAGGCGAGGTGAACCATTCAGCCGAGCAAGCGTGTAGCGTGACCGATTTTGAGAGGACTCGATATTTTCAGGACCTCCGGCGCAGCCACCCTCCACTGCGTCGCAATCGTGACGGCCCCGGGCTATGGACCCAACGTACCTGGGACTCGATTGCTTTGGGAGTGACGGGCGTCGCAAGCGGCCTCCGCGTTTTACTTTATTGCTGAACTAATTTGCGGGCTCGCTCGCTTGCCCGGCCTTGCCGTCGGCTTAATTACGGCTGCCCTCGGAAATGGAGTGCCAGGGTGCTGGCACGCTGACGACCGATGATGAGGACATGAGCCCAGCCGGACCCCGGCGTTACACGCCCAGCGACCTCGTCGATTTCCTGTCCTGCGAGCACCTCGCCGGCCTCAATCGGCTGGTCGCCCGGAGCGAACTGGCGCAGCCGGCGCCCTCGCTCGAGGAGCGTCTCGTGGCGCACAAGGGCGACGCGCACGAGCGGGCCTATCTGGAGAAGCTGCGTGCCCGCGGGCTCGAGGTCGTGACGATCGAGCGCGGCGGCGCTCAGGGCTTGCGCGGCGCAGCCCGCGCCACGCTCGAAGCGCTTCAGGCAGGGGCGCAAGTCGTCCACGGCGCGACCTTCGTGCGAGACGGCTTCACCGGCGTCGCCGACTTTCTCGTGCGGGTCGACGGCACTTCGCGCTTCGGCGCCTGGCAATACGAAGTCGAAGATGCCAAGTTGGCGCGCCGCACGCGCGCGGGCACGATCGTGCAGCTCTGCGCCTACTCGGAGGCGATCGAAGTTCTGCAAGGCGTCGCACCGCTCGCGATGCACGCGATCCTCGGCGACGGCAGGCGTGAGAGCTTTCGCTGCGCGGATTTCAACGCGCACTATCGCAACGTCGTTGCGCGTTTCCTCGCGCGCTACGACGAAGCGCTCGCGTATCCGGAACCGGTCGAAGCTTGCGGCCGCTGCCGTTGGATCGAGCGGTGCGATGCGCGACGGCGCGCCGACGATCACCTGAGCCTCGTTGCGGGCGTGCGCCGCAGCCAAGCGCACAAACTCTCCGAAGCCGGCGTGACGACCCTCGCCGGGCTCGCCGCGGCTACCGGCCTCGCGCGTCCGCGCAAGCTCGAGACGCGCACCTTCGAGCGCCTCCGCGCGCAGGCCCAGCTACAGCTGGCCGCGCGCGAGTCGGGCCGTCCGCGCTACGACTTTCTTCCTTTTGAAAAGGACCGTGGCTTCGGCTTGCTGCCCGAGCCGGATGCCGGCGACATCTACTTCGACATGGAGGGCGACCCGTTTTTCGACGGCGGCAGCCTCGAGTATCTGTTCGGCGCCGCCCACCTCGAGGCGGGACGGCCCGAGTTCACGCCGTTTCTCGGGCACGATCGCAGCGCCGAGAAAAAGGCCTTCGAAGCGTTCGTCGATTGGCTCGTTGCGCGCCGGCGCCGCTTTCCCAATCTGCACGTCTACCACTACGCGCCGTATGAAGAGATCGCGCTCAAGCGTTTAGCAAGCGCGCACGTGACGCGCGAAACCGAGGTCGATACGTTCCTGCGGGAAGGCGTGCTCGTCGATCTGTACGAGGTCGTGCGCCAATCGCTGCGCGCGTCGTTCGAAAGCTATTCGCTCAAGAAGATCGAGCAATTCTACCGCGGCGCGCGCGATGCCGGCGTCACCGACGCGATGGGTTCGGTGGTGGCCTACGAACGCTTTCTCGAAACGCGCGATCCGCGAGAACTCGAGCGCATCGTCGCCTACAACCGGGACGATTGCATGTCGACGCTCGACTTGCACCGCTGGCTGTTGGCGAGGAAGGCCGAGGCGGAAGCGGCGCTCGGTGAGGCCGTGCCCTGGCGCCCCGCGATTCCGCCCGAACCGGAAAAGAACGACCCGGAGCTCGACGGCCTGGCCGCGCAACTGGCGAGCGGCGTCGACGATCCCGAGCGCGCCGCCCCCGACGATCGCGCGCGCTGGCTCGCCGCGCAACTCCTCGTGTACCACCGGCGCGAAGCAAAGCCCGAATGGTGGGCCTACTTCGAGCGCATGCGGCGAAAAATGCTCGAGGATCTGGTCGAAGATCTTTACTCGATCGGGAGTCTGCGCCCGAGCGGCGAGCCTGCCGTCGCGCTCGATCGCTCGCTGGTGCACGAGCTGCGCTTCGAGCAGCAGGAACACAAATTGCGCGCCGGCATGAACGTGCACGACCGTCTCACCGGAAAGAACGCGGGCGAGATCCTCACCCTCGACGACGTGACGGGGCGCTTGACGCTGAAACGGGGCCCATCGTTGCGCGAGGTTCCGCTTCCGCTGGCGCTCTGCGCCCCAGGGCCGATCAACGACGACAAACAGCGCGACGCGCTGCTGCGCTTCGGGCGCGCCTACGCGAACGACGGCGCGCGCTCGCGCTACCGCGCGCTGCGGGACCTCTTGCGCGGCGACGGCCCGCGCGTGCGCGGCCTCGCCGCCGGCGAGCCGCTCGACGACGGCGATACGACGGGCGAAAAACTCGCGGCGCTCGTCGCGCGTCTCGACGAGAGCTACCTATTCGTGCAAGGGCCGCCCGGCTCGGGCAAGACCTACGCCGGCGCGCGCGCGATCGTCGCGCTGCTACGCGAGGGACTGCGGGTGGGCGTCGCCGCGACGAGCCACAAAGCGATCCACAACATCCTGGCCGAGATCGAGCGTGCCGCCGTCGAAGCGCGCTTCGAGTTCGCCGGAATGAAGAAGGCCTCGGCCGGCCGGCCCGACTCGGTCTACGAGTCGAAGTTTGGGTTCATCGACTGCAGCGATACCGTGGGCGACTGCTTGCCGAGTGCGAGCGTGCGGCTCGTGGCCGGGACTGCCTGGCATTTCGCCAACGTACAACTCGACGGTTCGCTCGACGTGCTCGTCATCGACGAGGCCGGCCAGGTTTCGCTCGCCAACGCGATCGCAATGGGCACCGCCGCACGCAACGTCGTACTGCTCGGCGACCCCATGCAGCTGGCGCAGGTTTCGCACGGAAACCATCCCGCGTTTGCGGGCGCCTCAGTGCTCGAGCACTTGCTGGGTGAAAACAACGCCACCGTCACGCCGGAACGCGGCCTCTTCTTGCCGCGCTCGTATCGCATGCACCCCGAGATCTGCCGCTTCGTGTCGGAACTGTCGTACGACGGACGCCTCGTTGCGGCTCCCGGTTGCGCGCGGCAACGCGTCACACCGCGTGCGGGCGCGACGCTGCTCGGCGGTGCGGGACTGCGCTATCTGGCGGTCGAGCACGAGAACAACCTGCAGTCCTCGGTTGAGGAAGCCGACGCGATCGTGCGCGCCATCGACGATCTGGCGGGCGGCAGCGTCATCGATTCGCAGGGCCGGAAAACGATTCTCGATCAGCACGACATCCTGGTCGTGACGCCGTACAACGCGCAGGTCAAAACGCTCCGCGAAAGGCTCGATCCGGCGGGCTTGGCCGGCGTTCGCGTCGGAACGGTCGACAAATTCCAGGGACAGGAAGCACCGGTCGTGTTCTTTTCGATGGCCTCTTCGCGCGGCGACGATCTGCCGCGCGGTCTCGAGTTCCTGTTCGACCGCAACCGCCTCAACGTGGCCGTGTCGCGAGCGCGCGCGCTCGCGGTCCTCGTCTGCACGCCGACGCTGCTCGAGACGCACGGCAGCAGCGTCGAGCAGCTGCGCATGCTCAACGCCGTTTGCCGGTTCGTCGAGTCGAGCGCGGGCCTTTCGCTCTTGCCGGGAAGCGATGAGGATCCTCCAGCCGCCGCGCAGGCAGCAGGACTCTAACACAGGGCAACTCGCCTCACCAGGAAGCAAATCTCGACTTGCGAACGCGCCTGGGGCGGGCGATTAGCTCAGTTGGGAGAGCAGCACCCTTACAAGGTGAAGGTCGGCGGTTCGAACCCGTCATCGCCCATATTTCCGGAGATCGATGAATGGCTAGCGCTGCCGGCGTGGATGGCGACGATGTTCCCTATCGCGGCATCATGTTTCGGGAACAGGACGCGAGGGGTGGATCGTACATCGGTATGGTCAACGGCTTCTTTCGCGATTTCAAACAGAAAGACGAGTTTCGCTGGTGTCTGAACTTCCGCGCCCGAATCAACACCTCGACGAACGGCGGGTTGCCGTCCGGCGACGAGAATCGTGCCTTTCAGGAATTTGAACGCGCGTTTCTCGCGGCGTTGCAAGAACGAAACACCGTATTCGACGTCGCCCACGTTTCGGGTGGCGGCGAGCGCGAATACTGGTGGTACGGAAACTCGGCCGAAGATCTCGGGCGAGGCGTCGCCGAATTTCTCACACAGGCGGACCTCGCCTGGAAGATCGAATACGCCGTTTCGCGCGACGAGCGTTGGCTGAAGGTCCGGCGCTACCTCGAGACTTCGGGAAACCCGAAAGGTCCCGCGGCCTTCCTTAAGAGGCTGTTCAGGCGGCCTCCTCGGACCGAAGCGGTCCTGCCTTTGCCCATCGAGCTACTCTTTGAAAGCAACGGCGACGAATCCAAAGCCGACAACGCTCTCCTCGCGGAGCTGCGAAAACGTGGTGCCGATCTGAAAAAAGCGACGCACTTTCGACACTTCTTGTATTTGCCGCAGCGCGACCAGGCCGTACGGGCGCAAGCGGACTTGCTCGCAACCGGTTATGAGGCCGAGGTGCGTTTACCGGAGAGCTCGCTCGAGGGCGAGTTCGCCACGTTCTTCAGCGTCGTCAGCGGAGCAACCGCGGTGCCGTCGATCGACAACGTAAGCGCGATGCGGAAATTCCTCACAAAGGTCGCCGAGGAGTACGGCGGACAGTACGACAGTTGGGAAGCGCAGATTCGTCCTTAAAACGGGCCTCGCCGAGACTCGTAATGCGAGCCTCAGGTGGGCCGCTAGGGCGCGGCGACCGCGATCCCGCTCGGGCCCCCGGAATTGCCCCCGAGATAGGCGGGCATCGTCAACGACAGCGACGGTGACCCGAATCCCGAAGTGCCTGCGTCGAACACAATCAGCGATTGCGGTCCCGAAAGGTTCGTCAGATTGAAGGCGTAGACGTTCCCGCTCGAGTCGACCGCCAGCGGAGAGGTGTACGGTAATTGCGGCGATTGGATTATTGCAATCGGGAACACGTTGCCGTTCGCGCCCGGTGCGAAAACGTAGATCTCTTGCGACTGCGTATCGAAGACGTAGAGCGTCCCTCCGGACGAGACGCCGATCTGCCCCGGCATTTTGAAGCCCGCATTCGCTCCGGAAATAACGCGAACGGGCGCGACGTTTCCGTATTGTCCGGGTGGAAAGACCGCGACGTACGGCGCCGCGGTTCCGGGCTCGAGCGCGGCGTAGATGTTTCCGCTCCCGTCGACCGCGATTCCGCTCTGGTTCACGCCGTTCAGCATCGTCGAGGCTCCGGCGATCGTTTGATACTGCCCGCTTAGCGAACCGCTCGCGCCGGGATTGATAATGAAAATCGAGGCCGGCTCGGACGGTGTCGTTTCCGCACCTTGGATCGCGTAGAGATATCCGTTCTTGTCAAAAGCAAGTGCGGACACGGCGAGGAGCGGGCTCGGGTTGGCGTGGCCGGGATAGTTGATAACCGCCGTCGGCGTCGCATTGAGACCGATCGCGCTCGCCGCGAATTCCACGAGGGTGTACGCGCATGGCGGGCAGGCGCCGGATCCGACAATCGTGCCGTTGGGAGCTACGGCAAGTATCCCGCCGACGACTACAAGATCGGAACTGGTGAGGCGCGTCGGCGTCGGCGTTCCGGCGGAGCCTTTCGAAAAGATGTCGATCTCCCCGTACGTCGAGCTAATGCTGAGGTTGCCAAAGACGTATGCCGCCGCCGGTAGCCCCGACGGCGCTGTGCTCGGTGAGGGCGTGACGACCGGACCACTCGGCGTCGCGGTCGGGGATGCGTGAGAACTTGGAGAGGGCGTCGGCGTCGCGCCGCTTGGGGTCGGCGTGATGCGCGGAGTCGGCGAGTTTCCGCCGCCTCCGCTACAGCCCGCGAAGAACGCGGCGCACGCGAAAATGACCGTGACCCAAAGTCTATCGCCCACGCGTACCTTGTGGACTGTGGTGCGTCAAAACCCCTGCGCCTCGTGGTAATTGGTGAGGCGGATCAAGCGAGCGCGTGAAACGGCTCGGCAGCATGATGACGCTCGGCGGCGAGCCCAGAAAGTGATGGCGAACCACAGCGCCGGTGCCCGCGCGCGCAGAAGCATCGACCCGTGAGCCGGAGTCGATTCGCCCCGAGTTCGTTGCATCGAAGCATTGCTTTTGCGACGCTCATCGGCGCGTTGCTGAGCGGCGTGGTGACGCATTGGCTCGATACGCGAGAGTCGGGCGGTGCGCGGCGCTACTATCTCGTCGACACGCAGACCGCCTTGCTCGACGGCCGCATCGCGCTTGCGAAACTGCGGGTGGGCGGCCCGTATGAAGACGCGGATCCAGATTGTTCGGACGCACAAGCGCTCGCCACTCGCGACTCTAACGCGTTTGTGAGAACCCGGTCCGCACATCACGACTTCCAATGCGTCTTGCTGTCCGCGACCGAGGCGTCTGCGATCCCGGCACGTTCCTTCGAGTCCGGTCAAACGTCCGCACTCTAAAATCGAGACTGGCTTCAGCAGCGGCGTCGTTTCCGTCCGCCGGCGAGCCCAAACCGGGGTAATCGCCGGCCCCGCAGATAATCATAAGGAGCCTCACCTGCATAGGCGGGGCGTCTTTCATCTATGCTCTTCAGCCCACGCTGAGATCGGAGATCCCGAGCATGAGGGCACTTCGCTGGTGCGTTTTCGTTCTGGCCGCGTTCGGGTTGCTTGCCTCATCGCCGGCACCCTCGGGTCAGGTGCGAACCTACTACATCGCAGCCGACGAACTCGATTGGAACTACTTTCCGGGCGGCGTCGACCAGATGATGGGCATGGCGCCCGAGGGTTACGCCAAGGCGTACACGCAGCGCGGCCCTCACCTCATCGGCTCCGTGTTCCATAAGGCGGTCTATCGCGAGTACACCGACGCGACGTTTGCCCACCTCAAGCCTCGCCCGGAGAGCGCCCGATACCTCGGCCTCGTCGGGCCGGTGCTCTGGGCCGAGGTCGGCGACACGATCCAGGTCGTCTTCCGCAACAACGGGACGCATCCATACAGTATGCATCCACACGGCGTTTTCTATACGAAGGCCGCCGAGGGATCGGGATATGCTGACGGCGTCGCGGCCGGCGCGAAAGGCGGTAGCGCGGTTGCGCCAGGCAAGACGTTTACCTACGAATGGGCGGTTCCCGAGCGCGCCGGCCCGGGGCCGAACGATCCAAGTTCGATCGTCTGGCTCTACCACTCGCACGTCGACGAGCGGCGCGACGTCAACGCCGGCTTGATCGGGGCGATCGTGGTGACGCGTCAGGGAATGGCTCGGCCCGACGGAACCCCGAAGGACGTCGATCGCGAGTTCGTGATGCTCTTCATGGGCTACGACGAGAACAATAGCTGGTTCATCGACCAGAACATCAAGCGCTTCGCCCAGAACTACAAGAAGGGCGATAAGTTCAAAGCCGCGCCCATCGATGCACAGGGAAACTTCGACCCGTTGCTGGGAACCGGGATGGCGGCCGCCAACTTTCGCTTAACGATCAACGGCTATCAGTTTGCGACGATGCCGATGCCGACGATGAAGCGCGGCGAGCACGTGCGTTGGTACGTGATGACGCTTGGCGAAGGCTTCAACGTGCACACGCCGCACTGGCACGGCAACACCGTGCTCGTCCGCGGAAGTCGTACCGACGTCCTATTCCTCGGGCCCGCGCAATCGCTCACCGCCGATATGGTGCCGGACGATCCCGGCATCTGGCTCGTGCACTGTCACGTCAGCGATCACATGGAAGGCGGGATGGTGGCCCGCTATCAGGTCCTTCCGTAAGCCCGCTCCAGAATCGGGTCACGCCGTTCGGCGAGATCGTGGCCCTCTTGGGCCGCGGCACGTTGATGGGAAATCGGGGCGTCTTACACGACGAGGCGCGCCGGATCGTGCGGCCGTGGCAGGTCCGCCGCTGGATCGCGTGTCGCACCGAGTTCCGCGGCCGTCACCGGCCGATCATGCGACCGCGCTCGTGGACGGAGTTGTTTTTCCTCGACGAGGCGACGGCGCTCGCCGCAGGACATAGGCCGTGCGCAGAGTGCCGCAATGCCGACTATCGGCGCTTCCGCGCGCTGTGGGAAGCGCAGACGGGTGCGCCGGCGGGTGCGGACGCGATCGATGCGCGGCTTCACGCCGAGCGGCTCGAAGGGCGCGCGAAGCGCACCTATCGCAGCGCCCTGGCCTCGCTGCCGGACGGCGCGTACGCGCTGCTCGATGCAAAAGCGTGGCTTGTCTGGGACCGCGAGCTCCTTGCCTGGTCGGGCTCGGGTTACGAGGTGCGCCGCGCACGCCCGGTGCGGCGCGAAGTCGACGTCCTGACGCCGCCTTCGACGGTCGCGATTTTGGCCGCCGGATATCGCCCGGGCGTCCATCCCAGCTGCTAGGCCGGCGCCGCGCGCGCCGGAATGCCGAGCGTTCCGTCGACGGCCTCGACGAAGTTGCGTTCCTCGCGCACGATGAAACGGCAGCGCTGGGCGAAAGCAAAGTTTTCGCGCCCTTGCGGATCGACTTTGAGCCGCGCGCGGTAGGCTTCGTACGCCGCCAGGTTGTCGAATCCGATCGAGCCCCAAGCGATGTCGTTGGTGCCTTCGCTGGGAAGAAAGTAACCGATGAGATGACCGCCGCAGGCGGGGATGATGCGGGCCCAGTTTTCGGCGTACTGTTTGAACTCGGCCCGCTGAAACGGATCGATCTGATAACGGATGAGACAGACGAGCATGGGTCGAGTATAAGGCTTGTGGAGCGTCAACACTTCGTTTAGAGTAAAAGTGTGGATGTAGAAGACCGCGCCGACCTCGCGGCGGCCCGGCTGGCCGCCGCAATCGGCGAGCCGGCGCGGGCGCGCATGTTGTACTCGCTGATGGACGGACACGCGCGAACGAGCACCGAGCTCGCAGCGGTCGCCGACGTCAGCGCTTCGACCGCGAGCGCGCACCTGCAGCGCTTGACCTCCGAACGGCTCGTCGCCGTCGTGGCCGAGGGCCGGCATCGCTACTACAGCCTCCGCGGCCCGGCGGTCGCTCGCGTTCTCGAAGGCTTAAACGTCCTGGCCGGCAACGAGCCGGCGCCGTTCGTTCCGAGCACGCCGAATCGTCTCCGCGCCGCGCGAACTTGTTACGACCACATGGCCGGTACGGCCGCGGTGGCCTTGCACGACCGCTTGCTCGCGCTGAAATGGATCGCGCCGGTGCCGGAGGGGGAGTCCGACTACGAGCTTACCGCCAAGGGCGTGGCGGCGCTCGACGCCCTCGGCGTCGACGTCGCGCAGACGCGAAGCTTGCGACGCCGTTTTGCCTACGGCTGCTTGGACTGGAGCGAGCGGCGCCCGCACGTCGGCGGCGCGATCGGCGCGGCGCTCCTGCACCTGATGTTGCGCAAACGCTGGATAACGCAGCACCTGGACAGTCGCGCGCTGTCGATAACGGGGCTCGGCCGGCGCGAATTCCAAGCGCGCTTCGGCGTTTCGGTCTAACCGGACCGTAGGGTATCCCGACGGCAGCTGACGCTGCGCGGCTTCAGAGACCGTTGAGACGGCGCGCGAAGCGCATGCGCACGACCGCGCCGTGCGGTTCGGCGTTCGAAAGCGCGATCGTGCCGCCGTAGCGTTCGACGATCGTCTTGGCTAGCGAAAGTCCCAACCCGTTGCCGTCGCGCGCGCGCGATTCGTCGTCGCGCCAAAAGCGCTCGAAGCCGTGCCGGAGCGCCGCTTGCGAAAAGCCGGGACCGTCGTCGCTGATGGTAAGTTCCGGCTCGGGCCGATCCCCCGAAACGCGGATCTCGACGCAGCCCGTTTCCGGCGCATACTTGAGTGCGTTGTGAAGGACGCTCAGCACGGCGCGCTCGATCAACGCGCGATTGGCTTCGATGAGGGCAGCTTCGCCGTTGGCGCAGCCGACGCGCACGCGCCGCGTGCCCGCGATGACGCCGACGCGCTCGGCGACGGTCGTCGCGACGGCCGAAAGGTCGACCGGGCCGCGCACGTCCTCCGCGTCGTTCGCGCTGCGCGCGGCGGCCAGCAGGTCGCGGGTCAGCGTTTCGAGCGCGTCTGCTTCGGTCGCGATGGTTTCGAGCGCGCGGCGGTATTCTTCGGGCGCGCGCTCGGTGCGCAGGGCCAGATCGGCCTCCGCGCGGATCACTGAGAGCGGCGCGCGCAGTTCGTGCGAGGCGTCGCCGGTAAAACGCCGTTCGCGATCGAAGGCGCTTTGCAGGCGGTCCAGCATCCGGTCGAAGGTCGCGCTCAGCCGGCCGAGTTCGTCGTTGCGGGCGGGGAGCGCGAGCCGCCGCGAAAGATCCCGAGCTTCGATCTCGGAGGCGACGGTCGCGATTCGGTCGAGTGGAGCGAGCCCGCGGCGCGCGATCTCGGCCCCGCCGACGACGGCGATGGCTGCGATGAGCGGGATCGCGATCGCGAAGGCAGCGGCGACGCTGCGGTCGAGCGCGCCGATGAGTCCGGTGTCGCTCCAGGTCAGCGCGCTTCCGACGACTTTGCCCTTGATGACGATCGGCTCGGCGTAGACGCGCAGTTCGCGGCCGTCCGGTCCGCGCGCCGTCTGCAGCGCGGACTCGCCGTTGCGCACGAGCGGGACGAGTGCGGGAGCGATACGGTCGTCGCTCGTGACCAGGACGGAGCCGTCTTGGCCGACGATCGCGGCGTCGGCCTTCGAATCGACGATCGTTTGAAATTGGGCGCGATCCTCCGCGTCGACGGTCAAGGGGCCCTTGCGGGCGTCGCCGACGACGCGTAAGGCATTTGCCGTCGCTTCCAGCTGCGCGTCGAGGGCGCTGCGCTGCGCCCGGTCGACGACCGCGACCGCGGCCAGCGCGAACGCCACGAGCGCCAAGATGAGCGCCGAGGCGTAAGCCAGGCTCAAGCGCCCGCGCAGCGTCGCCGGATTAAGGATGTCGGGCCGCGTCCCCGAAGCGATAACCGGCTCCGCGAATCGTGTGAATGAGGCTCGGTTCGCCCGTGGGCGAGAGCTTGGCGCGCAGCCGCCGGACGTACACTTCGATGACGTTCGATTCGGTTTCGCGGCCGGGCTCCCACAGGGCGTCCTCGATCATCGGCCGAGTCACCAGCAATCCCGCGTTCACCATGAAGTATTCGAGAAAGGCCGTCTCGCGGGCGGTCAACGGGATCGCTTCGCGTCCCCGAAAAACCTGCCGCGAAGCCAAGTCGAGCGTCACGTCCCCCCGGCGTAACTCCCGATGCGGCTGCGTGTCGAAGCGGCGCGTGATCGAACGCAAGCGTGCATCGAGCTCGCGGAAAATGAACGGCTTGCGCAGGTAATCGTCGGCGCCCGCGTCGAGCCCGGCGATCGTATCCTCGGTCGTATCGCGTGAGGTCAGCAGCAGCACCGGGGTGCGAACGGCGCGTTTGCGCATTTCCCGGACGAGGGAGAGACCGTCGCGCCGCGGGAGCATGATGTCGAGAACGATCGCGTCGTGCCGCGCGCCGAGGGCGGCCGCTTCGCCGCGAACGCCGTCGTACTCGACGTCGACGGCGTGTCCGCTTTCGGACAGCCCGCGCCGCAGGACCTCGGCCAGACGAACGTCGTCCTCGACGACTAGGATCTTCACCGGGCGCTCATTCGAATCGGGGCCTGCGATTACTTCCGAACCGGATCAGATGTGGAAGTTCGCCGTGAACAGAAACGAACGCGTCGCGAGCCCGAACTGCTCGTTCGATCCGGTGCTCAGGTACTGTTGGATCGACGTCGTGTCGTTGAAGTAATGATTCTCCGGGATCAACGGCGCGTGCCCGAGGTAGCCGTACATCTGCGAGGCCTGGTTAAACATGTTCTGCACGCCGAGATTGAACGTGAGACCGCGCGGCATCGCATACGAAACGAACCCGTTCCACGTGTTGTACCCGGGCCGGCTCGACGGATTGTTGTTGCCGACGACGTAGCCGTCCATTCGCGCTTCGAGCCCGCCGTTCGCGTAGTCGACTCCGGCGGTCCCCTGGTTGAGCGGTACCCCTTCCACTTGGCCGCCGTTGATGATGAACGGATTGTTCGAGAGGATGTTCTCGTTCACGCCGTTTTGCGTGACCGACTGCAGGTTGTACGAATAGTCGAAGTACCAATGACGGCTCAACCGCTGCCGTCCGGTCAGTTCGATACCCTTGGAGACCGCGCTCAGCGCGTTGTATGCGGTCGAGATCGAGAGGAAGGGAATGACGCTCGACGGGACTGCCGGATTGACGCCCGGGCAGACGCTTCCGATCTTCGCTGCGTATCCCGCCAACAGCGTTTCCGAAATCGGAACCGCGCCGTATTGGGTCAGCGGCTCGCTCGCCGAGAAGATCTGGTTGCCGACGTACGTGTAATACGCGTTGACCCCAATCGAGGAGTCGCCTTGGAAGCGGTGCGCGTAACCGATCTCGTAGTCGTTCGCCGCTTCGGCTTTGATGTTCGGGTTACCGGCCGAGCCGATGTCGTTGTACGGGGTGCAGGACGGATTGAGGCTCGACGGATTGCCGTTGATTTGCGGGGCTCCGGCAAACTTCAGCTCGGCGGCGGGGTCACCGGTCGAATGTCCGTAGGTCAGGCGGAACACATCGTTCGAGTCGGGGCGGATGACCAGCGAGAGCCGCGGGTCGAAGTTCGTATCGCCGATGACCGAGTCGCTCTTGACCCAAAGGTTCGCGTAGCCCGAAATCATGTTGTTGAACTGCATGGAGCCCTTCAGAAAGCCGCTGTTGTAGTGCGTGCTCTCCGGATTCTCCCAGCTGTAGAGCCCCTGCCCCGCGACGTTGTAGTCGAGGCGCGAATCGTGCTGGTACTGGCCGAAGTAACCGAGGCCGAAATCGCTGTTCTCGTTCTGGAAGTCGTCGGCCAGCAGGTAGCCTTGGGTATTGACCCACTGCGAGAACTGCGTGCCGGTATACATCGTCCCGGTCGGGTCGAGACCGCTCGCTTCTTCCGAGCTCTTGTAATATTTGTAGTAGTTGTAGTAGCCGTCGGCGATAATCGTGTTCTTGCCGCTGACGCTCTGCAGGTTGAAGTTGTAGTCCGACATCGTCGTGCCGCGGTTCCGATCGGCGCCGCCACCGTACGGGCCGTAAGACGCTTGCGCGTACTGCTGCGCCGAGTAACACGAGTTCACGTTCGGAGCGGTCGTGACGAGATAGCCCGAGGTCGAGCTGCCACCCGGTAGCGCGCAGTCTCCGGGATTTTGCTGGATCTGCGCGAGGCGCGTATCGTACGGGATGTTATCGTTGTCGCCGTTTCCGGTCGAATCCGATTGTTGTCCCGAGGAATACAGCGTCGTCGTGAACTTGGTGTTCGGCGACAAATTGTAGGCGAGCTTCGCGAGACCCGCCTTGATCACCGAATTCTGACTCACGCTGTAGGTGTTGAGCATCGTGTTACAGAGCGAGACGTCCGGGATGAAGTTGCCGGTGACGGGGTCCGTCGTGCCCAAACAGGCACCCCCGTGGTTCGCGTTTTGGTTGTTGTTGGGGCGGCCCGTCTGCGTGACGAGGCCGGGCGGGAACATGCCGTACGTTCCCTCCGTGCCCGCGGCGACGGCGTACGAGAAGCGGCCGGCGGTCCCGGTCGCGTCGAACGCCGTTTGCAGCCGGCCTTGGTCGCCGACGGCTTGCCAAAAGTTCGCGGTCGGCTTGAGCGTCGGGTTCATGGTCTGAATGTCGATCGTACCGCCGATGGCGTCGACGCCGTACAGGCCGGTCGCGCCCGAACCGAAGGTGACCGTGACCTTGCTCAATCCGAAGATCGGCGAGTCCGCGAAGTTGAAGCTCGAGGGGAAGCTTCCGCCGCCGTTCGCAGGATAGACGCCCTGCGGCCCGACCGGGTGTCCGTCCAGCAGCGTCGCCGTCTCCGACGAGCCGAGCCCGCGAATGTCGAGCGACTGGTCGTCCGAGACCGACGAAGAAAGACCCGTCGAGTTTACGCCGGGCAAACGAGCCAAGGCGAGACCGAAACCGATGTAATTTTCCTTTTGGACGAGCACGGGGTCGACGGTGTTTGTGATGTTCGTGGTCGAGGCCAACGAGCCGGTGGTGGACGCGCTCACCGTGCCGATCGTTCTGAGCTGGCCGGTTTCTTGCTGTTGCGTCGCTCGGCTGACCGCCAGGTTGACCCCCGCCGTCGCGTTCGCAAGCACCGCGAAGGATTGCGACCGCGAGGTAAGGTAGCCGGTCGCCGCGATGGTGATCGTGTAGAGCCCCGGGGTGACCGAATCCAGCTTAAAAACGCCCTGCGCGTTCGTTTTCGCCGAAGCGACGACGTTGTCGCCCTGAAACAGCGAGATCGCCGCTCCCGCGATGGGCAGCCCGTTGACTTGATCGACGATGACCCCTTGGACGGAGCCTGTGGCGGATTGCGAGTGCGCGGGCAGGGCCGGGAAGAGCAAGAGCATCGCGGCGAGGGTGCAAGCGATGCGAGCTAGTCGCGTCTTCAAAAGCGTTCTCCGGACGAAGCGCAAGAAAGCCGCCGGCCTCGAAGAGGCGCCGGCCATCCGACGCTAACCGATGGAACTTAACGCCGCTTTAAGAGGGCCGCGCCCGGCTTCACGTTCACGTTAATGTGAATCCCCGATGAACGCAGCACTTTCCGGGTGGTTAAAACGGCCAAGGAGTGTCCGGGCGCAACCGCACATTGCGCGCTTCATGCCATCCGTGCTGCGATGCGCTCTCGCGATCTTGCTCGCAGCCGTTGCGACCTTTCGCCCCTCGCCCGCGAACGCGGGACCGCCGTACGTCACCGACGATCCGGTACCGACCGACTACCGCAACTGGGAAATCTATACCGGACTGCAATACGAAAACGAATGCTGCGGGGTCGTGGCCGCCGGTCTTCCCTTTGCGGAATTCAACTACGGCGCGATGCCGAACGTGCAAGTCTCGATCTCGCTTCCCTTGGACCGCGACGACTCCGGGGGCGGCGCGACTTACGGCTACGGAACGACCGAGTTCGGCATCAAGACCCGCTTCGTTCAGGAGGCCGGCGGCTGGCCGCAGATCTCGTTTTATCCGAGCGTCCAGATTCCGTCGGACGGCGGTCACGTGGTGACCTTCTTGCCGCTCTGGTTGCAAAAGAGCTGGGGTCCTTGGACGGCCTTCGGCGGAGGCGGCGTCTACCTCAACGCGGGATCTGGCCGGCAGAACTACGGATTTATCGGCGCGACGCTCGAGCGTTCGATCTCGCCCGCGACGATGGTCGGCGCGGAGCTCTACCACCAAGGCGCGCAAACCGCCGGCGGCAGTGCGATGACTGCCGCCAACGTGGGCGTGACGTCCCAAATCGGAGCCGATCACGCAATCCTCTTTTCCGCCGGCCGCGGTTTTCACGGCGACAATACGTTTTCGGCCTACGCGGCCTACGAATTCGAGTTGGGTCCCGCGCAGACGAAGTAGTCGCGGTCGTCAGGGCTCGTAGACCATCTCGTCGGCCTTCGGGACGAAGCCGAGCGAACGGTACAGTTCCCATCCCATCTTGGATGAGCCGAGGGAGAGACGATCGACGCCCGCGGCCGCCGCCTCGGCGAGCACGACCTGCATCAGCGCCCGCGCGATCCCGCTCCGCCGAAACGCCGGGATGACGTATACGTCGCGAATGCGTCCGTCGCTTCCCTCGAACGCGCTGCCGAAGCGCGGTAAAGTCGGAACGAGCGTGAGCGACGCGCCCCCAACGACGGCGCCGTCGCGCTGCGCGATCCACGAGCGCAGAAACGACTCCCCGCGAGCGAGTTCCGCAGCGAAGAACGCGGCGCATTGCTTTTCGTACGCGGCCGCGGCGACCGCGTCGCCACCGTGACGCTCGAACGTCGAGGCCGCGCGCATGCGAGCCAGCTCCGCCGCATCGTTCACCGTCGCACGCCTGATCGTCAACGGCCCGTTTGCCAACGGCCCGTTCGGCGTTGCGCTCATGGCTGACCGGGCGAGATCACGACGCGGCCAGGGCTGCCCGCGACGACGGAACGATACGCATCGGCGCCACGCTTCAGGGGCTCGACGCGTGCAATCTGCGGCGCGAGCAGCGCGCCTTGCTCGAATCCGGGCGCGAGCGCTTCGAGCACCAAGGCGGCAGCGGTTGCGTCACGCTTCAACGTGTCGAGGCCGAAAAGCTGGCTTTCGTTATGGTAGAAATCGACCAAGTCGAAACCTTCGCGGCGCTCGCCCGGCGACGCGAGCAGCGCCATTCGGCCGCGGTGGGCCAACATTTTGAGCGCCGGCTCGAAGGTCGGACCGCCGACGGCGTTGAGCACGACGTCGACGCCGCGTCCGCCGCTCCAGTCGCGGACGGCCGCCGTGGCGTCCGGTCCCGCCGCGGTCACGAAACGGTCGAAGAGCTTCGCGCCTGGCGACTCAGGCTCCGGCGCAAACCGGTCGACGCCGATGACGCGCGCGCCGAGCCAGCGGCCGATCTGCGCCGCCGCGTTGCCGACGCCGCCGTTTGCGCCGATGACGGCAAGCGTTTCAGCTGACTTCAATTGGGCGTATTCGACGACACCGATCCAGCTCGCGAAGAACGTCACGCCGAGCGAGGCGGCTTGCGTGTGGCTCAACGTGGCCGGCTTACGCCGCAGGCTCGCGACCGGAACTGCGACGCGCTCCGCGTGCGTTCCGTCGTGCGCGAAACCAAAGTCGCCCGTACCAAATACTTCGACGCCGAGCCATTCTGGCGGCCCGGCTATGACGACGCCGGCATAGTCGCGGCCCGGCGTGCGCGGCAGCGTCGTCTGCGGGAAGCGGCCGGCCACGTTGCTCACATCGGAAGGGTTGACCGACGCAGCGCGAACGGCGACCACGGCGTTGGTCTCGTCGGGCTGCGGATCGGGTACGGTCTCGATTCGCAGAACGTCGGGGTTGCCGAAACGGTCGAATCGCAAGGCTTGCATCGTCATTCTCCGGGAGCGTTCAACTTTGATTTACATCGCGCTGCTGCGGGCAATCAACGTCGGGGGGCACGCGAAGGTCGGCATGGCGGAGCTTCGCGAGCTGCTCGAACAAACCGGCTTCGCTGCGCCGCAGACCCTTCTGCACAGCGGGAACGTCGTCTTCCGGGGCGAGGCCGTCGCTCCCCAACGCCTCGAAGCGCTGCTTGAAACCGAAACCGAGAAGCACTTCGGCCATCGGCCCAGCTACTTCGTCCGTAGCGCCCGCGAATGGAGCGAGATGGTCGCGCGCAATCCGTTCGCGCGCGGAGCGCGTTTCGATCCCGCGCGGCTTTTCGCGATCGTGCTCAAAGACGCCGTGCGGGCGAACGCCCTGAGTGCGTTGCAGGCCTCCATCACCGGTCCCGAGCGGGTCGAGAGCGGAAAACGCGTCCTCTACGCGACCTATCCGGCCGGGATGGGCGAATCGCGTCTGACCAACGCCGTCATCGAACGCGCGCTCGCGACGCGGGCGACTGCGCGGAACTGGAACACGGTCCTCAAGCTCGCGGCTCTCGCCGCCGAGTTCGGCGCGTCGGCTGCGCGCTAGGGAGGGTTGGAGCACAGGCGACCGGGAACCGGCCGGCAACTTTGCCCGGCCGGTCCTCGACGGAACCAGGTTCCGCGTTATTTTTGCGCGATACCCTCGACGGACAATTCGATTTTGACTTCGTCGCCGATGGCGACGCCGCCGGTCTCGAGCGTTGCGTTGTAGAGCAAGCCGAATTCCTTGCGGCTGATCTTTCCGTGCGCTTCGTAACCGACGCGCTCGTTGCCGTACGGATCGGTCGAGCTGCCTTCGTACGTGGCTTGCAGCACGACGGGTAGCGTCACGTCGCGAATGGTGAGGTCGCCGTGCACTTCGAAGCCCTCGCCGGCCGGGACGATCTTCGTGCTGGCGAATTCGATCTTCGGGTGCTTTTCGACGTCGAAGAAGTCGCCCGACTTGAGGTGGCCGTCGCGCTGGGCGTCGCCCGTCGCGATCGAACCGGTCTCGATCGTGGCACGTACCGCGGTCGGCACGCGGCCGCCGTCGGTTGCTTCGATGCTTCCGGCGAGCGCGGTGAAGCGTCCGCGGACTTTGGCGATCATCATGTGGCGAACGACGAACTCGGCGCTCGTGTGCGCGGGGTCGATGCTGAAAAGTCGGGTCGTCGAGGCGGTGGTCACGTGTTTTCTCCTTGGCGGTTCGAGTGAAATGTGGTATCGTCGGGATACTCGGTCACTATTTCACGCTCGGTCACCGTCTGCAAGAAGGCACCAGAAAGTAGTATAGGCACCTAATGGGAACTGAACCCGGAGTCTATTCGGGGTCGTGCCCGGCGCGCGAGCTCCTGGACCGGATCGCCAACAAGTGGACGGCCTTGATCGTCGGCATGCTCTCCGAAGCCGAGAGTCCGGTTCGCTTCACGGAACTCCGGCGTGCGATCGGCGGAATCTCGCAGAAGATGCTCACGCAGACCCTGCGCGACCTCGAGCGCGACGGACTCGTGACGCGGACGGTGTTCGCGGTGATTCCGCCCCGCGTCGAGTACGCGGTGACGCCGCTCGGCTTGACCTTACGCGAGCCGCTTGGCGCGCTGTCGGCGTGGTCCGAAAGGCACATGGCCGAAGTGAAGGAAGCGCAGCGCCTTTTCGACGAGCACATGGCCGCCAGCGCGTAACGAGCGCGCCGCCGTTCCGGCTAGCGGCTTTGCAGGATGAATGCGGCGCCGAGGGCGAGCACCGCGAGCAAGCCGAGCGTCGCGAGCACCGGAGAAATCACGAGGCCGAGCAAGACGGCCGTCACGGCGAGACCCGACCAGAACGGGAGCGGCGATCGAACGCTGAACGTTCCGACGATTTGGCCGGCCGCGTCCCGCATCGTCGCATCGCCGCGATCGCCCCACAAGTCGGCTTCCTTTTCGGCGACGATGATGTAGCCGGCGATGACGCACAGCGCGAAGGCCATGAACCCGAGCAAAAATGTGCCGGTGATCTCGTGCGCGACGAGCCAGTATGCGACCGCGATCGTCACCGCGAAAGCAGCCGACGACAAAAACAGGCGGCGTCCAACAATCACCGCGCTGCCCCGCTCTCCGCGGCCGCCCGGCGCGCGTCCCAGACGGGCCGCTCGCTGCGTATCGGCGGCAGCTTCGTAAAGTTGTGTTCGGGCGGCGGAGAACTGGTGGCCCACTCGAGCGAATTCGCTTGCCACGGGTCGTCCCCGGCGGGTTCGCGTCTGAGCCCCGAGACGAGCACGTTCCAGGCGAACGCGGCCACGCCGGCGAGCATCACGAGCGATCCGGCGCTCGCGATCGCGTTGAGCTCGGGCAACTGTCCGGCGTTCGCATACGTGAAGACGCGTCGCGGCATGCCGTCGATGCCCATGAGGTGCATCGGAAAAAAAGTCAGGTTGAATCCGGCGAAGAGCAGCCAGAAGCACCATCGACCTAGCGTCTCATCGAGCTTTATGCCAAAGAGTTTCGGCCACCAGAAAAAGAGGGCCGCAAAGATCGCGAACAGCGTGCCGCCGCCCAGCACGTAGTGGAGGTGAGCGACCACGAAATAGGAGTCTTGCGCCTGGTAGTCGATCGGCGGCGAGGCAACCATTACACCGGTCACTCCGCCGAGCAGAAAGTTCATCAGAAAACCGAGCGCGAAGAGCATCGGGGTTTCGAAGGAGATCGACCCGCGCCACATCGTCGCGATCCAATTGAAGAACTTTACGCCCGTTGGGACGGCGATCAAGAACGAGACGAAGCTGAAGAACGGATTGTTGACTGCGCCCGTCGTGAACATGTGGTGCGCCCAGACGCCCATCGAGAGACCCGCGATCGCGAAGGCCGCCAGTACGAGCCCGGTGTAGCCGAAGATCGGCTTGCGCGAGAAGACGGGTATTATTTCGCTGATCACGCCGAAGTAGGGTAGAATCAGCACGTACACTTCGGGGTGCCCGAAGAACCAGAAGAGATGCTGCCAGAGGATGGCGTTTCCGCCGAAGTTCGGATCGAAGGCGTGGCCGCCGAGTCGCCGATCGACGAACAGCAGCAAGAGATCGGCCGCCAACGCCGGGAAAGCCATGAATACCAACAATGAGGTCGCCACCATCTCCCAAGTGAAGATGGGAATGCGCCACATCGTCATGCCGGGCGCGCGGTAGATGAAAACCGTCGTGATGAAGTTGATCGACGTCAGAATCGTCGCGACCGAAACGAGGAATATTCCGACGATCCAGAGATCCTGTCCGAGCCCCGTGCTGATTTGGATCTCCGACAAGGGCGCGTAGCTCGTCCACCCGGCGGCCGCAGCCCCCTCGTTGGTGGCCGCTCCCGCGAAGACGACTAGCCCTCCGAACAAGAACATCCAGTACGAGGTCGCGTTGAGACGCGGAAACGCCATATCGGCCGCGCCGATTTGTAGCGGGATGAGGAAATTTCCGAGTCCGAACGCGAACGGCGCTGCGAACAAAAAGATCATTGCGGTTCCGTGCAGCGTGAAAAGTTGCGCGTAAGCGTGGGGCGAGATCAGGTCGTTGTTGGGTCGCGCCAACTGCGCGCGAATCGCCAGCCCGAGTGCCCCCGCGACGGCGAAATAGAGCAGACTCGTGCAGAGATACAAGACGCCGATCCGCTTGTGATCGGTCGCCGTTATCCAGCCGAGCAGGTCGTCGCGAACTGCGCCGGGCGCACCCTGCCGGGCGATCGCGCTCATCGGCCGGGCGTGTCCTTACGCCAACGTCGGAAATCGGCGGCGCTGACGACGCGCACGGAAAAATTCATCAGTGCGTGATTGAGCCCGCAGAACTCGGCGCAATGGCCGGCGTATGTCCCCAGCTTATCGGGCCGCAAATCGAACGCGGTGACTTGGCCCGGAATCGCGTCGCGTTTGAACAGAAAATCCGGTACCCAAAAGGAGTGATCGACGTCGCGTGAAGCGATCTCGATGCGGGTGACTTGGTCCAGCGGCAAGACCATTTGGGGACCCGGTTCGGACGGACTTCCGAGAGCGGGCGCGCCGCCGGCGCCGCCGATGGTCGGGCCGCCGTCGTAGGCAAAGGTCCAGCCCCAGCGGTACGCGGTGACGTGGATGGTGACGGCGGGATCGGTAACGAGCGAGTCGACCCGCGCTTCCGCCCGGTACGTGTAGAAGAAGAGGCCGCACACGATGAGTAGCGGCACGACCGTCCAGGCGATTTCGAGCGGATAGTTGTTGCGGAACTGCGGGGCCGTCCGGTCCGGCCCGCGCGCCCGCCAGCGCGCGACGCAGAAGAGAATGAGACTCCAAACGAGCAGCGCGACTGCGAGCCCGGAGAACGCAAAGACGAGCCAATCGGACGCCAGCACCGAGGCCTGTGTCGTGGCCGTCGCCGGCCACGTCTGAGCGTGCATGCCTGCCCGTTACCCTTGTTTGCACGTTTTCACAATGGGTACGGTGCAGCCATGCGGTCCTTGGCAGTACGCGCCCACCCGTTGGTTTTCGGCGTCGTCGTGTTCTTGGCGTCCGAGTCGATGCTCTTCGCCGGCCTGCTTGCCGCCTGGTATGACTTGCGCGGTCAAAACGCCGCGTGGCCGCCGCCGGGAACCGAAGTCGACGTCGCGGGCGCAACGTTCGGCACGTTCCTGCTCGGACTCGGTAGCGTCACGATGGGCGTGGCGCAATGGATGGCCTCGAAGAGGCGCCGCGCCGTCGCTCGCGCGATGCTCGTCCTGACGATTTTCTGCGCGCTGAGCTTCAGTTATGTGGCCTTGCGCGATTGGCACGAAGCGAACTTCCTGGTCAGCACCAACGCCTACGGGACGATGTTTTACGTGTTGACCGGTACGCATTTGGCGCACGTTTTAGCCGGCGCCGTGCTGTTGACCGCGCTCGCAATATTCTTGCGAAAGCCGGCCTTCGAGGCCGACGAGCAGGCGGCCGTTGAAGGCATCGCCTACTACTGGCATTTCGTCTTCGTCGTTTGGATCGCGCTTTGGGCGACGATCTACCTCATCAAGTGAGAGTCGGCGCGGCGGGCGGGGTCGCACTGGTCGCCGCGGCCGGAGCGGCGCTGGCGGCAGCGCTGCACGCCTCGCCGACGGTCGCGGGGTGGTTGGCGGCGCTTTCCGCTTTTGCCCTGGCATGGGCCGCGGCGGCCGCCGCGAAAGCGCTCCACGCTCCCGACGACCTGAAGGAAGCGCGCGAGCCGCGCGGTCCGAGCGGCGTCGCGGCACTTCCGCCGGGAGACACGCGAAGCGGTGCGCTGGGGCGCCTCTGGCTGTTTGCGGCGAGCGCCTTCGCGATCGTCGGACTCGTCCCGTTTGCCGCGCTCGCGCGTCGCCCGGTGCGCGCCGGGACGGGCTGGTTTCCCGGCGCGCGCCTGGTCACGCCCGACGGCGTGCCGCTGCGCGCGAACGATCTCGAAATCGGCTCGGTCGCGACGGTGTTTCCGGAGGGCCACGTCGCCGCGCCCGATTCGGCTACGTTGCTGCTGCGACTCCAGGACGACGATCTGCGCGTTTTGCCGGGACGTGCCGGCTGGTCGCCGCGCGGCAACGTGGCCTACTCGAAGATCTGTACGCACGCCGGTTGTCCGGTCGCGATCTACCGGCACGCGTCGTACCAGCTCTATTGTCCTTGTCATCAATCGGTGTTCGACGTGCTCGACGCGGCGCGGCCGGTTTCCGGACCGGCGACGCGCGCGCTGCCGCAGCTCGCGCTCGACGTCGACGAACGGGGCTTCCTCGTCGCGCGTGGCGACTACACCGAACCGGTCGGTCCCGACTCGTGGTGGCGTCCGACGTGAGCGCGCGGCTCGCCCGCTTCTTCGACGAACGCCTTGGGACGAACGCGTGGCTGCGCTACTTTGCGGTAAAGGTCTACCCCGACCACTGGTCGTTCTACCTGGGCGAGTTCGCGCTCTACACCTTCGTCATACTGGTGGTGACGGGAATCTGGCTGACCTTCGCTTACGATGCCTCGGCACGCGGCGCGTTCCCGTCGGTCCTCGCACTCTCGCGCGGCGCGCCCATCGGTTACCTCGTGCGCCAAGTCCATCATTGGAGCGCGGTCACCTTCGTTGCCGCCATCTTGATCCACATGGCACGCATCTTTTTCACCGCGGCTTTTCGCAAACCGCGCGAGCCGAACTGGGTCGTCGGCGTGCTGATGCTGGTCCTGGCCTCGCTCGCCGGCTTCACGGGATATTCACTACCGAACGACGCGCTGTCCGGCACCGGGCTGCGCATCGCCAATTCGGTGATGCTCTCGGTGCCTTTCGCCGGGAGCTGGTTCTCCGCCGTTTTCAACGGCGGCGCGTATCCGGGCCCGCTGCTGTTGCCGCACCTCTACACGTTTCACGCGTACTTTTTGCCGGTGACGATAGGCGGGTTGCTGGGGTTGCATCTCGGTATGGTCGTCTATCAAAAGCACACGCAATTCGTGCGCGACGCGCGCCACGTTGTCGGAAGGCGCTTCTGGCCGGATTACGCGTTGCGCACGCTGGCAGCGTTCGCGTTGACGGTCGCGGTCGTGCTGGCGCTCGCTGCCAGCGTCGAGATCAATCCGATCGAAACGTATGGACCCTACGCCGAGTGGATGGTTCCCAACCCGGCGGTCCCGGATTGGTACGCGGGATTCCTGGACGGCGCACTACGCCTCGGCCCGGCAGTCGAGTTATCCCTGGGCGGACATCCGATCCCGGCGATCTTCTGGCCGGGCGTCGTGCTCCCGGGGCTGGCGTTCGCGCTCGTAATCTGCTGGCCGTGGATCGACGCGCGTTTCGCGCGCGACGTGACCGCGCACGACGTGCTGACGCCGCCGGCGCTCGCGCCGTGGCGAACGGCTGCCGGCACGGCACTGCTCGCCGCGGGCTTCGTCCTCACGCTAGCGGCGAGCGACGATCAACAAGCGCTCGCTCTGCACGTTCCGGTGCAGTCGATGGTAACGTTTTATCGAATCGCCCTGCTTGTCGGGCCGCCCGCCGCGGGAGCACTGGCCGGCGTGCTCGCGCACGAGTTCGCGGCGCGCTCGGCCGAACGCGGTCTCGCCGTGGAGCGCGTGGTCGAGCTGCGCCGGAACGCGGACGGCGGCTTCGATGAAGAGGAGCCGCAGCCCGCATGACGTTCGGACTGCTCGCGGCGAGTGCCGCGCTCTACGCCTACGGCCTGCGGCGCGTGGTGCGAAGCGGACGGCGCTTTCCGCGGCCTGCGGCCGTGAGTTTTTTTGCAGGGCTCGCCCTGCTTGCCCTCGCCTTGGGCGGTCCGCTCGACGTCCGGGCCGACGTCTCGTTCTCTTGGCACATGATCCAGCATCTTGCGTTGACGAGTGTGGTCGCGCCGCTGCTCGTGCTCGGCGCGCCGCTCCGCCTTGCGCTGGCTGCGCTTCCGCCGCAGGCAGCGGCGAAGTTCGCGCGTGTGTTGACGTCGACGCCGGTGCGCGTCGCGACGCACCCGGCTTTCGCTTGGCTCCAATTCGCAGCGGTGCTGTACGCGACGCACTTTTCACCGCTTTACGAACTCGCGCTCGAAAACGCGAGCGCGCACGCACTGCTGCACCTCGCGTATCTCGGATCGGCACTGCTGTTCTGGACGCCGATTCTGGCGGTCGCGCCGGCTCCGCACGCACCCGCACATCCCATCCGGCTGTTAGCGCTCTTCCTCGCGCTGCCGATGACGGCGTTCCTGGGCTTCGCGTTTTACGTGACGAACCGCCCGCTCTACCCGCACTACGCGGCCCATCCGGGCGCGATGGTCGACCAGATGAACGCCGGCGCCGTCATGTGGCTCGCGGGAGGAACGCCGATTCTTATCGCGCTGCTCTGGGTGGTAGCGGACTGGGGCGCGCGCGAGCGGCGTTTCGAGACGATCGCCGACGGTGCGGCGTGATCGCGGCCCTCTTCGCGGCTCTGCTCGCGCAACTTCCACCCGTCGCTCAATCGCCGCCGCCGGCTCCTCGAGCGCCCGGAACGGTAGGTCGCACGGCGTACCTCGAGCGTTGCGCTTCGTGTCACGGCAACGACCTGCGCGGCGGTCCCAACGCACCGTCGCTGCGCGGCGTCGGCGCCGCTGACGTCGACTTTTTTCTGGGGACCGGGCGAATGCCGGCCGCGGTTCCCTGGATCGAGGTCGGGCATCGCGGCGCGCAAATGCCGCAAGCGACGATCGACGCGATCGTCGCGTACGTGACGTCGGTGCAACCCGGCGGTCTTCCGATTCCGATTGTCTTCGACGGCGGCGATCCGGCGCGCGGCCAAGAGCTCTTCCGCGAAAACTGCGCGCATTGTCACGGCGTCGAGGCGCAGGGAGCCGCCATCGGCGACCGCCAATGGGCCCCGAGCTTATCGCACGCGACGGTCACGCAAGTCGCCGAGGCGGTTCGCCTCGGACCCGACGAGATGCCCAGGTTCGGCGTAGCGCAGTTACCGGACCGCGACCTCGATGACGTCGTGGCGTACCTTTCGGCGCTGCGCGCGCGCGCGAATTTCGAGATGCCGCTCCCGAGCAGCGGCCCGGTGCCCGAGGGACTCCTCGGCTGGCTCGCTGCGGGCCTCATGGCGCTTTTCGCCGCGGCCCTTTCCGTGTGGGCAAAATGAGCGGCAGCGCCGCGCGCCGCGCGCTTCCGCTCGCCCTCGTCGCTGCGACGTTCGCCGCGCTACTGGGCCCGGCGGGCGAACCGCATGCCGGGAGCCGCGCAGCGGCGGATGCGTCGTTTCCCACCGTGACGGATGACCGTCTCCTCCACGCCGGCGCCGACGACGGTTGGTTGATGTACTTGCGCACGTACTCGGGCCAAGGCCATTCGCCGCTCGCGCAGATCGACACGTCGAACGTGGCGCGATTGCGCGTCGTCTTCACGCACGACGTGACGATTCCGCAGGGCTTCGAAGCGCCGCCGATCGTCAACGGGCATACGATGATCGTCACCACCCCGCTCGACCACGTGTATGCCCTCGATGCAGTGACGGGGCGGAAACTTTGGGAATACGATTACCCGGTCGTCAAGAAGCAACTGCGCTCGATCTGCTGCGACGTCGTGAACCGCGGCGTAGCCCTCTACGGCACGAGCGCGTACCTCGCGACGCTCGACAACCACGTGGTGGCGCTCGACGCGCGTACGGGAAGAGTCGAGTGGAACCGCGCCGTCTATCCCGATCCGGGAGCGGGCTACGCGATGACCCTCGCGCCGCTCGCCGTCGACGGAAAGATCGTCGTGGGCGAGAGCGGCGGCGAATATGGCATCCGCGGATTCATCGTGGCGCTCGATCCAGCGACCGGAGCCGAGGTCTGGCGCCGCTATACGATCCCGGGCCCGGGCGAACCCCACTTCGGGACGTATCCGGGCTCGACGTATAAACGCGGCGGCGGCGGCGCGTGGCTGACGGGAACCTACGACGCGGAAACGAGGACGCTGTTGTGGGGCGTGGGTAATCCGAGTCCCTGGCTCGCCACGCTGCGGAAAGGACAGAATCTGTACAGCGACTCGGTGATCGGCATGGACGTCACGAGCGGCAGGGTTAAGTGGTTTTTTCAGCAGACGCCTAACGACACGTGGGACTACGACGCGACCAACACGCCCGTGTTGGCCGACGTCACGATCGGCGGCAGGTTGCGGAAAGTCTTCTACCAGGCGGCGCGCAACGGCTGGTTCTACGTCGTCGATCGCACGAACGGAACGTTGATCGCGATGACGCCGTTCACCAAGGCGACGAGCGTCGTCGGCTACGATCGCGCGCGGCGCGTCGGGCTGACGGACGACTCGAAGCGCCCGCAAATCGGCAAGTCGGTGTTTACGTGTCCGGCCTTTTTCGGCGGCGACAACTGGTGGCCGTATTCGTTCGACCCCCAAACCGGCTACGCGTACGTTCCGACCTACCAAACGTGCATGAAGCTCGGCGGAACCAAACCGGTGCCCTATCACGCCGGCGGCCAGTACGTCGACGAGACGTTCGAAGTCGAGCACATTCCCGGCAGCAACAAGTGGGGCGAGCTGCAAGCCATCGACGTGGCGACGGGTCGCCGCGTGTGGAGTTTCGAGACGACGCTGCCCTGGAATGACGGTACGCTCTCGACCGATGGCGGCTTGGTCTTCAGCGGGACG
Organism: Vulcanimicrobiota bacterium; assembly: GCA_963843945.1. GTDB lineage: Bacteria > Vulcanimicrobiota > Vulcanimicrobiia > Vulcanimicrobiales > Vulcanimicrobiaceae > CAWJMF01. Next base: position 505,243 of record CAWJMF010000006.1, on the reverse strand, counting down.
CCCGACGGAAAGTTCTACGCTTTCGATGCGAGGACGGGGAAGGTTCTCTGGACGTTTCGGACGAGGTCGGGAATTATCGGCGTGCCGGTGACTTACCGCGTCGATGGAAGGCAGTACGTCGCGGTACAGTCGGGTTGGGGCGGCGTCACGCCGTTCTACGGTGGACCAAAGATCGCGCCGCTGCTGCGCGGCATTCCGCTCGGCGGCCGGCTCTACGTTTTCGCGCTTCCGAGCGAAGGTGCGCGGTGATGAACGGGAGATGGCGCGCCTCGCTGCTGATTGCGGCGTGCGCGCTGTGCGGCAGCCTGAGAGCGCCCCTGGCTGCCGCGCCGGTAGCTTCGCAGCCGTCGTACACCGCGGATCAAGCCTGGCGCGGGCGACTCGCCTACTACGAGAGCTGCGCCGAATGCCACGGCGGCGACTTAGCAGGCAACATCGGACCGGCGCTGGCCGGATCGAACAGCGAGCTACAATGGCTCACGGGGAAGTATGTGTACGGCTACATGACGGCGATGATGCCGCACGGCGAGCCGGGCACGCTCCCGTCCCAGGACTACGTCGACATCATGGCCTTCTTGTACCAGCAGCATCGCAGACCCGCGGGGTCGCAGGCGTTAACGACTCAGGCGATCGAACGCGACGCGTCGCCGCTCGGAGGCGAATGAGCGCGATGCGCAGCGGGTTCGCCGCGAGCTTTCCTTGGCTGATTGCGGCACTTCTGGCGACCTCGTGCGCCAAATCGAACTCGCAAGCCTCCGAAGCGCCAACGAGCGCCGCGACGTCCGTATCGGACGCGCGCTCGCCGCTTCCACTGGGAAACCTCGACGAAGGCCGGAGCATCTTCGCGATCAACTGCGCGACCTGCCACGGAGCCACCGGGACCGAAGGCGGCGTCGGGCCGTCCCTGCGTGGCGAACGCGAACGGAAGAACTACGACGCGACGATCGCCTGGATCAAGAATCCGCAGCCGCCGATGCCGAAACTCTACCCTTCGCTGCTCACCGAGAGCGCAGTCGACGACGTCGCCGCATACGTGCAGAGCCTATGACTTGCCGGCGAGCAACTCGACGCTGCGCTTCGGATCGATCAGCGGCAGTTTTCCGTCGTCGCTCATCGTCGCGCCCCGCACGATCAGCGCCCGTACTTTCGCCGGCGTGAGCGAGGGGTCGAGCGCGAAGAGCTTTCCGGCGAGGTTCGCGACGTTCGGGGCGGCCATCGACGTTCCGGAAAATTTGACGGTGTAACCGCCGGGCACTTTGCTCGGCACCTGATAGCCGTCGGCGTAGACGGCGACCGTCGGGCCGTAGCTGGTGAAACCGGTGGCGTCGCCGGCTTGGTTCACCGCGCCGACCGTGATGAGGTTCGGATAGGCCAGCGAGGCCGGGACCTCGGCGGCGAAGCTCGCGTCGTTATCGGCGTTGCCGGCGGCCGCGACGAAGAGCGTGCCGGGCGTGTTCTTGATGACGTTTTCGACGGCCGAACGCCAGACGGCGTAAAGCTCTTGCGCCTTTTGCTTGCGAACTTGCGGGTCGGCGTTCTTGTCGGTCTTGGCGAGCCACTCCTCAAACTCGGAGACGTTGTCGGCCCAGCTCATGTTGACGACGCGCACGTGGTTCGCGCGAAAGTATGCCCCGATCTCCGCAAAGTTTCCCGCCATCGTCTTCGCCCACTCGATACTTGGCGCGAACGTGAGGTCCGGCAGGTTGTCGTCGAAGCGCGCCACCACGATGCGAGCGCCCGGATTGCCGCGCGAGGCGATGCCGGCGACGTGGGATCCGTGCGAATACTCGCCGATCAAGTCCATATCGTGTTCGAAGGCGGCATCTTGCTCCGGAGAAAGCGAACGCAAGTAGGTTCGGGCCGCATCGGCCTCGGGTGAGTCGACGCCGCTTTGGAGATCGGAAAAACCGGCCATCAAGGTGACGTAATGCGGATACTTCGCCAGCGTGGCAGCCGGAAGCGGATAGAGATCGGAAGTTGACGGCGTCGCGTCGTCCGCAAAGGCCAAACCGTTGCGCTTTGCATCGTCGACGTACATCGACGCCGGGTAATCGGTGGGGTCGACGCCCGAGTCCCAAATGCCGATGAGCACCGGCGCCTTCACTTGGGCCGGGCTCAGCGTCACGTCGCGGGCGTTCCAGATGTCGGGTTTGACGACGTCGTGACGCGCGATGTAGGTCTTGAGAACCGCCGCGTCTTGGTCGACCAGCGGCAGCGTGATCAGCAGTTGCGCCCGAAGCCTTACGAGGACGCGGGCCGAGGGACCGTCGAGCGTTCCGGTTTTGGCGGCGATCGGATCGAACGAGTGCTGCACGTAGCCGACGTAGCCGTCGCGCGTGGCGATCCGGTCCCCGGCGTAGTTCTCTTTGACGGTATCTTGTACGACGTTCCACGGGAGCGCCTCGACCGCGCTGCCATCGGCTTGCCGGTACGCCTCGGCCAGCGCCGTACCGGGATGCGCTTTGGTCTGCGCGACCGCGGCGAGGTACGCCAGGTACGTGCGACCCGCCATGAGGGTGAGACTGGGCTTGTCTTGCGCCGCGCGCAGCGCGGCAATCGAGGCGCGCGCACCGGCGTCGTCGTGCGCCAGCATTTGCAGCGCGACCTTCGTCGAAATGAAATCGCTGAGCGTCGCTTTGTCCTGAATGTCGTAGTCGCGCAGCGTCCGCTCGACGTCCGCAGCGACCGCCGCTGCGAACGGCGCGAACGTCGCGTCGTCGGCCACGAGCAAGAGCGAGGGCGCGGCCTTCATCGGGTAGGAGAAGCGCGGCAGTTGCGTCTCATCGTGCACGACGATCCGGCCGGCCGGGGTCTGCGCCGGCGCCGGAGCGAGCGAGAAGGCGAGGCTCGCGGCGAGTCCGAGGAGCATGAGGCGAAGCTGGTTCGGCATCGGCTTTCTGTGAAGGATCGAAGGACGCGTTTCCTGCGTCCGCGTAGGCTGAACGGCATGAACTTAGCCGCAATGCTCGCCGAGCGCGAAGAACGCCGGGAACCCGTCCGCGTCGCGCTCATCGGCGCCGGGAAATTCGGGACGATGATTTTGGCGCAGTTGCGCCTGATGCGCGGGGTGCAGCTCGTCGCGCTGGCCGATCTCGAGGTCGAGCGGGCGCGCGCCGCAGCGAGCCGCGCGGGTTGGGAAGCGGAACGCTTTGCCGTTGCGGCCGGCACCGCCGGCGCGAACGATCTCGCCCGCGGCGGAAAGACCGCCTTGCTTCCTTCCGGCGAACTCGCCGCCGAGTGCGCGGTCGATGTGGTGATCGAAGCGACCGGTTATCCCGAGGCGGCAGCGCTGCATGCGTATCGCGCCATCGAAGCGGGACATCACGTCATCATGGTCACGGTCGAAGCCGACGTCGTGGTCGGGCCGCTGCTCTATCGCCACGCGCAAAAGCACGGCGTCATCTACAGCCTCGCTTACGGCGATCAGCCCGCGATCGTGTGCGAACTGGTCGATTGGGCGCGGACCTGCGGCTTCGAGGTCGTCGCCGCCGGGAAGGGCACGAAATACCATCCGGATTACAAACGCAGCACTCCGGAGACCGCGCTCGGATACCACGGCTTTACGCCCGAGCAGATCGCACGGGGCGGTTTCAATCCGAAGATGTTCAACTCGTTCCTCGACGGGACGAAGCAATCGATCGAGATGGTTTCCATCGCGAACGCAACCGGACTCGCGGTTCCGGAGAACGATCTGGTGTACACGCCCTGTTCGGTCTACGAGCTAGCCACCTACGAGCGCCCACGCGCCGATGGCGGCGTGCTCGAACGCGCCGGGATCGTCGACGTCGTGAGCAGCATCGACGAGCATCACAAAGAAATTCCGAATAACCTGCGTTTCGGGATGTTCGTCACCTTCACGTCGGTGGAGCCCTACTCGCTGCGTTGCTTGGCGGAGTATGGCGTCGCGACGGATCCGAGCGGCAACGTCGGCGCGATGTGGCGTCCGTACCATCTGATCGGACTCGAGGCCGGCATTTCGATCGCATCCGTCGCGCTGCGCGGAGAGGCAACGGGCGCACCGGTACACGGGCACATCGGTGAGGTGGTGTGCGGCACGCGAAAGGCGCTGAAAGCCGGGGAAACGATCGACGGCGAGGGCGGCTACGCCGTCTACGGCATGACCACGACGGCCGAACGTGCCCGGCGCGCGCGGCTGGTGCCGATGGGGCTGGCGCAGGGTCTCAAGCTCCGGCGCGACGTGCCCGCCGACCACCTGGTCGGCGAAGCCGACGTCGACTTCGACGACTCGTCCTTCCTCTGGAAGTTGCGGCGCGAGCAGGATCGGATCTTCGCGCCGGCCGCGCTCGCTTAACGGACGGCCCGACGGGCAATCGGCTGAATTAGCTGAGCCTTGCGACGACGTGAAGAAGGGCTAAATCTCAAATTAGGATAACCTAACTCGACCGCTTACCCGCCGGAGGTCGAGCAGTCACGTACCGCCTCGTTTTGCCCGCCGTCGTCTCGGCGCTCTTGCTCTCGGCGCTGATTGCCCGGCCCGAGCCGTCGCCCGCCATCCCGCTTTTCGCCCATCAGTACGAGGTCACGTGCGGCAAGTGCCATTCGGTCATTCCGCACCTGAACGAATTCGGCGCGGCGTTCATGGCGAACGGTTACCGGATTCCAGGCGTCACTCCCGGACCCGCCTTCCCCCTCGCCGGCAAAGTGAATTTGGTCGACTCGAGCGAGTATCAAGGCAGCGGTCCGGACGGGGCGGGCCTTCCCAAAGCGATCGTCGACGAGATCGAGCTCTTTTCGACGGGCACGATCGGCTCGCGTGCGACCTGGTACGTCGAGCAGTACGTCGTGGACGGCGGCCAGCCCGGCCTGACCCGCGACGCCTGGATCGACGATCGCCTTAATCCGTGGGAAGCGCGCATCCCCGTCTACGCGCAAGCCGGTTCGTTCACGCTTCCGCTTGCGGTCGATCCCGAGACGTTCCGCGATACCTATCAGAGCTATACGCCCTACGTGCAAACGGTCGGTTCGAATCCGTTCAACTTCTTCGATCCGAAAATCGGCGCGCGCCTGGGCGTGGGAGATCCGCTGCGCGGTTTGAGCGCGCAGCTCTTCGCCGGCCCGGGCCACGACCGCCAAAGCGGTCTGCCCACCGACGGAACCGACACGATGGGCTACCTGCAAGATGCCGCCGGACCCTGGACGCTCGCCGCCTATCGCTACCAGGGTTTGCGGCCGACGCCCGCCGGTCAGGATAGCTTCTGGCGCATGGGCTACGGTTTGGTCTACGATCAATGGGGCCGCTTCTCGAGCGAGACGGTGCTGCAGCAGGGCTGGGACTCGACCTGCGGCGTGACGCCGCAGGCAGGCTGCGCTTCGAGCGGCGGCTTCACCCAACTGCGCTACCAATTCAATAGGAAGCTGTTCGTGCTGGGCCGCTACGAGGGAACGAACGACACCACCAACGGCTTCACGCGCGACGGCGTGCTCTTGTTCGGCTACGGCCCGAGCGAAAACACCAGGCTGACGATCGAAGACGTCATCTCGCACGTTCCGCAAACGACCCACACGCTGAACCTCCAGTACAGCGCGGCCTTTTGATGGCGGCGGGTCGCTGGATCCGGTTCGGCTGCTTCGCCGCGGCCATTGCGCTAAGTGCCGGCGCCGCGCGGGCCGGCGAGGCTGAAACGCGCAGTATCGATCCGCTCAAATCGAAGGCGCAGTTCAGCATCGCGCACATCTTCGTGGAGCACGTCACGGGGCGCGTCCCAATCGTCAGCGGCGAAGTGAACCTAAGCCCCGGCTCGGCGATCCCGCTCGCGGTGACGGCCGTGCTCGATCCGGCGCGGATCGATTCGGGGGATCCCGACCGCGACAAGTCGCTCGAGAGCCCCGACTATTTCGACGTTGCGAAGTTCCCGACGTGGACGTTCGCGAGCACGAAGATCGTGCCGGCCGGACCGGCCGCTTTCGGCATGGACGGAACGCTGACGATCCACGGGGTTTCGCAGGCGGAGCACCTCGACGTCAGCGTGAGTGGGGATGCGGCGCACCCGCTGTACCATGCGAGCGGTCATATCGACCGCCAGGTTTTCGGGATGAAGGGCACGCGCCTCGATCCGGCCATCGGGAAAGTCGCCGACGTCACGCTCGATATCGTCCTCAAGTAGCGCCCGCGAACGTCTGGTAGAGAAAAATTCCGCTCGCGGCCCCGACCACCGCCGCGACGCTCCACCCGGCGAGCGCGATCCAAGGGGATATCACGTGGCGGTGCATCACTTTCGGATCCCGCGCGACGAGCAGCATCAGGACGAGCGTGAACGGCGTAGCGATGCCGCCCGCGATGCCGCTCCAATACAAGAGCTTGATCGGTGGAATGCCGGCGTAGGCGATCGCTAGCGAGACGAGCGTCGTGCCGATGAGCGTGGCGTAGAACTTCGGCGCCTGCGCAAACGTGGTGTCGAGACTTCTGCGCCAACCGAACATCTCGGCGCACACGTACGACGACGTCGCCGCGATGACCGGTACGGCGATGATTGCGGAGGCCAATAGGCCGACCCCAAAGACCATCGCCGCGAAGCGCCCTGCCAGCGGCACGAGCGCTTGCGCCGCGTCTTGAGCGGTTTCCACGACGTGGTGGTGCACGCCGAGCGTTGCTCCGGTGGTGATCTCGATCGCCCAAAAGGTCAAGCCGGCAACGACGATCCCGAGCGCCGAATCGACTTGCACCAATCCGAGCTTGCGTAAGGGCGGGCGCTCTTCGCTCATCTCGATCGTTTCCCAAACGTACGCGTAGGCGGTCAGCGTCGTCCCGAGCAGCGCGATCGCGCCCGAAACGGTAGCGGGTGCCAGGTCGAAGTGGGGCACGAAGCTTGCCACCAGCACGGCGTGCCAGTCGGGGTGCGCCAGGACGACCGAAGCAAAGTACGTCAGGAAGAGCAGCGCAAAATAGCGCAGGATTTGCTCGATCTGTTTGTACTTTCCGACGATCAGCACGACGAGCATGCCGGCGGCGAACGGAACGAGCCACCAGCGATAGTCGATGCCGGTCAAGAGCGCGAGCGCGGCACCCCCGCCCTCGAGGTCCGCCGCCAGCGTCATGATGTTGACGGCGAGGAGCGAGGCGAGCGCCAGCACCGCCCAGCCGCGCCCGTAACGCGCGCGCACGCAGTCCTCCAGCCCGCGCTTCGAGACCGCACCGACTTGCGCCGCGATTGCCTGGACGATCGCCAGCATCGGGATGACGAGCAGCGTCAGCCAGGCCAGACCGTAGGTGACCGTCGAGCCGATGACCGCCAGCGTCGCGACGGTCGTCGGATCGTTGTCGGAGGCGCCCGAAACGATTCCGGCCCCGAATTGGACGGCCTTGGGCGGCTTGCGGACCCGCGCCTGGGCCGGCGGCTGCGTCGCTATGACTTCAAATTCTGCAAGATCGCCTGCTGCGTGTCTTCGATCGATTTCTGCAAGTTGCTTAGCGCTGCGAGGAGCTTGCTGCGTTGATCCATCGCCAGCTGCAACTGCATCGCTTGCGTTTCGCTGAGATCGTTCATCGTGTTGAGCTGAGCGTTGAGCGAGCCTTGCTGCTTGACCGTCTCCGATGCTGCCGTCGCCGAGTCGGTCGCCGAGAGTTGTTCGCGCAGCTGCTGTTTCGAGGCCGTTTCGCTCTGGATGCGCGCGGCCGTCGTCTTGAGGTCGCCCTCGGCGCCGGCCGCGGCTTCGGTCAAGACGATGAACGTAAGCGCGTCGGTGTCGGCGGCGCTCGCTCCGGGAAATCCGGCGCGCGCGCCCTGCGCGGCCAGAACCTCCGGATCGCCCTTGAGCTTGCCCGCGAGAACCGCGCGCACCGCGGCGATCGAGCTCTGTAAGCGTGCGCGCTGCGAGGCGCTGAGCTTCCGTTCGAGCGCGGTCGAGAGTTGCCGTTGCTGGGTCGTCGGTGCGGGCCGCGCCTGCAAGTCGGCCATAAGCGCTTCGGGAACGATGCGCGGCGCCGGCGTGTCTGCGGCACGCGCCGCCGTTGCCGTAAATAGGCAGGCCATGACGATAACGCCGATAGCGCTCCGGCGCGACCGGGCGCCGGCCGGCCGGCCGCCGAGCTCTCGCATGCGCATTCGTTCGTCGCCGACGCGCCGGAAGCTCTCCGATGGCCCGACCGGGCCGAACGGGTAAAGGAAGGCGTCGAACGAAGCCCTTCCCGCCGAGGCGCGCATGGCCCGGCGATTGGAGTTGCGATGGCCGCCAAACCGCCGATCGATCTGACCAGCATCCTCTCCGGCTTTATCGCGGGACTGCGTCTGTCCGAACGCGTCGGCGAGTTACCCAACGTCAAATCGGCGCGCACGCAAGCGCTGCAAGGCCGCGTCAAAGGCGCCAAGCCGGTGGTCAGCGTTTGCCCGTATTGCGCGGTCGGGTGCAGCACGCTGGCCTACGTCAGCGACGAAGGCAAATTGCTCGACGTCGAGGGGAATCCCGACAGTCCGATTTCGGGAGGTCACCTCTGCCCGAAGGGCTCCGCCATCTTCGGGCTCACGGTCAACGAGGCGCGCTGGACGACGGTAAAATACCGGGCGCCGCACTCGACGGAATGGGTCGATAAGCCGCTCGGCTGGGCGCTCGACCGAATCGCCGAAAAGTTCAAAGCGACGCGCGAGCAAACGTTCGTGCGCAAAGGGAAGGACGGCAAGCGTCTCAACCACACGCTAGGCATCGCGTCGCTCGGCGGCGCGACTTTCGGCGTCGAAGAAAACTACCTGCTGCAGAAGTTGATGAAGTCGTGCGGCGTCGTCTCGGTCGAAAACCAAGCGCGAATTTGACATAGCGCGACGGTGCCGGGTCTCGGCACCTCGTTCGGTCGCGGCGGCGCGACGACGTTCGTCCAGGACCTGGCGAACAGCGACTGCATTCTCATCGAGGGCTCGAACTTCGCCGAGTGTCACCCGGTCGCGTTCCGCTTCGTCATGCAAGCCAAAGAGCGCGGTGCGACGATCGTCCACGTCGACCCGCGCTACACCCGTACCTCGGCGCTGGCCGACCTGTACGTGCCGCTGCGCAGCGGCACGGACATCGTCTTCCTCGGCGCGCTGATCAACTGGATCTTGACGAACGAGCGCTACTTCAAAGAGTACGTCTCCGCGTTCACCAACGCGGCCTACCTCGTTCGCGAGGACTTCAAAGACACCGAGGATCTCGACGGGCTCTTCTCGGGCTTCAACGACGCCAAGGACACGGATTCGCAGGAACGGGATCTCGGCAACCTCGCCTTCATGGGCAACGCGCCGAGTAAAGCGGCGCCCGGCTCGTACGATACGGCGACCTGGAATTTCGAAATGGAAGAGGTGCCGCGCTTCGACGGAAACGGCACGGCGAAGATCCCGAAACGCGACGAGACCCTGCAACACCCGCGCTGCGTGCTCAACGTCCTCCGGCGGCATTTCAGCCGCTACACGCCCCAGATGGTAGAAGACGTCTGCGGCATGCCGGGCCACTACGTCGAGAAAATCGGCAAGATCTTAGCCGATAACAGCAACCGCGAGCGCACGACGGCGTTCGCTTATGCGGTCGGCTGGACCCAACACACCATCGGCGTGCAGTACATCCGCACCGCCGGAATCTTACAAATGCTGCTGGGGAACATGGGTCGCCCGGGAGGCGGCATCATGGCGCTGCGGGGCCATGCCAACATTCAAGGCGCGACCGACATCCCGACGCTGTACGATTCGCTGCCGGGCTACCTGCCGATGCCCTCGGCGCTGCGTCACGGCGAAACGCTGGCGGAATACTTGCACGTGGCCAACCGGACCGGCTGGTGGGCGAATACATCGAAGTACATCGTGTCGCTGCTCAAAGCGTACTACGGCGACGCGGCGACACCCGAAAACGACTTCTGTTACGCGTATCTGCCGCAGATCGCCGGCGACTACTCGACGCTCCCGACGCAGATCTCGATGAAGGACGGGAACGTCAAGGGCTACTTCTGCATCGGACAAAACCCGGCGTCGTCCGGTCAAAACGCGGAACTCGCGCGGGCGGCGCTCGAACGGCTCGAGTGGCTGGTCGTCATCGACGCCTACGAGACCGAGACCGCGGCTTTTTGGCGGCGCGAGGGTACCGATCCCGAGGCGGTCGGTACCGAGGTCTTCTTTCTTCCGTCGGCGACGATTCTCGAAAAAGACGGCACGATGGTCAACACGAACCGCCTCCTGCAGTGGCACGATCGCGCGCTCGCCCCGGCAGGCGAGGCGCGCTCCGACTTGTACCTCTTTCATCAGTTGGGGCTGCGCTTGAAAAAGCTCTATGCCGGCTCGACCGATCCGAAGGATCGGCCCATTCTCGATTTGACGTGGGACTATACGAGCGACGATCCGCACGAACGCTCGCTGGAGGAGCCCTCGGCATTCAAGGTGCTGCAAGAGATCAACGGCTACGTCGTCGAGCCCGGTAAGCCGCGCGACGAGTGCGCGCAAGTCGCCGGGTTCGCGGATCTCAAGAGCGACGGTTCGACCGCCTGCGGCGCATGGATCTATTCGGGCGTCGTACCGAGCAAGACGCAGAACAATGCGCGCAACCGCAAAGGCGACGACTGGACCTCGCTCGGCTGGGGTTTCTCGTGGCCGGCGAACCGGCGGATGCTCTACAACCGGGCCTCGGCCGACCCCGGCGGAAAGCCTTGGAGCGAGCGGAAGCGCTACATGTCGTGGGACGAGAGCGCGCAGAAATGGGTCGGTCCCGACGTTCCGGATTTCCCGGCCGGCAAGTCGCCCCACGAGCCTGCGAAGCCGGGGGCAGCCGGCCTCGACGCGCATTCCGGCAGCGACCCGTTCATCATGCAGATCGACGGGCGCGCGCAGCTTTTCGTCACCGGCGCACTCAGAGACGGGCCGTTTCCCGCACACTACGAGCCGGTCGAATCGGTCGTTCGCAACGCCGTGTACGGACAACAGAACAATCCGACGCTGCGCGAGTGGTTCCGCAGCGACAACGCCTACAACGGCACCGCGACGCCGGACTTTCCGTACGTCCTAACCACCTATCGGTTGACCGAGCAATCCGGCATCATGACCCGCTACGTGCCCTGGCTGGCGGAACTGCAGCCCGCGCTGTTCGCGGAGATCGACCCCGAACTGGCCGTCGAAAAAGGCATCAAGAACGGCGAATGGGTCACGGTCTCCACCAAGCTGGGGGAAATCGAGGCGCGGGCGCTCGTCAGCGGCCGGATGCGGCCGCTGCGGCTGGCCAGAGGCAAGCGCGTCCACCAAATCGGTTTGCCGTATAACACGGGGTGGCTGGGTCACTCGCGCGGCGACACCGCCGGTCAGCTGATTCCGCTCGCGATGGATCCTAACGTTTCGATCCATGAGGCAAAAACGATCACGTGCGCGATCCGGCCGGGTCGCCGCGCGGCATACGAGAGCGACAACGCCGTCGACCGCACCGTCGCAGCCGGCGAGCGGACGGAATTCGGCGAATCGGTCGCGCACGGCATCGACTCGAAGGGATAAGCGCATGGGCAACGGGTTCTTCACCGACACGACGCTCTGCATCGGCTGCAAGGCGTGCGAAGTCGCCTGCAAACAGTGGAACCAATTGCCGGCCGACGGCTACGAGTTCAGCGGCAATTCGTACGACAACACGATGGCGCTGAGCGGCACGACCTGGCGTCACGTCTCGTTCGTCGAGCAGAACGCGCCGCCGCAACTGCCGCCGACCGAAAGCCGTTGGCTCATGATGAGCGACGTGTGCAAGCATTGCACGCATGCCGGCTGTCTCGAGGCGTGCCCGACCGGCGCGATCATCCGCAACGAATTCGACGACGTCTTCATTCAGCCCGACGTTTGCAACGGGTGCGGCTACTGCGTGCCGTCGTGCCCGTTCGGCGTCGTCGATTTGATCGTGCCGGCCGACTATAGCCTGGGTCGCGGTTTCGTTTCGGACGGGCGCAGCAGCGACGACGCACTGCAGAAACACGGCGGGATTGCCGGGAAGTGCACGCTATGCTACGACCGGCAGAAAGTCGGCTTCACGCCGGCCTGCGCCAAAGCTTGTCCGACCGAGTCGATCCAGTTCGGCGACGTCGACGAACTCAAAGCCCGGGCAAAGAAGCGCGTCGAAAAGTTGCAAGGTCTCGGCGTTGGGGCCTACCTCTACGGCGTCGATTCGGACTCTTCCGTCGGCGACCTCAACGCGTTCTTCCTTTTGACCGATGCGCCGGAGAAATACAATCTGCCCGAGCGCCCCGTCTTACCCTCGACGCACCAGGCTGCCGGATACTTGAGCGGTGCGCTGACGGCCGCGGCCTTGGCGCTCGCCGGTTTCGCGATCTTCCGGCCGAACGTCGCGTGAGCGACGTCGAGATTCGCAAGCTCGACCCGGACAAGGCCGCCTTCGGCGTTTCCGACGGCGCGATGCTGCCGCCGCACGCTTCCGCGACATACTACGACCAACCGCTCCTCAAGAAGCCGCATTGGGGCTGGAACGTCATCGCCTACCTGTTTGCCGGGGGCATCGCTGGGGGATGCGGCATGCTGGCCGCAGTCGCCGACGATTCGTCGGAGGACGCGGCGCTCGCGCGCAGCGCGAGCTACATCGCTCTCGGACTAGCCGCCGCGAGCCCGGCGCTGCTCATCAGCCACCTCGGGCGCCCCGAGCGCTTTCACCATATGCTGCGCGTCGTCAAATTCAAATCGCCGATGTCGCTGGGCGTTTGGGCGCTGGTACTGTTTTCGAACGCCGCCGCGGCGGCGGTGGCCGAACAAGCCGCGCGCGACTCGTACTTGCCGCGCTGGCTCTGCCGCGTCTTCCCGCGCGGCTTGACGCGGCCGCTGCTGGGCGTCGTCGGTTCGTTCATGTCGGGTTACACCGGCGTGCTGCTCTCGGCAACCGCGATTCCGCTTTGGGCCAAAGGCAAGCGCCACATCCCGGCCTTCTCGGTCTGCTCGGGCCTCGCGGGTGCCTGCGCCGCCAACGCGGCGACGCTCGCCCTGAGCGGCGGCGCCGAAGGCACGATCCGCAAACTCGAGCGGCTCGAACTGCTGGCTTCGCTAGCCGAAGCGGCGCTGCTCGGCGATTTCAAACGCCATGCGGGAGCGCTGGGTGCGCCGATGTTCGAAGGTCGGCGCGGCGCGAAGCTGCGCAACGTCACGGCGATCGCCGGCATCGCGGTTCCCGCGTTGCTGAACGCGCTCCCGTTGTTCCATCGTTGGAAGACGGTCGCGACCTCGCTGTTGACGCTGGCGGGCGGCTACGTTCTGCGCGAAACGCTCATCGAAGCCGGAAAAAGCTCGGCCGACGACCCGCGAGCCGCCTCGCGCCAACCCGAATGATCGAGACGGGCGCGCGTAGCGGACCGTCGGTCGAGACGCGCGTCGTGGCGTTCGGTGAGGGCGCGCAGGCGGTCCGCTTCGACCGCGTCGCAACCGAAGAACCGCTCGAAGTGCGGCTCCGGGCGGGGAGTTCGACGCGGACTGTCGCGATCACGATGCGCACGCCGGGCCACGATTTCGAACTCGCGGCGGGCTTCTTACACAACGAAGGCGTGCTCGGCGATCTCGCGGCGCTGCGCGGCATCACCTACTGCCTGGCGGGCGAAGTCGACGAAGCGCAACGCTACAACATCGTCAACGTCGATCTGGCGGCTCCCGCCCTGCCGCCGCTCGACGGCTTGGAGCGGCATTTCGCGACGACGAGCGCGTGCGGCATCTGCGGCAAAGCGAGCCTCGAAGCGCTACGCTTGCGCGGCTTGCATCCCCTCGAAGCCGTGTGGACGATTCCGGCACAGACGCTCCTCGCGCTACCGGACCGGCTGCGCGACGCGCAGAGGCTGTTCGAGCAAACCGGTGGTCTCCACGCTGCCGGCCTTTTCGATCGGGAAGGCCGCCTCACGCTCGCACGCGAGGATGTGGGGCGTCACAACGCCGTCGACAAACTGATCGGTTGGGCGTTCCTCAACGGCCGGCTCCCGCTCGCGGACTCGCTCTTGATGGTCAGCGGGCGCACGAGCTTCGAGATCGTCCAGAAGGCACTCGCGGCCGGCATTGCGCTGGTCTGCGCGGTTTCGGCGCCCAGCAGTCTGGCGGTCGACCTGGCGCGCGAGTACGGTATCACGCTGGTCGGATTTTTGCGGGGCGACCGCTTCAACGTCTACGCTCACGAGCGGCGCGTAAGCTCGTGACGCGACCTCGTTCACGACGTCTTACGTCAGAAACGCCCGCTAGGCCTTGCGCGATTGGGGTGCTTCAACTCAGAGGCCGCATCCCTGGTAGGCAGCGTCACTGAGCGCGGAATTCGCTAGTGCAGGGTTACGGTATAAGGGCCCGAGTCGACGTTCACAGAACCACGGAAACTTCCGTCAGCGTTACAGACGTTTGTTCTGACATGCGCAACGATAACATAAGACCCCACACGCGATCCCGTGTCAGTGATGATAAGTGGCGTTTTCCCCGTGGGGTGCCACATCGCACCGGGAGCAACATCTGCGCGGAAGGCCAACGTCACCGGCGATGCTTGCGCGCCTGAACCTGCTCCAGTGTGAAGCTTTTGCCCCCCAGCGTTTAATGCGGTGAGCTTAATTTCAGGAAGCCCCCGGCAAAGGTGTAACGTAGTCGAACTATCGTTTCGCAATGCAACAGAGAACAGATCTTCGTCGACATAGCCCGCATTTGAACTGTTTGGTTGCCGCGCCGCGGCCCGAGGTTCTATACCTACGGTTGACGGTCCAGTAAGTCCAGCCGTTACACCCTGCGGGTCAGTCCTGCCCCAAGAGTATCCACTCAAAGTGCTCGTGGTTTGGGCACAGATTGCGATCGGCATTGCGCCGACTACAAGAGTCGCCTGCAAGACGACCAGATTGCGAATTATTTTCATGGCGGCCCAGTTGCCGTTAGGCAGAACGAGAGCACTCCGAAGTCTTCTGGTGGAGTGACCTGAGGGCATAGTTCACGCTGCTGAAAACTGTGAGGGTTGGGTAGTTTGAAAACGCGCCGCGAATTCCCGCGGCGTGAGATATCCGAGCGCAGAGTGGGGTCGAACCTCGTTGTAGTCCGTGCGCCAAAGGTCTGCCGCAGCTCGAACTTCGGTGATCGAGCGAAAGAGGTGCGGGTTGAGGAGTTCGTCACGGATTCGACCGTTGAGCGATTCGATCTTGGCGTTTTGCGTCGGCTTCCCGGGCCGGATAAAATGCCATTGAAGATTACGATCAGCGCTCCAGCGCAGCATGCGATGACTGCAGAACTCCGAGCCGTTGTCGGAACGCAGGGTCTTCGGCAGACCACGCTCGTAGGCGATGTTTTCGAGAACCCGAATCACGTCCGCACCTCCGAACGAGAAGGCCGGCTCGATCGCCAGCGTCTCGCCGGTAAAATCGTCGACAACGTTGAGCAACCGGTACGTCCGGCCGTGCATCAGACGCGCATGCATGAAGTCGAGCGACCAGCGCTCGTTCGGCAGAGTTACGGCCTCAACAGAGTTACCGCGGACATAGCGGACGTGCCGCTTTCGGGTCCGCATGACGTGCAGCCCGAGGGCACGGTAGATGCGTCGAAAGGCCCGTTCGCCGATTGTCCAGCCTTCGCGCCGGATCATGATGATGAGTCGGCGCCAGCCCCAGCGCAGACGCTCTGCGGCAAGAGCCTTGAGTCGCTCGATCAGTTTGGGATCGTCGACGCGGCGATGGCGGTATTGCATCGCTCGCTCGGAGATCCCGATCACGCGGCAGGCCGACCGTTGCGAGATGCCCAGTTCTTTGAGCGCCCTCACCGCGTCTTTGCGCTGCGAGGGCCCCAGCCGTTTTTTTCGATAAGCTCCCGAACAGCGTCAAGCTCGAGTTCCTTGCGAGCGATAATGCGCTTCATCTGCGCGTTCTCGGCCTCGAGCTGCTTCAGCCGAACCAGGTCGCTTGTCTCGAGGCCGGCGTATTTGTCTCGCCAGCCGCGAACGGTGTTGGCATGAACTCCGAGCCGGCGCGCAATCGCGGTCGCGGGCGTACCCCCGTCGATCTCTTTAAGGGCCGCCACGATCTGGGCTTCGGTAAATCGCGACTTCTTCACGGTGAGGTCTCCTTGGGCCAATCGCCCGAGATCTCACAGTTTCAACCTACGACGTTTTCCGCCCTCAGGTCAGGAGCACCCCAAGTAGGTGACGCTGACCATGTGGGGTCGAAGTCAAATGCATTGAAATTACCAAGACTGCTATTGTTAGCGGGGGAGTTCAAGGTATACAGACCGCTTCGGGACATTCCGACTGGCCCATCCATTGAAGTACCATCCCTGATGCGCTATCGCAACCCAAAGAGGTTTCGGCCCTTTAGTTTTCCGCTTGTCAGTGGGCTGATAGAAAAGTATGTCATCGAACTGATCTCCCCGGGTATCACCAGTCATATAGCCATCGTCAAGAGAGGCAAGGTTGCTCGCGGGCGCATCGTAGTCAGTCCAATGTTTCGTCTCGCCAACTGGATGATCAACCTGCGTCGAAGAGTAGAAAGCGCTCTTAGTTAGGCTATCTGTCACCGGCGCCACCAGCGCGCCATATCGTCTATACTGATTTGCCGGCAAATTCGACTCATTAAGTTGATTACAATTCATTTTGAGAACTTGGACCATATCGAGTCGACCCGGCGGCGCGCTGGCAACCGACAGGTCAAAATCAATACCGTGACTGACGACGTCGGCTCCCGCTCCGTCCCAATCAACTACCCCGAGGCTGAGCGTCTGCCCGGTAGCGGGACTGATATTTACATTCAACGTGATGTTATGAAGCGTCTGCTTTATTGTCGGCGTTAAGGGCGTTTTAACCGTGTAGGAGCCCGAAAGTGGATTTAGGGCTGCAGTCTCGACGTATCCGCCTGGATAAGTACCCGTGAGCTGAATGTTTGATACGGTGAAATTGCGCGTGTACGGGCCGGGCTGCCACCGTTGAGCGTACCAGGCAAAATTCGGGGATGAAATACCCGTTGGATTTCCAGCAATGAGCGGTATGGCTTGACCAAACGTATAATTTGCCGCGTCAACGACACCGAAGTCATAGCCCCATGTCGGGTTCGAATTTGCGCCGAACGTGAAGCCTCCCGGTGCCTGCCCTGTGCCCTTCGTATACTGCACAGTCAAGCTTTGTACCAGGCCAATTGTAGTGGAAGGTCGGGGGCCAGTAGGGAGCGGGACTTGCTCCTACCGTTGTACCGAGATACTGATCTTGAACAGTTGCTTTCGGACAAGTCGAATTGTTCACGCTACAGGCAATTTCTATGGTTTCGGGCAGCGCTTTTTGTCCATGCTGAGTGCCATCTGACGAAGTCCAGTTGAATTGGACCGAGTAGGGATAACTATTGATGGCTGTTCCGGTTGGCGGCTTAAAAACAAGGTCGAACCAAAACGGCGGCCCAGTGACCGGCTGCGCTGTACTTATTGTTACCCATGGAGTTGACCCGCTTACGTGGACACTTTCTGTCTTACAGAGAAAGAGTCTACCATGCGCAACGTCGTAGTCGTGATCCAGCGTCGCGAAGATCCGCCATGGATCTTTGGCCGCCCGTACGTCGAACGAGACGCGCGAACGAACGTCTTCCGGATTTGATCGCCAAGGATCAGATCCGAGCTTCGCGATGTTCGCGACGGTGAGCCGCTTGGCCGCCTAGTACCAGTCGACCGAAACTACGCGCAAGAACGCGGCGATTCGATCGCCAGAGGATCAGATAATCGAGCCTGCGATGCTCTGCGACGAGTGGCCGCTTGCACCAAGCGCTGATAGCTGTGAGGGCTGGTTGAGTTTTAGGCTTTCGGCAAACTCCCTGGGCGTTTGGTTGCCGATCGAGCTATGCGGTCGGATCTCGTTGTAGTCGATTAGCCACTCCGCAGCGGCCTCGCGTGCTTGATCAAGAGTGAGAAAGCTGTGCAGATTGAGGAACTCATCGCGCGCTCGCCCGTTGAACGATTCGATGTGGGCGTTCTGCACCGGCTTGCCGGGATCGATGAAGTGCAGATCGATCGAGTTCTCCGCGCCCCAACGCAACATCGGCATGACTGGTTAGCTCGGCGCCGTTGTCGAAACGGAGCGTTTTGGGAAGTCCCCGCTCGAAAGCAATAGCCTCGAGGGCGCGGATCACGCGCCGGCTGCTGAAGCCACGCTCGACCTCGATTGCCAAGCACTCCCGCGTAAAGTCGTCGATGACCATAAGCGTACGTAGGCGTCGACCGCTGGCGAGCGTATCGTGCATGAAATCAAGCGACCAACGCTCGTTCGGCGCCAAGACTTGAGCGATCGCGTTGCCGCGAACGTACCGCACCTTGCGCTTCTTGCGAGGCCGCACTTGCAGTCCGAGTTCCCGGTACACGCGCCGGAGGCGATGTTCTCCCGCCTGGACCTTCTCGCGCTGGAGCAGAATAACGCAGACGCCGCCAACCCCACCGCGGGCGCTTCGCCGCAAGGTCTTCGAGGCGCGCCTTGAGATGTTCATCATCTTTGGGCTTGCGGTGATAGTACAGATTGCTGCGCGTGAAGCCGATGAGCGAGCACGCCCGGATAGCCGAGATCCCGCGCTGTTGGAGAGCTCTCACCGCGTCTTGCCGCTGCGAGAGCTCCAACCGTTTTTTTCGACCAGCTCTTTCATCGCATCGACCTCGAGCGTCAGCTTGGCGATGATGCGGTCTTTACGCCGACTCTCGTCTTCAAGTTGCTTGAGGCGGACCAAGTCACTGGACTCAAGGCCAGCGTACCGGTCTCGCCACAGGCGGATCGTGTTCGCGTGAATGCCGTGCTTTCGGCCGAGTTCGGTCGCCGGCGTCCCGGCATCGAGCTCCTTGAGAATCCCAACGATCTGGCTCTCGGTAAAGCGGCTCTTGCGCACCGTGCAGTCTCCTTGGTGGGCTCTACGCCCGGAAACTCCGGCGGATACGTACGGACCTTTGCCATGGTAGACTCTTCTTCTCTGTAAGACGCGTTGCCCGCTTGATGCGTGAGCGCAATATCCATGGCGTTTCGCGTCGCAAGTTCACGACTACGACGGTGCGAAACCCCGACGCGCGACCTGCCGCTGATCTCGTTGACCGCAAGTTTGTCGCAGACCAGCCCGACCAGCTCTGGGTCGCTGACATCACCTACGTTCCTACTTGGTCCGGCTTTTTGTACGTGGCGATCGTACTCGATGTCTACAGCCGCCGAGTCGTCGGCTGGTCGATGGCGAACCATCTTCGCACCGAACTTGTTCTCGACGCCCTTAACATGGCGATCTTTCGACGTCGCCCGAATGATGTCGTTCACCACTCGGACCAAGGCACGCAATACACCTCAATCGCTTTCGGTCGTCGCTGCCGGGAAACTAACGTCCGCCCATCGATGGGCTCCGTTGGCGACTGTTACGACAACGCGATGTGCGAGAGCTTCAACGCGACGCTTGAATGCGAGTTGCTTGCACGTCATCGCTTCAAGACGCAGCGCGACGCATCGCTCGCAGTTTTTGACTTCATCGAAGGCTGGTACAACCCGCATCGCCGACACTCCGCGCTCGGCTATCTCTCACCCAACTACTACGAGCGGCGCATGAGCCGCGCCGCGTGATGTCCAATCAAGAAAGTGTCCACGTAAGCGGGTCAACTCCAGCCCATGAGGGAGCTCCAACTAGAGACGCCTGGACAGTCCCGGGAGGCCAAGCCCCAGCGCCGACGCTTTGCGGGCCAAGGTCTAGTGTTTGACCTGGAATTACGCACCAACTTACACACAGATCCTCAGTCGAATCGGCGCCCTGCGTCATTGGCGTAACGATCTGCCGTAACGCTGAGCTGTGGATAAGCGATGGAGCGCCACGCGCGGTTGATGCTGGCGGAGTCGGAGTACCAACCGGAAGTGGAACCGACTTCGACGTTCCAAAATCGCGCGTTTTCGCCTGAGGAATTTGTGAGCGTTCAGTTGGGATAGGTCCGCGACTTCCCCCCGAACATGCCGAAAGGAGCGAGAGTAGAAACGCGGCGAGAAAACGCAGCCACATGGCTAGCCTAAACCGGACTCCACATAGAGAAATTTTTCGACGCCGAATCGCCACCTCCCGCACCAAACGGCAAGCGGCTTTTCATTCGAGGTCAATTTCACCCTTCCAATCCATGATGACGGCGGGGAAGCTAAGCTTACTTAAACCGGACCCCGAATTGGAACGTGCGCGGCGGGGCGTAGTGGTTGCCCTGCGCGTTGATGTAGGTGACGAAGTAACGGTCGTTGAGCAGGTTTTGGATGCCGAACGTCACTGCCGCGCTGGGCGAAAGCGCGATGCCTTCTTCAGCGTTAAAGGTGATGTGCGGCGTTCGTTTGCACGGACCGCCGACGTTCTCGGCGAGATCGGGTCCGGCGCAGGTGATTCCGCCGGTCGGATTCTGGCTCGACGATAAGCCGCTGCCATACTCGCCGTCGATCGAGAACCAGCCGCCGCGGCGATTGTTGAGCAGTAAGCCGCCCGCCATCGACCAGTTCTGCTCGTGGTCGGCCGGCGTGTAGCCCGTTGGCGAACCGAAGCACGGGGCGAGCAGCTGCGTCTCGCAGCCGTTGTTGACCGAGAATACGTGCGCGACGGAGAAGTAGGCGCGACCGTTGCGCGGTAAGGGCTGCACGTAGTTGAGCGCCTCCTGCGACAGCCGTCCGAGGGTGTAGTTGATGTCCTGATGCAGCAGCGTCACGCCGACCTGGGTGTCGTCGATGAGGTCGTTCGCATTTTTCTGCCAGATGCGGAAGCCGAGATCGCCCGAGCCGAGCGGGAGGTGGCCCCCGAACTCGAGCTGCGTGTCGCGCTCGGGCTTGAGGTCGAATTGGGCGAGCGTCGGCTGTAAGGGCAGGTTCAGGAGATAGGCTGCCGACGGGCTCACGTTTTCTAGCGAGAACGGTTCGAAGAAGCGGCCGACGTAGGCGTAGAGGCTGGTCCGGTTTCCGAAGAATCGGGTGAGCTTAAGCCGCGGACTGAACGCGCCGAAGCCTTGCGAGAACTCGGTCGACTTGATCGTGAAAAAATCGTAGCGCAGGCCGTAGTCGGCTTGCCACAAAGCGTTGATGCGCCAGCTGTCTTGAATGTAGGACTGATAGGTGTTGCCCAGGTTCGGGGCATCGTCTACCACCGTCGTCGCGGCGTTCGGGGTTTCGGGCGTTTCGATCGGCGCGAGGTAGTTGTTCGGTTGAAGCGCGATCGCGTAGTGTTTCAGGATCCGCGCGAGATCGTAGTTGATCCCAGCGCCGAGCGTGTGCTTGCCGAAGCTTTGCGTGTAGTCGGCTTGGACGATGTAGTCCAGCGCGGTTCGCGTGTCGGCGAGCGAGTAGGCACAGGTCGTGGGCAGGTAGACGACGCTGGGATCGGTCAGCGCGGTCCCGCAATCGGTAGACGAGCCGCCGTTCCCGTATGGGGGCGGGGCGACGTTGAGCGCCTCGCCGTAGATGAAGTCGTTCGCCGGATCCCCAAAGTCTTGGATGCGCGAAGCTTTGTAGGCTGGTCCGAACGTGAGCACGCCGGTGTCGCCGATCACGTGATGGAACTGCACGGCTAAGAACGTATCGGCTTGCGTCTCGTTGTCGTCCGTCGAAGCGGGTTCGCCGTTGTTGACGTCGTTCGGGATCTGAAAGGTGGCATGACTATTGATGAAGGTAACGTTCGTGAAGCTGCCTCCCCCAGCCGGCAGCGTGAAGCGGGCGAATTGGCCGAGCGAGCTGTAGTTGTTGTGAGGCGAACTGAAATTCGGCGGATCGAGCCCGCGCGTCGATTGTTCGCCCGTAATCGCAAGATCGAAGCCTCCGCCGCCTGGCAACGGCGAGTGATAGCCGAGCGAACTCTGCACGTCGTTATACGAGCCGTACTGGGCATACCCGGTGAAGCCGGCTGGGCCCGTGCCGGCGCGGGTCGCCATGTTGAAGACCGAGCCGAAGCGTAGACCGTACTGCGCCGGATATGCGCCTTCGACCAGGTCGACGAACGAGAGGTCGTTGAGGTTGATCTCGCCGCCGATGTCGCGATTGAGCTCTTGCGGCAGAGCCACTCCGTCGATCATGTAGTTGATGACGCCGTGGTCGCCGTTGATGTGGACGACGCCGTTGGCGCCGCGCACCGCGCCGGGCATCTGGATCTCCATCTCCGAAAAGTTATTGTCGAACGGTAGTTGGGTGAGCGCGCTTTGGTTCAGGGCGACGTCGCTGCCGCTCCCGTGGACCACCACGGCCTGTTCGCGGCTCACGACGGTATGCCCGATCTCGGAGAGGGCCGAGAGGTCGAGCGTAATCGAAGCTCCGCCGCCTGAAAGGTCGACGTGGGCGCGCGTCCGGAGAGCCCCGCTCGTTGCCGTGACGTCGTAGCCGCCCAACGCGAGCGGCGGAAACGCGAACTTGCCCTTCGCATCGCTCTTCGCGTGGAGGGTGAGGTTGTTGCCGGTAACGGTCACGTCGGCGTCAGCAACCGGCGCGCCGGCGTTGATGACGGTTCCGTCAAGAAAGGCGCTCGCGTTGACGGCGTACGCCGGCGCAGCGAGAGTCGCCGTCAGTGGGAGAAGAAATAGCGCAAAGCGTGCGTAGCGCCGCAGCCTATCGTACATGGTATTCTTTCCGGAGAATTGCAGCAAAAGCGCGGCGCGAGGTTTCGCGCCGCCGGAAGATCGACGGCGAACCGTCGGAAGGCTTAGGCTGCGAGCGGCGGAGGGCGGTAGCGGAAAGCGAAAGGCGTGCGCCGCGTCGAGCGCGCGGCTCGGCGGCGGTAGGCCGCGACGCCGCTCGGAAGCGCGCTCGCAGAGCAAAGCGCATCGAGCGCGTAGACGAGCTCGATTGCAAGCTCGAGGACACGGCGTTTGCAGAGTGCGATCGCGAGCGCCCCGCAGGCGGCAGCAGTCGCCGCGGCGAGGACGCCCGTAAAGATGTCGCCGCTGCAAAGCGGGCAGCCTTCGCCGATCTGCGTCAGCGCAAAGAAGCCGAACTGCGCGACGAAGGAAAGTGAGATAAAGCGAAGGCCCCGGCCCCGGAAGGGCAGGCTTCGCACGATCTGGCCGATGTGATAACGGCGCGCGGCGGGCGGAATCGAGCGCAGGACGATGCCGAAGGCCGCCAACGAAACCAAAGCAAGCAGCGCCAAATACCCGTGCCGCGCGGAGAACGCCAGATCGGCATCGTCGTGCCAGCCGAGGCCGGCGAATTCCGAGATCAGGTGTGCGGCGATGCCGAGCGGCGCGGTGAACGCAAAAAACAGCAGCGTCGCGAGGATCGATCGCCGCCGCCTGCTCATCTAACGCTCTTGACTTCGCATTGTCATTAAGGGGAGAATACGATTCGCCGCGAAGGATCCCTCCCATGCCTGGTTCCGCCCAACGCCGTCCGCGCGCCCCGGCGCAAGCCTTCGAGCGCAACACCCGCCAGCGCGGCGTTATCCGCGCCGTCCTAGACGGGGCCGAGCGCCCCCTGTCGATCGAAGAGGTTTTCGCCCTCGCCCAACGCGGAGCAAAACGGGTTAGCCTGTCGACGGTCTACCGCTTCGTCCGCTCCCTCGTCGAGGAAGGAGCGCTCGAGAGCATCGAGCTGCCGGGTCAAGGCATTTTCTACGAGCTGGCGGGCAAAGCGCACCACCACCATTTCGCGTGCATCCGCTGTGGGCGCGTCTACGAGCTGAGCGGTTGCGTCAGTCTCGAAAAGCTCTCGCTGCCGCGCGGCTTTACGCCCGTGTCGCACGACCTTTCGGTCGCGGGCGTTTGCGCGAAGTGCAAGGCTCGCTAAGACTCCCTGCGCTGAGATCGCTGCGCCGGCTGCGGCGCGGTCGCGGTGGCCGCGTTTGCTTCTCGACGTGGGAGCCGGCGACGTTCCGGGCGAGTTCCGTGCAGGGCGCTTTGTTGCGGTTGGCCACAGGACTCACTACCGGGGCCGGACAAACGGGGGGCGGTGAGAATGCGACGGATCGTTTTATCGATAGTCTTAGCTGCTTTTGTCGGCGGAGCCGCGCTGCTCGCAACGAGCGGGCGCGCGCAAGCCGACGCTTCCGACGCCTTGCAGCACGTGCTCGAGCAAGTGCGCTTCATGGGCGGTTCCGATTTCTCCAGTTTGGTGAAATGGGCGCGGAACGGGACGCCCAAGCCCGACGACGCGACTTTCCAACCGCAAAAAGTCGAAGTGGACATTCTGAACCTTGGTGACGGGGACCGCAACGCACTCCTCTACTGGCTGCAAGGCAAAGGCCGGTCGGCACTCTACGCGCAAGGTGCTAGCGATTCAGAGATCGGCCCGCGGCGCGACTTCGAAGCGGCCGCGGCTACCCCGAGCCCCAATGCGTGGCGCAACATTCCCCTGGCGACGGCGTCGCTCGAAGGCGGTTCCCAAGGGCCGATTCAGATCTTGGGCGGGTTCGCGGCGGTCAAGCGGGACGGCACTTCCGGGATCGCTTGTCTCTCCTTTAAGAACGTGGCCCCGCAGGTCGCAAATCACGTGCTCTTCGAGTTTCCGCTGCTAAGCGAATACGGCCAAGAGCTTGGGAAAATCGTCCTCGACCGGCACGGCGAGTTCTCGCCCAACGTCGACATCGTGAGCTTCAACTCGATGGCGCAGTGGCAAGGCAACGGCGGCGGTCCGCGCGGATCGTACGGCGCGGGCTGCATTCAGCGCGACCTGCCGACGGCGGCGCTCCCGTTCTTGCAAGCGCGCGCGACCGGCTACCACGTCGTTCGCGTCGACTTCGCCGATGGTTCGTCGTGGCCGCCCGCCGCCGCGCCGCCCGGCGCGCTGCCGCCGGCCGGCGGCCAGCCGCCCGCAAATCCGGTCCCCGCGGCGACCTGATTCGCGGCCCTCGCGCCGCGGAAAGCCGCTCGCACCGGGTATAAGCGTGACATGAGAGCTACGTGGAAGCCCCATGAAAAGCATGGGCGTTTAACGACCCAGAGCGACCTCCCCGACAGCGTCTACGCCTTTCCGAAACAGCGCAAAGAGCCGCTGACCGACGCCCGCCACGTGCGCAACGCGATCGCGCGGCTGGACCAGGTGGAAGACGTCTCGGCGCCCGAGCGCGACTTGGCCTTCGCCAACATCAAGAAGGCCGCCGAGCACTACGGCGTCGAGCTGAGCGAGAAATCGTGGCAGGACGTCGGCATTCACCCGCAGCCGCGCGCCGCTGGGGCGGGCGGCCGCAAGAAGGCGGCTGCGAAGAAGACGACGAGCCGAAAAACCCCGAGCCGCGCGGCGGCGAGCCGCAAGACGACGGCGGCCAAGAAAACCGCCCGCAAGCGCTAGTCCGGAAGCCCGGCATACCGGAAAGAGCCGCCCCGGCCGGGAAACCCGGCTGGGCGGTTCCGGTTTTGTGGGACTGCATGCGTCTGCGAGGCTTCCGCAATGATTGAGACCCGCCCGTATCAGTACATCACGCTCGAGACGGCCGACGGCGTCGCGACGCTCGTGCTGGCCAACCCCGAAAAGCGCAACGCCCTCTCGCTCGACACGATGCGCGAGGTCCTCGCCGCGCTCGGAGAAGCCGGCCGGGACGCGAGCGTCAAGGTCGTCGTGTTGCGGGCGCTGGGGCCCGTCTTCAGTTCGGGACACGATTTGCGTCAGCTGCGCTGCGCGGGAAATGCGGAAGACGTCGTGCGTTTCCGGGAAATCTTCGACGTCTGCGTGCGGATGATGGAGAAGATCCAAAGCATTCCGCAGCCGGTCATCGCGGAGGTCACCGGGATTGCGACTGCGGCCGGTTGCCAACTCGTCGCGACGTGCGATTTAGCCCTCGCCGCCGACGACGCGAAATTCGCGACGCCGGGCGTGAAGAACGGCCTCTTCTGCACGACCCCGATGGTCGCGCTCAGCCGTGCGGTCGGGCGCAAGCGCGCCATGGAGATGCTGTTCACCGGCGAGTACGTCGACGCGCAGACGGCGGCGGACTGGGGCCTCATCAACCGTGCGGTGCCGCCCGACGTGCTGCAGCGTGAGGTCGACGCGCTCGCGCGCAAGATCGTTTCCGCCAGCGGTTTCACGATCGGCCTCGGCAAGGCAGCGTTCTACACGCAGATCGATCTCGATCAGCAGAAGGCCTACGCCTACGCCAAGGAAGTCATGAGCATGAACGCGCTCGCCGCCGACGCGCAGGAAGGCATCGCCGCCTTCCTCGAACGCCGCGCCCCGGTATGGAAGCACTAGCGGGAGCGCTCATCGCCGGACTGCGAACGACCTTCGCGTTTTTCTGGGACAGTTTTTTCGGGCTCGTTTTCGGGTTCTTGATCTCGGCGATCGTGCAAGTCGTCTTCTCGCGCCGGGCGATGCACCGCTTTCTCGGACCCGATCTGCGCGGCATCCTCAACGGCACCGCCTTCGGGATCGTGGCCTCGGCCTGCTCGTACGGCGCGGCGGCCGCGGCGCGCGGTTTTTATCAGAAGGGCGCCGACGTCCGGGCGGTCTTTGCGTTCATGATCTCGTCGACGAACATGAACTTGGCGATCTTGATTCTGTTCTGGACGCTCATCGGTTGGAAGTTCGCGTTCGCCGAGTTCTTCGGGGGAATCGTGATTATCGCGGTCGTCGCCGCCGGCGCGAGCGTGCTGTTGCGTCCCGACGAACTGCGCGCGCCGAACCCAGGGGGTGCCGTTGCCGCACCGTCGCAGCCCGGCGCGTGTCTGCAGTGCGGTATGGCGGGCGACGACGACCATGCGGTCGAGTTCGCGGGGACGACGTATCGCTTTTGCGGAGCGCGTCATGCGAGCGAGTTCCGGTCCGACCCGCACGGGGTGCTCGGGACGGACGAAGGCCCTGCGGCGGGCGCGGCGCGCGGCCTTTCCGCGCTGCGCGAGGCAACGACTTGGCGCGAAATCGTCGACGTCGCGCTGGGCGACGTGGCGATGCTGCGCAACGAACTCGTCCTGGGCTACGTCATCGCGGGATTTGCGGCCGCGCTGGTTCCGCCGGCGTGGCTGGCGGATGCGCTGCACGCCGTGGGAAGCGTTCCGCTGCTCGGGTACCCTCTGCTGCTTCTCACCGGCCTCGCGCTGGCCGCGGTGACGTTCATTTGCTCGATGGGCAACGTTCCGATCGCGCGCTTTCTCGCGACCGCCGGCATTCCGCTCGGCGCGAACACGACCTTCATCTACGGAGACCTGCTCATCCCTCCGCTCATCGGGATCTACCGCAAGTCGTTTCCCGCCAAGGTCACCCTCACGTTCCTCGGCTCGTTCGTCATCGGCGCGATGGCGGCGGGCGCCTTGATGGATGCGCTCGTCGGGGGCGTCTTCGGCGGCGTGACGCTCGGCTCGATGGATCTTTCGGACCGCTTCACGCTCGGGGCCAACGTACTCGCGGCCGGTGCGCTCATCGCGGTCGCCGTCGCCGGCGAGCCGCGGGCGCGTGGCGGCGCGCGTGCCCGCGTGAGAAAGCGCCCTTTCGGCCGGAACGGTCCGCTCGTGCCGGTCGTCGGTCAGGGAACCTGGCCGATTCCCGACGTCGCCGCCTTGCGGCGCGGCTTCGAGCTCGGGATGACGCACGTCGACACCGCGGAAATGTACGGTGACGGCCGCAGCGAGGAGGTCGTCGGCGAAGCGATCGCCGGCTACGATCGCGAGAGTTTGTTCCTGGTCTCGAAGGTTCTTCCGCAGAACGCCGATGCGCGCGGCATCGCGCGCGCCTGCGAGCGTTCGCTCAAGCGGATGCGCGTCGACTACCTCGATTGCTACCTGCTGCACTGGCGCGCCGAGAACGACATCGTCGAGACGATGCAAGGCCTCGAAAAGCTGGCCTTAGATGGAAAGACGCGCCTGATCGGCGTCAGCAACCTCGACCCTTGGGACCTGCGCGAGGCAGCCGCCGCGTTGCAGCATGCGACCATCTCCTGCGACCAGGTGCTCTATAACCTCGAGGCGCGTACCGTCGAAGATCACGAGTTGCCGTGGTGCCGGGACTACGGCGCGGCGCTGGTCGCCTACACGCCGTTCGGTCAAGGCGGCATGGATCCGCGCGCCGCACGCTACAAAACGCTGAGCGAGATCGCGCACAAGCGCGGCGTCACGTTGCACGCCGCGGCGCTCGCCTTTCTCCTGCGCGACGACGACACGTTTGTGATTCCGAAGGCCAATAGCGTCGCGCACGTCGAGGCGAACGCGGCCGCCGGCGACCTCGTGCTGACGCCCGAGGAGATCGAGCGCATCGACAAGGCCTTTCCCAAAGGAAAGCGCCGGGGCGCCCTCCCGACGAACTAGGGCGCGCGGTTTCTAGCGTGCCGCCGAGAGGCCGACGCCGGCGTAGAGCTCGCGCAGTCGCGGGCGCATCAGCGCTTCGAGCGCGGCGGGTTCCGCGAGGAACGCGTCGTGGCCGTGGTTCGACTCGAGCTCGAGGTAGAGACTGTCGGCGCCGGCAGCCGCAAAACGGCGCGCGGCCGCGCGCACGTAGGCCGGAAGGAAGAGCCAATCGCTCGAGATGCCGACGAAGGTCAGCGCGGGGAACGGCACGCCGGTCGCGCGATCGCGCGTATCGAACAGGTCCATCGCTCGCGTGAGCGTGAGGTAGGCGTCGGGATCCATGCGCGCCGAGAAGAGCGCGCCCTGGTAGTCGAGGTAACCCTCGACGTCGAATTTGTCGCCCGCGTTCTTCGTCGGATCGCCGCCTTTGCGGTTGAATTTGCGGCCGAACCGTGCGGCGAAGAGCGCTTCGCTTTTGTACGTGAGCATCGCGATCTTGCGGGCCAGTTCGATGCCTTGCGTTCGATCGGCGGCAACCCGGACGGCTTCGCGCGCGACGGCGTTGAGCGCGATACCCATTGCGGAAAACGAGTCGTAGGCGCCGATCACGAATGCGTGCGCGAGCTGGGCCGGGGCTTGCAGCGCCCACTCGAGGGCCTGCATTCCGCCGAGCGATCCGCCGGCGACCGCGGCGAGGCGCGTGATGCCGAGCGTCGCGAGCGCGGCGCGCTCCGCGCGAACGATGTCGCCGACGGAAACGACCGGAAAGCGCGCGCCGTACGGCGCACCGTCCGCGGCGGGCGACGACGGCCCGGTCGATCCGTAGCAGCCGCCGAGCGCGTTCACGCCGACGATCGCCAGCGCGCCCGTGTCGAAGAGTTTGCCGGGCCCCGCCAAATCGCCCCACCAGTCGAGCACCCGGCTCGAGCCCGTGAGCGCGTGCGGGACCAGCACGACGTTCGAACCGTCGCGTCGCGGTTCGCCGTAGACGGAGACGCGTTGGACGACGGCCGGCAGCGTGACGCCGCAGTCGAGCGCGAGCGCCCCAATCGGGACGTCGCGCTCGAAGCTCGGTTCGGTCGCGCTCAATTCGCGCTGACGGCTTCGCGCTGCGGGTTCGAGCCGCGCACCGCGTCGAGCGCTTGTTGCAAGTCGGCGATGATGTCGCGGATGTCTTCGATTCCGACCGAAAGGCGCACGAGGTCCTCGGTGACGCCGGCTTCGATCTGCTGCACGACGTTGAGCTGCTGGTGCGTCGTGGTCGCGGGGTGGATGACGAGCGATTTCGCATCGCCCACGTTCGCTAGCAGCGAGAAGAGCTTCAGACTATTGATGAAGCGCTTCGCGGCCGGCGCGCCGCCTTTGATCCCGAAGGTAAGGATCGCCCCTGCGCCGTTCTTGAGGTACTTTTGGGCGCGGTTGTACGAATGGTGCTCGGGCAAGCCGGGATAGGAGACCCAGGTGACGTCGGGCTGCGCCTGGAGAAACTCGGCGACCTTGAGCGCATTCTGGGAATGACGCTCGATGCGCAGGCCTAAGGTCTCGAGCCCCTGCAGAAAAAGCCACGAGTTGAAAGGCGAGAGCGCCGCCCCGAGATCGCGCAGCAGCTGCACGCGCGCTTTAAGAATATACGCGAGGTTGCCGAACGACGCCACGTAGCGAACGCCGTGGTACGACGCGTCCGGCTCGGTGAAATCCGGGAAGCGCCCCGAACCTTCCCAATCGAAGTTTCCGCCGTCGACGAGCAGGCCGCCGATCGAGGTTCCGTGTCCGCCGATGAACTTCGTCGCGGAGTGGACTATGACGTTCGCACCCCACTCGAACGGTTTGAGCAGATACGGCGTCGCGAGCGTGTTGTCGACGATCAGCGGCAACTTGTGTTCGGCGGCAACCTTCGCAACGGCCTCGAAGTCGAGCACGTCGACCTTCGGGTTGCCGATCGTTTCCGCGAAGATCGCTTTGGTATTCGGGCGAATCGCCGCAGCGAAGTTCTCGCCTTTCGCCGGATCGACCAGCGTGACGTCGATGCCGAACCGCGGCAACGTGTGCACGAAAGCGCTGTACGTTCCGCCGTAGAGGGAAGCCGAGCTGACGATATGGTCGCCGCTGCGCGCGAGGTTCAAGATCGAGTAGATCGTAGCGGCCTGTCCGCTGGCGAGCGCCAGCGCGCCGACGCCGCCCTCGAGCTGGGCGATTCGCTGCTCGAGCACGTCGCTCGTCGGATTCATGATCCGCGTGTAGATGTTGCCGAACTCTTGGAGTGCGAAAAGACGCCCCGCGTGGTCCGCGTCGTCGAAGCTGTACGAGGTCGTCTGGTAAATCGGAAGCGCGCGCGCTTTGGTTGCGGGATCGCCGTTGAAGGCGCCGTGGATGGCGATCGTGTCGGGATGGAACGTACCGTTATCTGCCATGAGCTGCTCCTATGCCGGCGTTGAGATAGCCGAGCGGATGGTGCTGGTTTCGGCGGGAGAAACGGGGATGGGGGCATCTTCCCAAACGGGAATCGCGCTCTCGGCGCGCAGGCCGTGCCGGGCAAAGATCGCGGCAAGCTGCGCCGGTGCGTCGCCGTCGAGACGGGAGGTGATGACGGCCGGAATGCCGTCGAGCGCCTGCGCCTCGAGGCCGGCTCCGTCGAGTGCGAGCTTCGCGGGGCGCGCGTCGCGCAACGAGACCAAGCGCACGACCTGGCGCAGCGCGATGCCGGGTTCGATTTCAAGCGGGACCGGCGTCAAGACGTCGTCGGCTTCGTCGCTGCCGACGTGCCGGCCGGCCGCGATGCGCCGCAAAACGGCGACGATGTCGCCGATCACGGCCGACGCCGTCGGCGCGCTCCCCGCGCCGGTGCCGGCGAAGGTCAGCGAACCCGAGCTGCGCCCGGTCACGCGGATGCAGTTTTGCGCTCCCGAGCCTTGCGCGAAAGGGTGACCGAGCGGGACGAACGCCGGCGTTACGAGCGAGGCGTTGCGGCGCGCGCAGGCGATCAGTTTCACGGTCATACCCAAGCGCTTGGCGAGCGACAGATCGTCCGCTGAGAGCTTCGCGATGCCGCGCCGCGGAATTTGGTAGGTGTGCAGCGCGCGCCGGAAGGCCAGTTGCGTCAAAATCGCGAGCTTGTGGGCCGCGTCGATGCCCTCGACGTCCGAGGTCGGATCGGCCTCGGCGAAGCCGAGACGTTGCGCTTCCGCGAGCGCGCTCGCATAGCTCGAGCCGGCGAACATCTCGCTCAAGATGAAGTTGGTCGTGCCGTTCAGCACGCCGCCGACCTCGAGGATCTCCTCACCGGCCAGCGAGGCTCCGAGCGTGCGCACGATCGGAATCGCACCGCCGACGGCTGCCTCGCAGGCGATCGTGACGCCGCTGGCGCGTGCCAGCGCCCGCAATTCGGGCCCGCGCGTCGCCATGAGATCCTTGTTGGCCGTCACCACGTGTTTGCCGTTGGCGAGCGCGAGCTCGACGAGTTCGCGCGCGTCGGTCGTGCCGCCGATGCACTCGATGACCACGTCGACCCCGGGGGATGCGACGAGCGCTCGGGCGTCCTCGCTCAACATTCCGGGCGGCATCGCGAAGCCGCGCGGTTTCTCGCGCGAGCGGACGGCGATTCCTTCGAGTACCGGTGCGACGCCGCTGCGGGCGGCGATAGAAGACGATGCACCGAGGAGGAGCGACGCGACGCCTGATCCGACGGTTCCGCAGCCCAGGAGCGCCAGGCGGACGGTGTTACGGTCGAGATCGGTGCGTTCCGCGTGCGCTGGTTGAGTAAGCGACAAGCGTGACACCCGATGAGCTGCAGTTGAGTGCCCACTATACCGAACCCCTTGCCGGTGCGTCAAGCACGCTCGCGTCGCTCACCCCGCACGCGGGCGCCGCTCCGAGCGCCTGTCGATCTTGCTGCGCCGCCCGTAAAGGCGGCGGCTGCGCCGGCGGAACGGCCTCCTTGCCGGCCGGGGCCCGCCCTCGGACGCAGGTTCCGGCCAAGCACCCGAAGATGATGTACGAGGCGTTGGACGGCACCGCCGGATTCGAGGAGGACGCGGCTTGGAACGGGACCGGCTTACCGGCGTGACGGCTTTCATTTCGATCTTGGGGCTACGATGGGCTTGAGCGCCCCGCGCCGCTACCGTTTCGCGCTGACGCTGATCCTCGTGCTCGGTCTGGTCGCCTCGCTGCTCGTCGCGACGCTTCGCGTCCGCAAGGAGCTGGGCGCGCGGCGCGTGGAGATCGCGATGGACTACACGGATTTCAGCGCCCTCGCGCAGTCCTACGGCTATAACGAAGCGCAGCTCTTGATCGCGCTGCGCCGGGCGGGACTGACCTCGCTGGCTGTTTCCGAAGAGCTTGGCGCGGGAGTCGACTCGGGCACGGACGCATTGCTGCTCTC
This sequence comes from Vulcanimicrobiota bacterium, assembly GCA_963843945.1. Lineage (GTDB taxonomy): Bacteria > Vulcanimicrobiota > Vulcanimicrobiia > Vulcanimicrobiales > Vulcanimicrobiaceae > CAWJMF01. The sequence continues at coordinate 472,789 of CAWJMF010000006.1, read as the reverse complement.
GGGGGCGCAGTTGCTCGCCCAGGCCCGACTCGCACCGCTGGGGGAACCGACGCTCGCCGCGCTCGCCAAGAGCGGCCGGCTCGACGGACGCGATCTGTACCTGATCGTGTACGCTCCCGCCGAGATTCCACGCTACCGCCGCGCGGTCGGCATGAATCTCGGGCCGCGCGCTCTTCGCACGCTGCGCGCGGCGAACCCGGCGATCTTCGCTTTTCGCTCGCAGCTCGACTACTTCAATACGCTCGGGCTCGGCTTACCGTCCGCGCCGCTCGCGCTGGCCGGACGGTTGGGATTGCTGGTCGTGCCCCGCGTTCAAAACGACGAGCGCTTCGGAGCGCCGCAGATCGACGCGATCTTCGCGAGCTTCGCGCAAGGCGGCAAACCGACGACCGTCGTCTTCTCGGGGCAGCGCAACGAAGTCCTCGGCTTTCCCGACCACCTCGAGGATACCGCGGCGGCCTTCCGCCGCACCGGCCTCAACTTCGGGACGATCGAGATCTACGATAAAATGCTGCTGCAAAAGGGCAACGACGGCTTAGCGCAACTCATCCCCGACCGGACCGTGCGCGTGCAGGCGATCTCGAAAACCGAACTCGACAAGCTCGACTTCGATACCGTCGTCGCGCGCTATCTGCTCGGCGCACGCGAGCGCAACGTGCGCGTCGTCTACCTGCGTCCCTTCCCGCATCCGTATAACGGCATGTCGCCCGAAGGAACCAACGTCGAGCTGGTCCGGCAAATCGCGCAAGGCTTGCACGCACGCGGCTTCAAACTCGGCCGCGCGACCGCCGTGCAGCCGATCCCGGGCGGCCCGCTGCTCATCGCGCTCGCCTCGCTGGCCGTGCCCGCCATCTTCATGCTGTTGCTCGAAGCTTTCGGTCTCCGCCGTCGGCCGCAACTCGTCTACGCCGTGGTCGCAGCCGACCTCGCGCTGCTCGCCCTCGGCTACGTGAGCCACCACGACCTCCTCGCCCGCAAGCTCCTCGCGCTCGCCGGCGGCATCATGTTTGCGACGATGGGTGTCGTCGCAATCCCCCGCTCGTTCACCTCACCCGCACCGGGCGAACTCGGCGCTGCGCTGCTCGCCGGCCTGCGCACGCTGTGCGTCGCCACCTTCTTCGGCCTATGTGGCGCGCTCGTCGTCGTCGGCCTGGTCAGCGTCCCGCTCCTGATGGAAGAGATCGACCACTTCAGCGGCGTCAAGCTCGTCCTTACGCTCCCGCCGCTCATCGCGCTGGCGCTCTACATCTACACGCGCCGCTTCGGCAACGACCCGCCCACCTTGCGCGCGAGCGCCGAAGCGCCGGTCCGCGCCTACCAAATCGCCGCCCTCGCCCTGCTCGCCGCCGGCGCCGCCGTCTACCTCCTGCGCAGCGGCAACCAAAGCGACATCACGCCCTCCGCCTTCGAACTCGCGCTGCGCTCGAATCTCACCGCCTTGCTCGGCGTACGCCCACGCTTCAAAGAATTCGCCATCGGCTTCCCCATGATGATGTTGTTGCCGGCACTGCAACTGGGGCACCGGAAGGCAATCGGCTGGCTCTTCGCCGTCGGCATCGGCGTCGGCACCGCGGACATCGTCGACACCTTCTGCCACCTCCACACGCCGCTGCTCGTCTCGCTGCTGCGCGTCTTCAACGGCGCGGTGATTGGCATCGTCCTCGGTGCGCTTGCCGTCATCGTGTACCGGTCGATTTGGAAAGTGAGAGCCTAGTGGTTCGTCACGGTGCTGGGCCGTGTTGAGGTGGGGCCCGGCCGGGGGTGCTTCGACCATCCGGGCTGCGCAAGCGCGCGGACGCCCCGCCGCGCATCCGCACCGGCACCCCCGGCCTGCTCGCGAACAAACGGTCGCGCGCCGTGCGGATGCGTAGTCTTTGCGCTTCCTGATCAGCGGGTACTATGGGTTCGGGAACCTTGGCGACGAGGCGCTCTTGGCGATTATCGTCGCGCAGTTGAAGTCGCGCTATCCGTTTGCGGAGATCGACGTGTTGTCGGCGCAGCCGGAGGAGACGGCGCATGACTATGGCGTCGAGGCGACGCCACGCTGGGAGCAGGGGGCGATCAAGCGCGCGATCGAGCGCGCGGATATCGTTTTGTCGGGCGGCGGCGGGTTGTTGCAGAATGCGACGAGCTTGAAGAGTTTGCTGTACTATGCGGGGATTATCCGGTCGGCGATTCACGCGCGGAAGAAGACGATGGTGTTCGCGCAGTCGGTCGGGCCGCTCGATTTTTGGGGGAAGCAGACGGTGCGCGAGTGCTGCCGGGGGTTGAGCGCGGCGACCGTGCGGGATGAGATTTCGCGCGAGGTGTTTGCGCCGCTCGTGCCGGGGACGAACGTCGAGCGGACGGCGGATCCGGTGTTTTTGTACGATCCACCGGATGGAGAGCAGGGCGTTCTCGAGGGACTTGGCGTGGAGAGCGATCCGCTGGTGGTGGCTTGCGTGCGCAAGACGGCGAATTGGAACGATGGGATCGCGGCGCTTGCGGCGGCCGTCGACGCGCTGGCGGAACGCCATGGCGCGCGGACGGCGTTCGTGCCGTTTGGCGGATCGGCCGACGCGGAAGCGGCGACGATGGTCATTCGCAAGTGCCGCTCGTTGCCGATGTTGCTGCCGCTCGAGGGTTTAGATGCGGTCGCGGCGGCGATGTCGCGCGCGAAGCTCGTGATCGGGGTTCGGCTGCACGCATTGATTCTGGCGATCCGCTTCGGCGTTCCGTTCTTGGCCGTGCCGTACGATCCGAAGGTGCGCGGCTTGTGCGAGGATGTGGGCTACCCGCTTGCGCCGCTCTGGACTCCGGGCGTGCGCTCCACGCCGCAGCAGGCGGCAGACCTGGCCGATGAAGCGTGGTCGCGGCACGCGGAGCTCGGCACGCTCTTGGGCGAGGCCGCGCGGCAAATGCGCACGCGCGCCGAGCGGAACTTCGAGGTGCTCGCGACGCTCGCGGGACGCGGGGACGCGCGGCGCGAACCGTCGGGGTTCGATGTCTAACAAGACCCTGAACACGGACTACCGCTCGACGCTGCTGTTGCCGAAAACGGACTTCCCGATGCGCGCGGAGCTGGCCAAACGCGAACCGGCGCGCGTCGCCTGGTGGCGCGAGCACGACGTCTACGCGCGCCGCCTGCAGCGCAACGCCGCGAATCCGCCCTGGATCCTGCACGACGGGCCGCCCTACGCCAACGGTCAGGTTCACATGGGAACGTTTCTGAACCGCGTGATGAAGGACGTTTTCGTCAAAGTTCACCTGCTCGACGGGCGCTACGCCAAGTTCGTGCCCGGTTGGGACATGCACGGTTTGCCGATCGAATTCGAAACGCTCAAGCATCTCGGCTTGCACTTCCGCGATATCGATCCGATCGCGCTGCGCGCAGCCTGCCGCGAACGCGCCGAACATTGGCTCGACGTGCAACGCGAAACGTTCTTGCGGCTCGGCCAATTCGGCGACTTCGAACACCCGTATCGGACGATCGATGCGGAATTCGAAGCGACGATCGTCGAGACGCTGGCCGATCTGGCCGAGCAGGGTCAGCTGTACAAGGGACAGCGCGCCACGTTGTGGTGCATCCACGACGAGACGGCGCTGGCCGAAGCCGAGATCGAATACAAAAACCGCACCTCACCTTCGGTCTACGTGCGCTTCACGGCAAGCGAAGCGCAGCGCGACGACTTGCTCCTGCGGACGGAGCTCCTCGCCGCGGCGGATGAGGGGCCGCTCTCGGTTCTCATTTGGACGACGACGCCTTGGACGCTGCCGGCGAACGCCGCGGTCGCGCTGAAGCCTGAGGCCCCGTACGGCATCTACCGGCGCGACGGCGAACTGCTGCTGCTGGCCGACGCCTTAGCCGAACGCGTTTTCGCGCGCGCGCCGGGGCCGCCGGCCGAGCGGCTGGGTGGGGCGCAGGGCAGCGCGCTGGTGGGTGCCGCCGTACGCCATCCCTTCTTGGCGCGCGATTCGGCGCTCGTCGGTGCGGACTACGTCGAACTCGATTCGGGGACGGGCGCCGTCCACACCGCGCCCGGGCACGGCGCCGACGACTTCGAGACCGGTCTGAAATTCGGACTGCCGGTCTACAGTCCGGTCGACGCCCGCGGACGCTTCACGAGCGAAGCCGGCGCGTACGCGGGCCTCAACGTGTTCGATGCCAACGAGCGGATCGTCGCCGATCTCGCGGCGGCCGGAAAACTCTTCGCGCGCGAGACGTACGAGCACTCGTATCCGCATTGCTGGCGCTGCAAGAACCCGGTGATCTTTCGGGCGACGTCGCAGTGGTTCATCGCGATGGACGTCAACCGGTTGCGCAAGCGGATCGTCGAAAAGATTCCGCACGTCAAATGGACTCCCGCCTGGGGCGAGACGCGCATGACGCAGATGATCGAAAACCATCCGGAATGGTGCGTCTCGCGTCAGCGCACGTGGGGAACGCCGATCCCCGCGCTGGCTTGCCTCGATTGCGGCACGGCCTTCTTGGATCCGGACGTGGCGCGCAAAGCCGCGCAGGTCTTTCGCGAGCGGGCGGTCCCCGGCAAGAACGCGTCCGACGCTTGGTGGACCGAAGACGTCGCGACGTTTCTGCCGGAGCACCTCACCTGCCCGCACTGTCATGGAACCGCCTTCGAGAAAGAGTTCAACATCGTCGACATCTGGTTCGAGTCGGGGGTGACGCACCGGGCGGTGCTCAAGAAACGCGAAGGCCTGCACTGGCCCGCCGACCTTTACCTCGAGGGCAGCGACCAATTCCGCGGCTGGTTTCGCAGCAACCTCGTGACGGCGGTGGCGACCTTGGGAGCCGCGCCTTACCGCGGCGTCGTGGCAACCGGCTGGGTCGTCGACGCGGAAGGCCGCGCGATGCACAAATCGGCCGGCAACTACATCGCGGCGGAAGATGCGATGAACAAGTACGGAGCCGACGTCCTGCGCTTGTGGACCGCTTCGGTCGACTTTACCGCGGATATGCGCTTCGGCGAAACGCTGCTCGAGGGTGTGGGCAGCGTCTACCGCAACTTCCGCTATCGGCTGCGGATGCTGCTCGGGCTACTCGACAATTTTTCACTCGAGAAAAGCGTGCCGCGCGAGCGGATGCATCCGCTCGACCGGCTCGCGCTGGCGAAGCTCGACGACGTGGCGCGGGCGGTTTCCTCGGCCTATCGCGAGTATCGCCTGCACGACGTCTATCTGGCGCTGATCGCCTTCGATGCCGAAGATCTTTCGAGTTTCTACATCGACGCGCTCAAGGATCCGATGTACTCGGGCGAGCGCGACGGCGAGCGGCGACGCAGCGCGCAGACCGCGCTCTTCGAAACCCTCAAGGCACTGGTCGCGATGCTCGCACCGCTGACGTCGTTCACGTCTGAGGAAGCGTGGCAGCACGTCCCCGAGCGCTTGCGCGGCGACGCGTTTTCGGCTTTCGATTTGCAGCTGCCGGCAGGCAGCGAACGCGGAACCTTCGAGCTGGCGCAGCTCGAAGAGTGGGCGGCGCTCAAGCGGCTGCGCGCGGTAGTGGCTTCCTCCGAGGGGATGCGCGACTTCCAACTGCAAGCCGACGTTTACGCTCCTGCGGCGCTCGCGGCCCAACTCGCGCTGTTGGGTGACGATCTGCGCGAAGCGCTGATCGTTTCGGGCTTGCAACTCCACGTCGACGGCGATATGGAGCCCGGAGCCGAGCCCCGGGTGGTTCTCTCGCCGGCCGCAGGCGAGAAGTGCGAGCGGTGTTGGAAGTATCTGGCGCTGGGCAGCGATCCGCTGCATCCGGCCTTGTGCGCGCCCTGCGCGGCGATCGTTCGCGGGTTCGACGCCGCTGCTTGAGACGGTCGCGCTGCGTCCCGCGGCGTGGAGCGATCGCGAGACGATCCTTGCGCTGACCTTGGCGATGGGCGGTCACGACGACGTCGCCGCTAATAGCGATCCGTTGCGTCACCTGGCCACGCTGCTGCGGCGCAGCGACGCGCGCGTCGTAGTGGCGGAAGCGGAGGGCCGAGTCGTCGGCTTCGCGGAGATTCAAGCGCGGCCGACTTCGATCGGCGATGCCTACGAAGCGTGGCTCGGTGCGCTCGCCGTCGCGCCCGATTACCGCGGCCGCGGGATCGGAAGCGCGCTGCTCGGCGCGGTCGACGAAGCGGCGCGCGAGCTGGGCTGTTCCCGGATCGAACTGGAGAGCTCGGAGTGGCGCGATGCCGCGCATGCGTTCTATCGCGAACGCGGATACGACGAGCGCACGCCCGCGCGACGTTTTCGGCGTCAAGTTCCCGAACGGCGGCACGCTGCGCTCGAGGAACGGTTTCTCGACGCCGCCGCAAGGGCTGCGACCGCCGTGGCCGCGGCGATCGTCGACCTCGGCGGCCTCGAGGCGGTCGGGATGGGTGCCGACGGCGCGCCGACCGAGGCGGGCGACCGCGCCGCCGAACGCGCGGCGGTCGAAGCGCTGGCGCCTCTTGGAATCGCGATCGTGAGCGAAGAGCGCGGGCTTATCGGCAAGCCGCCGCAACCGGGAGACGCCTGGATCGCACTCGATCCGCTCGACGGCAGCCGAAACTTTCGCGCGAGCTATCCACCGTACGCAACCGCGATGGGTCTGGTGCGCGACGGGTTGCCGCTGGCAGGCTTCGTGTGCGAACTCGTCTCGGGCCGCCGCTGGTCGGCGCGCAGCGGCGGCGGCGCGTTCGCGGACGGGCGTGCGATTGCGACGCGACGCGGAACGCTGCTCGGGCTGCCTAGCCCGACGCGCGATCTCGACGTGCCGCGACCGCCGGCCGGCGTGCAACGAATTCGCATCTCGGGCAGCACCAGCGTCGATCTCTGCCGCGTCGCGGACGGCTCGCTCGGCGCATTCGCCGCATTGAGCCGCGACGTCGTGCACGTTCACGATCTCGCCGGTCCGCTCGCGATTTTAAACGAAGCCGGCGCAACCGTGCTCGACCATGCAGGCACAGTGCCGCGCCTCGAGCCGGATCCGCAGGCGGTCTTTCGTCTCGTCGCGGCGGCCGACGGCGCACTCGCCCGGGAGCTGCTCGCGGGTCCCTCGCACTAGCGAACCGGAACTCCGGACCGCGCGGTCGTAGCCAGCCGGATGCTCCTCCCGGTTTCCTACGAAGACGTCGTGGCCGCGGCCGAACGCATTGCCGAGTACGTCGTGCGGACGCCGGCGCTTGGCGCCGCGGCGCTTTCGGAGCGCTCCGGCGCGCGCGTGACGCTCAAGCTCGAGACGCGCCAGCGTACCGGATCGTTCAAGGATCGCGGCGCGGCGAACCGCATGCTCGCACTGTCGCAGTCCGAGCGCGCCAAGGGCGTCATCGCGATGTCGGCGGGCAACCACGCGCAAGCCGTCGCCTATCAGGGCATGCGGCTCGGGATTCCGGCAACGATCGTCATGCCGCAGACCACGCCGTTTACGAAGGTCCGGCGCACCGAGCAGTTCGGCGCGCGCGTGATCCTCGCAGGCGACACGCTGGCCGACGCCGCGCAGCGCGCCCACGAGCTCGCCGCGGGCGAAGGGCTGACGCTCGTCCATCCGTATGACGACGCACGCGTAATGGCCGGCCAAGGCACGGCCGGGCTCGAGTTCTTGCGCGACGTGCCGGACCTCGACGTCGTGCTGGTTCCGGTCGGCGGCGGTGGATTGATCTCGGGCTTTGCGGTCGCCGCCAAACATCTCAAACCCGACGTCGAGATCGTCGCCGTGCAAACCGAAGCCTATCCCGCTTTGCAGCGCGTGCTCGCCGGACTCGAGCCGGTGCGCGGGCGGCAAACGATCGCCGAGGGCATCGCGGTGAAATCGATCGGGGAGGCTCCGCTCGCGGTCGCGCGCGAACTGGTCGCGGACGTCATCCTCGTTTCGGATTCCGCCATCGAGCGCGCCGTCCACCTCTTCCTCGAAGAGGAAAAGCTGGTGGTCGAAGGTGCCGCTGCGGCCGCGCTCGCGGCCCTGCTCGAATTCCCCGAGCGCTTCCGCAACCGGCGCGTCGGCCTCGTCGTAACCGGCGGCAACATCGATACGGGATTGCTCGCGAACGTGATCGAGCGCGTGCGTTTGCAGGAAGGGCGCGTCGTACGCATGAGGGTCGAGATCAACGATCAGCCCGGCGTTCTCGCCGACGTGGCGCGCCTGATCGGCGAGTGCGGCGCGAATATTTTGGACGTCACACATCAGCGCCTCTTTCACGACGTTCCGTCGAAGAATGCCGAACTCGATATCACGTTCGAGACCCGCTCGCCCTCGGATCTCGAAAGGATCGTCGCGCGGCTGCACGCCGCGCAGTACGGGACCCGTCTGCTCGAATCGACGACTCGCGCCAACTGAGGCGGCTGCCCGAAGGCCGCGAGTTTGAGCAACCGCCTTGCGTCGGCAGCAATATCCGCGGCCGAACCGTCGGGCGGATACTCGAGCAAGATGCGTCCATCCGCGCTGACGAGATAGATCGACTCGCCGTGAACGAACTCGCGCGACGCCGGCTGGACGACGACGCCGAACTCGTCCCACAGCGTCGCGAGTTGGGAGGCGCTGCTCGTGTAGCCGGCGATGCGCGAATCGAACGAGCGCGTGAACGTCGCGAGCGCGGCCGGCGTGTCGCGGTCCGGATCGACCGTCACGAAAGCGAGGCCTAAGGCCGGCGGATGCCCCAACTCGCGGTCGGCCCGGGCCATCGTTGCCATGCCCAACGGACACACGTCCGGGCAATGCGTGTAACCGAAGAAGACCAGCGTGTACGCCTTCCCGAGCGGCGGAAACGGTACGCTCGAACCGCGCTGATCGGTCAACTGCAGCGGCACGAAGCTGCGCGCCGCCTCCGGTGGCGTCCCGTGCAAGCCGCTCAGGGGCATTTGCGCGGCGCGCCACGCGAGAAAAGCCTGGAGGCCGAGGGTCAGCCCGGCGAGCGCCAAGGCAATAATTCCGAGCGTGCGCGGCAAGCCGGGTCGCATCCCGAGAATCGTTAGGGTCGCGAAAGGCGGCTTCCCCCGGCCGTTGACATCGGCTGTTCGAAAGGTGTACCGTCTAGGCCATGTCGCCTCGCGCCTACGCCTACTGGTATTGGTTTACGCCGCATGATCCCGTGCCGGTGAGGTAGACGCGCGCTCGAACGCCCCTAAGCGTTTCGTCGGCCACCCTCACCGGGTGGTTTTTTTATTATCCGTCGTCCCGAGGAGAAGAGCATGGCCAGCCGTCACCCGCTTGCAAGCCGCAATAATGCCCAAACCAGCGTCGTCGACGTCGCGGGGGTGCGCTTCGGCGACGGCGCGTTCGTCCTCATCGGCGGTCCGTGCGCGATCGAAAGTGCCGAACAGATCGAGACCGTCGCGGCGGCGGTCGGCGCGGCCGGCGGCGCGATGTTGCGCGGCGGCGCCTACAAACCGCGCACCTCGCCCTACGATTTCCAGGGCCTCGGCGATGCGGCGTTGCCCCTCATCGAGCGCGCCGGACGGCTGAGCCTCCTGCCGACGGTGGTCGAAGCGTTGTCCGAGGCCCAAGCGAGTCAGCTTGCGAGGCACGTGGACATGCTGCAGATCGGCGCGCGCAACATGCAAAACGTACCGCTGCTGCGGGCCGCCGCGCGCAGCGGGCTGCCGATCCTGCTCAAGCGGGCCCCCTCGGCCACGCTGGAAGAACTGCTTCTGGCGGCCGAGTACGTTCTGCTCGCGGGAAACGCGCAAGTCGTGCTGTGCGAACGCGGCATCCGCGGTTTCGACAACGAAACGCGCAACGTGCTCGACCTGGGCGGCGCGCTGCGTCTCAAAGAGCTTACGCATCTGCCCGTCATCGTCGATCCCTCGCACGCCTCAGGGCGCCGCTCGCTCGTCGAGCCGCTGACGCTGGCGGCGGCAGCGGCGGGCCTCGACGGGGCGATCGTCGAGGTCCATCCGCTGCCCGATCGGTCGTTATCCGACGCCGCTCAGGCGATCGATTGTGCGGCGTTCGACCGGCTGGCACGCCGCGTGCGCGCGGTCAGCGCGGTCCTGCGGGACCCCGAGCCCGCGTTCGCTTAGACGCTGAAGCGATAGCCTTGCCCCGCCCCGTAGCACGCCTCGCCGCCCCCCGGCTGCTGCGCTTCGGGCCGGAAAACGAAGCTGGTCGTTCCGTCTCCCGCGTCGGAATTACGATCGTAGGGATAGAGGAACGAGTAGCCGGCGCCGGCCTTCAGCGGCGGCACGCCCTTTTGATCGGCCTTGGTTCCGTTGCGGAAGATATCGATCGACTGCAGTACGTTTCCGGCCTGCGACGCGCCGCGGTTCGTCACGCTCACGCGCAACTGGTAGTGATTGATTGCGCCGTTCTGCGTTACGCTCGCGACCGTCACCGAGGTTACGCTGAGTGAACCGGCGGCGCAGCCCGCCATCGGGCTATTTTGCGCCAGCAGCGCCGCCAAGAGCAATGCGTTCATGGGTTCTCCTCCGTTTCGAGCGGATCTCCGCGTCGGTTCGCGTTAGGTCGAAGCCGGGGCTGGCATGTCGCTGTTGCCGTCGGGTCCTTCGTACGGCGGGCTCACGCTGTGACCGTCGGCAAACGTGGCCGTCACGACGCGGCAAACTTCGGGACCTGCACCGGCCCACGCCACGCCGCCCAGCTGATTGAACTGATGCGTGATCGGGGCGTTGTATTCGAACGATCCCGTGTCGGTCACGGTGATGGGCTTGCCGGCATAGCGAACGCGAAAGGTAACGGACGTGAGTTTGCTGCCGCTCACGTTGTTGAAGTAGTTGATGCGTAGGCTGTTCGGACTGACCGTGCTGCTAGCGGTATTTTCGTTCACGGTGCACGAGGTGATCGTGACGGGCCCCGAAACGTAAGGAAACGCCTGTTTTGGGAGCGGCTGTGCCAAGGCCGGTCCCATGAGGCCAAAGAGTGCGAGGACTGCGGCGGCGGAGCCGATCTGTCGTTGTATCATGCGATGCTACCTCCGTCGCGGTCTTTGCCGCGACGGAGAGTTTTCGAAACGCGCCTGAGTTGGCGAGCGGCAAATCGGCGCTACGCCGAAGCGTAGGTTAGCCAAGCATCGTAGCGGGGCTCGCCGCCGCGCACGGCACGCGAATAGATGCGCCGCAGGCGTTCGGTGACGGGCCGCTCGCTCGAGTATTCGCGCGCGTCGACGCAGAGAATCGGGATGATTTCCGCCGCCGTTCCGGTGAAAAAGGCTTCGTCGGCGGCGAGCAAGTCGGCGGGCGAAATGGGTCCGATCGCGCAGGCGATTCCCTCGTCGCGTGCGATGTGCAGCACCGAGTCGCGCGTGATGCCGTAGAGGATGTCGGCCGAAGCGTCGTTCGTGCGCAGCGCGCCGTCTTTCACGATGAAGATGTTCTCGCCGCTGCCCTCGCAGACGTCGCCGCGGTCGTTGAGCAGAATCGCTTCGTCGAAGCCGCGCGCGACGGCGTCCTGCAGCGCGAGCACGGAGTTCGTGTAGTGGCCGCCCGCTTTCACCGTCGAGGGCATCGCGAGCGACGAGAACTTTTGGATCGGCGAAAGCGTCGCGCGAGCGCCCGGTGCGCCCGCCATCAAAGGCGGAAAGCCGAAAACGGCAATCATGACGTGGGTCGAACAGCGGGTGCGCGGGGCGAGCGCGATCGTCTCGTCGCCGAAGTACGCCAGCGGTCGTAAGTAGGCGTCGTCGAGCCCGCTGGCGGCGAGCGTCGCGAGCGCCGCGTCACGCAATTCCTCGGGCGAGTACGGGATCTCGAGACCGTAGTGGCGCGCGGAAGCGAAAAAGCGGTCCAAGTGCTCGTTGAGGCGGAAGATCGCGACGCCGCGCGGCGTCGGATAGGCGCGAATGCCCTCGAAAACCGAGGTTCCGTAGTGCAGCCCGTGCGCGAGGATCGGTGCGAAGGCTTCGCTCGGATCGGCGACGCGGCCATCGATCCAGTACGTCCGGCCCGGCGCGGACTTCATCGGGCGCCGAGTTGCGGAGCGCACTTGGGAAATCCCGACAGCGTCGCCGCTTGGATGAGAACGGTCCCGATGGCCGCGTACACGACGATCTTCTGCGCGGTGACGCCGAGGTGCAGGCCCGAGGGGTTGCCCGGTATGTGCCAGACTGCCGTGACCACGATATACGCGGCGAGGAGCAGCGCGAACGAGCCGAAAACGGCCGCCACGCTGCGCGGCAGCACGTGCGACGACAAGGTGGCGGCAAAAGCGCAAAGCATCGCGAGCAGCAGCGCCCGAAAGCCGACATAGACGAAGACGTTGTGCGCGAGCTGGAACAGGTTGGCCGGCGTGGCCGCGATGCCGGCGAAGGCGAGGCCGGCTATCGCCGCGGCGCAAGCGCCGGCCACGGCGATGCGCCGGCCGGGCGTTTTGGGCGCGAAGAGAGCGGCGTAGGCTGCGAAGAACGCGGGAAGCGCGATTCCGGTGAGACCTAGGGCCGCGCAAAACAGAACGAGCGAGGGAAGGTTGGACTTTCCGTCAAGCGTCCGCGTCTGACCGAGATCGCTGAACGAATCGAAAAAGAACGAGTAGCCGTGGCGATCGGCGTGGCGAACGTGGCCCGCCGGGTAGAGCAGCATCGCCTCGCTCGTGAAAGCGATGAAGAGAACGCACGCGACGACCGTGAAGCGGAAAATTGTGCGCACGCAGCGCGCCTTCAAGGCTTCGCCGTTCGACGCCTCTCGGGTCGTTGCTACGTTCCCGCTCCGCTGCCGAAGCGAACGAGATATTTCAGCAAGACGCGGTCGAGCGTCGAAGTAGCCGCCGGGGTCCCGTAGTTGAGGAAGAGTTCGCTGTCGTTGTGAAAGCGGACGTGGTAGCTCATCGCGACGTTGAGCCCCGGCGTGCCGAAGCCACCGTTGCCGTTGACGTCGCGCAGGGAGATCGAGGCGTTCGCGTCCGGGCCGAGGGATGCGCCGAGCGAGACGCGCCGCAGATTCTGTCCGTCGTACGCCGGCGCATTGGGATTGGCGGTAGGGTACTGTTCGAAGGTCCCGTCGTACTCGAGACCGAGCGTAAGGTACTTGCCTAACGGGCGCGAGGTCGTGGCGGTGTACTGACGCAGATAGGTCGGCCGTGCGAGCCCCGTGTTCGGCGCGAACGTCGTGAAGGGTCCCCACGAATAGCCGAAGTCGAGCGGGGTTGCGGTCCCGTCTTTGTAGCCCAGCGTGAAGCCCGACGAGTTGAACGGATACGTCACGCCGCCTTTGTAGTCGTAGGTGTAGCCGACGTTTGACAACCCGTCGTCGAACAGCCGCACGGAGCTGACGCTCATGTTGGCGTTGAGGTGCAGCATGTTGCGGAAGACCAGATCGCCGTTGAGGTTAAAGTCGCTCTGGTGCGCGTAGCCGTCGCGCTCGACATAGCGGTCGGCGAGGATGAAAATCTCGTTGCGCTTGAGCGGGCTCGAAGCCGGCGGGTTGCCGAAGAAATCGAAGAACTCTTGGATCCCGTTCAGGTCGGCCAAGTTCGTGAAGCCGTCGACGGGATTGAACTGCGGGCCGATGTTCGTATACCCGACGTAGGTCTCGTAGTTCTGCCGGTGCACGTCGACGAAATCGATCGTCTTGTACGCGAGGCCCGGCGTCGTGTCCGGAGCGGCGGTGCCGGTCTCCGCCGCGTAGTCCGCACCGTAGACGAACCCGTTGTGCAGGTTGCGCCCTCCCACGGTGCCCTCCCAAGTAAAATCGTTTCCGCCCGCCGTGTTGAGCGTGAGGTTGCCGTCCTGATGGTGCGCGTCGACGGCATCGAGCGAATACATGAACGTGCGGTCCGGAAGCGCGTGTTTGAAACCGAAGACCGAGTCATCGAAACCGGCGCCGGCGAAATTCAGCAGACCGATCGACTGGAGACCGTAGGTGCCCTCGATCTTCTCGCCGCGGTTGAACGGTCCGATGTCCGGAGAATAGAACGTTTGATCGGGGGCTTGGTTGACGCCGATCTGCACGGCCGGCACGAAGTACTGCGCGCCTTGCGCGAAGAACGGTCGATACTCCGCGAGCGCACGGCGGAATTCTTGCGGCGCGATCGTCTGCTGGTCGATCTCGACGTTCGAGAAGTCCGGCGCGAGCGTCCCGACGAAGGCAATCGTGCCGGTCAACGGGACGTTGACGTCGACGCCGGCGTAGCGAAAGCCGAGCGGCGCGAAGTCCTGATCGGCGAGCAGCGTCTGGTCGCGGTCCGGCCCGGCGCCGACGAGCCCGTAGATCTCCGCGCGAGGTTTGGGACGGGCGGCCGCCGCGGCGGTCCTCACCCCCGAAAGGTACGGCCAAAAGCGCGAGTCGGTGAAGAACGGAAAGCCGCCGCCCGTCCCGTCGTTCATGATCGGATCGTACGCCCAGGACTGATTGTCGTTGAGCACCGCGATGCGCCTGACGATGTTGAAGCGCCAGCGCTGCACGCCGCCTTGCGTGCGAAAGACGTTGAGCGGGATGACGAGCAGCGCCCGCCACATCCCTTTGCCCGGTTTCGCAAGTGCGGTCCAGGCCGGGTTGTAGCGCGCCGATTCGCTCGATTGCTGGTAGCGGACGCCGAGCGGCGTCGTCATAAAGTAGTAGACCTGACCGTTGCCGGTCGTGTCGATGCCGATGCCGGCGAAGTCGTCGAGTCCGAAGCCCACGTTGTTGGTCGTCTGCGTGGCGGTTAGCGGGGCGCCGGTCTGATCGCAAACGATCGCCACGTAGATGTTTTTCGCATCAAAAACCACGCGTGCCGTCGTCGCCAGCTTGGCCGGCGTGTGCGTGGTGAGCGTCTCGAAGTTTTCGATCGGCGGCGCGCTCGCCCACGGCTCGACGCTGAAATCGAGCGAGAGCAGCGGGGGCGCGTCGACGTAGCGGGCCGGGAACGTTTGTGAGGCGTTCGAGGTCGCCGCGACGCCGCATGGAAGCAGGCTCGTCGAGAAGACGAGCGCTGCGGCGAGCCACCTGACGCGATTCGAGCGCACCCTCGGAATACGGGTTCTCGAGATGCGAAGTTTCGTTTCTTAAACTGTATTAAACTGCGGAGCCGTTCGACTCACGTCCGCACGAGCGGCTCGAGTGCGGCCTCGCGGAAGTGCGCCCAGCGCTTGGCCTCGATTGCGGCGCGGGCCTCGCGCACGACGTCGAGCAAGAGCGCGAGGTTGTGGTAAGAGAGCAGGCGCGGACCCAGCATTTCACCGGCTCGAAAGAGATGCGACAGATAGGCGCGCGTGAAGGTGGCGCATACCGCGCAGCCGCAAGTTTCGTCGACGGGCCGCTGATCGCGCGCGAAGCCCGCATTTTTCAGATTCAAGTCGCCCTGGCGCGTCATCGCGCGTCCGTTGCGGCCGCAGCGCGTGGGATACACGCAATCGAAGAGGTCGATGCCGCAGTCGATCGCCGCGATGACGTCGCGAACCGTTCCGACGCCCATCAAGTAGCGCGGTTTGCGTTCGGGGAGCAGCCCGGCCGTGAAACGCGCCGTTCGCTCCATATCTTCGCGCGACTCGCCGACCGAAAGTCCGCCGATCGCATAGCCGGGAAGATCCAGCGCGACGAGCGCGCTCGCGCTGCGGGCACGGGCGCGTTCGTCGAGACCGCCCTGCACGATCGCGAAGAGCGCGGTTCGTTCGCCGGCGCGAGCGCCGGCACAGCGGGCGGCCCAAAGACTGGTCAGCCGCACGGCTTCGTCGACGGCGCCGGGTTCGGCCGGAAGCTTGACGCAAACGTCGAGCGTCATCGCGACGTCGACGCCGAGCCGCTCCTGGAACGCCACCACGTTCTCGGGCGTGAAGTGGTGTTCGCTGCCGTCGAGGTGCGACCGGAAGCGCACGCCGTCGTCGTCGAGCGTGCGGCGCGACTCGAGGCTGAAGACTTGAAAGCCGCCGCTGTCGGTGAGAATGGGACGATCCCAGCGCATGAAGGCATGCAGCCCGCCCGCCGCCTCGATCGTCTCGAGACCGGGTCTCAGCCACAGATGGTAGGTGTTCGCCAGAACGATCTGCGCGCCGATCTCGCGCAAATCGCCGGGTGTGAGAGCCTTGACGGTCGCCGCGGTTCCGACCGGCATGAAAGCCGGCGTCTCTACCACACCGTGCGCGAGCCCGAGCGTGCCGCGCCGCGCCGTGCCGTCCGTCGCGCGTAGTTCGAAACGGCCGGCGCCGCTCAAGGCCGGAGCAAATCGCGGGCGCGCACGTAGGCCGGCGGTTCGGGCGCTTCGAACGCGAGCGGCTCGCCGCCGAAAGGGTGGCGGAAGCGCAGGCGCCACGCGTGCAGCGCTTGTCCCGGCAGCTCGTAGCGCGAGTCGAGCTTTCCGTAGACAGGATCGTTGACGATCGGATGCCCGAACCCCGCCATGTGCACGCGAATCTGATGCGTGCGCCCCGTTTCGAGTTTGAAGCTCAGCTCGCTTGCGGCGCGCAGTTCCTCGCGTACGGTGTAGTGCGTCACGGCCGGCTTGCCTTCCGCGACGATCGCGTAGCGGAAGCGGTTGTGCGGATCGCGCCCGATCGCGCCGTCGATCGTTCCGGCGCGATGTTCGGGAATGCCGTGAGCGAGCCCGAGGTATTCGCGCTCGATCGCGCGTCGCATCATGGCTTTGCCGAGCAAACGCAACGCTTCGTCGGTCTTGGCCACGATCAAGAGTCCCGACGTGTCGCGGTCGAGCCGATGGACCAGCCCGGCGCGAACGGGATCGCCGGGCAGCGCCCCGGCATGCGCCAGCAGCGCGTTGACGAGCGTGCCGTCGCGCGCGCCATGCGCCGGATGCGTGACCATCCCGGCGGCCTTGTCGACGACTAGCAGCGTCTCGTCCTCGAAAACGATCGAAAGCGGTAAGTCCTGAGGCCGCGCTTCGAGCGGCTCGGGTTCCGCCAGCTCGAATTCCAACACGTCTCCCGCCGCGACGGCGGTGCTCGCTTTGGGAACGCCGCCGTTCAAGCGCACGGTCCCGTTGCGCAGCGCGTTCGCGACGATCGAGCGCGAAGCGCCGCTGCGCTGCGCGACGACGACGTCGCAGCGCATGCCGGACTCGTCGGCGGCGACGACGTGCGTCAGGCGGGCGGCAACTTCGCCTCGGCGGCGACTTTGCGGTCGCGCAAAACCGTCGAGAGGACGAGCAGTCCGACGCCTATGGTAATGCACGAGTCGGCGACGTTGAAGACCGGCCACCAGCGCAAATCGATGAAGTCGACGACGAACGAGTAGTGAAAGCGGTCGATAATGTTGCCGAACGCGCCGCCGACGATCGCTCCGAACGCGATGCGAACCAGGAGCGAGGTGCGCGCGACGTCGCGGAAGGCATACCAGAAGAGCGCGAGGACGCCCAGCGCCAAGGCGACCAGCAGCCAGGTCTGCGTCCCGAAAAGCCCGAACGCGCCGGCCCGGTTCTGCACGTACGTCCAGTACAGCAGATGCGGGATGACGATGCGGCTTTCGCCGGGATCGAAGGTCGTGATGACGACGTGCTTGGTCCATTGGTCGATCCCGAGCACGGCGATCGCCGCGAGCCAGAGCACGATCATAGCGCCGGTGGCTTCACGTATTGGTAGAAGAAGCCGGCGACGCGCGTGAACTGATCCGACGCGACGACGATGCCGGTCACGACGAGAATCGCGCCCGAGGCCGACTCGATGGCGGGCAGATAACGCTTGATTCGGCCGAGTGCGCCCAGCGACTGCGTGATCGCCAGCGCCGTAACGAGGAACGGAATCGCCAAACCCATCGAATAGATGAAGAGCAGAAAGGCCGCCTGCGGCACCTTTTCTTGCGAGGCCAGCAAGAGAATCGCCGACAGGATGGGCCCGATGCAGGGCGACCAGCCGGCGGCGAATCCCAGGCCGACGAGGAACGAAACCCAAAGCGACGGCTTGCGCGCGCGGTCCGGATGGTGATGGAAGCGCTTGTCCATCATGAGCATGGGGATTCTCAGAACGCCCATCATGTGGAGCCCCAGGACGACGATCACGACGCCGCCGAGGATTTCGACGATCCGCTTGTTGCTCTCGAAGACCGAGCCGATCGCGCTGGCCGAAAGTCCGATCAGCACGAAGATGACGGTAAAGCCGGCGACGAACGC
The DNA here is from genome assembly GCA_963843945.1 of Vulcanimicrobiota bacterium. Lineage (GTDB taxonomy): Bacteria > Vulcanimicrobiota > Vulcanimicrobiia > Vulcanimicrobiales > Vulcanimicrobiaceae > CAWJMF01. The sequence goes on along the minus strand of CAWJMF010000006.1, from coordinate 454,845 downwards.
GAGCGCGTGCCGGAAGATGTGGCCCTTGGCCAGCGTCGAGTCCTCGGCCTTGAGATCTTCCAAGCTCGTTCCGGTCAGGAAAGAGAGATAGCTCGGAACGAGCGGCAGGACGCAGGGCGATATGAAGGAGACGAGACCCGCGAGGAACGCGGTCAGGACGTTGAGCTGGTGCATGGCGAACCCGATAGGCTTCTCGCTTTTCACCGCTAACCTTCGCGGACGTGCCGCTTCTTGCCGACGTTCAGCACTGGTTTACCTATCCGAATTTCGACCCGGTGGCGTTCCGGCTCGGACCGGTCGCCGTGCACTGGTACGGCCTCTCCTACCTCGCCGGCTTCATCTGCGTCGGCCTGTGGATGGCTCGCCCGGCCGGGCGGGCGCCGGCTTGGTCTGACGGTCGAGCAGATTCAGGACTTCCTCGTGTACGCGCTGGCGGGCGTCCTGATCGGCGGACGGACGTTCTACGTGTTCGCCGATATCGTGACCAAGCACGACGCGGCGCTGTACTTCGGGGACATGCCGCGCAGCTTACTCAACGTCATCGCCGTTTGGAACGGCGGGATGGGCTTCTTCGGCGGTCTCATCGGCGTGATCGTGGCGATCGCGCTCTTCGTGCGCCGCCATCCCGGACTGAGTTTCGCCGTTCTAGCCGACGAGGTCGTCGTGATGCTGCCGGTCGGCTTGGCGCTCACCCGCATCGTGAACTTCATCAACGACGAGCTGTGGGGCAACCCGTGCGATCCCGATCGGCCCTGGTGCATCAAGTTCCCGAACGCCGACGGTTATCGGTATCCCTCGCAGATCTTCGAGGCGATCCTCGACATTCTCGTACTGCCGATCGTCTTGCTGGTGTACCGCCGCAAACCGCCCGACGGCGTCGTCGCGTGGACGTGGTTCGCACTCTACGGGGTAACGCGTTCGGTGGCCGAAATTTGGCGCCAAACGGACCTCGCGGTTGGGCCGCTGACGGGAGGCCAGCTGCTCGCCTTGCCGATGATCGTAATCGGCATCGTTTTGGCCGTTTTGGCGTACCGCCGCAACGTGCGCACCTGGCCGAAGCCCGCGCCGACGGCATAGGGAAAGCGTCCGCCCTACCGGAAAAGTCTAGGTCCATGAAGCTTGAAGTCGGAGTAGCGCCTGCCGGCGCCCCGAATTCGCTCGCGGGGCGGATCGATTCGTTGCGTGAACGGATCGCCGCGACGGCCCTTCGTGCGGGACGCGATCCCGAGACGATCGTACTCGTGGGCATCACCAAGCAGCAGTCGCGCGCGACGGTGCTCGAAGCGCTGGCAGCCGGCTTGGAAGACATCGGCGAAAATTATCTCCAAGAAGCGCGCGCGAAATACACCGCCCTCCCGTCCGTTCGTAAGCATTTCGTCGGGCACGTGCAAACGAACAAAGCGCGCGCGATCGTCGAGCTCTTCGACGTCGTGCAGTCGATCGACCGGCTCGATGCGGGCCGCGCGATCGGCAGAGCGCAGCGGGCGCTCGGCAAGCGCATGCGCACGCTCGTACAGGTCAACATTTCCCCCAGCGATCGGTTCGGGATCGCGCCGGCCGAGGCGCCCGAGCTTGCGCAACGGCTGCGCGAAGACGAAGATCTGGAGGTGGACGGCGTGATGGCGATCGGTCCGCTGACGAACGACCGCGACGAGATCTCGCGGGCCTTCGAGTGCGCCGCGCGCACCTTCGAAAAGGTCGGCGGTTCCACGCTTTCGCTTGGAATGTCCGCCGACTGGCCGGAGGCGGTCGCGCAGGGTTCGACGATGCTGCGCATCGGCACCGCGCTGTTCGGAGAACGCCGATGAACGATCGCGACGACGCGGAGAGCGCGCAAAAGACCAGCGTCCTGCACCGGATCGGATCCTTCTTCTCGCTGCGCGAGGATGAAGAGGAGCTGTACGACGACGAACCCGAGGCGCCGCGCCGCAACGTCGTCGCCTTTTCGCGCGAAACGCGCCGGAGCGGCGCCCGAGGTTGCGCTTTTCGCACCCCGCGCTTTCGCCGACGTCACCGACATCGCCGACGCGTTACGCGCGCGGCAGGTCGCCATCGTGAACTTGCAAGGCGTCGACCGCGCGCTGCTGCAGCGCATCGTCGACTTTACCTCCGGCGTCGCCTACACGCTCGACGGCAAGATTCAGAAACTGGCGGACGCGATGTACCTGGTCGTCCCGCCGGGCGTAGCGGTCAATTCGCAAGGTTTGCGCGATTCGCTCGGAGGCGACAGCTTGCTCGACTTCATGACCCACCGAGGCGAGGGCCGATGAACAAAATCACCGTCGTCGACATCCAGCACAAGACGTTCAAGAAGGCCTTGCAAGGCTACGACCGGACGGAGGTCGACCGCTTCCTCGACGACATCATCGAGACGCTCGAGGACGACGCGCAGCAACACGCCGCACTCGAAGCCGAGATTTCCGACTTGAAGGAACGCATCAGTCACTTCAAATCGATGGAAGAGTCGCTGCAGAATACGCTGCTGCTCGCGCAGCGCACGGCGGATGAGGTCAAAGCCTCGGCCCACAAAGAAGCCGACTTGATCCGCGCCGAGGCGCGCGTCGCCGTCGAGAAAGAGATGTCGTCGTACGGCGACCGCGCCGCGGAAGCGCGCCGCGAGTATCAACGCGTCGTGGAGACGGTCGAAAAGGCCAAGAGCGAGCTGCGCAGCTTGCTGACGACGCACCTCGCGCTCCTCGAAAGGAGCGTCCCCGCGTACTCGGACGTGCCGTCCTTCAACGGCGTGCCGATCGCGCAAGTCGAGCACTGAGCGCACGCGATGTCGAAGTCCGAGGCCGTTGCCTCCGCTCAGCCGCGCATCTATCCGACGGCGCGGGCGGTGCTGCTGTTCGCAGCCGGTCCGGCGGAGCTGGCGACGCGGCGCTTTGCGGTCGAGGGCCGGCGCGTTCAGGGGCTGCGCTTCCGGCGTTTGACGCTGCTGGTCTCGTACGTCGATCAAGCGGCGTATGCTGCCGAAGAACTCGACCGGCGGCGCGGCGACATGGACTTCCTGCGTACCGAAGCGCGGATGCACGAGCGGATCGTCGAGCGAGCGAGCGCGCACGGGGCGCCGGTCGCTCCGACGCGGTTGCTCAGCGCCTTCCCGCACCCCGCCGCCCTCGAGGCCTTCGCCAGCGCGAGTTACGCGCGCTGGTGCCGCGCGCTGCCGCGCGTCGGCGACAAGCGCGAGGTCGTCGTGCATGCCTTCGCCGGACCGCATGCCGCTCCCGACGGTGCGCCGTATCTGCTGCGCGTGACGCCCTTCGTCGCTCGCACGCCCCGCGCGTGGCATCCCAAGTGCGAGCGTCGCTTCATGGAGCACGTACAGACGATCGCGGCGGCGTGCTCGGCCGCGGCCGCCGCGACGCGCCGCCTAGTGCTTCCGTCGCGCCGCGGCGCGCTGTACAGCGCGGCGTATTTGGTCGACGAGTCCGGCGCGGAGCAGTTGCGTCTCGCGCTCGCCGAAAACCGCACCGCCGGCGCCGTGCTCGGCATCACGACGTACCTCGAAGGTCCGCGTCCGCCGTTCAGCTTCTTCGCGTAGGTCGCGGGTGATTCGGCGATTCGCCGCGCTCGGCGCGACCTTGGCGCTGCTTCCTCGTCCTGGCTGCCGCCGCGCGCGTCAACGCGCAGAGCGCGCCCGCGCCGGCCGGGAGCGCCCACCTCGGCGAGCCGCTGGCGCAACTCGCGTGGCTTCTGGGAGACTGGAACTGCGTCTCGACGGCAAGCGGCAAAGGCGGCAGCCGGAGCGTCCACAACCACGTCAAGCTCGGAGCCCACGGCGACGCGTTCGAATTCGCCTCGACGATGGAAGGCAGCGATCGGGTCGCGTACGACGTCTTAGGATTCGATAGCGCGAGCCGGCAGTGGTACGAGCACGCCGTGGTCGAGGGCACCGATCGCGAAGACCAAATCGGAGCAGCCGATGCGCTTGCGGGGAACTCGCTCACGCTGCTCGGAAAACTCGAGTACAACCATAAGACGATCAAAATCCGTTCGACGTACACGTGGGCGAGTGCCGACGCGTACCGTTTCGAAGGAGCGTTTCAAAAAACCGGCGGCGAGTGGGAAACCGTCGAAGTCCACGAGTGTAAGCGTCAGGGCTCCCCGTAGGCCGGCGGTATTGCGGCGTGCGGTGAAGAACCTCAGCGCGGGAGGATCGGGCATGCTATTTTTGCGCAAGGGCGGCTTCGCTTTTGCCCTCGCGATCGGAGTCGTCGCGGCAGGCACGTCGCACGCTGCACGAGCGGCCGACGTTCCCATCCTTTACAACGACCACCACGTCGGCGCGAAGCCCGCAATCCTGGTAAACGGCCGGGTCCTCGCGGGGTACGCGCGGAACGGGACGATCCTCGTTCCGCTGCGTTCCGCCTTCGAGCAGATGGGTGCCGTCGTAGAGTGGGATGCAGCCTCGAAGACGATGCGCATTTCGAAGCCCGGCGCGGAGATCCGGCTGACGGTCGGCAAGCGAAGCGTCGCCGTGAACGGCGACGTTCGGCCGCTCGACGTACCGCCGTCGATGTATAAAGGCGTCGTCGTGGCACCAGTCCGCGTGATTTCAGAAGCGCTGGGCGCCTACGTGCAGTGGATCCCGGCCAAACAGCTCGTGGCGATCACCTACCAGCCGCCTCCGCCGCCGGCGCCCGCAGCGACTCCCGTTCCGCCTCCGCCGCCCGCGCCGGCAACGCCTGCGCCGGCGCCGCCGCCTCCGGTCGCCACGCCCGCTCCGCCGCCGACACCGGCGCCCGGTCCGACGTACCTCGCGTATCTCTCGGCAGATTACACGCTTTCCGGCAAAGCTTACAACGAGTGGAGTGCCGGAAACTCGCTCAACGACTCCGGCCGCATCGAGGCCATGACCGAATTCCCGAGCCTCGGCAAGAACTTCGTGTTCGGCGGCGACCTCGTCAGAAGCCAATACGATCACCTTCAGACGCTCTCGACGCAGCAGGCGACGAACAACGCCGTCAACGCCGGCCTGCCGGTAACCGGCCCCGGAAACACGTTCGCGATCCCGTGTACGCCGAGCGTGAATGCCAAGGACCCCGGTTGCGTGAACGAGATCGGGCAGTCGGGCCAAACGTTCGTGCCCGCCTTTACCATTAACGAACTTACCTTCGAGGGGCTGATCGGCGTGCGGATCGCGCAACCGCGCCTCTACTTCCTTGCCGGGTACGCGGGCCGATCGACCAACTACGGTTACCCGATCGTCGGCGGTTTGGGCGTCGGGCTCATGAAGTTTCCCGACCTCGACAAGGTCGTTTCGGTGCGCGCTCGCTTCATGTGGTATCCCTACGTTTTCGGAGATTTCACCACGCCGTCCGGGACGCAATACACGCTCGGGTACCGGCAATATCTCTACGATGCCGGTTTGACGCTCTCACCGTCCAGAAATTTCCCGCTCTTCTTCGAAGGCGGATTCCGCGGTGAGAACGACAACGGCCGCAACGCGGCGCCTTCGAACCGCAGCTACAGCTCCGTGTACGCGGGCTTGGGATTCAAATTCAACGTTACGCCCTCCGATCAGGGACCCTAAACCGCACGGCGGAAATCCGCGCGTAAGCAAGGCGTAACCGCCGTGCGCCATCATCGGCCAAATGGATGGAATCGAACTGATGGCGGACGCGATGCGCGCCGCTCAAACGCGCCTCGACGTCTCCGCGGATAACCTCGCCAACGTTTCGAGCGACGGCTTTCAGCGGCACCTCGCGCGCACGTCGCTCACACCCGAAGGCATTCTGGCGCGGCGCGAGCTCGACGAGTCGCGCGGCTCGCTGCGGCATACGGGCCGTAACTTCGATCTCGCGACGACGAGCGGCGCGCTCGTGGTGGACGACGGCGGAAAGGCCGTCGCGACGCGCTCGGGATCGTTCGTCCTCGACGGCAACGGGCGCTTGCACGACGCGCGCGGCCGCACCCTGCTCGGGACCGACGGCCCGCTCGCCGTTCGGCCGGACGCGACGATCGACGCGCGCGGCGTCGTGCGTAACGGTGATGCCGCGGCCGGCCGCTTGCGTCTGGCGCCGGGAACGAGCGTCGAGAGCGGCTTCCTCGAAGCTTCGAACGTCGACGCGGTCAAAGAGATGGTCGACATTCTCGCGGCGCAGCGCGCCTTCGAAACGGCGCAGAAAACGCTCTCGGCGCTCGACGACGCTCGGGCGAAGGCGGTCAACGATGTCGTTCGGGTCAAGTCGTGAACCGCGCCCTGTACGCTTCGGCCACCGGAATGGCGGCGCAGCAACGGAACTTGGACGTCGTCGCCGATAACCTAGCGAATGCCGACGTGATCGGCTTTAAGAGTGTCAGCGCGTCTTTTGCCACCTTGGGTGCCGGCTCGCAACTCGGCACCGCCTTCGCCGGCGGCCGCACGTCGTTCGAACAGGGTAAGCTCGAACGCTCGGGCGGACCCTTCGACGTGGCGATCGACGGCGCCGGCTTTTTCGTGGTCGAGCGCGACGGCGAACGCGCCTACACGCGCGCCGGCTCGTTCTCGCGCTCGGCCGACGGCCGTTTGCGCAATGCTGCCGGCTGGGCGTTACGCGGAATCCGCATTCCGGCAGAGGCTACATCCGTCGCAGTCGCGGCCGACGGTCGCGTGAGTCTGGAGTCGCCCGGTCGCGTCCGGCGCGACGCCGGGCGAATCCGGCTGATCGCTTTTGCGGCACCGGAGCTGCTGCGCCCCGCCGGCACGGCGCTGTTCGCTGCGACGCAGGGCTCCGGCCCTCCGCGCGAACTCGCGGCCGGCGGCGACCGTCAGCCGAAGATCGTCTTCGGCGCGCTCGAGAAGTCGAACGTTTCGATCGTCGAATCGATGATGGCGATCCTCGCCGCCCAGCGCGCCTACGAAGCGAACGCGAAAGGCGTACAGGCAAGTGATGAAATGCTGCGGATTGCCAACAACTTGCATCGCAGCTGATATCGTTGCGCCTGCTTGCGCCGTTCCGAAAGAGAGAATGCGAAAGCGGTGGCGAAGACCGTGGCCCGCTTATGAGCGAAATGCGCGGAGACCCCAATCAGATTGCTGAGCTGCGGACCGTAGTTGTCGACGGATTTGCCAAGATGAACGCGCGCTTTGACGGTCTCCAGAGTCGATTCGACGGTCTCCAGAGTCGATTCGACGGTCTTCAGAGTCAATTCGACGGTCTTCAGGGTCAATTCGATGGTTTTCAGGGTCGATTCGATGGTCTTCAGGGTCAGGTTGACTTCATTGCTGCGGCCGCCGCTTCTCACGACGAATCAATAGGCGAGGTTCATGCCGTGGTCATTCGCATCGAGCGGCACCTGGATCGTCACGAGCATCGGATCGAACGACTGGAAGATCGAGAGCAGCGCGGCAAAAGAGCTGACGATAGGCTGCGACGGAATGAGCTCCGATTGGACCAGATCAAAGCCTTGAGCTGACCGTCGTGCGACCCTGGTTCCATGAGGATTCCGTCACGGAATGCAAGGGGTTCGATCGTGTGTGGCATGATCGCCGCTCTTCGCCGAAGTCGAGCGTTCGCCCGCGCTCCACGAATCGAAAACAACGCGTCAACGCCGAGATGAGACGATCGCGTCGATGCGTCCCGTCGCCGAAAACCCGCTCGTGCGCGCTCCCGCTACGCTCCCCGCCGAACGGCGCGCCGTTGCCGAACAATTTGCCGCGCTGTTTTTCGCGGAGGCGCTGAAGCCGCTCGCGATTTCGCTCGGTTTCTACGGCGACGTGGTCGTGGGATTCGCGGCGCAAGCCGCGGCGCGTGCCGAACGCGACGGCTTGAGCGGGCTCTTCGAGCGCGCCCTCGCTAGCGCCGAGCGGTGAGCGACGCGCGCGAGGAGGCCATTCGCGAGTTATTTCCGCTGGTCCGCGCGATCGCACGGCGCGTTGCGCGCCTCGTGCGGGCGGCCGACCCGGACGATCTCGTGGGCGACGGCTCGATCGGCTTGATCCGGGCCGTCGATACGTTCGATCCGGCGCGCGGCACGAAGCTCGAAGCGTACGCCCGCCGCTTGATTCTCGGGACGATGCTCAACGGGTTGCGCCGCCTGGACCCGGTATCGGAGCGCGTTCGGCGCACGATGCGCGAAGCGGAGCGCAAGCGTTTCGAGCTCGCGCAGGAGCTAGGCCGGCTTCCCGCGTTTTGCGAGCTCGAGCGCGACGATCCCGTGCTCCGAGCCGCCCGTATCAAAGCCTTCCGGCAATCGGCGTTGTCGCTCGACGCGCCGCTCCCGAACGAGCCCAACGTTTTGGCCGACTACGGTTCGGATCCGCAGGCGCGGCTGGACGTGCGGGCGACGGAACTCGTTTTGCGCGCGGCGCTCGCGCAGCTGCCTGCGCGCCAGCGCCGCATCCTCGAATTGCACTACTACGGCGACGTCTCGCTGCACGCGATCGGCGCGCGGATGCGCGTCTCGCCCCAGCGCGTCTCGCAGTTGCACCTCGAGGCCCTCGCGCGGCTGCGCGCGAGCGTGCCGCCGCTGTGAGTGCGCGCCTCGAACTCGATTTGCGCGCTCAGAGCGCCTCGCAGCCCGGCGCGGGCGCGCTTGCGCCGGCTGCACCCGCGCCGGTCGCGCTCGATCCCGATTCGGAACTCGGACACGACCTGCCCGGCGACCACCCGCCCTGGCCGCGCGATAGCGTCTCGCTCTCACAGCGGGCTCGCGCGCTGCTGGCGAATTTGCGCCCCGTCGTGCTCCGCGTCATCACCTGTTGGGAGCACCGGGTGCGAGCGCTCGTCGTCGGCGGCCGGACGCTCAGCGTCGATGCGAGCGGCTCGTACCGGATTGAGTGACGACGCGCTAGCGCAGGTAGGGCCCGATTTCTTCGCCGTCGCGCGAGGGCTCGACGCGGCCTCCCAGCGTTTCGGCCAGAAAGACCTCCGCCGCCGCGGTAAAGCGCTTGTTGTTCGCCGGGTCGGCGAAGCCGTGGCCTTCGTCCTGGAACAGGACGTACGTGACCGGGACGTGGTTCGCGCGCATCGCCGCGACGACTTGATCGCTCTCCTGTTGCTTGACGCGCGGGTCGTTGGCGCCCTGGGCGATCAGCAGCGGCACGCGGATCCGGTCGGCGAGGAAAAACGGCGATTGCGAAGTGAGGAACTCTTCGGTGTCGCCCATGCGCTGGGTGAACGTGGCGCGGAGCGTTTCCCAATACGGCGGGATCGAAGCGAGCAGCGTGTTGAGGTTTGAAGGGCCGACGATGTCGATGCCGCAGCAGAAGGCGTCGGGCGTGTACGTGAGCGCGGCCAGTACGGCGTAGCCGCCGTAGCTGCCGCCCATGATCGCGAAGCGTTCGGGGTCGCTGTAGCCGCGGGCAATCGCCCAGTCGCGCGCGTCGAGCAAGTCGGTGCGCATCGCGCCGGCCCAGGCACGGTTTCCCGCATTGAGAAAGGCTTTGCCGTAGCCGGTCGACCCGCGGAAGTTCACCTGAAGCACGGCGTAACCGCGATTGGCGAGCCACTGGACGTACGGATCGTAGCCCCACTGGTCGCGGTGCCACGGACCGCCGTGCACCAGCAGTACCGTCGGCAGCTTGACCGGCTCGAGGCCGACCGGAAGCGTCAAGTAGCCGTGAATTTCGAGACCGTCGCGCGCGGAAAATACGATCGGTTGCATCGGGGCGAGTTCGCGCTCGAGCAGCGCCGGCCGGCTGTAGAAGAGCAGCGTTCCGCGCTTGGTCCCGCGATCGTAGGCGAAGTAGGCCGTGGGGCCCGCATCTTCGCGGTAGAAAACGATGAGCGTCCGGCCGTCGGCGCTCGCGCCGTCGATTCCAATATCGCCGGAGTGCAGTTGGCGTAACGCAGCAAAATCGGCTTCGAACTCAGGCTCGAGTACCGTCCACTCGACGCGATCGCGCGAGATCGCGACCGCGGCGATCTTGCGCGTCGCGGGGTCGAGGTAGACGTTCGAAACGTCGTACGTCGGATCCGCGGCGACGACTTCTTGCGCGCCGTTCGCGAGATCGTAACGCACCAGACGCGCCGCATTGGCGCCTTTTGCCGAGATCGCATACAGCGAACGGTCGTCCGCCGAAAAAGCCAGCGGGCCACCGAAACCGTCTTCGAAGCTGAACTCGTCGAGCGTGCGCCAGGGGGACTCCGCATCGTCGCGGACGCGAATGAGCGAAGAGCCGTCTTCGTTTTGGACCTGCGCGGCGCGCACCACGAAGGCGTTGTCGTTCAACCAGCCGCCGACGTCGCCGGGGTTCTCCGTATCGAGGACGGCCTGGCCGCTCGCGACGTCGAGCCGGTAGACGTCGAAAACGCGCTCGTCGCGCACGTTCGACGCCATCAGAATCTCGCTGGGAAAGCGCTCGTCGATATCGAGCGGCTCGACTTTCACGCGCTCGCCGGGAGTCAACTCGCGGGGAGCGCCGCCGGCGAGGTCGACGGAGAACAGGTGGAAGTTTTCGTTTCCCTTACTGTCCTGCAGGTAGAGGACGTGACGGCTGTCGCCCTGCCAGAAAATGCGCGAGATCGGCCGTGCCGCGTCGCGGGCCACGACGCGGTCGTCGTGCTCCCCGATCGTGCGGACCCATACGCTGAGCATGCCGTCGCTCGGCGCGAGGTACGCGAGGCGCTTCCCGTCAGGCGATATGCGAGGGCTTACTCGCTCGGGATAACCGAAGAGCAGTTCGCGCGGAATCAGCGGGGGCAGCGTCGGGCGCGTGGTCGTGTCCATCCGGCAGCAGATTGGCCACGCCCCGCTCGTTTACATTGTGTCCGGCTTGCAAGGTGTGCGCCCGCACGCCGCGTACAGCAGTTGGCGATGAGCACGCAGCTTCCGCACGTTCGCCACGGGTCGGGCAGCGTCAGGCCGTACGTCTACGGCCGGCTCGACTTGCGCGAGTTCGTGCGCGGCGTCTTCGAGGCCGAAGAACTCGAGTATCTTCCCGACGCCCGCGGCGGAGCCCACGTGGAAGCGCGAATCGGCGACTCGATGGTCGTGCTCGAACTCGGGGACTTCCTTCCAGGCGCGCCGACGACTGCCTCGATCTACGTCTACGTCGAGGACGTCGATGCGGCGTACGCTCGCGCGCTGGCCCTCGGCGCTCTTTCAATCGGCGCGCCGGAGGACAAGCCCTACGGCGAGCGCGGCGCCGGGGTGCGCGATTCGTTCGGAAACACGTGGTGGATCGCCACCTATAAAGGCTAGCCGCGCCGAGGGCTAGAGCGCGGCGAGCACGCTTTCGATCAGAACGGCAATCCGGTCGGCGGCGGCTTTTGCCGTCTCGAGGACCTCTTCGTGAGAAACTTCAGTCGTCGGACCGATGCGGTTGGTAATCACGCTGATTCCGAGCACGTCGAGCCCGAGCGCGCGCGCGGCGATCGTCTCGATGACGGTCGACATTCCGACCGCGTCGGCACCGAGCCGGCGCAGGGCGAGGGCCTCGGCCGGCGTCTCGTAGGCCGGGCCGGTGACGCCGGCGTAGATGCCTTCGCGCAACGCTGTTTCCCCCGCATGCGCGCGCGCGAGCGCTCGGAGATGTGGCGTGTAGGCGTCGACCATGTTGAGAAAAGCGCGCGGTTCGCGACGCGGATCGAGCGGCGTCGTGCCCGTCAGGTTGAGGTGATCGGCGATGAGCATGACGTCGCCGCGCGCGTAGCTCTCGTTGAGCGCTCCGGCCGCATTCGTCAGCACGATGGTGCGCGCGCCGGCAGCTGCGGCCAGGCGTACCGCGTAGGACACCGCGCGTGCCGAGTAGCCTTCGTAAAGGTGGACGCGTCCGGCGAACGCGGCGACGCGTTTGCCTGCCCACGTTCCGGCGAGCGCCACGCCCGGATGCCCGGCGACGGCCGCGCGCGGCATGCCGAGCTTGCCGTACGCTATTTCGGCGCCGTCGACGCGTGCGCGGGCCGCATCCGAGAGTCCGCTTCCCAGCACCACTGCGGCGTCGAGCGGGCCGCCGGCGAGTCGTTGCAAGCGCGCGGCCGCCGTCGCGAGTTTCGACACGTACGAGCTATCGCGACAGCGTCGCGGGCAGCGGCGCTAGCAGGTTGTTGCCGCTCATCGCAGGCGGAACCGCTACGCCGAGGAGCGGCAAGAGGGTCGGAGCGACGTCGGCCAGCCGGCCGTCAGCCAGCGTCCCGAGCGGTTCGCGCGACACGATGACGAGCGGAACGGGGCTGGTCGTGTGCGCGGTCAGAGGATTTCCAGCCTTATCGAGCTTCTCTTCGGCGTTGCCGTGGTCCGCAGTAATAACCAAGATTCCGTCGGCTGCGAGCACGGCGCGCTCGAGGCGCCCGAGCTCGCGGTCAAGGATCTCGAGCGAGGCGATCGTCGCATCCATGACGCCGGTGTGCCCGACCATGTCGGCGTTGGCGTAATTCATCACGATGACGTCGTGCGTGCGACGCTCGACGTCGGCCACGGCGGCGTCGGTAATCGCTTCGGCGCGCATTGCCGGAGCCAAATCGTACGTCGCGACGCTGCGATCGGAAGGAATGAGCTCGCGATCTTCACCGGGGAACACGTCTTCGCGCCCGCCGTTGAAAAAGTAGGTGACGTGCGCGTACTTTTCCGTTTCCGCCAAGCGCAGTTGGGTGAGCCCCGCCGCCGCGACGGCCTCGCCGAACGTCTGCGACTGCGGACGCGGTCCGAACAGTACCGGGTTCGGGAAATATTCCTCGTATTTGGTCATCGTGGCGAAGATGAAATCCGAAAAACGGTGAACCGGAAACTCCGCAAAGTCCGGTTTCGAAAAGGCCAGCGTCAGTTCGCGCGCGCGATCGGGACGGAAGTTGAAGAAGATCGCCGCATCGCCGTCGCGGACTAGCCGCGGCTCGCCGACGAGACTGGGCGCGATGAATTCGTCGGTTTCGCCGCGCGCGTACGCGGCGCGCACCGCTTCGGCGGCGGTCGCAAAGCGCAAGTCCGTCTCGCCGTCGACCAGCATGCGATACGCTCTCTCGACGCGCTCCCAGCGCTTGTCGCGATCCATCGCGTAATAGCGGCCGGTGATGCTTGCGATTGCGCCGGCGCGACCGGCTTTGGCGAGGTGCGCCTCGAGCGCGTCGACGTACGTCTGCAAGGACGACGGCGGAACGTCGCGCCCGTCACCGAAGGCGTGAATCGCGATCGGCACGTCGGCGGTGACGGCGGCGTCGACCAACGCGAAGAGGTGCTCGATCGAGCTGTGCACGCGACCGTCGGAGAGCAATCCGAGAAAGTGCAGCCTGCCGCCCGTGGTGCGAACGTGATCGAGGCAAGCGCGCAGGACGGGATTCTTCGCGAAGGAGCCGTCGGCAAGCGATTCGTTGATGACCACGACGCCCTGGGGCACGACCCGGCCGCCGCCCAGATTGAGGTGTCCGACCTCGCTGTTGCCCATGACGCCTGCCGGCAGTCCGACGTCTTCGCCGCTGGCCGCCAGCATGGAGTTCGGCGCCGTCGCCAGCATGCGTTTCCAGTTCGGCATCGCCGCCGCGGCGATCGCGTTTCCGTACGTCTCTGCGCGCAGCCCGAAACCGTCGAGAATCGCGAGAACGAGCGGTCCCGGCCGCGCGCGCGAACTCATCGGGAAGCGGCCGCAGGACGCGCTGCGTTGACGATCGCGGCGAAGGCGAGCGGGTCGAGACTCGCACCGCCGACGAGACCGCCGTCGATCTCGGGCTGGGCCATGAGCGCCGGTGCGTTAGCCGGATTCATGCTTCCCCCATAGAGAAAACGGGAAGCCGTCAAGCCATCGACGCAGCGCCGGAGTTTGGCGATCACGTCGTTGGCGCTTTGCGGATCCTCGGCCAGACCGGTGCCGATCGCCCAGATCGGCTCGTAAGCGACGACGCACGACGCGACGTCTTCGGGTCCCATGCCGTCAAAGGCGATGCGCAACTGCATCGCGCAGTGCTCGACGGCGCGCCCGGCAGCATGCTCGCGCTCGTTCTCGCCGACCGCGACGATCGGGACCAGCGCGTGGGCCAACGCGGAACGGACTTTTCGACCGACCGAAGCGTCGCTCTCGCCGAGGTAGCGGCGCCGTTCCGAGTGTCCGAGGATCACGTAGCGCACTCCCAATTCTTTAAGCATGACGCGGGCTGATTTCGCCGGTGAACGCGCCGCGGTCCGCTTCGTTCATCTCTTGCGCGGCCAGGTGAATGCGCGAACCGTGCAGTTCTTCGTGGACCGCCGCCAGCGCCGTGAACGGCGGGGCGATCGCGACCTCGACCTCGTGCGGCAGCGGCAGCGCCCGGAACTCGCGCACGAAAGCGCGCGCCTCGGCGATCGTCTTGTTCATCTTCCAGTTTCCGGCGACGAGCGGACGGCGCGAAGCCGGGGCCGCGCTCACGCGCGAGCGCCTTGGCGTTCCGCGGCCCGTTCGAGCGCCGCGACTCCGGGCAGCGTTTTGCCTTCCAAGAACTCCAGCGTCGCGCCGCCCCCCGTCGAGACGTGCGTCATCGCGCTCGGCAAAGCCGAGTTCGTGGGCGGCCGCGGCGGCGTCTCCGCCTCCGACGACGCTCACCGCTCCGGCACGCGTCGCCTCCGCGATGGCTTCACCGACGACGCGCGTCCCGTTGCGATACGCCGGCTTTTCGTAGACCCCCATCGGTCCGTTGAAGACGATCGTTTTTGCCCGGCGCAAGACCTCGGCATAGGCGCGCGCGGTCGCGGGACCGATGTCGAGGATCATGTTCGAACCGATCGCGTCGAGCGGGACGGTGTGGGCTTCGGCGTCCGCGTCGAACGACGAAGACACGACCGCGTCCACCGGCAGGTGCAAGCTGACGCCCCGCTGGGCGGCCAGTTCGACGATCTTCTTCGCGGGTTCGAGATCGGGGTCGCGCAGCGACCGGCCGACGTCGACGCCGCCGGCGGCGAGGAACGTATTCCCCATGCCGCCGCCGATGACGAACGCCGAAACGCGTTCCAGCAAGCTCGTGAAGACGCCGACTTTGTCTTTGACCTTCGCCCCGCCGATCGCGCAGACGAACGGCGGACGCGGATCGCTGGTGAGCTTGTCGAGGGCCGAGAGTTCGGCTTCCATCAAAAAGCCGGCGAAGGCGGGAAGGTCGCGCGCGATGCCCTCGGTAGAGGCGTGGGCGCGATGCGCGGTCCCGAAGGCGTCGTTGACGTACACGTCGCCGAGCGCCGCGAGACGCGCGGCGAAGACGGGATCGTTCGCCTCTTCTTCGGGATGGAAGCGCACGTTCTCGAGCACGACGACGTCACCGTCGGCCAGCGCCGCGACCGCGGCCTCGGCCTCCGGCCCGACGCAGTCCGCAGCGAACGCCACGGGCGATTCGAGCAAACGTTCCAGCTCGGCCGCAACCGGACGCAGCGAGAGCGCGGGGTCCCGTTTGCCGTCGGGCCGCCCGAGATGCGAGAGCACGATCGTGCGCGCGCCGCCGTCGCGCAAGTAGCGCAACGTTTCGAGGGCGGCGATCAAACGCGTCTCGTCGGCGACCGCACCGCCCTTGAGCGGGACGTTGAGGTCCTCGCGGACGACGACGCGCCGCCCGCGCAGGTTGCCCGCGTCGCGCAAGCCGTTGAAGCGCATGGAGTTGCTAGGCTACGCCCGAGAGCGTCTTCGAGAGAACCATCTGGGTCACGTCGGCGAGCCGGCACGAGTAGCCCCACTCGTTATCGTACCAGGCGGCAATCTGGATGAGGTCGCCGTTGGCGTTGGTGAGTCCGGCGTCGACGATCGAGCTGTAGGGCGAGCCCTTAAAATCGCTCGAGACGAGCTGCTCTTCGCTGAAGAGCACGATGTCTTTGAGCGAGCCGCCGGCCGCAGCTCGCAGGAGGGCGTTGACTTCGTCCTTCGTCGTCTCGCGCTTGACTTGCGCGACGAGATAGATCATCGAGACCGTCGGCGTCGGCACGCGCAGGGAGAAGCCGTCGAAGGTACCCTTGATCTCGGGAATCGTCAGATAGAGCGCTTTGGCCGCGCCGGTCGAGGTCGGGATGATGTTCGTAGCGGCGTTTCGCGCGCGGCGCCAATCCTTGTGCGGACCGTCGAGCAGCTGCTGGTCGTTGGTGTAGGAATGCACCGTCGTCATGAAGCCTTTGACCCAGCCGAGCCCGTCGACGATCGGCTTGACGGCGGTCGCGAGGCAGTTCGTCGTGCACGAGGCGTTCGAGATGATGTTGTGCTTGGCCGGATCGTAGTCTTTGTCGTTCACGCCCAAGACGAGAGTTATATCTTCCCCTTTAGCGGGGGCCGAAATGATGACTTTCTTCGCGCCGCCGCCGTCGATGTGGGCGCGCGCCTTGTCGGCGTCGGTGAAGAGGCCGGTCGACTCGATGACGACGTCGACGCCGAGCTTCTTCCAGGGCAAGTCGGCCGGGTTGCGCTGCGCCAACACGCCGATCTTGCGCTCGCCGATGAGGAGATTGTCGCCGTCGCTGCCGACCGTGCCGGCGTACGTTCCGTAGTTAGAGTCGTATTTGAAGAGGTGGGCGCACTCGGCGGCGCTGGTCAGATCGTTGACCGCGGCGATCTCGATCGAAGGATGCCGCTCGATCAGCGCCTTGGTGAAATTCCGTCCGATTCGGCCGAAGCCGTTGATTCCGATCCGCATTCCGTCCCCTCTGCTGTGAGCTTCATCCGATACCCGGCCCTTCTCCGCGAGCCCTTTTTCGTCCGGTTTCCGGGACCGGCGAGAGCGACGAACGTTTGCGTTCCAGCTCGCGCGCCAACCGCACGAGCGCCGCGATACGCCCGTTGACCGTCGACTTCTTGGCCGGCGGACTGCAGCGCCGCCCGAGTTCAGCCAGCGTTTCCGTCGGATGGCGCAGGCGTAGCTCGGCGATCTCCCGCAGCGGTGCTGAGAGATTGCGCAGGCCGAAGGCGTCGGCGACCAGCGCGATCCACTCGCTTTGCGCGGCGGCGGCGATGGCGGCGCGCTCGACGTTTGCCGCTTCGGTGTTGACTAAGCGGTGGATGCGGTTCTTCGTTTCCTTGAGGGCGCGCACGTCCTCGAGGTGCAGGATGGCGCTCGACGCGCCGATCGAAGCGAGGACGCGCGTGATCGCTTCGATGTCCTTGAAGTAGACTAGCGGCTTGCCCTTACGCGTCATGCTTTTGGGCGTGCATCCCTCCGCCCGCAGGAGCGCGACGAGGCGCTCGGCGGCGGCCGCGTCGGGAGGCACGAACTCGAGATGGTAGCCCCGCGCCGGTTCGGCCAGCGACCCGCACGCGAGGAACGCGCCGCGCAGCTCCATGCGCCGATCGCAACGCGCCGCCGGTATCCGCGCCGGGAGGCGCGGTTCGACCTCGATTTCGTAGACCGGCAGCCGGCGCAAGCGCGGTGCTGCGGTCTTGCGCAGCGCGCCGCGTTTGCGTTCGCCGAGCAGCGACCAGAGCAGGCGCGCGACCGCCGGACGCTGCGTGCGGAAGCGCTGCGCGCCGGGCGCGCAACCGAAGGCGACGAGCCCGCGCTCGAGCGCGCGCCGGCAGTGCTCGCTCGCCGGCACGTCCCGGGCAAGCGCGTCTTTAGCGTCCGCGGAGAGCGTCGAGCTCACGCCGGCGAGCTGCGCGCCGGTCCGTCGAGCCAATCGACCGGATCGTCGCGCTTCTCTTCGAGCACTTCGTAAAGTTCGAGCTTGCGCACCGCGGGGGTAATCTTCTCGGGAACCAGCGAGACGCGCACGGTGAGAAACTTGCGCGCGTAGTGCAGCACGAGAACGTCGCCCGCCTTCACTTCGGCGCCGGGCTTCAATGGACGTCCGTCACGCGTGATGCGGCCCGCAACGAGCGCCTCGTGCGCTTCGGAACGCCGTTTCGCTAAGCGCGAGATTTTTAGGAACTTATCGATGCGCATGGTTTTTCATGAGTCAGCTACGAGGTCCACACGAACGTTTGAGTTGAGGGACATCGGATACGATGTTGGACGCGATCCTTGGGTCAGGTTCGCCGGATCGTACCGGGCTGACCGTGCGGGCGTCCGGGATCGACATCCGCCGTCGAAAAGCTCTTCGAGGACGGCTTGAACCGTATATCTCCCCGGCTGGAGATGATAACCCCAATCGCTGAGTCGATCCTCCGCTCGAATTTCCGCCGTACCCGGAATAGCTTTGCCCGGGACGAATCTGGTCGTAATAGACGACGGTGACGGTACGCGGCGATGGACGTTGAAGCTGCGGGATTTCGATCGCGCGATCGGTTTCCAGTTACACCGTGTGCGTCGGTGACGATGAGTGATGCCAGGTTATCTGGCAGATCTCGCGATTTGACTGACGTACATCGAGCGCGGTTGACCTGTTCACAATCGCGACGACGATCTTCGCGTCGGCAGCGCGTTGGGCATCGATCGACGAGCTCAAGTGTGAGAATCAACGGGGAGCGTCCCGTTGCCTCGACGGGAATCAGGTAGTAAGGCACACGATCAGTGATGGCTGCCCCTCAAGCGTCGCGCCGGCGCGGCGCGGTCCGCCCTAGCCCCGCTTCGGAGCCACGCACGTGCCCTTCGCGCGCACCACGACGACCGCGGGCTCCACCACCTCGGCTGCGCTCGGCGAGAGATCGGGGCGCGCGGCGATCACCTTCCGCGCTTCGAACTCGATGTCACGCGAGCGGTTGCCGAAGCGCACGATCTTCCCGGTGGCTTCGATGTAGTCGCCGGCGAAGACCGGTGCCAAAAACTCCACCGAAGCGTACGATGCAAACAGACCCTCGTCGCCGTCGCTGCGGATCAGCAGTTCGGTCGCGACGTCGCCGAAGAGGCCGAGGATGCGGGCCCCGTCGACCAGCGAGCCGCCGTAGTGTGCGTCGTGCGCGCTCATACGCACGCGAATCGTAACCGGTTGCGATTCGCGCTCGCTCACGCCGCCTGCGTCTTGGCGAGCTGCCAGAGCTCTTCGAGCTCGTCGAGCGAGAGGTCGTCGAGCGCGCGGCCCTGGTGTTCGGCGCGGCGTTCCATGAAGTTGAAGCGGCGGTAGAACTTCTCGTTCGCTTCGCGCAGCGCGCCTTCGGCGTCGTAGCCGAGCACGCGCGAGAAGTTCACGAAGCTGAAGAGCAAGTCGCCGAACTCCTCGCGGATGCGCTCGCGGTCGCCCTCGCGGCGCGCTTCCTCGAGTTCGGCGGTCTCCTCGGCGATTTTCGCGCGCACGCCGTCGAGATCGGGCCAGTCGAACCCGACGCGCGAGGCCTTGTCCTGCATCTTCTGCGCGCGCTGCAGCGCGCCGAGACCCTTGGGGATGCCGTCGAGCTTGCTCTTGCGCAGCCGGCCGGCCGGCTCGAGCGCCTTGAGCTGTTCCCAATTCTTCCACACTTCCGAGACGCTCGAGACCGCCTGGTCGCCGAAGACGTGCGGGTGCCGCCGGATCATCTTGTTCGAGAGCGAGTCGACGACGTCGGCGATCGAAAACTTTCCGCGCTCCATTGCAAGTTGCGAGTGGAACACGATCTGCAACAAGAGGTCGCCGAGCTCTTCGCATAGGTCGCCCGAGTTGTTGCCCTCGATCGCGTCGACGACTTCGTAGGTCTCTTCGATGAGGTACGGGACGAGCGAATCGTGCGTCTGCTCGCGATCCCACGGGCACGAGCGCCGCAAACGCGCCATGACCTCGACGAGGTCGTCCCAGCTGTAGTGGTCCGAGGCGGGCGGCAACGGGACGAGCGGCATCGAGATCGAGGCCGAGAGCGTCGCGCGCGGCATGCCCGGGACGAGCTCGCAGCGCATTCCCTTGCGCTCGAGCGCGCGCAGCAGCAACGGCAGGCCCGGAAAATCCGAGAGCGGGTTGCCCAGCACGCCGAGCGCGAGGTCCTCGTCTTCGAGGCGCGCGGTAAATGCATCGATCTCGTCGCTCGAGCCGCGCACGAACAAGGCCGGTTGCGCGATGCGGTCGCGCAGCAGCGTGACACCTTCGCTTTCGAGAAAAAGCGCCAACTCGGGCGGAGCGAGCACCGTTACGGCTCGGCCCACCGCACGTAGCGCTTCGAGGCTGCCGAGCGTCACGAGATCGGGATCGCCCGGCCCCAGTCCCACGATGCGGATCAAGGCCATGTCGAGGTCTCCACCGTGACGGCGGTTTCGACCCCGGGACGCGTTCGGCATCCCGGGGTCGCGTGCGTTACTTCTGCGGCGGCGCTCCACCGGCGGCGCCGGGGGCAGCTCCGGCCGCGCCGGCTCCGCCTGCTGCACCTGCTCCGGCCGGCGGCAACGGCGGAAGCGCGTCCTTGAGGGCCGGGTCGCTAATGTCGATCTTCGCCTTGGCGCGCAGGCCTTGCAAGAAGATGGGGATCTCCTGCTGTTCTTTCTGCTGTTTGAGCTGGGCGCGAATTTTGTCGCCCGAGTTCGCCATCGTCGCCACGACCGGCGGCTTTTTCTCTTCCACCACGATGATGTGGTAACCGAAAGGCGACTTCACCGGAGGACCCACGACGCCGATCGGCTGCGAGAACGCCGCCGCTTGGAACGCGGGCACCATTTGCCCCTTTGAGAAAAAGCCGAGCTCGCCGCCCTTGTCCTTGCTGGAGGGATCGGTCGAATATTTCTTCGCGAGCGCATCGAAGCTCGCGCCGCTCTTGAGCTGGCTCTCCACGTCGTTCGCGGTTTGCAGATTCGCCACGAGGATATGCTTGGCGCGAACCTGCTCGCCGGTATCGAGCATGGCGTGGTTCTTGGCGAGGTAGGCTTGCACGTCCGCATCGGTGACGGTGATCTGCGAGCCGACGGCTTTCTCGAGGATCAACTGCTCGCGCAAGATGCGCTGCACGTCGGCCTCGGTCAGATTTTGGTTCTTCAGTAGTTGATCGAACTGTCCGGGCGGGTACTTCGCTTTGATCTCGTCTTCTTTCGCCTTGACTTCAGCGTCGGTAACGTCGACGTGGTTGTCCTTGGCGTACTGCATGATGAGCACGCCCTGAATCATCTGATTGAGCGCAGCTTTGCCTGCCGGGCCGGCCTCGAGACGGGCGTCGTAATCCGCTCGGGTAATCGGCTGGCCGTTGACGGTGGCGACCGTCGGTCCCCCACTGCCGCCGTTAGGCGAGCAAGCAGCGAGCGACGCTCCGAAAAGGACGGCTCCGAGAGCGGCGACGAGGCGGGACGCGTGGGGCATAAAAAAAACTCCAAAAAGGACGGGCTTTGGACGGAAGTCGATAGACCCCGCAAACTCCGCGAGATTCGGGGCGCAAGCCGAAATTCTCCTGCCCTGGCCGGGAGCTACAACGCCACGAGGAGCGCGCGCAGGAGGGGTAGGCTGGCAGCGGGCGCCATTTGCTTCGGCAAGTCGACCAAGATGCGGCCGTCGGTAAAACGGAAACGATTCTTGGTCAGCGACTGGAGCTTGGGGATCGCGGTGGGCGCGATCGCGAAGCCGCTGCCGACGCCGAGCGTCAGGCGGCTCTCGTCGATCACCACGCGCGTCACGCCCTTCTCGAGCGCGATGGTGCGCAGCTTCGTGATCTCGACCAGATTCTCGAGCGGCGCCGGGAAGCGCGCCGAAGCGGTCGCGCACGCCCGCGGCGATCTCGTCGACGGCGCTCTCGCTGCGCGCGGCGGCGAGCTGCTGGTAAACGGCGATCTTCTGCGAGACTTGCGGGATGTAGTCGTTCGGGATGAAGGCATCGAGCTTGACGTCGATGACGGCTTCGCGCTTGGGCTCCAGCTCGGCTTGCCGCCCTTTGCCGCTCCGCGATGGCCTCGCGCGAGCAATTCGCAATAGGTTTCGAAGCCGACCGGCGCCGATGAAGCCCGATTGCGCCGCACCGAGCAGGTTCCCGGCGCCGCGAATCTCGAGGTCGCGCATCGCGACTTGCAAACCGCTGCCGAGATGCGTGAACTCGCGGATCGCTTCGAGCCGGGCCTTGGCGTCCTCGGAAAGCGCCTTGTGCGCTTGATAAAGCAGATAGGCATAGGCCTGATGGTTGGAGCGGCCGACGCGACCGCGCAGCTGATAGAGCTGCGCGAGCCCGAAGCGGTCGGCGTCGTTGACGATGATCGTGTTGACGTTGGGAATGTCGATGCCGTTCTCGATGATCGTGGTGGCGACGAGCACGTCGATGTCGCCTTCGATGAAACTCGCCATGACCGGTTCGAGTTCGGCTTCGGACATCTGGCCGTGCCCGATCGCGATGCGCGCTTTCGGCACGAGCTGCTGGAGCGCGCGCGTCACGCCGTAGATCGATTCGATCGCGGTTGTGGAGGTAGTAGACCTGGCCGCCGCGGTCGAGCTCGTGCAGGATCGCTTTCTGGACGATCGCGTCGGAGAACGGAACGACGATCGTCTTGATCGACATGCGGTTCTTGGGCGGCGTTTGGATCAGCGAAAGATCGCGCACGCCCAGCAGCGACATGTGCAGCGTGCGCGGGATCGGCGTCGCCGACAGCGTCATGACGTCGACCGAGGCGCGCATCTGCTTGAGGCGCTCCTTGTGCATGACGCCGAAGCGCTGCTCCTCGTCGACGACGATCAGCCCGAGCTCGCCTGAAGACGACGTCCTTTTGCAGCAGCCGGTGCGTGCCGACGACGACGTCGACCTTGCCGTCGGCTAAATCGCGGAGAATCGCCTGCTGTTCCTTGCGCGTTTTGAAGCGCGAAAGTTCTTCGACGCGGACGGGAAAGCCGGCAAAGCGCTGCGAGAAGGTGCGGTAGTGCTGGGCCGCGAGCAGCGTGGTCGGGACTAGTACCGCGACTTGGCTTCTTGTCGAGCACGGCCTTGAAGGCAGCGCGCACCGCGACTTCGGTCTTGCCGTAGCCGACGTCGCCGCAGACCAAGCGGTCCATCGGGCGCGAACGCTCCATGTCGGATTTGACGTCGTCGATGGCCTTTTGCTGATCGACGGTCGGATCGTACGGGAAGGCCTCTTCGAGTTCGGCTTGCCACGGCGAGTCGGGCGCGAACGCATAGCCCGGCGCGAGTTCCCGCTCTGCGTAGAGCGCGACCAGTCCGTCGGCGATTTTGGCGAGCGCTTTCCGAGACGCGTCGTTTTGGTGCGCGCCCAGTCGGCGCCGCCCATCTTCGAAAGGCGCGGTGCCGCGCCTTCGGCTGCACCGTACTTGGTCACCTGATGCATCTGCGTGACGGGCACGAGCATGCGGTCCGTACCGGCGTACTTCAGGTCGAGGTAATCGCTCGTCGCGCCGAGGATCGTCTCGGTGCGCAGGCCCAGATATTGGCCGATGCCGTGAACGGCGTGCACGACGTAGTCGCCGACTTTGAGGTCGCCCAGCGTGACGGGCACGCCCTCTTTGACGGCGCGCAGCTTGACGCGCTTGGGCGGCTGGCCGAAGATCTCGCGATCGCCCAGTACGCGCAGGCGTAACCCGGGAATCGCGAAGCCCGTTTCGATGTTGCCCTGATCGACGAAGGCGACGCCGCCGCGCGTCATGCCGGGCGATTGCCCGACGAACGAGGCGTGGCCGCTTTCGCGCAAGTGCAGCAGCGTGGGACGCCGTTCGACGGCGATGCCCGCGCCCTGCAACATCTCGGCCAAGCGCGAGGCGCCGGCCGAAACGAGCGCGACCGTTTCGCCGGCCTCGATCCACTCCTTGGCCGCGCTGAGAAAAAGCGAAACTTGGCGGTTGAAGTGTTCCACCGGTCGCGTTTCGAGAACGAACGATTCGAGCGAACGCGGCAGCCAAGGCGTCGGCTCGCCCTCGATCGCGCCCGGAATGACGAGGGTGCTGCGCTCGGCGAACGAGTCGCGCAGCGCGTGCAGCGTCGGGTGCGGGGCCGCGACCTCGGCCAGCAGCGCTTCGCCGACGGCCTCCTCGTCCACGGAAAGCTCGCCCGACTCGACCGCCGCGAGCAAAACCTGTTCTTCGCGCGAGCGTTCGTCGTCGAGTCCGCTTTCGACGCGCGCGAGCATGCTCGGTTCCTCGAGAACGACGAGCGCGTCCGGCGCGAGGTAGTCGAGCAGCGTCTCGCGTTCGTCGTAGGCGAGCGGCAGCCACGCTTCGGGAATTTCCGCACCGCCGGCGAGGTAGCTGCGCGCCGCCGAGACGACCGGCGCGCGGCCTTCGACCCGCGCGAGAACGCGCTCGCGCCGCGCCTCTTCGCGCGTGATTTCGCTCCAAGGCACGACCTCGAGACGCTCGAGCACCTCGTTACTGCGCTGCGTGACGAGGTCGAAGCTGCGGATGCTTTCGATCTCGTCGCCGAAGAACTCGACGCGCGCGGGGGCGATGGCGGTGGCGCTCCAGATGTCGACGATGCCGCCGCGTACCGCGTATTCGCCCGCGGCGGCGACCACGTCGCTACGGTGGTAGCCGAGTTCGTACAGGCGTCGTTGCAGCGCGTCGAAACCGGGCGCGGCGTTCGGTTCGAGCGCGAACGAAAGCGCGCGGAACTCGGCGCGCGGCACGACGTATTGCCGCAAGGCCGCGAGTGGTGCCACCACGAGCAGCGGTTTGCCGGCGATCAAGTCGGCCAACAGCGTCATGCGAGCGCTGCGTTCGGAGGGGCTCTCGATGACCCCGACGCTTTCCTCGCGGGGACGGACCAGCGTCAGATAGGCGCTGTCCTCGGCCAGATAGTAGCTGAGGTCGGCAAAGGTCCGTTCGGCCACGTCGGCCGTCGGAACGGCCACGAACAGCTGCCGGCGCAGCGCCCGGTACAGGCCCGCCAGCAAAAAGGGCCGCCCGCCCGCGCTCGTTTCGTGCAGCGTGAAGGCCGCGCGATGGGTGCGAAGACGTTCCAGCAGGCCCGCCAACGGGCGGCTGGAGCTGGGCAGGGCACGGACGAGGGTCGGCGCGAGCGTGGCGATGGATGGAAACCCCGATGGACGGCCGACTGCCATTCGCCGCAGGCAGGCCGCCTCATCTCAACTGGCCGGACGGCCGCAGGGCGCTCAAGCAGTCTTGGCACTCTATTGACAAGACTGCTAAGCAGCCGTAGAATTATGGCACCCTCGCAGGCTATTTGGAGAGATTTCGCATGACGAACTTGGTACAACGACAGGGCGCGCCGGGTTCACGTCCGGGCGTCGCCGACTGGCTCGGATGGGACCCCTTCCGCAACTTCTTTACCGGGGTCGGGCAGGTCGCCGGCATCGATGTGGTCCGGGATCAGAGCGGAACCTATCGCGTGGAGATTCCGGTCGCCGGCTACAAGCCCGAACAGATCGAAATCACGCTGGAAGATGACGTGCTGACCGTGACCGGAAGCAGCGAAACGCGGCAGTTCCGCCGTTCGCTGCTGCTGCCCGACGAGATCGACGGCGACAACATCCAGGCGAACGTCGAGCACGGTTTGCTCACGCTCACGCTCAACGTGCATCCGAAAGCGCAACCGAAGAAGATCGCGATCTCGACGGGATCCGCTCAGGGCGCACAGGGCAGCGCCCCAACGAACGTTACTCCGAACGCAACCAATCCCAGCAACAACTAAATCGCTTTTTCCCGAGTTGAACCCGAACGCTTTCGGGAAAGGCCTCCGCAGCGCGGAGGCCTTTTCTCATTTCAGCGTGAGCGAGAGGGTGACGGTCGTCGCGCGGCCGTCGGCCGCCGAGGCGACGAAGGCGACGTCGAAGGCGCGATTGCGCACGAAGTCCGGGACGTTCGGAATGTAGCCGTCGAACGCAAAGATGCCGGCGGCGCGCGGCGGGATTGCGATGTCGCGCCCGAGCGTACCGGCGGTGACGCTGACCACCGCGTCGCTGGTCAACACGCGGACGTGCAGTTCGCACGGCGCGTACAAGACCGAATCGGTCACGTCGATTTCGCGGATTCGCGGAGCGTCCGAACCTGCCGCATCGGGTGCGGGACTCGGGACGAAAACGAAACGGTAGGTTGGGCTCGGCGTGACGGCCGGGGCCGTCGTGGCCGGGGGCAGCGGCGAAGCGGCCGGACTTTCCGTAGCGGGAGCGGTGACCTGCGCGGAGGGTGAGGCCGCGGGGACGCTTTGCTGCGCGTTCCCGCGACTCGCGAAGGCAAGCGCGCAACACGCGAGCGCGAAGATGGCGGCAACGAGCCTACCCAAGCGTCACCGGAACCTTGACGCTCGTGGTACGCCCGTCGGCAGTGGCGGCGATGAACTCGATGTTCACCTTCCAGCCGTGTGCGATGAACGGAATGCCCGGAATGCTGCCGTTGCCGATGAATTCGCCGGGCGCGGTCTGCTCCAGCGTACCGTCGCGACCGTTACTGCGCGTGATGACCTTCACCACGTTCGGACTCGTCAAAACGCGAATCGCGATCTTCCCGTGGGGCGTCAGTTGCTTGTCGTTCAAATCGATTTCGAGAATCGCGGGCGCATCGCTCGCCGCCGAAGGGTTCGGCGACGGCACGACGCGGTACTTGTAGAGGGGCGTCGCGGTCGGGCTTGGCGCCGGACTCGGCGATCCGCTTGGCGAGGGGCTCGCCGACACGGCTGGGGACGGGCTCGCCGACCCGCCTGGCGACGGGCTTTGCTCGGGCGCGAGGCTCGGCGTTGCGAGCGGAGTCGCGGAGGCGACCGGACTCGCGACGGGCGCCGGGTTCGGGCTCGCCGCAGGCGACGGGGCCGCCGTTGCGAGCACGGCAGCGAAGAGTGCGGCCCTCACGAGGCGACCCTCGCTTCGCGGCGCGTCAGCGCGGGCCGCACGAGCAGCGCAGCTGCGACGGCGAGCGGAACGAGCGCGACTGTGGCGGCGAGCATGTTCGTATCGCTCCTAAGCGGGCCGAGTGCATCGGGAAGGTAACGCAGGCTGCCGGCGATCGTTGCGATCCAAAGCCACGCGGCGGCGGGACCGCGCGCCGCCGCAGCGACCGGCAGAACCCACATCATATACCACGGGTACGGATTTGGAAGCGCGAGCGGTACGCTGATTGCAAGCCAGAGCAGGCCGGACCCCTCCCCGCGCAGGAGCGCGCGCAAGCCGGCGAGCGCGGCGACCGCGGCCAGCGCAAATGCGGGGAGCGCGCCGGTGAGGCTCTGCAACGAGACCTCCGGGGCGTAAGCGCCGTGCGCGCCGAGGACCGCCAGCGCATGCCACATCGGACCGGCCAGCAGGAGCGCCGACGCGGCCACGCCGGCGAGGTAGCCGCCGACCAGTTCGACAGCGTGCCGCCGCCCCGCGCGCGGCGCGAGATACAGCGCAAGGAGCGGTCCGGCCGGCAGCGCCGCGGCCTTCAGCAAGGCTGCGAGACCGAGCGTGAGGCCGCCGGCGAAGAACGCGCCGCGCACGGCGGCGAGCGCGCCGAGTAAAACCGCGAGTACCATCAGCGCATCGTTGTGGCCTTCGGCAGCGCACCACAGACCGAGCGGATTGAGCGCAAATAGGGCAAGTGCGCCGCCCTGCCGCGCCGGAAACCAGCGGCGCGCGATAAGCCAGAACACGTAGGCGGTCGCCAGCCATGCGAGCGACGTCAGCACGCGGAAGGCGAGCAGCGTCTGCGCCGGATCGTGCGCGCCGAACAGCGCCACGAGGCCGCGCGCGACTTCGACGAAGCCCGTACCGTAGACGCACGGTGGAAACGTGCCGCTCCATTGCCAGCGGGCCAAATCGACGAAGGGTCCGTGGACGTTGCTCGCCAGGCGCACGTACGGATCGATGCCGTGCAGCGCGAGTTCGCCGTAGGCGGCGTACGCGTACGCGTCGCTGGAGAAAACGGCCGGCCAGGCGAGCGCTGCGGCCAGCGTCGCGGCGGCGCTCGTCCAGATGAGGCGCAGATCGCGCGACTGCAACTCGCCCCAAGAGAGCTCCAGGGCGAACCCGAAAGCGGCGAGCGCCGCCACGGCCAGTGAGAGCGCAAAAACCGCGAAGAGTTCCGCTCCGAAGCCGCCCCAGGCGGTCACGACCGGCAGCGGCTGAGCCAGATCGGTGGCGAAACGTGCGGGAGCGTGCGCGAGCAGAGCGCGCGCGAAGAGGCCCCCCAAAAGGATCGCAAGGGGAACGGCCGCGGCGAGCAGAGCGCGTTTCACGTGTTGCGGGGGCTTCGCCCACCAAGTTGCGAAAACGTGCGGCCGATGGATGCGGCGGCGATCGGCCGGGCGATCGCGCGCAAGCGCGACGGTCACAGCCTTGCCCCGCTCTGGGGCGAGCTGATTGCCGCGTACCTCGACGGCTCGCTCGACGAGGGGCAGATGGGTGCGCTCTTGATGGCGTGCACTTTGCGCGGGCTCGAGGCCGCCGAAACGCAGGCGATGACGCGGGCTTTCGTGGACAGCGGCGAAACGCTGACGCCGCGCGATCCGCGGACCGTCGACAAGCACTCGACCGGCGGCGTCGGAGACTGCGCTTCGCTCGTCGTGGTGCCCTGGGTCGCCGCTTGCGGCGTGCCCGTTGGGAAGTTGTCGGGGCGCCAGCTCGGCCACACGGGCGGAACGCTCGACAAGCTCGAGTCGGTGGCCGGCGTGCGAGTCGAGTTAGCGCCCGAAGCATTCGCGGCGTGCGTCGCGGCTGCCGGCTGCGCGATTGCTGCGCAAAGTGCGCGCTTGGTGCCGGCCGACCGCCGCATCTACGCCCTGCGCGACCGCACCGCGACCGTCGCCGAGGCCGGATTGATCGCGGCTTCGATCGTCTCGAAGAAGATCGCAGGCGGCGCGCGCGGCATCGTCTACGACGTCAAGACCGGCTCCGGAGCGTTGATGCGCGAGCGTCCTGCCGCGCGTGCCTTAGCCGAGTCGCTGGTGAGTTTGACGGCGTCGTTCGGAAGGCGCGCCATCGCGCTCGTCACCGATATGAACGAGCCGCTGGGACGGGCGATCGGCACCGGACTCGAGATGATCGAGACGCGCGATTTTTTGCGCGGAACGTTGCGCGACGAACGGCTCGCCGCGGTCGCGCGCGCGCTCGCGCTGCGCATGTTGCGGCTGGCCGGTTTCGAGGGCGACGCGGAACGCGCGCTCGACGCGGCGCTCGCGTCGGGCGCGGCCGCGGAACGTTTCGAGCGCATGCTGGCCGCGCAAGGCGCGCAGCCCGGCGCGCTGGACGCGCTCGCGCCCTACGATCGGCGCACGCTGGCGCGCGCCCAAGCTTCCGGTTACGTCGGCGCCATCGACCCGGTCGCGCTCGGCGAGTTCGCACGGGAACTGGTCGCGC
Organism: Vulcanimicrobiota bacterium; assembly: GCA_963843945.1. Taxonomy (GTDB): domain Bacteria; phylum Vulcanimicrobiota; class Vulcanimicrobiia; order Vulcanimicrobiales; family Vulcanimicrobiaceae; genus CAWJMF01. The sequence goes on along the minus strand of CAWJMF010000006.1, from coordinate 425,962 downwards.
GCCACGGCGAGCGCGCCGGCCTCGTGCTGCACGTCCGGGGCGGCGACGAAGTGCGGGCCGGACGGACGCTGGCGACGGTGTACGGCGACGAGGAAGATCCCGAGCGCGCGGCGCGCGCCTTCGTCATCGTCGCCGAGCCGCCGCCCTCCCGGCCGCTCGTCTACGAAGAGATCGAAGCGGGATTCGGCGCGCGTTCGAGTTCGGCCGCGGGGCTCGCGGACGCGGACGGCCGTTCGACGCTTGAGACGAAGTAGAGCGGACGCGCCTTGACTTGATCGTAGACGCGTCCGACGTACTCGCCCAGGATGCCGATGCCGATGAGCTGCACGCCGCCGAGAAACAGGATGGCGACCATCGTCGAGGTGTAGCCCGGTTCGTTGAGCTGCAGGATCTTCAAAATCAAAACGACGACGGCGTAGATGAACGCGAACCCGCTGACGATGAACCCGAGGTACGTCGCAAAGCGCAGCGGCGCTTCGGAGAACGAGGTGATGCCGTCGATCGCGAAACGCAGCATCTTCGAGATCGGGTACTTCGTCTTACCGGAAAAACGCGGGTCGCGGTCGTAGGCGATTCCGATCTGTTCGAATCCGACCCAGCTCACGAGCCCGCGCAAAAAGCGGTGTTTCTCCCGCGTTTGTCCGAGCGCTTCGACGACGCGGCGGCTCATCAGGCGGAAATCGCCCGTATCGACCGGGATCGAAACGTTGGTGAGGCGACGGATGACGCGATAGAAGAGCCGCGCCGTCAACAGCTTGAACGGATTTTCGCCGCGTCGCGCGCGGCGCGTGGCGTAGACGACGTCGTAGCCTTCGCGCCACTTTTCAAGGAACTGTTCGATCAGCTCGGGCGGGTCTTGCAGGTCGCCGTCCATCAAGATCACCGCGTCGCCGCGGCTCGCGTCCAGACCGGCCGTGGCCGCGATCTGGTGGCCGAAATTGCGGGACAGGTTCAGGATCGTCAGCTTGGGCTGCTGCGAGCGCTCGGCGCGCAAGGCCCGCAGGGTTCCGTCCTGCGAGCCGTCGTTGACCGCGATGATCTCGTAGTCGTCGCCCTTGCCTGCAGCGCGCTCCAGGATCGTTCCGATCCGGCGCAACAGCTCGGCGACGTTGCCTTCTTCGTTGTAGAGCGGAACGACGATGCTGATCAGGCTCACGCCAGCTCCGAGCGCACGGCTTGCCAGAAAAGCGGGAACAGCAATTCGTGATGACCCGTGAACGAGAAGCCTTTGCCCTTCGTGCCGAGATGCGGACGCCGCACGACGTTCGTCGCGGGACGGTATTGCCGCAAGAAATCAAAGTCGGCCGTCGTGAAGTCGCCGCGATGACCGAGGTTGCGCGCTACGCTGACGGCTTTGAGAAAGGCCTCGGGGAGGAGCACCGCCGAGCCGAAATTGAGGTATACGCCGCCGTCGAGCAGGTCGGCGACGACCGCGCAGAGCGTGCGGAAGTCGACCAGCGCCGCTTCGCCGATTGCCGCTCCGTCGGCTTGCGGGTGCGCGTGGATGATGTCGGTGCCGATCGCGACGGTGACGCAAAGCGGAACTTGCTGGCGCGCGCAGGTTGCCAGAACCGAATTTGCCAGGTACGGCGCCTCGGCGCGGATCAGCGCCTCGCCCACCGCGCGTCCGATCCCCTCGGCCCGTCCCTCCGAAATCGCGCTCAGAATGAACTCGGCCGTCTCGCCGGACATGCCGAACGACCCGTCTTGCAGCGCCACGTCGACGTCCTCGGAAGTCTTGCCGGCGAGCGCGAGCTCCGAGTCGTGGATCGTGACCGACCCGTTCGAGGCGACCGCGCTGACGTAACCGTCGCGCACGAGGTCGCACAGCATCCCCCCCAGCCCCACCTTGATGACGTGGCCACCCATCCCTACGAGTATCGGCCGGCGGTGCTCGATCGCGTCCGCGGTGCGGCGGACCAGCTCGCGCAGCTCCGCCCCAGCCAGGATGTTCGGCAGCGCGTCGAACCAGGCGCGGAATGACGCATCAGCTGCGACCGTCCGTCCCGCGTCGGCGCTTCGTACCTTGGATGGCCGGTCTTCGAGCGACGTCACGTGCAGCCGCCCGAGGTCGATCGGCTTATAACCCATTCCTGGCCCGTTCCACCAGCCGGATTCGAGCCCTTGCCTTTGCGCTGTGTGCGCTTGCCGTCACGCCGCCGGCGAACGCGACCCCGGACGAGGTACCGGCGCCGCGAATCGTGACCGTCGCGACCTCGCCCGCGATCGCGCATACGGGGGACGTCGTGAACTGGACCGTGCTTACGACGCCCGACGTCTCGGCGGTTTCGGCGCACGTCTACATCTATACGATTCCGCTGCACCGCGTCGAGAGCGGTCACTTCGCGATCACCTTTTCGATCCCGCACAACGTCCCGGCGCTGTTCCACGGCCGCTATCGCGTCAGTTTGACGGCGACGAACGGCTCCGGGAAATCGGCGCAAAGCTCCTTCGTGCTCGAGTTCCGATGAGCGACGACGCGACGCTCGACCACGGGCGCAGCGAGCGCACCGGACTGCCCGAGGTCATCTTCGCCGAGCACAAAACGCGCGAGCAAACCGAACGCATCGCGCGCGAGCTCTACGCGCAGTCCGGCTTCGCGCTCGCGACCCGCGTCGCGCCGGAAGACGGCGCCGCGCTCGCCGCGGCTCTCCCCGACGCCGTCTACTTCGAGCGGGCTCGGGTGCTACGGTTGGGCTCGCTGCCGCGCAGCGGGGCGCGCGTGGCGGTGGTGTGCGCGGGCACCTCGGACGTCGCCGTCGCCGACGAGGCGGCAGCGACCCTCGACGCCCTCGGGCACGACGTCGTGCGCCGCTTCGACGTCGGCGTGGCCGGCGTGCACCGGATCCTCGCGCACCTCGAAGAGCTCAACACCTGCCGCGCGATCATCGTGGTCGCCGGAATGGAAGGCGCCTTGCCGAGCGTGGTCGGGGGCCTCGTCCGCGCGCCGATCGTGGCGGTTCCGACCAGCGTCGGCTACGGTGCCTCGTTCGGCGGTCTCGCCGCGCTGCTCGCGATGCTCAACGCATGCGCGCCGGGCATCGGCGTCGTCAACATCGACAACGGCTTCGGCGCGGCCGCGCTCGCCCACAAGATCGTGCTCGCCTCGCGCTGAGCGTGCAAAGCGCGCCTTCGCGCTACGCGACGACCTCAACGACCGCAACGCGAGAGGTTGCTTTCGGAATCGGCTGCCCCAGCTCGCGCATCGCCTCGAGCTGCATCTCGATTGCGACCCGAAGCGATTCGCCGGCTGCTTCGGGCGTGGGGTAGCCGCCGACGCCGATTCCAGGGACGTCCAAGGCGTAGCCGCCCCAGCCGCCGTCCGGGGCCTGCTCGATCACGATCGCGTACGTCACTTTTCCCATCCGGTCCGCTTTATCAGTAGCTAGGGTTCTCGCCGAGGACTCATTGGCTGTCGGCCCAGCTTTCGACGGCGTCGTCGGTTTTTTCGCCGTCGCTCGCGACGAGCGTGCGTGGGGTTACGATCGCGCCGGTGCGCGTGCGCTCGATGCTGCTAAAGCTGCCGCGCGAGAAATCGTAGCGGAGGGTCGTGCCGGCGGGAACGCGCAGCTGCGCGGTCCAGCGGCTCGCGTCGAGGCGCACCATGCGCACTTCGGCGGGGGTAAAGTTGCTGCGGTCGGTCGACACGTACACGTCGTCGCCCGTCGGGGTGCTGCCCGGAACGCGAACGACGATGGTTACCGTCGCGGATGGGCTCGCCGTAGTGCCGCCCCCGGCCTGCGGACTCGCGAACGGGCGGGCCGAGCGCGGATCGACGACGACGAACGCGCGCGGCAATTTTTCGATGTCGACGTCGCCGGGCACCCCGCGGTCGGTGACCTCGAGCGTTTCGACGCGATGGGAGAGGGGGTCGAGCGTCGCGCGAATCTCGACGCCGAGCCGCAAGCCTGCCGGCGCGTGCAGTGCGGGATCGAGGGCGAGCGCGTCACCCGTCGTGAAGACGAGATAGCCGTTCGCGAGCGCCAGGAACTGCCCGCGCACGCCGACCGCGGCGGGAGTCGGGCTCGGGCTCGGCGGTTGGGCGAGCGCCGGCGCGCCGCAGAGCAATACCGCAAAGGCGGCCGAAGCCGCCTTCACGGAGAGACGTTGAACGTCCACTGCGGCGAGAGATACTGCTTGTTCCAGCCGAAGTAGTAGGTTCGCCCGAAGTTGATCTTGAGCATCGACGTCAGGCGGCGCGTGACGTTGATGTTGGCGCTCAGCGGCGGCCGTCCGTAGCCGTGGTACTGGGGGAAGTCGTCAGTGTACCAGGCCGTGAATTGGAATTGGTTATCGCCGCGCTGCTGGTAGGTCCACTGCCCGCTGTAGGTGCGCAACGTGGTGAGACCGTCGTAGGCGAAGTACCCGGGCCAGAGCGTGCCGTCGGGCGCGTAGTACGGGTATTGCGGATTGGGCAAGCTAAGATACTGAGCCGCGTCGTTGCGGTAGCGGCTGTCGATTTGCTGAAACGAGGCCGTTCCGTTGAAGCGAATCGGGCTTCCCAGCAGCGAGCGCGAAAAGTTGAAGGAGAGCGTGCCGTTGGTGACTTCGTGCGGGTAGTCGTAGGCGACGAAAGCGTAGTCGTAGCGGACGCTCGCGTTGAGGTCGAAGGGCAGCCGCGCCGAGGGCGATTGCACGTAGGCACTCGGCCCGAAGCGGAAGTCGTCGGCGAACGGCTCGGCGCCCGGATTGCGGTCGAACCCGTAGTCGAGGCTCAACTTATATTGAAAGAGATGCGCGACCCAGCGGTCGTAGGTGCTGAGCACGAAGTCGGCGGTTTGCGAGCTGTCGTACTCGCTCGCCGCGAAGGTCGCGCGAAATTCGCGCGGGGACCACTGGAGCTGATAGCGCGCGAAGTCGCTCGGAGACTCACCCGGGTACTCGGCGAAAATGTGGTCGGCGTTGAAGTTCTGTTGCAGTCCCGGCAGCAATTGCTGGAACGCGTTGATGTCGATCTGCCGGTCGCGCAGCGGCAGGATCGACGCGACGAGGTAGGCGCTGTTGCCGCCCACCAGGCGCTCGTCCATCCCGAGCGTCACGCCGTTCTGCCCGTCGTAGCGCAGGTGCGCCATCGTCATCGAGTTCGCCGTGCCGAAGAGCGTGTAGGGCTGATCGAGCATCGAGCCCGGCATCGAGCTCTGGCTGAAGTTTTGATTCGAAGCGAGCGTATAGAGGAAGGTCGGCAGCGTGAACCCGGCGCCGGCGGTCGCCGGGAACTCGGCCGGCGACATCCGCAGATTCGCATTCGGCACCAGCATGGCGTGGTGCGAACGGATGTAAGGGCGCGTGTCGCTTAGGTCGAGTGCGTCGAACGTGCCGGCTTTGGGCGCTTGGACGACGGCGCCGCGCAGGTCGTCGCCGCTAAGCGCAAGCGTTTGCGGTACCGGATCGGTGCGCAACAGCGTCGCCGAACCCGAAGCGAGCTCGAGCGCGTACGCCGCGCCGGTGAGGATGTCGCCGCGGCCGCTGACCCGCACGTTGCCGGTCGCCAGGATGCGGTTCTTGCGCAGATCGTAGCGCGCGGCGTCCGCCGTGATCGTGCGTGCCCCGGCACGGATCGTGACGTGCCCGTCCGCTGCGAGCCACGTCGCATCGCCCGACGGATAGAACCCCACCACATCGCCGCGGACGTCGACGTGAGCCGGTATTTCGGCGCGCGCCGGCGCCGGCGTCGATCCAAACGCGAGTACGAGCGCGGCGAGCGGAACGAGGATTCGCACAGAGGCAGGCTCACTTGTGCGGCGGCGTTTGGAACGAGTGGGGCGGGGTGACGAACGGAATGGGATTATACGGCGTCGCCGTGCCCGAGACCCCGGCCGGATTGGGGTTGTTCGGGTTTTGGTCGGCCCACTGATAAACTGTGTCGGCCAAACGCTTGACATCGAGGTTGGGAACCACCACGGCGTGCGTCACCTGCAGGCCGTTCTGCCCTCGCTCCGAGGTCGGCCAACTCCCGCGCGTATAGCGGTAGAGGAGCTTCGTACCGGACGGGAACGTCAGCGAGACGCGATAGTGGAGCGAGTCGACGCGATCCATCTTGATCGCCGTCGGACTCCATCCGCTGGTGTCCGTCGCGATGTAGATCGGATCGACGAACGGTGTTTGCGGCGGGACTTGCACCGTGATGACGACCAGCACGGGCTTGCCGTCGTAACCGTCTCTCGCTTGCTGGAGATCGGGATTCGGAAACGGCGTCGAAAGCGCGACGGCGAAGCTCTTGATCTGGTCGTAGGAGGCTTCTCGCGGGAAGGGGTGCTTCGAGAGGGCCAGCTCGACGACGGCGCCGCTGCCGGCGTCGAACGACGCGCGGGCGTACGTGCTCGTCACCGGCCGCAGCGTCGTCGGACCCGTGCCCGCGGCGTCGACGAGCTTGTAGTCCGGCGCCAGCCGGAAGGCGTCGCCGGTCGTGAAGAAGACGAACGACTTGCGCACGTCGAGGATCTGCGCGGCATACTTCACGAGCTTGCCCGAGGGTGACGGGGTCGCGGTCGCGTCGATCGGCGGCAGGGTCGCGACCGAGCCGATCGGCGGCGGAGTCGGAAGCGCACCGCCGCGCGCCAGTCCGCTCCAGGCAAGCACCAGTGCGGCCGCGGCCAGAAAGACGAAGGCGAGATTTCTCACTTGACAACCTGGATGAGGAAGGCGTTGAGTCCATAGGGCGAGCCCCAGCGATAATAGCCGCCCCAGTTGAAGTAATACGAGCGCGAGATGTCGATCGTCAAGATCTGCGTCACTTTGAAGCGGACGTCGAAGGTCGCTTGATACGGCGGTACGCCGACCTGCGCTTGGAGCTGCGGTTGCGGGATCGGGATCGGAAAGTCGTCGTTCTCGCGCATCGCAGCGGAGAACACGAATCCCGGACGCGGGGTGAAGAGCAGCTGTTCGGTGAGCGAGCGAGTCGTCGCAAAGCCCCGGAAAGCTTCGTAGCTGGGATAGAGCGTTCCGTTCAAGCCGACGCCGGCATACGACGGGTAGACTTCGCTCTGGTCCTGCGCCGTATTGTAACGGTCGGAAACCTGGAGGTTGGTGTACTGCACGAGGCCCTGGACGTGATCGAAGAGCTCCTTGCTCAGCGAGCCGGTCCAGGTCGTCGTATCGATAGCGTGCGGCAGCGACGACCACTGGATCTGCTTGTCGAAAGTCGCGTTAAAGCTCAGATCGTACGCGGCGCCGCGGCGGTCGCGTCCGAGGCGAACCGCCGGCGAGAACAGCGTGATTCCCAGCGTGTGGGTGTAGATCGTCGGGTAATTTACGCCGCCCAGCGTCGTCAGCGGCATGATTTGACCCTGGACCTCCGGATTGTACGTTCCCGCGCTGGGCGACGTGTGCGCGTAGCCGAAGGCGGAGCGAAGCCGGAAGTAAAGCGGGAAGCGTTTGACTTGGTTCTGGTAGCCGATCCAGTTGATTTGCAGGTTCAGCGGATGATCGGGGATCCAAGCGTGTCCGGGATCGTGGTAGTAGTACGAACCGTTGATGCCCGGTTGCGGCATCGCGAGCAAACTTTCCCAATACCAAATCGGATTGATCTGTAAGCCCGAACGCGGCAGCGCGATGTTAACGATCGGATTGATGGTCGCCGTTGCCGAATACGGCTGCGAAAAACCGGGTTGAAAGGTGTTTTCCTGAAGCGCCGGCGACACTTCCAGCCACTTTATCGGGTGGACGAAGCTCAGCACGTTGTACTGCTTTTGCGGGCGCGTGATCGGATTGATCGAACCGACGATGTAGTAGTTTTCGCCGACCTGGTGCTGCTCGAGCGCGAAGTACGCTTTGTTGACCGGATCGTAACGCAGGTGCAGCGTGGAGAGTGCGTGCGTGCCGCCGAGGAAATCGTAAGGCCCGTCGACCGTCGCTCCCGCTAGGGCGTTCTGGGCGAAGTTCGGATTGGGCGAGTAGCTGAGGAAGTAACCGGGAAACGGAATTTTTGCGATGCCGAAGTTGATGACCGCGGGCCAAAAGTGCACGCTCGCGTGTGGATCGACCACCGCTTTCGTCGCCGTCAGGAAGACGCGCTCGGTCGAAACGTCGGGCAAGTAGAAAGTGTCGCCGGGCATTTCGCGCCCGCGTAAGGGGTGCGCGTAGTCGCCCTGCGCGTACGTCCAGCGATCGGGCTCGTCGCCCACCGGCAAGAAGTAAGCGCGATCGAAATCGAGGTAATCGGTAAAGGCTGCGCCCTGCACCGAAACGTTGCCGCGCAGCAGCGTCACATTTCCGGCGACGATGAAGCGGTTGAGGCGGATGTCCAGATAGAACGTGTTGCCGGTAATCTGCGTGCCGTCACCCAAGCGAACGACGACGGCCCCTTTGGCTCCAACGACGTAACGGCTGCTGTAGAATTCGATGCGATTGGCGCGAAGACTAAACGGACCGAGCCGGGCCGCGTGCACGTCGACTTTGGCCGGCGCCGCGGTCGCCGCCGGCAGCGCGGGCGGCGTCGCGCTTGCGACCGGCGTCGCGGTTGCAATCGGCGCCGGCGTTGCGATCGGCGCCGCGGTTGCGATCGGCGCTGCAGTTGTGATCGGCGCTGCAGTTGTAGCCGGCGTCGCACCGGCGGCTTCGGCTGCGGCGCTGCGCGCAACGGCCGCGGCAACGAGCGCGCAGATGACGACAGCGGGCCGGAGGAAATTTGTCAGAGGTTTTTTCCGCAGACGATTTTCCCGCACAGGTGAAAGAACGAAGCATCGGGAGGCATCGTTCACTCGATTACGAAGCGCGGCCGTATGGCTCGCGGCATCGTGATCGTCCTCGATTCGGGCGGCATCGGCGCGCTGGGCGACGCGGCCGCTTACGGCGACGCGCCCGGCGCCAACACGATCGGCAATACGGCGCATAACGTGGGCGGACTCACGTTACCCAATTTCGAGCGTTTGGGGCTGGGTTGCCTGACCCCTATTCGCGGAGTCCCCCCGGTCGCCGAACCAGCCGCGTTCGTCGAAAAACTCGACGAAACGTCGAAGGGCAAGGACACAATCACCGGCCACTGGGAGATGGCGGGCATCCACACGGAGGTTCCGTTTCCGACCTATCCCGACGGGTTTCCCCCCGAGGTGGTCGCGGCGTTTGCCGCGATCTGCGGGGTTCCGCCGCTCGGAAACGTCGCCGCTTCGGGTACGGAAATCATCGAACGATTGGGGCCCGAACACCTTTCGACCGGGCGGCCGATCCTGTACACTTCGGCCGATTCGGTGTTTCAGGTCGCGGCCCACGAGGATGTCGTCGAACTCGAACGCCTTTACGATTGGTGCGAGCGCGCGCGGGCGATGCTGGTGCCTCCCAACGAAGTGAACCGCGTGATCGCGCGGCCCTTCATCGGGGTGCCCGGCCACTTCGAACGCACGCCCAACCGGCGCGATTTCGCCCTCGATCCGCCGCCGAACGTACTCGACCGGATGGCGCGGGCCGGCGTCGAAGTCCATGCGGTCGGGAAGATCTGCGATATTTTTAATGGACGCGGCATTGCAAGCTCCATCCGGGTCAAGGATAACGAAGAGGCGATGGTACGAACGTTTCAGATCCTGCATTCCATCGAGGGCGGCTTCGTTTTCGTGAATCTCAACGACTTCGACTCGAAATACGGACACCGTCGCGACGTTCGCGGCTACGCGGCCGCGCTGGAACGTCTGGACGAGCGCGTCCCCGCGCTGGAGGCGGCGCTGCGTCCGGGAGACCTGGCGATCTTCACCGCCGATCACGGCTGCGATCCGACGGCACCGGGTAGCGACCATACGCGCGAGTACCTCCCCTACGTCGAGCTCGGGCTCCGTCGCGGCGCCGGCCGCGAGATCGAAGGACTCGACGTCGTCGGGCGCAGGATGAGCGAACTACTCGTTTCGGCCGTCCAAACGGCGGGAACGCCGCTCTCGTGACGCAGCGGGCCGAAGTTCAGCCCTTTAGTGCTCCGCTGCTGCCGCGTGCGGAAGGCAAGACTGACGCGCGCCTCGTGCCGCGCTCGTGGCACTTCTTGAAGCGGGCAACGGACCTCGCCATGGGCGGCGGAGCCTTGCTCGCCGTTTCGCCGCTGATCGCGCTCGCTGCGGCGGGCGTGATTTGCGTCTCGCCCGGTTCGCCCTTCTTCATGCAAGAGCGCGTGGGCAAAGACGGACGGCGTTTCAAGCTCTTCAAACTGCGCACGATGGTCGACGGCGCGCACCTGCGTCATTCCGAGCTGCGCGAGCTTAACGAGGTCGAGGGGCCCGTCTTCAAGATCCGCAACGATCCGCGCTTGCATCCGCTCGGCAAGTTGCTCCGGCGCACCAGCATCGACGAACTACCCAACCTCATCAACGTTTTGCGCGGCGAGATGTCGATCGTCGGGCCGCGGCCTCCGCTTCCGTCGGAGGTCGAGCATTACGATGCTTTTGCGCTACGCCGGCTGAGCGTCAAACCCGGCATCACCTGCCTTTGGCAGATCAACGGACGCTCCAACGTCACGTTCGAAAAGTGGATGCAGCTCGACAACCAGTACATCGATACGTGGTCGCCGCTCGTCGACTTGGCGATCATCGCGCGCACCATTCCGGCCGTCCTGCGCGGCGAGGGCGCTCATTAAGGCCCACCTCCGTCCGCTCCCTGCGATCGCGCCGAGTCACGTTTCGCTGGCGCGTTCGACGCTGGTCGTCATGGGGGCGACGCTCGCCTCGAGCTTACTCGGGTTCGCGCGCGAGGTCGTCAACGCGCGCTACTACGGAACCCAAGTCGAGATGGACTCGTTCCTGGCCGCGGCCGTCATTCCGACGATCCTTTTCGGCGTTTTCAACGGAGCGCTGGTCAGCGCGCTCGTTCCGGTCTTTTCCGAATTCGTCGCGCGCGGCGACGAAGACGGAGCCTGGCGTTTGGCGAGCACGGTTTTCAACGGTCTGCTCCTCGCACTCTCAGCCTTCGCGCTGTGCGGCTGGCTGCTCGCGCCCTTCTACGTGCCCATCATCGCGCAGGGTTTCCACGGTCAGCAGCTGGCGATGACGATCGAAATCACGCGTTGGCTGATGCCGACCGTCGTGGCCACGAGTTTGGCGGGCGTGGTGAGCGCGATGCTGAACGCGCACCACCGCTTCTCGGCGTCCGCGGTTCAGGGAATGGCGCTCAACGTCGTGACGATCGCGGCGGTGGTCGTCCTCGAACGGCGGCTCGGTATCTTCGCTCTGGTCCTAGGCACGACGCTCGGACTCTTCGCGCAGCTCCTCGTGCAGCTGCCGGCCGTCTTGCGTCACCGGATGTACCGCCTCACGCTCGAGTTGCGCCACCCGGGACTGCACAAGATCGGCGCGATGCTCGGTCCGATCGTCGTGGGGTCGGCCGCCGGCCAAACGGCCATCTTTTTCGACCGGCATTTCGCTTCGTCGCTCGGCGCCGGCAACATCTCGGGCATGAACTACGCGACGAAGCTCGTGGGCTTCCCGCAGCAGATCTTTGCGACGGCGATTGCGACGGTGATCTTCCCGCTGCTCGCCTCGCAATTCGCGACGGCCAACCGCAGCGGCGTCCGGCGCAGCGTCGTGATGGGCCTGCGACTCGTGAACTTGGTGACGGTCCCGTCGGTCTTCGGCTTGATCTTCCTCGCGCACCCGATCGTCGCGGCGCTCTTTCAGCGCGGACAGTTCGGACCGGCCGCGACCGAGTTGACCTCGAGCCTGCTTCCGTTCTCCGCGCTCGGGCTCGTGGGCGTGGCAGCCAGCATCGTCCTGACGCGCTGCGGCTTCGCTTGCAAGGAGACGCGCTGGACGGTCGGCATCTCGGTCTTCGCGGTCGTCTTGAACGTCGTGCTATCGGTAACGTGGCTGCCGACGCTCGGCGCGCGCGGACTGCTGCTCGCCAACTCGGTCAGTCAATGGACGCAGGCGGTGCTGCTGTTCGTGCTGGTCTGGCGTCTCACCAACGGCCTCGATTGGAAAACGATCCTCGCGTCGGCCGCGCGCATCGTGATCTGCTCGCTCGCGATGGTGCTCGCCCTGCAGTGGATCGCCTCGCTCGGCGTCGTGGTCGGCACGTCGTTCGTTTCGCGCGCCTCGTTCCTGCTGGGCCAACTCTTTATCGCGACGCTCGTTTTTCTCGGGACCGCGCGCCTGGTCGGCGTCGAAGAGCTCGGGGTCGCCGTGCGCTTGATCTTGCAAAAGTTCGAGAGCCGCGTCCCCAGCCCGCCGGAGAATCGCGAGGTTCCGATTGCCTGAGCGCGCCTGGGCCAGGCTTCGCCGGCTTTCCCGCAGCGATTTCGTGCGGCACGGGATGATCGTTTTCGTTTCATCGATGATCGTCAACGTGCTCGGCTATCTGTACCATTCGCTGAACAGCCGGCGGCTGGGCGTCGACGGATACGGCGTGCTCTCGGCGCTGAACGCGGCCTACATGATCAGCCTCTTCGTCCCCGCGATTCTCTCGACCGTCGTCGTCAAGTACGCCTCGGAATTCCGCGCGCTCGAAGACGCCGAACACCTGAGCGCTCTGGGCCGCTCGGTGACGAAATACGTGGGCGCCGCGGCGCTGATCGCGATCCTGCTCGGCTCCGCGCTCGTCGTGCCGGCGGGGCATTTCTTGCACATCGCCGACCTTTGGTCGATCGAGCTTATCGCGCTCGTCATCGGCCTCTCGATGCTGCTCGGCGTCTTGCGCGGCGTGCTCCAAGGGGTCGAGAACTTTCGCGGCTTCGCCATTTCCACGATGCTCGAATCGCTGCTCAAAACGGCGCTCGGGGTCGCCTTGGTGTACGCCGGCTACGGGGTGGCAGGCGCACTCGGAGGCTGGCTCACCGGGACGCTCGTCGCGCTCGGATTCACCCTTTGGGCCGTCCTATGGCCGCACCGTCTCAAGGCGCGCGTGCCACTGCTGCTCGATCTGCGCCGGCTCGTCCTGACCAGCGCCAACGTCGCACTCTCGATCCTCTTGATCACCAGCCTCGGCTACGCCGACGTGCTCTTGGTCAAACACTACGCCGACCCGACGACCGCCGGCCTCTACGGCGCGCTCTCGCTCAGCGGCAAAATGCTGTTCTTTCTCGTGGCCTTCGTCCCAACCGTCGTCCTGCCGAAAGCTTCGCGCCGCGCCGCCGGCGGTGCCAGCCCGCTCTCGCTGCTCCTGCTCGCGGTCGGCAGCGTCATCGCCTTAGCAGGCTCCGGGCTGTTTCTCTACTTCGCCTTCCCGACGACCGTCGTCACGATGCTCGCCGGCAAAGCTTTCGCCTCCGCCGCGCCGCTCGTCTTCCCCTACGGCATCGCAACCGTCTTCCTCGCCATCCTCAACGCCGTCGTCTTCTACAAGATGGCGATCCACCGTTTCGACTACTTAGTACCGCTGACGCTCGTCGCCGTCGCCGAAATCATCGGCATCGCCCTGCGCCATGACACCCTCGCCCACGTCATCGAAGTCCTCATCGCCGCCAACGGCCTCGCCCTCGTCGCCGCCTTGTATCGCGTCAACGTCCCCCTCGACACCCGCAAACTGGCGCCGGCGTCCGACGCCGCCGCCTAAAAGTTCAACGCTAAACGCTTAAACAAGTTCGTCGCACGATAGGGCTATCTAGAATCGCTTAACGTTCAGTAAACCGGCCGCGCGAAAAGCCGACTCGGCTTTTGCGACGGCGTCGTCGCTGGTTGCGTTGTACGCGACCACGCTGCGGCCGCGGTCGAGCGCTTCGAGGTAGTTGTCGAGTTCGCTGTCGGGGATGTTGAAGTCGCTGAGCCGCGCCGCGAGCGAGTCGTCGGGACGTACCGTGAAGGCGCCCGTTCCGGGGCTGAGACCGGGAACGGAGGCGCCGCCGTCAGAGGTTAGCAACTCTGAGCCGGCCATCTTCGGCGCGGGGATGAGATCGATGTCGCCGCCGTCGATAACGTCTAGACGGTCCGCATCTAAGCCGGCAGCGGCGAGCGCAGCGTGCACTGCTTTCAGATCGCTGTTCGGCGAGAGTCCGACCACGACAAGCCCCATGCTACCTCCGAGAAAAAAGCGAGCCGGACACGTTCGGGGTCGAGCCCGCGCGCCCTACGAGTGCGTTTCGGCCGGGCGGTTCATCGGCGGGCCCCCCGGCGGCGCACTCGCCGGCACGGCGAAGGGAACGTCGCGCCAGCACGCGAGGACGGTGGCGCCGAGACCGACGAGGCATACGAGCGCCGTCACCGCCCAACCGACGACGGGCAAGATCTCTGCGGCGGTGATGAGTGCTAACCCGAGCACGAGTGCCGCCAGCGGTGCGGGCGTTGAGTGCGGACGCGCGAGCTCGTACAAGCGCCGTCCAACGAGCAGCGCGACGGCGGCTTGTCCGATCCAGACGCCCGCGAAGAGCGCGGCGATCTCGAGAACGATGAGCGGAATGCCGACGATGCTCAGCAACAGGAGAATCGCGACGGGCATCACCGCGACCAGCGCCAGCGTGCCGGCACCAGCCGAAATGATGGGATAGCGCTCGACCCGATCGAGCGCGACGCGAACGCGCACCGGAAAGAGTAGGAAAGCGAACACCACCACGACGTCCCAGGCGAACTGCCGATAGAGGCGATGGTTCTCGCCGACGAATTCGCTGCTCGTTCCGCCGGGAACGGCCCACGGTGCGATCATGCCGAGGGAGCTGGAATCGAACAGGTAGTTCACGGTACCGTCGATTTGGCAGTTATCGAGCTGATCGAAGGAACCAAAATAGACGTTGACGTTGCCCGAGATGGTCGCGTCGCTGCAACTGGCCTTCGCGAAGAGCACGTTCAGATCGCCTTCGACGTCGTCGCCGGCGATTTCGGTGTCGTGAAACCAAACGGTGCGTCCGTGACTGTAGGTCTTGGCCGAGACGGCCGACGCCGCGACGCCGAAGAACGTCAGGGCCAGCGCGAGCGCCGCCAGGGTGCGTAGCGAGGTCCGCATCAGACGCCTTCCCGCGCGCGAGCGGCCCGCGTCGCAAGCCGCGGCCGCATCGAATTGAAGGCTACCAGCGCGAGCAGCACCGCGACGATATCGAATCCTAAGATCGCCGCCATCGCTGCGGAAAGCTGGAAGCTCTGCGGCGAGAGCATGCGCGACGTCGACTCGGCGATCGCCCCGAAGTTTGCCGCGGCGCCGGTCAGCCACGAGGTGACGAAGCCGAGCGCGGCGTTGGCCGAGCTCTTTCCGAGGATAAAGAAGAGCCCGATCGCGCTCCACGCGAAGGCGAGATAGGCGCCCAGGATCGCAAGGGGAGGCACGCGCGAAGCGTGCGGCAAGGGCAACCCCCGGACTTCGGCCATGACCGCGAAGGCGAAATTCGGAGCCGGTTCGAGACGCCGCGGCTGTAGCAGCAGCGCGTCGATCACGCGCAGTTCCGTCAGCAAAGCGGCGCAGGAAGCACAGGACTCGACGTGCGCTGCGACGCGCGCGTGCTTTTCGAGCGGGAGCGTTCCGTCGACGAAGTCGTCGAGCAGCGGCTCAAAAGACGAGCAGCGCATGCGTGATTCCTCCGGACGGCGGGCTGGTACGTTTGCCTGCGGCGAGCTCTTCGAGCGCACGCGCTTCGCGGTCGCGCAGCTTTTGCGCGAGCGCGATCTTCCCGCGATGGATCAAAGTCTTGACGTTTCCGAGCGAGAGGCCCATCGTTTGCGCGATTGCTTGATACTCCATGTTGTCGTAGTAGCGCAACGCGAGCACGGTTCGCGTTCGTTCCGGTAGTTCGGCGAGGGCCGCGCGCACGTCGCTCTCCGCCTCGGCGCGAAGCAAGCCGCCGGCCGGATCGGATTCGCGCGACGTATCCGGTAGCGCGTTCTCGAGGGTGCGTTCCTCGCCGAGATCTTGGGGTTGCGGACGCCGCAGCGATTTCCCAAGATGCGTCCTGACGACGTTGCGGGCGATGTGATAAATCCAGGTCGAGAACCGGCCGAGGCTCGGGTTGAACGTGCCGAGGTGAGCGTACGCGCGGAGAAACGTCTCCTGCGAGAGGTCGGCAACGTCGGCTGGGCTGCGCACGCTGGCGCCGATGAAGTTTGTGATTCCTCGTTTGTAACGGTCGACCAGAGCGGCGAAGCATTCGCGGTCGCCGCCGAGGACGAGCTGGACCAACTCCTCGTCGGCCTGCCCTTCGATCGTCATCCTCCTCAAGTTCTTGATTCCGCCCGTTCTACCATTGACGGCCGCAAAGGTTGCGGAACGAGATGAAGCCTCGCCGGGCGCCTTGAACCGCGCGGTATGGAGTTGGTCATCGACCCGGGCCTCGTCGCGGATGCGCGGCGTCTGGCGAAGGCGATCGTCGAACCGGTCGACGCCTTTATCCGCGCGCATTCGACCGTGGCGGTCGAGCGTGCGGTCCTGCGCCTGCTCGAGGTCGACGGAACCGGCCCGGACGACGTGCCGGTTCCTAACCTCTTCCTCGACCGGATGGGACCCGAGCGCCGGCAAGCGGGAGCGGCTGCTTGGCTCGGCGCTCTGGTCGCGGAGACCGGCCTCCCGCCCGCCGAAATCGGCGCCGCACTTGCGGCCGGCAGCCTGGCGGTCGATGCGGCCGACGCCACGCCGCCGGCCGCTGCCCGGGCCTCGCTCGAACCGTACGTGCGGCGCGGCCTGGGGCGTATCGCGGCGCGCCGCGACGAACGGGCCGCCTTGCTCGCGCGCTTGCCGCAGGGTCCCGCCGCCGCTGCTCTACGTGATCGTTGCCAGCGGAAACATCTACGAGGACCGCACCGCGGCAGTCGCCGCGGCGGAAGCCGGCGCGCAGATCATCGCGGTCATCCGCTCGACCGGTCAATCCCTGCTCGACTTCGTTCCGTACGGCGCCGACCACCGAAGGCTTCGGCGGAACCTACGCGACCCAAGAAAACTTCCGCATCATGCGCGAAGCGCTCGACGCCGTCTCGGAGCGCCTCGGGCGCTACGTGATGCTGACGAACTACGCGAGCGGTCTGTGCATGCCCGAAATCGCCGCGATGGCGCGCGCTCGAGCGCCTCGACATGCTGCTCAACGACTCGATGTACGGCATCCTGTTCCGCGACATCAACATGAAGCGCACCTTCGTCGACCAGCACTTCTCGCGCATGCTCAACGCCTACGCCGGTATCATCATCAATACCGGCGAGGACAACTACCTCACGACGGCCGACGCGGTCGAACAGGCGCCGGCGGTTCTCGCTTCGCAGTTCATCAACGAAGAGTTCGCGCATCGCGCGGGCATGCCGGACGGTCAGATCGGACTCGGCGACGCCTACGAAATCGATCCCGGCCTCGAGGACGGCTTCCTGCTCGCCGTGGCGCAAGCGCAGCTGGCGCGCCAAATCTTCCCGCTCGCGCCGCTCAAGTACATGCCGCCGACGAAGCACATGACGGGCGACATCTTCAAGGGACACTTGATCGACGCGCTCTTCAATCTGACCTCGGTCATGACGAAGCAAACGATCCACCTCTGCGGCATGCCGACCGAGGCGATCCACACGCCCTTCCTCGGCGACCGCGCGCTCTCGCTCGAGAACGCGCGCTACGTGATGACGACCGCGCGCCACTTCGGCGACGAGATCGAGTTCAAGTCCGGCGGCATCGTCGAGCGGCGAGCGCAAGCCGTGCTTGGGCGAAGCGCACGCGCTGCTGCAGAAGATCGCCGGCGTCGGATCTGATGGCGGCGATCGAGGCGCGTTACTTCGCCGACGTTTCGCGTCCGCCGGCGGGCGGCCGCGGCTTCGAGGGCGTGTTCGAACGCGCGCCGGGCTATTGGAACCCTTTCGAAGACGCGCTCGCGCCGGCGGTGTTGCAGAGCTGAGCGAAGCTCAGGCGCGCCCCGAAGGCGCTAGACGTCTCACCTCGAGAGGCGCGTCGGATGGCCGGCGTCGCGCCCGGCGCTCAGCCGATCGACCACGCGCCATTCCGTGAGGCACAGGCGGAAGAAGCGCCGGGACCCGAGACCCGCCGCGAGCACCCGGTGGTGTCGCAGCGCGACGACGACCGCGGCAGCGGCAAACAGCGCGCCGTGCGCCGCGCGCCGTGCGACGGAGAGCGGAGCGGGAAGGGAGCGGCGCAAAAGTGCGAGCCGCTGGGCTTGAAAGCGCACGTGTTGCGTCTCGTCGCGCAAGATCTGCGCGCACAGTTCGCGCAGCAGCGGCGATGCCGTTGCGGCGCGGAGCGCCCGATAGTAGATGCACGCAATCGACTCGGCCGTCACCAGCACGCAGAGTGCACCGTCGAGGCCCATGCGATGGCGCATGAAGCGGAAGACGCCGTCGCTGAACTCGCTCCGCAAACGCGGAATACCCGCGAGATCGATGAATCGGCCGAGTTCCGCGGCGTGCCGTTGCTCCTCGACGAAAAGCGCCTGAAGGGCAGCCGGGTAGGCGGCGTCGCCGGTCCGCTCGGCGTAGCGGCGCGCGAAGCGCGCGATGGTCCGGCCGCTGCCCTCTTCGCCGCGCTGAAAAATGCGGATCGAAGACGCGATGACAAAGCGCTCGGAGGCCGAGAGACGAGCCTCGCCCCAAGTCGGCTCGCTTAGGCTCGCGGCGTTGCGCCCGAAGTAGTCGAGCCAGCGCTGGGAGGCGAGCGATGCCGAAGCGAGGTTTGCCATAGCTTTGTATTGCAAAGTTAGCGCAGCGACCAAACTTTGTCAAGCAAAGCTAAGCTCGTCCGAAGCGTCTTTTTTATGTCGTCCGTCGTAGTAGGGGGCATGCCAGGTTACGGTGCGAGCCAGGGATGAGCGGCGCGGTCAAACCTTACGGGGACACCCTCGGCGACGGGAAGGTCCAGCTGTCCTTTACGCTGCCTATCGAGTGGAGCGAAGCGGCCGACGAAGCAGCGCGCCAGCTCGTGGTTAAGATGGGCTTCAGCGACGTCGCCGTCGCGGAAGGCCGGCGCATCGCCGGCGGTTTCTCGTTTTTCGTCGTCTACGCGAGCACGCCGGTCGCCGTCGACGTGTCGGCGATCGATGCGCCGTCCGCTTCGGCACACGACCTGTCGCTGGACGAGATCGATGCCCTCGTGCGCGAGCGCGTCGGACGCAAAATTCGCATTGCCGGTGCGTGCATCGGAACCGATGCGCACACCGTCGGAATCGACGCGATCCTGAACATGAAGGGCTACAAAGGCGACTACGGTCTCGAGCGTTACAAAGAGTTCGTGACGTTCAACTTGGGCAGTCAAGTCTCGGTCGAACAACTCGTGCGCTTCGTCAAAGAGAACGCGATCGACGCGATCCTCGCCTCGCAGGTCGTCACGCAAAAAGGAAGCGACGTCGCAAACTTCACCGCACTCGCGGAACTGCTCGAAGCGGAGGAGTTGCGCGATGGCGTCCTTTTGATCGCCGGCGGTCCGCGCATGACGAATCTGCTCGCGACCGAACTCGGCTACGACGCCGGCTTCGGCCGCGGCACGCTGCCGAGCGACGTCGCCGCGTTCATCGCGCAGCGCCTCGCCCAACGCGTACCCGCCTAAACCGCATGCCGCTCAGGTTCGCCGCGCTCGCATTCGGGCTGCTCGTCGCGCTCGGTCCGGGCTCTCCCGCTGCCGCCCAGAGCGCTCCGGGCGCCGCCCCGTCGCCGTTCGCTTCGGCGGCGCCGGTCGCGCCGGCTGTGCGCGCTGCAATCGTGCTTCCGGCGATCGAGGGCGACGCATGGACTCCCGCGCGGATCGCCGCCTTACAGCACGACCTCGACGCACTGCTCGCGTCCGCCCCGTCCATCCATAGCGCCCACGTCGGGGTTTTGGCGATCGACACCAAGAGTGGGATGCCCCTCTACCAATGGAACGCCGACGACGCCTTTGCGCCCGCCTCGACGCTGAAACTCGTCGTGGGCAGCGCGGCGCTCGAGAAGCTCGGTCCGGCCTTCCGTTTCGCAACGCGCGGATACGTCGCATCCGGAGAGGTTTCGACGGTGCTGTTGCTCGGCGGCGGCGATCCGTTTCTCGAAACGGCCGACCTCGAGGGTTTTGCCGACTCCGTCGCTCGGCTCGGCGTTCGTCAAATACGCCTCACGCTGAGCGCCCACCGATATGACGACGAGCCCTATGCGGCGGGTTGGACGTGGGACGATTTCGCCTACGATTACGCGGCGCCCATCTCGGCGCTGACGCTCGACGAAAACGTCGTGAACTTTCTCGTCCGGCCCGGGCCGCGGCCCGGGTCCGCGCCGCAGGTCGAGGTCACGAACCTGCCGCCGGGCCTGCACCGCGCGCTGACTTGCGTCGAGGTCGTGATCTCGCCGAAGCCCAACGCGACGCTGCTGCCGGGCCAGACGTATCGCTGCCCGACGACGCTCGAGGCGGGGGCCGAAAGCACGCTGGATGTGACGCTCCGCGACCACCAATTGACGGTCATCGGCGGGATTGCCCTCGATGCGCGTCCGGAATCGCTCGCGGCGGCCGCCCCGAATGCGAACGAACGCGCCTACGAAGTCGCTTCCGAGGTACTTCGCGGGAAGGGCGTCGAGATCGACGCTGCCAACGCCCGAGCTGACCCGTTCGCGAGCGGGTACGTGCTGCCCGGTTCCGCGCGGCTCATCTGGACGCACAACTCGCCGCCGCTGTCGGAATTTCTCGGCTCGCGTTTTTGGATTCCGAGCGACAACCTCGTGGCCGAGCTCTTACTGAAAGAACTCGGTTACCAAACCTCCGGCGCGCCGGGCACGACCGAAAGCGGCATCGCCTTCGAAAAGGCGTGGCTCCAATCGATCGGCGTCGATCCGGCGACGACGACGCTGGCCGATGGAAGCGGCCTGTCGCAGTACGACCGCATCACGCCGCGCGATCTGGCCGCCGTTCTGCAACACGATTGGAACGGGCCGTACCGCGACCTCGTGCTGAACTCGCTTCCCGTAGGGGGCGCGCGCGGAACGATCGAGGGCATTGCCGGCACGCCTGCGGCCGGCCGCGTTTTCGCGAAGACCGGCAGCATGATGCACGTGCGCGGCCTCGCCGGCTATCTCGCGACCGAACGCCACGGCGCGGTGACCTTCGTTTTCACCGTCGACGATTGGCTGGGCGACTATCCGGCCCTCGCCGCGCTGCGCGCGGCCATTCTCTCACGCATCGTGCAAGATTGATGCTGGGCGAAAACCTCGAGCGCGAGATTCGCGAACAGCCGGCCGTTTGGCGCCGGCTGGCGCGAAGCAACGGCGCGCGCCAGCTCGCCGACGCGGTCCGCGAACGAAACGTGCTGCTGCTCGGCAGCGGGAGTTCGCTCTTCATGGCGCGACTCGGCGCACTCGCACTGCGCCGGCGCGGTGTGCGCGCGGCAGCACTCGCCGCGAGCGAGGCTGCCTTCGATGGGACGCTCTACCGTCTCGGACCGGTGATCGCGCTCTCGCAAAGCGGACGTTCGGCCGACGTCTTGCGTGCGCTCGATCTGCTCGAGCCTTCGCTCGTGATCGCGCTGACGAACGACGAGAGCTCGCCGCTGGCGGCGCGCGCGGATCTGACGATCGGCGTCGACGCCGGCCGCGAACTCGCGGTGCCCGCGACCAAGAGCGTCACCGCCATGGCCGCGATGTTGCTGTGGGCCGCGGGGCTCGTGGCCGGTCCGAGCGAGCGCAGCGAACGAACGCTAGTTGAGACCGCCGACGTCGTCGAAGCGTGGCTCGACGGACCCAGGCTGGAAAACCTCTTCGCGTTCGGCGCGAACCTCGCGCGCCTGCGCAGCGTCGCCGTCGTCGGCGCCGGGTACGGCGTCCCGATCGCCTCGGAGATCGCGCTCAAGATCAAGGAGGCCAGCTACCTGCACGCCGAGGGCTTCGCGGCCGGCGAGTTCCGCCATGGGAGCGCGGCGATCTTGGATGCGCAAACCGCGCTGCTCGGAATCGTTGACGAAACCTCGCGCGGTGTCGTCGGCCGCCCGCTCGCCGAAGCGGAACGCGGCGGGAGCTTGCGTGCCACGATCGGCGCGGAATGCACCGGCATTCCACTGCTGGGACCGCTCGCGGGGGAAGCCTTCAACACGCTCGCGTGGCTCGTCACGGGGCAGGTGCTCGCGCTCGCGCTGGGGCGTGCGCGCGATGTCGATAGCGACGCGCCGCGGGGTCTGACGAAATTCGTGCTCTGAAGGCCGCGCCGGGAGGCCTCGGAAGCCGGGCCGAAGCTCAACGTGCGAGGGGTGGAAACGATGCTTTACGGCGACTGGCACTACTATCTGTACGCGCTTCCGGGGTTGCTACTGGGCCTGTGGGCGCAAGCCTCGCTACGCGGCACGTTCGCGAAGTACGCCCAAGTCCCGACCGCGAGCGGCGTTAACGGTCAGCAGACGGCCGAGGCGCTGATGCAGCTGAGCGGCGTGCAGGTCGGCGTGAATTCGACTCCCGGGATGCTGACCGACTTCTACGATCCGCGCACGAAATCGATCAACCTCTCGCAGAGTTCGGTACAGGGTTCGATCGCCTCGGTCGCCGTCGTCGCCCACGAGATGGGGCACGCCGTACAAGACGCGCAGGGCTACGGCCCGATGAAAGTTCGTGCCGCCATCGTGCCGGCGGTGCAGTTGAGCGCTTGGGTCGGCCCGCTGCTTTTTATCGGGGGCATGGTGCTCAACTCGCCCTCGCTCGTGTGGGTCGGCGTCATCGCGTTCGCGGCAGCGGCGTTTTTCTCGATCTGCACGCTGCCGGTCGAATTCAACGCCAGCACCCGCGCGCTCGCCATGCTGCAGCAAGCCCGCATCCTTTCGCCGGCGGAAATTCCGGCGGCACGCAAAGTGCTGCAAGCCGCGGCGCTAACCTACGTCGCGGCGGCGGCACAATCGGTGGGTCAGCTCATGTACTACCTGGCCCTGGCCAACCGGCGCAGAAGCTAGACTCGACGCATCCTTGGCTCAAAAGACGGCGCTCGTCACGGGCATCACGGGGCAAGACGGTTCGTATCTCGCGGAGCTCTTGCTCGACAAAGGCTATCGCGTCGTCGGGATGACGCGCCGGACGAGCACCGACGTGCACGAGCGCATCGAGCACCTCACCGATCGCATCGAGATCGTCTCGGGCGATCTGCTCGATCAAAGCTCGATGACGAATTTGATCGCCGAGGTGCGTCCGGCCGAAGTCTACAACCTCGCCTCGCAATCGTTCGTCCCTACTTCGTGGAAACAGCCCGTGCTGACGGGCGAATTTACCGCGCTCGGGGTGACGCGCTTGCTCGAAGCGGTGCGCTCGGTCGATCCCAAGATTCGCTTTTATCAAGCCTCGAGTTCGGAGATGTTCGGCAAGGTCCACGAAACGCCGCAGAACGAGCAGACGCCTTTTTACCCGCGCAGTCCGTACGGCGTCGCCAAGGTGTACGGGCATTGGATCACCGTGAACTATCGTGAGTCGTACGGGATGTTCGCGGTCAGCGGCATTCTCTTCAATCACGAAAGCGAACGGCGCGGCAAGGAGTTCGTCACGCGCAAGATTAGCGACGGCGTCGCGCGCATCAAACTCGGGCTGGCCGATCGGCTGGCGCTGGGTAATCTCGATGCGTTACGCGACTGGGGTTTTGCCGGCGATTACGTGCGCGCCATGTGGCTCATGTTGCAAGCGGCGCAGCCGGACGACTACGTCGTCGCCACCGGTCGCGCGCATAGCGTGCGCGACTTCTGCCGCCTCGCCTTTACGGCGGTCGATCTCGACTACGAAGAGTTCGTCGTTTCGGATCCGCGTTTCATGCGGCCGGCGGAAGTCGACGTTCTCGTCGGCGACGCCGGGAAAGTCCGCCGCAAACTCGCCTGGCAACCCGAGACCAGCTTCGAGGAATTGGTCGAGTCGATGGTGCGCGCGGACCTCGCGCGGCTGCGACCGCTCGCGCTCCGCTAGTGCGCGGCTGCGGCGCGTAGGGATGCGGGCGCTCGTCACCGGCGGAAACGGCTTTGCCGGCAAACACCTAGCCGGGGCCCTGCGCGCGCGCGGCGACGACGTGCTCACCGCCGGCCGGCCGGGCGACGGCGGCGCGGTCGATCTGCCGTTGGAAATGACCGATGCGAGCAGCGTGCGCGCGGCGCTCGAGCGCTCGCGGCCCGACGTCGTCTTCCACCTCGCGGCGCAAGCCTTCGTGCCGGAAGCGACGCGCGACCCGCTCGGCACCTACGAAGTCAACGCGCTCGGCACGGCGCGTGTGTTCGAGGCCGTGCGCCAACTCGGCGGTTCGGCGCCGCGCGTGCTGCTGGCCAGTTCGGGCGAGGTCTACGGCGCGCGCGAGGCGGCGGAGCAGCCGCTGCTCGAGAGTCTGGCGCCGCGTCCGTTGACGACGTACGCCGCCTCCAAGGTTGCGAGCGAAGCGATTGCGCTCGCAGCCGCGCGCACGTACGGGATCCCCACGATCGTGACGCGTGCCTTCAACCACATCGGCCCGGGGCAAAGCGAACGCTTTGCCGTGCCCGCCTTCGCGCGCGGACTGGCCGCGATCGCCGCCGGCGGCAAACGCGTGCTCGAAGTCGGGAACCTAGCGGCACGCCGCGACTTTCTCGACGTGCGCGACGTGGTCGCAGCCTACATCGCGCTGGCCGAACGCGGCGAGAGCGGCGAGATCTATAACGTCTGCAGCGGTACGCCGGTCGCGATCCAGGAAGTTCTGCGCCGGCTGATTCTGCTGGCGCGCGTTCCGGTCGAAGTTCGCGAGGATCCGGCTCGGCTGCGCCCGAGCGACGTGCCGCTCGCCTACGGCGACAACGCGAAATTGCGGGCGGCAACCGGCTGGACGCCGCAATACGCGCTCGATCGATCCTTGCGCGACGCGTACGCCGACGCTCGCGAGCGCCTGGCGGCAGCATCGTGAACGTCGCCTACGTCGAGATGATCGGCGGCGCGAGCGGCAACATGCTGCTCGGTGCCTTGCTCGATGCGGGCGGCGATCGCGCCGCGCTCGAGGCCGCCTTGCGCACGATCCCCGTCAAAGGCTGGCGCAGCGAGCAGCGCCGCGTCAGCAAGCGCGGAATCGCGGCGACCTTCTTCGACTTCGTCATCCCCGGCGAAGATCACGACGCGCACGCGCACCCGCATCCGCACGAGCATCCGCACGCAGCGGGCGCGACGCGTACGCTGGCCGGCGTGATCGAGACGATCGAGCGCAGCGGTTTGACGGCCTCGCAAAAAGCGCGCGCTGGCGCGATTTACACGCGGCTCGGCGAAGCTGAAGCGCGCGTGCACGGCACCACGCTCGCGCAGATCCACTTCCACGAAGTCGGCCAGATCGATGCGATCCTCGACGTTGCGGGCGTCTGCATCCTGCTCGATCAGCTCGCGGTCGACGAAGTAGCTTGCTCGGCATTTCCGATCGGAAGCGGCTCCATCGCAATGCAGCACGGTCTGTATCCGAATCCGCCCCCGGCAACGGCCGATCTGCTGCGCGACGCCCCGACCTATCCGGCTCCGGTCGAGGGCGAAATGGTCACCACGACCGGAGCGGCGATCCTCACGACGCTGGTGCGCTCGCCCGGGACGCGTCCCGCGATGCGTGCCGCGCGCATCGGCTACGGCGCGGGAAGCTCGGATTTTCCGGTTCCGAACGTGCTGCGGGTTTCGATCGGGCCGAAAAACGAAGCGGACGCGAGCGCCGACGAGATCGTCGTCCTCGAGGCCAACATCGACGACATGTCGCCCCAACATTTCGAGCTGGCGATCGAGCGGGTGTTGGCGGCCGGCGCCCACGACGTTTGGTTGGCGCCCGTTACGATGAAGAAGTCCCGCCCGGCGATCCTCTTCGGCGCGATCGCGCCGCCCGAACGCGAAGCGGCCGTCGCCCGGGCGATGCTGCTCGAAACGAGCACCCTCGGGGTTCGGGTCAGACGCGAGCGGCGTTACGTTCTAGAACGGCGGGTCGAGTCGCTTGCAACCGAGTTCGGTCCGGTCCGGGTAAAGATAGCCGACGCCGCCGGGTCCGCCCGCCGGACGCTCGAATATGACGATGTCGTGCGGATCGCGCGCGAACGGCAGCTGCCGATCGCCGAGGTCGCGGCCCGCCTCGAGGAGCTCCTACCCCCGCCATGATCGTTCTCGAAGACCTCGACCGCAAAGAGCGCCGGCTCCGGGACCTCGTGCGTTCGCTCGAGAGCGTCGTCGTCGCGTTCTCGGGAGGCGTCGATTCGGCGCTCGTGCTGAAGATCGCGAGCGACGAACTCGGCGAGCGGGCGCTCGGCGTCACCGGCCGCTCGGAAAGCCTCGCGGAGAGCGAACTCGAGGGCGCGCTCGGCTTCGCCGCTACGCTGGGCGCGCGTCACGAGGTTCTGGCAACGCACGAACTCGAGGATCCCAACTATCGCGCCAACCCCGAAAACCGTTGTTACTTCTGTAAGAAAGAACTCTACGGGCGCTTGAGCGAGATCGCGCGCGAGCGCGGCGCGAAGTGGATCGTCGACGGCTTCAACCTCGACGATGCCGGCGACTGGCGGCCGGGACGCAAAGCCGCAGGCGAGTTCGGCGTGCGCAGCCCGTTGGCCGAAGCCGGGTTCGACAAGAGCGCGGTGCGCGAGCTGGCCAAGCGGCTCGATCTCGGAGTGTGGGACAAACCCGCGCTGGCGTGCCTTTCGTCACGCTTCCCCTACGGAACGCCGATCACGCTCGAGCTTTTGCAGCAAGTCGATCGCGCCGAGCAGGCCGTGCGCGCGGCCGGCATCCGCGTCTGCCGCGTGCGCCACCACGGCGACGTCGCGCGCATCGAAGTCCCCGAGTCCGAGATCGAACGTTTGGCCGAACGCGGCGTGCGCGAGCAAGTCGCGGCCGGCGTCAAGGCCGCGGGTTATCGCTACGTTTCGCTCGACCTGGGCGGCTACGTTGCGGGCAATTTGAACGTGCGGCCGGCCGGTGGCTGAGACGCGCGACGACCATGCGGCGGCGCCGGATTGGCGCAACGCCGTCTTCGCGAAACGCGGGGCGTTGCTCGCGCTGTCGGCCGCGGCCCTCGTCGTCTTCGGAAAGCCGAGTGCGAAATCGATCGCGACGGGCCTTCCGCTGGCGCTGGCGGGGGAGGCCGTCCGTTGCTGGGCGGTCGGGTTCTCGGGCGTCACGACGCGCTCGGATCGCGTGACCGCGCCCGCGCTCGTAACCGCCGGGCCCTACGCCTACGTGCGCAATCCGCTCTACGTCGGCAACTTCATCACGGCGCTCGGCTTCACGCTCGCCTTTAGCGGCGAGCTGGCGCCGGCCAAGCGCGTCCTCCTCGGCGCCTTCGCCTTGGGATCGATGCTCGCCGTTTACGCCGCGATCGTGCCGCTCGAGGAGTCGTACTTGCGGAAAACCTTCGGCGCCAGTTTCGACGAGTACGTCGCGCGCGTCCCGCGCCTCGTGCCGCGCACGAGCGCCTCGCAGCCGCAGGCCGGCGCGTACGATCCGAGCGTCATCGCGCGGGCCGAGACCCGTACCTTCCTCACCTTCGGCGCAATGCTGGTCGCGCTCGCCTTGAAAAAAGCGCGCTGATGGCCGCGCACGCGCACGGCCGGAGCGCCCCCCTGCGCACGGCGCTCGTTCTCACCGCCGCCGTCGCGGCACTCGAGCTCGCGGGCGGCATCGCCGCGCACAGCCTCGCGCTGGTCGCGGATTCGGCGCACGTCTTCATGGACGCGCTGGCGCTGGGCATCGCGGTCGTGGCCGGCGCGCAGGCGCTGCGTCCGGCGACGATGCGGCAGAGTTACGGATTCGCGCGCATGGAGATCCTGGCGGCGTTGCTCAACGGCGGGCTGCTCTTCGCCGTGTCGATCCTGATCGTCATCGAGGCGCTGCGCCGCTTCGCGAGCCCGGAGCTGCCGCAAGGCGGGATCATGCTGGGCGTCGCGCTGATCGGTATCGTCGTCAACCTCGGGCTGGGCATCGCCTTGGCGCGTACGGCCGGCGACAACTTGAACGTGCGGGCGGCTTTCCTGCACGTCGCGAGCGACGCGCTCGGTGCGTTTGCGGTCGCCGTCGCGGGCGCTCTGGTGCTGCTCACGCACGTGGTCTGGATCGATCCGCTGGTCTCGCTGTTCGTTGCGGCGATCATCCTGTTCGGCGTGCTGAACGTCGTGCGTTCCGCCGCCGGCGTACTCCTCGAGAGCGCTCCGGAACAAGCCGCGATTCCGAAGGTTCGCGAAACGTTGCGTGCCATCGAGGGCGTGGCCGGGGTTCACGACCTCCACGTCTGGACGATCGGCGCGGGAGCGCACGTGCTCTCGGCGCACGTCTTGCTGCCGGACAAGAAGATCAGCGAAGCGTCGGCGATCCTGCGCACGATCGAAAGCTCGCTGCGCGCCGACTTTGGTATCAGCCACGTAACCGTTCAATTCGAGTGCGAGTCCTGCGGCGACGACGACCGGATCGTCTGCACGCAGGTTCCCGCCGCGAACGCCGCGCGCCACCTTCACTAGGGGGCCGCGAAGGAAGCCTACCGAGGGCCGCCGTCGTGCCATCCGGAAGCACGTCAGTCCGTAATTCGTAAAGAGGGAAGCTGCGCATGAAAAACTCGAAAGCCGTCATCCTGAGCACCGCCCGGACGCCCTTCGGACGCTTGGGCGGCGCCCTGGCCTCGCTCGCCGCGACGACGCTCGGAGGCGAGGCGATTCGTGCGGCGGTCGAGCGTTCCGGGCTCGATCCGGCCGAGGTCGAGCACGTCATCATGGGCCAAGTGCTGCAAGGCGGCGCCGGGCAGGCGCCCGTGCGCCAGGCCGCCTACAACGCAGGCCTCGCCAAAACGATCACGTTCGAGACGATCAACAAGGTCTGCGCCTCGGGCATGATTGCGATCGTCTACGGCGCGCGCATGATCGACGACGACGACGCCGAGGTGGTCGTCGCGGGCGGAATGGAGTCGATGTCCAACGCGCCCTACGCCGCGCTGCAGGCGCGCTTCGGCTACCGCTTCGGCGACGGCGCCCTGGTCGATCTTACGATCTACGACGCGCTGCTCGACCCTTGGTCGAAGATGACGATGGCCCAGGCGCAGTCGGAAGTCAACGCGGATCTCGCGATCGCGCGCGAGGTGCAAGATGAGTTCGCCTTCAACTCGCACGCTCCGGGCCGCGAGAGCGACGGCGGACGGGACGCTCGCCGGCGAAATCGTTCCGCTCAAAGTTGCGACGAAGGCCAAGGGTAAGCTCGTCGTCGATGCGCTGCCGGTTCAGGCGCGCGCGCGCGTTCCGGTCGCCGCCGGCGGCGGAAACGGTGTGTCCGGACTTTTCAGCCACGAGTCCGCGACGCATCTCGTGCCCGATGCGAAGCGCTTCTCACCCTACGTAACGGGCGACGTTCCATTCACGCTGGTCGACAAAGACGAACCCATTCGCGCCGATTCGTCGCTCGAGTCGATGGCCAAACTGCCGGCGCTCGAGAAGGGCGGGACCGTCACGGCCGGCAACGCACCGGGCGTCAACGACGGCGCCGCCGCCGTCGTGCTCGCGAGCGAAGCGTACGCCCAGCGGCAGGGCCGCGAGGTCCTCGCGCACGTCGTCGACCACGCCGCCGCGGCCTGGGATCCCGCCTATCTCGCGCTGACGCCGGCGATGGCTTCGCAAAAGCTTCTCGAGAAGCACGGCCTCAAAGCGAGCGACGTCGCGGTTTGGGAAGTCAACGAAGCCTTCGCGGCCGTTGCCTGGAGCACGGCGCACCGCCTCGGGCTCGATCCCAAAATCATCAACCAGTTGGGCGGCGCCGTGGCCTTCGGTCATCCGGTCGGCGCATCGGGTGCCCGCATCACCGCTTCGGTGGCGCATCAACTGCGCCGCCGCGGCGGCGGGTTCGGGATCGCGGCGATCTGCAGCGGTGGCGGCCAAGGCGACGCGATTCTGCTCCGGGTCGATTAGGCGTCTCGCTCGCGTGCGCGTTCTCGTCGTCGGTGCCGGTCAAATGGGGAGCGGCATCGCCCAGGTCGCGGCGCAAGCCGGCGACCACGTGCTGCTCAACGATCGTGCGCCCGAATTCGTCGAGCGCGGGCTCGCCGTAATCAAGCGCAATCTCGATCGCTCGGTCGAGAAGGGAAAACTCGACACGGCCGAGCGCGACGCGGTGTTGCGGCGCATTACGCCGCAACTCGAATGGGAACCGCTCGAGGTCGACGTCGCGATCGAGGCGGCTTCCGAAAACCTCGAAACGAAGCTCGCGCTCTTCCGGCGGCTCGATGAAATGACGCCGCCGGAAGCGATCCTGGCCAGCAACACGTCGTCGATCTCGATCACGAAGCTGGCCAACGCGACGGCACGGGCGCCGCGCGTCATCGGGATGCACTATTTCAACCCGGTGCCGGTCATGAAGCTGGTCGAGATCATTCGCGGGATCGCGACCGCGCAAGAAACGTTCGAGTTCGTGCGCGGCCTGGCGCTCGCGCACGGTAAGACGCCGGTCGAAGTGCGCAACTTTCCGGGCTTCGTCTCGAATCGCGTGCTGTGTCCGATGCTCAACGAGGCGATCTTCGCGCTCTACGAGGGTGTCGGTTCGGCCGAGTCGATCGACACCGTGATGAAGCTGGGCATGAACCATCCGATGGGGCCGCTCGAGCTGGCCGACTTCATCGGTCTCGACACGCTGCTCTCGATTCTGCTCGTGCTCTACGAGGGCTTCAAGGACCCGAAGTACCGGCCGTGCCCGCTCCTGGTCGAATACGTCGACGCGGGTTGGCTCGGACGCAAGAGCGGGCGCGGTTTCTACGACTACTCCGCGCGCGACTCGAACGGTCAAAAGCCGGTCCCGGCCGCGACCGCTCGCTAACGTGTCGACCGAAATCCGGCGGCGCGTGCAATTCGCGCCGACCGCCGAGCAGCACGACGTCGGCGCGCTCGCCCGCGAGGTGGCGCAGCGCGAAATCGCGCCGCACATCGCGGAATGGGACCGCGCGCATTATTTTCCGCGCGAGCTCTACGGAAAACTGAATGCCGCGGGGCTGATGGGTTTGCCGATCGCCGAACGCTACGACGGTGCGGGCGCCGACTACGTGTCGTGCGCGCTGGCTCTCGAGGAGATCGCGCGCGTCGACGCCGGGACCGCCGTGACGATGTCGGTTCACTATATGATTGCGGCGGCGATCGACCGGCTCGGCAGCGACGCGCAAAAAGAACGTTACCTGCCGCAGCTGGCCGGCGGCGATGCGATCGCCGGCTTCGCGCTGACCGAACCGGGGGCGGGCTCCGATGCCGCCGCGATTCGCAGCACCGCCCGTCGCGACGGCGACGGCTACGTTCTCAACGGCCGCAAACAGTGGTGCACCAACGGCAGCTTCGCCGCGGTGACGATGGCGATGTTCCGTACCGGCGGGGCCGGTGCCCGAGGCATCTCGGCCTTTCTCATCGAGCGCGCGACGCCGGGCGTCGTCGTCGAAAAGGTCACCGAGAAGCTCGGCATCCACACCAGCAATACGGTCGATCTCGCCTTCGACGATGCACGGATTCCGGCGAACGCGCTGCTCGGCGCCGAAGGGACCGGCTTTACCGGCGCGCTCGGGGCGCTGACGACCGGACGCATCGGCATTGCCGCGCAGGCGACCGGAATTCTTGCGGCGTGCCTCGACGCGTCGATCAAGTTCGCCAAGGAGCGCGAAGCCTTCGGACGGCCGATCGGCGCCTTCGAAGGCGTTTCGTTCAAGATCGCGCAGATGGCGACGGACCTCGACGCGGCGCGCTTGCTCGTCTGCCGCGCCGCGGCGCTCTACGACGCGGGCGAACCTTTCGCCGCCGAAGCGAGCAAGGCGAAGCTCTTCGCCTCGACGGCGGCGCGCAAGCACGCGGCCGAGGCCGTGCAAATTCACGGAGGCTACGGCTACACGACCGAGTTTCCGGTCGAGCGGTATTACCGCGACGCGAAAATCACTGAAATCTACGAAGGCACGAGCGAGATCCAACAGGTGATCGTCGCTCGTTCGCTGCTGGGGAGACTCGACGCGTGAAATTGATGGAGTTCCAAGGCAAAGAGTTGTTCCGCCGCGCCGGCATTCCGACGCCGCGCGGACAACTCGCCAAGACCCCCGACGAAGTCGCTGCGTTCGTGACGGCCAATCCGGGCTCGTGGGTGCTCAAGAGCCAAGTCCTCATGGGCGGTCGCGGCAAAGCCGGCGGCATCAAGTTTGCCGAGAATCCCGACGACGCGCGCAAGCTTGCGACCGAGCTGATCGGCAAAGTCCTCAAGAACGAGCAGAATCCCGACGGTGAGGAAGTCAAGGCGCTGCTGATCGAGGAAAAAGTCGACATCGCGAGCGAGGCGTACGTTTCGATCACGATCGATCGCGCGGTCAAGGAACCGGTGGCGATCGTCAGCGCCAAGGGCGGTATGGACGTCGAGGAAGTTGCGGCGACCGACCCGGGCGCGCTCTCGCAGCTCTGGATCGACCCGGCCATCGGCTTTCAGCCCTTCGAGGGCCGGCTGCTCGCGTTTTCGGCGAACCTCCCGGAGGGGTACCGCAAGACGTTTCCCTCGATTCTGGGCGCGCTGTACGCGCTCTTCATGGACTATGGCGCGCAGCTCGTCGAGATCAATCCGCTCGTCTTGACCAAAGACGGGCGCGTCATTGCCTCGGACGCGAAGGTCGAACTCGACGACAATGGACTGTACAAACACCCCGAGCTCGCCGACTGGAAGAACGACGTCCCGAAGGACGAGGATCAGGCTGCGGCGCTGGCGATCGGTCTCGGCATGTCCAACTATGCCAAGCTCGACGGCGACATCGGCGTGATCGCCAACGGCGCGGGCCTCGGCATGGGCACGATGGATGCGATCCGCACGGCGGGCGGGTCGGCGGCGAACTTCCTCGACATCGGCGGCGGCGCGCAGGCCGAGCTCGTGAAGAAGAGCTACCAGCTCGTGACCGGCGACCCGAAGGTCAAGGCGCTCTTCATCAACATCTTCGGCGGCATCACCCGCGGCGATCAGGTCGCGAAGGGGATCGTCGAGGCGCTCTCCGGCAACGATATCCGCAAGGTGCCGCTCGTCATTCGGTTGACCGGGACGAACGAGAAAGAGGGGCGCGAGATTTTGGCGGCGGCTGGGATGAACCCGGTTGAGACCATGGATGAAGGGGCGAAGCGCGCGGTCGAGTTGGCAGCGGCTAGTGCGTGACGACGCTCGGGGTCTTTGGGCGGTGTCGCGGGGTGCCGGGTGCCGGCCTTGCGCCCCGGGAACGCTGGCGATTCCCCATCCATGGGGAATCGCCGCTGCGCCGCTCGTCGCTCCCGCGCCTCCGGCGCTTCGCTCCGAGTCGGAGCTCCCGGGGCTGCAATGCCGGCCCCCGGCACCCCGCGACAGCCGCTCGAAGACCCCTCGCTAAGGCCCGGGTCGGTGGCTGCCCGATTCCCGCATCATCTTAAAGAGAGAGTGAACTAATCGTGTCGATTTGGCTCGATAGGAATTCGAAGGTTTTGGTTCAGGGGATTACGGGGCGTGAGGGGTTGTTTCATACGCAGCGGATGTTGGCGTATGGGACCAAGATCGTGGGCGGGACCTCGCCGGGGAAGGGCGGGACCACGATCGAGAGCGGGCAGCCGGTTTTTAATACGGTGCGGGATGCGGTGGCGGCGACGGGAGCGACGGTTTCGATCATTTTCGTGCCGCCGGCGGCGGCGGCGGATGCGCTGTATGAGGCCCACGACGCGCAGATCGAGTTGGCGGTGTGCATTACCGAGGGGATTCCGGCGCACGACATGCTCAAGGTGGTCGCGACGACCCCCTCGATGCGGATCATCGGGCCGAATTGTCCGGGGCTGGTCTCGCCGGGGCGGGCGCTGGTTGGGATCATGCCCGGACAGATATTTAAAGAGGGGCGGATCGGCATGATCTCGCGCTCGGGGACGCTGACCTATGAGATCGTGGATGGGCTGACCAAGGCGGGCCTGGGGCAGTCGACCTGCGTCGGGATCGGCGGGGATCCGATCATCGGGACGACCTTCGTGGATTGTCTGAAGGCCTTTGCGAACGATCCCGAGACCGATGCGATCGTCGTGTGCGGCGAGATCGGCGGATCGGACGAGGAGGATGCGGCGGCGTTTATCCGCGAGCATCTGCCGAACAAACCGGTGGTGGCGTTCATTGGCGGGCGCTCGGCGCCGAAGGGAAAGCGGCTCGGGCACGCGGGGGCGATCATTTCCGGGAATTCCGGAACGCCCGAGAGCAAACTCGCGGCCTTCAAAGCGGCGGGCGTGCCGGTGGCGGATCGGCCTTCGGAAATCCCGGACCTGGTCAAGGGGCGGCTCGCCGCGCCCGTGTAGCCGGCCGGTGAAGCGCCTGCGGCGCTCGCCTTAACGAACTAAACAGAGGATTAACACCCGGCCGAACGAAGCCGGAGTGCGTTGAGTGCTAGGTGTCACCGTGTTGGTGTCGCCTTGCTTTGCGATATTTGATTCGGCTCAACATCACACGGATCCAGTAAGGAGACAGTATGCTGAGACGCAGTCTTAGTTCGCTGATCGCCTGCCTCACGCTCGTGGCTATGCTCGTCCAGGGAACTTGGGTTCTGGCCGGCACCACGGGTACGATAAGCGGAACGGTCATCGATACTGCGACGAAACAGCCACTTGGCGGCGCCAAAATCAGCGCCTCGAGTCCCTCTCAAAGCGCTTCGGTTACGGCCGACTCGCAGGGTCACTATACGTTCCTCTCGCTCGCACCCGACACGTACGTCCTGTCGGTCGAGTACAGCGGCTACGACTCCGTCCTGCTTTCGGGCGTGACGGTGCAAGCGGACCAGGTCCGCGTCGTGCCGCTCAATCTCTCGAAAAGCCTGAAGACGATCGCGACGGTGCACAACCAGTCCGTCGCAGCGCTCGTCAAGCCGGGCACCACTTCCGACGTCTACTCGATCACCGCGGCCCAACAAGAGAAGCTCGCGGCAGTCGGTGGCGGCGGCAACTTGAACAGCGCCTGGTCGGCCATTGCGACCGTCCCCGGCGTGTTCGTCATGCCCGGTCAAAGCGGCTATATCGGCGCGGGTCCCTCGATCAGCATCCGCGGCGGTGACTACGACCAAATCGGATACGAGATCGACGGCGTTCCCGTCAATCGCGCCTTCGACAACTACCCTTCCGGCCCGGCCTCATCGCTCGGCCAAGGCGAGTTGCAGGTCTACACCGGCGGCGGTCCGGCGAACGCCGAAGCCAACGGTATCTCCGGGTTCATCAACCAAGTCATCCGGACGGGATCCTATCCGGGATTCAGCAACGTTGATTTGGGCATCGGTGGTCCGGCGTATTACCACAAGGCGAGCTTCGAATTCGGCGGAGCTTCCCCCGACCACAACTTTTCCTACTACCTCGGCATCGGCGGCTACAACCAGGACTTCCGCATCGCCGACCAGTTCAACGGCGCTCCGGTGAGCAATCTCTATGGCACGCCGCTCGTCCCGTGTTTCGGGCAGCCGCAATCGGTGGCACCGTCGTGCTACGCGAACGCGTCGACCCCGTATGCGGGCCAGGCCTACGTGCTTGGGGCTTACAACATCGCCGCGACCTCGACGGTCGCCGATCGGGACAACATCCTCAATCTGCACTACGGCATCCCGCACAAAGACGGCACCAAGGACGACATCCAGTTCCTTGGGATGATCAACTACATCAACACCAACTTCTACGAGTCGCCCAACGATCAAGGCGGCGTGCCCTACTTGAACGCGATCGGCGTCGGGCAGCCGCTGTACATCGACGGCTATCAACTCAACGCCACAGCCGGGTACGCTGACCACGGGCTTTAGCCCGAGCTCGGTCTCGACGTACTACTTCCCGTTCTCGTCGCAGAACCGGGCGATGTTCGCGCCGATCCCGGTCACGCAGCAAGACGCCCAAATCAACAATCAGGCGATCTACAAGCTGCAGTACACGAAGTCGCTGGGCAGCAACGCGCTGTTCAAGGTGTACGGCTACACCTACTACTCCAACTGGATGCAGAACGGGCCCAACACGACGTGGTCCAACTACATCGGTTGCTGTAGCCCCGACTACGAGCTCTCGAGCCACACGCGCGGCATCAGCGGCACCTTCACCGACCAGCTTGGCTCGAAGAACCTCGTGAGCCTCGAAGGTTCGGCGACCACCGCCACCACCACGCGCGACAACAACACCCAGAATCATCAACGGCCTGTACACGCTCTTCGGCGAGCCCGGCGCGCAGAACGCACGTACGGTCGTCGGAGCGCTGGTCAACGCCTCGGATCCGTACAGCGGTCTGTGCTACACCTCGACCGGTGCGCCGACGACGTGCAGCTTCCATGGCCCGGCTCAATTCGCGACGATCGGCAACATTCCGAGCGGCGCGAACGCTCCGGTTCCGGCCGGTGCGACGACCTGCGGCGGCGGACCGTGCGAATACCTCGTTACCGACAACGGTCTCTACGCCACGTACAATACGGTCAAGCCGAACTTCTACGCCGGCGCACTGACCGACGAGTTCCGTCCGACTAGCCAGCTCAGCATCAACGCGGGCATCCGCTTCGACGACTATCAGTTCGTCGGCAGCAACACGCAAGGCACCGCTGCGCGGACGTTCTACTACAACGCGTACAACATGGACAACTGCCTGAACGCGCAAAAGAACATCTTCGACAAGGTGACCCAACTCGGACTGGCCAGCCCGACGCTGCCCTGTCCGACCGGTTACACCGCAGCCAACTTCACGAACCCCGGCGGGAACGTGACCGCAGACCTATCCGGAGTGGGAGCCGCGCATGGGTGCGACCTACGCGCTCAACCCCAACACGGTCTTCCGGATCAACTACAGCCGGAACACCCAGGCTCCCAACAGCGCGTTCGAACAGTACAACGCGCTGCAGCAGAGCGCTCCGCAGCTCCTGTACGGAACGTACGGGTTCCAGAAGTTCGGCTTCACGACGCCCGAACCACGCGATCGTGCCGCCGGCTTCGAACAACTACGACTTCTCGTGGGAGCAGCAGTTCCCCAACCAAATCTCGATGAAGGTCTCGCCGTTCTACCGGACGACGCAGAACCAGATTCAGCAGTTCTACCTGAACCAGCAGACGAGCTTCGTTTCAGGTCTGAACGTCGGCAAGCAAACCTCTCGCGGTCTCGAGTTCGAGCTCGACAAGGGGAACTTCAACGCGAACGGCCTCTCGGCGCGTCTGTCGTTCACCTACACGAACAGCTACATCAACTACACGACGCCGAACAACGGTCTGAGCGTCATCACCAACCTCAACAACGGCATCGCGGGCTACAACGCGTACACCTCGTATTGCGCGTCGCATCCCACGAACAGCAAGTGCGGTGCCACGGCCAGCGGTCAAACGGCTGCGCCGTGTTACACCCGCCGCCGGTGCGGCGGATCCGACGTGCGCGGCGTGGGTGACGTTGCCAACCCATACTGGAACGCGCCGGTTCAGAATCTGCTCAGCGAGACGGCCAACTACGCGACCTTCGACCTGCTTCCGGCAGGCATCGGGAGCGCCGTCGACGGGTATGGGGCACCATACACGGCATCGCTCGTGCTCAACGAGCGAGTCAACAAGCTGGCGATGGCGCCGATCGTTCAGTTCTTCGGCGGCCAGCGCTACGGCGCTCCGCTAACGACTGAGGGCATCGCGCCCGGACACCTGTATAACGACGGGCACTGTAAGCGCCACCCTTCCCGGCTCGCCCACGGGCGATCCGCGGTACAAGTACGGCGCGACGGGTGGTTCGCCGTACGATGTGGCGCTTGCGGAACGCTCGCCAACGGCATCCCGGACCCGTACACCGGGGCCTTCGACGGGATCGGCGCCTTCGTGGCCCCGTCGCAGATCCAGCTGCACCTGCAAGTCAGCTACGACGTGAGCAAGACGTTCACGGTCGTCGCGAACCTGACCAACATCGTGAACACCTGCTTCGGCGGGACGAACCGCGGTTGGGTCAACGGCAGCGTCAATGGAAACACCGTCTGCGGCTACGGCGTCGTGGGCGGCGGCACGTATGGTGACAATGGCAACCTCTACAACCCCGGTGACAAGATCCAGCCGTACGTAAACACCCCGTACGAGCCGTTCTTCCTGTCGCAACCGATGGGTTTCTTCGTGAACGCCAAGCTCAAGATCTAAGCCTCGGGCTTCGATCGAAAAGAGAGCCCTCGCTTCGGCGGGGGCTCTTTTTTTCTGGCGCTCGGCCGCTCGGTTCGGGAGGGGGTCGCGGCGTCTCGATGTACAAGCGAGCGGATGACGTACGGCTATCACTGCGAAGAATGCGAAGAGGCCGCGTGGCCCGCCACGAGCCGCTCGGAGCTGCAGTGGCTCAAGGATCGCGAGCACGTCGTGCGCGAGGTGGCGCGCCACGTCGCGGCTGGGCTCGACACGTGGATCGTCGAAGCGCTCGACTTTCTCGAGAAGCACCGCGGGCATAGCGTGGCTATTACTCGGCGGTCGTCCTAGCTTTAGTCGGTGCTGGGGGCTGCGGGCGGGCGAGGCGTGCGTGCCGGCCCGGGACCGCTGGCGATTCCCCATCCATGGGGAATCGCCGCTGCACCGCTCGTCGCTCCCGCGCCTCCGGCGCTTCGCTCCGAGTCGGAGCTCCCGGGCCCGGCACGCACGCCCCGCCCGCCCGCAGCCCCGGGCACGCGCGTGGCGGCTTTGGAGGCGACCGTCGCGCGTAACGGGCATGCTGCTGGCCGGCTGGCGTCGCGAGCCTTCGGCCGCGCCGCGACGACGCAACCAGGTGTCTCGCTGGAAGGGGGTCGGTGGCGGCCGGATGGGCGTCGGGGGGCGAAAGGAAGCTCGCTCGTCTGCGCGTTTTCAGCGCATCGAAGCGCCCAAAAGAAAAAGGCGCCGAAATTCGGCGCCCGCTCTTACTCGGAAGTGAGGCTACTGGGGGATTTTTAGGGTTTGGCCGGCGGCGATGGTGGGAGAGTTGAGGTGGTTGGCGGCGGAGATTTGATCGATCGTCTCCTGGACGCTGCCGCCGTCGGCGGTGTACTTTTCGGCCAGGGACCAGAGGCTGTCTCCGCGCTGGACCGTGGCGGTCGTGAAGCGCTCGGGGCTCGCGGCGTAGAGCCGCGAGGAGGAGAGGGCCGGAATCGCGATCAGCGCGCCGAGCGCGGCCATTGCGAGGGCCGGCGTCAGGGTCGTGCGCTTGCGTCTCGGCGTGTACATCTTCGATCTCCTCGGCCCACATATTGGGCCAAACGCCTGTTCGTCCACCACATTTTAGCAACCGCCTGTGGATATGTCAAGGATTTCTCGAACGTATGTTTGCATTAAAAGGGTCTCTTGTGTTACCCTCGAGCTAATCGCGGCGCGACTTCGCGCCGCCGTCTCTAGGGAGTGCACATGGCAGAGCGAGCCCCGACGGAGCGTCAAGCGCGCATCCTCGAGGTGATCCGCGATTTCACGGAAGAGCGAGGCTACCCGCCCTCGGTCCGCGAGATCGGCGAACGGGTCGGCCTCTCGTCCTCGTCGACCGTCCAAGCCCACCTCAAGACGCTCGAGAAGCGCGGCCTGATCCATCGCGACCCCACCAAGCCGCGCGCCCTCATCGCGAGCGGCTCGCGCGCCTTCGCCCGGCAAGAAGCCGACTACGGGGTGCTCCCGATCGTCGGGAAGGTCGCCGCCGGCGTTCCCATCACGGCGACGGAGAACCTCGAGGGCGAGTACGTCGTGCCCGCCGAGCTGGCCCGGAAGCCCGGGACGTTCATGCTCCGCGTGCAAGGCGACTCGATGATCGAAGCGGCCATCCTCGACGGCGACATGATCGTCGTCTCGCCGCAACCCGACGCCCGCAACGGCGAGATCGTCGTCGCGATGGTCGACGGCGAGGCCACCGTGAAGCGCTTCTTTCGCGAGGCCGGCCGGGTCCGGCTCCAGCCGGAGAACCGCACGATGCGGCCGATCTTCAGCGACGATGTGAGCGTCGTTGGCCGCGTCGACGCGGTGGTGCGCAAGCTCTAACAAGCGCTGCTGCGTCGTCTCGAGCGTTCTCCTCATCCGCAGCGCCGGGGGAACGCCGCTGCGGCGCGAATCAGCCTCCCCCGTGACCTCGTCGTTCCGCGGCAAGCTCGAAGCGATCGAGGCGTCGCTCGTGCCGCGCATCCGGGCATTTTCGGAGAGCCCGGAGATGCTGGCGATCCGCTGGGCGCTCCCCTGGAGCTTCGTCGGGCTCGGGCTCGGGCTGCCGATCTTCATGCTGCTGCGCCCGAGCGGATCGCTGCTCGACCGTTTCTCGCATTCGTTCGCGGCGGCGTTCGGGATCATGTCGGTCTTGCTCGTCGTCTTACTGACGTTCGATCTGGCCCGGCGACGCGGCGTCCCGCCGTGGCTCGCGCTGTCGACGGCGTCGGTGGCCTTCGCCCTCTCCTTGCCGTATGCGGGAACGACGTCGTTCGTCGGCTTGGCCTCGGCGCTGGGTTCGAGCGGTCTGTTCCTCGCAATCGGCATCGCCCTGATCGACGTGGCCGTCCTGCGCTTGGCGCGAAGGCGTCTAGGCGATGCGAGCGGTTCGCTCGTCGGCGGCGTCGCGATCGTGGGCGCCGCCGTCTTCTTGCTTTCACGCGGCATTTCGTTGACGCTCGAACTCGACCGGCTCATCGAACCGATCGGCACGCTGGGTGACAGCCTGACCGCGCTGCTCGTGCTGACGTTCGTCGAGACGCTGCTGTGGACGGTCGGCATTCACGGACCGGCCTTACTCGCGGCGGTCGTGCTGCCCGTTTACATCAAACTTCAACTCGAGAACACCGACGCGTTAGCGCACGGACAGCCGCTCCCGCACATCGTCACGGTCTCGATCTTCTTGTTCGTGTTTCCGGGCGGCGCGGGCGCGACGCTGCCCGCCGTCCTCTTGCTGCTGCGCAGCAAGGTCAAACGGATTCGTACCGTCGCGCTCGCAACGCTCGTTCCCTCGATCTTCAACGCCAACGAACCGCTGATGTTTGGATTGCCCGTCGTGCTCAATCCGACGCTCGGCGTACCGTTCGTCGCCGCACCGCTCGTGCTGGCGCTGATCACCTACTATGCGACCGCCTGGGGCTGGGTCGCACGCACCGCCTACTACATTCCCTCGACGATCCCGATTCCGTTCAACGTCTTCATTGCGACGCGGGATTGGCGCTCGATCGTGCTCGTCTCGGTGGACTTCCTGGTTGCCCTCGCGATCTACGCGCCGTTCGTCGCCGCCTACGAGCGGCAAGAGCGCAAGCGCGAAGCCGAGGGCGAAGAAACCTTCGACGGCGAGGCTCCGGAGGCGCGCGAGGTCTCCGCGTGATCGAAGCGCTGCTCGAACGGTTTGCCTGTGTGCCGCGCGTCGCGCGCGCCGCGCGCGCCGCCGCTGCGCGGACGGGGGCGCCCGCAGCGTCGCGCGCCGCGATCGAGACGCGGGTGCTCGCCGCCTTCTTCGACGAGGGCATCGCGGAAAGCGATTTGGCGGCGACGTACGGTTACGGCTACGAGGACGCGGGGCGCGAGCGCTACGAATCGGTGCTGGCGCGCGTGCTCGGCGCGGAACGGGCGTTCGCGCGCCTGTCGTTTGCGAGCGGCACGAGTGCGATCGTCACGGCTATCGCCGCGTGTCTGCCGCCGCAAGGAAACATCCTGGCCACGACCGGACGCCCGTACGACACGCTCCGCAACGCGCTGGCCGAGGCACCCCACTCGCTCGTCGCGCAGGGTGCGAGCTACGCGGAAGTGCCGCGCGCGGCTCACGGCGGGGCCGATCTCGAAGCGATCGCGGCCGCTTGCGCGCGCGGCGTCGACGTCGCCTTCGTGCAGCGCTCGCGCGGCTACGCGCCGCAGCGTTCGCTAACGGCATCGGAATGCGGCGACATCGCGCGCGCCGTTCGCGCCGTCGCTCCGCAGGCGGTCGTGCTCGTCGACAACTGTTACGGCGAACTCGTCGAGAACGAGGAACCGACGCATTTCGGCGTCGACGCCGTGATGGGGTCCTTGATCAAGAACCTCGGCGGGGCGATCGCGCCGGCCGGCGGCTACGTCGCGGGACGGCCCGCGGTCGTCGAGCGCGTCGCCGCGCGCCACTACGCGCCGGGCCTCGGCACGGCGGTCGGACCGAGCTTCGGGTTCGCGCGCGATTTGCTCCACGGTTTGTTTCGCGCGCCGCGCGCCGTCGGCGAGTGCCTGGCGGGGCTCGATTTCGCCGCGGCGCTGTTCGAGGAGCTCGGCTTCGCGGTCGACCCGCTGCCGGGAGCCCGGCGCTGCGACATCGTCCAAGCGATTCGGCTCGGCGACGAAGGCAAACTGCTCGCTTTCGCCCGGGGCTTGCAGCGGGCCATGCCGGTGAACGCGCGCTTCGCCCCCGAGCCGGGACCCGTACCCGGCTACCCCGAGCCGGTCGTCATGTCCGGCGGCGCCTTCATTCCCGGCGCCACGATCGAGCTTTCGTGCGACGCGCCCCTGCGCGAGCCGTACGAGGTCTACCTCCAGGGTGGGACTTCGCGCGTCCACGTCGCGGCCGGTGCCCTCTTTGCCGCTCAAGAGCTCTGTAAAGAAAGCAAATGAACCGTCCCGGAGAAGTGCAGCCGGGTGACTTTGGGAGAGCGCCAATGAGCGAACCAGACGCCATTTCCAAGAACGGCGAAGGGACGTATCGGCGCCGGTACGTGCGCGTCCCGGTCGTTCTCGACGTCACCTACGTCCGCGACGGAGCCGACGAGGTGAAGGCCGGCCAGCTGGCCGATCTCGGCGGCGGCGGCGTCCGGCTCGCCAGCGACGAGGACCTCCCGCTCGGCGCCGTGCTGCTGTTACGCTTCGAGTTACCGACGGCTTCGCGCGAACTGGTCGCCCGCGGGCGCATCGTGCTTTCGTTCTACGATGCCGAAGCGCAGCGGTTCTTTCACGGAATCGCCTTCACGCAGATCGATCCGCGCGATCAAGACACGATCGTGGCCCACGTCAACGCGGAAGTCCAGCGGCTCGCGCACGCCGAGGAAAAGACCGCCGAATAAGGCTTTGCGCCGCGCAAGCGGCTAGCGGCGGCTCCCCATGAAGCCGTAGAAGAAGTAGCGATTGCCGTCGCTCGTTTCGACGACGATGCGTGTCTCTTCAAGCGTCGCGCTCGCGATCGTCTTCCCCGCGAGCGTATCGAGGATGCCCTGCGTCTGCTCGAACTCCGCTTCGCGCAGCGAATCGGCGTCGATCTCCATCAAATTGAGGAGTTCGTCGAGCGTGCCGTGTCCCGATTGGTCAGCGCCGGTACCGATGTCGCATCCCTCCTCTGGGGCCCATTCGGGGGAGTTCGACCCGTGGGGGACCAAACTCTCGCAAGAAAATGTATATCCTAGAGGTAATGGGCGGCCCCCTTGACGGAAAGACCTGGACTTTCGAACGTGAGATCACGATCGGCCGGGACGACGCCCTAGCCGGGGCCTGCATTACGCTTGACCGCTATATTTCGCGTCAGCACGCTCAACTCCGCGAGGAAGCCGATGGATTGGTCCTGACCGACCTTTCCAGCCGGAACGGGACGAAGCTCGACGACCGCACGCTGACCGCCGCCACACCCATCCCGATCGCGCTGGGGGACCGCTTCATCGTCGGCCGCACGCTGCTGCGCGTCGCCAAGGCATAAGCCGATGCAAACCGTGGTGACCCCCGGCTCGGCGCGCGCGATCGCCCGAACGCTGGCGCGGCCGCTCGGCTTCGTCCCGACGATGGGCGCCCTGCACGCGGGACATCTCGCCTTGATCGAGCGTGCCAAACTCGAGAACGCGGCGGTG
The DNA here is from genome assembly GCA_963843945.1 of Vulcanimicrobiota bacterium. Taxonomy (GTDB): domain Bacteria; phylum Vulcanimicrobiota; class Vulcanimicrobiia; order Vulcanimicrobiales; family Vulcanimicrobiaceae; genus CAWJMF01. The sequence goes on along the minus strand of CAWJMF010000006.1, from coordinate 382,527 downwards.
GTGGTGTCGATCTTCGTGAATCCGCTGCAATTCGGGCCGGCCGAGGACTTCGAGCGGTACCCGCGCGCCTTCGAAGCGGACCGCCGTTTGCTCGCCGAGCGCGGGGTCGAGCTGCTCTACGCGCCCGCGCCCGCGGCGATGTATCCGCCCGGCTTCGCCAGCGCGCTCGACGTCGGACCGCTCGCCGCTCGCCTTGAAGGCGCGCGGCGCCCCGGGCACTTCAGCGGCGTTGCGACGGTCGTCGCGAAGCTGCTCCACGCGATCGAACCGACGTCGCTGTATCTCGGGCAAAAAGACGTGCAGCAGACGGCCGTGATCCGCACGATGTTGCGCGACCTCGACATGGCGACGAACCTCGTCGTCGTTCCGACCGAGCGCGAGGCCGACGGGCTGGCGCTCTCGAGCCGCAACGTCTTCTTAGATGCCGCGGCGCGCGCGGCCGCGCCGAGTCTCTTTCGCGCCTTGCAAGCCGTCGGCGCGGCGCTGGAACGCGGTGCAAGCGATCCCGCGGCGGCGCTGGCCGCCGGACGCGCGCTGCTCGAAGCGCCGCTGCGCTGGGACTACTTGGAGTTGCTCGATCCGCAGACGTTCGCGCCGCTCGAACGCGCCGCGCGGCCCGCGCTCGTTGCCGGCGCGGCGCTTGCCGGAGCGGTCCGGCTCATCGATAACCTGCCGCTCGCGGCGGCGGGAGCGCCCGACCCGATTCTGACTCCGCCCCGCCCGCGTGCCGTAACGACGTTCAAGTGAGCCGGCGCATTCTGCTGGGCGTGACCGGCGGCATCGCCGCCTACAAAGCGGCCGGCCTCGTCTCGACCTTGGTGCAGCGCGGCGACGACGTCACCGTCATTCTCAGCGACGGCGCTCGCGAGTTCGTCGGCATCGCGACCTTCGCCGCGCTGACGCGCAAGCGCGTCCATTCGTCGTTGTGGGACGAGCCGGAGAAGATCCCGCACATTTCGCTGGTGCGCGAGGCCGACGTCCTCGCGATCGTCCCGGCGACCGCCAACGTCATCGCGAAGCTGGCGCGCGGCATCGCCGACGATCTGCTCAGCGACGCGGCGCTCGCCGCGCGCATTCCGATCCTGATCGCGCCGGCGATGAACGAAGCGATGTACGAGCATCCGGCCACGCGCGAGAATCTCGCGACGCTCGAAGCGCGCGGCGTGACGATCGTCGAGCCGGGCAGCGGCTTTCTGGCCGAGCGCGAGTTCGGCATCGGACGCCTGGCGGACCAGGACGAGATCGTGGCGGCGCTCGACGGGCTTTTCGAACGCGGCAAGGATTTGCAGGGCGAGCACGTCCTGATCACGGCGGGACCGACGCGCGAAGCGATCGATCCCGTGCGCTTTCTCTCCAACGCCGCGAGCGGCTCGACCGGCATCGAGCTCGCGCGCGAGGCGCTGGCGCGGGGTGCGGAAGTCGACCTCGTGCTGGGACCGACCTGGCTCGAACCGCCGCGGGACGCTTCCGTGACGCGCGTCGTCAGCGCGCAAGAGATGTACGAGGCGACGCTCGCGCGCGCCGAGTCGGCTGACTTCGCGATCGCCAGCGCCGCCGTCGCGGACTGGCGGCCCGTCGCGGCGCTGACACAAAAGGCCAAGAAGCACGATGGCTCCGAGCGGCTCGAACTCGAGCGCACGCCCGACATCTTGGCGGCGCTCGGGGCCCGCAAGCGCGGCGGGTTTTTGCTCGGTTTCGCCGCCGAGACGGAACACCACGAAGCGAACGCCCGCGAAAAGCTGCGCGGCAAGCAGCTCGACGCGATCGTCGTCAACGACGTAGCGGGCGGCGCCGGGTTCGGCGAGACCGAGAACGAGCTCGTCCTGCTTTGGGGTGAGGACCAGCGCGAGCCGCTCGGCCGCGCCTCGAAGCGCAGGCTCGCGCGCCGCTTGTGGGACGCGATGCTGCACCTGCGCGCCCGCAACTAAGCGCCGCCGTGCTGCTCGCGATCGACGTCGGCAACACCGAGACGAAGCTCGGATTCTTTACGGCCGTCGCCGGCGTCCGGCTCGAACTCCACAAAACGTGGCGGGTCACGACGACGCGCGGCCAAACCGCTGACGAGTTCGGCGTGCTTTTCCGCTCGCTTTTTCGCGGTGCCGGCGTCGACACGGGCGAGGTGCGCGCCATCGTCGTCTCGAGCGTCGTGCCGCAGAACGATCGCGCGCTGGGCGAGGCATGCCGTTCCTACTTTGGCCCCGATCCGGTCTTTTTCGGTTCGGCGAATCAGCAGCTCATGCAGGTCACGACGGAGCGGCCGAACGAGCTGGGCAGCGATCTGCTCGCCGCGGCGATCGGCGCGCGCGAGCTCTACGGGACGCCGCTGGTGACGGTCGGTTTCGGGACGGCCACGACCTTCGGTGCGGTCTCGCGCGAAGGCGAGTTCGTGGGCGCCGCGATCGCGCCGGGCATCCGCATCTCGATCGACGCGCTCGTCGCGCGAACCGCCAAGCTGCCGCAGGTCGCGCTCGAAGCGCCGAACGGGCCGATCGGACGCGACACGGTTTCGGCGCTGCAGGCCGGCATCGTTTTCGGCTTCGTCGGGCAGACGGAAGGCATGCTCGCGCGCATGCGCAGCGCGATCGGCGAAGACGCGCGCGCCGTCGCGACGGGCGGTTTGGCCGAGATCGTCGCCCGTCATACGCGCGCCATCGACGTCGTCGAGCCGCACCTCGTCCTGCTCGGGTTGCGCCGGTTTTATGAGTCGCAGCGGAACGTGGTATAATACCGCGTCATGCGCATCGTCCCGCCGCTGAGGATCGGACCGCTCGAGATCTGGCCGCCGATCGTGCTCGCGCCGATGTCGGGCGTCACCAATCGGACCCTCCGGGCCCTTTATAAGCCCTTCGGCTTCGGACTGACCGTTACCGAGTTCGTCTCGTCGAACGCGCTCCAGCACGGCAACCGGCGGACGATGGAAATGATCGACCAGCATGGCGTCGAGCAGCCGGTTTCGACGCAGCTTTGGGGTAACGATCCGGCGCTGATGGCCTACGCCGCGCGCGTCGTGCGCGAGTGCGGTGCCGATATCGTCGACATCAACTTCGGCTGCCCGGCGCCGAAGGTGACGAAGACCGAAGGCGGCAGCGCCTGCTTGCGCGACGTCGAGCGCTGCGAAGCGATCATGCGCGCCGTGGTCGAGGCGGTCGATTGTCCGGTGACGGTGAAGATGCGCCTGGGCTGGACCGAAAGCGAACTCGTCTACCTGGAAGTCGCGCGCCGCGCGCAAGCGGCCGGCGTCCGCGCCTTGACGTTGCACGCGCGTACCGCCAAGCAGTTTTATAAGGGCAGCGCCGATTGGGAACACATTGCCGCGCTCAAGCGCGCGGTGGACATTCCGGTGATCGGCAACGGAGACTTGTCGGATCCCGGCGTCGCGCTCGCGCGCATGCAAGCCAGCGGCGTCGACGGCATCATGCTCGGCCGCGCGGTCTTGGGCAATCCGTGGCTGGTCGAGCCGGCTCGCCGCCTTGCTGGAAGGCCGGGAGCCGGATCCCGTTCCGTCGCCGGCGGAACGGCTGCGTTATGCCATGCACCACTACCGCGTCATGGTCGACGAGTGGGGCGAGCCGCGCGCCGTACCGCAGATGCGCAAGCACCTCGGCTACTATCTGCAGCGGTTTCCCGGCGCGGCCGAATTGCGCGAGCGCGTCATGCACACCCTTACCGCGGCAGAAACGCTGCGCGAAGTCGAAGCGACGATAGCCACCCTCGAAGCTCCCCAGCGGGCGCTCGCGTTCGCGTGAGCGTCGAGACGAAGAGCGACCTGCTCGCGGAGGCCTACGAGAACTATCGCGCCTACCTGAATCCGCCGCTGGCGCGGGTGATGAAACTCTCGGGCTCGCCGGTTGAAGTTCGCGCCGAAGGCTGCATCATCGTCGATCAGGCCGGCAAGGAGTACTTGGACTTTGCGGGCGGCTACGGGGTCTTCACGCTGGGACACCGGCATCCGCGCGTGCTGGCAGCGGTGCGCGAGCAGCTCGAGAGCCTCGCGCTTTCGGGCCGCACGATGTTCAACCCGCCGATGGGGCGCTTGGCGAAACGTCTCGCCGAGATCACGCCGGGCGATCTGCAGATCTCGTTCTTCGCCAACAGCGGCGCCGAGGCGATCGAAGGCGCGCTCAAGCTGGCGCGCGCCGCCACCAGGCGAGGCAAGTTCGTGGCGACGCGGGACGCGTATCACGGCAAGACGTTCGGGGCGCTCTCGGTCAGCGGAAGCGAACTCTATCGCGCGCCGTTCGAACCGCTGCTCGAGGTCGAGTTCGTTCCCTACGGCGACGCTCGAGCGCTGGCGAGCGCGCTCGAGGGTGCGGCGGCGTTCGTGGTCGAGCCGGTACAAGGCGAGGGCGGCGTCAACGTTCCGCCGGCGGGCTATCTGGCCGAAGCGCGCAGGCTGTGCGACGCCGCCGGTGCGCTCTTGATCGCCGACGAAGTGCAGACGGGCCTCGGGCGCTGCGGCCTGACCTTCGCCTGCGAACGCGACGGCATCGTTCCCGACGTCATGACGTTCTCGCCAAGGGGCTTTCGGGCGGCGTCGTCCCGATCGGCGCGTACGTCGCGCGGCCGTCGATTTGGAATCGAGCCTACGGCAAGGCGCCGCTGCTGCACACCTCGACCTTCGGTGGAAACCCGCTGGCGTGTGCTGCGGCGCTTAGCGGCGCTCGACGTGCTCTTCGACGAGGGGCTCGTCGAAAACGCGCGCGCGCGGGGCGAGCAACTGCTGAATGGCGCGCGGCTGGTCGCGGCGGAGTATCCGGGCGTCGTTCGCGAGGTGCGCGGCCTCGGCTTGCTGGTCGGCGTCGAGTTGACGAACGAAGGGTACGGCGGCGCGCTGATCCCCGAGCTGCTCAAACGCGGGGTGACCGCCGCCTGGACGCTGAACCGCCAGCGCGTCATTCGTCTCGAGCCGCCGCTCGATCGTTAGCGCCGCGCAAGTCGCGTTCGCGCTGGAGGCGCTGCGCGGCGCCGTGCACGCGGCGGCCGCGACGCTGGGGCCGCTCGGGCTCGAGCCGTAAATGCCTTTCGTCGAAACCGCTATCGTCGTCGAGGCAGCCGCCCGCGACGTCTACGAGCTTGCGAAAAATCAGGAACGTTTTCCGGAGTTCATGCCGGACGTCGAGTCGGTCGTCGTGCTCGAGCGCGAGCCGCAGCGCATGGTCTCGCGCTGGAAGACGCTCGTCGAAGACGCGCCGATCGAATGGACCGAAGAGGATCTCTTCGACGATCGCGCACTGCGCATCGACTACAAGCTGATCGAAGGCGATCTCGATACGTTCGAGGGCAGCTGGACTTTCGAGGAAGGCGACGGCGGTACCCAGGTCACGCTCGGCGTCGAATACGACTTCGGCGTCCCGACGCTGGCCGAACTGATCGGTCCCACGCTGCATCGCAAAGTTCGCGAGAACTCGGAGATGATGCTCGCTGCACTCAAGCGTGAGGCCGAATCGGCCGCGCGCGTGATCGCCGATTAGCCGCCAAACTCCTCGGTCAAGCGGACGATGCGCTCGGCGGTCTGCGCGTCCGCCGACGTGAAGGCCATGATGCGCAGCCCGGGCGAGTCGGCGACGCGATGGATCGACGGCTCGAGGTAGAGGCGTCCCGCTTTAGGATGGTCGATTTCGCGAATGCCGACGGGATGTTCGCTGATGCGATGATCTTGCCAGGCCGACTCGAACGACGGGACGCTCGTGCGTAGACGTTCCACGAGTCCCTGGGTTCGCGGATCGTCGATGCGCGCGGGATAGTCGAGCCGGAACATCGCGACGACGTGTTCGGCGACTTTGTCGTACTCGACGAAGAGTGCCGCGCACGCCGGTTCCGTGAAGACGTCCAGCAGCAGGTTTCCGCGCTCTTCCAGATCGGGCGAGCCGCCGAAGACGACTACCGCTTCGACGTTGCGCAGGACGATGTCCCAACCGCAATCGAGCACGAACGCCGGCCCGCGCAGCGCTCGAACGAAGCGGCGCAGGCCCGGCGTTACCTCGTCGCGCAACGCGATGCTCTCGCGTGCGAGCAAGCTGTGCAGGTGAGCGCGCTCGCCGCTCGAGAGCTGCAGCGCCGTCGCAACCGCGTCGATCGTTCGAAGGGAGACGGGAAAATCGCGGCCTTGTTCGAGCCACGTATAGAGCGCAATGCTGATGCCGGCGAGTTCCGCGACCTCTTCACGCCGCAGACCCGGCGTTCTGCGTCGCGCGCGCGCCGGAAGACCGGCGCGTTCCGCGCTTAATTGTTGACGCCGGCTGCGCAGGAGATCCGCCATCTCCGCACGCCGAGGATCGCGATCGAGCAGCGCTTCCATCGTGACCTTATAGACTCGGGCTGTTCCTATGAAGTTTCATATCTGCACGCGGCCCGCGCGCTCGGCGTAGGATGTCGTTGGGCGGCCTCGAGCCGCGAAACGAAAACTGGAGCATCTTAACAGTGAAATTCTCGACAGAAAGAATTTGCCGTCCGGGCAAGCTCTTCATGACATCTGCTGCTGCCGCGGCCATCGCGCTGAGCGCCTCGACCGCTGCGTCGGCGCAGCCGGCCGTCGCGTACACGAACGAACCGATCCGGGTCGTGCACTACTCCGTGAACGTGACGACGACGCCGTTATCCACGTGGGGAGGCAATCAGCTCGACGTGACGGGCGGAGGAAACGTCTCGATCTCGTTCGTCAACGTGCGAAACGTCGCCGCGACGAGCGTGGAGTTCGCCTTACGCGAAGGTAAGTCGAGCGAGACGATCGTCGACAAGGGAACGTTTTCGCCCGGTACGAGCATAACGCACGAGTTCGGCGTCGCGCCGGACTTCTACGACGCATCGGCGCTCGATGTGGTCCGCGTGACGTTCGCCGACGGGACCTCGTGGGAGCGCGGTTAGCGATCCTCTCGCAGCAATAGCGCAATCGGGAGGCGGCCTTCGCGGGCCGCTTTTTCGTGCTCGCGCTCGGCTGCTCGCCGAGCGAAAGACGCCGCTGAAATGTGAGCGGACGCACCCGCCTGCGCCGCAAGCAGGCACGCCGCGCGATGAAGAAAAGCACCGCTGGGGGCGCGAGACCGCGGAGCGTTTCTTCACGGATCGTCGCCTTCGTTTTGCGGAGGACTGGGATGAATTCGAAGACGGTTATCGCGACGGGCATCCTGACGATCGCGCTGAGCGCTTGCGGCGGCGACCGGAGCCCCGGCCCGACCTCGGCCATGCCGCTCAGCAGCCTGGCGCACTCGGTCCACAAAGGGCTGCCGCGCCCGCAGACCGTCGTCGCGCTCGGCAGTTACAACGTCAACGCGAGCCACGTCTACGTCTCGGGGATCTCGTCCGGCGGCTTCATGGCCGTCCAACTTCACTTCGCCTACTCCGGAACGTTTAAGGGTGCGGCGATTTACGCGGGTGGTCCGGACTATTGCGGGCAGGACAGCGAAACGACCGCCGACATCGACTGCGGCGGTGCGGGGCTGTACACCAGCGAGTTGACACCGTCCGAGAACTACATCAACGCGAATCAGAACACGTCGGGCATGGACGCGGTGAGCAATATCAGCGGGCAGCCCGTTTACCTTTGGTCCGGCACCGGCGACACCGTCGTTCCTCAAAAGACGATGAACGATCTGCAAACCGAGTATCAGAAATACGGGGCGAGCGTGACCTACGACAACTCGTACGCCGCAGAGCACGGCTGGGAATCGCCCTACGGCGCTAACTCCTGCGGAACGCTGGGAAGCCCGTACATGATCGACTGCAGCGGCTACGATTCCGAGAAAACGTGGCTCAGCAAATTTCTCGGAACGCTGAACGCGAAGAATACGGGCACGTTGACGGGCTCGCTCATCAACTTCGATCAGACGCCCTTCGGCGGCGGCTCGAACGAGCTCGATACGAACGGCTGGGTCTTCGTGCCGAGCAGTTGCGCGGGCGGTGCGAGCTGTGCAGTCGTGGTGGCACTCGACGGGTGCGAGCAGTACCAAGCCGTCATCAACAACGAGTTCGTGACGCAGTCCGGCCTCGATCAGTGGGCCGACACGAACAACGTCATCGTGCTCTATCCCTACCAAACGACCGGCGGCAGCAACCCTAACGGCTGCTGGGATTGGTGGGGCTACACTAACGCGAGCTACGCGCTAAAGTCCGGCATCCAGATGGCCGCGATCTACAACATGGTCAAGCACCTCGAAGGCGGGACCGGCACGCCATCGCCATCGCCCTCGCCGACCGCGAGCGCACGCCCGACGGCGACGCCAACCGGCGGCCCGACGCCAAGCCCGACGCCGACCGCCGGGCCGACCGCAACGCCGACGCCGACCGCAGCTCCGACCGCGACGCCGACGCCGCGGCCGACGCCGACGGCTACGCCGCCGTACTCACAAGTCGTGACTGCGACCGTCGTCCAGCACTACGTCGCGAACCGCATCAACCTCTCCGAGTACCTCCAGCTCGGCATGGCGTATGGCTACAACACCGAGATCACGCTCTACGACTGCAGCGGAACCTGGACGAACTCGTCGACCTGCGGCCCGATGATCTACTAGAAAAATGGGCTGCGCTAACCCCTAGCCGCCGCCGTGATTGTTCGCGTAGCCGATGCCTCGGTTTACTTCTACAATCGCTTGCTGGATGAGGTTCATGGCGTTTTCGCGGTGGCCGCCCTTGTCAGGCGTCGCCTGCTGGAGGTAGTTGTAGGCTTGGTGAAGCGACCGCCGAGCGTTGACCATGTTCCCCTGCTCGGCCATCGCGGTTCCCGTCAGAATCGATCCCGTCAAACCTGAGACAATCAACGCCGCAGCAAAGGCCAAACGTCGGCCGAGCGGCATGGAAACGAGCATCGTGCCGTCCTCAATAAGCGAAGTGGGATGTGGGTCCGCCACTTCGTACTGCTGCAAGAAGCTCCCGCCGTGGCGGCAGCTTTGAAGAACGACGGCTAAATCGCGAGCGGCTGGCGCGGTTCGATCGGCTCGGCGGCGTCGAGTGCGCGCTGGAGGACGGCGCGCGCCTCGGCGAGCTTGGGCAGGTCGACGCCGGTCGCGAAGCCGCGTTGCGCGACGAAGAGCGCCAGTTTCTCGAGATCGAGGTTGCCCGGTGCGTCGGGAGCGAAGGGGCAGCCGCCGATTCCGGAGAGGACGCCTTCGAAACGGCGCACCCCGCGCTCGAGGCCCTGCGCGACGTTGGGCAGCGCGCTGCCTCGCAGGTCGTGAAAGTGCAGCGAGAGCTCGATGTTGACTGCGGCTTGCACCGCGCCGAGCGTCGCGTCGACGGTCTCGGGAGCGGCTTTGCCGATGGTGTCGGCCAGGGTGATCAGGTTGCAGCCGCCCGCTTCGAAGCGCCGCGCCATCTCGACGACGGTCGCGACTGCAATTCGCTCGTCGGGCCAGGGCGAGGCGAAACTGCAGGCGATCGCAGCGTGCAGCGAGATCCCCGCATGGCGTGCGCGCGCGCCGATCGTGTCGAAATACTCGAGCGTCTCGGGGATCGTGCGGTTGTTGTTCGATTTGTTATGCCGCGGACTGGCTGAGGCAACGAAGACCAGGTCGTACGAACCGCGCGCGAAGCCGGCCGCGTCGAAGGCACTCTGGGCCCGTTCGAAACCGCGCTCGTTGATGATCAGCGCCGAGTAGCGGATGGTCTGCGGCAGAAGTGAGACGAGCGCTTCGGCATCGGCGAGTTGCGGAACCCATTTCGGGTGCACGAACGAGGTGACCTCGATGTCGGAAATCCCCGCCTCGATGAGCGCCTCGACGATCGCCAGTTTGGCGGCGGTCGAGACGATGCGCGGTTCGTCTTGCAGTCCGTCGCGCGTCGTAACGTCGAGCAGGGTCACGTTACGCTGGGCGGCATTCATGGTTGTACCTCCTCGGGAGCCAGGCCGAACGCATGGGTGACGGCCGCTTGATCGCGGCCCACGCTGCGGGCCGCGTGATGGAGCGCGCCCGGATGATTGCGTAAGCGCGGCACGACGGCATAGGTTGCGACCGGCGCGTCGTTTTCGTCGGGCACGCTGGTGGTTGCGGCCCGCGCGCGCATTTGTTCGTCCGCGACGATATCGGCGATCGAATACACCGGGCCGGTCGGAATGTCGGCCGCGACGAGCGCGGCGGTAGCGGCCGCGAGGTCGAGCGAGGCGACCCAGCCGCCGATGATCGCGTCGAGGTCCTCGGCGCGCTCGATCCGGGCTTGATTCGTGGCGTAACGCGGGTCGTCGGCCAGCTGCGGCTCACCCATGACGGTACAGAGCCGCCGGAAAATCGGTTGACTGTTCGCGCTCACCGAGAGCCAGCGGCCGTCGCGCGTGCGGAACGTCCCGTTGGGCGAAGCGCGCAGAAAGCGGTTCCCCGTGCGCTCGCCGATCGCTCCGGCGTGCACGAACTCCGGCAGCAGCGCCTCCATGAGGCTGAGCGAACTCTCGACCAGCGACACGTCGACGTGATCGCCCTGGCCCGTCTTCGCGCGCGCCAGGAGGGCCATCGTCGTGCCGACGACGGCGTAGAGTCCGGCGATCTCGTCGCCGATGCTGATGCCGGTGCGCACCGGCGGCCGGTCCGGGTAGCCGGTCATGTAGCGCATCCCGCTCATGCACTCGGCGATGTTGCCGAAGCCCGGCCGTTTCGCGTAGGGGCCGTCCTGGCCGTAGCCGCTGATCGAAACGTAGATGATGCCGGGCCGCTCCGCACGCAACTGCTCGTAACCGAGACCCCACTCGGCGAGTTTTCCGGGCCGGAAATTTTCCAGCACGACGTCGCACTGCAAAGCGATCTCGCGCACGCGGTGCGCGTCGAGCGGATCGTGCAGGTCGAACGTGACGAAGGTTTTGTTGCGGTTGTGCGACTTGAACCACCAAGACGTGCCGTCGGGCGCGGGCGAACCCCAGGTCCGCAAATGGTCGCCTTCCGGCGGCTCGACTTTGATCACTTCGGCACCGAAATCGGCCAAGAGCCGGCCGGCGGCCGGCCCGGCGACGGTGCTGCCGATTTCGAGAACCTTGATGCCGTCGAGCGGGCTCAACGTCCGGCTCGTGCGGGATGCCGCGTCATAATCGAGTATTGTACGCACGGAACGAAGCAATCCTCGGAAGGAGGCTCCCTATGGGCCGCCCGCTTTCTCGCAGTGCGTTCACGGCGATGACCGCTACGGCGTTTGCCGGTATCGGCGTCGTCCGGGCTCCGGCCCGCGCGGCGCAGTTCCAATATAAGTACGGTAACGACCAAAGCGTCAGCAGCCCGGTCACCGTGCGGGCCGTCGAAATGTGGAAGGCGGTCGAGCGCGAGACGAACGGGCGCCTTTCGGTCCAGACGTTCCCCGACAGCCAGCTCGGCGGCGATACGCAGATGGTCGCACAGCTGCGCAGCGGCGCGCTGCAATTTCTGACCGAAGCGGGTGCGATTCTCGGCGGCGTGGTGCCGATGGCGCAGCTCGACGGCGTCGCGTTCGCCTACAAGGACGAGGCGACGGCCTTTGCCGCGATGGACGGCGCGCTCGGCGCGATCGTGCGCGATGAGATCGCCGCGCGCGGAATCCACGCCTTCGCCAATCCTTGGGACAACGGCTTCCGCGAGATCACGGCCAACAAGCCGGTGCGCAACGTCGCCGACCTCGAAGGTCTCAAGATCCGCGTGCCCTCGAGCCCGCTGTTCGTCGATCTCTTCCGGACGCTCGGCGCAACGCCGACGCCAATCAACGTGAGCGAGCTCTATACCTCACTTCAAACGCACATCGTCGAAGCGCAAGAGAACGCCTTGATCAACATCAACCAGAGCCGCCTCTTCGAGGTGCAGAAGACGCTGAACTTCTCCAATCACGCCTGGGGCTGCTGGTGGTTCCTCGCCAACCAGGAGATGTGGAACGGGCTGCCGCCCGACATTCAAGCCGTCGTGACGCGCAACGTCAGCAAGTACGCGCTGCTCCAGCGCCGCGACTTCCAGCTGCTCACCGCTTCGCTGAGCGACAAGCTCAAGCGCTTGGGGATGGCTCAGTACGCTTGCGACATCCCGTCGTTCAAGGCGCGACTTAAGCCGTACTACACCAAGTGGAAGGGTGAGTTCGGTGCCAAAGCTTGGGCCGCACTCGAGCAGTACGCCGGGCCGCTCGGTGGGTAGGATGCGACGCCGCTGCGTTGGGAGCTAGGTCGAACGATGCGCACGCGTCTTACCGACTTGCTCGGCATCGAGCACCCCGTCTTGCTCGCGCCGATGGACACGATCGCCGGCGCGCGCTTGGCGGCGGCCGTAAGCGAGGCCGGCGGATTCGGGATCATCGGCGGCGGGTACGCCCGCGACGAACGCTGGCTGTTGCGCGAAATGGATGCCGCCGCCGGGGCGCGCGTCGGTGTCGGATTCATCACCTGGAGCCTGACGCAGCGTCCACAGCTGCTCGAACTCGTGCTCGAGCGACGACCCACGGCGGTCATGCTGTCGTTCGGAACGCCGGAGCCGCACGCCGCGAAGATCAAGAACGCGGGAGCGCTGCTCGTCTGCCAAGTCCAAACGGTCGCGCAAGCCAAAGAAGCCCTCGAAAATGGAGCCGACCTGCTCGTCGCTCAGGGCGCGGAAGCCGGCGGCCACGGCATCGCGCGCGGCACGTTCGCGCTGGTGCCGGCGGTCGTCGACGTTGCGGGTGGCGTCCCGGTGGCGGCCGCCGGAGGGGTGGCGGACGCTCGCGGCCTCGCGGCAGCGCTCATGCTGGGGGCGGATGGTGTCCTCGTAGGCACGCGCTTTTACGCGACGCAGGAAGCCGCCGCTTCGGATGAAGCCAAAGGGCGCATCGTTTCCGGAGAAGGCGATCGGACGCTGCGCAGCGTCGTCTTCGACATCGCCCGCCGCAACGTGTGGCCGGCGCCGTATACGGGGCGGGTCTTGTCCAACGCGTTCTCGGAACGCTGGCGCGGCCGCGAAAACGAGCTCTTGCAACATCAAGACGAGGAAGCGGCTCGCTATGCCGCCGCGAGTGCGGCGAACGACTTCGATACGGCGGCCGTCATCGCCGGTGAAGCGGTCGACTTGATCGACGACGTCCCTCCGGCGGCCGAAGTCATTCAGCGCATGGTCAGTGGTGCGACGCAGCTCTTGGCCCGCGCAGCAGACCGCCTACAGCCGCAGCCTTAGACCGGAAGCGAAAACGCGACGATCTCGTTCGAGCGCGAGTCGTTGGTCCAGAAGCGTTCGCCGTCGACGGCCAACGAGATCATGGCGAACGGCGAATGGGCGACGAAGACGGGCGCAGCTTCGGAGTGCTTCGGCTCGATGTAGGCGAGGTGCGCGCCGCCGCGATCCTTGCCCAGCCACAACGAGAGGTACAACCGCGAACCGGCCCAACTGATGCCGAGGATCTGCGCGCCGATGCCGAGTTCGATCGTGCGCACGACGCGATGCTGTGAGTCGAGCTCGAGGACGCGCCCGAGCATCCGCTGGCTCAGCCACAAGCGCTCGCCGTCGAACGCCAAGAACGAGCCGGTATCTTCGGGACACGGCGCCGACTCATGCGTCTTGAAGCCGTGGCCGGGAACGAAGCGGCGGATGAAGCGGTTGTCGCCGTCGCCGTTCTCGGAACAGACGAAGCGGAGTTCGTCGCCGACGACCGTCGAGCCGACCGGGCGGCCGGGTGCGCGAGTCTCTTCGAAGACGCGCCCTTGCTTCGGATCGAGCCCGTAGACGCGCTCCGTTTCCCAGGAACCGAGCCACAAATGCTCGCCGTCGTGCGCCAGCGACTGAGGCGTGGGCGCGGGCGACGGGATGCGCAGCAGTTGCGCGATTTCGGCGAGTTCCGAGGAGGAAGTCAGCATGGCCCCGCCTTCGCTTCGGGGTCTGTGGAGGACCTGGCGCGAAGGCGCGCGGGGTGAAGTTCGCCTTCGTCATCCATCCGACGTCGCTGGAAGACGTAGCCCGCTACGAGCCCGGAGCCGTCGGCAAGGGGCGTCCGCTCATCGAGAAGATCATGGAGTGGATGCCGGCCTACGCGGTCGCGCACGTCAGCGGCATCCGCACCCCCGACGGCCGCACGACCGAAGGCTGGTTCGTCGCCGCCAATTTCATGCCCGAACAGATGTTGTCGCTGCCGCGCGAGCGGGTCTTTGCGAAGATCGTCGACGCGGTCGAAATCGGCGCCCAACTGGGGGCCGAGGTGGCGGGCCTCGGTGCTTTCAGCGGCATTGTCGGCGACGCCGGGCAGACCGTCGCGACGCGCTCGCGCATCCCCGTGACCACCGGGAACTCGCTCACGATCGCAGCCGGCGTCCGCAGCCTTTTTCGGGGCGCGCACGAGATGGAAATCGACCCGGCCCGCGCGACGGCCGTCGTCGTCGGTGCGACCGGCTCGATCGGTTCGGCGTGCGTCCGTTTGATCGGCCCGCACGTCGCGCAGCTGGTGCTGGTCGCGCGCAACGAGACGCGCTTGCGGCGCCTGGCCGAGGCGCTTTCCGGCGAGCTCACCTGCGGCGTCTCGATTTCGACCGACGTGCGGCGTGCGGTTCCGCGCGGACAGCTCGTCTTGACCGCGACCACGTCGACCCAAGAGTTGATCGAACCCGCCGACCTGCAGACCGGCTCCGTCGTGTGCGAGCTTTCCTTGCCGCACGACGTCGGACGGCGCGTGGCGCTCGAGCGCCCGGACGTGCTCGTCACCGAGGGGGGCAACATGAACGTGCCGGGCTCCGTTCGCTTCGAGCGGATCCGCGAACCGGGAACGGACTTCGATTTCGGCTTGCCCGCGGGCACGGCGCTGGCCTGCATGTCCGAAACGATGGTGCTCGCGCTGGAAGAACGGCGTGAAAGCTTCACGCTCGGGCGCGGCATCGAGCTCGCAAAAGTGCGCGAGATCGACGAGCTCGCGAGCCGCGCCGGCTTCACCCTCGCCGGGATGCGCGCTTTCGACCGCGCGCTGACGACGGAACAGATCGCAGCAACTCGCGCCGCCGCGCGTGGCCGAAGTCTGGCGGTCGGCTAAGCGTGACGCGCGAACATTCCTATCGCGCCGAGGTGGTTTGGACCGGGGCGGCGCACGGCCCGGCCAAGACCTACGCCGGCTACTCGCGCGACTACACGATCTTCTTCGAAGGGAAGGCCGCCTTAGCGGGCTCCGCCGATCCCGCCTTCCGCGGAAGCGCCGGCCGCTACAACCCCGAAGAGCTTTTGCTCGGGGCGCTCGCAGCCTGTCACATGCTCGCGTACCTCGCGCTGTGTTCGCGCGAGGGGATCGCGGTCGTCGCTTACCGCGACGAAGCGACCGGCACGATGAGCGAGCGCGGCGGTGCGGGGCGCTTCACGCACGTGCGGCTGGCCCCGCAGGTCTCGGTCGACGACGCCCGGATCGCGCGCGCGCTCGAGCTCCACGATGTCGCGCGCGAAGAGTGTTTCATTGCGAATTCGGTCAACTTTCCGGTCGAACACGAGCCGCGCGTCGAACGTGCCTGATCGATGAAGCGCGTCGTCTCGGTCTCGCTCGGTTCGTCGTCTCGAGACCATCGCTCGGAAATCGACCTGCTTGGCGAGCGCATCGCGCTCGAGCGGGTCGGCATGGACGGTTCGCTCGCTCGCGCCCTGAAAAAGCTCGAAGAACTCGACGGACGCGTCGATGCGATCGGGCTTGGAGGAATCGACGTCTATCTCTATGCGGGCGCAAAACGTTACGCGCTCCGCGACGGACTACGCTTGCTCGAGGCCGTAAAGCGGACGCCCGTCGTCGACGGCAGCGGTCTCAAGAACACCCTCGAGCGGCATGCGGTGCGTTACCTGACCGAAGAACTCGGCGTCCCGTTGCGCGGCGTTCCGGTCCTCATGGTGAGCGCGCTCGATCGCTTCGGGATGGCGCAGGCGCTGGTCGCGGCGGGCGCCGACGTGCTCTTCGGCGACTTCATCTTCGCGCTCGACTTGGACAAGCCGGTGCGCGGGCTGGCCGAATTCGAACGGCTCGCCGAGCGTTACTTGCCCGACGCCTGCAAGCTTCCGTTCCAATTCTTCTACCCGACCGGCAAGAAGCAAGACCGCGCTCCGCAGCCGAAGTATCCCGAGTACTATGCCGAGGCGCGCATCCTGGCCGGCGACTTTCATTTCATGCGGCAGTTCATGCCCCGACGCTTGGACGGGAAACTCGTCCTGACCAACACGCTGACCGCGGGCGACGTCGCGGAGCTGCGCGAACGCGGCGTAGCGCGACTCGTGACCACGACGCCCGACTTCGGTGGCCGCTCGTACGGGACGAACGTCGTCGAAGCGGCTTTGCTAGCCCTGCTCGGAAAACGTTGGGAAGACGTGACGGAAGAAGACTACACGCGTCTCATTGCCGCGGCGAATCTGCGGCCGCGCGTCCTCGAATTGAGTCCCGCGACGGCTTGAAGAACGCCGGCGAAAGAGAAAGCAGGTCGTCATAGCGCAGCGTGCTCGAACGCGGGCCTTGCCGCGCGTGCTCGGACTTTTCGACATCACCGTTCTGGCCGCAGCCTCGATGGGGCCAGCCTATAGCCTCGCGTCGACCATGGGCCCGATGGTGGCGGCTGCCGGTTCGCACGCGACGCTCGCTCTGGCGTTGCTCGCCGGGATCATGTTCTGTATCGCGATTGCGTTCGGGCGGCTTTCCGCACGCTTGCCGAACGCCGGTTCGTCGTTCACCTGGATCGGTGCCGCTTTCGGCCCGCTGGCGGGAGCGTACGGCGCATGGCTGTTGCTGTTATCCAACTACTTCGCGACGATGGCGACCGCGGTGCCGGCCGGGATCTATTCGCTCGACCTGTTCGCGCCCCGGTTGGCGGCCGCTCCGCTTTGGGACGCATGGGTCGGCGTCATCTGGATCGTCGCAAGTACGTTACTGTTGGCCGTTGGACTGCGTCCGACGGCACTCGCCACGGCGCTCTTCTTGTTCGCCGAACTGATGGTCCTCGGCGTGACGGCGGTTGCGGCGATGCTGTCGCATCCGGCACCGGAAAGCGTCGCGCTTCCCGTCGGCAGTGCCGTTCCGGGTTGGGCGGGCATCTTGCCCGCGATGGTCCTGGGAATTTGGATGACGGACGGTTGGGAAGTCTCGGCATCCGCCTCGGAGGAGTCGACGGGGCCAAACGAGACCCCGGGACGCGGCGGAATAAACGGCTTGCTGGTGACTTCGGTCATTTTGCTGATCGTGATGGGGGCCTATTTGCACGTTGGCAGCGTTGCGGGCTTTGCCGCGCACCAGACCGATGCGCTTACCTACGTTGCCGAGCGCCTCGGAGGTGGCTGGTGGCGCATCGCTATCGTCGCGACGGTCCTCGTTTCGACGGCGGCATCGCTTTGGACGACGTTGCTCTATCTTTCGCGCAGCGTCTTTGCGATGGGTCGCGACGGCGTGTTGCCGCAGCGACTCGGGAAGTTGGATGCGCGCGGGTTGCCGGTGCAGTCGCTCTTTGCCGTCAGCTTTTTCGTTTCGCTCTTCACGCTTGCCACCGGGCTGTGGCCTACGGCGGCTTCGGCGCTGACTCTCATCTTGGACGGCACCGCCGTATTTTTGGGTCTGCTCTTTTCTGCGTCGGCGTGCGCCGCCGTGCGCATGCTGGCCGGTCGCCCCGGCGAATCGATCTTGCGGGCCGGCGTCTTGCCGGCATTCGGCGCGATCGCCCTACTCGCGATCATCGGCTACACCGTCTTCGCTTCCGACCCGCTGACGCGGGGAATCGAACTCGGCGGTCTCGTCCTCGGGGTTCCCTTCATGCTCTGGCGAGGCCGCGCTTCGGGGCTCGTCGCCGAGGAGGCTTCCGCGCGCCGAACCGCGGGCGTGGACTAGCCCGGGCGGCCTTTGTCGAGCGTTTCGAAGCGAGACCCGGTGACTCTCGTCGATCCAATCCACGAACGCTTCCCGCGGAGGGCCTGTCGCGTCGAAAGCGCGTGCTCTCGCAGCTTCTTCTCAGAACGGGTCGAGGCGTCAGGGCCGAGCCCGCTTCGGGGACCGGGGGCGAAGGGGTTCGCGGAGTGTGGCCCCGGCAAAAAAGGTCCTAAAGGGCCCGCAGAACGAATGACCCGCGCTGACGTGAGCGACCGCTTACGTCCTTTTTGCTACCTGGAGACGGGACGGAACCACGCGTGAACGACAAAGAGACGGTACTTACGAGAGAGGGCCTTCAAAAGCTCGAGGACGAGCTCGACGAGCTGAAGTCCATCCATCGCCGGGAAGTCAACGACCGCATTCGACAGGCGAAAGAGTTCGGCGACATTTCGGAAAACGCCGAATACGAAGACGCCAAACAAGAGCAGGCTTTCGTCGAAGGCCGCATCTTGAAGCTCGAGGCGATGATCCGCAACGCGCGCATCATCGACGAGTCCGAGTTCTCGAGCGACGAAGTGCATCTCGGCGCCACCGTGAAGGTGAAAGACACCAAAGCCGGCTCGAGCATGGAGTTCACGATCGTGGGATCGACCGAAGCCGACCCGACGAACCAGCGCCTCTCGAACGAATCGCCGCTGGGCAAGGCCTTGATCGGCCGCAAGAAGGGCGAGACGCTGGAAGTTCAGACGCCGCGCGGCGTGACCAGTTATAAGATCGAAGCGATCAACAGTAAGAAGAAGGCGGCCGCGAAGAAGGCCTCGTGATCGAGGATCTCGGCAAGCGCGAAGCCGAGCTCCGGGCGGCCAGACGAGCGAACCTCGAAGCGCTGCGTTCGCGGCCGGCGCCGATCCCTTCGCGCTGACGCGCTTCGAGGTGGATGCCCACGCCGCGGAGCTTGCGACGCGCTACGCCGAGTTGGGTGCCGACTCCGAAACGCCGCCCGAGCGGTTTCGGCTGGCCGGGCGCATCATGGCGCTGCGCAAGCAAGGCAAGAAAGTCTATTTTGCCGACTTGTGGGACCGCAGCGGCAAGATTCAACTCTACGTGCGCGAGGACGCCGTCGGCCCCGAGATGTTCGCGCGCTTCGACGCCGTCGATCGGGGCGACATCGCCGGGGTCGCAGGTTCGCTCTTCCGGACGAAGATGGGCGAACTGACTCTGCGCGCCGAGTCGGTTGCCGTGCTCTCGAAAGCGCTCGCGCCGCTTCCCGACAAGTGGCACGGGTTAGTCGATGTCGAGAAGCGCTACCGGCAGCGTTACGTCGACCTGATCGTGAACCCGCACGTGCGCGACGTCTTCATCACGCGCAGCCGCATCGTGGCCGAGATGCGGCGTTTTATCGACGCGCGCGGCTTTCTCGAAGTCGAGACCCCGACGCTGCTGCAGGTCGCCGGCGGCGCGACCGCGCGTCCGTTCCGGACGCACTCGAACGCGCTCGACATCCCGCTCGACCTGCGCATCGCGACCGAGCTGAACCTCAAGCGCTTGATCGTCGGCGGGCTCGAGCGCGTCTACGAGATCGGCCGCATCTTTCGCAACGAAGGGATCGATACGACCCACAATCCCGAGTTCACGATGCTCGAGCTCTACGCCGCCTACTGGTCGATGGACGAAATGCTCGAGTTCAACGAGGAATTGATCGCACACCTCGTGGCCGAGGTTCACGGAAAAGACGAACTTCACGTCGGAGAGCATTTGATCTCGTTCGCGCGGCCCTTTCGCCGCGTGGCCTATCTGGCGGCGATGCAGACGTTCGGCGGGCTCGAGCGCGACGAACTGCTCGATCCGGCCGGCGCGGCGCGCACGCTCGAACGCCTGGGCCTGCCGCCTTCGCCGACGCACGGCCACGCGCTCGACAAGATCTTCGAGCGCGTCGTCGAGCCGCACCTCATCCAGCCGACTTTCGTCTACGACTATCCGGTCGTCATCTCGCCGCTCTCGAAGCGCAAAGCCGGCGATCCGCAGCTGGTGGAACGCTACGAGCTCTTCGCCGCGAACTTCGAAGTCGCGAACGCCTTCACCGAGCTCAACGATCCCGACGATCAGCGGGCGCGCTTCGAGGCGCAGATCGCGCTGCGCAAGCAGGGCGACGACGAGATCCCGGCGCCCGATTGGGATTTCGTCAACGCGCTCGAGTACGGCATGCCGCCGACGGCCGGAATCGGCATCGGCGTCGATCGGCTCGTCATGCTGTTGACCGACAACGCGTCGATCCGCGAGGTGATCCTGTTTCCGCTGCAGCGGCCGCTCGCCTGAAACTGATCGGAGCCGCGGGGAGTCGAGAGCTTGGGAGTCCGGCTGCATCGCGGCTTCGGTGCCCCACGTCTGAGGAGAAGAAGATGGACCTAACCAAGAGCTATCCGCGCAGCGTTCGCGACCGCCTCGCCGGCGTCGTGATGCTCGCGCGCACGACCGACAAAGCCAAAGCGAAAGCCAACGGGAACGTCGGCGAATACCACTACAACTGCCCGATGGACCAAGCGGTTCTCGGACTGCTTGGGATCGACCACGAAGCGTTCCTCGACAAGGTCAAGCACGCGAAGAACGACGGCGAGATCGAAGCCTACGTCAAAGAGTTCGTGGCCAAGAAGGACCCGGCCGAGATCGCGAAATTCAACGCCGACTTCTTGAACCACGCGCCCGAAAAGGGCAGCGACGGCGAGAAGTACTTCCTCGAGTTGCGCAACGAAGTCGCCCCCGATCGCACCGACGTCACCACGTGGGCCGACGTGCTCGACCTCGATGAGAAGCGTCCGGTCCCGCACCGCGTCGCTGCCTAACGAAGAGCGGCTCGCGACGTACCGTGCCGTCGTCGAGTACGACGGCACGGACTTCTGCGGCTTTCAGTTCCAACCCGACATGCGAACGGTTGCGGGAGAGCTCGAGCGGGCTCTCTCGCGGCTTTTCGACCGGCCCGTCAAAGTTACGGCGGCGGGCCGCACCGACGCCGGCGTCCACGCCGTCGGTCAGGTGATCTCGTTCGTTTCGCACGCCGAGTTTCCGATCGAGAAGCTCGGCATCGCGCTCAACAGCGCGCTGCCCGGCGACCTCTCGGCGCGCGATACGGCGCGCGTCGACGACGCCTTTTCGGCGCGCCTCTCGGCGCTCGAACGCACCTACACCTACCTCGTCTTCAACCGGCGCGAACCGGCGGCGCCGCTGCGGCGCTGGTCGCACTTCGAACATCGGCCGCTCGACCTGGAGGCCATGCGCGAAGCGGCGCGGCACTTCGTCGGGACGCACGACTTCGTGACCTTTTGCGGCATGCTGCCCGAGCGCGGCGGGACGGTGCGCACCCTGCACGCACTCGACGTCGAGCGCTCTGGAGACTTGCTGCGCTTCCACTTTCGCGGCAAGGGCTTCTTGCACCGGATGGTACGGATCCTCACCGGCACGCTGCTCGAAATCGGCAGCGGGCGCCGCGCCGGGACGTCCGCTCCGGCCATGCTGGCGGCGCGCGACCGGCGCGAAGCCGGCCTGACCGCGCCGCCGCAGGGGCTTTTCCTCGTCGGGGTGCGTTACCCGGACTTTTCTTCGGAACCCGCCGGCGGGTTGACGCTCCCGGCCTATTCCTCGTAGCACGCTTGCCAGGCTCGCCGGAGCGACGCTCGGCCGCTCGGGCGGCCTCGTCGGCAGGCTTCGCCTGGCCGGAGAAGCGCCGGCGCGGGCTTCCGCGGCGCGATTTCCACGGGGTGCTGCCGCGCCTCGCATTGACAGGGCTGACGGCCTCCGGTAGAATTCGGGGGTTGTCGGCCCGGGTTCGGGCTGCATTTTCTTTCGTTTCGCTCAAGATCGAAAAGGCCGAATGCGCACCTTCCAGCAGAAAACGGCAGAGACTCAACACGATTGGTACGTCGTCGACGCGGCGGGCCTGCGCTTGGGTACCCTTGCCGTGCGCATCGCGCGGGCACTCTCCGGCAAGCACAAGCCGACCTGGACGCCCCACATCGACGACGGCGACCACGTGATCGTGCTCAACGCAGCCAAGGTCGAACTGGGCGGTAACAAGTGGGACCAGAAGGTCTATCACCGCCACAGCGGTTACCCGGGCGGTCTGCGCACCGAAACGGCGGCCGAGGTGAAGCAAAAGTATCCCGAGCGGCTCGTCGAGCGCGCCGTGCGCGGCATGCTGCCGACCAATAAGATGCGCGACGTCCAGTTGCGCCGCCTCAAAGTTTATGCCGGCACGGAGCATCCGCACGCGCCGCAACAGCCCAAGGAGCTCGTCTAGTTTTGGAATCGACCGAACAGTTCGCCGGGACCGGCCGCCGCAAGCGCGCGATCGCGCGCGTCAGAATCGAGCTCGGTCAGGGCGTGATCACGGTCAACAAGAAACCGGTCGACGAATACTTCACCCGCTCGACGCTCCTGCAAATCATTCGCCAGCCGCTCGAAGTGACCCAAACGGGTTCGCGCTTCGACGTCCACGCCAAGACGATCGGCGGCGGGATGTCGGGCCAAGCCGGCGCCGTTCGGCACGGCATCGCGCGCGCGCTCGTCGACATGGACGAATCGCTGCGCGAACCGCTGCGCAAGGCCGGGCTTCTGACGCGCGACCCGCGCGAAAAAGAATCGAAGAAGTACGGTCGCAAGCGCGCCCGCAAACGCTTCCAGTTCTCGAAGCGCTAGAGGCTAGCTCGGAAGCTTAGGCTTCGGAGAAGATCGCGTACGCCGTCACGAGTTCGGTGCGGCCTTTAACGCGCGCCGAAAGCTTGTGGACTTGGCGCGAGATCGAACCCGCGCTGCGGAAGGTCTCTTCGTCGCAGTAGATGCAGCCCGGCGGGGCCGCGCTCTGGAGGCCGTTCGCGAGGTTGACGGCATCCCCGATGACGGTGTAGTCCATGCGCCGGGCGCTGCCGAAATGACCCGCGACGACGTCGCCGGTGGCGAGACCCACGGAGATCTCGAGCGGATAGGCGATGCGCGGGCCGAGTTCGCGTACGACTTCGTGTAAGCGGATCGCGGCGGCCACCGCGCGCTGCGCGTCGTCCTCGCGCACCCGGGGCGGTCCGAAGACCGCCATGAGACCGTCGCCGTAGAACTTGTCGAGCAGACCGTCGTGCTCGAACACGATCCGCACCGCTTCTTCGAAGTAGCCGTTGAGGATTTCGACCACGCGTTCCGGCGAGAGCGTCGCCGCGAGCGCGGTGAAGCCGCGGACGTCGGCAAAGAGCATCGTCGCGCGTTTGCGCTCGCCGCCCAAGCGGATCGACGACGGGTCGTGCATCAGCGATTGGACGACGTGCGGTGCGAGGTAACGCGAGAAAGACTCTTCGATCTTGCGCTGCGAGGTCACGTCGGTCACGAGGACCGCGGCGCCCGTGCCGTCGTTCATCTGCAAGGGTGCGAGGCGAATCTCGAGGACCAGCTCGCTGCCGTCGTCCTTGTGCGCTTCGACTTCGGCGCGGAGCGAAATCGCACCGCTCGCGAAGAACGTTTCGAGCAGCTCGGAGAAGTCCGGCACGTAGGCGGTGAGCGCCTCGCCGCCGCGCCCGACCATCTCGTCCGCGGGCGTGCCGAACGTCGCCTCGGCGGCGCGGTTGAAGGTCGTGATCGCGCGGCCTGGAGAGAGGGTGATCACGCCGCTGGCGATCGCTTCGAGCAAGTGCGCCTGGAAGGCTTGCAGCTCGGAGATCCGTTCCAAACGGCTGCGTTCGTCGGCGAAGAGCCGCGCGTTCTCGATGGCCAGCGCCGCCTGCAACGCGAACGCGACCAGCAACTCGCGGTCGCCGGGCTTGAAGAGGCCGGGCAAAACGCGCGAATCGAGGTAGACCGCCCCGATCACCGCGTCGCGTACCAAGAGCGGAACGCATGCGATCGAGCGCAGGTGAAGCGTGACGATCGAACGGTGGGCGTTCCAGTCCGGATCGCTCTGCGCGTCGGTGGTGAAGACCGGCTCGCCCGTTTCGAGAACGCGCGCGACGATCGCCTGCGCCGGTTCGTCGAGCGTTCCCTCGGGCCGCGACGGGTCGTGCGCCGCAGCGACGCGCCGGCCCTCGCGGAAGATCAGGTAGCCGCGCTCGGCGTTCATGACGTCGACCGCGAGCGCCAAAACCGAGCGCAAAACTTCGTCCAACTCGAGCGAGGAGTTGACGATTTGCGCGGCCCGGGCGAGGCGACGCTGCTTGCGCTCGGCGACGGGATCGAGCCGCGCCGCGATCACTTCGAGGGCGCGCGAGGCCGCCGCGTCGTCGCGAATGGCGGCGTTCGACGAAAGCGTCGCGAACGCGTCGGTGAGAACGCGTTCGTCGCTCGGCTCGGGCTGCTCCCGCGGCTGCGTCATCTCACTCAATAGCTGTAATACAGACAGCAGTAGTCGACCATGTAGCCGGCGTCGTTCTGCCAGTGCGGAGTGAATTCGAACTTCGCAAGCGAGACCTTGTTCGGGACGAGGAAGGAAACGTCGACGAGCATCGATTGCGACGGAGCGAGAATACCCGGTTCGCTCAAGTCGAGCGCGTTGTAGCCGGGCCGCACCACCGGATAGTAGACCGTATCGCCGACGAGCAGGTGAAAGTCGTGCGGCTTGTACGTTTGCGCGAAGAGCCGGGATGGGTTGGCGATGCGAAGCCCTGGAACGGTCACGTACTGCATATCCTCGTTGGCCGAGGTGGTCTGTGCGAGGTCCGCGCTGACGTTATACGGCAGAAGCACTCGCACTGGTCCCGCGAGAGCAAAGCTGGGAACTGCAACGAGGAGAACGGCGATCCAGATTCCTCGCGACAGGAAGTGCATTGCTCCTCACTTCTTTCGGCTTCCTGGGAAGGGAATGTTAACGGTCAGGCGCATCTGCGCGTTGACGCCTGTTGATGTTTTCGCGTCCTGGGACGTGCGCTTCATCACGGGTCCCGGCGCCCCGCGGGCGGCCGGGAGGTGCTCTTCCCTATTCGCAGGAGACTCCCCCATGCCGGCCCCTTCACAAACGGGATGAAAGACCGGGTCGTTGCCTTCGAGCCGGCACCGGCGCCGTTTCAAAGCGCGCTGGCGGACTACCGCGCGGCCCGTTTCAACGACTGCATCCGCGGCCTGCGCGGCCATCAAACGCTTCCGGAACGGGTCCTGCGGGCCCGCGCGCTGCTGCGGCTGACCCGCTACGAAGAGGCGGCCGAGTGCCTGAAATCGCTCCCCCAGCTGGGTGAGGTTCCGCACTCGCTCCGGGCCAGCGCCCTCATCGTGCGGGCTGCGGTTGCGACTTTACTCGGACGCTATCCGCGTGCCGAAGAAGATCTGGCGCTGGCCCGGCTCCACGTGTACTCGGCGCCCTCGCCCGCGCTCGAGGCCGAATTCGAGTACTACTGTGCCATGCTGCGCTGGGTCCAAGGCGACTTCGCCGCCGGGGAGACGGGCGCGCGGCGGCTCCTCGACCTCGGGAACAGCGGGTCGGGAGAGGTCGAGGGAAGCCTTCCGCCGCTGGCCGTGAGCCGCGCGCGCGCGGTGATGATCCTCGGGTACGAAGTCGCACGCGAGGGCCGTTTCCGGGCGTACGTCGACTTGCTCTTGCACGCGTTGGCCGAGCTCGATTGCGGCGAGGAGCGCGACCCGTACCTCGAGGCGGTGCTGCTCCGCGACCTGGCCTTCGGTGCGCGGGAGCTCGATTTGCCGACGGTCGCCGCAGTCGTGCGCGAGCGCGCCGAAGTGCTGCCGTGGACCTCCGAGCTCGACGAGCAGCACGCGCACGTGCTGCGGTCGCTCGCCTGGTGCGCCGCGCTTGCCGGCGATCACCTCGGCGCCTTACGCAATCTGCGGCTCTCCACCGAGATCGCTCCGGCGCCGACGTGGCGTCTTTTGGCACTCTTGGAGCGCTCGTACCTGGCGCGCGAACTCGAGCAGCAGATTCTGGCGGAAGAGGAGTTGCGGCTGGCCCAGGACCTCAGCACCTCGATCGATTGGGAGCGCACGAAGGGTGAAGAAACCTTCGGCTTGCTGCATCTGGCATTGCTGACCGCCGAACGCGATCCGGCTGCGGCGCAAGGCTGGCTCGCGCGCTACGAATCGCTGCATCACAACTCGTCGCCGCTGCTGCTCGGGCGGCCCGATCCGCGTGCCCGCGCGCTCGAGCTATACGCGCGCGGAAGCGTCGCGGAAGCCGAAGGGCTGGCTTCGCACTCCGTCGCGCTCTACACCGCGGCCTTCGAGCTGTGGGATCGTCTCGGTTGCTCGTGGCGCGCGGCGCTCGCCGCTTCGCGCTTGGCGCGCGCTACCGGGGCGGCACCGTTCCTGGAATACGAAGAACGCGCCGCGCGCGAGCGGCCCGAGTCCTGGCTCGCCCTGCAGTACGCGCGTTCGCGTCCGGCGTTTCCCGTCGTACCGTAGCGCTCACGAATCGGCAACGCCGCGGCGATGGCGCCGGCCTAGGCTGCTGCCATGGACATGTTGCCCGGCGATGTGACGGCTGCCGCCGAAGCGGCGCGCGAACGCTTCGCGCAACTCGCCGAGCGGACCGCGCAAGCGAACCTGGGCCGGGCCGGCCGTCCGCTCGGCGAGGCGATGGCCGCGGCCGCCGGTGAAGCCATCTTTGCCGACGCACTCCTCGCAGCGCTGCGCGCGCGACTCGAAGAGCTCAAGGGCGTGACGAAGTAAGAACGCCGGCTCCGTCAAAGGTGCGTGCGTGAGCACGCGTTTCGTGAGCGAAGCGATCGCGCCGGGCGGCGTTTTCGACGCCGAGGCGATGTCGCGCGGCGAACCGAGCCTGCCGGCGCTTTTCGTCTGGCAGGGCGGCGAACTGCGCGTCGCGCAACTCCGCCGCACCTGGCGTTCGACAAAGACCGACCGCGGCGACGTCTATCTCAAGCGGCATTGGTTCGAGCTGCAGCTGGACGACGACCGGGTTGCGGTCGTGTACTTCGAACGGCAAGCGCGTCGCGGCACGCCGCGCTGGTGGCTCTATACGATTGCGGAGGATGGCGTATGAAACGCATCGCGCTGCTGTGCGCGGCCGTCGCGCTGCTCGCTGCCGGCAATGCCGGCAATGCCGGCGACGGCGCGTACTTCGCCGGAAGCTGGATTTGCGGCGAACAGACCGCTTGGGCGTTCGCGCCCTTGCCGGGCGGGAAAAACTGGCTGCAAGTAACCTACGGGCCGGCCTCCGCGCCGTACGGCACGGCAGTCATGGGTTACGCCGAAGGTCTGCACGCGTGGGTGTATCGCGACTTCCACGCCGACGGCGGATACGCCGACTTGAGCTCACCGGGTCCGGCCGGCGGACGCTGGGTCTGGAGCGGACCGTACTATCCGGCGGCCGGCGCCGTGGTGAACGGACGCATCACCTACGTCGAGGTCGACGCCAAACGGTACGATCGCATCTTCGAAACGCTCGAAAACGGCGTCGCCGTCAAGAAGGGCAGCGACTCGTGTCTGAAGTCGCCCTGAGCGGGCGCTGAATTTGTTCGCGTAGCGCAAACGCGCCGGGAATTCATCGCGCGGCCGTTCGCCGCTCACATGCGAGCTCTAGGATGCGCGCATGAACGAATTCGAGATCCTGCGTGCGGCGGCAGCGGGCATGGAAGCGCAGCGTGCCGCGCTCGACGTCGCGGCGCGCAACGTGGCGGCCGCCGAGACCGTTCCCGACGGCAGTTTCGCCCGGCTCGTGCCGCGCTTCGAACTCAATGCCGCGGCCGGCGGCGACGCGCCGCTCGATTTCGAACCGCCCGCCGAGCCGGATGAGAACGGCTTCGGCGGCGACGAGGCTACGTCTCCCGTACGCTTTCTCGGGACCACGCCGCAGCCCGGCAGCGAAGTCAACGCGGTTACCGAAATGGTCGCCGTTCTTAACGCGCAGCGCGCCTACGAAGCGAACGCGTCCATCTTCGATGCCGGCAAGCGGCTCGCGGAGCGAACGATCGATCTGGGGCGGCTATGACGGTCACGCCTCTGGACCGGCTCGCGCCCGCCGCGGAGCCGAATCCCGAGCCGGACTTACCCGCAGCCCCCGGCCCCGCGGCAGCCGCGCTGCCGGCGGCGCGCGGGTCCTTCGGTGCGGCGCTGCTGGAAGCGCTGGACGCGGCGGGCGACGTCCTCGGACGCGCCGACGCGGCGGAGCGCGCCTTCGCGCAAGGGCGCGGCGGTCTCCAGGAGATGGTGCTCGAGCGCGCTCGAGCCGACGTCGTCCTCTCGGTCGCGAGCGCGGCGGCTTCACGCACCGCGCAAGCGCTCACGACGTTGCTCGGCATGCAAGTGTGAACGCCGCGCCATTGCTCGCGCGGTTGCGCGCTCTCGGCCCGCGCAACCGGCTCTTTGCGAGCGGGCTCGCGCTCGCGGCGTTCCTCTCGCTCGCGCTCGCTTGGGCGTTGCAACGCGATACGCGCGTCGATCTCTTCGCCGTGGCGCTGCGGCCCGAGCAAGTCAGCGAAGTCGTGGAACGGCTGGCCGATTGGAACGTCGCCTTCGCCAGCAGCGCCGACAACGTGCGCGTCGATGCGCGGCGGCGCAACGAACTGCTCTTGCGGCTCTCGCTGGCGGGCGTGCCGCACGCGCACCTCGGCGGAACGCGCGAGCTTCTCGAAAAAGTGAATCCGCTGACCCCGCAGAGCGTGCTCGACGCGCAGCAGCGCGACGGACTCGCCGACGATCTCGCCGCGAGTCTGCGCGGCTTGCCCGGCGTCGCCGACGCACGCGTCATCATCGCACCCGGACAAGACGGGGCCTTCGTCGGCGAGGCGTCGCGCGAGGCCAGCGCCAGCGTGCGCGTCGTGCTGGCAACCGGTGCGACCCTTTCGCCCCAGACGGCCGCGGGGATTCGCGCTTTCGTCGCTGCCGGCGTCCCGGGTCTCGACTCCAAGCGCGTCGCCTTGCTCGACGATCGCGGCGCCGTCCCGGCCGACGGCGCGGCCGCCGCCGACCACGACGACGAGCTCGCGAGCTCGCTGCAGTCGGTGCTGGACACCGCCTTCGGCGCGGGAGCGACGATCGTGCGCGTGCGCCTCTCGTACGATCCGCGCTCGCGCCGCATCGACGAGCGCATCGACAAACCGCTCGGAACGCGCCCGCTGCGTGCGACCAACAGCGACGAGCGTTACTCGAGCGCGCAAAAGCGTTACTCGAAGGCGAGCTCGAACGAAGAGGCCGGCAGCGACGTTGAAGAGCTGCGGACCGACATCCCGGCCGGACGTCTGGCCCGCGCGTCCGTCGCGATTGCGGTCGACGCCGCGCGCCGCCTCGACCTCGATAAAATTCGCGCGCTGGCCGTCGCGACGCTGGGACTCGACACCGCGCGCGGCGATCGGGTGAGCGTCGAAGAAGTTGCTTTCGCGCCGTTGCCGCAGAGCAGGACGCCGTTCGTTGCGATCGCCGCCGAGGCGGCCGCGCAAGTCGTGCCGGGAATGCTGGCGCTCGGCGCGGCGTTCATCGTGCTGCGTCATGGCGGCCGGCCGCTCGCGCGCGCGTGCCGGTCGGCGCTGCGTTCGCTCGAAGTGCGGCGGGCGTCGCGCGCGGTCGCCGGATACGGACCCTCGCAGGTTCGCGGCGTGCTGCGCGACGAGCCGCCGCACACGGTCGCGGCGATCATCAGCGCGCTGCCCGCCGCAACCGCGACCGCGGTCTTGGAAATGTATCCGCCCGAAGAGCGAGCGCAGATCGTCTCCCGCATGGCGCGTGCGGTCGCGCCGGTCGTGCCCGACTACGAGGCGGTGCTGCGGCGTGGCTGAGAACTTCGTTTCGCTCGCGGAACGCCTGCGCGCCGGTGAAATACCGCCGCCCGCGCCGCCGCCTGCCGGCGTCGCGGCGGAGCCGGTCTGCGAACGCATCGTCGAAGAACTCGCGCTGCTGCGTTTGGCGGCGCTGGAAGCGTTCGATCGCGCGCGAACGCGTTTGCTCGAGTCGCTGGCGCGCGACGTCCTAGCGCGCGAACTGATGCTCGCACCGGCGGATCTCGACGCGCTCGCGGCACGCGCGCTGCGCGCCTTCGCCGAAAGCGAACCGCTCGCGCTGGTCGTCGCGCCCGCCGACCTCGAACGAGTTTCTTCACCGCTACCGGTGCGTGCCGATCCGACGCTGGTTGCCGGCGACCTGCTCGTGGCCGTACGCGACGGTGAGATCGACGCGCGCTTTGCGCTGCGTCTGGCGGAAGCGACGGCCGCCGCGGAGCGCGTCTGATCGCGCGCGGCCGGGGCACGGTCGTGCGAACGCAGGGCGATGCGCTCTTCGCGGCCTTGCCGCTCGCCCGCGTCGGCGATGGCGTGCGCATTCGCACCGCGCAGGCGTCGCTCGAGGGCGAGGTCGTCGCGGTCGAGCGGCGCCGCACGGCGATTGCCGCGTTCGGAACCGCGAGCGGCGTTGCGGTCGGCGATCGCGTTGAGATCGCGCCGGCGGCGCTGGTTTCCGTCGCCGGCTTCGGCGCACTGGGCCGCGCGCTCGACGCGAACGGGCGGCCGCTGGATGGGAAAGGGCCGCTGCGCGGCTCGCTCGCGCGGGCCGGCGCTTCCGCCGCGCCGTTGCCAGCCGCGCGACGTGCCGTGAACGTTCCGCTTTGGACCGGCCTGCGCGCCATCGACGGCCTCCTGACGTTCGGACGAGGCGCGCGCGTCGGCGTCTTCGGAGGCGCCGGTACCGGGAAGTCGCTGCTCCTCGACGCGATCGCACGCGGTGCGCGCAGCGAGGCGATCGTCGTGGCGCTGGTCGGCGAACGTGGCCGCGAGGCGCACGAGCGGCTCGCTCGCGTTGACGCGCGCACGACGCTCGTGTGCGCGACGAGCGATCGCAGTCCGGCCGAGCGCATTCGCGCGGCCGAGATCGCGTTCGTCCAAGCTGCGACGTTGCGGGATGCCGGCTTGCACGTCACGCTCGTCTTCGATAGCCTGGCGCGCTACGTCGAAGCGCTGCGCGAGCAGCGCGTCGCGCTGGGTGAGCCCGTCGGGCGCGGCGGCTATCCCGCGAGTGTTTGGCTCGCGCTGGCACGCCTGCTCGAGCGCGCCGGGGCGACCGATCGCGGTTCGATCACGCTGGTGGCAAGCGTGCTGGCCGACGACGACGAACGCGACCCGCTCGCCGAAGCGGCGCGTTCGCTGCTCGACGGACACGTCGTGCTCTCGCGCGCGCTCGCGCGCGCCGGGCGCTTTCCCGCCGTCGACGTCTTGGCTAGCGTCAGCCGGACGATGCCCGCCGTCGCTGCGGGCGAGCACCTGGCTGCGGCTCAGTTGGTGCGCGCCGCGCTGGCTCGCTTGGCGGAAAGCGAAGAGCTGCGTGCCGCCGGCCTCGGCGACGCGGACGATCGCGCCTTGCAGCGCGCGCTCGAAGCGCAACCGGCGCTCGAAGGTTTTCTGCGTCATCCCGGCCCGTGCGCGCCGGCGGCAACGCTCGCCGCGCTGGCCGCACTGGCCGAAGTGTGCCGGGTCCCGTGAGCGTGACGCAAGACGTTGCCGCCGTCGAGCGGCGCGTCGCCCAGCTCGGCGGAGCGGCGCACGCCGATCCGGCCGCGCCTCGACGCTTCGCGCGCGACGTCGGCGATGCGCTGGGCGCGCTGATCCGCCGCGAAGCGCGCGCGGCCGGGGTCGACCCGGCATTGGTGCGCGCCGTCGTGCAGAACGAGTCGAATTTCGATCCGCAGGCAACCTCGCTTGCCGGCGCAGCCGGCCTCATGCAGTTGATGCCGGCGACCGCCGCGGATCTCGGCGTCGCGGACCGTTACGACCCGATGCAGAACGTCCGGGCTGGTGCGACCTATCTTCGTTCGCTGCTCGACCGTTTCGGCAACGATTTGCCGCTGGCGCTGGCGGCCTACAACGCCGGTCCCGGCGCGGTCGAGCGCAGCCACGGTGTGCCGCCCTATCCCCAGACCGAGCGCTACGTCGCGCGCGTGCTGGCGGCGTATCGCCTGCTGCTGGGCCGCTAGTCTCGCGCTCGCGCCGGCTCCGGCGGTGCCGGCCGGGCAGGCGCCGGGACCTTCGCGCGAGACGCTCCTGGCCAACTACGAGCGAGCGGCGAACGATCCCGGGACCGCCCCGATCGTGCGCTTGGAAACGGCCGGCACGCTGAGCGGCGCCGGATTGACGGGCACCTTTCACACTTGGATCGACGGGAAGGACGAGCGGGACGATCAGGCGCTAGGGCCGCGCGCCGATACGCTTCTGAGCGTCGGTGACGAAGTCTACTACCGCGATGCGAACGGAGCCGTCCGCCGCTTTACCGGCGTGATGCTGCGCCGGACCCGTACCGAACGCTTGATCGATTCCGGCGACTTTGCCCAGCACCCCGAACTCGTCACGTTGCGCGGCGAGACGAGTCTGGCGGGCCGGCACGCGTACGAACTCGACGTCAAAGCCCAAGGCGGCGAGGTCGAAACGCTCTATCTCGACGCGCAAACGTGGCTGCCCCTCGAAGTCGCGTACGACGACGACGACGGCCGCACGACGCTCGACTTCTCGGATTGGCGCAGCGTCGACGGGCATCGCTTCCCGTTCCGGGCGGTCCTTTCCGACGGCGACCACGCCTACGACATCGTGCAGGCGACGTCGGACGTGAGACTCGGCGGCGCGATCGACGCCGCGCTTTTCGTTCCGCCGCAGACGCGCACGATCGACATGCCCGCGGCGCAGACGATCCCCATTCAGTTTCGCGGGGGACACTTTTACGCGCCGGTGCGCATCGCCGGAAAGGAGTACCAATTTCTGCTCGACACGGGCGCGCAGGACATCGTCCTCGACGCGCGCGTCGTACGCGAGGCCGGATTGCAGGCGCAAGGCGCGCTCGAAGCGAGCGGCGCGACCCGGACCGGCGGCCTCAAACTCGTGAGCGTGCCCGAGATCGAAATCGGTGCCGGCCGCCTCCACGACCTGGTCGTCGGTTCGCTCGATCTGAGCGCTTCGACGGGCGGGGCGTTCCGCATCGACGGCATCCTCGGCTATCCGTTCTTCGCCGCGGCGACGGTGCGCATCGATCCGGTCGCGTCGACGATGACGTTCGGCGTGCCGGGCTCGGTCCCAGCGCTTGGCGACGTCGTGCCGATCGAAACCGATCGCGCCTTTCCCGAAGCGCACGCGCGCCTCAATGCCACGGTCGACGGGCTGTTCATCGTGGATACGGGAAACGCACAGGCGATGTTGCTCTACGCGCCGTTTTTCGCCAAGCACTCCGCGCTGGTCGATACCCCGACGGAGTCGCGCCAGAGCTACGGAATCGGCGGCTCGACCGGTTCGCTGCGCGCCCGGCTCGACAGCGTCGAGTTTGGCGGCGTCTCGCTTTACCACGTCGATACCGACGTCATGCGCGCGACCAACGGCGCGTTTGCCGATCGTTTCGACGCGGGCAACGTCGGTCTCGGGATCCTGCGCAACTTCATCGTGACCTTCGACGAGAGCCGCAACGCGATGTATCTCAAAAAGAGCGCGGCTTTCGACGACGGCCGTTTGAACGGCTGACGGGGCGGTTCATTTCGGCGTAACCGGACGGCGACGCGACGGGAATCTGCGCGCGGTATCGTCGCCTCACTTCCTGTGAGGATGACCGATGGACGCTGTCAACGACCTCGCCGCGATTCGGGCGCGGCTCCCTTACTTCGATCGGCGCGCGCTTTCGCAGGCGTGGTTTTCGGCGTTCCATCTCGCGGTCGAGGCGACGCCGGCCGGGCCCAAGCGCGTCTTCGCCGTGGCGGCGCCTGCCTCGGATGGTCCCTTGCGCGCGAGCCGCGGCCGCAAGCTCTTCGCGCGGGAGCGCGCGGCGGCGGCCGCATCGACGGCGTCGCGCCGAATCCAAAGCGCGGCGGCCGGCATACCAAGTAGGCCCGGCACGTTGCGCCGCACGGTGCGCGCCGCGCAACCGCTCGCGGCCGCGCGGCAGTACCCGCCCGTGCGGGCGAATTTTACGCTGACGATCGAAGGGGCGCGAGTGCAGATCTTGCTGCGGCGCGACGGACCGGCGCTGCACGTCGTGGCGCTCTGCACGCGCCGGCACGTCGAACTCGTGCGTCGCGCGTTGGCCTGCG
This sequence comes from Vulcanimicrobiota bacterium, assembly GCA_963843945.1. Classification (GTDB taxonomy): domain Bacteria; phylum Vulcanimicrobiota; class Vulcanimicrobiia; order Vulcanimicrobiales; family Vulcanimicrobiaceae; genus CAWJMF01. The sequence goes on along the minus strand of CAWJMF010000006.1, from coordinate 348,863 downwards.
CGGATCTGGCCCTGCGCGCGCAAGGCACCTACCTTCGATCCTCGCTGCGCGCGCTGGAGTCCGAATGATCGACGCGGCAACCGCCGACGCCCTGTCGCGCGTCGCCGGCCGCGCGCGCGATCTGTTGCAAGCTTACCGCGGCGGATTCGAGCCCGCTGCCGGCGACGCGACGCTTCGCGGCAGCGCCTCGGCACCGGCGCTCGACCCGCTCAGCGTGGTCGCACCGGAGGGAACCTTCTTCGTGACCCGCACGCCCGACGGAACGCCGCTGCTCACGCGCGACGGATCGTTCGGCTTCGTCGACGGCGAGTTGCGCGCGTCCGACGGTAGCGTCGCGCTCGGCACGACCGACGCGACGAAGACGCTGCGGCCTTTGCGGATCGATGCCGTCGACGCAGCGATGGGCCGCGTTTCCGCAGCGCGCATCGAAGCCGATGGCAGCGTTTGCTATTCGCGCAGCGCCGTCGATCCGCGTAGCGGGGAGCGGCGCAGCCAACGCGTCTGCATCGGCCGCTTGATGCTGGCGCGGTTGCCTGCGGGTACGCTCCCCGAACGCATCGACGCGACGCACGTGCGCGCGCCGCGCGGCGTGCTTCCGCTCGTCGGCCGTCCCGCGGACGGGACCTTCGCGCCGCTGACGTTGCACGCGCGCGACCTAGGCCGCCTCAACGTCGTCGCCGGACTGCAGCGTCTGCAGGAAGCGTACCTCTCGCTCGAAGCGCTCATCTCGGCGCATCACGTACGCGGCGCGACCGCAAAAACGACGATGGATCTCGTCAAGTGATCGCCGCGCTGCGCTTCGGCGCCGCCCGGCAAGACGGGGGCTGCGCCGTCCGTCCCGCGCTCTTCGCGCTGCGCCCGACTCTGCCGCTCTCGGCCGCGAGCATCGTCGCCAACGGTGTCCGCGAAAATCTCGCGCAGCTGCTCGGCCGCGAGTGCGAAGTCGAATTGCTCGAGCCGATCGTTCCCGGTGTCGAAGAGCGCCGCGTGCTCGTCGGCGGGGCACTCGTTTGGCGCGCGCGCGGCCGCCGCGCCGACGGTTTCGTCATCCTCCGGCCGGCCGAGGCGGCGAACCTCGCCGCTCTCGCCTTCGGCGAAACGCTGCGTTCGCCGGCCGCGCCGCTCTCGGAACTCGAGCGCGAAACGCTCAGCCGCCTGCTACGCGGCCTCGCGCCGCTGTGTGCCTCGCTGTGCGGGACGCTCGGGCCGGCCGGTCCGGAACGCGCCGAAGCCGCCGCGGCCGAGATTGCCGTCTATTTCGAGGTGCGAACGCTGGCGCCGCCGCACGCCGCGATCGGCTTCGGCGTCAGCGTCGACCCGCCCGAGGAAACTGCTGCGCCGCTGACGCTCGCGGACTTGAGCGAACTCGAGTTCCGGGGCAGCGTTCGCTTCGCGACCGGAACGCTCGCCGTACCGCAGTTCGCGCGGCTCGCGCGCGGTACCGTCGTTCCCTTTGAAACGCCGCTCGACGCGCCGTCGTCGCTGATCGTCGGCGGGATCCCGCTCGTTCGCGGTACCGCCGGTGCGAGCAGCGGAAGCGGCGCGTTCGCCGTCGGCGAACCCGGCGCAGCGTGAACGACGCGGGGGAAGCGCAGCGGCTCGAGTTGTTGATGAACGTTCCGCTCGCGGTCAGCGCGGAGTTGGGACGTTGCACGCTACGGCTGAGCGAACTGTTGAAACTCGGAGCGGGCTCGATCGTGCGGCTCGACCGCGCGGCCGGGGCGCCGGTGGACGTCCTCGTCAACGACCGTCTGGTCGCGCACGGCGAAGTGATCGCGGTCGACGATCGCTTCGGCGTACGGATCACCGACGTGGTCGCGCGCCGCGGGCAGGTCTAACTTGGATGCCTTCGCGCCGCTGGCGCATGCGACGCGCCCGGGCCTGCCGCTGGAAGTCCTGGGCGCGCTGACGCTCCTCGCGCTCGCGCCGTTTCTCTTCGTCATGACGACGTCGTTCGTGCGAATCGCGGTCGTGCTCTCGCTGGTCCGTTCGGCGCTGGGTGCGTCGTCGCTGCCGCCGAACGCCGTCCTCACCGGGCTGGCGCTGGTGCTGACCTTCGTGGTCATGGCGCCGACCCTCGAGCGCGTCTCGCGCGAAGCCGTCCGGCCGTACGCCGAAGGGCGCCTGTCGCAGGCGCGCATGCTCGAGCGAGCCTTTGCGCCGCTACGGGACTTCATGCTTCGGCAAACGCACGCGAAGGATCTCGCGCTCTTTGGGCGCCTGGCGCACGCGCGCGACCTGAGCGAGCGCGCCGTCGCGCCCGAAGTTCTTTTGCCGGCCTTCGTCGTCGGCGAGTTGCGCAGCGCGTTCGCGATCGGCTTCGCCCTCTATCTGCCCTTCATCGCCATCGACCTGGCGGTCGCCTCGATCTTGATGGGACTCGGGATGTTCATGCTCAGTCCGCCGATCGTCTCGCTGCCCTGTAAACTCTTGCTCTTCGTCATGGTCGACGGCTGGGCGCTCGTCTGCGGCGGCGTCGTCTCGAGCTTCCGCGCGTAAGGGGGCAACCGCGCCACACGCGAACGTGCGCAGGGCATGAAGATCGGTGAAGTTCTCAAGGTCCGGCGTCCCAGCTTTTCGTTCGAGTTCTTCCCGCCGAAGACCGACGGCGGCGTCGAGAGCCTGCTCGAAACGATCCGCGGCTTGCGGATCCTCAACCCTTCCTTCGTTTCGGTTACCTACGGTGCGGGAGGGTCGACGCGCGCGCGTACCTTCGAGGTGGCGCGCCGCATCAAGGCGGAGCTCGGGATCGAAGTGCTCGCGCACGTCACGTGCGTCGGCAGCACGCGCGACGAGTTGCGCGCGACCTTTCGCGACTTGCGCGCGGCCGGGATCGAGCACGTCATGGCGCTGCGCGGCGACCCGCCCAAGGGCGAAACGCGCTTCCAGCCGGCGCCCGGCGGGTTCCGCTACGCTTCGGAGCTGATGGAGATGCTCTCGGACGAGTTCGAATTCGAGATCGGCGGAGCCGTCTATCCCGAGGTACATCCCGAGGCCGAAAGCCCCGAAAGCGATCTCGCCGCGGCCTTGCGCAAGGTCCGCGCCGGCGCGAGCTTTCTGACGACGCAGATGTTTTACGACAACGAGGCCTACTTCGCTTTCGTCGCGCGGGCGCGGGCGGCGGGAATCGACGTCCCGATCGTGCCCGGGATCATGCCGATTACGAGCTACGAGCAGATCGCGCGCATCGGGACCATGTCGCCGGGCACGCGCATTCCGCAAACGCTGCTCGCCGAACTCGAAGTGCGCTCGGCGGAGCCCGAGGCGATCGGCGACCTCGGCGTTGCCTACTGCGCGCTGCAGTGCGCCGAGCTGCTCTCGCGCGGCGTCCCCGGAATCCACTTCTACACCCTCAACAAGTCGCCGGCCACGCGCGCGGTCGTCTCCGCGCTACTCGCGTCGCGCACCAGTAACGCCCTGCTCGCAACGCCGTAACCACCTTCGTCTACGATTCCGGCGTGAGCGCGCTGGAATCGATCGTGCGGGAAGCGCTGCTGCTGACCGCGGTCTTGTGTTTTCCCGTGCTGATCGTCGCGACGGCGGTCGGGACGCTCGTCGCGGTGCTGCAGGCGGCGACGCAAGTGCAGGAGCAGACGCTCACGCTGTTGCCGAAAATGCTCGCCGTCGGTGCGGTCGTCGCCTTGTTCGGCCCGTTCGCGCTCGCGGCGTGCGCGTCGCTCATGGGCGACGCCGCCGCCCGGCTGCCGGCGATCGTGCGCGGGCTCTGAGCGCGTGACTGCGACCGGCGCGCTCGTTTTCGCGCGCAGCCTCGGCTTCACGTTCCGCGCACCCGGTTTCTCGCATCCGGCCGTTCCGGCGCCGCTGCGCGCGGGGTTCGCCTATTTTCTCGCGCTGGCCCTGAGTGCGCCGTACGCGGCGCGAAAGTTTGGGCCCGCGGAGCTCGCCTGCGCCGTCGTCACCGAGTTCGCGCTCGGCGCCGCTATCGGCACGGCCGCCTCGATGCTCTACGACGGCGCGTATTCCGGCGGTCGTGCGCTCGACGACTACGTCGGCATTCGCGCCGGCGTTCCGAGCGCCAACATCGCGGCGGGCGCCGGTTTCGGACGCCTTTGGTCGCTCGCCTTCACCGCCGCGTTCTTCGCTTTCGGCGGCGACCGGGTTGCGCTGGCTGGCTTCGCCGACACGCTGCGCACGCTTCCGCCGGGCGCGCTCGTCCAGGCGCAGGCGCTCTTCACGTTCGCCGTAACGCTGCCCGCGACGCTCCTGCGCGCGGCGCTCTACGTCGCCGGACCGGCGCTCGCGTTCGCGCTCGTCGTACAAGTCGCGCTGGCCGCCGCGTCGCGCGTCGTCCCGCGACTCTCGACCTTCACGCTCGGGTTCCCGCTCGCGTTCGCTGCGGTGCTGCTCGCGACGCTGGCCGCGCTCGGGCTCGTCTTGCCGGCCGCAGCCTCGCCCTGGTGGGACCTTTCGCTCCTCGCCGCGCAGCGCTGAATGGCCGAAGCGAAACCGTTCGATGCGACGCCGTCGCGCCTCGAGCGCGCGCGACGGGAGGGCGACGTGCTGCGTTCGAGCGAGCTTGCGGCGGTCGCCGCGCTCGCCTCGGCGGCGGCGGCGCTGTCGTTCGCGGCGAGCCCGCTGGCTGCGGCGGCGCGCGCGGCCTTTCTCGAAGCCGCGCACGGCCGCATACTCGGGCGCGCCTACGCCGACGTCGCGCTCTTGGCGCTGAGCGTTCCGGCCGCGGCGATCGCGGGCGGCGTGGCCGCGAACGTGCTGCCGGCGGGACGGCTCGGCTTCACCTTTCCCGCGCCGCAATTCGCGCGGCTCGATCCGCGCAAGGGCCTGCGGCGCATGGTTTCCCTCGACGCGCCGGCGGCCGCGGCGAAAGCGCTCGCAGCCGCGTCGGCGCTGCTCCTCGCGCTCTTTCCGGTCGCGCGCCAGGCGTTGGTTGCCGAGGCCGCGGCCGCACCCGCGCGGCTCGCCGCGCAGACGTTCGGCGCGCTGCTGCGCAGCATCGCCGTCGCGGTTGCGGCGGGATCGGTTTTTGCGGTGCTCGACCTTTTGATCGAGCGCGCCAAGCGCCGCAAGCGTTTGCGCATGTCCTTCGAAGAACTCAAGCGCGACCAGAAGCAGAGCGAGGGCGATCCGGGTATGCGCGGCCGGCGGCGCCAAGCGCACCGCGCGCTGGCCCGGGGTTCGCTCGCACGGCTCGGCGAAGCCGCACTGGTCGTCGCGAACCCGGCGCACCTCGCCGTCGCGCTGGCGTACCGGCCGCCGGACATCGCCGTGCCGCAAGTGCTCGTGCGCGCTTGGGGCGAAACGGCCCAACGCGTCAAGCGGCGCGCGCGCGAGCTCGGCATTCCGGTGATCGAAGACGTCGCGCTGGCCCGTTCGCTGTTCGCGACGACGAACGCCGGCGACTACATTCCGCGCGACGCCTATCGCGCGGTGGCGGCGCTCGTCGCCGTGCTGCTGCGTCGCGGCATGCTGCGCCGATGAGCGCGCGCGGCGCGACCTACGGCTTTGCCGCGCTGGTGCTCGCCATCGTCGCGATCTTAGTCGTGCCGCTGCCGCCGGGCGTGCTCGACGCGCTGCTCGCCTTCAACCTCATGGGCTCGGGCATCGTGCTCCTGACGAGCCTCTCGATCGGCGATCCGCTCGAATTCTCGGCGTTCGCGCCGGCGCTCTTGATCGCCACCCTCTTCCGGCTCGCGCTCGACGTTTCGGCGACGCGTTTGATCCTCACCCAGGGTCACGTCGAAGGCGGCGTCGGCGCGCTGATCCCGGCCTTCGGACGGCTCGTCGTGCACGGCAACCTCGTCGTCGGGCTGATCGTGTTCGCCATCCTGATCACGATTCAGTTCATCGTGATCGCCGCGGGTTCGCAACGCGTGGCCGAGGTAGCGGCGCGCTTTACCCTCGACGCGATGCCGGGCAAGCAGATGGCGATCGACGCCGACGTGCACGCCGGCGCGCTGGACGCGGAAGGCGCGCGGCGCAAGCGCGCGCTCGTGCAGCGCGAAGCCGACTTCTACGGCGCGATGGATGGCGCCGGCAAATTCGTGAAGGGCGATGCGATCGCGGCCTTAGTCATCGTCGTGCTCAACCTCACCGGCGGCGTCGCCGTCGGGACGGCGTACCACGGGATGCCTCCGCTCGAGGCGTTGAACACTTTCGCGATCCTTTCGATCGGCAACGCGCTGATCACCACGCTGCCGGCGTTTCTGCTTTCGACGGCGATGGGCTTGATGGTAACGCGCGTCGGCGGCGAGGGATCGCTCGGCATCGACCTCGCGACGCAGCTTTCCGCCCGTCCCGGCGTGCTGCGCGCCGCGGGCACGTTCGCGGCGGCGCTCGCCTTCGTGCCGGTGCTGCCCCAGATGCTTTTCGGCGCGATCGCCGCCGCACTTTTCGCGCTCGCCGCGCTGGCGCGGCGCGCGCAGCGGATCCGCGCGGGTGAAGAGCGCTCGGCGCACGAGGCGGCGCGGCGCGCGGCGATCCGCCGGCCGGAGATGGCGCTCGGTCTGATCGGCGTCGATGCGCTCTCGGTCGACTTCGGCGCGGATTTGGGGCCGTTGCTCGCAGCGCCGCTGGCCGAACAGCTGCTCGACCGCATCGGCGAAGTGCGCCGCGCGCTCGCCAGCGACATCGGCATCGTGCTGCCGGGCGTGCGTCTGCGCGACGACCTGACGCGCGAACCCGCGACCTATGCCGTCCGCGTGCGCGACGCTTTGGCCGGTGAAGGCCGCTTGCGGCTCGATGCCTTGCTCGCCGTCGCGGACGAGAGCGTTCTCGCGCTGCTTGCGGGCGAGCGGACGCGCGAGCCGGTCTACGGCATGCCCGCGGTATGGATCGCGCCGGCCGGGCGGGAGGCCGCGGTCGAGGCGGGCGCGCTCGTGTTCGATCCGATCTCGATCGTCGGTTCGCACCTCGCCGAAGCGGCCCGCGCGCATGCCGGCGAACTGCTGGGGCGTCAGGAGCTGCATACGCTGCTCGAGCATCTGCGCGCCGCCGCGCCGTCGCTCGTCAAAGAGATCGGCAGCGACGGCGTCCCGCTCGCCACGGTGCAGCGCGTCTTCGAAGCGCTTCTGCGCGAACGCGTTTGGCCGCGGGACACGATCGCCACGCTGGAAGCGCTCATCGATGCTGCCGCGTCGACGCGCGACCCGCGCGAGCTCACCGAAGCCGTCCGGCGCGCGATCGTGCCGGCGCACCTGCGGCGCAGCGGAAGGCGTGGGCTCGAACCGCTGCTGCTCGCGCCGGACTTCGAGAACGAGCTGCAGGGCTGGCTGGGCGAGGGCGCCCTGGCGCCGCGACCCGAGATCGCGCTGCACCTGCGCGCGACGGCCGCGGAGTACGCGGCCGGCGTGCCGCGCGAACGCGCGGCGCTGGTTTGCAGCGCGGGCCTACGTGCGGCACTGGCGGAGTTCTTGCACCGCTTCGGTGTGCGCCTCGACGTCTACGCTTTCGGCGAGTTGCCGCCGGAACTCGAATTGACGCCGGCGCTGGTCGTCTCGCGTCCGCCGCCGCTCGCGCCCGCGCGTTGAGGCTTTGCGCCGGCGCGCTGCGCGTGCCGGAAACCAAAGGGACGAGGGCGACGTAGTCGCCAGCATGAGGTTCGCGTTTGGACGTGCCCGGCGGAAGCGCGCCGCCGGTCCCGCGCTGCTCGCGCTCGTGCTGGCGGCCTATGCCTTTCCGGCCGGCGCGCAGCGCGAGGACGATCCGCACTATCAGCCCGTGAAGCAGGTCGGCGACCGGACCTTCGCGGTGACGAGTCCCGAAGGCAGTGGCACCCTGCGCTACTTCGGAACCGGTTCGCTCGAGGGCGCGGCGCGTGCGACGCGGGCCATCGTGACGATCCACGGCCTGCTACGGAATGCCGACGAGTACGAGCGAACGGCCGAGGCCGTCGTCGCCGCGTCGGACGAGCCGGCCGGCACGACGCTCGCGATAACGCCGCAGTTCCTCGCACAAGTCGACGTCACGGGACACGCACTTGGGGCGGACACCTTGCGCTGGACCGTGCAGACCTGGCTCGACGGTTATCCGGCGAGCGGTCCCGCGCCGGTGAGCGCGTTTGCGGTCCTCGACGCGATTCTGACGCGTCTCTCGGATCGCGCGCGCTTTCCGGCGCTGCGCGAGATCGTGGTCGCGGGTCACTCGGCCGGCGGCCAGTTGGTCCAGCGTTACGCGATCGTGGGACGCGCCCCCGCCGCAGTCGCCTCGCCGGCGCTCGCCGTGCGCTTTGTCGTCGCCAATCCGAGTTCGTATCTGTACTTCACCCCGGAGCGACCGGCCGGGAGCGGCTTCGCGCCGTTCGACGCGGCCGCGTGTCCGGAATTCAACCGCTGGAAGTACGGCGTCGACGCGCCGCCACCGTACGTCGCGGGAAAGGTTGCGGATCTCGAGACGCGCTACGTCGCACGCGACGTCACCTATCTGCTCGGCTTGCTCGACGTCGATCCGAACCATCCGGTACTCGATAAATCGTGCGCGGCCGAGGCGGAAGGCCCGTATCGGCTCGCGCGCGGCTTAGCCTACGTGCGCTATCTCGAGATGCGCCACCCCGGCGGAACGCGCCAATCGCTCGCGGAGGTGGCCGGCGTCGACCACGACGCGCTCGGAATGTTCGCCTCGAGCTGCGGTCTTGCCGTGCTTTTCGCACGGCCGAGGAGCGTGTGTGCGACGGCGCGCGCCGTCGCCGCGCTCAGTTCGCGCTACAGTCCGCGCAGCGGCCGACGATCGTGAGCGAATAGTCGATTCCGGTGAAGCCCGCGTCCTTGGCGATGTCGTGCGCGATTTGCGAAAGGGCGGCGGCTTGCACGTTGGTCAGCTCGCGGCATTCGGTACATAACAGATGATGGTGCTTTTCGAGTGCCGCCTCGTAGCGCGATGCGCTCCCGCCGTGCGAAAAGACTTGAACCAAGCCGATCTCGCGGAGGATATCAAGCGTGCGGTAGATCGTACCGAGGCTGACGCCGGAAAGCTCGCTGCGCACGCGCTCGAGAATGGTCTCGGCCGAAAGATGGGCGCCGTCGCCGAGCGCGCGCAAAATGGCGGCTCGCTGCTTCGTTAGACGGTAGCGCGATTGTAGTAGCCCGGCGTCCACGGTCTTGAGATCCATGCCCGACGGCTCTCCCTGCGGCGCTGAAATACCCGCGAAATGCGCCGCGAAGTCGTTTGACTGGCTGGTTCGAGCCTGCTACAATACGCGGGTTCTCCCCTTCCTGGGGCTTTATTTTCATCTATGTGGCGAAAACTTCAACCCTGGCTGAAGGGTCTCTCGGTGCTCGGCATCGTGGCCCTGTGCCTGTTTCTGATCCTTCCGATTCAGAACAAGATCAAACTGGGCCTCGACCTCCAAGGGGGCGTGCGGGTTCTGCTCGAGCTGCGTCCTTCGCCCGAGGTTCCCGAGATCACCAAGCAGATCCAGGGGCAAGTCGAGCAGGTCATTCAGAACCGTATCAACGGACTCGGCGTCGCCGAACCCGTGATTACGCCCGTGGGTTCGAACCGTCTCTTGGTCGAGCTGCCCAACGTGAGGGATCCCGACGAGGCGGTCCGGACGCTCAAAGAAGTCGCGAAACTCGATTTTAAAATCGTTCCGGAAGCGGTCAACGAGCGCGCGCTGCGCGATAAGAAGTACGCCGACGACCCCAACGGCGCGTACAAGGACTCGGGTCCGATCGTCTATTCGGGTGCCGATCTCAAAGGCGCCGAACCCGGTTTCGACCAGTCGAACAATCCCAAGATCGACTTCCAGACCAAAGACGCGAAGAAGTTCGGCGAGCTCACGCAGACCAACATGGGTAAGCTGCTCGGAATCTTCCTCGATAGGCGCTACGTCTCGGCGGCGACCATTCAGGGCGTGATCACCAGCGACGGGCAGATCACCGGCGCTTTCACCGAAGAAGATACGATCCGCATCGCCAACGAGCTCAACGCCGGCGCGCTTCCCGTCGACGTCGTGGTGATCGAGAACGACACGGTCGGACCGATCCTCGGCAAGATCGATCTCGAGAAATCGCTCTACGCCTCGATGGTCGGCCTCGGTCTCGTGCTGATCTTCATGCTGGTGGTCTATCGCCTGCCGGGTTTCATGGCCGACCTCGCGCTGATCGTGTACGTGCTCATGCTGCTCGGACTGCTGGCCGGCGTCGGCGCGGTGCTGACGCTGCCCGGCATCGCGGGCTTCGTGCTCTCGATCGGAATGGCGGTCGACGCCAACGTCCTTATTTTCGAGCGCATTAAAGAAGAGCTTTGGGCCGGCAAGACGTTGCGTGCGGCGGTGCAAGTCGGTTTTAAGCGCGCCTTCACCGCGGTCTTCGATAGCCACGTCACGACGATCGTCGGTGCGGCGGTCTTGTTCACGCTCGGAACCGGCACCGTGAAAGGCTTCGCCTACACGCTCTTCTGGGGAACGGCCTTCTCGCTCTTTACCGCGACCTACGTAACGCGCTTCTTCATGGACATCGTCGTCGACAACGATCTGGTCGAGAATCCGAAGGCGTACGGGGCCTAAGATGTTCTTTCGCCGCCTGAATTGGAACGTCGTCTCCTGGTTCAAGACCGTCTCGTACATTTCGTACGCCGTGATCTTCGCCGGCCTTTTGATGATGGGCTACAACTGGTTCACCAAGGGCTACCCGATCAAGCTGGGCCTTTCGTTCACGGGCGGCACCGACGTGACCGTCAAGTACGCGAAGCCGACGAACGCGGCCCAAATCCGCGCCGCGCTCGCGCCGCTCGGCGTCACCGACGCGCAGATCAATACCGTCGGTAAGGCGGGCGACAAAGTCCCCAACGAGCGCTTCACGATCTCGACGCAGGCCGACTTCGGCGACCGGGCCGACAAGCTGTGGAGCGCTCTCGGAACCGTGGCTCCGGTCGAGCGTGGCGAGTCCCAGATCGAGACCGTCGGTCCCTCGCTCTCGCGCGAGTACCTCTTCAAGGCGCTGGAGGCGCTGGTGATCGCGATCGGCATCCAGTTCGTCTACATCGCGTTCCGCTTCGGCTGGAACGTGATCTTCGGCGAAGTCGTGGTGATCGCACTCGTCCGCGACGCCCTGATGATGATCGGGATCTACGCCTTGGCCCAGAAGCGCGCCGACGACGCCTTCCTCGCCGCCGTGCTGACCGTCATCGGTTACTCGGTCATGGACACGATCGTCATTCTCGACCGGATCCGCGAGAACGTCAAGGTCATGGCCGGCGAGAGCTATGAAAAGATCGTCAACACCTCGATCCTGCAGACGATGACCCGCTCGGTCAACACGCTGGCGACGGTCGTCATCACGCTGGTCGCGCTGCTCGCCTTCGGTGGGGCTTCGCTCCAGAACTTCGCGTTCGCGCTGCTCGTCGGAATCTGTTCGGGCGGCTATCACTCGATCTTCTACTCGGCTCCGCTCGTCTACATCTTACGCGAACGCGAACAGAAGAAGGCGGCGAAGCTGCGCGAACAAAACCGCGCGGCGGCGCTCGAGAAGCCGCGCACCGTGGCCGAAGCTCGAGCGCAAGCCGCCTCGGGCCTTTCGCGCGAGCAGATCCTCGCCGCGCGCAAAGAGCGCCGCAGCCGCGAGAAGCAGGCGCCCGCGCGCGCGACGGGCGGGCCTGCACGCTATCGCCGCAAACGTCCGGCGTCGCAAACGCCCGCCGAGGCCGCCGCCGCGGAAAGCGCCGGCGTGCAGTACGACGACGAAGACTACGAGATCGATCCGCTCGACGCCCAGAACGCCGGGTTGCACGAACACGACCTCGCGCTCGGGCACGAAGAGATTCACCTCAATCTCGAGGACGACGCCGAGCACGCGGTGGAACACGAGACGCATGGCACGCTCGAAGGCGAGTCCCCCACTCCCGCTCAGCGCGACTAAGCGGGAGCGGCGCAGCAGCGCGCTGCCCCGCCCGACGGCCTCGGAAGCCGCCTTCGAGCGTTTGTTGGAGCACTTCGACGAGCTGCTGCTCTTGCCGGTGGAAGCGCCTGCGGCGCGCGAAAAGCCTGCGGCGCGAGTCGACGGCGCGGCTGCCTTCCTCGAAGAGCTGTTCGCGAATCGAGCTGCCTATCTCGAGCGCGATCGCTTCGCGACGATCGGCGACGCCGAGAGCTTCTATACCAAGGTGGTCGGGGTTTCGTTCGAGGGCCGGCAAGAGATCGTGGCCGGACTCGCGACCGGCGTGCCGCTCGAGCTCGTGCGCGACCCCGCGAACCCGCACGATCCGAACGCCATCCAAGTGCGCTACGGCGCGCTCCAACTAGGGTTTCTGCGGCGCGAGATCGCGCGCCGCTTGGCGCCCAACATCGACGCCGGCGAGCGCTATAGCGCGAGCGTCGGCAGCGTCACCGGGGGCGGCGAGCGGAACGTCGGCGTCAACCTCCACGTGCGCCGCCACCGCGCGATCCCGCGCGCGCGCGCGGAGTCCGCGGCATATGCCGGCGCGACGGTCGACGAGGTGCGCATCGCGTTAATCGGCGAGCGGCCGCTGCGGGATTCGCAGCACGCGGTCCTCGAGCGCATCGAAGCCGGGCGCAACACGCTCGCGGTTCTCGGCACGGGCCGCGGGAAGTCGCTTTGCTTTCAGTTGCCTGCAGCGCAGCGCGCGCTCGCGTCGGGAGCGAAGACGTTGGTCTTCTATCCGCTGCGCGCACTCACGAACGATCAGCACGCGGCGCTTTCGCGACGCCTCGCGCGTTTCGGCTTGCGGATCCACCGCGCAAACGGCGCGATCGACGGCGACGAACGTGCGGCGCTCGAGGCGGCTCTCGAAGACGGCAGCTGGGACGTCATCCTCGCCACGCCGGAGTTCGCGACCTATCACCGCGAGGTCTTCTCGCGAGCGTGCAACCGGCCCGGGTTGATCGTCGTCGACGAGGCGCACCACCTCTACGAGTCGCGGCACCGGGCCGCGTACGGCAGCTTGGGCGAACTCGTCGGAACGCTGGCGCCGGCGCAAGTGCTGGCGCTGACCGCAACGGCGAACGACGAGAGCTTTCGCGAGATCCGGCGCGCGCTCGGAATCGACGCCTGGGTCATCGACCCGACCGTCCGCGAGAACCTGCACGTCGTGGACGCGCGCAACACGAAGGACAAGTTCGCGTACTTGCGCGGCGTGCTCGACGGCGACGGGAAAGCCATCGTCTACTGCAATTCGCGCCAGGAAGCGACCAAACTCGCGGGGCGCCTGCGCGACGCCTTCGGGCCAAGCGTGGCTTTCTATCACGCCGGCGTTCCGAGCGCGCAACGCGCCGAGGTCGAGGACTACTTTCGCGCCGGCAACATCCGTATTGTGGTGGCCACCTCGGCCTTCGGCGAAGGTATCGATCTGCCCGACGTCCGCGACGTCGTGCTCTATCACCTCAACTTCAACTTCACCGAGTTCAACCAACAGGCCGGCCGCGCCGGCCGCGACGGCGTCGAGGCCCGGATTCATTTGCTGTACGGCGACAGCGACCGCAAGATCAACGACTACATCATCGCGCACGGCGCGCCGTCGCTCGCCCTGCTGCGCGAGTTGTATCGCGGCATGCGCGGACTCGCCGCGGACGATCTTCTACGGATGACGCACGAAGATATCGCACGCACGCTCGATCTCGACATGGCCGACGGGGCGACGGTCGGCGCGGCGGTTCGCATTTTCGCCGAAGGACGGCTCGTCGAAACGGGAAGCGACGACGACGGCCGTTTCATTCGCTTTCTCGAGGTTCCCGGCAAAGTCGACCTCACCCAAACGACGCGCTTCGCGGAAGGCGAGGCGGAACGCGAGAACTTCGATCGCTTCTGCGGACTCGCGCTCGGTGCCGAGGCGGCGACGCTCGAAGCCATCATCAATCGGCCGATTTATCCCGACCGGGTAGCGCTGACGAACTAACGTCACCTATCGGCCGGCAACGTGAGGCCGCGCTGTTGCATTTCTCACCGCTTTTTCAGCACGGCTCGCATTGCTTTGCGTATCATGACCTCGCGCCACGTCGATCGTGCGCGGACACAAGGAGAACGTCATGCAATCTTCTTCGGTACTCGTCCGGCTTGGAATCGCGCTCGCACTCGGGGCTCTACCCGCCGCCGCCTCCGCCGGCGCCGCCCTGCAACCCGCGGCGCCGTACGTCGTCGCTCAGGCCTACAGCTATCCGCCGCCGCCCGTCTACCATCCGGAATGGCGCGAACGCCGCATCTTCGGCTGGATCTCGGGAGCCGAACCGTTCAACGTTTGGCTCTATCAGGGCCCGCACGTGCACTTGCATCAGGGGACGGTGATCAACCCCACCGGCATCACGCTGCAGCCGCACATGCACGTCGAAGTCTTCGGCCACTGGAACGACAACGGCTCGTATCACGCCGACCGGATCGACGTCCTGCCGCGCTGACGTGCGCTCGGGCTCGCATTACGCGATGACGTCCGCGAGCCGATCGGCACCGACTCCTGCGTAGAAGGCGTTGTCCGTTTCGCTGATCTGCGGCGCCCACGGGTCGACCTGCTGTGCCGAAACCGGGAAGTGCACCGTCGGACCTGCCGCGTTGCTGTAGTCGGCACCGTCGAAGGGTTCGAAGCCGTCGGATTCGCGGTGGGCGAGCACCGTCGCGGCTACGGCTGAGGCGGCGCTCCGTGCGGCGCCGCGAACAGCCTCGGGCAGCCGGCCGTCGGAGGCGAAAGTGCCGTACAATTCGAGCGCGGGCCGATCGGCGTGCCACGGCAGGCCGGCGCTTTGCGGGAAACGCACCATCCCGTCGACGGCTTTCGCGTCCTGCCGGATCGCACGACGCGCGCTAGCGTTCGCGGCAGCCGCCAGCAGCGCGCCGTCGAGGGAACGGACGGCCGTTTCCATGCGCGCGATCTTCTGCGGATCGAGATCGAGCACGTCGAAGGCGGCGGCCGGTCCGAACCTTTCGCCGGACGGGCCGTAGCGCGTCGACATCGTGCGCGCGACCACGGCTTCGGCCATCGCTTGCGGATCGCCGGCGTTGCGGACGATGTCGGCGGCGACCGAAGTGGGGACACCCGGTGCCAGCATCGTTTCGGGGCTTGCGGCTAAATAGCGCACGCCCGCGTGCGAGAGCGCGGCTGAGAAGGCCAGCGTCGCCATCAAACATTGGTTCGAAACGACGCCGTCGATGCCGCGCGCGGCATCCTCGGGATGGGTTTTCGCGTGGAGCGCGACGCCGTCGGCGATCGCGCCGGCCATGTCGTCGGCGCGCATGATGCCGCGCCAATGCTCCGCCTCGAGGCCCCCGCCGTCGCCGCCGCCGTGATCGACGAGGTCGAGCCACGTCTCGCGCGCGCCCGACGCTTCGGCGTTGTCGAGCGTCTTGGCGACGAAACGCGCGAGGTTGGCGCGCGACGACATGTCGTGCGGCGGAGAAATCTCGACTCGTCCGCCCAGCTCGCCGCCGGCGATCGTATAGGATTCGCTGCGCAGCACGTGCGCCGGCCCGAAGCCCGCGCGTGCGGTCGTGTCCTCGACGGTGAATTCGATCGAGGGCTCCCGCTCGCTGGTGAGCTTGGCCTGGGCGATCGTCTGCGCTTGAATCGCGTCGAGGTTGTTGTCGCCGTCGCGATAGATACCGAATTCGAGCGCGTGCGAAGCGCGTTCGGCGTTGAGCGTGGCCAGCATGAAGGAAGCCTCCGGGGAGAAGTGGTGTCGGAGGTTCCATCACGACGAGCCTGCGCGACGGCTAGAGGGTCGTTCGGGCGAAACCCGAACCGCTTGCGGCGTTTGCTCGCACCCTGGAGGATACGAAGCTGCAAGTCGAGTCGCTGATCCGGGCCATCCCGGACTTCCCAATTCCGGGGATTCTCTTTCGCGACATCACCCCGCTGCTGAGCGATCCCGCCGGTTACAAAGCCACGATCGACCTCTTCGTCGAACGCTTCCGCAATGCGGGCGTCGAGTACGTCGTCGCCATCGAGGCTCGCGGCTACATGCTCGGCGCGCCGCTCGCGTATGTGCTCGGCGCCGGCTTCGTCCCGGTGCGCAAGCCCGGCAAGCTTCCGGGCGCCAAGCACACCGAGGAATACGAGCTCGAGTACGGCACCAACTCGCTCGAGATTCACGCCGACGCCGTCGGCCGGGGCAAGAAGGTTCTGGTGGTCGACGACCTGCTCGCGACCGGCGGGACCGCGGCCGCCACCGGCCGGTTGCTGGACCGCCTCGGGGCCGAGATCCTCGGATTCGCCTTCCTCATCGAGCTGCGGGCGCTGGAAGGGCGCAAGGCGCTGGGTTCCCACGAGGTCACGAGCTTCATCAGCTACTAACCGGCCCGGAATCGGGCCGCATCCGATAGACACTCCGGCGGCGTCTATGGCAGTATAGACGGAATCCATTTATGCCGACCACGCTGAGGCCGATCGACGACCTGATCCGGAAAGTGCAGTCGTACGACCCGACTGTCGAAGCGTCATGGCTTCACGCGGTCTACGACCTGGCCAACGCTGCCCACGAGGGCCAACAGCGGGCCTCGGGCGAGTCCTACATCGAGCACCCGGTCGCGGTCGCCCGGATCCTGGCCGACCTGGAGATGGATCGGGCGACGATTGCCGCCGCGATCCTCCACGACGTGGTCGAGGACACCGTCGTCACGAGCGACGAGGTAGCCGCGAAGTTCGGGCCCGAGATCGCCCAGCTGGTCGAGGGCGTCACCAAGCTGACGCGCATCCCCTACCAGTCGAAGGAAGACGCGCAGGTCGAAAACCTGCGCAAGATGTTCATGGCGATGGCCAAGGACATCCGCGTCATCATCATCAAGCTGGCCGACCGCCTGCACAACATGCGGACGCTGCAGAGCCTGCCGCCGGACAAGCAGCAGGCGATCGCGCGCGAGACCGCTCGAGATCTACGCGCCGATCGCCCACCGCCTCGGCATGTGGAAGATCAAGTGGGACCTCGAGGACCTGTGTCTGCGCTACCTCGATCCCGAGGCCTATCGCGACATCGCCGAGCGCGTCGCCAAAAAACGCGCCGAGCGCGAGGCGGCGATCCAGAATATCGTCACGCTCCTGCGGCAGCAGTTCGCGAAAGTCGGACTGAACGCCGGACGTGACCGGACGCCCCAAGCATTTCTATCTCGATCTACACCAAGATGAAGAAGGGCCGCGACTTTTCGACGATCTACGATTTGACCGCCGTTCGCATCATCGTCGACAACGTCAAGGACTGTTACGGCGTCGCTCGGCATCGTGCATTCGCTCTGGAAGCCGCTGCCCGGCCGCTTCAAAGATTACATCGCGATGCCCAAGCCGAACATGTATCAGTCGCTGCACACGACGGTCGTCGGGCCCGGGCGGCGATCCGCTCGAGATTCAAATCCGGACCTGCGGAGATGCACCGGACCAGCGAGTACGGCATCGCCGCGCATTGGCGCTATAAGGAAGGCGGCAAGCGCGACGAGTTCGAGAACAAGCTCACCTGGCTGCGCTCGCTGCTCGAGTGGCAGAACGACATGCGCGATTCGCGCGCGTTCATGGAGAACCTCAAGCTCGACTTGTTCGAGAACCAGGTCTTCATCTTTTCGCCCAAGGGCGACGTGTTCTCGCTGCCCTCCGCCGCGGCGCCGCTCGATTTCGCCTATCAGGTGCATACCGACGTCGGCCACCACTGCGTCGGCGCGAAGGTCAACGGCAAGATCGTTCCGCTCGACTACCAGCTGCAGCAACGGCGATATCTGCGAAATCCTCGTCAACAAGAGTTCGCGGCCGTCGCTCGACTGGCTCTCGATCGTCGCAGACCTCGAGCGCCAAGCACAAGATCAAGCAGTGGTTCCGCAAGGAGCGCAAGGACGAGAACGTCGTCGCCGGGCAAGAGTCGGTCGAGCGCGAGCTGGCGCGCGAACACCTGCGGGTCGACCTGGCGCGCGGCGAGCTCATCGAAAAGATCGCCAAGCGCATGAACTACAGCAGCGCCGACCGACCTTTTCGCGGCAATCGGTTTCGGCGACGCCTCGGCCGTTTCGGTCGTCCTCAAGCTCAAAGAAGAAGTCAAGTCGAACCTCGTCGATCTCGCCTCGGTACAGCAGCGGATCCCCGCGCCGGTGCGCCGGGTCTCGCGCAACGCGAGCGGCATCTTGATCGCCGGCGTCGACGACGTGCTCGTGCGCCTTTCGAAGTGTTGCAGCCCGGTGCCCGGAGATCCGATCATGGGCTACGTCACGATCGGCAAAGGCGTCTCCGTCCACCGGGCCGATTGTCCGAACGTCGCGTACATGAGCGCGACGCCGGAACGCATCCTCCAAGCCTCGTGGGCGACGGGCGACACGCTCACGCATGCGGTCGACGTCGAAATCGAGGCGCTCGATCGCGCGGGCCTGCTGCAGGACGTGATGGGCGTCTGCGCTGAGTTCAAGACCTCGGCCTCGGCGGTAACGGCGCGCGTCAAGCGCGATAAGATGGCGCTGATCAGTCTCACGCTGCAGATCTCGAACCTCGATCACCTGCACAAGGTGATGGAGAAGCTCCGTACGTTGCGCGACGTGCGCGCCGTGTACCGCGTCACCAAACGCGAAGCGCGCGCCAGCGGCTAGGCCGGCTCGGGTTTAGCTGTGCTGCGGCGGGCGTAGATCGGGAGTCGCGCTCGGCGCGGCGGCCGGATTCGTCGCGGAACCGGCGCTCGGCGTAGCCGCCGTCGCGCCGCCCTTTGGAAGCGTGGCCTCGGCCGTCTCGATCTCCTTTTCGAAAGTAAGTGCTTTGGCCAGGAGCGAGCGTTCGGCGCTGTCGGGTGCCGCGCTTCCGACGTCGATCGCGCTTATCGTGGCAAGCGACTTGAGGGCTGCATCGTACGCCGCACGCGCGTCGCCGTACTTTTGCTGGTGGCTGTAGTAGTTCCCGACGCGCTGCTGCGCCCGCGCGAGGGCGAGATGTGCGTAGATGCGGCGAGCGGTGATCCCGCTGCCCTCGGACACCGCGCCGCCCGGTGCCCCGGCGGCGGTGCGGTCGTAACCCGCGGCGCAATCCTGGTAGACCGCGACCATTTGCAATGCCGTTTGCATGAGATCGCTAGTGAGGACGGTCGCCGAATTGGCGAGATCGTTAAGATGGCGTCCGATAGCGGTCGCGTTTGGGCAGGCTGCGTCGGTGAATTGCGCAGGCGTGTCGCTCGCGGCCGGCTGCGCCGTTGCGGCCAGCAGCGCTGAGGCGATGAGGAGCCGGTGCATGCGGGCCGACTTCGGCCGTGAGCCCGATGCGGCCCTTGCCGAACATTCGTTCGGTGTGATATATTAGGCGAGTTTTCCGGACGGCTTTGACCGTCCGGTACGCTCGTGCGGGGGCACCCTGCGCACGGCCCGCTGCCCCGATGAGGGGCCGTTCGACCCGGTTCTCGGGCGACGTCCAGAGAGGGATACAATCATGCCGACGACCGACTACGAAGTCACGTACATCATCCGTCCGAATCTCGAAGAGACCGAGGTCGACACCCGGGTCGAGCAACTGGCCGAAACGCTGCGTCAAAACGGCGGCGAAGTGGTCGGTGAGATCGAGAAGATGGGCAAGCGGCGCCTCGCGTACGAGATCGATGACGTCCGCGAAGGCTTTTACGTGGTCATGAAGTTTAAGAGCGAGCCGCCCGCAGCCAAAGAGCTGGAGCGGCAAATGCGCTTGAACGAAGACGTGATGCGCGCGCTCCTGATCAACCTCGACAGCTAAGCCAACTCGGGAGGCACCATGGCCGGCAGTTACAATCGCATCGTTCTCGTCGGAAACCTGACGCGCGATCCGGAAATCCGCTACGTCAACGAGGGCGGCAAAGCCGTCACGAAATTCGCCATCGCCGTGAACCGCAAGACGAAGCAAGGCGACGACACGATGTTCGTCGACATCGTCGCTTGGGACCGGCTCGGCGAAATCTGCAACCAGTATTTGAAGAAGGGCATGTCCGCGCTGGTCGAGGGCCGGCTCGCGATTCGCAAGTACGACGATAAGGACGGCAACAAGCGGACCGCCGTCGAGGTCGTCGCGAGCGACATGCAGATGCTCGACTCGAAGGGCCGCGGCGCCGGCGGCGACGGCGGCTCGTATAGTGCCGGCGGCGAAGCGCCCGCGCGCGCGGCGGCCGGCGGCGGCGCCTTCGCCGATGACGCGATGGAAGACGAAATCCCGTTTTAGCCGGCAAGAGCTCGAGTTAAGTTACGGTAGCCTCGCGGCGCTCGAAAGCGGAGCGGGGGCGAGACCTTTCGACGACCGTTTCCCATGGGAGGTTGCATGGCTTCGATCACCGGCTTCGGCGGCGCGTTTGTCCGAGCGAACGATCCCGAAGCACTGTATAGCTGGTACGAGCGGCACCTCGGCCTCACGAGACCCGAAGGTTCTTTCACGTTTTCCGCCTCGACGCAACGCGCGCAAGTCGTCTTCGCGTTCTTCGAGCAAGATGATGAATATTTTCCGCCGGCACAGAAAGCGATGATCAACCTTCAAGTCGACGACCTCGATGGCGTGCTGGACCGCTTGATCGCCGAAGGCGTCGCGGTCGATCCCAAACGCGAGAGCTACGATTTCGGAAGGTTCGGCTGGTTCACCGACCCGGAAGGAAATCGTGTCGAGCTCTGGGAGCCCGTCGCAGGCGATTAAACGAAGCTCGTTCGCCGGACGCTCGGAGCGCAAACGCGTTCCGGATGGCGGGTAAGCCCAGCGTTCGAGGTCGAAAACGGGGAGCGTGCCGAAGGTTTTTAGTCCGCGAACGCTCGAGGTGTTCGAGGCCACGTTCACCGGGGTTCCGCTCCGTCAGCTCGATCGGGCGTTCGCGAGCGCGCACATCCCGCTCGGTAAGGATCCGGGCGGTCCCGAAGGGGCGCGCCGCGCGCAATTCCGCCGTTACGTCGCGAGCGTGAATCAACATGATCCGCAACAGCTGGACCGGCTTGCGGGCGCGCTCGGGGCACTCATCGCGGAAGTGGCCGTCTCGAAGCAAGATTTCCTCGTGAAGGCCGCCGAGCGCGACGGTTTCGCTTTCGCGGATGGCACTTTTCGGCCGGTTGAGACGACGCCGAGTTCTTTCGCGGTGACGAGTCTCGAGGACGCGGCGGTAATCGAAGACCGTAGCCGGCGGTTGCGGCTCCTCGCAGACGAAAGTCCCGACGACGCCGTCGGCGGCGCGGCGGAACTCGTCGAATCCGTTTGCCGGACGGTCTTGCGCCTGGTCGGCGAACCGGCGCCCAAAGCGGCGGGGCTGGCCGCCGTCGTTGCGTCGACGGTCAGCGCCCGCGCGTTTGCTCCGGAAGAGGGCGCGCGTGCGAAGAAGGGCGCCGATCCCGTTCGGCGCTGTCTCGAGCAGCTTGGCGCAGTCGTTGTGGATCTCACGGGAGTGCGGAAAGGTTTGTCGCCACGACATGCGCGGCTCGCGGTCGGTGCGGCCGTGACGCTCGCCGCCTTCGTTACGGAGACATACCTGCAGCGCGGCGGCGCAAAGCCCGGCTGAAGCAAAGGCCCAGCGCGTTGCCGGGCCTTTGGTGGAGTCCTAGGGGAGCGTCACCGGGCTGGGCGTTGTCGCTGCTAGGCGGTCGTCGACCTCCCCGTAACCAGTTACGTGCTTGAAGCGAGCAAAGAGACACCGTATCTCGCCGCCGCGTTCAACCTCAGACCGGAGATCGTCGCCTCGCTCCTGCTCGAGGCCGGCCCGGGCGAGCGCAGCGCCGACGAGCCGCCGGTCATCGGCGTGAGCGACGCGCCGGCGGAGCTCTTGGATGCGTTCGTTCGATACCTGCGCTTGCTCGGCCGGCCCGCAGACCTCCCGATCTTGCGCCCGATGATCGAACGCGAAATCGTCTGGCGCTTACTCTGCGGCAATCAGTCGAATTTGGTGCGCCAGATCGGTTTGGCCGATAGCAGGCTGTCCAAAATCAGTCACGCCATCCGCTGGATCCGCGAGCACTACGCGGAGACGCTGCACATCGAAGCTCTCGCCGAGCGGGTGGCGATGAGTCCGACGTCCTTCCACCGTCACTTCCGCGCGGCGACCGCGATGAGTCCCCTGCAGTACCAGAAGCAGATCCGCTTGCAGGAAGCGCGCTCGCGATTGATGGCGAGGACCGACGATATCGCTCGCATTGGGTTCAGCGTGGGGTACGACAGCCCGTCGCAGTTCAGTCGCGAATATGCGCGACTCTTCGGAGCACCGCCTAGCCGCGACACGGCAGTGCTGCGCGAGGCCCTATCGCCCTAAGCCGCGGCCGCGCGCGTCGTCGCTAAGGGCGATACGTGCCGAAGCTCCAGATGTAGCCTTCCGGGTCGAACGCAGAGTACTCTCGCGAGCCGTATTCGGTATCGCGAAGCGCGACGTGGGTCGCACCCGCCGCCTTCGTGCGCGCGTAGTGCGCCTCGATCTCGTCGGGCGGGACGGCAACGTAGATGCCTCCCGTCGGTCCGCCACGCTGCTTGGGTGGCTTCACCGGGTAGTCGTCGTCGCGCGTGCTGCCGAGCATGACGCATCCGTCGTGGAAGCGGAGTTGCGCGTGCGCGACCGACCCGTCGTCGCTGAGGTAGCAGACGTCTTCGGTGAAGCCGAAGGTCGCGACCAGCCACGCGATAGCGGCGCGCGCGTCGGCATAACGCAGTGCCGGATAAAAGGTTTGGACTGAGGTGGTCGTCGTTGTTTCGCTCATGGAACGAGTCTACCCGAGTTCACGAAGCCGCGTCTTGGAAAAGTTGCTCCGCGCCGTCGGCGAGGCTGGTCGAGCCCGGGTACTGGACCGAGCACCGGTACGCGCGGGGCGTCAGCCCCGCATGCTCGCGGAACTCGGTCGTGAAGTGAGCCTGATCGTAGTAGCCGGCGGACAGTGCGATCTCGCCGAGCGGGGCTCGGGTCTGCGCGACGGCGCGCAGCGCGCGATCGAAGCGCACGATGCGCGCGAATCGCTTCGGGGAGACGCCGACTTGATCGCGGAAGGCCGCGGCGAAGCGCGCGCGCGAGCGTCCCTCCCAGGCCCGGAGTGCGGCGATGGACTGCGAGCCGCCGTCCGCTGCGATCGCGCGCAAGGCGCTTTGCACGGTGGGATCGGCGACCGGTCCGCGCGCCAGGCGTCGCGCCGCCCACCCGGCAGCGACAGCTACCGCCGTCGCGCCGTCGCGCGCTTCGCGAAGGCGCGTTTCTAGTTCCGCCGCCGCCGGCCCGACCACGCTGCCAAGGTCGAGCGTCAGGGCGGTGAGCTCGGCGAGGGGCGCGCGGAGCACGGCGAAAGCCCCGCGCGGCGTTAGACGTACGCCGAGGACGCGGCAGCGATTTGGGGGTGCTTCGATGACTTCCGCGGTCGTGCGAACGCCGGTTACGCAGAACGGCGGAAACGCCGAACGAAGCTGCCCCGTTCCCGGCTTGTGCGGTTCGTCGAGTTGGGCGATCAACTCGAGCGTGCCGTCGGGGAAAACGCGCTCGCGCGCCGAGCCCAACGTGCCTTCGAAATACCAGATGCGCGCGATGGAACCGTCGAGCGGCGTCGCGGCGAGGGGCTGCCAGCTCACGAAGGTCCAGCCTCCGAGCTCGGATTCGTGCCGCTCGATCTCGACGCCGATCATCCTGCGGATAGCTTTCACGCCGGTACGCGGCATCCCGCCGGCACGCCGACGAAGTCCGTCCGCGCTCTCCGCACGGCGCGCTCGAAGCCGGCGCCTTGCAAGATCGCGCCCGCGAACGCCCAAGTACGCCTCGTCATGACCCTTGCGGCAAGGGACTCCGTTTGAATCGGGCGACTGGGCAGCGCAGGCCAACTTTCGCGAGCGACGACGACTCGAGCCGCGCACGATAGACGGCGAGCGAGGCGCGTTCCGCAGCGTGCGCGCCAACGGTTTGGATTTCGAAGTGCTCGAGGCCGGCAGCGGCGACCGGCTCGCGCTCTGTTTGCACGGTTTTCCCGAACACGCCGTGGCTTGGCGGCATCAGTTGCCGGTCCTGCTCGAGCGCGGCTTCCGCGTCTGGGCGCCGAACCAGCGCGGCTACGGCCGCACGACGCGGCCGTTGCGCGTCGACGAATACGCCATGCCGCATTTGCTCGACGACGTCGCGGGCCTGATCGATGCCTCGGGCGCACGCAGCGTGACGTTGCTCGGACACGACTGGGGCGGAGCCGTCGCGTGGTTCTTTGCGATGCGCCGCGTCCGTCCGCTCGAGCGGCTCGTCATCATGAACGTGCCCCATCCGCTCGTGTTCTCGCGCGTTCTGCGTTCGTCGTGGCGTCAACGCTTGCGCTCGTGGTACATGGCGTTCTTTCAGCTGCCGGTCCTACCTGAGTTCCTGCTGGGACTCGACGGAGCTCGTCCGATCGTCGACACGTTCCGTCGCACGGCGCGCCATCCCGAGCGCTTCGACGCCGAAGAGCTGGCGACGTATCGAGCCCAAGCGGCGCAACCCGGTGCGCTGCGCGCAATGCTGGCCTGGTATCGCGCGGCCCGGCGCGGAATCGGTCCGCTGCTGCGCGAGCGCGATCCGCCGATCGACGTCCCGACCTTGATGCTCTGGGGTGAAGACGACGTGGCGTTGGGCAAGGAGACCACGCTCGGCACCGAGCGCTACGTGACCGATTTACAACTCGAGTATCTGCCCGGCGTGTCGCATTGGCTGCAGCAGGACGGAACCGAACGCGTCAACGCGCTGTTGGGCGAGTTCTTGCGCTGAAGCCGGCCGGTGCGGAGGATGAGCGTCTGGAGCCGCTCGCGCTTGCCGAACGTTGCGCGTTCTGGATCTCGACGGTCGACGCGATGTACTTGCGCGACCGCTCGAACCTAACGCCTTCCTTCGCCGGCAGCGACGCGCGGCTTGCGGACTACGTCGTGCGCGGCCACCTCTCGATGAAGGGCCTCGACAACGTCCGCCGCTTCTACGGGCTGCTCGTGCAGAGCGACCTTGCACCGGACGAGTTCGTGCTCGTCCTGCGCGGCACGCGTTCGCCGGCCGACTACGTCGCGAACGGACTCTTCGGGCTCGTGCGTTTTTCCGGCGGACAGCCGGGTGCCGGGCGCGTGCATCGCGGCTGGCACGACCTCTTCAAATCGGCCCGTTTAGCCGGGCCCGAAAGCTTCTCGCCGCAGCCGGCGGCCAAGGCAGACCTCGTGCGGGACGTCAACGCTTTGATCGCAACCTGCCAAGCGCGAGCGCGGCCGGACGGCAGATCCGACGCCTCCGCCGTGAAGTTAACGCTGACCGCCCATAGCTTGGGTGCCGCCATCCTCACGATGTTCGTCGTCAAGAACGGGTCGGTCGAAGGTACGATCAAGCCGGCGAGCGTCTATACCCTCGCGTCGCCGATGGTCGGCGACGCCGCCTTCGTGGCGCGCTTTAATGCCTTGTGCTTGGAGTCGCAGCGAATCGTCGTCGACCGGGACACCGTGCCATTGCTGCCCGGGCGCCGCTGGGGATACCGGCACGTCGAGCGCGAGTTGCGCCTTCGCGCGGCGAGCCCGGCGTCGCCGCGCCGAACGCACGACATCCGCACCTATCGCGAACTGCTGGGTCGCGCGAACGAGCGATAAGGTTCGCGCCCGCGGCGCGGCGTATGCTCTTTCGGGCCGGTATCGGCTCGTCAGGAGACGCAAGGCATGAATCCAGAGAAAACGGCGCTCGTTTTGATCGAATACCAAAACGATTTCACCTCGCCGGGCGGCACGCTGCACGAAGCGGTGAAACCCATCATGGAGAGCAGCAACATGCTCGCCAACACGAAGGAAGTTGCCGCCAGAGTCCGCGCCGCGGGCGGCACCGTCGTCCACGCACCGATCGAGTTCGCGGAGGGCTATCGTGAAATCACCTCGGAGCCGTACGGAATCCTCAAGGGCGTGGTGGATAGCAAGTCGTTCATCAAGGGAACGTGGGGCGCGGCGATCGTCGACGACCTGACCCCCGAGAAAGACGATATCGTGGTCGAAGGGAAGCGCGGGTTGGACGCCTTTGCCAGCACGAACCTCGACTTTATCCTGCGCAGCCGCGGCATCACCTCGATCGCCCTGGGCGGATTTCTGACGAACTGTTGCGTCGAGTCGACGATGCGGAGCGCGTACGAAAAAGGCTACGATGTGATCACCCTCAAGGACTGTACGGCAACGGTCAGCGAGGACGAGCAGAAGCTCGCGGTCGACAAGAACTATCCGATGTTCTCGCACCCCATGAACCATGCCGAGTTCATCGCCGAACTCGAGTCGGCGTCGTCGCGTAAGAGTGCCTGAGCGAGTTCGCCTGCCGTGATCCGCGCGCTGCGCGTGCTCCCGCCGGCGTTGCTCGCGTTCGCGCTCGCTCTCGCGCAGGCGCGGGCGGCCGCCGGGCCGGCGCTCTGGCTCGTGCAAAGCCCGAGTGCGAAAGTCTACGTCTTCGGGACGATCCACGTGATGAAGCCGGACGCCGTCTGGTCCACGCCGGCGATCGAGGCGGCGCTCGCGCAAAGCGACGATCTGTGGCTCGAGGTGCCCGACGATCTGCGCGATCCGAGCGCGTTCATGCCTGAGATCACGCGTTTGGGGTTGGATCCGCAGCACCCGCTCTCGACGAAGATCTCGAACGCCGATCTCGATCGGCTCGACGCTGCTTTCAAAGCGGCCGGACTGCCGGGCGAAGCGCCGTTCGAGTCGTTTCGGCCGTGGTTCGCGGCGTTGATGGTGAGCGTCTTGCCGGCGGCCAAAGCGGGATACTCGGGCGCGAGCGGCGTCGACGCGACGCTCCGCTCGAAGATGACCGCCGCCGGCAAACCGGTCAAGGGCTTCGAAACGGTCAGCGATCAGCTGCACCTCTTCGCCGATCTGACGCCCGCACAAGAACTCGCCTTCCTGCACGAGACGCTCGCTACGGCGCCGGGCGGCGATGCGCCGCAGAAAGTGCCCGGACTCGACAAGCTCGAGGCCCTTTGGCAGAGCGGCGACGTCGAGGAAGTCACGAAGCTCGAAGTGCAAATGGGCCAAATGGATCCGGCGTTGACGACGGTGCTCGTGACGAATCGGAACGCCACCTGGGCCAAACAACTCGACGCGCGGCTGCACGGGACCGGAACCTCCTTCGTCGCGGTCGGGATGCTGCACGTGAGCGGCCCCGGCAGCCTCATCGACGATCTGACGAAGCTCGGCTACACCGTAAGCCGCGTCGAGTAAGAGACGCGGTCTAGGAGCTTGGCGTCGGGGTCGGCGTCGGTACGGCCGCTCGCGGCTGTTGCGCGGCGGCGCGCACTTCGGCTTGATGCGCGTCGTATTTCGTCTGGTCGAAGTACCAATCGGGGAGCGTGTCGGGATACTGAAAGTTGCTTTGCTGGTAAACGAAATCGATGCCGATCTTGGCGACGAGGGCTTGCGCTTTGACGTAGCCCTTCACCGAGGTCAGCACTTGGTTGCCGGCATCCTCGTCGTAGAACGCTTCGAACGTGACCCGGGCGACTCGTTGATTCGCTTCGGCGACGGCGCGCAGGTGAACGACTCCCAACGTCGCCGGATCGATCCACATATCCGTCAAGAGATGGTCGGCGGGATGATACAGCGCGACCAACGTGAGGTGCACCGTGTTTTTCCCGTCCTTGGTCTCGTAGCCGGCGAAGGTCACGTCGTAAGGGCGCGTGCGCGTCTTGACCTTGCCGATCTCCTCGGGCAGACCGGAGACGTGGGGCGCCGGCGTATCGGTCGGGGCGACCGTCGGGATCTCGATCGGCGCGTTCTTGAAACCGCCGAGCCGCTGTTGCACGAAAGCGAACGAGAAGTCGGGACCGAAGCAGCGGTCCGTAATCTGCGTCTTGTCGGGCCGATCGCGTTTATCGAGCGGAATTCCGACGACCAGACATTTCCCGTCGTGGTAGCGGAAGGCGACGTGATCCTTGCGCTCTTTGCGTTTGCCGCTGAGGACGTATACGAGGTCGGTGTCGTAGGTGGCGAAGTGCTCGCGCGGCAGCGCGCGCCAGTGATCGTAGGCCGCATCGTACCAATATTCGCCCGCCGTGGTCGGGCTCGGTTGCGGCGCGGGCGACTGCGCGCGCCCCGGGGTCGAGCACAGGCCGGCCGCCGCGGCCGCCAGCGCGCAAAAGACGAGTCTCCGCAAGGATCGCTTGGTCACGCCGTGTGCAACGAATCTGCGCCGGGAAGAGTTGCCGCCGTGCGCTCTCAGGGAGACGCGACGACCTCGCGCAAACGGCCGCTTTCAACCTCGTAGACGAAGCCGCGCACGCGGTCCCGATGGGGCAGGAATGGATGGTTGCGGACCCGCGCGATCGCCCGGCGAACCGCCTCGTCGACGTCGTGAAAAGCGCCGAACTCGTAGGGAGGTTCGCGGCCGGTCTCGGCGGCAATGCGCGCGCGCAGGCCCGCCTCGTCCATGTCGTGCAGCCCGCAGCCGGTATGGTGCATCACGATGACTTCGCGCGTTTGCAACAACCGTTGCGAGAGGACGAGCGAGCGCAGCATGTCGTCGCTTACCAGGCCGCCCGCGTTGCGCAGAATGTGCGCTTCGCCGGAGTCGAGACCGAAGATCCGGAAGTTGTCGATCCGCGAGTCCATGCAGGTCACGATCGCGACGTGGCGCGCCGGAATGAGGGCCCGCGGCCCTTCGAAGTCGGCCTCGTGGATGCGGGCGTTTTCGACAAGTTCGTCGATGACGTCGGCCACGTCAGCCGCCCGCCATCGCGCCGACGATGAGGAAGGGCTCCGCACCGTTCGCCACTTCTTCGGGGAGGAGGGCGTCGAGCGGCTCGTGTGAGAGATCGCGCCGGCACGCAAAAAAACGCACGAACGGACGCCGGCGTTGCGTAACCTGATCGCGAATCGTTCCGCGCAAGACGGGGTATGACGCTTCGATCGCATCCAACACGCTGCGCTGGGTGGCTTCGCCCCGCAGGTCGAGCGCGATCTCACCGCCGGCGCGAACGAGCGCGCGCAGGTGGGCCGGAAGTACGACGCGGATCACGGCAGCGTTTGGACTTCGACGGAAAGCACGGGGGGAAGATCGCGGACGATCGGGGACCAGCTATCGCCTGCATCCGCCGACACGTACACCTGCCCGCCCGTCGTTCCGAAATAGATGCCGCACGAGTCGAGCGCGTCGACCGCCATCGCGTCGCGCAAGACGTTGACGTAGCAGTTTTGTTCGGGCAAACCGCGCGCCAGCTCTTCCCACTCGGTTCCGCCGGTGCGGCTCCGGAAGACGCGAAGTTTGCCATCCAGCGGAAAGTGTTCCGAGTCGCTCTTGATGGGAACGACGTAGATCGTGTCCGGCTCGTGCGCGTGCACGTCGATGGCGAAACCGAAGTCGGTTGGTAAATTGCCGCTCACTTCGTGCCACGATTCGCCGGCATCGTCGCTGCGCATGACGTCCCAGTGTTTCTGCATGAACAAGGTCTCGGGGCGCGCCGGGTGCATCGCGATGTGGTGTACGCAGTGTCCCACCTCCGCCTCGGGATCCGGAATGCCGACGGATTTGAGCCCGCGATTGATGGGCCGCCAGCTGGCGCCCGCATCGTCGCTGCGGAAGGCACCCGCTGCCGAGATCGCGACGAACATCCGGCCACGGTGAACGGGGTCCAATAACACGGTATGCAGACACATCCCGCCGGCGCCCGGCTGCCACGCCGGCCCGGAACCGTGCTCGCGCAGGCCCGGAAGCTCGCGCCAGGTCTCCCCGCCGTCGGAGGTCGCGAAGAGCGCGGCGTCTTCGACGCCGGCGTAGACCGCATCCGGATCGTCGAGTGAGGGCTCGAGGTGCCAGACCCGCGCGAACTCCCACGGGTGCGGGGTTCCGTCGTACCACTGATGCGTGCCCGGCGTGCCGTCGTAGACGAAGCTGTTGCCGACGGGAGCCCAGGTTGTCCCGCCGTCGTTCGAACGCTGGATCATTTGGCCGAACCAGCCGCTCGACTGCGAAGCGTAGAGACGATTCCGGTCGAGCGGCGAGCCTTTGAGGTGGTAAATCTCCCAGCCGGCGAAGTGCGGCCCCTCGACTCTCCAGCGCTCGCGCTTCCCGTCGGCGCTCAGGACGAACGCCCCCTTGCGCGTGCCGACCAGCACTCGAACCTGACTCAAACCGTGCTCCTTTCGCTCGTCGAGGTGCGAAAGGCATCGGCTTCGCGTTCGGGAGCGCTTAGCCTAGGTTCGACGCCTTCGACGCCCTGCGCAGCCGGCCGGAACAAGCGCCGATCGGCGCTGAGGAATCGGGGCCGTTGCCGTCGCCGTAGGTTCCCTCGAACGACGCGAACGCGGTGTCGAAGTGCAGGACGATCCATCCCGAGCGCTCGGGCTCGCGCCAAAACGCGTGCAGAACGTGACCGTCGAAGGAGCCGCGTAACGCGCACTCGCGGCCGAGCTTCCCGATCGCTCGTTCGCCGCGATGGATCAGACGCAAATTTTGCGCGCGAAAGAATCCGGCGACCGCCGGATCGAGGGCATAGGTGCCCGTTGCACTGCGCATATCGGCATAGAATATCGCGTTTCCGGGGCCCGGCGTTATCCCGTTAGAGCAAACCGTTGGAGGCGGAGGGCGAGCCTTGCTTCGCCAGGACGGCGAATTGTGCGGCCGAGGCCGGATCGGCGGGAGCGATGATCCGCAACACGGTTCCCTGCCGGCGCGAGACGATCAGGTTCGAGGTGAAAATGGAAAAGGTGCCGGCAACCGGATGATGGCGCTCGAAGGGACCCGAGCTGCCTTCGAAAACGTCGTCCGCGACCGCTTGCTCCTCCCACATTCTCGCGAGCTGTGGATGCGCGACGATGAGTTCGTACAAACTTTTGGCGTACGGCGTCGGCTCCGCGGCGAGATATGCGCGCCGGAACATGGCGACGCTTCCAGCCGCGAGCCGCTCGAGGTCGGCGCCGAAAGTCGCGCCGATCCTTGGGTCGTTCAGCAGACGCGCGATGATGTTGCGCTCGGCCGGGGCCGATCCGCTCGTCAGCCCGAAGAGCGCGGCGGCGATCGCGTTCCAGCGCAGTGCCGTCAAATATCGATCGAACAGAACGGCGCCGACGTTGTCGATCTTGGGGATGAGCTGTTCCAATGGCTCGGGCACCGTCGCGTCGTGCGACTCGTGAAACTGCGGTATCCCGAGTCCCGCGAGCTCGAAGACGTACTCCGTTTCGATCGCGTTGAGTTTGAGCGACGTCGCGATGGCGAGCAGCGTCTCGCCCGACGGCGTGATGTCGTGACCCATCTCCAAACGGGCGTACCATGCCGCGCCGATGCCGGCCATGAAGGCGACTTCTTCGCGGCGCAAGCCGGGGGTTCGACGCCGGCGTAGACGCGGGAGGCCGACATCTTCGGGCGCGATGGCTTCGCGTCGAGCGCGTAAGAAGTTTGCCAGCTCTTTGCGCTTCAGGCCGGACGCGGCGCTGCCGGCGGGCCCCGAGCCGAGCGCGCTGCCGGATTTCATGACGTGACCAGCGATTCCGGAATGAGCGGACTCCTCGAGTTTATCCGTCATCTGTTTGTTCTATGCTAAGGCAATCCCTATTCGCGGGGTCGCCAACAAACGGGCGATTGTTACGGCTCGGCGCCTCGACTAAATTAGGCAAATGGAGTTGCTCTGCGAGTCGCTGCCGGCCCCGTGCGATGCCGGCACGTTCGAAAAGAACCTCGAGATTTTTCAATTGACGCCCGGTACGATCGCTCCGCGTTTGGACCGTTTCGAAAGCAACGGTGCGATTCTGCACGTGCAGCGGTTTGCTCAAGGTGTCGAGCTTCGCTCGGTCGTACCCGCCGGGCGCGTCGTCATTGGAAGTATCGTGGAACGGCGAGCGCCGGTGTTCCGGCAGGGAACGCCGTGGCGAACGAACGAGGCCGTGGCGTTCGTGCGCGGCGCGATCGACATCTGCACGCAAGCGCCGTGCACGATTGCTTGGCTCGAAACCGAGCCGGCTGCGCTCGCGCTTCCGCAGCGCGCGACGCCCGATTCGGCGGCGGACGCACTGAGCTTTCCGGAGCCGAACGGCCCGTTCGGATCGCTACCGGACGACGGCGATCCGGCCCGGAGGGCCATGGCGAGTGCGCATCGCGGGCTGCATTGGGCCAAACCGTCCCAGAGCGGCGGGTCGGCGCGCTATCGGTTTGCGCGCCGCGTCGAGGAGCTGATGTGGCAGAACGTCGATGCGCTGCTCTCGCTCAAAGCGATCAGCAAACTCACCGCGCGCAGTCCGCGCAGCGTGCACTACGCCTTCACGAGCTCGTACGGTTTGGGACCGCTTTCCCACTTCAAGATTCTGCGTCTTAACGCCGTTCGCAAGTGGCTGTGCGATCCGGGCCGGACGGCAGCCATTATCGATATCGCGGCGGAGTACGGCTTCTGGCACCTCGGTCACTTTGGAACCGGCTACAAGCTCTTCTTCGGCGAAACACCGTCGCAGACGCGGCGACGCAGCGCAGGTGGTACCGGCGCTCCGACGTAGGAGGCCGGATGAAGATCTTCGCCCTGCCCGCTGCCGCCGTGCTGCTCGCGGCGAGTTCGCCGCTCTGGCTCGACGCGCCGGTTCCGGCCGGCTGGAACGTCGCGGGGGCTTCCGTCCCGGCTGCGCCTGGGCCGCGCGATGCGGAGCTCGCCCACGGCGGACGCTGCGCCTCGACCGTCCGGCCGTCGTCGACCCCCGAGGACCGCGAAGTCAACGCAAAGGGCTGGTACTTGATCGGCCCGTACGCTCGTTTCGGTGCGATCTCGTCGGTGATGGGCACGGCGAATGCCGACGGGATGTGCCGCCCCGAAGCGTATCAAGCGTTCGTCTTCGTCAACGGCGCGTTCGCCGGGACGGTGTCGCCGCACCCGATGGACTCGCGCACCGACGGCTCGCTTTCGGGAAGCTTGAACCTTTTCAGTGCGACCGACGTGACGGCGCAATTCGAGCGCTACGACGAAAAAGATGCGCTGTGCTGCCCGCACGCGACGACGACCGTGGTCTACAAAATCGAAACCAAGAACGGTCACGCTTTGCTCGTTCCGACCTCGACCGACACGTACAAGAACGCTAGCTCTTGATGTAGTCTTCCAGCGAATGCAGCCGGATACCGAACTCGTCCGCTACCTCGCGCATGTCGATCGGCGAATCGAAGCGTTCCAGGTTTCGTAGCAGCGCCTGCACGGGTGCGGGCAGACCGTCCGGCAGGGCACCATCGGATGCCGTTCGCACCTCGATCGGGTTACCTAAGTAGCGCTCGTAAGCGGCGACGACGTCGCGCCAGCAAATCGCCTCGGGGCCGCCGACGGGTATGGTTCTGCCGCACGCGCGCGGATTCTCAAGCGCGGCACAGGCGAAGGCCGCGACGTCTTTCGCGCAGACGAAGGAGTGCTTGCGCAATCCCTCGCCGGCGAGAACGACGGCTCGTCCGCTCGCGACCGGCTCGCCTACGACCCGGTCGACCCAGGTATCCATGAACGCATTGGGACGCAGGATCGTGAAGGTAACGCCCGAGGCACGCAGATAGTCCTCCGTTGCGCCTTTTGCAGCGAGCAGCGGAACGGCGCTATTCCGGTCGGCGCCGAGCGCCGAAACGTACACGAAGTGACGCGCTCCACCGCTGTGGGCCGCGTCGATCAGCGCTTGCGTCCCGAGCCGGTCGACGCTTTCGAGACTGTCCGGAAGCTCGCGCCCAAGCGCATTCGCCGTCGTCAGGACGGCCGAGGCGCCGTCGCAGGCGCGCTCTAGCGCGGCGCGGTCCTTGAGGTCGGCGAGCACCGGCTCCGCGCCGCGCGCCCGGAGCGCTTCGCACTGCGCGCTGGTGCGGCAGCCGGCACGGACCGCGCGGCCCTGCGCCAGCAAGGCGTCCGTCACGGCTCCGCCGAGCCGACCGGTCGCCCCCATCACGAGAATCATCGAGCCCCTCCTGCCTGCTGTCGCAAGCCTATGAGAAGCTGCTTTCCGTCCGCTTTCCGGCCGCGCTTAGGCCGGGACGCGCGACGCATCGAGCAGCTCGCTCAGCGAGATGGAGGGAGCCGCGTCGAGCTCCGCCTTGAGCAAGTCGCGATACTGCCGGTATTCGCGAAAGGCTTCCGCTTCGCGGCCGGCCGCGAGGTAGGCGCGTACCGCAATCTCGCGAGCCGGTTCGTCACAAGGGTCGTAGGCCAGAATCTTACGCGCGAGGCGCAAAGCCGTTTCGGGATCTCCGCCGTCGAGCGCCTCTTCGGCGAGTCGCTGTGCGATCGAGCAGCGAAGTTCGCCGATCCGGCGCTCGGTGCGATCGAACCAGGACCACTCGGAGTAGCGTGAGGGCAACGGCGCCGAGAGCCGGTCGAAAAAATGCGTGAGGATCGCGCGCTGGCTCGCGCTCAATTGGCGGCGCAACCCGAGGGTCCCGACGTAGTCTTCCATTTCCCAGAGATCGACCCGCACGTGATCGCCCAGGCGATAACCGTCTGCGCCGTGCAGGATCGTACGTTCGCCCAGCGCCTTACGCAATTGATGGACGCAGAGGTTGAAGGCGTTGACCGCGGCAGCCTCGCTCGCTTCGGGCCAAAGCAGTTCGACGAGCTCGCCGCGCGGCACCGGGCGGCGCGAGCGCGCAAGCGCCAACAAAAGCTCGAGTCTGCGCTCGGAAACGTTCCGGTCGCCGGCCGGAGTGAGGACGCTTCCCGCCAGCACGCTGACGGTGCACGAGCTAGGCACTTGCCCGCGGCCGGCTCGAAAGCGTTCGACGAACGGTTGGAGCATGCCGCAGTCACGTTCTCCGGCGACGAGCGCATCGACGGCGGCGTGCAGCCGCGGCGACTCGACTCGCGCGGCGCTCTCGGCTGCTTTGGCCAACCGTTCGGAGCGCAGGTTCGGCACGAGCTCGGCAAGCGCGATCGACGCGAGCGTCAGCGTGAACGGCGCGGCGAATTTCACCGCGGCCTCGTGGGCGGCCGTCGCATGTCTGATCGCCTCGGAGACGTCGCCGCAGCCGGCCGCCAGCATGAGATGGGCGCAGGCGATCCACTTGGGAAGCTCGATCCCCTGCGGGTTGA
Source organism: Vulcanimicrobiota bacterium (assembly GCA_963843945.1). Taxonomy (GTDB): domain Bacteria; phylum Vulcanimicrobiota; class Vulcanimicrobiia; order Vulcanimicrobiales; family Vulcanimicrobiaceae; genus CAWJMF01. The sequence goes on along the minus strand of CAWJMF010000006.1, from coordinate 314,067 downwards.
GTGCGGCGTAGCCGCGAGCTGCTGCGGCGAAATACGACAAACCGCGAACGCCGTGTTCCTCGATGCAGCGTTCGAGCGCGGTGAGGTAGCGTTGGTGCAGCGCGTCTTCGCCGGCGAGCCAGGCGCCGAAGGACGCCTCGGCGAGGGCCAGACCCTCGTTCGTGGTGTAGGTCGTGCCGTGCGCGCGTTCGATCGCCTCGTCGAGCGCGCGACGTTCGTCGCCGCGCCGTCCGCTCGCGCGGTACACTTCGGCGGCCTGTTCGATCAGCCAGAGCGTCGCCGTGACGACGACTTGGCCCGCGATCGGCCACGCTCGCGCGCCGGTTTCCTCGGACGCTCGCAAAAGACCGAGGCGCCCTTCGATCATCATCCGGATGTACAGCACCGCCGCCTCATCCATGGTTCGTGGGGCGGTCGGAATTGCGGACTCGCGTTCGAGATCGCGGATGAGACGGTAGCCTTCGTCGTGCATTCCGAGGCGGCTGAGGTAACTGGCCAGCGGCCGGATGACGCCCCCGCGCTTGGCGAGTGACTCGACACCGCTCAAGCGGGCAAGGATCGTCTTCGCTTCGCCGACAGCCGCCACGGGGTCGACGGCGAAGCGGCTCAGGCCGATGCGGAAGCCCCACAGCTGCGGAAACTGCATGATCGTCTCGCGATCGAGCCCCGCGATCAGGTGGGCTAGCTCGACCGACGCCTGCATTTCGAGCATCGTGAGTGAGTCGAGACTGCGAGCCGCGGAAAGCCGATCGCCCGCCGCGAGATACAGTTCGGCGGCGCGCTGCGCGTTGCCGTCGTCGAAGGTGGCCGCCGCCGCGCGTTGCAAGAGCGCGATACCCCGCGCTTCGTTCTTGCGGCGAAGCGCCGTTGCAACGAGCGGATGCAGTTCGTACCGGCCCTCGCGCAGCTTAACGAACGGCGAGTTCGCCGCAAAGTCGTTCAGCGGGTCGACGAACTCCGCTCCCAAGGCGTGCGCGACGTCGTCGGGTGCGGGGTTCGGTACGAACGCTGCGACTTCGAGGGCTGAGGCGACGAACGGGTCGAGTGAGGCCAGTGCCTCCCCGACGACATATTCGTAGAGCTCTTCGAAGGCGACGGCGTCGAGGCGCGGGAGCAACTCGCGCAAGCGCCCCGCATTCAAAAAGCGGGCGAACAGCGCGGTCACGATCGGCCAGCCGCAGCTAACTTTGAGCGCCTGCGCGATCGTCTCGTCGTCGATCTCGGGAGACGCGAGTACCCGCCGGAACTCAGCCGCCGTGAAACGGAGATCGTCGGCGCGAAGCGTCAGCGAGCGTTCGGGGCCGACGTAGCGACCCGCATCGAGCGGCAGGGCCTCGCGGCTGCAGACGATGACCCGGCGCGAAGCGGGCAGCGCGGCGAGCAGCTTTGAGAGAAAGCGCACGCAGCCCTCGACGCGCAAGAGCCTCTCCGCGTTTTCGAAGATGAAGATCGTTTCCGGACCTTCCTGACGCCAAGCCTGTATCGCTAGCGGTAATCCGTCGTCGTGAAGGCTGGCGCCAAACGACGCGACCATCTCGCATTGGGCCAGAAAAGCGATCCGGTCGGGCGCTTCGTCGGCGAGCGCCAGAACGACCGCTCGCGCGAATTCGGCCAGTCCCGCGACGTCTGCGGCGTCGCAAAGCGCCACCCGGCGATTCTCGGCCCACTGGCGCGCGAGGGTCGACTTGCCGAACCCCGCCGGCGCGATGAATTTTGCGACTTTCGGCCGAGCGACGTCGAGGCGCGTGAGAAGCTCTTCGCGTCGAATCTCAACGAGGTCCCGAGCAGGCTGCATCGCTGACCCGCCTTTGGCTAAGTCGAGAGTTCGGTGAGTCGCTATCGCGCTCCGTTTCCAAGCACGGCAAGCCGTCCGCTGGGATTCGCGTCCCCGACGTAAAACCAACGCTTGACCGGAAAGGAAGATGCGGATGTTGTTGGCTTTCCTCGCGAGTCTCTTGTTCGGCGCGAGCGCGCCCGGCGCGCCCGGCGGCCTCGCTCTTCCCGCCGCGATCGCGGATTCGGCGACGCAGCGCGAGACGCGAAAGGTCGGAAGTTTCGACGCCATCGACGCCGGGGGTGCGTACGAGCTGGCGATCGACGCCGGTGCCCCGGCGACCAGCGTCGTCGTCGAAGGTCCGCCCGACCTGGTTGGAAAGATCACGACCGAAGTGCGCGGGCGTACGCTGCACATCGAAGAGCAGCAAGCCACGTTCAATTGGAGCTCGAGTCGAACGCTCGTCACGGTCGACGTTGCGTCCCTCGCCGCGCTCGAGGTCGGCGGCGCGATAACCGCCGGCGTGAAGAACCTTCACGGGCCGGCCTTCAGCCTGACGATCTCCGGCGCGGGCAAAGCGAAAGTCGCCGGTACGGTCGACGCTCTCTCGGCCGATCTCGCCGGCGCTGCGAATCTCGACGCGATCGCCCTCAAAGCGCGGCGCGTGAAGATCTCGATTGCGGGAACGGGTAGCGCGAAAGTCTGGGCGAGCGATTCGATTGCGGCCGACGTCAGCGGCGTCGGCTCGGTCACCTACTACGGGAAGCCGGCCCACGTCGCGCAGTCGATCGCGGGCGTCGGCTCGATCAAAGCCGCGCCGTAGCTCAGGGAGGGTTACGGCACCGAGAGGACGGCCGACGGGCCGTCCTCGGGAGTGCGAGCCGGTCCGTCCGCTTAGAAAATGTTCCAGAGATACTGGTTGTAGACTTCGTGGTGATACTGGACTTCTTGCGACTTGACGATCGTGCCGAGCAGGCGCGGACAGCGGTCCGCGCTGGCCTGCTTGAGATCGGCGTAGCGGCCCTTGACGTCGTCGCCTAGCAGGTGCGTGATCCAGCTTGAGGCGCGGAAGTTGGTCAGCGCATCGTAGATGTTGTCGGGGAGGTAGTGCTCCGCCTGACGCAGGTTCTTCTCGTCGCTGATCGACCCGTAGAGCCCGGTTTGGAAGACCGACTGCATGACCATGTACGGATTCGCGTCCGGGCGCGACCGAGCGCACCTCGACGCGCGCGCTGCGCTCGTTGCCGAACGGCACGCGGATCATGGAGCCGCGATCGATCGCCGACGCCTTGATCTGATTGGGCGCTTCGAAGTGCGGATCGAGACGGCGGTAGGCGTTGACGCTCGAGTTCAGCAGCAAGCACGTGTCGTTGGCCGCGAGTCAGGATCCGGTCGATGAACTGCCAGCCGAAGGTGCTGAGATGCTCTTCGCCGTTCGCGTCCCAGAAGAGATTCTTGCCGTCCTTGCTGACCGAGACGTTGGTGTGCATGCCGTTGCCGTTGACGCCGACGACGGGTTTGGGAAGGAAGCTTGCCGTCATCCCGAGCTTCGTCGCGACTTGCCGGCAAATCAGCTTGTAGAGCTGGATTTGGTCGGCTGCCGCCACGACCTCGCCGTAGCTGTAGTTGATTTCGAACTGCGAGGGAGCGACTTCGGGGTGGTCCTTCTCGTTTTGGAAGCCCATGGCGCGCTGCACCTCGGCGACCGAGTCGATGAAGAGGCGCAGCGGATCGCCGGGCAGCGAGTAGTAGTAGCCGCCGGTGTTGACGTATTCGAACTTGCCGGTCTCGGGGTAGCGGCGTTCGGCGTCGATGCCCGCGAAGACGAAGCCCTCGATCTCGTTTGCGGCGTTGAGGGTGTAGCCGTCTTTTTTGAAGGCGTCGTCCGAGAGCTTCTTAAGATTCCCGCGGATGTCGGCCGGGTACGGGCTTCCGTCGCGGCTCAAGACGTCTCCGAAGACGAGGACTTTTCCCGATCCGAAGATGTCGCCGGGCGCGTAGAAGAAAGCGCTCCAGTCGACGGCGAGTCGCAAGTCGCTTTCGCGTTGCGCCGTGAAACCGCGAATCGACGAGCCGTCGAACGTCAGGTTGTCGTACGACTTCAACAAGAACTTCTTGTCGTAGTCGAGCATGTGCAGCCGGCCCTCGAGGTCGCTGAACATGAGCGTCACGGCTTTGATCTTCTTTTCGTCCGCGAGGTACTTGAGACGCTCTTCCTGCAGCTTGTCCATCGGCACGCGATCTTGGCGCTGCTTTTTGGCCTTCAGGTTGAGCTCTTCGAGCTCGCCGTAGGGGAGCATGAGGAAGTCGCGCAGTTCGGTGGGCATCGTGTGTGCTTACACTCCTTGACGGAACGGCAGGGTGGGGGTCAGCGTCTTACTCGGTCGGTGCGGCGTACGGCTGCCGATTCTTGCGGCCTTCGGTGACAAGGAAATTCGGACCCCGCCGCTGACCGCCGGCGGCAGGAGCCTCCCGCCGCTCAGCGCTTGCCATGGCCGAGGTGCCAACCGTGTGCGGCACAGGCGTAAGGGCGCAGCCCCACGCTGGTCCGCGGAATCGCGCCTTCGGCCAGCTTTTTCGTGGCGAAGGCGCTCTTCGGCGAGCCGTTCTTGTTATAGCAACCGCGCGGTCCGCCGCGCTTGCGCGGCACCTTCCCGTCCACGCCGGAAGGATTCGCCGCCGCTCCTCTCCTCCCGCGAGACGGTTGCTCTCGCTCGCCTTTCGCGGTACAATTGCCGGGTTGTGGAGGTCCCACCCGTGGCCTCAACGGTAGCGTTCGACGGGTTCGTGGCATGCGCCACGTGTGTAGGGTGAGGGGCGACGATCCGGCGCCACCTCGCCGCTTCCACCTACATGCTCCTCCTTCTGGAGGACGGAAAGAGATCGATGGCTAGCAATTCCAAAAAGCGGGCGGCCGCGAAAAAAGAGCGTCGCCCCAAGCGTAAGGTCTGCACCTTCTGCGCCGAAAAGATTACCGACATCAACTACAAAGACGTCACCCGGTTGCGCAAGTACATCTCCGAGCGCGGCAAGATTCTTCCCCGGCGGATTTCCGGAAACTGTGCCAAGCATCAGCGCCTGCTGACGGTCGCCGTCAAACGCGCCCGCATCATCGCGTTTCTCCCCTTCGTCTCCGAGTAAGAGCATGAAGATCATTCTCCTCAACGACGTCAAGTCGCTCGGCACCATCGGAAACGTCGTCGAAGTCGCCGACGGCTACGCTCGGAATTTTCTTTTACCGAAAGGACTCGCCGCCGAGGCGTCTTCGGGTGCGCTGGCACTGCTCGAACAGCAGCGGCGCGCCAAGTCGCGTCGCGACGCGGAAGCGCTGGCCAACGCCGAGGCTTTGGCAAAACAGCTCGAAGGCCTGACCGTCACCGTCCCGGCGAAGAGCGGCGGCAACGGGAAGCTCTTCGGTGCCGTGACCAATGCCAACGTCGCCGAGGCGATTTCGAAGGAGCTCGGCGTGGAGCTCGACCGCCACAAGATCGTCGTGCCCGACAACATCAAGTCGCTGGGCAGCTATCCCGTCGAAGTCCGTCTCGGCAAGAACCTCGTCGCGAAGACCACCGTTAAAGTCGTCGCCGCGACGAACTGAGTCGAGTGGCGCAGGGGGCGGATCAAGCCTACGTCGCCCGCATCCGCCGCAAGTACGGCGGCGACGATGGAATGCGGCGCTACGTTGCGGCGCTCTACGACATCCTCTCCGGCACGCTCGGGCCGGAGAAGCTCGTCCTGCGCGCCGGTAAACTCAATGCGCTAAAACTAATGCGCTCGAGTCAACTGCCCGAGCGCATTCTGGCGCTGCAGCGCCTCGTCTTCGAAGACCCGACGCTCGACCGGCTGCCCGTTCCGGGAAAGTTCCGCGAAGCGATCGCCGAGATCGAAGACGGACTCGCCGATCTCGTCGCCCATCGTTCGGTCGAAGACAAAATCGAATCGAAGGTCAACCTCAAGATGGCCGAGCGCCATCAGGAATACCTCAAGGACCTCAAACTCGAGGCGCTCCGCGAGGACGGCGGCCCCGAAACGCCGGTCACGCAGCGCAAGCTCGAGGAGCTGGTCGAGCTCGACCGGCGCAAGCTGGCGGCCTCGGCACTGCAACTGCTGCGCCCCGCTTCGCTGGCCGAAGTCGTGGGCCAGCGTTCCGCGATCGCTTCGCTGCTGGCGAAGATCTCGTCGCCCTTCCCGCAGCACGTCTTGCTCTACGGACCGCCCGGCGTCGGCAAGACGACCGTCGCGCGGCTCGCGCTCGAGGAGGCGAAGCGCCGGGGCTACACGCCGTTTGCGGCCGACGCGCCCTTCGTCGAGGCGAGCGGCTCGACGTTGCGCTGGGATCCGCGCGAAACGACGAATCCGTTGCTGGGCAGCGTGCACGATCCGATTTACCAGGGGAGCCGCCGCGAATTTGCCGAGGGCGGCATTCCCGAACCGAAGCTCGGCCTCGTGACCAAGGCGCACGGCGGCGTGCTCTTTATCGACGAGATCGGCGAGATGGATCCGCTCTTGCAAGCCAAGCTGCTGAAGGTACTCGAGGACAAGCGCTTCATGTTCGAGTCCTCGTACTACGATCCGGGAGATCCGAGCGTCCCCGCTTACATTAAGAAACTTTTCGACGAAGGCGCGCCGGCGGACTTCGTCCTGATCGGTGCGACGACGCGTGACCCCAGCGAGATCGATGCCGCGATTCGCTCGCGCTGCGCGGAAGTCTATTTCGAGCCGCTCACCGAAGCCCAAGTCGGGGAAATCGTCACCGGCGCGGCAAAGCGTCTGGGTGCAAAACTTGAGCGGCGAGTTGCGCAAACGATAGCTTCCTACACGATGGAGGGCCGCAAGGCGGTGCAGATCGTTGCCGACGCTCACGGGCACGCGCTCTATCGCGAGCGCGATAAGAAAAGCGCGGCAACCGCGAAGCCGCCGGCCGTGACGATCACCGAAGCCGACGTTCGGCTGGTCGTGCAGTCGGGGCGCCTCGTTCCGCATACGCCAGTCCGCGCGCGCAAAGCGCGAGAGATCGGCAAGACTTTTGGTCTGGGCGTCTCGCACCACGTCGGCAGCCTCATCGAAGTCGAAGCGGTGGCCTTTCCGGCGCCTGCGCCGCGTAAGGGCTCGATCCGTTTCAACGAGACCGCGGGAACCATGGCGCGCGACAGCGTCTTCAACGCGAGCAGCAACGTGCGTTCGCTCATCGGCATCGATCCGCTCGACCACGACCTGCACGTCAACGTCGTCGGCGGCGGAAACATCGATGGGCCGTCGGCCGGACTGGCGATCTTCCTGGCGCTCTATTCCGCGCTGACCCGGACGCGTCTGCCGCAAGACGTCGCGATCACGGGCGAGCTTTCGATCTCGGGCAAAGTGCGGCCGGTGGGCGGCATCATCGAGAAGGTCTATGCGGCGCGTCAAGCCGGCATGCGGCTCGTGCTCATTCCCAAGGAGAACGAACGCGAAGTGGAGCGCGCCTTCGGACCGCTCGAGATCGAGCCGGTCGGCACGATCGACGAGGCGCTCGAAGCCCTAGGCGTCACGCGCAAAGCGAAACGCTGATGGCGACGATCGCCCCGGGAACGGTCGGCGGCGCCGACCGCATTCCACCCAACAACCTCGAGGCGGAGATGGCCGTGCTCGGCTCGATCCTGGTCGACCGCGAGATGATGGCGACGGTCGCCGAGATCGTCGCGCCACACGACTTCTACGCGCACGTTCACGAGACGATCTTCGGCGCGCTCCTGCAGCTCTACGAGCGCGGCGAACCGCTCGACAAGATCACCGTCGGCGAGGAGCTGCGCCGGCGCGCGCTGCTCGACAAAGTCGGCGGCATTCCGTACCTGAGCTCGTTGATGGACACGGTGCCCACGGCCGCCTCGGCCGAGTACTACGCCAACATCGTCCGCGAGAAAGCGGCTTTGCGCGGCTTGATCCACGCGGGCACGCAGATCACGCGTATCGGGTTCGAGAACGAAGAAGACGTCGACGGCGCGCTCGACCGCAGCGAGCAGATCGTTTACGAGGTGGGCCGCCGCCAGCGCACCGGCGACTTCAACCCGATCTACAAGCTGCTCAAGGGCACCTTCGAGCAGATCGACAAGCTCTATCACAGCCACGGCGACCGGACCGGGATCACCTCCGGCTTCCGCGACATCGACCACTACACGGCGGGTTTCCAACCCGGCAACTTCGTGATCGTCGCGGCGCGACCGGCGATGGGTAAGACCTCGATGGCGCTCACGATGGCCGCCGCCGCGGCCAAAGACTGCCAAAAGCCGATCGCGATTTTTTCGCTGGAAATGACGAACGAAGAGCTCGTCTCGCGACTGCTCTGTTCGGAGGCGCGCATCAACGCGCAAGACCTGCGCAAAGGGAACATCAAGGACCACGAGTGGCAGAAGATCTCCGACGGCATGAGCGTGCTCTCGCAGGTCCCGATCTACATCGACGATTCCGGCTCGATCACGGTCACCGAGATTCGCAGCCGCTGCCGGCGCCTGCAGTCGGCCGAGGGCCTGTCGGCGGTCTTCATCGATTACTTGCAGCTCTTGCGGCCCGGCACGATGACCCGCTCGCAAAACCGCAACGACGAGCTCTCCGAGATCTGCCGCGTGCTCAAAGCGACGGCCAAAGACTTGCAGGTCCCGATCATCGCTCTCGCCCAGCTCAACCGCGGCGTCGAATCGCGCAACGACAAACGCCCGATGCTGTCAGACTTGCGTGACTGTCTCGCCGGTGAATCATTGGTAGCGAATGCCGACACCGGCGAGCGCCATACGATAGCGGAGATCGTCGAGAAGGGGCTGCGCTTCAACGTGTGGGCAACCGACGATCGTCTGCAGATGGTCCGCCGTCCGATTACGGATGCGTGGCTCGTCGGAACGAAGCCCGTCTTCACCGTCACGACGCAATGCGGTCGCCGAATCCGCTGTACGGACGGCCACCGCTTTAGAACGGTTGCCGGCTGGAAGAAGCTCCGTGAGATTGGCGTTGGTCAGGCGATCGCGGTTCCGCGGCTATATCCGGGACAAAGCGACGTGTCCGTCCGGAAGGGCCCTCGAGAAACCGCTTCGTTTCCGAGCGGCTGCGTATCGGTAATGTCGTCTGCCGAGGCGCTTGCCGCGCTGACTTTCTCGGACATCGCTTGGGACCCGATTGTCAACGTTGGTACCGCCGAGGGAATCGAACCCGTCTACGATCTGACGGTCGGCGACTTACACAATTTCTGCGTGGACGATATCGTCACGCACAATTCAGGGGCCATCGAGCAAGAAGCGGATATGGTTGCGTTCTTGTATCGCGAGGCGTACTACAATCCGGAGAGCGCGCCCGAGCCGGACCTCACCGAGTTCATCATCGCCAAGCAGCGAAATGGTCCCACCGGTACGGTCAAGCTGCGGTTCCTAAAAGAGTACACGCTTTTCGTGCCCTACGGCGAGAGTAGCCACTTCAGTGCTCCCTAATCGTGAAGACCGAGCGTTTTCGAGCCCAATTGCTTGAGTTGTTTCCTCGCTTCGTGTTCGAGTAAGAGGTCAAACAACTCCGTCGACGTGTCTTCGGTTACCCGATACGTTCCGTGGAAGGTCTCCGGACAGGTGAGTTGACCGTTCACAAGGCCCTTTATCGGCCGTTCACCGCGCTGCGATCGAAAGCGCCAACGCTCGAGTATTTCGTTGGGGACGACGAGGTCGAAATGCACGAACGAGCCGTGCGTTCCAATCAACGCCTCGTTCGCGCACTGATGATGCACGTAGGCCCGGTCGCTTTTGTGCGTTGCGAGATATTCTTTGAGGTCGGCGACGCGCGCGACGGTCATGCGACCGATCAAATACAGTCGCCGTTTCAAGATCAGAATGGGATAGACCGTATCGCCCGGGCGCACGCCGAAATGACTGTAACGCGTCAGAAGGTTGTGCCCGCCCCAAAGAAAGTGCAAGGGCTCGGGCGCTTCGCGGTGCATGCGGCGGACGGTTCGGCAATATTCCGCCGACCATAGCGTCGTGAAGCTCGCGGGCTGCTGTTCGCGTCGTTCTGTGCTAGGCGGCACCGCGCCCTAGATAACCTTCGCTTCGGCGATCTCGTGGACTTCGGGGTCGCCGATGCCGTGGTGCAGGTACGAGCGCGAAAGCGCGACGTACTCGGGGCCGGCGTGATCGACCCAGCCGACGGCGGCGCCCTCCAATTGCTTTTTGACTTGGGCTGGGGCGCCGGCCGCGACGGTTTGCGCGGGGATCTTGACGCCGACGCCCACGACGCTCCCGGCGGCGATCAACGCGCGCGAGCCGACGGTCGCGTGGTTGAGCACGACCGCGTTGGTCCCGATCAAGGCCCCGTTCTCGATGACGCAATCTTCGAGGATTGCGCAGTGGCCGATCGTAACGTCGTCGCCCAGGATGGTGCTGCAGTCCTCGCTGACGTGCAAGACCGAATTATCTTGAACGTTCGTGCGCGCACCGATACGGATCGGGCCGTTGTCGCCGCGGACGACGACGCCGAACCAGATGCTCGATTCCTCGCCGATCTCGACGTCGCCGATCAAAACGGCCGTGGGCGCGACGAAGGCCGTGTGGTGAACTTTCGGCGTCTTGCCCTTGTACTCGATGAACATGCGAACTCTCCGGCGAAGGGAGGACGGCTTTGCCTCACCGTCATCAAACGCCTCTGCGCGGCACCAAGGCCGTTCCTCGGCCCAAACCCGACAATCCCGAGTACGCTCCGGTCAACTATGCCTATGCAGGGCAAGAAGGCCACATCCATGAGGTCGTCACGATCGGCGGCCGGCAGTTGGCAAAAGTCGGCTTCGACGACCGCAAGATCGTGTACTACTTGCTCGACGACCTCGAGCTTGACGAAAGCGCGCCGCAAGGCACCTTCCACGATAAATAGCCCCGAGCGCGAAGGAAGCCGCTAGACCCGTGCCGGCTCGTTTGCGGCGTTACCCGGTCCTTTTTTGCGATAGATTTCGCGGGCGGTTCGCAGATCGTTCTTCGCCTTCGGGTCGCCTTGAGCGGCCCGTGCCATGGCGCGGCCGGCGTACGCGTAGGGGAGCGCGCGGTCGAGCGCGATCGCTTTCGAACAGTCTGCCTGCGCGGCTTTGCCGTTGTGCAGCGCCAAGTACGTGAAACAGCGATGCTGGTAAGCGATGGCGTCCTGCCGATTCAGTGCGATGGATTTGTTGCAGTCGGCGAGCGCGGGATGATATTGGTGCAAGTCGTTGTAGACGCGGCAGCGATTCCGGTACGCGATCGATGCCTCGGGCGAAAGCGTTACCGCCTGAGTGCAGTCGCGCAGTGCCGCGCGATGGTCGCGAAGCGCGTTTTTCACCATGCAGCGGTTTGTATAGCCCGTTGGATTGTCGGGATCGAGAGCGATTGCCGTATTGCAGTCGTCGAGTGCGTCCGGCAGTTCGTTCGCGTGCAGGTGAACGCTGCAGCGGTTGTTGTAGGCCGGCTGGGCCTTTGGATCGAGGGAAATCGCTTTGTTGCAGTCGGCGAGCGCCTTAGGGTAGTTGCCGGCGTCGTCGTAGGTCGAACACCGATTCGAATAGGCGATCGGGTTATCGGGCGCGAGGCTCACGGCTTTGTCGCAGTCGTTCAACGCGCCTTGCGCGTCGTGCAGCCGGATTCGCGCGAAGCATCGCCACGAGAAAGCTTCGCCGCTGGAGGCTCCCGTCAGAATCGCCGCATCGCAGTCGTTGAGCGCCAGCGCGGGCTGCCCGAGCTCGTCGTAGGCGCGGCAGCGCAGCGTGAGTGCGTACGCGTTCGCCGGATCGAGCGCGAGCGATTTCGATAAGTCCGAGAGCGCTCCGCCCGTATCGCCGAGCGAGATGCGTGCGATCGCACGCTGGAGGTAGCCGTCGGCCACGGGCTCGTGCTGGAGCGCCCGATCGCAAAACGGAAGCGCTTCGCGAAAGTTTGAGGCGGCGTTAAATTGCCGGCAACGCTGCAGCGCCGTCGGGCCGACGGTGAACGGTAAGATCGCGATGACGAGGACGCCGAGGCAACCGAAAAACACGAGGGGCAGAAAGGCGGCGACGATTTGCCCGGGCACGCGCTTGGGCAGCTTGATGCGCTTGGCACCGTCCGCGTGCAGCTCGCGCAACTCGCTTTCCAAGCCGCGGTTGAGATCTTGCGCGAATTCGGCGGCGCTCTCGAAGCACGTCAAAGCTTCGTTGAGTTCCTCCCGCTGCCGATAAGCGATGCCCATGCGCTTCTTGAGCACGGCATTTGCGCCGCCGTCCCGTTTGCCGCCCTTGGCGGCATGGTAGAGCGCCTGAAAACTGTAGACCGGGCCGAACGGCAGCCCCCACCAGCCGAAAAACACCGTCAAGAGCGCGCTGCGGATCGCGGATTTGCTGCGGCATGCGTCGCACATCAGGCCGGCGATCTGACGCCGCGACGACATGAACAAAAACGAGATGACGTAGGTGAAGACGACGGACGAGATCGTCGGGTTTTGCGCGCCGCACAGCTCGCAAACCGGCAGGTCGAGCAACTTCTCTTCGGATTCGACGAGCAGCGTCTCGGCAGGAAGGGTCGCGTCGTAGGCTTTGCGCCGCTCGGGATCCTTGAGCGTCTCCCACGCGTGGTTGAGCATGACCGTCAGCTGCTCGGCGTTGGCAATCGGATTCCGATCGGGGTGGAAGCGAACGACCAAAGCCCGGTAGGCAGCGTGAATTTCCGCGTCCGTGGCGTTGGGAGAAACGCCCAGGACGTCGTAGTAATTCGAATCGTTCGTTGCTTGGGACATCGCTTAGGCGAGCGCTTGCTCGGCAGCTAACTGCATGGACTCGGGCCTTGTGCTCAGCTCTCGGATCGCTTTCTGAAATCCAGTCAGGAGCAAACGAGTGGCCTTAGACAGAGCTTGGGGCACTCCCGCCGAGCACGCAGGCGACACTCTGGGCCTGTGGCGAGGTTTCGGCGCCCTGTGACTGCACCTGCCGTTAACAGCCGCGTTAACGCCGGTGCGAGGAGCCGCCGACCAAGTTCGCGCGCAGTTACCCGCGCGGAAGGAAGCCGCGATACGGACCGACCGGCACGAAGGTCGGCTCGAGCATACCGTTCGCGAGCATCGGCAAGCGCTGGGCTACGGCCTGCGCCTCCTCGAGCGATTCGACTTCGAGCTGCAAGACGGCGCCCGGAACGTCGCGACGCGAGTAGATCGCGCGAACGTATCCCTCGGCATAGAGCTGCCGGGCAGCTTCCGCCTCGGGGTCCAGAAGCTGCGTCATCGCTGCTTCGTCGAACGCCTCCGTGCGGCGACGCACGAGCACGAAAACGGTCACGGGCCGGTCCTTTCGTTACGAGCGCTTCTTCGAAGCGCTGAAGACGCTTGCGAGAAGCACGACCGAAAGTCCCGCGAAGAGCAACGGTCCGAGCCACGGGTTCTCGTTCCCGCCGAGCCGCGCGCCGAACGCGATGAGCGCGACCCAAAGGGCGACGGCTGCGGCGAACGTCCAGTCATCGACGAAAAGCCCGAGCAGCTCGGAGCCGAGCCGTTGCAGCGCCTTCACGATCGCAGCACGACGGGCGCCGCTGCGTTGCGCCGTACCACGGCCACTCCGAGCAGTGCGACGACGGCGTAGCCCGCCACGAGACCGAGCAGAGCCAGATCGTCTCCCGGCCAGGTGAGGCCGAGGCCTTGCCCGGTCCAGAACGTTCCGAAGCCCGACAACATGACGCCTACCGCGAACTTCAGACCGTTCTCCGGAACGTTCGCCAGCGGCCGGCGTAACGCGAGACCGCTCGCGGTCACGATCGCGCCGGCCGCCGCGGCGCCGAGTGCGGCCGGAACCAGTGCGCCGCTCGATGCGCCGACGGCGATGACGATGAAGACGACCTCGAGACCCTCAAGGACGACCGCATTGAAGGCCACGAACACGCCGGTCCGATCGACCGCACCCGCGGCGGGCGCGCCGGCGAGCGACGCGGTGTGCTTTGCGTAGATTTCGCTTTCGTCGTGAAGTGCGATCGAGCCGCCGTAGCGTAAAACCGCTTTGCGCAGCCAACGCATTCCGAAGAGCAACAGCAGCAGGCCGACGACGAGCTGGAGGTCGTGCAGCGGAACGAGGCGCAGCGCCGGACCGAGTAATATCACCAGCAGCGCTAAGAGAACGACGCCCGCAATCGTTCCCAGCCATGCGGCGCGCCATCCGCGCGTGACGCCTACCGCGAGAACGATCGTCAGCGCTTCGACGAACTCGACGAACGACGCGAAGAAAGCCGGTAGCGCGGCGGTGAGGATCACCAGCGACCGACGAAGGCGGGATCGAGCGCGGCGCTGACGACGCGATCGAAGGTGGTCAAGGGACAATCGAGCGCGGGGCAGCCGGGAACCCAAACGGCGACGCGGGCTGGGGCCGCGCTCGAAAGTTGCCGCATTTCGTCGAGGCTCTGCGCCGTGTAGAAGACGCGCACGAACGGCCCGGCTGCGGCGTTCGCGCGCAACTCGAAAACGAGCGCGCCGCCCGGCGGCGTGTCGTTCAATTGATAGCCCGGCATCAGCCAACGGAGGCGCAGCAGGCCGGCGATCGCTCCCAGGTTCGTGTCGTGTCCGACGAACGCGACGAATCGCGCCGCAACCGGCGCGCGCGTTGCGTCGCTCTTCTTCCCGGCGGCGGCCTGATCGAGGGTAGCGAGCACGTGCGCGGTCAAATTCGACCCGAGCGCTCGTGCGGCGTACGCATTCTCCGTATTCAGCCAGAATTTGAGCACGTGCAGTTGCGAGAGCTCGAGCAGCGTCGTGCGGTCGACCGCCCCCCAGCCGATATCGCTCGCCGGCTTTCCGTCGGCGTAGGCGAGGATGAGATCCTCGACCGCCGTCGAGGCGAGATCGACGCCGCCTTGGACGCTCGCGAGGCCGGTGGAGTTGGAGGTCGCCAAGCGCGCGGGGACGTCCGAGATCCGCGTGCACGCGCCCGGACGGCAGCCCAAGATCGCGTCGAGTTTTGCGAGCGCGAGGCCGTAGGCGGGAGCTATCGCTTCCGGACTTGCACCGAGCGTGCCGCTGAGCGCGGCTGAAGCTGCGGCGGGATCGGCCTTTCCGAGCGACGGAAGCGGATGGAAGAGCGGATCGACTTTTGCATCGAGGCTATGGGCCGTCAAGCCGCACTTCGGAGCGAAGCCGTCGAGCAGTGCGTCGGCGGTGGCTTTCGTCCGTTCGTCCACGTCGGCCCAAACGAAAACGGAGTCCGCTGCGGGGCACCCGGTCCCCGGCAGCAGCCCCGCCGCGCCGTACGCGGTGCGATACGACGCGCCGAAGGCCGTCATCAGGGTGGCACCGCGCGGCGTCAAGTAGCCCGGCGGCGTCTGCCAGCTGGGCCACGGCCGGGCGCTATAAGGCGTCAGTTCGTTCGGATCGGTCGGCGAACGAACGCCGTGCCGGCTGACCACCAC
This sequence comes from Vulcanimicrobiota bacterium, assembly GCA_963843945.1. Taxonomy (GTDB): domain Bacteria; phylum Vulcanimicrobiota; class Vulcanimicrobiia; order Vulcanimicrobiales; family Vulcanimicrobiaceae; genus CAWJMF01. The sequence goes on along the minus strand of CAWJMF010000006.1, from coordinate 298,911 downwards.
GACGAGACGCAGGCTCGAGGGTTGCACGCTTTGCGCCGCCGCGGCGCGCATGCCGGGCGCGACGCAGAGCGCGACGGCGAGTGCGATGAGTAGCGGCAGATGACGCACGTTCACGTTAGGGCTGGATTTTGAAATTCTGGACGAAGTCTCCGCTCGGTTCCGCCCAGACCGTCCAGATATTTCCGGTCTTAGCGTCGACGCCCACGGTGTGGGCGCCGCGCGCGGCGGGTCCCTGCGCGACCGCGTCGGGCGCACCCGCCGGTTTGTCGCGCACGACGGTGATCATTCCGCTTCCCGCGCAGGCCATCTCGTGCGAGACGGGATTGAGACTGCACTGATCGACGCGGTCTTGGATCGGCGTCTTCCCGATCAGTTTGCCGGTCCTGTCGTAAACCGCGATCAGCCCGTTCTGACCGCCGACGAGCACGTGACCGTAGGCCGGGTCGTATTGCAGCGGATGGTTGTTCTTGATCTCGGGCGTCGGGATGGTCTTGGTTACCTTGAGGCTCGTTCCGTCGACGATGACGAACTCCGAGAGGTCCGCGATGTTCTGGTAGACGTCGTGCGTCTGGGGATCCACCGCGAGGAACTCCGGTTTGTGCCCGGGCAGCGCGACGGTTCCAACGCTCTTCATCGTCTTCGCGTCGACGACGAAGATACGCGTTCCGTTGTCCTCGTCCGCGTAGATGTGCCCGTTGCCCGGGTCGTACGCGATCGCGTCGACGTTGCCGTCGACGTCCGCCGAGCGCAGGACCGTCTTGCTGACCGGATCGATCTCTGAAACCGTATTCGATTCACCGTCGCCCGTGAAAACGTGTCCGGTCGCGGGGTCGACGGCGACGCCGTGCAGCGGACCGACCTTGACTTGCCCGAGCACGTTGCCGGAGTCGGCGTCGACGATGAGGAGGGCCTGGCTTCCGGTGTGCGCCGCATAGACGCGTCGCCGTTCGGCGTCCACCGTGACGTAGTCGAAACCGCTGAAGATCGGAACGGAATGAGGGGGCGCTACGGGGACGAGCGGCATTGCATCACCTTATTGGAATCGCGAATGAAGGTAAGTGTAGCGTGCCGGCGGTGAACCTCACATGAATCTCCCGCTCCAGTGCGGCGCGGGCGCACGTCAGCGCAGGAGCCGGCTCCGCACGACGCGCGTCCGCGAAAGTCGGTCGTGCGGCTGGATGCGAAGCGCGAGCCCGAACACCGCCGGAACGAAGGTCAGCGTCGAGGCGATCCCCGCGACGTAACGCCAGAGGGCTTGGATCGCCGGCGTGCGCCCAAAGCGCACGTTCACGACCCGGATCTCCGTGACCATCATGCCGAGGGTCTGCCCGCTGAGCGCGACCAGAATGAAGCTATAAAGGAAGAAGGCGAGGAAGAGTTTGGGATTCATGGACGTCGTGAAGTGGATCTTGGGAATCTTCTCGAGCCAGGGATAGAGCTTGACGAGGTCGCCGAGATCGAGCGCCGTCGCGGGGTCGACGGACTTGCGCGTGACGGTCTGTACGACGCCCGACTGCACGATCGCCGAGACGACGAAAAGGTCGAGCAAGGTCGCCGAGAGGCGGCGCAGGGGCGTGGCGCAATCGCGCCGACGCACGAACTCGCCATGTTCGGATGGTCCCGCGAGTTCGCTCTTGCGTCCGGCTCGGCCGATTTCTTCGCGCCAGTACCGCTCGAGCGCCGAGCCCGCGAAGGTCTCGAGCGCCTTTAAGCGATTGGTGGCAAACGGGACGGCCGCGCTCCACTCGCCGAGCCGAAGACGTCCGTCGCCTTCGAGAGCGACCTGCTGCTCGGCCAGCGCTTCGTAGTCGATGCGCCGTCCGATCGAATGAAACGTGGTTATCGCGATCGCGCTCTTGGCGACCTCGAGCGACTCGCAAAAAAGCAACCCGACGCGGTCGGCGGTGTACTCGGTCTTTCGCATCCACGAACCGAACAGGATCGAAACGAAGGGGTTCTCGCGGCCCGACGCGCTGAAGAGCGATGCGACGCGCGTGTGCCCCGCTGCGATGTGCGCGAGTTCGCGCGCGAGCAGAAAGCGCAGCTCCGGACGCCGCAAGTGCTCGAAGTACTGGCTCGAGATCACGAGCGCGTAGGGCTCCTCGGTTCCGACCGAGGTCAGCGGCACGAAGGGGTCGTCGCGGACGAAGACCAGCGGCGCCTGAACGCCGAGGTCCGCAGCGATGTGGCTGACGTCTTCGAAAACTTCGGGGAACTGCCGCTCGTTGATGCGGACGCTGTTTCCGAGCAGGCGCCCCCGCGCCAGCGATACGAGCACGAGCGCGACGACGACCAGCAGCACGACCTCGCTCACCGTAACGCCGTGGAAGAAGAGGCCGACCAGCACGATCGCAATCGGCGCCGCGAGCAGCGAGAGGACAAGCGCGCTGCGCTCGCGCGGCACGCGAAGCGAGCGCTGACCCGAAAAGAGCGAACTCGCCGCCGCGGGACTCGTGCGCGGCTCGCTCATACGGCAAACGCGCGCGCCGCGGCGATCCCGGCGAAAGCCGCGCCGATGCCGAGCGCGACGCTTCCGAAAACGTACAGGAACGCCTCCCACAGGAAGCCGCCGCCGGCGAGCGCGAGCGCCTCGAACGAAAAAGTGGAGAAGGTCGTGTAGCCGCCCAAGACGCCCGTCGCGGCAAACAAACGGACGAGGGGACCGAAATCGGCGCGGGTTTGGGCCAGCTCGATGACGACGCCGATCAGGAACGAGCCGCTGACGTTGATAAAGACCGTCGCGTACGGCGCGGTACTCGCACCGAAGCGCCCGACCACGGCCTGGGTCGCGAGGAATCGCAACATGCCGCCGAGCGCGGCGCCGGCGCCGACGGCCACGACTGCGCGGAGTTCGGGCATCAGCCCCGCACGTGCAGTCGCTCGAGCGTTACGAACCCGTCCGGCAAGAGCTCGTCGAGCAGCGGCACGAAGCTCTCGATCGCCGGGATCGTGTCGATGACTTCAATGAGGATCGGCAGGTCGGCGACCGCGTCGACCACCGATGCAACCGAAACGCGGCGCCGAGCTCCGTACCCCTCGATCCCCTTGAAGGCGATAGCCCCGCGTACGCCGCGCTCCTCGAGCGCGGTGAGGATCGCCGCGTGCGTCGCCGTGCCCTTAACGTGCGAGCTCTCCGCGACGTAGATCCGCATCAGCATGCTCTCGAGGGGCGCCGGTTGCATCGCCGCTCTTTCCACTCGCCCTCGAGCTCGTCCCGCGTGATGAAAGCGGCGGGAACGCGCGGCGGCGCTTCGAAGTCTTAGCGGGCGCCGTGGGAGGCCGTACGATGGAGCGATTTGTCGAAGGTCAACTGCTGCGCGTTTTCATTCGTGAAGACGACCGCTGGCACGGCAAGCCGCTCAAAGACGCCATCCTCGACGTGTTACTCAGTGCCGGAGTGGCGGGAGCGAGCGTCTTTCGCGCCGTCGAAGGTTTCGGTTCGCACCGCGAGATCCACGCGCAGCGCGTCTGGTCCTTTCACACCGGAATGCCCGTCCTCATCGAGGTCGTCGATACGACCGAAACGATCGAAGCAATCGTCCCGCAGCTCGAGCAGATGATCGTCGAAGGGTTGGTCACGCTCGAGCGGGTTTCGTTCCGCCGTTACCAATCCGCGCCGTCGAAGAGTTCCGCCCCAAGCTAGCAGTCCTTCTACGGGAGCATTTCGTTGAATCGCATCGCGGTTTCTCTCGGCGCCGCTCTCGTGCTGGCGTCCGCCGGCGCGGTCGCAGCCGTCGCCCCGGTCACGCTCCCCAATGGCTGGCGGCTGACGCCACCGCCGGCGACCGTCGCGATCGTAGGAACGTTGCCGAGCGGCATCGTCGCCTCGCGCGACGGCTCGCGTGCCTTCGAACTCGAAACGGGCCACGCCAAACCGGTGCTTCGGGTGCTCGACGCGCGCACGCTGGAGACGCTGCGATCCGTTGAATTCAGCAACGCTTTCGGCGCGCCGCTGCGCGATCCGGATGGTGACGGAGTCTGGGTCGCCTCGACCTCGACCTTTCAGGAGCAAATCGCTCACGTCGATACGGAAGCCGCACGCGTCGATCGGACCGTGTCGTTGCCCATTCCGTTCGCTGCTTCGGCCATGACGTTTTCGCCCGACGGCAAGACGCTGGCCGTTGCCGGCGACCTCGCGAACCGGCTCGCCTTCATCGACGTTGCGTCGGGTACGATTTCGGGCATGGTGCCGACCGGCCGTCACCCGGCGGCGGTCGCCTACAGTCCCGACGGGAAGCGAGTCTTCGTCGCCGACCGGGCCGAGTCGCAGGTCGACGTCATCGATCCCGCGACCTTCAGCCTGAGCGCGCGCATTGCAGTCGGCTTGCACCCGGCGGCGCTCGCAGTCGACGACGCGAACCTGTACGTCGCCGACACCGATGACGACGACGTTTCGGTCGTCTCGCTGGCGAGCCAGGCCGTCGTGCAGCGCGCCCCGTTGCCGTTTGTCGAGCGCGGCGTCGTCGGGTCGTCACCGGACGCACTCTATCTCGATGGCGACCGGCTCTACGTCCCGTGCGGTGCCGCGAACGCCGTCGCGGTTTTCAGCCGCAGCGGCGGCAAGCTCTCGCCCCTAGGTGCCATCGCGACCGGATGGTATCCAACCTCGATCGTGTCCGTAGCCGGTGGCGCACTCTTGATTGCCGATGGAAAAGGCGAAAGCAGCCACGCCAATCCGAACTTCACGCCGCAAGGCAGGGGCTACTACATCGCCGACAATCTGGTCGGATCGATCCGGCGCATCGGACGTCCTAGCGACGCGGCGCTGCACGACGGAGTCGGGCTCGTTCAATCGTTGGGGGCGCCCTACGCGCGCCGGACCGCACCAGCTTCGCCGGTGGTTCGCGCGCACGGTCCGATCGTCCACGTCATCTATGTCGTCAAAGAAAATCGCACGTACGACCAGATCCTCGGGGATCTGCCGGCCGGCGATGGCGACGCCAAGCTCGTGATGTTCGGTGCCGACGTCACGCCCAACGAACACGCCCTGGCGTCGCGCTTCGGGCTGTTCGACCGGTTCTTCACCAACTCGCACGTCAGCGCCGACGGGCACAGTTGGTCGATGGCGGCCTTCGCGAACGACTACCTCGAACGCATGTGGCCGGCGAACTACGCGCAGCGCCGCCCTTATTACGACTTCGAAGACGGCGCCGAAGCATCGATTCCGCACTCGGGCTACCTCTGGGATGCCGCAGGGCGCGCGCACGTATCGTATCGGAATTACGGCGAGTTCGTTACCGCGGGGCCGACCGCGAGCGGCATTCCGACTTCGACGACCCACCGTGGGCTCCAGACGCACACCGACTTCGCCTTCCCGACCTTCGACATGAGCTTACGCGACACGGACCGGTTCGCCGAGTGGAAGCGCGAGTTCGATGCCTTCGAGCGAACCGGAACGCTGCCGCAACTCGAGATCGTGCGCTTTCCGCGAGACCATACCGCCGGGACGCAGACGGGAAAGAACACGCCCGAGGCGATGGTCGCCGACAACGACCAAGCCGTCGGTAAGCTCGTCGAGGCGGTCTCGCACAGTCCGGATTGGAAGAGTACGGCTATCTTCGTGCTCGAGGACGACGCCCAGAACGGTGCCGATCACGTCGACGAACAACGCTCGCCGCTCTACCTTGCCAGTCCCTACGCGCGCGGCGGGCTCGTGCACGCCTCGTATTCGACGGCAAGCGTCCTGCGAACGATCGAGACGATCCTCGGGATCGCGCCGCTCTCGGCCTACGACGCGGGCGCCGCGCCGCTGAACGATGCCTTCGTTGCGACGCCCGATCTGCGGCCCTTCGACGCGCTGGCGGCTCGAATCGATCTCGATGCGAAAAACGGAAAAACGGCCTATCGGGCGTCCGACAGCGATCGCCTCGATTTCGCCGTAGCCGATAAAGTCGAGGACGGGACGCTCAACGACATCCTCTGGGGCGCGGTGAAAGGGCCGCATGCCGCGCACCCCGCCGTCGGTTGGTTCGAGCGCTAGCGGAAGGCCCGAGCGAAGCGGAAGCTCGCAATGGAGAAGACGAGAATCCCATACCCGAAGACGGCGGCGGCTTGGGGCCACAGCTGCTCGATTCCGGCGCCGCGCAGGATGATGCCGCGCAGAATCTCGATGTAGTAGGTCAAGGGTATGATGTAAGCGATGGCTTGCATCGGAGGGGGCATCAGCGTCCTTTCGAAAATCGTGCCGGACAACAATACCGACGGCAAGAGCAGGAACGTCGCCATCAAAGTGGCCTGCATTTGGTTTTGCGCGATCGTCGAGATCAAGAGGCCGAGACCCAGCGCGGTCATCAAGAAGCCGGTCGACAGCAGCGTCAACAGGATGACGCTTCCCATCACGGGGACTCCGAAAACCAGGCGCATTGCGAGCAGCAACGCGCCGAAGTCGATGCCGGCGATGAGCGCGTACGGCAGGAGCTTGCCGAGCATGAGGCCGGCTGCGCCGATCGGCGTCACCAGGAGCTGATCGAGCGTTCCGCGTTCGCGCTCGCCCACGATGGCAAACGCCGTCAAGAGGATCGTGATGTTCTGCATGACGAGGCCGATCAACCCCGGCACGAAGAAATCGGCGCTGCGCATCGATGGATTGAACAGCACCAGCGGCCGAACTTCGAACGCAGGCAGCTGCGGAGCGGTCACGTCGCGCAGCGGGATTCCCGCGAACGCCGCGGCAGATCCGTAGGCAACCTGGGCGATGGCGGAGTCCGAGCCGTCGACCAGAACGCCGATCGCCGGATGACGGCCGGCCAGTACGTCCGCCGTGAAGTTTTCCGGGATGTCGAAGGCGACGCGAACGTGGCCCGCGACGATGGCGTCGTTGAGCGCTTTGCGGCTCGGAACGTAGCTCACCAAGTCGAAGGTGCGCGAACCGGCGATCGCATCGAGAAAGGCTTGCGCCGCGCGTCCGTGGTCTCCGTTATAAACGGCAGCCGGCACGTGTTCGACCGTCGTGTTGATTGCGTATCCGAGCAGAAGCAGTTGCAGCATCGGAATGAACACGGTAAAGACGAACGTCGCCGGGCTGCGGACGAGCTGCCGTATTTCTTTGTAGAAGATCGCGTTGAAGCCGCGGAGGTCCCAGGCCGAACTCATTTCTCGTTGGCTCGCGTCAGCGCCACGAAAGCGTCTTCGAGGGAGGGCGCGATCGGCGAGACTCGCGTAGGGTCGACGCTGAGCTCGCGCGCGATCTGACCCGCTGAGGCCGAGGCTTCGACGACGATGTGGATGTCGCGACCGAAAATTGTTGCTTCCTGGATTGACGCATCGTCGTTGACTCGTTTAAAGAGGGCCATGACGTCATCCGCAGTGACGGCGTAGCGGGTCGTCCCGGCGGGCGTGACGACCGGAAGCGCGCAGATAGCGGCGGGCGAACCGCTGGCAAGCAGCTTCCCTTCGAAGATGTAAGCAAGCGAGGAGCACCGTTCGGCTTCATCCATGTAGTGCGTCGTAACGAAAAAAGTCTTTCCCGACGCGGCGAGCCGGAAAAGCAGATCCCAAAGGTTGCGGCGAGCGACCGGATCGATGCCGGAGGTGGGTTCGTCGAGGAACACAACGAGCGGATCGTGGATCAGTGCCGCAGCCAGCGCGAGCCTGCGTTGCCAACCGCCTGAAAGGCGAGCGGCAAGCATGTCGCGATATTCGCCGATTCCGACGATGTCGATGACCTCGCGTTTGCGCTGCGGTATGCGCTTTCCGAGGCCGTAGGCGCGCGCGTAGAACTCCAGATTCTCGTCGACCGTGAGTTCGCCGTAGAGGGTGAACGCTTGCGCCATGTAGCCGATGGAGCGGCGTACGTCATCGCTTTGCGCAACGATGTCGAATCCGGCGACCGTCGCGTGACCGGAAGTCGGTCGTACCAGCGCACAGAGCATTTTGATCGTCGTGGACTTCCCGCTGCCGTTTGGGCCCAGAAAGCCGAAGATACTGCCCGCGGCGACCGAGAGGGAAATCGCATCGACGACGTTGCGCTCCCCGTAGCGTTTGGTTAGCCCCTCGAGCGCGATGGCGGCTGCGCTCAAGGGGAGACCGTAACGGTCGTGCCGTCGAGTAGACGATGCTGCGGGTCGTGGATGCGCACTTTGACGCCGTACACGAGGTCGGCCCGCTGGTCGGCCGTTTCGACGTTTTGCGGGGTGAACTGCGCGGTACGGTCGTGCGCCTCGACGACGCCGCCGTAGGTGCGCCCATCGGCGTCGGAGACGACCGTCACCTTCGTGCTGGCGGCCAACTTGCCGAGATCCCGCTGCGAAGCGTAAACGTACGCATAAGGGTCGGCGAACGTATCGATCACGGCCGCCTGCTGGTTCGGCAGCAAAAGGTCGCCGGGATGCAAGTTGAAACTTTGGACGACGCCGTTCGCCGGCGCGCTCACCGTGGCTTCGTCCAAGCGCGTGCGCGCGTAGTCGGCGGCAGCCCCTGCGGCGGCAAGCTGCGCGCGCGCCTGCTCGATCTCTTCGGTGCGCGGGCCGTTGCGGACCGTCGTGTAGTTCTCGGATTGCGCCGCTGCGTTCGCCCGCGCTGCCGAACGTTCGCCGGGAAGCGCGGCGCTTACGAGGGCGGCGTAGTTCGAGCGGGCCTGCGCGAGTTGGGCTTGTGCCTGGGCGTATTGAGCGCGCGCGTTGTCCAAGCTCTGTCGCGAAACGTCGCCGCTCGCGGCCAAGCGCTGCGTGCGGCCGAACGACGCTCGGGCGAGAACGAGGGCGGCTTCCGCGTCGCGAACCGCGGCTGCCTGAGCGGACGCTTGAGGTTGAAATTGCGCCACGGTCTGCTTGTACTGGGCCGTCGCTTGCGCGCTCTGCGCGCGCGCGTGAGCCACGTCGCTCGCAACGTTGCCGTTGCGCAGTTCGGCAAGCCGCTCCGCAGCTTGCTGCCTCTGCGCTCGCGCCTGCGCGTATTCGGCTTCGAGCATCGCCGGGTCTAGGCGTAACACAACGGAGCCGCGACGTACGCGGCTTCCGGTAGAGACGTCGACCTCGACGATCCGTCCTCCAACCTGGCTGCCGATGGCGACCGACTCGGTCTGAACCGTCCCGCTATATTTTGGTGGCGGAGCGGCGCATGCCGCGAGGAAGGCGAGCGCGCTAGCGCCGGCGCCGAGGCGTCGGGCTGCCGGTCTACGAGACCGCGCGGCGCGCGGTCTCCCTATGGCTCTCTGTTCGCCCACGTCATGGCCTCACCGCAGCCTCAACCGCGCCGGATAGAATTGGCAACTACTTCGTGCCGCTCGTGAAATGTCCACCGGGGAGCCGCCGCGAGAGTTCGGTACGCATGGCAAGCCGAATCGTAGCGAGGGCGTCCCACGAGGTAATGAACGTCCTGTGAATGCCGGGCGCCGGGCGACTGATTAGCGAGGCTTCCCGAAGGGAAACTCAGGATCAGCCCTCCGCAAGGTGGGAATTCGTGATGGGAAAGGTGCGCCAGATGGACACGAGCACGCAAGGAACCCGCGCGTACGAACTCAAGTCGCAACCGATTCAGAACCTATCGGAGCGCGCGATAGCCGAAGTTTTCGATCTGGTGCGGACCGAGCTTCAGTTCGCGCGAGTCGAGTTTGACGAGAAAGCCCGAGCCGGAGTGCGGGCTGGACAAAGCGTCGGGCTCGCGTCGCTCTGTCTCGTCGTCGCACTCGGTGCCCTGGCGGCTGCCGTAACTATCGGGCTCTCCCAGCTCGTGGCGCTCTGGCTTGCGGCGCTCGTCGTAGCCGCGCTCTTTGGCATCGTTGCCGTCGTTTTTGCGCTGAGCGCGCGTGCAACGCTGGCCCGTGTGGGTGGGCTCACGAGCGGTGCAACGCTCGACAAGCTCTTGCCACCCTCGGGGCTCTCCGCGGACGAAGCCGCTCGTCGTGCGGAAGCCGCGCAACAGGATCTCGATCGGACTGCGAACGCGATCGGGGTGGTGCAGCGTAATTTGAGCCCGTCGCCCATCCGCGATGCGATCTTAGGGGGAATCGGCATCGCGATAGGCGTCGTGCTGCAAGCGCGCAGCGGCCGCCGCTAGGTTCTTCCCGTTCCGGCCGGACCCTGACGGTCAGGTCTTGAGCGCTGCCTGCAGCGAAATCGGCACGGCTTTGAGTGCCTTGCTCAGCGGACACGACTCTTTTGCCTCGCCGGCATACTTCTCGAAATCCGTCGCGGAGATGCCCGGGACCGTCCCGGTCGTCGCGAGTTCGATCGACGAGATGCTAAACCCGGCGCCGTCGCGATCGAGGTGTACGAGCGCCTTCGTATCGAGCGCGCTTGGCGCGTGACCGGCGCGGGTCAGCACCCCGCTGAGGGCCATCGTAAAGCATGCCGCGTGCGATGCGCCGAGGAGTTCCTCGGGGTTGGTTCCGGGGTCGCCGCTGAAGCGCGTTCCGAACGAATAGTCGGCTTGAACCTTGCCGCTTTCGGTGGCTATCGAGCCGCGCCCGTGAGCGATGTCGCCTTCCCAGTGGACGGTTGCCGAGCGGACGATCTGATTAGGTGGATTCATGGTGCGGCGGGATTATCTGCTACGCATATGAGTCCCCTGCATCCACGTGCCGGGCGCGATCGATTTGGGTACTTAGGCGTTCGCCCGGCTGAGCCGTTTCGGATCCGGAGTGGCCCTTCGCAGGAGGGCACTTCCTGCCGCAACCGCGACAATTAGACGCGTTCGACGGAATTGCGGTACGTGTTCAGGACGTCGCGCCGCGTGACGATGCCGACAAGCGCACCCGTCGCATCGATTACCGGAACGAGTGGCGTACCGGGTTCTGCGAGGACGGCTGCGGCCTGTTCGAGAGTTGCATCAATCGGCAGCGCCTCCGTGGCAGGTCGGCTAATGAGCGTAATCGCTCGTGAGCCTTTTCCGCCGGCTACAGCAACGGCGAGGTCGCGCGCGTTGACGACGCCGGCGATTCGCCCCTTGTCGAGAACCGGCACGGCAAGTTCCTCCGAACTACTCAAAGCGCGTGCTACGTCGGCAATGCGGTCTTCGACGTTCGCCGCGGCGCCAGGCGGCCGGACGACGCTCGACAAGCGTACGCGCCTCAGATCGCCCGGACGCCGAGCGCGTGCCCAATCGATCCCACGCCGCAGAAGCTTCAGCTCGTACACGGTGCCCCCGACGACGTGCCGGCCAAGCAGCGACGCTAGCACCGTGCAGACCATCAACGGGAGAATGATCGTGTAGTTATCCGACATCTCGAAAACGATCACGATCGACGTTATTGGTGCCTCGGCGGCAGCCGCGAAAACAGCGGCCATCGCGACGAGGCCGTACGCGGCGGCCGGAGCCGTCCATGTGGGGAAAGCGTGATGAACCTCGCGACCGAACGCGTCACCCAACATTGCGCCCGTAAACAACGAGGGAGAGAAGACGCCGCCGCTGCCGCCACTTCCGATCGTCAACCATGTCGCGACCGGTTTAAGGATCGCAAGTCCGATCGCATTGATAACGGGGACGTGCTCGTAGAACACCTGTTGCATACGGTCGTAACCGACACCCAGGACTTGGGGAAACGCCGTACCGATGAGCCCGACGAGTCCGAAGCCAAGTGCCGCTTTTGCGGCGTGAGGCAGGCGCAGCTGCTCGAATCGGTCTTCGACCCAGTAAAGGCCGCGAACGAGAAACGCCGCCCAAAAGGCGCACAAAATTCCGAGCAACGCATAGAGCCACAATTCCCGTGGCGACACCAGCGCGAACGCCCCCGCGTCAAAAGACGGCCGGTTGCCGAGATAGGCTCGTCCGACGACGGCTGCGGCGACACTCGCAACCACGATCGCGGCAAATGAGCGGGGAGCGAACTCGCCTAAAATGATCTCGCTAGCGAAAAAGACTCCGCCAATCGGCGCGTTGAATGTCGCCGAGATCCCCGCGGCGGCGCCGCACGCGACGAGCGTGCGCATGAGCGCGGCGGGCACGCCTAACCACTGGCCGACGACCGAACCGATTGCCGAGCCTATTTGAACGATCGGACCCTCGCGACCGCAACTACCCCCGACGCCGATCGAAAGCGCCGATGCCAAGCTCTTGACGAGGATTACGCGCGGGCGCATGACTCCGCCACGCAAAGCGACGGCGGCCATCACCTCCGGTACCCCGTGGCCCTGCGCCTCAGGAGCGAACTGCGCGACGAGCCATGCCACTGCGGCGCCGCCGAGAACCAAGGGGACGACAACGAACGCGGGCCCAAGATGGGTCTTCAAGGCACCGCCGAGCAGCTGTACGGCGAGCCAATTGACGAAGTCGATGAGGCGCCGAAAACCCACCGCTCCATAACCGCCGCCCACGCCGATGGCGAGTGCGGCCGAGACGACGACGGCATTTTGGCTTACGGTAGCGCGCCCGAAACGTACCCGCTGGCTTCCGGCCCGATCGACGAATACCAACGGCAGCAAACGGCGCAGCGGGGTTCCTTGCGCTGCGCTCACGTTCGGTCCAGTACCGCGGTGCCTTCGACGACACAAAAACCCTTCTGTTCCAGTTCGAAGGGCACGCCGGCGCGCAGTTCCTCCGCGGCAATCGTCTTGTCATCGATCCACGCATCGCGAAGGCTATTGAAAACCCGTAACGCCCACGCCCCCGCAAGGGTCGGGTCGTCGAACCTGAGGGCCGCCGCAACGGTATTCTCGGTCGGATTGCCCATAAGGACGGCGAAGCCCCCTGGGCGGCGCAAGCCGATCGCCACGACGGCACCCCCGCTAAGCCGTATGCTGTGGGAGATGTCCTCCGAGAACGTCTTCACATTGGGACGCGCGAATGGTCCATTCGCGTACACGCTCAACTCCGGCGTTCGCGCCGCGAACCAGGATAACGTGCGACCGCGAAACGGTATACCGCGCACGCCGTACCACGTCCAACTGGGTGGAAGACACGGCTTGAGCCCAGGAGGGTCGGTCGATATGTCCAGCCCTGCGACGCCCTCGATCGCCGACCACAAGTAGCGCGGCGGAAACCACGGCGACAGCATCATCCCTTCGTTCACCAGAGTTTCGCCGTGTAACCACTCCGAGAATTGCCCGGGCACCGTGTTGTTTTTCCGCGGGTCGCGCGCGTAGTGGATGAAGCTATCCGCCAGCGACCGCGCCATGAGATCGGGATTGAAGCGCGCCGCGGCAAATGCAAACCAGAACGTCGCGCCGACCCAAACGCCGCCCAGGAGGCCGTAACCGTGCGTCGGACCATACTCGGGTGCCCCCCGCGGAACGGTACGAATGCCGGCATCCGTCCAAAAGTCCCGCGCGCTCAAACGGCTCACGATCCGCGCGGCCGTATCGTCGTCGGCAACGCCGAAAATGACCGGGAAAACGAGATCGACGGTGATGTCGCTTCGGGCTCGCCCGTCCACGTCGATGTTGAGATAATAGAGACCGTTGTCGGGGTTGCGGAGATGCGTGTTGATTGAGTCGCGCAAATGGGCGGCATATCCTGAGAATTCCGATCGATCGGAAGCGTTGCCGAGTGCGGCGGCCATCTTCGAGATGGCATCGAGGGCGCCGTAGCATTCCGAGTTTAGCTCGGTCGTCGCACCCGATAGCCGGTAGTCCCGAATCACGTTGCGCCAACCCACGATCCCCCAGTCTGAGGTCTTCGTCGAAGTGCACCAGACAAGACCGCGTTCGTCACGCTGGGAAAGGATGTAGCGTCCGGCGCGCAACGCCGCCGGATAAACGTCTTCGAGAAACGCACGATCGCCTGTGGCTTGGTAGTGATGCAGGAGCGCGAGCACGACCAGCGGGGTGTTGTCGTTGATGTTGAGACCGTAATCCTCCGTCGCGTTGTTGCGGATGTCATAGTACTCGACGATCATCCCCGAGGGCTCTTGCAGATCGACGTAGGCTCGAAGTGCGTCTTCGGCGACGTCGGGCAGAACGAAATCGGCACCGTACGCGAACCACGCCGTGTCCCGGCCCACGCTGTTGTTGGAACGGGTTGGGTCGTTTACGAACGTCCAGCCCGTTTGGGGCTTGAGGACCGTTCGCAGCATGTTGGCCTTCGCCCAGAGAACGCCGCGATTGAGTTCGTCGTCCGGCGTGACCAAGGTCGCCCGGCTGAGAACGTCTTCGTAGTAACCCTTGGTGCGTTTGAGGGCTTCGGCGGCCCCCGGCGTCTCGTCGAACGCGCGTTCCGCCTCGGCGCGCCCTTGATGCGACAAAGCAAATTTGAAGAACCAATCTTGCTCTTCGTTAGCGTGGAGGTCGACGGTCAGCTCGAAGATCGCGAGTGTGTCCTGACCGGGCGGTGTGTCGGCCGCGTTGGCGAGTGGCGCCGGGCGGCGAAACGAGACGGCCTTGTCGTGGTCGATCGTGGTTTCGTAGCCGGCGGGGATTTCCGAGACACCGAAGAGCCGCACGTTGTCCGGTTTACCGACGTTCCAGGCGACAAACGCCTCACGCTCGGCGTCGTATTCTGCGACCACGTCGTGCGACGTACTGCCTCGAAGCTGACACAGCGCATACGCGCTAAAGGCGGCGCGGTCGGGGCCGTTATTGTAAAGCTCGACTCGGTAATACCCTGCCGGTGCATCGACGGCGCCATCGTTGGGTGTCCCGCTGAGAACGAAAAGCGTCTCATGGACGGTGACGTGGTTAGGAAGCTCGTAAAAATGCTCCTGATGTTCGGGATGGATCACGAACCTGCCGGGCGCCGGGAGCAGCTTCGCGCCGGTCCGCGAATCCCAAAAATGAAGAACGAGAGTTCCAAGCAGACTCTCGCCGGCATCGACGGAATAGACTTTCTCGATCGCCCCGCTGGCCTTGATCGTCATGCACAGCCGCGGACCCCCAAGCGTGCTCCCGACAGCCATTTCATGATCCGCGATCACATAGGTGCCTATGCTCTCGCCCGTTCCGACGGTTTGCGCTGGGGTTTTGGGTACGCCGATCATGCGCGGCCCTCCGTGCATCGGCACTACCGTTTGGGCTTTGCGAGCCGCCGCGCAGCAGATCCCGGCGTCGCCGAGCGGGCGCGCTCAGCCGGACGTCTTTGTCCCATTGCGGCGAGACCAGCCTGAAGCGTTTTGAACTCGACGGTGCCGAGCCGGGCGCGCATCGTGCGTTCGACTTCCGCCACGATGTCAAACGTCTCCAGCATGAGTCGCCAGCCTTTAGTGGTGAAGCACAAAAGCCAGGAACGCCGATCGTTCTCATCGACGACTCTGCGAAGGTAGCCTTTGGTTTCCAGTTCTTTTGCAAGAGAGCCCATGGCTTGTTTCGTCATCTGCGCGCGCTTGGCCACCGCGGTGATGCTATTGCCCTCGCGGTCCAGGTTCTCGAGGAGACGGCTATGGATCAGCCGGATGTCCGTGTGACCGCGGCGCGCGAGCTCGAAAGCCACGATGGCGTTGATCTCTCGATGCGCGCCGAGGAGCAGCTGCCGAAGATTGCGCGCACGCTGTTCCGCCAAGCCGAGCCGTTTGTCGCCCGTCGTCGGGGCGCTCACGTGAGACGTGGGACCCCTTTGCCCCAGGTGGCCGGTGGCGCGAGATCGGCCCGAAGTGTCGGTTCTTCGGCGTAGCGCTTCGTCGACGTAAAGATCGAGTCGCCGGCGGAAATCAAGAAATCCGCCGTGCGCGCTGCGAGCGCTTGGATGGTGAGCCCGGGATTCGCGGAGCCCTGCGTCGGGAAAACGCTGCCGTCGCAGACGAAGAGATTCGGGATGTCGTGCGTGCGCCCAAATTTGTCGACCACCGACGTGCCGGGATCGCTTCCCATGCGTACTCCTCCGACGAGATGGGCGTAGCGAGCTTCTTGCACGACTTCCGTCGCACCGGAGGCCCACATGACATCCATCGTTTTCTCCATTCCGGCTTTAATGAGCTTTCTATCGTTTTCGTGAAGATTGAAGCTGACGTGAGCGACTCGAAGCCCGAAGCGATCGTTCTCGTCTGCGAGGGTAACGCGATTGTCGTCAGCCGGAAGAATCTCGCCGAGCAGCCCGAAGGCAGCCCAGTGGTTATAATCCATCATCTCCCGGCGTAGGCCCCAGCCCCACGCTTTCTTTGCCGCCATCATTTGCTTACCGAACGCAATCGGCAGCGGGCCTACGGTTTGGATGGCGAATCCGCGTGCGAAGTCGTTGCGTGGGTCGGTCTCGTAGAACTCTTCGGTGAGCGCGTGGGCCGGAGGCGCCTTATACATCCGAACCGGTTCGTCGAAGCGTCCGAGAATGACGTTGCCGGCTTGTGCCATGAGATAGTGGCCGAGCGTGCCACTTGAGTTTGCCAAGCCATGCTCGAAGCCCGAGCAGGCGGAATTCAGCAGCAGGCGCGGCGACTCGATCGCGTAGCCGGCGACGATTACGGCTCGCGCTCGCTGGACGTGCTCGTATCCGTCGTCGTCGAAGTACAGCACGCCCGTCACGCGATCGTCGCGGCCGAGCTCGATGCGGGCCGCCATCGAGCGATCGCGGATCTCCGCGCCCTTTTCGATCGCATCGGGGACGTGGGTAACGAGCGTGCTTGCTTTCGCGCCCACTTTGCACCCTTGGATGCAAAAACCGCGGTAGATGCAGTGGGGGCGATTGCCGTGCGAGCCGGCGAGGATTGCCACCGGCCCGCCGATGCTGACCGGTATGTCGAGCGCGCTGCAGCCGCGAACGAGTGCGTTGCCCACGCCGCCCATCGGATGCGGGCCATAGGGATAGCCATGGGGATGACCCCAGGGATAGAAGGCCGGCCCGGACACCGGCATTTCCAGTTCGAGTTGCTCGTAGTACGGTCGAATCTCGTCGTACGTGATCGGCCAATCCGCGCCGACGCCGTCGAGCGTGAGTGTCTGAAAGTCTGAGGGATGAAGGCGCGGTGTGAAGGCCGCCCAGTGCACCGAGCCCCCTCCCACACCCTTGCCGCTATTGTTCGCGCCAAGTGCGAGCGGGTCGGTCCCGCCCGTCACGCGCGGATCCTCCCAGTACAGCTGATGCGAGCCGGCTTCGTCGCTCACCCAGTCGCGTTCGGTATCCCAAAACGGACCGGCCTCGAGGCCCACCACGCGAAAGCCGGCGCGAGCCAGCCGCTGGAGTAGCACTCCACCGGCCGCGCCGACGCCGACGATAACGTAGTCGACGGTTTCGTGCTCCCCGTAGCGCTGCATTGGGACGTCGAGCTGCTGCATGGCGCCGAGCATATGAGTGCCGCTCATCGCTGCAATGCATTTGGGGCGTGCGAACGATGCTGCTCGGCTTCGGTGTGAAACTCCGCGACGTTCTCGGTGTCGCGCGAGCTGCAACACGCCGGCGGTTCCCACGCGTACCGTTGCTCTCGTACTTCCCAGGGCTCGGGCTGGCCGCCTTCGAGGCGTGTGTACGCGCGCGGATACGCCGGGCCGCCGAAGCCGATTTCGTCCCAGGCCCAGGGATGCGCGTAGTACGCGTCGATCGCGTCGCCCGTGATGAGCTGCCAAAAACGATGAATCGACATTCGTTTCCAAATCGCCGTGCCGGCTCGCGGTTCCGCGTCGTGGATGCGCTTGAGCACCCGCTCGCGCTCCGCATATTCCAGCTCGATGAAAGCGCGGCCGTGGACCGCGCGCGCCTCCTCGTCGATCGCTTGCCGCCCGAGCTTGTATGCTTCACGATCCGGCGGCATGTCGTCGAAGCGATATCCCGCGGAGCGATCGGTGGCAAGCCGCCGGTCGACGGCAGGAACGATCGGTATGAGCCGGCTTTCCGTGCGATCGGTTTGGGGCACCAAGTGATCGAATACCAGCGTCCAAAACCGTTCCTCTCCGAGGTCGAAGTAGACGATCGCGGGCGTCGCATCGACGCGCTGTACTACCGTGTGCCGCGTCGCTTCGTCCCAGTGGTCCCGCTGAGCCAGCGTGCTAAATCCGCGATAGTAACCGGGCTGGTCGCGCCGTTCTAAGGGGCGGCCTGCGAGGTCCGTCGGCCGAGGTGCGGAGCGCGAATCCTCGCTCATGCAGGACTCCTGCGCAAGAGGCTCGCGAGAACGCCAAGCCCGCCGGAAGAACCGAAGAGCAGCGGTGCAAAGATCGGCGGCCCGTACATGACGTTGTACGGCAAGTGTTTCGTCCCGCCGGGCCGTCGCAGAACGCCGCGCGCGTGGTAGAACACTCCGACCGAGGAAACGGCGATTGCGACGATCGAGAGAGCCGGTACGAGCGTTTTGGCGACTTTGGGGCGCCTGATGGCTGCGACGCACGTCAGTGCGAAGAGCGGCGACAGTGCGACGGGCGCCCACTGCGAAGCGTGGCGAAAGCCGTTCTTGTAATGGGAGTACCATGCTTCCAAGCCGCTCAATAGAGCGCTCAGGGCGGTAGCCGCAAGCACGTGCTGCTGAAAGCGCCCCTCTCTTAGGTCCTGTTCGATTCGCGTGCGCCGGCTTTGCCCCGCACTCTGGGGCCGAGGCCGCCCGGCACTCGCGCCTTCGCGACGCAAAAAGGAAGCGATTAGTCCCAGGTAGGCAGCCGTTCCAAAAAGTAGCGGCGCAAAGAGCGGCGGGCCCATGATGACGTTCGTCACCGGTAGACCCCAGCCACCGGGCTTGCGCGCAATACCGCGCACATGCATGTAAAAGCCGATCAGCGCGTCGAGGAGCGTTACCGCTGAGATCGCACGCAGAGACGTTCGTGCTGCGGTCCCGCTGCAGAAGCCCGCGACCCCTGCGATGCCTAAGGCTCCACTGAGAGCCACCGGCGTGTACATGATGCGCTGGCTGTAGCTCCCGCGGTAATGCTCGTAGGCTACTTCCAAACCGCTCATGAGGCTAGCACCTCCGGCTAGCAGCGCGAGGGCGCGCTGGAATCGGCCTTCTCGAATGTCATCGCGCGCGATATCGAGATCGTGCCCCAGCCACTCGTAAGGTTGCCGGGCCGAGGGGTCGTTTGATTCGTCGTTAGCCTCGAGCACGGCAGACGCCACTCCTTGATCACGGCGAGGCGACCACAGGCCTCTCCCTTCGTTGTTCCGCAAAAATCCGATAAAGTAACACGGTATTATTAACTAAATTTTTGGGAACGATCGCGCTATGCCTCCGGAGCTGCTCCTACGTACCGAAAACTATACGGAGGGCGTCGTCGTCGACGGCGACGGAGCGATTTTCTTCTCGATGACGGCGGCCGGAACGATCTCGCGTTTGCATCCGGGCGCGCGGGCGGCAACGGTTTGGGCGAATGCTCCAGCTCCCAACGGTCACAAGATCGAGAGCGATGGGAACCACGTTCTCATGTCTAGCGCCGGCTCGATGCTGCGCCTCGATGCTACCGGACGGACGATCGGCGTCGTCGCGACGAAAGTCGACGGCCGCAGGCTAACCTACCCGAACGATTTATCGCTCGATCCCCGACGCGGCGGTTTTTTCGCGACGGATTCAGGCTATAAGAGGACCCCGAAAGCGGTGCCCGCCGATCCACAGGGTCGCGTCTACCGGGTCGACTCTTCCGGGATCGTGCGCGAAGTGGCCGCAGGACTCGCGTATGCAAACGGTATCGCCCTCTCGCCTGACGGTTCCTCACTTTTCGTCGGAGAAAGCGTGACGGGGATGATTTGGAAGTATCCCGTGCGCGACGACGGTTCGCTTTGCGAACGCGAGCTCTTTGTAGAAGTTTTGAGCGATCCGCGCGCACCGATCGTTCCCGACGGGATAACGATCGGTCCGGACGGGCGCATGTACATCGCGCGCTACGGTGCCTGCGAGGTGCTCGCGTATGAGGATAGTGGGCGCTTGACGGAGCGGTTCGACGCGGGGAATCGAGCCACCAGCCACGTCGCCTTCGCGTCCGATGGACGGACGATGTACGTCTCCGGCGGCATCGAGGACGAATCGGGGTCCGGTGCCATTTTCGCCGTGGCACTGCGCTGATGCGCGATCGCGTTTCGGTCGAGCGCGTGAGCGTATCGGCATATAGGATCCCAACGGACCGTCAACCGGAGTCGGATGGGACTGCGGTCTGGGATTCTACGACGCTCGTGCTCGTCGAGATCGACGCCGGCGGAGCGCGCGGCACCGGGTGGACGTACGAAACAGCAGCCGCAGGATCGCTCGTACAAGATACGCTCGCGGAGATCGTCCGTGGCGAGAACGCGCTGGACACGCGCGCCATCTGGACGAAGATGACCGGGAGCGTTCGGAACATCGGCCGGAGCG
This sequence comes from Vulcanimicrobiota bacterium, assembly GCA_963843945.1. Lineage (GTDB taxonomy): Bacteria > Vulcanimicrobiota > Vulcanimicrobiia > Vulcanimicrobiales > Vulcanimicrobiaceae > CAWJMF01. The sequence continues at coordinate 278,849 of CAWJMF010000006.1, read as the reverse complement.
GTCTCGCGTCCTACGCTATTGCAGCCGTCGACATCGCCCTGTGGGATCTCCGCGCGCGCCTCTACGACGTCGCGCTCTGCGACCTGATAGGCCTCGTACGCGAGGCGGTGCCGATTTATGGAAGCGGCGGCTTCACGTCGTACGACATCTCCACGTTGCAAACACAACTCGCCGCCTGGGCCGAATCCGGTATCCAGGCCGTAAAGATGAAGGTCGGCCGCGATCATGAGGCGGATCCGGCGCGCGTCGCGGCAGCACGGGAAGCGATCGGATCCCAGTGCCGGTTATTTGTCGACGGCAACGGCGGTTACGATGTCGCCGGCGCGATCGCAATGGCACAGCGATTTTCCGATTACGGTGTCACGTGGTTCGAGCAACCTGTCGACCATAACGATCTCGCCGGCACGCGGCGCGTGCGCGACCATGCCCCGCCCGGGATGGCTATCAGTTCGGGCGAGTACATTACGGACACGCGCCGTGCCGCCGACGTCGCAACAGCCGTTGACGTCTTGCAAGCCGATGCGAGTCGCTGTGGCGGCTACAGCGGCTTTCTCGCGATCGACGGATACTGTGACGTGACTCGTAAGCCCCTCTCAAGTCACTGCGGTCCGATGCTGCACCTCCACGTCGCCGCCGCTGCGCTGCGCTTGCGGCACATGGAGTATTTCCACGATCACGTTCGAATCGAGCGCATGCTCTTCGATGGCTTTGTCGAGCCGGTGGGCGGCACGCTTCGCCCAGATCGTCGACGCGCCGGGCACGGAATGACGTTCAAGCACGGTGATGCGCGGCGCTATGCGCTCTGACGAGCCGCCGACGGAATCTGGGCGCTGCGAAACGTTTGGCCGAGGAGGCCTTCGAGCGCCACGCGGCTACGTTCGACGACGGCGGATAGGTCGCCATCGTACAGTGAGTCGGGCACGTTCTTCGAGAAAATCTCGAGCACGAGCGCGCCATCGTAGCGACACGCTCGTAGCCCTTCGAAGAAGGGCGCGTAGTCGAGCGAGCCCTCACCGACCGGCAGGCGGTCAAGAAACGAACGCGGGCGGCGGTAGTCCGAAACCTGCGCCAGGTAAACCTTGCCGGCGCATCGCTCGAGGCGCTCGCGCAAGTTGTGCTGTCCGGCGAGATTCCAAATATCCGCGCAGATCCCCAGGGCGTCGCTGTCGACCGCCAGCACGATGTCGAGCGCATCCTCGAGGTTCCATGCAAAGGAGTCTTCGTTCATGGCAAGCGGGTGGAGGGGCTCGATCGCTAGACGCACGCCCACCTCGGCGGCGCGCCGCGCGAGATCGCGATACGCGGCGACCGTGAGGTCGAAGGCCGTTTGAACGTCGCCGCCGGCCGCAATGCCTGTGTTAAGGACGAACACGGTCCCTGGCAAGAGCGTGCCTAGCGTGTCCAGCGTGTGTAAGAAGGCGTCCCGGCGCGCGGCGAACGCCGCCGGCTCGCGACTCAGATGGGTCGGAAAGAGCGCGTGGACGTTTGCCTGGAAAGAGGAAACGGCTAGGCCGCGCGACTGGACGGCCGCCAGCTGTTCGCGCCGCCGCCTGTTATCGCGGTCCAGTTTGAATTCCCAAACCTCGATGACCGTTGCGCCGAGCGTTTCGTAGCGCGCGAGATCCTCTTCGAAAGACCAAGGCCACGTCGTCACCTCGCTGATCCCGAACGTCCACATGCGCGTTGCTTCCCGCGGAGTCGTGCCTGAGTCGCCTTTTTCGGCGGGCGAGCACGTTTAGGCTGTTAGTAACATGGTACACCCATTTTAAGAAAGCTACACAACGGCAAAGCGCCCCGGCGCACAAAGGACGACAGAGCATGGCCGCGACGGTCAGTGATTTTCTTTTCGAGCGCTTGGAAGCGTGGGGAATCAAACGGATCTTCGGCTACCCAGGCGACGGTATCAACGGCCTGATGGGCGCCTTCGACCGAACTGAAGGCCGGGTGGAGCTCGTCCAAGTGCGGCACGAAGAGCAAGCGGCCTTTATGGCGACGGCCCACGCGAAATTTAGCGGGGAGGTGGGCGTGTGTATGGCCACCTCGGGACCCGGCGCGATCCACTTGCTCAACGGGCTCTATGACGCCAAAGGCGACCACATGCCCGTCGTCGCCATCGTCGGCCAAGCCGCTACGAGTGCGATCGGCGCAAGCTACCAGCAAGAAGTCGATCTCAACTCTCTCTTTAAAGACGTCGCGAGCGCATACTGTCAAACCGTCACGAATCCGCTCGCCATTCGTCACGTGGTCGACCGCGCCGTTCGCATCGCGCAATCCGCTCGGTCCGTCACCTGCATCATCATCCCCAAGGACATCCAAGAACTCGACGCCGTCGAGAAACTGCCCCGTAAAGCGAATATGTCGCATAGCGGCATCGGATATCGGGCTCCGCGAATGATCCCCGCGGAGACCGACTTGCGCGCCGCGGCGGATGTTCTCAACGCCGGCGAACGCGTCGCGATGCTAGTGGGCGCTGGGGCCGGCAATGCGGTGGACGAGGTCATCGCTGTCGCGGACGCGCTGCAAGCCGGGTGCGCGAAGGCGCTTCTCGGGAAAGCCGTGCTCCCCGACGATCTTCCTTGGGTGACGGGCGACATCGGTTTGCTGGGCACGCGACCGAGTTCCGATATGATGGCCGCGTGCGACACGCTCCTCATGATCGGATCGACCTTTCCCTACGACCAGTTCCTCCCGCGCGAGGGTCAGGCGCGGGGCGTTCAGATCGATCTGGAAGGCGCCAATCTGGGCTTGCGCTATCCGATGGAAGTCAATCTCACCGGAGACGCAGCGGATACGCTGCGAGCCCTGTTGCCACTACTCGATCGCAAGACGGACACGACGTGGCGGGAGTCTATCGCGAACAACCGGGCTGAGTGGGCCGAGGTAAATGCAAGCCGCGCCGAGGTCGTCGGCGAAAGCGGGCAGCTGAATCCGGAAATTTTATTTACCGAGCTGTCACCCCGATTGCCGGACAATTGCATTCTCTCGGGCGATGCGGGAACTGCGACGAACTGGCTCGCGAGACATCTCGCGATGCGCAGGGGAATGAAATTCTCCCTTTCCGGCAGCCTTGCGACAATGGGCCCAGCCGTGCCCTACGCGATTGCTGCAAAATTCGCGTACCCGGAACGAGTCGCGATCGCCCTAACCGGCGACGGCGCCATGCAGATGGGTGGCCTTGCTGAGATGATCACGATTCACAAGTACTGGAAGAAGTGGAGCGATCCGAGGCTTATCATTCTCGTCTTGAACAATCGCGATCTCAATCAGGTGACGTGGGAGATGCGCATCGAATCCGGCGACCCGAAGTTTAACGCCTCGCAGCAACTGCCCGACTTTCCTTATGCGGCGTACGCGGAAATGCTCGGATTCGTGGGAGTCAAGGTCGATAGACGCGAGGATGTCGCAGCCGCATGGGATCGCGTACTCGCAGCCGACCGCCCCGCCTTGCTTGAAGCGTGGGTGGATCCGAACATTTCGATTATCCCCCCGCACATCTCGTTCGACCAAGCCAAGAACTTGACGTCCGCCCTCGTCAAGGGCGACCCTAACGAGTTCGGAGTGATCGTCGATTCGGCCAAGTCGGTGTTCGCTGGGATCTTTCCGGGCTACAAAGATCGAAATGGTGCGTAATGGTCGGTAGGGGTGCCGGGCCTTTACCGTTCGTGCCTCTCAGGATACTCGCGCCGAACTCGCGGCCCGTACGGGCCGTATCGACGAGTGCGGCGAATCGAGAACGTACGAGCTCGAGTTCGAGGTGTTGACGCACGCAGACGAACTCGAAACAATGTTCGCCGGCGCGCCACTCCAGTTGCAGGAGCGGCCGTAATGCCGAAACGAGTCGTCATTCTCGGGGCAGGGTTCGCCGGAATGAACGTGGCGCGCAATCTCGAGCGGTACGCGCGGCGCGACGAAATCGGCGTGACGATCGTGAATCGTGAAAATTACATGCTCTTCACGCCGATGCTCCCGGAAGTCTCTAGCGGGTCGATCGAGCCACGGCATATCGCCCCGTCGTTGCGCTCTATACTTCGCAAGAGCGTCTTCGAACTAGGGGACGTCACGGGCGTCGACTTCGAAGCGCACACCGTCTGGCTGCAAAAGCGCCGAAGCGGCGAGGCGGCATGCCTGCCCTTCGACGAGCTCGTTGTTGCCCTCGGTGCCGAAAATTCGACGCACGGCGTGCCGGGCGCCGAAGAACATACGTTCCCTCTCAAGACGCTCGCCGATGCCGTGGCGCTGCGCGATGTGACGATAACGGCACTCGAGAATGCCGCGACGTCGGCCAACGGAGAAGAGCGTCGCAGTCTCACAACGTTCGTTGTCGTAGGCGGCGGCTTTACCGGCGTTGAAGCCGCCGGCGAATTACTCGGGTACTTACGCTCTGCGGCCAAGTTTTATCCGCGGGTTGATGTCCGCGATATTCGCCTCATCCTCGTCGCGGGGAGCGAGCGGCTCCTGGATGAGCTACCGCAAGAACTCGGCCGGCGCGCGCACCGGATGCTCGGTGAACGCGGTGTCGAGATTATACTTTCCGATCAGGTTGCTTCCGTTGATGCCGGCGGGATCAGCCTGGCCTCGGGCAAGCGATTCGAATCGCGTTGTATCGTGTGGAGTGCCGGCGTTCGTCCCTCGTCACTGGCAGCGAAGCTCGACCTCGCGCACTCAAACCATCATGCTATCGCCGTGAACGCCGACCTGTCCGTCAAGGGCTCTCCCGGCGTGTGGGCTTTAGGCGACTGTGCGGAGATCGCAAAGCCGGGAGGCGGCGCCTATCCGCGGACGGCGCAGCATGCGGTGCACGAGGCGAAGCGTCTGGCCCGAAATCTGCTGGCCAAACTGCGAGGCGGCCAAACGAAGCCGTACGCATATCGTTCGCGCGGCATGATGGCCTCGCTCGGCGCGCGCGAAGGTCTCGCTGAAATCGGGGGTCGCGTAAAGCTGTCGGGCTTTCCCGCGTGGTTTCTGTGGCGCGGCTACTACCTGTGGCAGCTTCCGGGCGCCGATCGCAAGGCCCGCGTTGGGCTCGATTGGAGCATCGACCTTCCCTTTCCTCACGACATTGCGAGCGTACAATGAATTTAGAGAACAAGGTTTGCATCGTCACGGGTGCCGCAAGCGGCATCGGCAAGGCGATCGCGACGAAATTCGTCAAGGAAGGTGCGACGGTCGTCATAGATTACGTCGGCAACAGTAGCCGTGCCGACGAACTCAGCTCGGCGCTGAAAACGATAGGTGGCCGCGTCATCGCGGTCGCCGCCGATGTGAGCGACGCAAAGCAGGTTGACATGCTGGTCGAAACGACAGTGAAGGAGTTCGGCCGGCTCGACGTCCTCGTGAACAATGCCGGCATCGAAAAGAAGATGCCATTCGTCGATACGCCCGAAGACGAGTGGGACAAGATCATTGCGATCAACCTGACGGGTCCATTCTTGTGCAGTCAGCGCGCGGCTAAACAGATGATTGCACAGGGCGACGGCGGCCGGATCATCAACGTGTCGTCCGTACACGAGGATCTACCCATGCCGACGAACAGTCCGTACTGCGCCGCAAAAGGCGGTTTACGGATGCTGATGCGTACGATTGCCGTCGAACTCGCTCCGCACAAAATTCTGGTCAACAACGTGGCGCCTGGGGCGGTCGACACGCCCATGGACGAATCGCTAAAGGCCGACTCCAAAGAACTGAACGAGCTGCTGGCGGAAATTCCCCTCAGCCGAATGGGAAAGCCGGAAGAGATCGCCGAGCTGTGCGCGTTTCTAGCCTCCAGCAGCGCATCGTACTCGACGGGATCGACGTTCTTTGTGGACGGAGGCTTGATGAGGCACAGCGGATCGTTGTAAAGGTTTCCGCCAGATGATTGCGCCGGCACGACGCTCTCTCGTGTTGACAGCTGTGACTGCGGCTGCAGTGCTTGCCATCTTGTTCGGCGGGGCTTTGCTCGTGCGACGCTTCCTATCGAGCGCTCTTGACGCGTATCAGAGAACCTATGAGATCAAGAGCCTCGCGGACAGTGCCGAAAAGCTGCAGCTCGAAGAGGAGACGGACATCCGCGGCCTGGCGGCGACGGGCGATTCGGAATTCCTGCAGCCGTATGCGGCAGCGCGCCGTCCTCTGGAAGAAGTGTTTGATCGGCTCCAGGCGGCGCTCGACGATCCGGCGCTAGCCGAGGCGCTCCCGCTCCTGACGGATGCGCGCGAGACTAGCACCGCGTGGAACTTCCAAGTGGCAAGGGCCATTGTGACGTCACCGCGCGTTTCCGCGGGACGCGTTCAACGTTACGGCAAGGAGTTGATGGGCCGCTACCGCGGCGACTTCGCGAAAATCGACGTAATTCTCAGGGAACGCAATCTCGCCGTGGCCGAGCAAGTGCAGAATTCGATCGACCGTATCGACGGGTTTGTGGGCGTCTTCATCGCACTGCTCGCGCTCGCGGGTGTCGCCTATGTCGCGCAGCAGATGCGCCTTACGGCGCGCATGGCCGCTCAAGAACATCGCGCCGCGGAAGAGCGGCGCCAGCGGGGGGAGCTGCGGGCGGCGTACGAGGCCGAGAGACGCGTCGCCGAGACGTTGCAGAAGGCTTTCACACAACGTCCGCTGCCGCTTCTCGAAACGCTGCGCTTCAGCGCCAGTTACGTGCCTGCAACGGAGGACCCGAAGGTCGGAGGCGATTGGTACGACGCGATGGCCTTAGCGGGAGAATGCGTGCTCTTCGCGATCGGCGACGTCACCGGTCACGGTATCGACGCGGCGGTGACCATGAGTCGCGCCCGGCAATTGCTCATCTCGTCGGCGCTGCTCGACGCCGATCCAGCCACAATTTTGACGCGGGTCAACGCAGAGATCGCGAAAGATGACAGCCGACTAGTCACCGCCATTGCCGGCATCGCGAATGCCGCCTCGTATGAATTCTCCTATGCGATTGCGGGTCACCCGCCGCCGGTGCTAGTCGAGCCGGGACTGTATCCGCGCTTTCTCGGGTGCGGTTCGGTTCCGCTTGGCGCTGTAGCCTCGCCGGTGTACGAGACGCGTCGGGTTCAAAGCGTTCCGGGAGCAACGCTCGTGCTCTACACGGACGGTGCGCTCGAATACTCGCACAACGTGCTCGAGGGTGAGGAGAGACTGCTCAGGACGATTGCACAAGCGGGAGAACGAGCCGAACGCGATCTGGCCGCGCTCATTCACCGCGGGATCTTCGGGGGTCGCCCGGTCGGCGACGACGTTGCGATTCTGACGATCGGTTTCGCGGCCCGTAGCAAGATGGGCGCCAACGATCTCGGCGGACAAGGCGCAGAACGGGTCGGCGCACGCATCGAGCAATGGACGGTCCTCCGACCTGGCGGTTCGAGAACCGCCGAAAACCAGGGGTCAAGCTTACGAGCCGCCTTTGGCGGCATCCGGTCCGCGGGCAACGAGTCGCTCGACGCAGGCGGGCCAAAGGAAGGTTGCCTTCCCAGCCCGTTGAACGCGGAGAGGCCCGCATGGGACGCGAGTCACGTTGGTCAAATGTCGGTCGATCCGCCGGGTCCACCGCCCAGGATGGCGAAACCCCAGAAGCCTCAAGCACGCCGACGTAGCTCAGTTGGTAGAGCAGCTGATTCGTAATCAGCAGGTCAGCGGTTCAAGTCCGCTCGTCGGCTCCATGTAACGCCTCGTAGTCACGGGGCGTTTTTCGTTGCGCGGTCCGTACCTATGACCGCGTTGGCACAGAGTGGCACAGTAGCTGGCCGTGATGCACATGATCCGGCGAGAATAGCACTTCCGCTGGCAGCGGTAAGACGTCGCCCGTCTCTTCTTTGGACGTCGCGCGCGCCGTCGCCGTGATCCTGGAGGAGCCATCCCCGCTCAGCCGATCTCGATCACCACGCGTTTTCTTTTTCTTGCGCGGCTGTTGCCCTTGCGCCGCTCGCTACACTGCTTGGCCCAAATGTATAGGTAATCGGCGCCTCGCCATACGCGCGGATACCGATGCGAGGTTCGCACCGGCGCGATCAGCTACGGCCCTAGGAGCACGAGGAGAGCCGACCGAAAATCCGAGGGTGCCTAACAGCGCCCCCACCTTTGGGGATCTGCTTCGTGGGTTTCGCCTCCGAGCCGCAATGTCGCAAAGTGAGCTTGCGGAGAGAGCGAATATCACCGAAGGGGCTGTCGGTCTGCTGGAGCGCGGTGCACGCAAAGCCCCGCACCGGCACACTATCCTGTTGCTCGCGCAGGCGCTTGGGCTCGAGCCGCTGGAACAGGCGGCCCTCGAAAACGCCCGGAATGGTGCACGGCGGACTGTTAGATCCTCGTCGCATCCACGGCACAATCTTCGGCCCGAACGGACGCCGCTCGTCGGACGCGAAGCCGAGCTTGAACTGTTGCGCACGCTTCTCGGGCGCTCGCGACTTGTTTGCACGACTGGGTCCGGCGGCGTCGGCAAGACACGCATTGCTACAGAGGCGGCCCGCTCACTCCTAGCGACGTTTCCTGAGGTCTGGTTCATCGATTTCGCGTCGCTTGTCGATGGCGCGTTCATTCCATCGAAAATTGCCGACACAATACAGCCACCTCTAGGCGATCGCGGGGGCGAACTGTCGGGCCTCGCCTCGGCAGTGGGTGATCGGCATATGCTCGTCATCTTCGACAATTGCGAACATGTCATCGAACATGCAGCGCGCGCGGCGGACGCAATATTGTCAGGATGCCCCGGCGTGACGCTCCTCGCAACCAGCCGCGAGCGGCTCAACGTTGCCGGCGAAATTGTTTATCGCCTTCCGTCGCTCTCTTCGGAGTTTGCTGCCGAATTGTTTACGCAGCGGGCGCAGTCGGTCGACCCGAACCTCGTGCTCGATGCTGGGAGCACCTCAACGATTACCGAAATCGCGCGGCGGCTCGACGGCATCCCGCTCGCCCTCGAGCTATCAGCGGCGCACGTACCTTCACTAGGCCTCGACGTCTTACGCGCTCGTCTAGACGAACACCTAAGCCTTCCGTCGGGCCGCCGCGACTTGCCGCCAAGACAGAGAACGGTCACGGCAACGATAGACTGGAGCTACAATTTGCTTGACGCCCGCGAGCGTGGACTGCTGCTGGAGATGGGAATATTCACTGGCGGTTTTACGCTAGCCGCCGCCGAGGTGATTCATGCGAGCGCGGCAGCTCGCGAGGGCGAGGTGCTCGAGCTGCTTGCATCTCTGGTAAACAAGTCGCTGGTGAATGCAGACATTACCAAAACGGGATTGCGGTATTCAATTCTTGAGTCAGTCCGAGCCTTCACGCACGAACGATTGCGCACCGACCATGCGTACGATGCAATCGCACGGCGCCACGCGACGTGGTTGGCAGAGATCGGCGACCGTTTAGCGGGCGAGACTATTCCGATCGGTCGCGTTGCCGAACTCTCGGCGGAGTTTGACAACGTCCGTGCAGCCGTCGCCTGGTCCTTGAGCGCGGAAGATCAGGACGACCGCGCGCTCGCTGGCCGCATCCTTGTGGGACTTCAAAGGCTTTGGACCGCCATGGGACGAGATTTAGAGAACGTCCAGTGGCTAAAGACCGCGCTTGCGCGTATCGATGAGGGCCTCAAACCGCTTATCGTTCTGCGGCTGCTTTCACGTCTTATGGATCTTACTCGGACCAACCAGTCGGCACTTGCGTACGTTGACCGCGCGCTCCGCCTCTGCGAAAGGTGCGACGACGTGGCCGTCTCGGAGCTTTGCGATGTTATAGCCGCGGTACAGGCTGTTCACGGGGACCTTTCCGGAGCCGAGGCGACGTTGGTGCGTAGTGGCGACATCCTTATCCGTAACGGCATGCAAAACTCGCGAAACTATTGCAATCATCTGTTTTCATATCAATTGCTGTGCCTACTATCAAAGCGTTACGATGAAGCGCGCGTTGCCCTCGACCAAGCGGAGATTATCGCGTTAAGACTTGGTATTCCTGACTATGTTGCACAAAACATCATCATCCCGCGCATTGATCTAGAGTATGCTGCGGGGAACAAGGAGCTCGCTCTGGAGATCGCGGAGCGATTGCTGGGTGGCGAGTTTGGAGCACATCCGACAGTCGTGACCTACACGCTGCCGCGCCTCATCATCTTACGACTGCTCTTGGGGAAGGTGCGAGAGACTGCTTTAGAATTGCATGAGTACTTGCGGCGTACGCGGTCCGGTGTTCGAACTACAGCCATGCTCGCCGAGGTAGAGTACGCCGCCCTCGGGTTGGCGCTCCTTGGCAATCTAGCGCCGGCAGCGCGGCTGTTGGGTTTAATCACCTCGGTTGAAAAGGGGAGCCCGGTTCGTCGATCGCCACTCCGCCAAGACGCGCACGACCTGCTCGAGTCCACCCTGCGGGAAACCCTGGACCGAGAGGCGCTCGACGCTGCGATGGCGGACGGCGCGTTGTTAACGCATGAAGACGCCATCGAGCTGGCGCTAGATGCCCTGATAGATCAACAATAAAGATCGACATAAACGCCAACGAGCGCGTCGACGTTTTCCAAAACGATCGTTTGCGCCGGTTGGTCCGGCTGCGTGCGCGGAAGGGCCGTGACGGCGGGAATCGCGACGTGTTCAGGCGGCGATGCCGCTTGAAACGATCCTCCGACGATGCTCATGTACGCTGGATCGTACCAGCAGCATGCCCAGGCGTCTGCCGACTTCCAGTGACCACCCGGGCCGCTCCGCGATTGTGTGTCTAATTGTTTGCTTTGTGTCTGTGCCACCAGGTGCCAGAGGCATAAGCTGGTCTGGAGACTAGCGCCTGGAGCATGTAACATGAACGCTACCCCGTTGGATCAGAACTATCAGTTGCCCGTCCTTCTGAGGCAGTTGCGCATTCGGCTAGATGGTACGACGCCGGCGCTCGGCGATTTCAAACGCCTACGGTCGCGGTGCGGGAAACCGGTGTCGCAAGAGGAGCTTGCAGAAGCCATCGGCGTGAGCCGCGGGTGGTACGCGAGTCTCGAATTGGGAACGAGACGCCCCTCCATAGCCTTGCTCGCTCGACTAGCGACGGCGCTAAATGCAAGTTACGAAGAGCGCGCGAGACTCTTTGCAGTCGCGATTCCTTCGCTGCAAGGCTGTTTGGCAATCTTCGGGCGGTGCCCTAACTGCAGTCTGCAGGCGCAAAAATGAATCGGCAACGATTCGTGCACGTTGCGGGCGCGAATGTGCAACCAACAAGAACTTGAGGAGAAAACTTATGTATATGGGACAACCCTATTATCCGAAGTGGCTTGAGAACTTGGCTGAGGATGTCACGGGCGAAGGGGCAGCAATGCAAGGCGTCGCTCATGGTGCGGACGCTGTGCACGCAATCGTGTCTGCCGCGCGCGAGGAGTACAAGAACCAGCAGTTCAGCTTTACGGGTAACTTCGGCGAGGATGGATTTATCGAAGAATACTCGTGCGAAATTCGCGGAGAGCCCACGAAATGCGTCGTTACGGTTCACCGCAATGCCGCGGGCCAAACGCAACATTTGGTCGTGAATCACCGGCCGCGAAGTTCAGTATTGCTGTTCGCTCGTCTAATGGGCAAGAGATTCGCGGGCACTCCACTCGAATCGCTCTTTATCAAAGAACAAGAAAGCGCCTCGGACGCTTTGTTGGCTAAAACGTGAGGACAGCTATGCACGTGCTTCTCAAAACGCTTGCCGTGATCGCCGCCGTCGGCGTTGTGAGCGGAAGTGCACTCGCCACAAAGGCGTTTGCTCAAACCAAGAGGCAGATCGTCGAGGTCTCGCCATACGTCGCCATTTCGAACGAGCCCCCACCCAGACTCATCGTTGATCCCACGCCCCTTGCGGCTGGGCTGGCGCACGGCCTCGTCTGGATCCAATATCGCGCTGAGAACGTGCGGATCTTGCCAGTGTTTGGGACGGGCGCGCTCACCGCATCTCCTCGAATCGGGCATCTGCACGTGCACATAGATGATGTTCCATGGGGTTTTGTGGAAGACGATGGCAACAATACGATCAGCATCGCTGGTCTGCCCCCAGGGCAGCATAAGATGCGTGTCGAGTTAGTCGACACGGCGCACCACGTATTCGCCGGATGCGGCGAGTGCGTAAGGACGGTATCGTTCACAGTTCCGGAACCCGCTGCTCCGTCGCACTAGGCCGGATGTGAGCGGTGCCTGTTTTTAATGGGAAGCCGACCAGCATCGCTCGTCGGGAGGGTCTCTGAGGCATGCGCCGCAGCCAAGCCGGCCATGGCGGCGGATCTCACCTTATTCGATGGCGCGAAACTGCCACGGACACCCTGCCGCCGGTCAGTTAGCCCGCTACGACTTCTCAAGCGCGAGTGCGATGGCACCCTCCGGCGTGAGCGCGGCGCCCTCTTCCGTCAACCGTGCGAGTTCGTCGGGTGCGACTCCCTCGTGCAGGAGTGCGGTGAGGCGATTGTAGGTCGTCGTCTCGGTGAACTCGCGCTCGAACCCCTGCCGCCGAAGCGCGGCGTTGGCGTAACCTTCGAGTGTAGCCGCACTCGAAAAATCACCGCGAGCCGCTGCGACAAGGGCGAGGTGCTCGATTCCGATCCCCACATAGACGTCAGCGGAATCCGTTGAAGCTTGCAGTTCAATCGCCTCGCGAGCCGCTAAGGCGGCCCCCGGAAAATCGCCCACCGCTGCTCGATAGCCAGCTAGGTTGTTGAGCGCTGTCGCCAATCTACCACGGTCCCTGTCGGCTCGTGCGGCGGGTAACATCTCCTCGAAAATGGAGATGGCGAGCGGCGTTCGGCCGCGAGCGTGTTCGACTTCAGCCAAATTGCCTGCCGCGATCCGTTCTCCATGCGTGTTTCCGAACGAGCGGTGCGCCTTCCGTAGCTGCCCTTGCATTCGCGCCGCTGATTCGAGATCACCGCGCCGAGTGCTTAACAGTGCGCGGACGTAGAGTAGCGCCAGTCGAAGGCCCACCGAAGCAGGCTGGAACGCTTCGGCCTCGGTGAGGGCCGCATCCGCGTCCTCGAAACTACTCAATCGTACCGCCGCGTTTCCGTAGTGTCGCAACGCCCAAGCAATCGTTTGCGGGTTGCCGTCGTGGCGCGCGTGCGTTACCGCCTCCCTCGCAATCTCAAGAGCGCGTGTCTTCTGTCCGCATTCGCCGAGTAAGAAGGCTAAAGTGCCGCAGAGGCGAGCCAGGAGCTGCGACTCCGCCGCGGGGAGGGAGACGATGTATCGCTCGCAGCGAGTTATGCCCTCAGCCTCGAGTCCGAGGTTCGACCAGCTTCCGCCGATTTCGGCGAGCAGCGCGCCGCCCGCTACGATCTCCGAGCCGCCCACTGCGATCTCCGAGCGCGACAATGCGCCATCCAAGGCGAAGCGCACGTCCTCCAACTCCGCCGCAAACGCCGCAACCAATTCGTGCGTACGACCCGAGCGGTCCGCCCGTGCCCATATCTCGGCGAAGCGCTCTCGAAGATACTGCAGATGGCGAGTGGCGAGGAGCTCGGCCTCACCAGCTTCCGAAAGCCTTTCCAACGCGTATACCCTCGTGGACTCCAGCAGGCGGTAGCGCAGCGAGTCGCCTTCCGGCTCGGCAAGCACCAGCGATTTATCGACCAGCGAAGCGAGCGCGTCGAGCAGGTCGAGCTGGTCGACGTCATCGCCGCCGACGGCAACTGCGCCCTCCAGCGTGAAGCCGCCGACAAAGGCGCCGAGACGGCGAAAAAGCACGCGCTCCCGCGGGTCAAGCAGATCGTAACTCCAATCGATGAGCGCACGCAGCGTTTGCTGCCGTGGCAAAACATCACGGCTTCCGCCCGTGAGCACCCGGAAACGCTGATCGAGCCGCTCGCGGAGTTGCCGCGGACTGAGCATCTTGACGCGCGATGCCGCGAGTTCTATCGCAAAGGGAATGCCGTCGAGTCGCCGGCAGATGTCAGCAACGGCCGGAGCGTTCTCGTCGGTGAGTGCAAACGTTTTATCGGCGCTCAGCGCCCGCTCTACGAAGAGGGCAATCGCCGGCGAGGTAATCGCTTGCGATGCGCTGAGGCGATCGGCCGCAAGAGGGACGTCGAGCGACGGCATCCGGTACGTCTCTTCACCTTCAATGCCGAGGCCCTGGCGGCTCGAAGCGAGGACCGTTACTTTCGAGCATTCCCGCAAAATGGCCGAAATGACGCGTCCGGCAGGTTCGACGAGGTGTTCGCAGTTATCGAAGACGAGCAGCGCGCGCTCCGCCTTCAAGGCGCGGGCAAGGTTTTCGATAGGATCGCCTTCGGAGGGCAGCGTGATCCCAAATGGCTGCGCTACCGTTGATGGAATGTAGTCGCCGCTGGACAAGGGTGCGAGTTCGATAAACCAGACGCCGTCGGCCGAGCCGTCGAGCAGGCTGGCCGCAACCTGCAGCGACGTGCGCGTTTTGCCGACCCCGGCTGAGCCGACGAGCGTGACCAGCCGATGCTTAGCAATGAGCGCTGAGATCTCGGCGATCTGTCTTTCACGGCCGACGAACGATTTGAGCTGCAGCGGCAAGTTGTTCGGAAACACGTCGAGCGAACGTAGTGGCTGGAAGTCCGCAACGAGGCCGGGTGCGAGCAATTGGTAGACGCGTTCGGGCCGCGCGAGGTCGCGCAGGCGGTGCTCGCCGAGGTCCCGCAAAGCTGCTTGCGACGGCAGCGCACCCTGAACGAGCTCCGCTGTGACGCCTGCGAGCAGCACCTGGCCGCCGTGGCCGATAGCGAGTAAACGGGCCACGCGATTGACGGCGGGCCCGAAGTAGTCACCGTCGCGCTCGTCGGCCGTGCCGGTATGAACGGCCGCGCGCACACGAAGATCGTTGACGGCCGAGAAGTCTTCCGCGGCAAGGGCCCTCTGTGCGTCGAGGATCGCAGCAACGGCATCCGCCGGACGCCAAAAGGCCGCGCAAAACGCATCGCCCACCGTCTTGAAGATATGGCCGCCATGGCTGGTGAAAGCCGAGCGCAGCAACTCGTCATGACGGCGCACGGCCCGTTCCATCTCGTGCGGGTGCCGTTCCCAGCGCGCGGTGCTGCCTTCAATGTCGGTGAAGGCAAAAGTCACCGTGCCAGAGGGGAGCGCCCCTTGGCGTCCATCGTGGGGCATTACGCTCATAGGCGGCGAATTCGCCACCAGCTGCGCCTACCCGTCCGCTTAGGGCAGCGACGAGAGGCGTACCCGGCAGCAGAATTCTAGGTTCTTCTCGCGGCCGCTCTGTCCAAACAGATTCGTAATCAGCAGGTCAGCGGTTCAAGTCCGCTCGTCGGCCGCCGCTATTTCTTCGCCTCTCCGACCTCGATGAGGTGGCCGTCCGGATCGCGCATGTAGCACCGCGTCTCGGTCTCGTGAACCTTCGGTTCCGTGAGGAACTCCGCACCCAGACCCTTCCAACGTTCGTAGCACTCCGCGATGTTCGCGACGCGGATGTTCATGAAGCTGCTGACGGCGTCGCCGTCCATCGGAGGTGCGAGGTATACGGCCGGCTTGTCGTCGGTCGGCCCGCCGCCGACATTGACGATGACCCACGTGTTCTCGAGCTGCACGACGGCCGGCTTGCCGTTCTCGCCGTCCATGACGACTTTCCCGCCGAGGATCCGCGAGTAGAAGTCCATCGACTTCTTTAAGTCCGCCGAGACGAGAAAGTGCGTGACGGTGAAGCCCGTACTGGGAAAAATTTCGTAGGCGGTATCTGGCATTGTCTTTTCCTTCAGGACACCGCGCTCGAGGGTGCAGCGTAAGAAAAGTCGACGCCGGAGACCTTGACGACGGCCTTCCACGCGGCTTCCTGGTTGGCGCGATCGTGAAAGTGTGGGTGGCGCATCGTCTCGATTGGGCCGGTGAGCTTCTTCGGCGCTGAGGCGAAGAATTGGCCCGAGACGTCGGTTCCGAACGCTGAGGCCTGGAGGTACCGGCGAGCTGCGGTCTCCGGCGTCTGATTCATGCCGGGGATGCGGTTCACGATTGGGATAAACAGATACTTCAACGCCGGGCCAGCGTTTCGCACCGCCTTGGTGGCGGTCGCCGAACCGGGCGAGACGGCGTACACGGCCATGCCGGGGGGTAGCCGGCGCGCTAGCGCCGCCGCCCACCAGGCAACGATCAGCTTCGCGTCGGCATACGCCCGGTTTGGCTTATAGTTCACGTTAGGCCCGCTGCGCAGCAGGGCTTCCACCACGACGCTTCGGTCGAGCTGGTGTTGCGCGGCCGCAAGGGCCGCCACGTCGGTGTAGCTGAACAGGGGTACGTCCCCTCGGGCCGCTTCCGAGCCGGTGATAACAATCCGCGCGTTCGGACTCAGCAGGCCGGCGTGGAGCAACCCAACAGTCAGTTGATGATGGCCGATTAGCGGAGCTTGAGACGCCTCGATGCCCGCCGCAGTGAGCACGCGCTTCTTACCCCCGACCATCCCTGCATTGAGCAGTAGGAAATCGACCGGCCGATCTCGCTTGGCAAGCTCGGCGAGGGCGGACTGAACGCTGGACGGCGAGTCCAGCTCCAGCTCTAGCGGTGTGAAGACTTGCGTCTTAGTCTCAGCTGCAAGCTCAGCGGCTGTTTGCTGGACCCGGGCCAGGCTGCGCCCGGTGACGATGACCTCGCTGTAGCCCTCGCCGGCAAGCAAGCGGGCTGCCGCATGGCCAAGCCCGGAGGTGGTGCCGGTGACGAGAGCGATCGACTGTTTCATAAGTGACTCCGTGGTGCAGAGGTAGGTCGAACGGGAAGCCCCCCAACGCCAGGGTCAGCTTGCCAATTTCGAACCCTTCCGTACTATAATGGATCAGATGGCCAAGGGCAAGGAATTCCGAACTAAATGATTCAAAAGGCCGCTCGGCCGCGTGGGCGACCCCGCAGCTTCAACGAGAGCGCCGCGCTCGAAAAAGCGATCGAGGTGTTCTGGTTCAAAGGCTACGACGGAGTGACGATCGACGATCTCGTCGCCGGGATGGGGGTCGGGCGGCCGAGCCTGTATTCCATCTTTGGGGACAAGCGGACGATATTTTTGCGTGTCCTCCATGCGTACGCCGAGAGGAAGGGCGCTGGCGCCGCGGGGGCACTCCTCGCGCCGCAGGCTCTGCGCGACTCGATCGCAAGCTTCCTGAGGTACGCCGTCACAACTGCGACCGAGGAAGGAAGCGCCTCGGGATGTCTTCTCATGTGCGTCGCGCCGCTTGTGAACGACGCTGAGGTCAGGCAGTTGATACAGGACGCCGCCGCTGGCGCCGTGGCCCTCGTAGAACGTCGTTTCCAATCCGGGATCAGCGCGGGCGAGATTCCATCTGACTTTCCGGTCGCCGCGCGCGCGAACCAGGTCCTCGACCTTGTCCGCGGTCTGACGATGCGTGCACAGATGGGCACGTCGCGTAAGACACTCCTCAATGACGCCGAGGAAGCGGCCGACTTAGTGCTCCTGCCGCGGCGAGGTAATGCGGTGCCGGAGTCTTGAAGCTGGTGGCCACTCGACCCTCTCGCCTTACTCAGATACGGGACGCGTAAGGTTAGGCACTCGAGCTCCGTCGATGGGAGCCACAGATGATGAACAAAGGGTTCGGTGGTCAAGTGTTCGAGCATCTTACAAGCATCGTGCCGTACTGGCGGGTCTCTGACGAGGCATGGGAGTTGACTGACGGCTCCTACCTTGCCGGCATCGAAGTCCTTCGCAACAATGACGGCGCTCTGCTCCTGGTGCCCTGCGAGCTCGATGATCCCCAGCTTCCGGAGACTGCCCGCGGTTTGCAGCTTGCCGCGGCTTCTCACATCGCTTCGCGCGTTGTCGCTATCGTTGACGCCGGGCTCGGACATTGCCGGCGTCGTCGACCGTGTAGGTTCGAATGTAACCGCCTTTGCCGTCGGGGATACCGTGTTCGGCTGCACCAATGCATCCTTCGTCAACGGCTATGCGGAGTTCGCAAGAGCCGAGGCGGGCATGATCGCAGCCGCGCCGGCGTCGATCGATGCCGTTGAAGCGGCGTCGGTTCCCGTCGTCGCAGTCACGGCGTGGGAGATGCTGTTCACGCATGCCGATCTCAAGTCCGGCGAAACCGTGCTGATTCAGGGCGCGTCTGGCAACGTCGGCGGATACGCCGTGCAGCTCGCACGAAGTGTCGGTGCCCGCGTGCTGACCGCCGCCGATAACGAGAAGGTAGACGTCGTCATCGACACCGTCGGCGGCGATGTACAGCGAGCTTCGTTCGACGACCTTAAGCGCGGCGGCCGACTGATCTCAAGCGTTTCTCAGCCGGATGCCGAGCTCGCGACCCGCTTCGGGGTCCGCGTAGGATTCTTTATCGTCTCCGTTACTACGGAGGGTCTCGAACGAATTTCGAAGCTCATCGACGCCGGAAACATCCGCGTCAACGTCGGTTCGGTGCTAGCGCTGGCGCAGGCGCGCGTCACGCACGAAATGCTCGCCGGGACCGTTTCACACAAACGCGGCAAGATCGTTCTCGAACTTCAACCGTAGCTTCCGCCACTTCGGTATCGGGGCGACGGGACGCTTCAATCGGACGGCGGAAGCGACGAAAACGTCCCGTCAGTTCAGTCCTTGCAGCATTCACGGATAGTCACTAACGGCGGAACAACCGGTGCCGCCGCGTTCGTGCCGTATTTCCAAGCTTACCGTGGAGTCGATGACGGATGCTAAGTTCATATCGGGTAAGCCGCTAGGCATAATCGCGGTAATCGCGCTAATCGTTGCCCCGATCTCAAACCCGTCCCGCGGCATAAGCGCGGATGCGCAGGCGGCATCCCCAACCCCCGCTCCGACGCTAAACCCCCTCTTTCAGTCGGCCCTGCCAAAATTGAAGGCAACCGCGTCAATACCGATCCTTCTACCGGCGATCGTTCCCTTTCATACGGCGACGCGCGGGTCGCGGTACGCCAACGTTTCATCGGTGACCGGCTTGAGTTATGAGGTCGTTTTTGAGAATTCAGCCAACTGCAACTTCTCTTCGATCTGTAACGATGGCGCAGTCCTATCGCCGCCGGCGAGCGGCCCCGTTGACGTCTCGAATTACAAAACTACAAAGACTGTCGTGCTGAACAACGGGATGTCGGCGATTGCGGGGATCCCGATCTACCGCCAGCCAACAACGATTACCTGGGACCAAGGCGGTCAACGCTACACGATAATTTTCCCGGTCGCTTCCTATCCCAAAGATCTGGTCAACATGGCGAATTCGATGACGACTATTGAGCTTACGGTTGGCTACTACTGCGTCGTGAACGACCCCAAATTAACTGTGGTCACTTTGTAACAAGCCCCCGGATGGCCCGTATACCGCGGATACGTGTAGCCCGCCGAATACGGCGTCGCCGCGGATAACGTAGGAACCGGAACTGCGAAGTAGATACCATCTAGGGGCGGACTCGCGATAGGCGACGGCAGCGGTGACGGAGCCGCCGTCGGACTCCCTAAGGTAATCGCTCCCTGCGGCGAGTCGACGAACAACGTGGCGTTGGCTTCGACGCCAGTGAAGATTACGGCGCCGAGAGAAACGGGAACGCCCGTCGCTCCCGGTAACGGATATGCAAGCTCGAGATTCGGTGGTGGTCCCGGAGACGGCGGTTGGCATGGTGCGGGACAGGCGACGTCCGCGCAACTCGTGCCGTTGCTACAAGCGAATAGCGCAAAAAACGCCAGCGAAGCAAGCCAGATTGAACGCGAGCTCGCCGTGATCTTCATCGCGCTCAACGTTCTCGCGCCCTAGCGTTCGGCCTCCCGTACAGCAACACACATTCCCACTTCTAGCGAAGATTTATGCTAAGAGGTCTCTCGGGCGGGCGAAAGCCTTCGAAGGCGCCGCCAAGCGTCCCGCCGCAACTAACGGCAACGTGATCGTGCACCTCGTTGACGGAACCTACGAGCTGTTTCGTCACTTTTATGGCCTGCGCCGCATCGCCGACGGTAAGGACCGGCCGTCTGGTGCCGTCGTAGGCGTGCTAAACACCGTCTTACAGATGGTCGGCGAAGGCGCCACCCACATCGGCGTTGCCACCGACCATATCATCGAGTCGTTTCGAAACGAGCTTTGGCAAGGCTACAAGACGGGCGCAGGAATCGATCCTAAGCTCCGCGCCCAGTTCCAGCCGCTGGAAGAAGCGCTCGCCGCGATGGGCGTTGCCGTGTGGCCGATGATCGAGTTTGAGGCCGACGATGCGCTTGCCTCAGCGGCCGCCATTGGATCGATGAATCGGCTCGTCGAGAAAGTTTGCATCTGGACGCCGGATAAGGATCTCGCGCAGTGCGTTCGCGAGGATCGCGTCGTTCAAGTCGACCGAAAGAGCAAGGTGGTTCGCGACGCCGCGGGCGTGCGCGCTAAGTTTGGAGTGGATCCCCTGCAGATTCCGGATTACCTCGCGCTCGTCGGTGATAGTGCGGACGGATATCCGGGCATCGCACGCATCGGGCCCAAGGGCGCGGTCGCCCTTCTCGGGCGCTACGGCAGCATCGAAGCCTTCCCGGCGGACGAATTGGGCGATCGTCAAGAGCTTGCGCTGCTTTTCAAAACGCTTGCGACGCTCCGCACCGATGCCCTCGCCTTCATGGATATCGGCGAGCTGGAGTGGCACGGACCGACCGCGGAATTTGCCGGCTATTGCACGAGGCTCGGGGCGCCCGAGCTCGTCGACCGCGCCGAAAAAGCACTCGAGTTGCGCTCGCGACGCTCTGCTCGAGAGAGATAGCGCGGGCAGCGCTAGGCAGCGCGCGAGTGCTGACCCGCGGCGGCCATCTCGCTGCTCCGGAAGAGCAGCCGGAAGATCAGCACGTGCGTTGTCAGGAGCAGCGGCACGCCGAACGTCACGATGAAATACGCAGCGCCTAAGTCGCCGGGCTGAAGACCGATCCGGTTACCTTGATAGAACGCGTTGAGAAGATCGGCGCTCCCCCAGAGGTTAAACACCCAGACTAGGAGCGTGCCGAACCTCGTCCGGAGGCCGGCTAGCGCGATCAGCGCGAGTAGCGCGGCGGTCATGTCGCCGTAGGCGTCGGGCCGGGCAAAGGCTGCCGGTAAGTCGGGCGAGACGACGCCGGGGACGATGAACGCCAAACCGACAAAACGGAAGGTGTGGATGAGGAGCAACGGCCGCAGCGCCTCGGCCTGCGGCAGGCGGCGCAGAGCCGGCCAGAAGTACAGCGCGAACGCGGTGCCCCAGGCGACCAAGCTGAGGAGGATGCTGATCCCGAATGCGGCTTGCGGTGACATGATACATTTGTATATGCAAGTAATGCTGAAATGTCAAGAGGTTTCCGGTCCCCACAGATTAATTGTATAATCAAATGATATTCGACGATCCCCTGAATTGCGCATGTCTGAGTCTGCGCGCGGCGACCCGTCGCGTCACGCGCCGCTACGACGAGGCGCTGGCTCCTTCGGGGCTGACCAGTTCGCAGTTTTCGATGTTGACCGCCCTCGCCGTCGTGCCCATTTGGGGGGTCGCCGAACTCGCGGCCCAGCTCGATATGGACGTCTCGACCGCAACGCGCAATCTGCGGCCGCTCATCGCGGCTGGATACGTGACGATGCGGACGAGCGCGCACGACGCTCGCCGGCGCGAAGTCAGGCTCTCGCGCAAGGGGAGTCGCGTCCTCGAGAAGGCACGCTCGCTCTGGAACCGGGCCCAAAGCGAAACCGTCAAGGCGGTAGGCGCGCCGCGCCTCAGTGAACTCCTCTCGCAGTTAGCCGCTCTGAACTAGCGAATCCGTCCGGATCCGGGGCGCCGCGCGCATAGAGTTGCCGCGAGCCGCGGCGCCGCTCGAACGGGAGGCAGTCTGCGTGTCCGCGTACCTCAGGGTGGGAGATCTTTGTCATGATCAATTCCATGCCTGACATCGTTGAAGGCCCGCATCTCAGCACCGACGTCCCATCGACGACCGTGCCGCAGTTCATTCGCGAGCGTGCTCGCGAACACCGCGACAGCGTCGCATTGATCGATTCCGTCAGCGAGCGCAGCGTGACCTACGGCGAGTTGGATCGCCTTATTGGGCGCGTCGCGGCGGGGCTCGCATCCATCGGGCTGAGGCCGGGCGATACGCTTCTGATGTTTTCGCCGAATATGCCCGAGTGGCCGATCGTCGCGCTCGGCGCTATGGCAGCCGGCGGCGTCGTGAGCGGTGCGAACCCGGCGTACAATGCGAGCGATTTGGCGCACCAAATGCGCGAGGCGAAGGCGCGCTTCGCGTTTACGATTCCGCCGCTGCTGGAAACGGTGCGGGAAGCCGCTGCGCAGGCCGGTTGCGAGACGCTGATCTTGTTGGGCGAGGCCGAGGGCACGGTGAGCTACGCCTCGCTTGTCGCCTGCGAGGGTCCCGAGCCGAATGTGAGCAACGACCCGGACGCGCTCGTCGCGTTGCCGTTTTCCTCGGGAACGACGGGCGTCGCAAAGGGCGTCGTCCTCACGCACCGCACCCTCGTGTCGAACGTTGCGCAGTACATGGAAGCCCTGCCGATGAGCGAGCGGCGCGTCGCACTCGCCCTTTTGCCGATGTATCACATTTTCGGCTTTACGGTCATCACGATGTGCGGCTTGGCATTCGGTGCGACGCTCGTGACGATGCCCCGTTTCGAACCGGAAGCGTTCTTGAAGACGATCGAGCGCTACCGCGTCTCGCACTTGGCGCTCGTTCCGCCGCTGATGCAGTTTCTTGCAACGCACCCGATGGTGGACCGCTACGACCTCTCGTCGGTCGAGTTCATCGGTTGCGGTGCCGCGCCGCTCGGCGCCGCATTCGAGGAGCGAGTCGCCGAACGGCTCGGCTGCACCGTCGGTCAAGGCTTTGGTATGACCGAGTCCTCGGGTGTCGTCGCAACGGTACCGCGCGAGAATATCCGCCGGGGCAGCAGTGGCCGGTTGTTGCCGGACACCCAGGCGCGCGTGGTCGATCCGGAGACGCAAGCCGATCTGCCGCGTGGGGAAGCGGGCGAGCTCTGGTTTCGCGGTCCGCAGGCGTTCAAGGGATATTTGAATCAGCCTCAGGCGACGGCCGAGTCGATCACGGCCGACGGCTGGGTGCGCACCGGCGACATCGGCTACTTCGATTCCGACGGTTACCTCTACATCACCGACCGTCTCAAAGAACTGATCAAGGTCAAGGGTTTTCAGGTGGCCCCGGCCGAGCTCGAAGCGTTGCTGCTCACCAATCCCGGCGTTGCCGACGTTGCGGTGATCGGACGGCCCGACGAGCGCGCCGGCGAAATACCGGTGGCCTACGTCACCGCTCGCGGCGCCGTCGATCCGGAGGCGATCAAGGCTTGGATTGCTGAGCGCGTCGTCGACTACAAACAACTCGGCGACGTCGTGCCGATCGAAGTGATTCCGAAAAGCCCGTCGGGGAAAATTTTGCGGCGCGTGCTGCGGACGCTCGACGCCGAGCGCGAGGTCTTTTAGTGCGGAGTGAAGCGAGCGCGTGACGCAATGAGCTACCAGCCTTTCGATCTGAGCGGCCGCGTCGCGCTCGTTACCGGCGGCAACGGGGGCATCGGACTAGGCATGGCGCTGGCGCTGGCCGAGGCAGGCGCCGACTGCGCGATCTGGGGCACGAATGCAGCGAAAAACGCTGCCGCGGAGAAAGAGCTGCGCGCACGCGGGCGGCGCGTTTTGGCGCTGCAATGCGACGTCGGCGACGAGGCGGCCGTGGAGGCGGCTTTCGCCGAAACGGTCGCGACCTTGGGCAGGATCGACGGCTGCTTCGCTAACGCCGGCGTGAGCGGACGCGGCGGCGCATCGTTCCTGGAGATGACGACCGAGGAATGGAATCGCGTCCTGCGCGTCAACCTTCACGGGGCATTTTATACCTTTCGAGCGGCGGCGCGGCACATGGTCGCCCGCGGCGGCGGAGGCGTGCTGGTCGGCACCGCGTCGCTCGCCGCGATCGAGGGGGCGCCTCGTTCGGAACACTATGCCGCGACCAAAGGCGGAATGATCTCGATGGTGCGCGGGCTTGCCGTGGAATTCGCCCGGCACGGCGTTCGCGCGCATGCGATCCTTCCGGGATGGATCGAGACCGAGATGACGGCCGACGCCGTCGGAAGCGAGGGCTTTCGCAGCAAAGTGCTGCCGCGCGTCCCGATGCGGCGCTGGGGTACCGGCGCCGATTTCGGCGGGATCGCGGTGTACCTCATGAGCGAAGCTTCGCGCTATCACACCGGCGACACGTTCGTGATCGACGGCGGCTACTCGCTGTTCTGATGCAGGTTCGCATGCACATCGTCACGGTCCACGGGCAGGGGTATCGCCTTGGGTTTCCGGTCGAGAAGAAAGCGGGTCTTACTTTGAAGCAAAGCTGCGAGCGGTGCGAGCGTCACCTCGAAGCGAATGCCGAAGCGCGCATCTGTTCGTACGAGTGCACCTTCTGTCCCGAGTGCGCGAGCGCGATGAGCGACCGCTGCCCGAATTGCGGAGGCGAACTCGTTCCCCGGCCGCGTCGCGGGACAAACGGCTAGCTCACGAATGTCGACGACGCATCCGATATTTACAACGCGCATCGAAGGGCCGCCGGAGACGATTTTCGAGCTCGTTTCCGACATGCCGAACTACGGCCGCTGGCTCAAGGGTTCCGATGCGTTCGGCGCGACGACGGAGGTCGCGCCCTATCCCGTTTGCCTCGGCACGACCTATCTCGACGCAGGCCCGGCCGGCCGGCGACCGGGTTCGGTCACGGAGTATGACCCGCCGAAGCACATCGGCTTTCACCAGACGATGCAGCTCGCGCGCGGTCCGCTGCGCGCCGACATCGACGTCCGGATCCGCTACACGCTGACGCCGGAGAACGGGGTCACTTCGGTCGTGCGTGCCCTCGATCTCACGATCCAAATGCCCGGTCTCCAAAAGTTAGCGGAGCCCTTGGTCTTGCGGGCGTTCGCGCGGGAGAACGTGCGTCTGCTCGCCGCGCTCAAGCGCTACGTCGAAACGAAACAACCCGGCGGGTAAGCCGTACCGAGGGTATGCGTACGATTCTCGCGGCCTTTGCCGCTGCAACCCTTGCCTTTCCCTTGGCCGGCGGAGCTGCCGGCGCCGCGGACGCGAGCGCCGATTCGGTGCTGGCAACCGCGGCGCGCGCCCTCGGAGCCGGGAATCTCAAGAACCTTCCCTCGTTTCGCGAGAGCGCGACCGGCATGGCGGTGGGCCTGCACGCGACTGCGGTGCAGTACACCGATCTGGCACATGGCGGCACTTTCGCGCAATACGCGAACCTCGGGCTGTTCACCGAAGATCAAGGCTACGATGGGAGCGCGGCCTGGACGCGCGATTCCAAGGGAGTCGTCTGGGTCGATGGGAGCCAGCAGGGCCACGCCTCGTCCCTGAACGAGGCCTATCGCGAATCGTACGCGCTCTGGACGCCCGCGCACGGCGGCGCTGCGGTCGCGCTGCTGCCGCCGCAATCGCAAGGCGGCAAAAGCTTCGATGTCGTGCACGTGACGCCGCCGGGGAGCGTCGTGCCGTTCGACGTGTGGATCGATCGAACGAGCCATCTTCCGGAACGCTACGTGGAAACTGCCGCCGCCGTGACGACGACGACGCTGCTCAGCGACTATCACGTCGTCGCCGGCGTCGAGCTACCGTTCGGGTCGAAACAGACGACGAGCCAGGGTAACGAGATCGATTTTCAAGTAACCCACATCGACGTCGCGCCGCCCGACCTTGCCGCGAAAGTCCGCAAGCCCGAAACCGACGTCCACGATTATTCGATCGAAGGCGCGAACGAGACGTCCCTGCCGTTCGATCTGATCGACAACCACATTTACCTCGATCTCACGCTCAACGGAAAAGGCCCCTTCCGGTTCGTTCTGGATACGGGCGGTTCGAACGTCGTCGATCCGGCGGTGGCGCGCGAGATCGGCGCCACGGCGCAGGGCAGCGCGCAAGGCGGCGGCGTCGGCGCGACCACCGAGGAAGCGAGCTTTACGACCGTCTCCTCGATGCGCATCGGCAAAGCCGTGTTGAAAGATCAACTCTTTGCGACTTTGCCCGTGCGCGCCGGATTCGGCGTCGCGGGGAGCGCTCCCGTCGACGGAATCATCGGCGCCGAGGTCTTCGCGCGCTTCGTAACGGTCATCGATTATTCGGCAAAGCGGCTCACCTTGAAGTTGCCGAGCGCCCCCATTTCCGGTAAGGCCACGCCCTTCGTCTTTTCCGGAACGCAGCCGGAGGTTGCGTGTCAGATCGACCAAATCGCGACCCAGTGCACCATCGACACCGGCAGTCGCTCATCGCTCGACCTCTACGCGCCGTTCGTCGCGGAGCACCCCGCGGTCGTCCCCGCGCAAACCACGCAAGCGGGCCTCAACGGCTTCGGCGTGGGCGGAGGGGACGTCGGGCGGCTGGGACGTCTGCCTTCGCTCGAGATCGGCGGTTTCAAGCTCGAAAATCTCGTCGCGGGCTTCAGCGGCGCAAGCGCGGGTGCGTTCGCGGTTCCCGGGATCGGCGCCAACGTCGGGGGCGGCGTCTTCAAACGCTTCACCGTGACGTTCGACTACCCGCATCAAACGATGAGCCTCGAGCCGAACGCCTCGCTCGGCGCCGCCGATCAGTACGAACGCTCCGGAATGTTCTTAGTGAATCAGGGCAAGCTGATCGTGGCGGACGTGCGGCCCGGAACGCCGGCCGCGAAGGCCGGGATCGTCAAGGGCGACGTGATCGAGAGCATCGACGGCGTGCCCGCCGCGCAGCTGAACTTAGGCAGCGCTCGCGAAGCTTTCCGCCGGGCGCCGGGAACGCAAGTAAAGGTCGTCGTTCTCGAGAAAGGCGCCGCGACTCCGCGCGCGCTAACCGTTACGCTCAACGACTACGTCTGAGGATCGCATGATCAAAGAGATCGCCTTCGTCGCATATCCGTCCCGCAGCGTCAAGTCGACGCGCGAGTGGTACCAGACGATGCTCGGTTTGAAATTCGGACCGCCCTTCGCCGAGGACGGGGTCGAACAATATGCGGAATCCCAGGTCGGGAGCGGTTACTTCAGCTTGATGACCAGCGATTGGATGGAGCGAGAGCCCGGAAGCGGCGTTGGGGTCGCGTTCGAAGTGGACGACATTGAGGAAACCCTCGCCGGCTTACGAGCCAAGGGCGTGAAGGCCGGCGATCCTTACGAGACGCCCGTGTGCAAAGTCGCCTCGTTTGAAGATCCCGAAGGCAACAAGGTCACGCTGCACCAGATTACGGTGCCGCACTAGCGGCAGTCGCGGCGGAAAACGCCGCCTGCAAGGTCGCGAGCGGGCCGTTTCCGTCGCTCGCGAGCGTCGCGTCCAGAGAAGGAAGAACGGTCGACTCGTAACCCTTGTGGTCGTAGAGCAAACTGCGCTGCCAGGTGGTAGCGTTCGGCTGGAAAAACGCGTCTTCGGCGGCGCGTAGCTGCGCGTAAATCTTCGCGGCAGCGAGCGAGTCGTCGCGCTGAACCGCCGCGTCGGCGCGCGCGTCGAGCGCGGTGGCCGCCGTCAGAAAAGCATCGGCCGCCGGCTGCAGCTTCGCGCCGACCTGCGCGCGGCGCGCTTCGTCGCCTTTGCCTTTGACGAACTCCGAGAGACGCTCGTGCAGCGAGCGCGCCAGCGGTGCGAGACGTACGTCGGGAAACTCGGCGTCGGCGAGGCGCAGGACGACGATCGAGGTGAAGCGTGCCGCGGCTGCCGCTTCGTGCATTCCGGGATCGAAGATCGCGAGCGAGGCGGGGTCGTCGTAAGCCGAATGATACGTGCCTAAGGGACCGCCGAAGCCCGCACCGGCCGCCGGGAGGTTCTCGCGGAAGACGAACGGCTCGTGATCGCTCCCGCCCCCGATCGGCAAAACCGCGCGCGTCTTGTCTTGACGTTGCCAATAGTCGGTCAGCGGGGTTCCGTTCGGTGCGGTCACGGCGCTTGCGGCATCCTGGAGGAGTCCCGCCAGATCCGGCGTCCCGTACGCGTAGAGTTCCGGGCCGAAGGCGACTTCGTCGGTGTTGATGTACGCCACGCACTTCGCCCGCAACTCCGCTGCGTTTTGTTCGACCCATTCGTCGCTTCCGAAAAGGTTGAGTTCCTCGCCGTCCCACGAACCGATGAGGACCGTGCGTTGCGGCCGCCATCCGGCCGCCTTGAGTTTCCCGAAGGCGCGTGCGAGCTGCAGCAAATCGACCGTGCCGCTGATGGGATCGACCGCGCCGTAGGTCCACGCGTCGCGATGTCCTCCGACCACGACCATTTGCGCGTCCGACGTGCCCGGGAGCATGCCGATGACGTCCCAAATCGGCCCGAAGAAGCGTTTGGTCTTCAAGACGAAACGGGCGCGAACGTCGCCGCCGAGATGCAAAGGAAAGGCAAAACCCGGATGCCAGGTCGAGGTGCCGACGGGACCGCCCATCGCGGCGAGAAGCTTGCGCGCCACCACACCGGTGATCGGTGCCTCGGGAATGGGCGCGACTTTCATCGACGAGATCGGCTTGTGCGCCGCGCCCGGAACCGGTATCCCGATCGCCGTCGGATCCCCGGGATCGTCCGCGAACGTCATCGTATTGCGCGTTGCCGCCCCAAGCGGACGCCACGGCCCCTTTGGATAGGTTTCGCCCATGAAATAACCGTTGGTGAGCGGATCGTTGAAGACGAGGATCGCCTTCGCGCCGCGTTTGGCGGCTTCGGTAGCTTTCGACGTCAACACGCTGCCGCCGAAGCGAGCGATGACGATAGCGCCACGCACCTTCACGCCGGCCGCTGCGAGCGCATCGAAGTCGGCCGGGGCCGCGTGGTTTGCGTAAACCAGCGGACCGGTGACGTCGCCGTCGACGCTGTAACCGGAATAAGGAATTCCGATCGCGGCGTGGTTCTTCGAGAACGGATCGGCCGCAACGGCCGGCTCGTAGAGGTCGATCGCTTGCGCGTGCGCACCGAGCAAATCCAAGCGTTGTTCGGTCGGCCACGCGATGGGAACGACGTACGTGACGAGTTTGGCGTCCCAACCGGCTTTCTCAAGCTCGCTTTGCACGTAGCGGGCCGTCCGCTCGTCGCCCGGCGTGCCCATCCGGTGAACGTAACTGGCGAGCGCCGACTCGTCCGCGCGCGCTTGTGCCTCCGAGGGGGATGCGGCGACGGTCGCCTCGTAGCGGCTTTCCGCCTCGAGTTGGCTCGGCGCGAAACCGCGCGTAACGAGGCCGGGAGTAAGAAGCGAGCAGGCCAGCGCCGCGCCGAAGACACGTAAGCCGATCACTCGGACGTTCTACTGCGGCGTTACGGCCGGCCCTGCCCGGACCGCTGCATTTACGCCAGCGCAGCCATGTCCTCGGGAGTCAGTTCGATCTCCGCGGCCGCGATGTTCTCGTCGAAGTGCGCGACTGAGGACGTTCCGGGAATCGGCACGACGTAGGGCGACCGCGCCAGCAGCCAGGCCAGTGCGACCTGCGCCGGCGTCGCCCGTTTCTCGGCGGCGATGCGCGCGAGCTCCGCGTGATGGGGCTTGCCCTTCCCGCCAAGCGGATACCACGGCAAGAACGCGATTCGGTCGCGCTCGCAGGCCTCGAGCACCGGCTCGGCGCTTCGGTCCTGGACGTTGTACAAATTCTGGACGGAGACGATCGTGGCAGATTTCTTGCAGCGCTCGTACTCCGCCACGGACGTTTCGGAAACGCCGATGTGGCGGATCTTCCCTTCACGTTGCAGGTCGGTCAACGCGCCGAGCGATTCTTCGACCGGCACTTTTGGGTCGATCCGGTGGAGCTGGTACAGATCGATGCGTTCGAGCTTGAGGCGGCGCAAGCTCCCTTCGAGGCACTCGCGCAGCCGTTCGGGGCGGGCGTCGATATGCCACTGATTTGGCCCGGTGCGTTTGAAGCCGCCCTTGGTCGCGATGACGACGCCGGTGGAATAGGGCGCGAGCGCTTCGGCAATGATCTCTTCGCTCACCTCGGGTCCATACGAATCGGCCGTGTCGATGAAGTCGACGCCGCTTTGGACCACGTGCTTCACCAGCTCGACCGCAGCTGCGCGATTGGCCGGTGGTCCCCACACGCCGTTGCCGGTGATGCGCATGGCGCCGAAGCCGAAACGCCGCACGGTCAAGTCGCCGCCGATCGTAATTTCGCCGCCGAGGAAATGGGAAGCCGTCGAATGGGTACTCACACGCCCCATTACCCGCAATTCGGCGCATCCGTTGCTCGGGGAACCGCCGGCCTTCCGGCGTAGTTCTCGAGGGTGAAGACGAAAGCGGGCCGCTAGTTGGACCTCGGCATCGGCGGCCGGCGTGCGCTCGTCTGTGGTGCCAGCAAAGGACTCGGCAAAGGCTGCGCCGCCGCGCTCGCGCGCGAAGGCGTTGCCGTCACGATCGTCGCGCGCACGGCATCCGAACTCGAGAAAACGGCGGACGAGATCCGTGCGGCGACCGGCTCGCCCGTCGGCACCTACGCGGGCGACATCACCACGCCGGCGGGTCGCGCCGGAGCGCTCGCGGTTTGCCCCGCGCCGGACATTCTGGTCACCAACGCCGGCGGTCCGCCGCCGGGCGATTTTCGCGACTGGGATGAAGCGATGTGGCTCGCGGCGCTCCGCGCGAACATGCTGACGCCGATCGCCTTGATAAAACTCCTCGTCGACGGAATGATCGAGCGGCGTTTCGGGCGGATCGTCAACATCACGTCGAGTTCGGTGAAGGCCCCGATCCCGCAACTCGGTCTTTCGAACGGCGCACGCAGCGGGTTGACGGGCTTCGTTGCGGGGCTGGCGCGAACGACCGTGCGCTACAACGTCACGATCAACAACTTGCTGCCCGGGACGTTCATGACCGACCGCCTGCGCTCGATGGTCGAAAGCACGGCGCGCTCGAACGGTCGCGAGCCCGAGGAAGACTTACGCGCGCGCCGGCAAGCAATTCCCGCCGGCCGCTTCGGCACGCCCGAAGAGTTCGGTGAGGCGTGCGCCTACTTGTGCTCGGCGCAAGCCTCGTACGTCACCGGACAAAACTTCTTGATCGACGGAGGCGCGTACCCCGGGACGTTCTAACGTCCGCGCTACTCGATACGGCGTTTGTCGAAGGCGCGCGCCGACTTCGCGATCGACTTCCAGCGCCGTCGTTCGGCTTGGCGCAGCGCGTGGTCGGACTTGCTCGCTTCGAACAACGCCTCGCGGGAAAGTTTGCGCCAGCTCGAGAGGCGCTCGGCGTCGAGTTCGGCGATCACCGCGCAACCCGGCTCGCTGTCGTGGCGGCAGTCGCTGAAGCGGCAGCCGGCCGCAAGCGATGCGACGTCGTCGAAGGCGGCGCTCAGCTCGTCGTCGCCCGCTGTCAGCCCAAACTCGCGCATCCCCGGCGTGTCGATCACCGCGGTCCCGTCCGGCAGTCGCAGCAACTGACGGCGCGTCGTCGTGTGGCGTCCCCGGTCGTCGTCTTCGCGGGCTGCCCCGGTCGCGAGCCGCTCTTCGCCCAGGAGCGCGTTAAGCAGCGTCGATTTCCCAGCGCCGCTCGAACCGACGAAGGCGAGAGTCCGGCCCACGCCGAGGAATCGCTCGAACGCGTCGAGCCCGACCCGAGCGCGCGCCGAGAGCGCGATCACCGGCCGGCCGGATGCCACGCTTGCGGCGGCGTTGGCGAAGCCGGCGACATCGCCGGTCAAGTCGATCTTGGTCAGGACGATCGCCGCCGGCACGCCGCAGTGCTCGGCGCCGGCGAGATAACGTTCGATCCGCCGTAGGTTGAAATCGCGATTGCAAGCGACGGCGACGCAGAGCGTGTCGAGATTCGCCGCGATCGGCTGCGCGTTCGAGGCTCCGCCCGCAGCCCGTCGCGCGAAGAGATTTCGCCGCGGCAAAACGGCACGCACGACGCATTGCGAACCGGCCGCAGCCGGTTCGAGTGCGACGTAGTCGCCCACGACGGGCAGTTCGCTCGCGTCGCGCGCCGCATGACGCAGCGACCCGGCGAGTTGCGCGCGCGCGAGCGTCTCGGCGCCGGTCGGGCTGATGAAGTACAGGGCGTAAGCGTCGCGCTCTTGGCTTTCGACGCGGGCGAGAACGAGCGGCGGCTCTACGAGCCGCGCGAGGGCAAGTGGAAACACGGCGGCGGTCCTTTCCGGCACGGTGCGATGAAAAGCAGCGTGGGAGGACGCGAGTCCGCGGGCGCAGGCCGCGGTTAGGCCGTCAGCGGCCGTTCGTCAGGAACGGAGCGACGCGGACGGAGCGCGGCGGAGCCGGCGGGCATCGCGCCCGAGCGAGACAGTCTCCATTTTGCGGCGCTCCTTTCGTGCGGCGTCGGTGGTCTGGCGCCGAGTGTAGCGGCCGGAACGGAATACGTCAAGGCCCGGCGCCTGGAATCGCGCGCCGTTCCGTCGTACTCGCCCGAATGAAGAAGATCGCCGTAACCGGAGCCGCGGGCCTCGTCGGGAAAGCGCTTTGCGCCGATTTGGCGCGCGATCACGACGTGGTTGAGATCGATTTGCAGGGCAGCCGCACGATCGCGGACGTGCGCGATCTCGAAGCGCTGAAGCGAGCCTTTGCGGGGTGCGACACGGTGATTCACCTCGCCGGAGTCGCGCGAGTCGAGACGCCCTGGAGCGACATCTATGCGACGAACATTCTCGGAACGTACAACGCGTTCGAGGCGGCGCGCGCGACCGGCGTCGCGCGGGTCGTCTTCGCAAGTTCGAACCACGCCGTCGGGATGTACGAAGTCGACAACCTGCCCGCGCTCTACGAGCCCGGCTTCGGGCTCGTCGTGCGCACCGACGCGGAGTTTCGGCCCGACTCGCTCTATGGCGTTTGGAAAGCGTTCGGCGAGACGCTGGGCCGCTATTTCAGCGACAACCACGGGCTGCAGGTCGCGTGCGTGCGCATCGGTTCGATCACGGCGGCCGACGATCCACGGGACGAGAGCGTCCGGCAATCGTCGTCGTGGCTCGACCTCAGCGACGAGCAGAAGTTCGCGCGGTATGCGGCGACCTGGATGTCGCACGCGGATTTCGCGCGCCTCGTCCGGGCGATCCTAGCGCGCGAGGTGCCCTTCGCGGTCGTCTACGGGGTCGGGGACAACGCGACGCGATTCTGGGACCTCGAGCCGGGCCGAGCGATCTTCGGCTTCTGGCCGCGGGACGGAACCCGCTCGCCGTAGGTCCGCCGGGATCGCCGCCATTCCCAGCCGATTCTCATGGAACTCCCTTGACAAATGAGTGGGCGCTCACTTACAATGTGAGCATTCGCTCATTTATGGGCGAAGGAGCGGAACATGAGAACAGCGGCAGGGCTCGGCCGAACCGGAGCCCCCTTACACGAAACTTCGGTTGCAGGCGGCGCATGCGGCAACGCGGCGGTCGTCGCCCGGATCATCGGCTATTACGCGCTGGTTGGCGCGGCCGGCGTGAGCTCGCTCTTCCTTCACTAGGCGGCGCCCGGCGCATACGGCAGTGCGCGGACGGCCGTATCCCGAAAGGCGACACGTGACCACTTCACGGGCCGAGACGACGCGCGAACGGCTGATCGGCGCGACCGAACGGCTCATTTGCGGGGGCGGGCTCTCGGCCGTGACGACGCAGAACGTCGCGCGCGAGTGCGGCTTCGCGGAGGGCACGATCTACCGCCACTTTGAGAGCCGGGAAGATTTGGTCCTTACCGTCTTGCGCGAGCGGCTCCCCGGCGAGTTTCAGCCCGCCGTCGACGCGCTCGTGCAAGGTGCCGGCGAAGGCGACCTCAACCAAGGGCTTGCGACGTTCCTCGCTTCGGTGCTGCCGATCTTTTCGATCATGTCGCCGGCTGCCGGCATGCTGGCCGCCGACCCGGCGCTGGCCCGGCGTAACGCCGAGGCGCTCCGCGCCGACGGCAAGAGTCCCAGCCACTTGCTCTCGCAGGTGGCTTCGTACTTCCGCGAAGAGCAGCGGCTCGGACGGATTTCGCGCGACGTCAACCCGAACGCGGCGGCGGGCCTGATGATTGGTTTCTGTTTTTACCGCAGCCTGATGCAGCATCTTTTCGGAGAGGATCCCACCGGGCTCTCGGATGCCGACTTGCCCTCGGCAATCGCATCGATTCTGGCGCGCGGCGTCGATGCGGGAGCAGCTGCGAAAGCACGTCCCGAGGCGACGCGTCACGAGTCGAAGAAGACGAGTCGCGGCGCGAGCGCACCGAGTGCGGCAACGTCGAGAACGGCGAAGCTAAAGCGCGGCTGACGCCGCTTGTCGGTGGGCGACCCCGGATTTACCACCCAGACGCCGTCGTGCCGTTCGCAATACGGCACGTGGCTGTGCCCGAAAACAATCGCGTCGAGCGTTTCGCCGGCAAACGCTTCGCGCGCGCGGGTCAGGGTCGTGCCGCCGGGTCCGTCGCCATGCACCATGCCGATTCGCACGCCGCCCGCGCGGACGACTTTGCGCCGGCCGTAGCGCCGTACGATCTCAGCGCCGTCGTTGTTGCCGGCGACTGCTTCGACCGGTGCGATATGCTCGAAAGCTTGGGTCGCTGCGAGCGCCGTCAGGTCGCCGCAGTGAAGGATGAGATCCGGCCGTTCGTTCGATACGTGCTGCACCGCGGCGGGCAAGCGCGCGGCGAAACGCGGGAAATGGGTGTCGGAAATGACGGCGATTCTCAGGTCAACGCTCCGCGAGGATCGCGCGCGCGGCGCGAACGCCGCTCTGCAGCGCACCGGCGACGGTTCCCCCTTCGGGAGCCTCGGCAGTCGCTTCTCCTGCGAACCAGAGCCGGCCCGCGACGTCCGCTCCCAAGATCGAACGCGCGCGCTCGCCACCCGTAAGGACGTAGGTATAGGCGCCGCGCGCGTACGGATCGCTTTGCCAATCGTGGACGTACGCGCGGTCGAAGGCCGCCTCGGCGGCGCGCACGTCGCCGAAGTACCGGCCGGCGCACGCGAGTGCCAAGCTCTTACGTTCCTCGTCGCTGGCGTTTACCAATCGCTCGGCGAGCGGGCCGCCCGCCCACGCAACGAGCGTCTTGGCGCGCACGGGCAGCTGCGTCCAGAAGGTCGGAAAGGCGCCGTCGCCGCTGAAGAACGCGCCGTCGCGCCACGCGCCGCCCTCGAGCGTCTCCCAAAAAGCCTCGCGAAAGCAGAGCACCACCTTGATAACCGGCCCCATCTCGATCTGGGCGATTGCCTCACGCGTTGCGCCCGGCAAAGGCGGATCGAAAGCGATCGCGCCTTCGGCTCCAGCGTCGGCACGGAGGACGCCGTGCGCTACGGTGACGAGTGCGTAGCGTGCGCGAAACGCGGCCTCCTTCCCGCGAACGCGCGCATCCACGCGGACGCCGTTCGGGCCGTATGCGACCCGCCTTGCCACCGCTTCGAGCCGTAGGTCGACGCGTTCCGCCTCGAGCGAACGGCCTAAGTGCGCGACGAGCGGCGCATATCCCCCGAGCGGACGCGACTGCGCGCCCTCCCCGGACGCATCGCCCGCCCACTCTTGGGCGAGCGCACGCGCGCTGGCGCGTGCCGGATCGGCTGCGTCGAATCCGGAAACGAGACTCCGCGTCCAGCGCGCCGTTTCGTTAGCGGCGACCTCGTGGGCGTAGCGGTCGATGAGCTGTTCCACGCTTTCGTCCGCATCGCGTTCGAGCGCGCGCGCCAACAGATCTCCGGCAAATTGAAACGGATCGCTTTCGGCCGGTTGCAGCCTGCCCGCCGAAAGGACGAAGCGCGATTCGACGTCGTCGACGACGGTGGCGCCGAACTCGTGCAGCAGGCCATACGTGATCCCGGGGCGCCCGTGTACGAACTCCGCGCCGAGCTCGACCGGCGCGAGCGCATCTGAATCGGGAACTGCGTACATGCGGCCGCCGAGCCGATCGCGCGCTTCGAGCAGCGCAACCGAACGGCCCGCGCGCGCGAGCTCGCGCGCGGCGAGCATTCCCGCAGCGCCGGCCCCGATGACGACGACGTCGTACTCCATACGACGCTTCTTGCCCGTAAGAACCGGGCGTGCCTCGCCGCCGCCGCGCGGTTCGTGGCGGGCGGGCTCGATGCGAAGGCTCGCTCAGCGGTAGCTGACCGGGACGTCGACGGAAATCGAAGTTCCGCTCGCCGTCGAAGCTTGGAAGTGCAGTTTGATGCGCAGCGAGGCGATGCCGCCGGCGTGCGGCAGCGTCGATTCGCTCGTGAAGATTCCCGGCGCGCTCTGGGTCAGTTGCCCCGAGCGCTTTCCGTTTCCGGTGGTTACCTTGACGACGTCGGGCGTCGTCGTAACGCGAATCGCGATCGGGCCGCCGGCGTGCAAGTGATCCGAATTCAGTTCGACCTTGAGGATTTGCGGCGTTCCGGCGCCTTGGCTGGGCGGCGTAAACGTGTAAGCGTAATTCGGCGGAGTCGGCGGGGGAACCGGCGCCGCCGGCGGCGCGGCCGTTTGGGCCAGTGCGGGCAGCGTGCTCAACGCGACGAGCGCCAGCGCCTGAAGCGGTAGACTGAGAATGCGCGACGACGTCATGGTTCCTCCTCGCCGAAGCGGATTGGGTGAAGCGGATCGGGCGAGAAGCTTCGCGAGGTCCGGCACCGGAGTCCCGCTCCGCGTGTGTTAGCGCGCGTCGATTGCCTCGCATACCCGCTCCCGCCGGGCTGCCGGCCGAAAGGAGATGAAGCGGCGCCGCGGGGTACGCTATGACACATGTCGTCGTCCCGGACGCCGGGCATGCTCCGGAACGTTTTGCCGATCTACCTCGTGATCTTCATCGACGTGGTGGGCTTCACGTTTCTCATCCCGCTCTTGCCCGCGCTCGCGCAACGCTACGGCGCTACGCCGTTCACGATGGGATTGCTCGTCTCGACCACGGCGCTCTGCGCCGCGCTCTCCTCGCCGGTCTGGGGAAAGTTGAGCGACCGGCTCGGCCGCAAGGCCGTGCTGATGAGTTCGCAAGGCTTCTCGCTGGCCGGTTACTTCTTGCTGGCGATCGCGAGCAGCGTTCCCGTACTGTTCGTCTCGCGCGCCATCGAGGGATTCGGCGGCGGGAACCTCGGCGTCGCCCAGTCCTACATCGTCGACGTCGTCGCGGAAGAGCAGCGCGAAAAGGCGCTGGCCTGGGGCGCCGCCGCCTTCGGTTTCGGCTTCGTTGCCGGCCCGCTCGCGAGCGGCTTCTTACTTCGGCTAGGCTTGAGCGTCCCTTTCTGGGTCGCGACGGGCCTCGAGGCCGTCAATATGCTCCTCACGTTTCTCATGCTGCGCGGTTCGAAACCGCGCGCGCAAGCCGCAGGCGACCTTTCCCGTTTAGCCGCCGCGCTCAAGAATCCGGGACTGCTCAACGTGATGACGCGCCAGCTCCTCTTCATCTTTTCGTACACGTACTTCTTTACGATCTTCGGGTTGTACGTCGCGAACGAGTTGCACCGCGACGCCGCCACGGCGAGCGCGCTGCTCGGCGTCGCGGGAGCCGTCGGTGCCGGCGCGCAGATCTTCCTGGCCGACCGCTTGAGCCGGCGTTTGGGAACGCTCGCGCTCTCGGAATGGATGTTCGCCCTTTCGCTCGTCGCCTACGTGCTGCTCGGATTCGTGTCGGATGTCCGGTCGTTTGCAGCGCTGCTGGTCGTCTGGGCGATCCCCGGCGCGATCCTGCAGCCCACGATGACGACGCTGCTGGCCGAAAGAGCGCCCGAAGATCAGCGCGGAGCCGTGCTCGGACTCGCCGATTCGTTGGACAACGCCTCGCTGATCGCGGCGCCCGCGATCGGAAGCGCGATCCTCAGCGCCGACGCGCGTTTGATCGGCGTCGTCCCGGCACTCTGTGCGCTGGCCGCGCTCCTGCTCGGCTTCGCGGCAAAGCGCCGTTCCGCCGGCGCGAGCGGCTAGAGCGGCGCGAGCAAACGTGCGAGGAGTTCGGTCGCGGGTTTGGCGTGCAACTCGTCCCACGATCCGTCCTGTACCACGCGGCCGGCTTCGATCGCGATCGCGCGCGGGCAGAGCCGGGCGAGCACGTCCGCTTCGTGGTCGACGACGAGCAGCGTGAAGCCGAGTTCGCGCTGCCAGCGTGAGACCGCCTCGAGCAGCTCGCGCACGAGGTGGCGATCGAGACCGTTGAACGGCTCGTCGAGAAGCACGAGGCGCGGTTTGCGCGCGAGCATTCGGGCGAGCGCGACGCGCCGCGCTTGGCCGCCGGAGATTGCGGAAGCGGACTCGTTCCAGATCGAGCCGAGCTCGAACCGCTCGCGCAGGTTCGCAATCCACGCCTCGCCTTCGCTGCTGCGTTTGCCGTTCGTCATCCCGAAGCGGACGTTCTCCGACACGAGCAGATGCGGAAAGAGATCGGCCTGCTGCGTGAGATAGCCGATGGGACGCAGATGCAGCGGCAGCGGCGGCGGAAAGAGTGCCGTTCCATCGAGCGTGACGTGTCCGGCGTCGGGCTGGATTGCGCCCGCGAGGCAGCTCAAGACGGTGCTCTTACCGGCACCGGACACGCCGAAGAGCCCGCACGAGCTTCCGGAGTCGATTCGCAGGCGCACGTCAACCGTGAACTCGCGCCGCGCTTTGACGACGTGCGCCTCAAGCACGTGAAAGACGCCGTTGCGCGAGAACGTGCGCGAGCCACGGCAGCGGGAGCGCCGTGACGAGAAAGATGACGAGCAGCGGCATGACCGCCGGAAGGCCGAAGTTTTCAAGGCTCGTCCACATCGCGACGGGCATCCCGGCCGGATAGTATGCGGTGATGACGACGGCGCCGAACTCCGTCAGCGCGCGCACCCACGCCAGGCTGAGCGCTACGGCGAAACCTAAACGCGCCAGCGGGAACGTCACGCGCCGAAAGACGCTCCAAGGATCTTGTCCGAGCAAGCCGGCCTGGATCTCGAGCGAGGCCGGAACGGCGTCCAGCGCCGCGACCGCGCCCAGGACGTAGTACCCGATGCTCACGTAGACTTGCGTGACGACAAAAGCCGGCGGCGTGTTCGTCAACCTGATCCCGAAAGGCTGAACGAACGCACCTAGCGCGTGCGGACCGAAAGCCAGCGATAGCAGAATACCGAGCGCAAGCGGCGGAAGAAGAACCGAAACCAAGAGAACGGCCTGCCACCACAGACGTTCGCCGCTCGGCGCGCGGGCGACGTACAGCGCCATCGGCGTCCCGAGCGCCACGACGATAAGCATCGCCAGCGCGGTCAGAACCAGCGAGACGCGGACTGCGCTGCCGATGGTCGAGCCGTCCCAGTGCCAAGCGCCGACGGGGACGAACAGGCCCGCCAGCGGGTAGAGCAAAGCGACCGCGAAGGCCGCGGCGAGAGCCCGCTTCACACCCGGCGGCTACCCACCGAGCGGCGCCGCGCCCGCCGGCGGATCGTAGAAAGCCTGGCGCAGAATCGCTTGGCCGTCGCCGGCGAGCCACGACACGAAGGCCTGCGCTTTATCTTTGTGCGCGGCGCCGTCGAGCGTGGCGGCGTAATACACGAGCGGTTCGGGATGAAACGCTTTTCCATCCAACTCGAGCGACGCGACGGCATAGCGGTCGCGCATTGCGCCGTTGCCGAGATTGATCTCGTCCGGAAGACGCACGTACGGCAAGTTGAACGGCCCGGGCTGAATTTTATAGGCCGAGGCCGCGTCCAATTCGCCGCTTTGCAAACGCGCTTGCACCGTCGGCTCGCTGAAAATCTGCGCCGGATTGATCGTGGGGCCGAGGATTTTGGCCGCGAGTCCGGGCTGTTTGTAGTAAGTTTCGGCGAGCTGAAAGGTGTAAATGATGTTGCGCCCTTGAGGGTCGGCGATCGGGTCGGTTCGGCCGAAGCGCAGGTCGCTCTGCTCGAGGATCTTCCACCAGGGTACCGCGCCGCGCTTTGCGGCACCGGCATCGGCAAATTGCGGTGCGTACTGGCTCTTCGGACTGTACGCGATCACCATCTCCGTTCGCGCGATTGGGATGGCGCGGTGCGCCTTACCGGCTTGCAGCACGGTCAGCATCGGGCTCGGCGTGACCGGGATGAAGACGTCGGGTGCGATGCTGCCGGCGGCGATCAACTTGGCCAGCGCGTCGGAACCTTGCGCGCGGCCTTGCAACGCTACTTGCAGCGCCCGCGCGACCGCGGTCTTGATCGGCCCCTCCATCATCGAGCCCATCGAGCCGGCGTAGGCGACGTCGAGCGGCGTCAACTCTTGCGCGAAAGTTCGGGCCGGACCGGAGCTCGCGACGAGCGCGAAAGCGGCAGAGCTACCCCCGATCCACTTGCGACGGTTCATGCGATGCGTTCTCCCGTTCTGCGAACGTCGTAGGCGTCGAGCGCTTCGAGGTCGCGGCGAAACGCGTTCGAACGCAACGCGTCGAGTAGGGCCCGACTCTCGCTCGAGGCGAGGGACTCGCGCGGAACGAGCAGCGCGCAACGCTCTTCGCGCAGCGGCGTGAACGAAAGGCCGAAAAGCCGTGCGACGCTGGCCATGCCGACCGCAGCGTCGGCAAAGCCCTGCGCGATCGCCCGTCCGGCATCGAGTTGCCCCGCGAGCTCGCGGCCGTATCCCGGCACCCGTCGCGGATCGAGGCCTGCGCGACGCAGCTGCTGATCGAGCAACTGCCGCGCTCCCGCGCCGGCCGGACGGTTGACGACCCGCGCTTTCGTGCGCACGAGATCGGCGGCGCCGCCGAAGCC
This sequence comes from Vulcanimicrobiota bacterium, assembly GCA_963843945.1. GTDB lineage: Bacteria > Vulcanimicrobiota > Vulcanimicrobiia > Vulcanimicrobiales > Vulcanimicrobiaceae > CAWJMF01. The sequence continues at coordinate 238,418 of CAWJMF010000006.1, read as the reverse complement.
GAGCGGATTGCCGCGACCCGCGAGCCAACCCGCCTCGGTCGTCGCCAATTCGAAGCGGACGAGTGCCTCGGAGCGTGCGGCTTGCCGTCCGAGGGCGCTCGCATGGACGACGGCGGCGTGGACTTCCCGGCGCGCGAGGGCGTCGAGCGCCGCGCGGTTCGTCATCGTCAGCCACAGCACGCGCGCCGAACGCGCGCGCTGCATCGCGTGCCGCGACAACAGACCGACCGCGAGGTCGCAGCCCGCGATGAAAACGTTGGGAACGGGGCTCTCGGCCGGCTCGATGGCGAGATGTTCTGCGTCGAGCGCGTGGCTCACGCTGCGGCCGGCGATCGTCGCGCTCGCGACGCGGGCCGGCACGGGCGCGGGCCCGAGGCGAGCTCCGAAGAGCTCTTCGACGCTGCTGTCGAGGGCGCGCGCGAGTCCTAGGGCGATGCCCACGCTGGGCTGCATGCGTCCGCTCTCGATCGCGCCGACGGCCTGCCGCGTGATGCCCGCGGCTTCGGCGAGGGCATGTTGCGTGAGACCGCGGGCTCGTCGCAGTGCCTCGAGGCCGCCGGCATCGATTGTGGCCATAGGCAACGATCGTTGCCCCGCGCACCGCCGCATCCCTCCGCCGCGCGAGGACCCCGGCCGCAACGTCCGCGGGGGGAGCGCCCGTGCGCCCAAGCCGAACGAAAACGTCCGTGACCCCTTCGATTGGTTTCAGCGGTGCGATCGGCAATACGCCGCACGTCGTGCTTCCCAAGCTTTCGGCCGCGCTCGGGCGCACGATCGTCGGCAAAGCCGAATTTTTGAATCCCGGCGGTTCGGTAAAGGATCGAGCAGCGCGCGGTATCGTCGATGACGCCGAAGCACGGGGCGCGCTGCAGCCGGGCGGGACGATCGTCGAGGGCACGGCCGGCAATACCGGAATCGCGCTCGCGCTGATCGGCAACGCGCGCGGATATCGCACGATCATCTGCATTCCCGACGATCAGTCGCCGGAGAAGTACGACCTGCTCGGGACGATCGGAGCCGACCTGCGGATCGTTCCGGCCGCGCCCTTCACAAATCCGGCCAATTACTACCACGTCGCGCGGCGCGTCGCCGAAGAGACGCCGGGCGCCGTTTGGGCCGATCAATTCAACAACACCGCGAACCGGCGCGCGCACTTCGCAACGACCGGGCCCGAAATATGGACCGCGCTCGGTTCCGAACTAACAGCTTTCGTCGCGGCCTGCGGCACGGGCGGAACGCTGGCCGGGACCAGCGAGTTCCTCAAATCGATGAATCCGGCGATCCGCACGGTCTTGTGCGATCCGTTCGGTTCCGCGCTCTTCGGCTTCGTCAAGCGCGGCGTCTTGGAACCGGAGGGCGACTCGAACGCCGAGGGCATCGGGATCAAGCGCATCACCGAAAATTTCAAGGGGGCGCCCGTCGACGACGCCTTGCAAGTCGACGATCGTACGATGATCGAGATGGCGTATTGGCTGTTGCGTGAAGAGGGTCTCTACGTCGGCGGTTCCGCCGCGCTCAACGTCGCGGGTGCGGCGCGCTACGCGCGAACGCTGCCTGCCGGCAGCACTGTCGCGACGGTTCTATGCGACGGCGGCGAGCGCTACCGTTCGCGCATCTGGAACCACGCCTGGCTCGTCGAAAACGATTGCGCGCCGAGCGCGCGCGGCCTCGAGTTCCTCTAGCGAACGAGCGCGCTACGCGGCGAGCGCCGGATGGCAGGTCGAGCAAGGCCGGAGCCCGTGCGCGCGCGCTTCCTCCTCGTTTTTGAAAACAGCGATCGTCATCTCCGGCAGCGGGCGGGCGAAGAAGCAAAACGGGTGGCAGAACGTATCCTCGCCCTCCTCGCTCCACACGCTGCGCGCCGGCAAACGCCGGCGCACCTCGTCGAGATCGACGCCTTCGTGCTGCAACAGCGACACCTTGTTCTCCGTTCCGGAGGCGTACTCGCCGATGGAGCCGTCGCTGCGCACGACGCGGTGACAGGGGATGACCAGCGGTACCGGGTTCTTGGCGAGCGCAGTTCCGACCGCACGAACGGCGCGCGGCCGCCCGATCCGTTGCGCGATCCAGCTGTAGGGACGCACGCAACCAGCCGGGATCGCCCGCGCGGCTTCGAGCACGTCGCGCTGAAAGGCGTTGCACGCGTGCAGGTCCACCGGCGCGTGCGCGCCTTCGCCATCGATCGCAGCCTGCAGCGCCGGCGCCAAACCGTCGCGGCGTTCGACCGCGCGGCCGAAACGCTCCCGGTACGAGCGCACGAACTCCGCGTCGCCGGCAACCTCGGCGACCGTGGTGATGCCCGCCTCGCTCGCGGCTACGAAGCGCGGTCCGAGCGGCGTCGCCACCAGCGCGTAACCGTCGAGCAGGCCGACGCGGCGCAGGACGCCGGCGACGAATCCGGCCGGCGCGCGGACCCCGCGCAGCGCTGCAAAATCTTCCATCATGAGGTTGCTCCTTTGAGTTCTTCGGATGCCCGCAGGAGGGCGAGGCCGCGATGCACGTTGGCCTTGGCGGTGCCGGCCGGCTGTTCGAGCACTTCCGCGATTTCGTCGTAGCTAAAACCTTCGAGGTGACGCAAGACCACGGGCATGCGGTAGCGTGGGGCCAGCGTCGCCAGCGCGCGCCGCACCGCCTCCGCGCGCTCGTCGCGTTCGACGAGCGCCGGCGGTTGCGGCGCCGGGTCTTCGGGCATGAGGCGACCGTCGGCGAGGGCCGCGTCGAGCGAACTCGCGGGCGCCCGCCGGGCGCGGTTGCGGACTTTGTTGAGGGCGATCGTGAAGAGCCAGGCGCGCAGCGCGAGCGTGCGGCGGCGCGGCGCGTCGTAGGCGCGCAACGCCTTGTACGCCGCAACGAAGCTATCTTGTGCGATCTCTTCGGCTTCACCGGCATTGCCGACCAGCGTCACGACGAAGCCGAAGAGACGGTGCTGGTACTTTTCCACGAACGCTTCGAAGTTTGCGTCGACCGAGTCCGCCAGCGCGGCTGCCAGCGCCCGCTGCGCTCGTCCCTCGCCGGCCTCATCGCAGCGGCCAGTTGCTCCGGTCGGAAAACAGGCGTCGCTCACGCTCGTCGGACCAGGGACTGTTGGCTTCGAGATCTCGAGCCGGCAGGCGTGCGTGGCCGGCGAAGGCCGCAGCGACGGCCACGCAAAAAGCGATTCCACGGCTTACCAAAGCCTCGGGCCCCATCCGCCGAATAGCCCGGTCGCGCGCACCAACGGCCGCGTGACGCCCGAGCGCTCTTCAACGATGCTATCGACGATGATGCGTCCGCTCTCCGGCCGGCGTGCATAGTTTGCCACGATTTTCTCTCCTCGGTCCGGACGCAGTGCCCGGACGAGAGAGGAACACGGGAACGCCGAATTCGTTGCATTTCCAGGCCCTAAGGAATGAGGCTTTTCGGAGCGGTTTTCCGTAGCCGCGGCTCGATCGCGTCGTAGAGCGCGTGGGGTCCGAAACGGACGACGTCGTCGACCGGCAAGCCCGTTTCTGAGCGCGCCGCCTCGATTGCGCGGCGCGCCGCCGGCTCGTCGAGAGCGCGGGTGTTGAGCGCGATGCCGGCGACCTTCGCCGGCTTCACCGCAGCGCAGAGCCGTTCGTAGAGCGCGACGAGCTCGTGCAACGAGAGCAGGGGTACGTCGAAGCCGTTGATCGTGTGGCGCCCGGCCTCGTGCACGAGCACGAGCGCGTCGGCAGCGGAACCGTAGAGAAGGCCCAGCGTGACACCCGCGTAGGCGGGATGGTTGATGCTGCCTTGTCCCTCGACAAAGAGCAGCTCGCCGCCGCGCCGCGCGCCCTCGAGCACGAGCGCTTCAGCCGCGCCGGAGATGAAGTCGGCGATGACGCGATCGACGGCGATGCCCCAGCCCGCAATCATGATCCCGGTTTGGCCGGTCGGCACGAAGGCGCTTGCCACGCCGCGCTCGCGCGCCGCGCGCGCGAGTTCGAGTGACGCCGTCATCTTTCCCGAGGCGCAATCGCTTCCGACGGTGAGCACGACGCGCGAACGCAGCCCGAAGGCCGCTCCCGAAAAGAGCTCGACCTTCGGGGGAACGCGTACGTCCCAGAGCGCGACGCCGGCACTTCGCGCGCGTGCCGCAAACTCCGGGTCGTCGTTCAGCAGTTCGTGCAAGCCGCTGACGACCTCGAGGCGTGCGTCGATCGCGTACAGGATCTCCGAGCGCCAGGCCGGCGGTAACTTTCCGCCGGCCGGCGCCACCCCGACCAGCAGCGACGTCGGCGCGAAGGGCATTGCCGCGGCCACGCTCGCGACGATCGGAACGTCGCGCTCGAGGTAGGGGAGTGCTTCGCGTACCGTCTTGCCGGCCAAACTCGGATCGACGACTGCGACGGTTTCGTCGGACGAGTACGCGATCACGCCGTGCGCCGTCTTTGCCGAAGACGTCGCGAACATATCCGGTGCGAGCGCGACGTAGCGGCGGCGCGCGCCGGCATTCACGCGACGGCGCCGGCGAAACGAATCGGGTCGAAGAGCGCGACCGGATGCGCGGTCGAGCCGTGCGTAACGAGATCGGCCACGATCTCGCCGATGACGCTGGAGAATTTGAAGCCGTGCCCCGAAAAACCGCCGGCGACGATCGCGCCGGGCAGCGCCGGATGCTCGCCGAGGATGAAGTGCTCGTCGGGCGTCATCGTATACATGCACGCGACCGAGTCGAGGTGCGTTCCCGCCGCGTCGGGCGCCCAGGATTTCAACGCGGCTTCGATTTCCGCGATCTCGCGGCGCGAAACGATCCGATCCAAATCCTCGGGAAGCGGCGCGCTGCGGTCGCTATGGTGGAACGCGATCTTCACGCCTCCGCCGAAGTCGGGAAAGCCGTAAAACAGGCGCGGAAAATCGGCCCGGTCGACCATGAAGATCGGAAAGTCTCCGGGCGCGAACGAGAGCCCGCTCGCGGCCTGCGGGGCGAACCAATGCTGAACGTTGCGTTCGATTCTGAGCGGCCAAAGATTGCCGGCGAGTCCACCGAGCCAAGCGCCGGCGGTGATGACGAGCCGCTCGGCCTTTACCCGCTCGCCGCCCACGGCCAAATCGAAACCTCCGCTTGTGCTTTCGAGCGAATCGACGGCGACGCCGAAGCGTGCTTCGGCACCGCGCGCGACGGCGAGGCGCAGGTGAGCGAGCACGCAGCGTTCGGGAAAAAGCGCGGCCACCGCAGGCTCGAAGACGAGCGTCTCCCCCTCGCGGAGGACGATCTGCGGATAGCGCGCCCGCGCGTCGGCCGGGTCGAGCACGTCGCAACGTAAGCCGTGGATGCGCGCCGCTTCGAGGGTCCCCGCGATCGTCGGCCGCGAGGCGGGCCCGGCATAGAGGCCACCGGTCGGGAACCAGAGCGGTTCGGGATTGTCCCTTTCGAGTTGCTCCCAAAGCTCGTAGGCGCGGAGCAAAAGCGGAACGTAGGCGGGATCCTCGCAGTACGCCTGCCGGATGATCCGCGTCTTACCGTGCGAGGAGCCGCGGTCGTGGGCCGGTCCGAAACGCTCGATGCCGATCGCGGACAGGCCGCGTCCGGCCAGGTGAGCCAGCGCCGCGCTTCCCATCGCGCCGAGCCCGAGGACTGCGACGTCGTATGCCTTCGCCATCCGAGGTGTTTTCCGCGGGGACGCAAAGGGAGGCCTTTCGAGGCAAAGGGGGTTCCCATGACGATGACCAGCGCGGCGGTCGGTGAGGCACCGGCCCGGGAGCGGATTTCAAGCGACGAGTGGCAAGTGCGGGTCGACCTTGCCGCGGCCTACCGGCTGGTCGCGCACTACGGCTGGGACGACATGATCTTCACGCATCTGTCGGCGCGCGTGCCGGGCAGCGAGCACTTTCTGATCAACCCCTACGGGGTCGTCTTCTCGCAGATTACCGCATCGAGTTTGGTAAAGATCGATCTCGAAGGGGAAGTGATCGATCAGCCGGGCGCGATCGTCAATGCGGCGGGGTTCACGATCCATAGCGCCGTCCACGCGAACCGGCACGATGCCAGCTGCGTCATCCACCTACACACGATCGCGGGGACGGCCGTCGCTAGCCGGCGCGACGGGTTGCTGCCGCTGAACCAGACCGCGATGCTCGTTTGCCGCAACGTCGCCTACCACGACTACGAAGGGGTCGCCTTCGATTTGGCGGAGCGGCCGCGGCTTGTCGCCGATCTCGGCGACAAGTCGCTGATGCTGCTGCGCAATCACGGAACGCTCGCGCTTGGCCCGACGGTCGCGGCGGCTTTTCTCGAGATGTATTTTCTCGAGCGCGCTTGCGCGATGCAGGTCGCGACGCTGGCCGGTGGCGGCGAACCGGTCGTGCCGAGCGAAGCGGTGCAGCAGCTCGTGCAAAAGCAGGGCGAAAGTGCCGGCGACCGGGTCTCGGAGCTAGCGTGGGCCGCGCTTTTGCGCATGCTCGACGCCAAGGACTCCTCGTTTCGTAACTGAGCCCCATAAAGAGAAAGCCCCGGCGCCTCGCGAGGAAGCCGGGGTTTTCTTACGTATCGCCGCTCTAGCGTGCGATGATCGAGAGTTGCTGCGCGTCGAGGTCGTACTGGCCGGCAGCGACGAGCTGGTTCGGATTGGCGCAGATGACGCTATTGTCCGGACCGAAGATTACCACCAGACCCGGCGGTCCGCACTGGACTTGCTGTAGTTGATAGTTCTGCAGCAGCGTCGCGCCCGGACTGTTGGGCTGGACCTGATACGAGGTGACCGTTTGCTGCGTCGACGAGCTCACGATTGAGCCGTAGACTGCCGCGCCGACCGCCGCACTCGTGACGCCGATCGCGAGCGAGCCCCAGAAGCCGCCGCCCCAATAGTTGGGCGCCGGATACCAAGCCACGCCGTGATTCCAACCCCAACCCGCCCCGCCGTAGTAGTGCGGATTGACGATGACGGTGCGATTGCCGTGATAGCCGTTGTAGTAACCGTTGTTGTTGCTGCCGGGCGGCCGATAGTAGTTGCCGCCGTTCCCGTTGTTCGGCGGCCGGTAGTTACCGTTATTGCCGTTGCCGCCGTTGGGGCCGTTGGGGCGGTTCCCGTTGTTGCCGTTGCCGCCATTCGGTGGACGGTTGCCGTTGTTGTTACCGTTGCCGCCGTTGGGCGGTTTGTAACCGCCGCCGTTGTTGCCGTTGCCGCCGTTCGGTGGTTTGTAACCGCCGCCGTTATTGTTGCCGCCGCTGTTAGGCGGTTTGCTTCCGCCACCGGCGTTGGGTGGTTTGTAGCCGCCTCCGCCGTTATTCCCGGCGGAGTTTGGTGGTTTGTAGCCGCCGGCACCGCCGCCGGGTGCGGCGGGACGCGGAGCGGGACGACTGCCCGCGCTGACGTCGCTGCCGAGGTTGAAGCTCCCGTTGCTCGGGCGCGAACCGCCGCCGCTCGGCGGCCGTGCTCCGCCTCCGCTGGGCGGTCGTGCTCCGCCGCCGCTCGGTGGGCGGGCTCCGCCACCGCCGCCTCCCGCAGGACGGCCGCCGCCCCCGCCACCGCCCCGCGCGCCGCCACCGCCACCGCGGTTTTGCGCGGAAGCGATGAAGGGCGCGCCGAGTGCGAGCGAGAGCGCCAGGCTCAATGCCAACGCGCGCTTCACTTGACGGTCCCATCGATGACGCCGTCGACCGTAATGTACGTTCCGATTTGCGTCTTCAGCGCGATCAGCACGCCGTTCGGCGGCACTTGCTGCGAAGAGAGCGGCATCTGCTGCTTCGAGCCGGTCAGGTTGACGTAGACCGTTCCTTGGGCCAGATCCAGCGGCTTCGTTTGGCCGGCTTTCTCAAGCGAGACGTGCGAGACGAGACAACGCTGCAGCTGACCGACGTACGAACACGCCGCCTTATCGATGATCAGTTTGTCTTCGCCGTTCGGCGACGATATCGTCAGCGAGACGCCTTTGACGAGTTGGATTCCGACGCCGGGATACGTGTCGGTCTTGCCGCTCGCTTTCTGAATGGTCGTGACGCCTTTGGCGCTTGCCGGCGTGCCCGCGAACGGGAGAGTGAAAGCGCAGAGAACGAGTGCGGGGACCAACCCGCTCGCAAATGGTATGCGCGCAAACCGTATGAATGAAGACACAGAAACCTCCGGCATCGCTAGATGCCCCTTTCGCCTTCTGCGCGGCAGGCGGAGAGCCTTGCGCTCGGCCGCCGGCGTACGCGCCGGGAGGTGGCGTCGGCGTAGGACGCCTATATCGTGTAGGCTTTGAGGATGGCGGGCGTTCGTCATTGGCTCGGACTTACGGCTTTGTGCGCAGCGGCGGGTCTAGCCGCGGCGTGTTCGCATAAGGACGACAACGCCGCCAACGTCACGCCCCCTCCCCCGGTCGTTGCCGTGCAAACCCTCGCCGCGCGCACGATTCCGATCAGCGAACGGTATCAGGGAACGACCGGCGCCATCGAATCGATCGAGGTCCGGGCGCGCGTCGAAGGCATTCTCGAGAGGGCGCCGTTCAAGGAGGGGACGCTGGTCCGCAAGGGCCAGCTGATCTTCGAACTTCAAAAAGACAAATATCAAGCGGCCTTGATGGCGGCACAAGGCGCCTTGCTGCGGGCGCAGGCTGCGCTGCACCAAGCGGAAGACACCGTCCCGGTGCAGCAAGCGCAGGCCAACCTCGAGCAGAAACAGGCGCTGCTCGAGCGCGCGAATATCACGGTCAAACGCGTCACGCCGTTGGCAGCGGACAAAGCGCTGCCGCAAAAGGATCTCGATAACGCGATCCAGAGCCAGCTCGCGGCGAAGGCCGACGTCGACGCCGCACAAGCGCAGCTCGTGAACGCCAGGGTCGATCAAACGGCCTCGATCGAGTCCGCTAAGGGGCAGCTGCTCTCGTCCCAAGCCGACGTCGCCAACGCGAAACTCAACCTGAGCTATACGACGATCTTCGCGCCGGTGACCGGACTCATCGGCTTTCTCAAGTACGACGTGGGCAACGTCGTGGGCGGGACCGGTAACGAAGTCCTCGACACGATCACGACCGTCGATCCGATCAAGGTCAACTTTGCGATCGACGAGGACACGTATCTCGCCGTGGCCGGGACTCGGCACGAGCCGGGCGTGCGCGCGCTCAAGGATCAGCCGCTCGAGCTGCTGCTCGCGAACAACGGCGTTTACGCGCATCCGGGCTACCTGTACTCGGTCAACCCGACGCTGGACACGAAGACCGGGACGATCGCGGTCGAAGCGCGCTTCCCGAATCCGGACGGCCTGTTGCGTCCCGGCCAATTCGCTCGCGTCAGCGTCGTCGTGCAAAACCGGCCGAGAGCGTTGGTCGTTCCGCAAGTCGCGATCGTGCAGACGCAGGGCGTCAATACGGCCTACGTCGTCGACTCGCACGGCATCGTCGAATTGCGCACGCTAACGCTCGGCCCGCAAATCGGCGACGGCTTCGTCGTGAACGGCGGCTTGTCGCCGGGCGATCGCGTCATCGTGCAAGGCACGCAGAAAGTCAAACCCGGGCTCAAAGTCCTCGTGCAGGCCGGCTAGCCGTGTCGAGTTTTTTCATCCGGCGGCCGATTTTCGCGATCGTGGTCTCGCTGCTGATCGTGCTGCTAGGCGCTCTCTCGATCCTGACGCTGCCGGTCGCGATGTTCCCGCCGATCTCGCCGCCGATCATCCAAGTGCAGGCCACCTATCTCGGCGCGAGCGCTTCGGTCGTCGAGAAGTCGGTTGCCTCCGCCATCGAAAACCAAGTCGTCGGCGTCGACAACCTCATCTACATGCAATCGACCAGCACTTCGAACGGGCTCTACACGCTCAACTGCACGTTCAAGGTGGGTGCGAGCCTCGAACAGGCCTTGATCGACGTGCAAAATCGCGTGCAGCAAGCCTCAGGATTCTTGCCGGCGCAGGTCAATACGTTCGGCGTCACCGTCCAGAAGCGCTCGCCGCAGCTGCTGATGGTCGTCGCGCTCTCCTCGCCGGGCAACGCCTACGACTCGGTCTTCCTGAGCAACTACGCGACGATCAACCTGCTCAACCCGCTGCTTTCGGTTCCCGGCATCGGCGGCGATTCGGTCGTCGGTCAGTTCAACTACGCGATGCGTTCCTGGGTCCGTCCGGACAAACTCGCAAAGCTCGGCCTCCAGCCCAGCGACCTCTCGACGGCAATCCAGAAGCAGAACGTGCTGATTCCCACCGGCGCAGTCGGTCAACCGCCGGCGGCCGCGGGCGCGCAGTATCAGCTCTCGGTAAACGCGCCGGGACAGCTCGAAACGGCCAAGCAGTTCGGCGAGATCATCGTGAAGTCGAATCCCGACGGCTCGGTCCTTCGTTTGAGCGACGTCTCGCGGCTGGAACTCGGGGCGCAGCAGTACGTCACGATCGGACGAACCTCGGGAGCTCCCTCGACGGTGATCCTGCTCTATCAGACCCCGGACGCAAACGCGCTATCCACCGCGCGAAACGTTCGGGCGACGATGGAGCGGTTGAAGGCGCAGTTTCCGCCCGGACTCGACTACTCGATACCGTACGACAGCACGCTTTTCGTGAGCGACTCGATTCGCGACGTGGTCGCGACGCTGTTCGAGGCGATCGGGTTGGTCGTGCTCGTCGTGCTGATCTTCCTCGGAAGCCTCCGCACGGCGTTCATCCCGATGCTGGCGGTCCCGGTCTCGTTGCTCGGAACCTTCGCCGCGTTCGTCGCGCTCGGGTTCAGCATCAACACGCTGACCCTCTTCGGTCTGGTGCTCGCGATCGGACTCGTGGTCGACGACGCGATCGTCGTCGTCGAAGCGGTCGAGAAACACGTTGAGGACGGGCTCGCGCCGGTCGCCGCGACCGAGTTGGCCATGAAGGAGCTGCAGGGGCCGGTAATCGGCATCGCGCTCGTGCTGGTCTCGGTGTTCCTTCCGGCGGCCTTCATCAGCGGCATTACGGGCCAGCTCTACCGTCAGTTCGCGCTGACGCTCTCCGTCTCGGTAAGCATCTCGGCCTTCGTGGCGCTGACGCTCACCCCCGCGCTCTGCACGCTCATCCTCAAACCGGGCCGCAAGCCCTTGTGGGGGCCCTTCGGCCGGCTCGTCGCCGGCTTCAATCTGCTCTTCGCGCGTGCGACGCGCGGCTACATGTCCGCTCTGGGTTGGCTGCTGCGCCGAACCGCGCTCGCGCTCGGTCTGCTGGCGATCTTTTATTTCGCCTCGGGCTATTTGGGCGCGACGCTCCCGGGCGGTTTCGTGCCGCCCGAAGATCAGGGCGTCGCGTTCGTGCAGATTCAACTGCCTTACGGTTCGTCGCTCAATCGCAACGACGCGCTCACGAAACGGATCGAGCAAGAGGTCCTCAAGATGCCGGGGGTCCAGGACGTCGTCACGCTAGCCGGTTTCAGCATCCTCAGCAGCGTGAGCACGTCCGACACTTCGAGCTTGATCGTGACCCTCAAGCCTTGGGACGAGCGCAAGAGCAAAGCGCTCGGCTTGCGTTCGATCGTTACCAACCTCTACGCGAAGTTGAACAAGTACCCAGAGGCCCAGATCTTCCCGTTCGTTCCGCCCACGATTCCGGGGCTGGGCAACTCGTCGGGCTTCAGTTTCGAGTTGCAGGATCTCTCGGGCCACAGCGTGGGCGACCTCGCCTCGGTGGCGGACGCGCTCCTGCTCGCCGCCTCGAAACGGCCCGAGCTCGCACAGCTGCACAGCACCATGCGGCCGTACGTTCCCCAGCTCGCGATGGAGGTCGATCGGAACAAGGTCAAGGCGCTCGGACTCGACGTCAGCGACGTGTTCCAAAACCTCCAGGCCTACCTCGGCGGCCTGACCGTGAATCAGTTCACGCTCTACAACCGCACGTGGAACGTGATGATTCAAGCCGAGCCCGGCTACCGGATGGATCAAAACAGCCTCGACGCGTTGTACGTTCGCAACAACAACGATCAGATGGTACCGATCTCGACCGTCGCGACGTGGCATCGCGCGTCCGGCGCCGACGTCATCCAGCGCTTCAACACCAACCGCGAGGTGGAGATCTTCGGCCAGAACGCGCCGGGCTACAGCAGCGCGCAGGCGCTGGCGGCGATGAGCGCGGTCGCGAAGCAAACGCTTCCCAAGGGATACGGCTTCGGTTGGGCCGGCACGGCCTATCAGCAAATCAACGTCGGCAACACGCAGACGTTGATCTTCGCGCTCTCGCTGGCGCTCGTTTTCCTTTTTCTGGCGGCCCAGTACGAAAGTTGGCTGATGCCGGTCGCGGTGCTCGCCTGCGTGCCGATCGGAATTTTCGGAGCTTTCCTTTCGGTCATGCTCTGGCGTCTCGACAACAACGTGTACGTGCAGATCGGTCTGATCATGTTGATCGGTCTCGCCGCGAAAAATGCGATCTTGATCGTCGAGTTCGCGCGCGACAAGCGGGCCGAAGGCGTACCGATCCTCGAGGCGGCGCGCCTCGGTGCCGAACTGCGCTTCCGGCCGATTCTCATGACCTCGTTTGCGTTCATCATCGGCGTAGCGCCTTTGATGCTGGCCTCCGGCGCGGGTGCGGCGTCGCGGCACTCGCTAGGCTCGACCGTGTTCGGCGGGATGCTGGCCGCGACGTGCATCGGCGTGTTCTTCATCCCGACGCTCTACACGGTGATGCAGAGGTCGATCGAGCGCGGCGCCGCGCGCCGAAAGGACGAGGTTCCGCTCGCGCCGGTTGCCGGCCGGCACGAGGGTCCCGCGTGAAGCTGATTCTCGCGACCGCCGCGTTGCTCTCGCTGATCGCGTCGTGCGTGCCGAATACGCCCACGCAGCCGCCCGATTCGCATCTCCCGGCGACCTACCGCGGCGCCGCCGATGAAATGACGGTCTCCCTGGCCGAATCGCCGTGGCGGAAGCTTTACGGGGATCCCGCGCTGCAAGCGCTGATCGCGCAAGCGCTCGAGAAAAACTACTCGGTCGAGCTGGCGTACGCTGCGATCCTGGCGGCAAAATCGAACCTGCAGATCGTCGCCGGCAATCAGCAGCCGCAAGGCGGGGCGACCGTGCAAGCACCCTATCAGGTGAACGCCGGCGACATATCGCGCCTGACCCCGACGACGGGGTTCGGACCGAACGCCTCGATCAGCGCCAGTTACCAGATCGATCTGTTCGGAAAGCTCGCGTCGGCCACCGCGGCGGCCCGGGCGCAGCTTTTCGCCACCGAAGCCGCGCGCAACGTCGTGCTGGCAACGCTGGTGAGTCAAGTGGCCACGGCATATTTCCAGCTGCTCGAACTCGACGCGCTGCGCGACATCACGCACCGCACCGTCGTGTCGCGCACGGAAAACGTCCGGCTCACGCAGCTGCGCGTCGACTACGGCGAAACCTCCCTGCAAGATCTACGTCAAGCGCAACAGGCGCTCTACGAGACGACCGAGCAAGTGCCGCTCATCGCGCAGAGCATCGCTCAGACCGAGAACGCGCTCTCGGTTCTAACCGGCGACTACCCGCACGCGATCGCTCGCGGTCTCTCGCTCGAGCAGCAGATCGCCATGCCGCCGTTTCCGCCGGCCGGAATTCCGAGCGAAATGCTCGTGCGGCGGCCCGACATCGCGCAGGCTGAGTTTGCGCTGGCCGCCGCCGATGCCAATCTCGACGTCGCGCGCAAAGAGCTCTACCCCTCGCTCAGCCTCGGCGCGACGGTTGGCGTTTCGGGCCAAATCGTTAACGGCATCAACGTTCCGGCCGTTTTGAGTCCGATCGTCAGCATCAACGGCGTCTTCAACGGCCCCACGGGCCTGTTCGCGCTGCTGCCCCAGCTGACGCAGACGCTCTTTTCCGGTGGGAGACTCCAGGCCAACGTCCAGCTCTCGAGAGCCCAGCAGCAGCAAGCTGCGCTGTCGTATTTGCAGACGGTACAGAACGCCTTTCTCGAGGTTGCCGACGACGTCGTTGCCTACGACCAGCAGCGCGCCTACCGGGTGCAGGCCGGACTCTATGCCGACGCCTCGATCGACTCCCTACGTCTCGCCAACGAGCGCTACGAAGCGGGGCAAACGTCGTACCTCGAAGTGCTCAACTCGGAAACGCGGAGCTATCAGGCCGAGACGGCCGTCGAGCAAGCGAAGTTGAGCGAACGGCTCGCACTCGTGCAGCTCTACCTCGCGCTGGGCGGAGGTTGGCAGGGCTGAGCGCGAGCGCTCAGACCGTCTCGCTCGAGGCCATCGTGGCGAAATCGAAGTGCTCGAAGCCCGACGCGCCTTCGGTCTGCCCGATGGCGTAGGTACGCGCGATGTCGTTCGAATCGTTAAACCCGAGGAGTTTCGCGGGGAGCACCGACTTGGGCCGCAGGAGGTAGAACTGCGTATCGATGAGGGTTGCTTGCAAGAGGCGCAGCTGGTCGACGGTGATGCCGGCGAGCGCGGCGAGCTTGGCGATGAAGTCGGGCGTCAGCTCGTCGAGCGCGCGCAAGAGAATCGATTGCAAGTAAGCGATCCGCAAGCTTTCCTCGACGAGGCGGCGTTGCATCGTGTCGAAGGCGCCCACCGAGATTTCGACGGCGTTTTCGTAGGACTCGCTGTGAAAGGCCGGATTGAGCACGACTGCATCGATCCGCACCGCCAGCGCTCGCGCCACGTTGAAGGGCGTATTTGCCGTGACGCCGCCGTCGACGTACGAGCAAGGTTGCCCGTTCGGTCCCGGGAGGACGACCGGATCGAACGCAAGCGGGACGGCGGCCGAAGCGCGCAACTGATCGACCAGCATCGCGCGGGTGGCGGGGCGCACCGGTATATTGCGGCCGACGGCCAAGTGGATCGATTTCAGCGCGAGTTGTAAGGCTTCCGGACTGACGCGGTCGGGTGCGAGGTAGAAATATTCGGGAATCTGGAGCGTGAGGTTGGTGACGGCCCACAGCATCGGCGTCACCACCGGCGCGTTGAAATCCAAATACGAAACGAGAAATTTCCGCAGACTGTCGCCGTCGAGCACGCCCTTTTCGTTTTTGAAAAGCCCGGTGCCGAGACCGACCGCTTCGAAAGCCCGATTTCCCACGCCGCTCGACTGATTCGTGATCTTCTGGAATTGCGGCTTGAGACGGATCACGTTCTCCCGAGCAACGGTCGACCAGAGGTCGCGCAGCTTCGTGTATTGCGCCGTCGCTACGAGATACGCGTTGAACGCACCGATTGAGGTACCGGTGACGAGGTCGTACGGCCCGAGCTGTTGGCCTTCGCGGGTTCCATAGCGCGCCACCAGCGCCTCGACGACGCCGGCTTCGTATGCGCCGAGCGCGCCGCCGCCGCTCAAAACCAGCGCCTGCTTCAGCGCGCGGCTGGGGGGCTGCGGCGCCGGCGCGGGCGTCGGCGCTTGCGCCTGCGCGAGCGCGGGACGGGCCGCGAGCAAGCTTTGCAGCGCGAATCCCAGAATTGCGAACTCGGCGCGAGTTATCCCACGGTCGGACATGTTGCGCTGTTTCCCCCTGCCAGAATGGATCGACCTTTGTCGAAAGGCACGACGAGCGCGCCCTGTCTTGCGATTCTCGGATAGTCTTTCGAGCCTTTTTCGGCTACAACCTTAAACAGCACTCTTTAGGAGATCGCCCTTGCCGCCGATTTTTCGCCGGGTCTTGAAGCCACTTCTCTGCGCGTCGTTCCTCGCAGCGATCGCACTGCATGGAAGTCCGGCTCGAGCCGACGACACCGATAACCCCTACGATGGAAAGCTGACCGTCGGAATAACGCCGTACGTTTGGTTGCCGACCCTGAATGCGACCTTCAAGTACAACTTATCCGACCTGCATGAGGACCTTCCCAGCAATTCGGGAAGTTTCGAGTCGCAAATCGGGCCGAACTCGTACCTAACGCATCTCAATTTCGCGTTGATGGCGGCCGCCTCGATTCGCAAGGGAAACCTCGCGCT
Source organism: Vulcanimicrobiota bacterium (assembly GCA_963843945.1). Taxonomy (GTDB): domain Bacteria; phylum Vulcanimicrobiota; class Vulcanimicrobiia; order Vulcanimicrobiales; family Vulcanimicrobiaceae; genus CAWJMF01. The sequence continues at coordinate 222,631 of CAWJMF010000006.1, read as the reverse complement.
CTACACCGATCTCATCAACGTCAACGTTAGCAACCAGTCGGCGACGATCTTCAACTTGGTCGGTCCGATGGGTAAGCCGTACCCCTTTACGGGAACCGTCGGCGCGGGTGCGGTCGCGACGCTCTGGACGATCGGCCCGAGCTACACCGTCTACCACGACAAGGGCACGAGCGTCGACGTCCTGGTAGGCGGTCGTTTCGCTTGGATGAAGGGGTCGGTCGACTATAGCCTGACCGGTCCGAACGGGATCTTGAACCCGAACGGCAGCGCTTCGAAAACCGTGACCTTATCCGACGGCTTGATCGGAACGTACGGAAAGTTCGGTCTGGGTTCGCACTGGTCGGTACCGTTTTATTTCGACATCGGTACCGGCACGCCGAGCTTCACCTGGGAGGGTTTGCTCGGCATCAAGTACGGCCAGCTCTCGCTCGCGTACCGTCACCTCGATTACCAGAGCGGAACGGCCCTGGTCCAGAACCTCACCCTGAGCGGACCAATGCTCGGCTATTCCTTCCGCTTCTAGCGCGCCTTAACGCACGGGGCTCGCGCTTCGTGCAAGAGAACTTGGAACTCGACAAAGGAGACCTGAGTTGAAACGTTTTGCTCTTTCGTTACTGTGCGGCTTTGCGATGGCCGCGTTCTCGACGTCGGCAGTCCTCGCGGATCCGCCCAACCTCACCGGCAACTGGACCGTCGAGCAAACGGGCTTGAACGGCACGACGTCCTCGAAGATTACGCTCACGCAGTCCGGCAACGGCATTGTGGGCCAAAACTCGGCGAACGGGACGGGCTTCACCGGCACGTTCGTCACCGATTCGCAGATCAATGGGAAGTGGCACGGTCCGGGCGGTGCGGGCTGGCTGACGATTTATGCCAGCCCCAACGGGCACAGCCTCAACGGTTCTTGGGGTTATAACGGACGCCCCTCGAACGGGACGTTCGTCGCCAACAAGTATCTGCCGCCGTCGCCGATCACCGCCGCCGGCCACTGGCACGTTGTCGCTGCCGGCGGTAAGGGCAACATGGTCGGACCGATGGTTTGCACGCAGTCCGGCCCGGTTGCGGTCTGCCACGTCAACGGCATCACGATCAACGGAAAATTCAGAACGAACGACAAGATTCGCGCGACCTGGACGAACGGCGCGGCGAAGGGCTGGTTCTCGTTCTGGTTCAACGGCGACAACAACAGCTTCAACGGCGTTTGGGGCTTCGGACCCGACACGAGCCCGCCCGCAGGCCGGGTGATCGGACAGCGCTCGCTCGGCTAACACGCCGGCCGGCACGATAGCCAAGAGACGGCGCGCGCCGAAAGGCGAGCGCCGTCTTGCTATTTCTCCGCCGGCTTCTCCAAATGGCCTCCGAATTCGTAGCGCATTGCGGAGAGGAGTTTGTTCTCGAATTCGGCTTCGCCGCGCGAGCTGAAGCGCTCGTAGAGCGAGGCGGTCAGAACCGGGGCCGGCACGCCCTCGTCGATCGCGGCTTTGATCGTCCAGCGGCCCTCACCCGAGTCTGAGACGCGTCCCCCGAACTGCGCGAGTTGTGGATCTTTGATCAAAGCCGCTGCGGTCAGGTCGAGCAGCCACGACGCCACGACGCTCCCGCGGCGCCAGACTTCGGCGATCTCCGGCAGGTCGAGATCATACTGATAGAGTTCGGGATCTCGCAGCGGCGTCGTCTCGGCGTCGGCCACCTGCGTGCCCTTGCCGACGTTGGCGCTCTTGAGGATGCCTAGACCCTCGGCATAGGCCGCCATCAGGCCGTACTCGATGCCGTTGTGCACCATCTTCACGAAGTGGCCCGCACCGCTGGGGCCGCAGTGCAAATAGCCGTCTTCGGCCGTCCCGCGGCCGGCGGGTCTTCCGGGCGTGCGCTCGATTTCGCCCGGACCCGGTGCGAGCGTTTTAAAGATCGGGTCGAGGCGCGCGACGCACGCGCCGGGACCGCCGATCATCATGCAATAGCCGCGTTCGAGGCCCCAAACCCCGCCGCTCGTTCCGACGTCGACGTAGTCGATGCCCTTGGCCGCAAGCTCGTGCGCGCGCCGGATGTCGTCGACGTAGTAGGAGTTGCCGCCGTCGATGAGCGTGTCGCCTTTGGCGAGCAGCGGAACGAGCTTGGCGATCGTCGAGCCGACGACCGCAGCCGGAATCATCAGCCAGATCGCGCGCGGCGTATCGAGCTTCGCGACGAAATCGGCGAGCGAGGTCGACCCGGTCGCGCCGTCGCCCACGAGCGCCTTGACAGCTTCGGGGCTGTGGTCGGAGACGACGCAAACGTGACCGCCGCGCACGAGCCGGCGCACCATGTTGGCGCCCATGCGCCCCAGGCCGATCATTCCGAGTTGCATTTAGGCACGTTCCTTTTGGCTGCGATAGCGGCGAATCAACGCGTTGGTCGAGCTGTCGTGGTGCAGCTCCGGTTCGCCGGCGCTCTCGAGTTCGGGGATGATGCGCACCGCCAGAACCTTCCCGAGCTCGACGCCCCATTGGTCGAAGGAATCGATGTCCCACACCGTCCCTTGCGTGAAGACGTCGTGTTCGTAGAGGGCAACCAGCTTGCCCAATGCAGCGGGCGTGAGTTTCTGGAGCAGCAGCGTGTTGGTCGGCCGGTTGCCCTCGAACGTCCGGTGCGGCACGAGCCAATCGGGCGAGCCTTCCGCTTTGACTTCGGCGGCCGTTTTGCCGAACGCGAGCGCTTCGCCCTGTGCGAACACGTTGGCGATCAAGATGTCGTGGTGCTCGCCGATGGGATTGAGTGCCTCGACGAAGGCGATGAAGTCGAGCGGGATGAGCCTCGTGCCCTGGTGGATCAGCTGATAGAACGAGTGCTGACCGTTCGTGCCCGGCTCGCCCCAGTAGACGGGGCCGGTCTTATGTGCGACGGGCGCGCCCTCGAGCGTGACGTGTTTCCCGTTGCTCTCCATCGTGAGTTGCTGCAGGTAGGCGGGAAAGCGCTTGAGGTACTGCTCGTAGGGCATGACGCCGGCCGTCTCGGCGCCGAAAAAATCGTTGTACCAAACCGAGAGCAGGCCCATCAGGACCGGGAGGTTCCGTTCGAAGGGTGCCGTCCGGAAGTGCTCGTCCATTTCGTGGAAACCGGTCAGCATCTCGTGGAAGTTTGAGGGACCGATTGCGATCATCGTCGAGAGCCCGATCGCCGAGTCCATCGAGTAGCGGCCGCCGACCCAGTCCCAGAACTCGAACATGTTAGCGGTGTCGATGCCGAACTTCGCGACTTCGGCCGCGTTCGTCGAGACGGCCACGAAGTGTTTTGCGACGGCGGACTCGTCGCCGCCGAGGCCGCGCAGCGTCCAGGCCCGAGCCGAGCGCGCGTTGGTCATCGTCTCGAGCGTCGTGAACGTCTTCGACGAGATGATGAAGAGCGTCTCCTCGGGATTCAAGTCGCGAACCGCTTCCGCGAAGTCCGTGCCGTCGACGTTCGAGACGAAGCGAAAGGTCAGGTCGCGCTGCGAGTACGCCTTCAGCGCTTCGTACGCCATGACCGGCCCGAGGTCCGACCCGCCGATTCCGACGTTGACGACGTTCCGGATTCGCTTGCCGGTGTGACCTTTCCAGTCCCCGCTGCGAATACGCTCCGAGAACGCCGCCATCTTATCGAGCACGGCGTGGACTTCCGGCACGACGTTGCGGCCGTCGACGAGGATCGTCGCCTCCGCGGGCGCACGCAGGGCGACGTGAAGCACCGCCCGCCGCTCGGAGACGTTGATCTTCTCACCGGCGAACATCGCGTCGATGCGCGCGCGCAGGCCCGAAGCCTCCGCCAGATTCACGAGCAACCGTAGCGTCTCCGCGGTGATGCGGTTCTTGGAGTAGTCGAGGTAGATTCCGGCGGCTTCGGCCGTGAAGCGCTCGCCGCGCTCGGGATCCTCGGCGAAGAGCTCGCGCAGATGCTTGTCCCTGATTTGGCGGTAATGGGCCTCCAGCGCACTCCAGGCTGAAGTCGCCGCCGCCGAGCCGGTCGCCGTCGTCGTCACGTTGCCGTTCCCCCCTTAGACGCTCTAGGCTTTTTGGAGCGCGTCGCTCTTGCTTGCGATGACTTCGAGCAGACCGTTCCACGACTTCACGAACGCCCCGGCCCCATCGCTTTGCAACTGCTGGGCGAGCGCGTCGACGTCGATGCCGGCGTGCGCGAACTCGCTGATCACGAGTTCCGCGTCGCCGCCGTCCGCCCCCAGAACCGTTCCGGTCTTGCCGTGATCGGCGAACGCCTCGAGCGTCGTGTCGGGCATCGTATTAACGGTAAACGGCGCCGCTAGCGCCTCGACGTACAGCACGTCGGATGCGTTCGGGTCTTTCGTTCCCGTGCTGGCCCACAGCAGGCGTTGCGCGCGCGCGCCGAAGTTGGCCGCGCGTTGCCAGCGCGGCGATTCGAGAAGCTCGCGGTAGGCTTTGTAGGCGCGTTTGGCGACCGCGATGGCGAGTTGCCCGCGCAGCCGCTCCGGAACCTTGCTCGCCACCGCGACGTCCCAGCGGCTGACGAAGAGCGAAGCGACCGAGCCGACGGCGGGATTGAGTCCCGCCGCGATGCGGCGTTCGACGCCGCGCAGGTAGGCGTCCGCCGCGGCCAGATATTGCTCGCGTGAAAACAGCAGCGTGACGTTGACGGGGACGCCCGCGAAGATCGACTCTTCGATCGCCGGCAAACCCTCCTTGGTGCCGGGAATCTTGATGAAGACGTTGCGGCGGCCGGCGCGATCGTGCAGATCCTTGGCGGCGCTCAGCGTGCTCTTGGTATCGTACGCCAGCAGCGGCGAAACCTCGAGTGAGACCCAGCCGTCGACGCCGTCAGTGCGTTCGTGTTCGGGACGGAAAAGATCGGCGGCGTTGCCGAGATCCTGCAGCGCGAGTTCGAAGAACAGCTGCTCGCCCGTCGTGCCCCGTTCGAGCATCTCGTGCACGCTGACGTCGTAGGCCGTGCTGTTCTTGAGCGCGTGCTCGAAAATCGTCGGGTTCGAAGTCAGGCCCGTTACCGACAGCTCGTCGATATAGTGCTGCAGCGTGCCGTTCGAGAGCATGTCCCGGGTGATGTTGTCGAGCCAAAGGCTTTGGCCGAGATCGTGGAGCGCTTGAGTTGCTTTCATTCGATACCTTCGCTATGAAGTGCGCCGGGCGGTGGACGCGGGGCCGCGGGGCCCGCAGGACGAGGTCGTTCCCGGCTCCGCCGCGTTTTACCGCCGCCCCAGCAGTATAAGAATGCTAGCATTAAGAGGATGTAATCCAGCCGGCAGATCTCGGGTTCCCGCGGAGCCGCTGCGGGCTGCGGCGGTTACGGCCCTGGGGGCAGCTTCTGGGAGTCCAGCGCCGGACGAATGTTTCCGAAAATCATGCCCAGGCCGAAAATCAGGAGGAGCGTATTGCAGACGGCCTCGACGTCCGTCCCGATGCGCGCGGGAAGCGAACGCGGCGTGATGTCGCCGTAGCCGACCGTCGTCATGGTGATGACGCTCAGATGGAGGCAGTCGCCGAAGATGGCCAGGCCGGCTTCCGGAATGAACTGCACGACGTCGGCTTCCGAACGGGTCCGCGCGATAAAGCGCATCTCTTCGGGTGAGATCCGGTAGGCGCCCGGCGGCAGACCGTCCGGAAAACGGCCGGAACGCACCGGCCAGTCGACCCCCGACCAAAAGCGCGACTCGATGCCGGTGAACGCGCGACGCGACTCGTACTCCGGCCCGTCGATGTGCCGCAGCGCATCGGCGCGATAGTGATCGTATTTGAAGATCGAATCCTGAAAATCGCCGAAGAAAGCCGCAATATAGTAGATGCTCGCAAACACGAACATCAAGCTGAAATATGCAGCGATAACGGTGCGGACCAGCGCGGTCCGGTTCCCGCTGCGAAACGCTCCCACGATCGAGCCGATGACAACCGAGCCGGTCAGCAGTAAGAGTCCAAAGCCCGCCGCGTGCAGGAGGATCGAGCTGCGGAAGAAGCCGCCACGGCCGAGCAAATTGACCGAACGCCCGAGCAACGCCACCGACGCGCCGGCGACGGCGACGGTCGCCAGCGCGCCGGCCACGATCGTCGGCGTCGTCCAGAGCGCGCCGTAACGCCGCGCGGCGCGGCGGACGGGGTCGTTGGGCAATTGCAGCGGATCGATCGCTCGGACTCCTACGCGGTGGATCGTTCGTGCCTACATCGTGACGGCACGCGACGAGCGAGGCGCGGAATAGCGCACCTCATCCGGTTGGATTGTGCCGGAGCGCGCACGTGTTCCGCTATCCGTATCTCGCAAGGCGGCGCCCGGCGCTCGTGGCGCGTCCATTTGAGAGCGGAGGGGTGCGCGGGGTCACGTACGGAACCACTTCCCCAATGCGACGTTCCGAGTTTACCACGCTCGCCGCCGCTGCGTTGGCGGCGACCGCTTTCGAGAGCTGCGGCGTGCCGGCGGGCGTCGGAACCGCCGCCCTGCCGGCGCTCGGTCCGGCCCCGTCGTTCGGGGATGCGGTGCGCGGCATCCGCGCGCTCATCGCGCGCGACGAAGCCGACGCGACGCTGGAGAAGCCGGCGATGCCGCGGCTCTACGAGCACGGTGGACCGGTCGAAAACGCGCTGGTGCTCTTTCACGGCTTCACCAACTGTCCGCAGCAGTTCGACGAGTTAGCGCGAGACTTTCACGCGCGCGGCTGTAACGTTTACGTCCCGCTCATCCCGCGGCACGGCAAAAAGGATCGTTTGACGCGCGATCTCGGCGGCCTCACCGTCACCGAGCTGCAAACTTGCGCGCAAGAGTCGTATCAGTTCGCCCGCGGTTTGGGCAAACGCGTCACGGCGCTGGGCCTTTCGCTGGGCGGCTCGATGACGATGTGGCTCGCGCAAACGCAGCCGGTCGATCTGGCCGTTCCCATCTCGCCCTTTCTCATGCCGATCGGATTTCCGCGCGTCGTCGGCATGCCCGCGATGGACCTGCTCGACGCGCTGCCGGACCAGTATTGGTGGTGGGATCCACGCGTGAAAGAAAACTCGCTGCCCGTCTACGCGTATCCCGGATTCCCGACGCACGCGCTCGCGCAGCTCGTGTTCTTGGGAGGCGTGATTTTCGAAGAGGCCGCCAAAGCGAAGCCGCTCTATCGGAATATGACGCTCGTGACCAACAAACACGAGAGCGCCGTCAACAACAACGTCACGCGCCGCTTGCTCGACGTTTGGATCAACGACGATGCGACGACGACCGAGGTAGTGCTGACGGACCTCGGACCGCCCCGTCACGACATCATCGATCCGACCACGTTTCCGCAAGCGCGCAAGCTGGTCTACCCGCGCCTCGAAGCAATCGTTCTGGCGCGCTAGGCCGAGCGCGAGCGGTCCGATGCGTCGCGCGCGCAGCGGCTGCGCGACGGGGGTTGCCCGAACATTAACCGGTAGTCGGTCGAGAAGTGGCCCATGTGCCGGAAGCCGTAGCGCGGCGCCAGTTCCGAGATCTTCGGTGCATCGCCGCCGGCGCTGAGTCGCCGGTGAATCGCGTTGAGCCGTTGCAGCTTGAAATAGGCCATGGGGCCGATTCCGAACACCTGCGTGAAGGCATAGATGAGCGTGCGCGCGCTGCATCCGAGCTGAGCCCCGAGTGCTTCCAGGGGTGGACCGTCGCCGAGATGTTCGGCCATGAAGGCTTCGGCCTCGAGGACGAGCTGGTAGCGGCGGGCGACGGCGGCCCGCTGAGGCAGACGGCGCGCGCCGGCGAGCACGCCGTCGAGAGCGGCTTGGAGGTCGCCGCTTGGGACTTCGGCCGCGGCGCGCAGGCGTTCCGCGAAACGCTCATCGCAGACGGCGAACTCGCCGCCGCCGTCGCCCGCCAGCGCGGCACGTAAACTCGCCGGGATACCCGGCCGCCCGGCTGCAAACTCGATCCATACGAGACTTGCCGGCTCGAGCGAAAAGACGTCGACGCTGCTCGTGCCGGCCAGCGCGAAGGCCGCTTGCGGCCACGGGCGGCCGTGCGAACGCAGTTGCGCGGCGCCGTCCGTGAAGGCGAGGACGGCCCGGCCCGGCAGCAGCGCGGCTCGCAGCTGAAAGCCCGCGCTGAAAAGCGCGCGATGCACGGCGAGTCCCTCAACCTCGACGTGTGACGCGACGACCTGCAAGCGCTCGCGCGAAGTCTGGACGACGGCGCCGAAGTCAGGGAACGTAGAGCCGAAGCGACGTGCTCGACGGTGCACGCTTCCAAGATAGCGCCGAGAAGGGCGAACCGCTATCCGGAAATCGAACGTTTCGCGGCGTCGCGGACTTGCGATATTCGGATAGCCAACCGAAGCCGTGGGCGCCTATACTGTCTCCGTTCGCTCGGCGCTAAAGGACGGTGATATGGCGATCCCCGGTTTCGTTCGTATGAAGGCAAGGACGCCTTATTGCGCGGCGGCCGTCGTTTTGGTTTCGCTGATGGTCGCACCCGCAGCGGCCCAAAATGCGATGATCCAGCAAAAGGTCGAACAAGCAAAGCAGCTGATGATCGTCAATCAGCAGCAGCTCGCACGCTATACCTGGCAGCTGCAAGAGACCGTCACCGTCAATGGCGACGTCAAGCAGCAAAGCATCTATCAGGTCCAGATAGGGCCCGACGGTCAACAGGTACGGACGCTCGTTTCGCAGCCCGTCCCTCCGCAGACCGGCGGCCGGGAGCACGGCATCAAGCACCGCATGAAGGAAGACTTTCAACAATACGCCCAGGACGTCGGGGTGTTGGCCAAGAGCTACGCGCATCTGAGCCCGACGCGAGTGCAGCAGCTCTACGCGCAAGGCGCAGTGGCGCTGCGCTCCGGAGGAGCGCCCGGCTATTCGGCGCTCGTCATTTCAAATTACTTCAAACCGGGCGATTCGGTCGTTTTGACGTCGAGCAACAGCCCGCAGGCGCTTTATTCGGTGCACGTCGCCTCGTATCTCAGCCAACCCTCGGACGCGGTTACCATCCAAGTCGGCTACGCGAAACTCCCGGACGGGACGAGCTATGCCGCAACGACGACGGTGAACGGCCAAAGCAAGAACCTCACCATCGCCGATCAGAGTTCGAACTTCGCGCTCCGGACGCAATAGGAGATTGAACGTGACACGTCATCGCGTGACTCGGAGACTCGGCCGGAACCTCGTCCTGACGCTCCTGGGTGCGGGGTACGTTGCCGTGGCTTGTTCTCCGGCCTGCGCTAGTGGGACGGCGCTCATCCAGCAGCCCGACGGTTCGGTGAAAACCTATACGCACGTGCGGATCAGCATCGACCAGCAGAGTATGACCTTAACCTCGAGCGACGGGAAGGGAACCATGTACATCGGGAAAGCGGCTTGCTCGAAAGTCGGCGAACTCGTGCGTTGTTTCCCATACGATGCGACGCTCGATCAGGACGGGAAGCGGACGCACATCGTCTTGCAGAACGGAACCGTTTGGGCGAATCCAACTTCGACCAAGCTGCAGCTGCCCAGTTCGTCGACGCAGCTTCCGCCGAACGGCGTGATGCTGTCGATGCACACGAAGGCCGGAACGTACTTGTCGCTTACCGGCATCGCGGACGAGGTAAAGAAATGAGCGCAAAACGTGCTGCGGCCGCAGCCTTGACCGTCTTGCTCGCGCTGTCCGCGCGGAACGCGCACGCCGCGAGCCGCGGCGGCTTCGACATGCATAACGAAGGAAGCTACAGTCATTCGAGCACCGGGCCGGCCGGCACGAGCCGGACGACAACGGCCACGAATACCGGCAGCGGCTACAATCGTTCGACCACGGCAACCAACGGGGACGCTTCTCGAACGAGCACGGGTTCCGCCAATTCCAACGGCAACTATAGCCACAGCAGCAGCGGCTCGGACGCCTACGGAAGCCACAACAGCAGCACCAGCGGAAACGTCAATTCCGGAAACTACAATCACAGCGGCAGCGGCAGCAATCCCTACGGCTCGTACAACGATTCGGGCAGCGGCAATACGCATACCAACACGTACAGCGGTTCCGGGACGGCTACGAACGCGTACGGTCAAACCTATCACACGAGCACGTACGCGAATAACGGCTACGTCTACCATGGGACGACGGTGAGCAACCCGGTCTATGCCGGATACCCGGCTTGGGGTTGGAACGCCGGCGTCGCGTGGTACCCCGCGCCGATTTACTACGGCGGTGCATTTTGGGGAGCGTTCGCGGTCGGCGCCGTCACGGCCGCGGCCTACGGCTCCGTGGTGGCAGCCAACAACGTTACGATCGAGTCGTACCAAGTCGAGCCGCAAAGCCCCGGCGCCAAACTTCTGGCGAGCTACAAGCTGACGCAAACGCCCTGCGGACCGCCGAATCTCGTGGTCATCTACGGCCCGAACTCGAGCGCGATCTGCGCCAAGCCGAACGCCCTCGTCGCCGCCGGCAACTATAGTGTCGACCCGACGACCCTCACGATCGTCTCCGAAAGCGGCGCGAACACGAGCGGCGCGAGTGCTGCCGGCGCCTCGAACTATGCAGTCGGCACCACCTTAAAGACCTTGCCCGCGGGCTGCTCCTCGACGATCGTGCAAGGCTCGTCCTACTACGTTTGCGGCAATACGTGGTTCAAGCCGGAGACCGGTTCGGGCGGGACCTCGTACCAAGCCGTTCCCGCTCCGTAGCGCGTCCCCTAAGCGGGAACCAGTGCCGTGCGAGCGCCCTGGAGCGTTTCGCGGGGCGTTTCTCCGAACGCGCGCCGGTAGTCCGCGGAGAAGCGGCCGAAGTGGAAGAACCCCCACTCGCTCGCGACTTCCGTCACGGTCGCCTCGCGGCCGCTGCGCAGCGCGCGCATCGCGCCGTTGAGCCGAATCCCGCGCAGGTACGCGATCGGGGCGGCGCCGTAGGTTTCGGTGAAGCCGAGCAACAGCGTGCGTTCGTTGGCCGCAAGCGCCCGGCAGAGATCGAGCAGCGACACGTTCTCGCGCACGTGTTCGAGGAGGTAACGGTGCGCGAGCCGCGCCAAGCGGTGCCGCTCCGCGGTCGGTTCGGCACGGAGATCGGGGCGTACCGCCAGCAAGAGTCGCTCGATCAAAATCTGTTCGAAACGCGCGGCTCGGTCGGGCTGACTCACGAGTTCCGGGAATTCAAGCGCCATCGCCAGCAGACGCTGCGCGTCGCGTAAGAATGAGACGCGCCGCTCGCCGTCGGCGAATTGGAAGAGGCTGCCGCCGGTCCTGTGCCCGTCGAGCCAGAAGGCACCGGCGAGCAAATTCTCGGCGGCGCAGATGACGAGGTGCCGCGTCGGCCCCCGCGAGTGGTAGGCCGTTTCTTCACCGGAACGCCCGATCGCAATGTCGAGCTCCGACAACTCGCGGCTGCAGTAGACGCCGCGCTCGCCTTCGAGCGGTAGAATGAGGGCGAACGTCCGGGCCGGCACGACGCCGTAATGACTGTAGCCGCGCGCGTATTCGAAGCGGCCCAACTGCAAGTTTGCCGTGTGCACGACGGCCATCTCGCCGGCAAACGGGCCGCCTCCGAGAGGGATGTATTCGCTGCGCCAATTCGGCGATAGGTCGGCCATTTGCTGAAAGTCGGCAGCCTTGGCCCGGAACGTCAGACCTGCCGGAAAAACGTTCCCAAGGGCACTCGTTTGGCTTGGCTGGCGGTCGAGCGTCTGAACGATTTCCTCCTGGCATCCGCGTCAACGGGTGTCCGGACAAAAACGTACCGTCGCCCTATGAAGTCTTCGCGAATGGGATAGTCGCCCGCCTTCTCATGGAAAGAAAGCGGGCGGAAAGCGCCTCCTTATAGTCTGGCAGCAGCCACTCTTTCAGGAGAAAGCTTTCATGCGCCTCATTCACACTTTGACGCTCGCGGCGAGCGTCTCGACGATGGGACTACTCGCGAGCGGCAGCGCCCTGGCCGGCCAGCGACCGCTGCCCCTCGACATCAACTTCGGCGGCTTCGCGCAAATCACGAGCGGACCGACCGGCAATCCGCCGTACGTCACCATTCACGGAACGGCAGTCGGAAACGGAAACTTCTTCGGGCTCTCGACGGCGGCGTTCGATCAGACGATCGTCTTCGGGAACCCGAATCAGATTACGAACGGCACCTTCACCTTCACCGCGGCTGACGGCTCGACCTTAACGGCGACGTACCACGGACCGACGAGTGCTTTCAACCAATACGGCCTTACGATTGGAGACGGTTTCTTCTCGATCACCGGCGGCACCGGACGTTTCGCGGCCGCTTGCGGAAACGGTGTCTACGAAGTCGATGCCCAGCAATTTCCACCCGGCTCGGATCCCGCGGCTTCCGTGCGCACGCACTGGCAGGGTCAGCTCTATCTGAACTGCTCGGCACCGGCCGCGCGCAAGCGCTAAAACGCCCCTCCTTCCACGTCGCGCTCCGCAGCCCCGACCCGAGCGTCCATGATTTCGAGAACGCGCTTCGGGTCGGTGGCTTCGGTCATTTCCTGTGCCTGCGGATCGTGACGGTTCTCGAGGTGCGGGCTATCGAGGCGAACCTGCTCGACGAGTTCGATCAGCTTGGCGACTTTCGCCTCGGTCAGCGTCGTCATTTGCAGTGAGAGCTGGGCGCGGCGTTCGGCTTGCCGGTTCCGGCGGTTTTCCGCCGTCAAGATAATCGTCGTCATGAGCAGCGCGCTCAGCGTAGTCGCGGTCTGCATGCCCTGGAAGGGCGGCGGATCGAGAGCGTGGCGGCCAAGCGCGAGGTTCGCGACCATCCAGACGATGACGAGCGCTAGGATCGCAAAGGTGGCCGCCGGCCGGCCCAGCGCCGCGGTCGTTTGCTCGATTCGGCGCTGCGTTTGCGAGACGCTGCGCTCCGAGCGCCGATCGATGTCGGCAATCGATTCGACGCTCGCTTCGACGTGCTCGGGTACGCGTTCGCCGCCCGCTTCTCGGACGTCCATCAAGCGCTCATACCCCGGCTTGACCCGTCCCAAACTCGGGCGGGGCGGCGTCATCGCTGAGGGTCAAGCGCTCCTCGGCCGCGTCGTATTCGAAAAGTTCGGCATAGCGGCCCCAGTCGACCGCGGTATTGAACTGCTGCTGAGCTTCGGCTTGCGGGTAGTATTCGTCGAGCAGATCGAGAAAAAAATCGGCGCGCATCGAGTGGTTCTCTTTTTCCACCAGCGTCTTGGCGATCGTGGTGACGATCGGTACGCGCGCCAAGACTTGCTGCCGGAAGAGATCCTTCGAGCGAAGGATCGTCGTGGTGGCGAAGTCGCGGCCGATCGGCGTCAAATTGACGCGGCCGTCCTTCATTTCCGCGAAACCCAGCAGCGTCGCGGCGTCGAGGATCGACAGGAAGTCGTCGACGGGCAGCGCGAGCCGTTCCGCGAGACGCGCGACCTCTTGGCCTTCGCCCATGTCGGCCATCAGTTCGACCAGACCGCTGATCGTGCCGACGCGCACGTGCGGCAGCGGACGCGCGAAGGGCGACGCGCTTTTGCCCGCGGGCGCAAGCGGCGCGACGGCGGGAGTTCCGCTCGCCTCGACGGCCATCTCGGGATTGGTCATCACGGTGTAGAGATATTCCGTCAGCTTCTTAAAGCGCTCGTCGTTGCGGTTGTGGGGCCGCGGCAGGTCGATGTCGACTTGACCCCTGACGTGCCCCGGATTCGACCCGAGTACGACCACCCGGTCGGCGAGAAAGACCGCTTCTTCGATGTTGTGCGTGACGATCAGGACGCTCTTGGCCGGGAAGGTGCCGGCGTTCCACAGGTCGTCGATCTCGCCGCGAAGGTTTTCGGCCGTGAGTACGTCGAGCGCGCTGAAGGGTTCGTCCATGAACAGTACCTTCGGTTCGACGACGAGTGCCCGGGCGAACCCGACGCGTTGCTTCATCCCGCCCGAAAGCTCTTTGGGATACGCGCTCTCGAAGCCGTCGAGTCCGACCAGGTCGATGGCTTTCAGCGCGCGCTTCGTGCGCTCGACGCGTCCCACGCCCCGTAAACGTAGGTAAAGACGAACGACGCACCCAGCGCGATGAACATGCGCAGCGTCGAGCGGCCGGCATAGTACGGAAGGTTGCGCGGGTCGAGGCTAACCTGCGGCAGGACGTGCGGCGGCGTGAACGCGACGAACGCGCCGGCGCCGACGCGTGCCAACAGGGCCAGCAGCCCGAGTAGTCCGAGAAAGACGGCCGCGTCTGAGAGTCCGAACGAAAGGCGCCGCAGCGAACCGGGCGAGGGGAGGGTGCGCTGCAGCGTCTGGGCCACCTTAGGCGCTACGCGAAGATTTGCTTGTCGTCTTCGGCCAGGACGTCGAGTGCGAGAATGAGGTCGGGGCGCGCCGCGAGCCAGGGATACACGACGATCGCCTCAGAGCGGTTTCCGCCCCGCGGCTCGCGCGCTTCGATGAAGGCGTTCCACTTCGTTCGTTCTTGAGCCATCGTGCTGCGCCGCACGAACGCCGCGACGTCTTCGTCGCTGGTCGCGTTCTTGACGGCGAAGGTAAACGAATCGAGTGAGATGCCGAGCGCGTCCAGCATCATCTGCGTAAAGCCGGCGATTTGATAGAATCCCAGCTTGCCGCCCGGAAGCGTTGCGCGCACCTTGTCGATGGAACGGGGCAAAAAGATGACTCCGGCCAGCTCCGCACGGGGCGGTCGCGGGGGCCCAAGCGAGAGATCGAGCGCTTCCATAAGGCTCCTCCTTGCTACGAGCCTTTTTTGGGATCCCCCATTTCTTCCCGCCCCTTCCCGGGAGCCCCAGCGGTCGCGGCTAGGCGATGCGCTCGAAAGCCGTCCAGTCCTTGGCGATCGCTTCGAACGCCCGCAACGCCGACGCGACGACTTGGTCCATGTTGTAGTAGCGGTACTCGGCTAAGCGTCCCACGAACGTTACGTGCCGCTCGGAGGCGGCGAGCTTGGCATAGCGTCCGTACAGCGCGCGGTTGTCCGGCCGCGGGATCGGATAGTACGGATCGCCTTCGCTCGAGGGGAACTCGCGCGAGATCACGGTGTGCGGGTGCGCTTGCCCGGTCAGATACTTGTATTCGACCGTGCGCGTGAACGGCACGGCTTCGCCCGGCTCGTTGATGACCGCGACGCTTTGGTGCCACTCGACGGGCTTGGTCTCGAATTCGAAACGCAGCGAGCGATAGGGCAGCTTGCCGTAGCGGAACCCGAAAAATTCGTCGATCGGACCCGTGTAGATCAGGCGATCGAAGCTCACGCGAGCGTCGATCGCTTCGAACGAAGCGCCCAGCGCGGTTTCGATTCCGGGGCGATCGAGCATCCGCGCGCAAAGCGCGTCGTAACCGTCACGCGGCATCGCCTGAAAGGAGTCGCTGAAGTAGCGGTCGTCATCGCCGGTGCGCACCGGGATGCGGCCGCAGACCGAAGCGTCGAGCTCGCTCGGATCGAGCCCCCAATGCTTGCGCGTGTATCCGCGGAAGAACAGCTCGTACAACTCGCGGCCGACGCTGGAGAGGATCGCGCGCTCGGAATTGTCGATCGGTCCCGACTTCTCGGCACGGCTCGCGAGAAAGGCGGCTGCCTGCGACTCGGAAAGGTTCAATTCGAACAGCCGGTTCAGCGTGGTTCGATTGATCGGGATGGGCACGAGGCGCTCCCGGACGCGCGCGAGCACCCGATGTTCGTAGGGACGCCAGGCGGTGAAACGCGACAGGTAGTCGACGACGGTGGGGGAGCTCGTGTGAAAAACGTGCGGGCCGTAGGCGTGCCGGCGCAGACCCGACGCATCGAGCGGGTCGTAGGCGTTCCCGGCGACGTGCGAACGTTTGTCGACGACGAGCACCGTCGCACCGAGCTCGACCGCTAAGCGCTCGGCAATGGTGCATCCGGCTAAGCCCGCACCGACCACGAGAAAATCGTACACTAGCTGAACTTCCGGAGCAGCGCATCCATCCACCTGTTGGACGCGAGAGTGGGCCCTTTCGTTGCGCCGCCCGTACCGGTCCGGCGCGCCTGCGACTTTAGATGCCCTCGCGCCACGTTTGGCCGGCGTCCGAGAGAGGGTAAAAGGTTGACGATGGGGATCCTCCGCGAAGCCTTTAGCGAGTTTGCACGCAGGGTCAACGAATTTTGTTCCAGTCCGGCAGCGACGGCGCTGGCGTTCTTCGTGGTCGCCGCCTGGGCGCTGAGCGGGCCGCACTTTCACTATTCCGATGCGTGGCAGCTCGTCATCAACACCGGCACGACGATCGTCACGTTCCTGATGGTGTTCGTGCTGAATAACGCGCAGTCACGCGATACGTCGGCGATCAACGCGAAACTCGATGCCATCATCTGCGCGATCGAAGCCGCGGACAACCGCATGATCGGCCTCGAAGAGCAGACGGAGGACGCCGCGAAGTCGATTCGCGACGAAGTGGTCAGCAGCGCGGGCTAACCCGCTCGAGCGGCGCGCATCGCGTCCTCAAATGTCGACGCCGTGCTCGTGCGCGTACTCGCGCAACTCGACGCTGAGGGTTTGGTTCGGCCCGAGGTGCCAGCCCGGCAGCGGCATCGCCAGCGGACGCTCGTCGTGCGCCGTGCCGGCGAAGGGGTCGTCGCCGGGCGAGAATCGGACCGGCCAAGGCACGCCTTGCCGCTGCGACGAGCCATCCGAAAAGCGTACGTTGCAGATGACGTAGTAATAGTTCCAGCCCCCGTCTTTCCAGTTCTGAACCGGGTCGCAGAGCCCGTGTCCGTGCATCGAGCTCGTGCCCAAGTCGGCAAAATTCGGCCCGTAGTGCTTGACGTCGGGACCGGCGCCCGGCGGAACCCGGAGGGGATCGATTCCGGAGCGGTCCTGCGCGATCGCGGCCGCGAGGTTGCCCTGAATCTGCGCGATGCGCTCCTCGGACAAAACCGGCTTCCCTTTCGTCGCCGGCTGCGCCGGATGCGGCGCCACGGCGGGCGCGGGCGGCAAGTGCAGTTTGAAATGCGGTTTGCTCAGCTCGAGCTTACGTGGCGGAGCGGGAACCGAAGCGAGAACGGGCACCGGGCGGCGAACGGGAATACTCGACGACGGCGCCGGCGCCGTGCGGGCGACGCGCTTTTTCTCGAGGCGCAGAACCTGCCGAACCTCGACGACTTCTTTTGCTTCGGGCCGGTTCCAGTTGAAGATCGGAACGGTCCGCGCCACGAACAGGGCCACGAGGAAGTGCAAAAGCAGCGACGCGGCGATCGCGACGCGGCGGCGACGAGCGTTGGATTCCTTCAGCGAGAGGCGCCCTTGGTCGTGCACGGTTTACCGTGATGTTCGCTTGCGACCGCTACCCCCAGCGTGATAACCCCCGCGACGGCCAGAAAAAAGGCGACGTTCCGCGCCAAGGCTTGACGCTTGGGCGGCACGTTCACGAGGGCGGCGATGTCGCCGGCGACCAGCAGAACGACCCAGCTGGCGGCGATGGTAAGGCCGATCAGGTACCAGTCCATGACGTCTGTGCGGTTCGCCGCCCGTGCGCGGGCTCGCTGCTACGGGCGCAACCCCAGGCCTGAGTCTAGCCCCGCCGCCTCAGATGAGGCTGGGAGGCAGCTAGCCGGCCTAGCTGGGCGACGCAACGAGGAAGCGTGGTTACGGATCCCGCGCGCGGCAAGAACTCGGCCATGAGAGAGTTTCTTTTTGCCGCCGGGCTCGG
This sequence comes from Vulcanimicrobiota bacterium, assembly GCA_963843945.1. Classification (GTDB taxonomy): domain Bacteria; phylum Vulcanimicrobiota; class Vulcanimicrobiia; order Vulcanimicrobiales; family Vulcanimicrobiaceae; genus CAWJMF01. Next base: position 205,103 of record CAWJMF010000006.1, on the reverse strand, counting down.
CGTGCTCGCCGCCGGCACGGGACTCGCGACCGGCGTCGCCGCGGCGCCGCCCGCTCCCGATCAAGACTTTGCGGCTCAAGTGTACCAAGCGAATGTCGACGAGATTCGCGAGGCTCGACTTGCGCTGAGCGACAGCCGCAACTCGGCTGTCGACGGTTTCGCGCAAATGATGATCGACGATCACTCGACTGCCAACGTGGAACTTGCGGCCGCCGCACGGCGCGCGGGAATTCCCTTGCCGCAAGATGAGGGTCCGGCGCCTCCCGATCCTCACATGACCAGGTTGAGCGATGCTGCCGCCGGCGGAGATTTCAATCAACGCTACTTCTCCGAGCAAGTCGGCGAACACGAGCAGGCCTTAGCGCTGCTTCGAACGGAAGCGGACAAAGGCAGCTCGCCGGAGATGCGCGCCTTCGCCGAACAACTGGTGCCGATCGTCCAGCGCCACCTCGACGAAGCGCGCGCGGCCCTAGCCTCGCTAGCGCTCGCGGCGCCGAAACGTTCGGGAGCCGCCGGCGCTGCGACCTACCAAGGCGGTTCGATCGATTCGGGCAGCGGCACGCAGCCGCTCAGCGGGACGCCCGCCCTCAACCCGGCCGCGAGTCCCGGTGCCTCCGCCTCGCCCGGACCCGCGGCGACCGGTCAGGGCGCGGTTCCGGCTCCGACGAATACGCCGAACCACCCGTAGTCGTTTGGCTTTTCGCCGTGGTGGAAAGATAAGCGCACCGTGTCTATCGAGCGATTTATCGAGTGCCCCTGCGGCCACACCATCGAGTTGCACGAGGCGAACGGCTGCGTGGCCAGCCTTCGCCACGTGCGCAAAGCTTGCGCCTGCGCGCTGACGCGTTCGCAGGTGCTGGACCTGCTGCTCGACGTCGAACGCGACACGATTCGGCGCGCCTGGCATGCTTGAGCGCGCGCCGGCGAGAAGGCTCGCGCATGAAAGATTTCGGCGATTATAAGAACGCCTTGCCGGATGAAGTGGACGACCACCCGGATTCCGGAATGCCGCGCCAATTGCGGACTCCGGCGGACGACGAAGCGCCGCTAAGCCGGCTCGAAGCCGAGGTTGCGGGGCTGCTTCCGGGCGAGGAGGTCTACGGTGAGAGCTCCGAGCACGAAACCAGCGACGATCGGCGCGACGTGGAGCACGCCGAACCGGGAGAGCACCTCTAGCGCCAGTTAGCGCTGCGCTAAGCGAGGCTCCGCAAGGCTGGACCCAGCGAGTCGTGCACGCTCATCGCGCGCGCCAGACCGGCGACGTCGATGAGTCGCCGCGCGTGCGAACCGGGCTTCGCCACGACCGCGAGCCGGGTTCCGAGCGCGTTCGAAAGCCGAATCAGCACGCGCAATCCGCTGCTGTCGATGTACGTACAGTCGGAGAGCGCGACGACGAGCTTGGAAGATGCGTCGTGCGGAATTTCGAGCAGGTCCGTTTCAAGGAGCTGCGAGTTCGAAATGTCGATCTCGGCTCGCACGTCCGCAACCCGCGTGTCTCCAACGTACGAAAAATCGGCGAGGCTGGTTCGCACGGAAATACCTCCATCCGGGAGCGTTCTCCGTGCCTTTACCCGCTCTGCGCCGCTTCTATTCTCGCGGTTCCGGTTCGGCACGGGCGCCTGGATTCGGGTCCTTGCGCTGGAGCGGCAGGACGACTTCGACGGTCGTGCCGCGGCCGGGTTCGTGCCGGACGAGCAACGATCGAGCGAAGGCCTGAACGAGGGCCAGGCCGCGGCCACCCTCTTGGTTGCTTTCGGCGGCCTTACGGGGCAGATCGAATCCCCGGCCGGTGTCCTCGACGATCAGTTTGGCATCGGGACCGCTCCAGCCCGCCCACACGCGTACGGGGCCGGGCGCGTGCCGGATGACGTTCGCGAGCAGTTCGCCCACGATCAATTCCGCCGCGGCAAAGTCCGAGGAGTCGCTCGCCTCTTGCGCGAGAAAGCGAGCGACTTGCCGCCGCACCGCTCCGGCTTCCAATCTCGCAGTGTCGAGGCGCAGTTCCACCTTACGTATTCCGGGCTCGTATCACATCGTTTGCTCTCTCGTTCTCATCGTGCCCGTTTTTTGCCGAGTGCGACGGCGGCGCGCAGATCAGCAGTCGAGCGTGTTTCGAGAACGTTCTCTCGGTAAGAATGGATTGAGATGAGACAACGCATCCCAATCGCAGTCGTCGGCATCGCGACGCTCGGAAGCGCGGCCGCGGCAGGCGGGACGTGCCCAACCCGCACGGCTCTCGCCGTCGCTCAGGTTCCCGGTTCGCCCTTGCCGGGCACCCCGCTGCCGCTGCCCTCGTCGCCGGGTTCGCCTGCGCCCTCGGCGTCGCCCTAAGGTGCGCGACGGCGGAGGCCCGAGCGATCCGAAGAGCGGCAACCCGGGGCGGCTCGAACCCGACTCGCAATCGCCCGGCGATCGCGCTTGGGAAAACGACCTCACCGAAGAGGACGTCCCGGATCCGGCCGAGCGCGAACCTGCCGCGCACGATCTCAACTTGGACCCGTAAGGGAAAGGATTTCCGTGGACAAGCAACTCGATAATCTGCGCGTCGCGATCTTGGTCGCCGAGGGTTTCGAAGAAGTCGAGATGACCGAGCCGCGCAAAGCGCTGGAGGCGGCAGGCGCGGAAACGGTGCTCGTTTCACCCGAACGCGACAAGGTGATCGCCTTCAAGCATCATGATAAAGCCGACGCGTTTGACGTCCAACTGCCCCTCGACAACGCGCAGGCCGACGACTTCGACGCGCTGCTGCTGCCCGGCGGCGCGCTCAACCCGGATCAGCTTCGCACGATGCCGGCCGCGGTCGAATTCGTCAAAGACTTCTTTGCGGCGCGCAAGCCCGTGGCGGCGATCTGTCACGCGCCGTGGACGTTGATCGAAGCGAACGTCGTCCGCGGCCGCACGCTGACGTCCTGGCCTTCGCTTAAGACCGACTTGCGCAATGCGGGCGCCGATTGGGTCGACCGGGAGGTTGTCGAGGACGGGAACCTCGTGACGAGCCGCAAGCCGGACGACATTCCCGCCTTCAACGAAAAGATGATCGCGCTGTTCGCACGCTCGCGCCACACCGCGAACGCGCGCTAGCGGGGGCCGCGCTTAGCGTTCGAGTTGCTGCTCGTCGACGCCGGGAATCGGCTGCTCGAGGGACAGCTCCTCGGTGCGCCGCGCTCCGGCCTTCCAGGCATCAAAGCCGCCGCGCAAGGTGCGAACCGCGCCGAATCCGCTCTGCTGGAACTTTGCAGCGAGCGGAGCGAGGTCGTGCCCGTCGCCTTTTTCGTCGTACAAGACGATCGGCGTTTCGCCGTCCTTCGGCAACGGCAAGAGAAGCCGCTCCGCGGCGAGCAGGTGGCGCGGATTGTAGCGAACCGCTCCGTAGATCTGTTCCGAACCGGCGTGGCGCCGCACGTCGACGACGAAGACATTTCCCGCCGCGAGCCACTCGGCGACCTGCGCGGGGCCGACCGCCTCGGGCTGCCCGGTTTGGGTGGAATCGTTCACTCCGGTAGTATACCATCGCAGCCGAGGTTTTTCGCGCCGAGCGCTGGGTAAGTAGACTCCGATCTCCCAAGAGCAGAAGGAGCGTGAGATGGCGGCAACGCGCAAATCGAGTGCGAGCAAGAAGTCAAGCGCGAAAAAATCCGGGGCGAAGAAGGCCGGAACGCGGCGCAAGAGCGCTGCCAAGAAAAGCCCGAGTAAGCGCAAGTACAGCCCCGCCGCGAGCTCGCAGGTCGGCGACGAACTTCACGAGATGAAGCGTGGCCGGCTGAAGTCGGGCCGCTCGGGCAAAAAGGTAACGAGCCGCAAACAAGCGATCGCAATCGGTTTGTCCGAAGCCCGGCGCAGCGGCAAAAAGGTCCCGCCGAACCCCAATCGCAAGGGCGATTGACGCCCGAAGTGGAGAGCGCGCTCGTGAGCCCGGAGGCCGCTGCGGCGGCTGCCGGGCTCCGTTACGTCAGCGACGCTTCGCCGGGAATCCGTCGCCGCAAGCGCGGCAAATCGTTCGCGTACGTCGACTCGGCAGGGCGGCCCGTCCGCGATCCGGCGGAAGTGGCGCGAATTCGAGCGCTCGCGATTCCGCCCGCATACGCAGACGTCTGGATTTGTCCGCGCGCCGACGGCCATCTGCAGGCAACGGGCCGCGACGCGCGCGGACGCAAACAATACCGCTACCACCAGCGTTGGGGCGAGATTCGCGGCGCAACCAAATTCGAGCGGATGCTCGAGTTCGCAGAGCGGCTGCCGCGCATCCGCGCGTCCGTCGGGCGCGATCTAGCGTTGCCGGGTCTGCCGCGGGAAAAAGTCTTAGCGGCCGCCGTCAGCCTCCTCGAAGCGACCTCGATCCGGATCGGCAACGAGGAGTACGCGCGCTCCAACGATTCCTTCGGCATCACCACCCTGCGCGAGAACCACGTGACCGTTCGCGGCGCGAACTTGCGCTTTCGCTTTCGCGGGAAGAGCGGTAAAGAGCACGCGATCGCGCTCGCCGATCGGCGTTTGGCGCGCATCGTGCAGCGCATGCAAGACTTGCCGGGACAGGAGCTCTTCTCGTACCTCGACGATGACGGCGAACCGCACCCGATCGATTCCGGCGACGTCAACGACTACATCCGGCGCGCCGCCGATGGGGAGTTTACCGCGAAGGATTTCCGTACGTGGATCGGCACCGTGGGATGCGCCGAAGCGCTGCTCGCGGCCGGTCCCGGCCGCCGTACGAAAGAGCGCAAAGCGACCGTCGCCGCCGCGATCGAGCGGGTTGCAGAAAAGCTCGGAAATACGCCCGCCGTCTGCCGCAAAGCCTACGTGCACCCGCGGGTGATCGAAGCCTACCTCGAGGGTGAACTGGCCGCTCCGCGCGGGCGCGCTCGCCGCACGACGAACGCCGCTGAGGCGTTCGTCATCCGGTTCTTGCAAGGCGGCCGCGCCTATTCGCTCGAGCGCGAGCTACGCCGCTCGCTGCGGCGTGCTCGCGCTTCCACGAAAGCGACGAAAGCGGCCTAAGCGGCGCCCGTCAGACCCGCCGCACCGATGCGGCGTCTTCCGCCTGTGCCTGCGTCAGCACGTCGTCGCGACCTGCGGCCGCATAGGTTCCGGTGATGGCCTCGGTTTCCGAGCCGGCGGCGGCGGAATAGTCCCGATCGTTCAAGATGCGGCTGACGGCGCGTTCGTCGCCGGGACGTGCCTCGACCCCGACGAGAATTCCGCCGCGCTCGAGTTCGGACGCGTATTCGCTCGCGCGGCTCTCCGGGACGCCGATGCCGGTCAGCCCGCCGATGATCCCGCCCGCCAATCCGCCGGCGCCGGCTCCCGCGAAAATGGCCGCGAGCGGCCCGGCAACGATCGGGGCAGCGACGCCGCCGGTCGCCACGATGGCACCCGTTGCCGTCACGCCGGCGATGATCGCTCCAAGCGTACCGCCGAGCGTCGCCCCGATCCCGACGTCGGCCGCGACGTGCACGTCGTGCGGATCGGTGCGCTCGGGCGCGTCGCCGAAGAAATCGCGCTCGCGCGTCGCGCCGTTCATGACGACGCTGATGTCGCGCTGGTCGTAGCCGAGGTCCTCGAGCGCCTCGACGGCGCGCTCGGCCTCCGCCCGGTTGGGGAAGAGCCCGCTGATGAATTTAGCCATGGATAGCCTCCGAAAATTGGCGTGTAGCTTCATGGGCATACCCTGCCACGTCGCCGGAGAACCCGATTGCTCAACGCGCTGCCGAGCGGCGAAAGCAAGGCGGGCGGCCCTGCGGCAGCGCAGGCATAGGGATTTTCCTCGCAGCTGCCAATACTGAGTTGGCGATTCTCGATCGTCGGCGGCTTCACGGCATAGTGAAGAGGGTGCCGGCTTTGAATCATCCGGAGCCGGCGTCAGCGCAGCGATTTTTTGCGTGCGGACGCGCCTCCCGGCCGGTGAGAGCGCCACATCACTCCTGAGTGATCGACAGGGTCAAACGTTGAACTTCAGTACCCTCCGCCTGCGCCCATATCAGCTGGAGGCGCAACAGGCGATCGTCGAAGCGCGGACGCGCGGCTTTCGCGCGCAGCTCGTTTCGCTCGCGACCGGTCTCGGAAAGTCGGTCGTCATCGCGACCTTACCGGACCTGCTCGAGTTGCGGCCCGGAGATGTGACGCTGGTCGTAGCGCACCGCGACGAGTTGATTCAACAGCTCGTCGAAAAAATGACGGCGCAGAATCCGGACGCCAAGGTCGGCGTCGAAAAGGCGGAGGAAAGCGCGGCGGACGATTCGACGATCGTCGTCGCGACGGTTCAAACCCTGACCGGACCCCGCCTGAACCGCTTCGTAACGAAGTTCGGACGCCGGCTCGCGCTCTTCGTGATCGACGAGGCGCACCACGCCGCCGCGCCGACCTATCGCGCGATTCTCGATAAGATCCTCCTCAAACGCCCCGACGCGCTGGTCATCGGATTCACCGCAACGCCGCATCGCGGCGACGGCGTGCGGCTCAGCGAAATTTTCCCCGACATGGTCTATTCGATGGACGCGCGTCAGGCGATCGGCGCGGGCTATCTCGTTCCAGTGCGGTCCTATGCGATCGCGACCGATACCAATCTCGACGAGGTAGCCTCGCGCGGCGGCGACTTCGTCCTCGGCCAGCTGGCCGATGCGGTCGATACGGACGAACGCAACCGCAAAGTCGTCGAAGCGTATCAAACGTTGACGCCCGGAAAGAAGACGCTGGTCTTCACTGCATCGGTCGAGCACGCGCGCAACGTCGCTCAGCTCTTCCTCGAGGCCGGCGTACGCGCAGCCTTCGCGAGCGGCGAAACGCCGCAGGCCGAACGTGAAAAGATCGTCGCCGGCTTTCGCGGCAACGGCGTGGACGTTCTGGTCAACTGCGGCCTCTATCTCGAGGGCTTCGACGTGCCGTCGATCCAGGTGATCGTCAACGCCCGGCCGACCAAGTCGACGACGCTTTACACCCAAGTTACCGGCCGAGGCTTGCGACCGCTGGACGAGTACGCTTACATCCTCTCGCAGTTGCCGAGCGCCGACGCGCGCCGCCAAGTCATCGCGATGAGCGAGAAACCTTACGCGATCATCATCGACATCGTCGACCAAGCGCGGCGCCATCAGCTCGTCACGCTGCCGACGCTCTGGGGCTTGCCGGCGCAGATCGACGCTCAAGGCCGTCCCATTTCGGAAGTTGCCGAGCGCTACGAGGAAGTCGTGCGTCGCGCGCCGCGGCTTGCAGCTCGCGTGCGCAGCGCCGAAGCGATCGAGACGGCGCTCATCGAGCTCGACGAGGGCGCCAAACCCAAGGCCAACTACGTCGCAACCTGGCAGCCGGTCACGCCCGAACATTGGCGCCTCGAGCGCGCCCCGCAGCGTGTCGCGCGCGACCGCAAGGGCCGCCCCGTGCCGCATTTCGAGGAGCAATTCCAGCGTTTGACCGCGATGGCCAAGAGCATCGCACCGCACGAAGATGCCGAAGGCTTCGCGCTGCGCCTCCTCGACGTCGACCGGCGCGCGATCGTTCAGGAAGCCGCGCAGATCGACGTGACGCGTCGCGGCGACGTCTACGTCGCGACGCTACGTAACGGAAAGCTTGCGGCACGCGATATCGCAACCGCGGCGACGCTTCCCGAAGCGATGGCCGCGGCGCAAACGCGGCTGCAGAACGGCGACCTGCCGGTCGCGGCGCCCCGTCACACGAACGGACGGCGCAAGAAAGGCGCCGTCCGGCGGTTTCGCGGACGCCGCAAGCGGACGTCGCCCCCGGCTGCCTGAGACCCCGCTAGCTCAGCGGTGGCAGGCGATGCCGTTCTTTTCGAAATAGCGCTGGTGGTAGTCTTCGGCGCGGTAGAACGTTTGCGCGGGGACGATCTCGGTCACGATCGGTCGCCGGAACGCTCCCGCCGCATTGAGGCGCGCGACCGCCGCTTCGGCGGCTGCGCGCTGCGCGTCGTCGTGGAAGAAGACGACCGAGCGATATTGGGACCCGACGTCCGGTCCTTGCCGGTTCGGCGTGGTCGGATCGTGGAGCGCGAAGAACTCGTCGAGCAGCCGCTCGTAGCTGACCCGCGCCGGGTCGAAGCTGACTTCGACGACTTCGGCGTGACCCGTGCGGTCGCTGCAGACGTCGCGATAGGTCGGGTTCTCGAGCGTTCCGCCCTCGTAACCGGCGGCCGCGTCGAGGACGCCGGGGATCTCCCGGAAGGCCGCTTCGACCCCCCAGAAACAGCCGGCGCCGAAGGTGGCTTTTTGGAGCGTTCCTTGCATCGTGTCTTGCATAGCTTTCCTTATAACCACACGGCGGGTCCCGGGGCTGCAGCAACGCGAGCGGGGAACTTCCGCGCCTTGGCGTAGTATGCCGCTCCCGTGATGCTTCGCCGCTTTTCGTTCGTCTCGCTCGCGCTCTTCGCCGTGCTCGGAACCACCGCCGGCGCCCAGACCGCGGCCCAAGCGCTCAGCGCCGCCGCTGCAGGCTCGCCTGCGCCGTCGGCTCCGCCTTCGGGCGCGACGCCCGCCGTTTTGCCGGGCGCGCCGTCGGCTGCGCCATTCGGGTTCGGTGTGCCGGGACAAGCCCAGCCCTACGCGCTCTTCATTAAAAAGGCCGAGCGCGAGAGCGGCCTCATCGACATCATCAAAAAGGACGAGGAAACCTACCTCGACTTCGGCCCGGACCAGCTCGATCGCGAGTACATCGTCGCACCCGTCCTCGCTTCGGGCGTCGGCGGCGAAGCCGTGGCCGGCACGCTTTTCCAGCCGTTCATTCTCGAGTTCCACCGGGTCGGGCGGCGCGTGCTCTGGATCTCGAAGAACACCTACTTCGCCCAACCGGCGCCGAACACGGCGGCGGCCGATTCGCTGGCCATCTCGGCCGCCGACTCGGTGATCAACAGCACGCCGATCGTCGCTGAAGACGAAGCGACGAAGCGCGTCGTCGTCTCCGCCGGGTTCTTCCTCACCGACTTCGAGAACGTCGGGCGTTCGCTCGGAGGACCGTCGGCGCCGATCCTCTCACTCTCGCTGACGCAACGCGCGGCCTTCGCGGTCGATCCCTCGCGCTCGTATATGGAGATGTCGAAGGCACTCCCCGAAAACGACGAGTTCCTCGCTAGCCTCGCGTTCGTCGGGCCCCAGTCCGGCGACTTTCAGGGCGATCCGCGCGGCGTGCGGCTGCAGATGCACTACTCGATCGTTTCGCCGCCGCCGAAGAGCTCGTACGTTCCGCGGCTCGCTGACGACCGGGTCGGTTACTTTATCACCGCGCAGAAGAATTTTGCCGACGACACCGCGCCGACGGCGTTCGTCCGCTACATCAATCGCTGGAATTTTCAGCGCGGCCCGATCGTGTACTATCTCACCAACGAAATCCCGCCGCAGTATAAGCCGGCGATCCGTTCGGCGCTGCTCGAGTGGAACGCGGCCTTCGCCAAAGCCGGGGTCCCGAACGCCATCGAAGTGCGCGACCAGCCGAACGATCCGGCCTGGGATCCCGACGACGTACGCTATTCCGTCGTGCGCTGGATAACCAGTGATAAGCCATCGTTCTCGGCGTACGCGCCGAACGTCGCGGATCCGCGGACCGGCGAAGTCTTCCGCGTCGAGATCGTGATCGACGGCGAAGTCATGCGAGCCGTGAAGCGCGGGTACGTCGATCAAGTCGTCCCGATTCGCGGCGCGAGCACGATGCCGGTGCAGTGCGCGCAGGGAAACACCTGCGACGACTTCATGGAGAGCTCTTCCGAACAAGCGGCCTCCGGAACGCTTGCGCTGCGCGCGATCGGTGCCTCGAGCGCCCAAACCGAAGCTTTTGCGGAGAACTGGCTCAAGTCGGTCGTGCTGCACGAAGCGGGTCACGACTTCGGTTTGCGCCACAACTTCGCGGCGGGGATCTATCCGCTCGCGGAACTGCACGACAAGAACTTCACCGCCAAGCACGGTCTGGTGAGCTCGGTCATGCACTACACGCCGCTCAACCTCTCGGCCCCGGGCGAACCGCAAGGTTCGTACTTCCAGCTCGAGATGGGGCCTTACGACTACTGGGCGATCGACTACGGCTATCACAACTTCGGGCCGGTCAGCAAGCCCTCGGACGAAGAACCCGCCTTGCGCAAGCTCGCCGAAGAGAGCGTGCGGCCGGAATACGTCTACGCGAGCGACGAGGACGTGTATGGCGAGCGCGCTCTCGATCCCCACAACGCACCCTTCCTGCTCTCGAGCGATCCGTTCGCGTTCTACGCCAATCAGTACGCCGTCAGCGATCACCTGATGGCCAGCCTGGATCGTATCTATCCGCGCAACGACCGCCCCTACTCCGAAGAGCGCGCCGCCTTCATTACCCTGTTGCGCCTGTATCAGCGCACGTCGTTGCTTACCGTGCGCTACATCGGCGGCATCTACACGTCGCGGGACCATCGCGGCCAGCCGGGCGGCCTCCCGCCCTTCCGCCCGATCGCGCGCAGCGACGAGCGGCGGGCCTTCGAGATGCTCTCGGCGCACGTCTTCTCGAGCCGCGCCTTCCGTTTTTCGCCGCAGCTCATGGCCGACCTCGGGACGTCGAACTACTTGCATCGCGGCGCAGACGGCTTCTTCGCGCGACCGGACTTCCCGCTCGAGGACATCGTCGGCGAACTCCAAGACTCGGTCATGTTCGAGATGTTCTCGCCCGACGTCATGAGCCGGCTCGCCGACCAACAGCTCAAGGTCGCGCACCCCGGCGACACGATGTCGCTCCAGGATCTTTTCGGTTGGACGCAAGCCGCGGTCTGGGACGACCTGGGACCGCATACCGTTTCGATCGATCCGCTGCATCGCGCGCTCCAGCGGCGCTATACGAATCTGATGATCGCGTTTAACTTGGCACCGAGCTTTGTCGTTAGCGCGCTCGGTTATCCGAGCGATTCGGTTCCGCTCGCGCGCTACGAGCTCGTGCAGCTCGAGAGACGGCTCGATCAGACGCTGGCTTCGAACTCGTTGGATGTGACGACGCGGGCGCATCTCGACGATCTCCGGACGCGCGTGAAGCACGCGCTCGATCCGAACGCTACGAGGCAGAGTTAGGGCCCCCTCGTTTTGGCGTGCGCGCCGCGGGACGGTGCCGTCGCGGGGCGCCCGCGTTTCCCCATCCATGGGGAAACGCTGCTACGCCACTTCGCCCTCTCGCCCTCCGGGCTCCGGGCGAAGCTGGAGTCCCCGCGACGGCACCGTCCCGCGGCGCGCACCCCAAAACGAGGACGCGTGGGAGGGTGGGTCGGTGCTGAGCGGGTGGGGGCGTAAGCGGGCCTACGGAACGCGCGGGTGGGATGCGGTAGGGTGGTGGGGTGTTGGATGTGAGCAGCCTCTTGCCGGTCTATGGCGAACTTCACGAGCGGAGCCGCGGCGGCGTGCGTGAGGGGGAGCCGATGGAGAACAAGGTTTGGTACCTTCGGCAGAACCGGCTGTTCGATCGGGTGACGGACGAGTCGATTGAGAATTGCGAGCACATTTTCAAGACGACGCTTTTCCCGAAACGCTCGATGGTGTTCGATCAGGGAGACCCGACGCGGCTCGTCTATTTGATCAAGCGCGGCAACGTGCGGATCGTGCGGCTGACGCCCGACGGAAAAGAAGTCAGCGTTGCGGTGTTGGGGGCGGGCGATATTTTCGGCGAGGAGACGCTGTTCGAGCAGCAGACGCGGACGACGGTCGCGGTGTGCGTCGACGAGACGCTGCTGTGTACGGCGAAGGCGGACGATTTGTTCGCGCTATTGAGCCGCGATCCGCAGTTGGCCTTGAACGTAGCGCGCATTTTGAGCGAGCGCTTGGACGAGGCGACCTCCACGATGGAGGATCTGGCGTATGCACGCGTGCCGGACCGGATCATGAACCTGTTCGAACGGCTGGCGGCGGAGCACGGGAAAGAGACGGCGAGCGGGATCGCGCTCGGGGTGCGCCTGACGCATGCCGATATCGCGTCGCTGGTCGGGAGTACGCGCGAGACGGTTTCGCTGGAGCTTTCGAATCTCGTGAAAGCGGGACGGATCCGGATGGACGGGCGAACGATCGAGTTACCGAGGACGGAGAAGGCAGGAGCATGATGCGGACCCTGGTTTTTGCTTTGGCGACGCTGCTGGTGACGGGAGCGAGTTCGGTGCGGGCGGCGGAGCCGTTGACGCTGGCGCCGCTCTTCGCATCGAGCGGCGGGTGGTTGAACGGCGAAGCGACGCCGCAGAGCGTGGCAGGCAAGGTCGTCGTCCTCGACGTTTTTACGGTCGAGTGCATCAACTGTCAGAACGTGACGCCGAACCTGCGCAAGCTCAATAGCAGCGACTCTTCCGACGTTCGCGTCATCGGAATTCATACGCCGGAGACGCGCTACGAGAAAGACCGGGCGACGGTGGTGTCCAACCTCAAGCGGCTCGGCGTCGTTTGGCCGGTGGCGATCGACAACGACATGGCCCTTTGGCACGCTTACGGCATCGAGTACTGGCCGACCCAGCTGATCTTCGACCGGCACGGCCGGCTGCGCAAGACGGTGATCGGCGACTCGCAGGACGAAGACGTCGATGCGACCGTCAAAGCTTTGGTGATGGAGAAATAGCTTCGTTCGATACGCGCGGGTCCTGAGTACCGCCGCGGGCCTCGCCGCCCGCGAGCGGTTAGCCGAGGTTCTTCCGGCGGAGGTTTTAGCCGCGGCGCAAGACGCGGCCGAAGTCTCGCTGCTCGTACTCGACGCGCCCGGGAGCGCGGCTTTGCCGTTGCTCGCGCCCTTGCGCGCGTCGGGTGCGTTCGTGCACGCCACGGCCGCGCGTCTCGTGGTCGTGGCGGCGCGCGGCGCGCTGGAGAGTTGCCGAGCCGGCGCGTCCGGCGAAACGCGCGCGCTGCTCGAGGAGCTGTTGCGCGCCTTCGACGCGGACCGGTCGTTGCCGGCGGGCATGCGCATGCGCGAGCACGTGCTCGATTTCAGCGGCGGCGCGACGGTCATGGGCATCCTCAACGTCACCCCCGATTCCTTTTACGACCGCGGCCGTTACGCCGGCGTCGACGCGGCGCGGGCGCGCGCTGCCGAGATGGTCGGGCTCGGTGCCGGCATCATCGACATCGGGGGCCAATCCTACGCTGCCTGGAATCCGCGCGTCGCGGCACGGGAAGAGCGCGAGCGCGTCGTGCCGGTCGTCGAAGCGCTGGTAGCCGACGGGCTCGGGGTGCCCCTTTCGATCGACACGTTCAAGCCGGAGGTAGCCGACGCGGCGCTCGCCGCCGGCGCCGACGCGGTCAACGATTGCAGCGGTCTTGCGGACGAGCGTCTGGCCGCCGTCGCGGCACGCTACGGCGCGGCGCTGGTCGTGATGCATCTCAAAGGCGAGCTGAACGTTCGGGCGGAGTCGTACCCGTACGAGGACGCGCTCGGCGAAATCGTCACGTTCCTGCGCGAACGCGTGGAGCGCGCGCTCGCGGCCGGCGTCGCGCGCGACTCGATCGCGGTCGACCCGGGACTCGAATTCGGAAAAGATCCGGTGACCGATCTCGAGATACTCGAACGCTTCGGCGACCTTCGCTCGCTCGGGTACCCCATTCTCTTTGCGGCGAGCCGGAAGAGCTTCATCGGGCGCGTCTTCGGCCGGCCCGCGCGCGAACTGCTCGTTCCATCGCTCGCGACGGCGGCGATCGGCGTCCAGGCGGGCGCAGCCGTCTTGCGCGTCCACGACGTCGCAGAGACGGCGCAACTCGTGCGCATGCTGGCCGCCGTCCGCGGCGGGATCCGCCGCGCGCTTCCCGTCGCCGAGAAGATGCCGGAGACCCCCGCGTAGAACGCCGCCTGCTCCGGGCTTGGAACTCGGGCCCCGATTGAGCGGTCGTAAGACCGCACTCCCTTCGAAGGCAAACGCAACCAACATGCACACGGTCTACCTCGGACTCGGTTCGAACCTGGGCGAACGGCAAGGCAACATCCTGCAGGCGCTTCAAAAGCTGCGCCCGCAATGTCGCATCGAGGCCGTTTCGTCGTACTTCGAAACGCAGCCGCAAGCCGGCGTGGCCGGCCCGGCCTTCTTGAACGTCGCAGCGAAGGTGACGACCGAGCTCGATCCCGCGGCGCTCGAGCGCTTCGTGCGCGGAGTCGAAGTCGCGATCGGACGGCAGCGCGCCGGCCATCTCGCCGCTCGCGCGATCGACGTCGACCTGCTGCTCGTCGACGATTTGGTGTGCGACTTCGGACGGTTCGAAGTTCCCCACCCGTACCTCGCGCAGCGGCCCTTCAATGTGATTCCGCTTGCCGAGATCGCGCCGAAACTCGCCATCCCCGGCACGGACAAGACGGTCGAGCAACTCGCGGCCGCGCTCGACCCGCGCGGTGTGGTGAAGAAAGAACGCTCGCTGCACTTCTTCGCGAACCGGCAAGAGGAAGAACCCGACGTGAAGCTGTCGATCGATCGCGCCGGCGTTTCGAGCGTGAAGCGTATCGTGCGCCTCGAAATCGGCGGACGAGAGACGGTCTTTAACGGCGAGTTCGCGATGGTGGCCGACCTAGCGCCGGACCGCGCGGGCGTGCACATGTCGCGTTTCTCCGAACTGCTCGAAGAAGCGACGCTCGAGGTTTTGGGACGCAGCGAGCGGGCCGGCCGCATCGAGGACGTCGTCGCGCAGATCGCGCGCGCGATCGTCGATTCGCAGCAGGCTCTGCGAGCCGACGTTCGTTTGCGTGCCGACTTCGGACTCGAACGCTGGACGCCGGTCAGCGGCATGCGAGGCGAGGAGACCTACGCGCTCGTCGGCATCGCGCACGCCGACCGGCAGGGCGTGCGTCGCGTGATCGGCGTCGAAGCCGAAGGCATGACGGCCTGTCCCTGCGCGCAGTCGATGGTGCGCGAACACTCGCTGCGCGAGCTGGTCGAAGCCGGGTTCAACGAGCGCGACGCCAATCGCGCGCTCGATGCGTTGCCCGGCGCGACGCACAATCAGCGCGGCCGCGGCGCTGTCCTCATCGGCGCGCCCGGGGACGCGGATCCGGCGATCCGCGCCGAAGATCTCGTCGAGATCGTCGAAAACTCGATGTCGAGCGAGACGTACGATTTGCTGAAGCGTCCCGACGAGTTCTTCATCGTCAACAAGGCGCACCACAACCCCAAGTTCGTCGAAGACGTCGTGCGCGGTATCCTCGCTCGCGCCCTGGACGTCTACGCCGACTTTCCGGACGAGACGTTCGTGTCGGCCTCGCAAGTCAACTACGAATCGATCCACAAGCACGATGCCTTCGCCGAAGCCTTCGGAACCTTCGGCGAGTTACGCGCGGAACTGCGCAGCGGCGTCTACGACGGGCGCAAGACCGATCTGGCGACGTGGCTCGGGACGCGGCCGTCGCCGGTGGTCGTCGCTTGAGCGCGGCCCGTCGTCCTTCGTCCCGGGCGGGACGCTAGCTGCCGGACTTCGAGATCTGGGCCTCCCCCGAGTCGACGTTCGCGCGCATCGACGCGACGGACGTTCGCGACGAGCTCGCCGAGACCGGCCACGAGCAGCGCAGCTCCGACATCGCACTCCTCGGGATGCTCGGCGTCGCCGGCACGCGCTATCCGGTGCTTTGGGAGAAGACGGCGCCCGGCGATCCCGCCAAACCCGACGTAAGCTGGGCGCGCGCGCGGCTCGACGCGCTCGAGCACCGCAACCTCGAGCCGATCGTGACGCTGCTGCACCACGGCAGCGGCCCCTCGCACACGAGCTTGACCGACCCGGAATTTCCCACGAAATTCGCGGCCTACGCCGGAGCGATCGCGGCATCGTTCCCGTGGATCTTGCGCTGGACGCCGATCAACGAGCCGCTCACGACCGCGCGCTTCTCGACGCTCTACGGCCTCTGGTATCCGAACCGCCGCGACGACGCCGCCTTCGGTCACGCGATCGCGCACGAAGCGCTGGGCATGCTGCTGGCGATGGAAGCGATCCGGCGCTACGTTCCGGACGCGCATTTCGTCCTGACCGAAGACTTGCAAAGCTTCACCGCGCTCGATCCGGAGCGCGATGAGGACGCGCGGCACCAAGCCGAACGCATGTTTCTTTCGATCGAACTCGTGATGGGGCGGGTCGTGCCGGGCCACGCGCTGTACCGCTATCTCAACGAGACGTGCAACGTGTCGAGCGCTCTGCTGACGCAGGTCGCCGAGCGCGCTTCGCCGCCGGAACTGCTGGGCTGGAATTACTATCCGAATTCCGAGCGCGTCCTCGGGCTCGCTTCCGACGGAACGCCCTCCGACCGGCCGCGCGTCGCGTACGCGCCCGGCAGTCTCGAACCTCGAGCGCTGCTCGCGGCCGCACATCAGCGCCTGCAGCGACCCTTCGGCCTGGGCGAGGTGCACGTGAACGCGCCCGAGAGCGCGCGCGTGCGCTGGCTCGTCCAGCGATACGACGATTTGGTCGCGCTCGAAGCGGACGGCTTTCCCGTCCGGATGCTCGGCGCGTGGGCTGCTTTCGGCTCGGTCGACTGGGACTCGTTGCTCACGCGGCGCGAAGGCTACCGCGAAGACGGGATCTTCGCCTTTGCCGAAGCCGGCGAACGGCCGCGGCCGACGGCGGTTGCGGACGCGGTGCGCGCCATGGCGCGCGACGAGCGGCCCGTCTTGCCGGATGAGCCCGGCTGGTGGGAAACGACCGGAACGCCACGGTGAACCTGGAGGCCGTCGTGGCGGGCTCGCATCTGCGCTTCGACGGCGTCTGGCAGCGGCCGCAACAGCTGCTGACCCGCATCGCGGAACGCGTGCCCGTGCTGTTCGTCGAGGAACCGTTTCCCGCGGCCGTCGAGCGCAACCTCACGTTCGAGGCGTCGGGCCTCACCGTTCTGCGACCCTTCCGGCGCGCCGCGGACGGCGAGCGGGTCGACGCCGCGACGATCGAGACGGTGCGTGGCTGGCTCGGCGGACGCAAGACGGCGGTCTGGCTGTACACGCCGATGATGCTCGAGCTGGCGGAGGCGTTCGGCGACGCACCGCTCGTTTTCGATTGCATGGACGATCTCGCGTCGTTCGCATTCGCGCCGCCGGAAATGCGCGCGCGCGAACGGACGCTGCTGGCGCGCGCCGGTCTCATCTTCGCCGGCGGACGCTCCCTTTTCGAGAAGCACAGCGAAGCGGGCCAGCGTTTGAAACTCTACGCGAGCGGGGTCGAGTTCGACCGTTTCGCGGCCGCCCGGACGGCCGCGCCGCACCCGCTCTTCGCACCCTTAGCGGGCCCGATCTTCGGGTACGCCGGCGTGATCGACGAGCGGCTCGACCTCGACGTCGTGCGCGCGCTCGCCGCGCGCGACTGCAATACCGTCTTCGTCGGACCCGTCGTCAAGATCGATCCGGCAGTCTTGCCGCGCGCACCGAACCTGCACTTCACCGGCCAAGTGCCCTACCCGGAACTGCCGAGCTTCCTGGCGGGTTTCGACGTCGCGCTGCTGCCTTTCGCGCGCAACGCCGCCACGCTCAACATCTCGCCGACGAAGACGCCGGAGTATCTGGCCGCGGGCGTTCCGGTCGTGAGCACCCCGATCCCCGACGTGGCCGGCGAGTGGGGCGACCTGGTGCGGATTGCCGCCACGCCGGAGGCGTTCGTCGCGGACTGCTTCCGTGCGCTAACGCCCGACGCCGGCCGGCGGACGCGCGGTATCGAGCGAGCGCGTGCCGCCGGCTGGGAAACGATTGCCGCCGCGATGTGGCGCGATCTGCAGGCGCTCGCGCGGGCAAGCGCTCCCGGCGCTTAGCGCCGGATCGGGCGAGCTTACGCTCGCGACGCCGCGTAATTCTTGAGCGTTGCGATGCGGCGGCGCAGCGAAGGGTGCGAGGAGAAGAGCAACTCCATCCAACGGGGCTGCTCGTCTTCGGCCATGTTTTGCTCGCGAAGTTGGGTGAACGCGGCGATGCCGGCGTCCGCATCGCTCGTCGCCTCGAGCGCAAAGCGGTCGGCGGCGCGCTCGCGCCAGCGCGAAAACGCCGCGAGAGGCGGTCCGGCCAGCATGCCGAGCGCCGTCGCGACGAACAGCAGGCGGGCCAAGCCGGTAGCCGACGAAAGCGGACGCGCGCCGCGGTCGGCCAAGGCCTGAGCGCCGAAGAAGATCGCGCCGGCCGCGGAGGTTCCAACGAAAACGCTGCGCCAGACGTCGCCGCTCACGTAATGGCCGAGTTCGTGCGCCACCACGAACTCGACCGCAGGTTCCGGAAAGCGCGCGATCAGCGTATCGCCCACCACGATGCGATGCGAACCGAATAGACCGGTCACGTAAGCGTTCGCCTTTTCGGTTTGGCGGCTCATATCGACGCGCAGAATCTGCGCGTCGCCTGCGTGATAGCGCGCCGCCAGTGCGCGCAAGCGCCGCTCGAGCGTCCCTTCGAGCGGCTCGAAGCGGTTAAAGAGCGGCGCGATGTAATTGGGTGCGACGACGTTCGCCAAGAGCAGGAGGGGAAAAGCCGCGCCGGTCGCGTAGGCCGGCCAGCCGCGGGGAGCGCGCTCGATCGCGCTCGCCAAAAGCTCGAGCAGCGGCAGCCCGATGGCGAGCGAAAGGCCGAGGCTTTTGAGTTGCTCGAGCGACCAGTCTCCCGCAGCTTGCTTCGAGAGACCGTAGCGGCGCTCGAGGACGAAGCCCTCGACGTAATCGACGGGAAAATCGATGAGGCTCGAGAGCGTAAGGCCGATGGCGATGCGTGCGATGCGGCGCGGGCGCGGATGCGCCTCGACGGGCGGCTCGAGCGCCGGACCCAAGCCGTAGGCAACGACTCCGAGGGTCGCGAGCGAGCGAACCATGCCCGCGAGCATCAAGCGCCGCTGCAAGCGGCCGTACTCTTTGGCGTTGGCCGGCAGCGCGGGATACGGCGCGATGCGATCCCGCAGGGCTTGGAAACTGCGCCAAGCCGTGTATCCTGCCACGAATCCGCCCGCCAGGCCGATGAGAAAACGCCGCACGCGAGAAGCAGTACGCCGTGAAGCTGCTGCTCAACTGCCGCGCCTACGCTTTCGATCCGCGGACGCGGACCTACGCGCGGCACGACGCTCTCGGGATCGACGGCGCGCGGCTGTGCGGCTTCGATCCGCGGGAATTCGGCGACGGCGTGGAGCGCATCGACCTCGACGGCGCGACCGTCGTCCCGGCCTTCGCCGATTGCCACGTGCACTTCACGGAGAGCGGATTTACGGTCGGGGCGCGGGACTTACGCGACGTCGCGAGTTATGCCGATTTCGGTTCACGCGTCGCCGCTCTCGAACCCGACGGCGAATATCTGATGGCCGGAAACTTCGACGACGCTCTGTGGAGCGACGCCCCCGCGGACGCGCGTCCGCTCGAGCGTTTCCACGGGACGCGGTTGGCCTTGCTGACGCGCGTCGATGCCCACTCCTGCCTTGTGAACCGGCGCACGTTCGCCCAGCTCGCGCTCGCGCCGGAGCTGCCGGGAATCGAACGCGAAAGCGACGGAACGCCCAGCGGACGGCTCTTTCTCGAGGCGAACTGGACCGCACAACAACACTTTTACGCCCGGCTTCCGCCGGCGGTGCGACGTGCGTCCGAACGGCGCGCGTACGACCTCGCCTTGTCCGAAGGCGCCGTTCATCTGCACGCTCAGCTGATCGGCCTCGGCTCGCGCGAGGCGTACCAAGAGCAGATTGCCGCGCTGCGCGCGCTCGGACCGCTCAAATGGTATCCGAAGGTCTGCGAGCGCGAGCCCGAACTCGCCGCCGCCCTCGGCCTGCCGTTCGTCGGCGGTGACGTGTTTCTCGATGGATCCCTCGGCAGCGGCTCGGCGGCGCTCTGCGCGCCGTATGCGGACCGCGCAGGTTCGGGCGAACTCGCGCTAAGCGACGCCGAGGTCGTCGACTTTTTCAGCCGGGCAGAGGGTCTCGGTATCTCGGCGGGCGTTCACGCGATCGGCGACCGCGCGATCGGCCAATGTCTGGCCGCATGGGAAGAAGTTTTGGGCGGACGGCCGAGCGCGCGCGCCCGTCACTTCATCGAGCATTTCGAGATGGCGACGCGCGAGCAGATCGCGCAGAGCGCCCGCCTCGGCTTGTTGCTCTCGATGCAGCCGCAATTCGATGCGCAATGGGGCGCCCCCGGCGGCATGTACGAAACGCGCCTCGGCGCCGAGCGCGCCGGCTCGATGAACGCGTTACGCAGCGCCCTCGGCGCCGGCGCGACCCTCTGCGGCGGCGACGACAGTCCCGTTTGCCGGCTTTCGCCGCTGCGCGGGATGGCCGCGGCGTGCGCGCACCATAATCCGGACGAGCGGTTGACTCCGCTCGAGGCGTTGACGATGTATACGGCCGATGCCGCTCGTCTGGGACACGCCGAAGGTCGCGCCGGCCTTCTCGCAAGCGGGTACGACGCGGACCTCGTCGTGCTCGATCGCGACCCGTTCGAAGCCGGCGACTTCGCCGGGACGCGCGTCCTGCAAACCTGGATCGGCGGCCTTGTCGTCCACGCTACGTCGTAGCCCGCCGCATCTTAGGGTGCAGCGGTGAGCGGCGGTGCCTTCCAAGTGCCGTCGAGTACGGGTTGCTCCGGATAGTAGCAGCGCAGGACCATGAAGAACGGTCCGGCAGGTGCCGGAAGCCAGTTCGACTCCCTGGCCTTTCCGGGTGAGGCAGCGCCGACGTAGAGCGTTATCCCGCCGTCCTGATCCTTCTTGAGATTCGGTAGCATCGGCGAATTGATGAGATATCGGTTCAAGGAATTGGCGACGAGCAGTTGCTTCGGCAAATCGTACATCGTCAGGGACCAAAAGGCTTTGACTGGAGGAAGTTTGCCCGGCGCAAAACGTAGCGCGTAAGAAGTGCTGCCCGATAGCTGCTTCCCCCTAGCGTCCGTTTGATACGGCACGTAAACCGCTTCCGCGGCCGTGTTCCCGAGGATCCCGCCCTGAGCTGCGAGGGCACGGTTAAGATAATTCGTCCCGAGCGTCGCGCGCGAACCGAAGAGCGCGCTCGAGGACGTCAACGTCGCGCGCTTGGCGTCGATCTCTTTTTGGGCCGCGTTCATTCCCGCGGCGATTGCCTTTTGATCGGCGCCGGCCAAGCTCGCGATGCGCGCGCGCAAAGCGACTTCGTTCGAAAAAGGCGGACAATATTTGAGCACCCAGCTGAGAACGTCGAAGAACTTCGGCGAACTCCGCTCGTTCTCGCTGCTCAGCGGCGCGATCCAATCGATCGCAGGCGCGGGTGGTGGCACAGCGGTTCCGGCGTACTTCGAAAGCGGCGCGATCTTATACCCGGCCTGCACCTTCTCGACGTTGTCCAAGTCAGACGGCCCGAATAGCTGCGTACGGTAGAGCGCAAGCATCAAATCGGTATCCGCTTTCAAGACTTTCTTGATCCCGCTGGGCGCCGTTCCGTTCCAGTTCGGACCCGTAACGAGGAAGTCGCCGCCGCCGTTGCCCGTCGCGCGCGTACCTAGGTAAAACGAGTTGTAGGTGTACAAATCGACAAATTGCACGGAGTAATACCGCTTTTCTTCGATTGCAGGCAAGCTGACTACCCAGGGCTCTGCGCGTAAATCGAAAAGCGCGAACGAATACGGCGTGTCTGAATTCGGCGTTTGAATCGTCTTATCGGCAGGCGTGTAGACGCCGGCAGTGTTGAAAAGCGTGTTGGGCGGTGCCTTATACGCGGGCCCTCCCTTGTCGGCGAAATATCCCCACAGGATCCGGTACAGGTCGACCGCGGGGAAGCCGTAGATATAGCCTTCCTTCGCAATCGCCTCCGCGCCGACGGCGGCCGGGCTTTGGGCAAGGGCCGAGAGCGGCGCCAGGAACGGCGACAAAGCTCCCCCGGCAACGGCAAGCGCGGCCTGCCGGCGAGTCGGCGAATTTCCCACGTAAGATCCCTTTCCACAAAAGCTGCTGGGGTGGTAGCGCGGCTCATCGCTCCGGACTCGGGCGCTCGGCTAAATGAGCGAGATCGTCTCCGTTTTCCTCGGCAGCGCCGCGAGGCGTTCTTCGAGCGCGCGCGCGAGCAGGTCGCAAATTGGATCGTCGACTTCGTCGACGCGTCCGCTGTCGGCGAGCTCCATAATCTTCGGCGAGAGCGGGATGCGCGCGAGAACCGGTGCGCCGGCAAGTTCGGCCACGCTGTCGGCATACGACGGCCCGAAGATGTCGTAACGTTTGCCGGTGTCCGGCGCGACGAAGTACGACATATTTTCGACCACGCCGAGGATCGGTTTTTTCAGTTGATGGATCAGATTGGCGGCCTTGCGCACGATCATCGTCGCGAGCGCTTGCGGCATGGTGACGAGCACGACGCCGTCCACGGCGAGCGATTGCAAAACGGTGAGCGGCGCGTCTGAGGTGCCCGGTGGAAGGTCGATGAGCAACACGTCGAGGTCGCTCCACAAGGTCTGCTCGTAGAACTGCCGGATCACGCCCGAAAGGATCGGACCGCGCCAGATCATCGCCGTGTCTTCCTGAGGCGTCAGTAGGTTGGCGCTGACGATCTCGATTGCCGAACGCGAGGTCGCCGGGACGAAAAGCGGCCGCGTCCCGGCCGCGTCGGCTGGTGCGGCCGGGTCTTTTTCGATTCCGAGCGGCTCCCTGAGACCGAACAGGCGCGGAATCGAGGGGCCGGTGATGTCCGCATCCAGGATTCCGACGCGGCGGTGCAAGCGCCGCAAGCCGACCGCTAACAGGGCGGTCGTCAGCGACTTTCCGACGCCGCCCTTGCCGGACATGACCGGCACGACGAACTTGAAGCGCGCTCGCCGGTTGAACTCGCCGGGCGCGCGGCGCACCGGCTGCTTGTCGGCGTTCATGATGGTCGGAACGCGTCCCGAGAGCCGCGCCTGGGTCAAGGCCGCGAGGATCGGCTCGATGCGCAACCCGTGTGCCGCGGCGCCCTGCTCGAGCGTCTCATATTTGTTGACGCCGCAGCCGGCGCAGTGGAGTCCGAACGCGGTCAGGACTTCCTCGGCAATCGGCAGGGCGCCGACGAGGTCGCGAATGTTGGTCGAGGGTTCGATTTGAAGCGTGGGCATGAGACGCAGACGACAACCTTTAGACACGGAGCGGTTCGGATTCGGAAGGGGCTCTTGGAGACTTCGACGCCGGGCGGCTCACTCAGCCGCATCCGCGACCTGGTCGAGCCGAAGGACAACCACGCCGTGCTCTCACGCGCTACGCGCGTTCCGTCAGATACGCCTCTAGACGCTCCAGGCTCTGGTTCCAGCCCTCGTGCATGCCCTCCAGCGGGCTTTCCGCTCGGGGGCCGGCCTCGACGACGCGAACGTTGAGCGTGAGGATCGTCTTTTCGCCCGCTTCCGCGAACGTCACGACGTTGAGGAGCTCGAGGAATGGTGCGCCGGCGTCGTCGCGGAGAAACGACTTGAAGACGAGCCGCTCGGGTTCGGCGATCTCGACGAACTCCCCATCCATCACGTTGTCGAAGCCAAGGCCCACCATGCGAATGCGCAACGCCCCGCCGGGACGCAAGTCGACCGAGCATTCGGGGGCGGTGAATCCGTGCGGGCCCCACCACTGCTGCAGGTGACGCGGTTCGGTCCAGACCTTAAAAACGAGCGCGCGCGGCGCATCGAGCGTACGCGTGAGGCTGAGCTCGCGCGGCGCGGGGGCATTCTCAGATGTCATCGCGGGGTCCCTCTTCGCGTTGGAGTACGTGCAGGTAGTCGCCTAAGCGGTCGATGCGCGCGTCCCACACTTTGCGGTACGGTTCGACCCAATCGGCGACGTGACTGAATCGCTCGGGGCTGAGGCGGCACGGCCGCCACTGTGCTTGGCGGCTGCGTTCGATCAGCCGTGCGCTTTCAAGAACCTTCAAATGCTTGGTTATCGCGGGCAGGCTGATTGCGAAGGGTTCGGCCAGCTCCTTTACCGAGCGCTCCCCGCCGAGCAGCTGCGCCAGAATGGCACGACGCGTGGGGTCGGCCAAGGCAGCAAAGGTGGCACTAAGCTCGTCCGCGTGCACGAATTAACCTCGAAGTTAAATAACTTACTGGTAAAATACCCGACCGAGCGGCGCGTCGTCAAGCCCCCTGGCCGAGGCCCTGCGACGTCCTGGGACAAAAACCGCTGGCGGCCGAGAGGGTGAGACTTGCGGACGCGGTGACGAAGGGCTTAGCGGAGATGGGAAAGGCGTTTAACTTCCGTGCCGTGCTTGGCGCGTACATTGCGATGGGCGTGCTCCTCGCGTTTGCGATCCACGTCGTCGCCCAGAACTCGCCGCGTTATCGCTGGATTTCTCCCGGACCCGCGACGACAAATGCCGCGCCGCCGTCCGCGTCCGGAATCAAGTAGGGAAGCGTCGTGCGCCTAGCGCGACCGACCGTGATGGCGGTTAAGAGTTTGGCTGCGCAGCCGGCGAGCGCGCTGGCCGGCGGAGCGAGCTCACCCGTACGAAGCGGTGCGGCCGTGGGTGGCGCGCCGTTCGTTCAGGTCGCGGGACGCGGGGCGTACGCCTTCGATGCGCACGGGCGCGAGTACGTCGACTACTTGATGGCCTACGGACCGCTGCTCTTCGGCCACGCGCATCCCGCGTTCGCGAGCGGACTCGACGCGCTGGCCGCGTTGGGAACCGTTTTCGGCTCGACGCATCCGGCTGAAGAGCGGCTTGCCGAGCGTATCGCGGGCCTCGTTCCGTCCATGGAGCGTCTACGCTTCGTAAGTACCGGAACGGAAGCGATGATGAGCGCGTTTCGCACGGCGCGCGCTTACAGCGGTCGGAGCGCCGTCGTGCGCTTCGCGGGGAACTATCACGGGCACTTCGATGCGGCTTTGCAGGAGGCGGGCGCCTCGGCCGGCCGCGCGAACGCGGATCGCAGCGGCATCCCGCACGGAACGCAGGCCGACGTGCTCGTCGCGCGTTACAACGACCTGGCCGATCTGGACGCCAAACTCGCCGCGCGCGCCGGCGACGTCGCCGCAATCGCGCTCGAACCGGTCGTCGCAAACATGGGTCTCGTACTGCCCGTGCCGGGTTTTCTCGCGGGCGTCTTCGAGCGCGCGCGCCGCAACGGCTCGCTCGTGATCTTCGACGAGGTCATCACCTGGCCACGGCTCGGTCTCGGGGGTGCGCAGGCGACGCTGGGGTTTCGCCCCGACCTGACCGCGCTCGGCAAGGTGCTCGGCGGTGGCTTCCCGCTCGCGGCGTTCGGCGGACGCGCCGAAGTGATGTCCGCGCTCTCACCCGGCGGTGCGAGCTTCGTCGGCGGAACCTTTTCCGGGAATCCTTTTTGCGTCGCGCTCGGACATCGCGTGCTCGACGTGCTCGAAAGCGACGCGGGTTTCCACGAGCGCATCGCAGGACGAGCGCGAAGTTTGAGCGAGGGCGCGCGCCAGGTGTTGACGGCGCTCGAGCTCGATTTTCCGGTGACCCAATTGGAAAGCATCGTCGACCTCAAGTTTCGCCCAGGCTCGGCCCCGCGCGACTACGACGAAGCGTCGCAAGCCGACGCCGCGCTCTTCGCGGCATACTATCACGCCATGCGCGCGCGCGGCATCCTGCTGGCGCCCTCTCAGAACGAGGTGATGTTTCTCTCGAGCGAACATGGAGCTCCTGAAATCGAGCGCACCGTCCTCGCGCTGGATGGAGCGCTGCGGGAATTGCGCGCGCGAGGTCAGCTGTGAGTCTGGCGAGCGACGAACGCATCGCCGAGGCTTTGCGTTGGCTGCCCGGCTGGGAGCGGCGCGCCGAGACGCTCGAAAAGACCTACAACCGCAAGAACTTCGACGGCTCGATCGCCTTCGTCAACGCAATCGCGGCGGCGGCGAAGCGTCTCGACCACCATCCGGATCTCCGGATTTCCTGGAACGAGGTGACCTGCACCCTCACCTCGCACGACGACGGCGGGATCACCGAGCGCGATTTCGCCCTCGCGCTCGCCATCGAGAAAGTCGTCACACCAGGCGAAGAGTAACGGCGCGCACGCCGCGAGCGGCAGGCATCGTGGCTCGCCGGCCCGCAAAGCGCTGCGTGATGCCGATCTCAGCGTTCGAACGCGCGCTTTCCGCCGGTTTGCTGTGTGCCGCTCTGACGGCGTGTTCGGGCGGCGGCGGCGGACCCGCGCCGAACGGCAACGCTTCGCCGACGCCGCTCGCGACGGCCACCGCGCAGCCGACCGGTTCGGCGCCGACGCCGACTCCGGCGCCGTCGCCCGCGGCAACGAACGGTCCGGCACTCGCCGTGGATGCGGGCTCCGCGCGGCTTGCGATAAGCCCCGACATCTACGGCGTCTCGATCTTTTGGAGTTCGAGCACGCCGGCCGACTTGGTGACGTTCGCAAAGGCGATCGGGCTTCCGTCGAATCGCTACGGCGGCGATGGGACGACCCGTTACAACTGGAACGTCGACTCCTCGAACGCCGGTAGCGATTGGTACTTCATGGCGGGAAACGGTCAGTCGTCCGTGACGCCGGGAGCGTCGGTCGACACGATCGTCGACGGCAACCGGGTGAACGGGACGAAGTCGATTATCACGATTCCGATCATCGACTACATCAACGCGGCCTCTGCGTGGAACTGCAGCTATCCGAATCCGCCGGTTTCGGGTCAGGTGAGCGTCAATGGCAATCCACCGTACAACCCATACGTAACGCTTGGCAGCGGCGCGCAGTGCGGAAGCGGAAGCAACGCCGCCGGCTACATCCCCGATTCCAATCCGCTTGCGACGGATATCCTCAACACACCGGCGATCCAGCAAGCTTGGGTCGCGCATTTCGTCTCGAAGTACGGCCAAGCCGCGCACGGCGGCGTCCCGATCTACGAGCTCGACAACGAGCCGAACGGTTGGATCGCGGTTCACCACGACGTCCGTCCGCAGAACATCGGCTACACCGAGCTCTTCAACAAGTCGCTTGCCATGGCCAAAGCCATCAAAGCGGCCGACCCCACCGCGCTGGTCCTCGGCCCCGACGACATTCCGCCGGCCGATGAAAACTGCAACTCCGGCGGCGTTGCCGGAACGTGCAACGGCGACAGCGCGACCCAACATGGCGGGACCGCGCTCGGCTTGTGGTACTTACAGCAATTCGCCGCACAAGGCACGCGCTATCTCGACTACTACGCGATGCACTACCCCGGTGCGTGCTGCTTCAGCACGAACGGAACGCTGGCCGACATGGTCACCGCGATCCAGCGCCACAAAGGCTGGATTGCCTCGGCCTATCCCGGCACGAAGCTCGCCTACGATGAGTGGAATCGCGGAACCGGCAACGGCTTCGCTAACTCTTTGGCGACGGCCGACGGACTGGGCATTTTCGGTCAACAAGGCGTCGACTTGGCCAGCTTCTGGGGACTGAGCGACGCGTCGTATCCAAGCGCGTTCGCGTACCTGATGTACCGCAATTACGACGGTGCCGGCTCGGCGTTCGGCAACACCTCGGTCTCCGCCACGAGCGCCGATACGACGCGTCTGACGATGTATGCGGCCCAGCGCAGCGCCGACTCCGCGCTCACCATCCTCGTCATCAACAGCGCCTCAACCACCCAGACCAGCACCCTTTCGCTCGCCAACATCTCGGTCAAACAGGCCGTGCCCGTCTATCAGTACACGTCCGGCAACGCCGCTGCGATCGTCAGCCTCCCGCCGCTTGCCCCAGCCGCAAGCTTGACCGTGGCGTTCCCGGCGCAGTCGCTCACGCTGCTCGTCGTACCGTCCGGCACGACCCCGCTCGTTCGCGGGGTTCGCACGCGGCGCTAGCGGAGGCTAGCGAAAGGGCTGCGGGTAGGCGACGGGGCCGATGCGGCCGGCAGCGTCGACCGCGCGCACGCCGATGATGAAATCGTCTTTCGAGACGAGATCGAGCGACGCAGTCAGGACATCGCCGACGTCCTGGGCGTAGAGCCACTCCGGCTGATCGGTCGGGCGCCAGACGAGCTCGTAGCGGACGGCTTGCGGGACGTGCGTCCACTGCAGCGTCGTGCCGTAACCGAGGTCGCGCACCAGCATGCCCGCGTCGGGCGCGGGCGGTGCGAAGGCGAGGGTTGCGACGGCAGCGACGTTGACCTGCGTGACGCTCGCGAGATACTTGAAATCGACGTAGGTGAGGAGGTCGCCGTATTGGAGACCGTTCTCGACGCGCACCGTCTGGTGCTGGTGGTCGAAGTTTTCGTGCGCTTCGACGAAACGCACGGCGGGAAAGCCCTGTGCCGTGAACGACTGCTGGTCGCCGCCGCGCAAGAAGCGGTCCGAGCGATAAATTAAGTTGACGTTCATCGAGGGGACGTAGATCTGCGCGGTCTCTTTGATGAAGCGTGCGAGCTCTCGCGACGGCGAATCGTTCTCCGCTCCGAGCGCGTTGACGCGCCGGACCGTCGCATCCTCGCGAAGGCCTTCGCTGAAGAGGCGCACCTCGTGCGGCGACTGCTCCCCGTCGTGGCCGACGGAAGCGCCGATGATGTCGTTGTTGACGTCGGCTTCGACCACGACGCCGCGGCTCTTGAGCGATTTCGCGAAGTGATCGGAGCCGAACAGACCTTGTTCTTCGCCGTCGAAGCACGCGAAGACGATGGTGGCCGGGAAGCGAGTATGCGCCATGATGCGTGCCGCTTCGAGTACGGCTGAGACCGCGGAGCCGTTGTCGTCGGCGCCGGGCGCGTCGAGCTTGGCGTCGTTGCCGTCGGAGTTGCGCGAGTCGTAGTGGCTCGAGATCACGATCGTTCCGCGCTTCGGATCGTCGCCGCGCAAGGTCGCGATGACGCTCGAAACGGTAACGTCGCGGGGCGTACGGTCGGTGCGCGGCAAGACGTACGTGTCGAAAGCGACCGTCAAGCGACCGTCGCTGGTCTTGGCGATCTCGTTGAATTGGCTCGCGAGCCAGTCGCGCGCGGCGAAGACGCCGCGGCCCTTGGGCTGACCGACTTCGGAGAAAAGGTTGCGCGTCCCGAAGCCGACGAGGCGCGTGTCATCGGCCTGAAGCCGCGGCGCCGAGACCTGGGCCACGAGCGCGGCGACGACGGGGTCGACGACCGCCGCCCTCGAGGGCGTCCCCGCTGACGAAGCGCACAACGTGACGGCCAAGGCCGCGCAGAGCGCGGCGCGGCGTGGAAACTGCATTGCGCTGAGTTTTCGCGCGCGCGCCGATTTCCCGGCTAGACGGCGGGTTTAGACGACGGCGTTTTGCCGGACGAGCGTCACCCAATCGGGATGTCGCGGGTCCTCGCCCGCCACCGCCCGACCGTACGCTTCGCGCAACCGCGCGGTGACCGGCCGCTCCGCCGGAAAGACGTGGTCGTCGAGGCATGCTAGCGGCGTCACCTCCGCTGCCGTTCCCGTAAAGAAGACTTCGTCGGCGCCGTAGAGGTCGTCCATTTCGAGCGTTCCGATTTCGAGCGGAATGCCGAGGTCGCCGCAAAGCTCGATGACGCTGGCCCGCGTGATGCCGTGCAGCACGTCCGAGGAACGGTCGTTCGTCCGAACGGTGCCGTCTTTTACGACGAAGATATTCTCACCGGTGCCCTCGGCGACTTCGCCCCGGTCGTTGAGCAGCAGCGCCTCGTCGAACCCGCGCGCGAACGCGTCCTGCATCGCGAGCACCGAGTTGGCATAGTGCCCCGTCGCCTTCACGGTTGAAGGGAGCGCTTTCGACGAGAACTTGCGCCACGGCGAAAGCGTGACGCGGATCCCGTTTTGCTGGCCCGCGCCGAAGTAATCGCCGAGCGCGCGCAAAGCGATCAGCACGTGCGTCGGACAGAAGAAGCTCGGCGCCAACGAAATCGTCTTCTCGCCGAAGAACGCCAAGGGGCGGATGTAAGCGGACTCGACCTCGTTGCGCCGCACCGTTTCGATCGTCGCGTCGCAAAGCGTCGCGACGTCGTAAGGGACCGCCAGCGAGTACACGGCGGCCGAACGCAGAAAGCGCTCCATGTGCTCGCGCAGCCGGAAGATCGCCGGCCCGCGCGGCGTCGCGTAGGCGCGGATGCCTTCGAAGACTCCCGAGCCGTAATGCAGGGCGTGCGCGAAGGGATGAACCGTGACTTCGTCCTTCGGGCGCAGCTCGCCGTCGAACCAGTAGAACGGCGCGATTTCCATGTGCTGGAGGGGGGCGGACATGGTGCTCCTTCGTAAAAAAATCGACCCCGCCGGGCTCGGCGGGGTCGATCGTCAGGTGGGATTCGAGGTTTACGCTATGACGAACGAAGCCGAGCCCCAAGGGTCCGGAAAATAAGGAGTCCGAGTACGAGTCGTACGAGACCGTTCATCATGAGGTTAGACGCTATCACGCGTTGCGCGAATCAGTCAAGCGCGCCGCCGATGCAGCGCTCTCGATTTGGCCGAGTAGCCGGAATGCCGTGACGAGCAGCACGCAAAGTCCGGCTAGCGCCAGACCCGCGACGAGGAAGAACGCGATGAGTCCGTTGCAACCGAGCCAGGTCTGCGTGCGAAACTCGCCGCCCATCCGATGCCCTCCGCCCTGCCGTACGCGCTGTCAGTTCCCTATACTCATCGGCTCGCGCCCAGCCTGCGGCCAGGCCCGCCTCGGCGGCTCGCCCGGCGGCGGTCAGGCCACGCTGAGGTTGCGGAGGTAGCGTCCGACGATGACGGCCGTACCCTCGCCGGGGACGCTTTGCACCGCAAAGATATCGGAGCAGCGGCGCATCATCGGAAGGCCGCGTCCACGCTCGGCCGAGGCTTCGGGCAGCTGGGGGGCGACCGGCGGCTCGCCCGGAAAGCCGACCCCGTCGTCGCGTACGGTTGCCACGATCCGCTCGCGGCTCACCCGGCACGAGATCTCGATCGGCTTGGCGGCCCGGGCGTGTTCGATCGCGTTGGCCAACGCCTCGCCGAGCGCAATCAAAAAGTGTCCGAGATCCTCCTCCGGTACCCCGTGAGCTCGACCGAAATCCGCAACACCTTCGCGAACGACCCGGCAAAGCCGAGGTTGTGGGGGGATTCTAAAATCGAGCGCAGCTTCCGAGGGCATGATTTTCTGGGAAAGCGTTCCCATTGCACAAGCTTCCTAAACCCGACGACACGTTCGTGAGTGAAGCTTCCGCGCTGCAAGGCTGCGTCGTTTACGTCCTCTCGTGCCGCGACGGTTCGCTTTACGTCGGCTGGACGAACGACCTCGAGAAGCGTTTGACGGCGCATCGCGACGGCAGCGGTTCGCGCTACGTCCGCTCGCGTCTCCCCTTTACCCTGGAAGCCAGCTGGCCGGTCCCCGACAAGAGCGCGGCCCTCAAAGAAGAGCTGCGTTTCCGTAAGCTGACGCGGGCTCAAAAGCTCGCGCTCCTCGCAGGGTGCCCGAAACCGGGCGGCCCAACATAGCGGCATGGCAAAACGCACCGCCCCAACCGGAACCGAACTCGACACGCTCGCAAGCGAGGCTGAAACCCTCCAGGCGCGGATTAAAACGAAGAAAGGCGACATCGTCTTCACGTTTTATCCGCACGAAGCGCGCCAGCACAGCGCCGCCTTCATCAAACTCGCGCGCGAAGGCTTTTACGACGGCCTCAAATTTCACCGGGTCGAACCAGGCTTCGTGATCCAAGGCGGCTGCCCGGAGGGCACCGGAACCGGCGGACCGGGCTATCACCTCGACGCCGAATTCAGTGCGCTCCCGCACGTCAAAGGCACGGTGGCCATGGCGCGCGCCACGAGCCCGAACTCCGCCGGCTCGCAATTCTACATCTGTCTCGGCGACGCGCGCTTTCTCGACAAACAATATACCGTCTTCGGGCAAACCACTGCCGGCCAAGACGTCGTCGACGCAATCCGCGTCGGCGATATTATGGAGACCGTGACGATCGAACCGAAGGCGACTGCTTAGGCTCGCTCGGGCGGCTCGGGGCTTGGTCCCGGCGACGCGGCGCAGAGGTGCGTCGGGGACGCCCGCGATTTCGCATCGTGCGAAATCGTGGGCTCGGCTGCGCGGTTGCTCTCGCCGTCCGTGGCTGCGCAACCGCGCAGACGCCCCGCCGCTACCTCTGCGCCGCGTCGCCGGGACCAAGCCCCGAGCGCCCTCGCTCGTGGCTAGTTTTGCGGGTAGAGCGTGGCGTGGACGGAGTGGGCGATTTCGCGGATCGCGATGACGCCGACGCTGAAGTCGTTGAGGTCTTTGGTGTAGACGGCGAGGATGTAGGGGTTGTCGCCGAAGGGGTCGACGATCGCGACATCGTTGCGGACGCCGTCGATCTCGCCCGTTTTGTTGGCGAGCGGGATGCCTTTGGGCAGTCCGCGAGCGATTTTGTCGTGGTCTTCTTGCTTGAGCATTATTTGGATCATTGCGTTGCACGACTTGGGGGAGGCGACGGTGTAGACGGCTTCGCGGCTGCCGCGCTCGATCAGGTAGAGCAGCGTGCCCATGTCGTGGGCGGTCGTGAGGTTGTTGCTGTGGCGGACGATCGCGGTGTAATCGAGGAAGTGACGCTTGAGCTGGGTGTGCTTGAGGCCGGCGCGTCGCGCCGTCGCGTTGATGCGATCGAAGCCGAGCAGCGAGATGAGGGCGTTGGAGGCGGTGTTGTCGCTTTGGTCGATCATGGCGCGCGCGAGCGCCGAGACGCGAATGCGGTCGCCGGGGTTTGCATTTTGCAGGACGTCGGAGCCGCCCACGAAGTCGGAGCTTTGCAGACGTACGCTGCTGTCGAGCAGGCCGGGTGATTTTTCGGCGGCCTGATAGAGCGAGACGAGGATCAAGACTTTGATCGTCGAGGCGGCTGGAAAGATGACGTCGGCGTTGTAAGCGATCGGTGCGCCCGGACCCATCTTGCGCGCGAACACGCCGACTTCGCCGGTCGAGCCCGCAGCGGCGCTCGCGATCTGCGAATCGACGTCGCCGGCCGGCGCGGGGAGCGGCGCGAAACTGGCTGCCAGGGTCCCGCCCAGGAACGCGTTACGATTCACTGCTCGCGTCAGCTACGGACGAGGAGCCCGCATCTCCTCGCGCGCATCGCCACTTTGTGCGTTTTGTTATGGGACTCGCTCTCGTGCTGCTCGCGCTCGGGGCGTCGCAGCCGGCTCGGGCGCAGAACGCACAGGCGCTCAGCGGCCGCGTCTTCGTCGTCGACCCGGGGCATGGGACGCGCTATCCTGACGGAAGCCCGCTGAACGTCGGCGCCGTCGGTCCCGACGGGGTGCAGGAAGCGAAGGTCACGCTCGCGGTCGGTGAGGATCTCGCACGCGAGCTGCGTTCGGCCGGCGCGACGGTCGTTCTGACTCGCTCGTACGCGCAGCCGTATCGCACCGGCACGGTGATTCGCCTGGATAACCGGGCTCGAGCCGCGCTGGCCAATCGGCTCGGCGCGACGGCGTTCATCGCGATTCACGCCGATGCGTCGCTCGATCCGCGCGAGCGCGGGACGAGCGTCTTCTGGCTGCGGCCGAATTCGGTGCCGCTGGCCAACGCGGTTCGCGCGGAGCTCGCGCCGCTGGGCCTCGGCGAATCGCAATTTCGCGCCCGCGATCTCGCCGTCACGAGCGAGGCGATCGTTCCAGCCGTCCTGGTCGAGTTGGGCTTCGTTTCGAACCCCGTGCAAGAGCGCTTGCTTGCGACGCCGGCGTTCCAACAACGCGAGGCGCAAGCGTTGTACGCCGCGATCGTGAAAGTCTTCGCCCGATGAACCCGACGCCGCTCGTTCCCTCCGATCTGCTGCGCCTGCGCCTTCCCAGCGATCCCCAGAGTACGCCCGACGGCCGCGTATTCTACGTACTCGCGACCCAGGACGAGGCGAGCGATGAGACGCGTACGGCGATTTGGAGCGTGCAAACCGGCTCGCCCGCGACGGCCTTCACATCGGGACCTCACGACCGTATGCCCCGCGTTTCCCCGGACGCCGGCCGCCTGGCTTTCATCGGCGATCGCGGCGACGGTCAACGCGTCTACGTCATGGCCCTCGGCGGCGGTGAAGCTCGCGCCGTGACGCCCGCGTACGAGGGTCTGGGCGGTCTCATCTGGGCCCCCGACTCGCGCGCGTTGGCCTACGTTGCAAAGACCGAACTCGACCCGCCGAGTGCGCGGAGCGCTTTCGACGAACGCAGCGGCGCCCGGCACATCCGCGCGTTGCCGTTCAAGAGCGACGACGAAGGCCTGCTTGACGGGCGCCGCAGGCACCTGTTCGTTTGCAGCCTAGCGGAGGACGATCGGCCGGTACAAATCACCGCCGGCGATTTCGACGTCGCCACTCCCGCTTGGGCGCCCGACGGCGCCGCGCTCGCGTTTTCGGCGCAAATCGACGTGCCGGAGACGGCCTTTTGGAGCGACATCTGCCTGGTTGCGCGGGAAGGCGGTGCGCCGCGCAACCTAACCCGCGGTCAAGGCCCCGCGCTAGCGCCGGCCTTCTCACGTGACGGCCGCGAAGTCGCTTACGTCGGACATCTCCACGGCGAAGCGTTCACGCCGCACAACTTGGAGCTCTTGATCGTGCCCGCCGGCGGCGGTGCGATCCGCTCGCTGTCCGCGCAGCTGGACCGCTCGATTGCCGACAGCGTCATCTGCGACGTGCGCGGTCTGGCGCCGCCGCAGGCGCCACATTGGTCGCCGGGCGATCACGAGATCTTCGTTCCGCTCTGCAGCGAGGGCGCGTGCGCGGTTGCGGCGTTTGCGCGCGACGGCTCGCACTACCGCCTGGCCGCGGAAGGCGAGCGCGATATCTTCGCGTTCGCGCGAGCCGACGACGGAACGCTTTCGTTCGCCTTCACGAGTCCGCTGGTCGCGAGCGAGATCGCGCAAATCGATCCCTACGGAAACGAGCAACTCCTCACCGATTGCAACCCATGGCTGGCCGGACGAGCGTTGCGCGCGCCGCGGCGCCTGCGGCCCAGCGCAGCCGACGGCTGGACGCTCGATCTTTTCATTCTCGACCCCGACGGGCCCGTGCCGGCACCGTATGTGTTGGAAGTCCATGGGGGACCGCATTTCACGTACGGGTTCGCCTTCTCGTTCGAGTTTCAGATGATCGCGTCGCACGGAATCGGCGTGGCTTATGGGAACCCGCGGGGCAGCACGAGCTACGGCTTCGACTTTGCCGACGG
Organism: Vulcanimicrobiota bacterium; assembly: GCA_963843945.1. Taxonomy (GTDB): domain Bacteria; phylum Vulcanimicrobiota; class Vulcanimicrobiia; order Vulcanimicrobiales; family Vulcanimicrobiaceae; genus CAWJMF01. The sequence goes on along the minus strand of CAWJMF010000006.1, from coordinate 170,235 downwards.
CGTCACGGGCCGCTGGGGCCAAGACGACGCCTCCGACGTCTTGAGCCTGCTGGACGCGACGCTGGCGAATGCGCCGGTCGATCCGCAGCGCGTTGCTTTGGCCGGTGGTTCGTACGGCGGTTTCATGACGACGTGGCTGCTGGGTCACTCGAAGCGCTTCGCGGCGGGCGTCTCGATGCGCGCCGTCAACGACCTCGTGAGCGAAGTCGGCGCGGCGGACCTGGGCTGGTTCCTCGAGCGGACCACCGGCGCGCCCTGGAACGACGGCGGCCGTAAGCTCTTCGAGAACTCGCCGATGCGCAACGCGCACGAGATCGAGGCGCCGCTCTTGGTCATGCATTCCGAGCGCGACTTTCGTTGTCCGATCGATCAGGGCGAACAGCTCTTCACGTTGCTGCGCCGGCTCGGTCGCACCGAAACCGAGTTCGTGCGCTTTACCGGCGACGGTCACAACCTTTCGCGCGGCGGCCGGCCGCGCAATCGCGTCCTGCGCTTGCGCGCGATGATGCATTGGTTCGCGCGACATCTCAAGCCCGCGGGGCCGCTCCAAGCTCCGGCGCGCGAGGCCGGTTCTCTCTTTCGAGCGCTCGCTACGGAAGCGTGAATCCCGAGGAGGCCGCCCCCGAAGGCCGCTTCGATCGCGCGCTCACGCTGCTCGCCGTGCTCGTTCCGCCGGCGATCTTGGGCTGGGCGATCGCGTCGTTCGCGGTGAACATGCTGATCTACGACGATTGGCGCTGGGCCGACATGGTGCTCAAGTTCGACGCGGGTCATCTCACCTTCGCCGATCTCTGGCATCAGAACAACGAGCATCGGCTCCTGCTGCCGTCGCTGATCGCGCTCGGACTCTCGCGGCTCGGCGGTTACAACACCGTTCGCGAGAGTTTCTTTAGCTTGGCGTGCGCGCTCGCCACGTTGGCGTGCATCAACGTTTTGCTGCGGCGAAGCTTGCCGTCGCGCGCGGTTCCTTGGATCTTGCTGATCGAGTCGATCTTGCTGTTTTCGCTGAACCAACTTGAGAATTTCATGTGGGGTTTCCAGATTGCTTGGATCCTCATAGACTTTCTCTTGTTCGTGATGGTCGTCGCGTTGACGGGCCGGCGTTTAAGCGCGTTTGAGTGCACGTCGGGTCTCGGCGCGATGATTGCCGCATGCATTTCGAGCGCACAGGGCTTGAGTCTCATCCCGATCGGCCTCTTGCTGCTCGTCGTGCGGCGTCCCGTGCCCCTTCGTTACGCCGCGCTATGGACGGTGGCCGGTATCGTAACCGCGGTCACGTACTTTTGGGGAATGAACTACAACGCACCGCAATATGCCGAGCCCCATATGCCGGCGAACCCATTGGTTCGGATTCCAATCTTCCTCGTGTTCATGGGCACCCCGATGGCGCGCTGGGCGGGGAACGCCGGCGCGATAGCCGCCGGAAGCGTCGTCACCCTCCTCGCACTGGCCGCACTCCTTCGGTTCGCGGCGCTCGTTCGCGCGCGTTCGCCCGACGTCGAGCGTTGGGTGCCTTGGATCGCCCCCACGCTCTTTGGTCTCGGTGGCGGCATGATGGTATCGTTCGGAAGGAGCGGGCTCGGATTCGACTTCGTGCGCGCGGAACGCTACGAGACGTTGGCCTCGATGACGCTGCTCGGGCTCGTGCCGCTCGCGGTACTCGCGGTGTGCGAGGCGCCGCGCGGTGAGGGGCGGCGCCGTGCGGCGCTTGCCGCGTGCGCGCTTGGCGTGCTGCTCGCGATCCCTTTTGCGGTCGAGTATTCCACGGCTATCGCGTTTGGGCGCTACGAACATGCCGCGCTGCTCGAGCAGCAGGCGATGGTGCGCAACTACCGGCAGTACGACGACGCGACGTTGATCCCGGCGCTTTTCCCGTTTGCAAAGGTGCGCGCGGTGATGCGCGCCAACAACTTCCCGAGCCCCGAGGACGCACGCAGCCTTATCGAAGGCATGGAGGCGCACCACGAAGGGCCCTTCGCGGGTCTGGGGCCCTAGCTTCCCGTTCCTTGATAGCGGTTTAAACCGGCGCGCCAGAAGGCGTAGGCGATCGCGAACCAGACGATGCCGACCACCGGCGTCAACAAACCGACTTGCGGTGAAAGCTCGAGTGCGCCGTCCGTCTTATGCAAGAGGAACGTGGCCGGAAAGTAGTTCATGAAGGCGAACGGCAGAACGAACGTCAGGATGAAGCTGACGGCGCGCGTGTAGATGCTGATCGGATATCGGGTGAAGTCCTGTTCGAGCGACATGACGACCCAGCGCAACGTGTCGATGCGAATGACCCAGAAGGCCAGCGTCGCGATCGTCAACTGGATACCGAAGTCGATCAGCGCGCCGCCCAGCATCACCAGCGGAACGAAGGCGAGGAAGGCGAGGGTTACGTGCACCCCGGCGAAGTGCGTCGCGATCGTAAAGAAAGCGATCGCGAGCAGCAGCTCGTCCGGCCAGACCTGCTGCGGAACGGTGAGCGCTTGGAAGAGCGGATCGAGCGGGCGCACGAGGAACCGGTCGAAGCGGCCTTCGCGCACCATCGTCGGTACCTCGCCGACGGTGAAGAAGAACGTGTTGTTGAACCCGTGCCCCAGCATCCACAGCCCGTACAGGAAGGCCATCTGCCGGAAGTCCCAGCCGTTCATCGAGGGGAATTGATCGAGCGTTACCCACAGCGCGGCGATCGCCGTCGCGTGGTAGACGAACGTGAAGCCGAACCACATGAAGAAGTTGGCACGATATTCGAGCATCGTCAGAAAGTTGATGCGCCAATACTGTGCGTAGACGGCCAAGCTCACCGGAGTTGAATTCCCCCTCCGAGCCGCTCGTTCCGGTAACGGAACCATACCGGCTCGACCTGACGGTTGCGGTGTTGCGGCGCTTCTCGACGAACATCGTCGACCGGACAACGCCGGACGGCCGTTACGTCCGCGCGCTCGGTGGCTTCGAGGGTCCCGTCGTGATGGTTGCGCGTCAGGCCGGTCCCGGGTCGCTGCGCGTTGCGCTGAGCGGCGCACCCGGTGAGGAAGCGCGTGCCGTCGCGCTCGCGCGGCGCACGCTCGGCACGGAGCGCGACCTGGGCGTCTTCCACCGGCGCGCGCGCAAGATTCCGTGGCTGCGCGCCTTTGCCGCGCGAATGGAAGGCGTGAAACCGCCGCGCTATCCGACGCTCTGGGAAGCCTGCGTGAACGCGATCGTCTACCAGCAGATCAGCCTTTCGGCGGCCGGCGCGATTCTGCGGCGCACGATCCTCGCGCTCGGAGCGCGCACGACCTTCGCGGGTCTCGAACTGCATGCGTTTCCCGAGATCGAGAGCGTGATCGGCTGCGACGAGTCGAAGTTGCGCGGTTTCGGCCTCAGCGCGGGGAAGACGGCTGCGCTGCGCCGCGCCGGCGAAGCGCTGCTCGACGGCACGCTCGACGAAGCGATGCTCGAGTCGCGCCCGAGCCCGGAAGCCGCGGAGATTCTCTGCCGGCTCAAGGGCATCGGTCCTTGGACGGCCGCGGTAATTCTGTTGCGTGGGCTCGGCCGGCTCGACGTGTTTCCGCTCAACGACTCGGGCGTCGCGCGCAGCGCGCGCGCCTTCGGCGATGCGCCGGTCGACGTCGAAAAGGCACTCGAGATTCTAGGCGACCAGCGCGGGATGCTGTACTACCTGCTGCTGCTCCGGCGGCTCGACGCGCTGGGCGAGCTCGGCACCGTTCAGCCCGCTACCCGTGCCAAGAACGCGTCGAGCAAGGTCTGAAACTTGGCGGGCTGGTCGTACATGAGGAAGTGCAGCGACGGACCGATCGGCGCGACGTCGAGTTGCGCGACGCCGCCGAACGAACTCTTGTAGAAGGCGAGCAGCGTCGGGACCGAGGCTCCGGCCTTGATCGGCGCGACGACCTCGACGGGGGCGCTGATCTTGTTGAGGTTCGGGCGCAAATCGGCTTGCGTGAGTTCGTATTCGGCGCCGGCGAAGGTCGCACGATCGCTCTTGAGCAGCAGCTCGGAGATCATCTCGGCGTTTTTCGGATCGGTGACCAAGCCCGCGACGTACGCGCGGACTCCCGCTTCGAATTGCGCGGGCGACGAAGCGAGCATCTCGTCGCGCAGCGTCGCCGCGGCTTTTTGGCGAGCGTCGGGCGACTCGGACGGCGCCGAGGGCGGGTAGCGCGGGATCATGTCGAGGACCATGACGGCCCCGATCTGAGCGGGGATCTCCTCGGCAACCCGCAGAGCGAGGAACCCGCCCAAACTATGGCCGACGAGGATCGGCTTATTGAGTTTCTCGACCGCGATCAGCTCTTCGATGCTGCGCGTGAACTCGTCGAGGTAGGGCGGCTGGGTCGGTGGCGCGCCGTCGAACCCCGCGAACGTCACCGTGTAAACCGTATAGCGCCGGGCAACCTCAGGCGCGACGCCGTCCCACATATAGCCGCCGGAGGCGAGCGCCGGGATGAAGATTACCGCCCGGTCACCCGAGCCGGTGCGGTTGACGAACGCCGCCCCGATATGCAGTTGCGCGTCGTCGGCGGCAGCGGGCCGCGCTGCCGCGGCGAGCAGCGCCAGCGCGAAAACTAGGGGGAGGGAGCGCCGCTGCACTCCGGGGCGTTCCGCGAAACCGGTTGCAACCCCGCCTGGGTCTAAGGGAGGCATGAACGTTCAATCTGTGCCCAACATTGCCATCCAGCGCTCGAAGGATCGCGCCTTCTTCGATATGGGCTGGCTCCAGACGTATCACTCGTTCAGCTTTGCCGACTATTTCGATCCGGCGAACCTGAGTTGGGGAGCGCTGCGCGTTTTCAACGACGACGTGATCGCGCCGGGGAAAGGCTTCGGCACGCATCCGCATCGGGACATGGAAATTCTGACCTACGTGCTCGAAGGCGAGCTGGAGCACAAGGACTCGATGGGCAACGTCGGCGTCATCCGCCCCGGTGCGGTTCAATATTTGAGTGCCGGAACCGGCATCAAGCATTCGGAGTACAACCACTCGGCGGACAACCCGGTGCACCTCGTGCAGATGTGGGTCTTGCCGCGAGCGCAAGGTCTCGAGCCGCGCTACGGTCAGGTCGACTACACGCTCGAGGAACGGCGTAACCGCTGGCTCCCGATCGCCAGCGGCGAAGCGAACGTCGAAGCGCGGATCGCCCTCTGGCAAGACGCGACCGCCTACGTCGCACGCCTGGAAGACACGACCTTGCACTTTCCGTTGCGCGCGGACCGCAAGGGTTTTCTGTTCGTCGCCGGCGGCAGCTTGACGCTCAACGGCGAGACGCTCGAGTCCGGCGATGCCGCTCGCCTGAGCGGGCCGCTCGAGCTCGAGCTGGCCGGTACCGGCGAAGCCGTCCTCTGGGACGTGCCGCCGCTCGACGGCAGCCGGTCGCTCGCGTGATGCCACGGTCCGCGTCCCGCAGGTAGCTTGGCCGTCAGCGCGCTCGCAGCGTTCGCGCTGCTCGAACTCACACTCTGCCTGACTCCGGGACCGGCCGTGCTGTTCGTGCTCTCGACGGCGCTGCGTCGCGGCGCACGCACCGGTCTGACGGCCGCGGCCGGCATCGTCGCGGGAAACACGACGTACTTCGTTCTGTCGGCGGCCGGCGTCGCGGCGTTGCTGGCAACTTCGTATACGCTGTTCAGCGTCCTGAAGTGGTGCGGCGTGGCTTACTTGGGTTATCTCGGACTGCGCGCGCTCTTTGCGCGTGGAACCCGCCTGGCAAGGCGCACCGAAGCGCCGCAGGCCGAACGCGGGCGCGCCTTCGCCGGAGCGTTGCTGACGCAACTTGCAAATCCGAAAGCGATCGTCTTCTTCGTCGCGGTTCTGCCGCAGTTCGTGGACCCGCGCGGGAACGTCTGGCTGCAGTTGCTGCTGTTGGCGCTCGTCTCGGCGGCCATCGAGTTCGGCGTCTTGACGGGCTACACGCTGGCCGCGGAACGGTTGCGGCGCTCGGCGGCGGCTAACCACGCCGCGCTGATCGTCGAACGCGCCGGCGGCGCAATCCTGCTCGCCATCGCAACCGCTCTCGCGCGCGAGCCGCTCGCGCTGCCCGCGCCCTGAGCGTCGAAGCTGCCGCGGAGTATGCGGCGCGCCACGCCTTGCAAGTGCTGATCGTCCGGCGAAATGGCCGGACCGTTTTCGAGCGCTACGCCGAAGGCTGGGACGCCGAGAAACCGCACGCGCTCTATAGCGGAACGAAAAGCTTTTGGGGCGTCGCGGCGGTCGCCGCGCACGAGGATGGCTTGCTGGAACTCGACGAGCCGGTCGCACGCACGATTGCATCCTGGAACGGCGATGCATGGAAAGCGCGCGTGACACTTCGGCAGCTTCTGCAACTGACCAGCGGCATCGGCTTCGGCGGCCTCGGCGCGTCCGTACCGCCCTATGAGAAAGCGCTCGCGGTCGAGCTCAAGAACGAGCCCGGAAGCGTCTTCACCTACGGCGGCATCCCGCTCCAAGTCTTTGGCGCGGTGCTCGCGCGCAAGCTCGAGAAAAGGCGGCAGACGCCGCACGCGTATTTGCGCGAGCGCATCCTGGATCCGCTCGGCTTGAGGATCGGCTCGTGGCGCAAGCTCAAGGATGGAAGCGAGCCGCTGCCGACCGGCGCGTTCGTCGCCGCGAGCGAGTGGCTTAAGTACGGAGCGCTTTTGGCGGACGGCGGCACGTCGCGCAACGCGCCCCTGGTCCCGCAGTCCGCGCTGCAGGCCTGCTTCGAAGGCTCAGCCGTCAACCCGCGCTACGGGCTGACCTTTTGGCTCAGTCCGCCCGGCGCTCCGGAAGACTTGTTCTACGCGAGCGGCGCTGCCGGCCAAGCGCTTTACGTCGTGCCCTCGCTCGACCTCGTCGTCGTGAAGTTCGCAAACGCCGCATCGTACAAACACGAGGCCTTTCTCAAGCGGCTGTTCGCGGCGTCGAGCGCGCCCCGGTAGCGCACGGAAATGGAGGGTCGGTTCCTGGGCCTTCGAAGGCACTATGAGAACACCGAACGCCGAAGGGCGGTAAGCCATGAAGCGACTGTGCAGGTTCCTTTGCTTCGGAGCAATCGGCTTCTTCGCAACCTTTTCGGCCGCGAGCGCCGCCGTCGACGCACCCTCCGGTCTCGCCGCATCTCCGGCCCCGCCCGCTGCGACCGATCCGCCTGAAATCGGCCGCGTTCGCGTGACGGAGGTTTGCGACGCGTTGAAGGCCCGCATTGCCCCGGCCTTGTTTGCGTTGATGAAGAACGACGAAGCGCTCTCGGGCGCGCGACGCGGCTTGGTGAAAATGGGCGACGCCGCCGGCGACAACAGCTTGGGCGACATCAATCCGGGCCTCGGTATGGATCGCGCCCACATCCTTCAGTTGACGTCGCTCGCGCAGCGGAACCTCAAAATCGTCGCTGCGCTGCTCGGCCCGCAAGCGAATGCCGCGGATGCGGGCACGGACTCGGCGGCCGCAACCGCCGCGGCAGCCTTGCGCAAAGTGGCGGCACAGCAAAGTACGGCTGTCAACCTAATTTCCGGGTTGCTGCAAACGGACCAGATGGGTCAGATGGAGCAAGAGTTCGCGAAGTGTCCGCTCGGCCCGTGCCCAATTAAAGCCGACGGCACGGTCGACACCTGGGGACGAGACACGCACCAAACGTATCTCGACTTCGCGGGATTGCCCAATGGGCCGGCCGATTGGGGTGTGAAAGCTCCGCTCTCGCCCGACGAATACGCGATCAATCCCCGTAGTTTGGCAGCCGTGAAAATGCGTGGACACACGCTCTACGACGCGGCGTCGGCGAATTTAGGCAGCATCCAGGTGAGCGTCGCGAGCGCCGAGTCGGCAGCGAGTGATGCGGTCGTCGACACGGTGAAGGTCTGCACCGGTGCTAAGCCTGCGTCCAGCCCTGTCCCCGCTTCGAACCGCTAAGCCGAAGCTTCGAAGAGCCGGGCGAGACTCGGCAAGCCCTCGCCGAAGGTCGGATGGATTCCGACGAAGCGGTCGAGGTCGCGCCACGTCGCGCCGAACTCGATCGCGAAACCGACGACGTGGATCAACTCGCCGGCTTCGTAGCCGACGAAGGTCGCGCCGACGATCTTATCGGTCGCGCGGTCGATCACCAAGCGATAGAATCCCGCTTCGAGATCCCATTCGACGCCGCGAGCGACGTCACTCAGCGGTTCCGTCACGACCCCGGCGTCGATCCCTCTGGCTCGCGCTTCGGCTTCGGTGAGGCCGGTACGCGCGAGTTGCGGCTCGGTGAACGTCGTGTACGAGAGAACCCGGTCGTCGCGGCGGCGCGGTTTGCCGGCGAAAGTCGACGAGAGGCGCCGGAAGTCTTCCCACGAGACGTGCGTGAACTGCGGCTGGCCCGCGACGTCGCCGAGTGCGAACACGCCGGGACAACTCGTCTCGAGAAAGTCGTCGACCTCGATGAAGCCGCCGTGACGGCAGGTGACGTTCGAGCGGTTGACGTCGAGGTCGGCGGTGTTTGGCACGCGCCCGGTGGCGACGAGAAGCCCTTCGCCCTCGAGCGTTTTGCCGCTGTCCAGCGTCAGGCGCAAGACCTCACCTTTTTGTTCCACTGCGGTCGCGTGGGCGTGCAACTCGAACGTCACGCCGTCGCTCTCCATGCTCGAGCGAACGAACGCGGCCGCATCGTGTTCCTCGCGATCCATCACGTGCTCGCTGCCGTGTACGATTGTGACCGCGCAGCCTAAGCGCTGCGCGCCCTGGCCGAGTTCGAGCCCGATGTATCCGCCGCCGATGACGAGCAAGCGCGGGGGCAGTTCGACTTGATCGAAAAAGGTCTTGTTGGTGAAATACGGCACGTCGCCGAGACCGTGCACCGGCGGAAGCGCGGCCGTCGTGCCCGTGTCGATCACCACGCGCTCGCCGCGCACTTCGCGCTCGCCGCCGCGTACGGTCCGCTCCCCGCTGAAAGCGGCGGAGGCGCGCACGACCTCGACGCCGGCTTTCGCGAGCTTCGTTTCGACGCCGCTGCGCCACTCTTCGCGCACGCTCCGCACGCGCTCGAAGACCGCGCGCTGGTCGACGGTGACGGTGGCGTGCACGCCCAGCGGCCCGGCGCGGCGCGCGCGGCCGGCGTTGTGTGCCGAGGCGAGCAGTGCTTTCGAGGGCGTGCAGCCGAAATTCACGCAGCTTCCGCCGAGCCGGTCGCGTTCGAAGAGCACGACGCGTTTGCCGCGCCGCGCGAAGTCGGCAGCTAGCGGCACGCCCCCCTGGCCGCTTCCGATCACCACGAGATCGACGTCTTCCGGAGTCACGTTACCCTCCCTGAACGACCACGCGCCGTTCGGCGAAACGCCATGCGACGACCGAGATTCCGGCAAAGAGCACGAGCCAGCCCAGTTGAACGAGGAGCAGCCCTGGGATTTCGGCCGGCGCGACCTGCCCGATATAGATGCGCAGCGGCGTCCAGTAGATCGAAGCGAAGGGGAGCGCGCCGACGATCGTTCCGAGCGCGCCGGGGAAAAAGCTGAGCGGCAGGATCTGGCCGCCCAAGAGATCCGAAGCCCAGCGGACCATCAGCTGAATCGCGAACGTTTCGAGCGTCCAAAAGGCCACCACGTTCATCAGAAAATTCAGGAAGAAGTTGACGAGGTAGCCGAGTGCAAAGGAGATCGCGAAAAGCGCGAGCGTCGCCGGGGAGGGAACGTCGATGTGCACGAGCAGCAGAGCGAGCAGCACCGACGGGACGATCAACAGCGCGTGGAAGACCGTCTGCCCGAAGCCGTCGCTGAAGAAGTAGAGCGGCAAGCTGATCGGTTTCATCAGATCGGTCGCGATCGTCCCCTCGCGAACCTTTTCGCGAATGGCGCGCGTCCCGTCGATTTCCAAGATCAAGCCCATCAGCAGGGCGACCGTGGCGTAGGTGATCATCGCGTGGAGCGGGATGCCGGCGGGTGCGGCGTTCTGCGAGTAGAGCGCGGTCCAGAGCGAGCGGAACAGGTAGACCCGCAGCAACACGGAGCCGACGTTCGTGAAAACTTCGACCCGATAGGTCGCCTCGCGCGCGAACGCCTTGCGCGCGAACTCGAGGTACGGTTCGATCAACGCGCGACTTCGGCCGGCGGCGGCACGACGGCGTCGGGATCGGCATAGCCCTCGCGATAGATGCGCTTGATGATCGATTCGAGATCGGGCTCTTCGAGGGTGACGTCGTTGATGCAGTAGTTGTCGGCGACGCGCCGGATGAGCTGGTCGGCGCTAACGGTATTGCGGTCGAATTGCAGGCGCACGGTGTTCCCGGTCCGCGCTTCGAAGGTTGCCTCCGGCAGATGGACGTCGCGTTCGCCCTCACACAGCTCGACGACGAGGGTGCGGTGCGTTCCGTATTCCGACTTGATGCGCTCGACCTCGCCGTCGTAGATGATCTTGCCTTCGTCGATGAGCACGATGCGGCGGCAGAGCCGCTCGACGTCGGCCAGATCGTGAGTCGTCAGGATGACCGTCGTGCCGCGTTCGGTATTGACGCGGGTGATGAAGTTGCGGATCGCCTCTTTCGCGACGACGTCGAGACCGATCGTCGGTTCGTCTAGGAAGACGATGCGCGGATCGTGGAGCATCGCGGCGGCAAAATCGCCGCGCATCCGCTGCCCGAGCGAAAGCTGCCGAACCGGAGTCTGCAAGAAATCGCCCATCTCGAGCAGCTCGGTGAAGTCGTGCAGGTTCTTGCGATAACGCTCGGGCGGGACGGCGTAAATGGCGCGCAGGAGTTCGAACGACTCGATCAACGGCAGGTCCCAGTAGAGCTGGCTGCGTTGTCCAAACACCACGCCGATGTTCCGCGCGTTTCGCTTGCGGTCGGCGTACGGCACGATCCCGTCGACCTGTACGTACCCCGAGGTGGGAACGAGGATCCCCGTAAGCATTTTGATCGTCGTCGACTTGCCGGCGCCGTTGGGCCCGATGTAGCCTACGAGCTCGCCCGCCTCGAGCGACATCGTCACGCCCTCGACCGCAACGCGGTCGACGTACTCGCGCGAGAAGAGCGTGCGCAGCGCACCGAGCGGTCCGGGACTGCGTTTGACCGCTCGAAAGACTTTGCGCAAGTCGCGCGTCGCGATGATGGGCATCGCGCTCGAAGTTCGCGGCGGGGCGGGCTCAGCCTCCGGCGAGTGCTTCGGCCGGTTCGAGTGCGAGCGTGGCGACGCGACGCGCGAGCGCCATGATGGTGAGCATCGGGTTGACGCCGCTCGACTGCGGGAACAGCGATGCGTCGGCGACGAGCAAGTTCTCGAAGCCCCACACGCGCCCGCGGGCGTCGACGACCGACGCGAGCGGATCGCTTCCCATCGTGGCCGTTCCCATCTGATGCGCGCTGAAGAGCGGTTGCCGATTCGCAGCGACGCCGATGGCGCGAAACTCCGCGAGCAGCGCCGCGCGACGTGCCGGATTCCACGCGGCTGCCGTGAGTTCGATCGGCGCGGCGTGCAGCGTGCGCACCACGCTCGCGCCGGCGGCGAAGGCGACGTCGATCGCTCCCGCAAGTCCGGCGAGGGCGTTCTCCGCGTCGAATGGCGCGAGCGCGTAGTGGATCGCGGCCTCGTCGTCGAGGTCGACGCTGCCGGGATCCCGGTCGCGCGTCAGCGCGATGAGGAGCGCCGAGCGACTCAACTCGTCCATCGTGCGAGCGTGGGCCGCGGCACTCGTCCAAGGCAGCGCCATGGCCGCAAACGCGGGGTGGACCGGCGCCGCCTCGATTTTGCATCCGTAGTTTCCGCTGCGGTAGTTGAAGGCATCGGAGTAGGCCGTCTGGATCGGCCCCTTCCAACCTTCGATGGGCCGATCGAAAACCGCCGCGATGGCGAAAACGGGATGCACGAAAAGGCGCTTCCCGAGGAGCGGATGTGCGATCCCGCTCCGGGCGAGCAAACCCGGCGTGCGCAGCGAACCGGCGGCACAGACGATCGTTTCTGCCACGACGCGGAAAGGCCGTTCCGTGCCGCTCGCATCGCGTTGCAGCGCTGCCACGCCGGTCGCGCGGTTTCCATCGACGAGCACGCGCTCGGCGCGGGCGCCGGCAAAGATCGCTCCCCCGTTCGCCACGACGTCGGGCAAAAAGCGCTTGAGCGTGGAACCCTTCTTGTCGTAAGCGCAGCCCATCCCGCAGTAGCCGCAGCCCTCGCCGCAATCCGCCGGCGCATTCCGCGGCATAGCCGCTTCGTGTAGCCCGAGCGCGCGACATCCGGCGACGAGGACGGCGTTGTTCGGGTTGTGCCGTTCGCAGGGCTCGAGTTGCAGTTCCGCTTCGAGCGCGTCGTAATGCGGCGCCAGCTCGGCGGCGAGCCCGGCGATTCCGCTCTCGGCCTCCCATTCGACTGCGATCCGCGTCGGCAGACGGAACGACGTCGACCAATTGATCGTCGTGCCGCCGCCCAGCGCCGCGCCGGCTAAGACGATCAAGCCAAGATCTTGCGACGACGCGAGGCCGCCCTCGAGGTAGAGGTTGGGGATCGAGGTCTCCCGCTGCGTGAAGTCGGCCGCACCGAACGCTCCCGCGGCCTCCAGCACGACGACGCGCTTTCCACTCCGCGCGAACGTCGCTGCGGCGACGCCGCCGCCGGCGCCGCTGCCGATGACGACCACGTCGGCCTGGATCGTTTCGCCCTCGCGCGCCCATGCGAGCGGCGGCAGCGTCTGCGCCGTCGAGCGGTCGTCGCGCGGACCCGGATAGCCGATGCGCTGCCAGGTTCGATTTTCACCCGCGGCGTCGCCGTCGGCGTAGGCGGTGAATAGCGCGAGGCGTTTGAGCGTCGCGAAACCCGTTCGCAGCTTGCCGACGGGCGAGCCGGCCATCGAGCCGAGCAGCCGAGCTCGGGCCCGGCGCGGTAAGCGCATCGGAACCGCGAGGAGATCGAGGAGCAGTTCGAGCTCGGCGCGCCGCTTCGGACTGAGCGTCGCGATCGTGTCCGCGATCCGGGCGGCGACGTGCGGCGCCTCGGCATCCGGCGGAACGAACGCTTCCACGGCGGCGAGCAAGGTTCGCCTGCGGCCGGCTTTCATTTAAGGAAGATTTCTTCACGCACGATCTCGCGCACTTGAACCTTGGGGCGACGAGTACCTCGGCCGTGGCGAGGCGGGGCAGGCGGCGGAGCGGCCCGGACCCGGCTCGAAAGCGGCCGGGTGATCGTCACGATCTCGCGCGAATATGGGGCCGGCGGCTTGGCCGTTGCGGACGCGACCGCCCGGGCCCTCGGCTACGATTTATTGACCGACGACCTTCCCAAAACGGTCGCGGCGCGACTCGGAACGTCGGCCGAAGAAGTCAAGTCCCGCGACACCGGCGGCCGCTCCCTTTCGGAGCGAATGCTGGGTAGTCTCGAAGCCGGATCGCCTGAAGCGATTTCGACCGACCCGCCTTTGCCGGACGCCTTCGATGAGTCGGTCCGGCGCGAGATCGAACGAACGCTGCGCGAGCGGGCGGCGGGCGGCAACATCGTGATCCTCGGCCGGGTGGGAAGCGCCGTCTTGGCGGGCATGCCGGGATTGCTGCGCGTTTTTGTGAGGGCCGGTCGTCAGTTTCGGGTCGAGCGAATCGTCGAGAGCTTCGGCCGGACCCCGGCCCAAGCCGCGAGCGATATCGATCAGCTCGACGCCGCGCGCCGCGCATTTGCCAAGGAACGCTACAAGATGGCCTGGGGCGACGCGCGTTCGTACGATCTCGTCGTCGATTCGTCGTGCTTTGGAGTCGAGGGTGCGGCCGGCGTGATCGTGGCCGCGGTCAAGATCCTGGAACGCGGATGAGCCTCGCCCGTCCGCCCGTCGCACTTGAGGAGCAAGAAGTTGCGCGGCGCCGCTCGACCCTGCTCGATCCCTTCCGCTATCGCGATTTCCGGCTGCTCTGGTTCGGCCTCATCATTTCAAACCTCGGGACGTGGATGCAATTCACGACGCTCGGGTATCTCGTCGTGCAGCTTTCCGGGTCGGCGTCGGCGGCCGCTCTCAACGTCGGCATTCTCGGAGCCTCGAACGCCGTGCCCGTCCTGCTGCTTTCACCGCTCGCGGGCGTCGTCGCCGACCGGTACCCGCGACGGCGCGTCTTGCTGATCACGAACTTTTTGACGTCGGCGATCGCGCTGACGCTGGCGCTCCTAGCGACATTTCAAATCTTAGCGTTGTGGGAGATTTTCGTGCTGTCCGGTCTGCGCGCGGCAAATCAATCCTTCGACGCGCCGGCGCGCCAGAGCTGGGTCCCGTTGCTCGTGCCACGCGAGTTCGTCGGCACGGCGATCGGCTTGAACTCAATCGCCTTCAATGCGCCGAGCGTGGTTGGCCCGCCGATCGCCGGCCTGCTGATTCTGTGGGTCGGCGTTTCCGTCTCGTTTTATCTCAACGCGGTGCTGACGCTGGCCGTGATCGCGGCGCTGATCTTCATGCGCCCTGCGCCGCCGAGCTCTACCGCGCGCGAAGGCGTGCTGACCTCGATCGTTGCAGGCTTGCGCTTTCTCATCGGACATCACGTACTGCGCTACGTCGTGCTCATGCTCTTGATCACGTGCGTGCTCGTTCGGCCCTACGCGCAACTGTTGCCCGCGTACGCCGCCCACGTGGTTCACGTCGACGCGCGCGGCCTCGGGCTGTTGCTCGCCGCCAGCGGCGTCGGCGCGATCTTCGGTTCGCTGCTCACCGCGCTCGTCGGCAGCGGCCGGCGCGGGACGGTTTGGTTCTTCAGTGCCGTCTTGATGTCGATTGGAACCATCGTGCTCGGCACGGTTCACGTCTTCTGGGTCGCACTCGTCGTGCTCGTTTTCATCGGACTCGCTCTGCTGAGCTTCGCGGGGAGCTCGAACGTGCTGTTGCAGACCCTGTCGCCCGACGACATGCGCGGTCGCGCGATCTCCGTGTTCTCGATGATCATTCTGGGACTCGTTCCCCTCGGCTCGCTGCTCCTGGGTTCGCTCGCATCGCTGGTCGGTCTTCCGATCGCGATCTCCGCCGGCGGCGCGGTATCGCTCGTCATCGCGATCGCGATTTACGTTAGCGACCCGGAGCTCCGCGCGGTTTAGTGCTCGTCTCGACCGTCTCCGCGACACAAAGGGCGTGAACGACCGAGGCAAAGGGGGAGCGGGAGGTAACCCGGACCGTATAGCTCATTCGTGAAGATCGTGATCTCGGGCGCAACCTGGTTTGTCGCCCTTCTCTTTCTGGCCGGAGCGTGGCATAGAGCGCCGGCAGCGTTCGCCGCGCCTGCCTCAGCGACGTTGCCGCGACCGGCGCACGTCGTCGTCATCATCGAAGAAAACAAAACCCTCGCGCAGATCGTGGGCAGCGGTTCGGCGCCGTACCTCAACGCGGTCGTCCGCAACGGCGCGCTGTTCACCGATTCGCGCGGCGTGATGCACCCGAGTCTGCCGAACTACTTCGCGCTGTTCGCCGGGCTGACGAACGACAACGGCGACGGTTGTCCGGCCACCGGCATTTCGAAAACCGCACCTAATTTGGGCAGCGAACTGCTCGCGGCGCACCTGACGTTCGCCGGCTACGCCGAAGGACTGCCGGCGCCGGGGTTCACCGGCTGCTGGGCCGGCGAGTACGCGCGCAAGCACGCGCCGTGGGTGCACTTCTCGAACGTGCCGCGCGCCGATAGCCTTCCGCTCGATCGATTGCGCTCGTTCGACGAATTGCCGACGGTCGCGTTCATCGTGCCGGATCTCGACGACGACATGCACGACGGCACGATCAAGGAAGGCGACGACTGGTTCGTACGCCACGTCAGCCCGCTGCTGGCTTGGGCGAAAACGCACGATACGCTTGTGATCGTGACCTGGGACGAGGGCTTCGATAAGAACAACACCATTCCGACGATCTTCGCGGGGCCGATGGTGAAGGCGGGCCGCTATGCGGAGCCGGTTTCGCACTATCGCGTGCTGCGCACGATCGAAGCGCTGTACGGCCTGACGCCGACGGGGCACGCCGCCGAAACCTCCCCGATCGTCGATGCCTGGCGCTAACCGGCCGAACGGGTAACCCAGGCCCGGGTTCGAAATGGTTCGGCGTGAGTGCGATTCCGGATCCGGGGCTCGCCGCTCCCGGCGGTCCGCTGCCCAGCGGAACGGTCACGTTTCTCTTTACCGACATCCAGGGCAGCACGCAGCGCTGGGAGCGCGACGGTGCGGCGATGCGCGATGCCGTGCGGCGTCACGACGCACTCGTCCGAGCCGCGATCACCGAACGCGGCGGTCACGTTTTCAAGACGGTCGGTGACGCGTTCTGCGCGGCGTTTTCGCGCCCGGAGGACGCGGTAGCGGCGATCTTGGCCGCGCAGCGCTCGTTGCTTGCAGAGGACTTCTCTGCAGTCGACGGACTGCACGTGCGCGCCGCGATCCATACCGGGACCGCCGACGAGCGCGACGGGGACTACTTCGGCGCCGCGGTCAATCGCGTTGCGCGCCTCCTCGCGATCGGTCATGGGGGTCAAGTTCTCGTTTCCGGCGTGACAGTCGACCTGGTTCAGGGTGCGTTGCCGGCGCGTTCGAGCTTGCGCGACCTCGGTCAGCATCGGCTCAAAGATCTCACGCATCCCGAGCAGGTCTATCAGCTCGTCGCCGAGGGGCTCGTCGAAACGTTTCCCCCGCTACGTTCGCTCGCGGCGCTCCCGAATAATCTCCCGCTGCAGTTGACCTCTTTCGTGGGCAGGGAAGACGAAGTTGCCGAGATCGCCGAGCTCGTCGGAAAGACCCGCTTGTTGACGCTGGTCGGCACGGGTGGCGTCGGCAAGACGCGCGCCGCCCTGCAAGTCGCGGCGGAGTTGCTCGACGGTTCGGGCGACGGCGTGTGGTTTGTCGATCTCGCACCGATCCGCGATCCGGCGCTCGTCGCACCGGAGATCGCGACGGCGCTCGCATTGACCCTTCCGCCCGAGAAAACCGCGATCCAAACCGTAATCGAGTACCTGCGGTCGCGCCGGCTGTTGCTCGTCGTGGACAATTGCGAGCATCTCGTTGCGTCCGCAGCCGACGCGATCGATGCGATTTTGCGAGCATGTCCCGGCGTGACGATCCTGGCGACGAGCCGGGAGGGATTAAACGTGAGCGGCGAGCGGGTGCACCGCATGCCCTCCCTCGCCGTCCCGCCCCGCGACGAGCCGCTCACCGGAGCGCAGGCATCGACCTATGGCGCGATCGCGCTCTTCGCCGAACGGGCACGTGCGGCCGACGGCCGTTTTGCGCTCACCGATGAAAACGCCGGAATCGTCGCCGAGGTCTGCCGGCGGCTCGACGGCATCGCGCTTGCGATCGAGCTGGCCGCACCGCGCGTCAAAGTGCTTGCGGTCGAGCAACTCTCGCGCCGCCTCGACGAGCGCTTCAGAATCCTGACGGGCGGCACTCGCAACGCGCTGCCGCGGCAGCAAACGATGCGTGCCCTGATCGACTGGAGTTACGATCTGCTCTCGGACCGCGAGAAGGTGGTCTTCCGGCGGGCCGGCGTTTTCGTCGGAGGGCTCACGCTCGAAGCAGCCACCGCCGTGTGTAGCTCCGAGACCGGTCTCGACGAGTGGGAAGTACTAGAAACGCTCTCGAGGCTGGTCGACAAGTCGTTGGTCGCGGCGGAGATCCAAGGGTCACAGCAGCGCTATCGACTGCTGGAGTCGATGCGCGAGTATGCGCGGACGCGACTCGTGGAATCCGGCGAACTGGAGGAGGCCGCGCGAGCCCACGCTGCGTATTTCCTCGAGTACGCGAAGGCGAAGCGCGATACGTGGGATACCACGCCGGGCGCACAGTGGATCGAGCCGATGCTCCCGGAGATCGACAACTTCCGGGCGATGCTGGAATGGAGCCTCGAGCGAGATCCCGTCGCCGCCGCAGAGTTCGCCGCCGCCATCCATCGTTTCTTCGACCGGCTCGCGCTACAGGACGAGGCGCTCCGTTGGATCGACCGCGTTCTTGAGGCGAACCGCGAGCTGCCTCCGCGCGTCGAGTTTCAGCTGATGGACGCGCGCATGACGCTGCTGATCAACCAGGGGCGCCCGCCCGGAGCGCTCCAAGCGGCACGTCGCGCCTTGGAACTCGCGCGTTCGTGCGGCAGCGAAGCCGATATCGTCTCAGCCTTGATTTCGCTCTCGCTTCCCTTGGCGACGGAAAATCGACCCGCCGAGGTTGCCGCCGTCGCGCACGAAGCGGTCGAACGCGCGGTAGCGCTCGGCGACGAACTCGAGATCTCTCGCGCTCACGCCGTACTGGCCTCAACGACCGAGCTTAGCCTGGAAGAGCGGCGAGGTCTGTTTGAAGCGAGCATCGCGACGCAGAAACGGCTACGCCGTAACCGGCACGCCGTGCTCACGCTCATGAGGCTCGCCCTGACTGAGTTGAGAGACGGCGACACCGCCGCAGCAGTACGTGCCGCTACCCGAACCGTGGAGCTGTGCCGCTCGATCGAGCCGACGATACTCGTTCGTTCGCTCGGCATGCTGTCGGTGGCTCTGGCGCAAGCGGGCGACGCTAGCGCCGCGCTCGCGACCGCAAAAGAGCAGTTGGAGCGCGCGGTAGCTGCCGGCAAGCCCTTCGATTGCCGTTCTGCCGTGTCGATCCTCGTCGCACTTCAAGAAAGGGTGGACGACCCGGTTCTCCACGCGAAACTTCTCGGATTTGCGCGGCACGACTGGATCGGCTTCGAGGACACCTGGTGGCAAGACCTCACCACCCTGCGCCAATCCGCGATCGCTCGCCTGGAGAAAAAGCTGGGCCAGGCGCAGTTCGAGCAATACGCCCTCGAGGGCTCGACCTGGAACGAGGAGACCGCTTACCGCGAATCGTTGAAGCTGTGAGCTAGTTGGCGGCGACGTCCGCCAGCGCCTGATCGAAGCGGGTAAGCGCGGAGTAGCGGTGGATCATCAGCAAGTTGTCCGACGCCCCTGCGGCGCCCCAATCCTCGATAAACGCCAGCCGGTAGCCGTTGGCCGCAGCTAAGCGCGCCACGCGCTCGTCGTAGTTGTCCTCGGGATAGACGAGCGCGTAGACCGGTTGCCCGAGCCGGTGTTCGAGCGAATAGCGCGAGAGCGTCAGCTCGTGCACGACGTCGGCGTCCGAGAGCTGCCGCAGATCGGGTGGATGGTTCGCCGTGAGACTCTGCACGTCGATGAGGCCGCTGCGTTCCATCTCTTTGAGCTGGTCCCACGTATTGTGCCGCTTCGAGGTCGTGGTCCCGACGAAGTTCGTGTGCACGAAGAGCGTCGCCGGATAGTGGTACTTCACGAGCAGGGGAAAGGCGTTGTCGTAGATGCCGTGACCGTTGTCGTCAAAGGTGAAAGCGAGCGGCTTCGAGGGGACGGGCTTCCCGTGGAGCAGGTGATCGCGCAGCATCGCGAGCGGGATCACATGATAGCCGCCGCGCCGGATCGCCTCGAGTTGCGTACGGAACGTGGCGAGGGGCGTGTCGAACCACACTTCACGGTCCCCGTCGATCACGTCGTGCCAGACGATGACCGCGAGATACGGCGTCTTGCCGCCCGGAGCAACCGCCGGCAGCGCATTCTGCGAACCCGCGGCAGCTGGGAACAGGAGGAGCGCGAAGAGCAGGGTAACGCGGACGCGTTTGACCATCGCGGAAGGTCTTGCTACAGTTCTCTTGGAGAATCCCCGGTGGCCGAAATGGAAGTCGCGACGAATCTACGATTCGCCCGGTCCGGGATGTTCAAGCGCATCGCGCCGCTTGCGCTTGCCGTGCTGGTCGCAGCGCTGCTCTTGGCCGTCGTCTTGCGCGAGGACATCGAGCGCGTCGTGGCCGGCACGCTCTTGCAGAACGCCACCGGCCTTTCGGTCGACATCGGCGGTGCGCGCAACGTATCCGGCGGGATCGCGCTCCTTGACGTTCGCGCCCGTTCGCAAACCGGCGACCTCGCGCTGGCAGCTCCGCGGATCGTTTTGACGCAAACCGCCGGCGAGCTCGGCGTCGAGGCCGATGGAGCGCAGCTCGGTGCCGTGACCGGAAGCTGGGTGACGCCGCTCGATCGCCTGACGAGCTTCGCCCGCCGCTCCGGATTTCTTGGAAATCGCGCGACGCTGCGCTTGCACGACTGTTCGCTGCTGCTCAGCGGAAAGGCAACGCCCAGTTGGCAGCTCAGCTTTCGCGCGATCGAGGGAACGGTGCGCCGCGCCGGCGCCGCGACGAGTTACGACCTCAGCGCCGCCCTTGCCGACGGTAGCGAAAGCTATCCGCTGCAGGGCCGCTCCGAGGTCTTGGCAACGCGTGTCACCGATAGCTGGAGCGCCGATGCGCTGCCGCTGGCGCCGCTCGGCGCGCTCGTTCCAAACGCTGCGCTGCGCGTCACGGGCGGTTTGCTTCGCGACGTCGACGTCACCCTGGTGCGCGATGCGAGCGGCGTTCCGCTATCCGTTAAAGCCGGTGCACGGATCGAGGCCGGCGCGGCGAGTTTGAGTGGCGACCGGCCGCACGCGCTGTCCGGTCTGCACGGCGCGCTCGTTCTCGCCGGCGACAGCGTGGCGATGCCGAAAATCGCAGGCCAAGTCGATGCCGTGCCGCTCGACGTGGCAGGTGAGATCGACGGTTTCACGCTGTTCGGCGTTGCCCCGTCGAAGGGCGTTCGAGACTTCGCGCAGCTGACGCGGTTGCTCGCGGCGATCGCCGATCAGGCCAACCTTACCTCGATTCACATCGAGACGACCGCACCCGGCGCCGCGTTCGGGCAGTACGGGATGACTTCCGAGCATGGTCCGATTGCGGTGCAAGTCATCGCAATCGATCCGCGCGAGCCGACGCTCCATTGGGACACGGCGCTCTCCGGCGATCGCATCATCTCGGGCGGCGAGCGCACCTCGACGATGGGCCTGCGCACGGGCGCGATCGCCGGCGTGAACGGCGACTATTTCGACATCGGGCGCACCTACCAACCGCAGGGGTTGCTCATCAAAGACGGGGAGCTTTTGCGGGGGCCCACCGATCGGATGGCGCTGGTCGTCCATCGTGACGGCACCGTCTCCTTTGGTGAGTACCGCATGCGCGGTACGCTGCATTCACCGCACGGCGACTTTCCGATCACGCAACTCAACAATTGGCCGGCCGGCGAAGTCACGGTGATCACCCCGGCTTTCGGGAAAACGCTGCCGGCTACGGAAGGCGTCTCGTTCGCGGCGCTGGCGCCGCTCGGTCCGTCGGGCGCCTATCGCGTCGAGAGCGTCACGCCGATGAGCGAGCCGCTACCCGTGCGTTTTGGGCTCGCGTACGGTCCGCTGGCGCGCGTCGAACTGCATCCAGGCGACGAAGTGACGCTGAAGTTCGGACTGGATCCGCCGGCCGGCGACGCGGTCGCCGGGATCGGAGGCGGCCCGCTGCTCTTGCGCGACGGTCAGTGGTATGAGGATCCGCATGCGCCGGCTCCCGACGAGCGCGACGTGCGCTGGCCGGTCATCGCGCTCGCACGGCTGGCCGACGGGTCGCTCTTGCTGGCTGCGGTCGATGGCCGCCACCCCGAACGCTCGGTGGGTATGACGCGGCCCGAGTTCGCCGATTTGCTGCGCGACTTCAAAGCCATCGACGCGATGGCGCTCGATTCGGGCGGCTCGGTCACGATGGTTTCCCGCGCCCCCGGCGACGCGAAGGTCAGCGTGCGCAACGTCCCATCCGACAACAGCGCCGAACGCTACGTCTCCGACGGCCTCTTCCTTTACAGTTCCGCCTCGACGCCGGCGCTGCTCGACGGCTTGCCCGCACCCGCCGCAAGTGCGGACCCCTAGCGCGTGTTCGTTCTCCCCGCCGTGCTCGCGCCGCCGCCGCCGCTCGGGCCTATCACCGTGCAATCGATGCGCGAAAGCTTCGTCGCCCCCGGCGTCGCGCGCGCGATCTACCGGCTCGACACGCCGAACGGCCCGCTCGTCGTCCACGTCGTGGCGGTCGACCCGCACGATCGCACGATCCGCTTGGGAGCGGTGCTCGCCAAAGATCGCTTGATCTCGAGCGGCGAGACGGTCTCCTCGATGTCGCTGCGCGGCGACGCGGTCGCCGGCATCAACGGCGACTACTTCGACATCGGCAACACGAACCAGCCGCTGAACCTGGTCGTGCAGGACGGACGCCTCGTGCGGACGCCGTCGAAACGCTACGCGCTCGACGTTTTGCGTGACGGAACGGTGCGCTTCGACACGTTCGCCTTCAGCGGCACCGTGCATTACGGCGCGACGGCAATACCCTTGACGACGATCAACGAATGGCCGCCCGAGGGCGGCGCGACCCTGCTGACGGCCGCCTACGGCAAATTGAAGCCGGCTTCGGGCGTCACGCTGCGCGCGCTCGTTCCGCAGCCGGCCGGCGGCGACC
Organism: Vulcanimicrobiota bacterium; assembly: GCA_963843945.1. Lineage (GTDB taxonomy): Bacteria > Vulcanimicrobiota > Vulcanimicrobiia > Vulcanimicrobiales > Vulcanimicrobiaceae > CAWJMF01. The sequence continues at coordinate 147,995 of CAWJMF010000006.1, read as the reverse complement.
CGGCCGGCCTCACGTTTTCCGCCGCCGGTTTCGAGGCCGGCGCGCCGCTCGATGTCGCCGGTCCGCTGCTCGGCTTCGGGCCCGCCGCGCTCGCGCTCGCGCCGCCGCCGCAACCCGGCGACCTCGTCACGCTGGAAGAACGCGTCGAGCCGTCGCTCGATGGAGTCGTCACGGCGATCGGGGGCGGCCCGCTGCTCGTGAAGGGCGGAATTCCGTTCGACGATCCGTTCGCGCCGGCGCCCGAAGAGCGCGAGCGGCGCTTTCCGGTTGCCGGTGCGGCCACCACGGCCGAAGGCGAATTGCTGCTGATCGCCGTCGACGGCCGTCAGCCCGCGGTCTCGATCGGGCTGACGCGTCCCGAATTCGCCGCGTTGATGCTCGCGCTGGGCGCCGGCGACGGGATGGCGTTCGACTCGGGCGGCTCTGCGACGCTCGTGGCGCGCGTGCTCGGCGACGCGCACGCCAGCGTGCTCAACGCGCCGAGCGATGGACGCGAGCGGCCGGTCGGCGACGGTCTCTTCGTTTATAGCGAAGCACCGTCCGGCTTGAACCCGCGGCTCGTCGTGCGTCCCGACCGCGTCGTGGCGCTGCCCGGAATCGACATTCCGCTCTTCGGCGCGATCGTCGACGACGCCGGACACCTGATGCGCGGGGCTTCGCTCGCGCCGCTCGCGGTGCCGCAGGAGCCGGGCGCTCGCACGGTGCGCGTCACCGAACGCGTCAGCGGTTACTGGGCGCCGCTCGATTTGCGCGTCGTCGCGCGCGTCGCACAGCTTTCGGTCACGGCGAGTCCGTCGAATCCGGACCCGGGTGAGCTCGTCACGCTGCGCGCGACTGCGAGCAGTGCCGACGGCGAGCCGATCGCGCTCGGCAACGCGGTGCGCTGGCAAACCGACCGAGGCACGTTCGACGCACCCGGGATGCTACGCGCTCCAATGCAAGATGCGCAAATCGTCGCGGCGGCGGGCGGCCGGCGGACGAGGTTCGCGTTGCGCGTCGGGCGGCACGAGGACGCGCTGGGGTTGTTCGATCCGGCTATTACCTGGAGTTTCGGGAGCGCGCCGCGCGACGGTCCGGGCAGCTTGGGTCTGCCGCCGGGGAGCGGCGAACTGCAGCTCGCGTACGACTTTACCGCGGGCGAGCGGGCCGCTTACGCCAACGCCGTCGCGGGGCTACCGGGCGAGCCGATCGCTTTTTCGGTCGACGTCGCGGGGGACGGTTCGGGCGTCGGCGTGCGGGCAGCGTTCCTCAACCGGTTCGGCGAACGGCAAGCGCTGACGCTGGCGACGCACGTCGATTGGAAGGGATGGCGCACCTGTTCGGTCACGCTTCCGGCGGATCTCAACCCGCCGGTCACGCTCGTCGCTCTTTACGCCGTGCCCTCGCTGGGAGGCGCACCGGCGCTGACGCGCGGCACGCTCGGCTTCCGCAACGCGTCCGTGACCTTGCCCGGATCGCCGTGAACTCGGCGGCTCGCCTGCTGCCGGCGCTACTTGTCGCCGGTGCTTTCAGCGCGCCGGCTGCGGCGGATTGGCCCGGCGTGCCGGTGCTGATGTACCATCGCGTCGATGCCGAAGTTCCGCACGACGCGGTCGGTCGCGATCTGACGGTCGAGCCGGCCGCGTTCGAAGCGCAGCTGCGCTATCTGCGCGATCGCGGCATTCGAACGCTGACGGCAGCCGAATTGGTCGCCGCGCTGCGGCGTGGCGAGCGCCCGGAAAAAGCGGTCGTCCTCACCTTCGACGACGGTTACGAAGATGCGGCCAGCACGGCGTTGCCGCTCCTGCGCAAATACGGCCAGCACGCGACCTTCTACATCTCGGCCGGATTCGTCGGAACGCCGCGTCACGTCACCTGGCGCGAGATGCGCGAAATGCGCGCGGCGGGGATGGAGGTCGCCTGTCACGGCACGCAACATCGCGACCTCGCGACGCTCGACCGAGCCGGTCAACTGTCCGAAGCCGGACATTGCGTCAGCGCGTTCGCGCGCTATCTCGAAGGCTGGAAGCCGCAGACGTACGCCTACCCGGCGGGCAAATACGACGCGATCACCCTCGAATTAATGCCCGAGCTCGGCGTCGCTGCAGCGTTCACCGAAGCGCCTGGTACGGTGCGGAATCTCGCTCGCCCGTACGAACTTCCGCGCCGGCGCATCCGTCACGACGACGACGTCGGCCGCTTCGCGGAGCTCGTCCAGCCCTGAACGAGGGACCGCCAATGCAAAATGAAGACGGACCGTGCTGTCGGTGGCACGGTCCGTCTTCGCTGGGTTAGGTCTGAGCTAGCCGGCCTTTTTCGCCACCTTGCGGCGGGCTTTCTTCCGGCTCGACTTGCGTACGGCTTTCTTGACGGCCTTCTTGACGGCTTTCTTGCGGACGGCCTTCCGGACTTTCTTCCGCACGACGCGCTTGACTGCGGCCTTGCGGACTTTCCGGCGAACTGCCTTTCTCACAACGGCCTTACGTACGGCCTTCTTGATCGCTGCTTTCTTCCGTGTCGCTTTCTTGCGGGTCGCTTTTTTGACTGCCATTCTTTGGTAGTCATCCTTTCTGCGAACCGTCCGTCTGACGACGGTCGGTCCGACATCGTCAGGGTAGTTAACCCTGTTATACAATGTTTGAAGGATTTTTGCAACAATGGCAGAGGCGCGCGGATTTTCGGATGCGCTCCGAACGCATCGAGATCGCACGCGGCGAGATGTGATGTGACGGTCCCGGCGTGTGCGCCTCCGCACGAAATGGGCGCGCGGGACTCGTTGCGCGCAGCCGGAAGTCGGGCGCATGCGGCTTGTTTTTGACGGTGTGGAGTTGGAGATTGCGGATGAGGGAACCGGGCCTGCGATCGTGCTGCTCGCGGACTTCGGGCTTTCCAACGAAGCGTGGGTCGCGCAGGCCGCCGGCCTGCGCGCAAGCGCGCGGGTCGTGCGGCTCGATCTGCGCGGCATGGGAAAGTCGTCGGTGCCGCCGGGACCGTACTTGATGGAACAGCTCGCGGGCGATGTGGCGGCCGTTTGCGACGCACTGGACGTCGAACGCGTGGTTTTGGCGGGACACGGGCTCGGCGGTTTCGTCGCGCTGGAGTTCTTCCGCATGTTCGAAGAGCGCTGCGCCGGTCTCGCGTTGATCGCGACCCGCGGCGACGCAGACGCGCCGGTCGAGGCGGCCGCGCGGCTGGAACTCGCGGATCGCGTCGAACGCGAAGGCGTTGCGCCGCTGCTCGCGGGCGAGCCGAGCGAGCGGGTCCGCGGCTTCCTCGCGCGAACGGATCCGCGTGGCGCTGCCGCCATGCTTCGCGGTATCGCGATGCGCGCGAGTTCCGAAGACCTGTATCCGGAGATCGACCTTCCCGTGCGCGTCGTCGCGGGGTCGGACGATCCGGGTTCGGCCGCGAGCCGCGCGATCGCGAGCGGCATCCGCAGCGCGCGTCTCGATCTGTTCGACTGCGGCCGTCAGCCGCTCTGGGAGGTTCCCGATGCCGTTACCGCTTCGCTCGAAAGTTTGCTCGAAGAGCGCGCGCGCTAGCCTCGCTTTGCTCGTGGCGGCGCTGCTGCTAACCGGCACGACGCCGGCGCATGCCGCGACGACGACGACCGGGCCGCCGCCGTTGCCCTCGTTGCGCCACCTCGTCTTCAACTTCGACGTGACGGTGAACGACCTGACCGAAACGAAGATCGAAGGGATGGCCGCCAGCAGCTCGGGTGGAAACAGCGGCAGTTCCCCCGGCGTGAGCCCGGATAGCGGCAGCCGAATGACCGCGGGACAAACCCAGAAACGAAGCGCGTCGACCAGTCGGAAAGGCCAGATCGTCTTGGACGTCGTGGCGGCGACGGCGGACTTGGGCCTCGTCGTCGACGTGAAGCAGGTCTCGCCCGACAAATCCGAACCGCTGACGCGGGTTGCGATCACGCAAGACGGCGGCTTGAGTTACGACCCGAACTTCGAGTTAAGCGCGGAGGAGATTGCGCTCCTGCGGCTGCTTGGACGCGGGGTCATCGGTGGTGCGGCTCGCGCCAAAGGCGACGAGTGGACCATCCCGCAGTCGGGCAGCGGTTACAACGAGCAAACGACGTACAAGGTCGTCGATCTCCCGAATACTGCGAGCGAGGTGATCGACGAAACGAGCGTGTTCCAGCAGACCGGCATCCATCCGGCCGACGGGACGGTCCACGGCAAGATCACCTTCGATCCGACGGTCGTCGTCCCGGATTCGGCGACGCTGACCTCGCACATCCGGCACGCGAGCCTTGGGGCCTCGACGACGACGGACATGACGATCGATTTGTCGCTGGCCGAGGACTCGTTCGCTAAGAAGAAGGCGCCGTGACGCGCGCGTGCTGAGCGCCTTGCTCGCCGCCGCGGCGCTCGCGGCGCCGTCTCCACTGCCCTCGCTGCGGCATCTCGTTTTTCACGTCGAGTTCGATGCGCGAACCGTCGTCGAGCGGCGCATCGGGGTCGCCGAATCGAGCGGCAGCGGCGAAGTCATCGCGGGCCGAACCGCGAAACTGGCGAGCGAAGAGCAGCGCAAAGGGGAGATTACGCTCGACGTTGTGGCGGCGACCTCGGCGGGCGGTCTGGTGGTCGACGTCAAGCAGGACTCGCGCGAGAAGTCCGAGCCCCTGACCCGCGTCGTGATCGATGCGGACGGACGACTCCGCTACTTGCCCGGGACGGAACTCTCGCCGGAGGAAGCGGCGCTCTTGCCGCTGCTCGCTCGCGACGTGATCGGCACCTCCGTGCGGTCGAAGGGCGATGCCTGGGAAGTCCCGCAGACCGCTCTGAACTTCAAGCAAAGCACGAAGTACGCCGTCGTCGATGCAACGCCGCCGCTGATCGAACTGATCGACGTCTCGGGCGCCTTCGTCGTGAGCGGCATTCATCCGGCCGAGGGCACCACCAGCGGAAAGGTTACCTTCAATCCGAAATTCGGCGTCCCGGTCGCCGCGAGCCTGAACTCGCACGTCCGCGACAAAGAGCCCGACCAGCAAGCGACGACCGATACGTCGCTGCAACTCGCGCTCGTCTCAGATTCGCTCGAGAAGTAGGGCGCAGTGGATCCCGCGTTCGAAGCGCTGCACCCGGCCGTGGCGGCTTGGTGCGACGAACACTTAAGCAGTGCAACCCCTCCGCAGCAGGCGGCGTTGCCGCTCGGTTTATCCGGCCAAAGCCATCTGATCGCTTCGCCGACCGGGACCGGGAAGACGCTGGCCGCCTTCTTGCCGGTCATGAGCCGGCTCGCCGAACAGCGGGATCGCGACGAGCTTTTCCCGCGCCCGCGCGCCCTCTACATTTCACCGCTGCGCGCGCTGGGGTACGACGTCGAACATAACGTACGGCGCCCGCTGCGCGAAATGGGGCTGCTCGAGCGTCCGAATTCGGAACGCGCGAGCCGGCGCGGCGGCCGCCTACGCGAGCGCTTCATTCGGACCGGCGTGCGCACCGGCGATACGCCGCTCGAAGAGCGCCGCTTCATGCTACGCCGGCCGCCGCACATCTTGCTTACGACGCCGGAGTCGCTCGCCCTGATGCTCGCCATGGAATCCTATCGCAAGCATTTGCGCAGCATCGAAACGGTCATCGTCGACGAAATCCACGCGCTGGCCGGCAACAAGCGCGGCGCCTATCTCGCGCTCTGCCTCGAGTCGCTCGAGGCGCTATGCGCCAAACCGCTCACCCGCGTCGGCTTGTCGGCGACGGTCGCTCCGCTCGAACGGGTAGCGCAGCTGCTGGCCGGGACGAACCGCACCTGCACGATCGTCGACAAGCGCGGTCTGCGTTCGATCCGAGTCGGCGTCAGCGCGCCGTTCGCGGGGGCGATGGCGCCGCTCGCGAAAATCGCCGAGCGCTGCGTCGAGCTGGGACGCGACGTGCGCACGCAGCTCGTCTTCGCCAACGTGCGCAGCCAAGCAGAACGGCTGGCGCACGAGATGGCGCAAATCGCGGACAGCCCCACGGAAGCCGTCGGCGAGGATCCAAAACCGCGGCCGCGCAGCGACGCCAAAATCGGCATTCACCACAGCGCGCTCGAGCGGAACCTGCGGCATCGCGTCGAGGCGCAGTTGCGGGCCGGCGAGCTGCACGCGGTCGTGTGCAGCTCGAGCCTCGAGTTGGGCGTCGACATCGGGTACGTCGATCGCGTCTGCATCGTGGGCGGCGCTCGCGGCATGACGCCGGCGCTCCAGCGTATCGGGCGCGCCGGACACCGTCCCGGTGCCGTGGCCGACGGGGTCATCGTGGCGCAGGATCGCGACGATCTGATCGAAGCTGCCGCGACGAAACGCTGCATCGCCGAGGGCCGGCTCGAGGAGGTCGCGATCCCGGAGTGCCCGCTCGACGTCTTGGCGCAGTGGCTCGTGATGAGCGTGTGCTACGACCGCCGCCTTCCCTTTGAAGAAGCGCTGCGCTTGGCGCGTGGCGCCTTCCCCTTTCGCAACCTCGACGAGCACGAGATCCGCCGCTGCGCGGCCTACCTTTCCGGCGGCGGCGCCGGGCCGGACGAAGCGCACGCTCGGCGCTTAGGCATCGACGGCGAGGCGCTTTACGGACTCGGTCGTGAAGTTTGCGCGGCGTTCTTCGAAAACGCCGGCACGATCCCGGACGAATCGCAAGTCGCGGTCGGAACGCGCGGCGGCGGCACCATCGGCCGAGTCGAGGAAGCCTTCGCCGCCGGTCTGAAGCCCGGCGACGTCATGTTGCTCGGCGGCAGGACGTTCCGCGTTCGCGAACTGCGGGCAGCCGGCATCACCGTCGAACCGTTCGCGGGACGGCCGAACGTGCCGGTCTGGAGCTCGCACGTCAAAGGCGTGCCGAGTCTGCTCGCGGCCGAGGTCGGCGCGCTGCGCAGCGGTCTCGCGCAGCGTTTGCGCGACGGGAACTCGCGCGAGGCGCACGAGTGGCTGGCGCATCGCTACGGTCTCGAAGCGTTCGAGGCGGCCCACGTGGTGCGGTACGTCGCGCAGCAGCTGGCGATCTCCGACGTCCCGGCCGAAGGCAAAGCCTTGATCGAGATCTATCGGATGGATCGCAGGCAGCATGCGATCTTTCACATCTGCGCGGGGCGGCGCGCGAACGAAGCGCTGGCGCGCGTCGTTGCGGCCCGTATCTTTCGCGAGATCGGCGCCGACACGCAGCTTTCGACCGACGACAACGGGTTTCTGGTCGCGCTGCCCGCGCGCAAGACGCTGCCGGACGCCGCGTGGGCCGCTCTGTTGCACGCGCGCGATTTCGAGCGGGATTTACTGGCGGGCTTACGCGGCTCGAACCTCCTGCGCACGCACTTCCGCCACGTCGCGAATACGGGGTTGCTCGTCCTGCGTCGTGCCGGCGGCCGGACGCTGCGCCGCGCGAGCCTGCGCTGGAATAGCGAGAAGATTCTGGACCGGTTGTTTGAAGCGGACCCCGGCTTCCCGCTGTTGCAGGAAACGATCCGCTACGTGACGCGCGACGTGCTCGACGCGCCGGCTGCACTCGCGCAGCTGTGCCGCTTGGAAACGGGTCGCACGCGCGTGCTGCACCCGCCGGCGGCATCGCCCTTTGCGTTCGGAATCGTCACGTCGAGTTTCGGGGATTCGTTCGCGATCGACGATCGCGCGAACGTGATCGAAGCGTTGCACGAGCGCGTGCTGGCACTGGTGGGTGAAGACCGGCCGCATTTGCCCGCACTCGGACCGCTTTTCGAATCGGCGGCACGCTGAAAGCGCCGCTGCGCGGGCCCGTCCACGCCTGCGAGAGCCACCCGCTCGCCGACGGCGTCGTCGCGCTTCCGTCCGGTCTTGCCTGGCTGCCCGCCGCGCGCGCCTTGGTTGCAGCCGACGCCCACCTCGCCTACGAGGACGTGATCGGCGGCGCGCTCCCGCTCTGGAGCACCGCGGAAATTGTCGCCCGCGTGATGCAGACTGCGCAGCGCAACTCCGCGGCAGAGATCGTCTTCCTGGGCGACGTCGTGCACGGACCACGAATGAATGAGGGGGCGGCGCGCACGGTGCGCGCCGGCCTCGACCGTCTGCGCGAGCTGTGCGCGGTCACGCTCGTCGCCGGCAATCACGAGGGACGTTCGCGCGCTTTCGCCGTGCTCGGCGAAACGGTTCGCTCCATCGTCCGTGACGGGTGGCTGCTGGTGCACGGCGACGGCACCCCCGAGTTGACCCGGCGCAGCCTGATCGGCCACCTCCACCCAAGCTTGCACGTGAGCGCCGGCGCGAGCGTTCCGGCCTTCGTCGCCGGCGAGCGTCTCGTCGTGGTACCGGCGCTCAATCCGTACTCGGCCGGACTCGATGTGCTCTCCGGCGATTTCGCCGCTGCGCTCGGCAGATGGAACGTGACGCAAGGCGAGGCGCACGTCGTAGCGAGCAGCGCGGAACTCGTCTACCCGTTCGGATCGCTGGCGGTGCTGCGCGGCGCGCTGGGCTCGCTCGCGCCGGCGAAACGTCACCGGCGGCCCGGTCCTTAGGGTCGCGAGCCTATAATTTGCCCAGCCGGTCGAGCGTGTAATAGATGGAGGCGACGTGGGCGCCGACCTCGATCGTCCCATCCCGGACGAAGCGGCGGACTTCCTCGAGGGTCGCCAGTTCGACGGTGATGGCTTCGGTTGGATCGAGCTTTTGCCGCCCGGCCGCCCGGCAGTCGCGCGCCAAGAACAGATGATAGCGCGTATTGGAGCTGGTCGGATCGTACACGAACGAACCGACGTGCTCGAGCTCGTCGGGTTCGGCGGCGTAGCCCGTCTCTTCAGCAAGCTCGCGCCGCGCGCACGCGATCGGCGTCTCGTCTGGGTCGATCGCCCCGGCCGGCAGTTCCAAAAGGCTCTGGCCGATGCCGTGCTTGTATTGACGTACGAGGACGACGCGCTCGTCGCGCGTCAGCGCGAAGACGACGCTGAAGCCGCGCGACTCGCGCACGAAGTAGTCGGCCACGCGCTGACCGCCGGGAAGCTCGACCGTGTCGCGACGCAGCCGAAGGTGCCGCGTCTGGATGACGAGCTCGGATTCGACGATCTTCCAGGGTCCCTCGCGCTCTGCGTCCACCCGCCGAGGATACTCGCAGGCGCGCAAAGACTCAAGGCTGGGCGTGGCTAAAAGTATCGGGCAGAAAGCTCGAAGGAGCCTGGAACGATCGAAGCGATACGAATCGGCGTCTATTATCAAACCAGCTACGGCACACTATGGAAAGACGGGACGTACTTCCCCCGCGGGACTCGCGTGATGGTCGCGGGCCTGCACCTCGAGCAGGGGTTCTGCGTGAGGTTTCCCGTCGAGGTCGACGGTGAGCCGCTCGAGACGTGGGAAGATTGGGGCGAGCTCGATTTCTTGGCTGAGGACGGAACCGTCAGCGGCTCGCAGGAGCTCTCGGCCGCGGTCCTCGCCGAAGCGCGCGAAGTCCTCGACGATGCCGAAGACGGCACGCATCTGCATTTGCACGAAACTGAGGAGTAGCGCCGTGCGAAGCGCGGCGCTCCGTCGCGCCGGAGCGAGCGTCGCGCTCGCCGCGCTGCTGTCGGTGCCGCTCGGCGCACAGGAGGCGCGCCCGCTCGGCGATCAGCGCTTGGACGCGCTCGCGAACCAATACTTCGACGCACTCTGGAAGCTCGAGCCGATCCACGCGACCCGCGTCGGAGTTCACGATTACGACGACAAGGTCGGCGATTACAGCGCGCAGGGTTATGCGGACCGCATCGCGCTGGCGCGACGCGTTCGCGGGCAGTTGGCCGCGATCGATCCGACTTCGTACGGCGCCGTGAGCGCGGACGACGCGGAGATCTTCGGCGCCAAGCTCGACCGCGAGCTGCTGCAGCTTCAGACGCGCGAGCTGTGGCGCCACGACCCGAGTACCTATACGACGGACGCGGCCGAGGCCGTGTACTCGCTCGTCGCGCGAAACTTCGCGCCTGCCAAGGTCCGGCTGCGCGACGTCATCCTGCGCGAGCGGCAACTTCCGGGGCTGCTCGCCGCGGGCAAGGCGAACCTCACCTCCGTCGACCCGGTGACCGCCGAGATTTCGCGGCGCAACATCGCGGGAACGATCGACTTCTTCGCGACGGTCGTTCCCGCCGCGGTCGCTCCCCTCGAGGATCCGGCCTCGCGCGCCGACTTCAAAGCGGCCAACGACGCGACGCTGGCCGCGCTGCGCGAGTTTGGGCAGGCGCTCGAAGCGGGGATCTTCGCGCACCCCAGCGGCACCTTCGCGCTCGGGCCGAAGCTCTTCGAGCGAATGCTCGCCTTGCAAGAACTGACCCCGATCCCGCTCGCTGCCTACGAGCGCGTCGGCGAGGCGGCGCTGGCCCGCTCGAAAGCGGATTTCGTCGAGACCGCAAGACAGATCGACCCGTCGAAGTCGCCGCAAGAAGTCGCGCTCTCGCTCGGGCTCGATCACCCCAGCTCCGACGCGCTGTTGCGCGAGGCGAGCGACGACATCGGCAAGCTGCGCGCTTTCGTGATCGCACACCATATCGTCACGCTGCCGCCCGGCAGCGACGACGTCAAGGTCGTCCCGACGCCCGAGTTCGCGCGCGCCACGAGCTTCGCATCGATGAATACGCCGGGTCCGCTCGAAAAGACGGCGACCGAAGCCTACTACAACGTGACGCCGATCGAGCCCGACTGGAGCCCGGCTCGAAAAGAGCAGCACCTGGCGTTTTTCAACGTCTACGCCTTTCCGATCGTCACGCTGCACGAAGTGATGCCCGGACACTACGTCAATTTTACAATCGACCGCACCGAGCATCTCTCCCTGATCCGGCGGCTCATCTCGAGTCCCTCGTTCTCGGAAGGCTGGGCCCACTACGACGAGCAGATGATGGTCGACGAGGGTTGGGGTAACGGCGACCCGCGCGTCCGCCTGGCGCAGCTGCAGCTGGCTCTCCAGCGGGAGTGCCGCTATCTCGTCGGGCTTCGCGAACACACCGCCGACATGACGCTCGAGGCGGCCACGAAGTTCTTCGAGGACAACGCCTTCATGAGCGAGGAGACCTCGCGGCGCGAGGCCCTGCGCGGAACGCAGAGCCCGTTATATGGATATTACACCCTTGGCAAGCTGGAGATCCTCAAGCTGCGTACCGATTTCCAAAAGAAAATGGGAAGCAAGTACTCCCTGGAACTCTTTCACGACCAGCTTTTGGCTCACGGCGACCCCCCGCTGGCGATCGCCCGCAAGACCATGCTCGGAGCCGACGACGACGGCCACCTTCTTTAAAGTGAGGGATGCAGGATGAAGACGTTCGCGCCAAAGCTCGACCCGACAAGTGCGATTTTCGGAACGATGATGGACGTCCCGCTCACCGTGCGCTGGATCTTCGAGCACGCCCAGCGCAATCACGCGAACCGGCAGCTCGTCTCGCGCCTCGACGACGGTTCGATCTTCCGCTACACCTATCGCGACTTCGGCAAGCGCGTCGCCCAGCTCGCCAACGTCCTCGTAGAGCTCGGCATCCGTCCGGGCGACCGGGTGGCTTCGTTCGGCTGGAACACGCACCGCCATCTCGAGCTGTACTACGCGGTGCCGATGATCGGTGCCGTGCTCCACACGACGAACATCCGGCTCTTCCCCGAACAGGTTTGCTGGGCGTTCCAGCATGCCGACGATAAGCTGATCTTCGTCGATTCGTCGCTCGCGCCGGCAGTGGCGCGGGCAGCCGCGACCATGCCGCAGTTCGCGCGGCCCTTCGTCGTCATGGGACCCGGCGCCGCCGAGCTGCCGGGCGGCCTCGACTACGAGGCTCTGCTTGCGGCCCAACCGGAGACGTTCGATTGGCCGGAGCTCGACGAGCGCACGGCGGCCATCCTCTGCTACACCTCGGCGACCACGGGCGACCCGAAGGGTGTCGTGTTCACGCATCGCTCGAGCGTGCTGCACGCCTTTGCAGCCGGCCTCGCCGACGCCATCAACATCCAGCAGCGCGACTGCGTCTTGCCGGTCGTGCCGATGTTTCACGTCAACGCGTGGGGCGTCCCATATCTCGCGCCGATGGTCGGAGCCAAGCTCGTCATGCCCGGCTCGAAGCTCGATCCGCACAGCATCATCGAGCTCGTCGAAAGCGAGGGCGTGACGCTTTCCCTCGGCGTGCCGACGGTTTGGCTCGCCGTACGCGACGAACTCGAGAAACGCAACGCGTTTCTTCCGACGCTCAAATCGCTCGTGATCGGGGGGTCCGCCGTTCCGCCTTCGCTCTTCGACGATCTCGACAAGCGCGGCATCAGCGTGATGCACGCCTGGGGCATGACGGAGATGAGCCCGATCGGCACGACCTCGCGGCTGCATCCCGAACTCGAGGATGCGGCGCCCGAGAAGCGGCGCGAAGTGCTGCTCAAGCAGGGCCGCTTTACGCCGCTGGTTGCCTGGAAACTGCTCGACGAGGAAGGCAACGACGTGCCGCGCGACGGCAAAACGGCCGGCGCGCTGTGGGTTCGCGGGCCCGCCGTCACGGGCAGCTACTATCGCGTCGACGAACCGCATCCGTCGTTCAAAGACGGCTGGTTTCACACCGGCGACGTCTGCACGATTGACGAGCACGGCTACCTGCAGCTCGTCGACCGCTCGAAAGATCTCGTCAAGTCCGGCGGCGAGTGGATCTCGAGCGTCGATCTCGAGAATCTGATCATGGGACATCCGGCGATCAAGGAAGCCGCGGTCATCGGATTGCCGCATCCCAAATGGGTCGAGCGCCCGGTGGCCATCGCCGTCTTACGCGAAGGCAAGAGCGTCGACGAAGCGTCGTTGCAAGCTTGGATCGGCGAACGCGTCGTCAAGTGGATGATTCCAGATCGCGTGATCTTCGTCGACGCGATCCCGCGCACGGGCGTCGGCAAGTTCCTCAAACGCGACTTGCGCGAACAGTATAAGGACTTGCTCGGCGGCGCCTAACGGCAGCGCGGCTCATACCGTAAGAGCCCGCTAAGCATTTCCGCGAGATCCATTGTCCCTCGCAACGGGTCTGCGCTGCGCTTTGCATCGAGGCCACTGCGGCCGCGTGCGCCGGCTGACGCTCGGGTCCAGCTAGCTCGACTGGGTACTGGGGCGAGAAGAGCCTCCGGGAGCCGGAGTTGACCTCGAAAAGGGCCTGCTTGGATGCTTGCTACTTAGATGGAGTCCGCCCCCGCCATCGATCGAGGAATACCCAGCCAATGATGGAAGAAGGCTCGACCATTCAGCCGCTCGAGAGGATCACACCGCCGTGCAAGTCTTCGACGATGCCAAGCAACTGGAACTCATGTGGGCTTCGGACCCGCGCTGGTCGGGGGTCACCCGGCCGTATAGCGGCGCCGACGTCGTCCGCCTGCGGGGTTCGGTCCCGATCGACTATACGCTCGCTCGGCTAGGTGCCGAGCGACTTTGGAAACTGCTCCAGGACGAGCCCTACGTCGCCGCCCTCGGAGCGGTGACCGGCAACCAGGCCGTTCAGGCGGTCAAGGCTGGGCTCAAGGCGATCTATCTGTCCGGCTGGCAAGTTGCGGGCGACGCCAACACCGCGGGCCAGACCTATCCGGATCAGAGCCTGTATCCGGTCAATTCGGCGCCGACGCTGGTCAAGCGCATCAACAACGCGTTTCAGCGCGCGGACCAGATCCAGACCAGCGAAGGCAAATCCGGCATTCAGTACTTCGCGCCGATCGTGGCCGACGCCGAAGCCGGCTTCGGCGGCGCGCTCAACGTGCACGAGTTGATGAAAGCCTTCATCGAAGCCGGTGCCGCGGGCGTGCACTTTGAAGATCAGCTCGCGAGCGAGAAGAAGTGCGGCCACATGGGCGGCAAGGTGCTCATTCCGACGAAAAACGCCGTCCGTAATCTCATCGCCGCGCGGCTCGCAGCCGACTTACTCGGCGTTCCGACGCTGATCGTCGCGCGCACCGACGCGAACGGCGCGAAGCTCGTCACGAGCGACATCGATGCGACGGACGAGCCCTTTCTCACCGGCGAACGCACCGAAGAGGGTTTCTTCCGCTCGAAGGGCGGCCTCGACGCGGCGATCGCACGCGGTCTCGCGTACGCACCGTATGCCGACCTCATTTGGTGCGAAACGTCGGAGCCGAATCTCGAGGAAGCGCGCCGTTTCGCCGGCGCGATTCACGCCGTCTATCCCGGCAAGTGGCTCGCGTACAACTGCTCGCCCTCGTTCAACTGGAAGCTCAAGCTCGACGAGAACTCGATCGCTACGTTCTCACAGCAGCTCGCGGCGATGGGCTACAAGTTCCAGTTCATCACGCTGGCCGGCTTCCACGCGCTCAACCACTCGATGTTCGCGCTGGCGCGCGACTTCAAGAACCGCGGCATGTCGGCGTACGCCGAATTTCAAGCCGCCGAATTTGCGAGCGAGCCCGACGGCTACACCGCGACGCGTCACCAGGCCGAAGTCGGTGCCGGCTACTTCGACGAGATCGCGCAAGTGATCAGCGAAGGCAAGTCCTCGACGACCGCGCTCCACGGCTCGACCGAAGCGGAGCAGTTCCACCCCGCCGGCGTCCACTAGCCGCTCACTCCGGCAGCGTCCGTCAAACGATGGACGCTGCCGGAATGTGCTTTGTCATCTCGCTTGATCTCCTTAGGCGTACATCCGCGAACCCGGCGTCGTTAGCAGCTCGCCCGTCTCGAGCCACGTCTTGAGGCCGGAGAGAATCATCGGCCACCCGCCGTAGATCTGCGAGTTGGCGCCTTCGCGCAGCTGATCGTGCGTGATGGTGAGGCAGCACGAGTCGCCGACCGGTTCGATCTCGTAGGTTACGCGCGACGTCCCTTCGCGTTTCACGTCGTCGCTCCACAGGGCGTTGTAGCTCTGCACGAGCTTGTGCGGCGGGTCGACCTCGAGGTTCGTGCCCTCGCCTAGGAGCCCGGGCGCCTTCGGGTGGCGCATCTCGTAGCGGGAGCCGGGCGTCCAGTCCGACTCGGTCTGCACGCCGAACGTATACTTGCCGCGAATCTCCGGATCCGTCAGGGCTTGCCAGAGGCGCTCGGGCGTCGTGCGAATGTAGATCTCGAAAACTTTCTCCATCGAACTCTCCAATGTCGTCTTGAGGCCGCTGAGCGCCGCGGCCCAGGGCTCGGCGTATTTGCTGACCCAGCGGTCGTGGACGAGCCGGATCGGAATGGGGTTGAGAAAGTGCAGCTTCTGGCGGCCGCGGCGCTTGCTGACGACGAGGCCCGCTTCCTCGAGCTGCCTGAGGTGCTTCATCACGCCGAAGCGGGTCATCGAGGGAAAACGTGCCTCGAGCGCTCCGAGGGTCTGTCCGTCTTCCTCATAGAGTGCATCGAGCAGAGTCCGCCGCGTCGGGTCGGCCAGGGCTTTGAACACCTCATCCACGGGAAGATAATATGTGACTAAATAGTCACATGTCAAGCCCGCCCCGGCCCGCAGCGGGCGGACGGTGCTCGCCACCCGCCGAACGCTCCGCCCATGAGCGAGCCTGAAGTTCTCACCTCGCGCCGCGGCGCGGTTCTGACGCTGACCCTGAATCGTCCCGACAAACTGAACGCGCTCAACGATCCCTTGACGGAATTGTTGCTGGCGGGACTGCGCGACGCGGCAAGCGATGCGTCGGTTCGCGTCGTGGTCCTCAACGGGAACGGACGCGGCTTCTCGTCCGGCCAGGACCTCGCGGCGTTTATGCGCCTCAAGACCGGCTCGGAGCCGCTTTCGGTGGCCGAACATTTGCGCCGTGGCTACAACCTCGTCGCCTTGGCGATCCGTAACCTCGAGAAACCGGTCATCGCCTCGTTGAATGGAATCGCGGCCGGCGCGGGATTGACGATCGCGCTCTGCTGCGACTTGCGCGTCGCCGCGGACGACGCCGTGCTCACGCTCGGCTTCTCGAAGATCGGTCTCATCCCCGACGTCGGCGGCAGCTTCTTGCTGCCGCTGTTGGCAGGCTTCGGACGCGGCCTCGAACTCGCGTGGACGAGCGATCGCATCGGCGCGGCCGAAGCCTATCGTCTCGGGCTGCTCAACCGCATCGTCGGAGCAGCCTCGCTGGCGGACGAAACGGCGGCTCTTGCCGAGCGTTTGGCGGAGGTCTCGCCGGTCGCGCTCGCCATGACCAAGCGCGCATTCAACCGCGCGATCATGCCGCATTTCGCCGAGTGGCTCGACCAAGAAGCGGAACTTCAAGAGGAAGCGGCGGCCGGTCCCGATCTACTCGAAGGCGTGCAGGCCTTCATGCAAAAACGCAAGCCGGCTTTCGCCGCCCGGTGACCGTCGCGCAAACGGGTCTCGAGCGCGGCGCGCTCTTCGATTTGAGCGGAAAAGTCGCGCTGATCACCGGATCCTCGCGCGGCATCGGTCTCGCGATCGCGCGCCGCTTCGCCGAGCATGGCGCGCGCGTCGTCATTTCGAGCCGCAAGCCGGAGGCCTGCGAATCGGCCAAGGCTTCGATTATCGAAACCGGCGGCGAAGCGATTGCCGTGCCCGCAAACATCAGCTATAAGGAACAGCTTCAGGCACTGGTCGACTCGACGCTCGCGGCTTACGGCGGCATCGACGTTCTCGTCTGCAACGCGGCGGTCAATCCGTACTTTGGCCCGCTCGCGAAGATCCCCGACGACGCGTTCGACAAGATCATGAACACCAACGTGCGCTCGAACGTATGGCTTTGCAATATGGTGTTGCCGCAGATCGCGCAACGTGGGGGCGGTTCGGCGATCATCCTCTCGAGCATCGCCGGCTTGCTCGGGACGCGTCTGCTTGGCGCTTATGCGCTCTCGAAAGCAGCCGACTCGCAGCTCGCGCGCAACCTCGCCGTCGAGTGGGGCAGCCGCAACGTGCGCGTGAACTGCATCGCGCCCGGCATCGTGCGCACGGATTTTGCCAAAGCGCTGTACGAGAACGACGCGATCTACCAACAAGCGCTCAAGCAGTATCCGCTCGGCCGGTTGGGAGAGGTCGACGATATTTCCGGCGCGGCGGTGTTTTTGGCGGCGAAGGCCGGGGCTTTCGTGACCGGCCAAACGCTCGTCATCGACGGCGGGACGACTATCGGCGGTTTCGAGTAGCGTTCGTGTCCGCGGCGTGAACCAGCGGATCGCGGACATGAGCCTCGCGCAAGTGTTGGGCACGGTTGCCGCGCTCGCGCTTCTCGGCGTCGTCGTCTTTTATGCGATGCTGTTCGTCTTTGCGAAGCTGACCGGCTGGCGCGACATGGCCCACCGCTACCGCGACGTTGGCGACGAACCGACCCCCTTTCGCGCCGGCTCGGCGGTGCTCGGAGC
Organism: Vulcanimicrobiota bacterium; assembly: GCA_963843945.1. Taxonomy (GTDB): domain Bacteria; phylum Vulcanimicrobiota; class Vulcanimicrobiia; order Vulcanimicrobiales; family Vulcanimicrobiaceae; genus CAWJMF01. The sequence continues at coordinate 130,812 of CAWJMF010000006.1, read as the reverse complement.
GCATGCCTGGAGTTCGCCACCCCTCTTCGTCGGCGTCGATGACGATGGGATCACGCTGCGCCCGGCTCTGCCGTTCCGGCCGGTCTTCCAGACGATGCACATCCCCTGGAGCGAGGTCGTCCGCGCCGAACGCCGGGAGCGTATGTTTTTCGAAGTTCTCGAGCTGCACTGCGGCCACGGCAGCGATTCGATCGTCGGAATTCTTCCCTCCGGTGCGGCCGACGCCATTTCGGCCCATTTGCCGATAAAGGTCGCAACCGCCAAATAAGGCAGGTTCCGCCGGGAATCCGGGCGCCGCGCGAGAATTTCTTTCGTCTTCCGCACTTACCGAAATCGGGGTCTCACAGACGACATGGCCGCTCCCTATCAAGCACCGCTCCGCGACATGCACTTCTTGCTCAACGAGCTGGTCGATTTCAAGTCGATCGCGCAGCTCCCGGGATACGAGGAGGCCGCCGACGTCGTCGACCCGATCTTGGAAGAGGCCGCGAACTTCGCGAGCAGCGTCCTCGATCCGCTCAACGTGCCCGGCGACCGTGAGGGCGCGAAGTTCAAGGACGGCGCCGTCACCACACCCAAGGGCTTTAAAGAAGCCTACCACCAGTTCTCGCAAGCCGGCTGGATCGGATTGCCGCTCCCCGCGGAGTTCGGCGGTCAAGGTCTGCCGCAAGTGCTCTCGACGGCGACGCTCGAGATGTTCCAGGCCGCGAACATGGCCTTTGCCAACGGTCCGATGCTCAATCAGGGCGCGATCGAGGCGATTCTGTTGTGCGGAACCGACGAGCAAAAGAAGCAGTTCGTTCCCAAGCTGATCTCAGGCGAGTGGGCCGGCACGATGGACCTCACCGAGCCGCAGGCCGGTTCGGATCTCGCGCAAGTGCGGACGAAGGCCGTCCCCGAAGGCGATCACTTCCGCCTGAGCGGCCAAAAGATTTTCATCACCTACGGCGAGCACGACTATACGCCGAACATCGTGCACCTCGTGCTGGCGCGCACGCCGACGGCGCCCGAAGGCATCAAGGGCATCTCGCTCTTCATCGTGCCCAAGGTCAACGTCAACGCCGACGGTTCGCTCGGCGAGCGGAACGACGTCGTCTGCGCCTCGATCGAGCACAAGCTGGGCATCCACGCCTCGCCGACCTGCACGATCAACTACGGCGAAAAGGGCGGCGCGATCGGCTACCTCGTCGGCAAAGAGAACGAAGGCCTCAAGTACATGTTCATCATGATGAACTTGGCCCGCTTCTCGGTCGGACTGCAAGGTTTGGCGATGGCGGATCGCGCTTATCAAGCCGCGCTCGCTTACGCCCGCGAGCGCGTGCAGTCGAAAGACGTCGCGGCCAAAGAGTGGACGCCGGTGCGGATCATCGAGCACCCCGACGTGCGCCGCATGCTGATGGACTGCAAGTCGCAGATCGAAGCGATGCGCGCGGTCGCGTTCTTCACCGCCGAGCAGCTCGATCACGCGCACCTCGATCCCGATGAGAAGAAGAAGGCCGACGCGCAGTCGATGGTCGAGTTCCTCACGCCGATCGGTAAGGCGTGGTCGACCGAAGTCGGCACGAGCCTCGTCTCGGAAGCGTTGCAAGTCTTCGGCGGCATGGGCTTCATCGAGGAGACCGGCGTCGCGCAGTACTACCGCGACGTGCGCATCGCGCAGATCTACGAAGGCACGACCGGCATCCAGGCCAACGACCTGCTCGGCCGCAAGTTCCTCAAAGACATGGGCAAGACCGCGACCAAGCTGATCGGCCGCATGCAAGCCACGGCGAAGGAGCTCGCGGAAAGCGACAACGCCGAAGTCAAAGCCATCGCCGCCGAGTTGGCCAAGTCGGTGCAGACGCTCTCCGAGACCTCGATGTGGCTGGGGAACGTTGGCGCCCAGATCCTGGCCGGGAAAGCGGACGTGCGCACCGCCTTCGCTGGCGCAGTGCCGTACCTCATGATGTGGGGCACGACGCTGGGCGGCTGGCTGATGGCGCGCTCGGCGGAGATCGCCGCGCACAAGACGAGCGACGACTTCTACGCTGCGAAACTCGTCACGGCGCGCTACTACGCCGACCACGTGCTGCCGCGCGTGGCGGCCTATAAGAACGAGATCACGGCCGGCGCCGGCTCGACGCTCGGCTTGTCCGAGGGGCAGTTCTCGGCGGACCGCGCTTCACTGGCCCTCGTCTAGTACGAATCCCCGTCGAGCTAGAGCAAGGACCTATCCGAGGCCTAGTGCCTCGGGTGGGCCTTAGCGCGTTTCGAACGCTCGTGCGAGGTTACGGCAAAGCATCATTCATCGTTTTATGCTATCTCGGCGAAAGTCGTACACGTAGATCGAATAGCCGAGCTTCGCGACGGGTTGGTGGGCGCGTAACCACCGATATGGGTCGCCTGGTGCGTAGAGTCCGTAGAGTGGTGTAACGCTCACCGCGACGACGCAGCCGGCTTGGATCGTGCGTGCTTCCGACGTCGGAACTGCCGACTCGTGGATGCCGTAAAAGGCCGGCAGAGCATTTCCGAAATAGGCGCCGCAAACGCGGGGGTTCTTATGGGCGACCAGCCACTCGCGGAGCTCGAGCGTATCCTGGCCCCAGTCGATGTTTGAATCCAGGAGATACAGTGGGCCGCGGCTCGGGCCGCCGGCAGCAACGTTGAAAAAGGCGAGATAGTTCGGATAAACCGCCAGAGACTCGGCAATGAGGGCGGCTAGCAACGGTACGACGATCGCCAAGGGAACGCGCTTCGCCAGCACGATGGCGAGGCCGGCATACAGAAACGGGAAAATCGGAAGCAGATGACGCACGCCAATGTCGATGCGTGCGAACAACGTGGTGGCGGCGAAGAGTACGACCGGAACGATTAACACGGCGTTTGAGCGCGGGTCGAAGGGCTTCCGAAACACCACGAAAACCGCCAACCCTAGCGAGACGAGAATCGCCAGCGGCACTTTGACCGCGAAAACCACCGGGAAATAATAAGCCCAGCCGTTCGTCGACACCATGCCCAACAAGTAACTTTGGTGTCCGGCCGCATCGTGGTTGGCGAGCTCGTGAAGTCCGTCGAGGTACACCGAGCCGGAACCCCCGTACGCGGCTACCAAGACGGCGACGAGTCCCGCAAACGCTAACGGCAAGCCTCGAACGAGCACCTTGAGCGGGGGCGGCCGCAGCAACGTCAGTACGAGGCAAACGGGAAGCACGAACAGCACCGAAAACTTGACCGTGACGGCCGCACCAAGCGCTAGGCCGGCGACGCCGAAGCGAAAGAGCGTTGGGCGATTTAGCGCGGCCTCCCATAAAATGCAGGCAAGGAAAGAGAACGCCGCCGCCGCGAGATCCGTCGTGACGTAGCGCCCGTGCGCGAGAACGTTCGGGTCGAACGCTACGAACGCGAGCGCGATCAATCCGGCTAGGCCACCGGCCCTCCGCTTCGTCCAAATCGCGACGAGCAGCGCGAATGCGAGGCTCAGTCCGATCGTGACGCAGCGTGCCGGAAGGAGAATGTCTTCCGGACTTCGGCGATTGTGATAGAGAAACGCGCTTCCGAAAGCGACAGCGTCTCGGTTCCGCCAGGACGGATCGCGGACCGGGAGATTGAGATCCATGAAGAGGAGCGGGACGGCGCAGGCGAGTTTCCACAGCGGAGGCGTCTCCCGGTTCATGCGATAGTCGCCGGTTTTCCAGTAGCTGTAGCCGGCCGCAAGGACCATCGCCTCATCCCAAGTCTGCACTTCCTGCCGGATCGAACCGAGTTGGACGGTGAGCATCGCGGCAAGCAGGACGCTCGCGAGCACGGCGAACGCCCGCGGACTAACCACTAAGCTCCGTTCACTGCCGGGCGAGGCGGAATAGCCGTCCTGTCCATTTGCACTGCTCACGCGATCTCCGGGCTTTTCGCTTGGAACGGCGGGACGCATGCACGGCGGCTACCGGCGCCGTGCCGAGCGCTGCTTTTCAAGGCGCAGCGCTCGTCGGGCGCTAACGAGGCGGCATGACGCAAATGCCGCCGGACGTCCGGCCGATTGCACTGGCCGAAGTCGAAGCCGCGCGCTCGCGCATCGCCGGCACGATCCTGCGCACGCCGCTCGTAAAGCTCGAATCGAGCGCGCCGGGTCCGGAGGTTTATCTCAAGCTCGAAAATCTACAGCCGATCAATTCGTTCAAACTGCGCGGCGCGGCGAACGCCGTCGCAAATCTGCCGCCGGAACGTCGCGCCGAGGGCGTTTGGACGATCAGCGCGGGTAACGCGGGGCAGGGCGTTGCATTCGCGGCGCGCGCGGCCGGCGTTCCCTGCACGGTGGTCGTCATCGAGACGGCACCGGACACGAAGGTCGAACGCATGCGCGCGCTCGGCGCGAAGCTGGTGAAGGCACCCTTCGACGCCTGCTGGCTCGCGATGGAGCGGCGTGAGTTTCCCGGGGTGAGCGGGGTCTTCGTGCATCCTTTCGACGATGACGACTTCATCGTCGGGAACGCGACCATGGGCTTGGAGATTCTCGAGGACCTGCCGAACGTCGCGGTCGTCATCGCGGCCATCGGCGGCGGCGGGCTCGTCACGGGAATCGGCTCGGCGATCAAAGCACATCGTCCCAACGTCCGCATCCTCGGGGCGGAGCCCGAAACCGCGGCCCCCGCCGCGCTCTCGTTCGAACGAGGCGCCGCCGCGACGTTCGACGCGTGGCAGGTGAGTTTCGTCGATGGTGCCGGCGGGAAGAGCGTTTTCCCGCGAATGTGGTCCCGTTTCAAAGGCGTGGTGGACGGCTCGGTCGTGGTCACGCTCGATGAAACCAAGCGCGCCATGCGCGTTCTCGCCGAAAAGACGCGCATTGTCGCGGAAGGCGCGGGCGCACTCTCTCTCGCAGCCGCTCTCTCCGGCCGAGCGGGTTCTACGGGACCGATCGTGGCCGTCGTTTCGGGCGGAAACATCGACTTGGCGAAGTTCTGCGAACTGATTGCAACGTAGCGACGGTCGCACAAGAAAAGGAGCGCGGATGAGTCTCAAAGGGAAAACGCTATTTGTGAGCGGCGCGAGCCGCGGTATCGGACTCGCTATTGCGCTGCGTGCCGCTCGCGATGGTGCGAATGTGGCGATCATCGCCAAGACAACGGAACCGCACCCGAAACTGCCGGGAACGATTCACACCGCAGCAGCCGAGATTGAAGATGCCGGGGGGAAAGCGCTCGCGATCGCTTGCGATATCCGCTTCGAAGATCAAGTTCGAGCGGCTGCCGAGCAGACGGCCGAGCGGTTCGGCGGGATCGACATCTGCGTCAACAATGCCAGTGCCATCTCGCTCACGCGGACGCTAGGCACCGACATGAAGCGCTACGACCTCATGCAGTCGATCAATACGCGCGGAACGTTCGTCTGCTCGCAAGCGACGCTGCCGTATCTCAAGAAAGCGACGAACCCGCATATCCTCACCCTCTCTCCGCCGCTCGATATGGAAGCCAAATGGTTCGCGCCGCACGTCGCGTATACGATCGCCAAGTTCGGCATGTCGATGTGCACGCTGGGGATGGCCGAGGAGTTTCGCGCGGACGGTGTCGCCGTCAACTCCCTATGGCCGTTGACGACGATCGACACCGCGGCCGTGCGCAACCTGCTCGGCGGTAGCGAAATGGCCGACGCGAGTCGCACGCCGGAGATCATGGCGGACGCAGCCTATGCGATCCTGACGAAGTCGTCGCGCGAGTGTACGGGAAACTTCTTCATCGATGAGGAGGTGCTGCGACGTGAGGGGGTCAGCGACTTCTCGAAGTATGCGGCCGGTCCGCACGATGGACCGTATTACGCGGACTTTTTCGTGCCGGACGAGAGCCTGGCTCGGAGCGGAGCGGAGTTGCGAACGAAGCGAGTTCGCGGGGCCGCTGCGCCCTAGCCGCGCGAACGGTTTCGAAATGGCGTGATGGGCGTCACGCTTGGGGGCGTCGTCAAGAAAGTGCGTGGCTGCACTGAATCGCTTGCGGAACGCCGAAGCAGGGAGTTCGTCGAGCCGTACGTCGAACCGCAGGCCGCACCACCCTTTACTCCTCACAAGGGAGCATTTCATGATCGCACTCCAGAGCGTGCAAGTCGCTTGCCTGAGCATGGGCGTCGCGCTCGTCCTCATGGGAATGGCTCTGGTGCTATCGCGCCGCGTTTTATCGAGGGTCGCGCTCACCTGGCGCGAGATCACGGCCGTCGCACTCGGTGCCGCGGATCTCGTCTTGGTCGGCTGGGTCGTCTTCCGGTAGCGCGCAACGAGGTGCGGTGGACCGCGCCTTACTCTAGTTTCGCGCTAGCGCGTGACGACGAAGGCTGCCAGCCCGATCGCAACGAGGTCTTCAGCGATCGCGGCGGGATAGGCGCCGAAGCGGGTGATCGCAGCTAAGCGTGCGGCGTGGCCGGCGGAAGCGCCGGTCAGAGCTCCAGCGATGCCGGCTACCATGCCCAAAGCCCCCGAGCCGCCGTGCATCGTCGCGATCGCCCACCCGACGAAACCTCCGCTCACGATCCGCGCTGCCATTCCGACGGGTTGCGTGCGCGAGGGCGTGTTCGGCATCGCATCCACGACGTACTCGGCGACGGCAGCTAGTACCCAGACGAAAGCCCCGATGCCGCCTCGCAGGACGAAGATGGCGGCTACGGGCGTAACGACGCGAAGCCCCGCGACAAAGCCGAGACACAGTGCGAGCGCGAGCGCGGTCAAGCCCGATTGCCCGTGAGACCGGAGCCGAGCGTTTGCGAATCCCATGCGCCCGAATCGCCGGCCGCGAAGGCCTTTACCGCTGCGACAACCCGCTCGGCACCGGTTTCGCGGGCATAGCGCATCGGGCCGCCGCGCGCGGCCGGAAAGCCGTAGCCGTTGACCCAGATCGTGTCGATGTCGTCGGCCGAGTCGGCGAGTCCGTCGCGTAGGATACGCGCGCCTTCGTCGACCAGCGCGTAGACGCAGCGCTCGACGATCTCCTCGTCGCTCACGGAACGTTGCGCGACGCCGAGGCGCGCGCGCTCGCGCGCGAGGATCGGTTCGATGGCGGAATCCGGGTGCGGCGTGCGATCGCCGCTCTCGTAACGATAGAATCCCGCGCCGCTTTTCTGCCCGAGACGTCCCGCTGCGACCAGCTCGTCGGAAACGTTCGTCAGGGCAAAAGGCAGGACGACGCCGCGCTCGCGACGCTCTTGCTTGGCCTTTACGCCGATGTCGATACCCGCCAGATCGGCCACGCGAAAGGGTCCCATTGCGAAGCCAAAGCGCTGTAAGGCGCCGTCGATTTGCTCCGGCGTCGCGCCGGCAAGCAGCAAGAATTCCGCCTGACGCCGGTATTTCAGCAGCATGCGATTCCCGACGAAACCGTCGCCGTTTCCGACGACGACCGGAATCTTGCCGATCCGCTTGGCAAGCTCGACCGTGGTTGCAATCGTCGAAGGCGACGTTTTCGCGCCACGTACGATTTCGAGCAAGCGCATCACGTTGGCCGGACTGAAGAAGTGCATCCCAAGCGAGCGCTCCGGGAACGGCGCGGCTGCGGCGATCGCATCGACGTCGAGCGTTGAAGTGTTCGTTGCGAGGATCGCCTCACTTCGGCATAAGGCACCCAACTCTGCGAACGTCTTCTTTTTGAGGTCAAGCGATTCGAAGATCGCCTCGATCACGACGTCCGACTCGGCTAGTTCGTCGAAACGACTTGCAAACTCGATCGCGGCGAGTCGCGCGGCCACCTCGGGCTCGCTCAGCCGTCCCTTGGCGCGGGTCGCCTCGTAGGTACGGGCGATCGTCGTGCGTGCCCGATCAAGCGCCTCGGGCATTGCGTCGTACAACCGAACGGGAATGCCGGAGTTGGCGAAGGCCATCGCGATGCCGCTGCCCATCGTGCCGGCACCGACGACGCCGGCGCGTGCGATAGGAAAAGCGGGGTGTCCGGGAAAGTCGTTAGATGACACGCGTCAGAGGTACGGTTCATGTTGACCGAAGTCCGCCCAGAAGTCAGCGCGCTCCACGAGCGGCTCGAAACGTTCATGCACGAGGTCGTCGAGCCCGGCGAGAAGGTGTACCGGCAACAGCAGGCGGCTTCCGCCGAGCGTTGGGCGGTGCCGCCGGTCATGGACGAAATGAAGGCAAAAGCGCGCGCCGCCGGCCTTTGGAACCTCTTCTTGCCGGAGAGCGAACTCGGCGCCGGTTTAACGAATCGAGAGTATGCGCCGCTGTGCGAAACGATGGGCCGCTCGCTGATCGCGCCCGAAGTGTTCAATTGCAGTGCGCCCGACACCGGGAACATGGAAGTCCTCGTACGCTACGGTAGCGACGCGCAAAAGAAGAAGTGGCTCGAGCCGCTGCTTGCCGGAAAGATTCGCTCGGGCTTCGCGATGACCGAACCGGGCGTCGCGTCGTCCGATGCAACGAACATCGAAGCGCGCATCGTCCGCGACGGCGATTCGTACCGGATCGACGGCCGCAAGTGGTGGACCTCGGGAGCGCTCGATCCGCGCTGCAAGATCCTCATCTTCATGGGCAAGACCGATCCGACGGCTCCACGGCACCTGCAGCAGTCGATGATCCTCGTTCCGATCGATACGCCTGGCGTGCGCGTGCTGCGCCCGCTGACCGTCTTCGGGTACGACGACGCACCCCACGGGCACGCCGAGGTCGTCTTCGAGAACGTCCGCGTTCCCGCGGATAATCTGCTACTGGGTGAGGGCCGCGGCTTCGAGATCGCGCAGGGCCGGCTCGGACCGGGTCGGATCCACCATTGCATGCGTTCGATCGGCGCGGCGGAACGAGCGCTTGCGGCGATGTGCGAACGCGTGCAAAGCCGCGTCGCGTTCGGCAAGCCGCTCTCGGAACAAGGCGTCATCGGCGAATGGATCGCCGATTCGCGAATCGAGATCGATCAAGCGCGGTTGCTCACGCTGCACGCGGCGGACTTGATGGACCGCCACGGGAATAAAGGCGCGCGCGCCGCGATCGCGATGATCAAAGTGGTCGCGCCGAACGTCGCGACGCGCGTGGTCGATCGCGCGATTCAGGCGCACGGCGCCGGCGGCGTGAGCGACGACTTCGGGCTCGCCTACCTCTACGCGCAACTGCGCACGCTGCGCCTCGCCGACGGTCCCGACGAAGTGCACCGCGCGGCGATCGCCAAGCTCGAGCTGAGCAAGCATACGCCTCCCGTCTCGACGAACGGCCACGCACCGGCGCGCTCGTAAGGATTTCATGCCGGGCCCGTCTCAGAAATGGGTTCGCGGGCCCCTGGGCGTGGAAACAGCCTGGTATGCAGCGACAGGTCTCTAACCGGCCCCGCCTAGGTCAGGCCTTTCCCTTGGCATTCGGCCTCGCGGTCGCGCTGGGTTTCGGTATCGGTGCCGCTTATGCGGCGAGTTCCGCGCCGGCGCCCAACACGATGCTTGCCCGGTTCCCCGCCGATCTCGATACCCGCGCCGCCCGTCCCGGCCAGCAGCTGCGGCTCGAGATCGTACCGCCGTTCCCGAACGGCGACACGCAATACGAGGGGGCCTCGGTGCAGGGTCACGTCGCCGGCGTGCTGCCGCCGGCCCAAGGCCACGGCGCGCGTCTAGCGCTCGCCTTCGACGAAATCGTCTTGCCGAGCGGCGCGGTCGCGCCGATAGCGGGACACGCGCACGCGCGCGCAGGCTCCGGCCTTATCGTCGGCAATATCCTCGGCAAATGGGTTGGACTGGCTCCCACCGGCGAGCGTTCGGAGTTCGTCGTCCCGCGCGGCGCGACGGTGCGCGTGCACGTCGACCAAACGGTTCCCGCACCGCTCGCGCACCGCTAACCCCGCCGGGGTCGCGGTGAGCGACTCTCGCACCGCCGACCTCGTCGATGCCCACCAAGCCGACGTGCAAAGCTGCGAGCTGCAGTTCCGCCAGTTTGGCGCGCGCAAGTATTTCGCCGGGCCGATTCGCACGCTCGACGTCTACGAAGACAACGCCCTCGTGCGGGCGGCGCTGCAAACGCCGGGAAACGGCGCGGTACTCGTCATCGACGGCGGCGGCTCGCTGCGCACGGCGCTCGTCGGCGACGTGCTCGCCGGGTTCGCACGCGACAACGGCTGGAACGGCTTGATCGTCAACGGCGCGGTCCGCGATGTCGAAGCGCTCGCCACCCTCGACCTCGGCATCAAAGCCCTCGGTTCGAACCCGATGAAAAGCGCGAAGAACGGTTCGGGCAACGCGGACGTCGCCGTCACGTTCGGCGGCGTGACCTTTCGGCCCGGCGAGTACCTCTACGCCGACGACGACGGCATCCTGGTCAGCCCGCGCAAACTGATGTAGAGTCGCAGTCTTACTTCGGTTCGAACTGCGGATCCAGAAGCGGCGCGACGAAGCGCGGCTCGACCGAGCCGAGTCGGAGGAGCGCGAGGTTAAACGCGGCGAGATCGTAGTTCGGCCCGAGTTCCCGTCGAATGCCGTCTCGCGTTCGAGTGATCGCGTCGAGTCCGACGTAGTAGCTCGACAGCTGGTTGTGCGAAAGCTGCAGACGGTGCCACTTGGTTTCGAATTGTGCCTGCTCTTGAAAGGCCTGGCGTACCAAGAGGTCCTCGATCTGCGCTTTCGTCATGCCTTCCGCGTGGAAACCGGCGTCAATCAGCAGGTTTGATTGCTCGCGTAAACGCCACTTGAGCTGGAAGAGGCGCAGCTTCGGATCGTTATCGCCGTAGCCGGAATCGAGCATCATCCCCTCGGTGTAGACAGCCCATCCCTCGATGTACGATCCGTTGCCAAAGACCCGCCGGACCAGCGAGGACGTGTCGTTGTTGTAGCGCTGTTGCACGTAGTGTCCCGGCACGGCCTCGTGGATCGAAAGCATCTTCATTTCGTAGGTATTGAAGTCACGCAAATACGAGCTGACGTGGCCGGCGCTCCACGACGCCGGGATCTCGTCGATGTAGTAATAGGACTCCGCCAGCGGCGAGTACGGGCCTGGACCCTCGAAGCTGGCGCCGGAGAACCCTGCCATGAAGGCCGGAGTCGGCACGACCCTGAGCGTCGGCGGTTGCGGGAGAACCACTACGGGATTGACCGAGAGAAAAGATTCGGCGGCTTCGACGTCGCCTTTCGCCGTCGCGAAGACCCGATCGCGCGCCGGGTGATCGCCCGCGAGCCGATCGAGCACGCGGCGTACGACGATGTCGGCGGCGTTGGGTTTCGATTCGTCAGCAGCGAGGTCCGGAAAGAACTCGCGATCGAGCGGCAGTGCGAGCTCGAGCATTTTCGCGCGGGTGGCTTCGAAGTCGGCTTTCGCGCGAGCCTCCAGCTCGGCACGGGTCGCATCGGTCCCGTCGTCCAGCAATAGCTCGCGGTCGTAGACCGCTGCGCCCACGCGGACGGATCCGTTCGAACGCGCCAAGAGCGGTCCGCGGAGGAAGCGCTGAAACGTTCGCAGGGCGCTAAGCGCGCCCGGCAAGCTCTGCCGGATAGCCGCCGTTTTCGGGAGCGCAGCGTACATCTCGATGTTGCCGGCATTGGCATCGATCGCTTGCAGCGTCGCAGTCCGTGACGGATGCGAGAGATTCGCTTGGGCCGCCGCAGCCAGCGTGGGGACGATTTTGAGACGCGCCGCGACGTTTGCGAGCCGTAGCGCCTCGGGGGCGAACGTGCGGCTCGTCAGGGTGTAGACGGCGTTTCCAATTGCGTTGGTGTAGAGCGACGGATCCGTCTGCCACGGACGCAGGGTCCGGTCTTCGAACAGCTCGAGGTCGATCGTGTCGCGTAACGCGTGTGCGTCGGCTGCAGCGGGCGGATCCGACGCATTCACGGCGATGGCCTCGTCGAGTTTGGCGCGCCAACGCTGGAGCCAGGCGATCCGCGCTGCATGCCCGGCGGCCGAGTAATCGGCGAGCCGATCGTCGTACCGGTGCAGGCCGACGCTGTCGGCGAAGAGCGGATCGCGGGCGTAGCTCTCGGCCGCAAAAGCTTGCGCCCAGCAGGTTTTGCAGCCCGAAGCGCTGGGTGCGGGCGTCGCGGCAAGCGTCGCCAGCAATGTTAATGAGGCGCAGATGCCGCGAAGACTCACGTCAAGCTCCTCACGTCGCTCCACTCGCCCGCCGTCATCGCGTACAGCGCGATGTCGCGGAAGCGCCCGTGCAGCAGATAGGCTTCTCGCAAGATGCCCTCCTGCTGGTAGCCCAGACGTTCGGCGACGGCGCGGCTGCGCAGGTTCTGGACGACGCAGCGGATCTCGAGCCGATGAAGCGCGAGCGGGCCGAAGGAGTGATCCGTCAGGCCGGAAACGGCGCGCGTCATGATGCCTTTTCCTTGAAACGGCGGCGCCAGCCAGTAGCCGATGTGCGCGCTGCGCCCGGCGAAGTCGAGGTTGTGCAAACCGACGCCGCCCGCCATCGCGCCTTGCCAGCGGATCGAGTAGTCGAAGGCCATGTGGCGGTCGAACTGCGATTCGGCGAACTGCGAGTAGCGCCGCAGATCGCCGACGCTGTACGTCGTCTCGATCCACGTCAGCCACTCGTTGAGGCCGGCGCGATGAGCGTCGACCAGCGCGAAGGTTTCGGCGGCGTCGTTCGGGTGCCGCGGAACGAGCAGCACGTCGGCGTCGACCTGCAACGAATTCGCGCCGTACCTCATCGCGCGACGCCTTCGCGCTCGAGCATCTCCCGGTAGATTCGTTCGACGTCGGCGAGGGTGTCGCTCTCCGAGGCTGGTTTATCGGGCCGCAAGCGCACGATGCGTGGGAACCGTAAGGCAAAGCCGCTGGCGTGCAGCGTGCTCGGCTGGATGATGTCGAAGGCGATCTCGAGCACGATCGAGGGTTCGACCGCGAAGCCGTACGAACCGAGTGCCCCGGTGCGGTGTGCGAGAAACCACTCGGTCATCTCGGCGATTTCGGCATCGGTCAAGCCCGAGTACGCTTTCCCGATCGGAAGGAGCTCCGGATCGCTCGCGGAGCGCCGGACGGCGAAGGTGTAATCCGAAAGCACGCCCTTGCGTTTGCCGTGACCCCATTCCACGCCGACGACGACGGCATCGAGCGTCGAAAGCTCGCGCTTGAGCTTGAGCCACCACTTTCCCCGGCGCCCCGGAACGTACGGCGAATCGCTGCGCTTGAGCATGAGGCCTTCGTTTCCGCGTTGGCGCGCGGCTTCGAACAATTCGTGAACGCGCTCCGCCGGCGCGCCGGACTCGAGCGCTTGCCAAGGGGCAAGCCGGACGAACTCGTTTTCGCGCAGTCGGGCGGCGAGCTCCGCGCGGCGCTCGGCGAGCGGCGCGTCGAGCAGAAAGCGCGAACCCGCCGCCAGCACGTCAAAGGCGACGTAAGCGACGGGAACCTCCGACTGTAAGGCTGCGCTCGGATCGAGGCGCTGCAGGCGCGGTTGCAGATAGCGGAAGGGCAGCGCGCCTTCAGCCCGGCGGGCCACGATTTCCCCGTCGAAGATCGCGTCCGGACCGCTCCCGAGCGCGCGCGCGACCTCGGGAAAGGCCCGTGCCGCGTCGCCGAACGTACGCGAGTAGAGCGTCACCTTGCCGTCGCGCACGTGTGCCTGCACCCGAATTCCGTCGTACTTGTCCTCGACGACCCAGCTGCCCGTCGCGAATTCGCGATACGACGAACCGAACGCGACGGGCGATGCCAGCATGAAGCCGATCGGCGCGCCGTAGCGGACTTCGATGCTTTCGAGTTCGCCGGCGCGCGCCGCTAACGCAACCGCGCCGACGTCGCCGGCCGCCATCGCCGCGCGGCGCACCTCGCCGGGATCGCGCGCGAAGGCGAGGGCGATCGCGTCGAGCACCAGACCTTCGCGCAATCCGATGCGCAGGTCGCCCGTCAAAATCTTCACGACGTAGGCAACCTCGCGATCGTTGCCGCAGGCGCGCAGCACGCGCGCGCACAGCGCTTCGCGCTTCTTGCCGGCCGCCTTGCCGGAAGCTGCCGCGATCTCGTCGAGCAGTCGCGCGAACGTTGCCGGCGTCAATTCCTCGCGAAAGAACCCGAGCGCCTTCGGTTCGCGGAATAGTCGCGCCAGCGCCTCGCCGAGATCGCCGGTGCCACGGTACGCGAGCGAAAGTTCGGCTCCCGAGATGTCCCAGAGTCCTTCGGCCGCCGCGACGATCGTGCGTCCGCCGATGGCCAGTTTGCGCTCGTCGTAGGCCGGCAGCGGGTTGCCGGTCAAAAAGCGGGCGACCGGCGCGAGGTCGTCCGGTTCGAGCCTGCGCAAGTACGCGGCCAGCCGCTCGATTTTGAGCAGCTTTGCCGGCGTCGCGGCCACCGCGTCGCAGACCTCGGCAAAGCCGGTCATGTCGTCCCCGGGCATCTCGCGTCGCGACTTCGAAGGAGTGGGGGTGATAACCGCCTTCATTCTCCTCAACGTCGCGCCCGGCGCGGTGAAGCCGCTCGCCGAACTGCTCCTCGAGGTGCCGGGAATCGCCGAGATCTACAGCGTGGCCGGCCCCTTCGATCTGGTCGCGGTCGCGCGGGTCAAGGAGCACGATCAGCTCGCCGAACTCGTAACCGGACACGTCGCCGGTCTCGAAGGCGTCGAGCGCACCGAAACGCTGATCGCGTTTCGCGCCTACTCGAAGCGCGATCTCGGCCTGATGTGGGACTTAGGCGAGTGAGACAGCCAGCTTCGGGCTAGAACAGGGCCAGCTGCTGGTTGCTCTCGAGGTACTCCGCATCGATGCCGAGCCGGCGCAAGCGGTGTTCGAAGTCACGCCAGCCGTGGTTGAGCAAGACCTTGCGCGGTTGCGCCAATTCGATGTAGCGCAGCAAAGACGGGAAGTCGGCGTGATCGGAAAGTGGAAAGCCGGTCTCGCCCGTCCCGCGGTAGCGGGTCGCGCGATCGACCGACCAGCCGGTCAAGGACGCCGTGCGGACGCTGCGTTCCCGCACGGCCGCCGGTAGCGACTTCCCCGAAGGCGGCCAAATGACGACGCGCTCGCCCTCGAAAGCGTGCGCGTCGTACCGCTCGTAGCGCGGGAGCGCGACCCCGGAAGCTTCGTAGATGCGCGCGAGCGACGCGATCGCTCCATGCACCGTGAGGGGCAGACCCGCCGCCCCGAGGATCGCGATCGCTTCTTGCGCCTTGCCCAGCGAATAGGCGAAGAAGATCGGCACGGCGCCGTCTTCGAGCGCCTGCCGGGCCCAGGCCACCATGCCGGCCGCGACCTCGGCGCGCGGCGGAAAGACGTATTGCGGCCGGCCGTACGTACACTCCATCAGCAGCACGTCGCACCGTTTCACTTCCGGCGCTTCGGCCGTGTACGAGGGCTCGAGCTTGAAGTCGCCGGTATAGACGAACGCGCCGGCTGCGCCTTCGATCAGCAGTTGCGCGCTGCCCAGAACGTGGCCGGCCGAAAAAAGCGTCAAACGGTGTTCGCCGAGGGTCCACGGTTCGTTGAAGGCGTGCGTTTCGAACGTGCTCTCGCCGCTTCCGAAGCGGTGCGCGCAGATGCGCGCGTTGGCCGGCGTGGTGATGACCACGTCGTGCGGCCGGGCGTGGTCGGCGTGACCGTGCGAGACGTAGCAGCGCTCCCGGGTCCGGTGCGAGTCGATCCACAGGTCGAGGTCGGCCACGTACAGGCACTTCTCAGCGAGCGAAAACATCGAGAAGGGAACATACGTTCGATTCGGCCGCCCGCGGACCTCCGCGCAAACCTCGGCTGGACGCTGCGGTTTTGGGGTGCAACTTACTGCGGGACGGAGCACATGGCACGTATTTACGACAACTTGGCCGACACGTTCGGGAACACGCCGCTCGTCAAGATTCCTCGCCTCAACAAGGGCGTCAAGGGCACGGTCCTCGTCAAGATGGAATCTTTCAATCCGGCGGGCAGCGTGAAGGATCGCATCGGCGTGGCAATGATCGAAGCCGCCGAACGCGAGGGACGGCTTCGTCCCGATACGGTCATCATCGAGCCGACGAGCGGCAACACCGGCATCGCGCTGGCCTTCGTCGCCGCGGCCAAAGGCTACCCGATCATTCTCACCATGCCCGACACGATGACGGTCGAACGGCGCAGTCTGCTCAAAGCCTACGGCGCACAGCTCGTCCTCACGCCGGGCGCCGAGGGGATGCCGGGCGCGATTCGTCGTGCTAAAGAGATCCACGACTCGAACCCCGCGAAATACTTCATGCCTCAACAGTTCGACAATCCGGCCAATCCGGAGATTCACCGCCGCACGACGGCGGAAGAGATCTGGCGCGATACCGACGGCAGCGTGGACGTCTTCGTGGCCGCGGTCGGAACCGGCGGCACGATCACCGGCGTCGGTGAAGTCCTCAAGGAGCGCAAGCCCGGCGTCGTCGTGGTGGCCGTCGAGCCGGATGCCTCACCCGTGCTCTCGGGGGGCAAGCCCGGTCCGCACAAAATCCAAGGCACCGGCGCCGGCTTCGTCCCGTCGATACTTAACACGAAGGTCTACGACGAGATCATCCGCGTTACGAACGAGGATGCGATCGCGATGGCGCGGCGGGCCGCGCGCGAGGAAGGGATGCTGGTCGGAATTTCGGCCGGCGCGAACATCTTCGCCGCCTTGCAGCTCGCGGCGCGCCCGGAGTTTGCCGGCAAGACGATCGTCACGATCGGTTGCGATACGGGCGAGCGCTACCTGTCGAATCCGGTCTTCTCCGAGCAAGAGGCACAGGTCGTCGAGCCCGCGCTCGTTTAAGAAGTAAACTCTCGCAGAACCGGAACTTCGAGAACTACGCCGGGTACGCCCGGCGTAGTCTTTTCTCGCGTTCGAGGAGAAAGCCCCTAACATGTTCGAGCGTTTCAAGAGTCTGATCGCCGCCGCGACCGCCGCTTCCGTGCTGACCGTTGCCGTGCCGGCCGCTTCGGCCCCGGACGAGGGCGTGCTGCGCGCGACGCTGGACAACGGCCTGCGCGTGATCGTCGTCCGCAATACGCTGGCGCCGGTTGCGACCGAGATCGTCAACTACCTGGTTGGTTCGGCCGACACGCCGGCGGGTTTCCCCGGCATGGCGCACGCCGAGGAGCACATGGTCGCCGGCCGGAGTACGCGCGACGTTTCAGCCGCGCAAGTCGCGAGCATCGAAACGCTGCTCGGCGGCGACTCCGATGCGGATACGCAAAACGCGGTGACGCAATATAACGTCACGACGCCCAGCCAGTACCTCGACGTCGCTTTGCGCCTCGAAGCCGCCCGCATGCGCGGCGCGCTCGACTTGCAGTCGGAGTGGAGTCAGGAGCGCGGCGCGATCGAGCAAGAGGTCTCGCAGGACCTCTCGGGGGCGTTTTATCGCTACTACGAAAAAGCTTTGGCGATCGAGTTCGCCGGGACGCCGTACGATCACGATGCGCTTGGAACGCGGGCCTCGTTCGATAAGACGACCGGCGCAATGCTCAAGCAGTTCTACACGACGTGGTACGCGCCGAACAATGCGATCCTCGTCATCTCGGGCGACGTCGATCCGCCGGCGACGCTCGCGCAAGTCAAGGAGATTTTCGGAACCATTGCGCGCCGTCCGGTACCCGCCCACCCGAAGCTCAAGTTGGCGGCGCCGCCCGTCAACGTCACGATCCACGACGAGAGCGACTTTCCCGTTCCGCTCGTTTTGCTCGCGTACCGCATGCCCGGCTATCGCGACCCCGACTACGCCGCGACCGAGATCGCCTTCGACGTGCTGCAGAGCCCGCGCAGCGATTTCTCCGGCCTCGTCTACTCGGGCAAAGCTTTGCAAACCGGCGCCGAGTACGATCCGCAACCGCAAGCCGGGCTCGGCTTCACGTATATCGCAATCCAGCCGGGCGGCGATACCGCGGCCGCGCTGCGAACGCTCGACGACACGGTCAAAGCCTATCAGACGCACGGCGCGCCCGCCGACCTCGTCGAGGCACAGAAGAAGCGGGAGGTCGCGCAAGACCTTTTCTCCCGCAACTCGATCGAGGGTCTGGCCAACGATTGGTCCCAAGCTGTCGCGATCCAAGGCTTGAACTCGCCCGACGACACGATCGCGCTCTTCAACAAGGTTACCCCGGACGACGTCACGCGCGTTTTTCGCCGCTACTTCGTGCGGCGTGCGGCCGTCGCCGGGATCCTCGCGCCCAAACCGGGCGCCGTTCCATCCTCCGGCGGCGCGATCGGCGTCAAGGACACGTTCTCCTCGAACGCTACCAAGCCGGTGCCCCTGCCGGTGTGGGCTTCGCAGCTGCAGACCGTCGACGTTCCGCCGTCGACGCTTGCGCCGGTCGACGAAATGCTGCCGAACGGCATCCGCTTGATCGTGCAGCCGCTTTCGATCAGCCCCACCGTTACGTTGCGCGGTCAGATCAAGAACGAGCCGGCCTTGCAGACGCCGCCTGGAAAAGAAGGCACGGGCGGGCTCTTGCAAGGGCTGTTCAACTACGGGACGACGACGTACGACCGGCTCGCCTTTCAGACGCAGCTGGACGACATCGCCGCCGACGTTTCGGCAGGCACGCAGTTCTCGCTCTCGGTTCCGTCGGACGGTTTCGAGCGCGGCCTGGCGTTGCTCGCCGACGATCTGTTGCATCCGGCCCTGCCGGCTCCGGCGTTCAGCATCGTGCGCCAGCAGACGGAGCAGGAGCTTCAAGGCGAAATCAAGTCGCCCGATTATCTCGCCGGCCGCGCGCTCGCGACGGCGCTTCTGCCGAAGGACGATCCGGCGCTGCGTCACCCGACGCCCGCTACCGTCGCGGCGCTGACGCTCGACGACGTCAAAGCATACTACGGCTCGGTGTTCCGTCCCGACCTCACGACGATCGTGATCGCCGGCGACGTCACGCCGGCACGTGCGAAGGAGCTCGTCGAGAAATACTTCGGCGGCTGGAGCGCGACGGGGACGAAGCCCGTTACCGAGTTGCCGCCCGTGCCGCCGAACGCGCCTAGCACGGTCAACGTAACGGCTCCGGGTCGCACCCAAACCAGTGCGACCCTCAGCGAAACGCTGGGCGTCACGCGTTTGGACCCCGACTACTATCCGCTGCAATTGGGCAACACCGTGCTCGGCGGTTCGTTCTACTCGTCGCGCTTCTATCGCGATCTGCGCTTGAAGAACGGCCTCGTCTACTTCGTCGGCGGCGAACTGACGGCCGGCAAGACCCGCGCTTCGTACGAAGTCGAGTATGCCTGCGACCCCCAAAACGTCGCGAAGTCGCGCGCGATCATCGATCGCGAGTTGCGCCAAATGGCAACGGCGGACGTGAGCGACGAAGAGCTGCGCTCGGCCAAGACGCAGATCTTGCGCGATCTGCCGCTGGCGGAGGCCAGCGTCGACTCGATCGTCGGCGGATTCGTCGCGCGTTCGATTGCGGACTTGCCGCTGGACACGCCGACGCTGCGGGCAAAGGCAACCGTCGGCATCACGGCGCCGCAAGTGCGGGAAGCCTTCGCAAAGTGGATCGATCCCGCGCGCTTCGTTCAGGTGAACGAAGGCCCGGCCAAGTAGCGGCGTGCTTTCCGGCGTCCCGCTGGTCGAAGTCACGCGCGGCCCGCTGGTCGAGTCGGTGCACGCGGTTGCGGCGTGCGCGGTCGACGTGCGCGGGAAAGTGCGCCTCGCGCTCGGCGATACCGAAAGCCCGACCTTCCTCCGCTCGACGGCGAAGCCGTTCATCGCCGCCGCCATCGTCGAGGCAGGGACCGCAGAGCGTTTCGGATTCGACGCGCGCGAAATCGCCGTCATCGCCGCTTCACACGATGGCGAACCGTTTCACGTCGCGGCGGTGCGCGGGATCCTCGCCAAGATCGGCCTCGAGGAATCGGCGTTGCGCTGCGGCGCGCACGCGCCTGCCTCGGAACCGGCCGCCGCGGCGCTGAACGCGAGCGGCGCAGAGCCGAGTGCGGTGCACAGCAACTGTTCCGGAAAACACGCCGGAATTTTGGCCCTCTGCGTTCATCTCGGGCTCGACACCGCGAGCTACCTCGAAGCGGCGCATCCGGCGGAGCGCCGCATCCTAGAGTTCTGCGGCCGGATGACCGGCGACGAACCCGAAGATTTTCTTCTCGGCGTCGACGGTTGCGGGATTCCCGTCTTCGCGACCTCGCTGCGTCGCGCCGCGGGCGGGTTCGCGCGCTTCGCGACGCTCGAGGGGGTCTCGGCCGCGGACGCTCGCGCGCTGCGAACCGTGCGTGAGGCGATGCGCGAGGCGCCGCTGTATGCCGGAGGCACGGCCCGCTTTGATTCCGCGCTCATTGCAGCGACGCAGGGGCAAATCGTCGGCAAGGGGGGCGCCGAAGGCGTGCACGGCGACGCCTTGCTCGCCGAAGGCCTCGGCTTCACACTCAAAGTGATCGACGGGAGCCGCCGCGCCGTCGCACCGGCCGCCTGCGCGCTGCTCGGCGAGTTGCGCGCCTTCTCGCCGGCCGAACGTGCGGCGCTCGAGCGCTTCGCGCGGCCGGAGGTGCGCAACGTCGCCGGCCGGACCGTCGGACACGTCCAAGCCCGCATCCCTGACACAATTTCGAGGGTTGGTGCGTCCTAACGATGTGTTCGATTTTGGGGCGCCCATAGCTTGATCGATTTCTTCCTGCGGCGGCCGATCTTTGCCGCAGTTTGTTCGATCATTATCTTGCTGGCAGGGCTCGTAACGATCCCGACGCTGCCGATCGCGCAATTTCCGCACGTTGCCCCGCCGGTCGTGACCGTCACGGCAACGTACACCGGCGCGTCGGCACAAGCGGTCGAGGATTCGGTAACGACGCCGCTCGAGCAGGCGATCAACGGCGTGCAAGGTCTCCGCTACATGTCCTCGCAGTCGAGCAACGACGGGACGAGCACGATCACGTGCACCTTCGATCTCGAGCGGAACCTCGACCTCGCCGCGACCGACGTGCAGAACGCGATCCAGACGGCGCAGGCGCGCTTGCCGAATGCCGTGACGCTCGCCGGCATCACCGTCGGGAAGAACTCCGGCAACTTCATCATGGCCTTCGGGTTCTCGTCGCACGACCCGAACACGACGGCGCTCTACCTTTCGAACTACGCCGACCTCTACATCAAGAATACGCTCAAGCGGATCCCCGGCGTGAGCGACGTCCTCATCTTCGGCGAGCGCAAATATGCGATGCGGCTCTGGGTCGACCCCAAGCGCCTGGCGGACAACGGCCTCACCGCCAACGACGTCGTCACCGCGCTCGGCAACCAAAACGTCCAGGTCGCGGCCGGCTCGATCGGCGCGCCGCCCACCAACGGCCACCAGCCCTACCAGATTAGCGTGCGCGCCGTCGGGCGCCTGACCACGGCAGATCAGTTCGACGAGTTGATCCTCAAGACGACGCCGGACGGCGGCCACGTTTTCCTGCGCGACGTCGGTTACGCCGAGCTCGGCGCCGAAGACTACAGCTCCGACCTGCACTTCGACGGCCGCTCCGCGGTCGGCCTCGGAATCATCGCGCTTCCCACCGCGAATGCGCTCGACGTCACGAAAGCCGTGCGCGCCCAGATGAAAATACTGTCGGCGAAGTTTCCGCCCGGCACGTACTACGACATCGCATTCGACTCGACCGAGTTCGTCAACGAGTCGATCCGGGAAGTCATCATCACGCTGTTGATCGCGATCGTGCTGGTCGTTATCGTGATCTTCCTGTTCCTCCAGGACTGGCGCACCACGCTGATTCCGGCGATTACGATTCCGGTTTCGCTGATCGGTACGTTCGCCCTCATGAAGGTGTTCGGGTTCTCGATCAACACCTTGACGCTCTTCGGATTGACGCTCGCGACGGGACTCGTCGTCGACGACGCAATCGTCGTCATCGAGAACATCGCGCGTTTCATTCAAGAGAAGAAGATGTCACCGCTCGCCGGAGCCTCGGCCGCGATGGCCGAGATCACGAGCGCCGTCGTTGCGACCTCACTGGTTCTTTTGGCCGTTTTTGTGCCGGTGGCGTTCTTCCCGGGAACGACGGGACAGCTTTACAAGCAGTTCGCCTTAACGATCGCCTGCTCGATCACGATTTCGCTCTTCAACGCGCTGACCTTGACGCCGACGCTCTCGGCGCTGCTCCTGGGGAGAACCCAGCGACCGCGCGGAGGATTCTTTAACGCGATCAACGCGGGGATTGCGTGGCTGCGGCGCAGCTATCACGCGACCCTAGGCGGCCTGTTCCACTTCCGCTGGGTGATCGTCGGCTTGTTCGTTGTGGCGCTATTCGCTACGGGCTTTCTGTTCACGCACGCGCCGACGGGCTTCACGCCGGACGAAGATCAGGGCTTCTTCATCGTCACGGTTCAGGCGCCCGAAGGTTCGTCGATCGACCAAACCGAGCGCATCACGCGGAAGGTCGAGGGCCTGATTCGCCAGCGTTCCGAGGTGCTCGACATCTTCGACGTCATCGGATTCGGGTTCACCGGCAACGGACCGAACAAAGCGACGATGTTCATTCGCCTCAAGGACTGGAAGGATCGCCCCGGTTTCCAGCATTCGGTCACGGCGATCATCTACTCGATGTATCCCGTTTTCGCGAAGGTCCCGGATGCGCAGATCTTTGCGTTCAACTTCCCGCCGGTACAGGGCATCGGAAACGTCGGCGGCTTTCAGTTCGAGCTGGAAGACACCGGCAACATCGGTCTCGACAAGCTGACCGCGCTGGCCCACGCCTACCAGGGAGCTGCCTTCCAGGATCCCCGCTTGGCCTATGTCTACACGACGTTCCGCGACGACAACCCGCAGCTCGTCGTCGACGTGGACCGCGCGAAAGCGGCTTCGCTCAACGTTCCGCTCTCGAATATCTTCAACACGATGCAGATTTACCTCGGGTCGCTCTACGTCAACGACTTCGACTATCTGAACCAATCGTATCGCGTGTACGTTCAAGCCGAAACGCCGTACCGCTCGACCCTCGAGGACCTGCAGAAGATTTACGTCGGCTCGAGCACCGGTGCGATCATGCCGCTAACAACCCTGATCCACTCGACGCTCACGAAGAGCCCGCCGGTCATCACGCACTACAACCTGTTCCGCTCGATCGAGCTCAGCGGATCGCCGGCGCGGGGTTATGGTTCGGGCGATGCGATCAAAGCGATGACCGCCATCGCGGCCAAACTCGACCCACGCGGCGTCAGCTACGAGTGGTCGGGGCTCTCTCTCGACGAGACGCAGTCCGGGGGACAGGCAACGCTCGTCTTCCTGCTCGGCATCATCGTCGTCTTTCTGGTGCTTGCGGCGCAGTACGAGAGTTGGACCGATCCGCTCATCATCTTGATGTCGGTGCCGCTCGCCATTCTCGGCGCGCTGCTCGCCATCTACCTCCGCCTTATCTTAGCCGCGACGTTCGGACCCGGCGTCGGCTTCGTGACCTCGGACATCTACGCGCAGGTCGGCTACGTCATGCTGATCGGACTCGCCAGCAAGAACGCGATTCTGATCGTCGAGTTCGCGAACCAGTTGCGCGCGCAAGGCCTCGACGCGCTCTCCGCGGCGCGCCAGGCGGCCGAGACGCGCTTACGTCCCATCCTCATGACCTCGATGGCGTTCATCTTCGGCATCGTCCCGTTGGCGTTCGCGTCGGGCGCGGGTGAAGCCAGCCGGCACTCGCTCGGCACGCCGGTGCTCGGCGGGATGATCGTCTCGACGATCCTCAACCTCTTCATCGTTCCGGTCTTTTACGTGGTCGTGGTGAACTTCCGCGAAGGGCGCAAACATCACGCTCCCCCGCCGATCGGGGGCCGCCCGAGCGGTCACGGCGAGACGCCGGCCTCGGAGCTTCAACCCGCTCCGAGCATCTAGTTTGCCTAGTCCGAGCGCGTAAGGACCGGACTGGCGGTACGGCGCCGGCGCGCGGTGCTCACCAAATCGTGCGAGTGCGGGTCGCCGATCCCGTCGCGTCGGTAGCCGCTGCATTTGCCGGCCGGTTTCCTCGCCGCTGTGCGCGATCCAATCGGCAGAGCGGCCCGCTAGCGTCTTGCGCACGCGCGCCGGCGCCCCGGCGACGACCACGCCGGCGGGGACGTGCGCGTCGACGGTGACGACGCTTCCGGCCGCGACCACGCTGCCCGGCCCGATCACCGCACCGGCGAGGATCGTCGCGTTCGATCCGACCAGCGCGCCTTTGCCGATCGTGCAGTCGTCGAGCACGGCACAGTGACCGACCGTCGCGTCGTCGCCGACCGTCGTGATGCGGCCCTCGCGCGCGTGCACGACCGCGTTGTCTTCGATCGCGCTGTGCGCGCCGATCCGAATCGTTCCGTTGTCGGCGCGGAGCACGACCCCGAACCAGATGCTGGCGCCGTCGCCGACCTCCACGTCGCCGATCAGCATCGCCGTCGGCGCGACGAACGCCGTCTCGGAGATGCGCGGCACCTTGCCGTCATACTCGATGAACATATATGGAAAACTCCTCTAGCGTAGGGATGAGACAACGCGTGGGATTCTCGCGGGGGTCGATGAATCGAGCATCGGCAGTCCCTGGGGACATTTTCCCACGAAAGGCTCAAGGCGTGAAGACGTTTCGCATTCCGACGGCAGTTGCCGTCATAACCGGAATTCTACTTTCATATAGTGCGCCGCTCGCAAGCGACGCCCAAAGTGGTCCCATCCACATCGCCGTGATCACGGACATGTCCGGCGTCTATGCCGCGCTGGCCGGCCGCGGCGCAGTTCTCGCGACGCAAATGGCCGTCGACGACTTCGGCGGCAAGGTCCTCGGCCGGCAAATCGTCGTCGACGCCATCGATCATCGCAACAACGGCCCCGAAGGGGCGGCGAAAGCGCGCGAGGCGTACGACGGCGGCGCCGAGCTCGCGCTCGACATGACCAACTCGGCCGTGGCGCTCGCGGTCGCGGGCGTGGCGAAAGAGAAGCACAAACTGGCGATCGTCACCGGCGGCGCCACTTCGGCACTCACCGG
Source organism: Vulcanimicrobiota bacterium (assembly GCA_963843945.1). Taxonomy (GTDB): domain Bacteria; phylum Vulcanimicrobiota; class Vulcanimicrobiia; order Vulcanimicrobiales; family Vulcanimicrobiaceae; genus CAWJMF01. The sequence goes on along the minus strand of CAWJMF010000006.1, from coordinate 106,037 downwards.
AGCGAACTGCGACAAGTATACGTACCACTACGCCTACGACACGTACGCGCTCGCCTCATCGACCGGGCGCAACGTCGCGCGTCAGGCGAATGCAAAGACCTGGTACGGAATCGTCCCGAACTATGCGTTCGGCCAACAGATGCTGTCCGATTTCACCGCGGCGATCAAGCCGGAGGGCGCGAGTTTCGTGCACGCCGACATGATCCCGCTCGGCACAACCGATTTCTCGTCGTACCTGCTGGCGGCAAAGAACTCAGGGGCGCAGGTGCTCGGCGTTTTGAACGCCGGTGCCGACACCGTCAACACGATGAAGGGCGCCAAACAATTCGGTCTCGACAAGACCATGAAGATTGCAGTCGGCCTGCTCTTCCTCTCGGACGTCGACGCGTTGCCGGACGTTTTCGCCGGATCGCACATCACGACGTCGTGGTATTGGAACGAAGACAAGCCGGCGCGCGCCTGGGCAGACCGCTTCACGCAGCGCTTCGGTGGAGGCATCCGGCCGACGTCGATCCAAGCCTCGGATTACTCCGCTGCGACCCAATGGCTGAACGCGGTCAAAGCGGTGGGATCGGTCGACGCCGATAAGGTCGTCGCCTACCTCGACGGCCGCCAGTTCAACGACTTCTACGCGCACGCGGCGGAGTGGCGCAACCGCGATCACCTCGTGACGCACGAGATGTTCGTCGTCGAGGTGCTCTCGAAAGAAGAGATCAAGGAACCTCACGGGTGGTATAAGATCCTCCAAGTGATTCCACCGGGGCGGGCCTTCAAGCCCGAGTCCGAGTCCACGTGCAAGAAGGACTGGTAGAGTCCCCCGGCCGCGCTCGAAGCGATAACGAATCGGGGGCCGGCAGGTGATGCCGGCCCCCTTTCTCCCGCTGCTAGCGCAGAATCAATTCAGCCCGGACTATCTGTTGACCCAACTCTTCAACGGACTGGTCAACGGGGGTTCCTTCGCCTTACTGGCAGTCGGTCTGAGCATCATCTTTGGGATGCTGCGAATCGTGAATTTCGCGCAGGGCACGATGTATATGCTGGGTGCGTTCGTCGCGTATTACGGCGCGCAGCTCGTCCACTTGCCCTTCTTCGCGGCACTCATCGTCGCGCCGATCATCGTCGGGCTCTTCGGCCTCTTGATCGAAGTGACGCTCTTGCGGCGCCTCTACGACCTGGACCCGCTCTACAATCTGCTCTTCACCTTCGCGCTCGTGCTCATCATCGAGGACGGGATGCGGCTCGCGGCCGGAGCGCTGGGCTCGCCTTACGAGACGCCCGCGCTGCTTGCGGGTGCCACGAATCTCGGCTTCACGCTCTATCCGACCTATCGGCTCTTCTCGATCGTGGTCTGCATCGCGGTGTGCGTCGCCGTCTACCTGATAATCGAACGGACGATGCTGGGGGCGAGAATTCGTGCCGCGACGGAGAAACCCGAACTGACGCGCGCCTTCGGCATCGATACCAGCCGCCTGGTGAGCATGGTGTTCGCCTTTGGAGTGGCGTTGGCGGCCTTCGCCGGCGTCCTGAGTGCGCCGAGTACGAACGTGACGCCGACGATGGGCGATACGATCATCATTCAGACCTTTGCGATCGTGGTGATCGGCGGCCTCGGCTCGATCCTGGGTTCGATCGTCGCGGGCTTCGCGGTGGGCGTCATCGCGACGATTGGCGCGGTGTTCTTCCCGCAGATCTCGACGACGCTGATCTTCATCTTGATGGTCGTCGTACTGCTGTTCCGGCCGGCCGGCCTTTTCGGAACGGTGGAGCGCACCGCGTGACCCTGGCGTTCGTCCAAGGCCGGCGCGGTCTCATCACCGGGGCGATCCTCCTCGCCTTGGGTTCGGTCTTGCCTTTCCTCGTGTATCCGGTGTTTGCGATCGACCTGGTCTGCTTTGCGATGGTGGCGGTCTCGTTCGATCTGCTGCTCGGCTTCACGGGGCTGCTCTCGTTCGGCCAGGCGATGTTTTGGGGCGGCAGCGGATACGTGGCTACCATCGTTATCCAGCACGGCGTTTCGTCGTTCGTGCTGGCCGTGCTGGCTGGGGTCGCCTTCGCCTTCGTTCTCTCGCTGCTGGTCGGCGTCTTCGCGGTGCGGCGCAGCGGCATCTACTTCGCCATGATCACGCTGGCCATCGCGCAGATCATCTATTTCTTGTCGTTCCAGCTCGTCGGCCTGACTGGAGGAGAGAACGGCCTGCAAGTAGCGACGCGCGGCACGCTCTTCGGGTTGTCGCTCGAGAACGATCGCGTTTACTATTACCTCGTGCTCGCCTCGGCGGTGTTCGTGACGGTCTTCGCGATTCGGGTCGTCACCTCGCCGTTCGGGCAAGTTCTGGCCGCGATGCGCGAGAACGAGGTCCGCGCGCAGAGCGTCGGCTATTCGACGCGGAACTTTAAGATCGCGGCTTTCGTGCTTTCGGGAACGCTGGCCGGTTTCGCCGGCGCGCTCTACGCGCTGGGCAACCGCCTGGCCGGACTCGACGGAGTCGACTGGCACACCTCGGGCGCGATCGTCATGATGACGATCCTCGGCGGGATCGGGACGATCTACGGTCCGATCGTCGGCGCTGCCGTCTTTCAGTCGCTCGACTATTTCGTTTCGAAGACGCCGATCGGCGACAAAACGAACCTGGTCATGGGCGTCGTCTTCGCGATCGTGATCTTGGTGGCGCGGCGCGGCATCGTCGGCGAAATTCTGCAGCGCGCCTTTGCGCCGCGCCAGTTGCTCGTTGAAGACGAGGATAACCCCGACCGCATGGTCGTCGAGGTCGAACCCGAGCCGGTCTGAACGTGAAGCTCTCGCGCCGCAGGCTCTTGCTGCTCGTTTCGGTGCTGTTCCTCGGTTCCTTAGGCTTTTGCGAGAGCGCGTCGCGGCCGGCAGCCCCCGCCGGCTGGAAGACCGAGCGCTGGCAGGCCGGTTTCGGATCCTGGGGCCGGGGCGGCTTCGGCGTCGCTTACGATCTCCAGATGCCGCAGGCGTACGACTTCCGGCAAAAGTGTGGGACGGCGTGGATTTCCGACGATGCGGACGGCCCTGAGTTCGCGATCCGCCTCTCGTTCCGGCCCGTTGCGAAAGATCGGCAAGACGACTTCGACGACTACCTGGCGCACGACGGAGCGCAAAACTATCAACGCGCGCCTTCGTCGATCGCATTCGGCAAGAAAGCGACGGAGCGCTTCGCCGGCGAGCAGCTCTCGCGGCTGAACTTCGAATTGGGAAACGTGCGTTTTCTCGAAAGCGCCGGTGAGTCTGCCGCGCAGGCCGGCACGGTTCGCGGATTTTGGCTCGACGGTGGCCGTCTCAGCATCATCTCCGACTTGCGCGATCCCCAGAGATTCGCCGTCAACGAACGCATCGTGGCTTCCGCGCGGCGGACTACGGGCTACGGTCTGCTGGATCTCCTCCAGGATGACGTTCCCGGTCTGCTCGGCTGTTGAGCCGCGCGAACGGTTAGACGCCGAGGTGGGCGAGCAGGTCTTTCTCGCGTTCGACGACTTCGGCGTTGCTCATCGATTCCACGATCCGGCCGTGGACCATCAGGTAGTGCCGGTCGGCGACGCGCGTCGCGAAGCGCAGGTTCTGCTCGACCAAAAGAATCGTAACCCCGGATTTCTTGATTTCGAGAATCAAGTCGCCGATCGCGTTGACGATGACGGGAGCGAGGCCCTCGGTCGGCTCGTCCAAGAGGATGAGCCGGGCCCCGTTGCGCAGCACGCGCGCGATCGCCAGCATTTGCTGCTCGCCCCCAGAGAGCGTAGTCCCCATCGCTTTGGCGCGTTCGCTTAAGATCGGAAAGAGTTCGTAGATTTTTTCGATCGGCCACGCGCCGGCGCTGTCGATGACCGGCGGCAGCGCCAGGTTCTCCGCTACGGTGAGCGTCGCGTAGATGCCGCGCTCCTCGGGCACGAAGCCGATGCCGCGCCGCGCGATCTTGTCCGAGGTCAGCGCGACGATCGAGCGCTCCTCGAACTCGACGTCGCCGGTCCGGCGGCGCACGATGCCCATGATCGATTTCAGGGTCGTCGACTTGCCGGCGCCGTTGCGCCCGACGAGCGTGACGACTTCGCCGCGCTCGACCCGCAGATCGACGCCGCGCAAGACGTGGCACTCGTCGTAGTAGGCGTTCAGCCCGCGCGTTTCAAGCATGTACGGCGCCGCCGCCGCCGAGATACGCGTCGATGACGCGCTGGTCGTTGCGTACCGCCTCGTACGTGCCCTCGACGAGCACCTTGCCGCGCTGCAGGACGGTGATGCGCTGCGAGAGGTCGGCGACGACGCTGAGGTTGTGCTCGACCAGCACCACCGTGCGGCCTTTAGCGACGCGCCCGATCAAGCGCGAAATGCGCTCGACGTCCTCGGTTCCCATGCCCGCGGTCGGCTCGTCGAGCAACAGGATCTCGGGATCTTGCGCCAGCGAGATCGCGACCTCGAGGGCGCGCTTCCTGCCGTAGGACAGCTGCACGGCGAGCAAATCTTTCTCGCGTTCGAGCCCAACGTCGGCAAGCAGTTCCTTGGCGCGCGGTTCGAGGCGCTTCGTCGCCGTGCCGGGCGACCAAAAGCGGATCGGCAGATCGGTCTTCGATTCGAGCGAGACCTTGACGTTGTCGAGCACGCTGAGGTGCGTGAAGATGCTGTTGATTTGAAAGCTGCGAACCATCCCGAGCCGCGCAATGCTCGCCGGGCTGAGGCCGGTGATGTCGCTGCCGCGCAGCGAGATCGCGCCTGCCGTCGGCTTGACGAACCCCGAGAGCAGATTGAAGAAGGTCGTCTTGCCGGCGCCGTTCGGTCCGATGATCGCGTGAATCGAACCCGCTTCGATCGAGAGCGAGACATCGTCGACGGCGCAGTAGCCTGCGAACGACTTGGATAGCCCTTTCGTCTCGACGATCGCGTTCGGCGCCATGGAGCGCGCATTCACCGGAGGGGCGGCCGCGCCTCCGCGGCGGCGCGGCGCAGCCGGGAGTCGCTTCCGGCATCCGCGGCGAAGAAAGGATCGATGGACAGGTTTCTGCGCGCGCTGGACGAGCGAGTCCTCGTCTTCGACGGAGCGATGGGGACCGAGCTCATGGCGATGGAGCTGGCGGCCGAGGATTACGGCGGCGCGGCCTTTCACGGCTGCAACGAAGCGATCGTACTGGCGCGGCCGGATCTCATCTCCGCGATCCACGACCGCTACCTCGCTGCCGGCGCGGACGTCCTGGAGACGGACTCGTTTACGGCCTCGCGCCTCAAGCTCGACGAGTACGGCTTGGGCGAGCGGACCGGCGAGATCAACCTGCGAGCTGCCGGACTCGCGCGGGCCGCGGCCGAGCGCTTCTCGACGCCGGAGCGCCCGCGTTTCGTGGCGGGGTCGCTCGGACCGACGGGCATGCTCGTCTCGTCTTCAGACCCAGCCCTTTCGAACATCACCTTCGACCGGCTCGCGGCGATCTACGGCGAACAAGCGCGCTACCTCGTTGAGGGCGGCGTCGATCTACTGGTTCTCGAGACGAGCCAAGACTTGCTCGAGATGAAGGCGGCGATCGCGGGCATTACGCGCGAGTTCGCGCGCGGATTGCGCCGCGTGCCGATCCAAGCGCAAGCGACCCTCGACGTCACGGGACGGATGTTGCTCGGCACCGATATCCGCGCCGTCTGCGCCACCCTCGACGCGTTGCCCATCGACGTTATCGGACTCAACTGTTCGACCGGACCGTCACACATGCGCGACCCGATCCGCTACCTGGTCGAGAACTCGCGCTGCTACGTCTCGGTCATCCCGAACGCCGGCTTGCCCATCATGGGTCCCCGCGGTGAGACCATTTATCCGGAGACGCCCGCCGAAATGGCGCGGGAGCTCGAGGGCTTCGTGCGCGAGTTCGGCGTGAACGCGATCGGCGGCTGCTGCGGCACGACGACCGAGCACGTCGCCGCGTTCGCCGCCCTGGCCGCGGGCCGCACCGGGCGCAAGCCGCTTCCCAAACCGCTGCAATTCGCCGCCTCCGCGATGACCGCGACGGCGCTCGTGCAAGACGGCAGCCCGCTCTTGATCGGCGAGCGGCTGAACGCGCAGGGCTCGCGACGCATCAAACGGCTGTTGCTCGAAGAGAACTACGACGAGATCATGCTCGTCGCGCGCGAACAGGTCGAGGGCGGCGCGCACGTTCTCGACGTTTGCACCGCGCTCACCGAACGAACCGACGAAGACGAGCAGATGGCGATTCTCGTCAAGAAGCTGGCGCAGACGGTCGAGACGCCGCTGATGATCGACTCCACCGAGCCGAAGGTCATCGAGGCCGCGCTCAAGATCTACGCGGGCCGTCCGATCGTCAACTCGGTCAACCTCGAGGCCGGACGGGCCAAGCTCGACACGGTTCTACCGATGGTTAAGGAGAGCGGCGCGGCTATCGTGGCGCTGACGATCGACGAGACGGGCATGGCGAAGACCGCGGAACGCAAGCTCGAGGTCGCTCAGCGCCTCTACGACATGATCGTCGGCGAGTACGGGGTCCCGCCCGGCGCGCTGATCTTCGACGCGCTCACCTTCACGCTGGCGACGGGCGATCCCGAGTTTGCGAACTCCGCCGTCGAGACGATCGCCGGCATCGAGCTGATCAAAGCGCGCATTCCGGGCGTCCTCACCTCGCTCGGCGTCTCCAACGCTTCCTTCGGTCTCAAACCGCCGGCGCGCGCGGCCTTGAACTCGGTCATGCTCCATCACTGTGTGGCCGCCGGTCTCGACATGGCGATCGTCAACGCCAAGGAGATCACGCCGCACGCCGAACTCGACCCGCTCGAGCGCGAGCTGTGCGAGGACCTCGTGCTCAACCGCCGGCCCGACGCGCTCCAACGCGTGATCGAGCACTGGGACGCGAAATCGGAGGGGGGCGCCAAAGCCGCAACCGCGGCCGCCGACGACGACGCCGGCGCGCCGGTCGAACGGCGCATCCACAACGCGATCCTGCGCCGCCGCAAGGACGGAATCGAAGAGAAGCTGGACGAGGCGCTGCGCGAACGCGACGCCGTCGACGTGCTCAACAACGTGCTGCTGCCCGCGATGAAGGAAGTCGGCGACAAGTTTGGTGCCGGCGAGTTGATCCTGCCGTTCGTGCTGCAATCGGCGGAAGTGATGAAGAAGGCCGTCGCCCACCTCGAGCAATTTCTCGAGAAGCGCGAGGGCGTTACCAAAGGCAAGGTCGTGCTGGCGACGGTCTTCGGCGACGTACACGACATCGGCAAGAACCTCGTCAATACGATCCTGACGAACAACGGGTATACCGTTTTCGATCTCGGAAAACAGGTTCCGATGCACGCGATCCTCGAGAAGGCGGTCGAAGTGCGGGCCGACGCGATCGGATTGTCGGCGCTGCTGGTTTCGACCTCGAAGCAGATGCCCGTCTGCGTCGCGGAACAGAACGCACAAGGTTTAGCCTTTCCCGTGCTCGTCGGCGGCGCGGCGATCAATCGCGACTTCGGTCGGCGCATCGCCTTCGTCGGCGACGGCGAGGCCGCGCGCTATTTCGATCCGGGCGTTTACTATGCCAAGGACGCCTTCGAGGGCCTCGAGATCATGGACGCGCTGACCGCAGAGCCCGCGCGCCGCGAAACGTTCGCTGCGCAAAAGCGCGTTGAAGCCGAAGCGAGCCGGAAGGCGCCGCCGAAAACCGGCGCCGCTGCGGCGAACGGCCGCACCGCGCGGACGGCGCTAGGACCGGCCGAGGTTCCCGCCGCGCCGTTCTACGGCGCGCGGCTCGTCGACGCGATCGAGCCCGCCGCACTCTGGAAGCACTTCGATCTCAAGAGTTTGTACCGGCTTTCGTGGGGCGGCGCCAACGTCAAAGGCGACGCCTGGGAAGCGCTCGTGCGTGACGAGTTTGCCCCGCGCCTCGCTCGTTATCAGGCGCAGGCCGAGCGCGGCGGCTTGATCGAGCCGCGCGCCGTCTACGGATACTTTCCGGCGGCAGCCTCCGGGGATGACGTGATCTTGTACGCGCCGGACGCGCCCGATCGCGAGATCGCGCGCTTTCCGTTCGCGCGTCAAGCCGGCGGCGAACATCTCTCGCTAGCGGACTACGTGCGCGAAGCCGGCGGCGGCGCGCGCGACGTGGTGGCGCTGCAAGTGGTAACGGTCGGAAGCGAAATCTCCGAACGCATCGACGCGTTGCAAGCTGCGAGCGATTACAGCGAGAGCTATTTTCTCCACGGCTTCTCCGTCCAGGCGGCGGAGGCGACCGCCGCGTACGTCCACGACCGCATCCGGGCGGAACTGGGTCTCGCGGGCGGCCGGGGGAAACGTTACTCGTGGGGCTACGGCGCGTGCCCCGAGCTCTCGCAGCACGCGTTGGTCTGGCGTTTGCTCGACGTGGAGCAGCAGCTCGGCGTCGCCTTGACCGAAGCGTTTCAGATGGTTCCGGAGCAGTCGACCGCAGCGATCGTCATGCATCACCCGTCGGCCTCCTACTTCAATGCGGCCGCCGTCAGAGAACTGATCGGCGCGTAGAAAAGCGTAAGAAGATCCGTAGCTTCCTGAGCCGCTTGGGTACCCCGGCGCTCGCGCTGATTTTCGCCGGGACGGCCGCAAGCGGCCCGGTGCGCGCCGATGCGATCGCCGCTTACGACGTCTTCGTGAAAGGCGCCCAAGCGCAGCACGGGCTTTTCACCATCTGGCGCAAAGACGGCAAGGTCTATCTCGAACTCGCGGCCGCGCAGCTGGACCGCGACTACGTTCAAACGATCGTTCCGGCCAGCGGACTCGGCGGCGACCCGCTGGTTTGGGGAAATACCGATCACCTCCCGGCCGAACTCGTGCGCTTCGAGCGCGCCGGAAACCAAGTCGCGATCCTGTGGCCGAGCGCCGCCTTCGTTGCCCCGGGTGCGCCCGCGGCCGCGCGCGCGATCGCGTCGAACTTTCCGCGCTCGGTCGTGGGTTTGGCAACGATCGTCGCCCAAGACGAAAAGAGCGGCGCTCTCGTCATCGACGCGGCACCGTTTCTGGGCGATCAGCTCGACCTGCGCGACGTTTTGAAAACGTCGAGCGCGACGCGGGACGCCGAACCGTACGCGCTCGATCCGGATCGCACGTACTTCACAACGACGAAGGCCTTTCCGCGCAACGTCGTCCTCGAAGTCGCGCAGAACTGGACCTCACCGAACCAGCGGTTGTCGGACGTCCCGCCCGACCCGCGCAACGTGCAGATTCGCGTCGTCTACAATCTCGCCGAACCGCCTGGAGACGACGGCTACCTGCCGCGGCTCGCCGACGACCGGGTCGGCTTCTACGACGACGTCTACCTTCAATTCGCCGACGACCGCGTCCTGACGCGACGGCTCTCGTACGCGGTCCGCTGGAATTTTCAGCCCTCGGATCCGGCGAAGCCGCTTTCGCCGCCGCTCCACCCGCTCGTTTTCTACATGAGCGATACGGTACCCGAAAAGTACCGCGCAGCGATCCGGGAAGGCGTCTTGCGCTGGAACGCCGCCTTCGAGCGGATTGGAATCGCCGGCGCGATCGAAGTGCGCGATCAGCCCGCGGACCCAGCCTGGGACCCCGACGATATCCGCTACAACGTCTTGCGCTGGGTTCCCGAGCACCAGCCGAGTTTCGGTGCCGACTCGCAGACCTTATTCGATCCGCGCACCGGCGAAGAGTTCCGCACCGGCGTTTTGATTTCCGCGGACGAGCCGCTCGGCGCGCAACGGGATTGGACGCAGTTCGTCGATCCGGTTCGCTTCGGGCGGTCGACCGACCCCATGCCCCAGAAGTTTCTCGACGACGCGCTGATCGCGACGATGCTGCACGAGACCGGTCACAACATGGGGCTCAATCACAACTTCATCGCCTCGATGGCCTACACGGCCGGCCAGCTGCAAGATCCGTCGTTCACCGCAAAAAACGGAATCGCCGCATCGGTGATGGAGTACACCCCGCTCAACTTGTGGCCGCGGCCGCTCCGCCAGGCGGACTATTCTCAAACGGTGCTCGGACCGTACGACTTTTACGCGATTCATTGGGGATACGCGCGCATTCCGGGCGCGGCGACGCCGGAAGACGAGCGGCCGACGCTGGCCAGGTGGGCCTCGGCCTGGAGCGACCCGCGCTATCGCTTCGCCTCCGACGAGGACGTCTCGTGGGCGGACGGTCACGCCGCCGATCCGCGCGTTAACTCCGACGACCTCACGAGCGATCCGCTCGGGTGGTGCGCGGTCCAGCTGGGGATGTATCGCGCTGAGTTCGGCCGGTTGAACGAGCTCTTTCCGCGTCCGGATGAGGCCTACGAAGTCGAGCGCGAGACGTTCGCGGCGCTGCTCGAGCGCTACGGCGCGTGTGCGACGCTGCCCGCGCACTTTATCGGCGGGCAATATCTCTCGCGAGCGCATCGCGGCGATCCCGGGGCGCAGCCCCCGGTCGTTCCCGTGCCGCGCGCCGAGCAGCGCCGGGCCTTCGACTTGCTCGACCGAGCGCTGTTCGCAAACGAAGCGTGGCACTTCTCCCCGGCGCTGTTGCAGCGCCTCGGCTACAGCGAACTCGGCGGGTATGGGTACGGGCTCGCCGCGGGACCGTACGGGGACTTGCCGGCCTGGGCTTATCAGCCGCCGAGCCGCCACGATTACCCGCTCGCCGAGGTGGTCGTCGCCTATCAGAGGAGTGCGCTCGATCAGATGTTCAACGCGCCGGTTTTGGCACGGCTGGCCGCGGGTGAGAGCGAGAGCCTCGCCGCAAATCCGATGCACCTTTCCGACCTCTTCGATTGGATGCAGGCTGCCGTCTACCGCGAGCTGAGCGCGACGCCGCCGCAGGCCATCGCGCCCGAGCGGCGCGAGTTGCAGCAGCTCTACCTCGCCAAGCTCGCCGCCCTGGCAGGGTCGACCGATCCGAGGCTGCCGGCGCTGGCTCGCGCGCTGGCGCGCGCGCAGCTCGTTTCGCTCGAGAGCGAAGCGGCGCGCGCCCTGCTCGCGCCGCGGCTCGACCGCGATACGCGCGTCTTCCTCGAATTTCTTCACGCCGAAGCCGCCGACGCGCTCGCACCGGCCAAGCGCTAAGGCGCAAACCGCACCTTTAAGCGCTCGTAGGAAAGGGAAGCCCCTTCCCTCGGCGTACAAAGGCTCGACTCGGTGCTGCCTTTTTACGGCTTGCTGGCCGGTTTATTTCGGAGGTTGAATTTCATGCATTCTCGGAACGCTTTGGTGCGGCTTTCGGCCGCCGTCGTGCTGGGGGCGCTAGCCGCCTCCGCGACGCCCTTTGCCTTGCGCGCGCCGGCTTCCGCGCAGGGCGCGCAGGTCATCAAGATCGGCATCGACCTTCCGGTGAGCGGCGGCGATGCGGCGCAAGGCATTCCGACGCGCAACGGCGCGGTGCTCGCGATCGAGGAAGCCAACGCGCGCCACGCGCTCGGATCTTTCAGTCTGCAGGCCTACGATCTCGACGACGCGGTGCAGGGCGCGCACGACCCCGCCCAAGGCGCCCAGAACGTCAAGCAGTTCGTGGCCGACGCGAGCGTTCTCTCGATGTTCGGACCGTTCAACTCGAACGTCGCTAAAGCCGAAATCCCGATTTCAAACGATGCCGGCCTCGCCATGATCGCGGCCTCGACGACGAATCCCGGCTTGACCAAAGGTGAGGATGCCAAGAAACTTCGCATCTCGCACCCCGACGTCAATACGTTCTTTCGCGTCTGCACGACCGACGACCGGCAGGGCGCGGTCGGCGCAAAGTTCGCCACGAAGTTCGGCTACAAGAAGGTCTTCATCGTCGACGACAACGAGACGTACGGCAAAGGGTTGGCCGACGTCTTCGAAGCGAGTTTCAAAGCTGACGGTGGCACGGTCCTCGGGCACGAGCATCTGACGAAAGGTCAAACCGACTTCAAGGCTTTGCTTACCAAGGCCGAGAGCCTCGGACCCGATCTCATTTTCTTCGGCGGAACGACGGTCACCGGCGGCGGCCTCCTACGCAAGCAGATGGGCGATTCGGCTCTGAAGAGCGTCGCCTACTTCGGCGGCGACGGGATTAGCGACACGACCTTCCTATCTACGGCCGGCGCGATGGCAACCAACGTGTACTACACGGTCGCAGCCCCGAATCCGGCCAAGCTGCCAAGCGCGCAAGCGTTCATCGCCGCGTATAAGAAGCGTTGGAACAGCGACATCGGCGCATATAGCGCGAACGCGTATGCCGCCGCACTCGTCGAGATCGCCGCAATCGAGAAAGCGTTCAAAGCGAACGGCGGCAAGATGCCGACGCGCGCCGAGGTCTTGAAGAACATCGCGGCCACCAAAGGTCTCGAAACGCCGATCGGCAAGGTCGGCTTCGACGCCAACGGCGATACGACGGCGGGCATCCTGAGCTTGTACAAGATCACGAACGGCAAGCCCGAGTTCGTCGACCAAGTGACCGAGGGCGGCTCGTAGCGCCTTTTGGAAGTTTTCTTCCAACAGATCGTCAACGGGCTCTCGCTCGGCGGGATCTACGCGCTGATCGCGCTCGGGTACACGATGGTTTACGGGATCATCGAGCTAATCAACTTCGCGCACGGCGACGTCTACACGCTGGGGACGTTCTTCACGCTCGCCGTCTTGACGGCGATCGGCGTCTCGGGCGAGCTGCACGGCTGGCCCCTCGTCGGCGTGATCTTGCTGGCGGTCGTCGTCGCGATGCTCCTGTGCGGCATCGTCGGCGTGCTGATCGAGCGGCTCGCCTACCGCCGCCTGCGTAACGCCCCCCGGCTCGCGCCGCTGATCACGGCCATCGGGATGTCGTTCATCCTCGAGAACGTCATGCAGCTCTGGAAGGGCCCCTCGCCCGTTCCGCTGCCCGATTTCTTTCCGAACCCGGCGCTCGACCTCGGCGGCGTCTCGATCAGCGCGAAGTCGATGCTGGTGATCGCGCTGGCGATCGTCATGATGACCGGCCTGCAGCTCTTCATTTCGAAGACGAAAATCGGGAAGGCGATGCGCGCGACCGCGCAGGACCGCGACGCCGCCCAGCTGATGGGCATCGACATCAACACCACGATCGCCGTGACGTTCCTGATCGGCAGCGCCCTGGCCGGCGCGGCCGGCTTCGTCAGCGGCGTCTACTACGGCACGACTTGGTTCTTCAACGGGTTCGAGGCCGGACTCAAGGCCTTCACCGCCGCCGTGCTGGGCGGCATCGGCAACATTCCGGGCGCGATGCTGGGCGGCTTTTTGATCGGCTTGATCGAAGCGATCGCGACGCAATACATCCCCGGCGGTCAGCAGTGGAGCAACGTCATCGTCTTCTCGGTGCTCGTGCTGGTCCTGATCTTCCGCCCGGCCGGATTGCTCGGCGAAGCGCTCCCCGAGAAGGTTTAAGCGGGTGTCGCCTTCGGTTCGCCGGCGTCTCCCCTACCTCGCGCTCGTGCTGTTGCCGCTGATCCCATTCATCGACAGCAACAACTCGCACGTCGATTTCCTGGCGAACGCCGGCGCCTTCGTGCTGCTCGCCCTTGGCCTCAACATCGTCGTCGGCTTCGCGGGGCTGCTCGATCTCGGCTACGCGGCCTTCTTCGCGATCGGTTCGTACAGCTACGCGATGCTCGCGAGCCAGCAGTTCGGCATCCACATTCCGTTTTGGATCATGTTGCTGGTGGCGCCGTGCATCGCGGCGCTTTTCGGCATCTTGCTCGGAGCGCCGACGCTGCGCCTGCGCGGCGACTACCTTGCGATCGTCACGCTGGGCTTCGGCGAGATCGTGCCGCAGACGTTCCTGAACCTCTCGCAGTTCACCAACGGCCCAAACGGCATCAGCTCGCTCGATCAACCCTCGCTCTTCGGGCACAATTTCGGCTTCAGCGCGACCCCCTACTACGAAGTGATGCTGGTGCTCATCGCGCTCGGCGTCTGGTTCGCGAGCAACCTGCAAAATAGCCGCCTGGGCCGCGCCTGGATGGCGATCCGCGAGGACGAGCTGGCGGCGCGCCACATGGGGATCAACACGACCACCGCGAAGCTCGCCGCCTTCGCGCTCGGCGCCTCGTTCAGCGGACTCGCCGGCGTCGCTTATGCCGCGAAGCTCGATCTTGTCTCGCCCGATCAGTTTCAGTTCAACGTCAGCGTGCTGGTGCTCTCGATGCTCGTGCTGGGCGGGATGGGAAACATCTGGGGCGTGATTGCGGGCAGCCTCGTCCTCTCGTTTCTCAACAGCTTCCTCTTGCCGCAGTCGACGAACCTCGCGCACCAAATCGGCTTGACCGGACTCGACTTCACGAACTACCGCTTCATGCTTTACGGCGTGATCCTGGTCGCGATGATGCTGTTCCGGCCCGAGGGCCTCATTCCGAGCCGGCAGCGGAAGGCCGAGTTTCACGAGGCGCTGGACGATCCGCACCTCTTGGCGGAAGAGCAGAGCGAATACACGAGCGGGGCCGCCTGATGCCGTTCTTTCGCTTGACCGACGTACGCAAAGCCTTCGGCGGACTGGTGGCCGTCAACGACCTGTCGTTCGAGATCGAGGCGGGCTCGATCGTCGCGATGATCGGCCCCAACGGCGCCGGCAAGTCGACGGTCTTTAACCTGATCACGGGGGTCTACGAGCCCACGCACGGTGCGATCGATCTCGAAGAGCGCTCGCTCGTCGGGATGAAGACCTACGAAATCGCGGCGCTGGGCATCGCGCGGACCTTTCAAAACATCCGGCTATTCGCGTTCATGTCGGCGCTCGATAACGTGATGACCGGCGAGCACGCCCGGATGCACGCGAACCTCTTCGGGTCGCTGCTCCACGTACCGTCCGAACGGCGCGAGGAACGGGTCGTGCGCGAGCGGGCGCGCGAACTGCTGCGCTTCGTGGGCCTCGAGCAACACGCCGAAGGCTACGCGCGCAACCTGCCCTACGGTTTTCAACGCCGCCTCGAGATCGCGCGCGCGCTCGCCGGCGACCCGAAGCTGCTGCTGCTCGACGAGCCGGCAGCCGGGATGAATCCCCGCGAAAAAGACGACCTGATCGGCCTGATCGGGCGCATTCGCGAACGCGGCGTGACCGTTTTCCTGATCGAACACGACATGCACCTGGTCATGAACGTCAGCGAGCGCGTCACCGTGCTCGACCACGGCGAGAAGATCGCCGAAGGAACGCCGGCCGAGGTGCGCCGCAATCCGCGCGTGATCGAGGCGTATCTGGGCAGCGGGGCGGCCTGACGTGGCGCTGCTGGAAGTCGAGGGTCTCGACGCGCACTACGGACGGATCCAGGCACTCTCCGGCGTCAGCCTGCGCGTCGACGAAGGCGAGATCGTAACGCTCATCGGCGCGAACGGCGCGGGGAAAACGACGACGTTGCGCGCGATCAGCGGCCTCATCCGCCCGAGCAAAGGAACGGTTCGCTTTGCCGGCAGCGACATCACGCGCACGCCGCCCGATCAGATCGTGCGCGCGGGGCTCGTGCAGTCGCCCGAAGGACGGCGGGTCTTCGGCCGCATGACGGTTCGCGAGAACCTCGAGCTGGGAGCGTACACGCGCAAGGACGCCTCCGAAGTGGCCTCGGATCTGCAGCGCGTCGTGCAGATCTTTCCGCGCCTCGAGGAGCGTTTCGGGCAGAAAGCCGGCACGCTGTCCGGCGGCGAGCAGCAGATGCTCGCCATGGCCCGCGCCCTGATGTCGCGCCCGCGGCTCTTGATGCTCGACGAGCCGTCGCTCGGGCTCTCGCCGATCCTGGTGGAGACGATCTTCGGCGTCATTCGCGAGATCAACCAGCAAGGGACGACGGTGCTCCTGATCGAGCAAAACGCGCGTCAAGCGCTCGCGATCGCGTCGCGCGGCTACGTCCTCGAAGTCGGTAAGATCGTCTTCGAAGAAAGCGCCGCGAACTTGATGGCGAGCGAAGCCGTGCGTGCCGCGTATCTTGGCGGCGCGGCGTAGAGCGCCGAAGAGTTGGCGCTTCGATTCTCGCCGGTCTGGGTTTACGTCACCATCTGCGTCGTGAGCTGCGCTGTGATCCTTGCCTATTTGCTTCGCGCGGATCCGGAGCTTCTCAAGCGCCGCATGCGCGGCCCAGCCTCAGAGGGAGCCAAGAGTCAGCAGGCGATCCAACTTGGCGTGGTCGTCCTCTTTGCCGCTACGCTGCTGGTTCTGCGGCTCGATCATCGCTTTGCGTGGTCGCACGTTTCGCCGTACGCCATCCTCGCCGGCGACGCGCTGCTGGCCGCCGGCTTCGTCGTCATGTTCCTCGCTTTGCGCGAGAACACGTTCGCGGCCGTAAACATCGTCGTCGAGCGAGACCAGAAGGTCATCTCCACCGGTCCCTACGCGGTCGTTCGCCACCCCTACTACACCGGTTTGCTGCTCGTGAGTTTTGCGACTCCCCCGGCGCTGGGATCGTGGTGGGCCCTGCTGGCGATCGCTCCGCTGCTGCCGCTCATCGTTTGGCGGATTCGCTACGAGGAGCGCTTCTTGGCCGAACACCTTCCCGGCTACGTCGAGTATTGCCGCAAGGTGCGGTACCGGCTGCTGCCGCTGGTCTGGTAGTGCTTAACCGACGCTCGTCGCGCGCGTTCCGCGCAGATGCTGCGCGCCGTACACGGGTTCGCCGCCCACGATCGTAGCGAGGATTTCGTACTGCTCGCTCCAGATCGAGAGGTCGGCGCGCTTGCCGCGCGCGATCGTGCCGGCTTCGCGTTCGATGCCGAGCAAACCGGCCGGGGCCGCGGTCGCGCTCACGATCGCCTGCTCGAAGGGAATCGTCGCGTACGCCATGAGGTTGCGCACCGCACGATCGGTGTGCAGCGCGCTGCCGGCGATCGTCCCGTCCTCGGCGCGGACCACGCCGCCCTCGATGCGGTACCCGCTGCCGGCAGGCGCCATGTAGTCGGAGGCCAGCACGAGGCGCTCGCGCAGCGTACGGTAGAGGATGTCGATCATCACCGGCGCGACGTGGTACCCGTCGCAGATTACTTGGACGGTCGTGCGCGGCTCTTGGATGAAAGCAGCCAGGATCGACGGCTCGCGGTGATCGAGCGGTGGCATCGCGTTGAAGGCGTGCGTCAGCGTACGGAAACCGAGACCGATCGCGAGGATTCCGTCGCGATACTTCGCCGAGGTATGGCCGGCCGAACAGACGATGCCTTGATCGTGGAAGAAGCGCGTGGCTTCGTCGACGCCCTCGACTTCGGGCGCCATCGTCACCATGACGAGCGCACCGCGGCAGGCATCGATCATCGTCTTGGCGCGTTCCGGAGTCGCCGGGATGAGCCAGTCGTGACGGTGGACGCGCCGGAACTTGGGGTTGAGGAACGGTCCCTCGAAATGCAGGCCGAGGCAGCGAGCGCCGGTCACTTGCGGATGCTCGAGGAGCGCGTGCGCCGCTTCGGCGACTTCCTCGGCCGCGTGCAGCATCGATTCCCAGGGAGCGGTCATAATCGTTGCGACGAAGCCGGTGACGCCCTGCGACGCGTACGAGAGCGACGCGACGTCGACGGCGTTGCCCTGATCGCGGTTGAAGAGAACGTCGTCGGCGCCATTTGTGTGAACGTCGATCATGCCGGGTGCGATCGTCGTGTGCGCGGGGAGTGCGAAGTCGCTGGGGCCTTCGCCGCCGATGATGTCCGCGATGCGGCCGTTCTCAATGACGAGGCGCCCGTATTGGAGCGCTCCCGTGCCGAGTGCGAGCCGTGCCGGACCGAGCGTAAAAGAGGGTAACACGTGCGGATGGTTCGGGACGCCGCTGCGGCGACCCTAGTGTGGTTTAGCCGCGTCCGAGCAGGCGGTCGAGCGCCCCGCGTAAATTGGGGCGCGAACTGACGCCGGGCGCGGTATGTGACGTCACACTTTTTTCGCTCGAGCGCCGCACGCGCTCGGCGAGCCGCTGCATGTGGGCTTCGGCGTGGGCTTCCAGCGTTTGCCGCAGCGCTCCCAGTTCGTTCCACGGTGCCGCGGCGCGCCCGATTTGCGCGGCCTCCAAAAAATCGAGTGCGGAAACGGTAAAGATGCGCGGCGTCGTAATGCCCCGTTCGCGCAGGTAACGCGCGGCGAGTTCGACCACGGTGCGGCGCTCCGCCGGCGTCTCGTTGTCGGCAATGGTGTGCACCAGGAGCATCGGTTTGCCGAGCTCGGCGACGCGTGCGTAGAGGCTGAGTTCGCCTTCCGAAAGTTGGCGCGAAAAGAGGCCGATGACCTCGCTCGCCGCGGCCGCGGCCGCGAGCGCGACTTCTTCGGCGACGGGGTCGCCCGAATCGAAGGCCGGCGCGTGGACGAGGACGAGTTGCTTGGGCAAGTTCCACGGGATTTCGATCAGCACGGGCGCGAGCGCGGCGTGCACCATCGCGCCGCCGGCGTCGATCTCGTTCCACGTGCCGTTCGCGTCGAGCGCGTAGGCGCGGTTGCGTTCGCCGTAGCGAACGTGGATCGGAAAGCGCGCTTCGCTGCCGACCGAGTCTTCCAGTAAGCGGGTGCCGGCGATCGCGTTGATCAGGCTCGACTTGCCGCGGCGCAGTGCCCCTAAAACAACGACCCGGTAGCGTTCGGGCCGTAGGCCGCGGTCGTAGGCGTCGGGAACGAACGGCGCCGCTTCGAGCGCGTCGCCCGCCGGACTGTGTGGGTGCGCCACGGCGTGGCGCTCGGGCACGAGCGCGCGGACGCGGTCGTCGATTGCCGCGAGTTGCCCGAGAGCGTTCTTCAGATTCGCGACTGCGGTGGAGCGTGCCGGGGGATCGGCTGCCAAGGCGATGGCGCGGTCGATCGGATCGAGCGTCTCGCCCCGCAAAGCGGCGCGCGCCGCTTCGAGCGAGCCGGCCAGGTCGCCGTAGGCCGCGCCGATCTGTGCCGCGATTTCACCGATCAAGCCGCCGAACTCGCGCTCGAAGTTGGGCAGGAACGTTTCGGCCAGGTCGGCGCCGAGTTCGCGCTTCATGTACGTCCCGAGCGGATGGGCGGCAAACGCCGAGGCCACTTCGTGCACGAACGCGACCGTCGGCCGGCCGAGCGCCTCTAGGACGATCGTCGAAGCGAGGCCGCTCGCCAGGTCGCGCGACCACGCGCCGCTGCCGGGCTCTCCGCCTAGGCGCAGCGCCACGGCGTCGGCCACGCGCAGGCCGGGATGCTCCCGTTCCAGCCGGTCGAGCGCGCGCGCTACGTGCCCGGCGACCTCGCCTGCAAAGCGCTTGACGCTCGCGGCAACGGTCGCGTCCGCCAGAATGTGAAACTTTCCGCGATCGCGGATACGCTCGATGTCGGCGACGTCGATCGCGCTCGAGAGCGCCCGCACGAGTTCCGCACTGAGGGCGCGGCCTTGCGCCTCGATCCAGGCGGCACGCTCCGCACCGGCGCGCGCCGTCTCATCGCGCTGCCGCGCGAGAACGCGTTCCCGTTCGAGCAGGTCGCCTTCGGCGCGGATGCGTTCGGCTGCGAGCTCTTCGCGTTCCGCCGCGAGCAAGGCGGCCTCGCGGCGCAAGCGGGCCGCGGTCTTCTCGCCGAGTTCGCCGAGCACGCTCGTCACGCGCTGCACGCGATCGGCCTGCGCGCGCGCTTCGAGGGAGCGTTCGAGGGCGTCGAGGAGCTCGTCGAAACCGCTTTCCGCGCGCAACGCCGCGTCCCCGTCGAGCAGCGCCTGCGCGAAGTCGCGCGCCGAAACGGAGAAGACCTCGGCCGTCGGCGCGAAGCGCGCCGCCCGCTCGCGGATGCGCTCGCGCGCGTGCTCCCAGGCCGGCCGCCCGTCGGGTTCGAGCGCGCGCCACAGATCGATCTTCGTTTGTACGATGAAGATGGTACGGACGTGCTCGCCGATCAGCCCGAGAAAGGCCGCGTCGCCTTCGCTGAACGGCTGTTGCGTGTCGATCAGATAGAGGACCGCATCGGTACGCGGGAGATAGGCGAGCGTGGCGCGGCGGTGCGCCGGATTCAGCGAAGCGAGTCCCGGCGTGTCGGCGACGACGAAGCCGCTCGCCAAGAAAGGCGAGTCGACGCGAACGATCACGAACGACGGCGCCGAATCGTCGTCGGCGGTCGCATCGTGCAGCGCGCCCGCGCCGTCGCGCGAGACGGCGACGAAGCGTTCCAAGCGATCGAGCGGAATGCGTTCTTCGCGGCCGGATGGATAGCGCGCGAGCGCGGACTCTTCGGGAGCGTACTCGAGCTCGGTGATCGTCGCGGTCGAAGGATTGATGTCGACGGCGAGCAGCCCGCCGATGCGGCCTTGCGGATCGCGCCGGACTTTGCCCAAGAGCGCGTTGAGCAGGTACGACTTTCCGCTCGAGAATTCACCGGCGACCGCGAGCGTGAAGCGGCGTTCGAGCCGCGCCCGTTCGGCCGCGAGCCGCGCGAGGTCGCCTTCGCGGCCGGGCCACGGCGCGAGTGCCTCGCCTGCGAGCAAATCGCGCAGAGCATCGAGCGCTGCGACGGCGTCTTTCGGAGCTTCGGGCACGTTCGCTAGGCGCGAATCAGCGCGAGCGCTTCGTCGCGGTGGTGCTCCATCAATTCCTTCGAGTCGCCTTCGACGTTGAGGCGCAGGAGCGGTTCGGTGTTCGAGGGGCGCACGTTCATCCACCAGTCGGGATACGAAATGGTGAGCCCGTCGAGCTGGTCGACGTGCGCGTCTTGGTAGCGTGCGCGGATCTGCGCGAGCTTCGCCGGAATATCGACGACGCGGCTGTTGACCTCGCCCGAGCGGAAGCGCCGGTCGACGGGAGCGACCGTCTCGCTCACCGTCCGGTCCGTTCCGCTGAAGACTTCGAGACATTGCAGCAGCGCGATCATCCCCGAGTCGGCGAACCAGTTGTCGCGAAAATAGAAATGGCCAGAGTGCTCGCCGCCGAACACGACGTTCTCGTCGCGCATGATCTTCTTGATCAAGGAGTGCCCGACCGGCGAGCGTAGCGGCACGCCGCCCGCGCCGACGATCGCCTCCGGAACGCTGCGGCTGCAGATGAGGTTGTAGAGAATTTTCGCACCGCGATTGCGCTTGAGGGTGTTGATGCCGACCAGCGCGGTGACGATATCGCCGCCGATCAAGCCGCCTTTCTCATCGACGAGGAACATGCGGTCGGCGTCGCCGTCGAAGGCGACGCCCAAGTCGCACTGATTTTCGAGCACCGCCCGCTGCAGATCGACCATGTTCTCAGGCTCGATCGGACTCGCGGGATGATTCGGAAACGTTCCGTCGAGTTCGAAAAAGAGCGGGATGACCTGGCAGGGCAGGTGCTTGAAGACGTAGGGCACGGTCAGGCCGGCCATTCCGTTGCCCGCGTCGATCGCGATCTTGAACGGCTTGATGTTCGCCGGGTCGATGAAGCTCAAGCAATGGCTCGCGAAGTCGTCGAGGATTTCGCGCTGCGAGATGGTTCCGCGACGCTCCGCGAGCGGGCCGTATTGTCCGCTGGCGACCTGGTCGCGGATCTGAGCCAATCCGGTGTCGAGCGAGATGGCCTGCGCGCGGTCGCGGGTGAACTTCATGCCGTTATATTCGGCCGGATTGTGCGAGGCCGTTATCATGACGCCGCCCCCGAAACCGTACTTGCCGACGGCAAAATAGAGCGCGTCGGTCGAGACGAGACCGACGTCGGTAACGTCGGCGCCGGCATCGTTTGCGCCGCGTGCGAACGCCGCGAACAGGTTCTCGCCCGACGGGCGCATGTCGCGCCCGACGACGATCGACGTGAGCCCGAGCTGTTCGACGAAGGCGCGTCCGATGCCGTACGCGATGTCGTCGTTGAACTGCGCCGGGTAGATTCCGCGGACGTCGTAACTCTTGAAGATCGCATCGAGGTCGGACGGGGCGACCGCCGCCGGCGGCGCCGGAGCGACGAACGCCTCGATTGCCTCGCAGCTCTTCTCCGGCTCTTCTTCGAGCGGCAGGAGGCCTGAGGCGCTCAGCGTCACGAGCTGCGCGTCTTTGGCGAGGCGCACGAACTCGTGCGCCTTTTCGAGGGGGCTCGTTTTCGACGCGCGTTCGCCCCACAAAACCAGCACCGGCGCTTCGACGAACGGCAGGTCGCGTGCGACGTCGCAGTTGAGCCCGCCGCCGACGAAATACGCGGGCACGAAGCGCGCGCCCGGCTGGTGCGTAACCGCATAATAGTGCTCGATCACTTCGGGCGAGACCGAGGCCGGCGACGCATACGACTGGGTGCGCAGGAACCAGCCCAGCGAGCCTCTCGAAGCGAGTCCGTTGAACGCGGCTTCTCCCGCGACCGGCGAATGCAGCAACGCGGTGACGGCGCGCCGGGCGCCGTTCGGCTCGTCGTCGAGGATGCCGAGGCCCGTCGGGCAGCTCAGGACGAGATGCGCCACGCGCTCTTGCGCCCGGGCCGCCGCCCGGATCGCGAAGGCTGCCCCGAGCGAACTCGCGACGAGGGTCAACGGCTCGCCGGCGAACTCGTGCATGGCGTCGACGATCTGCTCGACGAACAGCTCCGCCGAGTACTCCAGGTCAGGCATCTCCGAGAGGCCGCAGCCGAGCAGATCGAAGGCGATAACCCGGTGCCGCTTGGCCAGCAACGGCGCGATTTTGCGGAATTCGTACGAGGACGCGCCGGCATAGATGCCGTGCACCAGCAGGACGGGAGGCCCCTCGCCGAGCTCGGTCGCGAAGATCTCGTGTCCGCGCCATTGCCAGCGGCGACGCACGCCGCCGACGTGATCGACCGGGAGCGGACCGCTGGCGCGCAAGCCGCGGTTCACGAGGATGGCCGCCGCGCCGGTCAAGCCGATCGCGCCCAGCGGGCGGATCAGCTTGCGAAATTTCTCGAAAGATCCCACACGCGCCCTATTCGCGGGGGAAGCGGCGGGCCTTGCGACCGGGTTTGGGTCCCTTGCGTGGTGGAAATAGGGACTCCGTGACCAATCGGCGTCCGGAACGCTTCCAATGCGGAAGATTGTTCTTCGGGACCGCGTTAGCGGTCTGTTTCGGCATGTCGTTTCCCGGCGAGGTACGCGCCGAGCCGTGTCAACCGGCGACCAGCGGCAGCCGGGTGTCTCTCATGTCGGACGCCGCTGACCCGGATGTGTTCCTCTGGGATTCGCGCGAACGCTTGATCGACTATGCGGCCGGGCAGTGGGGCGACGCGCGGGCGATTTTCGCGCATACGATCCTAGCGCGTCCGGGGACCGCGGCCCTCGTCGTCACCTGCGATTCCGGCGTCGCCCATCCGCGTTTCCAGGCGGGTGCGCAGGACGCGGTCGGCGTCCGCATCATGTCCGGCCCGTACCGCGGGAAGTTCGGCTGGGTGCTGTCGAGCGACATCCATCCGCTGCACGGAAACGCCGGGCGCGACTCCAGCGTCGTCGGCACGCCGCGTAACTGACGGAGCCCGCGGAACGACCGTGAGCGTCCCCGCGCTTTCGAAACGCTCGAACGCGATTCCGTAGGCGCGCTCGAGGATTGCCGGCTCGAGCGCGTCGCGCGGAGCGGCGGCGGCCAGCAGTTCGCCGTGCGCGACGACTAGCACGCGATCGGCGAAGGCAGCTTGCGTGAGATCGTGCAAGACCGCGACGACGCTCCGCGCCCCTCGAGCCAGCGAGCGGAGCAGGCTCAAGATTTCGTGCGCGAAACGCGGATCGAGGTGGCTGGTCGGTTCGTCCACCAGCACGAGGCCGGCTTCTTGCGCGAGCGCGAGCGCGAGGCGCGCGCGTTGCCGTTCGCCCGAACTGAGCGTCTCGAAGGGCCGCTCGGCGACATCTTCGAGCGCGACGTGGTGCAGCGCTGCAGCGACGCAGCGGCGGTCGTTCGCATCTTCGCCCCACTGCCACCAGTCGCGATGTGCGAAGCGTCCGGTGGCGACGACGTCGCGCACGCTCGCGCCGAACGGCATCTCGCTCTCGCTGCCGAGTAAGGTAACGCTGCGGGCGCGCTCGCGCGCCGAAAGCCGATGCACCGGCGCGCCGTCGATCGTGACCTCGCCCGCCGGCGGCTCGATGAACCCCGCGATCGTGCGCAACAGCGTCGTCTTGCCGGCGCCGTTCGGTCCGACGATCGCGACGAATTCGCCGGGCGCTATCGCGAAGCCGATGTTCTCGAACAACGTACGCGTGCCCGCGGCGACGCGCACGCCGTGCAGCGCTACGTGCCCCACATGCGCGTGGCCGAAGCCGGCCGCAAGTAAAGATAGAGGAAGGTCGGCACGCCGATGAACGCCAGAAGCACGCCGAGGGGAATTTCCGCCGGCGCCCACAGCGTGCGGCTTGCCGCGTCGGCCAGCGGCACCAGCGCGGCGCCGAGGAGGGCGCTCGCGAGCAGAGCTTTGCGACCGTCGGTGCCGAGCATGCGCCGCGCGAGATGCGGCACGATCAGCCCGACGAACCCGATCGTGCCGGCCAACGCGACCGCCGCCGCGGTGAGCAGCGCGGCGGCGCTCAAGATCATCCAGTTGGCGCGCGGCACGTCGAGCCCGACAGCGCGCGCGACGTCGTCTCCGAGCCGCAGCACGTTGAGCGCCGGGACGGCGGCCAGCGCAAGTCCGAAGCCGAGCAGCGCGTAAGGCGCGGTCCAGAGGAGATCGCTCCAACCGCGCCCCGCGATCGAGCCGGCGAGCCAGGCCAGAATCGTTGAGGCACCCGCCCGGCCGGCATGCGTGAGCGCGAGCGCCACGAAGGCCGAGAAGAGGGCCGAGAGCGAGATGCCCGCGAGGATCAGGCGCTCGGCGTCGAGCCCGCTGCCGCGTCGTGCCAAGAAGGCCACGGCGAGCGCGGTCGCGAGGCCCGCCGCGAATCCTAGGGCCGGCACGAAAGCGACCGCGACGCCGGCTGCGACGCCCAGCGCCGTGGCGAGCGCCGCACCCGAACTGATGCCCGTCAAAAACGGATCGACCAGCGGATTGCGGAGCATCCCCTGCAAGAGAAAACCGGAGACGGCTAGCGCCGCTCCGACCACCGCCGCGATGCACACGCGCGGTGCTCGCAGCTGCCAGACGATCGTCGCGACGTCGCCGCTCGCGTGGGGATGGAAGAGCGTCCACGCCACGCTCTGCGCCGGTAACGCGCTGCCGCCCACGAAAAGGCCGAGCGCCATCGCGGCGACGGCCGCGAGGGTGAGCAGTGCGAAGCGCAGCGCGACCGTCATCGGGTCGAGAGCTCGACGTAAGCCCGCCGTCCCGGTGCGGGGTAGCCGAAAACGGGCGCGTACTGCGTGTTGCCGAGGTTGAGACCGCGCGCCGTCAAGATGGCGTGCGGTGCCAGCTGGTAGCGCACGTACGCATCGAAGGTGTTGTAGGCGTCGTAATTCACCGCCAACGGCGAGACGTTCGCGGCGTCATCCCCGTCCGAGCCGACCACCACCCAGTTGAAGCCGTACGCAAACTTCGTCCGGCCGAAGGGGTGCGTTAAGGCGAGCGTCGCTTGCCCGACCGGGTTGTGCGGGAGCCGCGCGCCCGTGACCTGATCGAGCGCGAGATACAAGTCGGTATAACTCGCCTCGAGCGCGAGGCCGCGATAGGGATGCGTCGTCGCGGTCAAGGCGATTCCCGCGGTCGACGCGCGCTGCGCGTTCTCGGGCAAATAGAGCGGCGGTGCAAAGACGATGAAGTTCGAGCCGTTGCGATCGAACCATCCCGCCGACCAGGTCGCGGCGCGCGTCTCGTACGAGATGGTAAGGTCGGCGGTCTGCGCTTTTTCCGGAAGCAAGTTCGGGTTCGAATAGCTCGGGTAGTACAAGTCGTTCAACGTCGGCACGACGAACGATTCGCCAACGTTCCCGGCGAAGCGGAAAGCACCCGAGCGCAGGATGCCGCCGAACGAGGGCGCCAGGAGCGAGCCGGCCGGCGAGTCGTTTTCGGCTCGTAATCCGGCGGTGAAACGGCTGCCCGCGAACGGTGAGGCGCCCAACTGCACGTAGGCCGCGCTCTGGGCTTGCGCCGCACCGGTTCCGTACGCGGCGATCGGCGGAGCGCCCGGCTCCGCCGGCACGCCGGGGAACGTGAAAACGCCGCTCGAGCGCGAGAGATCGACGCCGACGGTGGCATCGAGGACTTTCCCGGCGACGACGTCTTTGAGCGAGATCTGGCTGCGCCCGGTGTAGACGTCGCTTTCGCCGCCGTTCTGGATGGGATCGTTGTAAGCGAGGCGCGTTTGCGATCCGGCGAAGCTCAAGCTGAGGCGCGAGTTCGCCCCATCGCGTTCCACTTCGAACAGCGCGCTGTCGTAGGACGTGTTCTGCGTTCCGGTCGTCGACGGGAAGGCGAGGCTTCCCGGGACGCCGATGCCCGTGGCGGATGCGTCGACGCGGCCGCGTACGTCGAAGCCGCCGGCTAAGGGAACGTTGAAGTTCAAGCGTCCCGCGCTCTGATCCCCATACGCGTAGTCGCGAATGCCGCCGGCATACGTGGCGCTCGGCGCGTAGGCAAATGTCGAGTAAGGATAATCGTTCGTTGCGACGTGACGCTCGAGCGTGAGGCCGACGTTCGTAGTACCGAAACCGACGCGGACGTCGCTGTCGCCGTACGAGCCCGTCGAGGCTTCGAGGTACTCGCCGCGCGGCACCGACGTAATGATGTTGATGACGCCGCCTGAAGCGCTCGTGCCGTAGAGCGTCGACGAACCGCTTTCGACGACTTCGATGCGGCTCACGCCGATCGTTGAGAACTGCCCGAGTTGCACCGAGCCCGTCGTCGGATCGGTGACGGGAAATCCATCGACGAGAACGAGGGTCTGTCCCGGCGACGATCCGCGAATGCCGGCGTCGCTCTGCGCGCCAAACGCGCCGTAGGGAAAGATGTTGACGCCGGGGACGCCGTCCAGTGCATCGGCCACCGTGCGCGCCCCGAAAGCATCGATGCGAGCGCGCTCGACGACGAAGGTGGGCTTGGAGTCCTGACCGATCGGTTCGCTCTTGCGATCCGCCGTCGTGACGCTGCCGATTTGCTGTAGCGTCAACGCGCCGGGCGAGCTGGGCTCGGGCTCGGCGCCGGCGTCGCTGAAGCGCCGGCTTGCGGCGGGTTCAGTGCGAGGAGCGAGGCGCAAAACGCGCCGCTCAAAGCTCGTTTCAACACGTTAATCCAACCTTTGCGCGAGGTGGTGAGTAACGCGTTCGGGCGGAGTATCCTGACTTGCGGATCTTAGCCCCGTGCCCGGAATCTTCCAGCCGCAGATGCGGCAGTGGTTCCGAGCGGCTCCCCGCTAACAGTGGCGCGACCGTCCCGGAATCTCACCGGGTTCCTCGTGCGCGAACGCTTCCCGACTAGATATGCGCCGGAGGGGGACTCTCCTGTGCGCGGGGCCGCTGCGCCAGGCCGGCGCCGCCCCGGGCCGAACCGTCGCGAACGCTATGTTCTTCGCCCGCCATGCCGTCCTCGCCGTGCTGCTGCTGTTTGCGGCGTTTGCTCCCGCGGGCTCTGCCACCAAGCCGCGCATCGTCTCGTTGATCCCGTCGCTTACCGAGGACTTGTTTGCGATCGGCGCGGGGCCTCAGGTCGTCGGCGTTTCGGCCTGGACGGACTATCCTCCGCAAGCGACGCGCTTGCCGATCGTCGCGACGTTCACCTCGGTCGACACGGAAAAGGTGCTGCGCCTTCATCCCGATCTCGTGGTGGGCATCGCGGCGCAGGCGCAGATCGTCAGCGACTTGCGCCGGGCGGGCATTACGCCCGCACTGTTCGATGACGACTCGTACGACGACATTTTCGCCGATCTCGCGCAGCTCGGAAAATTGAGCGGCCATGCCGCCGAGGCTTCCGCGCTGGCGAGCCGGCTGCGCGCGCGCACGGCGCAGCTTCAGGCGAGCGTCCGGGGAGCCTCGCGTCCGAGCGTTTTCGTCGTGTTGGGCGTCGCCCCGATTTTTACCGTGTCGGACAACTCGTACATCGCCCATTTGATCGCCTTGGCAGGCGGACGCAATGCGGCCGGCAGTTTGAAGGACGCGTACCCGCGTTACAGCGCTGAGGCGCTCGTTGCACTCCAGCCCGACGCGATCGTGTCGGATAAGGAAAGCGGACTCCGCGCCGTGCTCGACCGGCCGCCTTGGAACGCGCTGCGTGCGGTGCGCGAGGGCCGGGTGTACGTCCTCGACGATGCCGCGTTGCTCGAGCGACCCGGCCCGCGCTACAACGAGGGTCTCGCCTGGCTCATCGCGCGACTCCATCCCGCGAGTCGCTGAGCGGCAGCTAAGACTCGCGCGCGAGAGCGGCGGCGCAGGCGAGAATGCACGGCTCGAGTGCAACGATGAGAAAACCGTAGGCATCTCCCGTGAGGCCGCCACCCAGACGCGACGCGATTTGCCGCGCCAAGACGGCTGAGGCAGCGAACGAGGCCGGCACGATCGGCCAAATGCGCGGGCCGATGAGGCTGCCAAACGCCAGTAAGGCGGCGGCCTCGATGCCGAGCGCCGCGACGGAAGGCTTCGCCTCGAACGCGCGCGGCGTCGCGCCGGCGCGTCCGTACGGCAGCCAGGCGGCGTTCGCGATCGCTGCCAGACGTGCGAGCGCTGCCGAGAACATCAGCGTCGCGGGGAGTCGCGACGGTTTGCACGCGCAGAGCGCGGCGAGCGAGAAAACGCTCGCGACCAGAGCCGCGGCGACCGCATAGGTGCCGTGACGCGGATCCTGCATGATTTCCAGCCGGCGCTCCGGCGAGGCGGTCGCGAACAGCGCATCGCTGCAATCGAGAAAGCCGTCGAGGTGGATCGCTCCCGAAAGGACGATCGGTGCGGCGAAGGCCGTCGCCACCGCGTACTGGCGGGGAGCGACCCGCGAAACGACCCAGGCGGCCGATCCGGATAACAGGCCGATCGACGCGCCGACCGCCGGCAGAGCGACGAGCGCGGCCGCATCGGGCGCCGGTAACGACGTTCTGTGCGGCACCGGGAGAATCGAGAAGTAGCCAAACGCCGTCTGCAGGGCCCGGGCGGCGCGGTTCACGTCACGCGCGTCGCAACGCTCGCCTCGGCAAACGTTTTCATCTCGGAGATCATGCGGCTCGCCGCCTCGAGCAGCGGCAGCGCGAGCGCAGCTCCCGTGCCTTCGCCCAAACGCAGTTCGAGGTCGAACAGCGGCGTCAGCGCTAGCGCCTCGAGCGCGAGCCGATGGCCCGGCTCTTGCGAGCGGTGCGCGGCGATGAAGTACTCGCGCGCAGGCGGCGCGATCTCGCGCGCGAGCAATGCGGAGGCCGAGGTGATGAAGCCGTCGAGCACGATGGGCATCCGGCGACGTGCAGCTGCCAGAAGGACTCCGGTCAAACCGAGGATTTCAAATCCGCCGAGTTCGCGGGCCACGCTAAACCAGTCGCGCGCCGCGAAGCGTGCCAGCGCGGCGCGCAGCACCGCGGTCTTCCGCGCGAGCCCGGCTTCGTCGATGCCGGTTCCGCGTCCGACGACGTCTTCGACCGTCGAGCGCGTCAAGGCGGCGATAATCGCCGAAGCGCTCGTCGTGTTGGCGATGCCCATTTCCCCGATCGCCAGCACGTCGTACCCGAGCGGCTCGATATGTTCTTCGAAAAGCGCAATTCCGGCGGCAAGCGCGGCGTCGACCTCGTCCGCCGTTAGCGCGGGCTCGCGCGCGAGGTTTGCGCTGCCGGCACCGATACGGAAATTCAGAAGAGCGGGCGCCGCGATCCGCGGCTCGCGCGTCCCGAAGTCGACGACGAGGAGATCGGCCCCGACCGCGCGGCAAAACGTGTTGATGGCCGCGTGGCCGCCCAGAAAGCCTCCGATCATCTGCAAGGTCACTTCCGCCGGATAGGCGCTCACCGCTTCGAGACTGACGCCGTGGTCGGCCGCGCCGACGACGACCGCTTTCTTTGTATAAGCGCGCGCCGGCAGCGCGCCGGCGATCGCGCTCAGTTGAATCGCGAGCGACTCGATCCGCCCGAGCGATCCGAGCGGTTTGGTGAGGTTGTCGACGCGTTCGCGTGCCAGAGCGGCGACTGCCCGATCGATCGGAACGATCGCATCCGCGCACGCCTCGACGCGCGCCGCCGTCCAATCGCGGGCCACGTCAGGATCGCCCCGCAACCGGAACGCCGGCCGAACGCAGGTCGATCGCGATGCCGCTCACGACGAGATAGACGCGCTGCGCGTGGGCTGCGATGTCGGCTTGCAGCCGGCCGAGCTGGTCGCGGAAGATGCGGCCGGAGCGATGCTCGGGCACGATGCCCCAACCCGTTTCCTCGCCGACCAGGATGACCAGTTCCGCCGGCGATGCGAGCAGCGCCTCGAGCAACGCGGTACAGTCGCTTTGGACGGCCGCCTCGAGCGCCGCCGCATCCTCGAGCAGTTCGCGGTGCGCGCCGCCCATCCGATCGGCAAGCCAGGTGCCCAGCGAGTCGACGAGCAGCACCTCACCGGCCGGCGAATTCCGCAAGACCTCCGGCAAACCGCGCGCGCGACCCGCGGCCGTTTCGACGACCTTCCACTGCGGCGCGCGGCGGCGCCGATGGTGCTCGAGCCGCGCGTTCCATTCGAGATCGGTCGGATCGACGGCGGCCGTCGCAACGTAGGTGACGCCGCGTGCCGCTTCGTTCGCGAGCGCTTCCGCGAAACGGCTTTTGCCGGATCGAACGGGACCCGTGATGAGCACGACGTTCGCATTCATTCGGGCGCAAAAAGGCGATGCATCGTGACTCTGTTTGCGGCAAGCGGCAGGCGATCCCATGCCTTTCGCTCGGCGACGAAATCGCTTCCCGCAGCGGCGGACGAGTAGTCGGCGGACCGCTGCGAGAATGCATGGACCGGCCTCGGAGGCCCGATTTTGCCGTGAATGTGCCTTGGGCGGAGAGGTTGGGGCCTTGGACGTTGTATCGAGGCAGCATCGTGGATAACGCAAAAGCGGCGCGCGAGCAGGCGTCCGTCGTGACGGAAAGCAGCCTAAACGAATTTTCCGTCGCGGAGCGCAACGCACTCTATCGCGCCATCGCCCTGCGGCGCGACGTCCGGGCCGAGTTTTTGCCGGACCCGGTTGACGACGCGGTGCTGATGCGCGTTCTCGCCGCCGCGCATCAGGCGCCCTCCGTCGGATTAGCCCAGCCGTGGCGCTTCATCGTGGTTCGCGATTTCGCGAAACGGAGTGCGGTCAACGCGGCTTTTCAGCGAGCGAACGCGCGGGCGGCTGCCGGTTACGACGATGAGACTGCGAAGGAATATCGCGCGCTGCGCCTCGCCGGAATCCTCGAAGCTCCGGTCAACATCTGCGTGACCTGTGACGAGCTGCCGATGCGCGGCCGGGGCCTGGGAAGGCAGACGATGCCCGAGGCGACGCGCTATTCGACCGTGTGCGCGATTCAAAATCTCTGGCTGGCCGCACGGGTCGAGGGTCTCGGCGTCGGCTGGGTGAGCATCCTCGATCCGGCGGAGTTGCGAACCTTGCTCGGCATTCCGGAGTCGATCGCCGTCGTCGCGTATCTCTGTCTGGGACGAGTCTCGGACTTCGCACCGGTTGCCGATCTGGAGCGGGATCGCTGGGAGGCGCGCGTCGCACTCGAGGATGTGATCGACTACGAGCGATACGGCGGTCCTTAAATAACCGGGCTGCTGCCCGTTCGGCCGGTGCCCCAGCGGACGCCGCCAGGCGACGGCGCAACGGGCCCGAACCCGTATTCGATCATGTTCGATCTGTGGATTGCCGCGCGTGGCGCGTAGCAGTCAGCTAGCGGCGCCCCCGCGCGAGCGCGGGCTCGTCGTCGCCGTCGACCTGCGCGATCCGAAGCGTCCGCTCGAACCGGAACTCGCCGAATACGAGGCCCTGATCGAAGCCGCCGGCGCCGAGATCGCGGGCCGAATCGTGCAGCGCCTCGACGCGCCCGACCCGGCGACGCTGCTCGGGAGCGGCAAAGCACGTGAGATCGCCGAGGCCGCCAAGGACCTCGGCGCGACGACCCTCTTCGTCTTCAACGATTTGCGGCCGCGGCAGCGCACCAACCTCGCCAAGATCGTGCCGATTCCGATCGTCGACCGCACCACGGTGATCCTCGACATCTTCGCGCAACGGGCGCGCAGCCGCGAAGGCAAGCTGCAAGTCGAACTAGCGCAACTGCGCCACTCGCAAGCGAACTTGATCGGCGCGAACACCGCGCTCTCGCGGCTCGGCGGCGGCGTCGGGACGCGCGGGCCTGGTGAAACGAAGCTCGAGGTCGACCGGCGGCGCATCCAGGCGCGCATCTCGACGTTGCGCGAGCAGCTCGAGGAGGTGCGCCGGGCACGCGAGACGCGGCGCGCACCGGCCGGCGCGATTCCGCTGGTGGCGCTCGTCGGCTATACGAACGTCGGTAAGTCATCGCTGCTCAATCGGCTCTCGCACGCGCAAGGCGAGACCGGTGCGTTCGTCGCCGATCAGCCCTTCGCGACGCTCGACCCCACCTTGCGGCGCGTCTATCTCGAGCCGAACCTGTACGTGCGCCTCGCCGATACGGTCGGTTTCATCACCGATCTGCCCAAAGAACTCGTCAACGCGTTCCGCGCGACGCTGGAAGAGCTCGAGCAAGCCGACGTACTCGTGCACGTGCTCGACGCCTCGAATCCGGACTGGCCGCGCCAGCGCACGAGCGTCGAAATCATCCTCCACGATCTGAAGCTCGACGCCAAACCGACCGTCTTGGCGTTCAACAAAAGCGACGTGCGCGACCCGCACGCCGGACCGCTCCCGCCGGGCGCGATCGCGATCTCCGCCCGGACCGGCGAAGGTCTCGAACAGCTCCGCGCGGCGATCGCGTCGTCGCTCGCTGCGACCGCGAGCGTTCCGTGAGACGTTGCGTCCCGCTGCTTTTAACGGCGCTCCTCGGCGCCTGCAGTTCGAGCGCGAAGACGCTCGAAGGCGATCCGTTGGTGCGGACCTTTCGGATGCTGCGGCCCAGCGTCGTGCTGTTCACGATGAAAATTCCGAGCGACGACGTGAAGAAGAAGGGTCAGTTCGACGACGCCTACGGTTCGGGCGTGATCGTCGAAAGCGGCGACTGGGGCAGTCAAATCCTCACCGTCGAGCACGTCATCCACGACGCGCACAACTTGCAAGTCACGGTCGGCGAGAAGCGGCTCTTGCCGGCGCGCGTAACGGCGAGCGATCCCAAGGAAGATCTGGCGCTGGTCGAAGTCGCCGCCGGCGGCCTGCCGACCGCGATCCTCGGCACGTCGCGCGGCCTCCAGCCCGGCGAACCGATCGGCGTCGCCGGCTACCCGATTCCCGACGCGTTCCAAGACGAGGGCCTCGGCGTCGCGACCTCGGTCTACGCCGGTCGCGTCTCGAGCATTCGCAAGGACGCGCTGGAACTCGATCTGCCGGTGATTCCCGGCGAAAGCGGCGGCCCAGTCTTCGACATCGACAACGGCACCGTCATCGCGCTCGCCGAATCGCGTTTCGACGAAGAGAAGGCGATCGGCTTCGGAATCCCGATCGACGACGCGCGCCGCTTCTTGCAAGGAAAGTTGCGCGGCCCGCTACCGACGTCACCGCCGGGGTAGCGCGAAGGAAAATCGATATGAGGGCGGTCTCGGTACGAAGAATCGTAGTGGGAGCTCTCGTTCTTGCAGTGACCGGTTGCGCGGCTGGCCACTGGTGCGGCAATCCGGTATCGTCATCTCGACAACAGGGCCGTTTTGAGAAAGCAACGTTCGACTCCGCCTGCGGCAACAATCCGGTCGTTCAGAATCTCACCACCAATCTCGACGGGCATTCTCCACTTTTCAGTACGCAGATCGAGGTCGACGGTGTCTGCACATGGGCTGTCAGCACGGTGACTGACGGGCGCGCCCGGACCGTTGCGGTCGTTGACGAGGATTTGGATCGAGCGCCAATTACGCCGGGTGCGCGCGGAGCGATATGGTCGATCGTTCGTGAGCGCTATCTCCGGTTCTCCGGGTCTGGTGAGTCGACGTTCAGCGAACCGGTCAACGCGGGTTTTGTTCCGAGCTCGATTGCCTCAACCGCCGACGGTCGTGTATTCGCTATCGAGGTCGGCACGCAGCGGGTCCATGCTGCGAGGGCACAAAAGCGGCATCTGCCTCAACTGTACCGGCTCGTCGATCTTGCGACTCGGCATTCGCGGACAATGGGAGGCGACGGATCTTTGACGGATTTGCACAGAGCGTCTGATGGTAAGCTCTACTTTCGGTACGATCTTTACTCAAAGAAATGGTTTGGCTGCGAAACCATTCAACTCGATTCTCTGGAGGACATACGCCCTATCGAGAGGCGCAAGGGGGTCTTTCGAGCGTGCGGCGCCGTTGGCAGAAGCAACGTGGTTTGGGCTGCCGACGAACTAGCCGTGTTGGAGCTGCGCGAAGGGCATGAATGGCGTCCAATCGGGCCGGTTGCGCCAGTACCTTGCATCGGAGGCGAAGCCTTCTACTATCCGTATCTCATTGTGGCAAACCCCTCGGGCGACGTGTGGTTCGTTTACGGGAAGCTCTGGCACGTCGATCCGTCCGGTCGCCTATCGTCGATCGAGTTGCCGATGCCATCGGCGGATGCACGGGAAATTGGCAAGAAGAGTAAATTCGTCTTGGCTAAGAGTCAATTTGTCTTGGCTTCTGATGGGACGTTGTGGTTGTCCGACGGGGCGTCGCTTTACCACTTTATTCCCTCGAAGTAGCTGCCTGAAGCGCTGCGCCTCTAGAGTTTGTCCGAAGGCAAACGACGCTTACTTCTGAAGCACGATGCCGATCAGTGCGAGGATGCCGATGACGGCGAGGATGCCGGCGACGATGACGGCATTCGAGCGCATTCTTCCGCCGTAGTGGCTGGCGATTTCGCGGACGCCGGCGCGGTACTCCAACGTGGCGAGCGCTAACGATCCGAGACCCAGGCAAACGAGGATGAAACCGAACTGCTCCGGACCAATCAAAAACGACGAGGCCGCTGAACCGGCCCGGGCGATTTCGAAAAATTTCGAGACGCTGAAGCCAAACGTGATGAGCGATGCCGACGTCCGGATCCAGGCCAGCATCGTGCGTTCGTACGCGACCCGCGTCCGATCGTACGCGAGCTTCGTGCCGACGTCGAGTGCCGGCTCGGGTGTGGGGATGGCCGCTACGTCGCCTTGGGTGACGGCGCACCCGAGCCCATTGCAGCGGGGCTGGGGGCAGCGCTCGCCGCCGGTGACGCCGTCGGTGCGGCCGGACTGCTCGAGGCGGCGGGCGCGGCGCTGCTTCCGATGAGCGTCAGACCAACCGGCTGATCGATGACGGCGGTCTTGTCCTTGCCGACGGCAACCGGAATCGGCGAGATCGGCTGGTAGCCGGTCGCCGTAATGACGACTTGCTGGGTGCCGATGGGAACCTTCGGCAGCGTGAAAGCGCCCTGGGGATCCGAGCGCGTGACGTAGAGCGAGCCGACGCTGACCAGCGCGTTGTTGATCGGGGCGTTCGTCTTGGCGTCGTAGATGCGGCCGGTGATCGCTCCGTATTCCTGCACCCCGATGTAATTCGAGTCGCAGCCCTTGTCGCCCAAGGTCGCCGCGAGGACGGCGGCGAGCAGACCAAGGCGCCACCGGCGGGACGGGGAGATCGAGCGGCTCATGGCTTGGAAATTGGCGAAGGTTCGTTCCGCCCCTCGCGAAATTGAAGCGCGGTGAGCCCCTACGGTCCCGTCGCCATCTTTCTCGCAGTTGCGTTCGCCCTGGCAGTCATCTTCAGCGTCATCCCCGGGCTGCTCGGCCGGCGCAAGCCGAATCCGACCAAAGCGCAAGCCTACGAATGCGGGGTCCCTCCGACGTCGAGCGTGGGGGGCCGCTTCCCGGTCCGCTTCTATTTGATCGCGATGCTGTTCGTGGTCCTCGACGTCGAGGCGGCCTCGTTCTTCCCGTGGGCCGTCCAGATGCACGCCCTGCGCGTCTACGGCCTTCTTGAGATGATAGTCTTCGTGGTCGTTCTCGGCATCGGGTACGCTTACGTCTGGCGGAAAGGGGGTTTCCAATGGAGATGATGCCGGGGCAGTTCCTCCTGGGGAAACTCGACGACGCCGCCCGCTGGGCGCAGAGCTCGAGCGTCTGGCCGCTGACGATGGGCTTGGCCTGTTGCGCCATCGAGATGATGAGCGCGACCGATCCGCAGTACGACCTGGCACGGCTGGGTTCCGAAGTTTTTCGCTCGTCGCCCCGGCAGGCCGACCTGATGATCGTCTCGGGACGCGTCGCGCAGAAGATGGCACCGATCATCAAGCGGCTCTACGATCAGATGGCCGATCCCAAATGGGTCATCTCGATGGGCGCCTGCGCCAGTTCCGGCGGCGTCTTCGACAACTACGCGATCGTTCAGGGCGTCGACACGGTCATTCCGGTCGACGTCTACGTGCCGGGCTGTCCGCCGACGCCCGACGGCCTGATCTATGCGATCAACTTGATCCAGCAGCAAATCCGCGAAGGCGGCCGCGGCGGGATTCTCGCGCGAGCGTAACATGCCGAGTCCGCAAACTCCCTCGATCGCCGGGACAGCCCTCGACCCGACGAGCCTCCGCCCGCCCATCGCCGATGCCGAGATCGTGCGGGTCACGCCCGCGGAGCTGCGCGATCGGCTGATCGCGTTGCGCGACGAAGGGCTTGCGATGCTGCTCGACGTCGGCGCAGTCGATTACCTCGCGCGCGAGCCACGCTACGACGTCGCCTACCACATGCTGGCGCTTTCGCCGTCCGCCGCAGGCCAGGGCACCGTCGCGCCGCCGCGGCGCGTGCGCGTGCTGGTCGGCGTGCCTGCGGCAGAAACCGTGCTGCCTTCGGTCGCCGACCTTTGGCCGATGGCGGATTGGGCGGAGCGCGAGATCTTCGACTTGTTCGGAATCACCTTTAGCGGACATCCGGACCTCAAGCGCATCCAAATGCCGTACGACTGGGAAGGGCATCCGCTGCGCAAAGACTACCCGCTGCGCGGACCGGCGCGTGAGGCGACGCCGCGGCCGGCGTTCGCCTTGAAGAGCAACGTGCCCGCGGGCGTTCCGCCGGCCGGCCGCGTAGCCGAAGCGCTGCAGCGCCAGATCGCGCGGGCGCGCGGGCAAGCCGAGCCGCCCGTTGCCAAGGACGGCGAAAAGCCGTGAGCCTGACCGAAATCGACGTCGTCGAACGCGACGGGACCACCATGACGCTCTCGATGGGTCCGCAACACCCGTCGACGCACGGTGTGCTGCAAGTAATGGTGCAACTCGCCGGCGAGACGATCGAAAAGGCCGACATGGAGATCGGCTACCTGCACACCGGCATCGAAAAGTCGGCCGAGAATCTCTTTTGGACGCAGGCCGGCACCGTGATCGAGCGGATGGACTACCTCTCGCCGCTGAGCAACGCGCTGTGCTACATTCTCGCCGTCGAGCAGCTGCTCGGCGTCACCGGCCGCATTCCGCCGCGTGCGCAAGCCGTGCGCGTCTTGATGTGCGAGCTGTCGCGGATCGCTTCGCACTGCGTTTGGCTCGGAACGCACGGCATCGATCTCGGCGCGATCGGCGCGTTCTTCTACGCCTTCGACGTGCGGGAGAACATCCTCGATTTGGTCGAGGCTTCGGGCGGTGCGCGGATGCATCCGAACTACCTGCGCATCGGGGGACTCAACGGCGACATCCCGCGCGGCTTTATCGAACGGCTCGACGAGCTCATCGAAAAGTTCCCCGGGCGCATGCACGAGCTGCGCACGTTGCTGCAGAACAATCCGATCCTGCGCGACCGCATGATCGACGTCGGGATCCTCACGCCCGAGGACGCGATCGCCTATAGCGTGACCGGACCGTCGCTGCGCGCTTCCGGCATCGCCTACGACGTGCGCAAGGCGTTTCCGTATTCGGGCTACGAATCGTACGAATTCGACGTGCCGACCCGTTCCGAGGGCGATGCCTACGCGCGCTTTCTGGTCCGTCTCGACGAGATGGACGAGGCGATGCGCATCGTCCGGCAGGCGCGCGCGCGGCTCGACACGCCGGGCCCCGTGATGGTCGACGATCCGAAGATCGCGCCGCCGGCGAAAGAGACGATCGCGCTCTCGATGGAAGCCCTGATCCACCACTTCAAGATCGTCAGCGAGGGCTTCCGCGTTCCGCCCGGCGACGTGTACCAAGCGGTCGAGGGTCCGCGCGGCGAACTCGGCTACTACGTCGTTTCGACCGGCGACAATCGCCCCTGGCGCGTACGCACGCGTCCGCCGTCGATGTATAACCTCCAAGTGCTCAAAGCGATCGCGCCGGGCAACTTGATTGCCGACGTCGTGGTGACGATCGGCTCGCTCGATCCGGTCTTCGGCGAGGTCGACCGGTGAACGGTGCGCTCGAGACGCGCGACTTCGCCGAAGTTCTGCGCCAAGTCCAGCCGGAGGCCGAACGGCTGATCGGACTCTATCCCGAGAAGCGCAGCGCGCTGCTGCCGATCCTGCACGCCTTTCAGAACGTCGAAGGATGGGTCTCGCCCGAAGCGATGGGGGCCGCGGGCGCGCTGCTCGACTTGCCGCTTTCGGTGGTCGAATCGACGGCGTCGTTCTACTCGCTGTTTTTCCGGCGACCGGTCGGCAAATACATGCTGCAGCCTTGCCGAAACCTGTCGTGCATTATCAACGGCGCGTACGAGACGAACGCGTACTTTCGCAAGCAGCTCGGCATCGGTCACCTCGAGACGACCGAGGACGGCGTCTTTTCGTATGAAGAGGTCGAGTGTCTGGCCGCCTGCGATCGGGCGCCCTGCATGCAAGTGAACCTCGAGTTCGTTTACGACTTGACCGAGGAGAAGATCGACGCGATGATCGCCGCCATGCGTGCCGGAACCTACGAGGTCGCGCCGCTTCCGCAGAACGCGAAACCCGGCCGCACCTGGCACGTCGGGCCCGACCCGATGGGCAAGTCGGCCGGCGCGCGCGACGTGCCGAGTCCGGACGATCCGGGCGGGCTCGGCGATCGAACGGGCGTTGCGATGCTCGAGCGTTTGTCCCGCGACCCCGCGCCGGTTCGCGTACGGCCGACGCGCGAACGCCTCGTCGTCGACGGCGACGCGATCCTCGAAGCCGAAGCCGCCGAGACGGAACGCTAAATGCCCGTCGTCAAAGCACTTACGGCCGGGATCGGCGAGGTCGACTTGCGCGACATCGAAGTTTACCGCAAGCGCGGCGGCTACGAGCAGTGGAAGCGCGCCGTCACCGAACTCGAGCCCGGCGCAATTCTCGAGATGACCTCGAAGTCGGGACTGCGCGGACGCGGCGGCGCGGGCTTCCCGACCGGCCGCAAGTGGAGCTTTCTGCCCGACAACGGACGTCCGCGTTACCTCGTCTGCAACTCGGACGAGGCCGAACCCGGAACGTTCAAAGATCGCATGCTGCTCGAAGAGGCGCCGCACCTCGTGCTCGAGGGCCTCTTGATCGCCGCGTATTCGATCGGCTCGTCGCACGCGTTCATCTATATCCGGGGCGAGTTCAAGCGCGCGTACGAGATCTTCGTCGCCGCATTGGAGCAAGCTCGCGCGGCCGGATTCGTCGGGGACAAACTCTTCGGCACGGATCTCTCCTTGCAGGTGACCGTGCACCGCGGTGCGGGCGCCTACATCTGCGGCGAGGAGACGGCTCTGCTGAATTCGCTCGAAGGGCGACGCGGCGAGCCGCGGCTCAAGCCGCCGTTTCCCGCCGTCAAGGGACTCTACGGCGAACCCACCGTCGTCAACAACACCGAGACGGTGGCCTCGCTGCCGCTCTTGCTGAAAAACGGCGTCGACTGGTTCACGGCGATGGGCACCGAGAAATCGCCGGGCCCGAAGATCGTCTCGGTGAGCGGTCACGTTCGCAAGCCCGGCAACTACGAAGTGCCGCTCGGCACGACTTTGCGCGAGCTCTTGGAACTCGCCGGCGGCCCGCGCGAGGGTCGCAAGATCGTCGCGATTCAGCCGGGAGGCGGCTCGTCGGCGTGCCTTTTCGAAGAGCATCTCGACCTGGCCTACGACTTCGAGACGATGGCCCAGAACGGTACCATGCTCGGATCGGGCGCCGTCGTGTTCTTCGACGATACGACCGACTTCGTCAAAGCCGCTCACGCGCTGGTGCGTTTCTACGCGCACGAGTCGTGCGGACAGTGCACGCCCTGCCGTGAAGGCGGACACTGGCTCGAAATCACGCTCGAGCGCCTGATCGAAGGGGGCGGCATCGCTTCCGACATCGATCTGCTCGTCAAAGTGAGCCACCAGCTTACCGGGATCAACCTGTGTCCGCTCGGCGATTCGATCGAACCGTTCCTGGCCTCGGTGGTAACGCGCTTCGAAGCGCAGTTCCGCGCCTACGTTCGCGAGGCCGTGACCTCATGAGTTCGTTGGCGCTGACGGCGGCGGGTTTCGCGACGCTGCTGGCGGTCGCCGGTCCCGCGACGCGCCACAACTTCAGCGGCGACTACCTGCTTGGAACGTGGCAGTGTACCGTCCAAGCTGCGAACGGTCTGGGTTCGAAGCGCCAGTCGTACCAGTTGACCGGCGGCGGCAGCGGTATCTTTGAAAGCGCCACGACCACGACCGCGTCCGGACGGACGCTGGTCGAGGAGGCGAACATCAGCGATAACGCCGGCTACTTTCGCTGGATCGACATCTACACGCGCAAGGGCTGGCGCACGACCGGCTGGTGGGCGAAGGGCGCGATCCGGTGGGAAGATCTCAACGGCGGGGGCAAAACCTTGACCCTCACGCAGGTGAGCCATACGAAGTACACCGCGGAGGTCGACTCCTTGATGAATCCGCCGGTGGTAAGCACGTGCCTGCGCCGATGACGCACGAGGTTTTGCGTGGCTAAAGACGTGACCCTGACGATCGACGGGACGAGCCTGACCGTGCCCGCCGGAACGTTGCTGGTCGAGGCCGCCAAGCTGGTGCGCACCGACGTGCCCGTGTACTGCTATCATCCCAAGCTCGGGCCCGCCGGGCTTTGCCGCATTTGCCTCGTCGACGTCGAGAAGACGCCGAAGCTGCAGATCGCCTGCAATACCGCCGCGGCCGAGGGCATGGTGGTGCACACCTACGGCGAGAAGGTCGAAGCCGGCCGGCGCGCGGTCCTCGAGTTCTTGCTGCTCAACCATCCGCTGGACTGCCCGATCTGCGATAAGGGCGGCGAATGCGATCTGCAAGACTTCACGATCGCCTACGGGCAAAGCGCCTCGCGCCTGGCCGATCCGAAAGCGCAAAAGCCGAAGGCCGTCGATCTCGGCCCGACGATCGTGCTCGACAACGAGCGCTGCATCGTCTGTCAGCGTTGCTCGCGTTTCGACGAGATCGTCACGCAGGAACGGTCGCTGGTCGTCAAAGACCGCGGCCAGCGCGACATCATCGCCACGGCCAGCGGCGAAGCGTACGTCTCGAGCTTCAGCGGCAACGTCACCGAACTCTGTCCGGTGGGCGCGTTGACTTCGAAGACCTACCGCTTCAAATCGCGTCCGTGGGATCTCGAGCGGACCGCGACGACCTGTCAGCAGTGCAGCGTCGGCTGCGCGCTCAACATCGACGAGCGCCACGGCGACGTGCTGCGCACGATGTCCGATCCCGACGACGCGCAATCCGACGGCTGGCTCTGCGATCGTGGACGCTACAACGTTGGTTTCTACGCCGACCCGCGCCGTTTGACGGCGCCCCTGCTGCGCACGGGCGAGGAGTGGACGCAGATCGGCTGGGACGAGGCGATCGACCTCTGGGCCAAGCATTTGCGCGATGCCGGGCCCGCCGCGAGCGGCGCACTCGGCGGCGGACGTTTGAGCAACGAAGAGGCCTGGTTGTGGCAACATCTGGTGCGCGCGCTCGGCAGCGAGAACCTCGATTGGCGCACCGGCCGCCAGCGCCAGGCGTCGGCGGCGCGATTCCCCGGCAGTTACGCCGATCTCGAGAACGCGCAAGCGATCGTGACGATCGGCCGTCCTCCCTCGCAGACGGCTCCCGTCGTCGACCTGCGGCTGCGCAAGGCCGTCGCGCACAACGGCGCGCGGCTCTTCAGCGCCGGGTTGCACGCGGCACGTTCGTTCGTTCCCGAAACCCACGTCGCGAAGGTCGCGGAGCTGGCGGCGTTGCTCGCCGGTTTCGAGCGCATCGCTTTTATTTGGGACGGCATCGATCTAGCGCGCGGCGCCGAAGCCGCCGCGCTGATGACGCAGCTCGCTGCGAAGGGCGTCGCGCTGGCCGCGTTCGTTCCGGGCGAGCAGCCCAACGCGCGCGGCGCGGAAGCGCTCGGGCTCCTGCCGCGCAACGGGGGCCTGGATGCCGCCGGCATGTTCGACGCGGCGCGTGGCGGAAAGCTCAAGACGCTCGCGATCCTCGGTGCTAACCCGATCTTACGTCATCCGGCCGGCGCATCGGCGATTCG
Organism: Vulcanimicrobiota bacterium; assembly: GCA_963843945.1. Lineage (GTDB taxonomy): Bacteria > Vulcanimicrobiota > Vulcanimicrobiia > Vulcanimicrobiales > Vulcanimicrobiaceae > CAWJMF01. The sequence goes on along the minus strand of CAWJMF010000006.1, from coordinate 63,923 downwards.
CGCCGCGCTCGCCAAGGTTCCGTTCGTCGTCGCGAGCGATCTATTCATGACCGAGACGGCCGCGCTTGCGAACCTCGTGCTGCCCGCACGCGGAGCCTTCGAAAAAGATGGGCACGTCACCGACATGACCGGAACGATTCTGCCGCTGCGTGCCGGGCACGTGGCGCCCGAAGGTACGCTCGCGGACGGCGACATGCTGGTCGCGCTGGCCGCTGCCCTGGCCATCGACGTTCCGGCGCCGGGCGACATCGAGGCGCAAGCTAACGGTGCGATCTCACCGGACGCGGGGTTCGCCGACGTGTCGCTGTGCGGTGCCGCACCTTCGCCGCGCGCGAGCGAAGGGACGCTGGCAGTCGCGATCGCGGCGCACCCCTTCGCCGGAGGCGGAACCGTCCATCACGATGACCGCTTAGGAGAACTGCGTCCCGTGCCGAGCGCAACGCTTTCGCCGGCGACGGCGGCTGCCGCCGGCGTCAGTGCCGGCGAGACGGCCGATCTCGCGGTCGACCAGCGGGTCGTCCACGACCTGCTCGTTCGCGTCGACGACGGCGCGGTCGACGGGGCGATCGCAATCGTCGACGGGCTGCCCGAAGCGCCGGCCAACGATCTCCTCGAAGGTGAGATGGCGCGACTGATCAACGTGCGCCCTGCGCGGACGCTCGTGGCGGGAGCGGTTTAAGATGAGCGGTATCGTCGAGACGTTAAACGCGACCCCGCTCTGGCTCGTCGCGCTGATCAAATCGCTGGTCCTGCTCGTGATCGTGCTGACGGCGTTTGCCTACGCGATGTTGTTCGAGCGCAAGATTCTCGGGTGGATGCAGCTCCGTCCGGGCCCGAACCGCGTCGGTCCGTGGGGCTTATTGCAGCCCGCCGCCGACGCCGGCAAGATGCTCTTCAAGGAAGATCTGACGCCCGAAACGGCCGATCCGCTGATTTACAAGCTGGCACCGTTCATCTCGCTCTTCGCGGCGATGGCGACCTTCGCCGTGATTCCCTTCTCCGAGTCGGGCAACGGTTTGTGGGCGGTCGGTGACGTCAACGCCGGGATCCTGTTTATCTTCGCGCTGACCGCGATCGGCATCTACGGCATCTCGCTCGGCGGCTGGTCGTCCGGCTCGAAGTATCCGCTGATCGGCAGCGTGCGCTCGACCGCGCAGATGATCAGCTACGAGCTGGCGATGACGATGTCGGTCATCGGCGTGCTCATCTTGGCGGGCACGACCTCGCTTGCGGGGATCGTCCACGCCCAGGATCGTCTCTGGTTCGTCATCCCGCAGTTCGTGGGCTTCGCCATCTACATCGTGACCGCGGTGGCGGAGACGAATCGCACGCCGTTCGATCTGGTCGAAGCCGAGAGCGAACTCGTCGCGGGCTTTCACACGGAATATTCAGGCCTGCGCTTCGGTTTGTTCTTCATCGCCGAATATCTGAACATGATCACGGTGGCCTGCGTCGCGACGCTGCTCTTCCTGGGCGGATGGAGCGCGCCGTTCGGGCTCACCGTCATCCCCGGCATCGTGTGGTTCGTGCTGAAGGCGGGCTTCTTCATTTTCCTTTATATCTGGCTGCGCGGAACCTTTCCGCGACTGCGCTACGACCGCTTGATGGCCTTCGGCTGGAAGATCCTCTTGCCGGTTGCGGTGCTGAATCTGATCGTGACGGCCGCGGTCGTGGCGGTAAGGGGATGAACCTGAACTCCTACTTCGTGGGCGCGATCGCGCTCGTTCGCGGGCTCCTGACGACGATATCGTTCGCGTTCAAAAAGAAGCCGACGATTCAGTATCCCTCGGTGAAGAAGCAGCACGCGCCGCGCTTCCACGGCCTGCACGAGCTGCGCCGCTACGGCGACGGCAAGGAGCGCTGCATCGGCTGCGAGTTGTGCGCCATCGCCTGCCCGGCCAACGCGATTACGGTCATCGGCGCGGAGAACGCGCCGGACGACCGCCGCTCGCCGGGCGAGCGCTACGCGGCACGTTACGAAATCGACGAGCTGCGCTGCATTTTTTGCGGGCTCTGTGAGGAGGCGTGTCCCACCGACGCGATCGTGCTCACGCCGCGCTTCGAGATGGCCGACTACCGGCGCGGATCGTTCGTGTATGCCAAGGATCGCCTGCTCGTGCCGCCGGACGCAGGCGTCGGCACGGCGCCCGACGAGCGCCCCGGCGGCATTCCGGCCGATCTCGGCGAGGTGATCGAGCAGAAGAGCACGCTCGACGTTGCCGAGGGTTACGGCGCGACCTGGCGCGGCACGATCCTCAAGACCCAGCGTAAAGGGCTGGCCGGATGACGGCGTTCTGGATTCTCGGAATTCTGCTGGTCGCGAGCGCGGTCGTCACCGTGACGCAGAAGAGCCCCGTCTACAGCGTCGTCGGTTTGCTTGCCAACTTCTTGACGCTCGCCGTGCTCTTCCTGACGCTCGACGCGGAATTTCTGGCGATCATTCAGGTCGTCGTTTACGGCGGCGCGATCCTGATGCTGTTCGTCTTCGTCATCGCGCTTCTCTCGAGCGGGACGGGACCGTTGAGCGAAGGGCCGAACCGCTTGCCGTTCGCACGGGGGCCGGCGCTTGTGGTCGTGCTGCTCGCCTTCGCGGCGCTCGGGTACGCGGCGCTGCGCGAGCCGCTCTTGCCGGGGACCGCCGTCGCGCCCAGTTCGTCGCTCGGGCAGGCCGGACAAGCCGGCGTCTTCGGCAGCATTGCCGACTTCGGAGCCGCGCTGTTCACGACGCACTTGCTGCCCTTCGAAGTCACCGCGTTCATCTTGATGGTGGCGGTGATCGGGGTGGTGCTGATCGCCTCGGACGCCGTTCCCCAGCGCACGCGCGGACGTCACCCGGTGCGGCCGCCGCGCAAGCGCGAGCCGATCGTCAAGGTCCGATGAGCATCGACGCGTCGCCCTACGTCGCACTTTCGGCAGTTATCTTTTTCATCGGCGTGCTCGGCGTACTGCTGCGCCGCAATCCGTTGATCGTCCTGATGTCGATCGAACTGATGTTCAATGCCGCCAACTTGGCGCTGGTCGCGTTTTCGCGTGCCTGGGTCAATAACGCCGGTCACGTCTTCGTGTTCCTGGTGATCACGGTCGCCGCGGCCGAAGCCGCGATCGGCCTGGCGATCGTGGTGGCCGTCTTCCGGCGCAGCACGTACGTCGACGTCGATGAGATCGCGAGCATGCGCGGATGAACGCGCTGCTGATCTCGGTTTGGCTCTTGCCGCTGGCCGGCGCGCTTTTGCTGTGGGCCTTCGGCCCGCAGCTCAACCGCGCGGCGGGCGTCGTCGGGACCTTCGTCGTGTTCTTCGCGTTCGCGCTGACGGTGGCGCTGTTCGACGCGGGCCGCGCCGCCGGCGGCCTGCACCTCACGCTCGGGAGCTGGGTGCCGGGCTTTGACTTCGGGCTGTTGCTCGACCCGCTCGCACTGCTCTGGGCGCTCGTGATCACGGGCATCGGCGGTCTCATCCACGCGTACGCTGTCGGCTACATGGCGAGCGACAAAGCGATCGCGCGTTTCTTTGCCTACATGAATTTTTTCGTGTTCGCGATGCTGACGCTCGTGCTCTCGGACAACTTCGTCGGACTCTTGATCGGTTGGGGGCTCGTCGGGCTGGCCTCGTATTTCCTGATCAGCTTCTGGTTCTTCAAGCCCTCGGCTGTGGCGGCGGGTCGCAAGGCGTTCGTTATCAACGTGTTCGGCGACATCGGGCTGATGCTCGCCATCTTCGTCTTGTTCGCACAGCTGGGGGGCTTGAGTTACGCGACGGTGTTTGCGAAGGCGGGTCAACTCTCGGCCCCTGCCTTGCTGCTCGTTTGCGTCGCGCTGTTCGTGGCTTGCGCCGCGAAGTCGGCACAGGTTCCCCTGCACACCTGGCTTCCCGACGCGATGGAAGGGCCGACTCCGGTCTCCGCCTTGATCCACGCGGCGACGATGGTGACCGCCGGCGTCTACTTGATCGCGCGCTGCGCGCCGCTCTACAACGCCTCGCCGCAGTCGCAGGAACTGGTCGGCGTCATCGGCGCGCTGACCGCGCTGACCGGAGCGATTCTCGGCATGGCGCAGTGGGACATCAAACGCGTCCTCGCCTACTCGACGATGTCGCAGATCGGCTACATGATCATGGGCGTCGGCGTGGGCGCCTACCAGGCCGGCGTGCTGCACTTCTTGACGCACGCCTTCTTCAAGGCGCAGCTCTTCTTGGGTGCGGGGCTGGTCATTCACGCCTTGCACGACGAGCAAGACATCAGAAAAATGGGCGGCCTGCGCCGGCGCATGCCCTTCGCCTTCCTCGCGATGCTCCTCGGCACGCTCGCGATCATCGGCTTTCCCGGACTCTCGGGATTCTTCAGTAAAGACGCCGTGATCTACGGGATGCTCGAGCGCGGCCATCCGCTGCTCTTCGGCGCCGGCGTGCTGGCCGCGGGCTTTACGGCCTACTACATGTTCCGCATGATCTTCATCGCGTTCTTCGGATCGTATCGCGGCGAACTCGACGACGCCGCGGTCGGAATTCCCGAGCGCACGATCGCGCAAGAGCCCGCCGAACACGCCCTGCACCTCCCCGACTGGGTGATGCAAGCGCCGGTCGCCGTCCTGATGATCGGCACGGTCGCCGCGGGCTGGCTGGTGATCGGCGGAACGAACAGCCCGTGGTACCGCTATTTCGGCGACGCCTTCGGCGCGGGCACGCCGGTCGCGGAGACGGCTTTCCCCGAGATCGCTTCCACCATCCTCGTGCTGGCGGTCGTGGCCGCCGGGTTCGCGATCGCCTACGCGCGCTACGGTTCGCCGAACGCGATGGCGCACGCCGTCGAGCAATTACGCCACGAGTCGCTCGCGATGCCGCCCGCGCTGACCCACGCCTTCTACGTCGACGCCGCGCTCGACGCGATATTCGTGCGGCCGGCGCGTGCGCTCGGAATGGTTTGCGCGCGCTACCTCGATCCGCACGTGATCGACGGGGCCATTCGGGATCTCGTTTGGCTGGCCGGTGCGCTGGGACTCGTCTTTCGCGCTTTGCAAACCGGGCTCGTGCGAGCCTACGCTTTCACGATCGTGGCCGGAGCCGCCGCCGTGTTGATTTACGTCGCCTGGATGGGCAGCCGATGATCTGGGCGCTCGCCGTCGTCCCGGTGCTGGCCGGACTCGCACTCTACGCGCTGCCGCGCAACGCGGTGAGTCCGGCGAAATGGATCGGCGTAGGCGTCGCCTTCCTCGCTTTAGCTGCGACGGTCGGGCTGCGCGACGCAAAAGACGAGTCGGTACGCTGGTTCAGCTATCCGTTCGTCGCGAACTTGCACGTCGGCCTCGGGCAAGGCATCTCGTTTTGGATCGCAGCGCTGCTGGCGCTGACCACCGGCTGCGCTCTGGCGGTCGTCCGCGTTCCGCGTCAGCGCGATTTCGTCGCCCAGATGCTCGTCTTAATGGGCGCGATGATGGGCGTCTTCATCGCGCGCGATCTGCTCGTGTTCGCGCTCTTTTGGGACCTGCAACTCATTCCGGTGTTTCTAATCCTGATCGGATGGAGCCCGGACCGGCGCGCCGCCTCGGCTTGGCGCTACCTCGTGTACAACCTTAGCGGCGGTCTTGCCCTGCTGCTGGCGACCGCCGCCTTCGGCATCGCCGCCCAGACGACCGACGTCATCGGCCTACCGCCGCCGGGCGGTTCGTGGATCGCGAACGCGACGTGGAGCGGCTGGATCTTTGCGGGAATCGCGCTGGCGTTTCTGATCAAGACGCCGGTTTGGCCGCTGCATACGTGGATGCCCGACACTTACTGCGACTTGCCGCCGGCCGCGGTTGCCGTCGTCAGCGCGGTCCAGTCGAAGGGTGGTCTGTACGGATTCATCGCGATCGCCGCCGCGCTCGTGCCGGGACCGATGCACGCGATCGCGCCACTGATGTTTGTCTTGGGATCGATCGGACTCGTCTACGGCGCGGTCGTGGCGCTGGTGGAAGACGACGCAAAGCGCGTCGTGGCGTACTCGTCGCTCTCGCACCTGGGGTTGATCCTGATCGCGATCTTCAGCTTCGACCGCGTCGCGCTCGCCGGGGCGATCGTCTACATCCTCGCGCACGGACTCTTCAACGCCGGCCTGTTCCTCGTTCTGGGCGAGGTCGAGGCGCGCGAGGACACGCGGGCGCTGTCGCGGCTCGGCGGTCTCGCCGCGCGCAATCCGCGCCTGGCGGGCGGCATGGTCATCCTCGCGCTGGCGGCCCTCGGTTTGCCGGGACTCGCCGGGTTCGCCGGCGAGATCCTGATCATCAGCGGCGTCTTCCGCGCGGGCGCCGTATGGCCGTCCCTGATCGCACTGATCGCCGTCGTGTTGTCGGCCGCCTACATGTTACGGCTCTTCCAAGGGATCATGCACGGGCCGGAAAGGGCCGATCTGCCGCAGCGCCCCGACATGACCGGTTTGGAAATGCTCGCGCTCGCGCCGCTCGTCATCGCGCTCGTCTGGCTGGGCGTCGCTCCCGGCCCGGTCGCGGCCGCGGCGCACGACCTGTTTCTCTCCGCGCCGCCGATCGTAAGCCTGCGATGACGCAGCCGCAGTTGCTGGTGCCGTTCGGGAGCGCCGACTGGATGGCGATTCTGCCCGCGACTGTCGTCGGGCTGAGCGCGCTCCTCGTCTTACTCGCGGATCTAACGCTGCCGCGTCACCTGCGCCGCCCGGCCGGACTGGCACTCGGCTTCGCTGGGCTCGTGGCCGGCGGTGCGCTCGCGCTGCAGGGCTGGGGACATTCCTACGCCGCCTTCGGCGGCGGCTTCATGCTCGGCGGCTTCACGATCGTTTTCGAAACGGTCATCGTCATCGCCGCGCTGCTCACGCTCTTGATGTCGACCACGCTCGGCCGCGAGGATCAAGCCGCCGGCGGGATCGCCCTCGTGCTGTGGGCGGCCACGGGCGCGATGCTGATGGCCGGCGCCTCCAACCTGATGACGATTTTCCTCGGCCTCGAGTTGCTTTCGCTGGCGCTCTACTGCTTGTGCTCGCTCTCGCCGCGCCCGGCCTCGCGTGAGTCGGCGCTCAAGTATCTCATCCTCTCGTCCACCGCGTCGGCCTTCATGCTTTACGGGATGGCGCTGCTCTTTGGTGCGACCGGCAGCGTCGCGCTCGCGGCGCTGCTCGACCCGCCTGCGTCGGTTGCCCTTTACGATGCCGGCTGCGGTCTGTTTTTCATCGGCGTTGCGTTCAAGCTGAGCCTCGTTCCGTTCCACGTCTGGACTCCCGACGTCTACGAGGGTGCGCCGCTTCCGGTCACCGCGTTCATGAGCGTCGTGACGAAGGCCGGGATGCTGGCCGTTTTCGCGCGCTTCGCGTACGCCGCGCTGCCCGCCTCGAAAGCGCCGCAGCTGCTTTGGCCGATGTGGATCTTCGCGGCGCTCTCGATGATCGTCGGCAACGTCGCGGCGCTGGCGCAGACCGACATCAAACGGCTGCTCGCCTATTCCGGGATCGCGCAGCTCGGCTACATCGTCGCCGCCATGGCCGGCACGACGCAGGTAGGCTTGCGCTACGCGATCTTCTACCTGATCGGCTATACCTTTATGAACCTCGGCGCGTTCGCGGTCGTGGCGTTGCTTTCGCGCGAACACGACGAGGGCTCGCGCCTCGCCGCCTATTCGGGTCTCGGACAGCGGCAGCCCGTGCTGGCGGCCGCGATGACGTTTTTCTTGCTCGCGCTCGCCGGTTTGCCGCCGACCGTCGGATTTACCGGAAAGGTCTTCATCCTCGCGAGTTCCGTCTTCGCCGGTTACGCCTGGCTCGCCGGCATCGTGATTGCCGGTACGGCCGTCTCCGCCTACGTGTATCTCAAGATCGTCTACACGATGTACGCGCGCACGGCGGGCGCACCGCTGCAGCGAACGGTCCGCCCGGCCAGCCTTCTGCCTTGGATCGGCGTCGCCGCGTGCGCCGCAGCGGTTCTCGTGCTAGGCTTCTTTCCGTTTGCCCCGAGCGACGTCGTTCCGCTCGTGAAGTAGCGGAGACCGCGCGATAGATTACCGGCACTTCGTACCGCAAGGGCGTCACGAGCGCGCCCCGTTGCTCGTCGCGCTCCACGGCTGCACGCAAACGGCGGCCGACTTCGCCGCCGGCACCGCCTTCGACGACGTGGCTCAGCGCTACGGCGCGCACGTGCTCTATCCGGAGCAGTCGCCGCTCCGCAACGCGCAACGCTGCTGGAACTGGTTCTTGCGCGAGAACCAGTCGCGTTCGCGCGGCGAGCCGGCTGCGATCCTCGCGCTCGTCGAACAAATCTGCCGCACGCACGCGATCGACCGCGAGCGCGTGTTCGTGGCGGGGCTCTCGGCAGGCGCGGCCATGGCGGCCATTCTGGCAGAACAAGCGCCCGACGTTTTTGCGGCCGCCGGCATGATGGCGGGCGTTCCGCTGCACGCGAGCCACGACGTCAAGAGCGCCTACGCGCTCATGCAGGGCGAGGTCGAGGAAAAAGATCTGGCGCCGGCACTCGTCCGCCGCTCGCGGTCGAACCTCTCGTTCGCGCGCCTGCGTGCGTCGATCTGGACCGGCGTGGAAGATCGTCGCGTCGCACCGAGCAACGCTTTGGCTCTGACGCGTCAGTTCTTGCAGCTGCTCAATCTGAACGGCGAGCCGGCGGTACGGGACGAGCGCGACGACGCCGAAGTCCTGCGCTGGCTCGACGCCCGCGGGGTCGCGCGCGTCGAGCAGTGGCGCGTTCCGGGGATGGGCCACGCCTGGAGCGGCGGGAGCTTCCGCGGCTCGCACACCTACCCGGCCGGACCGAATGCGAGCGAGGAGATGCTCAAATTCTTTTTGAAGGCGCGTTGACGTGGCCGGTTACGTCCAGCGCCCGACGCCGATTTACTTCATCGGCGACAGTTTCTCACTCGTCTTCCGCGATCGCGTGTACGTCGACGAGAGTTCGCCGCCGCGGGCGTATCAGGCCCGCATCCTCTATCAGCCGGGCCTCGCGCTCGAGCGCTTCACCTCGAACGACGGTGCGCTGCATCCGGATATCGACCGTGCGCTTCGTGCGGAAAGCCTGCTGGTCGAAACCGATCGCGGCACCGAAGCCTATCACACCACGGCGTTCCTGCACTGGCGGCAAGTCGCGATCGCCGAAGGCCGTCCGCGCCGTGCGCCGGTCTTGATGGTGATGCTCGGGCATTTCGACGTCGCCTCGTTCGAACTGCGCGAGGGCCTCGACCTCGCGTTCGAGCTTCCGCCCGACGCGCGCCCGCTGCCGCTCGCGCAATCTCCGGACGCTCGCGTGATCCCGCTAGCGCAGAGTCTCGCCGCGTTCGCCGAGAACGTGCGTCCGGCGATGGAAGGCTTGCGTTACCTCAAAGCGCTCGGTTTCTCAAATATTTTCGTTCACTCCGTCCAGCCGATGCCGGTCGAGGGCGAAGCGTTGGCGCGCAACGCGCTGAGCCGCAACGCAACCGCGCCGCGCTACGCCGCGATGATCCTGTTCAATTACGTCTTGGAGCGCGCGTGTGCGGAGGCCGGCGTCATCTTCCTCGACGTGTGGGACGAGCTCACCGAAGGCGGCCTGCTGCGGGCCGACTACGTTCACGTCGACCGCGTCCACCTCAACGAAAAAGCCGCGCTCGTCTCGATGAGCCGCCTGATCGCGGCGCTGGCCGAGCCGGTTACGGCCAGCGGTTGAGCGTCTTCCCGGCTTCGAAGGTGCTCTCGAGAAAGGCGAGCAGCGCGGCTTCCGGCGACGGCGCCGTGCGCACGCTTTCGTAGGGCAACAGAAACTCGCCGAGCTTGTCGTTCCAGCCCGCGCCCGCTGGCCGGATCGCGGCCGATTCGATTCCGGGCGGTTTGGGATACGCGTACGCGTAAAAGGCAGGCGCCGGATACCGCTCGTCGCCCGGCCAAAAACCGGCCGCGACCTCTTCGGCGTCCATCGACTCGCGCATGATGTAGCCGGCGTTCGGCGGCGGCGCAGCCGGACGCCCCGAGTAGCGTGCGTAGGCGAGGTCGCACGAACCCCACCAAGCGTTGACCGGCGTGTGCCGGCCGCGGTACGGCGCGCGGAATTGCTTGAAGACGGTGTCGGCGCTGCTGAGGACGCGCCAGAACCGGCTGACCCACGGCGCGTCGTAAGCGGCGTGCACGACGTCGTCCGGAAACGGGATCGGGTTCGGCACCTCCTGCGGGAGCGGATCGATCGCAACGTCGACGCCGAGCGCGTCGAGTTTCTCCATGACCGCGGCGTAGAAATCGCGGACGCTGCGGGGCACGAGTTCGAGGCGCTCGATGCGCCCTTGCGAAGTTGCCAGGTAGAGCTGGTGCGCGATGAAGTCGAAGTCGATCTGAGCGGTGAAATTCTCGTACGGCATCGGGCTCGTGGTCAGGCCGCGAGCCGTAACGTAGAGCGCGGTGTGCCCGAACTCGGGCTCCGCCGGAGCGAGCTTCAGGCGAATCTTCCCGGCAATCTGCAAATACATGTGCAGCGTGTCGCGGGTCGCTTTCCAAGCCTCGAGCGGCAGCTCGGGCCACGCGGTATCGCTCATGTGAGTTCTCCCGTCGTCTTGCTGAGGATCTTCCAGGCCTCTTGGCCGTACTGCTCGCGCCACTGCGCGTAAAGTCCGGCAGAACGGACGACTTGCCGGAACGGCTCGATAGCGGGCCGGTTGAAAACGAGCCCCTGCCCGCGCAGCTTCGTTTCGATGCCGTCTTCGTTCGCAGCCATCGCCGCGGTCGCTTGTACGGCGGCCGCGCCGAACTCGCGGTCGACGATGTCCTGGAGGTTCTTCGGCAGGCGCTGCCAGGCATCGGCGTTCGCGACGAGCAGGTAGTTGAGGAAACTGTGCCCGGTCATCGAGACGTACTTGACCTGTTCGAAGAAGCGAAAGTTGTCGAGCGTCGGCAGCGGCACTTCGATGCCGTCGACGAGATGCGTTTGCAGCGACGTGTAGACCTCGGCCAGCGGAACGACCGTCGGCGCCGCGTCGAACGCCTTGAAGAGCGAGACGTCGAGCGGGCCGGCCGGGACGCGGATCTTGAGTCCTTTGAAATCGGCCGGAACGTCGATGGGACGAACGCGATTTTCAGTCTGGAACGTTCCGCCGTACCAGGAGCCGTCGAACTTGCGCAGGCCGATCTTTTCGCCTTGCGCGCCGATGTATGCGCCCAGCGCGCCGTTGGCCGCGCCGACCATTTGCGCGTAAGAGGCGAACGCGAAGGGCAGGCCTTCGAGCGCCGCCGCCGGGATGACGTTCGCGAGAATGTTGTTGCCGATCTGGAGCAGTTCGAGCGCACCCGAACGCGTTTGAGCGACCATCTGCGTGTCGTTGCCGAGCGCGCTGTTCGCAAAGACGTGGATTTCCAGACGCCCGTTCGTCGCGTCGAGGACCGCCTTCGCGGCCTTTTCGGCGAAGCTCGTGAGCGGGTGCGTCGCCGGCTGGTCGTTGCCCAGCTTGTAGCTGAATTCGGCGGCGCTCGCAGCGTAGCGCAAGATACCGATGGAGCCGAAGGTTCCGCCCGCGGCACCGGCGGCCAGGAAGCGTTTGCGCGTCAGAGCCATGGGGCTCTCTTGGCCGTTCGCGGGCCGCGATCTTCTCGGCGACGGCCGGTGCCGAATGCCGTGCGAGTGATGTTATACTCTGGTCGTGAACGATGCACAGAAGTTAGCCAACGCGCTCAACGTGCTGGCCAAAAGTCCGCAGTTCTCCTATAAGACGGCGCGTGCGACCGCGCGCAAGGACGAACGCGTCGACGTCGTGGCGACCAAGGCCCGCAACGAAGACTTCAACCCGGACGTCGACGGCAGCGAGACCTTCGTGATGAAGGACGGCAGCGTGTGCGAGTGGCTGCCGAGCCGGGCGAGCTACGCCGCGCGAACGTCCGGCCCGCGCTGAGGCGCGTTCGAGCGCTCTGCGCGGCGCCGGCGGAGGTGCTCTGGAGAGGTCTGCCATAAGCCTAGCAGCAGCCTGCTAGTCAGTAAGTACAGGGAGCTTTGCACGATGGATTTCGCTCTCCTCATCGTACGCCTGATCGGACTCGGGTTCGCGGCTCACGGCGCGCAAAAGTTGTTCGGCTGGTTCGGCGGCTACGGGCTCGCCGGAACGGGCGGGTTCTTCGAAGGGCTCGGCTGGAAGCCCGGACGGTACTTTGCGGGAGCCGCCGGCCTCTGTGAGCTGCTCGGCGGCCTCCTCATCTTCGTCGGGCTCGGCGGCCCGATCGGCCCCATGCTCATGGTCGCCGTCATGCTAACGGCCGCCGTCGCCGTCCATTCGCCCAACGGCTGGTTCGCACCGAACGGCGTCGAGCTGAACGTGGTCTACCTGGGCCTGGCCGTGCTGCTCGCGTTCGTCGGTTATGGCGCGTACAGCCTCGATGCGGCCTTTGGCCTTGGGAGCTTCTGGACGACGTCCTCGATCGGGATCGCGCTCGGCCTCGGCGTCTTGGGCGCTTTGGGAAATCTAGCGCTGCGGCGGAAGCCGGCGCCGTCGGAGGCGGCTCCGGCGGCTTAAACTAAACCGGCGCGGGTGCGGGAACGGGCGGCGGGATGGCTCCGGTCCGCTCGAAGGCCTCCAGGATGATGTCGGTGACGACCTTCGTGCGATAGCGGCAGGCTTGCGTCTCGGCGCTGCGCAGCGTGCCGTTTTCGTAAAACTTGTTGCTGCCGCAGCCGCCGCCGCAGACGCCGAAGTAACTGCAGGTTGCGCGGCAGAGCTCGACGCCGGCTTGCATGTCGGCGTGAACGCGCTGAAACTTCTCCGTATGACAGATCGACTCGAGCGAGTCGGTCAGCACGTTGCCGAAGATGAAGTCGCCGTAGGGTTCCGTTTTCATGCCCAGCAGCTCGGGGTCGAACGTCGAAAAGTTGCCCTTGTAATCGAAGTTGACGATGACGAAGGGCGCGTTCATGTCCGTTTGGGTCAAGCGCGATTCGTAGTAGACCATGCTGCAGATCGACTCGAACTCGCGCAGCTTGAACTCGCCGCCGCCGGCGGCGGTCAGATCCCACATGCGCTGCATGAAGGCCGCGAAGCGCCGCTCGGTCTCGCTCTTGTCTTCCAAGGACGAGGCGGTGTTGACGCCTTCCGTTTCCTCGATGTTGAAACCGACGTCGTACATCCCGTTCTCGGTGAAGAAGCGGTAGATCTCATCGGCGCGATCGAGCGAGTCCTTCGAGACGACGGCGATGACGTGAAACGGAATGCCGTTCTCCTGCAGCAGGCGCACGCCGCGCATCGTCGCTGCATGACTTCCGCCGCCCTTGCGGTTCACCCGGTGGGCGTCGTGGACGAAGGCCGGCCCGTCGAGGCTGACGCCGACCTCGACGTGGTGCTCGATGAAGAAATCGCACCACGCCTGCGTGATCAGGGTCGCGTTCGTCTGCAGCGACTGCACGACGGCGGCCTGCGTATGGTTGTACTTCCGCGAGGCTTCGTCGATCAGGCCGAAGGCCGTCCGATAGAAAGAAATCGGAACCGCCAACGGTTCGCCGGCGTGCCAGGCGACGCAGAACCCGTCGCGCACGAACGGGCTGGTAAAGATCGAACGGAAAATCGGCTCGACGAGATCCATCGAGAGCTGATTGCGGAGCTGCCGGTCGGGCAGATAGCAATAGTCGCAGTTGAGGTTGCAAAACGACGTGGCCTGGATGATGACCAGGTTGATCGGGCCGAAAGGGTTCATCTGTGCCGGAGGAACGTGCGGCGACTAGCGGTTATAGAAGCCGCCGCCGTTCTTGAACCCGCCGCCGTTCTTGAAGCTGCCGCCGCCGTTGTGGAAGCCGCCGCCGCCGTTGGCGAACGCGCCACCGCCGCCGTTCTTGAACGCGCCGCTGCCGCCGCCGTTCTTGAACGCGCCGCTGCCGCCGCCGTTGCCCCAACCGCCGACGTTGTTCTTCCAACCGTTGTAGCTGTTGCGGAAACCGGCCGCATTGTTGCGAAAGCCGGCGCCCGTGTTGTAGAAGGTCCCGTGGTTGATCCAGCCCGGGTACGAATTGCGCCAGCCGCCGTAGTAATTCCGAAAGGCGGGCGCGCTGTTCAAGAAGTGGATGCCGTTGTTGTTCCAGACCCCGATGTTGTACCAGCCCGGAACGGCGTTGCGGAAACCGTAGCCGTTGTTGCGGAAGGTCGTAGCGTAGTTGAGAAAGCCTTGGGCGACGACTTTCGCACCGTCGGCGGTCTCGAGCGGTGCGCCGATTTGACCCTCTTGGCTGCGGATCGCTTCCCCGAGCGCGTCTAAGCGCGCGTCCACGGAAAGTTTCTCGTTCTCAGGCTGGGCCGGAGCCGGCTCGGGCGCGGCGCCGGCTTTCGGGCTCATCGTTCCGCAGAGCGCGAGCATCAAGCCGACCAAGCCTGCGCGGTGACTGACCTTCATACGGGCTGCCTTCCGGGGAACGAGTGAGGGTCGTACGTCATCCTCGCGACGTCCGCCCGTCTCCTCCCGCGGGAGGCTTTCTGAGAATTAGCGTTCGATGAGGGCTGCGCTAGAGCGCGCGACCCCGCGGCGCGATGAAGACGTACCACAGGATCGCGAGCGCGACGAGCGTTCCAAAGCCGTAGCCGAGCAAGCTCTGCATCGCGGGAACGAACAGCGCGAAGCCGACGTACAGGACGATGACCAGCAGGAGGAGGTAGCGTGCGCCGGCCGCGGCTCGCTGTCCGCCGTTTGCCGGTCTAGTTCTGGCCGATCAGCTCGAATAGCCCCGCCGCGCCCATGCCGCCGCCGATGCACATCGTGACGACGACGTATTTGGCTTTGCGCCGCTGGCCTTCGAGGATCGCATGCAGCGTCAAGCGGGCGCCGCTCATCCCGTACGGGTGGCCGACCGAGATCGCGCCGCCGTCAACGTTGAAGCGATCGTTGGGCAGGCCGAGCTTGTCGCGGCAGTAGACCGTCTGAACCGCGAAGGCTTCGTTGAGCTCCCACAGATCGATGTCGTCGATCTTCAAGTTGTGGCGCTCGAGCAGTTTGGGAATCGCATAGACCGGCCCGATCCCCATTTCGTCGGGCTTGACGCCCGCAACGGCCATGCCGCGGTAGTACGCCAAGGGCTTGAGGTCGTGCTTCTGCGCGTAGTCGTAGCTGGTCACGACCATCGCGGCGGCGCCGTCTGAAAGCTGGCTCGAGTTGCCGGCGGTCACCGACGATTTGGGACTGGTCACGCCCTTGAGCGCGGCGAGCCCTTCGAGCGTCGTGTCGGGCCGATTACCCTCGTCTTTGGCCAAGGTGACGCGCGACTCTTTGACTTCGCCGGTCTCTTTGTTCTGATCGTACTTCCAGGTTTCGAAAGGCACGATCTCGGCGTCGAACCGGCCGGCAGCCTGCGCCGCGGCGACGCGCTGCTGGCTTTGCAGGGCGTACTCGTCCTGGCTCGCGCGCGAAACGTGGTAGCGTTCGGCCACGATGTCCGCCGTCTGCAGCATCGGCAAAAAGAGATCCGCTTCGTGCCGCATCAGCCACTCTTCGGTGAAGAACTTGATGTTCAAGTTGTTCTGCACGAGGCTGATCGACTCGACGCCGCCCGCGACCATGGCCGGCGCGCCGTCGACCGCGACGCGTTGGGCCGCGACGCTGACCGCCTGCAACCCCGACGCGCAAAAGCGATTGATCGTCGTGCCCGCAACCTCGACCGGCAGGCCGGCGCGCACCGCGACGTTGCGCCCGAGGTTATGCCCGGTCGCGCCTTCCGGTAAGCCGACGCCGAGGACGACGTCCTCGATGTCGTGCGGATCGACGCCGCTGCGCTCGACCGCATGCTTGACGACGTGTCCGCCCAGCGTAGCACCGTGGGTCATGTTGTAGGCGCCGCGAAAGGCGCGGCCGATCGGCGTGCGCGCTCCGGCGAGAATGACGGGTTCCTTCATAGCGGCGTTCTTATACCTTTGCGAGTTGTGCGTGTTTGGCGAAGGTCGCGTTCGTGGCGGCCAGCTCCGCCAGGAGCGGTGCGGGCTCCCAGTGCGGCCCGAAGCGCTTGCGGAAATCCAAGATCGCCTCGTACATGCGTTTGGTTCCAACCGTATCGGCGTACCACATCGGGCCGCCGCGGTACCAGGGGTACCCGAAGCCGTAGATCCAGACGATGTCGATGTCGCCGGGACGGAGGGCGAGGCCCTCGCCGAGCAGCCACGCCCCGCGATTGGAAAGCGCGTACATGCAGCGCTCCACGATCTCTTCGCTCGAAATCTCGCGGCGCGTGATGCCGAGTTCTTTCGACTCCGCCACGATCAGCGCGTCGACTTCGGGATCCGCAATCGCTTCGCGCTTACCGGGCTCGTACTTGTAAAAGCCGGCGTTCGTTTTCTGCCCGTACCGGCCTTTCTCGTAGAGCTTCGTGACGATGTTCGAGGCACGGAAGGGAGACTTCGGCGCCTCGAGCCCGATCTTGTAGAAAACGTCGAGTCCCGAGAGGTCGAACGTTTGGAACGGCCCGATCGGAAAGCCGAAGTCGCGCATGACCGCGTCGATCTGGCTCGGCAGCGCGCCCTCTTCGAGCAAGTAGCTCGTCTCGCGCGCGTAGTCGAAGAACATGCGGTTGCCGATGAAGCCGAACGCATTGCCCGAGACGACGCCCTTTTTCTTGAGCGCCTTGGCGACGGCGGTCGCCGTGACGAGCGTCTCGGGCGAGCTCTTGCCGCCGCGCACGATCTCGAGCAGCTGCATGATGTTGGCCGGCGCGAAGAAGTGCAGGCCGACGACGCGCTCGGGACGCTTGGTCTGAGCCGCCATCTGATCGATGTCGAGGGTCGACGTGTTCGAAGCGAGGATCGCACCCGGTTTGAGCGCGTTGTCGAGCGCGGCGAAGACTTTCTTCTTGACGTCCATGCTCTCGAAGACGGCCTCGATCACCAGATCGGAGTCTGCGATCGCGTTGTAGTCGCCGACGAACTTAATCGATTCGATGCGCGCCTTCGCTTCGTCCGCGCTCATGCGGCCCTTTTTGACTTGCGCGGCGTACGTGTCGCCGACGGTCTTTCGTCCGCGCTCGACCTGTTCGGGACTCACGTCGATGACCGAAACGGGGATCTTCGCATTCGCGAAGGTCATGGCGATGCCGGTGCCCATCGTTCCCGCGCCGACCACGGCGGCTTTTTCGATCTTGTGCGCTTCGACCGGCGGCAGGTTCGGTATCTTCGCCAACTCGCGCTCGGCGAAGAACAAGTGGATCGCGGCCTGCGCTTGCGGTCCGGTGACGAGCTCCTCGAAGAGCCGGTATTCGCGCGCGAGTCCGAATTGGAAATCGAGCATCGAAGCGGCTTCGACGGCGTCGATGAGCTTGTGCGCGGCGTAACCGCCTTTGTCTTCGGGCGGGACCATGCCGTGCGCGATCGCGGTCATAAAGGGCAGAACCTGGAACGATTTCGCGCTGGCGCGATTCTTGGTGCCCGCCTTTTCTTTCGCGAAAGCGACGGCTCGCGCGACGACGTCACCCTCGACCACTTCGTCGACCAAACCCATCGCCTTGGCTTGCTTCGCGCTCTTCGGATCGCCCTTGAGCATGAAGTCGAGCGCGATCTGTGCGCCGAGCATGCGCGGCAAGCGCTGCGTGCCGCCGGCGCCGGGCAGCAAGCCGAGCTTGATCTCGGGCTGGCCGAGGCGCGAACTCGCAGCGGCAAGACGAAAGTCGCAGGTGATCGCGACCTCGCAGCCGCCTCCAAAGGCGTTGCCCTCGATCGCCGCGACGTACGTTTTCGGGCTGCGCTCGATCGCGGCGGTAACGTCGCGGGCGTTTTTCGCCCCGGGCGGCGGCGGCTTGAGGAATTCCGTGATATCCGCGCCGCCGCTGAACGTGCCGTTCGAGCCGGTGATCACGATCGCCGCCACGTCGGGATCGGCTTCCGCTGCGGCGATCTCGGCCAGAAGGGCCTCCGAGACGGCTGACGAGAGCGCGTTGACCGGCGGGTTGTGGATCGAGATCACCCGGACGCCGTCGCGCGTTTCGGAACTCGCGGGCGCCGGCCGGGCTTGCGTTTCTACCATTCGGTTCTCCAGGCAAAAAAGGGTGAATGGGCCACATTCGACGCCCGGCGCGCGCCCCTTGCGAAAAGTTGCCCGCAAAAGGCCCGCACAGGAAGATTTCATGCGGGAACGCGACGCATGCAAGCGAGAAAAGCCGCAGGATGCAAACCCTTCCGCAATACATCGTGGCGGCGCTCGCCAAGCCGCGCGCGCGCGCGTTCGCCGAACGCCTCGGCGCCAAGGATTGGCGCTCCACGAGTTCGCGGGAGATGCTCGACCGGGCCTCGGCGATCGCCTGCGCGCTTCGCTTTTCGGGGATCGAGCGGGGCGACCGCGTCGCCCTCATCGCCGACAACCGGGTCGATTGGCTCGCGGCGAATTTCGGGATCTTGCTGGCGGGCTGCGTGGTCGTCCCGATCTTCGCGACTCTGGCACCCGATCAAATCGATTTCATCTTCGTCGACTCGGGAGCGAAGCTGGCCTTCGTCGAGTCCGCGGCGATGGCCGAGCGTTTGCGCGCGAGCTGCCCGCACGCCCCGCGAACGATCGCGTTCGACGGCGACGGTCCCGATTCGCTCGCGACGTTCGAGGCCGGCGGTGCGCGCAATCTCGAGAAGGGTCGTGCGGTTCTCGGAACCTTCACCGACGGCATCCAGCCGAACGAACTCGCGGTCTTGATCTACACCTCGGGCACGACGGGCAATCCCAAGGGCGTCATGCTCTCGCACGACAACCTCACGTCGAACGCGCGGGATACGTTCAGTACCGGCTTCGAGCACATGCAGCCCGGCGACCCGGTGCTTTCGGTCTTGCCGCTCGCGCACGTGTACGAGTTCACCGACGCGCTCGGCGTGATTCAGTTCGACTGGCCTTTCTACATCACGCGGCCGGAGCACCTCATCGACGACCTCAAGGCGGTGCGCCCTACCATCATGGCGCTCGTGCCGCGCATCTTCGAACGGCTCTTAGCGGCGCTGTACGCCCGGGCCAAAGCCGACGGCGGGCTCAAGGCCAAGATCGTTCCCTGGGCGCTCGGCGTGGGACGGCGCTACGCCGAGGCGACGCTCGACGGCAAGACCGCGCCGCGGGTTTTGCGCGCGCAGTACGCGCTCGCGAATCGCCTGGTCCTGGCGAAGGTCAAGCCGGCACTCGGACTCGATCGCGTGCGCGCGCTGGCAAGCGGCAGCGCACCGCTGCACCGCGATATCGCGCTGACCTTTGCGGGGCTCGGCATACCGATCGCGGAGGGCTACGGCTTGACCGAAACGTCGCCCGTCGTCACCGCCAACCGGCTGGGTTCGATTCGCTATGGCAGCGTCGGCAAACCGATTCCCAACGTGCAGGTGAAAATCGCAGCCGACGGCGAGATCCTGGTCAAAGGTCCCAACGTCATGCTGGGTTACTATAACCTGCCGGACGAACGGCCGATGACGCCCGACGGCTGGTTCATGACCGGCGACATCGGCGAACTCGATAAGGACGGTTACCTCTACATCACCGACCGGAAGAAAGAGCTGATCAAGACGTCGGCCGGGAAATACGTCGCGCCCGGACGCGTCGAATCGGCGCTCAAACGCTCGAGCTACGTCGCGCAGGTCTTCGTTCTGGGTGACGGCCGTCCGTATCCGGCGGCGCTCGTCGCCCCGAACTGGGAGTTGATCCGCAAGGACTTCTCGATTCCCGCCGACGTTCCGACGGCGGCGATCTCGGAGCGCGCCGATGTCGAAGATTTCGTGCGCAAGCAAGTCCGCGACATGTCGGCGGATCTTGCGAGCTTCGAGCAGGTCCGCAAGATCGCGCTCTTGCCGCGCGACCTCACGATCGAGGACGGCGAGCTTTCACCGACCCTCAAAGTTAAGCGGCGCGTCGTCGAAAAGCGCTATGCCGACCTCGTCGAGCACGCCTACGCCGAGCGCGAACTCTCGGGAAAGGCCTGACTCGAGCGCGTTAGTCGAAGAGTAATTCGGCCAGCGCGCGCGAGAGTTCGGTGCCTTCGTCGGCAAGTTCGAGAACGATCGTGAAGTGGTTGTGCCCGGCCGCGATCAGTTCTTCGGCGGGGTAGCGCCGCGCGCGCCAGGTCGCGACGTAGTGTTGCGTCTGGCGTTTGAACTCGTCGGTCTCGCGTTCGCCGACGGCGGCGACGAGCCGGATCGGCGCTTCGGGCAGCCGGCGTACCGGGCTGTTGCGCTCCGCCGCCGCCGCATCGAGGCGCGCCCACTCGTTCACGTGCGAGAGCCGCACGGGTTCGAGATCGAACAGGCCGCTCAGCGCGAACACCCCGGCCGGCCGCAACGTCGAGCCGGCGAGCATTCCCGCCAAGTGTCCGCCGGCCGAATGGCCGCCCGCGACGATCCGGTGCGGATCCGCGTTCGCGCGCGCCGCGTTGTGCGTGACCCATTCGAACGCGCCGCGCACCGCGGCGACGATCTCGTCGATCGACGCGCCGGGCGCCAGCGGGTAGTTGACGATCGCCGCCGCGCCGCCCGCCCGGACGACCGGCTCCGCCAGGAAACTGAAAAAGCTCTTGTCGAGCCGGCGCCAATAGCCGCCGTGAATAAAGAAGAAGAGCGGCGCGCCCGGGCGCTCGGCGGCGAAGAGGTCCAGGCGGTGGCGCTCGCCCGGTCCGTACGGGACGTCGAGTTCGGCGCGCAGATTCGGGAGTGCGCGCGCGCTCGCGGCGGCGAAGCGCGCGTAGTACGGCTCGATCGCCGGCACGGTGGCGGCCGCGTCGTACTGCCGATTCAGTTCGGCCTGCGTAAAAGTGGCGTAGACGGTGGACGCGGCGTTCACGCCTACGTCTGCCGGAAGTAGGCCGTCCCGATTTTTCCGCCGGGCGTTAGGCCGAAGCTGAACGACAGCGTTCCTTCGTTCCACGTTACGGCGTAGATGTAGTACGTCTGGTCGGGGTCGCTGGTGCGGCTCAGCAGCTGAATCGAGAGCGGCGCGCCCTTCGGCAAGATGCTCTTGATCTGCGCGACGGCCGCGCTGTCGAGCGTCGCGCTGAAGGCAGAGGTCAGCTGCGAGCGATCGATGTCGCCGGATTGAAAACGGCCGATCCACTCGCGCGCGCGCTGTTTCGCCTCGGCGTCCGAACCGGGAGGGGGCGCCGGCGTCGGCGTTGCCGGTCCGGCACTCTTCGCCGGCACGGGGCTCGGCGTCGGGGCGAAGGTTGCCGCCCGCGCCGCGAGCGGCAGCAGGACCGCCGCCGCAAGCGCGGCTAGTGCACGCGTTTTTCGAATCCGATCCATTCTCTCTCCCGCAAAACGAATTTCTGAATTTTCCCCGTCGAGGTCTTGGGCAACTCCCCGAACTCGATCTCTTTGGGCGCCTTGAAGTGCGGCAGGCGCTCGCGGCAGTGCGCGATCAACGCCTCGGCGCTCACCTCGCGGCCCGCCTTCACGACGACGAAGGCCTTGGGAACCTCGCCCCAATGCTCGTGCGGTTTGGCCACGACGGCGCACTCGAGCACGTCGGGATGTTCGAGGATGACTTTTTCGACCTGAACGGTCGAGATGTTCTCGCCGCCGCTGATGATCACGTCCTTGGCACGATCCGCGATTTCGAGGTAGCCGTCCGGATGCATCACCGCGATGTCGCCGCTATGGAAGTATCCGCCGGCGAAGGCCCGCGCCGTCGCCTCGGGGTCGCGGTAGTATCCTTTCATCACGTTGTTGCCGCGCATGACGATCTCGCCGTGCGTCACGCCGTCGGCGCGCACGTCGCGCAGCACGACGTCCGCCGGCGCCCCCGCCTCGATCGGCTCGACGACGCGGACGT
This sequence comes from Vulcanimicrobiota bacterium, assembly GCA_963843945.1. Lineage (GTDB taxonomy): Bacteria > Vulcanimicrobiota > Vulcanimicrobiia > Vulcanimicrobiales > Vulcanimicrobiaceae > CAWJMF01. The sequence goes on along the minus strand of CAWJMF010000006.1, from coordinate 42,239 downwards.
CTGCCGCACCGACGGTGATCAAGCCGACGCCTTGGCGCGCCTTGAGTTTGGCGCGCTCCACCGGCGGCAGCGCGTCCCACTGCGTCTGCCACGCCGAAACGGTAATCGGCCCGTATGTCTCGGTAAGGCCGTAGACTTGCGTGACCGTGGCGCCCAGCGCCTCGATCTGCGCGATCGTTGTCGGCGCGGGCGCGGCGCCCGCCGTGACCACGTGAACCGGCTGGGGAAACGGGCGCGCCAGCGGATGGTTCGCCAAGCCGATCAGGACCGTGGGAGCGCCGCACAGGTGGCTGACCCGTTCGCGCTCGACCAGTTCGAAGACCGCTTCGGGCTCGACTTTGGGCAGGCAGACGTGCGTCGCACCCGCGGCGGTCACCGCCCACGGGTAGCACCAACCGTTGCAGTGGAACATCGGAAGCGTCCAGAGATAGACGCTCTCCGGCCGCAGGTTGGCAGTCGCGATCTCGGCCAGCGCGTTGAGGTAGGCGCCGCGGTGCGTGTACATGACGCCTTTGGGGCGGCCGGTCGTTCCGCTCGTGTAGTTGATCGAGAGGGTGGCATTTTCGTCGTCGACCGGGTCGACCAGGGGCTCCGCCGGCGAGCCCGCCAGCAAGGTCTCGAAGTCGCCCGGAAGCGCCGCGCCGGTCCGGATGCGGCGGACGCGGGCGTCGAGGTTTTCCACGAGCCCGGCGAATTCCGGGTCGTACAAGATGACGCTCGCACCGCAGTGATCGACGATGTACTCGATCTCGCTCGCGATCAGGCGCACGTTGAGCGCGCACAGGATGCCGCCGGCGAGCGGTACCGCGAAGTGGGCCTCGAGCAGCGCGGACTCGTTCTTAGCGAGCAGTGCGACCCGGTCGCCGGCGCCGACGCCGAGGGCCCGGAGGAGGTGGGCGAAGCGGTAGACGCGCTCGAGCATCTCGGGGTACGTCCGGCGCGCGCCGCCGTCGATGACGGCGGTTTTGTCGCGATAGACGTTTGCGCTCCGCTCGAGAAAATCGATCGGGCTCAGGCGGCGCAGGGAGACGCTCACGAAGGGCACTTACCGCGCGCGGAAGCGGCGACCTGCGACCTTTCTCGAGCAGCAAACGTGGCTGCCGCGCCGAAGTCTCCGGGGCTATGACGATTTCGAACGTTGCCACGAACGGCGCGAAGACGCGCCTGGAATCCGACTCGATGGGCCAGGTCGAGGTCCCCAGCGACAAGTACTACGGCGCGCAATCCGCGCGCTCGCTGGTCCACTTCGACATCGGCGACGGCACGTGGCCGCGCGACGTGATGCCGCGCCAGGTGATCCGGGCGATGGCGCACGCTCAAGAAGGCCGCCGCCCTCGTCAACCACGATCTCGGCAAGCTCGACGACGAGAAGACCGACCTCATCGTGCAGCGCCGCCGACGAGGTCATCGCCGGCAAGCTCGACGCGCACTTTCCGCTGCGCGTCTGGCAAACCGGCTCCGGCACGCAGACGAACATGAACGTCAACGAGGTCATCTCGAACCGCGCGATCGAGATCGCCGGCGGCGAGCTGGGCTCGAAGAAGCCGATCCACCCCAACGATCACGTCAACATGTCGCAGTCCTCGAACGATACGTTTCCGACGGCGATGCACATGGCCGCCGCCGAAGCGATGGTCACGAGATGCTGCCGGCGCGATCAAAGCGCTGCGCGACGCGCTCGAACGCGAAGGCGAGCGAGTGGAAGGACATCGTCAAGGTCGGCCGCACGCACTTGCAGGACGCGACGCCGCTTACGCTCGGTCAAGAGTTCTCGGGCTACGTGACGCAACTCGACCGCGCGATGGTCGCGATTCGCGAGGCGCTCGATCACTTCTACGATCTCGCCATCGGCGGGACGGCGGTCGGAACCGGCTCGAACGCGCATCCCGAGTTCGGCGAGCGCGCGCCGCGAAGAAACTCGCCGAGCTGACCGGCGCTGCCGTTCCGCTCGCACCCGAACAAGTTCACCGCGCTCGCATCGCACGACGACTTCGTCTTCGCCTCCGGTGCGCTCAAGATGCTCGGCGCGGCGCTGATGAAGATCGCCAACGACATTCGCTGGCTGGCTTCGGGCCCGCGCGCGGGTATCGGCGAATTGATCCTCCCCGAGAACGAGCCGGGCAGTTCGATCATGCCGGGCAAAGTGAACCCGACGCAATCCGAAGCCGATGACGATGGTCGTCGTGCAAGTCTACGGCAACGACACTCGCAATCAGCTTCGGCGCCTCGCAAGGCAACTTCGAACTCAACGTTTTCAACCCGGTGATGATCTACAACTTCTTGCACTCGACGACGCTGCTGCGCGACGCCGCGACGATGTTCCGCGAGCACTGCGTCGAAGGGCTGCACCGCGAACGACCGAGCAAATCGCCAAGTATCTCGACCGAATCGCTGATGACCGTAACCGCGCTCTCGCCGCACGATCGGCTACGACAAGGCCGCCGAGATCGCCAAGAAAGCGCACAAAGACAAAACCACGCTCAAGGAGGCGGCGGTCGGACTCGGGTACGTCAGCGCCGAGGAGTTCGACCGCTCGGTGGTCCCCAAGGAGATGACCCACCCCTAGCACAGGCGATAAACAAACCCGAGGTGGCAAGCCCGGCGCCGACGAAGGCCCGGGTGTGAATCGCGCAGCCCGGCTTCAGCGGGCGACCGTCGCGATCGCCTTCGCGATCGTCGCACTCTCGTGCGGCGCCAGGGCCGCCGCTCAGGTGACCCACGCCAACTCGAACGACCCGATGCTGCAAGACGCCTTGCCGTTCGCGGGTGCCGCCGCGATCGAGGCGGCGCGCAAGCAAGTCGCGGCGGGCGACCTGGCCGGAGCCGTGAAGAACCTGCGTTTCTTCGTCGACACCCATCCGCAGCAGCTCGACGCGGCACGCTATCTCGGGGACCTCTACTACCGGCAGTCCGACTTCCCGGCCGCGGAGCGGACCTACCGTGCCGTCCTGGCGCAAGTGCCGAATGACCGGTTGACCCACGACCGGCTCGGCGGGATCTACGCCGCCCAAGACCGCACGACCGAGGCCATCGCCGAGTTCACCAAGAGCCTGCCCGAAACGAGCGCCTACGGCCACCTCGTCGACCTGCACCGCCGGCTCGGCGATCTCAAGGACTTCGAAGCCAAGTACAAGGCCGCCGCGGACGCGCTACCCGACGACGGCGAAGCGCAGTATGCCCTCGGCGCGATCTATGTCGCGGAGCGGAAGTCGGAGGACGGCGTCACCTATTTAAAGAGGGCGGCGGCCTTGCAGCCGCGCTCGTGCCCGGTCCTCAGCGAGTTGGGAAGCGCCTACCTCGATCTCGGGCAGATGGACAAGGCTTCGGAGGCGTTGAACCGCTGTCTCGCCATCAATCACGACGACTATCCGGCACTCGTCAACCTCGGTGCCGTCGATATCGAAACGCACCACTTCGATCAGGCCTCGCAGTTGCTCAGCCGCGCCAACGCGATTGCGCCGGACGGGCCCGAGGCGCTCGTCGACCTGGGCTACCTGCAAGACGTTTGGCTTCACCGCGACGCCGCGGTGCGCTATTATCTCCAAGCGATCGGCGTCGATCCGTTAGCGCGCGACGCATACGTCGACCTGGGTTACGACTATCAGGAACAGCATCTCTACGCGCTGGCCGAGGCCGCGTTCCTCAAGGGACTCAGCGTCGTGCCGAACGACGGACGGCTGCATTATTTGCTGGGCCTGACCTACGCCGATCAGGGCAAACACGACTTGGCCCGTCAGGAGTACGAACGGGCCACGAAATCCGACGAGCCCGAGATCGCGGACGCGGCCGCTCGCGACCTGAAAGCCCTGCAGTAAGCGCCTAAGCGAAACTCGCGATCGCGTCGATTTCGACGCGTGCGTTGCGCGGCAACGCGGCCACCGCGACCGTCGACCGCGCCGGCGGAACGCTTCCGAACGCCTCGCCGTACACGCCGTTGACTGCCCCGAAGTCGGCCATGTCGACCAGGAAGATCGTGGTCTTCACGACGTTTGCGAAGCGCAAGCCGGCGGCTTCCAAGACGGCCTCGAGGTTCTTCATGACTTGACGGGTCTGTGCGGCGACGTCGCCCGGCACGAGTTCGCCGGATGCCGGGTCGATCGGGATTTGGCCGCTGCAAAAAAGGAACGCGCCGGCGCGTACGGCTTGACTGTACGGACCGATCGGCGCCGGCGCGCGTTCGCTGACGAACGATTCCATCAGTTCTTGGTGCAGACGCTCGCGAACTTCACGATTTTTCCGGTCTTGTTGTCCTTGTAGGATCCCGCGGTCTTCATCGTGCCTTTCGACAGCGAGATCGTGAACGGATACTGGCTCTGACCGGCCGGGTAGACCTGAGACCAGTTTCCGTTGAACGGATCGGCCGATTTTGAGGTCGCTATGCTGGTCGAACCCAGGTCGTCGACCTCGTTCGCGACGTACGCTTGCATCGAGTGGTTCCAGCGGACGTAGGTCGTGTTTGGGTTGTCGCCGGTCTCGCGCGTCACGTACCAATTGCCCTCTTGTTTGGCGGTCATGACGTCGGCTTTCTTGCTGGGCGGCGTGTCGACGCAGGTCCACGTTCCGTCACCGGCGGCCAACTTCGCGAATTGCGCTTGATCTTTTGCGGTGTAACCCGGCGAGGTACTGGGATCGGCGCCTGCGGCGAGCGGCAAGAGCAGCGTCAAACACAGCGTTCCCAAGAAAATGCGCATGAAGACCCTTTCTGAAAAAGAGCGCAGGCTTGACGCGTTCGCGCTCCGCCTCGAGCGGGCCCTGCACCGCGACGGCGTTACGCCGTTGGCATACCGTCCGTCAGAGGAACTTCACCACCAGAGCGCCCCGTACGCGGGTCCCCAGCCCCAGCCGTAACCCCAACCCCAGCGGCCCCAGCCGGGTCCCCAGCCGAAGCCGGCACCGTAGAACGGATAACCTTGCACGAGGGCGACCGTATACGGCGTGTTGATTTGGTTTGCCGCGAAGGTCGCGCCGTCAACCGTACCGGTGATCGTCACTTGCATGCCCGCTTGGAGCGTCAAACCGGTCGGTGTAATGACCGTACCTTGATGCAGCGTGACGCTGTCGATGTATCCGCGATCGTCGCGAACGAGCAACGTGTACTTACCCGTTACCGCGGAGATCTTGCCGTGAATCTCTTGATCGGCGAGCGGCGTCGCGTACGACGGAAGCGCGCCGGACGCCGGGCCGGTCTGCGCCACCGCGACACCCGAGATTCCGGCCGCCAACGCGAACGCAGCCAGCGCGAGGGACGGGAGTCGTAAGGATTCGTTCTGCATGTTCCGTGCCTCTTGCACTCCAGTTTACCACAAAACACGCGCGCGAAATACGCTCGAGGCTTTCCTTCGATCAGGCGTAGGGATTGCTAACGAGCCAGGGACGCCACTGCCAGACCCACAACTCGAGCGACGAAAACCCGATCGACCAGACGACCAGCGGGATCGCCCAATACTGCGGCGAGCGGCGGACCGCCAGCGCCATGAGGGCCAGCATGAACGGGATGAAGTCGAGCGCGTGGCGTGCACCGAACTGCGACATTCCGGTCGTGTAGTAGACGAAGTTCGGAATCGCGCAGGCTAGCGTGGCGAGCCAAAGCAGCTGCACGATGCGTTCGCGGATCGGCGCGGCGAAGGCGAGCAGCAATCCCGGGCTCATGTACGTCAACGCCATTCCGGCGTAGGTCGGCGCGAGAAACGGCGGCGAGTGGACGTGGCGCGGCGCTTCGATGAAGAAGTTCTTCAACTGCATCGGCAGGTACATCGTGCTGAAAGCGGGCGGCGCGTACTTGCCCGGCGCGACCATCACCTTGTAGAACATCGTGAAGCCGACGTCGATCGGCGTGCCCCAGCGAATGTAGTCGTAGTACGCCGAGGGGATCGCAAAGGCCAGCCCGACCAGGAGCGCGGGAATAAAGCGGCGCGGCGCGGCGCGCAGCTGTGGCCACAGCGCGAACGCATAGAACGGCAGTGCGAGAAACAGCGGATAGCGGCAGTAGCACGCGCACAAGGCCCACAGCGCGACGCGCCATGGCGCCGCCGCGCCGAACAGTTCGGCCAGCGTCAGCATCGTGAAGGCGAAGCCGCCGACCTGCGCCAGAAACCAAACGTCGCCCGAGGCCGCGCACTGCGCGAGGCTCGTGCCGAACAGTCCGAAGGCCGTAATGCCGGCCGTCCAGGCGCGCGTCGCGCCGGCGAGCCGCGCCGTGCGCCAAATTCCGTAGGCCGCCAGCGCGCCCAGTGCGAGCGACAGCCAGGTCTGATTGAAGCTCGTGCCCCAGAACCAAACGAAGGGCACGAGGATAAGCGCGGGCAGCGGCGCTTCGACGATGTAGGCCTTGCCGTGATACGGCATCGCGTCGATCCAGTCGCCCGGGAAGTGGATCCAGGGGTGACCCTCCAGCCACGCGTTGGCCAAGAGGACGTAGTTGTTGAACGGCGTGCTTTGCCCGCGCGAAACGAGGAGCAGAAGCCCCAGCGCGACCAGTCCGGCGAGACCCGCCTGTACCCGTTCGCCGTTCAGGAATTGCGCCAGCGCGGCGCGGACGTCGCCGGCACCAAAATTCGCCCGCTCGGGATGACCGGTCACGCGGGAGTGATTGGCCGCCGGGGTCGCTAAACCCGACCGGATGGACGACCTTCTGCGGCAACTCGCGCGCGCCGCCGGCTGGATCGACGCGTACTACCACGACCCGCGGCGTTTCCCGGTGCTCTCGCGCTCGCAACCCGGCGAACTTACGCGGGCGCTGCCGTCCTCGGCGCCCGAAGAAGGCGAGCCGTTCGAGAAGATTTTCGGCGACTTCGAGCGTTTGATCGTGCCCGGCATCACGCACTGGAACCATCCGCGCTTTTTCGCCTACTTTGCGATCAGCAGCGCGCCGATCGCGGTCGTGGCCGAGGCACTCACCGCGGCGCTCGACGTCAATGCGATGCTCTGGCGCAGTTCGCCCGCGGCGACCGAGCTGGAAGAGGTCGTACTCGTGTGGTTGCGCGAGCTACTCGGACTGCCGCCCGAATTCACCGGCATCGTCTACGACACCGCCTCGATCTCGGGCTTCACGGCGCTGGCGGCGGCGCGCGAATCGCTCGACCTCGGCATCCGGGAACGCGGCATGGCGGGCCGCGCGGACTTGCCCGCGCTGCGCGTCTACCTCACGGAGCACACCCACTCGCACATCGAGAAAGCCGCGATCGTGCTCGGTGTCGGCCGCGAAAACGTCGTGCGCGTGCCGGTCGACGAAAACTTCGCGATGCTGCCCGAGGCTCTCGACGAACTCGTGCGCCAAGACCTCGCGGCCGGCCTCCGGCCGATGTGCGTCGCGGCGACGGTCGGTACGACCTCGACGACCTCGACCGATCCGGTTCCCGCGATCGCCGACGTGGCGCGCCGGCACGGCGTGTGGCTGCACGTCGACGCGGCCTACGCCGGACCGGCGGCGATCTTGCCCGAGTTCCGCTACCTGCTCGACGGCTGCGCGCGCGCCGATTCGCTCGTCCTCAATCCGCACAAATGGATGTTCGTTCCGATCGACTTCTCGGTGCTTTACGTGCGCGATCCCGAGGCGGTGCGCCGCGCCTTCGCGCTCGCGGCCGATTTCCTGCAAACGCCCGAGGCCGGCGTACGCAACTACATGGACTACGGCTTGCAACTGGGGCGGCGTTTTCGCGCCCTCAAGTTCTGGTTCGTGATGCGCGCCTACGGCGCGCGCGGCATTCGCGAGCGCTTGCGCGGCCACATCGCACTCGCCCAGGACTTTGCCGCATGGGTCGAGGCCGAGCCGGACTGGGAAATCCTCGCGCCGCATCCGCTCTCGGTCGTCTGCTTTCGCTACGCGCCGGCCGCTGTCGCGCAAGCCGAACTCGACGACGTCAACGCGCGCATCCTGGAAATGGCGAACGCGAGCGGCGAAATCTTCATCTCGTCGACGCGCCTGGCAGGCCGCACGGCGCTGCGGCTTGCGATCGGCAACGAGCGCACGACCCGCGCGGACGTCGAAGTGGCCTGGGACGTTTTGCGCCGCTGCGCCGGAGAAGTCTTAGCCGGCTTGCGCTGAGGGCGCCTCTTCGATGTCCGCACCGCTGCTGGCCGTCGAAATTCGATTGCGCCCGAGTCGCTTGGCTTTGTAGAGGGCTTGATCGGCGGCTTCATAGAGCTGCTTGGTCGAGCTTCGGATACGGCCGTCGCTGACCGCGACGCCGATGCTGACGGTCATCGTCGGAATCGGTGCGGTTGGGGCGTGTGGGATCTTCAAGCGCATCACCGCGGCGCGCACGCGCTCGGCAACCGTCAACGCGCCCGGTTCGTCGGTGAAGGGCAGCACGATCGCGAATTCCTCACCGCCGATCCGGCAGCACGTGTCCTCGTTGCGATTGGCGACGCTCGAAAGCGCGCCGCCGATGCGGCGCAAGGCTTCGTCGCCGGCGAGATGACCGTAGTGGTCGTTAAAGCTCTTGAAATAATCGAGGTCGAGCGCGATCAACCCGATCGGCTGCAGCGTCGAGCGGCACTGTTCGAGTGCCTCTTCGAAACGGTCGTCGAAGCCGCGCCGGTTGTAGAGTCCGGTCAGCGCGTCGCGCAGCGTTTCCTCGATCAGCGTCCGGGCTTGGTTGCCGTAGGCTTCCATCTGCTCGTTGGCGTGCTGGAGTTGGGCGGCCAGCAGCAAGGCTTGCCAGACCAGCGCCGCCAGCACGGCCGTGTACCAGCCGACGGTGAACGTGTGGCGTCCGACTTCAGCGCTCAGGGAGATCTCGACGACCAGCGCGATGACGACGATGGCCAGCCACAGGTGAATCGTGTCGCGCGCACCCGAACGCAAGAGCAGCGCGATGAAGACGACGACGCAGGTTCCGATGAGCAGCTGGATGAGGACGTGGAAGAGCGGCGTGGTTCCACCGCGCAGCAACTCGAGCGCCGGGAGGCGGTCGTGGAAGACGATCGTCGTGATGACGGCCGCTTCGGCGACGGCAATGACCAGGATGACGTAGCCGCGGACCAGACGCGCGGCGAGTTGCGTGTCGACCGGGCGTACCGCGAAGAAACGATCGGCCAGCACGTAGACGCCGAGCGAGACGATGAAAGCGGCGTGCCATTCGATCCACAGCCACGGCGCGGTCTGTAGACCGGTACCAAACGAGGTCGCCGAAAACGCGTGAGGATACAGGACGATGTACGGGATCAAGACGGCCGCAGCCGTCGCATACGTCGTCGAGAGAAACGCGAACGGCGCGAAGTGCGAGCCGCGGTACTGGTTGCGCAGGATCGCGGAGGTCACGATCATCGCAACGAAAGCGGCCGCTAAGATCGAGGGCAGGAACCCGTCGTAAGCGGGCCACGGTTTTTGGGCGTGGCCAAAGGCAATAAGCGCCGAGCCCAAGAGGCCCAGCGCGACCAAGAAAGCCCACCATCGCTCACCTGGGGTCGCTCGCGCGTACCCGAGGTGTTCGGCCGGCCCGGACGCCGTCATACCTTTATATCAATCGGTCGCCGGCGGGGCTTCCTCAAGGGTTTCGATCAGGTCGTTTGGGGTACGAGAGAGCGGCTAATAGACCCGGAGGTAGGCCTCCCTTTCCCAGGGATGAACGGCCCTCCGGTAGCGCTCGTACTCCGCGGTTTTCGCATCGCGGAAGGCGTGATAGATGTGGTCGCCGAGCGCTCCGCGGACCACGGCATCCCGGTCGAGCTCGGCCAACGCCTGCCGCAGCGACTTGGGCAACGTGTGGATCCGGCGCTTCTCGCGCTCTTTGCCATTCAGCTCGTAGGTCGAACCTTCCAGTGGATCGCCGGGCAAGGCGTGGGTGTGCAAGCCGTGCGCGGCGCTGGCGAGCAAGACGGCCAAGGCGAGGTAGGGATTGCAGGACGGATCGGCGCTGCGCACTTCGATCCGGGACGCGCCCGACTGCACCGGGACGCGCACTAGCGCGTTGGCGCTGCGGTTCGACCAGACCGTGTAAATCGGCGCGTCCCAAGCCGCGACCAGGCGTTTGTAGGAGTTGACCGTCGGATTGCAGATCGCCGTGTAGGCCTGCGCGTGCTCGAGCAACCCGGCGATGGCGAAAAGCGATTCCTCGCTAAGTTCGCCGGACTCGTCGGGCGTTTCATCGGCACTCCGGCGCAGGTCGAAGTAGACGTGCAGCCCGCTCCCGGCGAGCGATTCGAGCGGCTTGGGCATGAAGGTCGCGTGCAGCTTGTGACGAGCCGCGACGTGTTTGGCGACGGTGCGCACCGTGCTCAGCGCGTCTGCCGTCGCGAGGATGCCCGCGTCGTTCAAGTCGATCTCGTGCTGTCCGGCGCCGTGCTCGTGGTGCGCGCTCGCGACGGAGATGCCCATCGCCTCGAGGGCGGTGACGATTTCGATGCGCGCCGCTTCGCCTCGATCGGACTCGTTGATGTCGAAATAAGAGCCGACGTCCGAGGTGGAGGTCGTCGGCAGGCCGTCTGCGTCAAGCTCGAAGAGATAGAACTCGACTTCGAGGCCGGTTCGCAAACCGGCCAGCACGTCGCTCGAATCGTCGATCGCGCGGCGCAGCGTCGTGCGCGGATCGCCTTCGAACGGCTCGCCGTCGGGCGTCGCGATGTCGCAGATCAAGCGCGCCTCGACCGCTTGCGTTCCGATCGTCCAAGGATAGACGGCGAAGGTCGACAGGTCCGGAAGCAGCATCATGTCGGCTTCCTCGCCGCGCACGAAGCCGTCGATCGAGCCGCCGTCAAAGGTGACCTTGCCTTCGAGCGCGCGTTCGAGCTCGCCGATCGGGATCGTAACGGTCTTCGAGATGCCGAGGATGTCGACGAACGAAAGCCGCAAAAAGCGCACGTCGCGCTCCTTCGCCTGACGCAAGATCTCGCGCTTGGTCAGCGCTTTACGTTCACCGTTCGTGAGGGTCGAGTGCATCGATGGCCATCGCTGTTCTCAGGGTGAGTTGGTCGTGGGCGCTATCGAGATCGTGCCCGCTAATCTCGGAGATTTGCCGCAAACGGTAGAAAACCGTGTGGCGGTGAACCGAAAGTTCCGCGGCGGCGGTCTTCACGTTCTGCCCGACGTCGAAATAGAGCCGAAGCGTCCGAATCAGTTCCGTTTGATGCTTCTCGTCGTAGGCGCGCAGCGGCGCGAGGATGCGTTCCGCGAAGGCGCGCAGCTCGACGGCCCCGGCATTGCCGCGCAGCAGCAGCGGATAGACCCCGAGGTCCTCGTACGGCATCACCCGCGAGCCGCCGAACAGCCGCCGCGCGATGAACATCGATTCGCGCGCTTCGTCGACCGTCTTGGCAGCGTCGATCGCTTCAGCCGGACGGCCGACGCCGCCGACGATCTTGGCGCCGAAGTGACCTTTGGTTGCGGCGCGCGTGATGAGCGTCGCGGCGGTGCGTACGTTTTGCGCATCGACCTCGAGCGGCGCCGGACAAAGGAAGACGAAGCCCCCGCCGCGCTCGAGCACGACGATTTCGCCGGAACCCGAGCGGAGCGTTTCGAGGCAAATCCGGCGCAGTTCGGCGCTTTTGGTCGTCGCCGAGGCTTCGTCGAGCCCTTCGGCCTCGACCGCAACCGCGACGTAACCCGCGGCGAGGGTGATGCCGCGGGAAGCCGCATCGTCGCGCGCTTCGATCGGATCGTCGTAAGCGCGAGCGATGAGCCGGTCCCAGAACGAACGGCGGCGATTCTTCGCGCCGCCGCCGTCGCGCGAAAGCTCAACGGCGATCGCCGCGGCGGCCAGACGGACTGCTCCCGGCATCGGACCGGAGCCGGCCGCATTCGGAAAGACGGCGAGCCAGCCGAGGGGCGCATCCCCGCTGCGAATCCGCGCCGCGAGCCCGTCGGCGGCATCGCCGCGGCCCGGCAGCCGTACGGTGTTCTCACTCGCGTCGCGCCCGGCCGCCGCGATCAGTTCGCGGGCTGAGGGCGGGATCGAGCGCGCGCTGGCGCCGGCCAAGGCGACGTGACGCCACTCGGCATCCTCGACCAGGACCGCGGCTTGCAGGGCGCCGGCGACGTGCGCGGCGAGGGCCTTGACCCCGCCGCCCGAGGAGGCGATGCGGGCTAGACCTTCGGCAAACTCGACCAGCTCGTCGTTCGACAAGAGCATCGTTTCCGTCACGCGAAGGGCCCAAGGACATGCTGAACGCTCACTATGCCCTGGGATTCGTCGTCTTTCTGACTGCGCTCGTCGCGATCTTTTGGGGCCCGGCCCGGCGCTACGTGCTCTATCTGCTGGTCCTCCAAATCGTGCTGGGTGCGCTCACCTGGTGGATTGGCGGAGCCGCTCCGCCCGCGCTCCATTGGATCTTGGCGATTTTGGTCGGCGGCATCTACGCGATGGCTTCGGCGTTCGAACGGCGAGGCCGCCCCCGCGGGGTCGTGATGGGCGTCCTAGCCTTGGGCGCGCTGATCGTCGCGTACGTGTTCTACCTTGGAATGCACGCGGTCAAGGGCTGAAGTCCTCCGGCCCAACGGGACGACTCGGCGCGTCCTCAAGCCTAGAACGAGAAGCGCTGCTCGACGATGAGGGCCGAGCCGGTGAAATCGGGCGAGAGCGGCGAGGCCGGGTAGGTCGTGATGCCCGCGAAGGTCGTGCGCCGGAAGCTGACGAGCAGCGAGGCTTGCGGGGTCTGCTGCATGACGATGCCCGCGAAATAGAGCCGCTGGAAGAAGTCGATTGGCTCCGAGAACGCGCCGTTCATTCCGTAGCTGCCGGTGCCGGCAGCCGCGACGATCGCCGGTGAGATGTGGCGCGAGTACGTCAGCACGGCTTGCGGCACGGTGTACGAGACCTGGTCGCCGGGATGCGAAGCGTAGAACGGACGATAGAGTTCGTCGTCGACGAGGTCGAGGGTGAGATCGCCGAACGACGGATGCCAAGCGATCCAGCCGGCGTAGCGCTTCTGCGTGCCGAGCGTCCCGAAACCGTCTTGCTGCGGCAAGTAGTAACCGTCGACGAAACCGGCTTGGGTCGACGTCGAAACGGTTTCGTACTCGAGCTGGCGCAGGTAGGTGTACTCGAGATGCACTTCCAGCGGCCCCTTGTCGACGTAGTACCGGAAGCGGAACCCTTGACGGTTCACGCCGAGGACCGAGTTGTCGATCATCTGGTAGTTCGATTTGAGCCACTGCCCGGGCCACGCGAACGCGGTGCTCCACTGATTTTCGGGCGCGCCGTAAGGCAAGATGATCGTCGCGTAACGCGGCTCCATGCGATAGAGGTCGAGCGAGGCGGTTACGCGGCCTTGCGTCTTCGTCAGGCCCACGTGGTAGTATCCGCCGGGCGCTTCGGTCCCGGGCCGCACGACCGGAAAGGCTTCGTACCAGGAGCGTCCGATCTCGACGATGCCGTCGACGTTCCAACCGGTGTCGACGTGGAAAGTCGCCCGCAGTCCGGCAACGGTTTCTTGCTGACCGCTCAGCGTACTCGTCGGCAGCGTCCCTTGCGGCGTTTCCTCGAAGACCGGATTGGTTCCGAAGGGGACGGTCGTTACGAACGGCGTGCCGCCCGTAGCGATGTGCGCGACTTGCGCGGAGAAGCGCGTTCCCTCGCCGTGGTCCATCACAAAGGAGCCCATCGTGAGCAGCGCCGAGTCGCCGGGCAATGAGGGAAGAGCGGCATTCGTCAGTTCGAGGGTGTCGATATCGTGTTTGGCGACGACGTCGACGCCGGCCAGCGGAAGCGCCGAAGCGTACGGCTGCCAAAGATCGGTTCCGGCCAAGCCGCTAGAGAGCGACTCGGCCGGCGCATAGGCGATCGCCGGGTTGACGCTCGTCAGCGCGGGTTGCGCGAAGACGAATCGATCCGTCTGCGCGAGGTCGAACCAGCCGCCGCGCACTTTGAGATTGCCGTCGGCCGTCGCAATGCTGCCCGAAAGTACCGAAATCCGCAACGCGGTTCCGTCGTCCTGGCCGGCGTGCGTCGGAAAGGTGACGCGGTAGCCCAGCGCTTCCGAGCCGACGTGGGGATTGATCGTCGGCATGAGGTCCTCGGTCCAGTATGCCGCGTTCGTGGTGCTGCCGCGCACGTAGCCGAGCCCCGCGGTAGCACTGAGATCGAACTTCGGTAAACCGTAGTTCGCCGTCGAGATGATGCTGCCGATGCCCGCGACGCCCGGTACCTCGGGCGCGCTCGAAAACAAATCGTAAGGTGTATTGGGCGCAAGTGCGGCTCCGTTGGCGAACCCCGCCGCCTCCGGCCCAACTTGGCCTTCGCCCGCCGTGCTTTGGTCGACGAGCGAGGCATAGGCGTGGGTCGCAAAATGCAATCCGAGCGCGCGGGGCGTTGCTGCGGGCTGCGCGGAGGCCGACGCGGCGGGCGACGGCGAACCGGCAGGCAGTGGCGGACTCTGCGCGTACGCCGCGCGCGAGACCGTCAGGAGGCCGGCGCTCGCGACGAAGGCGAGCGCGAAGACGGCGCGGCGGCGCATTGCGTTTCAGCTTCCCCCGCTTTGAATCTGCTGAATCGTGTAGAAAAGCGCGATCGCTCCAACGATGATGACGGTGCCCCACCCGATGAAATTCGCGGCGGGCGAGTTGCGATGAATTCCCATGACCCGCACGCGATTGATGATGATCAACATCAGCACCAGCTCGAAGGGCAGCAGCAGACCCTGCAGCACTTGAGAGTAAAAGGCGATCTTCAGGAGCGGTACGCCGGGGATCAAGACGAGGGCCGCGCCGATCACGAGCCCGCCGAAGAAGAGGCCGAAGAAGACCGGGGCTTCGCTGAACCTCCGGCTAACCGAAGCTTCGAATCCCATCGCCTCGCAGATGAGGTACGCCGTCGACAGCGGCAACACCGTTGCCGTAAAGAGGCCGGCGTTGAGAATTCCAAAGGCGAAGAGCGTTTCGGCGAAGCGGCCCGCCAGGGGCTCGAGAGCTTTCGCGACATCGGCTGCTTGGACGATCACGATTTGATGCTGAGGGTGCGCGGCGTTGTAGACGAAAATCGTAGCCGCATTCGCGATGATCATGAAGGCGGCCACGATGATGCCGAGGATCGAACCGTTGACGACGTCGATTCGCGTCAGGAAGAGTCCGCCGGGACGCGTGCCTTGCTCCACGACGGCGCTCTGCAGGTAGAACTGCATGTACGGCGAGATCGTCGTTCCGATCAGACCGACGATCATGCCAATGTACGCCGGGTCCTTCAGGTCGAGCGACGGAATCAGCGCGCCGCGGGCGACCTCGCCCCAGTTAGGATGCGCCTCGATTCCGGAAATAATGTACGTCACGTAGACGAGCGAAAGCACGACGAAGGTTCGCTCGACGATTTTGTTGTTGAAGCGGAGCACGAACAAGAATACGAGGACCATCGCCAGCGGTACCGCGATGTAGCGCGAAAGGTGGAAGATCTCCGAGGCCGCGGCGATCCCGGCAAATTCGGCCGACGTCGTGAAGGTGTTCATCACGAACAGACCGAGCATCGTCACGAGCGCGATGCGGACGCCGAATTCCTCGCGGATGAGCGCGGATAGCCCTTTGCCCGAGACGACGCCCATGCGGGCCGCCATCTCCTGGACGACGATCAGCGCAATCGTGATCGGCACGAGGGTCCATAAGATGCGGTACCCAAATTGCGCGCCCGCCAGCGAATACGTCGCGATGCCGCCGACGTCGTTGCCGGCCGACGCGGTGATGAAGCCGGGACCGAGGATGCCCGCGACCAGCATGGCGCTGCGAAGAAAACGCGCGCGGCGGCCAAGGACCGGCCGCTCGACGCTCTCCGCGAGGACTTCGTTAGCCGGTGGCAAGCGGCGTCTTCTTGCGATGCCGCGTGATGTGCGGCAGCGAGTTGGCGATCTTCTCGGGAATGATCGCGTCGATCGCGTCGTCGACCGTTACGATCCCGAGGATACGATTCTCTTCGTCGACGACGGGAACTGCCAGCAAGTCGTAGCGTGCGATGGTCGAGGCGACGTCTTCCGCACTGACGTCGGGTGAAACGCTCACGATATCGACTTCCATGAGTTTATGGATGAACGCCGTTGGCAGGGCCAGCAACAGGTGGCGCACCGAGATCACGCCCAGCAGCTTGCGGCTCGCGTCGGTGACGTAGAGGTAGTAAATGAACTCGGACTCGGGAGCGATCTCGCGAAGTTTAGCGATCGTCGCAGCCGTCGTGCGATGCGGGTAAATCCAGACGTAGTCGGTGGTCATCAGGCCGCCGGCAGTATCAGGCTCGTACTGAACCAGCTCGCTCAACTCGCCGGCGTACGCCTTGTCGTCCATCTGCGAAAGCAGGTTGGCGCGTTGTTCTTCGTCGAGCTCGCCCAAGAGGTCGGCGGCGTCGTCCGAGTCCATCTCGGAGACGATGTCCGCGGCGCGTTCCGTGCCGATATCTTCGATCAGCGTCTTCTGCGTGTCGCTGTCGAGATGTTCGAAGGCGTCGGCCGCCGTCTCGTCGTCGAGCGACTTGACGACCCGCGCGGCGTCTTGCGCCGACAGGTCGGTGATGATTTCGGCCAGGTCAGACGGGTGGAGTCGCGAGAGGCGGCTGCCGGAAACCGAAAGCTGCACTTGAGCTGGGTTGACGTCGGTCAGCGGTGCGACGTTGTCCCAGGCGATCAGCGAGCGCGGAATCCGTTCGAGAACCTGCGGGGCAATGCGGCCCACACCCAGCCGGCGCAGCAAACCGGAAACGCCGATATCGGCCGCGACGACGCGCAGCGTCCCGCCGGTGTTGGCGATCTCGAGATCGTTGATACGGACGACCTTGCGTCCGTCGACGTCGACAATTTGTTTATCGAAGAGGTCCTTGATGAGGAAGAGCGCCTGCTCTTCGGCGATCGGCTCGGCATGGGGCGCCATCGTGAGCGTCACCGCCCCTTGCGGGTCGATGTCGTCGATCTCGGCGACGGGAGAATAGCGGGACCCGTCTTTCGTCTTGATGACGAAGCCGTCGATCCGCGGGAAGGCGTCGTCGGGCTTGCCGACCAGAAAGTCCGTGACCTTGCCGATGCCGGTCCCGTCGGGGAGCACCGCAGTTCGGCCGACGAGGTCGGACAGGTAGCCGTCCTGATAGCTCATGTGCTTCACCCCCTTTCCAAAAACGAAAAAGACCAGTCGCCAGGGTGCGACCGGTCTGGAATACGCCCTCGCAGCGAGGGCGCATCACATCTCAATCGCGTCGAGCTTTGGCATGGAAAATAACCGGAGATGTGCGCTCCGACTTCCCTCGCCCGACCGCGTCCGGTTCGGCAAGACGCAGCAGGAGGCCCGTGCGCGGGGAAACGCTTCGGGCTGGCCCCGGGGCCGGGAGGCTAGCCTAGTCGCGCTGCTGGAGCACTTTTCCGAACGTTTGGCCAGGGCAGACGGGGCAAGTGTACACTGGGGCGGGCCGCGTCGAACCCGAGGGGATGGCCGACCATCCGAAGCTCACCCTCGAAGAAGTCAAAGCTGCGATCACGGCGCTGTCGGCAGCTGTTTAGGAGCGATGCGGCCGCCTGGACGCGTCCCCCAACTTGACGCCTGAGACCGAAGATGCGACTATTATCGCAGGCTAGTCTACAACGCGGTTCTTGAGGTTTGACAGAGAGGTAGAGCCATGTTACGGGTCGCCCGGCTGGAATTGCGCGCGATTGCAACCATCGCATTCTTTTTGTTCTCGATCACGCTTGGCGAGCGCATCGCTCAAGGTGCGCAGACTGGAACGATGACTGCCCCTTCCGCGCGCGCCATTCCCGTTCGCCCGTACTCTCTTCAAGAGGCGCGCTTAAGAGCCGATTCGGAAGCTCGGAACGAAGCTCAACAACCGGCTGGCACGCGAGTTTTCTACGTGGACGATTATTACATTACGTACGGGCCCAACAAAGCAGATAGCGCGAACGTGCCAATCGAAACTGTATTCAGCCGAGGCCGCAACGGCACACTGTACGCGACGCAGCCAGATACCGGCTATGTGATGACATTTCCAGCGGACGCTACGATTCAGCGTGAAAACAACGTCAGCGAGATGTTTATTGCACCGGGAGAAAACGTTTCGCCGGAACTACGGCGCTTGGTGTCTCTCGGAGGTGCGCGTTTCGTAAAAGTGCTCGGAGGATCGGCAGGCCTCCCCGAGCCTACGGACCAGTGTCAGGTCGGTTCGTTTCTCGGTCCAGTTCCCGGTTGTTCGCCTACGAAACGCTGGGGCGGAGGAGGGACTGGTTCGGTTAGTCCGTCTTCTCCGCAATATCTAACCGCGCTCTCGAAATAGTTGTGCGATCACTGGCAAATCGATCGTTAGCTTAACGTACAACACGCCAACGACCGTTCCTTACAATCAAACGCTAACAACTAGCTTCTGCGCAACCCTTGGGCAAACGGTTCAGACCTGCTATTTCTTCACTCCGCCAGACACTCCCGGCAGCGTCCACAGTCGGTCCGTCACCTATGCCCTCGGTGGCGATGTCGGTGCTTCGTTGGGGTTCCATTTTATGGACGGCTCGGCAAACAACGGAGCCGGTTCGGGAACTGCTCCAGGCTGCCTTTGGCAGTATGGTTGCTCCTAACGCGAACTCTTGACCGGCTCGCCCTCCTCAAGTGATCGAACGCAGAGATTCCGTTCTAGCGTTCTAGCGTTCTAGCGTTCTAGGAGCTTCCTTGGCAAAGCGGCGAGCCCCGCCGGAGCACCTCCGCGCCGTAGCGATCAGCCCTCGGCGATCGCCCCTTCGCACTCTTCGATAATCGCCGACATGGTCGCGTCCATCTCCGCCTTCACCGCTTGCATCTTCGGAACGATACCCACTGCAAGACTTCCATTGTTCCAGAGATGTACAAACGTTGCGCTGAGCTTACGGAACTCTGCGGCCTGAGCTTCGAGCTTGTCGTGTTGCTCGGTGAGATAATTCCCGCCGCGCGTGATTCCCATGCGCTAAGCTTCCGAGTAGCCGAAGTCAGTGATCTTCCACATGGTGTCGCGCGCGTTCGCGTCCTCTCCACGCATTCGCTTTGCGACGACGAGGCCGCGCTTCTCTGACGCTTCCAAAATCGGAATCACGATGGTCTCCACGTCTTCGTTCTTTAGTCCGGCCTGGAACGCAATCGTAATCGGCTTTACCCACCCCTCCGTGTCGTCGAGGTCTGGGTGCTCGCGATAGTGTTTCAGCGCGCGTAGGATGTTGTGGTCGTTAGACATTCAAGCCTCCCCATTTGTTTTGAACTTTATCGGTCGCGTTAAAGAATTCAGAGACCGGCGCTGAACGCCTACGGCGACTTCCGAGCGTCCGAAAAACTCGCGTCAACCCGACGCGGGGGTCTTCAGTTGTTCCGGCGGATACCATCTGAAGCGAAGAGGGACAATTTCGCCACCGATGCCGGGGTCGTGCTCGATAACGTATTCGTCGCCGAACGAGTCGACGTATTCGATACGAAGTTTTGAGTATTTCACGGACGCTAAAGGGCTCGCATGTGCTTCAGACTGCTTCGAGTCCGCGTCGAATGTCCAGTGGCACTCGCTAAGATCGCCGACTCGCATAAACGATGAAACGCGCTCGCCCGCTTTGCTTATCGTTTGCTCTTTACGCTCGTTCCTATCGACCGCCAATCCGTCCTTATTCCATTCCAACCGCGTTGCCGCCGTGAACGTCAGCGTAACGTTCTGCGCCGGGCCGTCGCCGATGTTTCGCAAATGAATGGTCACTCCGCCGCCCTCGGCTCGATGTGTTTTTCGCAGCGCCTCCCGGCCGCAACGTCGGAGACTACAAGTCGTCTCTCGGTAGCGGCATCGACATACGGCGCGGAGCGTCTTACGTCATCCTCCCGCACAGCATGCATCGCAGCGGTAAGCGCTACTCGTGCGAAGGGTATGCGACGCCCAAGCCTCTCCAGCTAACTGCGGAACTCGACGCGCTACTCCTACGCAAAGAGAGGCCCTTAAGTGTCGTCCCTATGTCAGCGCATGCAAGCGCGACCCAATGGGAGACCGCAACCTCGCAAGTCGTCTCGCGCAACCTGTTCGGTGTGAAGATCGTCGACAAGGTGTCGCGCGGATACCGCGTTCATTGTCCTCAGCATGACGACCGCTCACCCTCGGCGATCATCTACAAGGACGGCGGATGCTTCTGTCAGGCGTCGTGTGGAACCGTCGCGACCGGACTACTCGCGCTCGGCGTCGTCACCGGTTATGCGTCGACGTTGGCGCAGCTGGTAGACAAACTCAAGCTCGACGGAATCAGCGTTCCGCCTAGCGCGACGGCCGCGTAACCCTCAAGTGTACACTCGACACAAGCGCTCGCGATCTCGCCGACCACACCACATCCGCAACCGCGATCTTCTGCAGTTGC
This sequence comes from Vulcanimicrobiota bacterium, assembly GCA_963843945.1. Taxonomy (GTDB): domain Bacteria; phylum Vulcanimicrobiota; class Vulcanimicrobiia; order Vulcanimicrobiales; family Vulcanimicrobiaceae; genus CAWJMF01. The sequence goes on along the minus strand of CAWJMF010000006.1, from coordinate 22,010 downwards.
TTTGTTCAGAAGATAGTACAGCGCGCGAGGTTCGATTTGCCCGGTCGCGGCGACCGAGGAAGATGCGACGCGCATAAACCGACCTGCGGTCTCGCGACTCATCTTCACGTTCTTTTCGCGCCACTGACCGAGCTCGCGGTCACCGGGGAAGCGCTTCAGACCGCTACGGCCCACACTCCCCGCTGTATGGCTCCAAGGCCCTGCGGGCGACGACTCTCGGCGGCTCGACGTCCCAAGGCAAAACGGAGCCCTTCACTTACCCACTGAACGTCCACGCATTCGGCAGGCGCAAGCCGGCCCGGGGCGCTGTCAGGTGCCGTTACCGGCGCTCCCAAGCCTTGGGTGAGGATCGTTCATGTCTCTCGAGTTGTGGAATACGGTTGGTACCCTGGGCACGTTTCTGGTTATTACGGCAACTGCAATTGCCGCGCTCGTGCAGCTGCGCCACATGCGCCGCAGCAATCAAATTGCTGCGTTGAGCGAGCTCTTCGAAAAGGCAAACACTCCTGAGGCAATCGCGGCGCGACATTTCGTTTTCACCGAAATAGCGGAGAAGATGCAGGATCCGGCATTTCGCTACGAGGTGCTCAATAGAGCGGCGCGTACCCGAGAGAACGCAGAGGCTATTGGTAAAGCCGTTGCAGTGGGATCGTACTACGAGGAAATGGGGCTGCTCGCGAAGGCCGGCTTAGTCGACCGCGATCTCGTGTGCGATATGCACGGCGAACCCGTCATCGCGCTGTGGAATGCGTTGCTCGAATTCACGGCGATTGGACGAGAGCGCAACCCGGAACTCTTGGAAAACTTTGAGTACCTTGTGGTCCTCGCAGAAGATTGGCACGCAAGCCACCCGTCAGGTTCGTATCCGCCGAACGTTCGTCGCCTCGACGTACCGAACAACTGGCGAGCCGCGGACGAAGCATACGCTGCGGCCCGAGCCACACCGCAAGCGGACTAGGGCTCCGGTGACGGCGCCACAAGCTAAGCAGGTCCTCCAATGCGGGCCGCCCGCACAGCCGGCTTCGCGCCACGTGCCGCAGCTGAAGCTACGGTATTGCGACCCCAGTGGGCCCATTCAGCAACGTTAACGGGCCGCCAATGACGGCAACGGGCGGCAAGTTGACGGTTCCCGTCGGGTTGGCCGCGTAGACGGAGACGTTGTCGTGGCTGTAGTTCGCCACGTATATCCGCATTGCGGGGTCGAGCGCGAGGCCGAACGGATCCAAGAGACCGGTCCGGGGCCCGAAGATCGTACCCAGGGGATATTCCTCGTCTAGTGAGCCGGTCGGATTTGCGGCGAACACCTCGACGTTCGCAGCGCCGATTATGCCGCCGACATTGTTGGCGACGTAAATCTTGCCGCTAGAGTCAAGGGCGATCCCATACGGATCTCCTAAGCCGGTATGGAAGCCGCCGATCGCCGCAAGCGGAGCTTCGTTGAGTATGCCGCTGGGATTTGCCGCATAGAGCGTGATTTGGCCGGACACAATGTCGGTAACGTAGATCGTCCCAGCCGCGTCCAGCGCAATACCTGCCGGATAAACGAGTTGCGTATTGCTGCCGGCAATCGTCGCGACGGGCGCTTCGTTGAGGGCCCCATTCGGATGTGCTGCGTAAACCGTGACGCTGTCCGCCATCCCATTCGCAGCGTAGATTCGACCGCTGGCGTCGAGCGCCACGCCGAAAATTCCAGATAGACCGGTATTACTTCCAGCGATCGTCGCGAGGGGCATTTCGTTGAGGGTCCCGCTCGGGTTGGCCGCGTAGACCGTGATGCTGTTCGAGGCGGAATTTGCGACATAGATCAGCCCGTTTGCATCGAGGGCGATGCCGGCGGGACTTGCTAAACCGGTATTGCTTCCGGCGATCGTCGCTAGCGGCGCTTCGTTCTCGCTTTCGCTCGGGTTTGCGGGAAAGACGGTGACGCTGTTAGCAGAGGCGTTTGTGACGTAGACATTGGCTGCGAGCGGGGTCGGCGTCGGCGCAGGTGTCGAACCCGGTGACGCCGTCGGCTTGGGAGCCGGGGTCGACAGCGCGGGGCCATGCGCGCTCGAGCTTCCGCCGCATCCGAGCAAACTTGCCGATGCCGACAACACCGCGATCGCTGCAACTTTCATGCCGGCCTTTTTTTCTCGAGAGAATCCACGAGCACTCCCAACTAGGAAAGCTCCCGTTTGAATGGGGTGGCGAGGATCATTCTACCTGGCGACCGCGCTTATGCCGCCACTTAAGCCTCCCACTGCGGCGCTACCGGTTCCTCGATCCTCCAACCCCTGACCAAGAGCCAGAGCATGAATATCAACTCCCCGAAATAGGTGACGAAGACGAAGTCGACGTTCGTGTCCGGGTACAGATAGGGCTGCAGGCAGCTGACAATCCAGCCCAAACCGTTGACGATCAAGATGACGCCGAGCCAGCGCGGGATGTAGCTTGAGCGAACGATCAAATAGCCGACGAGCAGCAAGTGAATCCCGAAGATCACGAGAGCCAGCGAGTAATCGTAGCGGAACGAATGTAGCAGAAGGCCGATCTGCGCGTGGAGCGGGACGGAGCCGAACGTCTTCAGGTATTCGGGCGCGATCAGCATACGATAGGCGATCGCGAGATTGAAGAGCGCGACGAGCGCGATCCCCGTGTAGATGAGTTGGAACCATGCCGCGAGCAAGGACAGCGCGCGATTCACCGGTGCGAGCAGGACGTACAGCCCCCAAGCGATGACGACGTCCTCGATGAAATTAGTCAGATAGAAGAAGAATGCCGTCAGGTAGAGTCCGTGGTGGGCCCCGATGTTCGCGACGGTTTGGTCGATGTTGCCGGGGACGATCAGCTTCGGGTAAATTTCGAACTCGGCGTAGCTGACGGGATTGAGTAGGTATGCCAGCCCGACGATCAGCGCGGCCTGACGAAGGCTCACTCCCTCCGTACGTGCGGAACTCATGGCGTACATAGGAGTCCTTTCGCGTGTTACGTCCCTGTACGCCGCCCGAACGCGAGAGTTGCAGTTTCCGCGATCGTGGCCCCGATGGGGCGTAGAGGGTCCCCGCCGTCCGCTCGGGGATAAGCGGGCGTGGCCTTTTTCATCGGCGCTTTTCGAGCTCTAGCGGTTCTCGTCGTGCTGCTTGGGCTGTTCGCGAGCGGCCCGGTTGCGGCCCAACTTTCGCTGCCGAGCGCCGTCCCGAATCCGGTGTCGACGACCGGCATCCGGCAAGAAGGTCTCTTTTACACGGCACCGATTTTCGTTGACGGGAACGCACTCTTTCGCATCGCCGCGCCGCTGAGTCCCAACGGCCGGCACATTCCTATCGCGCAGCGGCAGCTGTACGTTCAAACGGCGCTGGCCGAGGTGCTCGCCACGCACGGCAGCGGGATCGGCTCGACCACGGAATACGACCCGGATTCGCTGCGCGTGCAACTCGTGCCGGGCGGCGACGTCGAGCTGCTGCAAGTCGTCGACGCGAAGCATCCGGTGCCGCTGCCTATCGTGACCGTCAACTCCGTCGACGCGCGTTACTCTCAAGCGAGCCTCAAGAGCGTCGCCGCCGAGTGGCAGAGTTCGTTGCAAGGGGCATTGGTGCACGCGCTGCAGCTGCGGCAGCCTGAGGAACGCGTCGAGAATCTCCGCCGGATCGCGCGCATCGTGGTCGTGCTGGCGCTCGCCACGTTCGCCCTCGGCGCGCTCATCGCGCTGTTGAGCCGTCGCACGAAGGCACTGCGGGCCGAGGTCGAAGCGAAAACCGAGGCGGTCGAGGCGGAACGCTCGCTCGTCGCCGAAAAACAGGAAGGCTCGACGCACCGGCAGCGCAGCCGAGTGCTCTCGCTAGCCCTGAATGCTTTAGCGCCGACGCAGCAGCTGCAGTACCTGCGCGCTTCGTCGGCTTTCATCTACGCGCTTATCAACCTGATGTGGTTCATCGCGCTCACCTGGGCGTTTACGCTCTTTCCCCGAACGAGCCGGCTCGCGCAAGTACTTACCAAAGACGTCCTCGCGGTCGCCGTCACGATCGTGGCGGCCGTGTTCCTCGACCGCGTGCTCGATCTCGCCATCAACCGGATTGCCAGTTTTTGGGCCGACGGTTCGTTCGCCACGTCCGAGGATCAGGCGCGCGAGGTGCTCCGCGTCCCGACGGTCTCCCACGCGATCCGCACGATCAAATCGCTCGCGCTCGTCTTCATCGCGGGCTTGACGATCCTTTCGCAGATCGGACTGCCGATCGGCTCGGTGGTAACGATCGGCGGCATCGCGGCGCTCGCGCTTTCGTTCGCGGCCCAGAGTTTCGTGCGCGACTTCGTCAACGGCTTTCTCGTTTTGCTGGAAGACCAGTACGTCGTCGGCGACTACATCAGCATCGCGCCCTACAGCGGCTTCGTCGAAGAGCTCTCGCTGCGCATGGTTCAGATTCGCGACAGCGGCGGAGATCTGGTGACGATCCCGCACGGTTCGGTCACGACGGTCGTGAACAAATCCCGCAATTGGTCGCGCATCGACTTCCGCGTGCCCGTCGATCCCGAAGCGGACATCCCCAAAGCGATGCAACTCGTCCAGAGAAGCATCGAGGAACTCGCGGCCGAGCCCGATTGGCAAGGTGCCATTCGCTTGCCGATCGAGCTCATCGGCATCGATCAGATGAGCAAGGACTGGATCATCATCCGCGCCGCGGTTAAGACGGGGCCGCTGCGGCAGTTCGAGGGCCGGCGTGAGATCAACGCGCGGGTCCAGCACGCTTTTGCCGAAGCCGGAATACGCCTTGGCGCGCAACTCCCCGCAAACTACTACACTCTCTAAGGCCAGCCTGGCCGGACCTTGGGTCCTCGTCGTGGCTATTGCCGGCTCGGCCATGGTGTTCATCGACGGCACGGCCGTCAACGTCGCGTTGCCCTCCCTGCAGCGCGACCTCAACGCCGACGCCGCCAGCTTGCAATGGGTGGTCGAGGGTTACTCGCTGGTACTCTCCGCCTTCATTCTCATCGGCGGAGCACTGGGCGACCGGTTTGGCCGCCGGCGCGCATTCTTGGGCGGTATCGCGCTGTTCGCGGTCGCGTCGTTGCTCTGCGCGCTCTCGCAAAACATGCTCGAGCTCAACCTGGCACGCTGTCTGCAAGGTCTCGGTGGCGCCTTCGCGACGCCCGGCAGCCTGTCGCTCATCAGCGCGAACTACCCGGTGGCGGGCCGGGGAAAGGCGATCGGAACCTGGTCCGGCTTCTCGGCCCTCACCGCTGCGCTGGGGCCCGTGCTGGGCGGCTGGCTGACGCAGACCTATTCGTGGCGCTGGGTCTTCTTGATCAACGTGCCGATCGCAATCTTCGTGATCGTCGCGAGCATGCTGCGGGTGCCCGAGAGCCGCGACGAACACGCCGCGCGCCGGATCGATTTGCCCGGAGCGCTCTTCGCCACGTCCGGCCTGGGACTGCTGACCTACGGCCTGATCCGGCTCCAGGGCAGCAGCGCCGATCGGGGCGGGATCGTTGCCTGCGCCGCTGGAATTGCCGTGCTCGCGCTTTTTGCGTTCTACGAATCGCGCGTGAAGGATCCAATGATCCCGCTCGAGGTCTTTCGCAATCGCACTTTTGCCGGCGCGAACCTCTATACGCTGTTCCTGTACGCCGCGATGGGGGGCAGCTTGTTCTTCGTGCCTTTCGATTTGCAGTACGTGCAGGGATACTCGCCGCTCGAGGCTGGAGCGGCGCTCCTGCCTTTCGTGGCGATCGTGTTCGCCAGTTCGCGTTGGTCGGGCGGTCTGGTCGAGCGTATCGGCGCGCACGTGCCGCTCGTCGCGGGCGCTCTGCTCGCGGCGGCGGGGCTCGTGGGTTTCGGCCTCAGCGGGGCGGGAGGCTCGTACTGGCTCACCTTCTTTCCGGCAACGATCGTTTTCGGCTGCGGCGCCGCGCTGTTCGTCGCACCGTTGACGACGACCGTGATGGACGCGCTCGACACGGAACGCTCGGGCATCGCATCCGGCATCAACAACGCGGTCTCGCGCGTGGCGGGCGTGCTCGCGATCGCGGTGCTGGGGATCGTCTTGATCGGAGCGTTCTATGCGAATTTCGATCGCCGGCTGGCGGGAGCGGACCTCGCGCCGGCAACGCGCGTCGCGCTGCTCGCCGGCCGCGATCGCCTCACCACGCTCAAACCGCCCAGCGACACGGTGCCGAGCGACCGGCCGGCCGTGCTGCAAGCACTCCACGCGGCGTATGCGAGCGGCTTCCGTGACGCGATGTTCGCCGGAGTCGCGCTCTGCGTCATCGCGGCCGGCGTCGCCGCGCTGACGATCCCGCGCAAGGCCTTGCGGTGAGCCGCACGATCCCGTGGGTCGCGGCGCTCGCGACGTTCGTCTTGCACCTCGCGGGCAACCCGCACTACGGCTTCTTCCGCGACGAGCTCTACTTCATCATCTGCGGCTTTCACCCGCAGTTCGGCTACGTCGACCAGCCGCCGGTCGTGCCGTTGCTGGCGGCGCTCACGCAGCTCGGCGGCCATTCGCTCTTCCTGTTGCGCGCGGTTCCCGCGTTGTGCGCTGCGGGCGGCATCTACGCGACGACGCTGCTCGTCCTCGAGTTCGGCGGCGCCGCCTTCGCGCAAGTGCTCGCGGCGCTGGGCTTTACGGGCGCGCTCGTGCTCCTCTCCTTCGGCGCCAAAGTGAGCCCGGACGAAATGGGGCTGTGGCTCTGGCCGCTCATCGCGCTCTGGCTCGTGCGGATCGCGCGCGGCGCCGATCCGCGCTGGTGGCTGGCCGTCGGCGCTGCAGCCGGAATCGCCATCGAGAGCAAATACACCGCGCTTTTCTTTTTTGCGGCGCTGCTTGCCGGGCTGATCGCGACGCCCGAGCGGCGCGTGCTGTTTTCGCGCTGGGCACTCGGCGGCGCAGCGTTGGCGACGCTCGTTGCGCTTCCGAACGCTTTGTGGCAGGCCGCCAACGGTTTTCCGATGTGGGAGCTGCTTCAGGCTGGGCAGCACGGCAAGAACGTCGTCGTTTCCCCGCTGCTCTACCTCGTGCAAGAAGTCATCATCACGAATCCCTACCTTGCGCCGCTCTGGATCGTTGGCCTGATTTGGCTCTTGCGCTCGCCGCGGGTTCGCTTTCTCGGCTATGCCTATCTCGTCATGATCCTCGAAATGATCGTCTTGCACGGAAAACACTACTATCCGGGCGACATCTACCCGATCGTGATCGCGGCGGGCGGCGTGCAGGTCGAGGCGTGGACCGCGCGCATGCGCCCCGTGCGCTTTGCCCTAGCGGCGTACGCGGTCTTTTTCGCCCTCGTCGTGATCCCGCTTCAGGTGCCGGTTCTCACGGTTCCGCAACTCATCGCTTACCAGCACGCGCTGAGCCGGCTCGATCCGTTTTCGGGCGTGACGATGGCAACCGAACACGAGAGAGCGCCCGAAATCGGCTCGGACTATGCCGACATGCACGGTTGGCCGGAGCTGGCGGCGGCCGTGCGCGGCGCCTACCAGGCGATGCCGAAAGAAGAGCGTGCGCGCGCGGTCGTTTTTGCCGTCGACTACGGACAAGCGAGTGCCCTGCGCTTCTTTGCTCCGGACGTCCCCGTCATCAGCGCTCACAACCAGTATTGGCTATGGGGCTACGACGACAACAGCGGTGACGTGATGCTCGAGCTCGGCGGAACCTGCTTCAAGTCCGAGCACGCTTTCGCGCAAGCGACGGTCGCCGCTCGCTATTCCACGACGCTTCCGGTGATGGACTACGAAAACAACCTCGCCTTCATGGCTTGCCGCGAGCGGCTCATCCCGATGACGACGCTCTGGCAAAAAATCAAGAACTACATCTAGCAGGGCTCCGGCGCAAGCTTTGATCTAAGGCGGAAGCGCGAAGTCCGTCGTGTTGTCGTCCTCCTCCGCATCGTCCCCGGCTGCGGGTCTGAGCAGATAGCCTCCGACGCGAGCCGTCACGACCGCAATCGGTACCTTCGTCGCTCGCGTGGTCTTTATCGGAACGACGCTGGCCTGCGCGTGGATGATGTCAAAGGTACCGCGCGGGACGGCGAACACCCGATCGAGCGTCTCGATCGCGCCGGGCTCGATGACGATGTGATTCCCCACCGTGCCGCCCACTGCTGCGTCGCGAAGCTCCGCGAAGGCCGTGATGAGCCGGCGCGAAACGATGGGCAAGCCGGCGTTGTATTCGTATCGATCTCGCCTTTCGCTTCGGCGAATGACGGGCTCCCCGCCGTATCGCTCGCCCCAGATGTTATAGCCGTCCGCGGCGATGTCGATCTCCGTCTTGCCGGTGTTGCGAAGCCCGATCTCGAGGTTCACGATATCGCGCCGGCGATCGTGTCCGAGGCTGCTGAGCGTTGTGGTTAGCGTCAGCGCCGCCGGCTCGCTCGCCGGCTTGATCTTTTCCTGATAGACGAAGGTGTAAAAGGCCCAAGCCCCCGCGCTTACGATCGCGACGGCTTCGACGATGTGACGGATCGTTACCCAGCGATCTTCGAGGACGCGAATTTCGTGCGGGTCGCGCCTGCTCAACGCGGATACCGCGTGCGCGTCTGCGGCTGCGCGGCAGCCGACAAACCGACGGCAAGTAAGCCGAGGATGAAGACCGCACCGTAGACTTTCGTCGAGACCGCATGCTCCGCGCGGAAGGCCGAGCGCGCTGCCGCAAGTTGCGCGGGGCCGGCACCGGCGTCGAGCCGCGGCAACGCCGCGGTCATGCGCGGCACGATGACGCGCGCTTCGTACTGTGCCAGGCCGATCATGATCACGACGATCAGGATGCGGAGGAGGGCAGAGCGCTGCTGCGCGGGGTCGCTCGCGCGGACCAGCGCGGCGACGATTGCGACGGCGCCGCAGATGCAGCCGAGCAGCGTCAGCGCTTGCAGCACCGCGGCCGTCACGTGTCCGAATTCCTCGACGTTCGTAACGATGCCGAATGCGATCGGCGCGAACACGAACGCGAAGCCGGCGAGCGAACCGGTCCAGAGCGCGAGGGTCAGGGCTTCAACGACGGTGAAGGTCCGGACGAGCATTTGCGTTTCATTCTCGCAGGGGAGGCTCGTGGACCCGCTACGCTGTGCGATCGAAACGGCAATGGATGCCGGAGCCCTCCTCGTCGACCTGCTCGGAACGGATCTCGAGACGCGCGAGAAGGGAACGCGCGGCGATCTGGTGACTGCGGCCGATCGCGCGAGCGAGAAGGCGATCGTCGCGCGCTTGCGCGCCGAATTTCCGGCGAGTTCGATCCTCGGCGAGGAAGGCACGAGCGTCGCCGGCACGAGCGGCGAGCGCTGGATTCTCGATCCGCTCGACGGCACCACCAACTTCGCGCACGGCTACCCGCTTTTCTGCGTCTCGCTCGGCTTCGAGCGCGACGGCGAGATGACGTGCGGCGTGATCTACGCGCCTGCCCTGCGGGAGTTATACGCCGCCGAGCGCGGCGCGGGCGCCCGTTGCAACGACCGCCCGTTGGCGGTGTCGCAAACGGAGTCGCTCGCCGGCGCATTGGTTTGCACCGGCTTTAAGCCGGCGATGTACGAGCGAAACGGCGAGAACTTCGCAAAGCTCTCGCGCGTCGCGCAAGGCGTGCGCCGCGACGGCTCGGCCGCGCTCGATCTCGCCTTCGTCGCCGCCGGCAGGTTCGACGCGTTTTGGGAACTGGATCTGCACCCATGGGACGTCGCTGCCGGAATGCTGATCGTGCGCGAGGCCGGCGGATGCGTCACCGCGCTCGACGGCAGCCCCTTTTCGCTCGAACGCGGTTCGACGCTGGCCAGCAACGCGCGCATTCACGGCGAGATGGTCGCAGCGCTCGCCTAACGCCGCTAGAGCGGCGAGAAGAGGAAGAAGAGGCCGAGCGCCGCGACAAACGCGCCGCTGAGCACCTCGCCGTAACGCTCGAACGGCCCGAGCGCGAGTCGCTCGAAGCCGGCAAGCGAGGCGACGACCAGTCCGACGTACGTTGCGATCGTGGTGGCGGCGAAGACGGCTGCCATCAAGAGCAGTTGCCCGAGGCCGAAACGTGCAGCGGCGAAAAAGGCCGGAATGCCCTCGATCATCGGGGACGAACCGAGCACGAGCATCAACGCGGTGCGTTCGCCGCCGTGCCGGTGCGCGTGTCCGTGCTCGTGCGCGTCGTCGTGCTCTTCGCCGGCGGCGTGCGCTCGCGCGTGCGCGTCTTCGCGCCGCAGCTCGAGCAGCGCGCCGATCGCGATCCAGCCGCCGAAGGCGATGAGCGCGAGGCTGGAAAGCAAGCTCAGCGCGTGGCCGACGCGTGCGGCGAGAGCGACGCCGGCGATCCAGACGACGACGGCGATCGCGAGTGTCGAGAGCGTGTGGCCGATTCCCGCTCCGGCCGCAACGCGCGCGGCCTGACGGCGCGACCAGCCGCGTTGCCGTGCGATCAGCGTGATCGGTGCCCAGTGATCGGGCACGCAGGTGTGCAGCACGCCGACCGTTGCGACCGCGAGAACGAGGAGCGCTGCGTCCGAGCCGGGAGCCGGCACCGCTTACCGGACGAAGTCCGCGACGGCGGAGAAGTCGAGGGCGCCGTCTCCCTCTTGCAATGCACGCTCGTAGAGCGCACAGGTTTGCGCCAAGAGCGGCAATTCCAAGCCGGCCGCGCCGGCGGCGGCACGTGCTTCGCGCAGGTCCTTGACCAAGGCTGCGAGCGTAAAGTGGGGCGAGAAGTCGCGCTTGGCGATCGAACGGCGCTTCATCTCCGCGACCCGGCCGGCGGTTCCCGCGAAGAGATCGAGCGCGAGGGAGCGATCGACGCCGGCCGCTTCGCTCGCGCGCAGGCTTTCGGCGAGTCCGGCGACCAGCAAACCGAGAAACTGATTGTTGCCGAGCTTGAGCGCCGCGCTCGTTCCGTACCCGCCGGTGTAGATGACGCTCTTCACCATCGCGTCGAGGACGTCGCGCTGCGCCTCGAGCGCCTCGCGAGGACCGCCGGCGAGCGCGGTGAGTTCGCCCGCTGCGGCGGCGTCCTTGCTTCCGGTGACGGGCACGCCGAGAAAGGCGCAGCCGCGCGCTTCGGCTGCTTGCGCCAGGGTACGCTGCATCGCCGCCGAGACCGTGCTCATTTCCAAGAAGACCGTGCCCGGGCGCGCCGCGGGGAGCATGCGCTCGAGCACGACCTCGCGCGATGCGTCGTCGCCCCACAGAATCGAGATGACGACGTCCGCGCCGGCCGCCAACTGCTCGGGCGACTCGGCCGCGCTCGCTCCTTGCTCCACGAGCGCATCGACGGCCGCGCCGTTCCGGTCCCACACGCGCACGGGAAAGCCGTGTCGCAACAGATTCGCCGCCATGCGCGAACCCATGATCCCGACTCCCGCGAACCCGATTTCCTTCTTCATGCTCGCCCCTCCGGGCGCAGTTTTGACGGCGCTGCAAGAGAGCCTCGTCGAAAAGAGAAACGACGCCGCATGAGCGATCCGGTCGTTGTTTTCGCGCAGAGGACGTATCCCGCGGTGAGGGCTTATGTCGAGCCCGTTGCGCGCATCGAGGGTCTCGAGGCGCTGTCCGAGGCCGAGGGCTTGTTGAGCGATGGGTCGCTCGCCATCGACGACGCCTTCTTGGCGCGCGCGCCGAAGCTGCGCCTCATCGCGCTCTCCTCGGTCGGGTACGATAAGGTGGACGTGGAGGCGTGCAACCGGCGCGGAATTCCCTTTTCGAACGCGCACGGCGCCTTGACCGACACGGTGGCGGATTTGATCTTCGCGCTCGTGCTGGCTTCGATGCGGAAGCTGACGGTCGCGCTCGACTTCGCGCGCTCCGGCGAGTGGATGCGCGGTGCGGCGCCCTTCGGCAACGATTTGGCGGAAAAGACCCTCGGCATCGCGGGCTTCGGTGAGATCGGCGCTGCGCTGGCGCGGCGCGCGCAAGCCAGCCGCATGAAGGTGGTCTACCACAACCGCAAGCCGCGGCAGGACGACGCGGCGCTCGGCGTCCGCTATCTCGACTTCGACGAGCTGCTGGCGACCTCCGATTGCGTCGTCGCGCTGGTGCCGCTTTCGCCGCAGACGCGCAAAATGTTCGGCGCGGCGCAGTTCGCCAAGATGAAGCCGGCGGCACACTTCGTCAACGCCGGACGCGGCGCGCTGACCGACACGGAAGCGCTGCTCGAAGCGTTACGCTCGGGGAAGATCGCGGGGGCCGCGCTCGACGTCACCGATCCCGAGCCGCTGCCTCCCGAGCATCCGCTCTACGGGGCTCCGAATATCACGATCTATCCGCATATCGGCAGCGCGACGCCGGAGACGCGCGAGCGCATGCAGATGCTCGCGGCGCGCAACCTCGTCGCCGGCCTGCGCGGCGAGCCGATGCCGACGCTGGTGAACGCCGCGGCGCTTTCGGCTAGATGATCTCGAGTACGGCGCCGTTGAGCGCGCCCGAACCCGGCGAGAGCAAGAACGCGACGACCTCCGCGGTACCCAGCGGCTCGGCGTAGGCCGCGAGACTCGGCGTCACTGCGTTGACCGCGATGCCGCGCGGCACCAGTTCGGCCGCGGCCGCGCGCGTCAGCGCGACGATCGCACCGGCTCCCGCCGCATAGGCAACCTTCCCGCTGCCCGCGTTGTCGAAGCCGCCCCCGACCGCCGGAATCGTGCAGATGCGGGCCCCGGGCTTCATATGTTGCGCCGCCGCGCGGATGCAGACGAACGTGCCGACCACGTTCACCGCATGCACGCGCGCGAACCGTCCCGCATCCAGCTGCATGAGTGGTGTCGTGTCGACGATCCCGGCCGCGGTCACGAGCGCGTCGAGCTGCCCGAGAATCTCGAGCGAACGAACGAAGAGCGCACCGACCGCCGTCTCGTCGGTAATGTCGACGGCCAACGCGAACCCGTCGACGGCGTCCGCCACCGCGTGGGCGCGAATCTCGTCGCGATCGGCAACCACGACGCGATAGCCGTCGCGCGCCAGCACCTCGCAAACGGCTTTGCCGACGCCGCTCGCGCCGCCGACGACGATCGCTCCTGGAGTGCGATGGGCGGCGCCGTCGGCGTCGTCAGCGAGCATCGATGCCTACGCCGGGCGGTGCAAGAAGCCGAGCGAAAGCCAAGGGATCGCGGCGACGAGCCCCAGTGCGATCACCAGCGCGACGAGATACGGCACGATGCGGCCGAAAGCCGTGTCGGGGTCGCACTTGCCGATGATGCACGCCGCATAGTAACCGAGGCCGACCGGCGGCGAGAAGAGGCCGATGCCCATCGCCAGCACCGCGATGATCGCGTACTGCACCTCGTCGACGCCGAACGTGTGCGCGATGGGGAAGAGCAGCGGTCCGAACAGCACGACCGCCGGGATGCCTTCGAGCACCGACCCGAGGATGATGAAGAGCACGATCGAGACCGCTAAGAACCCGCCGCGGCCGCCCGGCGCAAGCCCGACGGTCGTCGCCAGCTGCTGGGCGAAGCCCGACTGCGTCAGCGCCCAACCCATCGACGTCGCCGTCGCAATGATGAGCAGGATCGCACCCGAGAGCGCCGCGGTGTCGCGCAAGATCGGGTACATGCGGCGCCAGTCGAGTTCGCGATATACGAACACGCCGACGACAAGCGTGTAGATGATGCCGACGACGCTCACTTCGGTCGCCGTCGCGATGCCCTGCAACACGAAGAAGCGGATCAGCAGCGGAAGCAGCAGGCCGGGCAGCGCGATGAAGAAGTAGCGGACGATTCGCGAAAGGCTGGGGCGTTTTGCGAGTTCGGTCCGGTCGTTGCGCGAGCGCAGCAGCGCGACGATCATGAGCGCGACCGCCGCGACCAGCGCGGGGATGAGGCCGGCCGTGAAGAGCGCGGCGATCGAGACGCCGGTCACCGATCCGATGATGATCAGCACGAGGCTCGGCGGGATCGTCTCGGCCATCGCGGCGGAACTCGCGAGCAGTGCGACCAGCTCGTTGCGCGGCTGACCGCGTCGCTCCATCTCCGGGAAGAGCACCGGCGCGACGGCGGCCATATCGGCGGCCTTCGATCCCGAGATTCCGGAAACGAGGTACATTGCCCCGAGCAGCACGATCGACAAACCGCCGCGCAAATGGCCCACGATGCTCGCGATGAAGTCGACGAGACGCTTCGCGATGCCCGCGTTTTCCATTAAGAGGCCGAGCAGTACGAAGAGCGGGACGGCAAGGAGGACGAGATTGGAAACGCCTTCGTCCATGCGGCCGACCACAGTATTGAGCGGCACGGTCGTCGTCAAGGCGAGATAGCTGAGCGTCGCGACGCCGAAAGAGAACGCGATCGGCACGCCGATCGCGACGCACGCACCGACCAGGAAAACGAAGAAGATGACGAGGTTGAAGTTTCCGAAGTCGGCGAAGATTCCGCGCCCGAACCAGGCGGCCGCCGAAATAAGCACCGCGGCACCGACGACCGGCAGCACGATCTTCGGATCCGAGTTGATCAGCCGCAGGATGGCAAGCACGAGGATGAGGGCGAGCCCCACGACGATCGCGGCAACGACGTACGAGCGCGGAATACTGAGCGCCGGGGTCAAGTCGATCTGCTCTTGGGCGAGAAAGCTTCTGCTGGCAGGCAGCAGCTCGAGGCAGAAAATCGCAACGATGACCGGCGAGATGACCGAGAACACCTCGCGCACGCGCGGCGGGACGGCGCTCATGACGGCGGTCAGCCGCATGTGCCCGTCCAACCGGTACGCCACGACCGCCCCGAGCATCGCGAGCCAGAGGAAGAGAATGGTAGCGAGTTCGTCGGTCCAAACGAGCGCGCTGCGCAGGACGTAGCGCGAGAAGACGCCGCTCGCCAAGATGACGACCTCGGACACGATGAGCAGACTGGTAATCGGCTCCACCACGGCACCGATGGCGCGATCGACTTTTCCGGTCCACGAACGTGCCTGCGTGAGGCCGCCCGCCGCGGCCCCTTCCTCGATCATCACGGGCGCTTACCCGAGTTTTCCGGAAGTCTTCTCGAGCAAATCCCAGGCGGTGTCGCCGAACGTGGCGTGCCAGCGTTTGTAGAAGTCCCCAAGCCTGGCGCGGAAGCCGCTCGTATCCGCAACGTTGAGCTGCATGCCGCTGCGCTGCAGCTTGTCCGCCAGCGAGTCGTTGCGCTGTTGCGTGTCGGCACGCTGAAGCAGAGCGTACTTCGCCGCGTTGCGCTCGATGACGGCCTGCGCTGAGGCAGGCAGCGCTTTCCATGCGTCGGGGTTGGCCAGGAGCCAGAAGGCCGACCACATATGGTTGGTCACGCTCAAGTACTTCTGCACTTCGAAGAGTCGCGCCGCCGCGATGACCGCAAACGGGTTCTCCTCGCCGTCGACGGTGTGGTTCTGCAGCGCCGTGTAGACCTCGGAGAAGTTAATCGGCGTGGGCGATGCGCCGAGCGATTTGAAGAGATCGACCCAGAGCGCGCCGGCGGGAGTACGGATCCTGAAGTTGGCCAGATCGTCGGCGGTCTTGATGGGGTGCGTGCTCGAGGTGACTTGGCGCATCCCGTTGGCCCACATCTTCGGGAACGCCACCAGGCCCTTGGCTTCGATCTCCTTGCGCACGTAGGCGCCAAGTGCGCCGTCGAAGGCGCTGAACGCTTGCGCCGAATCCTTGAAGGCGAAGCCGACGGCTTGAATTGCCGCGACCGGGACGACCGACTGCAAGATGCCGCCGTCGAGCGTGAAGAATTGCAGCGCGCCGGAGCGCAGTTGGGTAAGCATCGCGGTATCGCCGCCGAGCTGATTGTTCGGAAAGACGGTGACCTCGACGGCGCCGCCCGTTTCGCGCTTGACGGCGTTCCACATCTGAATCATGCGTACGTTGAGCGGATGATCGATCGAGATGTTGCTTGCGTACTTGTACTGGAACTCCGCGGCCTTAGCCGGAAGGCGCAGGACGTTGACGCTCGCCAGCGTCGCGGCCACGCCGGCGCTGAAGCGTTTGCGGGAGAGCGGGTGAGCCACGTTCGAGCCAGCCTTTCTGGAATTCAATCGAGAACGATGCCGCCGTCGACGACGAGCGTTTCGCCTTGGACGAAGGATGAGGCGGGGGAAACGAGCCAGGCGATCGCCTCGGCGATCTCCGAGGGTTCGGCGCTTCGCCCGACGAGCGTCATGTTCTCGACGCGCGAGCGCGCGTCGGGCCGTTCGAACACTTCGGCGAGCATCGGCGTGAGGACGGGACCCGGAGCAACGGCATTGACGGCAATTCCCTGATGCGCGAGCGAACGCGCGGCGCTACGCGTCAATTGAATGACCGCGCCTTTACTCGCGGCATACGCCGCCGTTCCAGAGAGCCCTCCGCCGCGTTTGCCCGCGACGCTCGCGACAGTGCAGATCCGGCCGCCGGGCTGCATGCGTTTGGCCGCCTCGCGGATCAGCAGGTACGTCCCGATCACGTTGACGTCGTGGACCCGCCGCCACGTCGCCACGTCGATTTCCATGAACGGCTTCATGTCGGCGATGCCGGCGGCCGTCACGAGCGCGTCGAGCCGGCCGCCCAGAGCGCCGTCGGCGTAGTCGAAGAGCGCGACAACGGAGGCTTCGTCGGCCACGTCGACCGGATGGGAACGGCCGCCCAGCGCTTCGGCGACGCGCCGCGCGCCGGCTTCGTCCCGGTCGGCGACCAGCACGAGAAAACCGTCGCGCGCGAGCAGCTCGCAGGTCGCTTTGCCGATGCCGCTCGCCCCGCCGCTCACGACGGCCGTGCGCCGCGCTTCGCTCACAGGAGCAGCGCGGGTTCGGCGAACGCCGCGGCGAGTTCGGCCAGAAAACGAGCCGCCGGCGCGCCGTCGACGAAGCGATGATCGAACGTTAGCACGAGGGTCAACATCCAGGCGGGAACGATGGCGTCGCCCTCGACGGCCGGCCGGCGCCGTACGGCACCCATGCCGAGGATCGCCGTTTGGGGCGGGTCGACGAGCGGAGCGACGCGCTCGACGCCTTGCGGGCCGACGTTCGAAAGCGAGAAGGCGGCGCCGCCGCTGTCCGCCGCGTCGAGCGAACCCGCGCGCGCCGCGGCCGCGAGCCGGAGGATCTCGGCCTGGACGGCGGCCAGCGAGAGCGTCGCGGCGCCGCGCACGACCGGCACGATCAAGCCGCGCGGCGTATCGGCGGCAACGCCGATGTCGAGTGCCTCGGCCGGCTGTCCCGTGCGCGCGTCGACGCGCAATCCGGGATGGTCGCGCAACAGTCGCGCGAGCGCGCAGACCGCAAAGGCAGTCCAGCCGAAATCCTTGCGCCGTTCGATCAAGGCCCGGACGGCGTCGACGCGCACGTTCGTTTCGACTTGCGCCAGCGGCAGCGTGCCGACCTCGCTCATGCGCCGGAATATCGTACGCCGCGCCGGATCGAGCTGCGCGGGCGCGTCGCGTTGCGCTTGCGGCGCCGCAGCCGGCGCAGACGGCGCAGCGACGGCCGCTGCCGGTTCGCGAACGGCTTGGTGCGCGGGCTGCTTGCCAGCCAGCGCGAGCACGTCGGAGAGCGTCACGCGGCCGCGCGGCCCCGACCCCCGCAGCGCGTGCAGCTCGAGGCCGTGCTCGCGCGCCAGCTTCCGCGCCGCGGGCGAGGCCGGCGCCCGCTCGCCGTTTGTGCGGTGCGCGGGGTGAATCGAAACCGGCGAGGCCGAGGCGGTCATCGCAACGTTTTCGTTGTCGAGGGTGACGAGCCCGATCAGCGCGCCGCACACGAACTCCTCGCCGTCGTTTCCGATGCGTTGCGCGAGCGTTCCCGCCACCGGCGACTCGACCTCGTAGTTGATCTTGTCGGTCGAAACCTCGAGTAGCGGGTCGCCGGCCGCGATGCGCTCGCCGGCGGCCTTGAGCCAGCGCACGATCGTCCCGCTCTCCATCGTGAGCCCGAGTTTCGGCATGGTGATTTCGGCCGGCATCAGCGTCGCTTCCGGACGAGGTCGAGCACGGCCGATGCGATCGCGGGCGCCTTGGGGAACATCGCGTCCTGGAGCGCCGGGGCGAAGGGGACCGGCACGTGCGCCGCACCGAGCCGCACGACCGGGGCATCGAGGTCGTCGAAACAGTGCTCGCCGATGAATGCGGCGATTTCACCGCCCAGACCGCCCACCCGAACTGCCTCGTGCGCGACGACGACGCGATGCGTTGCGGCGACCGCGTCGGCGATCGCGCCGTAGTCGAGCGGCCAGAGCGTGCGCAGATTGACGACGCGGACGTCGACGCCTTCCTCGCTTTCGAGCTTCGCCGCCGCTTCGAGCGCTCGGCCGACGGTGATCCCGTACGTGATCACCACGGCGTCGCGCCCGTCGCGCAGCGTCTCCGCTTTGCCCAGCGGAATCGTGAAGTCGTCGTCGTCGGGGACCTCGCCCTTTTGGGTGAAGAGCGACTTGTGCTCGAAGTAGAGCGTGGGGTTGTCGCTGCGGATGGCGCTCTTGAGCAGCCCCTTGGCGTCGCGCGCGTTTGCCGGAGCGACCACTTCGAGACCGGGGGTGTGCACGAACCAGGCTTCGAGCGACTGCGAATGTTGCGCGGCGGCCGACTTGGTGATGCCGTCGGGCGCGCGTAAGGTCATCGGAACCGAGCACTGTTCGCCGAACATGTAGCGCAGTTTGGCGGCTTGGTTGACGACTTCGTCCATCGAGCAGGTGATAAAGTCGGCGAAGTGCATGTCGACGACCGGGCGCGTCCCGGTGAGTGCGGCACCAACGCCCGCGCCGACCAGCGCCGCTTCGGAAATGGGCGTGTCGCGCACGCGCTCGAAGCCGAACTCTTGCGGCAAGCCTTTGAACTGTCCGAAAATTCCGCCCTGCTTAGCGATGTCTTCCCCCATCAAGAAAACGGTGGGGTCGCGCCGCATCTCCTCTCGCATCGCTTCGAGGGTCGCTTCGGAGAACGTGATCGTGCGCGCCATCAGAAGCTCTCGCGCTCGCGCGCGGCGAAGTCGGCGTAGACGGTCCCGGGATCCCGATCGCCCTTGTAGGCGCCGACGAAGGCGTCGCTCGAGGGCGCCGGCGGCGAGGCCTTGGCGAAGGCGATCGCTTCGGCGAACTCCTCGCGTGCCGCGTTCCAGAGTGCCTCGAAGGCTTCGGCCGAAAGCGAGTCGCCGAGGCGTGCCTGCAGGCGCACGATGGGATCGTCGCTCTTGCGCGCTTCGACTTCGTCCTTCGAGCGATAACGCTCGGGGTCACCGATGTAGTGGCCGCGCACGCGATACGTCTTGCACTCGACGAAGGTCGGACCGTCGCCGCGCCGCGCGCGGGCGACCGCCTCGACGATGGCGCGGTGCACCTCGATTGCGTCGAAGCCGTCGACGATCGCACCCGGCATGCCGTAGCCGGCCGCCCGGATCGCCACGTCTTCGATCTTCATCGTTTCGGCCGTCGAAGTCGTGGAAGCGTAGTGGTTGTTCTCGAGCACGAAGACCGCCGGGAGGTTCCAAACCGCGCTGAGGTTGAGGTTTTCATGGAAGGGACCGCGGTTGGTCGCGCCGTCGCCGAAGAAGCAGACCGCAACGCGATCGGTGCCGAGCAGTTGCGCGGACAGCGCCGCGCCGGCCACGAGCCCGAACCCGCCCGCCACGACGCCGTTCGCGCCGAGCATCCCGACCGAAAAATCTGCAATGTGCATCGAGCCGCCCTTGCCGCGGCAGACGCCCGTCTCGCGCGCGAAAAGCTCCGCCATCATCGTGCGCATCGGGGTACCTTTGGCTAGCGTGTGGCCGTGCCCGCGGTGAGTCGAGGCGATGTAGTCGTCGCGCCGCAGCGCCGCGCACGTTCCAGCCGCCACGGCCTCCTGCCCGATCGAGAGGTGCGCGAACCCCGGGATGTCGCCCGCCAGAAAGTGGCGCTCGATGCCTTCCTCGAGCGTCCGGATGCGAATCATCGTCGCGAGCAGCTCTTTTCCGAGGCCGATGTCTTCGCCGCTCAGCGGCGCGGGGAGGGCCGGCGCGTCGGCAACGTGGATTTCCATGGCATGGCTTTTCCGTTCGCGTCTCGCATTTCCACCTTCGACGTGAGAGGGCCACGATTCTCCGATAGGTGCATTTCGACACCTTGTCTGCGCCGCAATGGGTAGCGCGTAGTGGCTGCGATTCTCTTCGTGCCCGCGGATCAACCGCGCAAGGTGACCGGCGCCGCGCGCGGTGCGGCGCGCACGATCGTCCTCGACCTCGAAGATGCGGTAGCCCCCGCGAGCAAAGACGCGGCGCGCGCGAATTTGCCCGCGGCGGTCGCCGAACTCCGCTCCGCCGGCAAGCGCGTGATGGTGCGCATCAACGCCGACGGCGAGGGCTACGACGCGCGCGACCTCGAGGCCGCGCTGGCCGCTCCGATCGACGAGCTGCTCTTGCCGAAAGTCGAGCGCGCGGCCGCGCTCCACGCCGTCGAAGCACGCATCGCGCGCAGCCCGGTCGCGACGAACCTGCGCCTCGTACTGCTGATCGAGACGGCGAACGGCGTCCGCGATCTGGCGACCCTCCTCGCGGCGCCGCGCCGCCGCCGCGCGGCCACGCTGGGTACCGCCGATCTGAGCCGTGACCTCGACATCGAGTGGACCTCTGCCGTTAGCGAGAATCCACCGCTCTTCACCGATATTCTCACCAGCCTGCGCGTGCAGTCGCGCGCCGCCGGCTGCGACGCGCCGCTCGGCAGCGTCTATCCGATCATCGAGAACGATGAAGGTTTGCGCGCCAACGCCCGGCTCGAAGCGCGCTTGGGGTTCGCCGGAAAGTTTGCGATCCACCCGCGCCAGGTCCCGATCATCGAGGAAGTCTATACCGTCGATCCGGGAGAACTCGAGCGCGCGCGCGCGATCGTCGCGGCGTTCGAACGCGCCGACCGCGAGGGCGCGGGAGCGGTGAAAGTCGACGGCATCATGGTCGACGAGCCGGTCGCACGCCGGGCGTACGCGTTGCTCGAGCGCGCCGGCCGATGATACCCATGCGGGCAGAACTGCGATGAGCGATACGCCGCTCGAGGGAATTCGCGTACTCGAATTTGCGACGATGATCGCCGCACCGACGACGGGAGCGCTGCTGGCCGACTACGGCGCGACGGTGATCAAAGTCGAGCGTCCCGGTCCCGGCGATCTCGCCCGGAAGTTCGGTGCGCTCGATGCGGAGGGCGTTTCCTGGTATTGGCGCTCGCTCGCGCGCGGCAAGAAGCTGATCGCGCTCGATCTGCACGATCCCGAGATACAGGCCCTCATGCGGCGCTGGATCGGGACCTTTGACGTCCTGATTGAAAACTTCCGGCCCGGAACGCTCGAGCGCTTCGACCTCGCACCGGAGAAGCTGCTCGAGCTCAATCCGCGGCTCGTCGTCTTGCGCGTGACCGCTTTCGGCCAAGACGGTCCGTACCGCGAGCGTGCCGGCTTCGGGACGCTAGCTGAAGCGATGACCGGCATCGCCTCGGTTACCGGCTACGAAGATACGCCGCCGCTCCTGCCGTCGTATCCGCTGGCCGACGTGACGACCGGCTATCTGGGCGCGGCCGCGGTGAACGCGGCTCTGGTGCGCGCGGCCCGGACGGCCCGCGGCGAGATCATCGACTGCGCCATCTACGAGGCCGCGATCAAGCTGGTCGAGCACCAAATCATGGAATTCGACCGAGCCGGCACGGTGCACAAGCGGATGGGCAACCGCATGGAAGACATCGCGCCGCGCGGGGCCTACCGCTGCGCCGGCGGTGAGTGGATCGCGATCTCGGGCAGCGCGCAGCCGATCGCCGAACGCATCTTGCGCGTCGTCGGCGGGGAGGCGCTTGCGAACGATCGCGCTACGCCAGCAACGCGCTGCGCGTCCAGCATGCCGACGAACTCGACCGGACGATCGCGGCCTGGTGCCCGCCGCGCTCCCGGGAAGCCGCGCTCGAGGAGCTGAACGCCGCCGGGGGCGCCGCCGGTCCGCTCGAAACGATCGATTCGGTTCTGCAGAATCCGCAGGTCCTGGCGCGCGAAACGTTCGTCTCGGTCTCCGAAGGAGGCGGCGCCGCGCTCCGCATGACCGGGATTCTGCCGCGCTTCGAACGCGCGCAGACGAGCGGTCCGCTCGCCGGGGAACTCGCGGTCGGCGCGCGAACCCGCGAGGTACTGGCCGGGGAGTTGCACCTCACCGCCGCCGACCT
>CAWJMF010000005.1:0-163130 GCA_963843945.1 Vulcanimicrobiota bacterium | reverse complement strand
CGCTTCCCTGGAGGCGCGAGGCGCAATCGAATGTTCCCCAATGAAAGAGAGCCGAGCATGATGAACCGCCGTACGTTCACCACCACCGCCGCCGCGACGTTCGCGTCGATCGGAATCCTCCGCTTCCCGGCCGGCGCCGCGGAGTTCACCTACAAGTTCGGCAACGACAACCCCGAGACGCATCCGGTCAACATTCGCATGAAAGAAGCCGCCGCGAAGATCAAAGATCAGACCGGCGGCCGCTTCGAGCTTCAGCTTTTTCCGAACAACCAGCTCGGCGGCGACACCGCGATGCTCACGCAGCTGCGCTCGGGAGCCGTTCAGTTCCTCACCTTCCCGGACACGATCTTGGCCTCGATCGTGCCGGTGGCGGCGATCAACGGGATGGGCTTCATCTTCGACAACTACTCGCACGTGTGGTCGGCCATGGACGGTCAGCTCGGCGCCTACGTCCGCACGCAAATCGAAGGCGCTGGGCTATACGCCTTCGAGAACGAGTGGAATAACGGATTCAGGCAGATCACCTCGAGCACGCACCCGATCGACAAAGTCACCGACCTCGACGGCTTCAAGATTCGCGTCCCGGTCAGTCCGCTGGTGCTTTCGCTGTTCAAATCGCTCGGTGCGTCGCCGACGCCGATCAACTTCAGCGAAGTGTACACTTCCCTGCAGACGCACGTGGTCGACGGTCAAGAGAATCCCGTCGCCCTCATCGAGACGGCGCACCTCTACGAGGTGCAGAAGTATCTCTCGCTTACGAACCACATGTGGAACGGTTATTGGTTCATCGCGAACGCCGACGCGTGGAGCAAGCTACCGAAGCAGATCCAGCAGATCGTCGAGAAGAACGTCAACGCCGCGGCCCTTTTGGAACGCACCGACCTCGAAACGCAGAACGCCGCCGGGGAGAAGACCCTGGCGACCCAGGGCTTGACGGTCAACACCCCAGATCGCGCCCCGTTCAAGAAGCGGCTCGTCGATTCGGGTTTCTACAAGCAGTGGCATCAGACGTACGGCGACAAGGCGTGGGCCGCGCTCGAAAAGTACACCGGCCCGCTCGGCTAACGCCGGCGGCCGCGTGAGCGGCTCGCAACAGTCCTTCGATTTCGTCCCGGCGGCCGAACCGGCCGAGCGCGTCGAGCCCATTCGGTTCGGCGACGGCACGATCGTCGTCGGAACGTGCGGCTATTCGTACAAGGATTGGGTCGGCCGCTTCTATCCCGAACGCATCCGCGCCAACGGCATGCTGCCCTACTACGCCGAGCATTTCCCGGCCGTCGAGATCGACGCGTCGTACTACCGCGTGCCCTCGGAAGCGGCTTTCGCTTCGATGGACGCGCGCACGCCGCCCGACTTCCGCTTCGCCGCCAAACTGCCCGGCTCGGTGACGCATCATCCCGAAGACGCGGGCGGTCTTTCCGAAGATGCGCGGCTGTTTCGCGAGAACGTCCAGCCGCTGGTGCGCAGCGGCAAACTCGGCGCGGTGCTCATGCAGTTCCCGCATGCCTTCGCGCCGGGAGCACTGACGGAACGCTACCTTCGCACCCTGCGCGACGAGTTTGCGGACTTGCCGCTCGTCGCGGAGTTCCGCAATCGCGAGTGGCAGCGCGCCGGCACGCTCGAACTCCTCGAAGAACTCGACGTGGCCTGGTGCAACGTCGACGAGCCGCAGTTCGAGCGGCTCATGCGTCCTTCGAGCGACGTCGTGGGTCCGCTAGCCTACGTGCGCTTCCACGGACGCAACTACAAGAACTGGTGGCGCGGCTCCGCCGAAACGCGCTACGACTACGAGTACAGCGAAGAGGAACTCGCGCCGTGGACCGAGCGCGTCGCGGAGATGGCCGCGCAGACAAAGCAGACCTACGTGTTCTTCAACAACCACCGTTTCGGGCAGGCCGCAAAAAACGCCGGGACTTTCGCGCGCATGCTGCTGGCGGGGACCGGAGGCTCGTCCTAGAGCGGAGGCTGCGACGACGTGCCGGCGGCCTTCGAGACGATGCCGTTCTGCGAGGCGGCGAGTTTCCAGCCGTTGGGCTGCTGGACCCAAATCTGCGTGAAGCGATAGTGCACCGGCTGCATGTCGCTCGAGGGCACGCCCACGATGTGGGTGTGGAGGTCGAGCGCGCCGGCCAACACGACCGTTTTGCCGTAGACGCGTGCCTGGACGTTGCTGCGCTGGAAAGTGTCGAAAGCGACCTGCTTCGAGCTCAGTTGCTGCGCCATCGGCAGGTACTGGTCGAGGAACTGCTTCTTGGTTTCGACGCGGCCCGCAGCGCTCGTCGCGATGCAATCGTCCGCAAGATACGCGGCAACCGCCGCCGAGTCTCCGGAGCGGAAAGCTGCGTCGAAGGCGGCCGTCGCCGTCGTCAGCGCGAGCGGCACTTGATTGGACGCTGGTTGCGCGCCGCTCGGTGCAGCAACTGCTACTGCGAGCGCGAGCGCGAGGAGCGGAACTGCCGGGGCAAACTTCATGCGATTTCCTTGCGAATCTCGTCGAGGGCGGTGAAGAAGGCATCGATCTCGGCGTCGCTCGTGTAGAAGTGCGGGCCGACGCGGACGCCGCAGCCGGGACGGTAGTCGACGAAGATGCGCCGCTCGATCAGACGCGCGGTCGCGCGGTCTGCGCCGGGAAAGTCGATGCCGATCCAGCCCGTCCGTTTGTGCGCATCGAGGGGTGTCGGTACCTGCAGTCCGCGCTCGAGGGCGCCTTCCGCTAAACGCGTCGTCAGGCGTACGTTGTGGGCGCGCACGTTTTTCACGCCCGCCGCGAGGATCGTGTCGTGCCCCGCCCGCGCCGCGAGGTATCCCGGGACGGTCGGCGTTCCCGTGTTCCAGCGATGCTGGCTCGTAGCCAGCCGAATCGGCGCCGGCTCGAAGGCGAAAGGCGCTTCGTGCGCCATCCAGCCGGTGATCGCCGGTTCGAGCCGCAGCCGGAGTTCGGGCTTGATATAAATGAAGCCGCAGCCCGGTCCTCCGCAGAGCCACTTGTGGCTGCCGCCGACCACGATGTCGACGTCGAGCGCGCCTACGTCGTACGGATACACGCCGGTCGTCTGATACGCGTCGAGCACGAAGAGCGCGCCCGTCTCGCGGCAGCGGGCCACGATCGCGGGCACGTCGATCAGCGCGCCCGAGACGTAGGCAGCGTGGGAAAGGGCGACCACCGCGGTCCGCTCGGTGATCGCCGAGCAAAGCCGGTCGGTCGACATCGTGCGGCCGTCGTCGGAAGGCACGCAGATCGCGCGCGCGCCGAAGCGTTCCCACGCTTTCCAGACGTAGGTCACGCTGGGAAACATGAGCTCTTCGAAGACGGCCTCGTTGCGTTGGCCGCGGAAGTCGAGCGCCGAGGCGATCGCGGCCTCGAGCAGCGAGACGTTGGGCGCCAGCGAGACGCTGCCGGACGGCGCGCCGAAGATCGTTCCGAGGTTGTCGGCGAGGCCCGCGATTTCAGGCAGCCAAGCGTCCCACGCTTCCGGGCCGTCGCGAGCCCAGGCTTCCCAGTAGGCGTCGAGTGCGTCCTTGGCGCCGAGAGGCGGCGCGCCCATCGAGTGGGAGACGAGGTACGTGGCCCCCTCGAGTGTCGGGAAGCGTTCGCGAAAACGCGGCCGGGTGGTCGTTTCGAGCATGGCGGGAGCCCTTCGCCGGTTTCTCCTCGGGCGCCGCTTGCGGGATGGTTTTCCACAAGCCGCGGGCTATCTATTTCGCATGATGAACAGACGGCGGGTCGACGCACGCGTCGAGCTGGAGTTTCTCCGGGCGACCGAAGCCGCGGCGATCGTCTCGGGCAAGCTGGTCGGGCGCGGCGATAAGCACGCCGTCGATCAATCCGCCGTCGACGCGATGCGCGGCGTGCTCGGCGAGGTCGATATCGACGGCATCGTCGTCATCGGCGAGGGCGAGAAGGACGAGGCGCCGATGCTCTACATCGGCGAGCACGTCGGAACCGGCGACGGGCCCGCGATGGACGTCGCCGTCGACCCGATCGACGGGACGACGCTCGCCTCAAAAGGCGGCCACGGCGCGATTTCCGTGCTGGCCGCAGCCGAGCGCGGATCGCTCTTCCACACCCACATCGCCTACATGGACAAGATCATCGTCGGGAAAGCCGGCCGCGGCGTCATTTCGATCGAGGCTTCGGTTGCCGAGAACGTGCGCGCGCTCGCCAAGGCGATGGGGCGTCCGGTCACCGAGATCACCGTCGCGCTGCTCGAGCGTTCGCGCAACGACCAGAAGGTGCAAGAGCTGCGCGAGATCGGTGCGCGCGTGCGGCTCTTCGGCGACGGCGACGTCGCCAACGGGTTGATCGCCGCGCTCGAGGACCGCAGCCGCATCGACATGCTCATGGGAATCGGCGGCGCGACCGAAGGCGTCGTGACCGCCTGCGCCGTGAAGTGTCTCGGCGGCGACATGCAGGGCCGTCTCTGGCTGCGCGAGGGAGAAGAGGAGATCGCGAAGCGCGAAGGGGTCGACCCCTCCAAGGTTCTGAGTCTCGACGATCTGTGCAAATCGGATCTGGCGATTTTGGCTGCAACCGGGGTTACCGACGGCGAACTCTTGGAAGGCGTAACCTACGTACGCGGGAGCGCGTACACGCAGTCGATCATCATCTCGTCGTTCACGCATACGATGCGGATGGTCGAAGGCAAACACGACCTCGAATACTTTTCCAACCTGAGCGCCGTGAACGGCGTTTCGACCCTCCTCAAGGAGCACGCATGAGCCAACTCGCCGACGTCGCCAAAGGCCTGGTCGTACCCGGTAAGGGCATCCTCGCCGCGGACGAGAGCACGGGCACGGCCAACAAGCGTTTCGCGCCGCTCAACATTCCGCAGACTGAAGAGATGCGCCGCAGATACCGCGAGATGCTCTTCAGCGCGCCGCACTTCGGCGACTATTTCAGCGGCGTGATCCTCTACGACGAGACGATCCGCCAAAGCGATTCGCACGGCAAGCCCTTCGTCCAGGTTCTCAAGGACGCCGGCTCGCAGCCGGGCATCAAGCTCGACACCGGCGCGCATCCGCTCGCGCTCGCCGGACCCGACGAGAAGATTACGGAAGGCCTCGACGGCCTGGCCGCGCGCGTCGAAGAGTACGTCAAGCTCGGTGCGACCTTCGCGAAATGGCGGGCCGTGATTGCGATCGACCAGGGCATTCCGACCTATCGCTGCATCGAGGCCAACGCGCACGCCTTGGCACGCTATGCGGCAATCTGTCAGGCGGGCGGACTCGTGCCCATCGTCGAGCCCGAGGTGCTCATGGACGGCGAGCACTCGAAGCACACGCTGGAACGCAGCTTCGAGGTGCACGAGCGCGTGTTGCCGATCGTTTTCGAGCAGCTCGCGATCGCGGGCCTCAAATTCGAGGAGATGCTGCTCAAGCCGAGCATGGTGATCCCCGGTCAGACTTCGGGGCAAAAGGCCTCGGTGCGGGAGGTCGCAGACGCGACGCTGACCGTCTTGATGCGCTGGGTTCCACCGGCCGTCGGCGGAATCGCATTCCTCTCGGGCGGCCAAAGCGACGAGGACGCGACGGCCCATCTCAACGAGATCAACGTCCTGGCGCGCGAGCGCCGGGCACCCTGGAATTTGACCTTCTCGTACGGCCGGGCGCTCCAGCAGCCGGCCCTGCACCTCTGGCTCGGCGACGACGCCAACAACGCCAAGGCGCAGGCGGCGATGATGCGCCGGGCGGCCCTGGTGAGCCTAGCCTCGCTCGGCAAATATACCCCAAGCATGGAGGCCGAAGGGGAACTGGTTTTGAGCCGCTAGACCCTGCGGAAGTGCCTCTCGGCTGCCGATTGAAAGGTAGGGTCGGTCTCGCCCTGAGGAATTGACATGGTAGGCGTTCTCGTCATCGTCGTCGGGGTCGTCTTGACGGCGGTAGGAATCAGTTTAGGCACCTTCAAGCCTCTGCCGGGGTACGACTCGCCGATACCGGCGTGGCTCGGCTGGTCGGCGGCGTTGCTCGGCGCTCTCGCGATCCTGGCCGGTCTCGTGAAGTCGATTCAGGAGATGAGGCTCGCCTTCGAGGAGCGCAGCAAGCAGGCCGCAGCGCTTCGCCGGCGCCGTCGCGAGGCGCCCTAGCTCTCGTTCTTCCTAGCGGGTGGTGGTGCGGCGTGTCTCGACGCGCGCTAAGCGCAGCGAGACGTAGCTCATGTCAACCGCCACGAAGAGGAGCGCGATGAGCCAGCCGTAGGCTGCCGGGACGTTCAACCCGCCGAAAAGGAAGGGCGGGATCGCCCAGATGGCGAGCAGTGCGGCGACGATTCCGTTGACGACGAGCTTCACGGCCGGCTCCTTCCCTGGGCAGTAGCGTGCTCTTCCTATCGGGCCGCTTGCTTCACGTCTTTAGCGAAAAATGCAAGAGAGGGCAAAGCGGATTTAGCGCACATTTCGGTCGTCCGGAGCCGCCGCCCTGAAGAGCGGCCATGCGCCCTGCCGATGAGATTGAGGGTATGGAGCGAGACGCTCCGCCAGCACAAGGATGGTACTCGGCGCATGAATCAATCTTGGATGAAACACCTTCAGCTCTTGAGCATTCGGCACGCCGAAGCTTGTTTGAGCTACGACCGCGCGGTCGCCACGGCGCTCCAATCGGGGCACGACGAGCACGGCACGGCCGAAGACGGGAGCATCGCGCTGCACAGCATCGCCCGGGCGAAGCGTCTCATGGAAGAAACGCACGACGAGCTGGTGAGTTTCGTCGACGGCGTTGCCAAACAGCAGTTCGTCGACGTGCTCGGCGACAATGAGGGAGTTGCCTGAACGTGCGCGTCATCTCAACGATCGCTTATGCCTCGGCCTTCGCTTACGCGGCCTGCGTGCTGTCCGTCGCCGTCGCTCAAGGCTCGACGCCTTCCGCGCACGTGCAACACGTCAAGGTGATCAGCGCGTCGCGCTGAGGTCTTCCCGCCGCACGAAGAAGCGCATCCCGCGCACCGTGCCCACTAGCTGATAGTCGCGCCGCACGAGGGCGGCAAGCGCCGGGAACATTTCGTAGCCGAAGCCTTTGTTCCCGAAGCCGAACGACTCGTCGCCCGCATCGAGAAAACCGAGCGGGCGATTTTTTTCGAAATCGCTGACGTAGCGCGCTCGGAAGTAGTCGAGATAGGGATTGAAATCGCGGCTCACGTGGTACTGCGCGATCGAGTCGCGGGTACCGAGCAGCGTGTACGTGTCGACGTAATATTTCGCGCGCCAGCCCCAGATCGCCAAACGATCGCCGGGCCGAAGGTAGCGCTTGAGCAAACCATCGAGCGGATCGCGCGTTCCGTAATAGTAGTTCGAGACGGCGCCGACATACGGGTACCAGGGCCGCGTGAACGCCGAGGTCGCGAGCAAGCTCGACAGAACGAGCGCGCCGGCCAGCGCCGCGCGGTTGCGGCCGGCGTTTTTGCCGCGCGCGAGGAGCCTTTCGAGCAGCGCGAGCGCCGCGGTCGCGGCGAAGGCGGCGGGAAGCACCGCGAAGAGGACGTAGTGCAGGGTGCCGTGGCGTGGCGAGTAGACCGTATAGATCGCCGCGGCGAGCACCACGAGCGTGGCGGCAAAAGTGTAACGCAGGGCCGCCGGGGTGCGCTTCCAGCGCAAAGCGAGCGCGAGCGCGCCGAGCAGCGTGGTCGCGAGCAGAACGTCGATCAGCGGGCCGGCTTCTTTAGTCGTCGTCAGAAACGTGAACGGCTCGTAGTTCCAGAGGATGTAGGCGAAGGCCATCTGGATGTACGAGATCCAAAAGTCGCGCAGCGCGCCCGCTAGAGCCACCACCGTGAGGGTCAAGACCGGGACGAGGGCCAGCCCGGCGCTGAGCGCGAGCACGCGTGCGGCCTTCGCGCGCAGGTTTTCCGGCGGGGCGGCGAGCGCCACGGCGAGGACCACCGCCGCAATGCCGGCGGCCAACGGTCCCGCCTGGAGCTTGGAGAGCGGCATCGTCCCCGTGACGGCGCCGATTAGGAAAAACCAGCGCGCGCGCAGCCCGTCGCGCAACGCTAAGCAGAGGAGTGCGATGGCGAGCGAGCCGAGGAAAATCGAGAGCCGCTCGCTCGAGTAGTGCACCATCTCGTCCTGCGTCAAGAACGAAAAGAGAAAGAGCGGGGGGAGAACCGCGATCCGTGCGAGCGCCGCGTCGAAACGCAGCAGCGTCGCGAGGTAGAGCGAGGCGATCGCTCCGAACTCGAGCAGCATCCCGATCACGCGGGTCGAGAAGAAACTGAGCGGCTGGCCGAGCAGCGCCGGCAAGTCGAGGACGTACGTATTGAACGGCCCGGAAGTCGTTCCGTCGAAGTCGAGCCAGGGGATCGGGTGCTGCAAGGCGGTGATCGCCTGCGCGAGCATTTGCGCCTCGTCTTGATTGAGCGGATCGTAGACGAAGAACGTCGGCCAACGCGCGCCGAGCAAAACGAGCAGCACGAGCGCCAAGTAGACGAGGCTGCCGTTACGGGTCGAGAGCAGCGCGCCGAGGCGCGGCGAGAGGACGCTCCACACCCCAAGGACGGCGATCCCGAAGATGAGCGGCAGGCTCACCAGCTCGTAGTGCAGCTGGCTTGCGTCGGCCCAGAACAAAAAGTCCGTCATCGCTACGCGAGGCTTCGTCCGAGGGCAGGGGCCGTCCCCGAACCGATACTCTTCGCCGGCTAGGCTTTTTGCGCCGCGGCTTCCGGCGTGCGGTCGGAGTACTCGCTCTGTTCGCCGGAAGCTGCTGGCTGGCTGGGCGGCGCCAGGGTCGCCGCGAGGACGGCGATATCGTCGCCCGGCTCGCGGCCGCGGAGGACCGCGTCGACGATCGCGCGGGCGGGGGTCGGGCCGCGCACGATCTCGGGCCGTGCGAGCGCTTCGTGCAACAACCGGTGACCTTCGTCGACGTCGCGCGTGGCTTCGACGAGACCGTCCGTAAAGAAGACCAGCATCGAGCCGGGCGTGAGCTCAACGTTTTTCGTGGCGTGTTCCGCGCCGTTGGTGCGCATGCCGAGTAACAGACCCGGGCTCGTAAATTCAAACACCTGCCCGCCCGGCACGGCGAGGGCCGGTCCCGGGTGTCCGGCCGAAGCGAAAGTGAGAATGCGGCTAGGCGGATCGTAGATCGCCGCGAGCGCGGTAGCGTAACCGTCGGCGTCGTGCATGCGCAAGGTCTTGTCGGCGACGTCGAGCATCACGTTCGGATCGGCGTTGACCATCGCGGCGGACTGCATCGCTTGACGCAACTTCGTCATGGTGATCGCGGCGTGCAGCCCGTGGCCGAGCACGTCGCCGACCGTCAAGACGATGCGCCCGTCTTCGAGTGCGAACGCGTCGTACCAGTCGCCCCCGATCGTCGCCTCGGCGCTGCCCGGCAAGTAGGCCGCATCGAGCCGCAAGTGATCGACGCGCGCGAGCGTCTCGGGCAGTGACGCAGCTTGCAGGACCACCGCGATGTGCCGGTGATGCCGATACATCCGCGCGTTCTCGATCGCCGTGCCGGCACGCCGACCGAGTTCCTCGACGAAGAAGAGATCCTCGGCATCGTAGGACCGGGGCGGATACTCACCGGTTCCTGATTCGGCGGCAAGGCCGCAGGTGAGCGTCCCGACGAGTTTTCCGCTTGCGACGAGCGGCACGGTCAAAAGCGACTGGACTTCCAATCGGCGGACCGTTTCGGCGTGACCGGGCGACGTTGCCGTCCGGTCGAGCCACTCGTCGTCGACGATCGGAACGAGCGAAGACGAGCCGTCGAGGAAGGCGCGGATCACCGGATGTTCGCGTCGCGATCGGTGCGGCAGCGGCGTGCCGAGCCGCTCGAGAAGCGGTAACTTCGCTGCGTCGGCGTGGGCGAAGGCGACGCGTTCGAAGACCGGTTCGTCCGCTTTGGCGTCCTCGTTGAAGATATCGACGACGCAGAGGCTGGAGCCCGCGCGAACGACCAGCTGGGCGATATTCTGGTAGATATCTTCGTGATCGAGCGAGTGGGTGAGCACCGCGCCGGCGTCGACCAGCGCCCGCAAGCGCCGCTCGGAGCGGCGCCGCGCCGCGATGTCCTGGCTGACGATCGCGACCGCGAGCGGTGCGTTCGTGTGTTCGTCGCACAGGTGGAAAATGTTGAGGTTGACGTGAATGGTGCTCCCGCCGCGCAAATCGCGCAACCGGAATTCACCGTTCCAGCGTGCCGCGCGCGCCAGTTCGGGGACGATGACCTCACGGTAGAACGGAAGATCTTCCGGCACGAGAAAGTCGGTAACCGGCCGCCCCCGCACCGCTTCGGGAGTCGGTGCTTCGACGAGCCGCATACCGGCCTCGTTGAGGTAAAGAAGCGTGCCCTCGAGCGTGGCAATGGCGATGAAATCGGAGCTGTTCTGCACGAGCGTTGCGAGTAAATCGCGCACCTGCTCCGGCCAGCCTTGGAGTTCGAGGTTCACTTTTTTCGAGGGGATCGCGGGCGTGACGGCCCGCTAGCTCTCGTCCGCCTTCTTGAGCAGACTCGCAAAGAGCGCGCTATCGAGCAAAACGAGGATCCCGACGATGACGGCCATCGTGCCGGCGACCAAGCGAATTAAACCCCACATAGGGACCGTGTGCCCGCTCGAGCGCAGGGCGAAACGCGTCCAGCCCGTCGCCTAGTCCTGCACTTCGGGATCGACGTTGTCGGGCGACTCGTCGTCATCGTCGTCGTCATCATCGTCGTCGTCGGGATCGAGGATGTCGGGATCGTCGATGCGGGCGAGAAGCTCGTCGAGGTCGGGCGCGATTGCAACGGTCATGGGTTCTCCCTGCGGCGGGCCGCGGCGTGAGGGGCGTGCTCGATCATTACCCCTGCCGCGGCATTATATCGATTTTCTTGCTTCGCTACGTTAACTAGGAGCCGTGTCGCCTTAAGGCGCCCGGGGAAAGATTTCGGCGCGGGCTCCCGGTAAGAGGGCAAGCATGGACTCGGTCATCGCCGACGTGCGCACGATCGTCGGCGGCGCGTTTGCCCTGCAGCCGGAAGCTTTTCGAGCGGCCGTGCTCCTCCCGGGCGGCTGGTACTTTGCCGCCGCCGTCATTTTGCTGGCGGGACTCTCGGACGCGGTCGGTCAGAGCGTGGTGCTCTTTGCGAATAAGGTGCAGCCGTCGCGTTTTGTCTTTAGCCTTCTCGTGAACGCACTTCTAATCGCGGCCGGCTACCTGTTTCTCGTCGCCTCTACCTGGGCGATCATGCAACTGCCCGGCCAGCCGCACGTGGCCTTCGGCGATCTGGCCGTGGTGCTGGCGCTTGCGTACCTGCCCTACTGGTTTGCTTTTCTAGTCGCGCTGCCGTATCTCGGCTACGGCATCAACTGGCTCTTGCGCACGCTGCATCTCGTCGCGCTGGTCGTCGCCGTTGCTTCGATCGCCGGCAACGGTGTCTTCGGGGCCCTCGCGTGCGTCGGCCTCGGCTGGCTCGTCGTCGCCATCGCGCAGCAGACGTTCGGAAAACCGGTGGCTCTCCTCGGCGAGAGGCTCCTCAATGCCGTTGCGGGCGTCGAAGTGACGGCGAACGAACAGCTTGCCGTCGATCGACTCGATCCCGCCGACTTGCGTCCGGTCGTCGATGGGGCAGCGACGCCGGCTGCGTCCACGGCCTTGCGGGCACCGCGCGCACCGGCGCACTCGAGCCGATGGAAGGTCGCCCTGGCGCTCGCAGCGATGCTCGCGCTCGGATACGTTTGCGCGCTGGCGCTCGCACCGATGCATCGGGCGCTCTTCGGGTGGCAAGCCCAGCTGCCGCAGGCCGTCCAGCTTCCGCTCGATTTGTTGTGGATCGCCCTCATCGGGATTCTCGTCGCCGGTTTTATGGCTCCGCTCGAGACCCTCGGCTGGTGGGCCGGATGGTACGGCGACCGCCTCGACACGTCGGCCGCTCCCGCGAACGCGAGCGGACCCGGCGACGGCACCGACGTCGCGCGCTACGTCGTCTACCTCGACGGCATCTCGCAATCCGGTGCCCGCTACTTGCCCGACATCGAAGTTTTCCTCGACGCCTTGGCGCCGCGCTTGCCGCAGGGTACGCGCCTCGTGCGCGGCGTCATGACCTACTCCGTCATCAACCGGCCGCTCGACGAAGATCCGATCTTCTCGTGGTTCTGGACGTGGGTCGACAAGGCACGCTCGGCCAACGCGCAGAGCCTGCTCGGCATGTTCGTCAACTTACGCAACGTGCTCATCGTGGCGGTCTCGGCGGATACGCGCTACGGACCGATCTACAACTACGGCATCGCGCAACTCGTATACGACGCGCTGATCGCGAGCGGGTACCGGCGGCGCAGCGGCACGCCGGTCACCTTCATCGGCTACAGCGGAGGCGGTCAAATGGCCGCGGCGAGCGCAGCGAAGGTGAGTCGCGCGCTCGAAGCGCCGGTCGACGTGATCTCGCTCGGCGGGGTCATCAGCGGCAACGCCCGCGTCCTCGAGGTCGAGCACCTGTATCACTTCATCGGCGATCGCGACGGCGTGCAGCGGCTGGGACCGATCATGTTTCCGTCGCGCTGGAAAGTCGCGGTTCTCTCGAATTGGAATCGCGCGCTGCGCCTCGGCCGTCTGAGCATCTTCAGTCTGGGTCCGGTCGCCCACCAAGTTCCGGGCGGGATGCTCGATCCGAAACTGATGCTGCCCGACGGCCAAAGCGCGCTCGACCAAACCCTCGATCGCATCGTTCAAGTGTTGACCGGCAGGCTCGAGACGGCGCCCGTCGCGCCCTCCACAACGGAGAACAACTACGAGCGCTACGTGCAGGCGGCGTGGAATCTGCCGGCGGCGTACCCGATCGGCGTTTCCGTCGACCCGCTCCGCTACAAACCGCAAGGCGAGTGGATCGGGCGCTTGATCTTGCCCGCTCGCGAGGAACGCGCGTCGGTGCGGGGCGCCTGGTTCGAAGTGCAGCTCGCGCCGCCCGCGTTCGCGCACTTGACCGGCCAACGCGTGAAGCTGCGCTGGACCGCAAACGCACTGCTCGCGGACCTCGTGCGCGCGGTGACGCGCGACGTCTTTTTCAGCGCGCGAGCGGCCTACACGAGCCGCTCCAAAGGGCTGGTCCAGCCGGTGCGGGTCAACCACTGGCAACTGGTCGATCCGCTGGAGTCGCTCGCCGGGGCGCGCCCCCTCGACGATATGGTCGTCGCCTTGCGGGGCGCCGTGGCGGTGCGTGACGATGCCGATCCGGCACTCGAGATAACGCGTCAGCCGGTGCAGATTTCGGGCCGCTACCGCGGGCTCGTGCGCTTCGAGGCTTTCGCCGGTGGAGAAGCTTGGGAAGTCAGTCACTTCAACGCGGGCAGCCGCACGTTCGACGGGCCGCGCGAGACGGTGCTGCTTCCCGAACCCGTCTCCGACAGCGGAGGCAGGCTGCCCTCGACGACGCACGGACTTGCGACTTCCGAGCTCAACGTCGACGGCTGGTACGTCTACGGCTCGCCAGGCGCCGAAGGACGATTCGTCGTGCAGTCGATGCTGCCGCGGCGCATGCTCGCCGTCGCGCCGCAACGCTCGGCGCCGCTCGCCGGCGCGTTCCGCTACATTCATAAAGACGCGTGGAAGGAGATACGCAAGCGGCGGGGCGCCGTTGAGAGCGTTCAATTCGGCGAAAGTGAATGGAAGGCCGGCGATCGAGCCTTGGTGACGCACGTCTACGGCGGCATCGGCGGAACGGGAGGCGAAGCCGAAGCCAAGGGCCCGGTCTACTTCGGCCATTTCGCGTTCGGTTTTGCGGAGGTCGTCGACGACGAACTTTCCGGCGAGCCGATGTTCGATCTCGTCTTCGAACAAGTCTACACGCACAACGGCGACGGCCTGATCGCGGGCGCGCACCACGCCTCACGTTACCTCGGCGACCGGCAGTTCGGCTGGGCCGGCCTGCGTCCGACCTGTAACGTCTTGCTCAAGCTCGATGCGTTCGACGGCGAATTCGAGCTCGCCGACGCGCGGCAAGCCGCGGCCCTCGACGGACTCTTCGTTCAACTCGAAGCGATGACCGCGCGCTATCGCATCGGCGACGGCACGGGCGCCACCTACGTCGGTATCGCCAACAACTGCGCGCAAGATTCGAATCGCGCGCTCTTCGCCGCACTTGAAGCGATCCGCAGTTTTGCCGCTTCCCAGGGCTTCGCGCAGTGGCTGAGCCGGCATCCCGTCGAAACGCAGCGATTCGCCGCGCTGTCGCAACTCGACACCGCCCTCAGCCGGCAGCTCGCACCGTTCGGTACGGTTCGCAGCGACTGGAGCGAAAACGAGTTCACGCTCGGCACGACGATGACGGACGACCCGTTCGAGCAGCTCAAGATCGGACTCGGTTCGTGGCGCGTGCTCTTGCCGCGCTTGGCCAACGACACCGTCGTCAAAACCTTCCTGGCCAAGGGCGCTACGGCGCGTGTCATTTGGAGCAGCCAGATCGGCGAGCGCGACGACATCGCGCCGGTCGTTCCGCTCACGATCTAAGCCCCGTGCGAGATTCTGAGAGTGAGCGGCACGGCGCGCGTTGAAACGCGCGAGCAAGACGCGCAAGCCGTAAGATCGTGGCGAGGGCAGGCATGAGAGATACCTTGGGCAGGCAGGGAACAACGGCGATCGCCTTGTCGACGCTGTTGCTCGCCGCGTGCAGCGGCGGCGGCGGAACGCCGGTGACCGGTTCGAGCCCAACGCCGTTGCCCAGCGGCGCAACGAGTGCGTACGCCTGTCCGACAAGCGCAGGCGCAGCGTCGGCCGCAGTCAGTGCGTCGAGCGGAACGCGCCGCCACTACGCCCCACGCCGTCGAGAGACGTTCCCCTCGGCACCAGCCGGCTTGATTGCGGTCACGTATACGAGCGCGTTCGCGTCGACCTCGCGTTCGCAAATCGCCGGCCGCGAGCGTGCGCTCGGCGCGAGCTTGCAGAAGGAGTACGAGTTCCCGCATGCCGGTCTCGTGACGCGCGTGCTCGCGGTTCCACCGGCGCAGGCGGCGACGCTCGAAGCTGCGCTACGCACGCAGCCCGGCGTGCGCGCCGCCGGTCCGGCCGGTTTGCCGCGCTACCCGTCGTCGGTGACCAGTCCATACTTCACGAGCGACCCGTACTTCACCGGATTTACCAACACGGTTCCGCCGACGTCGGGCGCGACCGCGCCCCCGGCAACGTTCGAGGTCGGTCCGCTCGAAGAGAACTCCGGCGTCCCCGGTCAGTGGGACATGCACGCGATCCGGCTCGAGCACGCCTTCGCCTATTCGCAGCCGGGCAACGGCAGCGGCGTCTCGAGCGCCAAAGCGCTCGGCTCGAGCGCGGTAAAGATCGCCGTGATCGACACCGGGGAAGACAGCACGCACCCGGAACTGCACGGCAAGATCGTCTATCAGAAGTGCTTCATTACCAATCCCAGCGGAACGCAGTCGACATCGAATTTCGCGACCGACACGCTCGGCCACGGGACCGACGTCTCCGGTTTGGCCGCGGCAGATACCGGCAACGGTTTCGGTTTCACCGGCACGGGTGGAAACGTCCTACTCTATGGCTACCGGGTGGTCCCGACTCCCGACGACAACTGCGTGAATCCCCAGTCGACGGATCCGCAGTGCGGCATCGACGATCGCGACATCGTTTCGGCGCTGACCGACGCGACCGCGCAGCAAGTCAACGTAATCAACCTAAGCCTCGGCGGAGCGAGTTGTAGGAGCGCGGGAGTCGACCCCGATCCGCTCGAGGGTGCCGCCATCGCGGACGCGATTGCAGCGAACATCATCGTCGTGGCGGCGTCCGGCAACGACTCGAAGCCGGGTTCGATCGCCGCGCTCGAGGCACCGGCTTGCGATCAGGGAGTCATCGCGGCGGGAGCGACCGGACTCGCCGACGGCCAGCCGAACGGCGCCGGAAATTCGAGCGGCAGCGTCGCGAATCCAATCGAGTACGTCGCGTCGTACTCGAACGCGGGATCGCCCGGCGCGGCCGCCGGCAGCAGTGCCGCGTGGGGCATCGTCGCGCCCGGCGGCGATCCGGCCGCCTCCGAAGGGATCGGCACGAACCCGATCGACCAGCTGCACTGGATCGACAATATCTGGACAACGACGCCCTACCAGTCTTCGCCCAGCGATCAGTCGTTCACCGGCGCGTGCTTCGACGACTACCCGTCGTTTGCGACGACGCCGCCCGTCGATTGCCAAGTCTCGATCGCCGGGACGTCGATGTCGGCTCCCCATATCGCCGGCGCGTCAGCGCTGATCGTCTCGGTGAATCCCGCGTACCAAAGTGCGAGCGCGATGAAGCAGTTGCTCTGCGCGACGGCCGACGATATCGGCGATCCCAACGAGGGTTGCGGCCGTCTCAACGTCTACCGCGCGATGGCGGCGGCGCTCAACGATCCGAACCCTCCGCCCGCGGCGCCGTCGCCTTAGTCCCGTTCCGCTTCGAGATGGCGCTCGTTCTCGAGCAGCCGGGCCGTGACCAAACGAAGCAAGTAGACACCGAAGTCGGGATAGCGACGATAGAGCGTGAAGAGTTCGTCTTGCGTCATCGAGAGCAGGCGCGTTTCGGTCGAGGCTACCGCGCTTTGCGTGCGGCGGTGCTCCGGCGAGAACATCGCCACCTCGCCGAGCAGCATACCTGGCCCGAGATCGACGCCCGATTCCGGAAGATGCATCCGGCCCGAGACGATAAAGTAGGTCTTGTCGCCGAGGTCGTTTCGCTCGAAGAGTCGATCGCCGGCTTGCAGCTCGACCGGCTGTGCAAAAGGTTCGAGCCAATCCATGCGGAGATCGCCCTCGATTGCGTTTCGGATGGCCTTTTTCGTCCGGTTGATCTCCCACAGGCGCCAAATGTTGAGGGGAAGCAACGACGAGTGCAGGATGAGCACCGGTATCACGTGCCCCAGCGCACCGTACAGAATAAAACTGACGTTGCTGGCGATGCTGACTTGCCGCAAACGCGCGCGCGAACGCATGAAAAACGCCGTGAACACGAGCGCGGACGCGAGGTAGCCCAAGAATAGGATTGCGGTTGCCGGAGTCATCGCGAACTGCTACAGGGCCGCCGCCGGAAGATTCACGAGCCGCTGAGCACGGCGACGTAATTGCCGGCCGGCGCGACCAAGATGCCCTGTGCGGCGGCGAGGCCGACCGGTAGAAACCCGCCTTCGCGGTAAATTGGTGCGCCCAAGGCGATCGATTGAAGCAGTTGTCCGGTGCGGAAATCAAACGCGTAGAGCGTCCCCGTTTGTCCTTCCGCAAATACCAGATTACCGACGACGAGGGGCGGCGTGATGAACGAATCGTTTCCAATGCTTGCCGTCCAGGAGATTCCGCTCGTCGCGGCATTTAACGCCTGCAGCCCCGAGCCGGATGCCACGAATTCCAAGCCCGCGGCGAAAGCCGGCGAGCTATTGCTGCCGAACGTCCCCAAGAGTGCCCCGTTAAAGGCGTTGAGGATGGTCCCTTCAGTAAGGACCGTGCCCTCCGTCTCGAAGGTCGCTTGAACGTAGAGCTTACCCTGATAGAATGCCGGAGCGGAGCCGGAGACGCCCGAGCAAGCGCCGGGAAAGTGCCAGATCGGTAAACCCGCGAGCGTAAATGCGTACGTTCCATCGCACTCGTAAGATACGTAGACGCGGCCGTTGGCAACGGTGGGGGTCGTGCCGAAATTCTCGAAGGTTACGGGCTCGGACCAAAGCGGAGCGCCATCTTGTGCTCGAAGCGCGTAGAGGGTCGTCGGAGCTCCGCCGGCCACATAGACGACGTTCCCCGCAACGACGGGCGGATCGATCGCATCCGGATTCGGAATGGCTTGGCTCCAGAGCGTACGTCCGGTCGAGAAATCGAATGCTGCGACCAACGGCCCCCCAAACGTCTGCGCGGCGTAGACCACTCCACGGGCCTGCGCGAGACCGCTCCAACCTTCAGGGGACGGGCTGCTCCAAAGGACGTTTCCGCTAGCCGCGCTCAGTGCGATCACCGAAAAACCCGCGCTAACTGCGATCTTTCCGCCGGCGATGACCGGCGATGTGTAGTACTGCGCCCCCACGTTGCGGATCCAGCGGATGTGAAGCGGCAGGCGCAAAACGGCGCCGCTTTGGCCCGTGTGTGCGGGATTTGCCTGATACGCGTCCGCTTCGTCGACGAGTTGCGTGATGGGCTGATGAGGAACGGGTCTCGCCGCGGGAGTGGCCCGCGCTAGTCCGCAGGTGACGGTGACGCCCGTTAACGCGGCGGCTGCAAGAAAGCGCAATCGGCGCATACCCACCTCGAACTCCTCGTGCTTCGGTGTCACGTTGGCCTCTCGGCGAAACTGTCCTCGAACGTGACGAAGATGGACGCAATCCGGGCGTTCTCGCGACGTGTCTGCAAGCCGATTTTCGAAAGACTCTTGTTAGGAGGAGCCCTTCTGAACGCCTGTGAACCGAACGAGTCTCGCACTACATCGACGGAAGGGATGCTATGTCTTCGAACATATTCATCAAACGCGGTCGATTCCTTGAGACGAGCGTGGCAGCGATTGGTGCTGCCGCGGCGACCTACTCCTATGCATCGGCACAAACGGAAGTGGCTGCGATGAGTGGCTCGGGAAAGCCGAGCATCGTGTTCTGTCACGGTCTTTGGGCTGACGGGTCGTGCTTTACCAAAGTGATGGGGCCGCTGCAAGCGCAAGGCTACGATTGCATTGCGGCGCAGTACCCGCTCAACACGCCCGAAAACGACGTCACTTTTGTCAAGTGGGCAATGGACGTCGTGAAGGCTCCAATCGTTCTTGTCGGACATTCATATGGTGGCACGGTGATTACGGCCGCCGGAACCGACCCGCGCGTGAAAGCCCTCGTTTTTATCAACGCGCTTGCTCCCGATACTGCTGCCGGCGAGACATCGCAGAGCATACAGCAGAATTTCCCCGCGACCGACGTGCTCAAGCACATCAAAGTCGTCGATGGACGTATCTGGCTGACCAAAGAAGGCCTACAGTATTTTTGCGGCGATCTCTCGGCGGCTGAGCAACAGTTGGTGTGGGCGACGCAGGGCGCGCCGGCTGCCAACATCTTTGCGCACGATGCGCCGGGCGTTGCGTGGAAGAGCAAACCGAGTTGGTACATCGTCGGAAAGAAGGATCACACCGTCAACCCGGAGCTTGAACGCTTTCTTGCGAAGCGCATGAAAGCCAAGACGACCGAACTCGATTCGAGCCACGTGCCGATGCTCTCGCAACCAGACCGCGTGGTAGAAGTAATTCTCAGCGCTGCGCAGTCGGTCTAGATGTCGGGGAGACCCAACGGTTGCCGTCGACGGCAATCGTTGGCGCCCCTTGGCGACCAGGCCCGGGACGCGAATGTGACTCAGCAGTGAGCTAATCGCGTCCCCGCGGTCGAAGCCAGAGAAGTCGAAATCCGAAGAATCTTGTGACGCAGGGGTTTCCCATCATGGAGAGGTGGCAGAGCGGTTTAATGCAGCGGTCTTGAAAACCGCAGACGGTGATGAATCGTCCGTGGGTTCGAATCCCACCCTCTCCCCCGGCGGCTCGGGATAATACATAGTGCCTGGCAAAAGTGCGCCCCCTCCGCCGGCGCTCGGAACCGCCAATAATCCGCCTGCGTTTGGTCCTGCTTCATGCGGTTAGTCTATTGCCGACTCGTTTGAGAATGAGGTCGAGCGCGAGTCATGGTTCCGAACTCCCAGCCAATCGAGCCGCCAATCAAGGCAAAACAAGTTTAACCCTTTCGCAAAGAAATATCGGCGATTCTGGTTC
The DNA here is from genome assembly GCA_963843945.1 of Vulcanimicrobiota bacterium. Taxonomy (GTDB): domain Bacteria; phylum Vulcanimicrobiota; class Vulcanimicrobiia; order Vulcanimicrobiales; family Vulcanimicrobiaceae; genus CAWJMF01. The sequence goes on along the minus strand of CAWJMF010000005.1, from coordinate 143,466 downwards.
GGCTGACTACTTTACCGTGTAACCTTTCGACTCGAGACAGGCTGAGAACGCGCGCCGGAAGTTATCCATGCTTTGTGACTGCTGCGCTTGCGCATTGGATTTTGCGTAGTTCTGCTCGGCGGTATTGACTGCGTTTTGGCGTCCTCGCCCGACAATAGCACCGGCAACCGCGCCGATTGCCGCTCCTTGGCCCGCGTTGCCGGCAACTGCTCCGATTGCCGCGCCTCCCGCAGCACCGCCCGCGGCACCGCGCACGGCGCCGCCTTGCTTAGGCTGGGGACTTGCCGCGACCGCAGGTGGCAGGTTTGCCGGGTCGACGCCGGTCTTGCTGCGAGCGGATTTGTAGCAGATAGATTCGTCGTTGTCTTGCTGCGTCTCGCTCTGGTCCTTTGTTGGGTAGACGTAGACGCCGAACATTGAACTCAGCGCCGCCGACGAAGCCGGAAAGACTTGGACTGCACTCGCGATCCCAAAGATCACCGCTGCAGTTATGCCGACCGACCTGTTCATAGCCACTCCTTGCTATTTGGGATCGTCGCCCGCCACTAGGTATACGCCACGGACATTCGATCGATGGTGCCGTTAAACGTGAAGGGTGCCTGCTCGTAGTAGTCTATTGAGACGGGTGAACCAAGGTCGGTACCGATGTTCAGGCACCCGTTGGCCGTGAACGCTAGCGGGGCAGAAACCGGCACCTGCCCGTGCGCCACCTCTGCGCCGTCGACGATAAGCGTTACTTCGAGCGCGCCTGCAGGCCTCGGAGTTCCTGCGTAGGCCGTTCGCACCTCGATTGTCGCCTTCCCAACGGGTAGCTTTTTCGGTGCCTTAATTTGGGTTCGCTGAATCTCGAAGAGATTATATTCGTAGCACAACGCGCCGTCTCGGACGTAACAGCTCAGGCCGCCCGAAAACGCCCCAAGCGAATAGAGCACGCCGTTTGCGCTTTCTGGAATGTCCACCTCAATCGTGACGACGTTGGCTCGGGTCCCGAGCGCGGGCGCCGTAAATTCGGGCATTCGCGTGATGCGCCCGGGGAAGCTCCACTTCGTATAGGGAACGGCGACACGATTCTCTGGGTGCAGCAACACCCAGAGGCCGCCACCCACCGGATATCCGTTATTTCGTGCGAATTCAATCGCGAAAAGCTCCTTTAACTCGGCGAGCTTTTCGGGCATCTTTTCAGCGAGATCGTTCGCCTGCGACCAATCTTCCTCGAGGTTGTAAAGCTCCCAGCGATCGTGGTCGGGCGTCCAGGTTGCTACACTCGCCGCCAAACCTGGAGCCCAGGGTACTCTTGGACCGAAAGCGGACGCGAACCAGCCCTCGTGATAGATGCCGCGGCTACCCATGATTTCAAAATATTGGGTCAGCAAACGCCCCGGCGCGTCACCGTCGCCAAAGGAGTACGCCAGGCTCACCCCGTCGATGCGATCCTGCGCTATACCGTTAACGACGCGCGGCGCCGTGATACCCAGCACCTCGTAGATGGTCGGAACGATGTCGTTGACGTGGTGAAACTGCGAGCGCGGTGCGGGGTCCGGCTTGATCCGGGCCGGCCATTGCACCGCCATGGGATTCCGCGTGCCGCCGAAATGCGAAGCGACGAGCTTCGTCGCCTGATATGGCGTGCTTCCGGCCCACGCCCAACCAGAATGGTACATGTTGTCCGTCTTCGGCGAGCCTAGCGCGTCCAGGCCGCCGAGCTTGTCGAGTGCATCGAGATGCTGCTGGATCGTCGTTGGAATGCTGTTTTGCGCCAGCAACTCGCTGATCGTCCCATTTTGGCCTTCGGCCGACGATCCGTTGTCACCCCAGATGTAGAATATCAGGGTGTTCTCGAGATAATCCAGTGCGCCGATTTCATCGACGATGCGACCGACCTGTGTGTCGACGTGCTCAGCGAATCCCGCAAACACTTCCATCAGGCGGCGCTGGAACGGCCGTTCGCTCTCGGGAATGCTGTCCCAGGCGGCCATGCTCGGATGTCGCGAGGTGAGCTGCGCCTCGGCGGGGATCCAACCCTTGGCCTTGGCCTTCTCGAAGACTCGCTCGCGATACGCGTCCCATCCATCGTCGAACTTGCCTTTATATTTGTCCGCCCAGTCCTTCGCGATGTGATGCGGCCCGTGCAGCGCTCCTGACGCCCAGTACATGAAGAATGGTTTGTCCGGCTGAAACGCCTTGTGTTTCCGTAGCCAGTCGATGGCGTCGTCCGCAAGGTCCTCGCTAAGGTGGTAGCCTTGTTCGGGTGTTTTGGGCGGTTCGACGATGGTCGTGTTGCGAACGAGGCTCGGCTCCCACTGAGACGCCTCGCCGGCGAGAAACCCATAGAAATATTCAAAGCCGTAGCCGGTAGGCCAGTACTCGAAGGGCCCAGCGGCAGTCGTCTGATCGGCCGGCGTATTGTGCCACTTACCGAAAGCGGCGGTACTGTAGCCGTAGGCCTTTAAGACTTCGGGAACCATCGCGCTGCTTTTCGGCTGGATTCCGGCGTAGCCGTCCCAGTCGTTCCCGAACTCGGCGATCTGCCCAGCGCTCACGTGGTGATGGTTTCTACCCGTCAAGAGCGAGGCGCGCGTCGGCGAGCACATCGCCGTCGTGTGAAACCGGTTGTAGCCGATCCCCGCGTCCAACACTTTCTTGAAGATCGGGGTATGTACTTCGCCCCCCAACGGGCTCGGCAGACCCGGACCGCAATCGTCGATAAGGACGATGAGAATATTCGGCGCGTCCTCGGGTAGCCGGCGCGGTTCGACGCGTTGGCGGTACACCGAATCTTGCATCGTGCGACCGGCTATGCTTGCCGATGGCGTGGGCGGGAACGGCAGCTCATCCTGAACGGGGAGCTTCGGTGCTGCGGGCTCCGCTAAAGTCGGGCTTGATTGCTTGGCCAAACCACGCTCCTTGTTACGGCGACCATTAGCATATCCAAGGGCGCGTCTAGTTTGGACTCGCATCGGCTCGAGTCCCCCCGCCTTTTCTGGTTCGTTAGGCCCTTATTGAACGGTATGCACACGCCGACGTACTACTGAAATAGACGTGGCTATTTCCGCGAAGAGCGGCGGCACGTTCTACGAGTCGAGGAGATTCAAATGTCTGCGTTCCCCCTACTAAACCACCCGATCGGGCTCTTTCTCCTATCCTATATGGTCCTGTGGGCGCGTCATTGATTGTGGTGTTCGTTCGCGGACGACTCTGAACAGACGCCGCCCGAATACTTCGGGACTATCTTTGGGGCGACGCTAACACTTCTCGCCCTCATCATTGGCTTCAGCTTTTCGATGGCAACAAGCCGTTACGATGAGCGAAAGCACCTCGAGGAACAAGAAGCGAACGCAATCGGGACCGAATACGTTCGGGCACAAGTCTTGCCGAAACCCCATGCGGCGGTCGTGCAGAAGCGATTAAGATCGTATCTTCACACGCGGATTGCGTTCTACACCAGCACTGATGATCAGCAGCTTCTCAGCATCAACCACGACACGAACCGGCTGCAGAGCGAGTTGTGGAACGACGTGTTTCGGTTCTCGCGGCAGCGAAACAAACGGCGGTGATGTCCCTCGTACTCGCCGGAATGAATGACGTGTTAAACTCGCAGGGTTACACACAAGCTGCGTGGTGGAACCGAATCCCAACGTCAGCGTGGGATCTCATGGCGCTCGTCGCGATCTGCGCATGCGCATTGATCGGCTACAGCGCGCGTCAATTGAAGGGGAGGTCAGTCTTCCTGTACATCGTCCCCGTGCTTGCTTCGATCGCTTTCACGCTGATTGCCGATCTCGACAGTCCACGAGGCGGACTGATACGCGTGATTCCGCAGAATTTGACAGCATTGGCAGCGTCGTTGTAAGGGCCCTAAAGCGAAGTCCCGGCCGATTGCTGCGGAAGCCTGCTAGGCTGACATGCCAGACGGTGCCGAGACTGTACTTTCACGTCCGAACGCCCTCGCATCAAAGCAAGCCCAGCGCGCCCTGGGCAGCCAGCGACAGGGAAGTCGAAGACATGCCCGCCTGCGCCAGCGACCCCATTCCGCGAACCACGGCCAGCAACGTTACGCCGATCGTTCGCGCATCGCGATCGGCGGCAATGTCGCCCACGCTCTGCGCTTGGCGAACACACTCAACGATCTCGCGTTCCATCGCCTTGAACGTCCGCTCGATGATTTTGTCGACATCCGGAGAGCGCCCGGCAACTTCGGCGGTACCTTTTGCCAACATACATCCGCGACGGGCACTCGCTCCGCCCTTCGCGGCCGACTGAATATACGCGCGCAAGCGCGCGATCGCCCCGGCGTCGTTACCGCGCAGGCGTTCCTCAAGGTCCGCGACGGCCCAGTCACAGTAATCGGTGAAGGCCAGCAGATACATCTCTTGCTTTGAGCCGTAGGCGCCGTAGAGGCTGCCCTTGCCGAGACCGGTCGACTGCATGATGTCGTCGAGCGATGTTGCCGAGTAGCCGTTGTCCCAGAAGACCTTTTGGATGGTCTCTAGCATGTCTGCCTGATCGAAGCTCGTTGGTCGCCCCATACGTGCGATTCTAGCACGATTGCGACCAATCGGTCCAGAATCGGCCGCGTATTGTTGACCAAACGGTCCAATAGTGCTATGCTCCGCGGCGCGGGGTCGCAACAGCGCTCCGAGCAGCGGCACTGGATAAGACCCGGGACGCGAAAGCGCAAGGAAATTATGTCAAGACTGAGTGGAAAGACCGCCGTGATCACCGGCGGAGCGACCGGCATTGGGCTCGCCGCGGCAAAGCGCTTCATCGACGAGGGCGCGTTCGTCTTCATCTTCGGCAGACGGCAGGCAGCGCTCGACGCCGCTGTGGCCGACCTCGGTCCCAATGCGCGCGCAGTGGAGGGCTCGGTCTCCAGCCAGCTCGATCTCGAGCGGCTCTATGCGGCGGTGAAGGCCGAGCGCGGAACCCTCGACATCGTCTTCGCCAATGCCGGGGTGGGAAGCCAGCTTCCGCTCGGCAAGATCACCGCCGAGCACATTGACGAAACCTTCGACACCAATGTGAAGGGTACGATCTTCACGGTCCAGCAGGCGCTGCCGCTAATGGGCAAAGGGGGTTCGATCATCCTGACCGGATCGAGCGCCGGCACCACGGGCGCTCCGGCATTCACCGCCTACAGCGCGAGCAAGGCGGCAGTACGCAACCTCGCGCGGACGTGGGCAGAGGACCTGAAAGGCACCGGCATCCGGGTGAACGTGCTATCGCCCGGAGCGACGGCGACCGAACTCGCGAAGGAAGCGCTGGGCGAGGAGGGCCTGAAGGCCTACGGCGCGATGACCGCGCTCGAGCGCATGGGCGATCCGGCGGAAGTCGGGGCGGTTGCTGCCTTTCTCGCGTCGTCGGACAGTAGCTTCATGACCGGCAGCGAGGTCGCCGTCGACGGCGGCTTGGCGCAACTCTAACGCGCTAGTAAAGAAAAGATATGAGCTACGCAATTATCGGCTTCGGCAAGATCGGCCACGCTCTCGCCAAAAAATTCGCAAGCAAAGGCATTGAGGTAGCCGTTGCGACGAAGCGGGACCCGGAAAGCTTAGCCTCCGACGCGGCCGCGATCGGACCGACGATCATTCCCAAGAAACTCGCGGAAGCGGTCAAGGCGGACACCATCTTTCTGGCTGTGCTTTTCGGAGGGCACCAGGATGTCGCGAAGACGCTGCCGACCTGGAAGGGGAAGACGATCGTTGATGTGACCAATGCCTACGGCGTGCCCCCGGAGCAACTAGGAGGACTACCGTCTTCCAAGGCTGTTGCGAAGTTGTATACCGGCGCTAAGCTGGTTAAGGGCTTCAACCATTTAGGCGCTGCCGTCCTTGACCAAGATCCGGCCGTGCATGGTGGCAAGAGAGTCGTGTTCCTGTCGAGCGACGATGACGGCGCAGCCGACGAGATCGGTGCGCTTGCGGAAACTCTTGGTTTCGCGCCGGTCAATCTTGGCGGGCTTTCGGAAGGTGGACTGCTTGTGCAGGCGCGCGGAAGTAGCTGGGGTCAACTGATCTTTGAGGACTTGGTCAAGTTCGACTGATAACCGCGATCCCGAATTTCGATGCGATCCTGCCGCGGGACGCAGGGCAGCCACGGTTCGATCGAAGCGAGACGCCTTCCGGCTCGGGGAGGCGTTGCGCGTGCCGTGCCTGCACGCGCATCTCGTTTCGAAACCATCAAGAATAAGATTGCAAACGCGATTTGATGCGTTACGAGGAGGTACGAACGTGAAAGTACAGCTTGGCGCGGTCTGGCACTTCAGCCTTGCCGTCACAGACCCGGAGATGAGCGCGCAGTTTTGGACCGAGAACTTCGATCTGCGGGAAATGTTCCGGTCCGATGAGGCCGTCGCGCTGACGAACGACGCGATTATCATCGGGTTCTTCAAAGGCACACCACATCCGGACACGATCGACCACTTGTCGTTTTACCTCGACAGCATGCGCGGGCTGCGCCAAGCGCTCGAGACGTTGAAGAAAAACGGCGTAGAACTGGAAGATCCGGGCGACGAGATCGGCCCCACCTCCCCGGGCTCGCCGCATATGGGCCTGTGGTTTCGCGATCCGGACGGGTATCGCTGGGAACTCTCCGTTCAAAACGGTGCCCGCGAGCGCTGACCGCGCAGTGCTAACGAAGCAAGACTCCAACTCACGAAGAAACTGCACATACGCGCTGCGACTCCGGAGATGGTCGAGGCTGAGGCCGGCCTCAGCGCCAGGCGATGCGCCAGGAACGATTGACTGCGATCCAGACTTGATCGACCGCAACGTCTTCGGCGGAGTCCCAACCCGCGATCTTTAGCGAAACGGAAGTAGCCGGAGGCGAGGACGCCTCGGCGATGCGCGGCAGGCAAACGATAGATGGAGCCGCGATTGCGACGGCCGTACCATGAATAAAGGTTCGCCGGTCGATCATTGCAGCGCGGCCACTTGCAGAAGCGCTCGCGCGGTTGGCCGGTTGGCTGCGTTGATCCGCGCGAGTTCGCGGGCTCTGGGTGCGTCCTTCCCGCTGCCGGAGTAAAACTCGGCGGCGTGATCCGCAAAGGCGAGCTCGTGCCGTTGCAGCAGCGCTTCGTAGCCGCGTCGAGCGGCGCGCAGGTGAACGTCCGACTCTGCGAGCCCTCCCATCACAGTCAACACGTCGGCAAGCCGCCAATGGACTTCCGGGTCTCCCTTCTCAGCGACTGGGATCAGGAGGGCATGAGCGTCCGCAGGCCGGCCTTCGCGTAGCCAAATTTCCGCGAGGTGGATGCGCGCTTTCACGTAGCCGGGCAGGTAGGAGATGGCGCTCTCGTACCAGCGCGCCGCCCGTTCGATTTTCGGCTCGGTTGCGAGCTCACCCCAGAGCACGCCGAGCTGAAAGCACGTCCAAGCCAATGCAAACGGCGAAACGTCCCGATATTCGGCCACTGCACGCCGATAGGTGTCATCCGCTTCATCGAATTGGCCCAGATCTGCGAGCAGCGCGCCGAGCGGCACGAGATTCTCCAAGCCGCCGCGCGCCGCCGCACTGTGCCGCGCCGCGAGGACGGCATCGAGGCGCGTTCCACAGGCTTGATCGATCGCCAACGACAGCCGGTGTGTCGCCTCCGCGGGCGCTCCGCCGGCCTCCGCTTGCGCGAGATAGCTCCTCGCTTCGGCAAAGCGGTGCCCGACCGATGCGACGTGCGCCTGGATGAGCGCGCTTCGCCCGAGCCTCGAGCCGGCATTCGAACATTGATCCGCCAGCGTTTCGAGCCGCGCGAGCGCACCGAGGTCGCCAAGAAAGTGCAGTGCCAGCTGTTCCTGTTCGAGGATGCGTTCAGCCGTCCCGGGCTGCTCCGGATTGCGCCAAAATTGATCCCAAGAAGCCCGGCGAGTGCTCTCCAAGTTTCCGGCCGCAATGATGCCGTCTGTCGCGAGCGGGAGGGTAATCGCGACCTCTCGCGTCTCGGTCACGCTGCCGAGCCGAAGCGTTTCTGGAGGCTCGCGAGGCCCGTTTTTAGCAGGCTGGTATTGATGGCGTTGACGATGACCGAGGGCTGGCCGTCGGCGATATATTGCACGCGCCATTCGACGACGCTCCCGGTGCCCTTCGGTTTGACGTCTAAGGTGCCCGTATAGTGCGCGGCCGGAACGCCGCTGATCATCGTATAGCGATAGGTCCGATGCGAATTGTCGGCGGCTTCCAGCCGCTCGATGATCTGCATGCCGTCGATCGTCTCGATCGTCCGCAGCTGGCCCTCGCCCGTCCCGGTCGTCGTTATCGCCGCGACGAGCGGATGCCACGCACCGATGCCGCCGAAGCGGCCGATAAGCGCCCAGACGCGATCGGGAGAAGCTGCCAAATCGACGGTCTGAACGATCGTCTGGAGCTGCGTATTCGGCGAGGCGAGATAGGGGAAAGTCTTCGTGCCCGGCTTAGTCGCCGTCGTGGCCGCGCCTTGCAGCGCTTTTCCCCGATCGTGATTCACCGTCCAGTTCAACAGAATGTCGATCACGTTGGAATTCACAGTGCGGCCGCCGCCGGTTTGGTATGGATGCCCATTCAACGTGCTCTTCTCGATTTCGAGGAAGCTCGTATCGCCGATCGGCTTCGTTACATCGAAGACCATAAAATCGTCGAGGAAGACATTGGCACTTGCGGCAAGCGCCGAGGTTGTCCAGTCGGCCTTGCCGTCGCGCATGTCCCAACTTGTAAGACTATCGATCAATCGCTGACGGAACATCGGCCGCAGTGCCGCCGCGATGGAAAACGGGGTCTGTTGATTCCAGAGGTCGCGCAAATCGTTGGCCGCAAGTGCCGCGTTATCGAGCCGCATGTTGGTCTGCTCCGGGCGCCCGACCCAATCGATGCGCGCGGCGGTGCCCCCGATAAACGCGCCCAAGCCCGTCGTCTGTGGAAGCGGGACCGTCTCGGCGACGGCACCGAACAGCGAACCTTTGCCGACCTCGAGAATGCGGCTCGTCTCGAACTCGACGAGAACGGTCAACACGTTGTCGTGCTGGAGCAGGTTCGGGAACGGCTGCATCTTGCCGAGCAACCATGCCAGGATGAACGGGTCCGATCGTAAACCCGCAAACACGCGAACCGCACCATCCGGCGTCGTCGCGCCCCGCTCATCGTTGACGGTAACCGGCAGCACCGTTCCCCCAGGCAAGGTGCAAGTACCGGTTTGCAGCGGCGTCCCGCTCGGTTGCGGTTTGAGGACGTCGAACTTGAATGAGAACCGGTATTCCTCGTCGCCGGATTTGAATGCCGCGTTGTCCCCCGTTCCGGTAATCGCAACGTGGCGGACCACGATGGAATGCACGATTGCGTTTGAGAACGACGCGCCGGCCCCGGCGGATGGGAAGACGTTTGCGGCGAGAACGGTTCGGGCAGGATTTGCGGGGTTGGTAAAGGCGAAGAGATCGCTGAGATCGGCCGACGGATCGCCGATCTGCCGCGGGCCGTCTACGTGATCCGACACCGTTTCACTTCCACTTGCTGGACGCGCTGGTCTTCGCGTCCGGCGGACCGCCGAACGGCGTAACGCGACCGGCGACGTCGGGAATGGACTTGAGGTATTCGATCAGCTCGTAGCGCTGCGCGTCGGTGAAAAGCGGCCCGATAACCCCGTTTCCGCGCGGTCCGTTCTCGAACGAGTGTCCCGCATTCGAGTTTCCCGGAAGGGCCGTATCGCGGACGTATCCCCCCGCAGTTGCGGTCGTGTCGAGACCGAGCTTGACCGGATCGAACTCACGTCCGACGTAGAACTTCTTCGTCCGTTGTTTGGCCGGAAGCAGCATCTCGTAGATGTTCGGCACCGAGCCGTTATGCAGGAACGGTGGCGTCGCCCATACCCCGTCGCGCGGGGCGGCCTTGAAGACGTTCACCGGCGCGGGCGGCAAGGGCATTTCGCGATAGCCGTTCATCTCGACGACTTGTGCCGGCGTAAGCTTGAGCTTCGCCAACGCCGTTTCGCGGAGGTGGGCGCTGAGCGTCCCCTGGAGCACGTCGAGCGGAACGAGCTTCTTGCCTTTGTAAGGCTCGGGTAAATAGTCGCTAAACTGTCCGGAAATCGCGTACGGGCGCAGATATTCGGTTTGCGACTCGGTCCCGACGTAGGAGCTCGGAATGAGCCCAACTTGAATGAAGCGCTTGCCGTACTTATTCGGCGCGGTCCAAGTGTAAGGATAGGAATTATGGCAGCTCGCGCAATTTGCCATGAAGAGCACTTTGCCTTGAGCGGCTTTCGCGCGGTCGATCTTCCCGAAGACGCTTTCCGGCCATTTCGGCGGTGCTAAGCGACTTATCACTTCTTCGATCTTTACGAGATTGAGCGGTACGGCGGGCGAATCGAAGAGGCCCTCCGCCGGCGTTTTGGAGTGAAGATCCATCGGAAGGTAAACTCCGAAGGTCTCGCCCAAATTGCGGTTGATGGGATCCTGGACGCTACCGCCCCATTGCGTCCACGAACCCTGCGGCGCGTTCCAGACGAACGGTGGTTTCGCCGGCACGATCGGCGGCGACCAGTTCTCACCGATTCCGGTTTCGGTCGCGCTCACGCGATCGAAAATGAGTGAGAAGGCGTCGATCCGGCCCGGGCCATAGCTCGCCACCGTTGGCAGCGTTCGAGTGCGGTACTCATGAATGTTCGCCGCGTCGGCTTCGAAGCGAGTGCGGAGTGCATTCACGGTGTCGGAGCTTGTCGCACCGATTCGCGCGGCAAGGCGCGCAAATTTCACCGGATCCGCTAGCGTTGCTTGCATCGCATCGTCGAGCGCAAACGTGTATCCCATGAAGTCAAACGTGTTGGCGGTGCCGCCGTCGATCCGCACCTGGTTGCCGCGATAGTTCAACTGCGCAGTGTGGCACGCAGCGCAGGTGAGACCGACATAGTCGCCTTTCCAGCGGCCATCCGGAACGGTCGAACGCGCTAGGCCGATCGGAAACGCATCGGGATTCGTGCGGGGGTTCGCGGCCTGCACGATGAGACCGTAACGGCTGCTGTTCGCATCCGACCGGAAGAGGTCTCGGCTTCCGGCAAGTTCCAGGTTCTGGTAAATATCGTAAGAGACGACGCGCGAGCCCTGAGACTCGTTGTAGTAAAATTCCCGATCGGCCTGAGACCATGCTTGATCGAGATAGATCACGGAGCCGGCCGAAGCCTGAGCTGCTGCCTGCTCGTCGACAAACAGCGAAATCCCCAGTCCGAGGACGCCAACGGCCACCAACGCTAAAATCGTGCGGCTCCAGAGCCTGCTCTTCCGCATATCATCCTCCGGAATAGGAAGCCCAGGTGTTGCGGACCCGGAAGCTCATTCCTCTAAGCTACGCTGGTAGCCGGGCCTTCCATCCAAAATGTGCACAAGGTTGATTCGGAATCGGCAAGCATGGTCATGCGTCAGTCGACCCAATCGGATCCGCCCGTTCAGCCGACGCCCGTAGACCGGCAGATTACGGTGTTACGAGCGGGTTTTTGTAGGCGAACGCTCCGTTGGGATTCGGTTTGATCCAGACGATGAGGTCCCACACGGCAGGGAAGTTGAACACGGTGATGACGCTCGAAGCGCTTTGCACTCTGCCGAGTTTAACCAGGGTGTCGGCACTCGGATGGTCGAGGCTTCCGCCCGCCGCTAGCCAGTCGTCGTCGGCGACGTAAAGATCGTACACGATCGTGCCGTCCGGCTTCCTCGCCACGAAATGCATGTGACGGTCGAATTCCCACCAGCGTCCGGGGTTGATGCCCCACAGGTCGGGCGGGGTGTCCCCGGTCTTCAGGCGCGAGAAGTCGGCGCCGAGGAGTTTGCCATGCTTGTCATACCACAGCTGGCTCGGGTGCTGAGCGTCGCTCGATTGCCATTGCCGGTTTGCGTAGCTGATGGCGCCCGTTTCGTCTTCACCCGTGTAACGAACGTAACCGGCCTTCTCCGCGTCGGCGGCGGTCGCGAAGCGCGGCCCCAAGTCCGCTTGCACTGCGGAAACGAAGGCCGTTTCCGCGGCGCTCAGCGGACCCGTGAACGTCGGCTCGCGAAACGACGGGTTCTCGTTTGCTAAAGCGCCGCCAGCAGTCGCGACGGCGAACCAGGCCAGCGTCAGAAAAAAGCGCTTCATTGCTACTCCTTTCGAGTTGAGTTCCACATAGCGTGGGAAGCATTCAGCTTTTTGTTTATCCGGCCGGCGAGGGCGCGCGTTAGGTATTTGCGCCCCGGCGGGAAAAACCGGCAAGCGGCTTTGGGGAGACCCGAGCAGCTTCGGGCTGCAGCACGAGCAGCTCCGTGTCGCGAACGCTTTCTTTGAGGCGCTCGTTTCCAAGGACCGCGTTGGTTCATTTCGCTCCATTTTCGTCAAAGATGCGCCGCGCGCTCCCCAGCGCCGTCATCGCCGTCGGCCAGCCGGAGTAGAATGCAAGGTGCAAGCGCCCGCTTCAAATGAAAGGGCAGCTCGTTGACTCGGTACAGTGCAACGAGGCAGGCGCCCGTAACTAAGCTGCGATCGCGGACCGAAAGGTCACGACGTCCCTCTCTGGTGTTGCTCGTCGGTAACTTTCTCGAGCTAGTCGACGTTTCGGCCGTCGAGGGTTTCCTGGATTGCGATGTGCGTCATCGCGGTGGTCGCGCCGGCGCCGTGCCAATGCTTCTCACCGGGCGCAATCACGACCACGTCGCCCGGCCTGATTTCCTCGATCGGTCCGCCCCAACGTTGGGCGCGCCCGCAGCATCGCTCGCATTCTCTCGTTTCAATTATCCAGGCGCCGGATCCTGAGAATGCGGTTTGGGATAAGCATAGGCGGACTAGGTGGCAATTGTCTGTATGAATAAGCAGCAGGCAAGTTGATGAAGTCGCCGCGGGCGGCATTTCCGGAATTGTTCTGCCGGAGAACAGATTGGTCTGCGCGAACGACATCCGATGCTTAAGTTCTTGTTAAATACCGCTCGCCCAAGCTGAGAGAGCGCCGCAAGGCCCGCGAGCGCTGACGTCCAATGGCAAGGGGCGTTTGCATGCTCGACATCGCCCGACTAGAGGAAGACTGCCTCGTTCTCAGCGGCGAGATCGAACGATTCTACGAGGAGACACTCGATAAATGGCAGCTAAGAAACCCAATATCCTCATCCTCTGGGGCGACGACATCGGCATCTGGAACATCAGCAGTTTCAGCAACGGGATGATGGGATACCGGACGCCCAACATCGACCGCGTCGCGAACGAAGGCGGGCTCTTCACCGACTACTACGCGCAGCAGAGCTGCACCGCCGGCCGCGCCTGCTTCATCACCGGCCAAAACCCGATCCGCACCGGCCTCACGAAGGTCGGCATGCCCGGCGCGACGGTCGGCCTACAAAAGGAAGATCCGACCATCGCCGAGATGCTGAAACCGCTCGGCTACGCGACCGGCCAGTTCGGCAAGAACCATCTTGGCGACCGCAACGAGTTCCTGCCGACCGTGCACGGCTTCGATGAGTTCTTCGGCAACCTGTATCACCTCAACGCCGAGGAAGAGCCCGAGCTGCCCGATTATCCGAAGGATCCGAAGTTCAAGGCGATGTTCGGGCCGCGCGGCGTGCTGCATTGCACGGCGACCGACAAGGATGACGCGACCGTCGATCCCCGCTGGGGACGTGTCGGCAAAGCAGACGATCGTCGACACCGGTCCGCTCACCAAGAAGCGCATGGAAACCGTCGACGAAGAGATCACCGAGCGGCGCTCTCGCGTGGATGGAGAAGCAAGCCAAGGCCGATCAGCCGTTCTTCCTTTGGTACAACTCGACGGCGATGCATTTCCGCACGCACGTCGCCGCGAAGAACATCGGCAAGAGCGGCCAGGATCCGTATAGCGACCGCATGGTCGTGCACGACGAGCAGATCGGCATGATGCTCGACAAGCTCGATGAGCTTGGGCATCGCCGACAACACGATCGTCATGTACTCGACCGACAACGGCCCGGAAAACGACACCTGGCCCGACGGTGCCAACACGCCCTTCCGCGGCCAGAAGGACTCCAACTGGGAAGGCGGCTGGCGCGTGCCGTGCTTCATTCGCTGGCCCGGCATGATCAAACCCGGATCGGTCTACAACGGCATCGTCTCGCACATCGACATGTTCCCGACGCTGCTTGCCGCTGCCGGAAACCCGGACGTTACCAAGCAGTTGCTCGACGGCACCACGGTCGGGCGGTAAGAAGCTACAACGTCCATCTCGACGGCTATAACATGGTCCCATACTTCAGCGGCGAGGTGAAAGAAAGCCCGAGAAACGCCATCGTGTACTTCAGCGATGACGGCGACGTGATCGCGGTTCGGGTCGGCGACTACAAGTTCAATTTATCCGTGCAGCGCGCCAATCACAATGCAGCAGTGGGCCGAGCCGTTCGTCAAGCTTCGCGTTGCCGCACATCGTGAGTCTTGCGGCGCGATCCGTTCGAGCGAGCGGACTTCAACTCGAACACTTACTTGGACTGGATGGTCGATCACGTCCCGCAGCTGTACGAGATGCAGGCGGTGATCGCGGGTCAAATCGAGGACTTCATCAAGTTCCCGCCCCGTCAGAAACCCGCATCGTTCAATCTGGACTCCGTCATGGAGCAGGTGAAAACGCCGCACGGCTAATCAGTAGTCCCTCAGTACGTCACGGTCAAAAGAGCCCTTTCATGCCGGATGGAATCCGCCCGGCATGGAAGGGCTCTCGCGTTCATGACTGACGATCGCGTAAGCGCTTTTTACGAAGCGCATCCGTATCCGCCGCCGGTCGACGACCTGGACGCGTACCGGCGGGCGTGGGACGACGCGCGCCGCCGCGCCGAGTCGCACCTCTTCTGGCCGGCCGAGCCGTACCGCGACGACCGGAGCATCCTCGTCGCCGGCTGCGGCACCGTGCAGGCCGCACACTATGCGCTGCGCTGGCCCGGCGCGCGGGTCGTCGGGATCGACGTGAGCGCGAACAGCATCGCGCACACGCGGGAACTGAAACGGCGCCACGCCCTCGACAACCTCGAGCTCCATCAACTCGCCGTCGAAAACGCGGCCGAGCTGGGACAAACGTTCGAACAGGTCGTCTGCACAGGCGTGCTCCATCATCTGTCCGACCCGGACTGCCGGCCTGCGCGCGCTGCACGACGTGCTCGCGCCGAACGGCGCGCTCCATCTCATGGTGTACGCGCCCTATGGCCGCGCGGGCATTTACATGCTCCAGGATTACTGCAGGCGGCTCGGCATCGAGCCGTCCGATTCCGAGATTCGCGATCTCGCGGCCAGCCTCAAAGCGCTTCCGCCGGACCATCCGCTCGTGCCGCTGCTGCGCAACTCACCCGATTTTGCCGACACCGCGGGACTTGCCGATGCGCTGCTCCATCCGCAAGACCGCTCGTACTCCGTGCCGCAGTTGCTCGAGTTTCTCGACGACGCGGCCCTTGCGTTCGGTCGCTGGCTGCGTCAGGCGCCGTATCTGCCCTGGTGCGGTGCGTTGGCGCAACATCCCGCATCACGCGAGATTGGCCGAACTGCCTGCCCCAGCGCAGTTCGCCGCGATCGAACTCTTCCGCGGTACGATGGTTCGCCATGCGGCCATTGCCTATCGAAGCGACGCCCCGCAACTGCCGTCCGTCGATTTCGAGGGGGACGCGTGGCTCGACTACGTGCCGATCCGGCTGCCGGATACGATCGCGGTTCGGGAACGGCTACCGGCCGGGGCAACCGCGGTGCTTGATCAACCGCAATCACACCTACACCGACTCTGTATCTCCCGATCGACGCGCCGGCGGAGCGGCTCTTCAACGCGATCGACGGCGATCGCACGATCGGCCAGATCGCTCGCGATGCAGACGAGCGAAACCTCGCGCGCGACGTTCTTCCTGCAACTTTGGCGCTGGGATCAAGTCGTGTTCGACCGATCCTTGCGCTAGCCGCCCTCGTTGCCGCCGGCGGCTGCGCGCGTGATGCAGCGAAAGCCGAGATGGCTCATCGAGCTATCGATCATCTGCGGCGAGCGCGCCGCGGGACGGAAACGCAGACAGTAGTTCGGCGCGCACAGATGCGAGCCGCCCTTGAGAACTTTGCGGGGAATCCTCGTCTGCGGCTGATTCGGATCGTAACTCGCTTCTATCTTCGCACCGCGAGCGGGCGGAGCGGCACAGCACGGGCTTGTCTGCGTTGCGGACGGCCGAGCCGAGTACCAATCGCAGGTCCACTCCCAGACGTTGCCCGCCATGTCGTAGAGTCCGTAGCCATTCGGCGGGAACGTTCCAACCGGCGAGGTGCGCTCGTACCCGTCGCGCACGAGATTTTGCCAAGGGAATTCACCTTGCCACGTGTTGGCTAAGACCTTGCCTTCAGGCTCCATCTCATCACCCCAGATGAAGAGCTTGCCCTCGACCCCGCCGCGCGCCGCATACTCCCACTCGGCTTCCGTCGGGAGTTCCTTGCCGGCCCAGCGGGCGTACGCTTCGGCGTCTTCGTACGCGACGTGCACGACCGGATGGTCGCTGAGTTCGTCGAGCGACGAGCCCGGTCCGAGCGGTGCGCGCCAAAAGGCACCCGGGGTCCAACTCCACCACTGCGACCAATCGGCGAGGTTCACCGGTCCCGCGGTTTTCCGGAAAACGAGCGAGCCGGGAACGCATAGCTCGGGGATCGCGCCGGGATAATCGGCCGGGTCGATCGGCCGCTCGGCAACGGTTACGTACCCCGTCGCGGCGACGAAGCGTTCGAAATCCGCATTCGTTACCGGATAGCGGTCGATCTCGAACGAATCGACGCTGACCCGGCGTACCGGCCGCTCCTCGGGATAGGCGTCGTTCGAACCCATGAGGAATTCGCCGCCTGCGATGTGAGCGGTCGGGGTGCTGGTGCTGCTAGCCATCGTTCGTTTCCATAAGACTCTAGGAGGCAATATGGCTTTGTCATTCGCGCGCGATATCTTGCCCCTGTTTCGGCCCGTCGACATCGAACATATGAAGGTGCACGGCATCCTGCTCGATTCGCATGCGTACATGTCGGATCCGCAGGGCGATCACGCCCACGCGCGAGCGGTGCACGCCACCTTGAGCGGCCCGGCTCCCAGCATGCCGCCGGGTGGGCCGTTCTGGCAAAAAGCGCAGCTCGACCTGTTGGAAACCTGGATGCAAGAAGGCTACGCTCCCTAAGCCCTGCTCACGAAAGGAATGCCGCCGTGAATCGCGTTACGCACTTCGAAATCGCCGCTTCCGACCCGGAAAAGTCCGCCAAGTTCTACGGCGCCGCGTTCGGCTGGAAGACCGAAAAGTGGGGCGGTCCGCAGGAGTACTGGCTCGTCGAGACCGGCGACGCTTCGACTCCGGGCATCAACGGCGGGATCATCCACGCCTCGACGTCGCTTTCCGCGACGGTCAATACGATCGCGGTCGAAGATCTCGATCAGGCGATCGCCCGAGTGACCTCTGCCGGCGGCACGATCGTCGTTCCCAAGATGGCCATCCCCGGCGTCGGTTGGCTCGCCTATGCGAAAGACCCCGACGGCAATCCGTTCGGCATGATGGAACCCGACGCCGACGCGAAGTAGTCCCCGAACCGGTCGTTAGGTGGTCGAGACCGCGCGGCCGGTTCGCGCGAGCGCCGCGCCCGCGCCGAGCGCGCGTAGCTTTCGCGTACGCGACGTCGCGCCGCATCGGGGCCATGCCGCAGTTGGTCGAACATTGGATGCGTTCGTCGGCGAGATGGTTGCGCGCAAGCTCGATCGTGGCGCGGACGTCTTCCGGCGACTCGACACGATCGCTCGCGACGTCGATGACGCCGATCGCGACGTTCTTCGCGCCGAGCAGCTCGAGCACGCGCGGCGGCACGCGCGAGCCGGCGAGTTCGATCGCGACGGTGTCGACGCGGCTCTTTGCGAGGAACGGGAAAATGTGCGCGTACTGGTCCCACTCGGTACCGAGGGCGGCTTTCCACGCAACGTTAGCGGCGATGCCGTATCCATAGCAGACGTGCACGGCTGTCTCGCACGCTGCGCCCTCGAGGGCAGCGTCGAGCGCCGCAACGCCCCACGCTTCGACCTCGTCGAAATAGACGTTGAAGGCGGGTTCGTCGATCTGCACGACGTCGACGCCGGCGGCGACGAGATCGTGAATCTCGGCGCGTAAGGCCGCAGCGAAGGCGAACGCCGCCTCCTTCCGGCTGCCGTAGAACTCGTCGTTGAGGGTATCGACGATCGTCATCGGGCCCGGCAAGGTGATTTTCAGACGGCGCGTCGCGGCGTCGCGCGCGAAGCGGATTTCGTCGAGATGCACGGGGACGGTGCGTCGCACGGGACCGGCGATCGTCGGGCACTCGGCCTCGTAACGGTCGGCGCGAATGCCGCGCCGCTTCATTTTCGAGCTGTCGACGCCGGCGAGCGCGCCGGCGAAACCGTGGACGAAATGCCGGCGCGACTGTTCGCCGTCGGTGACGATGTCCACGCCCGCGCGCTCCTGCTCGAAGATCGCGACGCGCACCGCGTCGCGCTGCGCGTCGCGCAACTCGTCGCCGGCGAGACGCCAGTCGGGCCAAAGCCTTTCGGGATCCGCAAGCCACTTGGGCTTCGGCAAACTTCCCGCGATCGTCGTAGGAAACAGCATCGCACGCGCTTCGCGCAGGTTCGCGGAGAACCCCCGCGCATTGCAGGTCCTGCTTTCACAGTGGCGGCGACGCGCTAAAGAAACGCCGCAACGACGACGATGTTCAGTAAAAGGGGGCCGGTCTTCGGCCCGCTCGCGTGTTTTATCGGAGGTCGCTTTTCATGCGCCATTCTTTCCTTGTGTCCGTCGGTCTCGCGGCGCTAATCTTCTCCGGTTGCGCCGGCGGGTCGAGCGGTATTCCAAACGCCGGTAACGGCGGCGGGGGCAGCGGCCCCAGCAGCCCGACTACGCCCGTTCCCTCGGTGAAAACAAAGCTGACGCTCGTCGTTCACGTTCCGAAGAGCGCGAGCACCTCGAAGTCGAAGAGCTCTCGCGTCAAGACCTCGGCCCGCGTGAAGCCCGATTGGGTCTCGCCGTCGTCGGATACGATCGTTCTGGACGTTGCCGCCGTCAACGGCGCGGCGGGCTCGCAGTCGGAAACGCAGTACCAGAGCCTGAGCAGCGGCACGAATTGCACGCCCGATCCGTCGGGCAACGGCATCGACTGCACCGTCGTCATGAACAACGTGCCCGTCGGCAACGACTACTTCCGGATCACGACGACGGACCAGACGCAGAGCGGCAGCGCGCCGGCGAACATTCAGCCGACGGCGGCCGACGGCGTCACGCTGCTCGGGCCGGCGCTTTCGCAGAACTTCGTCGCCGCGACGGTCGTCAACACGGCCACGAGCAACTGCGATTCATCGGCCGGTCCGATCGTGAACTGCGTCGGCGTCACGCTCGACGCGATCGTCTTCCATCCCTTAGGGCCGTCCGTGAATACGGGCGCAACGACCATGCCGGCCGGCGCGCCGGCCTCGCAAGGCTATTACGTCTACGTCGGTTTCTCCGACTACGATAACAACGCGATCTACGGTGGTGGCGGCGGAAACGGCAACGTCGGCGACACGGCGGTTTACACGACGGTTGCGGAAGGCTTTGCCAACAACGAGCAGGGCGAAACCCTCGACGTCCTCTACGTGAGCAGCTCCGCGCAACCGATCGTGCTGACCGACTACGGGACGAGCACGATCTTCCAGTCGACCTCGCCGGTTTCGACGACGCGAATCAACTACAACGAGTACGTCGTTCCGACCGGCGGTGCCAGTACTACGGTCTGTGCCTGGGATATCCCCGCCGGGCTCCTCGGAACGTCGCCCACGCAGTGCGGTTCGACCACGTTCTCGCCGCCGACGGCGCCGATCACGATCATCGTCAACTAAGCTCCGGTCACTGAGAAAAGGGCGGTGGTGCCGGAAGGCCCATCGTCCTTTTTCGTTTCGGCCCGGGACCTGCGAGCATGGGACGGCTGATGTCAAAGCAAAGACGCCCCGATGAACCTTCAACGTAAGACGTTCGTCGCGGGCGCGTCGGCTTTCGCCTCGATCGCATTTCTCCGGCGGCCGGCCGATGCCGCGCAGTTCGAGCTCAAGTACGCGAGCGCGCAGCAGCCCGACAATCCCGTCACGATCGCGATCTCAGCCGCGGCCGAGAAGATCAAAAACGAGTCCAACGGGCGCGTGCAGATCTCGCTGTTCCCGAACAGCATGCTCGGCGGCGACTCCGCGATGCTTACGCAGCTTCGCGCCGGAGCGATAAATTTCTTGACCTATCTCGACGGAAGCCTGGCAACGATCGTGCCGTTGAGCGCGATCGGCAACGTCGGCTTCGCGTTCAAGGACTACGGCGAGGTCTTCGCGGCGATGGACGGGCCGCTCGGCGCGATGGTTCGCGCCGAGATCGTCAAGGCGGGGCTGCACGTCTTCGATCACATCTGGGACAACGGCTTCCGTCAGATCACGACGAGCACGAAGCCGATCGTCGCGCCGGACGATCTCAACGGGCTGAAGATTCGCGTGCCCGTTTCTCCGATCGAAGTCTCGCTCTTCAAAGCTCTCGGCGCGACGCCGACCGCGCTCGCCTTCGCTGAAGTCTACACCGCGCTGCAGACGCATCTCGTCGACGGCGAGGAGAACCCGCTCACCATCATCGAGAACGGCAAGGTCTTCGAAGTCCAGAAGTATCTCTCGCTCACCAGCCACGTTTGGACGGGCTTTTGGTTTTTGGGCAACGCCCAGCTCTGGAGCGCGTTGCCCGACGACGTTCAAGCGCTCATCACGCGCAACATCGAAGAAGCGGTCGTGGGGCAGCGCAAGCTTTCGGAGTCGACCAACGGGTCGCTGCTTGCAAAACTGAAGAGCCAAGGCCTGACCGTGAACGCACCCGACCGGGCTCCCTTCAAGCGGAAACTGAAGCAGGCCGGCTTCTACGAGGAGTGGCGGACGAAGTTCGGCACGCAAGCCTGGGAGACGCTTCAGAAGACTACAGGCCCCTTGCTCGACTGAAACTCGCCGTCTGGGGAAACGGTCCTGAAGACGCACGCTGCCGCGAAAGGACGCGAAACGATGGCGCAAGAGGGAACCGATCTCATCCCCGAACCGAGCGAACGCGATCACGTGCGCGGTTCGCTTACAGCACCGGTCGTCATCACGGAGTTCGGCGACTTCGAATGTCCTTATTGCGGCGAGGCCTACCTCGTGCTCGAGGCGATTCGCGCAAAGTACGGGCAACGCGTGGCACTGGTTTTCCGCCACTTTCCGCTGCCCATGCACCCGCACGCCGAGGCCGCGGCGGAAGCCGCCGAGGCCGCTGCGAGCGCCGGGAAATTTTGGGAAATGTACGATCAGCTCTACCGGCACCAGTCGGCGCTGACGGATCCTCAGCTGAGCGCCTACGGCGAAGCGAGCGGTGTTCCCGGTGAGAAGATCGCTGCTGCGATCCAGCATCACACGTATCGCCGGCGGATCGAGAGCGACGTACGCTCGGGCGAGGAAAGCGGCGTCGAAGGAACGCCCGCGCTCTTCATCAACGGTTTCGCCTACGGCGACGAAGTGTCGGTCGAGGCGCTCGGCGAAACGATCGAGCGGGCCTTGTCGGCCGAGGGCGTTCGCTAAGGGAAGGAAACGGATGGCGGTCAACTCGACGCGAGCGCTGGCGGCTTCGTGCTTTTTCGCGCTGCTGTGCGCGACGACGCCATCGGCGGTTCCGGCCGATCCCTCGGCGACGACGCTCGCCGACCGTTTGATGCACACGATCTACCCGGAGCGGGCCATCCCCAGCGGCTACGAGACGCCCATCTCGAGCGAGCCGCCGGGTTCGAATCCGCGGCCGGTTCTCTACACCTTTACGCGGACCGCCGACCACGCCGTCACGCTCCTGCGCTTCGACCTGTACGACGATGACGCGAGCTTGAAGAAGAAGTATCCGACCCTCTGGTCGCGCAGCGGTTTCGACGTCGCGGCGAATCCGGTGATCTACCGCATGGGCAACTACCGGGCGAATTGCAGCGCGCATTCCAACAAGATCAAGGCCCAGGTGGCCGACGTCTGCGAAATGGTCATCGGCGCGACCGTCATGAGCGTCGAGACGACGTTTGCCGTTCCGCCCGGAATCTCGCTCGACCCCAAAGCGTCCTCCGATCCGTTCCTCGATTCGATTCGCAAGACGTCGACCACGTTCGTGGCGAACGGGGCCAGTTTTTATCTCGCGGTGAGCGGACTCGGACCCTAGGCGAGCACCGATTGCCGTTGCGGCGAGAGGCGCCGAGCGCAGCCTTTGGGGCGAGACGAACGCGATTTGCGGTGAATGGCCTGGAAAAAGGCGCGCTTAACTGTTATATGCTTAAGACATGCTTAAGGCAGCATTCGACGATCGCGAGCTTCGGGCGCTGCAAGCCCGCACCGAGGCTAAGGAATTTTTCGATCCGGGCCGCGAGGGGCGGCGCGTCTTCGCGGAAGCTTGGGGAACGTTTTTGCTGGTCGTCGTTGCGGCGGGCGCGTCGGTAGTATCGGCTCGAAGCCACGGCGCGGTCACCCTCGCGATGGCCGTCATCGCGCCGGGCTTGATGGTCATGACGATCATTTACTTTATGGGAGCCGTCAGCGGGGCGCACCTCAATCCCGCCGTGACCCTCGCGTTTGCGGTGCGGCGCAACTTCCCGTGGCCCCGCGTTCCCGGCTACATCCTCGCGCAGTTTGCCGGCGGCATCGTGGCTGCGTTCTTCTTGCGCGCGATGTTCGGCCTCGCCGGTCAAGCGGGCGCAACCGTTCCCGATCCGGCGTTCGGGCCTTGGCGCGCCTTCTTCATCGAGATCTTGCTTACCGCGGGATTGGTCAACGCAATTTTAGGCACGGCCTCGGGCGCGCGAAACATCGGCACCAACGGGGCGATCGCCGTCGGCGGCTACATCGCGCTCGCCGGACTTTGGGCCGCACCGGTGAGCGGCGCATCGATGAACCCGGTCCGATCGTTCGCTCCCGATCTGGCTCGCGGCGATTTCTCCACGACGTGGGTGTACGTGCTCGGCCCGCTGGCCGGAGCGCTGCTCGGCGTCGTATTCGAGACGATCCTTAAGGGGCCGCCCACGGCGGCCGGGGCCTTAGCGGCTCAGGGAATGCTCGGCCTCGAGGAGCCGGAGCGTTAACGCAGCGGCTGCTGCACCAGCTGAAACAGGCCGACGATCAGCATGACGAAACCGATGCCGACGACCACGCCGTGAATCGGATACGGAAAGCGCGTGCAGATGCCGGCTAAGAAAGAGACCGCGGCGAAGATCACGGTGAGCCGCACGTAGTCGTCGCCGGTCTCGTTGGCTTGCTGGCCCGCGGCGAACTTCTCGCCGGCGGCGGCTTGCATCTTATCGGCCAGTTCGTTCTCGCCGAGCTTGTACTGCGGCATGACGAACGGCGACGTGGGCGCGTGCGGATTCGTCAGCGGATGCGTCGCCAGCCATGCGTCGAACGCCGGCCGCATTTCGGTACGGAAGCGCTTGGCGATGAAGTCGCGCACCGCGATGTGGTTTTCGTCGACCGCGATGATGTATTGGAGGAAGAGGTTGACGTCGACGATCTGGAGCGCGTTCGCCCGCGCCGCGTGCGTCGCGCCGCCCAGACGCGTCGAACTCGCTTCCTGGTACTGCCGGGTCGCCAGCGTGCTCCAGCGCGCCGCCTGGTAACCGCACCAGGCGGTAAGCACCGTCGCGAGTGAGATTAAACCGACCGCGGCGACGTCGACGAAGAAGTCGAAACGCTCGCGGCGCGTCTTAGTGGGCGTTCTGGAGCTGCGCCTTCATCGAGGCTTTGAATTCGGTTTGCTGCTGCGGCGTGAGGACCCCGTAGATGTTCTTGAGCAGCGCTTCCTGCGCCGATTTCTTGGTCGCGGCGTCGGCGCCCGCGGTCTCTTGTTGATAGTTTTGGACCATCGGTTTGATTTGAAGTTTCTGCCGCGGCGTCAGGTTGACGCTCTGCAGCGAAGTCTTGACGGCGCTTTGAACTTGGGCGGGGCTCATCCCGGCCATCGCGCCGGATCCCGAGCCGGGTTGCTGTGCGAGAACCGCGCACGGCAGCGCGAGAGCAAAGGGCAATGCCAGACCGGCAAGCAGGCGTGAAATACGCATGCGAACTCCTAGGAGAAAGAAGAAGGCGAGGTACCCGAAAGCCTCGGGCCCTTCGCCAAGTACCCGCTTTGCGGAAGCCGGCCCTTCCGACACAGCGGTTATTTCACGATGGCTTCGAAATCGAAGATCTGTCCCTTGCGGTAAGCCGTGCCGACGATGTGACCGTTGTGGAACGTTCCGGTTACGCGCATCGTACCGCCCGTACCGAACGAAAGATGGATATTCGTGCCCGTCAAGCCGCCGGTGACGGGGACGATCTTCCCGTTGCTCGGATCGGGCCGGATCGAATTCGAGACGTAGGTTCCGTTGACGATCCCGTCGGGCTCGATCTTGATCTTCAAGATGCCGGAATAGGGGACGCTCTGGCTGTTGTGCGGCCGCATCGCGGCCTGCAGCGTGAGGTTCTGAGGAGCCGTGGTCGTGGCGGCGAGCGCGCTCGCGGGAACGGCGAGCGCGGCGACCAGGACGGCCAGCACCAAGCGTCGATTGCTTTTCATGCGATGGAATTTGCTGCGTCCCGCGCCGATCCCCCGAGCCGGGAACGCTTGATCGCCGAACTTTCCCAATACCACGCTGGCGACGCACGCGAGGCCGCAATGGCCGAAGAACTCTTGCGCTTCGTGCGCGCCGAGCCGCGCTGCTTCGAACGGAGTCTCCCGCGCGGCCACGTGACCGGTTCGGCCTGGATCGTCGATCGCGCGCTGCGCCACGCGCTGCTGACGCACCACCGCAAGCTCGGGATTTGGGTCCAGCTGGGCGGCCACGCCGACGGCGATTCCGACATTCGCCGCGTTGCGCTGCGCGAGGCGACCGAAGAGTCCGGCCTTGCGCGCATCGTCCTCGCCCAAGAAGCCATCTACGACGTCGACGTTCACCCGATACCGGCGCGCGGCGCAGAGGCCGCCCATCTCCACTACGACGTGCGCTTTGCGTTTTTCGCCGACCCGCTGGAAGAGCTGCACCTCAGCGACGAGTCGCACGCACTCGCCTGGGTTCCGCTCGACGCGCTCGAGACGTTCGGCGTCGACGGTTCGGTGCGCCGGCTCGCTGCGAAGACACGCTTGCTCTAGGCCGGATCGGGCTCGATCGAGTCGAAGCCGGTATAGGGTACGAGCGCGTCGGGAACGCGCACGCTCCCGTCGGCGCGCTGGTAGTTTTCGAGGATCGCGACGATGCTGCGGCCGACGGCGAGGCCCGAGCCGTTGAGCGTGTGCACCAGTTCGGGTTTCGCCTTGGGCTCGCGCCGGAAGCGAATCGCGGCGCGGCGGGCTTGGAAATCGGTGCAGTTCGAGCACGAGCTGATCTCGCGGTACGCATCCTGGCCCGGCAACCAGACCTCGAGGTCGTACGTCTTGGCCGCATTGAAGCCGACGTCGGCGCTGCAGAGCGCGACGACTCGGTAGGGCAAGCCGAGTTCGGCCAGGAGGTCGCCCGCATCGCGCGTCAACTGCTCGAGCGCTTCGAACGAACGCTCGGGCTCGGTCAGCCAGACGAGCTCGACTTTGTCGAACTGGTGCAGCCTGATCAAGCCGCGCGTGTCCTTGCCCGCGGCGCCGGCCTCCTTGCGGAAGCAGGGCGTATAGGCCGTGTAGCGCAGCGGCAACGCGGCACCGTCGAGGATCTCGTCTTTGTGCAACGCCGTCAGCGGCACTTCCGACGTTGGAATCATAAACAGATCCGCGTCGGGATCGCGGAACATCGCGTCGGCGAATTTGGTGAGCTGTCCCGTCGACCACATCGTCTCGCGGTTGACCAGTACCGGCGGCGATATTTCGGCGTAGGAACGCCGTGCGGCGCGATCGAGAAAAAAGTTCGCGAGCGCGCGCGAAAGCCGCGCGCCTTTCCCGCGCAACACGGCGAAACGGCTTCCCGAGAGCTTCGCGGCGCGCTCGAAATCGAGGATGCCGAGCGCTTCGCCGATCTCCCAATGCGGTTTGGGCGCAAAATCGAAGCTTGCCGGCTCGCCGGCGCTCCGCACCACGACGTTGTCGTTCTCTCCCGCGCCTTGCGGGACGGAATCGTCGAGCAGATTCGGCACTTCGGAGAGGATCGCGTCGATCTCCGTTTCGAGCGCCGGGATTGTCGCGCCGGCCAGCGCGATGCGTTCGTCGAGCGCGGCGATCGCGGGTCGCAGGCGTTGCGCCGCGGCGGCGCGGTCGGGGGCCTTCGAGATCTGTGCGGTCAGCGCGTTCTTTTCGGCCTTTAGCGTTTCCACGCCGGTACGCGCCGCACGCAGCTTCGCGTCGAGCGCGAGCACCTCGTCGACGAAGGCCGCACCGGCTGGGCGGCGCGCCGCGATACGGCGAACGCGCTCGGGGTCGCGCCGCAAGAGCGCTAAGTCTAGCATCGGTCCATTTCTAGGCCGTCGTCGGCGAAATGCGCAGGGGCACCCGGACGGCACAAAGCGAAAGTCGAGCGAGCCTTATGCGGGATTCCACAGCGGTCCTACCCACGCTTCCCTTCGTGGCCGAGCGGCTGCTCGCGCCCGAACAAGCCCTTGCGTTGTACTTTTCGCGGGTGGAATTGGCGGATCCACGCGTCGAGCGGGTCGGACTCGAACAAGCGGCGGGCCGCGTTCTTGCCGAAGACGCCGTCGCGCGCGAGGATCATCCGGCGCACGCACGCTCGACGATGGACGGTTTCGCACTCGCCGCAGAGGGTGACGGAGCGCGCCGCATCGTCGGCGAGATTCTGATGGGCGCGGCGCCGCCGCGCGCGATCGGTCCGAACGAGACCTTGCGCATTCCGACGGGTGGCGCGTTACCGGAAGGCGCGGACGCCGTCGTTCCGTTTGAAGACGTCGACGAACGCGACGGCGCGATTTTCTTGCGCAAGCCGGTCGAAAGCGGGGCCTGCCTCACGCAGCGCGGGGACGACGTGCGCGCCGGCGCGCTCGCGTTGTCGCGCGGGCGGCGCATCGGCGGACCGGAACTCGGCGTGCTCGCAACGCTCGGCATCAGCTCGGTTGCGGTGTATCTGCGTCCGCGTTTCGGGATCGTTTCGACGGGTGACGAACTCGTCGAACCATCCGTGGTGCCGGGACTCGGGCAGGTGCGCGATTCGAATCGCTACGCCATTGCGGGCGCACTCGCGGCGCTGGGAGCCGAGCCGGTCCAACTGCCGCGCGCACCCGACCGTTTCGACGAGCTGCGCGCGATGCTCGCCGCGGCGCTGGACGAATGCGACGGCGTCGTTTTGACCGGCGGGTCTTCGGTCGGAGCACGCGATCTGACGCCGCAGGTCGTCTCGAGCCTGGGCGAGCCCGGCGTTGTCGTGCACGGACTGCGGGTCAAACCCGGCAAACCGACGGTCCTCGGCGCGATCGGCGGCAAACCGGTGATCGGCTTGCCGGGAAATCCCGCCTCGGCCTTGACGATCTTGGAAGCGATCGCCCGTCCGATCGTCGTTGCCTCGACCGGCGAGCTCCCAGGCGGCGCGCGCGTGCGCGAGGCAATCGCCGCGGCGCCGTTTTCGGGCCGCGAAGGCTGGACGTGGTACGTCCCCGTGCGGCTGCGCGAGGACGCCGGCCGGCTTCTGGCCGAGCCGCTCGCAATTCGCTCGTCGCATACGACGCTTTTGGCGCGCGCCGCCGGCTTCGCAACGATCGGCGAATCCCCCGCAAGCGTCGAGGCCGGAGCGCCGATCCGGGTAACGCTTTTCTCGTCCGGCGGTGCGCCGGTCGAAGGAGCCCGATGAAACGCTGTCTCGTTGTTCTCGCCATCGTGTTGCTGACCGGCTGTTCGCAGGATGTCGATCAGGCTGCGAAGTCGATCGCTACCAACGCTCCGGCCGTCATCGGCGACGCCGGCATCGCGGCGCAGATCGAAGCCGCTCTCGTCGGCATCGATGCCGACTCGGCGCTGCACGTCGCGGTCGACGTGCACGACGGAAACGTGACCTTGAGCGGCCGTGCGAAATCGGAGGCAGTCGCGCAGCGTTTTGCCGACGCGGCCAAAAGCGTCAAGGGCGTCAAGCAGGTCACTTCGCGCGTCACCGTCGATCCGAAGTTGCCGTCAGCCACGACGCAGGGCAAAGACTTCGCGCTTGCGGCCGAAGTGAGTGCGGCGCTGCTCGGACAAACCGGCATCAACGCTTTTTCCATCAAACCTTCGGCGCATGCCGGCGTCGTGACGCTGACGGGAAGCGTCAAAAGCGAAGCGCTCAAAGCGACGATCTTGCAGACGGCCCGGCATACCGCGGGCGTGAAGAGCGTCGTCGACCGGATCGACGTCAAGACGTGAGCGAAGGCCCTCGGGCCGCGGCCTCGATCGAGGCGCTGCCCGTCGCGCGACCGTTCATCGCTCCCGAGGAACTGGCGGCGCAAGCCGGCTTTGCCACGCTGCTGCGGCTGGGTGCGAACGAGAGCGCCTTTGGACCGCCGCCCGCGGCGCTGGCCGCGATGCGCGAGGATCTCAGCCGCGTTTCTTGGTACGGCGATCCCGAGTCGATGAGGTTGCGCGTCGCGCTCGCCGAGCGTCACGCTTGCGCTGTCGAGAACATCGTGGTCGGCGCGGGCATCGACGATCTGCTCGGGTTGGCGGTGCGCGGCTTCTTGGCGCCGGGCGACGTCAGCGTGTGCGCGCTCGGAACGTATCCAACGTACGCGTACCACGTTGCGGGCTACGGTGCGCGCTTGGAGACGGTGCCCTATACCGCGGGCGGAAGCGTCCCCCTCGACGAGCTGGCGCGCAAGGCGCGCGAGACGGGCGCGCGGGTCGTCTATCTCGCAAATCCCGATAACCCGAGCGGCTTCTTCGCCACTCGGAACGCCGTCGAAGATTTTCTGGGCCGTCTGCCCGAGCGCGCGCTGCTCGTGCTCGACGAAGCCTACGCCGACTTCGTCCGCGCGGACGAGCTGCTCGGCGAGCGAATCGACTCGCGCGTCGTGCGAATGCGGACGTTTTCGAAAGCGTACGGGCTAGCCGGTTTGCGCGTCGCCTACGCGCTTGGTGCCGCGGGGACGATCGAGACCTTCGGGAAGATCCGGCTGCAATACGGCGTGAGCCGTTTGGCGCAGACGGCGGCGCTGGCAGCCTTCGGCGCGACGGACTTCGTCGGCGAAGTTTCTCGCGAGGTCGCGCGCGGTCGCGACGAGTACCGCGAACTCGGACGGACACTCGGGTTGGCCACGCTGCCGTCGGCGGCGAATTTCGTCAACTTCGATCTGGGCACGCGCGAGCGCGCCGAAGCCATGGTCGCCGCGCTCTTGCGGCGCGCGGTGTTCGTGCGCAAGCCCGGCGCGCCTCCGCTCGACCGTTGCGTTCGCGTTACGGTGGGAACGGCCGGCGAACGCGCGCGCTTCGGCGAAATCCTCGCTGCCGCTCTCGATGATATCGGCGCCCGGGCTGCCGTGTAGTGCGCTACGCCATCGTCTCCGACATTCACTCGAATCTCGAAGCGCTAAGTGCGGTCTTCGAGCGTTGCGAGCCGGACGACCAGGTCCTTTGCCTGGGCGACGTGGTCGGTTACGGGCCGAATCCGAACGAGTGCGTCGCGCTCGTTCGGGCCCGGGCTTCGGCCTGCGTGTTAGGAAACCACGACGTCGCCGCGATCGACGACCACGGCCTGACGTACTTCAATCCGATGGCGCGCGAGGCGATCGAATGGACGCAACGCGTCTTGCTCCCCGAGCACGCCGAGTGGCTCGACGGCCTCGCCTACGAGTTGCGCATGCCCGAGTATCTGCTCGTGCACGGGGCGCCGGTCGACTACTTCGAGTACATCTTAGATACCGAGGCGGCCGCCAAGGCCTTCGCAGCGACGGACGCACCGCTGGTGTTCGTCGGCCATTCGCACGTCGCCGAATCGTACGCGTTGACCGGCGACGGGCAGATCGTGCAACGGCGCCGGCCGCGCGGCGGGACGCTCGAATTGGAATCCGGCACGCGCTACCTCATCAACGTCGGCAGTGTCGGGCAGCCGCGCGACCGTAATCCGGAAGCCTCCTTTGCCTTTTTCGACGACGCGGCGCGCACGATCGTTTGGGAACGTATCCGTTACCCGATCGCGCGCGTGCAGGCCAAGATCGAGGCCGCGCATTTGCCGGCGGCTTTGGCGGAGCGCTTGAGCGCCGGAAGATAAACAGTCTCAACCTCGTATAAGGGAACGGTGATGACCACGACCTTGGGGCGACTGCTTGCCTCGATTTTGGTGGCGGGATCGATCCTGCTCGCGCTGCCCGCGAGCGGAGCGACGCCGGCCCCGCTGCCGCCCGCCGGCGCTTCGCCGGCGGCGCCTGAGCGCAACGACTACTCGAACGCGAAGTTCGTCGAACTCTTGCGTTCCGGGCTGCAACACTTCTACCGCCGCGAGTTCAAAGACGCCGAGACCGATTTCCAGAACGCGCTCGGCGTCATTCCCGACAACACGATGGCGATTTCGTTCCTCAACGCTTCGGCCGTCCAGCAAAGCGACCTCGACGTCCTCACGAATATCGAAGAAGACGCCGCTTCCGGCGCGCCCAAGAACTACGTGAATCACGTCAAGCTCGGGTTCTCGTACATGTTCCAGTCGCTGACGGGTCGCGATCGGACGCAGGACGCTCGCGACGAGCTGACGCAAGCCGTCAATATCGATCCGGATCGCGCCGGCGCCCACGTCGGGCTCGGGATTCTGCGCTTCAACGAACGCTCGGCGAATCGAGCGAAAACCGAGTTCTTGCTCGCGCTGCGCGCCGATCCGAACAACGTGCTGGCGCGCGAGTACCTCGGGCAGCTCTACCAAACGGACTTGCGCGACCCGCAGCGCGGGCTCAATTACGTCATCGACGTCCCGAACCTCGTGCCGACGTATGCGGATATCCAGTTTCACATCGGCTCGCTGCTCTACGACCTCAAACAGCCGGACGCCGCGATCAAGTACCTCACCAACGGTTTGAACCTCGACGTCGGGCACGTCGGCGAAGCGGGACAGCACGGCTATACGCTGCTGGCGCGCATCTACATCGACGAACGCAAGCTGCCCGACGCGCAGCGCGTTTTGAACCAAGCGATCGCCGCGGACGTCGACACGATCTACGCGAAGACGCTGCTGGCGAAGATCAAGTCCGGGGACTTCGACCCCTCGCCGACGCCGAACCCCGCCGGGCGGTGAGCGAGCCCTCGAAACTCGACGCGCCGGTCGACGACGGCTTCTGTTTCGGCTGCGGGCCGCACTCGAAAATCGGATTGCACCTGCATTTCGACGAGCACAGCGACCGATCGGTCGAGAGCCGCATCGTCCTCGAGCCGGAGTACCAGGGCTGGCAGGGCGTGGCACACGGCGGCATCGTCGCGCTCCTGCTGGACGAAGCGATGGCCTACGCGGCGGGCGCGCACGGCTATCTCGGCGTAACGGCCGAGATGAAGATGCGCTTTCGCAATCCCGTGCCGATCGGGCAGCCGTTGCGCGTGCGCGGCAAGGTGCTGTGGCAGCGGCGCAACGTCTTCGGGATCGAAGCTTCGGTCGTCAGCGACGACGGCGCGACCCTGTTCGCCGCCGGCGAAGGGAGCTTCGTGTCGCGTGGCAAGCTGGCGCCGGGTCAGCGTTTGGGACAACTCGCGGGCAATGGCGACGCCTAAGTCGCGTGCCGTCGCCGCCAAAGGCGAAGCGCCGGCCAAGCCGCCGGCCCCGTCTCCCAGCGTCGACAACCGCCGGGCGCGTTTCGAATACGAGTTCCTCGAGCGCTTCGAGGTCGGCATCGTGCTGACGGGAACCGAGATCAAAAGCGTGAGGACGGGCCAGATCAGCCTGAACGAGGCCTTCGCGCGGGTTCGCGACGGCGAGCTCTGGCTGCTCGGCATGCACATCCCGCCCTACAAGGAAGGTAGCTTCTCGAACCACGACCCGACGCGGCCGCGCAAGCTCCTGATGCATCGCAAAGAGATCGACCGGCTGGCGGGCCGTGCGGCCGAAAAGGGTCTGACGATCGTGCCGACGCGGCTTTACTTCAAGCGCGGCCGGGTGAAGCTGGACGTCGCGTTGGCCCGCGGCAAGAAGACCTACGACAAGCGGCGCGAGGAGCGCGAGCGCGACGCCAAGCGCGACCTGGCGCGGGAGGTCGGGCGCCGGTGACGTTCCGGTGAGGGGCGCGCACCCGGAGCGGGCGCTCGAACAGGCCCTCGCCGAGCGCGTCGCACCCCTCCCCGGCGAGGTCCTCCTGGCCGCGACCTCCGGCGGCCCGGACAGCATCGCGCTAGCGGCGCTCTTGAAACTAGCCGCCGAAAAGGCCGGCGCCACCCTCGTGCTCGGACACGTCAATCACGGAACTCGCCCGAGCGCTTGGCAAGACGAGGCCGTCGTGCTCGCCGCCGGCGCGATCCTCGAAGCCCGCGTGCTCGCCGCCTCCCTCGAGGCGGGTGCCGCGAGCGAGGCCCGGCTGCGCGCCGGCCGCTACGCCCGGCTGGCCGAGATGGCCCGCGCGGCCGGAGCGCGGCGCGTCTTCACCGCCCATAACGCCGAGGACCAGAGCGAAACGGTGCTGCTCGCGCTTTTCCGCGGAACGGGCCGGGCCGGGCTCGCCGGGATGCCGCCGCGCCGCCGGCTCGCGCCCGGCATCGAGCTGGAGCGCCCACTCCTCGGCGTTGCCGGCATGGCCCTCCGTGCCTACTGCAGCGAGCGGCGACTGCCCGTGGCGCTCGATCCGAGCAACGCCGAGCCCGGCTACCGGCGGAATGCGCTGCGGGCCGCCCTCAGCGAGCTGCGCGAGACGTTTCCGCGGCTGGACGAGGCGGTCGCGCGCTGCGCCGGCATCGTCCAAGCCGAGCAGGCGGGTAGCGAGCGAGCGGCCATCCGCCGCCGCCTGCGGGAAGCGATCGTCGCCTCCACCGGCGATGGGCGCGACCTGTCGTTCCAGCGGCTCGAAGCGGCGGTGCGCGGCGTCGAACGGGGGCAAACCGGCCGCCACCTCGTCCGCCCGGGAGTCGAGATCGAGATTCGGCGCACTCCGGGGGGCAGGCCGGAGGGGTCGCGGTGAGCGAGCCGGTCACACCCGGCGCGATCGAAGCGATCGTTTTCAGCGCGGAAGAGATCGCCGCCACCGTTTCGCGATTGGCGCGGGAAATCGCAAACGATTTCGAGTCGCGACCCGTCTTACTGCTCGGAGTGTTAAAGGGTGCGTTGTTCTTGGTCGCCGACCTGGCCCGGGCGCTGCCGCCGGCCCTCGACGTGGAAATCGATTTCCTCGCCGTTTCGAGTTACGGAAACGCCCACCGTTCCAGCGGCGAGGTCCGCCTCCTCAAGGACACGAGCGAAAGTGTCGAGGGTAAACACGTAGTGATCGTCGAGGACATCGTCGACAACGGCCTTACCTTAGAGTACCTGCACGACTTGCTGGGACGCCGCAAGCCGGCCTCGCTGCATTCCTGCGTTCTGCTGGATAAGCCGTACCGGCGCCGGACGGACGTGCGGATCGACTACCGAGGGCTCGTCGCTCCCGACACCTTTATCGTAGGGTACGGGTTGGACTACCAAGAAAAGTTCAGATCCCTTCCTTATCTAGCGAAACTCCGGTCGCGGGCTTTCGAGGATCAAGGGACCGGACAGATAGGATAGGCACGTTGGGTAAGCACGTCAGATCGATCATCCTCGTCGTCTTCATTTTTATTGCGGTCATTTTCATCGTCGACAAGCTGGTGCTCAACCAGACCGCGGCCGCGAAACTCGACTACTCGCAGTTCTACACGCAGATCGAAGCGGGGAACGTCAACAAGGTCAGCATCTCGGGTCACGACATCCAGGGCGAGCTCAAGCGCGCCACGGCGGCGACGAGCGGCGATCTGAAGTTCACGACCGCGGTTCCCGACGACCGCGACCTCGTTCCCGAGTTGCGCAAGCATAACGTCGACATCACGATCGACAATCCTCAGGCCACGCCGTTCCTGGGCATGGTCGTGCAGATCATTCCCTTCGGCCTGATGGCGTTGCTCCTGCTCTTCATCCTGCGGCAGGCGCAGAGCGGCGGGAGCCAAGCGCTCTCGTTCGGCCGCTCGCGCGCGAAGCTGATGAGCGAAAACCGCCCCAAAGTGACCTTCAACGACGTCGCCGGCATCGAGGAAGCGAAAGAAGAGCTGGGCGAGGTCGTCGAGTTCCTGAAATATCCCAAGAAGTTCCAGGCGCTGGGCGCGCGTATCCCCAAGGGCGTGTTGCTGCTCGGGCCGCCGGGCTCGGGCAAGACGCTGCTAGCTCGCGCGATCGCGGGCGAAGCCGGCGTTCCGTTCTTCTCGATCTCGGGCTCCGACTTCGTCGAGATGTTCGTCGGCGTCGGCGCTTCGCGCGTTCGCGACCTGTTCGAACAGGCGAAGAAGAGCGCGCCCTGCATCGTCTTCATCGACGAGATCGACGCGGTCGGCCGGCAACGCGGTGCCGGGCTCGGCGGCGGACACGACGAGCGCGAGCAAACGCTCAACCAGCTGCTCGTCGAGATGGACGGCTTCGATCAAAATACGGGCGTCATCCTGATCGCCGCGACCAACCGGCCCGACGTGCTCGATCCGGCCCTGCTGCGTCCCGGACGTTTCGACCGTCAGATCGTCGTCGACCGCGCCGACGTCAAAGGCCGCGCCGCCATCTTGGCGGTGCACGCCAAGAACAAGCCGCTCTCGAAAGAGATCTCGCTCGACACGCTTGGCCAAGCGCACTCCCGGATTCTCCGGCGCCGACCTTGAGAATCTGCTCAACGAGGCAGCGCTTCTCGCCGCGCGCCGCAACAAGTCGTTGATCGAGATGAGCGATTGCGAGGAAGCGATCGATCGCGTCGTGGCGGGTCCCGAGCGCAAGTCGCTCGTCATGTCGCAGAAAGAAAAAGAGAACACGGCCTATCACGAGTCGGGTCACGCGATCGTCGGCGGCCTGCTACCCAAGGCCGATCCGGTGCACAAGGTGACGATCATTCCGCGCGGCATGGCGCTGGGGATCACCTGGTCGCTGCCCGACGAAGACCGCCATTCGGTCACCAAGAACGAACTGCTCGCCAAGATTACGATGGCGCTGGCCGGCCGGATCTCCGAAGAGATCAAGTTCGGCGACGTCACGACCGGCGCGAGCAACGACTTCGAGAAAGCGACCGAACTGGCGCGCCGCATGGTAACGCAGTACGGAATGTCCGACACGCTCGGACCGATTCAATACGGGCGCGGCAACCATCAGGTCTTTCTCGGACGCGATTTCGGCGAGGACCGCAACTATTCGGAAGAGATCGCTGGCCAGCATCGACTCCGAAGTGCGCCGCATCATCGAGAGCTGCTATGCCGATGCCAAACGTCTGTTGACGGATAACTGGCACAAGGTCGAGCGCATGGTCGCGGCGCTGATGGAACACGAGACGGTCGAAACCGACGAGGTCATCGCGATCCTCAACGACCGTCCCTACGGCCGCAACGAGGAACCGCCCGAGATGCCGCGGGCCGCGGCCACGCAAGCCGAGCCCGAACCGCAGCGCATCGAGAAACCGAAGCGCCTCCCGAACATCTCGCCGGAACCGGCATAAACGTGCGTCTGGTGGCCGCAACCGCCGTTCTGGCGGCCGTTTGTGCTTTGTCCGCGGGCGCCCGCGCCGCCACGGGCGACCTGCCCGACCTGGGCTCGCGCGTCGCCGTCGGCCGCCTCCCGCAGGGCGGCACCTACATCGTGCATCCGACGAGCGGCGCGCCCGTCGCCGCCATCGAGCTGTGGTATCGCGCGCCCTCGACGGGGTTCGGTCCCAAGCCGGTTTCGTCGCTCGCGCGGCTCGCCGCGCAGGTCGTGGCCGCCTCGAAACCGCTCGTCGGCGATCCGCTGGGCAAACAGGTCAGCGACGCGGGCGGACGGCTCGCGATTACCGTGTACAGCGATTCGGTTTCGATCGCCGCCGTCGTTCCTTCGCAGGAGGCGCGCCGGATCACCAAGAGCCTCACGACGGCGTTCTTTGCGCCCGTCGTGACCGACGACGGTTTCCGCTTCGCGCAGCGCGACGTCGCGCAAGAGGCGCTCCTGCAGAGTTTCAATCCCGAGACGATCGTGCGTGACTCGATTTTCGGTTCGCTATTCAGCAGCGGGCCTCAACACTATCCGCCGGTTGGGACGCCCAAAGAGGTCTCGACGATCTCGCTTGCGGACGTGCGGACCTTCGCGACGCGCGCCTTTCGCGCGCAGAACGCCGTGCTCGTGATCAGCGGCGCGATCGATTCGTCGATTCAAACCGCGGCCTCGGCGGGCCGTCCCGAAACGGGCGACGCGGCAGCGGCCGAACTGCCTTCGAATCCGCAATTAGCCGCCTCGCCCGCGCCGGTCAACAAGACCTTCGACGAGCCCTCGGGCGGCTACGGCTGGGTCGGACCGCCGATCAGCTCCGAACGTGAAGCGACCGCGATGGACTTCATCGCCG
Source organism: Vulcanimicrobiota bacterium (assembly GCA_963843945.1). Lineage (GTDB taxonomy): Bacteria > Vulcanimicrobiota > Vulcanimicrobiia > Vulcanimicrobiales > Vulcanimicrobiaceae > CAWJMF01. Next base: position 107,084 of record CAWJMF010000005.1, on the reverse strand, counting down.
ACTATCTCTTCCGGCCCGACGCCGGCCTCGTGACGCGCTCCGTCGAGGAAGCGTATCCCGACGCGCTGATCAACGGCCAGTTCATCACCTTGCGCGATCCGGGCGTGATGTTCGTCGCCTTCTCCGGCAAGAACGTGCCCGAGATCCGGCACAAAATCGACGACGGCTTCAACGCCGTACGAAAGCCGCTCGACGCGCGCACGTTCGCCGCAGCGCTGGCGGCCTTCGAATATCACCTGCTCAGCGACTTGCAGACGCCTTCAGAGATGGCCGACAACTTCGGCTGGTACGCCGTGGAAGGAAACGCCGCGTATGCGCCCGGCGCGAACGATGAAGACGGTGCCTATTTCAAGGCGGCAAGTCAGTTGACGCCCGAGTTCGTCGCGGCGACGGCCGAGAAGTACCTGGGTAAGTCGCCCGTCAGCGTGACGCTCGAAGCCGAGGCTCCGAAATGAAGAATCTCGCTTTGCTCGCCGCTGGCCTCCTCGCCTTTTCGGCCGAGGCACCGCTGCCGGCGCCGCGCTACCCGCAAGCCGTCTCGTCCGAAGTGGGCAACGTCAAGCTCTTCAGCGAGAGCGACGAATACGCCGCGATCAGCGGCGTGCAGATCTTCTTGAGCGCGGGACTCGACAAGGAATCCGACACGACCAGCGGCGTCGCGGCGCTCGTCGCCGAGTGCATCACGCGCACGCCGGTCACGCTAGGGGCGGGCGAGAGCTTGCCGTTGCGCGACGCAATCATCGCGCAGGGCGGCAGCGTGCAATATACGGTCGACGGCAGCACCGTCCACTTTTACGTCGAGGGCCGCTCGGAAAAGCTGCCCGCGCTGGTGAACCTGCTCGGGCGCGCGTTCGCGGCGCCCGACTTCTCGCCGTCCGTCGCCTCCGCCGCACGGCGCTCGCTGGGCACGCGGATCGGCGAGCTGCAAGCGAATGCGCTGTCCGTCGGCATCGAGATGTTTCGCCGTTCCTATTACGCGACCAACGCGGGTTTACCGGCGCTGGGCACGACGACGTCGCTGGCCGCGCTTTCCAGCCGCGACCTCACCGCTTTCTACCAACAGAACTACAAGCGCAGCGGCCTGACCTTCAGTGCGGTCGGCAAAACCGGACCGGCGCTGAGCGAAGCGCTGACCGCGCTGGCCGGCGCGTTGCCCGAAGGCAGCGTCGCGGCGGTGCCGCCGAAGGCGCGTCCGATTCCGCCGACCGCGCCGCGGATCGTGGCGCGCCGCGACGTCGGAGCGCCGATCGTCGTCGTCGGGTTCGCCGCGCCCTCGCCCGGTAGCCGCGATTTCGGCGCGATGGTCGTGCTCGAGTCGCTCCTCTCGAACGCTTTCGAGCGCTCGAGTTCGACGACGCTCGGCCTCTCGGAACGATCGGTCGGCGCCTTCTATCTCTACGATTCAGCGCCGGCGAGCCTGGTCGTGTACGTCAACGGAACCCGCGTGGATCCTTCGCTGGCGCTGCGCGAGCTGCTGCTCGTCTCGAAGTCGCTTGCCGCGCGCCCGCTGACCGCTGCCGCCCTGACGCGCTTCAAGACCCAGGCGTCCGGTCAGTTCGTGATGGACTCGGTTACGATCTCGGATCGCGCCTACTTGCTCGGGACGTTCGCGGCGCACGGTATGGGGCCCGACGCGATCAACGCCGCGCTCGCCGCCGTCGCTCAAACGACGCCGGCCGACGTGCAGCGCGTCGCGAAGCAATATTTGCAGCGCTATATCGTCGCGCTGGTCTTGCCGCGCCAGAACGGTTAAGACCGCCCTCGTCCACGACTACCTCAATCAGCGCGGCGGCGCGGAACGCGTGTTCCGCCACATTGCCGATCTCTATGCGGAGGCGCCGGTGTACACGGCGTTGTTCGATCCCGCCGCAACCGGCGACCTGATCGACCCGCGCCGCGTGCGCGTCTCGGCGTTGCAGCGCCTGCCCTTCGCGAAGCGCGGCTTTCGCTACTTCGCGCCGCTCTATCCCGCGGTTTTCGAGCGCTTCGACCTGTCGAGTTACGATTTAGTCGTCAGTTCGACGAGTTCGTGGGCCAAGGGCGTGCGGACCGCACCGGGAGCGACGCACGTCTGCTACCTGCATACGGTCAGCCGTTTCGTTTTCGCGTACGAGCGCTACCTCGGCGGCTTCGGATTGGCGCGCGCCGCCAAGCCTTTCGTGGCGCCGCTCGTCAAGTGGGACGTCGCCGCCGCGCAGCGTCCGAGCGCGTTCATCGCAAACTCGCGCAATGTGGCGGAGCGCGCGCAGCGCTACTACGGCCGGCCGGCGCGCGTCGTGCACGCGCCGGTCGATCTCGACCGCTTCGCGGTGGGCGAAGGCGGCGGCGACTATTTCCTCGTCGTCTCGCGCCTGCTGCCGTACAAGCGCGTCGACCTCGCGATCGAAGCCTGCGCGCTCGCCGGCAAGCGTCTCGTCGTCGCGGGCGAGGGTCCGGCGCGCCGCTCGCTCGAACGCGCCGCCGCCGGAACGCGCACCGAGTTCGCCGGCGCGGTTTCCGATGCTGAGGTAAGCGGATTGATGCAACGCGCGCGCGCCGTGCTCTTTCCCGGTGAGGAAGACTACGGACTCGTACCGCTCGAGGCCAATGCTTCCGGCCGGCCCGTCATCGCTTTCGGCCGCGGCGGTGCGCTCGAAACGGTCGTCCCCGGCGTTACCGGCGAGTTCTTCGCGGAGCCCACGGGTGCGTCGCTTGCCGGCGCGCTCGCCGGCCTCGATGCCTCGCGTTACGAGCCGGCGCGCCTGCGCGCTCACGCCGAAGAGTTCTCGCCGGAGATCTTCAAGCGAAAGCTGCGCGAAGCGATCGACGAGGTCGTCCGCTCAGGCGGCGAGGCGACGTAAGAGCGCGAGGGTGCCTTGCGCGAATCCGTCGCGGTCGAGGGCGGCGATGCGGGTCGCGCCGCGCGCGCTGAGCGCGTAGGCGGCGGCGGGATCGTCGAGCAGCGCGCGCACCGCACGTGCCCAGCCGGCGACATCGCCGGGTTCCAGCAAGAGCGCGCCGCCGCCGGTCGTTTCGGGCAGCGCGGACGCGTTCGATGCGACGACCGGTGCGCCGCAGGCCATCGCCTCGAGCGGCACGAGTCCGAAGCCTTCGGCCGTCGAGGGCACCGCGACGATGCCGGCGTTGCGATAGAGCGCCCGCAACATGCGGTCGCTCGCGGCAATTTCGCCGGCGCGAAGACGCGAGCGCGCGGCCAGCGCGCGGTCCTCGGGCCGCAGCTCGCCGACGATAACGAGCGACTCGTCGTCGCGCAACGTTCTCGCGCAGGCTTCGATAAGGGTGCGCGCGTTCTTGCGCTTCTCGCGCGCGCCGACGAGCAAGACGTAGCGCTGCGCGACGATTTGCGGCGGGAGCACGTCGCCCGTGCCGGGCGACCAAAAGCTGCCCGGGGACGGCGCCACGACCTCGATGCGCTCGGGCTCGACGCCGAGCGTCGCGACGATCTGTTCGCGGCTCCAGTGCGAATCGGTGGCGATCCGCGTGGCGCCGCGCGCCGCCCGCAGGATCGGTCCTTGTTCGCGGCTCCGCGCGATGCGTTCGGGATGCGGCTCGCTGAACGCAAAGACGTCGTGGAGGGTGACGAGCGACGGTGCGGCGCAGGCGAAGCGCAAGCCGTTCCAGGGGAACCACACGGCATCGTACGCGCCGCGGCGGCGTGCGCCGAACGGCCCGGCAAGGCGGAAGCCTTCGCCGAACTCGGCGCGCAAGTCGCGCCCGTCCGAGCGCTTGGACGCGATCAGCGTTACGTCGAAGGCCGGGTCGTTCAGTGCGGCCCGCAGGACCTCTCGCGCGAGCCGTCCCATTCCCCGCCGGTCGCGCGAAAAGTTCCCGGCGTCGATTGCGAGCCGCATGCTACGTTTGATGGAAGATCATCACCGCGGCGACGCCGATCGCGTTGAAACCTGCGTGGGTGAGCACGTTTGCCCAATAGCAGCGGGTTAGCGCGTAGACGTACGCCAGAACGATGCCGCCGCAGGCCAAGGGCAGACCGATCGTCACGAGCTGGCCCGCGTTCGCGACGTGAACTCCGCCGAAGATCAGGCCGCTGAGCAGCGCCGCCGCCCAAATCGGCGTGTAACGCGAGATCGCATTGAAAAGAAAGACGCGAAAGGTCAGTTCTTCGACGATCGGCGCGAGCACGATCGCGATCACGGCGAAGATGATCTGCTCGACCGGAGTGCGCAGCTGGCGCATCAACGCGATCGCGGTTTCGGTATCGTGGCGGTGCGTGACGCTTTCGGCCGCAGACTCGACCAGCCCGACCACGACGTACATCGCGACGATGCCGGCGAGGCCGATCGCGATGTCGCGCCCGCCCGGCATCCGCAAGCCGAGCTCGCGCAGCGAGACCCGCGAAAGGTGGGGAAGGATGACGGCGATGTAGGCTGCCAGCGGCAAGTACAGTGCGACTTGCAGGGTCAAGGCGATGTCGGGTCCGACGCCGGCCGGATGGTGGGGATCGATCGCGCCCGAAGCGACGCCGCCGCTAATGAAGACGACCGCGGCGACGATCTCGACGCCGGCCGCGCCGAGCGCGGCTAAGAGCGTGAGCCAAAAGTTAAATGCGTTCGGGGGCCAAGTCGTCGGCGAGGGCTGCAAGCTTGCCCAAGTCGAGTTGTTCTGCACGAATCTCCGTATCGAGCCCCAACCTTCCAAGCGAAGCTTGGGTCCGTGCGCGCGGGATGTCGAGTGCGAGCGCGAGGCTGTTGGCGAGCGTCTTGCGGCGGTACGCGAAGGCGCCGCGCACGACCTGCATCAGAAATCTCGGATCGCGAGCGACGACGCTCGGGACGGCACGCCGCTCCATTACGACGACCGTGCTGTCGACTTTCGGGCGTGGAAAGAATGCGGCCGGTCCCAGGGTGAAAGCGCGGCGCACCTCCATCGAGTAGCCGACGGCGAGCGTCAAGCTGCCGTAAGCCGGCGTACTCGGGGCGGCCGTGAAGCGCTCGGCCACGTCGCGTTGCACCATCGCGACGATGCGCGCCGGCGGGTTGCGCAGTTCCAGCCAGCGCAAGATCAGCGGCGTCGCGATGTTGTAAGGCAGGTTTCCGGCCGCGCACCAGGCGCGTTCGCCGCTGAGTGCGTCGTAGTCGAACGCGAGCGCATCGGCTTCGAGGATCGTCGCCGCGGCGAGGTCGCTGCGTTCGCGCAGCAAGGCGACGAGCTCGGGATCGAGTTCGAGCGCGGTAACCGTGGCGCCGCTTGCGAGCAACGCGCGCGTCAGCGCGCCGGTCCCCGCGCCGACTTCGACGACGGGCAGCGGTCCGTTCGCAACGCAAAGCTTCGCGATGCGGTTGGTTGCCGCGCCGTCCATGAGGAAGTTTTGACCGAGGCGCTTTTTCGGCCGCAACCCGCGCGCCGCGAGCAGCGCGCGAGGATGCGGCGGAGCCGGATCGGGAGTTATCGCAATACGTAGACGGTTATCGGCCGTCGTCCGAAGCGCAGCGCTTCACCGAGGTTGTCGAAACCGAGGTCGATGCGATTGCCGCGAATTGCGCCGCCGGTGTCGCCCGCGACCGCGTTGCCGTAACCCGGAACGTACAAGCGCGAACCGAGCGGAATGACGTTCGGATCGACGGCGACGACGCCGTGTCCGGCGTGCAATCCGATCTTGGTGATACCGCTGCAGCCCGAGCAGAACGGCACGTAGGCGGTTGCGACCATCTTCATCGCGGTGCCCGCGATGTGGAACGCGTCGCGCACGCCGTCAACGAGCGAAACGAATTCGCCGATTCCGTGAACGATGATTTTCGGACGCGCTTCCTGTACGACTTGTGAGGCGAGAACGACGCGCTTTTCGGGAGCGTTGCCGCGCTTGATAAAGCGCACGGTGAGTTCGCGTTCGCCGGGAAGACCGGGATCGACGGTGCGCGTCTTGCCGATCGCGAGCAACGGATCGAAGCGGTGCCGTACGCCGGGCTCGATCGGTTCGCGCACGCGGGCGGTCCACTCGTCGACGCGCGTCACGCGCACGATGCCGTTAGGCGCGGGGCGCGAGCCGAGCGCTGGGACGACCTCGTCGTTCGGCCCAAGCTTAACTCCTTGACGATCGAGCAAGTCTGCAACCGTTGCCGGGGCGCAGTGCAGCGCGATGCGTTGACCGTCGACGGCCAGCGTGACGGCGAAAGCGGAGCGGTATTCCAAGCGCATGCCCGGCGACAAGACCGTCGCAGGCGGCGCGGAAACGAAGTCGTCTTCGAGGACCTTCACGTCGCGCTCGTCGAGGAACTCCCCGACCGTGCGCACGTGGGTCTCGTACATCGTCGATTGACCGTCGCGCACGAAGGTGACGATGACGGGCTGAGATTCGTCGCTGCCGACCACTTCGGCGGCGCGGACCGCACCCGCCGAGACGGTGAGACTGAGAACTAGTGTTAAGACGCTCGTTGCGACAAACGTCGCGAACCTTTGATCATTGACGATCAACTCGGCTCCTTTCTGGACGAGAGGCACGTCGCCTCGGCGCGCCCACGAGAGTGGAGCGGCCAAGAAAGGCGAGGCACCGTTCAGCAAGTTGCGGGTTGAACGCTTCCGGGGAAGCATTACCACTGGTTCCTCGCGAGCGGGCAAGGAACCGGAACCGGCACACGATAGCATAGGCCCGTCCGGAACGTCAATTTGACAAATCGGCTCCGATGTGTTCCTGCTGCGGGGTGGCCCCAAATTGACGAAGAAGTCTCAACTGTGAGCGCATTACGGGTCGGTTTGTTCACGGAATGTTACCGGCCGATTCAAAACGGCATCGTCGCGTCGCTGGACGCGCTCGCGAGCGCGTTGCGCGCGCGCGGGCACGAAGTCGTGTTCGTCACGCCGAGCATGCCGGGCTATCAGGAGGAGCGCGAGGACGTGGTTCGCGTACCGTCGCTGCCCTTGCCAACGCGCACGGCCTACCGTCTGACGATCCCGCTGGTCGCGCCGCAGCGCCTGGCCAATCTCTCGATCGTGCACACGCATTCGCCCTTCGTCACCGGTTGGATGGGCGTGCGCTTGGCGCGGCGTCAAGGCGTGCCGCTGGTCTTCACTTATCACACGCAGCTCGAAGAGTACGCGCACTACGTGCCGTTCGATCCGCGCGCCGCGCGCAGCGCGGCATCGCAGCTGACGCGCTCGTACGCGAACGCCGCGGATGCGGTCGTCGTACCGACCGCCGCGATGCAAACGCGCTTGCGCGAACTCGGCGTGCGTTCGCGCATCGAGATCGTGCCGAGCGGCATCGACGTGCGCTTTTTCGCCGGCGGAACGCGCAGCGAGGCCTTGCGCGCGCGCCTCGGCGTGCCGGCGGGCGGCAAGATGCTGCTCTCGGTCGGGCGCCTGGGCCGCGAGAAGAATCTCGAACTGGCGCTCGATGCGTTCGCGCGTCTCGCCGATCCCACGCTGCGCTTGGCGATCGTCGGCGACGGCGTTCACCGCGAGGCGCTCGAGCGCAAAGCGGCCCGCTGCGGCGTCGCGCAGCGCACGACCTTTGCCCGCGAATTCGCGCGCGAAGCGCTGCCCGATGCCTACGCCTCGGCCGACGCGTTCGTCTTCACCAGCTTGAGCGAGACGCAAGGTTTGGTTCTCGTCGAGGCGCTCGCCGCCGGGATTCCGATCGTCGCGGTCGATACGCCCCAGACGCGCGACGTGCTGGCGGGCGCCGGGACGGTGGTCCCAGCCAGCCCGGCGGCCCTCGCGGCGGCGCTCGCCCGCGTGCTCGCGGCCGGACCCCACGCCGCCCAAATCTCTCCGCTCGCCCTGCGCTTCGACGGCCCGGCCTTGGCCGAACGCATCCTCGATCTCTACGGCGATCTGTTGGCCCGGCGGCGGGTCCCGGCCGGCGTCCCGGCTTGACATCGAACGTACGTTCGGGGCATAATGGGTAAGAGAAAACTATGGGACGGCAAGATCGCTCGCGACTCGCTCAACAAGTCACGGTCGGCTTCGCGGCCGGACGGGGCGGAAGCGGCGTCGCCTACGCCGCCTCGGGAGCGGGCGGCCGTAACGGGTCGCCGGTCAGGGTAGAGTTCGTTTGCCGCCCTCTCCCGGCGCTGCGCGGACGCGACGTCGCCTACGCCGCGCTCGATGCCGTCCTGGCCGAGCTTTCGCAGCGCGGAATGTCCCGCGCGATCGTGGCGATCGACGATGCGAACCTCCCGCTCGACGTGGCCGAGCGGCGTTCGCTGCCGAACGCGCTGGTCGTGCCGTACGTCGCGCTGCGCTGTCGCTTGAATCAATTTTCCGAGATCACCGTCGTTGAAGCGCACGACGCCGTCGCGCGCGATCTCACCGCCCGAGCCCGCGCCGAGGTCAGCCTCATCGCCGCCTGAGCCCGTGCGCTTCCGCCGGCTACGGCGGGCGGAACTGCCGCTCGGAACGATCGAACTGGCCCGTTTCTTGATCGGGGCGATCGTGGTACGCGACGACCCCGAAGGCCGGCGCGCGCTGCGCATCGTCGAGACGGAAGCGTATCTGCCGGGCGACGCGGCGGCGCATTCCTTTCGCGGCGAAACGGCGCGCAACCGTTCGCTCTTCCTGGAGCGCGGGCGCGCCTACGTCTACTTCATTTATGGAACGTGGTTTTGCCTGAACGTTTCGGCGGAGGCGCGCGGCACCGGCGCGGGCGTTTTGTTGCGCGCGGGCGAGCCGCTGAGCGGAGTCGCGGCCATGCAACGCAGCCGCCCGGGGGCGGCGCTGCGCGATCTCGCGCGCGGTCCGGGCCGGCTGGCCGCGGCGCTCGACGTATCGCGAGCGCAAGACGGGCTGGACCTGTGCGCGCGCGGTCCGCTCTGGCTCGCCGCCGCGCGCGCTCCGGCCGGAACGATCGGGCAGAGCGCGCGCATCGGGCTCACGCTCGAAGCGCACCGCGAGTTGCGCTTTTACGAACGCGGCAATCCCTTCGTCAGCGGGCCGCAGCGCCTCAACCGCTAATCTCGCTGGGGTGCGGCTTCAGAAATTCCTCGCTCACGCCGGCGTTGCGTCGCGCCGGCGCGCGGAAGAGTTGATCAAGAGCGGTCACGTACGCGTGAACGGCAAGCCCGTGCGCGAGCTCGGCACGAGCGTGGCGGAAGGCGATCGCGTCGAGTTCGACGGGCGCTTGGTGAGCGTGCCGAGTGAGAAGCGCTACCTCGTGCTCCACAAGCCGCCCAAGGTCATGACGACCACCAGCGATCCCGAAGGCCGCCGGACCGTCACCTCGTTGATTCCAAAGAGCGAAGGCCGGCTGGTTCCCGTCGGCCGGCTCGACTACGACACCTCGGGCGTTCTGCTCATGACCAACGACGGCGAACTGGCGCACGTGCTGACCCATCCGCGCTTCGGCGTCGAGAAGACGTACCGCGCGCTCGTGCGCGGCCGGCTCGCTGCCGACGACGTCCGGCATTTGCTCGAGGGCATGCGGCTCGATGACGGAAACGCCGGGCCGGCGAAAGTCAGGGTCGTCCGCACCTCGGCCGCCGGCTCGGAACTCGACATCACGATTCACGAAGGCCGCAACCGTCAAGTCCGCCGCATGTTCGAAGCGACCGATCATCCGGTGCTGTCGCTCGTACGCTTGCGCTTCGGCCCGATCGCCCTCGGCGAGCTGAAGATCGGCAATTGGCGCGAAGCGACCGAGCGCGAGATCGCGGCGCTTCGGGTCGTGCTCAAGGGCGCGAGCGAGGCCGGCGATGCGTAGCGCGCTGCGCGGCATTCGCGGTGCGACGACGGTCGCCGAAGATACGCAAGCCGCCATCCTGGAAGCGACCGAGGAGCTGGTGCGCGAGATCGTCGCGGCCAACGGCATCGCCTCGGAAGACGTCGCCTCCGCGCTGTTCACGGTGACGCCGGACCTGCACGCCGAGTTTCCGGCTGCCGCCGCGCGCCGCATGGGCTGGACGCTGGTGCCGCTCTTGAACTTCACCGAGATCGGAGTACCCGGGCGGCTGGCGCGCTGCATTCGCGTGCTGATCCACGTGAACACCGCCAAGGCGCAGGCCGAAATGGTCCACGTGTATTTGCGAGAAGCAGTCTCGCTTCGCCCCGACCTGGTCTCCCGGAGTACGAACCCGCAATGATCATCGTGATGCGTCCCCACGCGCCGGACGAAGAAATTCAAGCGGTCGAAGCGAGCATTGCCTCGCTCGATTTGACGGCACACGTCAGCCGCGGCGCGGAGCGTACGATCGTCGGCGTGATCGGCGCGCCGGACGACAAAGAAGCCCTGCGCGCCCAGTTCGTGCAGCTCGACGGCGTCGAGCAAGTCATCCTGATTTCGCGCGCCTATAAACTGGTGAGCCGCGAAGCCAAGCCCGAGCCGACGGTCGTGCGCATCAAGGACGGCGTCAGTTTCGGCGGCGAGGTCCTCGGCATCGCCGCCGGACCGTGCAGCATCGAGTCGCGCGATCAGGTCGGCGTGACGGCCGAAGCCGTCGCAGCTGCCGGCGCCAACCTGCTGCGCGGCGGCGCCTTCAAACCGCGCACCTCGCCCTACGCGTTTCAAGGCCTCGGCCAATCCGGACTCGAGTTCATGCGCGAAGCCGCCGACCGCTACGGCCTCGCCGTCGTCACCGAAGTGCTCGATCCGCGCGACGTCGAGCTGGTCGCGGCTCACGCGGACATGCTGCAGATCGGCGCGCGCAACATGCAGAACTTCACGCTGCTGCGCGAGGTCGGTTACGCGCGCAAGCCGGTGCTCCTCAAGCGCGGAATCTCGGCGACGATCGACGAGTGGCTGATGGCCGCGGAATACGTTTACGCCGCGGGAACGCACGACATCGTGCTGTGCGAGCGCGGCATCCGCTCGTACGATACGCACACGCGGAATTTGCTCGACCTGGCCGCCGTCGCGGTGCTGCGCACGTTGACGCACTTGCCGGTCATCGTCGATCCGTCGCACGCGACCGGCGTGCGCAGCTTAGTGTTGCCGATGAGCCTCGCGGCGGTCGCGGCCGGCGCCGACGGGCTGATCGTCGAAGTGCACCCCTCGCCCGCGACCGCCATGTCGGACGGAGCTCAGTCGTTGACGCTGCCGGCCTTCGCCGAATTGACCGCGCGGTTGGCGCCGGTCGCGCACGCCGTCGGGCGGAGGCTTCCGGCGCCCGCCGTTGTCGTTTAGCGCGCCCGGACCGCGTTCCGTCGGAATCATCGGAACCGGACTGATCGGCGCTTCGATCGGTTTGCGGGCTCGCGCCGGGGGCGCGCGCACCGTCGGCTATGACATCCGCCCGGCCGACGCGGAACGAGCCCGCGCGCGGGGCGCCCTCGACCGCGTCGCCGCCGTTCCGGCCGAGTGCTATGAGGCCGACGTGCTGGTCCTCGCCACGCCGCTCGAGGCGACCCTCGCGCTGCTGGCGGACGTCCGCGCGGCCAAGCCCGCCGCCGCGCTCGTCCTGGACGTGTGTTCGGTGAAGGCCCCGGTCGTTGCCGCCGGCGCGGGCCTCGCGGCCTTCGTCCCCTCGCATCCCATGGCCGGCTCGGAGCGCAGCGGGCCCGAAGCCGCGCGGAGCGACCTCTTCGAAGGCTGCGTTTGGATGTACGCGCCGACGCCCAGCGCCGGCGCCGTGCGAGCGGTTCGCAGTTTTATCGCGGCGATGGGAGCGCGCGCGCTCGCGCTTGCCCCGGCCGAGCACGACCGCATCGTGGCGCTTACCTCGCACCTGCCCCAAGTCGTCGCGGTCGCCCTGGGCGCGCGGCTCGGCGCTCGGCTCGGCGCGCCGGGCGTAGTGGAACTGACCGGCTCGGGTATGCGTTCGATGCTGAGGTTGGGTGGTTCGTCGTGGCCGGTGTGGCGCGGCGTGCTGGACGCCAACGCTCCGGCCGTGGCGCAGGAAGTGCGCGGCCTGGCTGCCATACTCACCACGTTCGCGGAGGCTCTCGAGAGCGGTCGAGCCGCCGAACTCGGCCCTTCGTTCGACGAAGCCGCGCGAACGATCCAGCGTTTGAACGAAGTTTCGGAGACGAGATGAAACAGAACAACGGTGGCGCGGCGCGCCTCGCGGCCCTTGCGGCAGCGGTCCTCGCCTGTCCCACGATCGCCCACGCGCAAAGCGCTGCGCCCACCGTCGCCCCGCAATTCGGGTACGTGCCGCCCAAGATTGTCAAGCGCGGAACTGCGGCCTCGATTCCGGCCGGCAGCGGCACGGTGATCGTCAAAGTCTTCGTTAAAAAAGACGGCACGGCCCAGGTTCAAAACATCATCAAGTCGAGCAACCATGACCTCGATGCGGCGGCGCTGGAAATCGCGAGAAACTCGAGCTACAAGCCGGCCACGAATGCTGCCAAGCCGGTCGACGCCTTTTACGACTTCACGCTGCGATTCGCGGGCGGGAGCGCCAGCGAGGAAAGCCCCGCGTCGGGCCTCGAGGCGTACGAGCGCATGGTGACCGGCAGTCCGCCGAATTATGCCGGCGCGAAGTCCGGGCTCGAGAACTACCTGCAGTCGCATCCGGGCGATGCGAGCGCGCTGACCTATCTCGGTCTGGCCGACTACTACTCCGACGACGCCGAGGGCGCCGCGGCCGCCTTCGATAAAGTCGGCGACAAGTTGCCCGCGCAGTACAAAGCCCTCGCTTCGAGTGCCTATACCCGAGCCGCGGTCAAGGAATCGGGTGCGAGCAATTTCGACAAGGGCATCGAGCTCGCGAAGAAAGCGGTCGACTTGGACCCGTCGTTGGCATCGTACAACGTGCTGGGGTTGACGCAATTCGATGCGGGCCAATTTCCGGCGTCAGTGGTCTCGCTCGAAAAGGCGCGCTCCTTGGGTCAGAGCTCGAACGCGGCCGCGGAAATGCGGGCAACGGTCGACGTGAATCTCGTCAAGGCGTACCTCAAAGCCGGCCAACCCGATCAAGCCAAAAAGGTGGCGGACGAAGTCGCTCGATTGGATCCGAAGAACACCGGCGCGCAAGCCGCCGTCGCCAAGTACTACAACGATCAGGGCACCGCCCAGCAAAAGTCGGGCGACCTGAGCGCGGCGGCAGCCTCCTTTGAGCAGGGTGCCGCGGCGGTGCCCGCCGCGGCGGCATTCATGTATGCCGAAGCCGCCATCACGTACCTGCAGCTCAAGCCCGCCGACAACGCAAAGGCGCAGGCCGACGCCGAGAAGTCGCTGGCGATCGACCCGAACGGCGAGCTGGGCAACTATGCCGCCGGGGTGGCTCTGGCAAACCAGGGCAAGAAAGCCGACGCCCTCGCCCATTTAAACAAAGCCAAGGCGGCGGGCGGGACGAACCCGCAAATCGACGCGGCGGTCGACGCTGCGTTAAAGCAACTAAACGGAACCAAATGAACGAGACCGAGGAGAAAGACCGGAACGAGGGAAATAGGCTGTCCTCGCGACGGGGGCTCGGCGTCGCTTCAATTTTTTTCGCCTGGGGAGTTTGACGCGTGGATTGGTTTACGAACTTTTTTAGCTTCCTGTGGAAGGGCGGCCCCGCGATGATCGCGCTGCTGATCCTTTCAGTAGTCGCGGTAGCGATCGTGATCGAGCGGCTCTGGTTCTTCGCGCAGCAGCACGGGGACAGCAAGGAGCTGCTGCGCCAGATCGGGGCCCGGATTCAGGTAGACGACATCCCCGGCGCCATTCGGGTCTGCAACGAGAACAAAGGAATGCTTCCTAAGATCCTCGAGTTCGGGTTGCTCGCGGGGCTCCAAGGGCCGGGCGGACATCACAGATGCCCTCTCCATAGCGTTAATGGAGCATCTGAATTCGCTGGAGAGGAACTTGGGAGTCATCGGAACGATCGCCGTTATCGCGCCTTTCGTCGGCCTTTTCGGTACGGTACTAGGAATCATCCACGCCTTCCAGGCGATTGCCATCGAGGGAAACTCGACGCCGGCCGTCGTTGCCGCAGGCGTCAGCGAAGCGTTGATCACGACCGCGGCCGGTTTGTTCGTCGCCGTCATCGCCGTTATTTTCTTCAACTACTTCAAGACGCGCATCAAGGTCTACAACCAAGAGATGATCGTGGCTGCCAACCAGCTCGCGGAGATGTTGCACTTCCACAACGTCGGCGAGCCCATTCCGACCGATCTCTATACGCCGGTTCCCGCGGCCGTGGGAGTTAAGCCCTAATAGATGTCGCTTCTCTCGGCGAAACAAGACGACGACGTCATGGCCGAGATCAACATCACGCCCTTCACGGACGTGCTTTTGGTCTTGCTCATCATCTTCATGATTTTGGCGGCGTTGATCACTCCGCCCGGCTTCCAAAAAGAACTCCCTAACAACAATAACAACGCCCAGACGAACAAGGACGACAAGAAGAAGACGATCGAGGTCGAGGTCAACGACAAGGGCGTGATCTTCGTCGATGCCGAGCGGACCGACGCCAAGGGTATCTACGGCCTTATGGCTCAGACCGCGGCCCGACGCGGCCGGCTGCACGTTTCGATTACCGCCGACACGAAGGCGCCCTACGGCATCATCATCCGGATCCTCGATGCCGCCAAGTTAGCGAACCTCGACGATGTCGGCTTCGTGACCTCGTAATGGCCGTCTCTACCGGTCAAGCCGAAGAAGACGTCATGTCGACGATCAACATCACGCCCTTCACGGACGTGCTGCTGGTCTTGCTGATCATCTTCATCATCCTCGCCTCGGTCACCAAAGAGCCGAAGCTGCCCGACGCCAAGAACACCGACAAGGTCAAGGCTTCGCAGATCGTCGTCTATATCAACGAGAAGAACAAGATTCAAATCGGTTCGCAGACGGTCGATATTCGCGACGCGGCGGAGGCCTTCGGGAAGCTGCAGGACCAGACGAACCACCGCTTCTCGAGCGTCATCATCAAGGCCGACCCGAAAGCCGAATACGGCACGGTGTTGCAAGTCATGGATGCCGCCAAAGGCAAGGACTTAACGAACTTCGGCCTGGCCAACCACGTCGAAGGCACGAAGCGTCCGTGAGAGCCCAGCGATGAGTTCGCGCCCGCCCGAACGGCCCGCAGGGATCCCGCCGGTCCCGCCGCCCGCCCCGATTGCGCCGCAAGCGCGCATCAAGAATTTTCTCGGCTGGGCCTTCGTCATCTCGATCTTCATCCACCTGATTTTTGGCCCGTTCCTCCAAATCAAAACGTATCAGGAGCAGGACAAGGAAGTCGAAAAAGTCTCGGTCACCAAGAAGATCAAGGTGGTCGTCCCGACGCCGCCGCCAAAACCGACGCCGCCCCCGACGCCGCCGCCCAAGAGCACGCCGCCGCCGATCAAACAGACCGCGCCGCCGGAGACGAAGAAGCTTAAGCTCAACGTCGTGCACACCAAGAGCAAGAGTTCGGGTCCGGCCGAGAACGCGTACGTCGCCCCGCCCGTCGGCGACGAGCAAGGCAATCCCAACGGCAATTCCAACAAGGGACCGGCTGTCGCCGCCCCGGCCGGGACGCCTGCGGCTCCGGCGGGGCCGACGGCAACGCCGAAGCCCGCTTGCGCGAACCCGCACCTGGATGCTAGCGTGACCCACGCCGTCGAGCCCGAGTATCCGGCCCTTGCGCAACAGCAAGGCGCCATCGGCGTAACGCAAGTCGAGGTGTCGCTCACGGAAACCGGTGCGGTCTCAGACGCGAAGGTGTATAAGTCGTCGGGAAACGCTTCGCTCGATCGAGCCGCTATCGCCGCGGCCCGCCAGAGCACGTATTCACCGGAGGTCGACAACTGCGTCAAGGAAGCGGGTAACTACCTCTTCCGCGCCGAGTTCGACGCGCAATAGGAGCGGCGGCCGAAGGGCCGGCGGCTAGCTTCTGACGCTCGCGCAAGCGCTGCTCCTAGCGATCTTGCAGGGCGCGAGCGAGTTGTTTCCGGTCTCCAGTCTCGGTCACACGGTTCTCGTGCCGGCCTTGCTGCACTGGCGCATCGACCGCGCCGATCCGGGGTTCCTCGCGTTCGTCGTCGCGCTGCACTTCGGAACTGCGGTCGCGCTCATCGTCTTCTACCGGCGCGATTGGCTGCGCATCGCGCGCGCCTGGTGTGCGAGCGTGGCGCGCGGCCGCCTGAGCGACGACGCCGACGAGAAGGTCGCGTGGCTGCTCGTCGTCGGAACGATTCCCGTCGCGATTCTCGGTCTGCTGCTCGAAAAACCGGTCCGGCAGCTGTTCGGCTCGCCCGCCCTGGTCGCCGGGTTTCTCATCGTAAACGCGTTCATCATGTTCGGGGGCGAGCGCTTGCGGCGCGCGACCGCGGACCGTGCCGGCGCACGAGCGCTGCCCTCGTTGCCGTGGTCCGGCGCGGCGAAGGTCGGCGCTTCCCAGGCGCTCGCACTCTTCCCGGGGATCTCGCGCTCGGGCGCATCGATCGTCGGCGGCCTGCTGCTCGGTCTCTCGCACGACGACGCGGCGCGCTTTTCGTTCTTGCTCGCGACGCCCGCGATCTTCGCGGCCTCCGTCCTCGAACTGCCGCGGCTCTTCGGCGCCGGGCTCGCCGGCATGCGCTTCGAGGCGGCGCTGGGCGCGCTGCTTGCGGGTCTGACCGCGTACGCCTCGGTCGCCTTCCTGACGCGCTATTTTCACACGAATGATTTGCGGCCGTTCGGATGGTATTGCTTGCTCTTCGGAGCACTCTGCCTGGGACTCGCACTCGCGAAGGTCATCACATGAAAATACTCGCCATCGTCCTCGCCGTCGCACTCTTTCTGGCCGCCGTGGTCTACCTGATACCCGGCGGTCCGCTCGGCTTCCACGTCAAACACGCCGTGCTGTGCGTCGTGCTCGGCGGGCTGGCATTGATCTGGCTGCGCTTTCAAGCAAAGGGCGCGGCGCCGACGCGCGCGCGCTAACCGTGCGCCCAACGCATCTCGCCGGCGACGGTTCGCTGACGATGGTCGACGTCGGCCACAAACCGGCGACCGAACGCTTCGCACACGCGCGAGCCGCCGTTCGCATGTCGCCCGAAACCGAGGACGCCCTGCGCGCCGCGACGCTGCCTAAGGGCGACGCCTTCGTGGCGGCGCAGCTCGGCGGGATCCTGGCCGCCAAACAGACCTCGAACCTGATCCCGCTGGCGCATCCGCTCCCGCTTTCGAGCGTCGAGATCGGGTTCGCATGGGTCGAACGCGGCCTCTTGCAGATCGATGCCACGGCTCGCACCAGCGCGCAGACCGGGGTCGAAATGGAAGCGATGACGGCCGCGGCGATCGCCGCCCTGATCGTGTACGACATGACGAAATCGTTGGAGCGCGGCATCGTCGTCGAGAGCGTGCGTCTGATCGAAAAGCGGGGCGGTACGCGCGGCGACTGGCGGGCCGCGGAGTGAGCGCCTACCGCGCGGCGGTCCTCGTGCTCTCCGATCGAGTCGCGGCGGGGACGCGCGAAGACGGCTGCATTCCCGTCGTGCGGGAAGTTCTCGGCGACGCTTTCGACGTCGCGCACGCGCGCGTGCTGCCCGACGAGCCCGCCGCCCTGCAGGCGGAATTGATCGAGCTCTGCGACCGTGCCGCGATGGCGCTGGTCTTGACCAGCGGCGGCACCGGCCTCGGACACCGCGACCGCACGCCGCAGGCGACCGCGGCGATCGTCGACTACGAGGTCCCGGGCTTCGGCGAGGCGATGCGCGCGGCATCGCTCGCGCGCGTCCCGACGGCAATGCTCTCGCGTGCGATCGCGGGCGTGCGGGGAACGACCCTCATCGTCAACCTGCCGGGCAGCCCCCGCGCGGTGCGCGAGACGCTCGGCGTGATCTTGCCGGCGATCCCGCATGCGCTCGACTTACTTGCCGATACCGTAACCGATGGCTGACGTCCGAGCGTGAACTACGAAGAGGCGGCCGCGTATCTGCGCGGGACGATCAACGAGACCGCGTCGCGCCGTAATCCCAACCGGCTCGAGCGCATTCGCGTGCTGCTGCGCGAACTCGGCGATCCGCAGTTGCGCTACCCGTCGATCCACGTCGGCGGCACGAGCGGCAAGGGCTCGACCGCCACGATGATCGCCGCCGCGTTGACGGCTTCGGGGCGGCGCACCGGCTTGCATACGAAACCCCATTTGAGCTCGATGACCGAACGCGCGCGCATCGACGGCGTGCCGATCGACGAGGAGCGTTTTGCCGCGTTGCTCGCGGAGATGCTGCCCGCGATCGAGCGCACCGTACGCGAGGAAGGCCGGCCTTCCTACTATGAGACGCTCCTTGCGCTGACCTTCGCCTACTTCGCGCGCGAGGCCGTCGACGTCGCGGTCATCGAGGTGGGAATCGGCGGCAGGCTCGACGGTACGAACGTGCTGCTGCCGGAGGTCTCGGTCATCACGAACGTCGGCCTCGATCACACCGAGATCTTAGGCGAGACCAAAGAAGAGATCGCGCGCGACAAAGCGGGAATTGCGAAACCCGGCGTGCCGCTGGTTTCCGATGCGAGCGGAGCGCCGCTCGCGGTCATCGCCGAGATCTGCGGCGAGGCCGGCGCGCCGTTCTACCGCGTCGCCGACCGCGTCCGGCTCGAAGACCGTCCGAGCGAACCCTACGGCCAGTCTTTCGGAGCGCGCACGGAGCGTGGGCGCTACGAACTCTCGCTGCCGATCTTAGGCGGCTTTCAGCGGCGTAACGCGGCGACGGCGATCGCCGCGCTCGAGCTCTTGGGCGACGGCCTGCGCCCCTCGATCGAAGCCGTCGAACGCGGCTTCGCCAACCTCGTCATTCCCGGCCGCATGGAATTCTTTCCGGCCTTTCCGAGCGTCGTCTTCGACGTCGCGCACAACGCCGACAAAGCGCAGAGCCTCGCCGACGCGCTGCGCGAAACGTTCCCCGAAAAGCGCTTCGTCTTCGTCGTCGCGATCGGCGAGAGCAAAGACGCCGCCGGCGTACTCAAACCCTGGCTCGAATTGCCGGCCTCGTTCGTCTTCACGTCGTTCGAGACGCCGGGGCGCGCCTCGGTGCGCCCGCTGACGCTCGTCAACGTCGCGCAAAACCAGGGCCGCTCCGCGCGTGCGATCCTCGATCCGGTCGAGGCCCTCTCCGTCGCGCGCCGCAACGCCGAGGGCTCGAGCGTCGTCGTGGTGACGGGTTCCACGTTCGTCGTCGGGCACTTGCGTGACTGGTGGCTGACCAATGTCGTCGAACGCTCCCGTCACTGACCCCGCTCGCGGCGCACTTCGCGTTCGCGGCCACAACTTCGTCTGGGGTGCTCGCACGTACGTCATGGGCATCGTCAACGCGACGCCCGACTCATTCTCCGGCGACGCGCGCCCCGAAACCGCCGACGCGATTGCGCACGCCCTCGCGCAGCTGGCAAGCCGCGCGGATTTTATCGACATCGGCGCCGAATCGACCCGTCCCGGCTCGACGCCGATCGACGCCGGCGAGGAACTGCGGCGCCTGATTCCCGTCGTTCGCGGCGTGCGCGAACGCGCTCCCGACGCCGTGATCTCCGTCGACACGTTCAAGCCGAACGTCTTTGCGGCCGCCCGCGCCGCCGGTGGCGACGTCCTTAACTCCGTCTGGGGCCTTGACGACGCGCTGTTGGCCGAAGCCGTCGCTGCCAACGTGCCGGTCGTCATCATGCACAACAAGCGCGTAGCGGTCTACGAACGCGACGTCGTCGACGAGGTCCTCGCCTTTCTCGACGAGCCAAGCCGAACGCGCCGTCCGCGCCGGCATCACGGCGGAGCACGTGATCCTCGATCCGGGCATCGGCTTCGGAAAGTCACCCGATCACAACCTCGCGCTGCTCGCCTCGCTCGATCGTCTCGTCGCGCTGGGCTTTCCAACGCTCCTCGGCACGTCGCGCAAGTCGACGCTCGGCAAACTCACCGGGAAGCCGGTCGAGGAACGGGCGTTTGCAACCGCGGCGACGGTCGCGCTGGCGGTTGCTTCGAAGGTCGACATCGTGCGCGTCCACGACGTTGCCGAGATGGTTGACGTTGTTGCGGTTGCGGATGCGATCGTTCGGGGCAGCCGGCCGGCGGGCTGGGGGCCTTCTTCGTGAGCGTGTCGCGGGCGGCTGTCGCGGCCGCGGGACATCGCCGTCGCGGGGACGCCCGCGTTTCCCCATCCATGGGGAAACACTGCTACGCCACTTCCCGCTCCCGCCCTCCGGGCTCCGCGGGAAGCTGGAGTCCCCGCCACGGCGACGTCCCGCGGCCGCGACAGCCGCCTTGCGATACGTCGTCTCATCCGGCGTGAGCGACGTCGTTGCGGTTCGGGGGATACGTGCGTACGGGAAGCATGGTGCGCTCCCGGGAGAGCGCGAGCATCCGCAGCTATTTGCGGTTGACGTAGAGTTGTCGATGGATCTCTCGCAGGCGCGTGCGAGCGACGCGTTGAGCGATACGATCGACTATGCGGCGGTGCATGCGCGCGTGGTGGCGATCGTGCGGGACCGGTCGTATGCATTGCTCGAGCGATTGGGAGAAGAGATAGCGGCGACGCTGATGGGCGACGGGAGAGTCGACGCGGCGAGGGTGACGGTTGCCAAGCCGAAGTTGCTTGAGGGGGCGACGCCGTCGGTGACGGTGCGGCGGGTGCGGGACGGTGCCAGGTAGTCCAGGCGAGACCGTTCGCGCGGGAATTGGGCTTGGGTCGAATCTTGGCGATCCGGTCGCGAATGTGGAGCGGGCGATTGAGGCGCTGGCGGATCTCGGTGTGGTAGTTGCCCGGTCATCGCTGTATCGGAGCGAGCCGTGGGGGGTGCGCGAGCAGCCGGCGTTCGTGAATGCGGCCGCGCTGCTCGAGACGCGGCTTACGGCGCGGGAGCTGCTTGCGGGGCTGAAGGCGATCGAGCGGGCGCTTGGGCGGACGGAGACGGTTCGGTGGGGGCCGCGCGTGATCGATCTCGATATCTTGACGTACGGGGGGCTGACCGTTCGCGAGGAGGGTTTGGTCGTGCCGCACGAGCGGCTTTTCGAGCGGGCGTTTGCCTTGGGGCCGTTAGCGGAAATCGATGCGGGCTTCGCGCCGGCCTTTGCGGCCTTGCCGGCGGCGGTCCGCGCGGGGCTGGAGCGGATAGGTACTTAGGCTCCTCGAAGGCGAGCCAGCGTGGATTGGGACAAGACGCTCGAGCGCGTCCGAGAGGCCGCGGAGTTTTGTGCGAGCAGCGGGCTCGCGCGCTTTCGCGTTGAGGACGACGAGGTGGCGATCGAGGTGCGGCGCACGCCGCGGGCGGCCGCTCCGCCGGCCGGCGTGGCGGAGGCGAGCTTGGCGGTCAACGGGCACTCGGGCAACGGCGTGAGCAATGGGACTGAGTCCCGCCCTCAGACCGTCTTGAAGGCGGAGTTCGTCGGCATCTTGCGCTTCGCACGGCCATCGGTCAGCGAGGGCACGGTGCTGAGCGGTGCCCGCGAGCTTGCCTACGTCGAGTCCCTTGGGATCCGCAATCCGGTTCGCGCGAAAGGTCCGGGTCGCGTCGCCGCCGTCTACGTGAACGACGGCGAGGCGGTCGAATTCGGTCAAGCGCTGTTCGCCATCGAGGAATAGCGTGCCGCGCTTCAAGAAAATTTTGATCGCCAATCGCGGCGAGATCGCCGTTCGCGTGAATCGCGCGGCTCACGAACTCGGCATCGAGACGGTCGCGATCTTCTCCGACGCCGACCGCGCTTCGCTGCACGTGCGCTACGCCGACGAAGCGTATTGCGTCGGGCCGGGACCGGTGGCGCGTTCCTACCTCAATATCCCGAACATCATTTCGGCGGCACTCATCAGCGGCGCGGACGCGGTCCACCCGGGCTACGGGTTTCTGGCGGAGAACGCGCGCTTTGCCGAAATCTGCAGCGATCACGGTCTGGCATTCATCGGGCCGAGCGCGACGGTCATCAAGCAGATGGGCGACAAAGCGCAAGCCAAGGCCATCATGCAGGCGGGCGGCGTTCCGACGACGCCCGGCAGCGACGTGCTCGGTTCCATTGCCGCCGCGCTCGCGGCGGCAAAAGAGCTCGGCTATCCCGTGATGCTCAAGGCGGTCGCGGGCGGTGGCGGCAAAGGGATGCGCGCGGTCAATTCGGCCGCCGAGCTCGAACACGCTTTTGCGACCGCTCAGGCCGAGGCCGAAGCGAATTTCAAAGACGGCCGGCTCTACATGGAAAAACTGATCTTGCGGCCGCGGCACCTCGAAGTACAAGTCTTAGGCGACTCCTTCGGGAATATCGTTCACGTCGGCGAGCGCGACTGCTCCGTGCAGAAACCTTCGCATCAGAAGCTGGTCGAAGAGTCGCCGGCGCCGGCGCTCCCCGAGGGCGTGCGCGAACGTTTGCACGAGATCGCGGTGACGGCCGCGCGGACGGTCGGCTACACGAACGCCGGGACGCTCGAGTTCCTCCTCTCGGATCGAGACGTCTACTTCATGGAGATGAACACGCGCATCCAAGTCGAGCACCCGGTTACCGAAATGCTCTACGGCGTCGACCTCGTCGCCGCGCAGATCCGCATCGCCGCCGGCGAACCGCTGGGTTTCACGCAGCGCGACTTGCTGGCGCGCGGACACGCCATCGAGTGTCGCATCAACGCCGAGGAAGCCGAGGCGGGCTTCGCGCCGGCGGCCGGAACGCTGGGCGAGGTCGCTTTGCCGGGCGGTTTCGGGGTGCGCGTCGACTCGCACGTGTACGCCGGCCTTTCGATTCCGCCGTACTACGACTCGCTGCTGGCGAAGGTCATCGTCCACGCGGACACGCGCGAAGGGGCCATCGCGCGGATGGATGCCGCACTCGGCGAAACGATCGTCGGCGGCGTAAATACAACCGTCGAGATGTGCCGCCGGATCATGAACGACGAGCGCTTCCGCGCGGGCGGAGTCTCGATCGACTTCTTGCCCTCGCTGCTCGCGGCAGGCGCTCCGGCCGGATCGTGACGCGCCGCTTTGCGCGCGAGCTCGCATTGCAGACGCTATTCAGCGTGGAGGTGGGCAAGCAAGATCCGAGCGATGCGCTCGAGCACAACTTGGCGGGCGGCGACGCCGGCGATCGCGCCTTCGTCAAGGAGCTCGTCTTCGGAACGCTCGAACATGCCGAGCAAACCGATTCGTTCATCGCGCCGCTGCTCGAGGGCTGGACGCTCGAGCGGCTGCCGACCGTAGACCGCTTGCTGCTGCGCATGGGTGTCTTCGAATTGCGCCATCACCCCGAAACGCCGAAGGCCGTCGTGATCAACGAGGCGGTCGAGCTCGCCAAGAAGTTCTCGACCGAGGATTCGGGGCGCTTCGTAAACGGCGTGCTCTCGAACGCGAGCCGCACCGAATGAGCGCGATTGCGGTCCGGCGGCGCCGTCGCCGGCGGATGAGCCTCTTCGGACGGATCGTGTGGGGGACGCTCGCGGCAGTCTTCCTGCTCGTGCTGTTCGTCGCCGGGACGGTGGCGGGCATCATCTATTCGTATTCGCAGCACCTGCCCGACATCAGCAAGATGGCGGACTTTCAGCCCTCGCGTTCGACGCACGTCTACGCCCGCGACGGCACGCTGCTGGCCAACCTCTATCCGGCAGAATCGCGACGTGGGTCCCGATTGCGGGCATTCCCCAACAGGTCCGCAACGCGTTCATTGCGACCGAGGACCAGCACTTCTACACGCATCACGGCGTCGACGTCTTCGGCATCCTGCGGGCCGCAATTGCCGACTACCGCCACGAAGAGTTTCAGGGCGCCTCGACGATCACGCAGCAGCTCGCGCGCAAGCTGTTTCTTTCCAATGAAGTTTCGATCTCGCGAAAAGTGCAAGAAGCGCTGCTGGCGATGGAGATCGAGCGATACTATACGAAGGACGAGATCCTCGAGCGCTACCTCAACCTGATCTACTTCGGTTCGGGAGCGTACGGAATCCAAGCCGCGGCGCATACGTATTTCGGCGAAGACGTTTCGCGCCTCTCGCTCGCGCAGGCCGCAATGCTCGCCGGTCTCCCCGCGGCACCGTCGGATTATTCGCCTTACGTGAACCTCGCGCGCGCCCAGGCGCGGCAGCGGCACGTGCTCGAGCGCATGGCCTCGGCCGGCTACATCACCGCGGCGCAAGCCGCGGACGCTCAGCTGGCGCCGCTTGGACTCATCGGCGAGCGCGCGACGGGACTGCAATCGTTCGCGTACCCGTACTTCACGACGTACGTGATCGCGCAGCTCGAGCAGACGTTCGGGAAGCAAGCGGTCTACGAGGGCGGCTACGAAGTCGACACGACGCTCGATCCGAAGCTCCAGCGCGAAGCGCAGGAGGCCGTCGACTGGGGCGTTAGCCGCGCCAAGGCGGAAGGCATCGGCGCGCATCAAGCGGCGCTCGTTGCGATCCGGCCGTCGACGGGCGAGATCTTGGCGATGGTCGGCGGCGCCGGAGGGTTCCGGCTCGATAATCAGTTCAACCGCGCCTGGCAGGCGCTGCGTCAGCCGGGCTCGTCGTTCAAAGCTTACGTTTACACGGCGGCGATCGACGGCGGCATGCCGGCCACGTCGCTCGTCGACGATTCGCCCATCAGCTATCCGATGGGCGACGGCACGACGTGGTCGCCGATGGACGACGACGACCGCTTTTTGGGACCGGTGACGCTGCGCTACGCGCTGGCTCAATCGCGCAACGTCGTGGCGGTGCGCCTCGCGCAGCAGCTCGGGATCGACCGCGTCATCGAATACGCGCACCGCATGGGCGTCAAGGCCAAGCTCGATCCGGTCCTCTCGCTCGCGCTGGGGAGCTCCGGCGTTTCGGTGGTCGATCAGGCTGCGGGTTATGCCACGATCGCGAATCAAGGCGTCCACATCGATCCGTCGTCGATTCGGACGGTCAAGGACGCGCTCGGGGCCACGATCCTCGACAACCGCTTTCCCTCGGAAACCGAAGTGACGAGCGCGGGAACGGCCTACGTGATGACTACGATGCTCGAAGGCGTCATCAAAGAAGGCACGGGATATCCCAACGCGGACATCGGTCGCCCCGCCGCCGGCAAAACCGGAACGACCACAAACTTCCGTGACGCCTGGTTCGTCGGCTTCACGCCGGATTTGGTGACGGCCGTCTGGCTCGGCAACGACGACTACTCGCGCATGAACGAATCGTACGGCGGGAACGTTCCGGCCCGTACCTGGGCGCGCTTCATGAAAGCCGCGCTCGCTCATACGCCCAAGCACGACTTCGTGTTGCCCGGCGCCGAGGTGGTGAAACAGCCGTACTGCGGCGCGCCGAAGAAGTTCGAGTACTTCTTGAGCGGAACGCAGACGGGTTCGTGCGCGAGCCCGAGCGTGTACGATCCGCATCGAGCCAACGCGTTCGACGCACCGGCCGCTTTCCCGCCGGCGCCGCGCGCGGCAGCGAACGTCACCAGCGCTCCGGCCGCGACGCTCGCGCCCGCCACCGTCGACGAGACGCCGGCTTCCGTGCCGCAGCCGACGGACACCGACGACGTGCACGAAGACCCGGAAGTCCGCTGATGCTCGGCGCGCGCTCGGCCGGCACCGAGTTCACCGTCGCGACGCTGAGCGAATACCTGCGCGCGAAAATCGCGAGCGACGACGTGCTGCGGCGCGTGCGCGTTCGCGGCGAAGTCACCAACTACAAGGGCTTCGTGCGCGGGAATACGATGTACTTCGATCTCAAGGAAGGCGAGGCGCTCGTGAAGTGCGTCTCGTTCTCGAAAGATAACTTCCGATTCCCGGCCTTTGCGGCCGGTGCCGTGGTGATCGTCGGCGGTACGGTCACGACGTATAAGAGTTTGATCCAAGTCGTCGTCGATCAGGTCGAGATCGCCGGAGTCGGCGACGTGCATGCCCTTTTCGAACAGCGCAAGAAGAAATTTGCCGCCGAGGGGCTGTTCGACGCCGAACGAAAGCGCAAGCTTCCGCCCTACCCGTTCCGCATCGCGCTCGTTTCTTCCAAGGGCGCGGCGGGCGCGGGCGATTTCGTCAACTTGCTGCGCGCGAGCCGGCCTCACGTCGGCGTCGTGTGGTGCGAAGCGACGATGCAGGGTCCGCGCGCGCCCTCCGAGGTCGCCGGCGCGCTCGCCCGCGCTTCGCGGCTCGACGTCGATGCGATCGTGCTTACCCGCGGCGGCGGCTCGTTCGAGGACCTGTTCGTTTTCAGCGATGAAGGCATCGTGCGCGCCGTCGCCGCGGCGCGCCATCCGGTCGTTTCGGCGATCGGCCACAACATCGATCAGCAGTTGAGCGATCTCGCCGCCGATGTGTACGCGGCGACCCCCTCGCGCGCCGTCGAGTTGATCGGGCCCGAGACCGCCCGTCTCCGCGAACGGGTCGGCGCCGCCTTCGACCGCACGCGGCGCAGCACCGAAGCGCTCGTCGCGCGCCAGTCGAGCCGCCTCGAATCGGCGCTGGTGCGCTCGCGCCTGAGCCAACCGGGCGCCGTGCTCCTGCCGCAGTTTCAGCGGCTCGAAGCCATCCGCTCGGGCCTCGACGGCGAAACGGGACGCTTCGTGCAGCGGCGGCGCGAGCGGCTCGCGGAGCTCGAGCAACGCTTGCGGCGCTTCGATCCGTCGCTGCGCTTGGCCGAGCGCGCGCGCCTGCTGGATCAGCTCGGCTCGCGCCTCCACACGGCTGCGAACGCGCGTCGTGCGCTGGCAAAAGCGAGCTTCGACGAGAGCGCGTCGCGCTTGGCGCCGGCCGCGCGCGCGATCCTCGAGCGGGCCAAGGGCCGCTGGTCGCTCTTACAGACGCGGTTGCTCGGCAGCGATCCGGAAACGATTCTGCAAAAAGGCTATGCCATCGTCACGCTGGACGGAGCGATCGTCAGGGACCCGGCAGCGGTTCCGATCGGGTCGCGGATCGCGGCGCGCGTCGCTCGCGGAACGTTGTCGGCACGCGTCGAAGCGAAGGAAACACATGGCAACTAACGCCTCGGGCGAATTCGAGAAATCGCTGGAGCGGCTCGACCAAATCGTCACGAAACTCGAGAAAGAGAATCCGAGTCTCGACGAGTCGGTCGCCCTCTTTCGTGAGGGACGCGAACTCGCGGTCAAGTGCGAGAAGCTGCTCAAGGCGGCGCAAGCCTCGATCGAAGCCGCCACCAACGGGGAAGCTTCCGCGGCCGGCGGAGCGCCGCCGGCGCGAGCCGTCGACGACGGGCTGCCCTTCTGAGCGCGAGCGCTCGCGGCGCGGTGCGGCTGGACGAAGCGGTCGCGGAACGCACGGGCGTCACCCGCTCGCGCGCGCGGTCGTTGATCATCGCGGGGCGCGTTCGCGTGGACGGGCGTCCGCTGACCAAACCCGGTACGTCGATTCGGCCGACCGCAGCGATTGCCGTCGAGCGCCCGCGGCCGTACGTCAGCCGCGGCGGAGAGAAGCTGGAGGGCGCCCTAGCCGCGTTCGCGCTCGACGTGCACGGTGCGCGCGCGCTCGACGTCGGCGCCTCGACCGGCGGTTTCACGGATTGCCTGCTCGCGCACGGTGCCGCGAGCGTCGTCGCGCTCGACGTCGGCTACGGGCAGCTCGCGCTGTCGCTGCGCGACGATCCGCGCGTGCGCGCGCTCGAGCGCACGAACTTCCGGACCCTCGCACCCGCTACGTTCGGCGCCGAATTCGACCTCGTCGTCATCGACGCGTCCTTCATCTCGGTGCTCAGTTTGATCGCGCGCGCGCGCGAGTTCTTGGCGCCCGGCGGCGTGCTGCTGCCGCTCGTCAAGCCGCAGTTTGAAGCCGGCCGCGAACGGCTCGGCGGCGGCGGCGTGGTGCGCGACCCGGCGGTGCATCGCGAGATCTTGCGCGAGATGCGCGCGGGCGTGCTCGCGCTCGGCCTCGTCCCGGTCGCGCTGACGCGTTCGGCGCTGCGCGGTCCCGCCGGCAACCTCGAATTCTTTCTGCTGGTGCGCAGCCAAGGTGAGGCATTCGACGACGCCGCGATCGAACGCGCCGTCGCGCCGCCCTCGAAGGACGAGGGGATTCCGTGATCGAGACCGTCAGCGCGAAGATGGGGACCGTCGCGCTCTACGTCGACATGGTTCGCGAGAGTGCGCGACGCGTGGCCGGCGACGTGGCGGCCTCGATGCGCGCCGCCGGTTTCGAGGTCGCGCTGTGTGAGGATCAGGATCGCGAACTGCAGCTCGCGAGTAACGGAGCGAGCGTCGCGAACGCCGTCGTGCTGGTGACGATCGGCGGGGACGGGACGCTGCTGCGCGCCGCGCAAATCGCAGCACCGCTGCGCCTCCCGCTTTTCGGCATCAACACCGGACGCTTGGGCTTTCTCACGGAGATGGACGGACGGACGGAAGACCTCACGAAGCTGCCCGACATTCTGCGCGAGGGGCTGTCGATCGACGAACGCAGCGCACTCTCGACGAACCTGCGCGGCACGCAGCGCATGGCGCTCAACGACGTGGTCGTGCGGCGCACCGGCGATTCGCACATGACGCCCTTCAGCATCTTCGTCGACGGAAAAGAAGCCGCGCGCGTTCCGGCCGACGGCGTCGCGGTCGCCACGCCGACCGGTTCGACGGCCTACTTCCTTTCGGCCGGGGGACCGATTCTCGCGCCCGACGTTGCCGCATTCGGTATCATCGCGCTGCTGCCGCACACGTTGTTCTCGCGGCCGCTGGTCGTATCCGACAACTCGCGGATCGAGCTGGTCTCAAACGCGGAGGTCGAAAGCGTCGCCTTCGATTGCGACGGGCGGACCGTCGATCGTCTGCAACCGGGCGAACGCGTCGCCGTGACCCGCTATCCCTTCCCCGTTCGTTTCGCGCGGCGCGCGCCGCTCGACTTCTTTACTTTGCTCGAGGACAAGCTGCGCTGGAATGCGCCGATCAAAGACCTCTGACGCGTCGTCGCGTCTTCTGCGGCTCGAGATCGAAGACTTCGGTTTGATCGAGCGTGCGTCGCTCGAGTTTTCCGGCGGCTTGACGGTCTGCAGCGGCGAGACCGGCTCGGGGAAGACGATGCTGCTCGGCGCGCTGGCCTTCGTGCTCGGGGACCGGGTCTCGCCCGACGCGGTACGCGGCGGGGCGACGCGCGCGCGGGTGACGCTCGAAGTCGACGTCGAGCCGGCGCTGCGCGAGCGCATGATCGCCGAAGGCTTCGAACTCGAATCCGGCGAGCCGGCGATTTTTCTGCGCGAGCTAACGTCCGGCGGAAAGTCCGCGGGGCGCATCAACGGCCGGCCGGCGACGGCTGCGCAGCTGCGCGCGTTTGGCGAGGTCCTGGTCGACCGGGTGGGTCAACACGAACAGCAGCGCCTCCTCTCGCCGGCCTATCAGCGCGACCTGCTCGACCGTTTTGCGGGAGCCGAGGGGCGGCGCGACGCGACCGCGGCGGCGTTCGCGCAGGTCGAAGCGCTGGCGGCCGAGCTCGAGCGTCTTTCCGAACGCGACGAGCGTGCGCGCGCCGAATTCGAGTTCGCCCAATTCGGCGCCGCCGAAATCGATGCGGCCGCTCCCGTCGAAGGCGAGGAAGAGCGGTTGCGCGAGCGCCGCGACTACCTGGCCAACGCCGAGCGGATCGCGAGCGCCCTGGCGCTGGCCCAGAGCGCGCTCTCGGGCGAAAGCGCCGCCCTCGAAGCGCTCGGCGCCGCAGCGGGCGCGCTGCAAAGCGTCGCGCGCTTCGATCCGGCCCTCGCAGCTTTGGCCGAACGCCTCGCGGTTTCGCAAAATGAGACGGCCGACGTCGCGCTTGCGCTCGCCCGCGAACTCGATCGCGCCGATTTCGATCCAGCCGAGCTCGAAGCACTCGGTGGCCGGCTCGATGCGCTCGAACGGCTCAAGCGGAAGTACGGCGGCTCGCTAGCGGCGGTCGTCGAAGCGCGACGCGCTTTCGCCGCGACGATCGAGTCCTACGAAGCGCGCGACGGGCGGCGTGCGTCGCTCGCCGCCGAACTCGATGCGGCGCAGCGTGCGCTACGCGCGGAGTCGCAAGCCTTGAGTGCTTTGCGCGAAACGGCTCGGCGCGATTTGGAGACGCGACTTGCCAAGGAACTCGCCGGGTTGGCGATGCCCGCGGCTCGCTTCGCGGCCGCGCTCGAACCGCTCGAAGCTATCGGGCCGAACGGCGCCGAACGCGTCGAGTTCGCGCTCTCGCCGAACCCGGGCGAACCGCTCCGCGCTTTGAACAAAGCCGCTTCCGGAGGCGAGCTCTCGCGGGTGTTGCTCGCGCTCGTCGTGGTTTTTGCGGGGCGCCGCGAGAATTCGGCGCTCGTCTTCGACGAAATCGACGCCGGCGTCGGCGGGAAGACCGCGAACGCGGTCGGTCTCCGCCTCGGTGCCCTCTCGCGCGACGCCCAAGTCGTCTGCGTCACGCACCTCGCCCAAATTGCGGCGTGGGCCGACCGGCACTTTGCGCTGCGCAAGCGTGAGGGACGCACGACGACGTCGATCGAGCTCGTGCGGTTGGATCGTCAGCCCGAAGTCCTCGACGAGGTGGCGCGCATGCTGTCGGGAAGCTCCGCCGCGGTCGCGGTCGAACACGCGCGCACGCTGCTCGCGGAAGTGCGTGAAAGAAAAGCCGCGCCGAAACTCAGCGCTTAAGGCCTTCGCCGGACCTTAGGACAGGTGATGGATCTTCAGGACGTTGGTGCCCGTCCCGATCGGCATGCCGGCAGTCAAGGCGAACTCGGCTTCGCCCGGCACGCCGTCGCGCCGGACTTGCTCTTCGGCTAGCGCGACCAGTTCTTCGAAGTAATCGAAGTGCCGGACCACGCGCGCGTCGACGCCCCACACCACGTTCAAGCGGCGCGCGACGTCGGCTCCGAGGGTCAGCGCGAGGACGCGCGCGCGCGGACGGAACGAAGCGATCTCGGCCGCGGTGACGCCCGTCGCCGTGCCGCAGACGATCACGCCGAGGCCGAGTTCGGTCGCAACGCGCACGGCGCTTTGAGCGATCGCCGCCGGGCCGGAAGCCCAGGTGCGTTCGATCCGCCGGGCGTGCAACATGTCGTGCGGATAGTGCCGCTCGACCTCGAGCGCGATCGTCGCCATCACGCGCACCGATTCGATCGGATAGGCGCCCCGCGCCGTTTCGGCCGAGAGCATGACCGCGTCGGTGCCGTCGATGATGGCGTTTGCGACGTCGGTCGTCTCGGCGCGCGTCGGCCGCGGGCTGGCGATCATCGATTCGAGCATCTGCGTCGCCGTCACGACCGGCTTCGAGGCCCGGTTGGCTCGCGCGATCAGATCCTTTTGCACGAGCGGAACTTGCTCGAGCGGAATCTCGATGCCGAGGTCGCCGCGGGCGACCATCAGGCCGTCGGCCGCTTTGAGGATTTCGTCGATCGAATCGAGCGCTTCGTGCTTTTCGATCTTGGCCATCACCGGCACGTTCGCTCCGCGCGCCGCCATGAAGCGCTTCACGCTGGCAATGTCCTCGGCGGCCCGTACGAACGAAACGGCAACCCAGTCGACGCCGCGCTCGAGCCCGAATGCGAGGTGCTCGAAATCGCGCGGCGTCACGGTCGCGATGCCGAGCGTTCCATCGGGATAGTTGATGCCTTGTTCGGCGCGTAGCAGGCCGCCGACCTCAACCCGCGTGCGGATCGCCGTCTCGCTCTTGTCCAGGATCGTCAGGACGAGCGCCCCGTCGGCAAGATAGACGTGCGCTCCCGGCGTAACGTCGCGAGCAAGGCCCGCATAGTTGACGCTTACTCCGTCGGCCGTTCCGGCGATGTCTTCGGTCGTAAGCGTGAACGCCGCGCCTTTTTCAAGGAGGACTGCATCGACGCCGCCGGCCAGTTTCCCGGTGCGGACTTTCGGCCCAGGGAGGTCTTGCAAGATCGCGACCGGGCGGTCCAATTCGGCGGCGATGCGGCGCACGTCCTCGATCGTCGCCCCGTGTTCCGCGTGCGTCCCATGCGAGAAGTTCAGCCGAACCACGTCGACGCCGGCGCGCAACAGCGCGCGCAGCGTGGCGGGGTCGCGCGACGCCGGTCCGATCGTCGCCACGATTTTCGTGCGCTTGCGCGCGAAGTCGCCCATGTCACGTTTGGTTCCCAGCGAAAGTGAGTCGCGCGGACGACCCGAAGGCTGCGGGAATGCGTCGACGCCTTTCAGTCGCGTACGTTCTTTCGCTCTTGCTGCACCTGCTTTTGGTGCTCTTTTTCAGCGTGCACGTGCTCGTCCCGGCGGTATCTTCCGCGGGCTCGCAAGCGCCCGATAACGAGACGTTCACCGTCTCGAGCGTCGAGCGCAGCGCGCCCGCACCGGCCCCGCCCTCGCCGCCGCCGCAGCCCACCTTGCCGCCGCTGCCGCCGACGCCGTTGCCTCCGCCGCCGCAACGGGTCGTGGTGCGGCCCCGGCCGCTACCCCGCCCGAAGACGCAACCGCCCCGGCCGACGCGGCCGCGAGTGGCGCCCCGCAGCGCGCAGCATCGCCCGGAACTCGCCAAGATCACGCCGGACGGTACGCCGCAGCCTCCCGCGCGGATCGCGATCCTCGCCCCGGTCCGGACCGCGCCCCCGACCCGCGAGCCAAGTCCGGAGCCGAGCGAAGTTCCGACGGCCTTGCCGCCCTCTGCCTCGCCGCTTCCGCTTCCGACGCGGCCGCCGACCCTTCCGCCCTCGCCCCTTCCGACGGCTCCGCCCACGCTGGCCCCGACGCGGCCGCCGACGGCAGTTCCGACCTTGCCGCCGACTCCGGAGCCCACCGTCGCGCCGACTGCCAAACCGACTCCGCTTCCCACGCTTCCGCCGACGGCACGCCCGACCGTGCTCGTCGTGGTGCCCACCCAGCCGCCGACCCTCGCGCCGACCGCGCGGCCCACCGTCGCGCCGACGGCCCGGCCGACGCCCGAACCAACCGCCCGCCCGACGGCTGTCCCGACCGCACGGCCCACTGCGGCCCCGACCGCGGCGCCGACCGCACGGCCTACGGCCGCCCCGACGGCCCGCCCGACCGAAGCGCCGACGGCTCGCCCGACCGCAGCTCCGACCGCTCGTCCCACCGCGGCTCCCGCGACCGCGCCCCCCGCGACGGCCGCACCCGCGACGGCTGCGCCGGCAACGGCTCGACCCAGCGCTGCACCGGCTGCGGCCGCTCCGGCGGCGGCAAACGGGGCGCCGGCGGCGCAGGCCACGTCGGCCGCGACTAGCCTGCAGGCCCACCTCGGCCCGGCCGGCGGCACGAGCGCGAACCGTCCGGCCGCGGGTCCGGCCGGAGCTGCCGGCGTGGGAAACGCCCCAGGCCCGGGTCACGGCGCGGCTCCAGCTAAAGGGCCGCCGGCGTCGCCGGGCCCGCAGGTTGCGCTCCGCTCGGCGCCCTCGCCCATTGCCAGCGGCGTCCTCGCCAAGCTCAACGACCGGCTCCTGAGCTTAATCCCGGGCGGCTCGCCGGTGAGCTACTCGCAGCACCACATCACGAACGACCTGAACGCGGCGATCGCCGAAGCGGAAGCCGAGTACTTCAAGGCGGCCGCGCCGCCGCCCGAAGTATTGGCGAAAGCGCTCTACGTCATCAAGGTGAAGAGCAACCCGCTGATGGGCCCGAACATCATGTACGTTCTCAAAAAGACGTCGATCTTCGGCTTCGAGATCTGCAGCGGTTGGTACGTCCAGCAGTTCGCCGCAGGCCCGACCGGCGGGTATACCGTGGGGCCGTGCAACGGCGAGAAGTTCGATCCCGGGACGAAACCGTTGCCGGGCGGCTTGCCGGAGGTCCCTAAACCGCGTCCCACCTGAGGGTCGGTTGCGCGCGACGCGCCGGGCATGCTACAATACCCGAGGTTTCTGAAGAAAAAGCGTGGGCAGGTCCCGCGCTTCGTTGTTGTCGGGGGTCTTTCGGAAAGCGTTTGGGATTGGCTGAAAGCTTCGAGCGGGCGGCGTTATCGTTGCCGTACGAAGAAGAGTTTCGCGACGTCGAGATCGTGTCGCATCGCGTGCAGCGTCACGGACGCGCGCTCGATCTGACGCTCGTCGTCGATCGTACGAAGGGCGTCGACGTCGCCTTGTGCGAACGCATCGGCGCGCGGCTCAACGAGCTGCTCGAGAGCGAAAGCGACTCGTACTCGCTGGCCGTCGAGTCGCCGGGACTCGACCGGCCGCTCCTGCGGCCGGCCGATTACGACCGTTTCCGCGACCGGGACGTCTGCGTGCAAACGACGCTGCCGATCGGGCGCGAGCGCACGCATCGCGGCAAGCTGCTCGGCGTGCGCGGCAACGCCGCGATCCTCGCCACCGACAA
The DNA here is from genome assembly GCA_963843945.1 of Vulcanimicrobiota bacterium. GTDB lineage: Bacteria > Vulcanimicrobiota > Vulcanimicrobiia > Vulcanimicrobiales > Vulcanimicrobiaceae > CAWJMF01. Next base: position 73,148 of record CAWJMF010000005.1, on the reverse strand, counting down.
GGGCGAACTTCCCATTCCGCTCGAGATGATCAAATCCGCGAACCTCGAGTTCGATTACCGGGCCGCGCTGCGGCGCGACAAGCGAGAGAGACGAGACGAACGATGAAAGCGACGAAAACCGCCCCCGACGAACCGACCCTGCGCGAATCGCTGCGCGCCTTGCAAGGCGAGCGCGCGATCCCGTTCGAGATGCTGCTCGAAGCGCTCGAGGCCGCCTTGCTTTCGGCCTACAAACGGAACTTCGGGGCCGAGGCCAACGCGATCGTCTCGATCGACCGGGACACCGGCGAATATAAGGTTTACCATCGCCGGCTCGTCGTCGACGAAGTCGCCGACCCCAAACTCGAGGTCTCGCGCAAAGAGGCCGGCGCAAAGTACGAGCCGGGCGACTACTACGACGAAGAAGTGACGCCGAAGCAATTCGGACGCATCGCCGCGCAAACCGCTAAGCAAGTCATCGTGCAGCGTATCCGCGAGGCCGAGCGCGACACGATTTTCAACGAATACAGCCAGAAGCTGCACGACATCGCGATGGGCACCGTCCAGCGCTACGAACAGCGCAACATGTACGTCGACCTCGGAAAGACGGAGGCTCTTCTGCCGCTTTCGGAGCAAGTGCCGCGCGAGAACTATCGCATCAACGACCGCATTCGCGCCTACGTTCTCGACGTGCGCAAGACGAGCAAAGGTCCGCAGATCATTCTCTCGCGTGCTGCCGAGGGGCTCGTGCAGCGTTTGCTCGAGGCCGAGGTCCCCGAGATCGACGACGACATCGTCGAAATCATGGCCATCGCGCGCGAGCCCGGCAGCCGCTCGAAAGTCGCCGTGCATTCGCATCGTCCCGAAGTGGACGCGGTCGGCGCGTGCCTCGGGCCGAAGTCCAGCCGGATCGCCGCTGTCTCGGACGAGCTGCGCGGCGAGAAAATCGACATCATCCGCTGGTCGCCGGATCCGGTTACGTTCATCAGCAACGCGCTCGCGCCGGCCAAGGTGCTCGGCGTGGAGTTGTTCGAGGACGAGGGCGTCGGACTCGTGACGGTACCGGATTATCAGCTCTCGCTCGCGATTGGACGCGAAGGCCAGAACGTGCGGCTTGCCGCGCGGCTGACCGGCTGGCGTCTCGATATCACGAGCGAAGCCGACGCCGAAGAGGCGCGCGCCCGCTACTTGGTCGAGCGCGAAGAGCGCCTGCACGCACCCGAGCCCGAGCCGGTCGCCGCGGATGGCGAAGCGCCGGAGGGCGAGGCTGCGGCACCCGCGATCGATCCGGAGTTGATCCGCAAGCTCGAGGAGTTCCGGCGCACCATGCTGGAACGCCGCGACGAAAACGGAGCCGGCGAATAACGCGGCGCGCGTTCCGACGCGAACCTGCGTCGGATGCCGGCGGCGCTTCGCTCAAACCGAACTCGTGCGCTTCGTGCGGCGTGAGGACGGGTGGCAACCCGACCGGGCGCGACATCGCGCGCCCGGCCGGGGCGCATACCTCTGTTCCGATTCGTGCGCGCGACGCGTGGCGAAGAACAAACGCTTCGCTGCCTTGGCGTCCGCCGCGGCCGCGCTGGATTGGGCCTGAGCGGCTCTTTGCCGAGCGCGGCCAAGGCGTGTATGATAGGCGGGTTCCCCCACGCGGCCGGAGCGACAAGCGATGAAGTAAGAGGCTTCCCGAACGCAGCCATTGACGCGGCGAACGGGTTTTGAAAAGGACGATATGGCAACCGGTAAAGTGCGCATTTTCGAGCTGGCGAAAGATCTGGGGCTTTCTTCGAAAGACCTGATCGGACTATTCGAACAGCTCGGCTTAGAAGCGAAGAACCAACTTAGCGTCGTCGACGACAACATCGCCGAACTCGTCAGAGGCGTTCTGCTCGGCGGCAGCAAGGCGGCTCCCAAAGCTGCCGCGGCAGCGCCGGCGGCCCCCGCGGCGCCCAAGAAAGCCGCTCCCCGCAAGACGGCCAAGGCCGTCGAGCCGGTAGCCGCGCCCGCCGAGCCGGTCCCGACCCTCAAACCGGTCACCACGCCCGCGCGCCGTACGGCCAAGGCTGCACCGGCCGCTCCGGCTGCGCCGGCCGCCGTCCAAAGCGCTCCCGAAGTGCCCGTCGCCGCGCCTGCGGCACCCGCCGCTGCCGTCGCCGAGTCCAAGCCTCAGGACGATTCCGCGCCCCCCAAGGCGCCGGTCGAGCCGGCGGCCGAGCGTCCGGCACCGCGTCCGCCGCGACCGGCGGCGCCGGTGCCCGAAGCGCCCATCCCGCAGCTCCGGCCGGTTCCGGCCGGCCGTTCCACGATCGCCGAACCCCGTCCGGTCGCGCCGGCTCCGGCGCCGACCGGCGTCGCGGCGTCGGCTGCGCCGGGTCCCGCCACGGGAATTCCCGGACGCCCCGGCGTCGCGCCGCGCCCCGGACAACCCGGCATGCCGGGCCAGGGCTATCAGCCCCGTCCGCTCCAGAGCAACCAAATCGCGCCGCGCCCCGGTCAGCCCGGCGCGCCGGTACGCCGGGCCGGCAACGGACCGTTCCGGCCGCTCACGCCGCCCGCCGGCGGGCCGCGCCCCTTCAATCCAACCCCGGCCCCCGGAGCGCCGGGCACCCAGGGCCCGAGCCCGAGTTCGGGCGGCCCGCGCGGTCAGCGTCCGGGCGGGCGCGACCGCGAAGACGCGGCCGCCAAGAAGGACCGCGAGAAGGAGATGCTCCTCGACAAGGAGCGGCGGCGTAAGAAGAGCGGTTCGCTCGACGCCGGCCCCGCGGTCGAGAAAGCGGTTCTCGAAACGATCGAGATTCCGGACGTCCTAACCGTGCAAGAGCTGGCGACCTCGATGATCGTGCCCGCTAAGGACGTGATCAAAGAGCTCATCAAGATCGGCACGATGGCGACCATCAACCAGAACATTCCGGCCACGGTCGCGCAGAACGTCGCGCGCAAGTTCGGTTTTAACGCCGTCATCAAGGAAGCCGGCGAAGAAGTCGTCGTCGAGCAAGAAGAAGACCGGCCCGAATTGATGACGACGCGTCCGCCCGTCGTCACGGTGCTCGGGCACGTCGACCACGGCAAGACCTCGCTGCTCGATAAGATTCGTTCGGCCAGCGTCGCTTCGGGCGAGGCCGGCGGCATCACGCAGCGCATCGGCGCTTACACCGTCGAGCGCAACGATCGCAAGTTGACCTTTATCGATACTCCCGGTCACGAAGCGTTCACCGCGATGCGAGCGCGCGGCGCGAAAGTTACCGACGTTGCGATCCTCGTGGTCGCGGCCGACGATGGCGTCATGCCGCAAACGATCGAAGCGATCTCGCACATTCGCGCCGCGAACGTGCCGATCGTCGTCGCCATCAACAAGATGGATAAGGAAGACGCGCAACCCGACCGCGTCAAATCGCAGCTCTCCGAACAAGGTCTGCAACCGGTCGACTGGGGCGGCAAGACCGAAATGGTTCCCGTCTCGGCGCGTACCGGCGACGGCATCGACGCGCTGCTCGAAACCGTCTTGCTCGAAGCCGACATCCGCGACCTCAAGGCCAACAAGAATCGCCGCGCCCAGGGCGTGGTGATCGAGTCGGCCTTGGACAAGGGCCGCGGCGCCGTCGCCACGGTGCTGATCCAAAACGGCACGCTGCGGGCCGGCGACGTCGTGGTGGTCGGTAGCGCCTATGGCAAGATCCGGGCGCTGCTCGACGACAAGGGCAAACAAGTGAAGAAGGCCGGTCCCTCGATTCCGGTCGAGATCATGGGTCTCTCCGACGTGCCCAGCGCCGGCGACACGCTGGTGGTCGTCTCCGACGAACGCGTTGCACGCGAAGCTGCCGCCAAGCGCAGTTCGCGCCGTCAGGAAGTCCGCATCGCTGCGGCGACCGGACCGCGCATCTCGCTCGAGAGCTTCATGCAGATGCCGACGGACGGCGCGCGCAAGACGCTCAACCTCATCCTCAAGGCTGACGGCCAGGGTGCGGTCGAAGCGCTGCGCTCGCGCGTCGAGGGCATCTCCAACGCCGAGGTCGACATCCGCGTCATCTACGCCGGCGTCGGCGCGATCACGCCCAACGACGTCAACCTCGCCAGCGCCTCGAACGCCGTCCTGATCGGATTCAACATCCGGCCGGACGAAACGGTCAAGCGCCTCGGCGAAAACGAACAAGTCGACCTGCGCTTCTACAACGTCATCTACGACGTGGAGAACGACCTGCGCAAGGCCATGGTCGGCATGCTCGCACCCAAATTCCGCGAGGTCATTCTCGGGCGCGCCGAAGTCCGCGAAGTCTTCAAGGTCTCGAAGATCGGCACGATCGCCGGCTGCTACGTGCAAAGCGGCAAGCTGCTGCGCGGCTCGAAAGTTCGAATCTTACGGGACTCGGCCGTTGTGTTCGAATCCGAACTCGAATCGCTGCGCCGTTTCAAGGACGACGTGCGCGAAGTCGCGGATGGGTTCGAGTGCGGCGTGCAGATCGCGAAGTTCTCGGATCTCAAGCAGGGCGATGTTATCGAGGCGTTTACGTCGGAGCTGGTCGCGCCGGAGCCGGTTCCTGCGTAGTCGGTGCCGGGAGTCGGGCGGCGGCGACGTTGCTGTCGCGGGGACGCCCGCGATTTCGCATCCATGCGAAATCGCTACTCTCCGACTTTCCGCTCTCGCCGTCCCGGCTCCGCGGAAAGCTCGGAAGCCCCGCCACAGCAACGTCGCCGCCGCCCGCCTCCAGCCCAGCTTCGAGGCTGTCAAAAGGGAAGCGCCGGTTCGCCCATCCTTGAGCGAAGCCGGCGCTAGATCACTGACCGGCGTGTTGAGCGTCCTTGGACCGCACGGTGCAGTGGGCCGGCGCGACCGAGGTCGCGCTCTTGGCTCACCCCTGCTTTCGGGGGAGCGGGTTGGTCGGTTTAGCGGTAAAGGGTCGGGGATGGAAGATGTGAGCGAAGTCCGCCCGTGGCCGGCGTATGGCTGCCTGCACGTAGCCCCCAAAGGGCGGTGCTGGGCGTGAAGCGGGAGCGGATGGCGCGGATCGATCACGAGCTGCAGCGCGAGTTGGCGCGGCTGATTTCGGTCGAGTTGAAGGATCCGCGGTTGGGGTTCGTCACGGTCACGCGGGTTGAGGTTGGGCACGATTTGCGCACGGCGAAGGTGTTCGTTTCGATCATCGGGGATCGGCATGTGGCGCGGCAATCGATGGATGCGCTCGAGTCGGCCAAGGGGTTTTTGCGCGGGGAATTAGGGCACGCGATTGAACTGCGGCATACGCCGGAGTTGACGTTCGTCGAAGACCGTTCCACCGAGCGGGCGATCGCGCTCAGTCAAGTCTTGGCGAAGACGGCGGCGGCGAAAGCGGACGCGGAAGCGGAGGCTCTGGATGATTCGGAGTGAAGTGCGCAGCGCCACGACGGAGGAAGTCGTCGCGGAGTTGAAGGCGCGTCCGGCGTTCGTGATGGTAAGTCACGTGAAGCCGGATGGCGATACGCTCGGGGCCGGGTTAGCGCTCGGGCAGGCCTTGCGAGCAATGGGCAAGCGCGTGGCGTATTTCCAGCAGGATCCCGTTCCGCGGAACTTGCGTTTTCTTGCCGATTCGGAACTCGTGTCGCGAACGGTGCCGGGGGATTTTCCGGCCGAGACGCTCTGGGTTTTCTGCGACATGAGCGATAGCTCGCGGGCGGGTGAATTCTTGCCGCCGGTGGAGACGCGGAATACGCTCAACATCGACCACCATCTGGGCAATTCGATGTTTGCGGGCGTGAACTACATTCTTCCGAAGGAAGCGTCGACCGGGACCTGCGTGCTGAAGCTGCTCAAAGCGATGAAAGCGCCAATCACGCCCGAGATCGCGACCGCGCTCCTCACCACCGTCATGACCGATACCGGCGGGTTCGTGCACAGCAACACGAGCGCTCACGTCTTGCGACTGTCGGCCGAGTTGATGGAGCTCGGAGCCGATAAGGAAGAGATCACCAACGAGATCTTCGCCAACAAGCGTTTGGCGGCCATTCGCGTGCTGGGCGACGCGCTGTCGCACGCGCAGGTCGCCGACGGCGGGCGTTTCTGCTGGTCCGTCGTCGACGACGCGATGCTCGCGCGCAACGAGGCGGATGGCGAGGACACCGAAGAGATCATCCAGCACTTGCGCTCGGTCGAAGGCGTCGAAGTCGCGGCCCTATTCAAGGCGTACGGCGGCGAGCTGCGCGTCAGCTTACGGAGTAACGGAAAGGTCAACGTTCAGGAAGCCGCCGCGCGGCTTGGCGGCGGCGGCCACTTTCGCGCGGCCGGACTGACCTTCGAGGGGCCGTTCCCGGCCGCGTTCGAGGCCGTGCACGCGGCGCTCAAAGCCTCCGGGCTCTAAAGCCGCCCTTGTTGCGCGCCGCGGGACGCTAGGAGCTGCTCGGCTTCGTCAACGTTTTCAAACCGTCGGGTCCGAGCTCGGCGCAAGTCGGTGCACGCGTCCGGAAGATCTACTCGGTGCCCGGCGGCCGCAAGTTGCCGGTCGGACACCTCGGGACGCTCGACCCCGACGCGGCGGGCGTCTTACCGCTCGCACTCGGTGCGGCGACGCGCCTCATCCCGCTGATCGAAGATCGGCGCAAAGCCTACGCTTTCACGCTCGTGCTCGGACGTGCCACGGAGTCGGGCGACGCGAGCGGCGCGACCGTGCGGGAAGCTCCCGTGCCCGTCGATGCGGAGAAGCTGCTGCGCGCCGTCGCGGCGCGCTTCATCGGACAGATCGAACAAGTGCCGCCCATGTATAGCGCGTTGCACGTGGCCGGCAAGCGGCTCTACGAAATGGCGCGGGCCGGCGAAGTCGTCACGCGCCCGCCGCGCAAAGTCACGCTGTACGGTCTTTCGGTGTTGGGATTCGCAGGCAACGAAGCGCGCATGACCTGCGCGTGTTCGGAAGGCACGTACGTCCGCACGCTGTGCGAAGACTTAGGCGTCGCGATCGGGACGGTCGGGCACATGGGCGCGCTCTTACGCGAAGCTTCCGGCCCCTTCGTGCTCTTCGAGAGCTTGCGCCTCGAAGAGATCGCCGCCGCCCCTCAAACGGCGCTGATCTCGCCCGAAAGCGTCATTCCGTTTCCGACGATCGTGCTCGAAGGTCGCGAGGCTGCCGATTTTCGGGCGGGCCGGCTCGTCGCACTGCCGGAGGGCGCGGTCGCAAAGCACGTCTTCGTGCGCGACTCGGCCCGCACGCTGGTCGGCGTCGGTGAAGCGGTCGGCGCGTTGCTCGCGCCGCGTAAGGTTTTCGTGTGAAGATCCATCACGCGCTCGAACGCGAACCACCGGCACGCCCGCTGGTTTTGGCGATCGGATTCTTCGACGGGATGCACCGCGGGCACCGCGAGATCGTTCGGACGCTCCTTCGTCTGCGGCGTCCCGGCTATCGCGCCGGGATCCTGACCTTTTCGAATCATCCCTCGACCCATCTCCGGCCGGACAAAGTTCCTCCCTTGATCAACACGCTCGAGGAGCGCGTGAACCTGCTCGCGTCGACGGGGATCGACGAGCTTTTCCTCGTTCCATTCGACGCGAGCATCGCGAAGTTGGAAGCTGCGAGGTTCCTGGAAGAGGTCGTGACGGGTTCGCTCCAAGCGCGCGCGCTCGTCGTCGGCGAGAACTTCCGGTTCGGCGCGGGACGTCAAGGCGATGCCACGGTCGCGCGCGAGTTTCTCGCCCGGCGCGGGGTGGACGTCGCGGCGGTGCCGCCGCTGCTCGACGGAGACGAACGCATTTCGAGTACCCGAATCCGCGCGGCGATTCTCCGCGGCGACTTGGCCACGGCCGACCGGCTGCTGGGCGAACCGTACGCGCTGCGCGGGCGGGTCGAACTCGGCGCAGGCCGCGGTCACGACCTCGGTTTCCCGACGGCCAACCTGGCCGTACCGGCGGAAAAGACGCTGCCGGGCGACGGCGTCTACGCCGCCCTGGCGCGCTACGACGGGCGCGACTACAAGGCGCTGGTCTCGATCGGCAACAACCCGACGTTCGATGGCACGGCGCGCACGGTTGAGGCGTGGCTCCTGGACTTCCGGCGCACGATTTACGGCGAGGAACTGGCGCTGCGCGAATTTCGCTTCGTTCGGGAACAGCGCCGCTTCGCGAGTGCTGCCGAGCTGCTCGACCAGATGCGCGACGACGCAACGCACGTCGCGTTTCCCTCGTTCAACCTGACGTAAGGAGATGCTCCGACCGTGAACCGTCTACTGCCCTGGATCGCCTTCGCCGCGCTGGCGGCGCTCGCCGGCCCCGCCGTCGCCGCCGCGATGCCCCATGCGGGCGACGTCGCCCCGGCTTTCGACTTGCCCCGTGTCGGCGCTCCGGGATCGATGTCGTTGGCGAGTCTTCACGGGAAGCCGGTCTACATCAACTTTTTTGCGTCGTGGTGCGCGCCGTGCAACGAAGAAGCGCCGAGCGTTCAAAGTCTGACGAAAAAGTACCATTCGCGGGGCTTGGTGACCGTCGGGGTCGACGAACAGGAGAGCCCGAATAAGGGTCTCGAGTTTCTCAAGAGCCATGCGCTCACGTATCCCGCGGTCAGCGACGAAAGCGGAAAAATGGGCGAAGCGTACGGCATCATTGCGATGCCGGTGCACGTTTTCATCGGACGAGACGGCAAGATCAGCACCTACCGCACGGGTGAGATGGAGCCGGCCGAAATCGAAGCGGCAATTCAGAAGATCCTCTGAGCTTGCTCGCTCCCGGAGTCGCGGCGCGGACGTTTCCGGGACGCCCGGCGGGCTAGTCTCTTCCTGGGTAAGGCGCCGCGGACGGCGTCGCCCGGGAGGGATCTATGCCGTTCAAAGATGTCATCGTGTTTCCGGCCTCGTTCGCCGGAGCCGTCACCGGAATTCTCGGGATGCTCATGGCACCCGACGGAATCACCGGCGACGTCGCGGGTTTGTTGTTCTTAGCATGCGCCATGCTTTTCGGAGCACTGGTCATCTGGTATCCGGTCGGGCCGCCGCGCGAGGGTTGAGAGCAGGCTAGGCGGCGATGACCTCGATACGCTCTTGGTCGCGCAGCTCGATGCGGGCCGCGCCGCCTTCCTTGATATCGCCGCGCAGGATCGCGCTCGAGAGCGCGTTCGTAACGAAGCGCGCAATCGTACGCGCCACGTAGCGCGCGCCGCTGCCCGCGCTTAAGCTCTCGCTGGCGAGAAAGCGTCGCGCGTCCTCGCTCAGCGAGATCGTGACGCGCAGGGCACCGAGCCGCTCGGCAACGCCGCTCATTTGCAGGTCGACGATCGATTCGATTTCGACGAGACCGAGCGGCTTGAAGCGTACGATCTCGTCGATGCGATTGAGCAGTTCGGGCCGCAAATAGATGTCGAGTTCGGCCGGGTCGGCGTTACTCGTCAGGATGACGATCGCGTGCCGGAAGTCGACGGTGCGGCCTTTCGCGTCGGTGACGCGCCCGTCGTCGAGGATCTGTAAGAGGACCGCCGCCACGTCGGCGTGAGCCTTTTCGAACTCGTCGAAGAGCACGACGGAATACGGCCGGCGCCGCACGGGCTCGGTTAGCTGACCGGGCTCGTCGTGACCGGCGTAGCCGGGCGGTGCGCCCAGGAGGCGCGAGACGGTGTGAGCTTCCGTGTATTCGGTCAAGTCGATGCGCACGAGCGCGTCTTCGGTCCCGAACAGCTCCGCCGCCAGCGCGCGCGCCAATTCGGTCTTGCCGACGCCGCTCGGCCCGACGAAGAGAAAGCCGCCCATCGGCCGGCGCGGGTCCTTGAGGCCGGCCCGGCCGCGCCGGATCGCTTGAGCGACGGTGCCGATCGCTTCGGGCTGACCGACGATCCGCTTCTCGAGCGCCAGCTCGAGCGCGAGGAGTCCGCGCGACTGCTCTTCCGTGAGCGCGCCTTGCGGAATGCCGGTCCACTTCGAAACGATCGCCGCGACGTCGGCGGCCTCGACGAGGTGTCCGCCCCGCATGGCCACGGAGGCAGAGGCTTCGTCCATCAGATCGATCGCTTTGTCGGGCAAGAAGCGATCGACGATGTAACGTGCCGAAAGCGTCGCGGCCGCTTCGACGGCGGCATCGGAAATCGTAACGGTGTGGTGCTCGGCGTAGCGCGAGCGCAGGCCGCGCAGAATGCCGGCGGTCTGTTCGATCGTCGGTTCGGAAACCATGACGGGCTGGAAGCGGCGCTCGAGGGCGGCATCGGACTCGATGTGCTTGCGGTATTCATCGAACGTGGTCGCCCCGATGCACTGCAAGTCGCCGCGCGCCAGTTCCGGTTTGATCATCGAGGAAAGGTCGAGCGAACCTTCGGCCGCGCCGGCTCCGACCAGCGTGTGCAGCTCGTCGATGAACAGCACGACTTCGCGCGAGGCGCGCGCGACCTCGTCGAGGATGCGCTTCACGCGACTTTCGAACTCACCGCGATACTTCGTGCCGGCAACGAGCGGTCCGAGCGCCAGCGATAAGATGCGTTTGTCGCGCAGCCCGGCCGGGACTTCGCCGCGTGCGATCCGTTGCGCAAGGCCCTCGACGATCGCGGTCTTGCCGACGCCCGGCTCGCCCACCAGGACCGGATTGTTCTTGCTACGGCGCGAGAGGATCGCGATGACACGCTCGACTTCGTCGGCGCGTCCCACGACCGGGTCGAGTTCGCCGGCGCGGGCGGCCGCGGTCAAGTCGCGCGAGTAGGCAGCCAGCGTCGGCGTGCCGCCGCGCAGGCGCTTGGCCCATTCGCGCGGGTCGGCCGACGGTTCGCGTTCGCGGCGTTGCAAGCGGTCGATAGCGTAGGTCGTGCCGGCGGCCAGCGCGACCGCGGCGAGCGCCGATCCGAGCAGGGGCACGAGGGCCATGCGGCGCCTCCGAGCGCACGCTTCGCAGACGTCGGCCTCGACCCAGCTGCCCATCCTCATGGTAAAGTCGCGGACGGTCGCCGGGCGCGACCCGCAGGTTTCGCAGAGTTGTGTCATCCTTGCTCCTCTCTACCTCTTCGCCGGAAGCCCGGTTTCAGCTTCAAAGCACCGCAGGCCGGGAAAGGACCCTACCGTGGCTTGCGGTAATACGAACGGGCTTCTACCGGCGAAAGGGTTCGAGCAGCAGCAATCATGGCGTACATCATCACCGAGCCGTGTATCGGCACCAAAGACAAGTCGTGCGTCGACGTGTGCCCGGTCGACTGCATCCACGGTCGCGAAGAGGATACGATGCTGTTCATCGACCCCGAGGTGTGCATCGATTGCGGCGCGTGCGTTTCGGCCTGCCCGGTCGAAGCGATCTACGCCGATTCCGACGTCCCCGACAAGTGGAAGAACTACATCGACATCAACGCCGAATACTTTAAGAAGGTCTGAAGAGGGCGCAGCCTTCCCAAAGGGTCGAAGCGTCCCGTAGCGCCAATGGCGCTGGGATGGAGCGCAACACCGCGCGCGAGTTGATGGACGATCCGGCCGTCGATGCCGACGAGCTGGCCGGTAACTTCGCAGATATCGAACGAGCCAACGCCTGGTTCGGCGGTTCGCGCGCGATGGTCCGCGAAGTGTTCGCGCGCGACGTGCAGCGCGTCCTCGACGTCGGTTGCGGAAGCGCCGACATACCGCGCGCGCTTTTAGCGGAGGGCCGGCGGCGCGGCCGTGCGCTTGAAGTCGTGGCGCTCGACCGCAGCGCTGCGATCTTGCAGATCGCGCGCGAGCGTTCGCGCGGCGAGCCCGGCCTGCGCTTCGTGCAAGCCGAAGGTGAAGCGCTTCCGTTCGGCAACGGCGAGTTCGACGTCGCGATGTGCAACTTGGCGCTGCACCACTTCGATCCGCCGGCCGCGGTGAAGCTGCTGGCCGAACTGCGGCGCGTCGCGGCGGTCGCACCGCTGGTCTGCGACCTGCGCCGCTCGCGCCTCGCGTACGTCGCGACCCGGGCGTTCGCGACGTTTCTGGCGCGCAATCGTCTGACCAAACACGACGCACCCTTATCGGTCTTGCGCGCCTACTCGCCCGGCGAAGCGTTGCAGCTGGCGCGGCGCGCGGGCTGGCGCGCGCCGCGGGTGCGGCGCGATGGCCTCTTCCGCTTGGTCCTCAGCGATGCTTGACGCGATCGTCGTCGGCGCGGGACCGGCCGGCAGCGCGACCGCGCTGGCGCTCGCTCGCCGCGGCTTCGCCGTGACGCTGCTCGAGCGCGCGAAATTTCCGCGCCGCAAGGTTTGCGGCGAGTATCTCAACGCGGGCGCGCTTGCAGCGCTCGACGCGCTCGGCCTTGGGGCCGCGGCGCGCGCCAAAGGCAGCCCGCTGCGCGGGCTGCGACTCGTTCCGCCGGCCGCGGCACCCCTGGAACTACGCTTTCCGGTTCCCGCGCTCGCGCTCGCGCGCGCCGAACTCGACGCGATGATTTTGAAAGCGGCGTGCGAAGCCGGCGCTCGGCTCGTGCGGGCGCGGGTCGAGGATCTCGTTTTCGAGCGCGGCCGCGTCTCGGGCGTCGTCGCGCGCGACGAGGCCGGCGAGCTGCAAACCTTGCGCGCACGTTTCGTTGCCGGAGCAGACGGCAGCGGCTCGCTGGTGGCCCGCAAGCTCGGCGTGGTGCAGGCGTCGCGCGGTGCGCGCCGTTTTGCAATCGGCGGACACTACGCCGGTTTCGGCGATTTGGGCGAGCACGTCGAAATGTACGTCGGCGGCGGTGCCTATTTCGCGATCAACCCGCTGGATGCGTCGCGCGCCAACGTCATGGTCGTCGTGCGGGAAGGACAGCTCGCGAACTGGTCCCGAGCGATCGACGAGGGCGTTCGCGGCAAGGCCCTCGAACTCGGACGCGGCCATCGTTCGTTCGCGCAAGCCGAACGGATCGGCGAGCGCGTGTCGTTCGGACCGCTCGCCTTCGGCGTGCGTACGGCCGCGCGCCCCGGGGCGTTGCTGGTCGGCGACGCCGCCGGATTCCTCAACCCGTTTACCGGACAGGGCGTCTTCCTCGCCCTCCGCGGGGCCGCCGCGGCGGCCGAAACGCTCGCCGCGGCGTTGACCGATCCGGCCCGCGCGGATGCGCTGCTGCGCGCCTACGCCCGAGAGCGTGCGGAGGATCTGCGTGCGCGGCGGCGCCTAGCGCGGGTCGTGGACGCGCTGATCGACGTACCCTTCCTAGCGCGCCGCGCCGCGTCGCGTTTGCGCCGCTTTCCGGAACTCGGCGACGCGCTCTTGGCTCCGCTCAGCGGCGCGTCCGCGCCCGGTCGCGGCCTCTCGCCGCTGTTGCTCGGACGCTTGATCGTATGACGGAGACGCGCAGCGAGATCGTCATCGGCGCGCCGCCCAAGCGTATCTACGACCTTGCAGCGGCAACCGAGCGCTGGCCCGAGTTGCTTCCGCATTACCGCTCCGTCCGCGTTCTCGAAGAGCGGCAGGGTCGCCGAATCGTCGAGATGGCGGCCCGGCGCGACTTCATTCCCATTCGCTGGGTCGCGGAACAGATCAACGATCCGGAGCGTCCCACCATCCGGTTCCGGCACATTCGAGGCTGGACGCGCGGCATGGATGTCGAGTGGCGCTTCGAGCCCCTCGAGGAAGGAACCCGGGTCACTATCGAGCACCGCTTAGTCTTTCTTTTTCCGCTGGCCGCCGCTTGGCTCGGCCGCAACGTCGTCTCGAAGTTCTTCATCGAATACGTCGCGCGAAAAACCTTGGCGCGGATGAAAGTTCTGGCTGAGGCTCCGGCTTGAGCGCGAGCGGCGCGCCGCGAGCGGTCGTCACCGGAATCGGAATCGTCTCACCGCTCGGGAACGGCGTCGGCGCCTTTTGGGAGCGGGCGCTGGCGGGGCACGTCGGCATCGCTCCCATCACGCGTTTCGATCCGGCCGAATTCTCGTCGCGCATCGCGGCTCAGGTCGACGACTTCGACGCGTCCGCGTATCTCGATGCTAAGCGGCTGCGCTGGACCGACCGGTTCGCGCAGTTCTCGATTGCGGCGTCGCGTATGGCGCTCGAGGACGGTGGCCTCTCGCTTGAGGGGCGCGCGGACGAAACCGGCGTCTACATCGGCTCGGCGCTGGGCGGACTCGCGTACGCCGAAGAACAGCACACCGTCTTTCGCGAGCGCGGCATCAAGCACGTCCGGCCGCTGCTCGCCATCTCGGTGTTCGGCGGGGCCGCAACAACGCAGGTCGCGCTCGAGCTCGGAATCCGCGGACCGAATCTTGCAAACGGCAACTCTTGCGCGGCCGGGTCCGTGGCGATCGGCGAGGCCTTTCGCGCGATCGCACGCGGCGAGGTACGGGCGGCGCTCGCCGGCGGCGTCGAGGCCCCGCTCTCCCCGCTTGTCTTCGGCGCCTTCTCGATTATCCGCGCGATGTCGACTAACAATGCCGATCCGGCCCACGCCAGCCGCCCGTTCGATCGCGACCGCGACGGCTTCGTCATGGCCGAAGGAGCCGGAATGCTTTTGCTCGAGCGTTTCGACGACGCCGTCGCGCGCGGCGCGCGCATTTATGGAGAAGTCACGGGCTTCGGGCTAACCGGCGACGCGCACCACATGACCGCCCCCGACCCCGAAGCGCGCAGCTCGGCGCGCGCCATGCAGAACGCGCTGCGCGAAGCGAGCGTGACTCCGGAGGAAGTCGAACTCGTCGACGCGCACGGTTCGTCGAGCAAGTTGAACGACGTCACCGAAGCGCGCGCGCTCGCAAGCGTTTTCGGCGAGCGTGCCGGCTCGATTCCGGTGATCGCGACAAAGGGTCAGCACGGACACGCGCTCGGCGCAACGGGAGCTTGGGAGGCGGCGCTCTCGCTCCTGGCGATGCAAGAGGGCCGCCTTCCGGGTGCCGTCAACCTGCTGCATCGCGATCCCGAGTGCGGCCTTGACGTGCGGCGCGAAACGCGCGCAGCGCGGCCGCGGATCGTCCTCTCGAATTCGACCGGGTTCGGAGGGATCAACGCCGCGCTCGTGATGCGAAGCAGCGAGGCGTGAATCGGGCCGGGAGCGTCGTGCGCGTCGCCGGAGCGAGCAAATGCTACGCGCCGGGCACGGCAGAAGAGGTGCGCGCGCTCGACGGTGTGACGCTCGATATTCGGCAAGGCGAAATGGTCGCCCTGATGGGGCCGAGCGGCTGCGGTAAAAGCACCCTGCTCAACCTTATCGGCTGCGTCGACTTGCCGACTGCCGGCACCGTCGAGCTCGACGGCCGCTCGACCGCGGAGCTCGACGACGACGCGTTGACCGCATTGCGGCGCGATCGTGTCGGCACCGTTTTCCAATTCTTCAACCTGCTGCCCTCGATGACGATCGCCGAGAACGTCGGCTTGCCGCTGGTCCTGCAACGCCGCGAACGCGCGGAAATCGCGCAGCGTGTGAGCGAAGCGCTCGAGGCGGTCGGAATTGCCGACAAAGCGGGCGCGTATCCGGCGCAGGCCTCGGGCGGCCAACTGCAGCGCGCCGCAGTCGCGCGCGCCACGATCCACCGGCCCGCAATCGTACTCGCCGACGAGCCGACCGGCAATCTCGACTCGGTCAGCGGCGCGGCGGTTCTGCGGCTGCTGCGCTCGATCGCGGCGGGCGGACAAGCGATCCTGATGGCGACCCATTCCGCCGAGGCCGCGGGCGTTTGCGACCGGACGATCCGCATGCAGGACGGACGCATCGTCGGCTGAGATGACGCTCTTTCGCACCCTCGTGCTCGGACATATCCGGCTGAACCGGCTGCGTTCGCTCGTCACCGTGCTCGCCGTCGGGCTCGGCGTCGCGATTTCGCTCGCGGTCGAGCTCGCCAACGCGACCGCCGTTGCCTCGTTCGCAAAGAGCGTGAACCTCGTCGCGAATCACGTCAACCTGCAGGTCCTCGGGATCGGGCGCGGCTTCGACGAACGGGCGCTGCTGCGCGTCCAAGCGCTCGAGGGCGTGCGCACGGCGAGTCCCGCAATCGAGGACAGCTTGGTCGCCGGCGCACGCGCCGGCGTGCCGATGTCGGGCGAGGTCCTGCACGTGCTCGGCGTGGACCTCCTGCGCCCGCTTCCGCAAGACGAATCGCAACGCGTCGCGACGCCCGGCGCGTACGATGCGCCGGGAGCGCAAAGCGACCCGTACGAACTGATCGCCGCGCGCGGCGCGATCGTTTCACAGCGCGTTGCGGCGCGCTACGGCCTGCGGGCCGGCAGCCTGTTCGCGGCGCTCGCCGGCGACCGTCCGGTCCGGCTGAAGATCGT
The DNA here is from genome assembly GCA_963843945.1 of Vulcanimicrobiota bacterium. Lineage (GTDB taxonomy): Bacteria > Vulcanimicrobiota > Vulcanimicrobiia > Vulcanimicrobiales > Vulcanimicrobiaceae > CAWJMF01. The sequence continues at coordinate 57,068 of CAWJMF010000005.1, read as the reverse complement.
GGCCGTCGTTCCGGCGTCGGTTCCAGGCATCGATTCGAGCGTCGTGTTCGTCGATATCGTGACGGCTCAGGAGATCTTCGGCAAGGTCGGTTCGCTCGACCGCATCGATCTCGTCGTCGACCCGCAGCGCATCCCCGCGATTGCCCGCGCGGTCGAGCGCGTCATTCCGGCCGGCACCCGCGCCATCGAACCCAAAGTGAGGACCGGCGAGATTCAGCGCATGCTGCGCAGCTTCGCGCTGAACCTCGCCGCGCTGTCCTACGTCGCGCTGCTCGTCGGAATGTACCTAATCTACAACACGGTCGCGATTTCCGTCGTGCAGCGCCGCCCCGAGATCGGCACGCTGCGCGCCCTCGGTGCGACGCGCCGTCAGATCTTCGCGACGTTCCTCGCCGAGGGCATGTTGTTCGGCGTAGCGGGCGCGCTGCTCGGTTTACTGCTCGGCGCCCTGCTAGCGCAATTCTCGGTCGGCGCCGTAGCCCAAACGGTCGATACGCTCTACGTCGGGACGCACGCGGATCGCGTCGACTACGCACCGCTGGTGCTCGCCAAAGCGTTCTTCCTCGGCATCGCGCTGGCCACGCTCTCGGCGCTCGCTCCCGCAGTCGAAGCCGCCGCAACGCTGCCCGCCATCACGATGCGCGCTGCCGGCTACGAGAGTCGCAACAAACGCCCAGGTCTCGGGCTCGCGCTGGCCGGCCTGGTTGCCTTCGCCTTCGCCGCATTTGCCGCGCGGCTACCGGCCGTCGACTCCCTACCGCTTTTCGGGTACGCGGCGGGCCTGCTGATCGTCGCGGGCGCGTCGCTCTGCATGCCGCTGGCCGTTATCTGCGTCGCCGCGCTCGGCCGGCGTTTCGCGACGCACCTTTCGCCGCCCGCCCGCCTCGCCGCCGCCAATCTCGGCGCTGCACCGCGCCGCGCCGCCGTCGCGGTCGCGGCGCTCATGGTCGCGATCGGGATGATGGTCAGCGTCGCTATCCTGATCGGGTCGTTCCGCACCACCGTCGTCGCCTGGGCCGACGAAACGCTCAAAGCCGATCTCTTCGTGCGCCCCCTGGGCCTGCAAGACGCCTCGACGGATTCGCGCTTCTCACCGCGCGTCGCAAGTCGGGTCGCGGCGTTGCCCGGGGTTGCCGCCGTCGACACGTTCCGCGCCATCACGATCCCCTTTCGCGGTTCGCTCACGACGCTCGCCGCGACCGATCTCGCCTCCGTTGCGGCGCGCCGCAAACTCCGCTTCCTGGGCAACGTCGACACCGCAACCCTCGCCAGGACGCTTCCGAACTCCAATCGCGTGCTCGTGAGCGAGCCCTTCGCCACGCGCTTCAACGTGCGGCCCGGCGATACGCTGCACCTCGATACACCCAGCGGTCGCGTCGCCCTGGATGTCGTCGCCGTCTACAACGACTACTCGAGCGACGGCGGCATCGTCATCCTCGACGAAGCGACCTTCGCAAAACTCTTCCACGACGACTCGCTCAACTCGCTGGCCATCTACGCCGCGCCGGGCACGGACCTTTCCGATCTGCGCTCGCGCATCATCCGCAGTGCCCTGCCGCTGCGCATCGACGTCCAGACGACGCGCGAATTGCGCGAACTCGTCATCGCGATCTTCAACCGCACCTTCGCGATCACGTACGCGCTCTACATCATTTCGATCGCGATCGCCGTCCTCGGGATCGTCAGCACGCTCTTCGCCCTCGTGCTCGAGCGTCGCCGCGAGATCGGCCTGATGCGCTACCTCGGCCTGCGCGCGGCCGAGGTCCGGACCATGATCTTGTACGAGGCCGCCTACATCGGCGCTCTCGGCGGCGCGAGCGGCATCGCGGTCGGCATCTTGCTCGCGCTGCTCCTAATCTTTGTGATCAACCGTCAGGCTTTCGGCTGGCTCATCGAGTTGCACATGCCTTGGGAGTTCCTCGGCGTCTCGTTCCTTCTCGTCATCATGGCGGCGTTGCTTGCCGGCCTCTACCCCGCGCGCGTTGCCGCCCGGATCGAGACCGCGGATGCGGTGCGGACGGAATGAGCCGGAAAGCAGTCGCCCTCGGCGCCGCAAGCCTTATTCTCGCGACGCAGCTCGGCTGGCGTGGGGGCGCGGCGACGGAGTGCGCCGGGGCGTCCAACTTTTTGCGAAGCCCACGGATGGGCGGGAACAAAAAGTGGCCGAGCAGCGATTTCGCAGGATGCGAAATCGCGAGCGTCCCCGGCGCAGTCCGTCGCCGCGCCCCCACGCCCGCCCGAAGCAAGACAAGAGAATCGCCTAGCACCGGCTTCGAGAGCGCCGGTAAGCCGTACGCGTTTTCGTTTCCGCGCGATCATGCGGCGCATAAGCAGTTTCAGAGTGAGTGGTGGTATTACACGGGGCATTTGGTGACGTCGAGCGGGCGGCGGTTTGGGTATGAGCTGACGTTTTTCCGGATCGGGATGCGGCCCGGCGATCCCGCACCGCTGCCGGGTCAGAGCAGGTGGCGTGGGACGCAGCTTTATCCGGCGCACTTTGCGATTACGGACGAGGCGGGGAAGCGGTTCTATTATACCGACCGCTTTGCGCGCGAGGCGCTGGGCATGGGCGCTGCGTCGAGCGAGAGCCTCGACGTCAAGTCGCTCGATTGGACGCTCGTGGGGACGGCGTTGCGCGATCGGCGCTTCGAACGGATGACGCTGCACGCGCGCGAGCCGGATGGGCCGGGCGGGGTGGCGGCGCTCGATTTGGTGCAGATCCCGGAGAAGCCGCCGGCCGTTCACGGACATGATGGGATTTCGCGGAAGGGGCCGTGCGCGTCGTGTGCGTCGCACTATTATTCATATACGCGCTTGAAGTCGCACGGCGCGTTGACGCTCGGGGGACAGCGCTTTGCGGTCGAGGGGATTTCGTGGATGGATCATGAGTTCGGGTCGGGGGAGTTGCAACCGGAACAGCGCGGCTGGGATTGGTACTCGATCCAGTTGAACGACGGGCGCGAACTGATGCTGTACGTTTTGCGGCGGGCTGACGGCAGCATCACGCCGCAGTCGAGTGGGAGCTTGATCGCGCGGGACGGACGCGTCACAGATTTGACGCTGGCCGACTTCAGCGCGCTCGCGACCGGGAGCTGGCGCAGCCCGCACACGGGGGCGACGTATCCGAGCGGTTGGCGGGTGCGGGTGCCGGCGGCGAATGTCGACGTCGTACTGCAGCCGGTGCTGGCGGATCAGGAACTGGCGTTGCCGTCGGGCGGCGTTTCGTATTGGGAAGGGGCGGTCGACGCGACGGATCCGCGTCGGCCGGGCGCGCGAGTGGGTACCGGTTACGTCGAGTTGACGGGATACGCGGGGATGGTCACGTTGTGAGCGAGAAGCCGGGAAAATGATCTTTCGCTGTTTCGCGTTGGCGACCGCGCTCGCGCTAGGACCGCTCGTTGCTGCGGCGCAGCCGGCGCCGCCCGGTGCGGCAGCTGCGCCGGCACCGGCGGTTGGGGGCGATCGACTGGCCCGCATCAAGGCGACGGGCGTCTTGCGGGTGGGGACGACCGGGGATTATAAGCCGTACACGTATCTCGACCCGGCAACGCAAATGTACTCGGGCATGGACATCGACGTGGCACAGGCCTTTGCGAATTCGCTCGGGGTGCGCGCCGTGTTCGTGGCGACCTCGTGGCCGACGATGACGGCCGACTTGCAGGCGGATAAGTTCGACGTCGCGATGGGCGGCGTCAGCGATTCACCGGAGCGCGAAGCAAACGGCGTGCTCTCGCATCCGTACTTGAGCGATGGGAAAGTGGCGCTGGTGCGGAGCCGCGATCGCGCGAAGTATAAGACGCTGGCGGCCATCGATCAGCCGGGCGTGCTTATTGCAGTCAACCCCGGTGGCACGAACCAAAAATTCGTGAACGCGAATGTCAAGCTGGCGACGGTGGTCGTCGTCGAGAAAAACCTGAGCATCCCGGCGATGGTCGCAAGCGGCGCGGCGGACGTGATGATTACCGACGGCGTCGAAGCGGCGCTCGCCGCGCGAAGCGATCAGCGCTTGGCGGTCGCCGATCCCGCGCAGCCCTTCACGAAGCTCCAGAAGGAGTACTTCATGCACGCCGGCGACGGCGCGTTCGAGGCTGCGCTGAATGCCTTCATCGATCGTGCGCTCGCCGACGGGACGTATGCGAAGTTGCGTGCCAAGTGGATTGGGTAGAGTCACCACTCCCCGCGGAGGACGTCCTTGTCGAGCGCTACGGACGAATCGAGGCGGAGCTCGACCGGCGCGACACCCCCGCTGGCTGGCGCGCGGCCTTCGGCGCGTGGGACGCCTTGCGCCGCGAGTGGCGCAGCGGACAGAATCTCGTGCGCCTGCGCTTTACGCAGGACACGCGTAACCAAGATTTCCGTTCGGCGCAGCTCGCGCTCGACGCGCGCGCACCGGGCGTCACCGCGCGCGACGTCCGCGTCAAGCGCCGCTTCCTCGCCGGCGGCGCGTTGCGCGCGCCGCTCGAGGCGGAGCTCGGGCCCCAGGCGTTTGCGCTTTGGGACGCCGACGTCCGCGCCTTCGACGTCGGCATCTCGCAACAGCTCGTGCGCGAGTCCGAACTGACGCGGCAGTATACCGAGCTGCTCGCAGCGGCGACGGCGGACTTCGAGGGCGAGCGGCGCTCTCTCGCCGGACTCGGCGCGTTCTCCGGAAATGCGGAGCGGGCCATGCGGCACGGTGCCGAGGTCGCGCGCTGGAGCATTTTCGAGGCCGCCACGGAGCAGCTGGACTCCATCTTCGACGAGCTGGTGCATTTGCGCGACGATATGGCTCGCACGCTCGGCTACCAGAATTTCGTCGCGCTTGGCTACCGCCGTATGCGGCGCGTCGACTACGGTCCGGCCGATGTCGCGCGCTATCGGGACGACGTCGTCGCAACGGTGGTTCCGATCGTACGCGAACTGGTGCGCCGCTTTGGTGCAAAGGCGGGTCTCGAAAGGGTCTACCTTTGGGATGAAAAGGTGCTCGGGCTTTCCAAGCACATCGCGCCGCAGGGCGACCGCAGCTGGATCGTCGACCGCGCGGTCGACTCGCTGGCGGCGCTCGCACCGTCGCTCGGCACGTTCGCGGAAATTATGAAAGAACGGCGCCTGCTCGACGTCGATCTTCGGCCGGGCAAAGCGTTCGGCGCGTATTGCACGATGTTCCCGACCCACGGCGTACCTTTTGTCTTCGCCAACTTCAACGGAAGCAGCGCCGACATCAAGACGTTGATGCACGAACTCGGGCACGCCTTCCAAGCTTACAGCAGCCGCGACAAGGCCGCGGTCGACTACCTGAGCCCGACCTCCGAATCGGCGGAGATTCATTCGATGGCGCTCGAGTATCTTTCGTGGCCGGAGATGGAGCGTTTCTTCGGGACCGACGCCGATGCGTATCGGCGCGAGCACCTGCTCGACGCACTGTTCTTCCTGCCGTACGGCGTCGCAGTCGATCACTTTCAGCATCTCGTCTACGAGCATCCCGGAGCGAGTCCGGCCGAGCGCCACGCGATGTGGCAAGCGATGGAACGGCGCTACTTGCCGTGGCGCGCGTACGGGGACCTGGCTTTCCCCGCCAAAGGCGGACTCTGGCAAGAGAAGCGCCACATCTACCTGTATCCGTTCTACTATATCGACTACACGCTGGCGCTGTGCTGCGCGCTCCAATTCTGGGCGAAGGCCGGGACCGACCGCGCGCACGCGCTCGAGGCATACGTCGCCCTCTGCGCGCGCGGCGGTGAAGCCCCCTTCGGCGAACTGGTGCGCTCGGCCGGCCTGCGCTCGCCCTTCGACGGGGAAGCGCTGGGCGAAGTGGTTAGGTCCGCAAGCGCAACGTTCGGATAGCGGCCGAACCATCGGGCGCAGTTGCCACAACGCGTACGTCGACGACGCCTGCACCAATGTCCGCAACTTCGACGTGAGCCGAGAAGTGTCCATCGGGCCCCGCACCGACTTGAGCCGACGTCCCGCCCTCGTTCACTTGAACGAACTGCGTGACGGTCGCACTCGAGGTTGCGACGATGCGAACCTCGGAGCCCGGTTGCGTCAGCCCGGTGACGACGAAATCGCGACCGACGCGGTCGCCGTTGGCGGGCCGAAGGTCGTTAATGTAGTTGGTGCGCTCCTCGACTTGCGTCGTGAAGTCCCAGCGTCCCGCAAAGGCCGGGCCGTGGTCCATGCGACCGGCAATGGTAACCACGTGTCGCCCCGGCGCTAGATCGAATCCAGGCGTTAGGACGAAGGACCGGTCGGTGACGTTCGCTTGCGACGTCACGTCGCGGCCGTCAAGCGCGATCCGCACGCTGTTGGCGTCGACGGGTTGTTGGAAGGTCGCGGAGATCTCCGGGCGCCGCGCGCTGACGGAAGCGCCGCGATCCGGCTCGACGCGCGTGAGCCCGACTTGAACGACGGCCGGCGCATTCGGCGGCGCTCCCTCGTCGTGCCGCGGCGCCATGGCCGCGCTGTGATTTCCGCTTTGGTTAACGTAGACCGTATCGCTGGAGGAAACGTAGTTCACCGACGCGCCAAGCGCTTGCGAGATGAAGCGCAGTGGAACGAGCGCGCGTCCGCCCATGAGGAACGGCGGTGCATCGAGGGTCGTCTGCTGTCCGCCGACCATCGCTTCGGTCGAGCCGACCTGTAGTTGGATCGACGTTCCGCCCGAGGTTGCGTTGATTTGGCCGTTAGAATAGACCACGCTTGCGCCAAGGCGCTCGAAGACGCCACGCAGCGGTACGAAGATGCGGCCGTTCTGCTCGACTGGCGGCTGATCGAACTGCACCGTTTGACCGTTCACGACGACGGTTGCCGCCGCTTGCGCAAACGCGCCCGAGGGCACGGCCGCGATCAAGAAGACAAATGCCGCTTTCGGAATTTGCGCTGATACCGTTGATAAAGATGAAAACAGTTTCATCCCCCGTAATTGCCCCGCAATCGACCGGCTCAAACGACCGGCGCGGCATTACGCTGCTTTTGAGAACTCGTGCGCCTCGATGCGGCGCTCGAATAGCGCGACGTGGAGCGCGCAATCGAGGCAACGCACGGCAAGGGTATAAGCCGGCTCGGCCGGTTCATCGTGGATCCGGTGACACTCGGGGCACTCGAAGAGTGAAAACATAACGGGCCTCCTCGAGACAACTGTGCCATCCGGCTGTGCCACCAGTATGGCACCAGCGGCTTTGCGCTACCCGAACGACGATTCGAGGAAAAAGGGCCCTTGCGCCCGAGCGTCGTGACGAGTTGGGATGGAAGCTTCAAAGGGGACCCTCATTGTCACCGGCGCGAGCCGCGGCATCGGAGCCGCAGTAGCGCGTCTGGCCGCAGGACGCGGCTATGCCGTCGCCGTGAACTATGCCGCAAACGAGCGGGCTGCGCGCGCCGTTGTCGACGCGATCGAATCGCGCGGGGGAAAGGCGGCCGCGATTGCGGCGGACGTTTCGACCGAAGCCGGCGTCCTGGACTTGTTCCGTTCGGCCGAGCGGGAGCTGGGTGCGCTTACCGCGCTGGTCAACAATGCGGGCATCATCGGCGGCGGCTCGCGCGTCGATGCCTTAGGCGCGAAGGCGCTGAGCGACGTACTCGCGCTCAATGTTGCCGGCACGATCCTTTGCACGCGCGAAGCGATCCGGCGGATGTCGACGCGCCACGGCGGCTCCGGCGGTGCGATCGTCAACATCTCGTCCCTCGCTTCGCGTCTCGGAAGCCCCGGTGAGTACGTGCACTACGCGGCTTCGAAGGGTGCCGTCGATTCTTTCACCATCGGCGTTGCGCGCGAGGTCGCGCGAGAGGGAATTCGCGTCAACGCGGTCGCGCCCGGCCTGATCGAAACGGAAATCCACGCATCCGCCGGCGATCCGGGACGGCTCGAGCGCTTATCCGGCGGCGTTCCCATCGGGCGCGCCGGCAGCGCCGAAGAAGTCGCCGAAGCCGTCCTGTGGCTGCTTTCGCCGGCCGCTTCGTACGTTACCGGCACGATCGTCGAAGTCGGTGGCGGCCGCTAAAATATTGACGCGACGCTAAATTTGTTCGACGCGCTCGATTTCGGGACAGGCGGCGCGGACGGCTTCTTCGATCGCGAACTTGAGCGTCGCGGTCGACATCGCGCAGCCGCCGCAAGCACCGACCATTTGCACGTAGGCTACCCCGTCCTCGATGCGGATCAGCCAAACGTCCCCGCCGTCGGCTAAGATGCCGGGTCGCACGCTCTCGAGCGCGGCTTCGACGCGCTCCCGCAGGCCGCCGGTCAGCGTTTCCATCTCGTTTCCTTCAACCTTGCGCCGGCACGGCCCGTTGCGCTACGCCGGATTCGCTCCCGATAGGTAGGCGAGCAGCGCGAAGAAGCTCACGAGAAAGAAGAGCGCGACGCCGCGTCCGGCGATCGCCTCGTCGTTCGGGGCTCTGGGTGAACGGAGGGCAAGCGCGCGGACAAGCTGCCAGGCCAGGGGTAACGTCAGGGCTTCCAGCAGAGCCAAGGCCGGCGGCGCTCCGGCGAGGAGCGCGAGCACCACGCCGGCGTAGATCGCGAAACACGCGGCATAGGCGAGGGGAAGGATGCCCCGTTCGCCGAGCCGGACGACCAGGTTGCGCTTTCGCGCGGCACGGTCGACCGCGACGTCCGGGAATTCGACGGCCAGCATCATGGCGATCATCGCGGCCGCGCCCGGCAGCGTACTCGCGAAGGCGAGCGGACTGAGGCTTCCCGCCTGCGCTGCGTAGGTGCAGAGTGGAACGAGCACCGCGACGACCAAGGCGCAGTCGAGTTCGCCGAATCCGCGGGCCAGCAGCCGCAGCGGCGGCGCGGAATAGGCCCAAGCGAGGATGCCGATAACCGCCGCGAGGCCCGCGCTGAGCGTGAGCCCGCGCAGCGCCAGGCTGAGGCAGCCGAGCGCTCCGGCCGCCGCGCACGCGAGCGCCGCCCAAAGCCCGGCCGCCGGCGGCAAGGATCCGTCGACCAAGACACCGCTTCCGCCCGAGTAGGGCGTGCGCACGGCTTTCGCGTCCGCTTCGAGGTCGAAGTAATCGTTCGCGTAGTGGGTCATCAGATGAAAGACGACGATCGTTCCTTGCGCCAGCCAGAACGACGGCCAAGCAAAAGCGGCCCGTTCGTGCGCCGCGACCGCGGCTCCCAGGGCTCCGCCCACCAAGCCGCCGGCGAGGAATTTGAAGCGGGACAACCGGGCGAAGGCCCGGAGATGCTGCACGAGGGCGCGCTTCTCAGGCCGAAGGAAGCTCCCTGCGCGCGACGCGAAATGAGCTTTCACAAGACAAAAATATGGCGCAGCAACTGACTCGGCTTGCCCCGCGAAAGACCGCGGGCGGCCGCCCCAAGGTTCAATCGGTCGACAGGACCCTCGACGTGCTCGAGGCGCTCGCGTCCCGTCGCGGGGCCACGGGCATCAGCGAGCTTTCGCAACTCGTCGGACTCCACGTGAGCACCGTGCACCGCCTGCTGGCGACGCTGGTCGATCGGGGCTACGTCCGGCAGGACCCGGAAAGCTCGCGCTACCACCTCGGTTCGCGCGTTTTCACGTTGGCGAGCGCCGCCGACGTGCACCTCGATCTGCGCCTCGTCGCGCGGCCGTATCTCGAGCGCCTCATGCGCAATTCGGGCGAAACGGCCAACCTCGTCACGCTCAGCGACGGCGAAGTCGTCTATCTCGATCAGGTCGCGAGCATGCACCTCGTCAAAATGTTCACCTCGCCTGGAATGCGCGCTCCGCTGTATTGCACGGGCAGCGGTAAGGCGATGCTGGCCTTCGGGCCGGCCGCGAACGTCGAGCGAGTGCTGAGCGAACCCCTGGCGCGACGTACGCCGAAAACGCTCGCGAACCGGGCCGCGTTCGAAAACGAGCTCGCGCGCATCCGCGAACGCGGTCTCGCGATCGACGACGAGGAGATGGAAGAAGGCGTGCGCTGCATCGCCGTCCCGATCTTCGACCGCCGCGCCGCCGTCGCCGGTGCCCTCTCGGTTTCCGGCCCGACGACTCGCATGACCCACGAGCGCGTCGAGCGGCTCGCGCCCGTCATCCTCGCGCTCGCTGCGGAGCTATCCGCCCAACTCGGCTACGAGGCCGTTCCTCACCAATAGTTCAGCGCCTTAGTAAAAAGTTCGTCGAGCTCGGCTTCGCCGGTCGCCCGCGGGGCGTTCGCGAGGAGGCGCTTTTGGACGAACGTGCCCTCGCGAAGCGCCGGGATGTCGCGCGCGTCGAAGCCGACGGCGCCAATGCCGGCGGGCATTCGCGCGGCCCGCATCAGGTCCTCGAGCTGCTCGGCTAGGGCCTCGCCGGCCTCGGCCGGCGTCGCGTCGCGCGTCCGGCCTCCGAGCAGCGACGCCGCACGCAGGTGCCGAGCCGGATCGGCCGAGGCGGTGAAGCGCACCACCGAGGGAGCGTTGAGAATGACGGCCATCCCGTGGGGCACGAGCGGCTCGTCGCCCGGGTAGCCGGCGGGGTGAAAGTCGCGCACGAGGCCCGCGACCGCGTACGACATCGCGTGCGGCAAGTGGACGCCGGCGTTCCCGAAGCCGATGCCGGCCAGCGTCGCCGCGAACATCATCCGCTCGCGCGCCTCGCGGTCGTTCGCGTCGGCGACGGCTCGCACGAGGTTTTCGCCGAGAATGCGCAGCGCCTCAAGGCACGCCATGTCGCTGAACGGATTGGCGCCTTGCGACATGGGCCGCGCCGCGGGCGTCGCGGGCGCCGGGCGGTAGGTGTAAGGTCGAGCGGTATAACTTTCGAGGGCGTGCGAGAGAACGTCGAAGCCGCTGCAAGCCACGACCGTCGCCGGCAGCGTGGCCGTACAGTCCGGGTCGATCAACGCCAGCGTCGGCCGAAGCCGCTTCGAAACGATTCCAGTTTTTGCGTGGTGTTCGAGGAAGTCGAAGATCGCGATGCCGGTGACTTCCGAGCCGGTTCCCGACGTCGTCGGACAGGCGATGTGCGGTGCGAGCGGTCCCGGCACCGGCTTGGCTCGACCGAGCGGCGCGTTGACGTATGCGTCGAACGCATCCGGGAAGGCGGAGTAGAGGTTTGCCGCTTTGCAGGTGTCGATGGTCGACCCGCCTCCGACCGAGACGAACCCGTCGAATTTTCCATCGCGCGCAAAGGCCGCCGCCGCGCGGAACGACGCGTCGGTCGGCTCGATGCTCGTGTCGTCGTAGATCGCGACGTCGAGTCCGGCTGCGCGAAGCGCGGCTGCGACCGTCTGCGGCGGCTCGAGCTTCGCGAGCTGCTTGTCGGTGAAGAGCGCGACGCGCCGCATGCCGAGATCCTTCGCGTCGAAGCCCGCTTCGCCGAGCGCTCCGCTGCCGTATTTGATGCGCGAGGTGTCGACCTCGAACGTGCGATCGCCGCCTGCGACGAATGGGTAGCCCTGGCAACAGATCATTTCCAACACGGTACGCACCAAAGTGCGGCCGAATCCTCCGATGTCCGAGAAGAACGGTGGCGTATTCTATCGCGGCGGACCCGGTCTGTGGCATACTCGCTCAATGAACCGGGTCGCCCGACCGCAGCTCATTTTCGCACTTACGGCAGTGATTCTCGGGATGCTGGCGCCGCCGGGTGCCGTTCCGCAGCGTTTGCAGGCTGCGCGCGCGACGCTGCGTTTCGACAAGACGACGATCCTTTCAACGGAAGAGGCAGTCGCCGGTTCGCTCATCGTCGAAAACCCCGGGCCCGAGACGCTCGCGATCGATCTATCCACTGCTCGCTTCACCGTCGTGCACGATGACGGTCGCGAGGAAGAGCAGAATATGCTCGTGAGTAGCGGGCGGACGATGGATCTCCACCCGGAGGTCAAACCCGGTGCGAGCAGCTTTTTAAGAATCGCGACTCCGCGCTGTGGTTCAGCGGCCACCTCTTGCACCGAACGCGTTGGTGCCTCGGTCGAGGTCAGCCTCGGAAATGGCAGCGTCGTTCTCCGAGCGCCCGAGGTGACGATCACCTTCATTCGCGATCTCAACGCAACCTACGAAGGCCCCGGCGTTGGCGACAATCGTCCGGCCTTCATCACGCAAGGTGATGCGACCGAGCAACTCCAGGCTTACCGGATGGAGTTGGTATTTACCCTCCCCTTCGAGCCACCGCCCGGGGCGGCGGACGACCGGATCGTCGCTGCTGTCCTTGGAGCTCACGGGCTCCAAGACGATGGCTCCGGCAGCGCTTCAACTCGTCGAACCGGATGGGAAATCGCAGTTCCGTTGAGCGGGGAGCCTTCGTTGCCGGCTGCGCGAGCTGCTTTGGCCGATATCGAGCGACGCATGCCGGGGCGGGCGTCCGGCGGATCGATCCGCTACATTCCGGGCGGTAACGGTGATGTAGGAGCGGCGCTCGCTTCGCGAGCCGAAATGGCAGCGAGTGACGAGGCTCGACATCTGTCGCAGCTGATTGGCTCGGGTGATGTCAGGCGCACCTATCTCGGAGGTTCCGTCGGTATCGTCGAAGCGCGGGTCTCGCGTCCCGGTTCGGATCCAACGCTGGTCGGCGTCCCCGATACTTCCACGATTTACATGGCAGCTGCCGTCGATCGACCGTCGACCGTCGAAGTCGGGGCCCGGGTGTTCTACGCCTATGTCGGCGCGCGCGAAGGACGCCTCCCGCCGGAGACGTTTCTAGGACCGGTTGCGCGCCTCGAGCAACCGGTTCTGTCCGCATCCGAGATCGCGTGGCAACGGGTCGTTGCGACGACCGAATCCGACCGTCCCGAGATATTTGCTGTCGGTCAGACGACGGCCGAAAGAGCCGAAGGTTTGGGATACCGGCCGGAGGCTTTAGCGACGCTGCTCGCCGCACGGCGCGTTCGCTTACTCGCGACATCGCTGAGCGTAGCACCCGGTCCGCCCACGCTGCTCGTGAATTATCCGCGCGAGGCGTCACACGAGAAGGCAATCGTTGCGTCCGGCGTCGCTGTGGCGCCGGAAGGCGATCTCGATCGGGCTTGGCGCCGGATGGCGGCGGCGGCGATTCCGCAGCCGAACTCTGCCACAGCGATGTCGGCGGAGCCGACGCCATCGGCGCCGCCGGCATTCGGCTCCGCCCATGCCGGCGATGTTCCGCCAATTTCGTTTCCCGAGGAAGCCACGCAGATTTCCGTTCGGAGCGATCTTCCTGAAACCTCAGCCGGGGATCACTTCCGATTGAGCCTCGCCGTCAATCACCTCGCCCCTGCGGAGTCTTTCGCTTCGGCGACGGACGCGGTCGTGAGAGATCTTCGTTCGCTTCCTTACGTCGACGACGTCGCCGTTGAGGTCTCAGGTGCAGAATCCCCTTCGATCGGCTATCAACTCGTACTGCGAAAGGCCGGCCTCGATCTCCCGCGCCGAATAGTCGATCGAGTTGCCGCTACGTACCACGTGTCGGCTTCGACGATCTCGTTCTCCCTTGCCCCGCTCGCAAATTGCAGCGCGCTTGCGTTCAACGCGCAGAAGCACTCGTTGGATCGAGCGCTCCTGGACGCGGTCGTTCGCGCGCGCGCTCAAGGGAAGACGCTATCCCACCTGATCCTCGTTGTCGCGTTACCGATCCAAGCCGTTCCAGTCGACGCCTGCGATTTGCAGGCGCGAAGCGATGCCCTCGAGCGCGCGACCCGTCAAGCGGCGTTCCAATCGATCGTCGTTCGCGCGCCGGTTCAATTGGTCTTTCGTTTCGCGCCGTAACGCGTACTCTTTGACGTCGTTGCACGCGTCTGCAGAAATGCCGTTCAAGTGGGCACATCTGCCGAGCGCCGGCGGTAGTTGGGGGTGGGCAGTCGGGACCACGCGCGCCGGGAGGGCTTCAGCGAGGGCGTGGCGCCCGGAGCACGAGGCATCTCCCTTCCGGCTCCCGCTGCCCGGATTCACGAAAGGTGTCGGCGTCCGCCCGCAGCAAAGGCTGCGCCGAGATGTTGCTCGGCGCGATCGACGTGGGGACGAATTCGATCCATCTGATCGTTGTCGAGCTCGATCCTCGCTTCGGTACCGCGCGCACCGTCCTCAAAGCCCGCGAGATGGTTCGCTTAGGCGGCGGTGAGGCACTCGCGCGCGGCCATTTGAGTAAGAAAGCCGTGCAGCGCGGGGTTGCGGCGATTGCAAAGTTTGCCGACGCGGCACGCGCTGCCGGCGCCGCGGACGTTCGGGCCGTCGCGACGTCCGCCGTCCGCGAGGCCGGCAACCGCGAGGAGTTTCTCGCAGCCGTGCGCGCGACCAGCGGCGTCTCGATCGAGGTGCTCACCGAGACCGAAGAAGCGCGCTTGATCCATTTGGGGGTCAGCCGCGGCTATCCGATCGGCGGTCGCGTGGCGTGCATCTTCGACATCGGCGGCGGCTCGACGGAGTTCATCGTGGCCGACGCGGAACGGCCGTTCTTCCTGCACAGCGTGCGGCTGGGCAGCCTGCGGCTCTTCGACGAGTATCTGCGTGACGGGGAGAGCCCACTACGCTACCGCGCGCTCGAAGCGAACGTCAAGCAAGTTCTCGAGCGCTTCATTCCGCAGCTCAAAGAGTATCGTTTCGACCTCTTGCTGGGTACCTCGGGGACGGTCATGGGCCTGGCGGCGCTCGATGCCGCGGGCTCCGGCGTGCCCGAACAGCGCGCGCACGGGTACGTTTTGCGGCTCGAACGGCTGCGCGAGTTGCAGACGCTCATGCGCCGCCTGACGCCCGCCGAACGGCGCAAACTGCCCGGCATGAACCCGCGCCGCGGCGACATCATCGTGGCGGGCAACGCCATCGTCATCGCGATTTTGGAAGCCCTCGAGCGGGACGAGTTGATCGTGTGCGAGCGCGCGCTGCGCGAGGGCGTCGTGGTGGATTACATCGAGCGTAACCTCGCCGTGGCCCGTCGCCTCGGCGACGAGCGCACGCGCCGCTTTGACGCGGCGCACGAGCTGGCACGCCGCTTCGGCCACGACGGCGCGCACGAAAGCCACGTGGCCGGTCTCGCGCTCCAACTCTTCGATCGCTTGAGTGAAGTCCATCGCTTCGAGCCGGCCGAACGCGACGTGCTCTTCGCGGCCGCGCTACTGCACGATGTCGGCCGGGCCATCGCGACCAGCGCCCATCACAAACACGGCGCGTACGTCGTGCGAAACGCCGGCCTCGCGGGTTGGCGCGTCGAGGAGGTCGAGCTGATCGCCGCGCTCGTCCGCTACCATCGCAAGTCGCTGCCTAAGCCGACGCACCCCGAGTGGGTCGCCGCGACGCCCGAGCTGCGCGAGAAGATCTCGGGGCTGGCGGGAATTCTGCGCATCGCCGACGGCCTCGATCGCCGCCGCTTGGGCGTCGTCACCTCGATCGGCGCCGAGATCGCGCCCGGCCGCGTGCTGCTGACCCTCGAGGCCTCACAAGGCGTCGAGCCGGAAATCGAAGGCGCGCTCTTTAAGGCCGAACTGTTCGAGCGCGCCTTCGGGGTCGCGCTCGGGATCCAAGCGGCCCCGCGGTCGCCTTACGACTCATCGTTCGGTGAGAGCGAGCCGAGTGCCGACGAGATCGAGGCGGCGAGACTCTCGGGATAAGGCGGAGCGTCGGCGCCTTTCCAGAACGCGCGCAGCGAGTCGAAGACGCGCTCGCGCTCGAGTAGCGCCGCTTCGCGGCGCGCGCGAATGCCCGCCGCGCGCAGGTCGCCCGGCGGTAAGTGGTCGGTCAGGTCGTCGTAGAAGCGCACGAAGGCGTCGGCATCGGCGATCGTGCCGAGCCGTTCTTGTGCGAGCGCGAGCAGATCCAGCGCTTGTTGGCACGACTCGCCCAAGACGCTGCTGAAGAATTCCAGATTGTAGCGCAGGCGCTTCACCGCAATGCGGGTTGCGTGCAAGTCCTCGTCGCGTCCGCCCGAAAGTGCGGGCTTGGCGGAAGTAAGGAGCTTGCGCAGGCGCCGCTCGATCAGACGCCGGACGAAGCGCCGCAAGTTCTTCTCACGCATCGCGCAGCATCTCGAGGAAGCGGTCGCGGTCGAATTGCGAGTACTCGATTGCGAATTCGGCGAGCGAGCGGCGGCGACGCGCGCCGAGGGTTTCGATTGCGAAGGCGATGCCCGGTGCTTCGGTTTCCGTCGCTCCGCCGAGCGCGGCGCGCAGAACTGCGAGGTGCACGTCCGCGTCACGCACGGCGCCGAGCCGGCGTCCCACCCGCCGCGTGGCGTCGCGGAACTCGCTAAAGCGCTTTTTCGGAAAGCAATCGGCAAACGTGTCCATCGCGGTTCGCAGGCGGCGAATCGCGACGCGCATGTCGTGCGTGGCCTCGACGTCGTTGCGAAGCACGCCCGGAGCTTCGGCCAGCATCGTCGTCAGCAGGGTGCGCAGGATCGTCCGTGCTGCGTGGCCGACCGGCATTTCCGGCGTCAGCCCGTCGTAACGAGCTTTGGCCAAGGTTCCCTCCTTGCTCGAGGCGACGGACTTAGGCTATGTTTACGGCGGTACCATTACCGGCTTGGCCGAGGAGGCCTGTGAACGGAGAGATGAACGTGGTAGTCGCCGCGCCGGGGACGAAGAAGATTCTGATCGTCGACGACGAGTCCGCGATCCTCCAGACGCTGCGCTTCAACCTCGAACGGAGCGGATACACGGTAGCCACGGCCGGCGACGGCCGGTCGGCGATCGCGCTCGCGGCCAGCGAGCGTCCCGACCTGGTCATCATGGACATCATGCTGCCCGTTCTCGACGGCATCGAGGCCTGTCGCGAAATCCGCAAGACCAGCGGCGTACCGATCATCATGCTTACCGCCAAAGACCAGGAAATCGACAAGGTCCTGGCGCTCGAACTGGGCGCCGACGACTACGTCACCAAACCGTTCTCGCTGCACGAGTTCCTGGCGCGGGTCAAAGCCCGCTTGCGCCGGCGCAACGGAAATGCCGAGAGCCCGCACGGCGAAGCGATCGAAGCGGGCGAAATCGTGCTCGATCCTTCGCGTCAGTCGCTGGTCGTGCGAGGACGCGACGTTTCGCTCGCGCCCAAGGAGTTCAGCCTGCTCCAGGTACTGCTCGAAAATCGCGGCCGGGTCGTGACGCGCCAAGCGCTGCTCGACAAGGTCTGGGGCTACGATTTCGAGGGCGAACACCAGACGATCAGCGTCCACGTTCGCTGGTTGCGCGAGAAGATCGAAATCGATCCGAACAATCCGCGGCACATCATCACCGTGCGCAGCCGCGGTTATATGTTCAAAGAGTAAGATGCTCTGGGACGACCTCGCGGCTCTGGGCGCCGGGGCTCTGGTAGGGACGCTTTTGACCATGCGCGGCCGGGCGGGTGCCCGGGCCGAGGCGCTGGCCGAGACCCCGCAGGTCGGTCTCGAGCCGGACTCGCGCTTCGAACAATTGCTCCGTTCCTTGACCGTCGGCATCGTGACGCTCGACGGCAACGGCTACATCACCTCGCTCAACGCTGCCGCGAGCGCCATCTTCGACCTGGGCGGACGGCCGGTGTTGGGCAAAGCGATTATCGAGGCGATTCCGTCGTACGATCTCGACCGGCGCGTGCGCGACGCCTTGCACGGACATCCGTCGCGCGGCGCGATCCCGCTTAACGCGCGCCACTACGAACGCTTCCTGACCGTCACCACCCTGCCGATCGACGGGGCCGCCGGAGCCATCATCATTGCGACCGACGAAACGCGGTTGCACGAGCTCGAGCAAACGCGGCGCGATTTCGTTTCGAGCGTCTCGCACGAGCTGCGCACGCCGCTCTCGTCGATCAACTTGATGATCGAGACGATTCTCGAGACGGGCGGTGAGGCGGAAGCGATCGAGATGTTCCTTCCCCAGATCAAGCGTGAAGTCGACCGGATGGTGCATCTCGTCGAGGACCTGCTGGACCTGACCCGGGCCGAGGGCGGCCGCTTGCGCTTGCGGCGCGAGGACGTCGATCTCTTCAGCGTCGCATCGAACATTCTCAAAACGTTCGGCCCGCGAGCCGACCAGCTCGGCATCGCGCTTCGCTTGGACGGCAGCTCGGCGCGGGTCGACGGCGATCCGGACCGGCTCGCCCAAGTCCTCGTCAACCTCATCGACAACGCCCTGCGGCATACGCCGGCCGGGGGCACGGTCAGCGTCGACGTCGTGCCCGAACCGGACTTCTCAACGCTCACCGTCCGCGACACCGGGGTTGGAATTCCGTACAACGACTTGCCGCATATTTTCGAGCGATTCTATGTCGTCGACCGCTCGCGAGCCCGCGGGTCGACGGGAACGGGTTTGGGGCTTTCGATCGTCAAGCAAATCGTCGAAGCACACGGTGGGACGGTTGCGGCCGACTCGGAGTTCGGCCGCGGCGCCTCGTTCACGTGCGTCTTTCCGGTCTCGCGCTCGAGCCAGCAGCTAGCGGGCGGACAAGAACCGGCTCGGATCACGCAGGTGCATCTCAGCTCCTAGCCTGCGTCTGACCGTCGCGCTTAAGCGAGGCATAAGCACCGCATAACGTGCTTTTGCGATACTTCGGCTGATCGCAATGATGCTGCGCTTCCGCAAAAGCGGCGACGCCGGTTAAGGCCTTAATAATTACTTAACTCTATCTTAACAAACTGTTGAGGCATCTCGGATTGCGCGGTCTTCGGCGGGTCGAGGTGGAGGGTTTGGTAAAAAGCTCGTCTCAGTTCGCTACTGCCTTTTTACATAACGTGCCGCTCTGAAGGGAGCAATTTTTGTGGACGCTCGTTCCGTATCGCGCAACAGGTTTATCTCGGCGGGAGCGGCGGTTGCCGCTGCGTCGCTGGTTTTTGGACCGGCCATCGCCGCGACGCAAATAACCGGAGCCGGAGCCACCTTCCCGTATCCGTTCTTCTCCAAGGCTTTCTATACGTACAGCCAGTCGCATCCGGAAGTAAACGTCAACTACCAATCGATCGGAAGCGGCGGCGGCATCCAGCAGTTCACCGCGAAGACGGTGGACTTCGGCGCATCTGACGTCCCAATGAATGCCGATGAGCTGAAGCGCGCGGAAGCCGCGGGCGGCGCGGTCATTCAATTTCCGACGACTCTGGGAGGAGAAGCGATCACCTATAATCTCCCGGTCGTCGTTAAAGGCGGTCTGAGGCTCACGCGCGAGCTCGTCGCGCAAATCTATTTGGGCACGATAACCAAGTGGAGCGACCCCGCCATTGCGAAGGTGAACCCCGGCGCAAATCTGCCCGACCTGACGATCGTCCCGGTCAACCGGTCCGACGGCTCGGGAACCACCTATCACTTCACCGACTTCCTCAGCTCGGTGTCGCCCGAGTGGAAGAAAAAAGTTGGAACGGCCAAGAGCGTTCAGTGGCCAGCGGCGGGCAGCGTCGGCGGCAAGGGGAACGAGGGCGTTGCGGGTCAAGTAAAGCAGACTCCGGGAGCCATCGGGTATGTCGAACTTGCTTACGTCATCGAGAATCACATGAACCAAGCGATGCTCGAGAATAAGGCCGGCAAATGGCAGTTCTGCACGGCGGCGGGCGTCAAGGCCGCCGCCGCAACGAAGCCGAGTGTCTCGCCGACGGACTTCTCCATCGTCGACGCGTCGCCGGAGAACGCTTGGCCGATCTCGGGGTTCTCCTGGGGGATGGTCTATAAGAACCCGAGCGATAAGGGCCGCGCGAAGCTCGTCCGCGATGCCCTGGAGTGGCTCGTAACCGAGGGGCAGCCGATCGCCGGAAGCCTCAACTATGTGCCCCTTCCGCCGGCGGTTTCGGAGTACGCAAAAAAGCAACTCGACGGGATGAGCGTCTAGCCCCGACCAACTCGATGACCGGGAGCCCGCCGGGCGGGTTCCCGGTCGCCCTTCTGAGACGGATGTTTTGGCGACTTTACAGGATGCACCGGGTCCGGTTCCGAGGCCGATAGGAAGCCTGGCCGCCTCGGACGGTATGCGCGCCTCGCGGCAGGCGGACCGTTTTTTCATGTGGGCCGTATACGGGTCGAGTGCGCTCTTCGTGCTTGTCGTCGTTGGGCTATTTATCGAATTGGTGTCGGGCTCGTGGCTCGCCCTGCGCACCTTTGGCTTGAGCTTCTTGTGGACGAGTCAATGGAACCCGGTTACGAACCAGTTTGGGGCACTGCCGCTGATTTACGGAACTGTCGTGAGCTCGGCGATCGGCATCGTGCTCGCCGGCGGTATCGGCATATTCGCGGCGGCGTTCCTGTCGGATTTCGCACCCAAGGCAATCGCGCAGCCGCTGGTCTTTATGATCGAGATGCTAGCCGCGGTCCCCAGCGTGGTCTTCGGTCTCTGGGGCCTCTTCGTGCTCGCTCCCATCCTCAGGAACTACGTCGACCCCTTCTTGCAAGCGCACTTTGGGTTTTTGCCGATCTTTTCCGGTGCGATCTACGGGACGTCGCTTCTGACCGCGGGTGTAATTCTAGCGATCATGATCGTCCCAACGGTAACGGCCATCTCGCGCGACGTGATCAAAGCGATCCCGAACGATCTGCGAGAAGGCTCTGCCTCCCTCGGAGCCACGCGCTGGGAGACGATGTGGAAGGTCGTGCTGCCCGCGGCCCGGGTCGGCATTTTTGGGTCGCTCATCCTCGCGCTCGGACGTGCGCTCGGCGAAACGATCGCGGTGACGATGGTCGTAGGCAATAAACCCGCAATCCCCGCTTCCCTGTTTGCGCCGGCCTATACGCTCCCGAGCGTCATCGCGAACGAGTTCACCGAAGCCACGACCGACATCTACTTGAGTGCGCTGATCGAGCTCGGCCTGGTTCTCTTCGTGGTCAGCATGATCGTCAACGGTGTCGCGAGGTTCCTCACCCTGACCGTCATGCGGGGCACCCGCTGAAAATGGCAAGCACTGTCGTAGAGAATTTCCCGACGGCCGGCGGAACCGACCGGAACTTACGAATACGGCACGTCTCCAGCGCCGCGGGAGTCGCGGCCGCAGCGCTCTGCTCGGGTATCGCCGCATCGACGCTCCTCATCATTTTCGCCTACGTCATCGTCCAGGGCATCGCCGCCATAAACCCGGCGTTCTTCCTTGCCTTGCCGCGGCCCGTTGGAATGACGGGAGGAGGCGTTGCCAACGGGATCGTCGGCAGTTTCATTATGGTCGGGATCGCAACGGTCATCGCGGCGCCGGTCGGCATTCTCGTCGGGATTTTTCTTTCTCTGTTCAGCAAAGGCGCCGTCGCAGAGGCCGTCCGCTTCCTCGCGGACGTGCTGTCGGGAGTTCCGAGCATCGCCATCGGCCTCTTCGCCTACACGCTGTTCGTCGCTCCGCTTAAGCATTTCTCGGCGCTTTCGGCTTCCATCGCGTTCGCTATTCTCATGTTGCCGATCATCATCCGCACCTCGGAAGAAGCGATTCGCAGCGTTCCTTCGACGATCCGCGAAGGTGCGCTCGCACTCGGAATGTCTGCCTACTCGGCGACGGTTCGAGTCGTCCTTCCCGCGGCGCGCTCCGCAATCATTACCGGCCTCTTGCTGGGTATCGCGCGCGTCACCGGCGAGACTGCTCCGCTCCTATTCACGGCATTCGGCAGCCAATTTTGGGAGCTTAATCCGACCAATCCGATGGCCGAGCTTTCACTGCAAGTCTTCACGTATGCGATTTCGCCTTACGACGACTGGCACCGGCAAGCTTGGGCCGGTGCCTTGGTACTGATCGTCGTCGTCTTCCTTCTCAATCTGACCGCACGGATTGCGTTGCGCTCGAGAGTTGGGGCCCGATGATCCGCACCGAGCCGCATCCACCGAACGAGGAGATTGCGGATACGCCCGCATTAGTCGCCGAAGACCTCTCGGTCTACTATGGCAAGCGTATCGCGGTCGAGGGCGTAAATATCGCGTTCCCGCGTAAGGGCGTTACTTCATTGATCGGCCCTTCCGGTTGCGGGAAGACCACGATCTTGCGCAGCCTGAACCGAATTCACGAAGCAGCCAGCCACGGCGGCACGGTGACGGGAAGGGTGCTCTTCGACGGCCAGGATATCTACGGGCCGACCGTTAGCCCCGTCGCCGTGCGACGCCGGATCGGCATGGTTTTCCAGCGGGCCAATCCGTTTCCGACGATGTCGATCGCAGACGATACGGTCTCCGGGCTGCGATTCGCGATGGGCGTTCGCTCGAAAAAGAAGCTCCACGATGCGGCAGAGCGGGCATTGCGTCTCGCCTTTCTTTGGGATGAAGTAAAGGACAAGCTTGGCAATCCGGGCGTCTCGCTTTCGGGCGGCCAGCAGCAGCGACTGTGTATTGCCCGGGCCTTAGCTACCGATCCTGAGATTCTCTTGATGGACGAGTCGACCTCGGCCCTCGATCCGATCGCGACGGCCCAAATCGAGGAATTGATGGCGTCGCTGGCAAGGGACTACACGATTATCGCGGTTACGCATAACATGCAGCAGGCCGCGCGCGTCTCCGCGTACACGGCCTTCATGCTGGCCGGTGAAGAACGTATCGGACGGTTGGTCGAGTTCGGGGAGACGAAACAGATGTTCACGCACCCGAAGGACAAGCGGACTGAAGATTACATCACCGGAAGGTTCGGTTAACCCGATGGTGGCGGAGGTCGGAGCGCTTCCCAGCGACAAGATGTCGGTCCAAGCGCTCAACGTCTACTACGGCAATTTCCACGCACTGCGCGAAGCGTCGCTGCAAGTTCGATCGAATCATATCACGGCCCTCATCGGGCCTTCGGGCTGCGGCAAATCGACGTTCTTGCGTGCGCTAAACCGCATGCACGATCTCACGCCAACGGCTCGCGTAACCGGCTCGGTCAGGCTCGACGGGATGGACATTTACGGTCGCCAGGTCGACGCCGACTCGATCCGCCATCGGATTGGAATGGTGTTCCAAAGGCCAAACCCGTTTCCCCAGTCGATCTTCGATAACGTCGTTTATGGCTGCCGTCTCCAGGGCGACCGCGATCAGAAAAAGCTCATGGAGATTTGCGAACTGAGCTTGCGGCAAGCGGCACTTTGGGATGAGGTCAAAGACCGGCTCAATCGGTCGGCGCTTGGCCTATCGGGCGGCCAGCAGCAGCGTCTCTGCATCGCGCGCGTGATTGCAGTGAAGCCGCAAGTCATTCTGATGGACGAACCCGCGGCGGCGCTCGATCCGATCGCGACGTCGAAGATCGAAGACCTCATGGCGGATTTAAAGAAAGATTACACGGTGGTAATCGTCACCCACTCGATGCAGCAGGCCGCTCGCGTCTCCGACATCACCGCCTTCTTTCTCCTCGGGGAACTCATCGAGGTTGGCTTGACCGAGGAGATCTTTACCAAACCCAGGGACAAGCGCACCGAGGATTACATCACCGGACGCTTCGGCTGACCCGGCCGGTCTCTGTATTGACACGTATCGATGCAAGTGCTAGCATCGAAATATGTCGATACAGCGGCGATGCGTGGAAGCAGTCGTTTCCGAGCGTGATGTCTTCGAGGAAGCAGAGCTTTTCAAAGCGGTTGCCGATCCGGCTCGGGTCGCTATTTTGGCGACCCTGGCGCGGAGCGAGCGCGAAGTCTGCGTCTGCGACTTCACTTCCGGGCTCGAGCTCAATCAGTCGACCGTATCGCACCATCTCAAGGTCCTGAAGGACGTCGGCCTCGTGACCTCCGCGCGCCGGGGTACTTGGGGCTACTACGCACTCGCACGAGATGCACGCGCGCGCCTTGCGGCGGCGCTCGCATCGGTGCTCCCTACGGAAGTTCGCGCATGAAGATGCATCTCAACCTCGCGACGCGCGACCTCGACGCCAGTGTGGCGTTTTATCGAACGCTGCTCTTGGCCGAGCCGGCCAAACACTATAGCGACTACGCGCTTTTCCTCGTTGAGGAGCCGGGCCTCGAGCTGGCGCTCGACCTCGATCCGCAGGTTAGCATCCGCGACGGTGCGCACTACGGCGTCGTGGTCGAAAGCCCCGAAGAGGTCGATTCAGCCATCGCGCGGCTCCGGCAAGCCGGATATCCGGTCGACGTCGAGACGGACGAAACGTGCTGTTACGCGGTGCAGAATAAGGTTTGGGCTACCGACCCGGACGGGCGTCGCTGGGAAACGTACTACGTCATCGCTGAGAGCGAAGAGCGGGACGACGAGACGACGTGCTGCCGGACCGATGCGGCCTTGGCGTCGGCCTCGGCGGCATGCTGCGAGACCGCTCCAACGTGAGCCGCGGTTTTTGTTCCTGACGGTAGATCGCCTTCTCGTAAGGCGCGCCGGCGGACCCTGCGCGCGGCTTTCGCCGCAACGATGACCTTTCGTCCCGTCGTCGCGGAGTTCGTCGGTACGGCATTGCTACTCACGGCCATCGTCGGCTCCGGTATTATGGCGCAGCGGCTCGCCGGCGGAAACGTTGCCATCGCGTTGCTCGCGAATGCGTTAGCGACGGGTGGCGCGCTGGTCGCAATAATTCTCGCCTTCGGACCTATCTCGGGAGCCCACTTGAATCCCGCGGTAACGATAGCCGACGCCTGGCAGCGAGGCATCCCGTGGCGCAGCGTGCCGGGCTACATCGTAGCGCAGGTCCTTGGCGCGATCGCGGGCGTCGGCGTCGCCAACCTCATGTTCGGTCTGCCGCTCTTCTCAGCGTCGCAGCGCATACGAACCGGCGCACCGCTGTGGTTCGCGGAGTTCGTCGCCACGTTCGGACTCTTGGCGGTCATTTGGGGTTGCGTGCGATCCAGGCCCAGCGCGACGCCGTTCGCGGTCGCGGCCTACATCGTCGGCGCGTATTGGTTTACCTCATCGACGTCTTTTGCGAACCCTGCCGTTACGATCGCCCGATCGCTCAGCGATACCTTTGCGGGGATACGGCCGAGCGACGTCGCCCCATTTATCGTCATGCAGCTCGCCGGAGCCGTCGCAGCTACCGCACTCTTTGCCTGGTTCAGCCCGACACCGCTGCGCGCCGCCGAGGCCGTCGTTTCGCCACATCCTTCGTTCCGCGACGCGGGCAATTCTCCACAGGAGTCGGTGCTCAACGCTCGTTCGTGATCCCGGCCCGCGTTCGCTCCGTATGCCGGTTCACGGCCTCCACGGAGTTCGCCGAGCCAGGTCTGAGCTGCCATTTGGGCGGGGGGTTCCGAAAATCACGCGGCCGCCTTCTCTTGGAGCACCACGCTAAGCAGACCGCTCAGCCTGCGGCGGAGTCCCGGGCTGAGCGAGTAGTGTACCCACGTTCCTCGCCTAACGCTCCTGACGACGTCGGCGTCGCGAAGAATCTTGAGGTGATGCGAAACCGAGCTCTGATTCATCGGCAATGCGTCGGTGAAGTCGCAGACGCAGACCTCGCCCTTCGCTTTGGCTAACGTGGAGACGATAGACAATCGGGTAGGGTCCGCGAGAGCCTTGAGAAGGGCCGCTTCCTTCGTATAGTCGCGCTTGTCGACGGAAACTTCGGGTGCCTCGCAACGTGGAATCGCCATGTATCCATATTGAGTCCTATATTGAAGGATGTCAATAAACCGACTCTTAAGCACGGCTCGCGACGGAGTTCGAAACCCGCCTCGATCGCGTCGAGGCGCGCGGAGCCGAACCGAGCGCGACATCGCCATTAGCGTCTCGAAGGGGGCCGCCGCAAGTTGAACGACGCCAATCTCAAATACACGGTTCTCGTCGCGCTAGGCCTCTTCGCCGGCGCGAACTTGACGTTTCAGGCGCTCGTTAACGCGCAACTACGCGCCGTGCTTCAGTCGCCCTTGCGCGCCGGTCTGGTCAGTTACGTTGGAGGGACGCTTTGCTGTGCGATGCTTCTGGCGCTCCGGCGCGAGTCGTTTAATATCTTTGATGGCCGCGCCGCGGGCAGCGGTGCGTTGCTCTGGACCGGCGGAGCTTACGGTCTCGTTTACCTGCTTCTGGCGATTTGGTTGATACCGCGCCTGGGGTCCGGCCAGGTCTTTGTCATAATCGTTGCCGGACAATTGCTCGCGGCGCTTATCTTCGACCAGTTCGGTCTATTCGGCGTCACGCCGAGACCCATCGACGCGTACAAAATCCTCGGCGTTTCGTTTCTGATCGCCGCGGTATTCCTCATTCGCCGGTAGGCGGATCCCGTCGCCGCGAGGGCTGCTAGGACGGCGCACGCACGGCGAGCCCGAGACACGGCGAAGGCGCGCCGCGCTTATTCCCGATTAGCGCGGCGCGCAACGCCGAAGAATTCGGGCTAAGCCTTGAAGGCGACTTCCAGGTCCTTAAAGCTAACGTCGGCGAGCGACGAGGGCTTGCCCGAGACGCGCGTGATGTCCGCGTAGGTCAGCTTGTAGCTCGGGATGTTCGTCTCGGGATCGATGCTCGGTGTGACCACGAAGCCCGCTTGCGAGCGATTCGGTTGCGCGAACAAGAGGAAGGGCTGCTTCGGCTTGACGGCTTTCGAGATATACGCAACGGTCGTAATCGTGCCATAGTCGTTATGGACGCGCACGATGTCGCCGCTCGAGACCCCGAGTTCGGTTGCGTCTGCCTGATTGAGTTCTAGGAACGAGCCTTGGCGGTCGCCCCACCGCTCGGCGACGTCTGCGACGCGCCAAGTCTCGTAGCCGGTTTGCCACATGTTGTTGAAGCGCCCGTTATTGATCAAGTACTTGTACTTGGCTTTTTGGGAAGCGATCTCGGGCGGCGTTTCCGGTTGCTTCGCCGGTATGAACATCGTCTTTCCGCTCGGGCGCGCGAACTTGCCGTCGGCGAAGAGTCGCGTGGTGCCGCTGCGCTTGCCGTCGACCACGTTGATCGGAACCTGAACGCCGTTATTGCCGAGTTTGAGGATGTAGGCGTGGTCGGCAAACGAGATATCCTCGGGGTCGAAGGTTTGCTTCGAGTTCGCCGGCAGCCCGACGAGGCCGGTTCCGCCGCGCGACTTCGCGCTGGCAATCGCGGCGTCGTTGAAGACGTCGGAATCGTTTTGCCAGTCGTAACCATCGAAACGCGACGCCATTTGGGCGTTTCCGGCGGTCTGGTACAGGGCTTTAAGTTTGCGAGCGACCAGGGCCATGATCTCCCAGTCGGGCTTGGCCTCGCCCGGGGGATCCATGAATTTCTGGTAGAGTCGCAGGCGGCGCTCCCCGTTAATCGAGGTCATATTCAGTTCGAACTGCGTCGCGGCGGGGAACACGACGTGCGCGTGCTTAGTCGTCTCCGTTGGAAAGATGTCAGCCGAAACGATGAAAAGACCGCCATCGTTGACTGCGTCGACGACGCGCTTAACCCGCTCGTCGACCGTCCCGCCCTGATCGAGAGCCGCGGTAACTTTTGCGCCCCGCTCGGTCATGTATTTGAGCACGCTCGAGGCATCGGGTGCGGTTTGGACGGGGTTGCACGCAATCGTCCACCAAAGCTTGGGACCTTTTCCTTCGGCGAGCAACTTTTCGACGTATACTCCGGGGCGTTTCCCGGGGTAGTCGGGCCGGACGTAGCCTTCTTGATGTCCGCCTAAGCGCGCGCAACCGGTGCCGGGCTTCCCGAGATTCCCGGTCAAAACCGCGAGGTCGACGTAGGAAGCGATGACCGAATAGTTTTTAATGCTCCAGATCGCGCCTTTCTCGTAGTGAAACAAGGTCGCAGGGCGATGACCCCCCGCGGGCTCGGCAATCCACGCTGCGGCCTTCTCGATCTGCGCGGCGGGCACGCTCGTAATGCGCTCCGCGTCGGCGAGGACGTCACGCAGGGCGTGGCCCATCCCGACGTTAGCCTTGTAGGGAGCGTACGTATCCGTTTCGACGTGGTCTCTGATGAACGCATCGTCTTGCCAGCCACGTTCGAGAATCACGCGGCCTAGCGCGTTCATCAGCGTAACGTCGGTTCCCGGAGTGACCTGCAGATGCAGAACGTTCTCATCGCCGGCCGCCGCACGCGCCGAAACGACCGTGATCGTCTCCCGGGGATCGATCACGATCATGCGGCCCTTCGCGCCGGGCTTGTTCGGGTAAGCGGCCTTTTTTGCCGCTGACGTCGAGCCTTGTAAGTTCGGGATCATATGATTGAAATAGTAGTTCGTCTGATCTGAGTAGGGATTGGCTCCGAAGATGACGATCGTGTCGGCGATTTCTCCGTCCGCGTACGCGATATTGAGTTCCGGTATTCCCATGTCGCGCGACGCCATGGGCTCGCCGAACACGGTTGGCCGGTTGTGGACCGTCGCCATCGTCGTCTGGATGCTTTGATAGAAAAATTTACCGGTTGCCCAAGTGAACTCGTACCCGCCGCCTTCGCCGCCGTGATCGGCAAACTTGACGCCGATCGCATCCGGGCCGTCCTTATCGAGAAGAGCCTTCGTCACGCCTGCGACGAGCGCGACGGAGTCGTCCCACGACGCCTCTTGCTGACCGTGTTGTACGACGAGGGGGTGCTTCAGGCGATCGCGCGTCAGAAGCTGCTCGCTGTAGACCGACATGCCGAGCGTGCCGCCGCGAACCGAGTAGAGTCCATTATTGACGACGCACTGGCTGTCGGGGACGATGGCGATGTTATACGAAGCGCCGTCCTTATCTTTGATGACGGCCGATTGCGTCGGACTGATCCAATTTGCGTAGTTGCCCTTCGTAAGGTCGGCCCCGAAGGCGTTTTGGCTCGGCGAGGTTCCGCCGTTTTTGCCGACCGGCCATTTATAGACGTGGTATCCACAAGCGACGATGCAATATTTACAGCACGTCTGGAATTTCTCAGCGTTGGCGGGCGGGATAGGAATCGAGACCGGAGGTTTTGCCATCGTTGCTCTCCTTAACTCAATTTCGCGTCGTTGAATCGACCGTACAGAAGCCCATCGACGCCGGTCGCGACAATCTCTCCGGTCGCTCGATCGTACTCTAGCGTTATCCGAGGGAGGCTCGTCGTCGCGTGTCCGACGATGACTTCTCCCGTCTTGCTCGCATCGTAGACGCTGTAGTGGCAGGGGCAGACGAAGATTTCCCGGCTCGCATCGTAGTTTACCGGGCATCCTTTGTGGACGCAGATCCTGCTATAGGCGACGATGTCGCCGTGGGGCCCGACGCCGCCTTCGGGCGGTGCGGACATGCGTATCGCGACCGAAGGCGAGCCTCGATCGGGATAATTAAACGCGATCGGTTTGCCGACCGCGAAGGCGCTGGCTTTTCCGACGACCACGCGGGGTGTCGCGGACTCTGCCCGTTCAGCGCCGACCGCAGCCGTCACTCCTGCGGCCGCGGCGGTGGTCGATGTTATGCGAAGAAAACGGCGACGCGATACCGGCATGCTAACCTCCAACCAATCGTGGGGTGGTGAATTCGAGGGGCAACGGGGAACGTGCGGCGGAAGGTCGCAAGCGATCGATCCGCATATGGAGAATCAATGCGCCACGCCCGCGAGTGGAGCACCAATCAAATCGAGTACGTCACGAGTTGTGAGGACAAGGTCGGCGCGAGCCCGGTGACGCTCGGCCCATGGTTTCCACTCGCCTTCGCCGGCGACGAAGTAAGACTCGTTGATTCGCATCAGCTCGATGCCGGCCGAGGTCGATTCGATGACGACGCTTGCAGCGCGCATCGAACGCACCGCCAGCAAAGCATTCGCCAAACCACGGCGCACGTTGGGCCGGTGAACCGTCACCCAGACGACCGCTTTCGCACCCGCCGCGATAAGACGCGCCGAATCCCGGCGACGCTGCGTATGCGCGGGGTCGTGCAGAACGCGAACGGTCAGTTCGCAAGGCGTATTCCTAACGCTCACCTTGATCGCGACGGTTGGGCCGAGCGCTTTTTCCCGGGCAATAACGAACTCGGCGAGCGTGGTCTTGCCGACGTTCGAAGCACTTCCGCCGACCACGAGGATCTTCATGGCAAAAAGGCTCTTTCGCGTTCTATTATATCTACGTTGCTTTATGCGTTTAAGACACCCTTAATGCGTCTTCCTTCAAGCCCCACCGGTCCGGCACGGGCCCTAGCATGATCGCCGAACGCCGTTCGAGACCCGTGCGGGTCGCCGAGCTCGCTCCGCTGATGCGCCTCTTGAGCGATCCGATCCGGCTCGAAATCCTGCTGCTGCTCTCACGCGGCGAGTGCTGTGTCTGCGACTTGGTCGAGGCCATCGGGGCCTCGCAGCCACTGCTCTCACATCACCTTGGGGCGCTCCGCAGAAGCGGCCTCGTGCGCGACCGCAAGGCCGGACGATGGATCTATTACCGGCTGGTTTCCGAAAAGTTCGAGCCGGTCGCGCTGTTTCTGGAACGTCTCGAGCGCCCCGGCGCCTACAAGACCCGGCAAGACTGCGATTCCGCAATCGGCAGTGGGCCTACGCCCGGCAGATCGTCGGCAGGGAGGCGCCGTTCCGCGAGGATCACCGAGGAGTAGCGGTTCTCCAATTGAGAATTGCAGCGAAATGCTGATCGAGCCGCTGAGGCCGCCCTGGGGTCGCACTCTCCCCGAACGCATGACGGCCCTTCGCAAAGAGACGACCGCACCGGGGCTCGATCTGCGCGACTTGCCCGTTCCCTTGCCCAGCCCGACGGATGTCATCATTCGCGTGCGCAAAGCCGGCATCTGCGGAACCGACGGCCACATCTTCGGCTGGGACGCGTGGGCGAAGCGCCGCATCCACCCGCCGCTCACCGTCGGCCACGAGTTCATGGGGACGGTCGCCGCCGTCGGTGAGGCCGTGCGCGGCATCGAACCGGGCCAGCGCGTCTCGGCGGAAGGGCACATCTCGTGCGGCGGGTGTTTGCTCTGCCGAACCGGCGAAGCGCACATTTGCGAACGCGTGCAGATCATCGGCGTCGATTGCGACGGTGCCTTCGCGGACTACATCCGCGTGCCGGCGGTCAACGTATGGCCCCTGGATCCAGAGATCCCCGACGAGTTCGGCGCGATTTTCGATCCGCTCGGAAACGCGGTGCACACCGTAATGGCCGCCGGCGTGAGTGCGAAGAGCGTCGTGATCACCGGCGTCGGCTCGATCGGGCTGATGGCCATTCCGGTCGCGCGCGCGGCGGGCGCGGCCTTGGTGTTCGCCGTCGACGTTAATCCGGAGAAGCTCGCCCTGGCGGAACGCGTCGGCGCCGATGCCGTCTTCGACGCGAACGACCCCAACTTGATCGACGAGATCGTGCGGCGGACCGGGGGCGACGGCGCCGACGTGCTGCTCGAGATGTCGGGCAGCGCCTCGGCCATCGACGACGGGCTGCACATGTTGCGCAACGGCGGGCGCGCCGCTCTGCTGGGGATTCCGCCCGACGACGTCAAGATCAACCTGGCCGAGCGCATCATCTTCAAGGGTCTCACGGTCCTCGGCATCAACGGGCGCAAGATGTTCGAAACGTGGTACCAAACGCAGGCGCTCGTCAAGAGCGGGCGAGTTGATTTGCGTCCCATCATCACTCACCGGCTTCCGCTCGAGCAATATGCCGAAGGGTTCGAACTCATGCGCTCGGGCAAAGCGGCGAAGATCGTTTTCGACGTGGAGGGAGCCTAGCGTGAACCGAACCTTTGAAAACGGTTTGAACGAAGAACTCGAGCGTCTCAAGGCGGCGGGAACCTACAAGAAGCTGCGCCATCTGACCGCGCCGATGGCAGCCGAAACGCACATGGAAGAAGCCGGCGACGTCATCGTTCTCTCCAGCAACAACTACCTCGGCATGGCCGACGATCCCGAAGTCGTCGAAGCCGGCATCGCCGGGCTGAAAAAATACGGCGCGGGGACCGCCTCGGTCCGCTTCATTTGCGGTACCTTCGACATCCACCGCACGCTCGAAGCGAAGATCGCGAGCTTCTTGGGAACCGAAGCGGCGCTCACCTACGTGTCGTGCTGGACGGCGAACGAAGGCGTGCTGCCGGTCATCGGCACCGCCGCGAACACGCTGATCTCCGACGAGCTCAACCATGCTTCGATCATCGACGGTTGCCGGCTCGCCGCTGCCAAGCGCGCGCGCTACAAGCACAGCGACATGGCCGATCTCGAAGCCCGGTTACGGGAGGCGGAGGGGACCGCCTTCATCGTCACCGACGGTGTTTTCTCGATGGAAGGCAGTCTTGCCAAGTTGCCCGAGATCGTCGCGTTGGCCGAAAAGTACGGTGCCGTAACGGTCGTCGACGACAGCCATGGGACCGGCGTCATGGGTGCGAGCGGGCGCGGAACGATCGAGCACTTCGGCCTGACCGGTAAGGTGGACATCATTACGGGGACGCTGGGCAAGGCGTTGGGCGGCGCTGCCGGCGGGTTCGTCGCCGGCAGTCACGCCCTGGTCGACATGTTGATCCAGCGTTCGCGGACGCAACTTTTTTCCAACGCCCTTCCCGCGACGGTGGCGGCGAGCGCGCTGCGTTCGATCGAGCTCTTGGAATCGCGTCCGGAACTCGTGGCGCGCCTGCGCGAGAATACCGCGTTCTTTCGCGCCGGGCTCGCCGGGCTGGGATTCAAGCCGCTGGACGGTCCAAGCGCTATTGTACCGATCATCGTCGGCGACACGGCTTTCGCGATCGCGATGAGCGAGCGACTCCTGCGCGAGGGCATTTTTGTGACGGGCTTCGGCTTCCCGGTCGTGGCGGAGGGCGCTGCCCGCATCCGCGTCCAGATGAGCGCTGCCCTCGAGCGCCCCCAACTCGAGCGGGC
Source organism: Vulcanimicrobiota bacterium (assembly GCA_963843945.1). Classification (GTDB taxonomy): domain Bacteria; phylum Vulcanimicrobiota; class Vulcanimicrobiia; order Vulcanimicrobiales; family Vulcanimicrobiaceae; genus CAWJMF01. The sequence continues at coordinate 24,667 of CAWJMF010000005.1, read as the reverse complement.
GCTGGCTGCCTTCGAGAAGGTCGGCCGCGAACTTGGGGTGTTGGAACGGCAGGAAGTCGCGCCAAACGGTTAAACTTCCGAACACTTATTTTGCCAATGTCTAACGTCGTTCGGCGACGTCCGGAGTAGATTTAGGAATGCTTCGTCCGTTACTCGGGACGCTGGCTTTGACGGCCGGCTTGATAGGGATGCTCGGAAGCCTGGCCGCTGCGGGTAACGGTCCGGCGTTTACCCTTGGTTTTCCGTGGAAGTTCGTCGATCCCGACGCGAACGCCCCGCCGCCCGCGACGCGTAAATCCAGCCAGTGGCACATTCCGGACGAAGTCGACACCTTCACGCTCGTCGATGACAGCACGCAGTCCTACGCGGACTCGCTGACGCTGATCGAAACGAACTTCAGCTCGAACCACGTCAAGCCGGCGGTGAATAAGGACCTGACCTGCGACGGGAAGACCGGCCACATGGTCGAGTTCTCGGCCGGGCCGCCCGGCCATCAAGTCATCATCAACCGCGTGTTGCTGCCGGAGACCCCGACGGCGGGGGTGCTGACGTTTACGTACGTCCGCAGCGATAAGGATTGGGATCCCGCCGTCATCAAATCGATGAAGGCGTTCTGCCAGACCGATTCGCTCTAGCGGAGGCCGCCCTTCGGCTGACTACTGAACCGTCGCGTACGTATAGCCGTACTTCGCTTGCATGACCGCGAGCGTGCCGACTCCGCCGGGAACGACTAACGCTCCAGGGATCAAATGCGAGAGGATGTCGCCCGAGACATCGGTCGCGCCCATGCCGGCCGGTGCTTTTCCCGCCTTGATGAGTTGGCGCGACTGCTCCTCGACCGCCGTATGACAGGTCACGAAAACAACGCCGCGTTCCTGGAGCGCCACGATCCCCGTGTCCTGATAGATCCCATTCTCGGCGCTGGGATCTTTGGAGGCGGTCGGCGGAAATTTGCGCGCGAAGAAGACGTTCGTCGCGATCCGGTTCCCGGAGGAATCCTTGAAGTCGAAGAAGTCGCCGATGCCGTATTTCGTCCAGACGTAGTCCGAGTACGTGTACGTCACCGAGGGACCGTGGTTGATGGCCGCGATGCTGATGCGCTTCGGATCGTAACCGAATCCAAATTGCAGCGTGTTGAGGCTGTTCTTGATATTGCTCAGGACGCCGGGCCGAAGCGCCACGTTGTCCCACAGTTGACGAATGTCGGCCGGCCGATCGATCGCCGCGATGAAAGCCTTCTCATCGAAGCTGCTGCGTGGTTCGACCAGATCCGTGCCACCTGGGACGTCGGCGGCAGCCGCGGCCTTAGCCGCCGAGAGTGAAGCCGCAGCGGCGCTGACGGCGAGAAAAGTTGAGCGTTGCATGCCTTATGCTAGCAATTCCGGCGCCGGCCTGGCAAGGTTCGGCCGGACCTGCGTCCTGCGAAATGCCTCAGTAGCCATGACGCTCCTCGGTCGCCCGGTACACCTTCGCCCCGAAGAATTCCGCCACCGATTCGAGGGCGCGCCAGAAACCTGCGCCGTCGAGTATGGGATTGAGCCCGTTGGTGGTCGTGCAATAGCGGACGCCGTAGGGCCGTTTATGGTGCACCGCGTGTTCGGACGCCGACTGCAGGAGGTGAATCCGCTGCAGCCACGCGATCGGCGGCGGCGGATTCGCGGTGTGGCTCCAAGCGTGGAGCTGATTCGACTGCGAGCCGATCAACAGCACGAGATAGGCTTCCCATGCGTGCACGCCGCTTGCCGCGAACAGCGCCGCGAGCGCCGCAGAGATGCAGATGGTGACCGCGTTCGTTTCCCAATACGTCCCTTGCCGGATGGCACCCGGCCGGCGGTGGTGCTCGATGTTCGGCTCGACGATCCAACGATCGAGCAACGCGTTGCGACCCGGCGCGAGCCACGTATCCTCGGCCCAGTGGAGAAAGCCCGCGCAGAAGTCCGCAATCAAGAGACATTCGAAGGCGTGGAGCGCGACGCCGAGCGCCGCAAGCAGAAGGTTCGTCATGAACCCACGGTACGATCCGGCCGGCGTTGGGCGCGTCCGTAAAATTACGCATCCAGGGTTTTTTGGGCGCGCCTACTGCGCGGAGAACTCCGCGCGAAACAGGTAGGAGCCGGCGTGCTGCCGGCAGTCGTCGATCTCGGGCGCGAACGAACTGCGCTTGGCGGCGGCAATCGCGGCTACGTCGAGCGCGGTACTCCCGGAACTCGCGTAGACCTGCGCGTCGATCACGGCCCCGTTTTCTGCGAGCGTGACTTTCACTTGCGTCGTACCGGTGAGGCCCTGCTGCCGAGCGACTTCCGGATACTCCGGTTCCACCGCGTGGGTTACCGCCGCGTCGACGTGCGGCTGCGCGCAGGCGGCCTTTGGCGTCGGGGTGGGCGTCGGCGCGGGTCCGGACTCGAGAGAGCCCTGGCCGCCGGAACCCGGGCTCGCTCCGCCGCCGGTAGCGTCGCTGGCCGGGCTGTCCGTCCCGGTGGCAAGCGGCGCGAACGCGGTGCTCGCCGCTTGTGACGGCTGCAGGTGAACGTGCGGTACGTGCGCCCGGGTTCGCGTCGCGGCTTGCGCGGCGCTCGTCCGCGCCGGCGCCGGAGCACGCGGCTTCGGGCGCGGTTTGGGTCGCGGGCGCGGCGCGGCTGTCGGCATCGCGAGAGTAACGAGCAGATCGCGCGGCTCGGGTGGCACTTGAAGCGGCCGCGTCCGGCCGACGATCGGAAGCAACACGAGATGTAGCCCGATCGAGATGACGAAAGCCCAGCCGAGAAAATTGCGAAGCTTGGCGGGCGGCGATACGCTCACGTCGTGACGCTCCTGCAAATCGTTCTGCCGTAGCAACGCCGCGAGCGGCCCTCTTGTGATCGGGCGCGGCGTTCGTAGGAAGGCGCATCGTGGCGCGGTAAGACCGATTCGTGCACGACTGTTCGCGGCTTGGCTTTCTCAACGCGCTGGCTCTTGCAACGTATGGCGCGGAAGCGGCGTTGAGCACGACGGCGGCATCGGCGCAAGGGCAGCTCGAACCTCCGGCCGGTCGCACGCGGGTGATCCTGCTCGGAACGGCGGGCGGTCCCGCTTTGCGACCGGGGCGCTCTTCCCCGGCAGCCGCGGTCGTTGTCGACGATGTCGTCTATCTGATGGACTGCGGCTACGGTGCGGCTCGGCAACTCGTCGCGGCCAAACTCGGCGTCCTAAAGACGCGCGCGATCTTCATTACGCACCATCACAGCGACCACAACGCCGACCTCGGCAATCTGCTGGTCCTCAGTTGGGCAACCGGGTTACGGCACCCGATCGGGGTCTACGGGCCGCCGCGCGTTGCCGAACTGATCGATCTGGCCTTGCAATATCATGCCTACGATATCGGCGTACGCATACCCGACGAGGGCCGGCCGGATCCGCGCCCGCTCTTCGTGGCGCACGAGTTCTCGCAGCCGGGGATCGTCTACCGCGACGAACTCGTGACGGTCGAAGCCGCGCTCGTCCATCACCCGCCGGTCGTTCCCGCTTACGCGTATAAGTTCACGACGCCCGACCGCACCGTAGTTTTCTCGGGGGACACCACGTATCTCGAATCGCTGGGTCGTTTCGCGAGCGGCGCGGACCTTCTCGTCCACGAAGTGCTCCTCACGAGCGCGCTCGATCGGCTGCTCGCACTCAACCCGAACGCGTCGCGGCTGCGCGAGCACATCGTCGCCGCGCACACCGATGCCGAGGACGTCGGACGCGTCGCGGCAGCGGCCGGCGTGAAGCGGCTCGCACTCTCGCATTTGGTGCCGTCCTACGACCCGACCTTGACCGACGCGAGTTGGCGCGAACCGCCGGCCAAACACTATACCGGCGAGATTATCGTCGGTGCGGATCTCATGGCGATTTAGGGGCGGGCGGAGGTCGTCGCTGCATCAACGCAAAGCCTCGGCGATCGCCTCGGCCGGCGTGAAGTCCGACCCTTTCGCACTCATCGTCTCGAGCTCTTCCTGCGAGAACCGCTCGCGCAGGACGCGCATGAGGCGTTCGTGGGTCGTGCGTTCGGTGAACTCGCGCTGGAACCCGAGTTTTCCATAGGCGGCATCGACATACGCGGCCAGCTTCGCGGCGCGCTCGCTGTCGTTTCCGAGGGCCAGCGTCAATGCCACGTGCTCGATCGCGCCCGCAACGAAGGCGGAATCCGGCTCGCGCGGCGCGAGCTCACGGATCGACTCCTGCGCCGCTGCGCGCGCAGCGGGAAGGTCGTCGACGGCCGCGAGGTAGCCCGCGAGGTTGGAAAGCGCTTGGACGTAGCTCGTCTGATCGCCGTCGTCGCGAAAGCCCGGAAGCAGCTCGCGGACGATCTCGATGGAGCGTCGCGTTTGACCGCGAGCGTGTTCCAACTCGGCGAGATTCGCGGCCGTCGCACGCTCCATGAGCGAGTTGCCGAGTGCGCGATAGGCGTCGCGAAGGTCCGCGTACGCGGCCGCGGCCGCCGGCAAGTCGCCGCGCTGCGAACTCACGATCGCGCGCGCGTCGAGCAAGACCAGGCGGAATCGAGCGGAGGGTGCCGGTATCGCTTCGGCTTCTCGAAGCGCCTTCTCGGCTTCTTCGAACTTCCGGAGCCGCGCCGCATTCCACGCGTAAGCCCGCAGGGCGTCGGCGAGCGCGGCTGGGTCACCGCACTCGCGCGCGTACCGAATCGCCTTCTCGGCGGCTTCGAACGCGCGCGCCGTGTGTGCCGAGTTTGAAGCCAGGCCGGAGATGCCGATCCAGAGCCGGGCGAGCGTTCGCGGGTCGGTGCCCGAAAGCGCGGCCAGGAAGCCCTCGATGCGGCCGAGCGCTTCGGCGTAGAGGCCGGCGGTCCCCCACATGGCGCCGATCGCGAACATGAGTTCCGCACCGGTCCGACCCTCGGGGCTCCGCAGCGCCCAATCGAGTGCGGCTCGCACGTCTTCCAACTCGGTCGCCAAAGCCGCCGTCATCTCGCCGATGCGCGCGGTCGTCTCGTGGCGCTCGCGGATGGCGCTGAAACGGTCGCGCAAGTAGTGGAGATGCCGGCTCGAACTCGCGTCGCTCTCGCCGGCAGCGGCAAGCTTTTCACGCGCGTAAAGTCGCGTCGACTCGAGCAAACGGTAACGGAGCGCGTCGCCGTCCGGCTCGGCCAGAACTAAAGACTTATCGACGAGTGACTCGAGCAGGTCGAGAAGCGCGTCGGTCTCGAGTCCGTCACCGGCACCGACGGCGAGGGCGCCCTCGAGCGAGAATCCGTCGACGAAAGTGCCGAGACGCCGGAAGAGCCGGCGCTCGGGCTCGTCGAGCAGGTCGTAACTCCAGTCGATGAGGGCGCGCAGCGTCCGCTGGCGCGGCAGTGCGTCCCGGCGTCCGCCGGTGAGCAAACGGAAACGCTCGTCGAGCTGATCGCGCAGCTGCCGTGGCGCGAGAACCCTCACCCGCGCCGCGGCGAGCTCGATGGCGAGCGGGATGCCGTCGAGGCGCCGGCAGACTTCGGCAACGAAAGGCGCGTTTTCGTCGGTGAGCGTGAAGTCGCGAGCGACGGCGATGGCGCGCTCTACGAAGAGTGCAATCGCGGGGAAGCGCGCGGCGTCGAAGCGCGTGATCCGCGCGCTCTCCCTCCGGCTCGGATTCGCCAGCGCCGGCAGCGCGTAGAGCCGTTCGCCTGCGATCCCGAGCGCCTGGCGGCTCGAGGCGATGACGTTTACGTTCGGGCAGTCGCGTAAGAGCTGCGTGATGAGGCGCCCGGCAGCCTCCGTGAGATGTTCGCAGTTGTCGAAGACGAGCAGCCGCCGTTCTGCTTTCAGTGCGCGAGCCAATTGCGCGGTAGCCTCCCCCGCCGGCGCGACGTTCAGACCGAGCGCTTGCGCGACGGCGGAAGGGACGTAGTCGCCGTTCGTGAGCGGCGCCAGCTCGATGAACCAAGCGCCGTCTTTGAATTGGTCCCGGACCGAGGCGGCGACTTGCAAACTCGCGCGCGTCTTCCCCACGCCGGCGGAGCCTGTCAGCGTGACCAGGCGCGCTTCGCCGATCAAGCCTGCAACTTCCGCGATTTCCGCATCGCGGCCGACGAAAGACGTCACTTGCGCGGGCAGATTTCCTTTCGTCTCCGGCGCGGGCGTGACCGGTTGCGGGACTCCGCCGAGCACGTCTCTTGCGATGCCGACGACTTCGCTCAAGCGCGCGTCGAGCGGGGGACGCGTCGCGTCGAACCATTGGACGGCCCGGATGTAATACTCGAGCGCGTCGGCAGGCTCCACGTTCTCGACGCGCACGGGAAGAATTGACTTCTCGCGATTCGCTCCCAGTTCGACTTCGCCCAACACGGCCCGCGACTCGTTCGCATAGCGCGAGAAGAGGAGCACTTCGATGCGGCTCTGAGCGATCGCCTGGACGATCTGTGCGCCGTAAGGCAGACCGGGGCGTGCGTCGCGCGGCGCTATCCAGCAGCGTATTCCCGCTGCCTCGAGTTTATCGCAGAGCGTGCCGGCGACGTCCCGATCCTCGAATGCGTACGAAATGAAGGCATCGTGCGCCACGCGCGCTACTTACGGCCCCGGCAGCGGTGTTCCCGGCTATTCCGGGACGGGAAGCGTCGCGCGTTCGGTCGTGCGTTGTCCGCGAACGAGCAGCACGAGCGGCGTGAGAACGAGCGCGACGGCGCCGAGCATCCAGAACGTGTCGGCAAAGGCGAGCGTGTTAGCCTCCCGGAAAACGATTGCATAGGCGCGCTGCAATCCGGCGGGACCGATCGTGAAAAGGAGGCGCTGCACGCTCGGGTTCGCGTGCGTGATTCCGGCCGCGAGCACGGCCTGGTGGAAGGCGGCGCGGCGGTCGAGCATCGTGACGAGCACTGCGGTACTCAGCGAGCCCCCCAGTTGCTGGGAGAGACTGAGCAGCGATGAAGCCTTCGCCGTGTCGATGCCACGCACCGTACTGAGCACGGCCACCGAAAGCGGTGCGAGCAGTTGCGAGAAGCCGACGCCGCCGAGCGCCAGCGGAATCCAGAACGTCCAGAAGTCCGATTGCGAGGTCGTAACCTGGGCCTGGAGGCAATTCGCGATTCCGACCAGGATGAAGCCGACGCCCAACAAGATGCGCGGGTTGAGCTTGAAGCGATTCAAGAACACCAGCGTCAGCGGCGTACAAGCCAGGATCGCCAGCGCGCGGATCAAGATCGATTCGCCGCTCATCGTGGCGGTGAAGTTGAGAATGCCTTGGTTGAACTGCGGCGTGATCACGATCGAGCCGTAGAGCGTGAAGCCGATCGTCATCGCCAACAGGCAGCCTGCCCAAACCGTCTTGCGGCCGAGAATGCGCAGGTCGACGATCGGGCGCTTCGCGCCGAAGAGCTCCCACGCCACGAATCCGGCGAGCGCAGTCGCCGCGACGCCGGCAAAGCTTGCGATCCGCGCATCACCGAACCAGTCGTTGCGCTCGCCTTCGTTCAAGACGTACTGCAGCGAGCCCAGGCCCAGCGCGAGCAGCGCCAGCCCGAATCCGTCGACCGGGATCCGTTGGGGCCGCAGCGGATCGCGCAGGGTGAAGATCAAGATCCCGGCGGCCAGCAAACCGGGAACGACGTTGATGTAGAAGACCCAGTTCCACGAGAGCTGGTCGGTGAGAATGCCTCCGAGGGTCGGGCCGACGCTCGGACCGACGATCGCACCGAGCGCGACCAGTACTTGGCTGCGCCCGATCTCTTTCGGCGGGAAGGTGTCGCGCAGGATCGCTTGCCCCGTCGGCAGCAGGCCGCCGCCGCAGAGCCCTTGCAGCACGCGGAAGAAGACCTCTTCCTCGAACGTGTTCGCAAGGCCGCACAGCACCGAGGTGATCGTGAAGCCGAGAATCGCGCTGACGTAGTAGCGCTTGCGGCCGAAGCGCGTTTGCAGCCACGGCGTCAACGGGATGACGATGACCGCCGCGATGATGTAACCGGTGATGATCCAGGTGCCCTCGTTGAGGTTTGCACCCAGGTTGCCCTGAATCGTGGGGAGTGCGACGTTGACGATCGTCGCGTCCAGGACTTGCAGAACCGTCGCCAGCATCACGCCCACGACGACGAGAACCCGGCGCCGGCCGTACTCAACCACGTCGACGGGCACGCTCGGCGCAGACCGAGCGGTCTGTTTTTCAGGCAAGGAAAGGACGGCGCTCACGGCGCGGCGCGCAGACCCGAGATGTAGCCGCGCAAGCTCCCGGCGACCAGCGCCATGTGGGCGCGGTCGCGGTAGAGTTTGCTGATCATGAGCGCGCCCTCGAGCGACGCGGTAACGAAGTTCGCGATCGTGCCGGGATCGCAATCGCCGCGCAGGTCGCCGTCTTCGATGCCGTTCTGAACGACGGCTGCGATCGCACCTTGCCAGTCGCGCATCGCCGTGCGAGCCTGGCGCAAGAGGGGGGTCAGCGCGGCGTCGCCGTCGTCGGCTTCGACCGCGACGTTCTGGATCGGACAACCGCCTTTCAAGCTGGTCGCGTCGCGCTCGGCGACCATTTCGTCGACCATCCGGAGGAGACGCACGTGCGCCGGTCCCGGCGTCGCCAGCGCGGCCTTGCGGCGCGTACGCACGAGCGAGAGCGCGTAGGTGAGGGCGGCTTCCGCCAGCTCGACCTTGCCGCCGGGAAAGTGGTTGTAGAGGCCGCCCTTTTCGAGCCCGGTTGCGGCGAGGACGTCGGAAAGCGACGTCCCGGCAAAGCCTTGGGTATTGAAGAGCTCTGCCGCCTCACGAACGATCGACGCCCGCGTGCGAGCACCCTTGGTCAACAGCTGACGCGCCATGCCGCTCGAAACCTGAAAACAGACCGAGCGGTTTCAAATGCGGGCGGTGCGGCTGGACCTCCGGCTCGACGAGAAGAGGGCCGCGCGAGTGAGGTAGCACGACCCTCTTGTATCCGACCGGCAGCGTTTCCGCCAGCGGCAGGCTACCGTTCTTGCCTACCCAAGTGCGGAGCGGCTTTACCCCTGGCCGGGTCACACCGGCGCCGGGCGCACGCCGTTTCTGAGGGAGCTTCGGCGTTAGCTCGACTGCTCGGTCCCGTCGTCGTCGACGTCAAACGCGAGCGAGTCGAGAACCTGCTCGCCGCGCAGCGTTTCGGTCGAGCATGGGAATCGAAGCGCGATGTAATCGCAGGCGCGGCAGCGGGCGATCCCGTTGAGATGCTCGTGCATGTCGCGGCGGTGTCCGCAACGTTCGCACGGAAAAGGTCCGGGCCGATACCGGAAGCCTTCGTCCCAGAAGGTCGTGCCCTCCGATGGTTTCGGGAATCCCTTACATTCGACGCGGCTCGAGGGAACCTATCGGGCCGGGGTCGCCGGCCCTGAGGCCCGCCTCCCTAGGTCGGAGAAATCGCAGGCGATGGACTGGCGGCGGGCATCGTGGGCGTCGGAGCCGATTGAGCCGTGGCTCGCGTGGTTCCGCCGACGGTTGCCAGACCGGCCAGCACGGCGAGTGTGAACGTTGCTAAGAAAATGCGTTGCTTCATGCGCTCCGATTTAACCGGCGCGTTCGGACTTGAAGCACGCTCGGTTGCTGCGCGTCTAGCGGCGGAGCACGAAGCGGCCGCCGTCGCTGAACAAGATGACGAGCAGCATTGAAATCAGCGTCAACTCGTACGACCAGCCCTGTCCGTCTTTCCCCCAGAACCCGGTTTTCCAGACCATCGCCTTTTTTTGAATCGCACCGAGCATGACGAGGATCAAGCCGATTGCGGCCAGTTGCTGGAATACGCCCAGAATCACCCCGGCCGCACCCGCTGCCTCGGCGGCGCCGAGGAACACGGTAACGTTCGTAGGCAGCCCGATGCTCTTGCCGCGCGCCACGGGATCCTTGAGGTGGTTATAGCCGCTGTCGCCGAAAATCGCGCCGGCCATGATCCGAAGGAAGAGTAAGCCGAAATCGTTTAACGCTGACAGATCAAACATGGCCTGGGACACCTCCTGACGACGACTCTGCGGGGTTGGCAGGAGGAAACGCGGCCCTCCTGTTCACAGTCGAGCACAGAACCGGCAAGGGCGTCAAGGCGAGGAGGCGGATATGATATCGCGCGGATTTTCGGGACGCCGGCGTCCGGCCGACGTCGCGAAGCGCCTCCCCCCGGGGCAATATCTGGTCGAAGACTTTCCCGTGCTGTCGGCGGGACCGACGCCGCATACGCCGCTCGACCGCTGGTCGTTCACGATCGAAGGGCTCGTCAAGTCGCCGGTGACCTGGAACTGGGAAGCGTTTCAAAAGTTGCCGAGCCAGACGTTCACCGTCGACATCAGCTGCGTGACGAAGTGGACGAAACTCGACACGACGTGGCTTGGGGTCAGCATCGATACCCTGCTTCAGAGCGTCGAGGTCCAAGCCGCTGGTCAGTACGTCATGGCTTTCAGCGACGGCGATTACACGACGAACGTTCCGCTCGCCGAGATGACGAATGGTCAGGCTTTCGTGGCGTATCAATTCGACGGCAAGCCGTTGGCCGCCGAGCACGGCGGCCCAGCTCGGCTCGTCGTGCCGCATCTGTACTTCTGGAAGAGCGCCAAGTGGATTCGCGGGCTGCGCTTCATGAACCGCGACGAACCGGGGTTTTGGGAATCGCTCGGCTACCATATCCATGGCGATCCCTGGAAAGAAGAGCGGTACAGCGGCGATTGACGGTGGAACCAACGCTCGAGTGGCAGATCGCCGAGGTTACCCGCATCAAGAGCGAGACGCCTCGCACCAAGAGTTTGACCTTGAAGCTGCCCCAGTGGATGCCGCACCAGCCGGGTCAACACTACGACGTGCGCCTCACGGCTCCGGACGGCTATCAAACGGAGCGAAGCTATTCGGCCGCTTCAGAACCCGAGCGCGTGGGCGAGCTCGAATTGACCGTCGAACGCATCGACGACGGCGAGGTCTCACCGTATCTCGATGAGGTCTTGGTCGTCGGCGATAAGCTCGAGGTGCGCGGGCCGATCGGCGGATACTTCGTCTGGGACGTCTCCCTCCCCGTGCCATTGCTTCTCGTCGCCGGAGGGTCAGGCGTCGTCCCGTTGATGGCGATGCTTCGTCACCGCGGTGCACGGCACGCAACCAATCCGACGCGCCTGTTGTACAGCAGCCGAACCGCCGAGGAAGCGATCTACCGCGAAGAACTCGGCCGGCTCGCGGCCGGCGACCCCTCGCTCGAGGTTGTCTTTACCTACACGCGCGGCGGGCCGCCCGGTTGGACGGGGTACCAGCGGCGAATCGATCGCGCGATGCTGGAAGACGTCGCTAGTCCGCTAGGGAGCGACGTTCGCGCATACGTATGCGGTCCCACGCTGCTGGTGGAAGCAGTATCGAGCGCGCTGGTCGCGAGCGGCCTGACCCCGGAACGCATCCGGACCGAACGCTTTGGTCCGAGTGGCACTTGAGGAAGGACGAAAATGAGTGACGATAAGACCGACATGAACGCGGCGCTGATGCTGGATGGCAACGCCGTCGCCGGGCGTCTCGCGCAGATCTTCGGGCGGGATATGACGACGGCCGTTACGCGATGCGCCGGCTGTACCTCCGACGCACAAATGGGCGCCCTGATGGCCTTCACGCAGGCGCCCGGCGTGGTGTTGCGCTGCCCGGCCTGCAAAGCGGTCATCGCGCGAATCGTGCAGACGTCTTCGGCGGTCTACCTTGACGCGCGTGGCGCCGCGTACGTTCGCATCGAGGGGCTGTCATGAGCGGCGAGATCGACGGTATCAATCTCAAGGCGAAGCCGAGCGGGACCGGCTGCGTCGAGTGCTTAGCGACGAAGAGCTGGTGGCTGCATCTGCGCCGGTGCGCCGAATGCGGACACATCGGCTGTTGCGACACGTCGCCCAATCAGCATGCGACGAAGCACTATAAGGCCAGCGGCCATCCGATCATTGCCAGCTTCGAGCCGGGCGAACGATGGTTCTACGACTACCGCACCGGCGAATTCGTCGACGGCCCAACCCTGCCCAAGCCGCATGCGCACCCCGCGGATCAGCCGGTGCCGGGTCCGGCAGGCCGCGTCCCCTCAAATTGGGAGAGTCTTCTGCACGTTTGACCGACGAGCGGCGGCTTCTTCGATCAGCTCTGCGATGGCGCTCGAGCGCATGCCGGTTGAGATGGGAATCAGATTGCCGCCGGCCGCTTCTTCGAGCGCATCCCGAAGAGCCGCCATCGCATGCGTGTAGCCTACGGAACCGAAGCTGATTCGTTTCACGCCGGCATCCCGAAGCTCCGCGACCGGCACCGGACCGCTCCTCGGTCGCACGACAACGTTCACCGGCTTGGGCGCGACGGCTTTGACGATCGCGCGGATTTCGTCCATGTCTTTTGGAGAAGGCGCGTAGAGGACGTCGGCTCCGACCTCGGCAAACGCGACCAGGCGCCGAATCGCCGCGTCGAGGTCGACCATGCCGTGCAGAAAGTTGTCGGTCCGCGCGGTGAGAACGATCCGCCCCTTCGCCGCTTTAGCTGCCTGGCGTACGCGTTCGACCGCCGCATCGAAGGCATGAATCGGCTTGTCGGGATCGGCCGTCGTGTCCTCGATTGCAACGCCGGCCAGCCCCGCGGCAATTGCAGCCTCGACCGTCGTCACCGCATCGGCCGGCGCGGGGCCAAAACCGTCCTCGGTATCGCCATTAACCGGCAAACCGGTGACTTTGCCGATCAAAACGGCGTTCTCCAAATGCTCCGCCAAGCTAACGGCGTGCGCACCGTCTTGACGTCCGAGCGCGAACGCGATCGCCGCCGACGACGTGCCCAACGCCTCGAAGCCGGCCTCTTTGCAAAGAAGTGCCGAAAGCCCGTCCCAGGGGTTCGGCATGATGAAGATCCCCGGGCGTTCGTGGAGTTCCTTAAATCGCTCGTAGAGTTCGTGTTGCGTCATGGCTTAACCGAAGGTAAAGACGTACGCGTGAACGCCGGGATCGAGGAATTCGATTTGAAAGGTCCGGTCTTGGATCGGGCCGCTTTTGCCGGATCAACTGATAAAGACGCGCCTCTCGGACTTCACCGGCCCCATCCGGGGCACAGTCGATGCCGCAGTTGCTGCCCGGCGCTGCGCCGTCCAATTCGACCCGGAAACGAACCGGCTTGCCGTCTTTCGCAGGAGCTAACACGAAGTGCAGATCGCGGCTGTGGAAGCGGAAGGCAATCTTGCCGGCGGCCGTTTTCAGCACTCCGCTCTCGGGTCCGACGTCCCACGCTCCGCCGAGCGCCCAGTGGTTGAGTGAGAGAGCCGGCGGTAAGCTATACGTTTTCGTTGCATCTTTCGCGACGCGCTCCGGCGATGCGAAGTTCTCGGCGCGGCGGTAGCCGACGTAGGTTTCGGGAGACTGCTCGTCGTTGCCGGGCGGGGCTTCGATCCCGCCTGCGGAGGGGTGCACGAGGCTCTCACTCACTCCGACGGCCCCGTTTTCTCTGAGGAGTTCTTGAATGACGCGTTCGGACTGCGCGTAGTCGCCCTCGCCGAAGTGGTGATAGCGAATTCTTCCCTTCGCGTCGACGAAGTAGTCCGCCGGCCAGTATTCGTTGTTGAAGGCCTGCCAAATGCGATAGTCGCTGTCCATAGGCACCGGGTAGGTGACCTTTAAGTCGCGCACGGCCGTTGCGACGTTATCGCGGTCTTTCTCAAATGAGAATTCCGGCGTGTGCACGCCGATCACGACCAGCCCCGCATCTTTGTATTTGGCCGCCCAAGCCTGGATATACGGCAGATTTCGCAAGCTGTTGATGCAGGAGTACGTCCAGAAATCGACGAGCACGACCTTGCCGCGCAGAGATTCGGTACGCAGCGGCGCGGAATTCAACCAAACCGTCATGTCCGGCATGAAGCGTTCCTTGTCGCTTGCCGTCGGGGGCCGCGTCGCAGGCGGATCGGCCAACTCGGGCATGAGACCCTCGTCGGCGAGTGCCGGCTGAGATTCCGCGGCGTTTGCCGGCTGCACGAGCCCGCCCGGCCGCATGGAAGATTTTGTCGCCATAGTCGTCTCCCAACCTAGAGCGAGGGCGAGAACAGCAAGGCTTAGCGAAGAACGCCTCATAGACACCGGTCAGGGCCGCTCGGCATCCGTCGACGGGTCGGTCGTCTCACGCATCGCTGCCTCCAACGCTTCACGATTGCACGCCTGTGCGTTCGAATTGCCGCCGTGTCTTCATTTCGCTCGGAAGACCGGCCTTTTTCGCCGCGCTTCCACGGATCAGCCGGGCGGTCGTCCCGCATGCCCGTCGCCGCCCTCGATGGGCCCAGGGGAACGCCCTCACGCCGGGCCGCGAGCAACGTCGCCCGGGCATAGAAAGGGTTGCCCTCCGGACCCCGAGTAGCAGACACGTGGCCTCCGCTCAAACCGTGGCCCGATGCTTAACGTACGGGAGGCCTGTCGATCGGCGCCTCTGTAAATTCGCAACCGGTCGTGCAAGACAGCTAGCCTTGGAAATGCTATATTCTCCGCACATCCCAGAATTCTTAAGGAGTAACCGATGATTCCAAGAAGCGGATCGTTCCGCACGATGATGGTCGCACTTCCTTTTGTCCTGGCAGCACTCGCACCAATCGCTTGGGCGCAAACGACAGACCAAAGCGCGATGATGGCATCATTCGTTTGCCGGCCCGCGCTTGCGAATGAGACGGCGAACGCTAAGATGATGGACTCGTCGACGACCCTGGTTTGCAAGCCGTTCGCGGTAGCCGAGCGGATGAGCAATGGGTCCATGAAGACGATTGGAAACGTTACGGTGAAAGCGCCGCAACCTGGTCCGGACTTTTCGCACGCTTTGACCGCCCAGCAGGCCAACGCAGCGTACAACGCGTGGGTGAATAAGACGTTCCACATCGATCCGGCCAGAGAGCATACGAACTGATCCGAGGCCCATCGAAGACCGGCGCTCGCCAGATCGTTTTGGCGAGCGTTCTTCTTTCAGGCCGGCGTTCTGGACGTCGGCTACGACGAGTTGGGACCCGGCGACGGATCGTTGGAGCGTTCGTCTGCCGTCAGCGCTGCGCGGAGCGTAGCGAGGTTGCGCCGGATTTCCTCGACCTCGGGATGGTCCGAGGCGAACGTGAGTTCCTTAATCGCCAGCGCCCGTTCGAACAGCGCCTCCGCTTGAGCGTACTGGCCGAGCTGACGATGCACCACCGCGAGCCCGCTGAGAGACTCGGCCGCGTTTTGATGATCGGGAGCGGTCCGCTCGAGGATTGCCAGCGCGCGTTCAAACAGTGGCTGCGCGACGGCGTAGCGGCCGAAATGGCTGTGCACCGCGGCGAGCCCGTTGAGACTCTCGGCTAGCTCGGGGTGATCGGGAGAGATCCGCTCTAAGATGTCGAGCGCGCGCTCGAACAGCGGCTCCGCCTCGGCGTAGCGACCCTGCAACGCGATGGATCGCGCCAGGGCGTTGACGCATTCGGCGAGGAAGTTATGATCCTCACCAACGGTCCGTTCGAAGATCGCCAGCGCGCGCCGGCCTAACGCCTCGGCTTCCGCATGGCGCGTCTGATGCGCGTAAAGTTCGGCCAAGTTATCGAGGGAGGCAGCCACGTCGGGATGATCGGGCCCGAGCGCGTGCTCGCGAATCGCCAAGGCGCGCTTCAACAGCGGCTCCGCCTCAGCGTGGCGCTTCAGCGAGATATAGATGAGCCCAAGGTTGTTGATAGCGTAAACGAGAT
Source organism: Vulcanimicrobiota bacterium (assembly GCA_963843945.1). Classification (GTDB taxonomy): domain Bacteria; phylum Vulcanimicrobiota; class Vulcanimicrobiia; order Vulcanimicrobiales; family Vulcanimicrobiaceae; genus CAWJMF01. Next base: position 9,052 of record CAWJMF010000005.1, on the reverse strand, counting down.
CGAAGTGATCCGGCCCGAGAACGCCCTCGATGACCGTGAGAGCCCGCTGAAAGCGCGGCTCCGCTTCGGCATACTGGCCCTGGAGCGCGAAGATGATACCGATATTGTTGAGGCTCTTGCCGACGCCGTGAGAAGCGGGGTCGACGCTCTCGAAGATCCCGAGTGCGCGTTCCTGCACCGATTTCGCTTCGGCGTACTGACCTTGCTCGCGAAAGACGTTTCCGAGATTGAGGATCGCGTTCGCGAGCGCCGTACCGTTCGGATCGGTCTTCTCGTAGACGGCGATCGCGTGTTCCAACAGCGATTGCGCCTCGGCGTAGCGGCCCCGCGCAGTTAAGTAAACCCCGGAGCGATTGAAAACCTCGGCGGCATCGCGGATCTGCAGGTCGTAGGTATGCATCGAACCCGAGATCGCTGCGATGTGCGCGACCAGCCGATCGCACTGAACCCAGTTCGGGTAGAGCACTTCGGGGAACGCGCCCCGCAAAGCGCCCGCGATGCGCTCGATCCAGACCTCGTGCTCCGGCGCCGGCTCGGCTTCGCGGGTTATTTCTTGCACGAGCCGGTGGACGCCGTACACGTGAGCTCGCGCGTCGGACCGGACGAGCGAATATTGAGCCAGCGGACGCAATAGCTCGGCCATGGCTAAGGTATCATCGGGATCGGCGAGCGCCGCGGCAATGGGCGCGCCCAAGCATTGCGCGCCCTTTGCGAGGAGTTCGAACGGGATCGCATCCGGTGCCAGGAACGCGCTGACGCGGAGCAGATCCGCGGCCGCAGGCGATGCGACCCCCACGGCTTCGAAGTTGGCCGCCCACGTAACAGCGACGCTGTCGTGCGATTCGCCGCCGCTGCCCCGTTCCAGCAGGGCCAAGCGACGCTTACGAAAGGCCCGCAGATAATCGGAGAACGTGGCGTCGGTCTCGGCGATGTAGGCGGCAGCTTGCGCTAAGGCGAGCGGCAGATTTCCGAGCTCGGCGGCCAATTCCGAGGCAGCGACACGTTCTTCAGGTTCGACTTCAACCCGTCCGGTTCGCTTGAGCAGAAAACGCAACGACTCGTCGCCGTCAAAATCCACGATCTCGAGCCCGCGCGCGATCCCGAGCTCGCCGAAAGCCGACTCGCGCGAGGTGAGCAACACGTGGCCTTCGCCGCGCTGCGGCAAGAACGACGCCACGTCGCGGCGGTCTTCGACGTTGTCGAGCGTGAGCAGCCAGCGATTAGTTCCGTTGAACCAATCCAGCACCGCGCGGCTGATGCGCCCTTCGTCGCTGGTCGCAGCGGCCGTGAGTCCGAGCGCTTTGGCGGTTTCGACGAAGCCGCTGGTCAGCGCGCTCGAGGTATCGGCGGTGACCCAAAAGACGCCGTCCGGGTACTCGGCGCGGTGCCGCACGGCGTACTCCAACGCCGTCTGAGTCTTTCCCACGCCGCCGAGGCCCGAGAGCGCGGCTCGCCGGCGCTCGACGAGCTGCTGACGCAGGACGGTAAGGAGATGCTCGCGCCCGGTAAAATAGCGCGTGCGCAACCCGTCGGGAACGAGCCAGGGCCGCTCGAAGGCGCTCCAGCGACTTCCGTTTGGTCCTAGCGGTCCGAGGGCGCCGGCCTCGGCACCGGGCTGCTGCAACAGATGACGCAGCAGGCTCTCGAAGCTCCGCTCGTCGCTGAGGTCGTAGAAGTGCTGGCGAAAGACCGTTGGGACGAACTCGCGGTCGCCGGAACCGATGATGACGGGCACGATCCGCGCTTGCCACTCCGATTTTTCGTAGAGGAGGTTGCGGAGGATGCGCGCTTCCCATACGACGCCGCGCCCGATGCCGGCGGCCTCGTTCCCCATGAAGCGGCGCCGATACGCCTCGGTGCAGACCATCAGGGTAAAGTCGCGGCCTTCGATCTGTTGCTCCATCCAGAGCGGCCAGCCTTCGCTCGGAGCACCGGGTAAGAACTGATCGACGAACGCGTCGATCCCGCGTGCGCGCAAGCGGTTGCAGAGCTCGAGCACGCGTTTCTCGTGCTCGGGCGAGTCGTGGCTGTAGCTGATCAGCGCCGTCGGGTGCTGGTCCGGGGCCGTCATCCTAGGTCGGGCCGCGCCGTAAATTGACGAATTCTGCCCCGCAACTAAAGCGCGCTGCCGATCTTGTGCAGCACGAACCCGACGACGCCGAGGGCCGCGCACAGGATCAGGAAGATGACGAGCAAGAGCCAGCGCGGAGCGCGTAACCTCAGCACGAAGAAACGGCGTTAGCGGTAGACGATTTCGAGCGCATTACCTTCGGGATCGTCGAAGAAAGCCGCGTAATATCTCGGGGAGTACTCGGGACAGGCCGCGGGACCTTCGAGCGCCGTGGCCCCGGCGGCGAGGGCTATCGCCGTAATGCGATCGACGTCTTCGCGCGAAGCCGCACCAAAGGCGATGCGCGTTCGGGAAGGCCGGTGCGAGGCATCCCCGACGAGCGTGAACGCTTCCAGGACAAGGCCCTTCATGCGCCGGAAATAGACCAGCAGTCCGCTGTCGTCGACGTCGTTCTCCCCAAAACCGATCGCCGGCAACAACGCGTCGTAGAAGGGTCGAGACGCCTCGACGCTCGCGACGCGCAGATCGATGTGATCGAAGATTCGATGCATAGATGTCCCCCTTCCGATAGGGTGTACGACGCCGTTCGCGCTCGGCGGTGCGGCGTCTTCGCCCGTTCGGCTACGCGCCGTCAGCCGGATATGAGGAGGCGAGAATGCCGTAGGGGATGAGATTGCGGAACTCGCCGCTGGGGGAGCGGAAGCCGTCGGAATAGCACCCTTCTTGACGAAAGCCCGCGCGTTCGTAGAGTGCTCGAGCGGCTATGTTGTCCTCGACGACCTCGAGAAAGATGCGATGAACCCCGAGCTCCTCGAAGCCGCGGCGCTTCAGCCAGTGAACTGCAAAAAGACCGGCTCCCGTGCGCTGTTTCTCGCAAGCGATAAGGCCGATCTCCATGAGCCACCCATCGGTGAGCGTGAAGGTGGCGAATCCAAACCGGCGGCCGTCGCGCTCCAAAAGGAGCACCTCGCGGTTCGGGCGTTCGAGGCCGTCGATAAAATCCTCGACCGAGCGCGGTCCATGCACGAAACCGCGAGCGTGCGGCATAGCACACAAGCCCACGACAAAGTTGGCGTCTTCGACGGCTGCCTTACGGATTGAAAAAGCCACGTCCGGCCCGGGCTTCAGCGGCCTGGGCGCGCGCTCCTCAAGTCGGGCCGCAAGCGGCTAGAAGCCGCCGCGGCTCCAGATCGCGACGATCGCGACGATCAGTACGATGACCGCGAGACCGACGACTACGGCAATCCGCCGATTGCGCAGGGGGGCTGGCGCGTTGATGGGCCCATCGGGTGGCTGTATTGGCATAATCGCGTCTTACCCCCGATCGCGGCTGTCCAAGCGCTCGATCGGCCGGGCAGAAGTTCTAAACGCCAATTCCCGGCATTCAGGAAGTGGGTGCGATGTTCGCGATTCCGTCGAGCAAAGCAGAAAAGGACGGCGCGATGACGTCGGTGATCCGAAGACCGGGCGACCGTCGGAAGATTGCTTCGTGGTCAGCCTTGGGCGGCGGCCAGCATTGACGCTGTCGACGAATCGAGTCACGAGCCTCTCCGCAGTCCGCGCCACGCTCATCTCGATCGCACGGCGTCACTTAGCCTCCGGCCCCACAAGTTCTTCGCTCAATTCCCAAAGCCGCACGCGTGCGTTGGCGTCGTACGCTTGCGGATTCGCACGTGCTTCCTCGAGTACGTCGAAATAGCGACCGCTGACACCCTCGTGAGCGGGCGACATCGCGGCTTGCCAGACCGCTTCGACGCCCTGGTCGACGGTGCTTAGCGTGTGGTCCCACGCCTCGCGCACCATCTTGGTCGGCATGAGCGAGGAGGGATGTACGGCGGTGACCGTAACGTTCGTGCGCCCGGAGAGGCGCAGCCGCTCGGCGAGTTCGAACGTGAAGAGAATCTGGGCAAGTTTGCTCTGCCGATACGCTCGCATCCCCTCGTATCCGTGCTTCAGCATGACGTTATCGAAGTCGATCGGTTGTTGTCCGATTGACGATACGTTGACGATGCGCGCGGAGGGCGAGCGCGCGAGTGAATCCAGGAGCGAGGTCGCGAGCAGGAAGCCCGCCAGGTAGTTGACGGCAAAGCGCAACTCGTGGCCGTCGGCACTTTCCTGCCGCGGCGTATTTGGCGGCCCCGTGCCGATCCCGGCGTTGTTGATCAATACGTCGATCCTCGGAAAGTCGCGCTCGAGCGCCTTGGCCATGGCGCGCGTTTCGGTGAGCGAGGAAAGGTCCGCCCGATAGGGATGGAGCTGCGCTTTCGGGTCGCGTGCACGCAACTCGCGCAGCGTATCTTCGATTCTTTCCTGACTGCGGCCGTGGACGGCCAGGATCGCGCCGTCGTCAACGAGGCGCGCTGCCAACGCCCGTCCCAGGCCGTCGGTTGCCCCTGTTAAGACGACGACTCTGCCTTCCTGGTGAGGGTTCATGTCACGCTGAACCAGCCAAGAAAATCGCGAGTTGCATGCATCGGCCGAGCCGTCGCGACCGCGCGCTCGATGTACGGCTTTGTAGCGGCTTGCCATTAGTGTCAGGTGCCCTGCCGCCATTCAGCTAGGAGTTGCGCCCCCGTCGGACGATTGCGCCAAGGCGAGGGCGAGTGCAACGGCAAAGGCCACGCGCACGACCGCCTCCTCCGGCGGAGCCGGTGTAGCTTGGGTGTCGAGGGAGCGTCCTAGCTGGGCCCATGCGTCCGGGTGTTTAGAGGGGAGTTTGCTCGATGATCACGATTACGGTGAACGGCAAGCACCACGAGGTCGACGTGCCGCCCGAAATGCCGCTGCTTTGGGTGGTGCGCGACGAGCTTGGGTTGACAGGTTCGAAGTTCGGCTGCGGCGTCGCACAGTGCGGTGCGTGTACGATGCACATCGATGGCGAGGCGACGCGCACGTGCGTCTTCCCCGTATCCGCCGCGGTCGGTAAACAAATCCACACGATCGAGAGCCTCTCCTCGGACAATTCGAACCCCGTGCAAGTGGCCTGGATCGCCGAACAAGTGCCGCAGTGTGGCTACTGCCAGTCCGGTCAGATCATGGCCGCGGCAGCGTTGCTTCGGAAGAACCCGCATCCAAGCGATGCCCAGATCGACGCGGCGATGACGAATATCTGCCGCTGCGGAACCTACGATCGCATTCGCCGGGCGATTCACCGCGCGAGCGCGACATGAGCGCGCCGTTGCCGGCCCTCAATCGTTCGGGTTTCATTCGCCTGACCGCCGCACTCGGCGCGGGCTTAGGAATCGAGTTTGCCTGGCCTCTAGGCGCGCAGGCCGCGACCCCGGCGCAAGCGGGTGTCTTTGCGCCCAACGCCTGGGTGCGGATCGCGCCGGACGACAGCGTGACGGTCGTCGTCAATAAGTCGGAGATGGGGCAGGGCGTCATCGAAGGCTTACCGACAATTTTAGCCGACGAGCTCGATGCGTCGATGGATCGCATGCGTTACGAATTCGCGCCGGCCGATCCGAGCTACAACGATCCGGTCTTCGGCAGCATGGTTACGGGCGGCAGCACGAGCATCGCGGATATGTGGATGCCTTTGCGCCAAGCCGGCGCGACGGCGCGCGCGATGTTAGTCGCAGCAGCCGCCAAGACGTGGAACGTCGATCCCGCGCAGTGCACGACGAACGAGGGCGCCGTTTATCACGCCGCATCGCAGCGCAGCGCTACCTACGGCAGTTTGACCGTAGTGGCGGCGACGCTGCCGGTTCCCACGAACGTCCCGCTGAAATCGCCCGAGCAGTTTCGCCTGATCGGCAAAACGCGGCGGCGTGCCGACATTCCTTCGAAGGTCAACGGCTCCGCCAAATACGGTATCGACGTGCGTTTGCCGGGTATGCGCTATGCGGCGCTTGCGCGTTCCCCGGTCTTCGGCGGAAAAGTCAAGAGCTACGACGCGCGCAAGGCGCGGGCGGTTCACGGCGTCTTGGATGTCGTCGAGATCTCGAACGGTGTCGCGGTCGTTGCGAAGAACACCTGGGCTGCCTTTCAGGGAAAACTCGCACTCAACATCGTTTGGGACAACGGAACGAACGGGACGATGAGTACGGCCTCCCTCTTTGCCGCGGGCGAGCGACTCGCGCGCAACCACACGGACGAGCTCGTCGCCGTCACGCGCGGGAACCCCGATATGACCCAAGGGACGGTGCTGGAAGCGATCTATCGCGGCCCGCTGCTCGCGCATGCGACGATGGAACCGATGAATACGACCGCGGTCGTGCGCGACGGCCGTTGCGAAGTGTGGTCGCCGAATCAGGTGCAGACCCTCGCGCTCGCCGACGCGGCGCAAGGCAGCGGATTGCCGCCCGAAAGCTGCACGATTCACACGACGTACCTCGGCGGCGGATTTGGACGGCGCTTGGAGTCCGATTACGTGCGCGAGGCCGCCGAAGTCGCGCGCGCGCTCCCCGGCGTGCCGGTAAAACTCACCTGGACGCGCGAGGACGACACGCAGCACGATTTTTATCGACCGATGAGCGTGAATACGGTACGCGGCGTCATCGACGGTGGCCAGCTGGTAGCACTTTCGCACCAGGTCGTGCAGCCGTCGTGGTTCAAACGCTGGTGGCCGGCGAGACTAGCTCAGAACAAGGGCGTCGACACCGGCGCGACTGCGGAGATCGCGGACGCGCCGTATCAGCTTTCGAATTTCCGCGTAAGTTATATTGATTGGGACTACGGAGTCCCGACCGGTTCGTGGCGAGCACCGAATGCCAACTGGAACGGGTTCGTCACCGAGTCGTTCATCGACGAGCTTGCACACGCAGCTAATCGCGATCCGCTCGAGTTCCGCCTCGCGCTCCTCAGCCAGAATCCGCGGGCCGCGAACGTTCTTAAGCTCGCAGCCGAGAAAGCCGGCTGGGGTAAGAAGCATCCCGGCATAGCCCAGGGGCTAGCCGTGACATTCTGGGGCGGCAGTTACGCCGGCATGGTCGCGGACGTTTCGATGGTGAATAAGATGCCCAAGGTTCACCGCGTCGTGGCGGTCGTCGATTGCGGGACGGTCGTCAATCCCGACATCGTCGTCCAGCAAGCGGTCGGCGCAACCTACTTCGGCCTCTCCGCCGCCCTCACCGGGAAGATCACGATCGACCACGGCAAGGTCATGCAGCATAACTTCTATGACTACACCGTGCTGCGCATGGCTGACGCTCCGGCGGTCGACGTGCAAGTCGTTGCGAGCGCGGAAAAGCCGACCGGGATGGGCGAGATCTGTACGCCGCCGATCGCGCCCGCAGTCGGCAACGCAATTTTCGCCCTGACGGGAAAGCGCATCCGCCAACTGCCGTTCAGCGACGCCGTCATCGCTTGATCCCGGCGCGCGGGGCGACACGCTTCACAGTTTTCCAGCCATTGAAGCGTTTTTGCGGGTTCGAGCCAGTACAGGCCGAAGCGGATTCCACCTGAGGTTCCCGGGCCCCCCATGCGAGGCTATCTTGCGCTGCTCTCTTCGAGTTACGTTTATCATCGTCATCGCGGCTGCGATCCTGTGCGCATGTAGCGGACACGGGCAAACGCCTGCGGCGCGCGCGTCGGGCGCGCCCTCGGTGTCGCCGAGCCCCTCGCCGTCGGGCGCCGCCTCGCCCTCTCCCACGCCGACCGCGACGGGCACGACGACCGCATCGCTCGACGATTGGCCGCTCGACGAACACGACTCGGCGCGCAGCGGCGTCAGCAACGAGGTTGCCGGAACGCCCGGGCCGTTAACGCTGAAGCAACTCTGGCAAACCAACCTCGGCGACATCGCCGATACGTCGCCGATCGAGTGGAACGGGATGCTCTTCGTGACGGTGCACAACGGCACGACGTACGGCATCTCGGCGTCGTCGGGCTCGAAACTCTGGACGTTTGCAACCTCGGGCGTAAACATAACCACTTCGGAGCCTGCCTACGATACCAGCGCCAACGAACTCTACGCCGGCGGCGTTGACGGCAAGATCCACCGCCTCAATCCGGCGACCGGCGCCGAGGACACCTCACACGGCTTCCCCGTAACGATCACGGTCGCGACGGCCACGGAAAAAGACGCCTCTCCGCTCAACGTCGCGAACGGGTACGTCTACGCGCAGACGTCGGGCTACGATGGCGACGCCCCGCACGTACGTCGGCCACGTCGTTGCGATCAACACGTCGACGGGGCAGTTGCACGTCTTCAATTCGCTCTGCTCGTCGCAAACGACGGTGATCGATCCGTCGACGTGCGATCAAAGCGATTCCGGATTATGGTCGCGCGCCGGACCCGTCGTCGACCCCGATCCGGCAATGGGCGGCGCGGTGTTTGCGGCGACGGGGAACGGCTTCTACGATCCCCCAAGCGGCGACTACGGCGATTCGATGCTCGAGCTCAAGCCCGACATGTCATCGCTCCTCGGCTACTGGGCGCCGGCGAACGCGTTGATACTGCAGGAAGAAGACCTCGATCTCGGGAGCACCTCGCCCGCGCTCATTCCACGGCAAGGGACGAGCAGCACGCCGCTGATGGCCGTGCAGGGCGGCAAAGACCAACTGCTGCGCCTCATCGACCGCACGAACTTGACGAGCTCGTCGGCGGTACTGCAGACGATTTCGCTCGACGCGAAAGTATATAGCGCGCCGGCGATTTACCAGGCTCCGGGTGGCGGCCCGCTCTACGTCTACGTCGGACTTCCCGACGGCATGTACGCGTACACGCTGACGACGATGGGTGGCGTCAGCCAGCTCACGCAAGTCTGGAAGGCAAACCTCTCACTAGGCGGCGAGGGAACCTCCGCGGCCGTGCGGGCCGGCGTCGTCTACGTCGCGGCGAGCGGAGAACTCGACGCGCTCGACGCGACGACGGGTGCGCTGCTCGGCAGCGCCGCGATCGGCGGCGTTCACTGGGAGAGTCCGATGATCGCACGCGGCGTCGTGTACGTCACCGACGAAAACCATCACCTGACGGCGTTCCAGATTCAGCCGACCGGCAGCGCGGCTTCCCGAGCGCGCGTCCTCCCAGCACCTCAT
>CAWJMF010000004.1:0-5568 GCA_963843945.1 Vulcanimicrobiota bacterium | reverse complement strand
CGAGCACGACGGCACCGACGTGCGGCTCGCGTTCGAGCTTGCCGAGGATTTCGTACAAGCGTTCGTACATCGCGAGCGTCATGGCTTTTCGGACCGCGGGGCGGTTCGAACGTGATCCAGTAGACGCTCCCGCGCTGCTCGGTCAGGATGGTTTCGTCCGGCGCCGTTGTCATGGCGGCTTCTTCGCCTGTCGCGAAGCAGGCGCTTTCGGCGGCTGCAGCGGACTCGCAGCGCATGACCCGGCTCCACCTTTTCGACGGCGCGTTGGCCATCGCCGGATTTTCCTCGCTTATGGCGCGGTGACGTACGACGCGCTGCACGCCGGCGCTGTTGCGTCGCCACGAAGCTGACGGGACCGGCCGGCGGCGAGGCGATCGGCTCGCGCTCTACGTCGAGAACCGCATCGGCTTCGTCTACGCGTACTTGGCGGGGTTGCGCCTCGGCGTCGTCGTCGTGCCGGCGAACGTCCTCTACCGCGCGCACGACCTGGCGCACGTGCTCGAGAACTCGCGTGCCGCGCGGATCGTCGTTTCGGAAGCGACGGCGGCGCACGTGGCCGGCGTCGAGGACGCGCCGCCCACGCTCGACGTCGCCGAGACTCGAGCGCTGGGCCGGCGATGCGACGATCGAGCAGGCGTGGCCCTCCAGACCGGCACCGGACGACGTCGCCGTGATCATGTACACGAGCGGCACGACGGGGCGCGCGAAGGGTGCGATGCAAACGCACGCGACCTTCGGCGCGATCGCGGCGCAGCTCGTCGCGGCTTGGCGCTGGCAAGCGAACGACTCACTCTTGATCGCATTGCCGCTCTTTCACATGCACGGCCTCGGCTCGGCGCTGAACGGAACGCTCGCCGCCGGCGCGCGGATCGTCGTGGACGAACGCTTCGACGCCCAGCACGTGCTCGAACAACTGCGCGGTGGTGAGTTTACGATGTTCTTCGGCGTGCCCACGATGTACGTGCGGCTGCTCGAACACGCGCACGGTGCCGCGCTGCCGCCGTTGCGCCTCTTCGTTTCGGGCTCGGCCGCGCTTTCGAGCGACGTGCACCTCGCTTTCGAACGAACCTTCGGCGCGAAGATCCTCGAACGCTACGGCGCGACGGAATTCGGCTTTCCGCTTACCAACCGCTACGGCGGTCCGCGCGTTGCGGGCTCGGTCGGCGTGCCCGCTCCCGGCGCGCGCGTCGCGATCGTGAAACCGGATTCGCTCGAGCGCGTGCCGCCCGGCGAGGTCGGCGAGTTGCTCGTCGCGGGCCCGGCGTGTTCGCGGGTTACTGGCAGCTTCCAGAGGCGACGGCGGCGGCGTTTGCGATCGAGCCGGACGGGACGCGCTGGTATCGCAGCGGCGACCTCGCGAAGTACGACTCCGAAACGGCGTCTACCGCATCGTCGGACGGCTGAAGGAGTTGATCATCAGCGGCGGCTTCAACGTTTACCCGCGCGAGATCGAAGACGAGATCGAACGCTACCCGGGCGTGCGCGCCGCAGCGGTCGTTGGCCTGCCCGATGCCGCTCGCGGGGAACTGCCGGTCGCGTTCGTCGAGGCGGAACCGGGGTTTTCGAGCGAGGCGCTGGTCGCCGACCTGCGCGAGAAATTGGCCAGTTTCAAGGTGCCCAAGGCCGTGCATCGTCGTCGAGGAGTTGCCGCGCAACGCACTCGGCAAGATCGAGAAGGCCCGGCTGCGCGCTCGAGCCGGCGCATCCTAAGCTATCGCGCGTACAACTTTTCGGCGATAGCGAATGCTTCCGGTTCGAGGTCGGTTGCGGCCTCAACGGACGCACCGAGCCTCAAATACGCGGGAGAAGCCGGAGTATAGGCGGGCCAATCCGGAACCCCCGGGCCATTGGGATTGCCGCTCGTTGCGAAGTTCGTCCAATAGGTCTTGAGCGTTGCAGCAAGCCGGTCGCCTGAGGCGTCGCGTGGAATCAGCGGCAAATCGAAGAGCAGCGTCATCTCGATTCCATGCTCCGCACCGAGCTCGGGGCCTCGCGCGTTCGGATAGGCCCATGTTATTTCGTACAAATACGCATTCTTTATCACGCGACTCGTTTGTTGAGCCGTGAGCCGAGCCGGGGCGATAAAGTCGAGATCCGTAAGGGCGCGCATCAGCGCGGATTTGCTGTCGAGCGACGCCGGCGGATCGTAGGCTTTAAGCACGTCGGCTTGCACCGGTGCAAAGTTCGTCTCGACGTACTTCTTAAAGCGCGCCTCACTGGTGTCGGAAAAGAGCGAAATGAGATTGCCCATTTCGTTTGCGTTCGCGCCTGCCAGAACGGGAATGGCTTGTTGCTTGCCTTCGAGGAAAACACTCTGCGGTTGTTCCGGTACGCTCCAGCCGTCGACCGAGACGTCATAGCTACTTTGAAAGCCTTCGATCGCGACGAAGCGCTCGACCGGAATCGAACGCAGCAGCTCGAGCGCGGAGCCGCCGCCCGACGTTCCGACCTGCTTCTCGAGTGCGATGCCCAGCCTTTCGGCGGGACCGGGCGCGCCCTCGGGGTCGTGCACGCGCTTCCGTTCGACGAATGGACTTCCGCTCTCCATGATCGCTCTTTGGAACAAGCCGCGGGCCAGTGGCGAAGTCATCAGGACAGCTGCGTACTCGCCGCCGGAAGATTGCCCGAAAATGGTGACCCGGCTCGGATCGCCACCAAAGCGAGCGATGTTGCGCTGGACCCAGTGGAGGGCCGCGATCTGATCGAGGAGACCGTAATTGCCGGAAGCGCCGTGCGGCGATTCGCGCGAGAGTTCGGGATGCGCGAGCCAGCCGAGAATTCCCAGACGATAGTTGACCGTCACGACGACCACGCCGCTCCGCGTGAGCACCGAGCCGAGATCGTTTGCCCAGCCGACCACCCCGCCGCCGCCGTGGATCCAAACCATCACCGGCTGCGCTGCGGCGCCGTGCAAATTCGCGGTAAACACGTTGAGGTTGAGGCAGTCCTCGGCGGTAGTCGAATACGAATCGGAGGTCGACGCGTCGCCGCCCAAGGCCGCAGCGTTCGCGCGTAAGACCTTGGCGAACCAATCGGGTTGCGGGCAGGCCGGCCCGAGTTCCGACGCATCGCGCACGCCGCGCCATGGCGCCACCGGCGCCGGGGGCCGCCAACGCAGCGGACCGATCGGCGGCGCCGCATAGGGAACGCCCCGAAAGGCCACCGTTGCCGGATCGCCCGGCATGACTGCGCCACGCAGCGCGCCGGCGTCGCTGGTAACGATCGCTGCTGCGGTTCCTTGACCAGCGCGGGCCCAGCCGAACGCCGCGAACCCGAAGAGGCAAGCAGCTAGAAGCGGGACTCCGCCCTGGGGTTTGTGGAGTTGCAAGCGTCGAAGCTCCATTGCTGATTATAGTCGCGCGACGGTCAACGCGCCTTTGCGTGAAGCTCATAGCAGAAATGGCACGCTTACTTGTTTAGCGAATCAGCTCAGGCGCTTGGGGCGGATTCGACGGGCGCCTGCGGCGCCGCGTGGCGCGGAGGAATTTTCGCTGCGTCGAAAATGCGGATCTCTAGGAAGCGATTGAGGGGAAAAATACCGCGTGGCTAAGATGATCGACCGTGCGACCGGTCTCGGCGCACAGCCGAGCGCCGAGTTCGAGGCGCAAAAGGGCCGCTGGGAAAGCGCCTTCGCAGGTTCGCGCCGGCGCACGGACCCCGGTTCGGGTGCGACCGATCGGACGATCTCCGATCTCCCGCTCAAGCCGATCTACGGGCCCGACGACGTCGCCCACCTCGACCTTGCGCGCGACCTCGCGTATCCCGGCGAGTACCCGTATACGCGCGGCATTCATCCCGGCATGTACCGCGACCGCCTCTGGACGATGCGTCAGTTTGCCGGTTTCGGCAACGCGAAGCAGACGAACGAACGCTACCACTTTTTGCTCTCGCAGGGACAGATGGGGCTGTCGGTCGCGTTCGACATGCCGACCCTGATGGGTTACGACTCCGACGCGGCCCAGGCGCGGGGTGAAGTGGGGCGCTGCGGCGTCGCCATCGACTCGCTCAAAGACATGCAGACGCTCTTCGACGGCATCGATCTGGGCGAGATCACGACCTCGATGACGATCAACGGTCCCGCCGCGATCGCGCTGGCGCAATACATCGCGACCGCGGAGAGCAAGGGCATCCCGCGCCGCGCGCTCGGCGGAACGTTGCAGGCGGATATCCTCAAAGAGTACATCGCGCAAAAGGAATGGATTTTCCCGCCGCGGCCGCACGTGCGCATCATCGTCGACATGATGAAGTTCTGCACGGCGGAGATGCCGCGTTGGAACACGATCTCGGTCTCGGGTTATCACATTCGCGAGGCCGGCTCGACCGCGGTGCAAGAGCTGGCGTTCACGCTCGCGGACGGTTTTCTCTACGTTGAGGAAGCGATGAAGGCTGGGCTCGACGTCGACTCGTTCGCGCCGCGCCTGTCGTTCTTTTTCAACTCGCACATCGATTTCTTCGAGGAGATTTGCAAGTTCCGGGCCGCCCGCCGAATCTACGCGCGGCGCATGCGCGAAAAGTACGGTGCCAAGGATCCGCGCTCGTGGACGCTGCGTTTCCACACGCAGACGGCGGGTTGCAGTGCGACCGCCCAACAGCCGGAGAACAACATCGTGCGGGTGGCCTACGAGGCGATGGCCGCAGTCCTCGGCGGAACGCAATCCCTGCACACCAACTCGATGGACGAAGTGCTCGCGCTACCGACGGAAAAGAACGTCGAGATCGCGCTGCGCACGCAGCAGGTCCTCGCCTACGAAACGAACGTCACCAACGTCGCCGATCCGCTCGGCGGATCGTACTTCATCGAGAGCCTGACGGACGAGATGGAACGGCAAGCCGAAGCCTACTTCCAGCAGATCGAAGGGTACGGCGGCGTGATCGAGGCGATCGAGGCCGGCTTCTTTCAGCACGAGATCGCCGACGCGTCGTACCGCTATCAGCGTTCGCTGGAAAACAAAGACCGCGTCATCGTGGGCGTCAACGCCTTTACGAAAGACGAGGGCGAGCCCGAACTCGACCTGCTCAAGATCACGCAAGAGATCGAACTCGGCCAGGCGCGCGCCGTGGCGGACGTTCGCGCTAGCCGCGACGGCAGCGCCGTCGAAGCGGCGCTCGCCGCGCTGAAGCGCGCCTGCGCGGACGAAAACATCAACGTGATGCCGCCGCTGATCGAGGCGGTCAACGCCTACCCAACTGAAGGCGAGATCGTCGCCGCGATGGCTTCGGTCTACGGCCGGTATACGGAGCGCGCCGCTTTCTGGCGGTTGCCCTACGCACGGCGGCCGTTAAGGGTCGAAAATCGGTCGCAGATCGAGTTCGAGCCGGGCAGCTCCGGGTCGGCGCTCAAGGAGTGCAAATCTCGAACGATCTCCGGTACGCTGCCTGGCCGATAAATTTCGACGATGCGTGACTTGGGGTTGATGATCCACGTCAGTCGAACGTTGCACGCGACGTAGTCGCGCACTTTCGTGCGCACTTCCCGCATCGAGTCGGACGGCGAGACAAGCTCGATCGCGAAGTCGGGATCGATCGGGGCGAATCGTTCGCGAAAGTCGTCCGGAATCCAGCCCACCG
>CAWJMF010000003.1:0-39924 GCA_963843945.1 Vulcanimicrobiota bacterium | reverse complement strand
GAAAAGGTTTCCACGATTAAAGAAGGTGGGTTGGGCACTTGCTTGCTTACTGGCCGACGGGCCGGGGTCTCGCTCCAGCCCGCCTTCGCGCTCGTGCAGCGACGGTGCCGGACGCGCGCCTGGGTCGCCTTAAAAAGGAAGTCGGCGAGGCCGGCTCCATCTCGTAGCATGCATGGCACGCCGCCCCGCAACGTCATGGCGCTCGCCTTTTTTGGGCTCTCCTTCGCGGGGACTTCGATTGTACGCGATCGATCGGAAGACGTTCTGGGAGGACAAGACGCTGGGCAGCATACACGCCTTCGGCTACACAGAGGCGGAAATCGTCCGGGCCTCGCCCGAACTGAAGGACGCCGCCGCGCTGCAGCGCTTCCTGCGTCTGCCGGCGGACGACAGCTTCGGCGCGACCGTCGCCTCGCTCGCGGCCGAAGACCCGCAGCATCCGCCCCTGGATTACGCCCTCGAACACGAGTGGGTACGCGCCTTCGGGCCGTCCGTCGGCTCGATTCGAGGACTTTCGGTGCTGTTCGGCATCTTGACGTTGCCTTGTGCGTTTTGGTTCGGGCGCGAACTCTTTCGCGAAAATCGCGCGGCCGCAATCTTTACGCTGCTCGTCGCCGTCTCTCCGGCGTTCGTGCTGTATTCGCAGGAAGCTCGCGAGTATAGCCTTTGGACGGTAACGACCCTGCTGACGTGCCTCGCGTTTCTGCACGCGCGGCGCGCGGGCGGCTTCACGGCGTGGGCGATCTACGGCGCGAGCGTCGCGCTCGGCCTCTACGTATTTCCGCTCTCGGCTCTCGTCGCGCTGGGCTGCGGACTCTTTCTGCTTTCCTACGAGCGCGCGAGCCTGCGCCGCTCCTTCGTACCGTATCTCGCCGCGAGCGCGGCCGCCGCGCTCGCCTTCGCGCCGTGGCTGAAGATCATGCTCGCCAGTTCGCCGCTGCGGCGTGGCATGGAAGGCATCGCCAACGCGAATCTGCATCCGGCCCAGATCGCCTTCGTCTTCTTGCGCAACCTGCGCAGCGCGTTCTTCGATTTCGGCTCGTTCGGCGGCGGGCGGCTCGGCGCGCCGCTGCTCAACGCCGTGCTCTTGGTGACGGCCGTCGCACTGGTCGCGTACGCGCTCTTCTTCCTCCTCCGTGCCGCACCGCGCGACGTTTCGGGCTTCGTCCTGGTCGCCCTGTGTGCGCCTTTCGTCCTGCTCATCGCGCGCGACCTGACCGGTCACGGCCGTTTCGTTTACCAAGCGCGCTACTTCTTTCCGCTGCTGCTCGGCACGCAGCTCGCGGTTGGCTTCACGTTTGCGCGGAAGCTTTCGCTCGAGACGGGTGCCTGGTTCTCGCGCGGCGCCTTCGCCGCCGTGCTCGCGGGTGAAGCAGCTTGGTGCCTGGTGAGTTCGCAAGCGCGAACCTGGTGGAATAAGGACTACGAGCGCAGCCTGGCGGTCGCTGCCATCGTCAACGAAAGCCCGCACGCGCTGGTCGTCAGCGACTACTTCACGCCGAGCGTACTCGGTTTGAGCCGTTACCTGCGCGGCGACGTCGCGCTGGCCCTCGACCTCAAGTGCGCGATGTGCACGTTGCCCGATGCTGCCCCGGCGCCCGCCGCTTCCGGCGCGGAAGGAACCTTCGTCGAGGCGTCCCTGGCTCGCCAAGCCGCAGCGTCCGCTGGATCGATCCGCGGCCTTATCCGCCCCGAGCCGATCCCTTGAATTTGTTCGAGGCGATTTAGCGGCCCAGTGCGCGCCGCCCAAACGCGTTGCGAACGACGTTACCGAGGCTCTTCCGCAAAGGGATGAAGAGTTGCATGGCGCGAGCTTTCCGCGCGTCCGCCCTGGGAGCCGCACCGGGCGGCGCGGGGTGCATCCCGGCGCGCCGCAGGTAGTAATTGCAGGCCCGCGTCCGCCCGAGCGCGCGTGTCGCATCCGTCTCGTAGGATATAATGTAAGAGATCGAGCGCATTTCCCGCGTCTCGACCCAATGCGGACAATTCTGGGGCTGGTGCATCCCCTTGCCGGCAGCAAGCTCGAAGGCGTGTTCGTACGCAGGATCGCGGCCGGCGAAGGCAACTTGACCGATGTCCACGATCCCCGCCACGTAAAACCGTTCCAGTTCGGCTTCGCTCAGCGCCGCGGCCTCGTAGAGGTGGTACGTTTTCGCGCCCGAGATTTGAAAAAAGAACGAGATCTCGGGATCGAAGTGAAAGGGCGTAATCGAGGCGGCCGAGCTGATTAGGATCGACGAGGCCAAGCGAACGATCCGCTCGCCTCCGAGGCCGCCGCGCAGCGCGCTGACTTCGTCGAAGATCGCGTCCAAGAGCTCGCGGTAGCGCGGATCGTAGTTCTCAGGGCTCTTGAGCAGAATTCGCTGCTTGATCGAGTCGAGGCGATCGAACGCTTCGACCGGCCGGTACTCGCCGTTCGGCACTGCGTAGAAGGCGGTGTCGGGCGAACGGGCGCCGGCAGCGACGAAGAAATTCCGGTCGTAGCGCGCGGCCAGCGCCCGCAGCGAACCCTCGCTGAAAAGATCCAGCCGGCTGAGCTGATGCTCGTAGCCGAACGGTTGCCGATCGTATTTGGCGCGAAAGTCGGGCGGGGCCGTGAAAATTCGCGGGTTCGCAAGCAGCACGGCGTTACGAACCTGCGCCGGCGCAGCGCCGGAAATAGAGCCCCGAATACGCGTCCACGTTGTGCTGGCGTGAGAATGGGATCGAACAGGCGACGCCGGGCGAACTCCACTCGTCGCGCAGTTCGAAGCCGAGCGCTTCGACGCTCGCGACGAAGTGTTCGCGATTGAAAAGGTGATACGGGCAGAACGAGGTTCCCATGTTGTGCAGCGTGACCGCCGAGGGCATTTCGTACAGCGGAACTTTGTTGAAGATAAGGTGCGCCGGCAGCACTTCTGCGGCACGTAACGCGGCGAACGGATCCTCGACGAACTGAACGACTCCCGAGGCGAGCAGTACCTCAGCGCGGGCCAAGTCGAGCAGGTCCGTGGTGAAGCGCAGCGCGCTCGCCGACTCGCGCCGCGCGATTTCTTCGCCCCGTTTGACGACCGCCGGCACGTCGTTCACGTACCAAACGAGGTCGTCCCGCATCGTCAAGTAGGGCCGGAAGGCGAAGTACTTGATCCCGACGTTTCCGCCCCAGTCGAAGAGGCTGCCGCAATCGCGCAAGAGTTTCTCGAGCCAGAACAACACGGGGTAGTCGCTGGGGTGAACGGCGAGCCATTCATCCAGCATCCGTTCCGCCGAGGGCTCGTTGTCGTAGCCGATCAAGCGCTTGGGTGGAATGGCACGCCGCGCCGCGGCGAAGTCGGGGTAGATGTCGTTGAAGAGCCGCGCGCTGCCCGCGGCGGCGTTGAAATGCTGCCGGTAGGCCCCTGCCGCGGCGGTACGCACGAACGGCAAACCTGCCGCCACCGTAACCAGGCCGCGCAAGCGCCGCGCGTTCGTCACGTGCGGCCCCTCACGAGGCTCGCGACGCCGCGCAGCTTGCGGGCCGCGCCGTACGCGGCGCTCTTGAGCTTGGCGCCGGCCACCGAGCTTTCCGGCGGCGCCGGATGCAGACCCGCCCGGCGCAGCCAATAGTTCGCGCGGTAGACGTCCGCCAGCAGTGCGTCCCGGTAGTGGAAGTTAATGCTCAGCGAAACGGAGACTTCGGGCCCGTTCTGCACCCAATGCGGCGAATTGACCGGAATGTGCACGGCTACACCCGGTGTCAGCCGGTAGGTCTCGGCGCGGTGCGCGAACTCGGGTTTGTACCGCGCCGCGTTATTGTCGACCGTCCAAAAGCGTTCGATCTCCTCTTCGGGCAGGACGTCGCGGTCGCGGCGGTCGTAGACGCTGAGGGTCTTCGTGCCCCGGATCTGCAGCAGGCAGTTGCACTCGCGGTCGATGTGGTACGTGCTGATGCGGTGCGGCGAGTTGATGAAGACGATGGCGTTGCGCAGCTTCATGACTTTGCGCAGGTCGAGTCCGGCCAGCTCCTCGATCTCGGCGATGCAGGCATCGAGCAGCGCGGCGTACTCGCGATCCTTTTCGGCGCGACGCAACACGATCCACGCGCCCGCCGTCTCGATCCGGTTCAAGAGCTCGCCGATCGGCGTTTCGCAGATGGGCGTCCGGTCCCAGCGCTGATCGATGCCGACCGTCCCGGCGTCGTAGTAAACGTCGCGCGGATCGCCGGCCAGTTCTTGGGCGAGCCCGATGAGGCGTTCGAAACCGAACAGCGGATGCTCCGCCAAACGATGCGCGAAGGCGAAACTCGAACGGTCGAACGCCGCGCGGAAAGCCGTGGGATCGGCTTGGAGCCAACGTTCCCGGTCCGTTCGGAGCGGGGGCGCAAGGGCCGCGGTGCTCACGAGGCGGCCGTGCGCGGGAAGGGGTCCGCGCGTTTCGGCGCTCGAGCGTCACGCCGGCATCGACCGGCGCACCGGGCTCCAACAGCGGCGAAGCTCTGCCCGCCACGTAGCGCTCGAAGAACGTCAGGACGTAGCGATTGACGATCGCCGCCGTCCGCGCTTGCGCGAGACCCGCTCGTCCGAAGCGATGCGCCGGTGCGTAGAACGGAACGTCCGTAAAACTGAGGTGCGTCGCACCGGCCACGATGAGCCGGTACCCTTCGTGCGCGAGCGCCGCGCGCTGGACCGTTTCATCGGCGACGGTGAAGCGCGCCTCGTGGCGCCGGACGGGATCGGCCGCGTCGAGGTCGGCATGCGCCGGATAGGGCGCGTCGTCGCTGACGAGCAGGTACGGGCGGCGTCGCGCGTTGCGGACCCCGAAGAGCCAGCCGTCGAGATTGGCGGCGGCACCGAAGCGCGGGTCGCGTCCGCACGCCTCGAGTGCGACCGCTCCGCCGAACGAATATCCCAGAATGCCCGCCCGCTGGAGCGCGAGCCGATTCGTGAACCGCCCCGCCGGATCGCCGGCATCCAGGCGCTGCAGTTCGTCGAGCACGCGTGAAGCGCGGGCGGCTTCGGCCCCGAGCCGCGCGCGCGAGGTCGCCAGCGTCGCTGCGTATGCCTCTTCGGAGGAAAAATCGAGCGCGTCCGAGAGCCGCGGCAGCGGCGGAACGTCGTAGGCGAGATCGCTCAGCGCGGCCACGACGAACCCCGCACTCGCGAGATTCTCGGCCAGGTTCGTGTTGTCGGTGCGCTGACCGCCCCAGCCGGCGACGTACACGAGAACCGGAAAACGCTTCGCCGGCGCGGCGAGCGCGCTATCGCGCGCAGCATGGGTGCGCAAGATCTGATGGTAGGCAAAGCGCTTGAAGCCCGGCGCGCCCGTCCCGTACGGTGCGCGGTCGTCCGACCGCGCTCCGGGATACCAAACCTGCACGTCGAAGCTGCCCGCTTCGGCGTCGCCTTCCGCCGGCCGCGAGAAGCGCAGCGTCGTGACGCCCACCGGAAACGCTCCGCTCGGCCGCGGGAACGCCTCGCGAACGCCGTACGCGCTCAACATCGGAACCACGCCGCGTTCACGGCGCAACCGGTCCCGGCGCGCCACGAACGCCGCGCCCGGCAACGCTGCGCACGATGGGACGTACGACCGAAGCGCCGGCGAAGAGACCCAGCTTCAGACGGTCTTGCCAGAGCGAAGCGCCCGGCGGGGCCGGATGGAGGCCGGCCTTGCGCAGGAGCCGGTTCGTCTTATACAAGTTCGCTAAACGCGCGCCCGAGTGCAAATTGAAATTCAAGCTTAGACCGACGGCGACCGCATCACCGTTCTGCGCCCAATGAGGCGCGTGCAGGGGAATGTGAATCCCAGCGCCGGGCTGCAATTCGAAGATGCTCGCTTGCGTCTGCCGTTCGGCCCGGTAGCACGCGCCGTCCCAATTTCCCGCGTAGAAGTCTTCGAGTTCGGCTTGCGTGAGGACCCCGGGATCGAAAACGCTCAAAGTTTTGGAGCCCCGCACCTGCAGCAGGAAATTGACCTCGGCATCGATGTGGTAGGAAGTGATCCGGCGCGGCGAACTGATGACCAGCGTCGCGCGAGCGCGCGCGATGTCGTCGCGTAACTGCGGGCCGCAACGCTCGACCGTCGCTTCGATAATAGCTCGGTAGCAGTCGCCGAACTCGGGGTCGTTTTCGCAATGCTTCAGCAAGACCAGCGAATTTGACTCGGCGATCGTCTCGAGCGTTTCGCGCAGCGAACGCCGCGTTCCGAGCCGCTTCCAGCCGTCGGCGATGCCGCAATCGGCAGTCGAGTAGTAAGCTTCCGGCAACCGCGCCGACATCTCGACGATCCGGGGCAGCTCGAAGATCTCTAGAGCGTGGCTATCGTGCTCGAACTGGAAGCTCGTGCGATTGTAACGGCTTGCCGGCGACTGCGGGTCGGGCTTGGGGAGCGCGCTAGACAGCAACACCGACGTCCGGCGCGAGCATCTTGACGTGCGGCTGCCAATCCAAGATCTTCGCGACCATCGCGACGCGATTGCGCGATCCGGTCTTGGCGAGGAGGCGCTTGAAGTAGCCCTGTACCGTATTCTCGGAGATCGTCAACGAGCCGCCGATCTCGCTCGCGTTCAAGCCGTCCAAAATGAGCGTGAGAACGGCGGTTTCGCGGCGCGTCAGCTGATAGCGGCGCACCGCGCGCGACAAGCTTTTCCGGTTCGCGTCCTCTTCGACGGTGAGCACGAACATGGCGCCGCCCTCACCAAACAAGCGGGCCACGCGTAAGACGTGCTCGCCGGAAAGGTACGCGGTGCGAACCGCCGAGCAAGCTTCGCCTCCCAGCCCGTCCCGCAGAAAGGCTTCGACCTCGGGCTGCAGTTCGACGGGGCTCGCAACGATGCGTTTGAGCTCTTCGTCGCTCCCGCCCGCGGAGACGTACTTGATACGGCAGCGTGCGTCGACGACGACGAACGAGGGAGACGCGGCGACCGAACTCATTTTCACGCACCTTGCTCTTGTGTGAAACGTTCTAACCTGCTACCGTCCCCGCAGACGAGTCGTAAAGCCGCGATTAAGCTTTCTGCTTTACGTTAAGCGCTGCGCGAAGTGCAAGCGAGAGCGTACAGCGCACCGCCGCCTACGCATAGAGCCCGATGACTCCCCCATTTCGGGTTATCCAATTTGGGTCATTGCGGGCATGAGAGCTTTCACGCTACGGTTGGGTCCTGCCGCCGATCCATGAGTGTTTTTGTTCGGCGCAGCAGCGCGTCCGATTGGAGGGCTGCCAGCCGTGAGAGTTCGAGCGATGTTGTACGCTCTGGTGTGCTTCGGCATGATGCTTGCGGCAATTCCCGCCGCGGCGGCGGTGCACGCCGGCGATCAGTTGTACGTGACGGTCTACGGCCATCCCGAACTCTCGGGACCCGTCGACGTCGACGGCGCCGAGCGCATTTCGCTCACGCTGGCCGGAACCGTGGACGTGCACGGCTTGGACCTGCACCAGATCGCGGACCGCATCACGACGGCCCTCGCGCCGTACGTCATCAAGCCGGCCGTCGACGTGCAGCTCAAGACGCAGCTGCCGGTCGTCTTCGTCTCGGGCGGCCCCGGAGGCATGCTGAAGTACCAGCCCGGCGAGACGCTGGCCGCCGCACTCGCGGACCTTCCGGTCAACGGTAAGGCCACGATCGAAACGCTGGCGACCGTTCCGAGCGGCGACGCGGCGCGCAACCTCGACCAGCTGGCCTCCTCGCGCATCGACCTGCGCCGCGTCGGCGTGGATCGCGACGGCAAGAGTCTTGGGACCTTCGACGCGATGGCGCTCTCCGCGAGCGGCGCGAGCGGACCGGCGTTGCAACCGGGCGACACGCTCGTGCTCGTCGACAAGCCGGTTGCCGTGCGCGTCCAGGGCGACGTGCAGCTGCCCAGTACCGCGCACCTTTGGTCCGACGAGCCGCTCTCCGATGCAATCGCGCAAGCCGGCGGTCTCAACCCGAGCGCCGCGACCTCGCACATCGCACTGCGGCGCGGCACGAACGTACAGTACGTCGCACTCGGCGACCCGCTCTTCGCGCAACCCGCGACGCCGGACGACGCGCTCTTGGTTCCCGCGGCACCGCGCGTGGCGGTTGCCGGTCTGGTCGACAAACCCAGCACCGTCGTGTTGAAGACCAACTTCTCGCTGATTAACGCGCTCTTCGCGGCGGGCGGCCCAACCAAGTGGGCCGACCTCACCAAAGTCCAAGTCGAGTCGAACGGCGCGCGCCAGCAGTACGACGTCACCAAGCTCGTACATGGCGACATGTCGCAGAACCCGCAGCTCAAAGACGGCGACCTCGTGTTCGTCCCCGAGGGCCACAAGGTCGACTACAGCCAGGTCTTGCAGAACATCGTCAACGCCGTCTGGCTCTTCAAATGAGTCCTCGTCCGGCATCCAACGAAGCCGCGTTCATCTACCGCCCGAACCCCGCGGCCTACCGCGTACGGCGCCTCGTCGACGTCGCGCTCGCGACGCTCCTGCTGCTCGCCGCGGCGCCCGTGATGCTGGCGGCGATCGTCGCCATCCTGCTCGAAGACGGTGCCCCCGTGGTGTTCAGCCAGCGCCGTGCAGGCCGCTTCGAGCGCACCTTCACCATCTACAAGCTGCGCACGATGCGGCGCGAGCAGTGCGTCGACCGCCCGTCGCCGGCCAACGGGTCGGACTCGCGCGTCACGAGCGTCGGACGCTTTCTGCGCAAAGCCTCGATCGACGAGCTTCCGCAACTCTTCAACGTCCTGCGGGGGGAGATGTCCTTGATCGGACCGCGTCCCGAGATGCCGCTCATCATCGGACGCTACGAGCGCTGGCAGCACCTGCGCCATCTCGTGAATCCCGGAATCACCTGCATTTGGCAAGCGACGTGCCGCTCGCGCATTCCGCTCGACCATCCCGAAGCGACGGCGCTCGATATCGATTACATCCGCCGGGCGTCACCGGCCCTCGACGGATCGCTGCTCGTGCGCACTTTCCTGTCCGTCGTCCTCCAGCGGGGAGCGTACTAACGCGATGAGCCGCCCAATCTGCATCATCGGAACGGGATACGTCGGCATGGCGTGCATGATCGGGCTGGCCGAGCTCGGCTGGACCGTCCACGGCTACGACATCGTGCCGGAACGGATCGAGCGCCTGCGCGCGGGCACGCCGCCTTATCGCGAAGACGGCCTGCAAGAATCGCTCAAGAAGCATGTGGCCAACGGGCGCATGCACTTCTTCAACACGCTCGACGAAGCGGCGCGAAGCGCCGACTTGGTGCTGGTCGCGGTCGGCACGCCGTCGCGCGACGACGGCTCGGCGGATCTGTCGGCGCTCGAGAGCGCCTTGACGGAGCTCTCGAAGGTACCCTTCGATGCGTGGCCGACGATCGTCGTGCGTTCGACGGTGCCGCCCGGCACGTGCGATACGTTCGCTCCCTTCGTCGAGAAGTGGGGCGAGTTGGTCTACGCTCCCGAGTTCCTGCGCGAGGGCAGCGCCGTGCGCGACTTGCTCAACCCCTCGCGCATCGTCGTCGGCGCGCGCAAAGCATCGATCGGCGTGCCCTACGTTCGGCTCTTCGAAGCGCTCGGACGCCGCGTGCTCTTTACGACGCTCTGCAATGCCGAGCTGGTCAAGTGTTGCTCCAACGCCTTCCTCGCGATGAAGGTGACGTACGCAAACGAAATCGCGAACCTGTGCGACGCGCTCGGCGCGAACTCCGACGACGTGCTGCGCGGGATCGGCTACGATCCGCGCATCGGTTCCGAATTCTTGCGGCCGGGCATCGGCTTCGGAGGGCCGTGCTTCGAGAAGGACGTCAAGAGCATCCGCCACGTCGCGACCCAGCTGGAATCGAGCCGCGAGCTTTTCTCCGCGACCCTGCGGGTCAACGAGCTGCAGCCGATGCGCGTCATCGACGCCTTGTCGCACGAGATCGGCAGCCTCGACGGCGCGACGATCGCCGTGTGGGGCTTGGCCTTCAAGGCCGGAACCGACGACATCCGTAGTTCGCTCGCGCTACGTATCGTCGAGGAACTCGCGGCGCGCGGTGCCACGGTTATCGCCTACGACCCGGCCGTCCATCTCGCGCCGCTTCCCTTGGGAAGCCGCCTCGTGCGCTCGGCGCTCGAGGCGACCGCCGACGCCGACGCGTTGCTCGTGCTGACCGACTGGCCCGAGTTCGCGCTCATCGATCCCGTATCGTTCGCTCACGCGTTGCGCCGAGGGACCGTCGTCGACGGCTGCAACGTGCTCGATCCGCGGCGGGTGGCATCCGCGGGCTTGGCCTACCGCGGCGTCGGCCGCACCGCCATGCGGGCCCCGGCCCGAGTCTCCTATGCTTCGGCTCTGTAGACGGGAGAGACTATGACTTACGTTCAAACCGCAGCCGCTAACCTCAGAGACGCTTCGGAAACCGTCGGCCGGCACCGCTGGCTGGTCATCTCGGTTTTCGTCGCGCTGATGCTCGGCGCGCTTCTGCTCCTCGATAAGATTCCGCGCTCGTACGGGGCCAGCGCGAACGTGCTGGTCGTCAACGGCAACTCGCGCAACGACCCGACGTTGTCTTCGCCCGACCTGCCGTCGATCGCAACCAGCACGGTCGTGCTCGAGCGCGTTCGCCAGCGTCTCGGCTTGAACGTACCGCTGCAGGTCATGAAAAAGCAGATTACGGCGAAGTCGCCGCCCTTTAAGTCGAGCATCATGCGGATCGAGTACTCGGACCCGAGCGCCGCGCTCGCCGCAACCGTTGCGAACGGCGTTGCCGACGAACTCGCGCACTACTACAACCAGCTCTCGACCGTCCGCTACGATAACGACCTGGTCGCGCTCGACGGCGAACTGGCCAAGCAGAAAGCGAAGATCGAAAGCATCGACGCGCGCTTGAAGACGTCGGGCGGCGCCGCACAGGCCCCGTCTTCGAATGCCGACGATAAGGAGTCAGGCACCGGCAGCTTGATCGGCCAGTTGAATTCGCTCGAGACCGAGCGCGCGTTGGCGAACGCGAGCCTGCAAGGCGATACGGCAGCGGCTCAAGCGATAACGGTCGACGCGCAAACGCGCTCCGAGATAAGCCGCCGCGAGATCTTACAAAACGATCCGTTCTATCAGACGCTCGTAACCGGTGCGGCGAAGGAAGCTGCAAACCTCGCCGACGTCCGTTCGCAGTACACGGAGCGCTACCCCGGTCTGCCGGCACTCCAGGCGAAGGTCGACGGCCTCAACGCCGCCGTCTCGCAAGAAGCGGCGCGCGCGCTCTCCAATCCGCATGCGTTCAGCCCGGCGGTGGTCTCCGCGCTGGCCGATCAACGCAAAGCCGCTGCCGTGGTCGCGGCCGACTCGGCCAAGGTGGCCGCCCTCGACGACGAGATCGCGCGTCAGCGTCAGCAGATGGCCGAGCCCGTTTCGCTGGAGCTGCTCCGGCTGGAACGCGACGCGGCCCTAGCCGAGTACCGCACGATCGCCGCCCGGCGCGCCACGTCGCTGGCGGACCGTGCCGACGCGCTCTCGCTCGGCTCGGTCGTCGTCGTCGACCGCGCGCTGGCCTCGCAAGCCCAAATCACCATCGGCACGCGCCGCCTGATCGCAATGATCGGGCTGCTCAGCCTCATCCTCGCGCTCGGCAGCGCGTTTCTGGCCGACCAACTCAACCCGCGCCTGCGCCGTGCCGCTCAAATCGAGAGCCTGTACGGTATGCCGGTCATCGCTACGTTAGGGAAAAAACGATGAGCACTCGGATCGATTCGAAACCCCAAGGCCCGGCGCCCGAGGCGTCCGTCGACTCGCAAATCCAGCTCTTGCGCTCGCGCGTCGAGGCGGAGATCAAGAAACCGGCCGTCGTCATGGTTACGTCGGCGCATGCCGGGGACGGGAAGAGTCTCACCGCGAGTTCGCTCGCTACGAGTTTCGCTAAATCCGGCCATCGCGCGGCGCTGGTGAGCGAGAACCGCGGGGCCGGTCACGATCTCGATTCCGCGCTCGAGCGCCGCGCTCACGGACGCGTCACCACCGTCGAGTTGCCGCCCGAAAGCGACGACGCCGTCTCGCTCGAAAGCTTGAAGAACTTCGTGGACACGATGCGCACCGGCCACGACTACACGATCGTGGACGCGGGCGCGTTTCTCGACAGCAACTCCGCGATGGCGCTGCCGGGCGTCGTCGACGGCATCTTGCTCACCGTTCGCGTCGGCCGAGCCTCGAGCGACAAAGACGAGATGATGGTGCGCATGATCGAGCACTTGGGCAGCAACGTCATCGGCGTCGTCGCGACCGACCCGGCCGCGATCGCGGCTTTCGAGCGCAGCGCCCAGCAAGCGTCCGGTGAAAGCACGCGGCCGCGCCCAGCCGAGCGCAAGCCCGCGCGCGTCCTCGTTACCACGGTCTTGGCAGGCGCGATCTTCGCGGCGCTCGCGAGCTCACCGGCCAGCACGTCATCGACGCTCGCCGGAATACCGGTCGGGCAAGTCGGAGCGCAAGTCTCACAAGCGACCGGGCACGTACGGGACGTCGTCAGCCGGTTTACCGGCGTACCGCTGCTCGCGCGCACGAAAGACTGAGGTCCTCTGCCTTCATGCTGAGCCTGGTAACCGGCGGCGCGGGATTTCTCGGAAGCCATTTGGTGAATGCCCTGGTCGACGACGGCCACCGCGTGGTCATCGTCGACAACCTCTCGACCGGGCACGTGCGCAATCTGGAACACGCACTGTCGTCGGGGCGCGCGACCTTCGTGTACGCGGACGTCGCCGCTCCCGCCGAGCGCTTTCGGGAAATTCTCACGAAGGCTGCCCGGGAAAAATTCGAGCGCATCTACCACTTCGCGTCACCCGCGAGCCCCGAAGCGTACCGAGCCGACCCGTGGGGCACGCTTTCGGCAAACTCCGCCGGCACGATGACCTTGATCGACGTCGCCCTCGAGCACCGGGCGCGCTTCCTGTTCGCTTCGACCTCGGAGGTCTACGGCGATCCGCTCGTCCACCCCCAACCCGAAAGCTATTTCGGAAACGTCGATCCGATCGGTCCGCGCAGTCAATACGACGAGGGCAAGCGCTTCGGCGAAGCGTGCGTCGCAGCCGCGACCCGCACCCGGCGCCTCGATGGGCGCATCGTCCGCTTCTTCAACTGCTACGGCCCCGGGATGGCAGAAGGCGACGGACGCTTGATTCCCGCCTTGATCGAAGCCTTACAAAACGGCCGGCGCCTTCCGATCCACGGAACCGGCTTACAGACGCGCTCGATGACCTACGTCAGCGATGCGGTGGAAATCGCACGTTTGGTGATGGAGCGTCCGCAACCGCTCTTAACCCCCGTGAACGCGGGCAACGACGACGAGCGCTCCGTCGGCGACATCGCGCGCGCGCTCGCCTCGATCGCCCAAGTACCCTTCGACCCCGTCGAGCTGCCGGCGCGCGAACAGGATCCGCAGCGCCGCCGGCCCGACTTGACGCTCGCGCGCAGCCTCGGCTGGACCCCTTCGACCTCGCTCGAGGACGGCTTGCGCGCCACCTACCGCTGGTTCCGCGAAGAACGTCTGGCGTTCGCGTAGCGTGAACGCATGCAGACGCTAGAACAAACCGGCTTCGAGTCGCTCCACGTTACGATCGCCGGCGTCGACGGCTCGATTCGCGCGCCGGCGCCGGTCATTTCGGTCTTGAGCAGAGTTCTCGCGCACGCCCGGCGTCCCGCGTCTTCCGTCCCGGCCCGAGCGAGTATCGAAGTCGAGAGCGACGACGTGTCGTGGCGCATTAGCGGCGGCTCCGAAGAAAGCCGCAAGGTCCTGAGTTCGCGCAGCGCCTTGCCGCAAGTCGCCGGCGCGATCGTCTCCTCGCTCGTGTCCGACGTCGCCTCGACGGCGGGCTTGCGCGTCGCGCGCGCCGCCGTCATCGAACGCGACGGACGCGCGGTCGCGTTCGTGGGCGACGACTGGGAATCGTGCATCACGCTGGCGGCGCACCTTCACGTGCGCGGCTGGCGCCTGCTCGGCGGCGACTACGCGCTCATCGATCTCCCGTCGCTCAACGTGCTGGCCACCCGCAAGCTGCTCTACGTCACCTTGTCCTGCGTCGACGAGTTGCCGCTCACGTATCGCCGCGCCGTCGAGGACTCGCCGTGGTATTCGACGCGGCACGACATCGCGTTCTACGCGGTCGACCCGGCGCTCGCGGTGCAGCGCGGCTCCGCCTGGGGCGAATTCGGCCGGCTGCGCGCCGTGCTGCGCCTCGACGGCCACGTTTCGGAATACCCCTCGCTCGAGCGCGCGGGCCCGTTCACGATTGCGAACGGCATCGGCAGCGACGATTTGGAGCGGGCCGGCGTCGCCGTGGCGGAGATCAAGCTCGGCGACTTCGTGACGACCTGCGATTTGCTCGAACGCTGGCTCGGCGCGCAGCTGCCGGACTGAGCGGGCTCGATGCAAGCCTTGAAGCATTGGCCGCTCTACCTGATCGCCCGGGTGCTGCCCGCCGCGATTGGTTTTGCCGGCATCGCGATCTACACGCGGCTGCTCGACCCGGGCAGCTTCGGCACGTACGCGCTCCTCTTGAGTACGGCGTTCGGTATCGGCTTGATTGGCTTCTCCTGGATCCGCGTCGCGAGCTTGCGCTTTGCGGCCACGATCGACGCGGAGGGCGAGCCCGCCTTGCTGGTCACCATCGCCTGCGCCTTCGCCGCAACCTCCGCGCTCGTCGCCGCCGTCATTCTACTCGTCGTACGTGTCTACGATCCGAACCTCGGCTGCAACTTAGCGCTCCTGACGGCGGGCTGCGCGATTGCGAGCGCGTGGTTCGAGCTCAACATCACGCTGCTGCAAGCCCGGCTACAAGTTCTGGGCGTCGGGCTGCTCCAGTTGGGCCGCGGGGTCGGTACGCTGCTGTGCTCCGTCGTCCTGATCTACGCCGGTTTGGGAGCTCAGGCGCTGCTCGTCGGCTTCATTGCGGGGAACCTGGCCGGCTTCGGCAGCATTTTCCTGTGGAGAAGCGCGCTCCGCGGGAGGCTCGACGGGGCGCTGCTGCGGCGCTTCTTCCACTTCGGCTGGCCTTCGAGCGCCAGCTCCGTCAGCTACCTTTCGATGACGTTTCAGCGTTACGCGCTCGATGCGGCCGGCGGTAGCGCGGTCGTCGGAATCTACGCCGCCGCGACCGACTTCTCGCAGCAGACGGTCGGCCTGCTCATGGGAACGGCAACGCTCGCCGGGCAGCCGCTGGCCTTTCGGGCGCGCGATCTCGGGGCGAAGCGTCAACTGTCCGAGCAAATGCGCAACAACGCGCGCCTGCTCTTCGCGGTGGGATTTCCCGCCGCGGCGGGACTCATCGCCCTCGCCGATCCGATCGCGCAGATCTATCTCGGTCCACGCTTTCACGTCCACGCCGGCCCGCTGATGGCGCTGGCGGCGGGCTCGATCTTCCTTTCGGGATTGCGCGGCGGGTACTTCGAGCAAGCCTTCGAGATCGCGTTCAAGACGCGCGCCGTCGCACTCAACGCGTTCGCGCGCGTCGCGCTGACGGTCGCCTTCAGCCTCTGGCTGATTCCGCGAAGCGGCGCGGTCGGCGCCGCCGTTGCGCTGCTGCTGGCCGAATTCATCGGGCTCCTGATGAGCATCGCCTGGGCGCGGCGGCTCATGCACGTCCCGA
Source organism: Vulcanimicrobiota bacterium (assembly GCA_963843945.1). GTDB lineage: Bacteria > Vulcanimicrobiota > Vulcanimicrobiia > Vulcanimicrobiales > Vulcanimicrobiaceae > CAWJMF01. The sequence goes on along the minus strand of CAWJMF010000003.1, from coordinate 24,400 downwards.
TTCCGGTCTTGTCCTGGTTCAAGATCGCCGCGGCGACTGCCATCATGGTCGCCGTCCTCGCGCTCGTCCCGCTGCGCACGACGATCCTCGGGCTGGCGATCGCCGTTGCCGCCGGAGCGCTCGCCTACGGCGCTTCGATCGCGCTCCTGCACGTGCGCGGCCTGCGCGCAATCGCGAGTTCGCTTTGGCGCGCGGCGCCGCAGCAGACCCCGCTATGATTGCGGAACCGCGCGGCACCGCGCTCGCGCCGGCGAGCGAAACGCTCGTTTCGGTCATCGTCCCGGCCTATCAGGCGGAGCGCTTCGTCGCCGGGGCGATTCTCTCCGCACTGCGCCAGACGCATCGAGCGCTCGAGGTCTTAGTCGTCGATGACGGTTCGACCGACGGTACGCACGCGCGGCTCGCGGCGATCGCCGATCCGCGGCTGCACGTCTTGCGCCAGGCCAACGCCGGCACCGCGGCCGCGCGGAACGCGGCCCTTGCCCGGGCACGCGGACGTTATGTCGCGTTCCTCGACGCCGACGATCGCTGGTTTCCCGAGAAGCTCGAGACGGAACTCGCCATCCTCGAGCGCGCGCCCGAGCCCATCGGGATCGCCTACAGCTCGCACTACGCGGTCGACGATCGCGGGGCTCTGCTGCATGCCGCGCCCGTGCGGCGGCATGCCGGCCGCCGATTCGATCTGTTTCTCGACGGCGAAGACTTTCTAATGCCGAGCCTCTGCCTGTTCGACCGGCGCATCTTCGAAGCGATCGGAACGTTCAACGCCGCGCGCTATCACGAAGACCATGACTTCATCCTGCGGGCGAGCCGAAGCTTCCCGATCTACCCGACCGGCCGGCGACTAGCGGTCTACCGTCACTCGACGGCCGGCAAGTGTCGCGCCATCTTGCGCGATTTCGAGCGCGCTCGCGAGGCCGAACTCACGCTCGTCGCGGACCTCGCCGGGCAACTCTCACGAGACGAGGCGCGGCGGCTGCGCGAGAACGTCGTGCGCTCGCTCTACCTGCGCTTTCTCATGTACGGCTTCTCGGGACACGCCCGGCGTTTGCGCGACGAAGTCGAACTCGCCAGCCTGCGCGCGACGACGAAGGGCCGGCTCGGCTACCTTTTCGCCAAGACGGGCGTCAATCTGCTCGCTCCGGCGCGCCGCACCGTTCAGAGCCTGCACCGCGCGACCCAGCAAGGCCGCTGGCGGCGCCTCTTAGCGCGTGCGAACCTCGAACTGCGTTATGAGTGAGTGCGCGGCCGTCGGCGAATCGATTGCGTCCCAGCGCGCGCCGGCGGCCCGCAAGGTATGCGTCGCCGTACCGACGTTCCAGCGACCGAACTGCTCGCACGCGTGCTGCGCGGCATCGCCGCTCTGTCGATACCGGACGGCGTGGACCCGCGCGTGCTGGTCCTCGACAACAACCCGGCTCCCTCCGCGTACGAATCGGTCGAAAAGATTGGCGACGGTTTTCCGTTCGAGCTTGCCTACGCTCACGTCGCGGAACCGGGACTCTCGTCCGTGCGCAACTTCGCTTTGATGCGGGCGCGCCAAGGTTTCGATTTTCTCGCGATGATCGACGACGACGAGATGCCGCATCATCTGTGGCTTAGCGAACTGCTGCGCGTTCAAGCCGAGACCGGCGCCGACGCCGTGGTCGGACCGGTGCCGCGCATCGTTCCACCGGACGCGCCGCGCTGGCTGCGTCAGGGAGGCTTCTTCGATCTACCGGTCTACCCGGATCGAGCGTTCATCCGCGACGGCTACAGCGGAAATTGTCTGTTGCACGTCGCCTCGATCGAGAGCTTGGGCCTCAGCTTCGATTCCGCATTCAACTTCGCGGGCGGCGAGGATCTGCTCTTCTTCCGGCAATTGCTGGCGCGCGGTGCAAAGCTGGCCTACGCCCGGCACGCGGTCGCCGAGGAGTTCGTCGGCGCCGAGCGCTTGAGCACGGCCTACATCCTCAAGTTGAATTTTCGCCGCGGCAACACGCTCTCGCTCTGCGACCGTCACCTGGGCGGCCGGCGCGTGCTCGCGACGCGCGCCGTCAAAGCGCTGGGCCGCATCGCACTCGGGACTGCGCGCTTTCTCCCCGGCGTTCTGCGCCGCGGCCGAATCGGCGCCGTCGGCGCCTCCTGCGACATCGCGCTCGGCCTCGGAGCGCTTGCCGGACTCTTCGGCTACACCTACAACGCCTACCGTCGACCAGCGGCTTAAACGGCGGCGCGCTACGTTCCACGCGCGCCGGCCGTGCCCGCCGCTTTCTTCCAGCGCGTCACGGTTTCGGGCGTACCGGCGCTCGCTCGAATCGGATAGGCATAGGCAGCCACGAAAAGGATGGTGCCCAGCGTGTTGTAGTTTCCGAGGTACGTTTCGGTATAGCTGCCCAGGACGAAGTATGCGATGACGAGCAGCGGCCACAGCCCGACCGCGTTGCGTTCTTGTAAGAAAAAGCGCATCGCGCGAATGAGGCTCGCGATGACCGCCGTGCTCAGCGCGACGACGCCGGCAAGGCCCGTGTCGAGGGCCGTTTGCAGGAAGCTATCGTGCGCGTGATACGGCGTCCAACCTCCAGCCTCGACGACGTAGTAGCTCAAATAGTCCTTCGCAACCGGCGATTGGAAAAACGCACCGTACCCGTAGCCGAGGAGCGGGCGCGCCTTGACGGCGTCGATCAGATAGGGCCAGAAATCGGCCCGTCCGCTCAACGTTTGCGTTCTCCCGAGGAGGGCGTAGAGCGCCTCCGGGTTGAGTCCGGCAAAGGTTGCAGCGGCCACGGCCAGGAGCGCTCCGAGCAGGGCGACGACGCGCGTGACCCCGCCGTAGCTCGGCGACGCGCAAGCCAGCGCGACGGTGCCGAGCGCGATCACCGCAACGCAGTCGAGCAGAGCCGTGGCGGAATCGGAGCCGACTAAGAGGATTGCGCTGAGAACGAGACCCGCAGCCGAGAGGAGCTTGAATTTGCTCCCACGCCGCAGGAGTTGCGTCGCAAAAACGAGGATCGCGAGCGCCATCGCCGCGCCGAGTGCGTTCTTCTCTTCGTACACGCCGTCCCACGGCCCGCTTCCCCAAAACATGCGCGCGCGTCCCGGGGAGACGAAAATCAAGGCGAGGCTCGCGAGCGCGCTGGCACCGAAGAATACGGCCAGAACGTCGAGGAATTCCGCCAGCCGTAGCGCGGCGACGACGTAAAGTGCGATCGTCGCCGTTCCGATCAGCTCGATCGAATTCTTGAGCGTGAGCCCCGGATCGACCGACCAGAACGTCGAGATGAAGCAGATCGCGAGAAACATCAGCAAGGGCAGCGAGCCGGCGAGCAAGTTCCGCAGTTCGCGATGCATCGCGAACAGGCGGGCTGCCGCAACCAGATAGGCGATGCCCCATGCGACCTCGTTCAAAGGCGAGCTGGATTGGTCGATGCCCTGCTTGCCTTGAAGCGCATCGAGCAGCGTCAGCGCGAGCATCGCCAGCACCAGCCACCTGTCGTAGCGACGCTCCACGAGAAGGGGGCGCGGTTTCACCATCCGTGGTACGTCGTGATGCTTTTCGAGAGCCCGAGGAATCGCTCGCGGTAGATGGTCGCCTCGGGGAACAAGCGGCGCATCTGCCGCAGCGTCAGCAGGCGCACCGAAGCGACGATCTCGCGCGCGCGTGCCGGATCCCGTTCGCGCGGAATCCAGCCGAGGCGTGCCCGCGTCAGCAAGAACGTGCGCAGGGCCAAGGGCATGAACTGGAAGCCCGGGACGAGGAAGTGCGGCTCGATCGGAAAGCGCGCGTTCGGCGTCTGCACGAAGTAGCGCTTGGCCACCCGGCGAATTTCATCGGCCATGCGCCGCTGATCTTCGAACGTCCCGACGTGTTCGATCACCGAATTTGAGTAGACGACGTCGACGCTCGCGTCGGGGAAGGCGCTCAGATCGCGCGCGTCGCCGACGCGGGTCTCGAAGCGCCGGTCGCCGCTTGCTTGTGCGTTGAGGTTGAGAATGATGACGGTGACCCCGTCCTCGGCCAACTCCGACTTCTTCCAAAAATCCGCGGTGCCGCCCACGTCGAGGATGGTCACGGGTTTCGGCAAGCGTGCGACCAAGCCGGTAAAAAATGCTAACCTTCGCGCCCGAAGCCGAGCGGCGAGCGAGCCGGGGGAACGATGGTCGGCGACGCGAGAGAAGATCGACACGCAACAATTTCTTTCGCCGTGAATCGCGCGATTGCTCCTGCACTCTGCGGTGAGTCACGCGATTCGTTCGAGGCGCCCTCCGCCACGGCCCCGAAGGCGGAGTGCGGTCCGGGCGTAGACGCAAACGCAAAGGGAGGCGCGACGGGTGAGTTCCAAGCGAATGGACTTCGCCGGAGGTCGAGATCGAACCGGGAGACTTTCACCGGTCGAATGGCTTTGTCGCGCGTTGCCCCCGATCGTGGCGTACCGGCTCGCCACGCGAATCGTGATGCGAAGGCGAGCTCCGCGCGGCGTTCCCTTCGTTACCACCACGATTACGGGCGCACTCTACGCGATGCGCAGCGGCGACGTGCTCGCCGATCAGGTCAAAGCCTGCGGGTTTTGGGACTGGCGCGTGCAAGCGCTTGCGTTCGAGTTTTGTTCTGACGGCGGATGCATCGTCGAGGTCGGGGCTAACAGCGGTACGGAAACCGTCGGCTTTGCAGATATCGTCGGATCCGCGGGACGGGTCGTCGCGTTCGAACCCGAGCCGGAGATCTATCGGACCCTCGCTGCCAACGTCCTCCTCAACAAATTTACGAACGTCGAACTGCACAACCAGGCTGCGGCGGATCGCGACGGACGCATGCGCTTCGTGCCCGCGCCGTCGCGTACCAATTCGGGACAAGGCTACGTCGACGCGTCGGCCGATGCCGAAGCGTCTTTCGTTGAGGTCGAGGTCACGATGCTCGACGCGCTGACGAGCACGCTCGGTGCCGTAGCGCTGATGGTCGTCGACGTCGAGGGTTACGAGATCGGCGTACTGCGCGGTGCCCGCGAATTCGTGCGGCGGCACCGCCCGCTCATGGTCGTCGAAGCGGTTTCGGCCCAGCTGCATCGGGCAGGCGCCGGTTTGGCCGACTTGCTGGCCGAACTCGAGGCCGCGGGTTATCGCGTCTTCGAGATTAACCGCTTGTCCCTGCGCCCGTTCGAAACGGCGCGAGCCGGGAGGGATTACCACAAGAATTGGCTCTGCCTTCCGCTCGAACGCGCCGGCGATGCGCGCCGCGCAGGTCGCATCATCCTGCGCTGCGCTTTCACACCCGGCGTCGCGCGCCTCAATCCGCTCAAGCGCTGTCGTAGGATGGCGCCCGCGCAGCGGGACGTGCGGACGCATGGCAAATAGCCCCGGCGCTCTGCCGGCAGCGGGTTGCCGGGCCGACATCGCCGGTGCGCACGTCGACGTTCTCGCCTTCGACGACATCGTCGCTGCGATCGTCGCGCGCGCCGTCGCGCGCGGGGCACCGGCATACGTCGTCACGCCGAACGCCTATCACGTCGTGCTCTTGCAGCGCGACGCTTTGCTGCGCGAAATCTACGAACGCGCCTTTCTCGTCGTACCCGACGGCGTGCCGCTGCTTTGGGCCGGCGCGTTGCTCGGGACGCCGCTGCCCGGACGCGTGAACGGCACCGATCTGTTCGAAGCGCTCTGCGCGTGCGCGGCGCGCGAGCACTTGCGGGTCTTCTTGCTAGGCGGACGCCCGGGCGCGGCCGCGGCGGCGGCGGTCCGGCTGACGGCGCGACACCCAGAGCTCAACGTCTGCGGAACGTATTGCCCGCCGTTCGGGTTTGAGAACGATGCGACCGAGAGCGCGGCAGTCCTCGCAGCGCTCGAACGCGCTCGCCCCGATTTGCTTTTCGTCGGCCTCGGCGCGCCCAAACAAGAGTATTGGATGTACCGGAATTGCCCGCACACGAAGATACCGGTCGCCCTCGGCATCGGCGTGAGCTTCGAGCTGGTGGGAGGCGTCGTCGCGCGTGCTCCGCGCTGGATGCAGCGTGCGGGACTCGAGTGGCTTCACCGGCTGGGAGACCGAACCGCGGCGCTTGTGGCGGCGCTACGTTTTCGGCAATGCGGCCTTCTGCCTCTTATTGGCAAAGCAGCTGGTCGCGCGGCGTTTCGCCAAGTCCCGGCGCCCGCAGTAACGGCCGCCGCGCGGCGCAATCCCTCAAATTGGGGTATTTTGCGGACGGACCGCCGCCGCATGCGTTTCGCCTCGCGAAAGGGCGCAAAGGACTGAACCATTTTAGGGGATGTGCGCTCGCTCGTTTGCCGATACAATGGTCCCTTAGGAGGCAAACGGGCGATGCATTTTTCCGGGCTCCGCGCACGCGTGGGCGACTCAAATCGCCCCGTTTCCCTGCCGTGGAGTCTCGGCGCGCGGACGCCGTACGAGCGCGAAGCGACGATCGACCAGCTCTACTCGCAACGCGCGAGCGAACGCCCCCACGCGATCGCCGCGGTCGCCGGCGGCTTCGAAATCACTTACGCCGAGCTCGAACGGGAATCGAACCGGATCGCCAATCACCTTCGCTCGCTGGGCGTGCGACGCGGCAGCGCCGTCGGCGTCGAGACGACGCGCGCGCCCGAACTGCCCGCGGCGTTGCTTGGGATCTTGAAAGCCGGCGGAGCTTACGTTCCGCTCGATCCGGCCTATCCGCGCGAGCGGCTCGCTTCGCTGATCGAAGACGCGGCGATCGATTTCGTTCTCGCCGTCACGGACGCGCAGCGCTTTAGCGGATTGAAGGCAGCCTGCGTGAAGGTCGCGGATTCGCGCGCGGCAAGCGCGGAACGGCTGGACGCGGGTACGAGCGCGACCTCGCTGGCCTACGTCGCCTACACCTCCGGCTCGACCGGCCGGCCGAAGGGCGTCGCAATCGAACATCGCGGCGTCGTTCGCCTCGTGCGCAACACGAACTATGAAAACGTCGTGCCCGGCGATTGCATCTTGCACCACGCACCGCTTGCGTTCGATGCCTCGACGTTCGAAATCTGGGCGCCTTTGCTCAACGGCGCGCGCCTCGTCATCCCTCCGGCCGGTTTGCTCGCGATCGACGATTTGGCGGAGACGATCGACGCCTTCGGCGTGACGACGGTCTTCCTCACGTCCGCCTTGTTCGCGCGCTTCGTCGACGCCACCGCGAGCGCGCCGCCCTCGCTGCGCTGCATCATCACCGGCGGCGAGGTGTTGTCGACCCGGCACGCGCGACGTTTTTTCGAGAAGTTCCAAGGCTGCCGCCTAATCAACGCCTACGGTCCGACCGAGAACACGACGTTTAGTACGACGCACGAAATGTCGCCCGCGGACGCGCAGTCGGCTTCCATACCGATTGGCCGGCCGATCGCCAATTCGAGCGCTTACGTGCTCGACGCCGCGCTGCAGCCCGTGCCCGAGGGTGCGACGGGCGAGCTGTGCGTGGGCGGCGACGGCGTCGCGCTCGGTTACCTCAACGCGCCGGAACTTACTGCCGAGCGTTTCGTCGCCGATCCCTTCGTCGCCGATCCGCAGGCGCGGCTCTACCGGACGGGCGATCGTGCGCGCTTTCGGCCGGACGGATTGCTCGAATTCTTGGGGCGCGCGGACCGGCAGGTCAAAGTCCGTGGCTATCGCGTCGAACCGGGCGAAATCGAGGCCGCGCTCGCCGTGCATCCCGAAGTCGGCGAAGCCGTTGCCGTCATCGTCGAGCGTGACGGCGAAAAAGATATCGTCGTGCACGTCGTCGCCCTCGCCGGCGCCCAGCTCGACGAATGCGAACTGCGGGCGCACTTGCGCGAGAAGCTGCCGCCGTACATGCTGCCGCACCGCATCGAGATCCGCGCGGCGCTGCCTCTCGGGCCGACCGGAAAGGTCGATCGGCGCGAGCTCGAGCGCCCGCCGCTCGTTACGCCCGTGACCGTGCCCGTTGCGCGTTTCGCGCGCAGCCCCGAAGGCTTTGCACTCGAAGACGCGGTCGCGCGCATCTGGCGCGACGTGCTCGGCCTGGAAATCGGGCCCGGGCTGGACGTGAACTTCTTCGACGCGGGCGGCGATTCGCTCCGGCTGCTGGGCCTCCGTACGCAGCTCGAAGAACGCCTCGGCGCGAACGTCAGCGTCACGGACTTGTTCGAGCAAACGACGATCCGCAAACTCGCCGCGTTCTTGAGCGCTCGGAAGCCCGTCCTTGCATAACACCGCCGCTCCAGCCGAAGGCCCGAAGGGACGGCCGAACCCTGCCCGCTCGTCGGCGTTGTTGAGCGCACTTTTTCCACGCTCGAGCATCGCCTGCGAGTTGCGCGAGACGGCCGACTCGACGTTCCTTCTGCCGGAAGAGGCCGGTACGTGCGGGACGTTTCGCTCCAAACGGCTAGCGGAGTTCGCGGCGGGCCGGCTCTGCGCGCGGCGCGCTCTGGAACCGCTCGGATTTGAAGACTTCGCGCTGTGTCAAAACGCCGACCGCACACCGCGCTGGCCCGAGGGGATCGTCGGAAGCATCACGCACACCGCCGGCTTCTGTGGGGCGGTAGCCGACCGGCGCGAAAACGTGGCCGCACTCGGCCTCGATGCCGAGGTCGTGGCGAGCGTCGTGCCGGCGCTTTGGTCCCAGATTCTCACCGCCGAGGAGTTGACGGAAGTCGCGCAGCTCGACGCCGTGCGCGCCGAACGGTTTGCAGCGCTCGCGTTCAGTGCGAAGGAGGCGTTCTACAAAGCGCAGTTCGCGCTGACGGCGAGCTGGCTGGACTTCGGCGACGTGAGTTTGCTGCCGGAGCCGGCGACGCCGGATTGCGGAACGTTCGGTCTGCGCCCGGCCTCGGCGGCCGGCCGGCGCCTCCTTGCCGGACTCGTCACCGAAGGCCGTTACCAATTCGACGGACCGCACGTCATTGCGGGGATCGCGCTTCGCACGAGCGCCCCGGCGCGCAGCGCCGTTCGCCGGCACTTGGTCGCCGTATGAGCGCCGCACGAGCGAACGGAGCGCCGGCCTGCGCCGTCGCGATCGTTGGTTGCGCCGGTCGCTTTCCCGGCGCCGACGGCGTGCCGGCTTTTTGGCAAAACCTGTGCGACGGCGTCGAGAGCGTGCGCACGTTCGAGCAAAGCGAACTCGAGGACGGCTCGCCCGGCGAACTCCGTGCGCGCGCCGAGTACGTCAAAGCGCGCGCGATCGTCGACGGTGTGGAAAATTTCGACGCGGGCTTCTTCGGGATGCAAGCGCGCGAGGCGGAACTCACCGATCCGCAGCACCGCATCTTTCTCGAGTGCTGCTGGCAAGCACTCGAAGACGCCGGTTACGATCCGGCAGCCTATCCCGGTTCCATCGGTCTCTTCGCCGGCTCGAGCTTCGGCTCGTACCTTCTTCGCAACGTCTTGCCGGAACGTTCGGCTCTCGAGCGCTTCACGGCCGGCTACCAGGCGGCAAGCATGCCGGAGCTGATCGGCTCGGGCTACGATTTCTTGGCAACCCGCGTGGCGTACAAGCTCGACCTGCACGGTCCGGTCATGACCGTGCAAGCTGCCTGTTCGACCTCGCTCCTCGCCGTCGCGCAGGCCGTGCAGGCGCTGCTCGCGGGTCAAACCGACATGATGCTGGCCGGCGGCGTTTCGATCACCTTTCCGCAAAAGCGCGGCTACCTGCATCAGCCCGGCGGGATGCTTTCGGCCGACGGCCACTGCCGAACGTTCGACGCAAACGCGAGCGGTACGGTTTTCGGCGACGGGTGCGGCGTCGTCGTCTTGAAGCGGTTGGACGACGCCTTGGCTGACGGCGACTCGATCTACGCGGTGATCCGCGGTTTTGCCATCAACAACGACGGCGCGTCGAAGGCGGGTTACACCGCGCCGAGCGTCGCGGGCCAAAGCGCGGCGATGCGCGCCGCCCACGCGATGGCCGGCTTCGGGCCCGAGACGATCGGATTCGTCGAGTGTCACGGTACGGCGACCCCACTGGGAGATCCGATCGAGGTGACGGCACTCGGCCGCGCCTTCGAAGGCGTGACCGCGCCGCGTTCGTGCGCGCTGGGCTCGCTGAAGACGAACGTCGGACACCTCGATGTCGCCTCCGGCGTCACCGGATTGATCAAAGCGGCACTCGCGGTGCGCGCCGGCAAGATCCCGCCGACCCTGCACTTTGAGAAACCGAACCCGAGCATCGACTTTTCGGGCGGTCCGTTCTTCATCAACCGCGCCGTCATCGATTGGCCCAACGCCGCTCCGGCCCGTCGCGCGGCGGTGAGCTCGTTCGGTTTGGGTGGAACGAACGTGCACGTCGTGCTCGAATCCGCGCCGGTGCTCGAAGCGCGGGCTTCGAGCGGCGCACCGCAATTGCTCGTCCTTTCGGCCCGCGGCGAGCCGGCCCTGACGGAAGCTCGCGCACGGCTCGCCGCGCACCTTCGCGCGGAGCCAGACGTTTGTCTCGAGGACGTCGCCTATACGCTGCAGGCCGGACGCCGGGCCTTTCCGCACCGCGCCGCGGTCGCCGCCACGAACGCGAGCGACGCCGCTGCCGCGCTCGAACGGCCCGAGCGCGTCGCGAGCGGCATCGCGCGCGAGGACGCACCCAGCGTCGCGTTCATGTTCCCCGGACAGGGCGCGCAGTATCCGGGCATGGGGCGCGACCTCTACCTCGGCATTCCGGCTTTTCGCGCGACGATCGACCGTTGCGCGGACATCCTCGAGCCGGCCCTCGGCGCCGACCTGAGCGCAATCTTGTACGGGGACGATGCGCGTGCGATCACCTCGACCGACATCGCGCAACCCGCGCTCTTCGCCGTCGAGTACGCACTCGCCGAACTGCTGCGCAGCTATGGCGTCGAACCGGTCGCGATGGCCGGGCACAGCGTCGGCGAACTCGTCGCCGCGTGTCTTGCCGGTGTCTTCTCGCTCGAGGACGCGCTCGCGCTGGTCGCCGAGCGCGGACGTTTGATCCGCGAACTCGAGCCGGGCGCGATGCTGGCCGTTCGGGCCGCGAAGGAGACGCTCGAATCGTTCCTCGATGAGGCGCTCGACGTCGCCGCGCTGAATGCTCCCGAGTTGGCCGTCGTCGCGGGCCCGAACGACGCCGTCGCGCGCTTCGAGCAAGTCCTGAACCGCAACGGCGTGGCGAACCGGCGGCTGCACACCTCGCACGCCTTCCACTCGGCAATGATGGATCCGGCCATCGAGCCCCTCGCGCGGCGCTTCGCGGCGGCGCGCTTGTCGCCGCCGTCGTTACCGTACGTGTCCGGCGTCAGCGGCACGTGGGTCACGCCGGAACAAGCGATGTCGCCCACGTTTTGGGCGCGGCACTGCCGCGAGACCGTGCGCTTCGGCGACGCGCTGCAAAGCCTCGTCGACGCGGGCGTCGGCGCGCTGCTCGAGGTCGGGCCTGGGTCCACACTCGCAACGTTCGCCTTACAAGGTGCGGCGAAAGGGGGCCGCGTCGCGGTGTATCGTTCGCTTGGGGGCAACGAGCGCGAGCGTCCCGACGGGGAGTTTCTGCTCGAGACGCTCGGGCGCTTGTGGACGAATGGCGCCAAGCTCGACTGGAGCGCGATCCGCAGCGGTGCGAATCCGCGTCGCGTCTCGCTGCCGACCTATCCCTTCGAACGCGCGCGCCACTGGATCGCACCGAGCGTCGCCGGCACTGCGTCCGCGCTCGAGGTTGCGCCGGTGCCGTCGCAGGCACAGCCGGCCGAGCGCGCCGAGGTACCCGTTCGCGAAAGGACCGAGACCACGATGGCTCCGTCCGGAAGCTCCCCGGTGCGGCGCGCGCTCGTTGCGCTGCTCGAGGATCTCTCCGGCGAGGACCTAGCCGCGGCGCCTCCCGGCGCGAGCTTCCTCGAGCTCGGCTTCGATTCGCTCTCCCTCGGCCGCGTCGTCCAACAAATCCGGACGCGGTTCGGCGTGACGTTGACCTTCCGTCAATTGCTCGGCGAGATTCCATCGATCGAGGCGCTGAGTGCGTTCATCGCCGCGCAGCTTCCGGCGGAAGATGAGCCCACAGCGAGCGCGAGGGTCGAAACGGAGTCCGGCGGGGCCGGCACTTCGCCCGCTGACGCGTCCGCGGTGCAAACGCTCATGGCGCAACAGCTGCAGGCCATGCAGCAACTCATGCGCGAGCAGCTGGCGGCCCTCTCGTCGCTCGGCCTCGAGCCCTCCGCCACCGGCGCAGCCGGAACCGCGCCGGCCACGCCGCCGGCCGCAGTCCACGGCGCGCAGGATCAGCCCTCGCGCTTCGAGGCTTTTCGCATCGCGCCGGCCGCCCATGCCGACGTCACGGAACGCCAGCGCGCGCACATTCTCGACCTCGTTGCCCGAACCGTCGCGCGTACGCCGGAATCCAAACGGCTCACGGAACGCTATCGTCCGGTGCTCGCCGATCCGCGCGTCGCCGCCGGCTTTCGCAGCGAGTGGAAAGAGATGGTCTATCCCATCACCTGCGTTCGCGCGAAGGGTTCGCGGCTCTGGGACGTCGACGGGAACGAGTACGTCGATTTGCTCAACGGCTTCGGCCAAACGGCCTTCGGCCACGCGCCCGACTTCGTGACCGAAGCCGTTGCCGCGCAGTTGCAGCGTGGCTTTGCGATCGGCCCGCAGACCGACCTGGCCGGCCAGGTCGCCGAGCTCTTTTGCGAGCTGACCGGCAACGAGCGCATGACCTTCTGCAACACCGGTTCGGAGGCGGTGATGGCCGCACTGCGGGTTGCGCGAACGGTAACGGGACGCGACCGCGTCGTCGTCTTCGAGGGTTCCTATCACGGGCAGTTCGACGAAGTGCTGGTAAAGAGCGCGAGTAGTTCGCGCCGCTCGCTGCCCGTCGCGCTGGGCATTCCGGCGGAAGCCGTCGCCAACGTCACCGTCTTGCCGTACGGAACGCCGGAAAGCTTGGCCTGGATTCGCGAGCATGCGGCGGAGCTTGCGGCGGTCGTGGTCGAATCCGTGCAGAGCCGCCACCCGGCGCTGCGGCCCGTCGAATTCCTGACACAGTTGCGCGACGTCACGGAAACGTCCGGTTGCGCATTCATCTTCGACGAAGTCGTGACGGGATTTCGCATGCACCCCGGCGGGATGCAAGCGATCTTTGGAATCCGTGCAGATCTCGCGACCTACGGCAAGGTCGTCGGCGGCGGACTTCCAATCGGTATTCTCGCCGGCAAAGCGCGTTTCATGGACGCCCTGGACGGCGGCGCATGGCAATTCGGCGACGACTCGCTACCTCAGGTCGCGCCCACATTTTTCGCGGGCACGTTCGTGCGGCACCCGCTCGTCATGGCCGCCGTACTCGCGGTACTGCAGCACGTCAAGGCCGAAGGGCCCGCCCTGCAAGAGGGGCTCAGCCGGCGGACGACGCGGCTCGTGGACGAAATCAACACCGAGTTCGAGATGCGCGGCGTCGCATCGCGCATCGAAAGCTACGGCAGCCTCTTCTACCTCAACCTTGCGAACGAAGATCGGCTCGCGGGGCTGCTGTTTTACCACCTGCGCCTGCGCGGCATTTACGTGCAGGAAGGTTTCCCGTGCTTCCTCACCACCGAGCACAGCGAGGCCGACGTCGCGCAGATCGTCGCAGCCGTGCGCGAGAGCCTCGACGAGTTGCAATCGGTGGATATCCTCGCCCGGCGAGCTCCTCACGGTGTCGCATCCGCTTCGGCGGGTTGCGCGCTGACCGAGGAACAGCGCGAAATTTGGCTGGCTGCTCAGATGGGCGATGAAGCCTCTTGCGCGTTCAACGAGTCGGTCACGTTGCATTTGCGCGGTCCGCTCGACGAGCGCGCCTTCGGCGCCGCTTGGAATCGCGTTCTCGCGCGCCACGAAGCCTTGCGCGCTTCGTTCGGAACCACCGGCGAAAAGATGACAATCGAGCCGCCGGCGCCGTTCGCTTACGAGCGGCGCGACCTCTCGGCCTGGCCGGAAGCGGAACGCGACGCGACCTTCAGCCGTCTTCTCGACGAGGACGCGCGGACGGCGTTCGACCTGGCGCGCGGGCCGCTCGTCCGGGGCAAGCTCGTCGCGTTCGGGCCGGAGGATCGGGCCTTCGTCTTCACCGCGCACCACATCGTCTGCGACGGCTGGTCGATGAACCTCGTGCTGACGGAGCTCGCCGAAGGCTACGAAGCGCTGCGCGACGGTCGCGAACGGGCTCAGCCCGCAGCCTTGCCGTTCTCAGCGTACGCCGAAGCGCAGGGCCGGCGCGACCCGGAAGCCTGTGCCGCGGTCGAGTCGTACTGGCTCGAGCAGTTCGCGACGTTACCCCAGCCGCTCGAGCTGCCGGCCGATCGGCCGCGGCCTGCGCTCAAAACATACCGGGGTGCCTCGCGCACGGCCCGCATCGAGCGCGACGCCTATCTTGCTGTCAAGAAGGGCGGCGCGCAGCACGGTTGCACCCTGTTCGCGACGCTGCTGGCCGCGTTCGAAATCCTCGCCGGCCGCTTGAGCGATCAAAACGACCTGGTGGTGGGCGTCCCGGCGGCGGGGCAGGGACTCCTCGAGGATGCGCGTCTCGTCGGACATTGCGTCGACTTCTTGCCGCTGCGCGCGCGTTGGAACGGCGCAACGACGCTGGCGGATTTCTTGCGCGACGTGCGCCAGCGCGTTCTCGACGCCTACGAGCACCAGCAATATACGCTGGGCACTTTAGTACGCAAACTCGAGATGGTTCGCGAAGCAAACCGGACGCCGCTCGCCGAGATTCAATTCAACCTCGAACGCCTGGCCGAAGGCTTGTCGCTGAATGGACTGGACGTTCGCGTAGAGCCGAACCCGAAGGCATTCGTCAACTTCGACCTCTTCTTCAACGTGGTGGAAAGCGACGACGGTTTGCGGATCGACTGCGACTACAACACCGACCTCTACGATGCCGGCACGATCGATCGCTGGCTCGAGTACTATCAGATCGTTCTCGCCGAGATCGGGCGCGACGCGTCGCAGACGGTCTGCGGCTTCGACTATCGCTCGGATGCCGATCGGGCGCTGCTCGCGCGCCTCAACGCCAGCGCGGCCGACTACCCGCGCGACTCGGCGCTGCACGAACTCTTCGACGAAGCCGCGGCACGTTACCCAAACGATCCTGCCGTCCGGTGCGGTGAAAACGCCCTGAGCTACGCCGAACTGCAGCGGCGCGCGAACCAGACGGCGCAGCACTTGCTGGCGCGCATCGGCGCGCCCGGACAACGCGTCGCCGTCTGCGTGGAACGCTCGGTCGAACTCGTCATCGCCCTGCTCGCAACGCTCAAGGCCGGCTGCAGCTACGTGCCGCTCGACCCGTCACATCCCGTTGCCCGCCTGCGGCGCATCGTCGACGACGCCGCCGTCACGGCTATTCTCAGCGACGGAACGGCCGATCCCGCGCTGCTGCCGGCAGGCGCCGTGCTGGTGGACATTCGCGAACTGCTCGCCGCCGGCGACGTGCCGGACGGCGCGCCCGCGACGCGCGTGCGCTCGACCGAGCCAGCCTACCTCATCTACACTTCCGGTTCAACCGGAGCCCCCAAGGGCGTCGCCGTCGCGCATCGCAGCGTCGTCAACCTCCTGACCTCGTTCGCGCGAACGTTGCAGCTGCGCGCGGGCGACGAGCTCCTGGCCGTGACGACGGTGTCGTTCGACATCGCCGCACTGGAGCTGTTCTTGCCGCTCGTTTGCGGCGCAACCGTCCGACTCGCCACGCGCGACGAGGTCGCGGACCCGTTCGCGCTCGTGCGCCGCCTGCGCAGCTCGGGCGCGAACGTCATGCAAGCGACGCCCGCGCTTTGGAGCATGCTCCTCGAAGCCGGCTTCGAGTCCCATCCCGGTCTGACGATGCTCTGCGGCGGCGAAGCCCTTCCCTACGAGCTCGCACAGCGCTTGCTCGACGGCGGCGGAACGCTGTGGAACGTCTACGGCCCAACCGAGACGACGATCTGGTCGTCGTGCGCGCTGGTCGAAGCGGGCGTCGCACCGATCACCGTGGGCGCGCCGATCGCCAACACGCAATTCTACGTGCTCGACCGGAACGGCCAAGCGGTCCCGCCCGGGATCGCGGGCGAACTCTGGATCGCGGGCGACGGCGTTGCGCTCGGCTATGTAGGTCGCCCAGAGTTGAGCGCCGCCAGCTTCGTTCCCAACCCGTTCGGTGCCGGCCGCATGTACCGCAGCGGCGACGCCGCGCGCGTGTTGCCGGACGCTCGCCTCCAAGTGCTCGGGCGCCTCGACCATCAAGTGAAGTTGCGCGGTTTCCGCATCGAACCGGGCGAGATCGAAGCGGTCATCTTGCGCAAAAGCGACGTCAGCGCCGCCACGGTCGTGTTGCGCGAGGACGCGCCCGGCGACAAGCGCCTCGTTTGCTACTATACCGGCGGTTCGGCAGACCTCACCGAAGCGGCGCTGCGCAGGCTGGTTGCCGAGGAGCTTCCCGACTACATGGTCCCCGCGCGTTGGATCGCACTGCCACGGATGCCGCTGACCGCGGCCGGGAAGATCGACCGCAACGCGCTTCCCGCGCCGGATCCGGTCGCGGTCGCAAGTGCCTTCAGCCCGCCGGCGACGCCGACCGAGGTCGCTCTGGCGAAGATTTGGGCCAACGTGCTGCAACTCGAGCGCGTCGGGCGCGACGAGGATTTCTTAGCGCTTGGCGGCGACTCGATTCAGCTCTTCGCGATCACGGCTCGGGCCAACGAAACCGGTTTGAGCATCGCGGCAAAGGATTTGCTGCAGCATCGTACCGTCGCCGCTCTGGCTCGCCACCTCGACGCGAATCCGGAACCGGTCGCAGCCCACGCCGTTTCGCCGCCGCCGTTCTCGGCCCGCCGGGCCGTAGCGGTCACGGCGCGGTGAGGAACGGACGCCGCGTGAACGCTCGCGCTCGAAGCGATGCCGAAGACGAACCGTCGGTCGCGTTCGGCGAGACGGGGCGCCGCGGCGCCGTGTGCTCGCAATCGCAAAAGCGCTTCTGGTTCGAGGAACAACTCGCGCCGGGCAACCCGGCCCTCAACGTCGCGGTGCGCTGGCGTTTGGAGGGCGACGTTTCGCACGCCCACCTCGCCGAGGCCTGGCGGCTCCTGAGCGCGCGCCACGACACGTTGCGGACGTTCATCGAAAGCGAAGACGGCGAGCCGCGCCAGATCGTCGAGCCGGCCGTCTCGCTGCACATTCCGATCGTCGACCTGACCACGCTTTCCGAAGCGGAAGCGCGCGAGGAAGCGGAACGCATCTCGCTGATCGAGGCCCACAAGCCGTTTGACGTTACGCGCGCTCCGCTCTTTCGCGTCACGCTCGTTCGGGTCCGCGAACACGTCGCGCTGCTGCTCGTCACCGCGCACCACATCGTGGTCGACGGTTGGTCGATCGGCATCCTCGCTCGCGAAATGGGTGCGCTCTACGCCGGGCTGCAAACCGGACGAATGCCCGCGCTGCCGCCGCTCGAAGCGACCTATTCCGAGTATGCCGCGTGGGAGCAAGATTGGCTGGCCGATAGCGCGACGCTCGCTCCGCAGCGTGCCTTACTCGAACGCCGCCTGGCAGGATTCCGCCGCCTCGAACTGTTGACCGACAAGCCTCGCCCCAGCCGCAGGACGAACCGCAGCGAGATCGCTTCGCAGCTGCTGGATCGCAGCTTGACCGATGCCCTTGCGAAACTCGCGCGCCGGCACGATTGCACGTTTTTCATGACCGCCTTCGCGGGGCTGCTCGTTCTCTTGCATCGCTACAGCGGCGAAGTCGATATCAGCGTCAGCACCCAAGTCGTCGGCCGCGACGACGTCGCTTTTGAAAACCTCGTCGGGACGTTCGTCAACACGCTGCCGCTGCGCGCGGACCTCTCCGGAAATCCGGCCTTCGTCGAACTCCTCGCGCGTTCGCGCGACACCGTTACCGAGGCCATGGAGTTCCGGCACGTTCCGCTCGAACAAATCATTGAAATCGTCAACCCGAAACGCGACTTCACCAAGAACAACCTCTTCTCGGTCAACTTCATCTTTCAGCGCTCGTTCATCCACAACGACACCTACGGGAGTTTTGCGCTGGTCGACATGCCCTCGCGCTCGGCCGGCCCCGTCTACGACCTGAACTTCTTCATGGTCGAGCGGCCCGAAGGCTGGCGTCTCTCGTGTGAATACGACTGCGACGTTTTTACCAGCGAGACGGTCGAGGCGATGATCGCACGCTTCGCTGCCTTGCTGGCGCACGTGGTTGCCGATCCCACTCAAAGGATCTCCGACGTTCCGTTGATGGACCACAACGAGCGCACGGCGGTTCTCGCCGGCGGCCGCGGTGCGAGTTCGCGCGACGCTACCCTGGCGCACGGTCTCGCTGGGCAAGCCGAACGAACCGCCCACGCGGTCGAAGTGTATCGCTCCGTCACCGAGGCGAAAGTTGCAGCGTCCCTCTCGGAGCTGCTCGGCCGCAGCGGCATCGATCGCGAGACCGATATTTTCTCGATCGGCTTTCACTCGCTGCTGGCGCTCCGGTTCGTGTCGCGCGCGAACCAAACGTTCGGCATCGAGTTCGCCCTGCGCGAGCTGTTCGAACGCCCGACAATCGCCTCCATCGCCGAATACATCGACGCCCTTGCAACGCCTGCGGAGCGCCCTTCCGAAGAGTCGCCGATCCTGACGCTTAACCGCGGAGGCCGGCGCACGCCGTTCTTCTTCATGCACAGCGACCTCTTCAGCGGCGGCATGTACTGCCGCCGGCTCGCCGCCGCGATCGGCCCCGAGCAGCCGATCCAAGCGGTTGCGGCGCACGGGACGGCCGGCTTGCCGCTCTTCGAGACGATCGAAGCGATGGCGCGCGACTACCTGCCGCGGATCCGTGCGGTTCAGCCGAGTGGTCCGTACCGCCTAGGCGGCTTCTGCGTGAGCGGGCTCGTCGCGTACGAAGTGGCGCGTCTGCTGGAGGCGGAAGGCGAAAGCGTCGAGCGCCTCGTGCTCGTGAATGCCTCGCCGATGCCGGCCCGGCGCGTTTCGCTCATCGACGCCGTGCTGCGCCGTATCGCCTCGAACGCCGCTCTGGCCCCGAAGCTGCGCGACACGCTGTGCTACAATTTGGCGCGCTTTCACGCCGCGCTGGTGCTCGGGCCCGGAGCGCTGCTCAAGCTTGCGCGCTACGCACTGCGCACGAACCGCCTGCGCCCGCGGCCGGAGGGGCTCACGCAGACCGGCGGCGACCCCGAACCCTTCGCGAAACGGCGCGGCGCGCGCGAGACGGAGAACTCTTTCGCCCACATCGCCGCCGGCTTCTCGTACCATCCACAAAAGTACGGTGGTGAAGTAACTTTGGTGTGGGCCGAGGATCAAGACACGGTCGAGGACGACCCGACTGCGGGCTGGGGCGCCGTCGCCGCCAGCGTGCGGATCGTTCGCATGGGCGGAGGCCACATCGCGGGGCTCAACGAGCGCATCGCCGAGCTTGCATCCGCCACGGAGGAAGCGCTGCATGGCTGAGGGCGAGATGCGGTCTCGCGTCGCCGTTGTAACGGTCAGCTTCTGGCGCGACTTCGAACTCTGCCGGGACCTCAACCACAGCGTCATGCGCTTTTGGCCGGCATCGACCATCCACTACGTTATCGTCGACCGGCGAGATCTTCCAGCTGTTTAGCGTCCTCGAGAACGAGCGCACCGTCGTCTCGGCGGTCGAGGACGTCATCCCGCCGGGGTACTTCAAGCTCGCCTTTTCGAAGCGCTGGTGGATCTCGACCGCCGCGTTGCGACCGGCGATCGGCTGGCTGATTCAGCAGCTCGTCAAACTCTCGTTCGCATTTGCGGATGAGGACGTTCTGGTCAACGTCGACTCCGACGTGCGTTTCATTCGACCGGTCGATCCGCAGCTATTCGTGCGCGACGGCCTGACGCGCATGTACCGGTTGCCCGATGGCATTGTTGCGGGAATGCACCATGTGAAATGGCATCGCAACGTTGCTCGACTCTTGGGCGTGCGAGCGGATGCCGTTCCGATGGCCGATTTCGTCGGCAACGTGATCAGTTGGGACCGGCGGATCGTCCGCGAGGCCTGCGAGCGCATCGAGGCGGTGACGGGTCTTCCCTGGCACGTCGCATTCACGCGCGGCCGGCAGGTCGGCGAATACCTCGTCTACGGGCTCTTCGTCGACAAAGTCATCGGGCGCGAAGCAGCCCGCGTTTGGGTCGACGAACGTTCCTGGTGCCATACGTATTGGGGGCCGGAGCCGCTGACTGCCGAGCGTGCCGGCTTTCGTGAGGCTCAGAGACGACGACATCGCATTTTCGATCGCAGGCTATACGGGGACCGCGCCGGAGGTTTCGACGCGGCCACCGCGCTGGTTACGCGCTTGGCCGGCGTCATCCCGGGGCGGCGGTCCCTACGCTCGGCTTAACAGGAACCCGAAGTCGACTTGTACGCTCGGATCCACTGGATGTACATATACTGCGGCCAGGGATTCGAAGCCCCGGCGGAACCCGGATCGAGCCAAGCTCCCAGGCGCGCCGATTTGGAACATCATCATGATTTCTTTGTCAGGCGAACCTTGCGTCAGGTCCGGTTGGCCGATATGTCCGGCGACGGGATACCCGTCGAGGAAGTACGTCGTTCCGCTCCAAGGCGATTGTTCTCGACGTAGACACCTCCGGCACTTCCCGAATAGTTCGTCGGGAAACTCGGTCCCCCGGGTTGGACTGAGACGCCGTAGTCGTGATAGCCGGAGTTGTAGTTTCCGACGACGTCGATGGCCACGGATAGACGCCGGTCGCCCCGCTGGTCGTGGTGTTGTTCGAGGACGGACAGCCCAGACCGCAGCCGTAGGATATGTCGGGCGAACCGGAATTCCACAAGATATTACCGGCGTTGAGTTCGTAGTTGTAAACCGCGGCGAACTGCTCTTCGACGTCCCATTCGCTGCGCAGCAACTTGCCGCCGTTCTTGCCGACGCCACCGGTTTCGAGCATCCACCAGGCCGGCGAAAGTGCGGGCAGCGGCTGCGGCAAGCGTACCCGCGCCACGAAGAACCCGTACTGTTGGTTCACGTTCGCGTCCAGCGTTCCGCTATAGTACTGTGGGAAGTTATAGGCGCGAAATCCGCCTTCGTCGTTCGAGCCCGGCGTGATCGTCGTTCCGGGGGAGCCTGAATAGATGTGAATGTTGGAGATCGTCCACGGATTCGATCCGCCGGTTCCGTTGCCCGAGGGCGTCGCTCCGCCCGAGGTCAGCGTCCCGATAAAGGTGATCGCGGCGCCTTGATAGCCGATGCCGACGTTCCAGCCGGTCTGAGCGCAATTCACGTTGTTGACGTTGACCGTTAGCGTGCCGCCTTCGGTAGGTACGCTGAAGCTTGAGTTGGCCTGTCACCGGCCATTGATCGTTGGCCATCATCGTCAGCGACGTCGCGATGGGCGCGGGCATCGGCATCGCTTCGATGCTGAGCGCTTTCGGCGAGCCGGAGGCCCCGTGTCGGTGACGAGCGCGAACGGATCGTAGCCCATCCCGTCGGAGCTGTCGCCCATGTACGTATCGTACTGGTGCCGTCCCCACGACGGATAGAATCCTGGGCCCCACGTTGCCGCCGGCGCGTACGTCCGCCTCTTCGTGCCGCCCCAGAACCTGCGGTCGAGGCCGTTGGTCGCGAACTCGCCCTTGTTGCCCGGCAAGACGGTGTTCGTGAAACGACGTGGTTGATGCACGCCGTGGAGCTATTATATGAAAGCGGGAGCGAGGCGCCGCTCGATGGAGCCGGAGTGGGTGTCGCCCCGACGGGCGTGGGCGTCGCCCCGACGGGCGTCGGCGTCGCCTTTGCGCCGGTCGGCGTCGGAGCGGGAGTCGCGCCGATTGCCGTGGGCGTCGGCGTCGCGCCGACCGCCGTGGGCGATCCAAGCGGAGTCGGCGTGGGCGTCGAGCCCGAGGGCGGGTTCGCCGCACCACCGCTCGTCGCAGGCAACGTTGCCTTGGCGCCGCCGCCTCCGCTGCATCCGGCGAACGCGACGACGATGCCGAACGCAAAAAACGCCGCCGGATGTGCGAACCGGCGCGCTTCGCGCAATGCCTCGCAAAAATATTCGGGCGCGGCACGGCGCCACGAGACGTCGGGGATCAGACGCAAATGAAACGGACCTGCGAGCAGTGGTGGGCGGACCGGTGCAAATGCACCGATGCCGCTACTTAGCAAGGTTGCCAGTCAGCGTGTTGCGACGAAAGTTCGAGGTGCGCATGGACGGGCATCTCGTTGGAATGCATCTGTGACAGGGCACACCGTCACTCCTCCGCGCGTGCAACAAAAAACGTGCACGAAAACGTATGCGACATCGCAGCAAGCGCGGGCTACCTGACGATGATTTTAGCGAGCATTCGCCTTCGACCCGTAGCGAGACATGCTCGCAACGCGACAAGGTCGAAAGGCCAGAGAGGCAAGATGTGCGCTACCTTGGCAGCCCGGCTTCCTAGGGGATTGTCGTCATGAGCATCGCCGATGCGGCCGTCATCGGCGCCAGCCGTACCGGCCTCTCGATTGCGGCGTATCTGCGGACGCGCGATTTGAACGTCCGCGTGTTCGGACGCCCGATGGAAACCTGGCGCGAGCACATGCCCAAGGGGATGCACCTGAAATCGGAAGGCTTCGCGTCGCAGCTTTTCGATCCGGACGGCAAGCTCACGCTGGCGAATTTCTGCAGCGCAGCCGGGATCGGCTACGCGGACGTCGGCCTCCCCGTCGCGCTCGCTACGTTTTGCGACTACGGCGTCGCCTTCAGGAAAAAAGTTCGTGCCCGATTTGGACGCTCGCGAAGTGACCGGCGTCGCGCGGGCGGCCGGCCATTTTACGCTGACGCTGGACGACGGCGAAACCGTCGACGCGCGGCGCGTCATCGTCGCCGTAGGCATCAGTCATTTTGCCTACGAGCCGCCGGTATTGGCAACACTGCTGCCCGAGCTCGCGATGCACAGTTCGCGCTATCACGACTACGCGCGCTTCAAAGGCGAACGCGTCGTCGTCGTCGGAGCCGGAGCCTCTGCCGTCGACGTTGCCGTTTCGTTGCACAAGAAGCCGGCGCCTTTCCGTCGCTCGTGGCCCGCACCGCAAAACTTGCCTTTTACGAGCCACTCAGCTGAAGCGTCCCTTCTCCACCCGTCTTCGCTATCCGCGTTCGGGTCTGGGCTGCGGCCTCAAGTCGCGCTTCTTCACCGACATGCCGGACGCGTTCGCGCTGCTTCCCCGCGCCTTTCGCGCGCGCGCGGTGCGCACGCAACTCGGACCCGCGCCGTGCTGGTTCACGAAGGACGTCTTCGTCAGCGAACGTTCCGACGCATCTCGGGGTCACGCTCGAGCGCTGCGCGGTCGTGGACGGCCGCGCCGCACTGGACGTTCGCGACCAAAGCGGCGCGCCGACTCGCATCGTGGCAGAGCGCGCCATCGCAGCGACCGGCTATCGCGTCGATCTGCGCCGTCTGCCCTTTCTAGGCGACGACCTGCGCGCGGCAATTCGCGTGTACGCGGACGCGCCGCTCCTCACGCGCAACTTCGAGTCGTCCGTTCCGGGCCTGTACTTCGTTGGGCTGTCCGCCGCGGCCACCTTCGGTCCGCTGCTGCGCTTGGCGTACGGCGCGCGCTTCGCCGCTACGCGCCTGCGCGCGCATCTCGCGCCGAACGGCCGGCTTGCAAAGCGCTGAGCGGCCCAGCTGCCTGATCGCTACCTGCGAGAGCTGGTGGTCGACCGCGACGCTGCCGGCACTCCTCGACAAGCGGTTCGCCGTCACCGGCCTCTCGCCCGGCTCGCTGAGTTTGAGCCGTCACGTCAGGCGAAAGGTAACCTGTTCGCGCGATCCCGTCGCGGCGGCTGCGGCGCTGCGCGACCTCGTCGCCAAAGAGCGCTTCGATTGGGTCATCGTGGCCGACGATGCGCTGTTTCGCGCGCTGCTGGAAAGCGGCAGCCGCGAGCGGCTTCGCAGCTGGTTTCCGGTCGATCCCGAGCGCGACGACCTCATCGCGCTGGTCAGCTCGAAACACGCCTTCGCGGAACGGGCGGCCGAGTTCGCCGTTCCGGTTCCGGAGAGCCGGACGGCAACGACGGTCGAGGCCTGCTGCCGGCAAGCCGCGGCCCGAGGATATCCGCTCGTCGTGAAGGGTCCGCACGGATTCTCGGGCTCCGAGGTCTGTCTCGCCGCGACTGGAAGATGCCTTACGCCGCGCCTGCGAAAGGTTCTTCGAACGCCACGCTACGGTCTTTGCTGCAACGCTTCGTCGACGGTCCGAGCGCAAGTGCCGCAGTCCCGTACGCAACACGGAAATGCGCTCGCCTACAAAGCCTACTTCACCGAATGCGCCTATCCGCACGCGTATTCGGCCGCGACGGTCCACCGCGCGTTGCGGCATCCGTCGGTAGAGCCGATCGTTCGTGCGCTGGGCGCCGCAACGGGCTTTCACGGAATGGCCGGCATCGATTTCGTCCTCGAAACGAAATCCGGCCGCATTCTTCGCGATCGAGATCAACCCGCGGCCGACGAGCGGGTTCGCGGGCCTGCGCGCCGATC
>CAWJMF010000002.1:0-2377838 GCA_963843945.1 Vulcanimicrobiota bacterium | reverse complement strand
GAGACTTTCCGGCCTTGCGCCTGGCGTACTCATCTTTACTTCGAGCGACGACTACACGGGTCGAAAGCTTACGAATCCGACCTTACCTAGGCATCTTACGGGAGGGCCCGCCGGCGCGGTGCCGATTTGGGCAGGCATGTGATAATTGGCGCCGGCACCGTGATCCTCCCCAAAGTCACCATCGGAGAAGGGTCGTCCGTCGGAGCGCAGTCGCTCGTCAAGAAGCCACTCGGCGAATGGGGCATTTACGCAGGGAATCCGGCCGCGCTCCGATGCCCGCGGAGAAAGGATCTGCTCGCGTTGGAGCAAGCTTACTTAGCCAGCTTGGCATGAATTTGATCCGCGAACGAACTGACGGGATGGGCGAAAAAGGGAGCCACATTGCAACTTGATCGGGCCTCGATTGGACAGGGCCGGATATTCTATACGAAGCCGTCGATAACTGATTTAGAGGAACGCTATGCCTCCGATGCAGCGCGCAACGGCTGGGGCGACCGTTGTTACGACTACCTCCGCCGTTTTGAAGCAAGCTTCGCAACACGCATTCGCGTCCTACACGATCGCGACCTCAGGCTGCACGGGTGCTCTTCACCTCGGTCTCGCCGCGCTTGAAGTCGGACCATCTGATGAAGTAATTTTGGGAGATACGAACTGGATTGCATCCGCGGCGCCGATAGTGCATCTAGGCGCGAGACCGATCTTTGTAGATGTCCGCGCAGATACATGGTGTCTCGACCCCGCTCAAGTCGAGGCGGCGATAACGCCCAACACAAAGGCGATTCTAGCGGTTCACCTGTATGGAAATCTCTGCGCTATCGACGATCTTGTACAAATCGGCGCGAAGTACGATATCCCCGTGATAGAGTACGCTGCAGAAGCGTTTGGGTGAAAGTGGGATGGGCGTCGCGCCGGCTCAATGGGCCTCTTCGGCGCCTTTTTTTTTCATGGAACGAAGACTTTGACCACGGGCGAGGGCGGGATGTTCGTTACAGATAGCCCCCACCTGTATGAGAAGGTTCTTACCTTGAGTAATCACGGACGCGAAAGAAGCACAGGGAAGCAATTCTGGGCGACCGAAGTTGGATATAAATACAAAATGTCCAACATCCAGGCCGCGATTGGATGCGCACAGCTCGAACGTGCGGACGAGTTAATCGCAGGAAAGCGCCGCGTCTTTAAGTACTACGAATCCAATCTCGCAGGTTTGCCGCTTAGGATGAATCCCGAACCTGAAGGCACCGTCAACGGGTTCTGGATGCCAACCATCGTGGTGGAAAAAAAAGGCTTTGATCGTCAAGGAATCCTCGATGAATTCAAGGCTCAGAACATTGACGGTCGAGTCTTTTTCTGGCCTTTGACGAGCCTTCCTATGTTCGCTACGAGGCAGAAGACCCGCGTAAGCTATGATCTGTATCCGCGTGCCATGAATCTTCCGAGCTATCAGGACCTTACCGCGAGAGACATGGATCGCGTGATCAGTATCGTTCGTCGGGCTGTCGCCCAGCGCTCAACAGTTTAAGGGGTCCGCGAGAACAAGGGAAGTCTGCGGTCCCTTTCGGACAGAATTGGGGTCTTTATCGGCCACTGAACTGCGAGATCTGGCGAATCCCAGCGGTAGCCAACAGCAGCTGACTCCACGTGGTCGACGGAAATACGGTAGAGCATTTCCGTCCGATCCTCCAGCGCTTGGACCGCGTGCGCGCAACCCGGGGGCACATATACCGAAACCCATTGGTGCTCACGGAGTGTGCCCGACCAACATCTGCCATAGGTCGGGGACGACCTCCGGCAATCTAGAATGGCGTCAAAAGCGGCGCCGCTGACGCATGTAACTAGCTTTGCCTCTTCGTAGGGCGGCGCCTGTAAGTGAAATCCTCTCAAAGTTCCGGCGAGCGCATTGAACGCAACGCTCTCTTGAGCGAATTGCGCGGGAAAGCCACGTTCGGCAAATTCTCGACCACACACGAGTCGCGCAAAAAATCCTCGTTCGTCTACATTTGGCTCCATGACGACGAGAAAGGCCCCTTCAATCGGAAGCGCTTGAAACTGCATCTCTTAGCGAAAGCGAATTTGCGGAATCGGAGTGACGAACCTACCGCCCCACTCCCGTATGGCTGCCAAATCTCGAGTGATTTCGTCTGCAATATTCCATGGGAGAATGAGCACATAATCAGGCTGTGTCTCAAAAAGGCGCTCGACGGGGTGAACGGGGATGTGACTACCCGGTAGATATCGGTTCTGCTTGTATGGGTTTCGATCAACCACATAGCTGACGAACTCTGCGCGAATTCCGCAGTAGTTAAACAGTGTATTTCCTTTCGCGGCTGCACCATAGCCAGCGACGGCCTTGCGCGCGGCTTTCGCCTCGATCAAGAATTTCCAAAGTGACAGCTTAGAAGTGATGACCGCGTCACTAAATTTCCTATAGGTTTCCAGAGACTGCAGCCCTGCCTCTTGTTCGCGCGCCAAAAGCGCCTCGACGCGAGCAGAGTGCACACCAGCTCCGGCGTGGCGGACAAAGAGTCGGAGCGAACCGCCATGAGTTGGCAATTCTTCGACTTCGACGATTTGTAGACCGTGCGCTCCGAAAACCATTGCTAACGTGGAGAGTGAGAAATAAGAGAAGTGCTCGTGATAGATCGTATCGTATTGAACACTCTCGATTAGCGTCAACAGGTGCGGAACCTCGACCGTAGCGAGACCTGTCTTTGCTAAGAGCAACGCCATCCCCGCAACGAAGTCGTTCAGATTGGGAACGTGGGCTAAGACATTATTAGCGACAATCAGATCTGCCGCTGTACCGGCTACGAGTAGCTCCTGCGCTGTCGACGTGCCAAAGAACGCAATATGCGTTCTAACGCCGCGTTGAAGTGCTGCGCGAGCACAGTTAGCAGCCGGGTCAATACCGAGCACGCCAATGCCGCGTTGTTTAAAGAATTGGAGTAGATAACCGTCGTTGCTTCCGATTTCGACGACGAGAGAGTTCTCCTGAAGAGAAAGGCGCTCGCACATGACCTCTACGTAGGCAGCCGCGCGATCGAGCCACGAGCTTGAAAAGGACGAGAAGTACGCATAGTCCGAAAAGATCTCGGCCGGTGTTTCAAACTCTTCAACCTGAACTAGGAAGCAAACTGAGCAGACATAGGCGTGTAGCGGATAGAATCTCTCCATCCGCTCGAGTGCCTCTTTGGGCAAAAATGCATTCGAGGGCGGCTGCATCCCTAAGTCACAAAATGACTCAGTCAACTCGGCGGTGCAGAAGCGGCACGCTCGTGGCATCACGCTCCGCGGTCCGCGAGTTCTTGGTACTCGTTAATCTGCTTCATGGTGATTTTATCGGCGGGTTGCCCAGCGTACCACGCCTTATACCAGTCCACGGTCCACTGGATCGATTGGTTCGGAGACAAGCGCGATGCCCATTCGAGACGCTTGGTCGCCTTCTCCGAGTCCAGAGATAGGAGAGCTGACTCAGGCGGCTGTTTCTTCATGTCGACAGCCCACGCTGGGGCTTCACCCCAGGTTTGATACAACGCATCGGCCAGACCCGCTACGGTCATCGTCGGCGCCGCCGTCGGCCCGAAATTCCATGCCTCTGCAAACGATCTACCCTCGGACGCGAGGTGCTCAGCGAGGCTCAGATAGCCCGCGAGTGGTTCCAGCACGTGCTGCCAGGGCCGAGTGGCGTGGGGGTTCCTGATTGCCAACGTTTCCCGCCGTACTATCGAGCGGACGAGATCGGGCACCAGGCGGTCCTTTGACCAATCCCCGCCTCCGATGACATTGCCCGCACGAGCCGTAGCGATTGCGCAGGATTCGCGGGCGAAGAAAGTGGCACGATAAGACGCTGTCACTAGTTCTGCGCAGGCCTTGCTGCTTGAATACGGATCATCCCCACCTAAGGGGTCGGGCTCGCGATACCCCGCCGCCTTATTGTCGTTGCGATAGCATTTGTCGCTCGTTACTATGACGACCGATTGAACATCGGCCAATGTTCGCGCGACTTCCAGGATATTCACCGTACCCATTACGTTTGTTGCAAACGTCTCCACTGGCCGCTCGAGTCCTTCGCGCACAATCGCCTGGGCTGCCAAGTGAAAGATTATCTGAGGCCTCGCAAGCAATGCTACCCGCCGAAGATCTTCGGCCGAGCGCACATCGCCGATGCTTGTCCTCATAAGATCGGGAAGGTCTAGAAGCGAAAATAGATCGGGCTTAGTGGAGGGTGCTAGCGCAAAGCCCGAGACTTCGGCGCCGAGGTTGCTAAGCCAAAAGCTCATCCAGGCGCCTTTGAAGCCGGTATGTCCGGTCACCAGGACTCGCTTCCCATGCCAGAACTGGCGATTCATGACAGCGTGACAGACACGGCGCCTATTCCCAAGTCTTCCAAGGCGCCTCGCCAGACGACCAGATTCCCTCCAAATATAGCTTGTCTCTCAGCGTGTCGACAGCGTGCCAGAATCCCGTGTGGCGATATGCGTTTAGTTGGCGCTGTGCCGCGAGCAGTTCGAGCGGTTCGCCTTCCCACGCCATTTGGTCACCCGAAATATAGTCAAAGACATCCGGCTCAAGGACGAAGAAGCCGCCGTTGATCCACATCTTGTCGCCAAGCGGCTTCTCGGTAAATTCAACTACCATGTCATTCTCAAAGACCAGGGCTCCGTATCTCGCAGGAGGTCGGACGGCTGTAAGAGTCGCTTTCTTGCCACTGGCTTTGTGAAAAGCTGTCAGAGCGGTGAGGTCGACGTTTGAGACGCCGTCACCGTACGTGAAGCAGAACGCGTCGTTTTCGACGTAGGGACGAATCCTTTTTAGCCGACCACCGGTCTCCGTCGAATCCCCTGTGTCGACGAGCGTCACACTCCACGGTTCACTTGTGGTCCTGTGTACGCGTGCCGTGTTTGTGTGCAGGTCGAAGGTTATATCGGAGCTATGTTCATGAAAGTTAGCAAAGTACTCTTTGATCATGTACCCCTTGTAACCGAGGCACACAACGAAATCCGTTATGCCGTGGCGCGCGTAACCTTTCATGATGTGCCAGAGCAATGGTCGACCGCCAATCTCGATCAGTGGCTTCGGGCGCACGATCGTCTCCTCGCTGATCCTCGTCCCTAACCCCCCTGCCAGTATGACAGCTTTCATCTTGAGGCACACCCACAGCGGCACTTCTGGTAGTTCAAGCAGTTCAACTTCATCCAACAACAGTCAAAAAAATCGTCATTACGGCATAGATCGTACCGCGATGCCTCTCCTTCACAAGAAACCTCACACGATGGGCGCCTTGGGAGAGATCTTCAGTTGATAAAGCTAGATGAAATCCACTCGGCAAGAAGCGCTCGTCGAGTAAGGCCTGCACAACGTCGGGGCGAGGGAGACCATAGCGCGCTTCTTTCGGAGGTAGCTTGTCAACTTGCACATAAACGCCCTCGACAGGCGCCCCAGTGCTTAGCTCAAGTGCCCAGCCGCAGAGATTTAGAAGCTGACCTCTCTCGACGGCGAATGTGGCCTCACGTTGCACCTCATCTCCTGGATCTGCGCAAGAAGAATCGACGTGAAGCGCACGTTCGAATGGAAATCTAACCAAAACTGGCTGATAGAAACGCGCTTCCATCGAGTGTATTGCAAAACCGCTTGCAATTGCCGAATACACACATAAAGCAACGAGCATTGTGCGCGAAAACGCTGATCGCAGCCGGCCCGGAAGAACCTCTGACGCGTATATTGTCGCGCAAAGAAAGTTTGCCAATATGAAGGGCAACCAGTATCGACCTTGCTTTACAACCTCGCCGTTTGTGAAGACGGAAAACGCCAACATTGCAGCGATGAAGACAAAATAGGTTGTCAATACGAGGTTGCCGGTAGCCAGGCGCAGCACCGTGAGCGCGGAAACCCGGCGACGCGCAAGCGCGGCAAGCCTCGCAAACACCTTGATCTGACGCAGCATCATGAGAATGACGACCAGGGCCGATGTAACGCTGATAAATTCGAAGACGAACAAAGTCAGAGAGACGCTGCCAAAGAGCACCGGGGTCATTAGCCAGGAAATGGATCCCCAATAAGAGACCAAACCCCCGCCCAGTCCGACATTGATATCGTAGAATCTCCGCAACTGCCCAAGGACATAGACGACCACCGAGTCGACCCCACCATGGGCCGCCCGCTTAAGTTGGGAACCCATCGCGCCGGCGAGGGGCCCGCTAGGCACCGCCTCGTAATTGACGTATGCACAAAGGCTGCCAAGAATTACGATCGGCGCGGCAAACAGAAGGATCCTCGAAAAAGGTTCCATCCTTTCAGTTCGGACCTGACAGCAAGAATCAGTAGGTACGCGAAGATCGGAAACGCGGTAGCGATGAAATATTGAACCTTGGTTGCTATGAGGAACCCGAGCACCATTCCAAGGATCAGCCAGGAACGATCGCGCGTGATCGCGCGGCCCGACTTGAGGGCGAGATACACCGCGAGTGATGTAAGAACAAACGCCAGATTGTCGGGTTGAATGTAGCCGAAAACCCATGACGTCATCGGCAACGTACCAATGGCAAACAGGATCAAAAGTCGGTATGTTCGCGTAACACTTGTTTCGCAGAGTATTGCGTAAGTCAGGATTAGGGAGAGCGATAAGAGCAGACGCAAAAGATCCGTGCCGAGAAGAACATGGCTACAATCGATCTCTCGGGTAACCGCAGCCACCGCATCCAAGATGACCGCCTCGATTGCATAAAAACCGAAGGGATAGAATTTCACCAAGTATGGCACGCGACCGGATGCTGAATTCCACGGGCTAAGAGTCGGCAGGCCGGCGTCAATCTTGCTGAAGAATCGCGGAGTACCGTACCCCGGGGAACTCTGCCGTCTCGGTTGTAGCGGATGCTTCGGAATTTCGTCGCATCTTCCAGATAGCGCGTAATGGGGTGTACGTCCGTGCCGGGCGTGCCCTCGCGGGCCAGGATCAATCTGTGGGCCGTCGCGATCGAGATCGCGTAATCGAAGTGCGCGCTCTCATCTGGCTCCTCGAAGATCGGTACTCGAAACGCCCAAAATGTCGACAAGCCGACGCTGAGCACGACGATCAGGGCGACGACTGCGCGTTCCTTGAAAGCAGTCGGCCACTCGACCGCCCGCGTAGTAGTCGCTTTGTCCGCGGCCTGCATCGACCTCACTCTTCTGGACCTTCGACTTTAAGGAATCGGAAGCTGGCTGTGCCGATTCAAGCAAGGCAACCGGCGAGGGCGACAGCCCACGACGGCTCTTGCCAGACAAAGCGCTTTAAAGTATGCTATAAATCCCGATAAAAGTAGGGCATAGCGCTAATTTTGCCGTTGGAATCGTGGTTCATGGCTGACCTAGACCGAATAGATGCTTTTCTCCTTGAATCGCTCCAAAGGAACGGGCGCTCGACCTTTGCCGAGCTTGCCGAAGCCGTTGGGCTCAAACCACCCGCTGTGCACGACCGGGTAAAGCGCCTCGAGCAACGCGGCCTCATCCAAGGTTACGGCGCGATGCTCGATGCCACGCGACTGGGCCTCGGCCTCTCTGCGTTCGTCAGCGCGTACACGACCCCCGATGTGAGCTATGACGCTTTCTGCCAATCGGTGTCCTCGTTTCCCGAGGTCGGCGAGATTCACAGCGTGGCCGGCGAGGAGTCGTTCGTTCTCAAAGTCGTCACGCGTTCCACCGCGCACCTCGACGAGTTCTTAAGCAGGCTCAAAGCCGTACCGGGTATCGCTCGGACCAAAACGACGCTGGTCCTCTCCACGCCTTTTCATCGGGATGGAATCGCTTCCGACTTTCTGCTCAAACCGGAAGCCAACGACGGCCATCTGCGGCTGGTGGG
Organism: Vulcanimicrobiota bacterium; assembly: GCA_963843945.1. Lineage (GTDB taxonomy): Bacteria > Vulcanimicrobiota > Vulcanimicrobiia > Vulcanimicrobiales > Vulcanimicrobiaceae > CAWJMF01. The sequence continues at coordinate 2,370,004 of CAWJMF010000002.1, read as the reverse complement.
TGAGAAATGACGCGGGTTGCGGTCAAAGGCTGTCGCTTCGGGAGCCATCGCGTCATCGAACCGCCCGGCTCGTTACCGCAAGGCGCGTGGAAGCTCGACGCGACTCCGATTGCGCACGACAACGAAATCGTCTGCGACGTCGACGTTCTGAACATCGACTCGGCCTCGTTTCATCAAATCGCGACCTCGTGCGAGCGCGACGCGGAACGCGTATCGAAGCGCATCATTGAGCTGGTGAGCGAACGCGGAAAACATCACAATCCGGTCACCGGAAGCGGCGGCATGTTCATCGGTCGCGTGCGGGAGATCGGATCGGCTCTGGCCGGGAGAGGCGACCTTCGCGAGGGTGACCGCATCGCGTCGCTCGTTTCGCTGAGCTTGACGCCCTTGGAAATTACGTCGATCGACTCGATCGATCTGACGACCGGACGCGTCTGGATCTCGGGAACCGCCGTCCTCTTCGAGAGCGGAATCTTCGCGAAGCTTCCCGGCGATATCCCCGACGACGTCGCGCTTGCCGTGCTCGATGTCGCCGGAGCGCCGGCGCAAGTCCGCCGCCTCGCCGCGCCGGGTCAAACCGTCGTGGTGCTCGGTGCCGACGGCAAGTCGGGAATTCTCGCGTGCGCCCAGGCCAAGCATCGCGTCGGGCCCGGCCGGCCGCGTCATCGGCATCGCGCCGAGCGCGTCCACGCCCTCCGCGCACCTGCTGGCCGAGCACGGCTTCGTCGATGTCTTCCTTGAGGCCGACGCGTGTGACGCGCTCGCCGTCGTCGAGCTGACGAAAACGCTGCTGCCCGACGGGGCCGATCTCACGATCAACTGCGTGAACGTTCCCGGCACGGAGCTCGCCTCAATCCTCGTCACCCGCGACGGCGGGACGGTCTACTTCTTCTCGATGAGCACGTCGTTCACGGCGGCGGCCCTCGGCGCCGAAGGCGTGGGAAAAGACGTCACCATGATCATCGGCAACGGCTACGCAACCGGGCACGCGGAAATCGCGTTACAAACACTGCGCGATTACCCGCCGATCCAGCGGTACTTCCTCGAACGCTTCGGGCAGTCGGCCCGCTAAGGAATTTTGAAGAGCATGGAAACGATCGTCCGCGAAGCGCACCTCAAGCCGCCGGTAGACCCGAAGGCACTCGAGCATCGTAACGTCCGTCAAGGCGAGTTTTGGCGCGGGATCCCCGCCTACCGCGACGTTGACGAAGCGACCTTTCTCGACCACATCTGGCAGGGTCAGAACTCGGTCAAGTCGCCCGACGAATTGCTCGAGACCGTCAAGGACCTCGTCGAGCCGTCGTTCATCGAGGACGCGCGCGAGGGATTCAAGCGCGCGCCGATGGCGGTGCGGGTCTCTCCCTACATGATGGCTTCGATCGATTGGACGCGGCCGTACGGCGATCCGATCCGCACGCAGTTCATTCCGCTCGCCTCGAAGCTGCGGCCCGACCACCCGCGCCTCACGCTCGATTCGTTGCACGAACTCGAAGACTCGCCGGTTCCCGGTCTCACGCACCGCTATTTCGACAAAGCGCTCTTCCTGCCGCTGAACGTCTGCCCGGTCTATTGCCGCTTCTGCACGCGCTCGTATGCGATCGGCGCCGACACGGAGTTGATCGACAAAGTTCCGCTGGCCAAAAATCCCAAACAGTGGCAAGATGCGTTCGATTACATCGCCTCGCGCCCGGAAATCGAAGACATCGTCATCTCGGGCGGCGACGTGTATCAGCTCGCGCCGAAGTCGGTGACGATGATCGGCGACGCGCTGCTGGCGATACCGCACGTGCGGCGGATGCGCTTCGCGACCAAAGGGCCGGCCGTCATGCCGATGAAGATTCTGACGGATCGCGCCTGGACCGACGCCATTGCCGGCGTCGTCGAAAAGGGCCGCCGGATGGGCAAGGACGTCGTTCTGCACACGCACTTCAATAACCCCAACGAGATCAGCTGGATCACCCAAGAAGCGATGCAGCTGCTCTTCGAGCGCGGCATCACCGTTCGCAACCAGAGCGTGCTCATTCGCGGCGTCAACGACGATCCCGAAGTGATGCAGCTGCTCGTGCGGCGGCTCGGGTACCTCAACGTGCACGCCGTACTATGTGTATATGCACGACCTGGTCAAAGGCGTCGAAGACCTGCGCACCTCGATCCAGACCGCGGTCGACGTCGAGAAGTTCGTGCGCGGTTCGACCGCCGGCTTCAACACGCCGACCTTCATCTGCGACGCCCCGGGCGGCGGCGGCAAGCGCGACGTGCACAGCTTCGACTACTACGATCGCGAGAACGGTATCGCCGTCTATTCGGCTCCGAGCGTGAAGCCTGGCCGGCACTTCGTCTACTTCGATCCGATCGACACGCTCGAACCGGCCGCGCGCGCGCGCTGGGCGAGCCCCGCGATCGGCGAAGAGATGGTCGCCGAGGCGATCGTGCGCGCCGGCGGCTCGCGCGACTACGTGCCGGCGTAGCAGTCGTGTACATCGTCGCGGTGACGTACGTCGTCAAGGAAGGGCACGCCGACGAAGCGGCCGGCTATCTCAAAGAGCTGGAACTCGCCTCGCGCCAAGAGAAGGGCTGCCGCTTGTACGTCGCGCAGCGCGCTCTCAACAACCCGCGGAAGTTCCACATCTACGAGCAGTACGATGACGAAGCGGCCTTCGAATTTCACCGTAGCACGCCGCACTTCCAGCGCTTCGGGAAAAACGGTCTCCAAGCGATCGCGGAGAGCCGCGACGCGGAGTTTTACGAACCCCTAGAACCATAGACCGGCAGCGCCTTCTTCTCGTCGCGCTCCTCGTTGCGGTCAGCTGTACGCTGTACGGCACCGAACGGTCCTTGACGGACTTTCTCGGGCACAATCAGCATCCGGCGCCGGAGCCGGCCTGGTTCGGCACGCTCCCCATCGCGTATTTTTTGCAGAATCCGCTCTGGACGACTAGGCTCAGCATGCCGCTGGTGATGGCGCTCCAAGGGATCGCCTTACTCCAAGTGCTCGTGCTGTTTGGCCTTTACCAAGCGCTGCGACCAATCCGTCGCTTCTCCAGCGGGCTCGCCGTCATCCTCGGAGCGGGCGCACTGGCGATGCTCGTGATGGCCTTGCGCGCGACCGTCATGTCGAGCAGCGATCTCTACTTCTATGTCGGCTCCGCCTTGGCGAACCCGTCGCCTTACCGTCCGGACGCCGTTCCGTTTGCCGGCGAGCAAGCCGTGATCAATCAGATCTGGGGTCTGCCGCTGCTGCCCAGCGTGTACGGGCCGCTCTGGACGGCGCTCTCGAAGCTCGCCGTGAGCACCGCGCACTCCCTCGCCGGTCAACTTAGCGCGATGCGCTGGCTTGAGGTCGTCGCGCTTTTCGCGACGGCGGCTCTGCTTTTTGTCCTGTCGCGTTCGGTCGCGTTAGCCGCCCTCGTCGTGTTGAACCCGGCCCTGTTCGAACTCTACGTCGTCGACGGGCACAACGATTTGCTCGGCGTCGCCCTGGTGCTCGCGGCGATGGTTTCCCAGTCCCGCCTGTGGATCTCGATCCCGCTTGCGGCGGCTGCCGGTCTGATAAAGCTGCCGTTCGCTTTGGTCGCGATGCTTGCGTTCTCGAATGGGGGACAGCTCGCACGCCGTCTGGTCCCGGCGCTCGCGGCGGCCGGCGTCTCCGTTCTCGTATCCGCCATTCTCGTCGGCCCCGACTATCTCGCGGCGCTGCGGCAAATCTATCTCACCTACCAAACGCCGGCGCAAACCGGGGCGAACGTCGCGCACGCGCTGCTCGCGTTGTTTTGCCTCGTCTCGGTCGCGCTGGTCATCGCGCGCCGGACCATCCTCGCCGGAGCCCCGTGGTCGTTTCTCGCCTTTGGGCAGCGCGTCTCCACCTGGTACCTCGCCTGGGGCGTACCCTACGCCGCGCTCGATGAGTCGCTCGCGTCGTCCTACTTCATCACGCTGCCGGTCCTCAACGTACTGCTCGCGACCGTCTTCCCGCGCTCACCGCTAGTCGCGCTGCTGCAGTGGTGCCTCGTCGCCGCGTTGCTCTATGCCTTCGCGTGCCGCGTCCGCGGCATCGTGCTGCGGCGGCGAACCGCGCGCTAGTTCTCGGCGAGCGCCTCGCGCACGATGCGCTCTTGTTCGACGGCGTGCGCGCCGCCGTAGCCTTCGGATGGGCTGGCGCGGTACGAGCGTCCGACGTACCCCATGTCCTGGATGCCATTCGGTAGGCGCTCCACCAAACGGCGCCGCACGTGGGCGCGCGCGCCCATGTTCTTCGGCTCTTCCTGAACCCACACGACGCTCTTGAGGTTCGGGTAGGAGGCGAGCAGCGCCAAGATCTCTTCGGCCGGCAGCGGCGAGAGCAGCTCGACGCGCACGATCGCCGTCTTCGTCATCTTCGCGTAGTCGGCGTGCGCGATGAGGTCGTAGTAGATCTTGCCCGAGCACATCAGCACGCGCTCGACCTTTGCGCGCTCGTCGACGAAGCGCGCGTCGTCGATCACGGGCCGGAAGCGGCCCGTCGACAACTCTTCGACCGTCCCCGCGGCGGCCTTCATGCGCAGCAGGCTCTTCGGCGTGAAGATCACCATCGGTTGCGGCCGCGACTGCAGTGCCTGGCGCCGCAATAAATGGAAGTACTGCGCGGCCGTCGAGCAGTTCGCGATCTGCACGTTGCCCTCGGCCGAAAGCTGCAGGAAGCGTTCGATCCGCGCGCTCGAGTGCTCGGGTCCGGCACCTTCGTAGCCGTGCGGCAACAGCAGAACCAGCCGCGAGGTCTCGCCCCACTTCGCTTGTCCGGCGGCGATGAACTGATCGATGACGATCTGCGCGCCGTTCATGAAGTCCCCGAACTGCGCTTCCCAGAGGACCAGGCCTTGCGGCGTCTCGACCGCGTAGCCGTATTCGAAGCCCATGCAGGCGTATTCCGAGAGCGGGCTATTGTACAGCTCGATCGGTGCGCGCGAGGTCGGGAGGTGCTGGATCGGAGCGTACTCGCGGCCGTTTTGGGGATCGTGCAGCACGAGGTGACGGTGCGAGAACGTTCCGCGCTCGGTGTCTTGTCCGGTGAGGCGAATCGGGACCGCCCCGTCGAGCAGCGAGGCGAAGGCGAGCGACTCGGCCAGACCCCAATCGACTTCGCCGTCGATGTCGAAGGCCGCCTTGCGCCGTTCGAGCTGGCGCACGAGTTTCGGATGAACGGTGAAGTCCGGGGGCACCGCGATGAGTTGCGCGTTCCAATCGCGCAGCCGCTCCAGCGGAACGGCCGTCTCGACCATCGTCTTGATGATCTTCCGGTTGCGGTTGCGGAGCGCTTTTGATCGCGCGCGTACCGGTCTTGACGGCGGTTTGCGCTTCTTCGATGCGCGCGGTCGCGCGCGCTTGCTGGGCGGCCACCTCTTCGGGCGTGATGACGCCTTGCGCGATCAGCTTCTGAGCGTACAGCTCGCGGACGGTCGGATGCGACTTGATGCGCTCGTACATCTGCGGCTGCGTGTACGCGGGCTCGTCGGCCTCGTTGTGCCCGAAGCGGCGATAGCCGATCAAGTCGATGATCACGTCGTGCTGGAAGCGGCGCCGGAAGTCGATCGCGAGCCGCACGGCGGCCATGCACGCGTCGACGTCGTCGGCGTTGACGTGCACGATCGGCACGTCGAAGCCCTTCGCGAGGTCCGAGGCGTAACGCGTCGAGCGGCCGTCGCTCGGCATCGTGGTAAAGCCGATCTGGTTGTTGGAGATGAGGTGCAGCGTGCCGCCGGTCGAGTAGCCGGGCAACGCCTGCAGGTTGAGCACCTCTGCGACGACGCCCTGGGCCGAAAAAGCCGCGTCGCCGTGAATGAGGATCGGCGCGGCGCGGCCGGTGTGCAGCGTTGCGGTCGCGCTGTTGTGATCGGTTTGCAACGCGCGCGTGCGGCCTTCGACCACGCCGTCGACCGCCTCGAGATGACTCGGGTTGTTCGCCAGCACCACGTCGACCGCTTTGCCGTCGGGCGTTTCGTACACGCCGGTCGCGCCGTGATGATACTTCACGTCGCCCGTCGCATCGTCGCTCTCTTCCGACGGCTGCCCGGCCGCGTGGAACTCGACGAAGATTTCTTCGTAGGGGCGGTTGACGACGTACGAAATGGTGGAGAGCCGGCCGCGGTGCGCCATGCCGAGAACCGCGGTCTTCGTGCCGTCGTCGGCTAGCTCGGTGATCGTTTCCTCGAGCATCGGGATCATCACGTCGAGGCCTTCGATCGAGAACGTCTTCTGCCCGATGTACGCCTTACGCAGATACCGTTCGAACGTCTCGACTTTCGTCAGCCGTTCGAGGACGCGGCGGGCGCGTTCCGGCGAGAGCGGCACGAAGTGCGTGCCGGACTCGATGTAGTCGCGCAGCCAAACGCGCTGTTCGATGTTGGCGATGTGCTCGATCTCGTAGGCGATGGTCGAGCTGTAGGTGCGGCGCAGTTCGGCAACGATGTCGGCCAGGGTGCTGCCGGGAAGGCGCGTGTGGAACAGCGATGCCGGAATCGCCGACATCACCGAGGGCGTGAGGCCGTAGGTGTGCCAGTCGAGCGCGGGATCGCCTTGCGGCGGCGTGCCGAGCGGATCGAGCATTGCCGCGAGGTGCCCGTGCCGCCGGTAGGCCGAGAGAATCGCCATGCCGGCTGCAACGGCGGCCAGCATCTCGTCGGAGTACGCTTCGCGCTCGGGCGCGGACGCGGTATCGCTGAACGCGACCGCCGCGCGCGCGGGTTGCGGACTCGCCGGCGTTTCGCTCGCGCGCCGCCTTGAGCCCGAGGCTCGCAAAGATCGCGTCGTAGAAGCCGTCGGCGCCGTGCAGCAGTTCGTCGACGCGCTTGAGGTATTCGCCGGACTGCGCGCCTTGGATCACGCGGTGATCGTAGGTGCTGGTCAGCGTCATGATCTTCTCGACCCCGAGCTGGCGCAGCGCCGCATCGCTCGCGTGCTGCAGGCCCGGCGGCAGCGCGATCGCCCCGGCGGCGATGATCGCGCCCTGGCCGGCCATGAGCCGCGGTACCGACGCGACCGTTCCGATTCCGCCCGGATTGGTGAGCGTGAAACTCGCGCCGCTCAGTTCGTCGGCGACGAGTTTGTTCTCGCGCGCTTTGGTGACCAGCTCTTCGTACGCGGCGCGGAACTGCGCGAAGTCGAGCGAGTCGGCCCGCTTGACGACCGGCACGACCAGAAAGCGCGAACCGTCTTTGCGCTGCGCGTCGACGGCCAGCCCGAGGTGCACGCCGTTCTCGACCTTCGTCGAGCGTCGTGCCGTCGCGCCGGAAACTCGTGACGATCGCGGGTTGCTCGCGCGCCGCGCGCACGAGCGCGAACGCGATGAGGTGCGTGAACGAAACTTTTTCGGAGCGGCCGGCGGCTTTGAGCGCGGCGTTCAGTTCGCTGCGGCGCGACTCGAGCGTTCCGACCTGCAAGGTGCGGAAGCTCGTCGCCGTCGGAATCGTGAGGCTCTGCTCCATGTAGCTGACGAGCGTCGCGGCGGGACCCTTGAGCGGAGCGATCTTCGCATCGGCTGCGGGCGGCGGCGCGGGCGCGACCGGCGCGGCGGCGCTCCCGTTCTTCTGCGCGTGCTGCGGCCAGGCGACCGCGGCTTTGGCCACGTCGTCGGCCAGGATCAGGCCGTCCGGACCTGAGCCGCGGATCGTGCTGAGGTCGAGGTGCTCGCGCTCGGCGATGCGCTGGGCGCGATGCGAGGCCGGACCGCCGGCCTTGCTCTGGCCGTTTTTGAGGAATTTCGCCTCCGACTCGAGCACCGGCTCGAGGGCCGGCTCCGCCGCCGCGGTCGCGATCGATTGGCCCGCGGTTCCGGCGACGGTGGATCCCGGCGCGGCGGGGGCGGCGGTCACACCTTCGGGCTTGGCGGCCGAGGTGTCGATCTCGGCCAGCATCCCGCCGACGGCGACGGTCGCGCCCTCCTCGGCGGCAAGCGAGGTCACGACGCCGGCGGCCGGGGCGGGCACTTCGACGTCGACCTTGTCGGTCGTCACGTCGACGAGCGTCGCACCGGCGTCGATCCATTGGCCGGGCTTGACGCGCCACTCCACGATCGAACCCTCGGTGACGGACTCGCCCATTTCGGGGAGGGTCACTTTGACGAGCGTTTCAGGCACGCGACGGCAGTCCGTTCAGCACAACGGATACCATTCTAGGGCATTTTCGCCAACCCGCCTGCTCCCATGGTCGTGAGCAGGCGGTCCGATTACATCTTCATCGGGGCGACGGAAAGGTTCGCGCAGGACACGTAAATGCCGGCTTCGGTCGGCGACTTGTGCACGTTGACCGCGAACGGCGTCGCGAGCAGGGTTGCCATCGAAACGCTGATGACGGTCTCCGAGACGCCGTTGGTCACCGAGGCTAGGCCGTAGCTGGGCTTCGGGTTCAGACTCGCACACGGCCCGACGTGGACGTGCGCCGGCTGGGCGACGCCCGCTGGGGCGCCGACGAGCGCAATGTCGACTTTCGTTTGGGCCCCCATCGGGGTCAGCACCACGGTGCCCGTCTCGCCCGAGCCGTTTTCCGCTACAAGCGCGAAGACTTGGGGCGTCGTCATGTCGGCTGCCGCCGCGGGGATCGTTGCCAGCGCGAAGGCGGCTAGGGAAAGCGCGGAAGTAAGACGTGACATAGGCTGTAGGCTCCTTGCCGAACGTGAGTAAAGTCTGAGGGCTTAGACGCTTCGAGCGGCACTTTCGTTTGTCCGCGTCCGGCCCACGCTTTCGGCCTGGAACGCTCCGCGTGATAAACTGGCGAGGCCATGATCGCTACCACACATCGATCCGACCCGCGGACCGGCCTCGATTGCGAAAGCCTACCGATTGGAGCCGGACGCCTGTACGCAATCGCGTTCGATTTGGTCGTCGAGCAACTCCGCACGCACTTCTCTGCGACCTCCCCGAACAACGCGTACGCGGAGGTCCGGGCGATCCTCGAGGCCGAGGGCTTCGCCTGGCGGCAAGGGAGCGTCTACTTCGGCGATCCCGCGCGCGTGAACGCGGTGACGTGCGTGCTCGCGGCGCAGCGTCTCGCAGCGGAGCTCCCCTGGTTCTCCAAATGCGTCCGCGACATCCGCATGCTGCGGATCGAAGAAAACAACGACCTCGCCCCGGCTATTTAGGAGCGCGGACCAGCTTGTCGGGAGCGTCGGGAGTTTGCGGGTTGAAATATTTTGCGAGGTACGCGGCGACCAAGGCGTTCTGATTGGGATCGAGCGGCGCACCCCAGCGTTCCATCTTGAGCAACTCGTTCGTCCAGGCTTTTTCGCTGAGACGCTGCTGCGCGATGATTCCGACCGAGTGACAGAGTTGGCAGGCCGCCACGATCTGCACTTTCGCGGGACCGCCCGGCAAACGCAACGTGTCGTCCGACTGCGCGCGCACGCCGAGCGCCGAACCGGCGAGCAGCGCGCACAACGCCGCGAGGAATGCGGTTGCGCGTGCGCTCACGGCTTCACCTGTACGTCGATGATGTGGTAGACGTTCCAAAAGTAGCCGCTGGGATTCCAGCTCTGCGTTCCCGACTGCGAATTTCCGGCGGAATCGAACGCGCGCGCGCGCAGACGCGCCGGCCCGGGCGTCATCAAGACCTCGGCTTGCCAGCCGCGCCACCCGTGCTTGTCTCTGGCGTCGTCGAGATCGGCGATCGTCCAGTTGTGGCCGTCGAGCGAGACCTCGACGCGCTGGATCTCACCGTAGCCGGAGAATGCGATTCCCTTCATCGGCAGCAAGTCGGCCGCGATCACGTCGCCTTGCAACGGCTGGGTAATGATCGTTTTGACCGGAAACTCCTGAACGTGATGCGTCTTGTCGACCGGGACCGGTTCGCCCGGCGGCCCAAGTTCGTCCGGATAGCGGTAGGCCGTATCCATCCAGAAGCCGTGCGTCTCGTCGACCTGCGGCGTCAGCGCGAGCAACCACTTCACCGAGTTTTCGCCGGCCCAACCCGGCACGATGAGGCGCAGCGGACCGCCATGCAGCGCCGGCAGCGCTTCGCCGTTCATCTCGTAAGCCAATATCGTATCGGGATCCAGCGCCTTGTCGAGCGGGATGCTGCGGTTGAAACGCGGCGTCGCCTCGACGGGTGCGCGATCGGCGGGCACGAGCCCGAGATGTGCGGCGAGCGGTCGCACTCCGACGCGCGACAGCACGTCGACTACCGAAACGCCCGTCCAGCGAGCGTTGCCGACCGCGCCCCACTGCCACTGCGCTCCCGGCACTTGCGGGCGGAAAAAGGCGCGTCCGTTTCCGGCACACTGCACCACCGCGACGACGCTGCGCTGCGGCATGCCGCGCAGATCGCGCAGCGATAACGAAAGCGGCTTGTCGACTTCGCCTTCGACCTTCAGCCGATAGTCGGCAGCTGCGGGCAGGTCGGAGGGCGGTCCGAAGTGGCTGCGCACGAAGAACGCGTCGTTCGGCGTGAGGTATTGACGCAAGTCCTTGATCTGCGTCTCGAGATCGAGCGGACGCGAAACGACTTCACGCAGCTCGTAGTCTTGACTCTTCGCGAAAGCGGGCAATGGCGCGCCGAGGCTCGCCGCCGCCGCAGCGCTTGCGAGAAACCGTGAACGGGAAAACCCCAATCGGACCTCGCTTTCGGAATTTAGAATGTCGTAAACGAACCGAACGAGGCGGTCTTCGGATTGCATCCCGCCGGCAGCGCGTACTGCGCTTGATAGATCGCGTTCGTCGTCAAGACCGGAAAAGACACCGCGTACGTCGTCCCCGGTTGCGACGGGCTCGCGATCGGCGTCGGCAGCGTCGAAGGCAAGGTGGTCGGCGTCGTCGCGACGGGCGCTTGACCTCCATTGAACAACGTGATCGTATTCGGGCTGGTACCGTAGCCCTCGTAGATCAAAATTCCGACGGCATCGGGAACCCCGCTCGCGCCGGGCACCGGGTACAGCAGCTGCGGCGCGGGCGGCAGGTTCGCCTGCGAACCTAGACAGTTCATCCCGCTCGGCGTCGAGCTGCCGCCCGAGCAAGCCGCTAGCGTAACCCCGAGTCCAAGCGTAAGCATCAAGCCATGCGAGAGCCTCATGCAAACGAAGCTTCTGCTCGTCGACGCGGTGCCCTGGAAGGGCATCGGGGGAGACGACCCGCGGGTTCTGGATGAACCTTAAGGCGTACTACGATCTCGCGATCGTCGCAACTACGGTCTCTGCCGAACGAGCACCAAGCTAGAGCAGAACGTCTGCGGATTGACGTTGTCGTAGCGCGCACAAGCGCTGCCCGTAGAGCGCCATCCCTTCGCGCCTTCCGCGTTGAGAGCGCTTGCAAGCCCGGCCGTGCCGACTTGGACGGGGAGAACCTCATACTTACGTCGGGGCCGTGGCGGCTAGCGCCAAACCGGTCGGGCGAAACCAGGAGGACACAGCGACGATCGCCATGATGATGCAAAACGCGTAGCCTTTGTTCGTCATCGTCTTTCTCCAAAGTTGCCGTCGAGCGTTTCGGGCCCAAAGCTTTTGGCGAGCCATTTCAGGCGACGCGGCGGCGGCGTCGCCCTTGCCCTGGAAGGGACTCGAACCCCTACAGCCTTGCGGCCACTGGTACCTGAAACCAGCGCGTCTACCAATTCCGCCACCAGGGCAAATCCGTATTTTCGAAGAGAGGGCTTTGACGGGTCGCTAAGCTCCGTTCTAGAGCTATCGAGGTCACTCAAGGTGCGCCGCGGCGCGCCGGTCATCCTGGGCGCGGGGCAGTCAACAGCTTATGACATTGCCGTGCGCGATGGATAAGGCGCATTTCGAGACGCTCCACGACCGGTTGATCGAGACCCTCGTCGCGGGTGCGCCGACGAATATCGGCGATCGCGTCTGGAAGCCGCTCGGCCATTTCGGTGAGGCGGCCGATCAATTTTCCTTCGTCAACGCGGATTTCGTCGGCTAGTTTGCGCCATTGCCGTAGTCCGATATCGTACAGCCGGTATTTGCCGCCGATCTTCATCGACAATTTCACTTTGGGCAGAGGAACGACGTCATAGGGTAAGATGCTGGCGACATCGTAAAGCGGCGCGAGTCGGACTCGTGGTCCGCCGCTTAAGAGCAACGAATAGTTCTTCGCGTGCGCATCGGTACCGGCGATCAACCAGTTGAACGCGATCGCGTCGATAAAGGTATCGATGTCCTCGCCGCGCTCGCTCGAATGGATACGCAGGAACTCGACAATGTCTACGATGCCGGGCCCACCCTCATTCTGGTACTTACGCGTCGGCGGCATGGCCAGCGCTTGGCAGATGTCCTCTTGGTGGACGCGGAGGAACTCGTTGCCGAACCGCACTCGGTCATAGCGCTCGACAACGATCGCGAGTTCATCGCCAAAGCGCATGACGCGCGACGTTGCGGCTGGAATCCCGAGCGCACGGCAGAGGGTCAGGCAGACATGCTCGTTCTCAGCATGGCCATCGAAATGGCCCGTCGGCGGCTTGAGAATGTGCGTCGTCGGCAACCGGCCCGATGGAATACCCCAACGGCCGTCGGCAAGCAGCAGGGCGGTTTTCGGTTGCGCGCCGGCGAGGCTGAACTGTCCGGTGTCCTGCGGCAGGCGCCAAGCGGCGTGATCTTGACGCAAAATCTGCAAGCGCTGGGCTATGTCGGCTTCACCGAGCCATTCAACCTCATCGTCCGCATCGCTCTGCACATCGTCGAGGCGTTCCGGTCGGACAAATTGTGCGGCGCCGGCGCAATCCTCGCCGACGTTTGCGATCAGCGCGAAGACGTTGCGGGCCGAAACCTGGAATTTCTGGGCCCAGCGGCCGAGGACGCGTTCGTTATCGGGAAGCAGGCCCCAAAGAAAAGGCTCGATCACGGCGGGGCCGTGCTCGGCTGCGGCAAGCGGCATGGACAGCGACAAGGGAAAGGCATCTTCCGCCTCGCGCCAAGCACTGTCATAGGCGAAGGTCGGCCGTCCGCCATTTTGACGGACCCGGCCCATCTCGCGCCCGCCTACTAGGACCACGAGCTCGCCGCTCACGATGTGGGCTTCCTTGCTGCCGCGACGATGGCGTCGATGTCGGCGCCGGTCGGCGATTTTGCGGCGCCCTCGCGCGCCTCGAGACGCATACCGAGGGTGTCGAGCGTTCTGAGGACGAGGCCAAGCTCAGCGCGACTGCGCCCGCGCTCAATGCCGACGATCCATTGGCGGCTCACCCCAATAAGCGTAGCCAACTCGGCCTGGCCGAGGCGAAGCTGCTTGCGGCGCTCGCGAATTATGGCTCCGAGATCGGCGGGGGTACGAATGAGCACAAGAACTCCATGTCAACGTTCGATGACATGATACCAATGTCAGCGATCGCTGACAAGAGTGAAAAGTCGGCTTTCGACGACATTTTGCTCCCCGTGAGGATGGAGAAAATCCGGCTATTCGCCGCAGGCGACGCGCAGCGCGCGCCGGGCGAACAGGGCCGGGATCAAGCCGAGCAGTGCGAAGAAGCCAAGCGCGGTCCAGGCGGCTGAGAAGCCCCGGGCGTCGGCGATCGAACCGAAGAGCGGCGGGGAGATCGTTCCCGCGATGAAGAGGCCTGTCAGCCCGACGCCGATCGCGCTGCCGGCGCGCTCCGGGCCGCCGATCTCGGCGAGCGCCGTCGAGAAGATGCCGTTCCAACCCGCGCCGGCGAGCCCGAGCGCAAACGCGACCACGAAGGCCGGAAACACGCCGCCGGGCGGCAAGCGGGCGAGGCCGAGCGACGCGATGCAGAGCGCCACGCAAGCGAACATCAACGGCACGACCCGGTCGCCGCCGAAGGCGCGATCGCTGATCGAGCCCCACATCACGCGTCCGGCCGCCGCACCGACCTGCGCAACCGCAAGCGCGCTCGCCGCGAGTGCGATCGAGAGTTTCGTATCGCGCACCAAGCTGAGCGCGAGAAACGTCAGCATGTTCGACTGGCCGAAGATCAGCACCATGCTGGTCAGCGTGATGAGGATGAGGCGCGGATCGCGCGCAACGCTCGCCATCGAAGCGAGCAGTTCGCGCAGCGGGCGCGCGCGCCGCACCGTCTCTTCGGGATCGCGATAGAAGATTGCGACGGCGACGGCGGGAGCGAGCGCGAGCAGCCCCGCCACCGCCAGCGCCACCCGATAGTTGAACGCACCGGCGAGCAACGGCAAGAGCAGCGCGCCGACGATGCCGCCGACCGGCACGCCCATCTGGCGGATGCCCATCGCGAAACCGCGATCGCGCGTAAACCACATGAGGATCGCGCGTCCGCCGGCCGGCGTCGACGCGGCGTAGCCGATGCCGCAAATGCCGACCCAAAAGACGAGCCAGGGATACGAACGAAAGCTCGCCGCCGCGAGCAACGCGAGGCAAATCGTTACGCCGCTGAACAAAATCATCTTGCGTTCGCCGAGTGCGTCGACGAAGATGCCCGCAAGCGCCGTCGTCGCGGCCGCACCCAGCACGAGCGCGCCGAAGATCACGCCGAGTTGGGCCGCGCTCAAGTCGAAGGCCGGTGCGATGAACGGGCCGAGCGAACCGAGCCCCTGTTGTCCAACCGACGCGCCGGCCTGCGCCGCGGTCACGAGCGCCAGAATTCCGTAGCGCACGCGTGCGCCGCCGGCGGCCGAAGCCGTCACGCGCGCTGGACCAGTGCGATGCCGCAGGCGATCGCGACCAGACCCGCGAGATCGCTCCAACCGACGTGCTCGCCGAGCAAGAGCGCGCCGAGCGCGAGCCCGAACACGGGCGTCAAGTAATAGTACGCGCTCACGACGCTGGCTTCGCCGTGCGTCAGCAGCCAAAACCAAATCAGCGAGGCGCCGACGCTGAGGACCACGACGAGATAGACGAACGACCAGATCAGGGCCGGCGTCAGCGCGACGTGCGGTGAGCCCGAAACGATCCAGGCCGCCGGAATCATGACGACACCGGCGCTGAGCATCTGCAGCGCGGTGACCACGATGAGCGATTCGCCGCCCGCCATGCGCTTGAAGAGCACCGTCGAGACGACGCTGGCTAAAACTCCCGCAAAGGCGAAGGCCGCGTCGATGGGCAGGGCGCTGGGGGCGCCGTTGCGCGCCACGATCATCCCGACGACGCCGCCGAAACCGAGCAGCAAGCCGGCGAGTTTTTTCCAGCCGAGACGCTCGTGCAGGACGAACGGCGCGATCAGCGAGAGCACGAGCGGGTTGGTGCTGGCGACGATCGCGGCCATGCCGGCCGAGAGCCGCTGCAGCGCGGTATACGTCAAGCCGAGGTAGAGCGCGTTGGCGAAGATCCCCAGCACGAACGCGCTGAGCCAGCGCTGCGGCGTCGCCGGAAACGGCCGGCGCAAGACGAGCGCCAGGATCGCGAGTAACGCCCCCGCGCTCAGAAAGCGGACCGCAAGGAACCATAAGGGCGGGCTCTCGATCGAGGCGATCTTGCTCGGCACGTAGGCCGAAGCCCACAGGAAAATATAGAAGATCGCGACGGCCACGGCAAACCGGCCGTGGCCGCTCATCCGCCCGGCCATCCTTAGGGCCAACCCCCAGCGGTGGTCGGCAGTTTCGCAAGCCCCGCGGCCCAAATGTGATCCGCGCGCAGCCAAGCTACCAGGCGGTGGAATCCATATCACTCGGTCTGACAGTCTCGAAAACCGACACTTTTCTCATGAAGGCTTTTATCATTGGCGCCAGCGGCTACGTGGGCTCGGCGATCGACGATTCCCTGAGGGCCCGGGGATACGAAACGTCCGGAACCGTGCGCAGCGACGAAGCGCGCCACCGTCTGGCCGGCCGCGGCACCGAGCCGTTCAAAGCCGACGTGTGCATTCCGCAAAGTCTGGCTGAGGGTTGCCGCGCCGCCGACGTCGTTATTTACGCCGCGCGGATCACCCAGCCCGATCCGTGGATGTACGACGGCCGCGCCTTGCGCGCGATCGCGCAAGCGCTGGCGGGAACCGAGAAGACCTTCATCTACACCAGCAACGCCTGGGTCTACGGCAGCACCGCCGGGGTGGCCGACGAGGACGCGCCGGTCACGCCGCCGCGCCGCTTCGCACAGCGCCCCGAGCTCGAGCGTCAGGTCATCAGTATGACGAAATTCGGGATCCGCTCGATCGTCGTCCGTCCAGGCGTCGTTTTCGGATCCGGTGGCGGCGTGCCGACGATGTTCGCCCAATCCGCGCGCGAGCGCGGCGCGGCGTCGATCGTCGGCGACGGCGGCAACAGCTGGGCCACCATCCACCGTGAAGACCTCGGCGAGCTGTTCGCCGTGCTGGTCGACCGCGGCCGTCCGGGACGCATCTACAACGCGACCAGCGAGCACGCGTTTCTCGTCCGTTCGATGGCGGAAGCCGCCAGCCGCGGTGCCGGTGCCGGCGGGGCGACGACGATCGTCGACCCGCGCCTGCTGGGCGAATTCGGGCAGTGCCTCGCGCTCGACCAGATGATCACCTCGCAGCGCGCGCAGAACTTAGGCTGGATGCCGACCGGCCCAACGATCATCGACGAACTCGAGCACGGCTCGTACCAGCGGGTTCTGCTGGCCTCCTGAACGCGCGCGAGGCTTCGCTTCGCCCGTCCTGAAGAGCCCGGCATGGACCGGTACTTTGAAGATGTCCACGTCGGCGACACGCTCACCACCCATTCGCTGACCGTCACCGAGGAAGCGATCATCGCGTTCGCGCGCGAGTACGATCCTCAGGTTTTTCACACCGACCCCGAAGGCGCGAAGAAAACGATCTTCGGCCGCCTGATCGCCAGCGGCTGGCAGACCACGGCCTGGACGATGCGCTTGATCATCGACAGCCGCCAAATGGCGGCCGGCGGCTCCCTCGGCGTCGGCGTCGACGAACTCCGCTGGACGAAGCCGGTCTTTCCCGGCGACACGCTGCACGTCGTCTCCGAAGTGATCGAGAAGCAGCCCCACCCCAAACGCCCGACCGGCATCGTGCGCTTCCGCACGACGACCTTCAATCAGAACGACGAACCGGTGCTGACGCAAACGACCCTGGTGATGTTCGCGCGCCGTCCGGACGGCGCGTGAGCGCGGTTCCCGCAGCACTCGCAAGCGACCTGATCCAGCGCGACGCGATCCTCGTAACCGGCTCTTCAACCGGGATCGGGGCCGCGACCGTGCTGCGCCTAGCGCGAGCTGGAAGCTTGGTCTTCGCCAACGTGCGCCGGCCCGAGGACGGCGCGGCACTGGTCCGCGCGGCCGGCGGGAACGTCCGGCCGCTCGTTTTCGACGTTACCGATGCCGGCGGCATCGAGGCCGCGCGTGCAACCGTCGCCGCCGAACCGGGGATCGTGCTGCGCGCGCTCGTCAACAACGCCGGCATCGGCGGTGCGGGACCGCTCGAACTCTTACCGCTCGACGACGTCCGCTCGATGATGGAGATCAACTATATCGCGCCGCTCGCCATGACCAAGGCCTTCCTACCGCTGTTGCGCGAAGCGCGCGGCCGCTTGATCAACGTGACCTCGATCGGCGGGAAATTTGCCGCGCCGTTCGGCGGCGCATACGCTGCCTCGAAGTTTGCGCTCGAGGCGGCCAGCGACGCGCTGCGCGTCGAGCTCGCGCCGTTCGGCGTGCGCGTGATCGTGGTCGAGCCCGGCGCGATCAAGACGAACTTCTGGGAGCGCGGCGCGGCCGCGGCCGACGCGACGATCGCCAAGCTGCCGGCGGGCGCGCTTGCGCCCTATCAGCCGGCGATCGAAAACTTCCGCCGCTTCGTGCTGGCCAGCCTCGACAAAGCCATCGATCCCGACCGGGTCGCAGCCACGATTCAGCGCGCGCTCGGCGCGAACCGTCCCCGCGCGCGCTACGTCGTCGGCGCGGACGCGCGGCTCCAACTCGCGCTCGCGCGTTTGCCGGAAGCCGTGCGCGACGCGCTCGTGCGCCGCGCGCTGGGACTCGACTAAACGGTGTTCGCGCTGCTCCTGCCGATCCTCGGCATCACCTTCATCGACATCCTCGGTTTCAGCATCCTCATCCCGATTTTGCCCTACTACGTGCAGCATTTCGGCGCATCGTACGTCACCGTCGGCATCCTGTTCGCCACGTTCGCCGCGTGCCAGTTCATCGGCGGCCCGCTGTGGGGCAATCTCAGCGACCGGATCGGCCGCAAGTCCGTGCTGATCGCGAGCCAAGTCGGCGCGACGATCGGCTGGGGTCTGCTCGCGTTCGCGCCGTCGCTCGCCTGGGTTTTCCTGGCCCGCATCATCGAGGGTCTTTCGGGCGGCAACATCAGCGTCACCCAAGCCTACGTCGCCGATCGCATCGAGCCCGAGCAGCGTTCGCAGGCTTTCGCCTACGTCGGCGCTGCCTTCAGCGCCGGCTTCGTGCTCGGCCCCGCAGCCGGCGGCCTGCTGCTCAGTCATTTCGGCTACCGCGCACCGTTCTTGATCGCGGCGACACTGCAAGTCGTCACGCTGCTCCTCACGATCTTCTTCCTTCCCGAGAAAGTCGCGGCAAAGGCCGAGGGTGAGAAGGCCGCAGGCTTCGGCGACATCTTCCGGTTTCTCGGCGACCCGGACGTCTCGCCGGTGCTCTTACAAAAGCTGGCCTTCTCGCTGGGCCTGTACTCGTGGTTCGCCGCTTTCGCGCTCGTGCTCAAGACCTTGCTCAACTTCGGTCCCTCGGAGACGAGCTATTTCTTCGCGTCCTTCGGCGTCTTCAGCATCGTGTTCCAGTTGCTGGTTGTGGGGCGGCTGACGCTGCGCTTCGGCGTTCGCCCGGCTTCCAACATCGGGTTCGTCGCAGCCTGTCTGTTCTTCGTGGTGGTTCCGCTCGTGCACACGACGGTCGTGTTGCTCTTGACGATGGCGATCTTCGCGTTCGCGCTCTCGATGACCAACGCCACGTTGCCGGCGCTCATCACGGAAGCTTCACCCGAGCGCGTGCGCGGCACGATTCTCGGCGTCGGTTCGTCGCTCGACGCCATCGCCGGCGTGATCATGCCGACGATCTCGACCGCCGTCCTGGCCTTCTACGGCACCGCTTGGACGGGCGCGATCTCGGCGTTCTTCTGCTTCATCGCACTCGTGCTCGGGATCGTGGCTCAGCGCCGCGGCCGTCGCGCCCCGGCTTTAGAAGTGCCCGCCGAGACCTAAGTAGACGATCGCTGCCGAAGAGAAGATGCTTCCGCTGATGTACATCGCCAGCAGCAACGAGGCCGAGAAGAACGCGTCGAGCCCGCGGAGCGCGTACCACAAGAGGCGCGTGACGATGAGGCAAATCGCCGCTTCGTAGATCGCGAACGCCGCGTAGTGCACGTTTCGGAGTTGCCGAGCGGGTAACGGCCAGGACAGTTTCAACTGCGCGGCGTGCACGTGGAGTTGGTGGTTCACGAGATGCTCGACGGGCGTCTCGAACGCGGCCCAGCAGAAGTACGCGCAGCCGAAGCCGATGCAAAACATGACCACCGCCCCAAGCGAGCCGAGGACGAGCCGCAGGATCAGCGCCTCCCGCGGATCGCCGGGAGGCTTACGCCGCGGAAGACTTACGCTTGGCCGTCTTCTTCGGCTTCTCGTCCGAAGCGGCTTCCGCCGTCCGGCCGCCGCGCGTTCCGTTGCCGCGCGAACGTTTGCTTTGGTCGAGGCTCTTTTGCAGCACGTCCATGAGGTTAACCACGTTATCGCGCGCGGGCGCCTTGCCTTTGGCCTTGGGAATTTCCTTACCGGCGGCGCGCGCGTCGATCATCGCGAGGACCTCTTCGCGATAGGTGTCCTTGAATTTCGCCGCGTCGAAAGGCTCGCTCATCGTTTCGATGAGCATCTTCGCGACTTTCATCTCGTTCTCGAGCGGCTTCTCGCCCGAAGGCAACTCGAGCGTCGCTTGATCGACGATCTCGTCGGCGAAGTGCATCAGCTCCAGGACGAGCGCGTCGCCGTTCGGTTTGAGGGCGGCCAAATGCTCGCGCGAGCGGATCACGACTTTGGCGATGCCGACTTTGTTCTCGGCCTTGAGGGCTTCGCGCAGCAGCGCGTAGGCGTGGCGGCCGCGCTTGTCGGGCTCGAGGTAGTACGGCTTGTCGTAGAACATCGGGTTGATCTCGGAGAGTTCGACGAACTGTACGATGTCGACCGACTGCGTCGCCTCGGGATTGACCCGGTCGAAGTCCTCGTCGGTTAAGATCACGTACTGACCCTTCTCGTATTCGTAACCGCGCACGATCTCCGAGTAGGGAACGTCTTCGCCGTCGATCGAGCAGCGGCGCACGTTGTTGATGCGCCCCTCGTCGGTCTTGTGCAAGAAATTGAAGCGTAGGTCGTTGGTTCGAATCGCCGTCTGCAGCTTGACGGGAATCGTCACGAGTCCGAAGTTGATCGATCCGGTCCAAATCGCGTGCGCCACGAAAAATCTCCCCGCGTCTCGACTAGCGCCAGGCTTTCTGCGCTTTCGCGAGCGCAGGTTCCAGGCGCTGTTCTTTCCACCCGGCGCCGGCCCAGAGGTCTCCGTGCTTGGCCAGCAGTCCCGGGACGTTCTTGATTGTAAAGCGCTCGAATTCGCCCTCCGTCGTCTTGGCCCGTTTGCGGCCCATCGCCTCGATTTCGGACCATTCCAGCGGGAACGAGACGGGCGCCGCCTCCCGGGCGCGGACGCCGTAGGGGACGACCAGGGTCTTTCCCATCCCGACTTGGACGTAATCCAGGTAAACGGTCCCTTTCGGGCGCTGAGCCGGCATCCGCACGAGGGTGGTCGCGTCGCGCATCCGGCCGTTCAGCGTGCGGGCGACGAGCTCGGCGAACTGCTTGGCGATCTCGTAGGTGTAGGCCGGTTTGAGCGGCACCAGCACGTGGAGTCCCGAACCGCCCGAGGTCTTGATCAGCGGCTCGAGGCCGATCTCGTCGAGCGCTGCCCGCAGGCCGAGCGCGACCTTGGCTAGGGTCGCGAGCGTGCACCCCTCGTTCGGATCGAGGTCGAAAAAGGCGAAGTCCGGGACCTCGAGCGAGCCGGCGCGCGAGGTCCAGACGTGCAGCACGATGGCCGCGAGGTTCGCGAAGTAGACGAGCGCGGGTTCGTCGTTGCAGAGCGGAAAGTGCGTTTCGCTGCGCCGTCCGCTTTCGGTTGCGACGGCGACGGTCGGAATCCAGTCCGGCAGACCGCGCGGCGCGTTTTTCTCGAAGAACGATCCCTCGTGGATGCCGTTCGGATAGCGCTGGACGGTCAGCGGCCGGTCCTCGAGGTGCGGCAGAATCCACTCGGCGACGGCGCGATAGTACGCGATCAAGTCGCCTTTGGTGTAGCCGTCTTCGGGCCACAGCACTTTGTCTTCGTTGGAAACGACGAGGCTGCGGCCCGCGACCTCGACGTTGCGGGTCGTGCGGCGGGCGGTTTTCAGGCGACGTCCTTCGTGTGCTTCGGCAGTTCGCGCACGACTTCTCGCGGCGGCTTGTCTTCGCGCAGCGCGATGAAGACCGGTTGCCGCATGAGGCCCTCGCGCGTCCACTCGTTGAACGCGATCTCGGCCACGAGTTCGGGCTTGACCCAGTGCGCCGGCGTATCCGTCTTCGGCGGGTTCGCGAAAGGCGGCGTCTTGCGCTCGAGCGCCGCGAGCCGTTTCGCCAGCGACGCGAGTTTCTTTGCGTCGAAGCCGCTTCCAACCGAACCGACGTAGACGAACTCATCTTTCTCGTAAACGCCGACGAGCAGTGCACCGAAGTGCTTGCGGCTGCCGCGGCCTTCGGTCCAGCCGCCGACGACGCACTCCTGACGCCGGCCGGTTTTGATCTTGAGCCAGTCGCGCGAACGCCGTCCTTGATAGAGCGAATCGCGGCGCTTGGCCATGATGCCTTCGAGATCGCGTTGCTGCGCGAGCTCGAAGAGCTGTTTCCCGTCGCCCACGACGTGCTTGCTAAACATCACGGGGCCTTTTCCGGTGAGCAGCGACTCGAGCATCGCTTTGCGCTTTTCGAGCGGCTCTTTGCGTACGTCGCGGCCGTTGCCGTAGAGCAGATCGAAAACGACGAAGGTCACCGGCGACTTCTCCGGTGCGGCGCGCCCGAAACGGTCGAGCCGCTCTTGCAAACGTTGAAACGAGGGGCGGCCTTCGGCGTCGAGCACGACGATCTCGCCGTCGACGATGAGCGGCCGTTCCGAAAAGGCGTCGGCCAGATTCGCCAAATCGGGAAATTTCGCGGTGAGGTCGTTCCCGTTGCGCGAGGTGAGCGTGAGCGTTCCGTCGCGCCCGATCGTGGCGAGTGCACGGTAGCCGTCCCACTTGAGTTCGAAGAGCCACTTCTTGTCGTCGAAGGCCTCGTCGACCGGCGTCGCGAGCATCGTCTGCACGTCGCTCGGCAACTTCGCGGCTGCCGGCTTCGCGGCTTCGCGCGGTTTCGCCGCCGACTCGGGACGATTCGAGATCCAGTGCGGCGCTTTGGGATCCTTGGCGAGATCGGCCAGCGTGCGACCCGACTTCACCGATTCGGCATGATCCTCGACGCGCCAGTCGGGGTCGCTCGAATCGTCCCGCTCTTTGATCAAGAGCCACGCGTTCTCTTCGCCGTCGCGCGCCTTCTTGATGTGCACGAGCGCGTAACCGCCGCGCAGCTTCTTACCGAACAATTCGAACTTGAGCGAGCCCTTCGCGATCTGTTCGGTCGTGTCGGTACCTTCGAGCAGCCGATAGGTGCCGCGGTCCCACACGATCACTTCGCCGGCGCCGTAGTTCCCTTTGGGTATGATGCCTTCGAAGTCGCGATAATCGAGCGGGTGATCCTCGACGTGCATCGCCAGGCGCTTCTCACCCGAGTCGAGGGTCGGGCCTTTCGGAATCGCCCACGATTTCAACACACCGTCGGCTTCGAGCCGGAAATCCCAATGGAGTCTCGTCGCACGATGCATCTGCACCACGAAACGCAAGCGCTTCCCGGCCGCCGGCTTGGTTTTCGCGGCGGCGCCCGAGGGCTCAGGCGTCTTGGTAAAGTTCCGCTTCGCGACGTACTTCTCGAGCGGTTTAGCGGGTGGCTTCGCGGTGCTCACGGCTGCGGAATGTATACCCGCGACCGTGACAGGCACCTGCGGACGGCTCCCGAAAAGGCGCTGCCGATGATACGCCTCCCCTTTCCGTCGCGCGCCCGCCTCGCGCGAGCGCTCTGGTTCGCACTGATCTTGGGTGCCACGGCTCTGCCGGCCGCGGCCGCCGACAAAGAGAAGAAACCCGAAAAAAAGCCCGCCCAGGTCTGGGTGATCGGAAACCTGTTACCGGTCGGCGCCGTCAACGACCAGTACGCGCACGGCTTCTCGCAGCAGCTCTCGGAGGGGGTCAACGTCGGGGCCGACTTCCCACTGCTAGGCCAACGCCTGCTTCTCGTATGGCAGTTTTACGATATCGCTTACCAGCATAACTCGGGCTACGTCGCCGACATCGGCGGCGGCTCGCACTACGTCCCCGCTTTCGTCAACCATCAGTACACGCTCGAAGAACGCGCCGGCGTCGCGGTTCCCAGCACGCCGCTCTACCTGGGCCTCGCGATCTACTACCACCCGAATCTCGCCGGGCTGCCGGTTCTCGTCGGCGGCGGCTTCGGCGTCGAGAAGCCGCCCGAGACGCAGCGCAAGCAGTGGGTCTTCGGACGGCTGTACTATTATCCGTATGTGCTCAACGAGGTACCCTATAAGAACATGGGCTATCAGTACTCGATCCTGCGCTACGAAGCGGCTTACGGTCATTCGCTCGGACACATCGGGAAAGCACGTCTCCTCGGCACCATCGGAATCGCGGGCGACCACGCGACCGCCGTCGTGAACGCGCCGACCAACGTCGACATCACGAGCCTCGAGATCGGACTCGGCGTCGGGTTCTAGCGATGAAGCACGCAACGAAGGAAACGCTTGCGTCGATTGCGCCGCTGCTGCGCGCGCTCGCGGCGCACGAGGAACTTCGCGAACGCGCTCCGGGGACGTTCTACCTGAGTTCGAACGCGTTTCTCCACTTCCACGAAGATCCGGCCGGCATCTTTGCCGACGTGAAGCTCGAGGGCACGTGGCAACGCCTCCCGGTGAACTCCAAGCGCGAGCAAGAGCACTTGCTCCGTCTCGTCGCCGGGAAGCTGGCGTAAGAACGGAGCAGCAACGAGCCGCCGGCGGTTGCTGATCGCTGCGAATCTCGCGGCCCTGTTTTGGCTCGGCGCCGAAGCGTGGTCCTGGTACCGGGGTTTGCTTCCGGAGGGTGCTTTCACAGCCGCTACTTCCGGGCGCGCGGTGACGTTTCTGGGCGACTCGATTACGATCGGCTCCGCCTTTCCGCCGGGCAGCCACCACGCTATCCGGAACTCACCGGCCGGAGGCTGCGGCTTCCCGTCCACAACCTCGGTGTTTCGGGAATCACGTTGCAAGACGCGCTCGAGCAAGAAGTGCATCGCATCCCGCGCGACACGGGTTCGGTCGTCATTTACCTCGGAACGAACGATCTTTGGCCTCCGTCCGGGCCGCATCCGAGCGGCCCGGTTCACGTCCTCCAAATGCGCGCTTCGTATCTCGTGATGCTGCACGTTCTCAAGGAGCGGGGTTTCCGCATCTACGTCGTCTTGCTGCGCGATCTCTCGAAAATGCCGGGACTCGCACACAACCCGGGGTTGAGGGCTGAGGTCTCGCGCTGGACGAACTCGTGGGACGACTGGGCCGCCAGACAGGGCGTAACGCCGATCGATCTACGCTGCTTTCCCGACGTGAACGATCCGAAGAACTACTTCCCGGACGAGATTCATCCGAATCTCGAGGGAAATCGTCTCCTCGCCGGCCACGTCGCCCAAGGCATTCTCGAGGGCGGCGTCACCTGCGCCGCGGGTTCCCGTTAGTCGCCGGCGCGGTAGGTCGTATTCCAGTACCAGATCCCCCACACGCTGACGAGGCACGAGTAGACGATCAATGCTTGGCCCCAGCGCGGGACGCGATCGCGCACCGCAAAGGCCATCAGCACGAGCAGGAACGGCTCGAAGTCGAGTGCGTGCCGCATGCCGAATTGGTACCAGCCGTTCAAGTAGTAGAAGAACGAGGGCGTCGCGACGAGCGCGATCGTAACCCAAAGCGCGATCTTGAGTTTGCGCGGGGCCTTCGACCAGAAGGCGAGGATCAACGCGGGGCTGGTAAAGGTCAGCGCGATGCCGTTGACGTCGACTTTGAAGTAGGGCGGTTGCGCCTGTTGCAGCCACTCGACGAGCACGGGTGGCCGCATGAAGAACGAGTAGACTTCGTACGGAAAGTATTCGAGGCGGAAAGGCGAGCCTTCGCGCTGGCCCCACGAGTCGTGGTGAAACCAAGCAGTGTAGCCGATGTCGGTCGGCAAACCCCAGCGCGCCTCGTTGTATGCGACCCAAAGGACCGCGACCACGCCGGCGACGATCGCAAAGCCGCGCAGCCGCGACCAGCGAAAGCGATCGGGCAGCAGCAAGCCGCCCGAGCCGGTGCAGTAGAAATACAGCGGCATTGCCATGATCATCGAAAAACGCGACTCGAACGCGCACGCCCCTAAGAGGGCGACCAGCCAGCCGCGGGCCGGACCGGCCAGCTCGAACAGCGCCAGCATCGTGAAGAGCACGGCCGAAACGTGGGCGATGAACCATACATCGCCGAGCTGCGCGCACCACCACAGATCGGTGCCTGCGAAGAAAAAGAGCGTAAGCCAAAAAGCCGGCCAGAACGCTACGCCGAGGCGCTGCAAGAGCGCGTAGGTCACGCCGACCGCGCAGCCGCAGAGCACCAGCGAAAGGTAGGTCTGGTTGGCGTGTTCGTTCCAGAAGATCGCCGCGGGAAGCATCAGCAACCCGGGCAGCGGCGCTTCGATGACGTAGTGCTGGCCGTTCCAGAGCAGCGCGTCGCTGACGTTCTCTCCGGGCCAGTCGATCCACAGATGACCGTGCAAGATCGCGTCGGCGAGCAACGTGTAGTTGTTGTACGGCGTCGAACGCCCGTGCGAGGCGACGTAGGCAGCGGCAAAAGCGAGCAGACCCGCGATGATGGGCCGGAGCGCGGTAATGCGGCGAATGCTTGCGAAGTCGATCGCGGTCATCCCGGGGCGCCGCTTTCCGTTCCCGCGCCACGCATCCTTGGCGCGCTCAATAGTCCGGCCGGTAGAACGCACGCCAGAACCAAACGCCCCAGGCTCCGGCCACGATCGAGTAGACGAAGAGCGCGCGCGCCCACAGCGGAAAGCGCTCGCGCAGATAGAGCGTCATCAAGACGAGCAGAAACGGTTCGAAATCGAGCGCGTGGCGCATGCCGAACTGCGAGTAGCCGTTGACGAAGTAGAGCAGCGACGGAATCGCGACGAGGACCGTCGCTAGCCACATCGCGACGACGATGTCGCGCGGCCGGCGCGCCCAGAACGCGCAGATCAACGCCGGGCTCGTCCAGGTCAGCGCGACGCCGCTGAAGCGAGGGACGATCCACGGATAGTCGTGAAAAAAGCGCGGGTACTGAATCAGGAACGACCACAGTTGATAGGGCACGTTGGCGAGACTGAACGGCGAACCCGTCGGCGAGCCCGCGAAATGGTCCTGATGATAGAAGATCGTGTGCCCGCTATCCCACGGCACGCCCCAACGCGCCTCGTTATAGGCGACCCAGAGCGCAACGGCCGGAACGAACACCGCGGCGAGTGCCAGCCAACGGCGCGGCTCGAAGCGACGCACCGCCGCCTCGGCGGCATCGGGTGGGGTCGACGCCTGGCGCAGCCCGTCGTGCAGCGTGAGCCAGACGATCACGGGCGTGGCCATCACCATCGTGAAGCGCGACCCGATCGCTAGCACGAACCACAGCGCCACTAGCCACGAACGGTTCTTGCCCGAAAGTTCGGCGAGCGAGAGCAGCGTAAAGGCGACGGCCGAAGTCTGCGCTACGAACCACACGTCGCCGAGCGAGCTGCACCACCAGAGGTCGGTGCCGAGCAGCAAGAACGCGCATAGCCACACGTTCGTCCAAACGGACGCGCCGAGATTCGCGAACAGCTTCCACCCGGCGAAAACCGCGACGCCGGCCAAAATCACCGCGAGCAGCGTTTGATTCGCGTAGAGACCGGACAGTTTGACCAGCGGGAGCATCAAGAATCCAGGGACGGGATCGTTGACGATGTAGTAGTGGCCGTTGTAGAGCACCGCGTCGACGCGCGGCCCGGGCCAGACGATCCAGATGCGACCGTGCAGCAGTGCGTCGGCAAAAAAGACGTAGTTCGCGAAGATCGTCCCGCGCGGCCGCAAACTCTGCGCGATCAGCGCGACGGCGAGCATCCCGGCCAGCGGCGCTTCCCACCAGCCGGCTCGCCGGATGACGCGTGCCGTCACGGCGTCAAAAAGGCTGGTCCGGCAGAGGCCAACCAACCCTTCAAGGCGCATGGAGCGTCAAACCGTTCCCGCATCGTCGAAAGTTCGTGATTAGCTCTCCCAATCGGCCCCGCCTCTCCCAAGCCCGCGTCGTCGTCGCCGAACCATTTGCAGAGAGCGGCCTCGCCGTACTGCGCGAGCGCGGGATCGAAATCGTTTCGTGCGTCGGGAAGCCCGAAACGCTCGCCGCCGCGCTCGCCGATGCCGACGGCCTCATCGTGCGCTCCGAGACGCGCGTCGACCGGGAGCTTCTGCGCCACGGCCCCAAACTCGCGGTCGTCGCACGCGCCGGCGTGGGCGTCGACGCGATCGACGTTGCGGCGGCGACCGATGCCGGAATCGTGGTGCTCAACACGCCCGGCGCCAACACGCTCGCGGCGATCGAGCAAACCTTTGCGCTGATGCTGGCGCTGGTGCGACACTTGCCGGCGGCCGTCGCTTCGCTGCGTGCGGGCGTTTGGGACCGCAAGCCGTTCGTCGGGACCGAGCTCGCGCACAAGACGCTCGGCATCGTCGGACTCGGCCGCATCGGCGGCGGAGTCGCACAACGCGCCGCGGCGTTCGGCATGAAGTTGCTGGCGACCGACCCGTTCGTTTCCAAAGCGCGCGCCGACGCCTTTGGCGTTGAACTTCTGACGCTCGACGAGCTCTTAGCGCGCGCCGACATCGTCACGCTGCACACACCGCTCAACGCCCAGACGCGCGGGATGATCGACGCGAGCAAGCTTTCGCTGCTGCAACCGCACGCGCGCATCATCAACTGCGCGCGCGGCGGACTCATCGACGAGACGGCGCTGCTCGCGGCGCTCGATGCCGGGACGCTCGCCGGAGCGGCGATCGACGTCGTTGCCGTGGAACCGCCGCCGCCAGGCGGACCGGGCGCGAAATTGCACGAGCATTCCAAAGTGGTGGCGACGCCGCATCTCGGCGGTTCGACCGTCGAAGCACTCGAGCGGATCGCGGTCGAGCTCGCCCAGGATGTCGCGAGCGTCTTGCTGGGCGGCGCTGCGATGGCCGCGGTCAACGCACCCGTCGCCGACGGCCCCGACGCCGATCGTTTGCGGCCGTTCGTCGATTTAGCCTACCGGATGGGCCGGCTCTTCCCGCAGCTCAGCACGTCGAGCGCGCTGCCCGCGCTTTCGCTGGTGATGGAAGGCCGCATCGCCGAGCTCGACGCGGCGCCCGTCGTAACCTCGTTTCTCACCGGACTGCTGCAAACGACGACCGATCGGCGCGTTTCGATCGTCAACGCCGCGGCGATCGCCCAAGAACTTGGCTTGCACGTCGACGTGCGGGCCGACGCGGCAGCCGACTCGTTCGGCGCGGCCTTGCGGGTCAGCGGCGGCGAGACGTCTTTGTCCGGAACGATCGCGTTCGGCGGCCCGCGCATCGTCACGATCGACGGCTTCGAGACGGACGCCATTCCGAGCGGCTCGATGTTGATCACTCGCCACAACGACGTTCCCGGCATGATCGGTAAAGTCGGAACGATTCTGGGCCAAGATCAGGTCAACATTTCGACGATGCAAGTCGGGCGGCACGCGGCGGGCGGCGAGGCGCTGATGATCCTCGCGATCGACCGTCCCGCGGACGAGGCGACGCTCGAGCGTTTACGTGCGATCGAGGGCGTCAAGAGCGTGCGCGCACTGCACGTGTGATCTGGCTAGCCCGCCACGCCGAGACGACGTGGAATCTCGCCGGCCGCTACCAAGGCAGGCTCGAATCGGCGCTCTCGGCGCTCGGCGTGCGCCAAGGTCTCGCGCTCGCGGAACACTTTTTCGCAAGCGGGCAACGCGGCGATCCGATCCCGGCGCGGATCGTCTCGAGTCCGCTGCTGCGCTGCACCGCGACGGCACAGTTCAGCGCGAGCCGTTTAGGACTGAGCGTCGAGGTGGACGAGCGCCTCATCGAGATCGCGCACGGCACCTGGGAAGGCCGCTACCGTGACGAGATCGCGCAAAACGATCCGGCACGCTACCGCGCTTGGCGCGAAGACCCGGCGCACGTCGCCTTCGAAGGCGGCGAAACGCTCGCGCAGGTTTCCACGCGCTGGGCGGAGTTTGCCGCGACGCTGCCCGACGCGAGGGGGGACGTTCTCGTGGTGACCCACGACGCGGTCGTCCGCTGCGCGCTCTTGCTCGCTGAAGGACGGCCGCTCGACGATTTCTGGGAAGTCCGCGTAGAGAACGCCGCATTCGCTACGCTCGCAAGCGACGGCGCGAGCTTGGGTGTCCTCGACGAATGTTATACCGATCACCTCCGCGAACTTCGCGCCGATATCTCCGAGCAAGCCCTCTAGTCTCGGTCGCGTTTTGCGTCGAGTTGCTTCACACGAGCGCTGAAAGGTTGCGAGCATCCGCGGACTTGGAAATGCGACGGCGCGCGCCGCTGAGATTCGCGAACCGAAACGCGAACGGTTTGCTTTCCCGCTTGCCGCCATCGTCGCTGCGGCGGCATTCGCAGCGTTGTCGACGGCCGCGCGCGCCGAGAGCGCAAGTCCGTCGCCCTCGCCAACCCCGCTTGCAAGCGCGACCCCGGCCTCGCCGGCACCGCTCGCGTCCAGCCTTCCGGCGCCGTCGCCGGCAGCGACCGCTGCGCCGTCCCACGTGCCGTTCCGCGAAGTCGAACTCGAAGGCGGATACACCGTCGGTAAGGTCTCGAACAACTACTCCCCCGCGCTAACGGGGAACGGCTTTTCGTACGTCGCGGCCGCGTCGTACCGCTTCGGCCGCTGGGCCGTGAAGGTTGACGCCCGCAGCGACCAATTCACGACCGTGGATACGGTCCCCG
Source organism: Vulcanimicrobiota bacterium (assembly GCA_963843945.1). GTDB lineage: Bacteria > Vulcanimicrobiota > Vulcanimicrobiia > Vulcanimicrobiales > Vulcanimicrobiaceae > CAWJMF01. The sequence continues at coordinate 2,339,976 of CAWJMF010000002.1, read as the reverse complement.
GCGGCGTGGGGTATTTGGCGCCGGACGGCACCTACGAGATCCTGCCCCCTTTCACCGGCCGCAACACCTCGCTCGACGAGCGGCTCGAACACACGATCTTCGGCAACTACGTTTACGCGGGGCTCAGCTACAACACGATCTCGACGACCTACGGCTCTCCGGCGATCCACGGGCTGGGCGCAGGCGTCGAACAGTACTGTGATTTCACGCCGTTTCAGTTCTGCGGGTTCATCTACTATTATCCGAGCCTGTCGGGCGTTTTTCATCAGACCTACCCGACCAGCCCAAACTTCGGGAAATCGTACAATCTCAATTACGGCGGCGTGAAGATTTCGGCCGAGTCCGCCCTCGCGCTCGCGCACGGTCTTTACCTTTACTTTGGTTACAGCGGATACGTCATACTCCAGAGTGCGACTTCGGCTAAAGAAACCGAACGGGTGACGGGCCCGTTCGTCGGTATCGGTACGCGCCTGTTCCGCGCCGGCGGCGCCGGCGACGAACCCGACGTGACGCGGCTCGCGCAAACGACCCCCGCGTATCCCGGTTTCGTTCAGGGTGCGGTAGGCTTTTGGGGAGCCAACACCGGCGGCGGAAATAACGGTCTCGGGACGTATCAGCTCGGCGGCGCATATCAAACCGGAAAGTTCGCGATCGACGCAAATCTGCACGCCTTCTCGTATCCGCCAACGAACCTGCAGCCGGGGAGTCCCGCGCCGGCCTCGATCGCCGATACGTTCGTCCAGGAAGACGGCCTGCTCTCGGTGACCGGCCACGGCTTCTACTTGGGCGCCGGCCTCATGCAGAAAACCGCGAGTGCCGGTTACAGTTCTCAGTTCGGCTGGGGCTTGGGCGGTGAGAAGTTGCCGAACTTGACGCAGCGCTACTCGGTGTACGGCAGCGTGTTCTACTACCTCACGCTCCCCGCGCAATACACGACGATGGGAAAGACCACATCGGGAGACCGGCGCTACCTCGTGTATGACTACGGTCTGACGTATCGCCCCGCGAAGAAAACGTACCTCTACGCCGGCTATTGGGGCTATCACGGAAACTTCGGCAACCTGCCGATCGACGAAGTCCACGCCGATCTGTACACGGGACTCGGTTACCGGCTGTGACGCAGCCTATTCTTCAGCGGCAGCGGCCGGGCGCGGTTCCCTGAACGTTTCGGCGGGCAGCGACGCCGGGAACTGGTATTTCGACCAGACGATGCGTTCGTTCGCGAGCGCGCCCTTCGGCAGATGGACGGTGACGTCGGCTTCGCGCACGAGCCAGTAGCGGTCGAAGCGCGCGTAGGCGAGCCGCCCCGAGCCGTGCGTCGTGGCGCCGGCGATGCGGAAGTGGATGATCGCGGGCAGAAACGAGATGCCGTCGATGTCGAGCTCGTCGACGACGAAGTTCGACTCGGGCCCTTTCGGCTCGGTCTTGTAGAGATAGAGAAAGTGATCGTTGCCCTCGAGCAGCGTCCCGGTGTAGATGAAGGTGTACGTCGCGACTTGCGGCGCGATGGAACGGATGTCGTACGGATATTTGCGATTGAGCAAAATGCGGACGCTGGGACGCGAGAGGGTTTGCCCGTCGGCCGCGATGATCTCGTCGCGTTCGCTCTGGCCGCCGCGGTAGACGTGATGGGTTTGCTGCAGGGTCCGCGTGCCAAGCTGCTCGACGCTATACTCGAACTCGACCGCCGACGGGCGCGAAATCTCCCCGAGCGCTTGCGCGTAACGCACCAGCACCTCGTTCGATTCGAGCGGCCGCGCGAGCGGCGCGGCTGCGATAAGGCCGACGAGCGCGAGCGCCGAACCGAGCGCCGTCAGCGCCGCACGGCGCGCGACGATCATCCCGCGAGCGCGTTCCGAATCGCGGCGAGCGCCGCATCCGCGCCGGCGGGATCTTTGCCCCCGCCTTGGCCCTGACCGGGCGCCCCTCCGCCCCGTCCGCCGACGAGCGGTGCAGCCAACTTCACCAGGTTCCCGGCGTTGACGCCGCGTCCGACGGCGTCCTCGCTGGCGGTGACCAGCAGTGAGACCGTCCCGTCGTCGACGCCTGCCAAAGCGATCACGCCGCTGCGAAACTTGCCGCGAATCGCACTGCTCAGATGTTTGAGGGTTTCGTTGGTCGCCTCGGGGACGACGGCGGCGACCACTCGCGTCCCGCCGATCGTCTCGGCGCGCGCCACGAACTCGGCGGCGTCTGCGGCGGCAAGCCGAGCTTTGATCTCGGCCAGCGATTTCTGGAGATCGCGAACTTCGTGTTGCACGCGGTCGACGCGCTCGAGCAACTCCGCCGGGCCGGCCGAAAGCCGCTCGGAAAGCGCCCCAACGAGATCTTGCTGATCGAGCACGAGCGCTTCGGCGGCTTTCGAAACGACCGACTCGATGCGCCGGATGCCGCTTCCGATCGACGACTCGGAGAGGATCAGGAATATTCCCAGCTCGCCCGTCGTGACGGCGTGCGTACCGCCGCAAAACTCCACCGACGGACCGGCGTGCACGACGCGCACCTTGTCGCCGTATTTTTCGCCCGCCATCGAGATGGCGCCGGAAGCCGCCGCCTCGGCCGGACTCATCACTTTCGTGACCAGGTGGTGGTCGTCGCGGATCATCGCGTTGACGCGCGCGACGACGTCGCGTTTCTGCGACGGCGAAAGCGCGCCTGAGGGCGAGCGGAAGTCGAAGCGCATCCGGTCGACGCCGACCCACGAGCCGGCTTGCGCGACCTCGTCACCGAGAACGTCCTTGAGCGCCCGCTGCAGCAAGTGTGCCGAAGTGTGGTGGCGCCGAATCTCTTGACGCCAGGCGGGATCGACGGCGGTGTGCGCCTCGTCGCCGAGGCGGATCGCGCCGCCGCGAACGACGCCGCGGTGGGCGATCGCTTCTCCCACGAACTGCGTGTCGAGCACGGTGAAGGTCGCATCGCCCACGGCGATCAGCCCGCGATCGCCGATCTGACCGCCCTTCTCCGCGTAAAACGAGGTCTTGTCCAAAATCAACTGCGCCTCGTCGCCGTCGACGACGTACTCGACGGGCGCACCGTTTTGAAGGATGCCGATGACCTTGCCGTCGCTCTCGAGGCCGTCGTAGCCGGTGAACTCGCTGGCGAGCGCCGGTGCGCCCGCGACCGAGACCACCGCGCGCTTGCGCTGCGCGTCGGCGCGGGCGCGCTCGCGCTGTTCCTCCATCGCCGCTTCGTAGCCGGGTACGTCGACCGCGACGCCGGCTTCGTCCGCGATCTCGCGCGTCAGCTCGACCGGAAAGCCGTAGGTGTCGTGCAGTACGAAGACGTCGCGTCCGCTCAGCGCCGAGCCGTCGCGTTCGGCCTTTGCGATGAGTCCGGCGAGCATCTCGTTCCCGCGCTCGAGGGTCCGCTCGAAAGCGAGTTCTTCCGCGCCGAGGGCCTGCTCGATGCGCGCCGTCGCCGGAGGCAACTCGGGGTAACCCGGCGCGAGCGAGGCGACGACGTGCGGCACGAGGGCCGTCAGGAACCCGCTGGGATAGCCCAGCAGCTTCCCGTTGCGAATCGCTCGGCGCGCGAGAAAGCGCAGCACGTAGCCGCGATCGGTGTTCGACGGGTAGACGCCGTCGGCGATCAGGAACGTCACCGCGCGGGCGTGATCGGCGATGATGCGCCGGCGCACGAGCTGCTCGGCCGGCGCGAGCGAACTCGAGCGCACGTCGGGTTGCGCCGCGATCAAGTCGGCGAACAGGTCGGTCTCGTACATCGAAGCTAGGCCGTTGGCGACGGCCAGCAGCCGCTCGAAACCGGCGCCCGTATCGATCGCTTTCTTCGGCAGCTCGTGCAGATGACCGTCGGCGGAACGATTGTACTGCTGAAAAACGAGATTCCAAATCTCGACGTAACGGTTGCCGAGGTTCGGTCCCGTGTCGTTCGCGTCGCTCGCGTACTGCGGCCCGGTATCGTAGAAAATCTCGGAGCAGGGGCCGCACGGTCCGGTCGGTCCCATCGTCCAGAAGTTGTCGGCGTCGAAGCGCGTGATGCGCTCGGGCGCGAGTCCGATCTCGCTTTCCCAGAGCCGCTGCGCTTCGTCGTCGCCGGTGTGCACGGTCACGTACAGCTTGTCCGGCGATAAGCCGAGGCGCTGCGTGAGATACTCCCAGGCGAACGCGATCGCTTCGCGCTTGTAGTAGTCGCCGAAGCTGAAGTTCCCGAGCATCTCGAGGAACGTGCCGTGCCGGCCGGTGCGGCCGACGTTCTCGATGTCGCTCTTAGCCCCGGCGACGCGCAGGCAGCGCTGCACCGTCACCGCGCGCGGCGCGGGCGCGGGCGCGTCGCCCAGGAAGACCGGTACGAACTGCTCCATGCCGGCGATCGTGAACAGCGTCGTCGACATCTCGTCGGGGATCAGGCTCGCCGAGGGCAGCGCTTTATGACCCTTCGAGACGAAGTAGTCGACGAACGAGCGGCGCAATTCTTGCGAAGAGAGGGGCATGACTCGTCAGGGTTCCGGACGATCCGCCGGAACGCCTAGTTCAGCTAGCGCGAGCCGCCGGAGTTGCGCTCTGCGTAGGCCGCTTCGGCGCGTTTGGTCTCGGCCAGGCCGCCCCAAATGATGAAGGCGACGCAAGCCAGCGCGAACGCGTGGAGGAGGACTCCAAGAACGGTATCACTCACGCTTCAAGCCTAGCGGCAAGCGAGCGCACCTGTCAAGCGCTCATTCGGCAAGCGCGCCGCGCAGCTTCTCGAGCGCTTTCTGCTGCAGGCGCGAAACGTGCATCTGCGAGACGTTGAGGCGCCGGGCGATCTCCGTTTGCGAAACGGACTCGTAGAAGCGCAGGAAGAGGATGAAGCGCTCGCGTTTGGAGAGCACCTCAAAGGCCCGCTCGAGGTTCGTGCGGTCTTCGAGCAGTTGCAAGTTTGGATCGGCCTTGCCGATGTAGTCGGCGAGAGTCTGGCCGTTCTTGTCGCCGTCGCCGCCGAGCTCGGTGTCGAGCGAGAGCAAGTTGTAGGCCTGCCCGAGCTCCTGGGCTTCGAGAATCTCTTCTTCGGAAGCGTCGACCTGCTTGGCCAACTCGGCGACGGTGGGCGAGCGCCCGAGCGCGACCGTCATCTTCTCGATGGCGCGGTTCACGCTGAGGTTCAGTTCTTGCAGGCGCCGCGGGACCTTGACGGCCCATCCCTTATCGCGGAAATAGCGCTTGATCTCGCCCACGATCGTGGGCGTCGCGTAGGTCGTGAACTCGACGCCGCGCTCGATGTCGAAGCGATCGATCGCCTTGATCAGCCCGACGGTCCCGACTTGGATGAGGTCGTCGAGCGCCTCGCCCCGGTTGACGAACTTCACCGCCAGGTAGCGCACGAGGTTGAGATGCGCGACGACGAGTTCGTCGCGCACGGCGTCCGCGTCCGCAGACTTCGCGGCGCGCATCCGCGAGAGCGTCTCGAAGGCGGCCTTGGTGCGGCGCCTGTCCCAACGCTCCTCGCCGGGTTGAGAAGATGGAATCGCCATTCCGATCCTAGGTGCCGACGCGCTTCGTCATCACCAGTTCGACGCCCGAGTGCGGGTCGACGTTGTACTCGACTTGGTCCATCAAGGCTTGAATCAAGAAGACGCCCAGCCCCTCGTTCAGCGTGACCGAGCGCGGCCGCGGCGGCTCGCCGCGAACCCCGCCGAAGCCGTGATCGCGCACGCGAATACGCAGCGAATCGGACGACGCCTCGCAGGTGATATCGATCGTATCGCTGCTCGACGCATCTTGGATGCAGGTCGTGCACGCCTCGGCGATTGCGAGTTTGAGATCCTCGATGTCCTCGACGGAGAAAGGCAAACGGTTGGCGATCCCCGAGACCGCAAGGCGGGCCACCGCGACCCACTCCGGCTTGCTCGGGATGCGCAACTCGACCGTGCCGAGAAATTCCTCGACGGCTGCCGGCTCGTTCACACTAGCGCCTTTTTCGCGTCCTGTTCGTCGTCGTAGATGCCGAAGATCTTCACCAGACCCGTGATGTCGAAGATCTTCTTGATCTGCGGGTTGGTGCAGACCAAGTTGACGCTGCCGCCGTGTTCGCGCACGCGCTTCAGGCCGCCGATCAACACCCCGAGGCCGGTCGAATCGATGTAGCGCACCTTCTCGAGGTTGATCACGAGGTTGTAGTGGCCTTGATCGATGAGCTCCGTGATTGCATCTTTGACCTTGGGCGACGTGTAGACGTCGATTTCACCGCCGAGTTCCACGACGTACGCGTCGTGGTCTGACTCCCTGACCTGCACTTTGATATCCAATGCTTCTCCTACGCGTCGCGCTGCTGCGGCTTGAGTTCGGTGGGGGCGAGCACCATCGCGAGGGCCGCTCCGAGGAGCGCGCCGGTCAGGATGCCCGAGAGCATAGCGTTCATTTAGATCGCGGCGCCTTCGCTCGATTCCGAGCGCGCTTTGCGCCCGGCGCCGGTCACGCCGCTGATCGTCGAACCGATGAGGTTGGCCGTTTTGGTCGCGCCGCTCGCGACGTTTTCCAACTGGCCCACGACGTGACCGAGCCGTGCGATCGTCGTATCGGCGGTATCGGCGATGCCGCCGACGTGGGTCAGCGTGGTGGCGATCGGAACCGAAAGGTTGTCGATCTGCTTGTCGACTTCGTCGAGGGTTTTGCCGAATCGCAGCAGCAACGCCCCGGCCCGCAGGCACAGGACGAAGATGCCGATTCCGATCAGCAGCACCCCGAGTCCTACGCCAATCGACCAGGGCTCCAAGCTTACGCCCAAGGACCAACCTCCGAGCGGCCCGAGCTCGGGCCAACAGCATTCGTACCCACGATGCGACCGGGTTCACGCATGCTCGCCACGATTTCTGGGAGCCGCCGGGAAAGCTCGGTCGCCTCTTGCGCGCCGGTCAACCTTCCGAACGAGAAGCGAATCGTCCCGTTCGCGAACGAATCCGGCAATCCCAGGGCGGCCAGCACGTGGCTCGGTTCGGTCGCGCCGGCCGCGCAAGCGCTGCCGGCCGAGACCGCGAGACCCTCGAGATCGAACCGTGCCAGCAGCTCGGGCGCCGCGAGGCCCGCGAACGCGACGCTCGAGATATGCGGCAGACGCGGCGCCCGCGCCCCGTTGAGGCGGGTGCCCGGAACGTTCCGCAGGACGTCGCCCTCGAACCGGTCGCGGAGCGCCGCGAGGCGCGCGCCCTCGAGCGGAAGGTCGCGGCTCGCCAGTTCGAGCGCGGCGGCCAGCCCGACGATCCCGGCGACGTTCTCGGTGCCCGCCCGTAAGCCGGCCTCCTGGCTGCCGCCCACCACCAGGGGCAGCAACGCCGTACCCTCGCGGACGAAGAGCGCCCCGACCCCTTTCGGGCCGTAGAACTTGTGCGCGGAGAGCGCGAGCAGGTCGACGCCCAGCGCCCGGACGTCGAGCGGGATCCGGCCCGGCGCTTGTACGGCGTCCGCGTGGAAGAGGACACCCCGTTCGCGGGCGATTGCGGCCAGTTCGGGGATCGGATGGAGCGTGCCGAGCTCGTTGTTGGCGAGCATGACGGAGGCCAGCGCCGTGTCCGGACGGAGCGCCGCCCGGAACTCGCCGGCGTCGAGGCGACCCTCGCCGATCGACCGGCAGCAGGCTGACCTCCCAACCCTCGGCGCGCAGCACCTCGAGCGCGTGAAGCACCGCGTAGTGCTCCGTCACGACGCTCACCACGTGGCCGGCGCCGCGCGCGGCCCGGGCCGCCCGTGCGGCGCCCAGGATCGCCAGGTTGTCGGCTTCCGAGCCGCCGCCGGTGAAAACGATCTCGCGCGGCTTGGCCCCGAGGGCGCCGGCTACGCTCTCGCGAGCGGCGTCGAGGGCGGCGCGGGCGCGGCGGCCTTCAGCGTGCAGCGAACTCGCGTTGAAGCCGGCCTCGCCGAAATGCGGAAGCATCGCGGCGAGGACCTCGGGACGAACCGGGGTGGTCGCCGCATGGTCGAGGTAAATGCGGCCGGCTTGGGTCATCGCAGCCTACGACCGCTCGCGCGGCCGAGGGGTTTTGCGCCGTGCCGCGATCCAGTCGCGCAGACGGGCTTCCTCGCCTTGGCCCCCGGGTTCGAAGTAGGCGCGGTCGCGCACGTTTTCGGGGAGATACGCCTCCAGCCGTTCGGCCGGCGGGAGATCGCCCGCCGCCTCCATGCCGGCGTAATCTTCGTGCGCGTAGCGATAGCCCGAGCCGTAGCCGAGCCGTTTCATCAGACCCGTCGGCGCGTTGCGCAAGTTGAGCGGCACGGGATCGTTGCGCGTTGCTTCGACGTCGCGCAACGCCTCGCCGTAGGCGCGACCGACGCTGTTCGATTTAGGCGCAGTCGCAAGGTAGAGCGTCGCATGCGCGAGCGGGTAGAAACCTTCCGGCATTCCGACGAAATGCACGGCCTGCTGCGCCGCCATCGCAACCAGCAACCCGCGCGAGTCCGCCAAACCGACGTCTTCAGAAGCCAAGATCACCAGCCGGCGCGCGATGAAGAGCGGGTCTTCGCCCGCGTCGAGCATGCGCGCGAGCCAATAGACCGCCGCATCCGGATCGCTGCCGCGAATCGACTTGATGAAGGCGCTGATGACGTCGTAGTGGTTCTCGCCCTTCTTGTCGTAGGCGACCATGCGGCGCTGCAGCGCGTCGGAAATCAGCGCGCGGTCGATGTGGCGCGCGCCGTTCGCGTCGGGCGGGGCCGCAGCCGCGGCGTACTCGAGCGTGTTGAGCGCGACGCGCGCGTCGCCGTTGGCCAGCCCGACCAGCGCTTCGAGCGCTTCATCGTCGATCTCGACCTGCTGCGCGCCGAGGCCGCGTTCCGTGTCGGCGAGCGCGCGGCGCACGAGGCTCGCGACCTGTTCGTCGTCGAGGGCGTACAGCACGAAGACGCGCGAGCGCGAGAGCAGCGCCGAGTTGACTTCGAACGACGGGTTCTCCGTCGTCGCGCCGATCAACGTGATCGTGCCGTCCTCCACGTACGGCAAGACGGCGTCTTGTTGCGCTTTGTTGAAGCGATGAATTTCGTCGACGAACAGCACGGTGCGTTTCCCGAGCGCGCGAGCCGCCTGCGCCTCGGCGACGACCGCGCGCAGATCGGCCACGCCCGCGCTGACGGCCGAGAGTGCGACGAACTCGGCGCCCGTCGCTTTGGCGACGATCTCGGCGAGCGTCGTCTTGCCGGTGCCGGGCGGACCCCAAAGGATCATCGATGGGACGGTATCGTTCTCGATCGCGCGGCGCAGCGCGCGGCCTTGTCCGACGAGATGCTCTTGCCCCACGAATTCGTCGAGGGTGCGCGGCCGCATGCGAGCGGCCAGCGGCGCCGGGGCGTCGCTCTCGAAGAGGCTGACGCGCTGACCCGGGCGCCGCGCGCTCAATGCTTCTTCGGCTTGGCCGTGGGCGTCGGCTCGCCGGCCGGCGCCGCCGTTTCGACCGGAGCTTGAATCGTCACGTTTCCCTTCGCGCTGAGATCGCCGGTTAGCGTGTCGTAGTCGAGCACGTCGGACTCGAGCGTTTGCTCCTTGTCGCGAATGTGGACGTGGCCTTCCATGTGCAAGCGGTGGTTCGCATCGTCGAGCGTCCCCCGGTCGGCCGTCGCCTCACGATTCTCTTGGATGAAGTGCACGTTTCCGATCGCGACGTAGAGTTTTCGTACCCCGTCGACGTCGAGTACGTCGCACGTCAGGGTCGAAGGCTTCTGGGTGAGCGCCTCGGCGCGCAAGCTGCTCTTGAGCGGTTGGGTCTGATGCACGACGACGTGACCCTCGGCGTGCAATTGCTTTTGACGCGAGTTGCCGGTCGCGCGGTCCGCGCTGATGTCCGAACTCTCGCGCGTGGCGACGAACGGGTGCGGCAAGCTGAAGGCGCCGGTCTCGAGGTTCCAGTTCACCACGTCGCTCTCGATGCGGTCGAAGCCGGCGATGTGCGAGAAGTCGAGCGCGCGCGCGGGACTGCCGGTGAGGGCGACCGCCACGGCGAGAACCAGCGCGAAAACCTGCGGTCGGGCGCGCATCAAGCCTCCGTCCCGGGGGCGCGCAGTGCCGTTCCGGGTCGGACGGGTCGGTCTAGATAGAGCTCGAGCATCGCTTGGCTGATGGCTCCCTCTCGAACGAGCCGGAGCTCGTCGTGTGACACGTCGATGATGGTCGATTCGGTTTGCAGCGGCGTCGGACCGTCAAAAACGAACAGGTCGGCCTCGGGAAGCCCGCCCGCGTCGGCGGCGCCTTTGTAGGGCGGCGAGCCGCTGAGGTTCGCGCTGGTGGCCGCCAGCGGTCCGCAGCGTTCCAGTAACGCGAGACACAGACGCTGGGCCGGCACGCGCAACCCGACCGTCGGCAACCCCGCGCTGACCCGCTCGTCGACGAAGTCGGGACGGCGCACGACGATGGTCAGCGGGCCCGGCAAGAAGTGGCGCGCCGCCAAAGCCGCCAACCGGTTGCCGCCGGCGTATTCGAGCATTTCGGGAACGCTGGCGAGGTGCAGCGCGAGCGGTTTGTACTCCGGCCGTCCCTTGAGCGTGAAGATCCGGCCGATCGCCTCGGGTTGCGCCGGGTCGCAGCCGATGCCGTAGACGGTGTCGGTCGGCAGAATGACCGTTCCGCCCGCCTCGACGACCTCCGCAACCGCAGCCGCGATCCGCGCCACGCTCTCGGTCGCCGCGTCGATCCGCCGCACCGCAAGCCCTAGCAGGGTACTACGCGCGAACGCGCAGCCCCGTGCCGACTGCGACGCACGAGAGCGGATCGTCGGCGACGATGACCGGAATACCGGTGACTTCGCCGAGCAACGTGTCGAGGCCGCGCAAGAGCGCGCCCCCGCCGGTCAAGATGATGCCGCGATCGATGATATCGGCGGCCAGCTCGGGCGGCGTTTTCTCCAGCACCGATTTGACGGCTTCGACGATCGCTTGCAGCGGCTCGGATAACGCTTCGCGTACCTCTTCGCTCGTGATCTTGACCGTCTTCGGCAAGCCGTTGATCAAGTCGCGCCCGCGAATCTCCATCACGAGCTCCTGATCGAGCCGGTACGCCGACCCAATCGAGATCTTGATCTCTTCCGCCGTGCGCTCGCCGATCATGAGGTTGTACACGCGCCGCGTATGCCGAATGATCGCCTCGTCGAGCTTGTTCCCCGCGACCCGCAACGACTGCGACACGACGATGCCGCCGAGCGAAATCACCGCGACGTCGGTCGTCCCGCCGCCGATATCGACGACCATATTCCCGGACGGTCCGTCGATCGGCAGGCCGGCGCCGATCGCCGCCGCCATCGGCTCCTCGATGATCTCGACCGAACGCGCGCCCGCCAGCCGCGCCGCATCGCGCACCGCGCGCTCCTCGACGCTCGTAATCTCCGCCGGCACGCAGATCACCACGGACGGTTTGGGCCGAAACAGCGTCTCGAACAGCGAGCGCGACTTGGTGACCTTTTTGATAAAGTAATTAAGCATCGCCTCGGTCACCTCGAAGTCGGCGATCACGCCGTCCCTCAGCGGCCGAATGGCCTGAATGTTGCTCGGCGTTCTCCCAAGCATCTGACGCGCTTCTTCTCCGACGGCCAGCGTCTTATTCGTGCGCACGTCCTTGGCCACGACGGACGGCTCGCGCAACACGATGCCCTTCCCCCGCACGTAGACGAGCACGTTCGCCGTCCCGAGATCGATCCCGATATCCAGTGTCCGCTCTCTCCAGTGTCTCTCGCACAGATTTTCGGCCGCCCAAAAGCGGCCCGACCTATCCTAATTGCCGAGCGGAGTTAGGGCACCTCTGCCCTAGCCTCGACGGGCGGTGCAGAGGTGCAGCGGGGAGTCGCGACTTTTCCGCGGAGCCACGGATGGCGGGAGCGGAAAAGCGCCTAGTAGCGATTTCGCAGGATGCGAAATCGCGAACGTCCCCGCAGCGCCTCTGCACCGCCCGTCGAGGCTAGGGCAGAGGTGCCCTCAACGAAGCGAGGCCGCAGCTCGGATCGAACCGGGATCCCCGACGCCTTTACACGACTTTCGGATACGAGGACGTCTCGTACGTACCAACCGGCTCGAGCAACGGCGCGATCCCGCTGGCGCGCTGGACGCGCGCACCAAGCGCCGTGAGGAGTTCCTCGACGCGCTCGTAGCCGCGGTCGATGTACTCGAGCCCGATGATTTCCGTCTCGCCTTGAGCGGCAAGGCCGGCGACGACGAGCGCGGCGCCGGCGCGAATGTCGGGCGCTTCGACCGGCGCGCCGGAGAGAGCGGTTCCTCCCTTGATCAGCGCGGTGTTGTTCTCGACGCGGACGTCGGCGCCCATGCGCGCCAGCTCGTTGACGTAGGAGAAGCGCGCGTTGAAGATCGTCTCCTCGACGACGCTCGTGCCGGGGCTCGTGCAGAGGAAGCTGAGCATCGGCGGCTGGAGGTCGGTTGCAAAGCCGGGGTAGGGTGCCGTCAAGATGCCGGTGCCGCCGGTGATGCGGTCCGCCTCGATGCGCACCCAATCGGCGCCGCTCGTGACGCGCACGCCACATTCGCTGAGCTTGCCGGTAAGCGACGCGAGGTGCTCGGGGCAGCAGCGCTCGACCGTCACGTCGCCGCGCGTCGCGGCACCCGCGAGCAGCAGCGTGCCCGCGACGATGCGATCCGGGATGATTTCGTATTCGACGCCGTGCAGTTCGGGGACGCCGTCGATCGCGATCGTGTCGCCGCCTTGACCCGATACGCGCGCGCCCATCGCCACGAGGAAGTTCGCGAGGTCGACGACCTCGGGTTCCATCGCGACGTTGCGCAGCGTCGTCGGGCCGTCAGCCAGAACCGCGGCCAGCATCGCGTTCTTGGTCGCACCGACGCTCGGTTGGCGGAACTCGATGTCGGCGCCGGTCAAGCGCGAGCCTTCGGCTTGCGCCACGAGATAGCCATGTTCGTTCGAAACCTCGGCGCCCAACGCGCGGAAGGCTTGCTCGTGCATGTCGGTCGCGCGGGTTCCTAAGATGCAGCCGCCCGGCAAGGGAACTTCGGCGCGGCCGAACCGGCCGAGCAGCACGCCGACGAGATCGAAGGATGCGTTGAGCTTGCGCACCAGCGTGTAGGGCGCGCGCGTCGAGGCGATCGAAGCGGGATCGATCGTGATCGTTCCGCGGCCGTCCGATTGCAACCGTGCCCCGAGCGACTCGAGCAGCGACCACATCACCGAGACGTCGGTGATCGAAGGGACGCGCTGCAGCGTGACCGGACCTTTGGCGAGCAGCGCCGCCGCCATGATGGGCAGCGCCGCATTTTTTGCGCCGTGGGTGTCGACCGCACCGGACAACCGGTATCCGCCGCCGATCTGAAGCGTCGTCTGAAGACGGTCGAGAACGTTCACTAGAGACCATTTCCCCGAGCGGGGGCCGCTCTCCGTCCTAGTCGAAGCAGGCTGCGCCGACCTGTTGCTTTCGGAAAAGAGGCGACCAGCCATGGCCTCAGCCGCCGCTCTGCCCCGACCCGCGACGCGCATTCGCTGGGAGATCGCTCTCCTGCTGGGCTTCGGGATCCTGATCAATTACTTCGATCGGGTCGCGCTCTCGGTCTCGCAAGATCCGCTGCACAAAGAGTTCGGCATCGGTCCGGCCGAGTTCGGGATCCTCAGCTCGACGTTCTTCTGGGTCTACGCGCTCTGTCAGATTCCGATCGGAATCGTGCTGGACCGGTTCGGCGTCGTGCTGATCGGACGCATCGGTGCCTTCCTATGGGGCATCGCTGCCGTGATGAGCGGGATCGCGCCGAGTTTCGGTTTCCTGAACTTCGCGCGCGGGTTTCTCGGGGTCGCGGAAGCGCCGGCGTTTCCAGCCAACGCGAAAGCGACCAGCTACTGGTTTCCCAATGCGGAGCGCGGACTCGCTACCTCGATCTTCGACGCCGCCGCGAAGTTTTCGAACGTCATCGCGGTACCGATCATTGCCGCCGTCGTCTACTTCTACGGCTGGCGCGAAGCGTTTTTCTTCACGGCGGCGCTCAGTTTCGTCTACTTCCTGATCTACTTCTTTTTCTACCGCAACCCGAGCGAGCACAAGCGCGTCTCGCCCTCCGAATACGAGTACATCGTCAAGGGCGGCGCTCAGCCGGAGGGGCTTTCCTCGACGAAAAATGAGGGAGCGCGCCTCGGCTACTTGCTGTCGAGGGTAAAGGTTTGGGGCTTAACGATCGGCTTCAGCGCCTACGGCTACCTGTTCGGCCTGCTCATCACGTGGCTGCCCAGCTATCTCAAGCAAACGTTCCACACGAGTTTGCTCGGCTCGGCCGGCTACGCCGCGATTCCCTGGGCCGTCGCGACGGTGACCGACATTGCCATCGGTGGCTTTCTGGTCGACTACCTCATCCGCAAAGGCTACGACTCGACGCGCGTGCGCAAGACGATCCTGATCGCCGGAATGGTGCTGGGGCTCGCCATCGTCGGTGCCGCTTACACGAAAGACATCAACGTCGCGATCGTCTGGGTCTCGATCGCGCTCGGCGGCGTCGCGTTCTCGGCGCCGGTCGGCTGGTCGATCCCGGGCTTGATCTCGCCGAAGGGCAGCGTCGGCACGATCGGCGGCATCATGAACTGCTTCAACAATTTAGCCAACGCCGCCGCGCCGATCGCGACCGGCTTCATCGTGCAGCAGACGGGCTCGTTCACGCTCGCGCTTTCGACCGCCGGCGTCGTGCTGGTGATCGGGATCGTCAGCTACTGGTTCGTCCTGGGTAAGATCGAACCGATTCCGGAGCCCGCGTGAAGGCGCTCGAGCCGCCGCTGCTAGCGGGCGTCGACCTCGGGACGAGCGCCGTGAAAGTGCTGGCTTGCACGCCCGACGGGCGCATCGTGGCCGAGGGGTCCTCGTCGTATCCGCTCGAAACGCCCCGGCCCGGCTGGGTCGAGCAGGACGCGAACGCCGTCTACGCGGCCACGATGAAAACCGTGCACGAAGTTCTCGGTCAAGTCTACTTGCGCGGCAACGAGGTCGCGGCGATCGGCTTTTCGAGCGCGATGCACGGCGTGCTGCCGGTCGACGCGCAAGGCGAACCGATCGGTCCGCTGCTCACCTGGATGGACCGTCGCAGCGCCGGCGTGGCCGAGCGCTGGCGCGCCGACGGAACGGCGGATCAGCTCTACGCCCGAACGGGTGCGCCCGTCCATCCGATGCTGCCCTCGTGCAAGCTGCGCTGGCTCTCGGAGAACGAGCCCGAGGCCTTCGCGCGCGCGGACAAGTTCGTTTCGATGAAAGAGCTGCTCGTCTTTCGCTGGACTGGCGAGTGGCTGATCGATCACGGAATGGCTTCGGGTACGGGGCTCTTCGACGCGCGTGCGCGCGAGTGGAGCGATCGCGCGCTCGAGCTGGCTCGCATCGACCGCTCGAAGCTCTCGCGGCCCGCCCTGCCCTCGACGACGCTGCACTCGTTGCGCCCGACCATCGCCAAGGCCCTCGGCCTGAACGGCGAGCCGGGCATCGTGCTCGCTTCGAGCGACGGCGCCCTGGCCAATCTCGGCGTCGGCGCGGTCGGGCCGGGCGAACTCGCGCTGACGCTCGGAACGAGCGGCGCGATCCGCACCGTCGTCGATCATACCGTCTTCGACGAACACGGACGCACGTTCTGCTACGCCTTCGACGACACGCGCTATATCGTCGGCGGACCGACGAGTTCGGCCGGCGCGGCGCTCAACAAGCTCCACGAATTGTTCATGGGTGAAGTTCCGGAAAAGGAACGCTTCGAGAAAGCGATCGGACTCGCCGCAACGTCGCCGCCGGGCGCGAACGGGCTCAGCGTGTTGCCCTTCCTCGGCGGCGAGCGCGCACCGTACTGGCTGGCGGAGTTGCGCGGCGGCATGCTCGGACTCGACCTCTCGCACGAGCGCGCTGACGTGTTCCGCGCGGGCTTCGAGAGCGTCGTCTTCGCCCTGGGCACGGTCCTCGACGTGATGCGCGAGCGCGTCCCAACGCCAACCCGGATCAGGCTTTCCGGCGGCCTCACGCACGCCGCGCTGGTGCGCCAAATGGTCGCGGACATCTTCGGCGCGCAGGCCGTCCTCGCCGATCACGACGAGGCCTCGGCCTTCGGCGCCGCGGCGATGGCCGGACTTGCGACCGGCGCCTTCGCCGGCCTCGAGGCCGTCGCGGCGACGATCCACCCGCGCTTCGTCCACGACCCCGACCCGTCGATGGTCGCAACCTACCGAACCGTCTTCGCCCGCTATCGGGCTTGCGTCGACGCCGTTCTGCCCCTGTACCTCGGGGAGCCGCAGCCCGTCACCGCGTGACGGAAGGCTTCAGCGTGCGCGAGGCGACCCTCGCGGACGTTCAGGCGGTGGCGCGCTTTCACGTCGATACTTGGCGGGAAACGTACGCCGGCCTCATCCCGGAGCGCGCCCTGCGCGCGCATTCGTACGCCGATCGCGCGCTCTTGTGGCAGCGCGCACTGGCCCCCGGCAGCTCGACGTCGCTCTTCCTCGCCGAACGCGACGGCGCGCTCGCCGGCTTCGCCGCCTGCGGGCCGGCGCGCGACCAGGAGCCGAAATTCGAGGCAGAACTGTACTCGATCTACCTGAAGGCCGAACACCAGAGGCATGGGCTGGGAAAAGTGCTGTTCGAAACGGTACGCACGCGGTTGCGCGAACGCGGCTTCCGGACGATGCAGCTTTGGGTTTTGGCCGGGAACGATGCCACACGTTTCTACGAAGCGATGGGCGGCACGCGGTTCGTGACCGCATCCTTTACGCTCGGCGGATGCGAGCTCGTCGAACACGGCTACGGCTTCGAGCTCTAGCGATGGTGCAAGCGCCCAGCAAACACCGCATCGAATGGCTCGACGGACTGCGCGGCATCGCGGTCGTGATGGTCGTCTGGTTCCACGCGAACCTGATCGGACATTACATTCCATCCCTGCCCTGGTTCGGGCACAACGTCTATTTCGAACAGATTCCCGCCGTCGGCTTCGCGGGCGTCGAGCTTTTCTTTTTCATCAGCGGCTTCGCGCTGTTTTATCCGTACGCACGGAACCTGTTCGAGAATCGGCCGCTCGACGATCTCCCGACGTTCGCGTGGCGCCGCTTCATCAAGATCGTTCCCTCGTACGTCATCGTCTTGATCGCGCTGGTCCTTTTTGGCGGGGTGGCGTTTCGAACGTTCTCGGATCTGGTCTGGACGCTCTTCGTCCACCTGGCCTTCATCCTAAGCGATCTCGACACGCATCCGTTCGCGTACATCAACGGCGCGCTCTGGTCGCTCTCGGTCGAGGTCCAGTTCTACCTCGTCTTCCCGTTGCTCGCTCGCGCGATGCGCCGTTATCCGGCAGCGACGTGGCTGGCCTGTTGCTTCATCGCCTGGGCGTACCGCATTTCGACGCTTTGGATCGGCACGCAGCATCAAGCCTTCAAGACGCAAGTCCCGGCGTATCTGGATCTCTTCGCCTGCGGCATGTTTGCGGCGTACCTGTGCGTCCGCTGGCGCACCCGGCTGACGCCGACCGTCCGGCTCAAAGCGATCGGTACCGCGACGGCGGTCGCCGCTTCGCTGTTGACGATCGTTCTGCTCAATTCGCTCTGGGAATACCGCTGGGCGTGGGAATGGCGCGATTCGTGGGCCGTTTGGGGCCGGCTGGCCCTCGCGCTCGCCTTCATGGGCATTGCTCTGGGTTCGGCCTTCGCCGCGCCCGTCTGGCGACGCGCCCTCGGAAATCCGCTGCTGGTCTTCCTTTCGCTGATTTCGTACAACCTGTACCTGTGGCACCACTTCGTCTTCTTGTTGCTGGCGCACGCGTTCCCGGAGGTCTCCGGCGGACCGCTCTTTACCGTGCTCGCCGTCGGCGTTGCCGTCGCCGTCGCGACCTTCCTCACGTTCTTCGTCGAGCGGCCCCTACTGCGGCTCGAACCGCCTTGGCACGGCGCCGCTACGCTGCTGCCGCGAGCCGCCGAGACGTAGCTACGAAGTCGCGCCCTTGGCGACTGGCTTTGCCGGCGGTTGCGGATCGTGCGCGCCGCGGATCGCATCGAGCGGAATCGCCACGATGCGTCCGGTCTGGCTTCCGATGATCAGCGTTCGCCCGACGACGAGCGCCGAGCCGACGTTGAACTTCGTTTTGAAGTGCTTCACGCCCAGCGCTTTGCCGGTCTTCTCGTCGAGCGCCCACAAGTTTCCGCCGAGGTCGCCGAAGTAGACGACGCCCTGGACGGCGACGGGGCCGTTCTTCACCGGGCCGCGCACCTTCGTGCGCCACAACAGCTTCCCGGTTTGCGCGTCGAGCGCGTGCATGTACGGCGCCATCGCGCTGCCCAGAAAGACCGCGCCGTTGTCGTACAACGGAATTGCCGACTGATTGCGCTTCGGCAAGATGCCCGCCTCGAGCGTCGTGTCCCACACCGGTAACCCGGTCATCGCATCGAGCGCGTAGGCGTGAAGCGTATTCAGCTTGCCGGCTTGCACGTAGTCTTCCGGGGGAATCAAGGCGACGTAGTCGCAGAACACGAGTTGACCGTCACCGGCCGGCGGACAATCGCCGAGCCCCGAGGCCTTGGGGAACTCCCGCTGCCAGATCGTGCTACCGTCTTTGACGTTGAGCGCGACCAAGGTCGTCTTCGTCTGGCCGCCGCCGATCACTGCGTACTTGCCGACCGGCATGAGCCCGGCCATCGAAGGAATCGTTCCGGTGAAGCGGTCGTACTTGACCGCGCCCGTCGCCGGATCGATGCCCACCACGTCGCCGCTGCCGTTATGATCGACCAGCAAGCCGCCGACGAGCGCCGGCGTCGGCATCGCGGTTCCGGTCAGCGGTACCGACCAGAGCGGTTTGCCGGTCGTCCGATCGAATGAAAGCAGCGCGTTTTCGCCCGTTCCGACGTGAACGACACCGGAACGAACGTCGGTTTCCTCATTGCCTTCACCGACGATCACCCGGTTTCCGAAGACGAGCGGCTCGGCCATGAGGTCGTTCTTGGCTTGCTGGGACCAGATCAATTTGCCCGTACGCACGTCGAGCGCGACGAGCCGTCCCGTGTTGTTACCAAGGTAGAGAACGCCGTCGACCACGGTCGGGCTGGCCGAGATCGGGCCGCCCGTCTCGAAGGTCCAGTTCGTGCGAAGATCGCCTCCGACGACCGCGTTGTTGGCCGCATTGAGCCGGAACTCCGTGACGTCGTGCGCTTGGCTCGAACTCGCAGTCGCAAAGGCGGGAGCGCACGCTACCGCCGCGGTGGTGAGGACGAGCGCGGCCCGGCGGAATGGAAGTCGACTTTTCATCTGCTACCTCGTTAGGGCTTCGGGAAAGCTCGCTACCCGGCGAGCGCCAAGCGCGCGGTCGCGAAATCGGCTTTGGCGCGCTCGCGTGCCGCTTCCGGCGACTGCGGCGCGAGGGCGCGAAGCCGTTCGTTGGCCGCCTCGAGATCTTTGCGCGCCGCCTCGGCGTCGACCTCGTCGCGCCTCAGCGCGCGATCGACCAGTACGGTGACGCGATCCGGCAGCGCCTGCATGAAGCCTTCGCCGGTCGCGAACTCGACACGTTTGGAAGCGCCGTTTTCGACGACGTTGGCGCGCAGCACGCCCGGCCGCAGCGCCGTCAAAAACGGCGCGTGCGAGGGAAGAATGCCCTCTTCGCCTTCGGTGCCGACCGCGATCACGAGTTCCGCCTCGCCCGCGTAGGCGACGTGGGTCGGCGTGATCAGCTGAAACGGAATCGTGTTCGCCATCAGCCGACGGTGACGCCCAGCTTCTCCGCGTTCTGCTTGACTTCGTCGATGTCGCCGACGTAGAAGAAGGCCGACTCCGGGACGTTGTCGAGTTTGCCCTCGAGCACTTCCTTGAACGAACGGATCGTGTCCTCGAGCTTGACGTATTTTCCGGAGCGTCCCGTGAACTGCTCGGCGACGAAGAACGGCTGCGAGAACAGCCGCTGCAGGCGGCGCGCGCGTCCGACCGTGATCTTGTCGTCCTCGGAAAGTTCCTCGACGCCCAAGATGGCGATGATGTCCTGCAAGTCCTTGTAGCGCTGCAACGTCTCTTGCACGCCGCGCGCCACGGCGTAGTGGTCCTCGCCGACGATCTGCGGGTCGAGGATGCGCGACGAGCACTGCAGCGGATCGACCGCCGGATAGATGCCCAGCTCCGAGATCGGGCGCGAAAGCGCCGTCGTCGCGTCGAGGTGCCCGAAGGTCGTGGCCACGGCCGGGTCGGTGTAGTCGTCGGCCGGTACGTAGACCGCTTGCACCGAGGTGATCGATCCTTTGTGCGTCGAGGTGATGCGCTCTTCGAGTTCGCCCATCTCGGTCGCCAGCGTGGGCTGATAGCCGACGGCGGACGGCATACGGCCCATCAGCGCCGAGACTTCCGAACCGGCTTGCATGAAGCGGAAGATGTTGTCGATGAAGAGCAGCACGTCGGCGCCCTTCTCGTCGCGGAAATACTCCGCCATCGTGACCCCGGTCTGCGCGACGCGGAAGCGCACGCCGGGCGGCTCGTCCATCTGTCCGAACACCAGCGTCGTCTGCGCGAGCACGCCCGACTCTTTCATCTCGACCCAAAGGTCGTTGCCTTCGCGCGTCCGCTCGCCGACGCCGGTGAACACCGAGAAGCCCTTGTGTACCGCCGCGATGTTGCGGATCAGCTCTTGAATGAGGACGGTCTTCCCGACACCGGCGCCGCCGAAGAGTCCGACCTTGCCGCCGCGCGTGTAAGGCGCCATGAGATCGATGACCTTGATTCCCGGTCTCGAAAATCTTCGGGGTCGGGTCCTGCGCCGTAAAGCTCGGCGGATCGCGGTGAATCGGCCAATAGGCGGCCGCCTCGACCGGAGCATCGGAATCGATGGCCTTGCCGAGCACGTTGAAGATCCGCCCGAGCGTGCCTTCGCCGACGGGAACCGTAATCGGGCCGCCCGTGTCGACGACGGCTTGACCGCGTACCAGTCCGTCGGTCGAACCCATCGCCAAACAGCGAACTTGATTGTTACCGAGTTCGTCCTGCACCTCGAGCACCAACTCGCGCGCCTGCATCGCCGTGCCGCCCAGCTCGATGCCGTCCGCCGAAGGCGCCGCCGCATGCCCGTTCTTCTTGCCGTCGGCGCCGCCGCCGACTTGCACGGTGAGCGCCGTATCGATTTCCGGCAACGTGTCCGCCGAAAACTCGACGTCGACGACGTTCCCCAGCACTTGGACGATCTTCCCGGTAGCCTTGTCTGCCATCTCTTCCCCTGTCAGCCGGCGAGCGCTTCCGCGCCGCCGACGATCTCAAGCATCTCTTTCGTAATCGCGCCCTGCCGCGCCTTATTCATCTGCAGCGTCAACTCGTCGATGAGCTTGCCCGCATTGTCGGTCGCGTTGCTCATCGCCACGAGCTGCGCCGCGTAAAACGACGCATCGGTCTCGAGCATCGCCGAATACAACGTAAACTCCAGATACTTCGGCAACAGCGACTTCAGCACCGCCTCCGGCGACGGCGCGAACTCAACGGCCCCGCGCGGTCCCTCGCCCTCGCGTTCTCGCTTCTCCGCCACGATCGGCACGAGCGTCCGCGTTTGCGGCCGCTGCACCATCATCGAGACGAACTCCGCCGCCACCAGCACGATCTCCGAAATCCGGCCGGCGACAAAATCATCGGTAACCCGCTGCGCCACGTGCTGCGCGTTCTCCAGCATCTTCCCGCTGAGCGCCGTCGAGAACTCCCCCAGCTCGCCCCGCCTTCTCACCGCGCTGATCGCCTTATTCCCAACCGGATACCACACGACGGAGCGCTCGCGTGCAAAAACCTCGCCCGCCCGAATCACGTTCGAATTAAACGCCCCCGCCAACCCCTTATCCGCCGTCATCAAAATGACGCCGCTCGGCGCGCCCGCTTTCCCCGGCTGCATGAACGGATGATCCACATTTCCGACCGCGTTCATCAAGTCGTTCAGCATCGCCGCAATCCCCTCAGCATACGGCCGCGCCTGCTTCTGCGCCCCCTCCGCCCGCCGAATCTTCGCCGCCGCAACCTGCTTCATCGCCTTCGTAATCTGCTGCGTATTCTTCATCGACCGAATCCGATCGCGAAGATCCCTAACGCTAGGCACAAGCCAACTCCCAACGAGACGAGGCTATTGAAGAGTGGAACAACGCCCAAGATAACGTAGGCCGGGCGCGGCGGTGCGTGCGGGCGGCGGGGCGTCTGCGCGGCTGCAAAGCCAAGGACGGCGAGAGCGGCCGCGCAGCCGAGCGACTGATTTCGCACGATGCGAAATCAGTCGCGTCCCCGACGCCCGCATGCACCGCCGCGCCCGGCCGCCGCCAATCTAGAACGATTTGTTAAACTCCTCAATAGCCGAGACGAGCGCCTTCGTATTGTCCTCAGAGAGCGTGTTCGTCTCCACGATAGACTTCGAAATCTCCGGATGCTTCTCATGAACGAAGCGCACGAACGAGTGCGCCCACTCCTGCAGCCGCTCCGTCGGAATCTCGGTAAGGTACCCGCGAGTCGCCGCAAAGATGACGACGACCTGATCGTCCATCGCCTGCGGTTCGTACTGCGGCTGCTTGAGAATCTCGGTGATCTTCTCGCCGCGGGTCAGCGTCGCTTTGGTGTTCTTATCGAGGTCGCTCGAGAGCTTGGCGAACGCCGCAAGCTCGCGATACTGCGCCAGGTCGAGCTTCAGCTGTCCGGCCACCGAGCGCATCGCTTTGGTCTGCGCCGAACCGCCGACGCGCGACACCGAGATGCCGACGTCGACGGCCGGCCGGATCCCCTGGAAGAACAGCGTCGTCGTCAGATAGATCTGCCCGTCGGTAATCGAGATGAGGTTCGTCGGGATGTAGGCGGAGACGTCGCCGGCCTGCGTCTCGATGATCGGGAGCGCCGTGAGCGATCCGCCGCCCAGCTCGTCGGAGAGCTTCGCCGCGCGCTCGAGCAGGCGCGAGTGCAGGAAGAAGATGTCGCCCGGATAGGCCTCGCGCCCCGGCGGACGGCGCAGCAGCAGCGACATCTCGCGGTAGGCGATGGCGTGCTTGGTGAGGTCGTCGTAGACGATGAGGACGTCTTTGCCTTCGTACATCAGCTCTTCACCGATGGTGCAGCCGGTATACGGCGCGAGGTACTTGAGCGCCGGCGCTTCGGAAGGGCTGACCGCAACGATCGTCGTGTACTCGAGTGCGCCGCGCTGTGCCAGAATCTGCGCGAGCGAAGCCACGGTCGAGTTTTTCTGGCCGATCGCGACGTAGATGCAATAGACGTCGCGGCCCTTCTGATTGATGATCGTGTCGATCGCGATGGCGGTTTTGCCGGTGCCGCGGTCGCCGATGATCAGCTCGCGCTGGCCTTTGCCGATCGGGATGAGCGCGTCGATCGCGCGGATACCGGTCTGGAGCGGCTGCTTGACGCCCTGACGCTCGACGACCGAAGGCGCGATGTTTTCAACCGTTCGGTACTTCTTCGTCTCGATCGGACCTTTGCCGTCGATCGGATTGCCGAGCGGGTCGACGACGCGCCCGAGCAGCGCGTGCCCGACCGGCACCGACACGATGCGGCCCGTGCGCTTGACCTGCTGGCCTTCCTTGATCTCGGTATCCGGGCCCAGGATGACGACGCCGACGTTGTCCTCTTCGAGGTTGAGGACGATGCCTTGCACGCCGTCTTCGAACTCGACCAGTTCGGACTGTTGAACCGCCTCGAGCCCGTAGATGCGCGCGATGCTCGAGCCCACCTCGATGACGGTGCCGACTTGGTCTTCGTGCACCTCGCTCGAGAAGTTGGCGATTTGGTTCTTGAGAATTCCGGCGATTTCGTCGGCGTTGATCATGGCGTTACTTTCTTGCGGCGTTCGTCGCGGACAGGTCGCGGGCGAGGCGATCGAGGCGCGCGGCGATAGAACCGTCGACGCTCACCTCTCCGGTAGTGATGCGCACGCCGCCGAGCAAGCTCGGGTCGACGCGCTGCGTAACTTCATAGGTCTTTCCCGAGGCCCGGCTCAGCCGGGCGACGATGGCGTCGATCTCGCTGCGGGCGAGATCGCGCGCGCTCACGACCTCGAGCGGTTCCTTGCCCGTTGCGGCGAGTGCGAGTTGATGGTAAGCCTCCACGATGGAGGGCAGCAGCGCTTCGCGACGCTTGCGCGCCAGCAAGAGGACCGTGTGAAGCGCGATGTCGTCGAGCTTACCCGCCAAGGCTTCGCTCAGCAGGCGCACCTTGTCGGCGCGGGGGAAAACGGGCGAGAGGTAAAAGCGTCGCACGTCATCGCTTGCGTACAGCGCGTCCCGCGCGCTAACCAGATCGGCCCCAACCTTTTCCACGCGGCCCGCGTCGCTTGCGAGCTGGAAAACGGCGACCGCGTAGCGCCGGGCCAAGGTTCCGCTCGGCATCAGCCGGCGCTCTCGCGCTCGAGCGCGCGCAGCGATTCGTCGATCAGGCGTTGATTGGTCGCTGCATCGGTGCGCGTCGCCGCCTCGCGGGCGATCGCGAGCGCGCGTTCGAGAAGGTCCGCGCGCAGCGCGTCGCGCGCGGCGCTGCGGAGCCGTTCGAGTTCGCCGTTCGCGTTGCGCACGAGCCGCTGCCCTTCGTTCTTCGACTCGAGTAAGAGACGCGCGCGTTCGGCCGTCGCATCGCCCTCCGCGCGGGCCGAAATGCGCTTCACGTCGTCGTCGGCCGCGCGCAGTGCCGACTTCGCCTCTTCGACCTGCCCGCGGGCCGCGTCGCGGCGGCGCTCCGCCTCGGCCAGCTCGGCATTTTTCCGCTCCTGCGAAGCGACGACTGCGGGCGTGATGAAGCGCTGCCAAACGTAGACGAGCACCGCGAGGAAGATCACCGAGCCTGCGACCTGACTCCACAGCGCGACTTGGGCGTAGAAAGCCTGGTTCACTTCGCAGACTCTCCGAGGGCGCGCCCGAGCAACGATTCCGCGAGACTCGCGACCAGTTCGGGTTCGCGTTTGCGGGCCGCGGCGCTCTCGCGCTCGACGGCCGCCCGCGCCTCCTCGGCAATTCCGGCGGCCTTTTCGGCGTACTCCGCGTTCTGGGAGGCGGCTTCGTTTTCGGCTTGGGCGCGCATCGACGCCACCCGTTCCTGCGCTTCGCGCCGCGCGGCGGCGCGCTTTGCGTCGGCTTGCGACTCGAGGTCGGCAATCTGATGCAGATCGCGCTCGTAGTCGTTCTTCACGCTATCGATGTATTCGCGCCGCTTACGCAGCGCGGCGCCGACGGGCTTCAAGAAGACCGCGTTCAAGATCAAATAAAAGATCCCGAAGTTGATCAGCTGAATCAGCGACGTCCCGTCGAGGCTTAGGAACATTGACTTCTTCGAGCTACTTCGAGAGGTGCGTCAGCAGCGCCGGGACGTTGACGACGACCAGCAGGATGTAAAACGCCAGCCCGAGCGAGATGATGGGGAACGCTTCCAGGACGCCGACGCCGAGGAAGAGGAACGTGAAAATGTTGGGACGCGCTTCCGGCTGACGCGCGATTGCTTCAACGGCCTTCGAGGCGACGATGCCGTCGCCGACCGCCGAACCGAACGCAACGCCGAGCACGATCAGCCCGAACGAGATGATGGTCGCGGCAATGATCAAACTTTCAGAAGTCAACGGAGTACCTTTCGCAAGAGCTAGTGCTCCTCGGAGATGGTCAAAGAGAGATAGACGATGGCGAGCAGAGTGAAGATAAACGCCTGAACGGTTCCGACGAAGAAGTTGAAGAACTGGATGAAGAGCGGCACGATGGAGACGGCCAGCGAGAGATTGAACGCACCGATTTTCACGCCCGATTCGATCAGCGACGCGATGATGAAGAGCAGTATCTCGCCGACGAAGATGTTGAAAAAGAGACGGGCCGCGAGGGTTACCGGCCGCACCAGCTGTTCGAGCAAGTTGATCGGGAGCAGCACCGGAAAAGGTTCGATGAGGTGCTTGAAGGCGCGGGGGCCCTGTTTGCGGATCGCGACGTACCAGATCATGACGAAAATGAACAGCGCGTAGGGGACGGTCGTGTTGAGATCGGCCGTCGGCGAACCGCCGAACGGCAGCCCGAATTCCTTGAACGGAAACACGCCGAACTGATTCAACACGAAAAGATAGATGAAGAGCGAGATGAAAAACGGGACGAACGGCTCGCCTTCCTTCCCGAGCGTTCCGTAAATCAAGTCGGAGATGTAGGTGATGACCCCCTCGAAGACCGTCTGCTTGCGATCGGCCGAGGGATTGCGATAGCTTCGGCCGATCCAGCCCAAGAAGAGCAAGGTGACGAGCATGGCCAGCCACGTCGTCAGAATCGTGTCGGCGTGCACCGTTCCGACGATCGGCCAGTTCCACGTCGTGTGGGAGCCGATCTGCGCTTTGTTTTCCAAGGCTCAGTCCGTCCGCAATTCGACCGCTAGGAACATTGCGTACAGAGCCAACGGCGCGAAGAAGCCGGCGAAATACACGCCGAACGTCCACCACGGAGCGTGGAGGCTAAGCTCGACCGGCACGACCGCGAAGACCAAGATTCGCAAGATGCTCGTAAAGACAAAGGTACCGACGCTCGCGTGACCGGCTAAACGCTCGGCTCCGCGCATGACAAGGAGTGCATTCAGAATTCCGCACGCGCTTCCGAGGGCTAGCGCGAATGCTGCCGGAGGAGACCAGAGCAGCAACGCGGCGCCGCCGCTGAGTGCGAATACCGCAGACCACAAGACCATCGGCCGTTTGCGTTCCTGATAATTACGCAAAAAAGGCCTCGGACATGGCGGGTTTCCGTTTTGGGCTAGCCTGGAGCGAACCCTTCCTGGGGACCGGCTTTGGACGGCGCCGCTTCAGGCGACGCGCGCCTGAAACTCGCTCGGCAGCTCGCCGCCGCGGAGGCGGGCAAGCAACCAATCCGCGATGCGGCGGGACGCCAGGCCGTCTCCGTAGGGATTGCTGGCCCGCGCCATCCGCGCGTAGGCGACCTCGTCCTCGAGCAGCCGCCGGGTGGCGGCGACGATATGCCCGCGCTCGGAGCCGACCAGTTCGAGCGTGCCGGCCTCGATGCCCTCGGGACGCTCGGTCTCCCGGCGCATCACCAGGACCGGCTTGCCCAAACAAGGCGCTTCCTCTTGAAGGCCGCCGCTGTCGGTCAGGACGAGGCGCGAACGCTCGATCGTCCGCACCGTCGCGTCGTAACCCATCGGCTCGACGAGCTTGACTCCGGCGACGCCGTCGAGGACGGCGTGCGCCACCGGCGCGACCTTCGGCGACGGGTGCACCGGCAACAAGATCTGCGGACGCTGCGGCAGTGCGGCGATCTCCGCGAGCGCCTCGCAGATGCCGCGCATCCGCTCGTGATTTTCGCGACGGTGCGCGGTCACGAAGATCCAGGGCCGCGCCGGATCGAGGCCGGACCACTCGGGCGGATCGCCGGCGTACGTGCGGCCGGCGGCGTCGAGAAACGCGTCGATCACCGTATTGCCGGTGACGAAAATATCGCCGGGCGCGACGCCTTCGCGCTCGAGGTTCTGGCGCGCGCGCAGCGTCGGGGCGAAGTGAAAGGCGGCGATGCGGCCGGTCAGGCGCCGGTTCAGCTCCTCGGGGTACGGCTCCCAAATCGTGGAGGTGCGCAGGCCGGCCTCGACGTGACCCACCGGAACGCGCGCGTAAAATGCGGCCAGCGCGGCAGCCGTGCTCGTCGAGGTGTCGCCGTGCACGAGCACGACGTCGGGTTTCGCTTGCGCGAGCACCGGCTCCATGCCGCCTAAGACGCGCGTCGTGATCTCGGTGAGGGTTTGATCGGCGCGCATGATGTCCAGGTCGTAGTCGGGCACGATCGCGAACAGCGCGAGCAAGTCGTCGAGCATGCGCCGGTGCTGCGCCGTGACGCAGACGATCGGCTCGATCGCCGGCGCCGCTTCTTGCAGCGCACGCACCACGGGCGCCATCTTGATCGTGTCCGGGCGCGTCCCGAAGACCGTCATGACGCGCAGCGGTGCGCCGCTCATATGACGCCCTTGAAGTGCGGACTCGAAAGCAGATATGCGGCCGCGCCGAGCACGAAGCAGAGCGCGTAGATCAAGAGGACCGCCTGGCGCACGTTGAGACCAAAGCGAAAGATCAAGATGTGATGGAAGTGGCCGCGATCGGCTTCGGCGATCGACTTTCCGGCGCGCGTGCGGCGCCAGATCACCGCGGCCGTGTCGAGCACCGGCAGGCCTAGCGCGACCAGCGGTACGAGCAGGCTGACGGCGACCGCTACTTTCGCCGTGATCAGGATCGAGACCGTCGCGAACACGTAGCCGATGAAAAGCGAACCGGTGTCGCCCAAAAAGATCTTGGCCGGATTGAAGTTGTACGGCAAGAAGCCGAGCGCGCCGCCGACCAGCGAAGCCAGAACCAGCGCCGCACCGGTGTGGCCGTGACCCACGGCGATCGCAAACAAGAACAGCCCCGAGATCGACGTGACGCCGGCGAGCAAGCCGTCCAAACCGTCGAGGAAGTTGATCGCGTTCATCATCCCGAGATACCAGAGCAGCGTCAGCGGATAGTCGATCCAAAACGGCAGCGTCACGTATTGATCGCCGAGCGGCAGACGAAAGCCCGGGATGTGAAAGCCGTACACCATCGAGACGAGCGCCACGACGACTTGCGCCAGGAACTTGCCGCGCGGGCTCATGCCCATCACGTCGTCCCACACGCCCACCAGCATGATCAGCGTTCCGCCGAAGAGCAGGCCGAAGAAGTTCTGCGTGTCGTCGGCGCTATGGAAGAGCGTCGTTTGCAGCGCGAAACCGATCGCCACGAAGAGCGCGAACACGACGCCCAGGTAGACTGCGATGCCGCCGATGCGCGGGGTCGGCTGGACGTGCATGCTGCGCTCGTCGGGGACGCCGAGCACGCCGAAGCGAAGCGCCAGTTGGCGCACCTTGGGCGTGACGTACAACGAGGTCACGAACGCGGTCACGGCAGCGAGCCCGTAGAGGGCTCCGATCGTCACGCGTTCCCCGCGTTCGCACGGACGCGTTCGAGCGAAGCGAACGGCACGAGCGCGACGCCCGCCTCGGCCAGCATCTCCTGGGCGAACGGATCGGGATAGGCCGCGTCGTAGACGATCCGGACGACGCCGGCGCTGATCAGCAGCTTCGCGCAGTTGATGCACGGCTGATGCGTGCAATAAGCCGTCGAGCCCTCGAGCGAAACGCCGTAAAGCGCGCCTTGCACGACCGCGTTCGCTTCGGCGTGCGTGGTGCGCACGCAGTGCTCGCCGACCAGTTCGCAGCCCACTTCGGTGCAGTGCGCGACCCGCCGGGGCGCTCCGTTGTAGCCCGTCGTGAGGATCCGGTGATCGCGCACGAGGACGGCACCCACGCTCGCGCGCGGACAAGTCGCGCGCGTGGCGACCGTTCGCGCGACCTCCATGAAGTACTCTTCCCATCCCGGCCGCATCGTGTTTCCCTTAGTCATCCTCGCGTACGACACCCGCAGCAAGCGCCGCGGTTGCCCGGACTCTCAGCGTCGCCTCAGCGTGCGCTGTGACCGGTGCGGTAGCCTGCGGGCACCGATGAGGCGCTGCCGAACATACGGTCGCCGGCATCGCCCAGACCCGGAACGATGTAGCCGCGATCGTTGAGTCGTTCGTCGATCGCGCAGGTCACGATCCGCACGGCGGCATGTTTCGCGCGCACGTGCTCGATGCCGGCCGGTGCCGCGATCACGCAGAGCAGCCACGGCTCGCGCGCGCCGCGCGCCGCCAACACGTCGAGTGCCGCTGCACCCGAGTGCCCCGTTGCCAGCATCGGATCGAGCGCGAAGACGTCGGCTCCGCTAAGATCCTCGGGCAGATTCGCGTAATACGGGACGGCCGCGAGCGTCTCGGGATCGCGAAAGAACCCGAGATGGGCCACGATCGAATCGTCGACGACGGAAAGAAAGCCGGGCAAGAGCCCGAGTCCCGCCCGCAGGATCGGTGCCACGACCGGTCGCGCCGCGATGCGCTGCGTACCGGCCGGGCCGAGCGGCGTCGTAACTTCTCCGGCGACCGTACCCAGCGAGCGCGTCGCTTCGTAGGCAAGAAACGCTCCCAGCTCTTCGACCAGCCGGCGAAAGACCGGCGCCGGCGTCGCGGCGTCGCGAATGCGCGCGAGCCGATCGCTGACCGCCGGATGGTCGACGACCCGAACGCTTATGGGACGCCGAAGCGCGAGGTGAGTTCGGCGACGCGTCCGCGTAACGCGTCCATCTTGGCACGGGCTTCGATGTCGCCCAGCGCCTCGCCGATGATTTTGCCGATCTCGCGCGCCTCGCTTTCGCCCATTCCGCGCGAGGTGATCGCCGGCGAACCGATGCGGATGCCGCTCGTCACCGCCGGCTTTTGCGGATCGAACGGAATCGCGTTCTTGTTCACCGTGATGCGGATCTCGTCGAGATACGCTTCGACCGCTTTCCCGGTGAGGTTCTTCGGGCCGAGATCGACCAGCAACAGGTGCGTGTCGGTTCCGCCCGCGACGAGCCGCACGCCGGCGCGCGTCAGCTCCTCGCCCAGCACGCGCGCGTTAGCCACGACTCGAGCCTGATAGGTTGCGAATTGAGGCTGCAAGGCCTCGCCGAAGGCGACCGCTTTCGCCGCGATCGCGTGCATGAACGGGCCGCCTTGGATGCCGGGGAAGACGCTCTTGTCGAGCGCTTGCGCGACGGAGGCCCGCGAGAGCACGAGTCCGCCGCGCGGACCGCGCAGCGTCTTGTGCGTCGTGGTCGAGACGAACTCGGCGAACGGCACCGGCGAAGGATGTAAGCCGACTGCCACCAGCCCGGCGATGTGCGCCATGTCGACGAGGAGCGTTGCGCCGACTTCGTCGGCGATCTCGCGGAACGGCGCGTAGTCCATCGTGCGCGGGTAGGCGCTCGCGCCCGCCACGATGAGCTTGGGCTTGTGCTCGCGTGCCAGCGCGCGCACCTCGTCGTAATCGATGAGCTCGCTGTCGCGCCGCACGCCGTACGCCACGGCGTTGTAGAGTTTACCGCTGAAGCTGACCTTCGTGCCGTGGGTCAGGTGACCGCCGTGCGCGAGCGACATCCCGAGTACCGTTTCGCCCGGCTGCAGCACCGCCATGAAGACCGCCATATTCGCCTGCGCGCCCGCGTGCGGCTGAACGTTGGCGTGCTCCGCGCCGAAGATCTGCTTGGCGCGGTCGATGGCCAGCTGCTCGGCCAGATCGACGAACTCGCAGCCACCGTAGTAGCGTTTGCCGGGGTAGCCCTCCGCGTACTTGTTCGTCAGCACCGAAGCCGTCGCTTCGCGCACGGCCCGGCTCGCATAATTTTCGGAGGCGATCAACTCGAGGTTGTCGCGCTGCCGCTCCTCTTCGAAACGGATCGCGGCCGCGACCTCGGGATCTTGCGTTTCGAGCAGGGTTGCGTCGAGCAGTTGCATCTTTCGTCTTTCGGCAGGAAGCAGGTCGGACCGGAAGGCCGTTAGAGAAGCACCGAGGGGGTCTCGGCGCCGACGACTTTTCCACGAGCCACGTCGGCCAGTGCCTTGGCGCGCACCTCGGGAAGATAATCGAGCTTCGCCACGCGGTGCGCGTGACGCCCGCCGTCAAAGGGCGTTTCGAAAAAGATTTCGAGCAGCCGCTCGATCATCTCCCAGCCGGTGAGCCGTTCGCTGAGCGCCAGCACGTTGGCGTCGTTGTGCCGGCGCGACAGCTCGCACGAATAAGGCTCGAAAACGGCCGCGCAGCGCACGCCGGCGACCTTGTTCGCGGCGATCGAGATGCCGAGGCTCGAGCCGCAGACCAGCACGCCCCGCTCGAAGCGTCCGCTCGCGACGGCTTCGCCGACGGCGTAGCCGTAATCGGGATAGTCGACCGCCTCCGCCGAGTCCGTCCCGAAATCGTGGACCTCGTGCCCTTTGCTCCGCAGCAGCGCCGCAATTCGATCCTTATAAAGGTAGCCCGCGTGATCTCCGGCGACGGCGATTCTCATGGGCTTCCGTATTCCGCGCCGGCCGGAGCGCCGCCCGTCGCCGCCGCAGCCTCCCGCGCCGGAAATGCGCCGGCGAGAACGGGACGGAGGCGCCGTTCGCCGGGCCGAACGCGGCGGGTATGAAAATCGCTTGCTCGAGCGCGAGCTTCGCGGACGAGATCGCAGCAGGCCGGTTGACGCAACTCGAGTGGCTCGACGTTTGCGCGAACGAGCTCGAAGTCGACGGGGTCGTTTTCGACGCCGAGCAGTTCCCGCGCTGGGACGCCGAGTACCTCGCCCAGTTGCGCAAAGTCTGCGCCGACTTGGGGCTGACGGTCGCCGGGCTCGCGGCCGAGACGCTCGCCGAGACGAGCACCGCGGAGCGACTCGAGGCGGCCGGCGCGCTCGGCGCACCGCTGCTGCTCGCGCGTGCGCCGGGCGCGAGCGCCGATCCCGAAGCCTGGGGCCGGTTCGCCGACGCCGCCAAGGCTGCGAGCCGTCAGGCGAAAGCGGCCAACGTAACGCTGGCGCTGCGCAACCACGCCGGCACGTTGTGCGAAAGCGGCGCCGATCTCAAGCGGATCGCGAAGGACGTCGACAGCGCCTGGCTGCGTTTCGCGCCCGAACTCGACGCGCTGCCAGCCGACGAAGCCGCCGCACTCTTATCCAAGTCCGTCATCGCGCTCTACGCGATCGCGGAGATCCGCACGTTCGCAGAAAACGGCGACGCCGCCGCGGCTCGTGCGCTCGGCCTGCTGCAGCGCTTTCGCGGGTTCGTGCTCCTCGAGCGCGCCGATCGCAGCGGTTCGCGCGACGCGTATCATGCGGCGACGGCACGTTTCCAAGCGCTGCGCGCACGCGCGCTGTCGCCGATCGCTTGATCCGGCGACGCTGCGTCCGAAGTTTTATCGAGACAACGACCGCATTCGCCGTCTGCATGCCCGGGTAAGACCTGCGTTCGCAGGTGGGTGCGGCCCGGGCGCCAGGTAGGAAGGGGGTATGCCGCTCCTAGCCTGTCGTATCCGGAGCTGATGCTCCCGTTGGTTCTTCGTTGGTCCACACCAAAGCAAGTACGCGTACGAGCGCAGTCGTCGTCTAACGCTCATTATCCCACCTCGGTCAACTCTTGACAGCGCGCCCTTAAAGCGCTATGCGGGAACGGCGCGCGGACTGCGGCCTTTCACGCTGATGCCGAGCACCGCGACCGCCGCGCAAAAGCACAGAATCGCAGCGAGCGTAAACGCTTCGTTATAACTGCCGGAATCGGTGCGAATGATTCCCGCAATCAGCGCGATCGCCGCGGCGCCGAGCTGATGGCCGGCGGCGACCCAACCGAAGACGATCGGGCCATCTTCCTTGCCGAACGAATCGACAGTCAAGCGGACCGTCGGCGGAATGGTCGCAACCCAATCGAGCCCGTAAAACAGCGCAAAGAGCGGAAGTCCGGCGAGACCCGCTACCCCGAACGCCAGCGGTACGAAGAGCAGCGAGAGCCCGCGCAATCCGTAATAGATGAAGAGCAGTTTGCGGCTATCCCACCGATCGGTGAGCCAGCCCGACGCCGTCGTGCCGGCCAGATCGAACACGCCCATCATCGCGAGGTAGCCGGCCGCGCGCACTTCGGAGATGCCGTGATCGCCGCAAGCCGCGATGAAGTGCGTGCCGATGAAACCGTTCGTGCTCGCGCCGCAGATGAAGAACGTCCCGAACAGAAACCAAAAATCGAGTTTGCGCGAAGCGCGCGCGAGGGTCGCGAAGGCGACGCTGATAGGGTTGCCCGCACGCAACAGCGGCGGGTCGTCAGCCGGCGCGCCGGGCTCGGCGCCGTAGGCGCGCAAGCCGATCGATTCCGGCCGGTCGCGCATGAACAGCGCCACCGGGATCGCGACGAGCAGCGCGACGCCGGCGAGGATCAGTCCGAGCGGACGCCAGCCGAAACGGCCGGCGAGCGCAGCGAATGCCGGCAGGAAGACGAGCTGTCCGGTCGCGTTCGCCGCCGTCAGCAAGCCGACGACCAGTCCGCGCGACTTGACGAACCAGCGCGTCGAGACCGTCGCCGCGACGACCAGTCCGATCGCTCCCACCCCGAGGCCGACGCCGACGCCCCAGGTTAGCACGAGTTGCAGCGGCGTTTGAATGAACGACGTCGCCGCCGTGGAGAGCGCGACGATTCCGAGCCCGAGCAAAAGCGTCCGGCGCACGCCGATCGATTGCATCAGCGCCGCGGCGAACGGTCCGAGCAGTCCGAAGAGCGCGATGTTGATCGCGACCGCGAGCGAGATCGTCGCGGCGGGCCAGCCCATCTCGCGCTCCATCGGGAGCATCAGCACGCCCGGCGTCGAGCGGATCCCGGCGGCGGTCAGCAGGACGAGGAAGGCGAGTCCGGCGACCAGCCAGGCGTAATGCGCTTTGCCGCGCGCGATAGGTTTCATCGGCCTGCGTATTGTATATGCAATTCATGGCGAAAGCAACCGCCCCGCCGCGCTCTCCGGTACTCCCGGCCGAAAGGGCCGCCTGCCACTGCGCGATGTTACGGCGCACGGCTCGGCGCGTGACCCAGCTCTACGACGAGGCGCTGGCGCCTGCCGGAATCCGGCTGACGCAGTACTCGCTGCTGGCCACGCTCGACCGCGCGGGTTCGATCGCGTTGACGCCGCTCGCCGAGCATCTCGGCATGGATCGCACGACGCTGACCCGCAACCTCGCGCCGCTCGTCACCCGCAAGCTGATCAAACTCGAAGCCGCCGCCGGCCGCACCAAGCTCGCGCAGCTCACCGCCCGCGGCGCGAAGCTGCTCGAAGAGGCCTATCCCTACTGGCAGAGCGCGCAGCGCGGTTTCGCGCGCGGCCTCGGAGCCGAGGATGCAGCCCGGCTGCGCGCGCTTGCTTCCGAAGCCGCGCGGGTCGATTACCTCTTATAGCCGGCGTCTAGCGCCGCCGCCGAGCGCCGGCGCGTAGAGCGCCAGCGCGCGTGCGCGCGCTTCCGCGTGGTCTACGATCGGGCGCGGATAGTCGCGTCCGAGCCGAAAGCCGAGCCGTTCGGCATCGAGCGGGGGCAGCGTCCACGGTTCGTGGATGAACGGTGCGGGGATCGCGTCCAGCGCCGGCAGTAGCGCGCGGATGAAACTGCCGTCGGGGTCGAAGGTGCGGCTCTGCAGCACGGGATTGAAGACGCGAAAGTAAGGCGCCGCATCCGTGCCGGTCGAGGCGGCCCACTGCCAGCCGCCGTTGTTGGCGGCCTTGTCCGCGTCGAGCAAACGTTGCTCGAAGTAGCGCTCCCCGCGGCGGTAGTCGAGCAGCAAATCTTTGCTTAAGAACGAGGCGACGACCATGCGCAACCGATTGTGCATCCAGCCGTCCCGGTTCAGCTGGGTCATCGCCGCATCGACGAGCGGATACCCCGTGCGCGCCTCGCACCACGCGCCAAAGTCTTCGTCGGACTCGCGGTAGCGCAAGCCTTTCGCCGCCGCGACGAACGGTTCGCTCGCGACGTGAGGAAAGTTAGCCAGAATCTGCTGATAGAACTCGCGCCAGACGAGCTCGCTCAGCCACGTTTCGGCGCCGGCCGCCGCACCGCGTAGCGTAGCGCCCGCTTCGAGTGCCGCGCGTACGCACGTCCGGATGCCGATCGTGCCGGCGCGCAGGTGCGGCGAGAGCCGCGACGTGCCGTCGAGCGCGGGAAAGTTGCGTTCGCCGGCATAAAGCGCGATGCGCTGGATGACGAAGGCGTCGAGCCGCTCGCGCGCGTGCCGCTCCCCGGCATGCAACGGATAGGCCGGCGGCGCGTAGCCGAACTCGGCGGGAGCCGGAACCTCGCGCGTTCCGCCGAGTGCCGCGCGCCCGATCAGTTTGCCCTCGAGCGCGGCGAGCGAGTCGACCGGCGCGCGCGGCGCTTCGGCGAAAAGGCTCAGCCAGCGCCGCTTGTAGGGCGTGAAGACGGTGTAAGGCGCTCCATCGGCCTTGCGCACCTCCTCCGCCCCCAAGACGACGTGATCGGTAAACGCCTCGACGTGGGCGCCGGCGGCGCGGAACGCTGCCGTGACGGCACGGTCGCGTTGGCGGGCCGCCGGTTCGTAGTCGACGTTGAAGAAAAGCGCTTGCGCGTCCGTGCGCGCGGCGAGCGCCCGGAGTTCGCGCGCGAAGTCGCCCTCGAGGAGTGCCAGGTCGCTGCCGCGCGCGCGCAAGCTTGCGCGCAGCTCGGCGAGCGCCGCGAAGAAGAACGCGACGATCGGCGCACCGAGCGTTTCGCCGCGCAACGAGGGTGGATCGAGAACGAAAGCGCAGACGACGCGCGCGCTGCAACGAGCGGCCCGCTCGAGCGCAACGTGGTCCGCCAAACGCAGATCGCGCCGGAACCACACGATGGAGGTCTGAAAAGGTGGCGAGATCATCCGGCGCGGAAGCGGCGCCGATGCAGCTTAGCCTCGAAGAGCTGGCGCTTCCGCTCGTTCACACCTTTACGATCGCTCGCGGTTCGGAATCGACCGCGCAGACGGTCGTCTTCCGGCTGCAGTGGAACGGTCTGACCGGGCTCGGCGAGAGCGCGCCGGTCCCACGCTACCACGAGAGCGTCGCATCCGTTCGCGCCTTTTACGCCGAGCATGCGCTCGCCGGCGAGGATCCCTACGCGCTCGACGTTTTGCTGACCGGCATTCCGCCGGCGGCGCGCTGCGGCTTGGACCTGGCGTTGCACGATCTCATCGGCAAAGACGTCGGGCGGCCGCTTTGGCGCCTGCTCGGTTTGGATCGTCACGCGACGCCCTTCACTTCGTTCACCATCGGTTTAGACGACATCCCGGCAACTCTCGTCAAACTCGACGCGATCCGCTCGCACCCCATCGTCAAACTCAAGCTCGGCGGCGGCGACGACGTCGAACGCGTCGCGGCGATTCGCAGCCGCTACGGCGGCACGTTGCGCATCGACGCGAACGAAGCCTGGACGCCCGAAGAGGCCGTGCGCATCTTGCGCGAGCTGGAACGTTACGAAATCGAGTTCTGCGAGCAGCCGATCCCCGCGGGCACGCCGGAGCGTTTGCGTTTCATCCGGGAACGCAGCCCGATCCCGCTCGTCGCCGACGAGGACGCACGCGACCTGCGCGATCTGCCCGCCTTGGCAGGCTGCGTCGACGGCGTGAACGTCAAACTCGTCAAGTGCGGCGGCATTCGCGGTGCGCTGGCGATGATCGCAACGGCACGCGCGCTGAAGCTCAAGATCATGCTCGGCTGCATGGTCGAAAGCGCGATCTTGGCGACCGCCGCGGCACAGCTCTCGCCGCTCGTCGACTGGGCCGACCTCGACGGCCCCTTTCTGACGGCGAGCGATCCATTCGAAGGACTGACTTATGCCGGCGGCAAGCTGCTGCTCCCGGACGGTCCTGGTCTCGGGGTGCGCGAGCGGGCGCCGGCGAGCGCGTGAAGGCGGCGGTCGCTCGCGTCGCGCTTTTCGGCTTCCTCGCAGCGAGCGGCTGCACGCACGTCACGAGCGGTGGCCCTGAGAGCGGCGCGACCGCGCGCCACGCTTGGACGCTTCCCGGTCATCTGCGCATCGGAACGAGTGACGAACCCGACAACCTCAACCCGATGTTCGCGCACACGGACGCGACCGATCAAGTCGACGCGCTGATTTTCGCCCCGGTCTTCCGATACGATCAGCATGGGGAACTCATTCCGGAGCTGGTAACCGCCGTGCCGAGTTACGCCAACGGCGGCATTTCGAAGGATTCGAAAACGCTGGTCCTGCACTGGCGCCACGGCGTCGTCTGGTCGGACGGTTCGCCCTTGACCGCCCGCGATCTCGCCTTCACCTGGCACGCGGTTCTGAACCCCGCCAACAACGTCAAGGCACGCTATGGCTGGGACGACATCGCGGCGATCGACCTGCCGGACGCGTACACCGCGGTCCTCCGGCTCAAACGTCCGAGCGCCAACGTGCTCGGCATCCTCGGCGGCGGCGGCGGGAGTGCCTACCCGCCCCTGCCCGAGCACCTCTTGGGAAAGCTCCCCGAACTGAACGACGTGCCGTTCAACGCGCACCCGATTTCGAGCGGACCGTTCTTGTTGCGGGCCTGGCTCCACGGCTCGTCGCTCGAGTTCGCGGCGAACGCGCGGTACTGGCGCGGCGCGCCGAAGCTGCAGGCGATCAGCCTGAAGGTCGTTCCAAATCCTGATTCGCTCTTCGCACAATTGCAAACGCACGAGATCGACCTGTTGCCGAACGTTCCCGAAAACCTGGTGGGCCGGCTCGCCGGCCTGGCGGGCATCGACGTCGCCACGCATCTCAGCGCAAATTGGCGACGGCTCGCAATCAACTGCGCGCGTCCGGCTTTGGACGACGCGCGCGTCCGGCTCGCGCTGGCCGAAGCGATCGATTGGGACCGCTTGAACGCGACGGTCTACCACGCGCTGAACCAGCGCGCGACCAGCGACATTCCGCCCGACTCGTGGGCCGCACCGCACATCCCGTTTTACCGCCACGACCCGGCCGCGGCGGCGCGTTTGCTCGACGCCGCGGGCTGGCGCCCCGGCCCGGGCGGCGTGCGCGTCCGCGACGGCCGGCCGCTGCGCCTGGTCATCTCCGCGACGAACAAACCGGGCAACGAGCAAGCCGAAGTCGCGATGCAGCAAGAAGTGCGTCCGCTCGGCGTCGACTTGCAGATCAAGAACTATCCCGCGAGCTATCTGTTCGCGCAGGACGGACCGCTCTACGGCGGCCGTTACGACCTCGAGTGGTCGATCGATACGAGCGGCCCGGATCCCGACAATCAGGGGAACTGGAGTGCCGACTTCATCCCGCCGCGCGGCGCGAACACCAGCTTCTTGCGCGACGCATTGATCACGCGCACCTCCGACGAGGCGTTGCGCACGTTCGACCGCGCGCGCCGCAAAGCGCTCTACCAGATCGAAGAGGAGCGCATCCACCAAGTCGTGCCGGCCGTTTTCTTCTATTGGGAGAACGCGCGGGCCGCGTACAACTCCGACCTGAGCGGCTACAAGCCGGCCGAGTACATCACGGACAACTGGAACTCGTGGGAGTGGGCGATCTGATGCTCACGCTGATCGCGCCGCGCGGACGCCGGACGTTGCTGCAGACCGAGCGCGCGCGCGAGGCGCTTCTTTCGTGGAACACGCGGGCCACCCAAGGTACGATCGAAGTGGCCGTGCACCGCAGCGACGGCCAAGTCTCGACCTGGCTGCCCTACGTCGAGTGGAACGCGCGCGAGCGGCGCTCGCTGAGCGGCCACGACGAAGTGGCCTCGTGCGACATCGACATCGTGCGTTCGCCGCGCGACATCGTTGCGATCGAAGTGCGCAGCGACGCCGAGATCGACGCCCTTGCCGTCACCACCGCGCGCTTCGCGCCGCAGCAACAGCGTCCGCGCGTGTTGCGCGACCGGGTGCTGCGCGTTCCGCCGCTGCGGCAGTACCTCGACGACCATCCGAACGAGTACGGCTGGTGCTCGCCGGCCGCGACCGCGATGCTGCTGGCCTACTGGGGACACACCTGCGACGTCGCGACCGTTGCGAAGGGCGTGCGCGACGACGCGTACGGGGGGACCGGGAACTGGGCCTTCAACGTCGCCTTCATCAGCGCGTTCGACGTGCGCGCCGCGGTCGTGCAAGTGCGCGATTTGGCGCACGCCTCGCGCTTCATCGAAGCCGGGATCCCGCTGGCCGCTTCGTATGCCTGGCGCAAAGGCGAACTCACGCGCGCGCCGCTCGAAGCGAGCGAGGGGCACTTCGGCGTCGTCTGCGGCTTCGACGAAGCCGGCGATCCCGTCGTGAACGATCCCGCGCAGCCGGCCGTCCAAATTGCCTACCCGGCTGCGGAATTCGAGCGCTGCTGGATGGGTCACGGCGGGATCGCCTACGTCGCCGTGACGCCCGAACGCGGCGACACGCTCGTGCGCCTCGCGAACTCGTGAGCGCCAAGGCTGCGGCGACGCAGCCCGCCGCGCGCCTGGGCGGCGCGCCCGCGGGCGTCCCGCTCCACGTCGTCTTGGTGGAACCGCAGATTCCGCCCAATACCGGAAACGTCGCGCGGCTCTGCGCCGCAACCGGTTGCGCGCTGCACTTGGTCGCGCCGCTCGGTTTCTCGATCGAGGACCGCGAGCTCAAGCGCGCGGGTCTCGACTACTGGGACGACGTCGCGCTCGTCCTGCACGACTCGCTCGAGGCTTTTCTCGCCTCGTTCGCCGGACCGCTCTGGTTGCTCTCGACGCACGCGGCGCGCAGTTTTGCGGAGGCGCCGTTCGCGGCCGGCGACGCGCTCGTCTTCGGCAAGGAAACCGCCGGCCTGCCGCGCGCGCTGCTCGCGGCGCGGCCCGAGCGCGCCTTGCGCGTTCCGATGCGGCAAGGAACGGTGCGCAGTTTGAACCTCGCGACGGCGGCCGGAATCGTTACGTATGCAGCGCTGGCGCGACTCGGCTTCCCGGGGCTGCGCTGACGCGCCGCGCTTCGCGCGGCAGACCGAGACTCGACAACGCGGCAAGCAGCAAGAGCCCGACGATCGCTTGAAGCGCGGCCTGCACGCCGAATCGGTCCGCCAGTGCCCCGAGCACCGGCGCGCCGGCGCCGCCGAGCGAAATGGCGAGCCCGAGCGTGACGCCCGACGCGATCCCGATGCGATTGGGCAGATACTCTTGGCCGAGCACGACGAAGGCCGTTTGCGAAGCGACCAGCGCGAAGCCGACCGTCATGATGCCGGCGACGGCCCCGAGATAGCTCGAGCGCGACGTTGTGAAAGCCACGAAGGCGAGCAGCAGCGGCGCGCTGGCCAGGGTCGAGGCGATCAGAATGGTGCGGCGTCCCAGCCGGTCGGCGAGTTTCCCGCCGTAAATCGTACCGCACGCCCCCGCGACGAGGAACAGCGTGAGCGCGACGTTGGCGAGCGGCTTGGAGACGTGCAGCATTCCGATGAAGTAAAGCGGGATGAATGCGACGAGTCCGATGTATGCCATCGAGCGCAGGATCACGAACGCGGTGAGGACGGAGAACGGCCCCCAGCGATCGCGGCCGTCCGCGCCCGTTTTGTGCACCTTGCGCGCGGCGAAGGTCTGCAAGCGCGGCAACTCGCGCAGCACGGCGAGCGCCATCAGCGCTGCCGGTATCAAAACGAAGAGCGTGCCGCGCGCGCCGAACGCGACGAGCAGCGGCGTCAAGAGAAGCGGTCCGAGCGCGAAGCCGACGTTGCCGCCGAGCGCGAACCAGCGCATGCCGGTCGCCTTCTTGGCGCCGGCAGCGTAGTTCGCGAAGCGCGCGGCTTCGGGATGAAAGGCCGCGATGCCCAGGCCGCTTACGGCGACGCAGGCGACGATGGACCAATAATCCGGCATCGCGCCCGCGAGCGCCAAACCGCCGCCGGCGAGAAAGACGCCGGCCGCGATGAGCCAGGCCATCGGGCGGCGGTCGGCAAGATGTCCGATGGCGGGCTGCACGACCGACGAAGCCAAACTCGCGAAGAGCATCAGCCCCGCGGCGGCGGTGTAGGAGAGTCCGCGCTCGGCAATGAGGAAGGGCAACAGCGCCGGCAAGGCGCTCTGGTTCATGTCGTCGACGACGTGCGTGATGCCCAGCAGCGCCATCGCGCGCCGGTCCATGTGCTGATGAGATCGGATGTCGGTCATCGTCTCCCGCTATCGTTCGTTTTCCGGTTCCATTCCTTCGCTCGGGTCGCGCGTTTGAACGCGCTGACCGGCATCGAGCGCCGCATCGTCGCCTGCCGGCGCTGTCCCGAGCTGCGCGCTTACTGCGAGGCGGTCGCGCGCGAGCGGCGCCGGGAGTATCGCGACCAAACCTATTGGGGCAAGCCCGTGCCGGCATTCGGCGATCCGGCGGCGCGGGTACTCGTCGTCGGTCTCGCCCCCGGGGCGCACGGTTCGAACCGCACGGGCCGCATGTTTACCGGCGACGCGTCGGGCGTGTGGCTCTACCGCGCGCTCTTTCGCGCCGGGTTCGCGAATCAGCCCGAGCAGCGCGACCGCGCCGACGGCATGCGCTTGGACGGTCTTCTGATCTCCGCGGCGTTGCGCTGCGCCCCGCCCGGGAACAAACCCACTCCGGAACAGCTTCGCAACTGCGCGCCCTACCTGGACGAGGAACTCGCCGCGCTGGCCGACCTCCGGGTCGTGATCGGACTCGGCGCGATCGGGACCCGGGCCGCGGCCGGCGCGCTGCGCGGCGCCGGCTATACCGTTCCGGCGCTTCCGCGCTTCGGGCACCTGGTGGAAAGCGACCTGTGCCGCGCCATCCCGCCGCGCACGGTCACGCTGCTTGCCTCCTATCATCCGAGCAGGCAGAATACCAACACCGGCGTGCTCACCGAGCCGATGCTGGACGCGGTTTTCGCACGTGCCCGGACCCTGCTTGGTCAGCAGGGTTGAGCGCTTAGCGCGGGCAAGACCGCGCCTGAGCGTCTTTCCCTTGGGCTTTTTTCGCGTCGCGGTGCGACGGGAGAACGAACTTCTAGGAAAAGGGGCTTGTGGCACCCTGCCGCCCCAGAAATCACCAATTTCACGAGGAGAGCGACCTTGAACACTCTACGTCGTGCGCGCGGATGGCTTATGGCTTTCTCGATCGCGATCGGCGCACTCGCAACGGGCAGCGCCGCTCAGGCGCAATCCGACGCGGGCGCTCCGCCCGCCGACTTCGGGGTGCCGCCTTCCGGCGAGATTCCGATCCTCTTTAACGATCGGCACGTCTACACGAAGCCGGACCGGGAAAAGCAGAACCGGGTCCTCGCAGCGCTCGTCAAGGACGGCGTCATTTTAGTTCCGCTTCGCTCGATGTTCGAGCAAATGGGCGCAACGGTCTCTTGGGACCCGGCTAGCAAGACGGCCGACGTTTCGAAGCCCGGCGCCGACGTTAAGGTTACGCTCGGCAAACCCACCGTCGTGATCAACGGCGAAGAGCGTCCGCTCGACGTTCCGCCCGAGATTTACAAGGGCGCGGTCGTCGTCCCGGTTCGCGTGATCTCCGAAGGCATGGGAGCCTACGTCCTGTGGGTTCCGGACAAGCGGCTCGTGG
This sequence comes from Vulcanimicrobiota bacterium, assembly GCA_963843945.1. Taxonomy (GTDB): domain Bacteria; phylum Vulcanimicrobiota; class Vulcanimicrobiia; order Vulcanimicrobiales; family Vulcanimicrobiaceae; genus CAWJMF01. The sequence continues at coordinate 2,297,180 of CAWJMF010000002.1, read as the reverse complement.
TCGTGCGCTACATTCCGGCGCCGGTCCCGACTCCTCCGCCGACCCCGCCGCCGACGCCGAAGCCGCTGCCTCCGCCGCCGCCTCCGCCGCCGCCGCCACCGCCGCCGAAACCCACGCCGACGCCGTACGTCTTCGAGAAAATGATCGACGGCAACTACATGTTCGATCCGCAGGTCTATAACGAACTCGCCAGCGCCAACGGCGGCGGCGGTTCGTACCTCGCCAAGGCTGCGATCGAGTTCCCGCTCTTCGGACCCACCTGGATGCTCAAGGCGGACTACCGTCACTGGCAGTACGCGCACAACTCGAACATCGGCGGCGAGGGCTGCACGGTTGGAACGCCGGGTTGCGGCACCGTCGTCGGTAGCGACCCGAATTACCAGTACGGTCCTTGTCCCACGCCGGGTGACGCGGGTTGCGTCACCGTCGTCGGATATCAGAACACGATGGCGTACAACGGTCTAGGTCAAGCCTACGTGCCGCTCTTCACCGCGCAGCAAAGCGACATCGACGTTCGCTTCGCGCTGAAGATCGCCGACCCGCGCATCTACATCGGCGTCGGCGGCTACTTCAACAACTATCGCTACCTCGGCTACCCGCGCATCGACGGCGCCGGCTTCGGTATCGATAAGCTGCCGGACTTCCAAGGAGTCGTCACCTGGTACGGAAGCGCGTGGTACTACCCGAGCGTTTCGGGCAACTACACGTACCCGAACTCGATCTACCTCGGCCCGCTTTCGGGAAGCACGATTCCGCTCTCGTACACGGTCCTCAAGTACGATGGCGGCATCACCTTCAACTTCGGAAAGAAAGAGGGAGTCTACATCAACCTCGGCTACCAAGGCGAGAAGTTCAACCCGAAGGCCAACGCGCCGTCGCAGTCGACACTTAGCGCACCGTACGCCGGGATCGGTTTCCACTTCTAAAACCGAAGCCCAACCCAAACCAAAAAGCCCTCCGCTCGCGCGGGGGGCTTTTTTTGCGGTCGCTAGCGGGCCGGCTTGGCGCGAAACTCGAGCCCGAGTTCGGCGAGCAGTTCGGGCGGCACGGGAGAGGGCGCGTCCATCATCAGGTCGCGCGCGAGTTGATTTTTGGGAAACGCGATCACGTCGCGGATGTTCGTTTCGCCGCACGCGAGCATCACGATGCGATCGATCCCCCAGGCCATTCCGCCGTGCGGCGGCGCGCCGTACTGCAAGGCCTGCATGAAGAAGCCGAAGCGCTCGCGCACTTGCTCCTCGCGCAGCCCGATGACCTCGAAGACCCGGCGCTGCATGGCGGGGTCGTGAATGCGAATCGATCCGCTGCCGAGTTCGGAGCCGTTGAGCACGAGGTCGTAGTGCTGCGCGCGCACCGCCAGCGGGTCGCGCGCGAGCAGCGCCTCCTGCCCCGGCGCGGGCGCGGTGAAGGGATGATGGGTCGGTCCGATCTTGGAAGTCTCGGGATCGACTTCGAAGAGCGGGAATCCGACGACCCAGCAAAAGGCGAACTTCTGCGGATCGCACAAACCGAGCCGTTCGCCGATCTCGAGACGCAAGCGGCCGGCCACGTGCGAGACTTGCGGAATCGCACCCGCCACCAGCAGCACGGCATCGCCCTGCGCGGCGCCGCTCAGTTCGCGCAGGCGCGCGACGGTCGCATCGTCGAGGAGCTTTTGGATCGACGACTTCCAGCCGTCCTCCGCGAAGGCCAGCCAGATCAGGCCGCTCGCGCCGAAGCTCTTCGCGCTTTCGGTCAGCGCGTCGAAATCGCGGCGCGAGAGTGCCGCGCCGCCCGGATAGCGCAGCGCGACGATACGCGACGCGTCGCTCGCCGCGTGCTCTTGCAAAAACTTGATCGACGTGCCGGCGAACGCTTCGGCGACGTCGACCAACTCGAGTCCGAAACGCAGGTCCGGCTTGTCGTTGCCGTACTTGGCAAGCGCCTGCGCGTGGGTCAGGCGCGGAATCGGGCGTGCGATCTCGTCTCCGAGGGCTTTGCGCCAGACGAAGGCGATGCACTCTTCCATCACCGCCATCACGTCCGCTTCGTCGACGAACGACATCTCGACGTCGAGCTGGGTGAATTCGGGCTGCCGGTCGGCTCGCAAGTCTTCGTCGCGAAAACAGCGCGCGATCTGCATGTAGCGGCCGAGGCCGCCGATCATCAAGATCTGCTTGAGCAGCTGCGGCGACTGCGGCAAGGCGTAGAAGGTCCCCGGATGGACCCGGCTCGGCACGAGGTAGTCGCGCGCGCCTTCCGGCGTCGATTTGATCAGGCAGGGCGTCTCGATCTCGAGGAAGTCGCGCTCGTCGAAGAAGTCGCGCATCGCCTTGACGATCTTGTGCCGCACGGTCAGGTTGTGCTGCAGGCGCGGGCGCCGCAGATCGAGGTAGCGGTACGTCATGCGCAGCGCTTCGTCGACCTCGCCGTCGCTCGCGACCGGAAAGGGCGGAACGAGCGAACGGGCCAACACCTCGAGCGCCTCGGCCGCGACTTCGACCTCGCCCGTCGGAAGTTTGGGATTCTCGGTTCCGGCCGGACGCAGCCGGGCCGTCCCGTGCACGCGCACGACGTCCTCGCTGCGCAGCGTCTGCGCGATCTCGAAAGCTGCACTCTGCTCGGGGTTGATGACGATCTGCGTCAGGCCGTCCCGATCGCGCAAGTCGATGAAGACAAGGCCGCCGTGATCGCGGCGCCGGTTCACCCAGCCGTTCAGCTCGACGCGCCGGTCCACGTCGTCGCGGCGCAGCGCCCCGCACGAGAGCTTATCCACGCGGCACGCCCAGCGCGTCTTTGATGCCGCTGACGTAGTGGTATTGATAGACGAGGTTACGCGAAAATCCGCTCTTCGCCGCGGCGCTGCGCTCGAGGCGCGCGAGCAGGGCCGGGTTCTTCGCGATGATTTGATGCGCCGCGAGCGAGAGCGAGGTCATACCGAGACGCGCGCGCACCAGCAGCGACGGATGCTTGCGATAGAAGCGCACCGTCGAGCGCCCCGCCAGCTTCATCTTTTCCTTTTGCTCGTCGTAGGGCACCGGGTGCCAGTGATAGTCGATCGCTTCGGGCTCGTAGACGATGCGCAGGCCGTTCGCCTCCAGGCGATAGCCGAGCTCGAGGTCCTCGTGGCCGTAGCCGGTGAAGTCTTCGTCGAAGCGTCCCGCGCGATCGAGGTCGTCTTTGCGCACCGAGGCGTTCCCGGTGAGGAAGTAGAGCCAGGAAAGCCGCCGGCGCGAGTTCGGATGCAAGGGCCGGCGCTCTTCGGGAAAATCGCGCAGCCGCTCGTAGGTCGCCGAGCGAATCGACTTGCAGCTCCATCCCTACGACGGCGATGCCGCTTTCGGCACGGTGCCGCGCCAGGTGCCGCTCGAGGAGCGATTCGGACGCGATGATGTCGGCGTCGGTGAACATTACGACGCTGCCGCGTGCGGCCGCGATCCCCGCGTTGCGCGCCATCGCGCGCCCGGTGTAAGGACCGGGCAGATGGCGGATCCGCGAATCCTCCGCTGCGACCTGGGCCAAATATTCGGCCGTGCCGTCGTTCGAATTCGAATCCGCCACCACGATCTCGAAGAGATCGGGCGCGAGGCTATTGCGCTGCAGCGAGGGGATGACGTGACGCAGCGTTTCGAGACGGTTGTACGTCGGAATGACGACGGAAAGTTCGGGCTCTGGCGGCATCTCTTACAGCAACGAAGCGACGGCGGCGACGACCGACTCGCGCAACGCTGCGAGCTCCTTCGAACTCGTGCCTTCGGGTTTCCGCAAGCACACGGAGGGAACGCGATAGGGCGCCCACTCCTGCGAGTTCAGGTGAAAGTAGCGGTGTTCGAACAAGACTACCGTGGGCCTGCGCGTCGCGCTTGCGACGTGCGTCGCACCCGTATCGACCGTCACCACGAGCCGGCTTTTTTCGAAGACCGCGGCCCATTCCAAGAACGAGAGGCCGCCGATGACGAGGTCGGCGCAGCCCGCGTCGCGCGCTTGTTGGGCGGCCGCGGCGGCATCCTCGCCATACGTTACGACGACCGGCAGCCCCATGCGGCGCAGGGCCGCGATCGTCTCGATCGTTGCGCCGAGCGTGCTGCCGTCGCGCAGCCAGCGTTCGCCCAAGTGGAACGCGATCGCGCCGCCCGGCACCGCCGCGACCGAGGCCCGCTCCGCTTCGCCCACCGGCACGACCAGCTCGTGCCGCAGCTCGGTCGCGCCGGCCAATTCGACCAAGCTCAGGAGCTGGTCGACTTCGTGCCGCACGCGGTGCGAGGTGACGCGTTCGCACAGGTCCGGATCGGCTTCCGAAATTCCGACCCGGTTCAAGTACAGCCGGGCCGTCAAGCGCGCGAGGTAACGCCGCACGTACGTATATCCGGCGCGCACCGGGGCGTTGGTCGCCCGCACGAGTGCGAAATCGGGCGCGCACGGCGCGAGCGCGATCGCGAGGTCGCACGCGCCGCGAAAGCGCCCGCCGAAGACGCCGGCCGCCGTTCCGCGCGGCAGGACTTCGACGGCGTCGACGTCAGGATTCCGTTCGACCACGGCCGCGTTGTGCGGGCTGCACACGATCGTGACGTGCGCTTCGGGCCAAGAAGCACGGACCGAGGCGATCGCCGGCGTCGACAGGATCAGGTCGCCCATTCGATCGAGCCGTGAGAGGACGATCCTCACGCGTCCGGCTCGGCGCGGCGAGCCAGCTCGAGTTCGGCGAAGTACATCTCGCGAGCCAGCGCTCGTGCGGCGGCGAGCCGCGCCGCGTCGAGCGGGCCCTCGCGCGGCGCGTTCGCCAGGATGCGCGCCAGGCGCTGCGGCACGCCGAGGGTGCGGCCGAGGCGATGCAGCGAGCGGCGCAGCGGATCGTCGGCCGTCGCAAGCACGACGCGCCAATGCGGGTGCAGCGCACGCAGCTGCACGGCGGTGCGGGCCTGCGCGCGCGCTTGGCGCAGCATCCCGGCGACGTCGGCCGCTTGCGGCGCCGGCTTGTAATGAAAGGCGAGCGCGAAGCGATTGAAGACGCCGCGCACGCCCGCGGCGCGCAGCCGCAAGCCCAGCTCGATATCCTCCCAACCGTACTCGCGGAAGCCTTCCGCGAACGCGCCGACTTCGCGAACCTTCGCCAGCGGAGCCGAGACGTTGGTCGTCCAGAAAAAGTTTCCGCTGTAGTTGGCGGGCGTCCAAACCGGGACCGGCAGGCGCTCGAAGCTTTCGGTGTTGATCACCGCGCCGCGCACGACCGCGTCCGGCGAGCGCTCGTGCGAACGTAAGTGTTCGGCGACGAACGACGGCACGGGCAAGACGTCGTCGTCGATAAAGACGATCCGCTCGCCGCGCGCGCGCGCGATGCCGCGGTTGCGCGCACGCGCCAGCCCGGCGTTCTCCTGGTTGACGACGGTGAAGGCACAGCTCGCCCGTGCGCGCGCCGCCTCGATGACGTGCGGCGTATCGTCGCTCGAGCCGTCGTTGACCAGGACCACTTCGTACGAGTCCGCTGGAACCGTTTGCTCGAAACACGCCTCGAGCACGCGCTCCAAGAGGTGCGCGCGGTTGTACGTACAGAGCTGAATCGTCGCCCGCATCGTCGCTAGCGAACCTCGAGTTGCGGACCGCGCAGGCTCTGCACGGCGGCCAGCACGCGCGCCACGTCGAGGCTCGCGACGCAGGCGAAGTCGGGGCAGTTCTCCTTGCGGTGCCAGGCCGGACACGGATAGGCCGGGCGCACCAGCGCCGTGCGCGGACCGAGCGGCGCCCAGCGATCCGGTTCGTCGGACTGCAAGGCGAAGATCCCGACCGTCGGCGCGCCGACCGCCGCGGCCAGGTGCATCGGCCCGCTGTCCATCGCGACGACCGCGCGCGCTTCGCGCGCGAGCGCCCCGAACTCCGGCAACGTCGTGCGGCCGGCTAGCGAGACGGCGCCGGCACCGCGCGCGACGGCCTCGGCGATCGCGGCGTCGCCGCGCGAGCCGCTGACGACGACCGGACACGCGAGCGTTTCGCCGAGCGCGCGCCCGAGTTCGGCCAAACGCCCAACGGGCCAGCGTTCGCGGCGCATCGCGATCGCTCGCGTCGGATGCAGGACGGCGTAGGCGCCCTCGACGCCTGCGGCGCGCAACAGCCGCGCCGCGCCTTCGCTCGCCTCGGCTCCGGGTGCAAAGTACGGCTGCGCGTCGGCGGTGTCGCACCCGAGCGCGCGCGCGAAGTCGAGCAGAATCTGCGTCCAATGGGTGGTCCGGTCGCCCAGCTCGCTGCGCACCGTCACGCGTCGATTGAAAAGCCGCGAGTAAAGCCGCCGGGCTTGGCCGGCACGCAGCGAGATTCGCGCCGCGAACGGCAGCGCCGCGCTGCGCGCGGTCGCCCAGGTCACGACGGCTGCGTCGAAACCGTAGGCCGCGATGCGGCCGGTCTGCGCCCCGAACGGAACGCCGTCGTCGCACCAGACTTCGCTGAGGTCCGGGTTGCCCTCGAGCACCGCCGCGTGCGCGCGCGTCGTCAGGGCGACGACTTTCCCGTAGCGGGTGCGGAGCGCGCGCATCACCGGCGTTGCCAGCAGCACGTCTCCGATCCCGCCTCCGGCGCAGATCACCAGCGCTTTCATCCGGGCGCATTTTCGACGAGAAGCCGCTCGACGTCTGCGCGCACGTCGCGGGCGAGAAAATCCCCGCCGCGCCGACCCACGAGGCGCGCGCTTCCCGGCGCCGCCCACGCGCTCCAGCGCGCGATGTCACGCACGACGGCTTGGCCCGGACCAAACAGCGCGAGCGACGGCACGCCGGTCATTCCCGCGACGTGGATTGCACCCGAATCGGGCGCGACGAGCGCTCGCGCGCCGGCGATCGTCTGCTTCCAAGCCGGCACGTCCGGCAAGCGGACCTCGAAGCCTGCGGCGCGCACGGCCTCCGCCAGCTCCGCTTCGTCCGCGAGCGCGAGCGGCGGCGGCGTGCCGCGCGCAGCGAGCGCGCGCAGAATGCGGATCCAGGCCTCGGCGTCGAGGCCGAAACGGGCGAGTTTCGACGAGAGCTGCACGACGACGCGTCCGTGCGCCACGGCGGGCGCGTCGAGCACGAGCGGCGCCAGTCGTGCGGGATCGCGGCTCGGGTACGGCTCGCCGTGGAGTTTCTGCCCCAAGCGGAAGACGGTCTCGACTTCGTGCTCGCCGGCGCGGCGCGCGGAGGCGGGGCGCACGACCGCTTCATCGAGCAGCGTCCGCACGCGCAGCGTCTTGAACGGCTTTTCCCAGCCGTTGACAAAGCCAATGCGGCGGCGCACGCCGGCGGCCAGCGCGAATTCGTACGCTTCGAGTTCCTCGGAGACGACGAGGGCGACGTCGTAGTCGAGCGCGCGCGCTTCCTCGAGCGCCGGCGCGCGGCTGCGCGGCGTGCTGCCGTGTTTGGGCCAAGGAATGCGCTCGAGGACGTGCACGTGCGCGAACGTCCGGGCGGCGAAGGCCTCACGATTGCGCGTCGAAAGGACCGCGCCCAGTTCGTGTCCGGCTTCCTTCAGCGCGGCCACGAGCGGCACGCAGGTCAGCGCGTCGCCGATACCGTCCAAGCGAACCAGCAAAACGCGCTTGCGCGGCAAGATACTAATGGCCGGCGTCCCGCAGCGCGCGCCGGAGTTCGACGGTGTATTCGCCGTCCAGCAGTTGCGCGCGCGCCAGCGCACGCAACGCTTGCGGCGCGCGCTCGTTGCGCGCCAGCGACGAATAGAAGGGCAGCGTCCAAGCCGGAACCGCGAGCCGCGAGCGCAACAGATTGACGCCGTACGCGCCCGTCGCCAACTTGGTGCGCAAGCCCGCGTGCTTCTGCAAGAGCCGCGCCGCCATGCGCGCGCGCTCCCGCGTTTTCCCCAAGATCACGTCGAGGGTCTCGGTTCCGGGCGGCTTGATGTGATACAAGTAGGCATCCCAGGCAAAGGCGCGGCGCACCCCGTCGCGTCGCAAGCGCAGCCCGAGTTCCGTATCCTCCCAGCCGTAGAGCTCGAAGCTCTCGTCGAATCCGCCGGCTGCAACGAACGCCGCGCGCGGCAGCGAGACGTTGCACGTGCAAAAGAACGCGCCCGAATAGTTCGCGAACGACGGCTTGGCGTGCGAGCCGTAGCCGGGCACGTTGAGAATCGGACCCGAAACGGCTCGCGCAGCGTTTTCCGCATGGGCGCGCGCGTGCGCGGCGAGAAAATGCGGCGGCAGCTGCACGTCGTCGTCGACGAACGCAACGAGCCGCCCGCGGGCTGCGGCCACGCCGGCGTTACGCGCCTTAGCGCGGTTCGGCTCGGCGACGAAGACGCGCGCCAGCGGCAGCCCACGGCCTTGCCGCTGCGCGACGACGGCCGCGGTCGCATCGCTCGAGCCGTTGTCGGCGACGATCGTCTCGAATTCCGGCGCACCCTCTTGCGCCGCGAGCGAGTCGAGCGCGTTCGCGAGAAACTGCGCCCGGTCTTTGGTCGCGATGACGACCGACAGGATCACGCCGGCGCGTCTTTCAGCAAGGCGCGCGCCATGCGTTCCGCGGCACCGGCGTGCGCGGCGTAGAGCGAGCGCAGGCGGCTCGAGGCGGCTTCGCGTGCGGCCTCGTCGGCGGCATATTCCGCAATGCGTTTGGCGACGTGCCCGGGCATCAGCGTGCCGCGCAACTCGGGCATCAGTTCTTCGCCGGCATCGATGTTCGGTTGCGCGGCGAAGGGAAACCGGGCGTCGAGCGCCATCACTAAGGCGCGTTTGAGCGGATCGCCCAGCAGCGGTATCCGGTCGATGTACTGCATCGGCCCGTTGATGACGACGCGCTCGGGCGCGTTCGTGGGCGTGCACACGAGCGCCGGAACGCCCAGCGCCGCCAGCTCGATGCACTTCGTTCCGGGCAGCGTCACCGCGAGCTTCGCGCGCGGCGCGTAGCGCATCGCTTCGCGCACGAGCGGAAAGGCAACTCCGCTGCCTTCCGCCTGTAAGGCCGTTCCGCCGGCGTACGGGACGACGGCACCGCGCACGCCCCAAAAGCGCTCGAGGCCGCCTTCGGCTAACGCCTCGGCGATCTCGTCGTCGGGCGTAAAGGGAGAGGCCGCGAAGGCGACGGGCAGCTCCGGCGCCAGCACGCTCAAGCGGGTCGCGCACGCGAGGAAGAACGGGAACATCTGCGCGACCTCGTGGCGCCGCGTTCCCGGCATGAACAGCACGCCGCCGGGAACGAAGCGTTCGTCGTCGGCGTCCGCACCGGGAGCGCGAAAGAGTCCGGCTTCTTCGCCCAGCGCGCCGTCGACGGCGAGGTTGCCGACGACGGCGATGCGCTCGGGCGGCGCGCCCCAGCGCTCGAGCTGCGCCGCGTTGCTTTCGTCGACGGCGAACACGGGGTCGAACACGTCGCGGTAACGCGGCCGCGAAAACTTGTAGGTCGCGGCCCGTCCTCCCAATCGCGCGCGGACGCGCGCGGCGTGCATCAGGTCGCCGCCGAGGTACTGCACGAGCTCGACGCCGTCGGGCACGCCCTCGACGGTGCGCCCGAAGGCGAAGCGCACGTACTCGCCGGCAGGCACGACGCGCACCGACGGAAACAGCGCGCGCGCCGCATCGGGCTCGCGCCCGGTCGCGTAGTCGTCGGGAACGAAGAACAGCGTGACGTCGGTCGCGGGCGCGAGCCGCAGCAACGTCGCCACGAGCGGCCGCACCCAGCCCGCAAACTCGCCCGGACCGTTGCTCGTGATCGCGATGCGCACGAGCTAGCTCCCGTACCTGCGCTTGATCTCCGCGACGAGGTCGGTGGTGCTGTGCCCGGCGAGGTGCGGGGCAAGCCGGATCTCGCCCCCGTAGCCGGCGACGACGTCGCGTTCCGGCAAGTCCTCGAGCCGGTACTGCGCGCTCTTCACGTGGATATCGGGCCGGAGCCGTTCGAGCAGCACCTCGGGCGTGCGTTCGGAGAAACCGACCACGACGTCGACGCTGCGCAAGCCGCTGAGCACCGCCGCACGCTCGGCAAACGGCACCAACGGGCGCTGCGGGCCTTTGAGCGCGCGGACCGACTCGTCCCGGTTGAGCCCGACGATCAGCGCGTCGCCCTGCGCGCGCGCCCACTCCAGGTAGCCGACGTGCCCCGCATGCAGCAGATCGAAGACGCCGTTGGTAAAGACGACGTGCCGTCCGCGTTCGCGCAGCTCGTCGCGCCACACCAGCGCGACGTCCGCTTCGAGCACGCGGCCGGTGCCCTCACTCATCGGCCGCGACCAGCGCGAGAATCTCGCTCGGCGAAGCCGTCGCGGTCCCGAGTTTCCCGACGACCGCGCCTGCCGCGAAGTTCGCGAGCTGTACCGCCAGTTGGATCGGAGCGCCGGCGCTGAGGGCGAGCGTCAGCACTGCGATGACCGTATCGCCCGCGCCGCTCACGTCGAAGACCGTGCGCGCTACCGACGGAATGCGCATCCGTTCGCCGCCGGCGCCGAACAGCGCCATTCCCTTCTCGCCGCGCGTCACGACGACGAATTTGCAGCCCAGCTGCTCGAGCAAGGCGCGAGCCGGCGCGGTCCAGTGAGGCGTCGTCCCGGATCGGGATGCCGGTTGCCTCGGAGGCTTCGGCCGCGTTCGGTGCGACGCAGGTAACGCCGCCGAAGAGCGTGATGTTGCGCGGCTTGGGATCGGCGGTGACGACCTCGCAGGCGCGCGCCGCTTCGACGAGATCGCGCGAGAACAGCCCCTTGGCGTAGTCGGAAAGCACGACCGCGTCGTGGTTCGCGGCCGCCCGCGCGACCAGCGCGGCCAGCCGGATGCGGTCCGCCGCCGCGAGCACCTGCGTCGATTCCCAATCGGCGCGCACGACCTGCTGGTTGTGCGCGACGATGCGCGTCTTGCGCGTGGTCGGACGATCTTCGAGCGTCACCACGCCGCTGCGCTCGACGCCGATCGCATCGAGCAGCGCGACGACGCGGCGTCCCTCCGCGTCGTCACCCACCGCGCCGGCGAAGCTGACTTCGGCGCCGATGGCGCGCAGGTTGTTGGCAACGTTGCCCGCGCCGCCCAAGGTAAACGAGTGATCGTCGACCGCCACCACGGGCACCGGCGCCTCCGGCGAAATGCGCGAGACGCGTCCCCAGACCCATTCGTCGAGCATCACGTCGCCGACGACGAGCACGCGCTTGCGGGCCATCCGTTCGAAGAGCGCGCGCGCTCCCGGCGTGGCAAGCGCTTCAGGCATGCACGCGTTCCAAGAAAAAACGCACGCCTTCGAGCAGCGAGCCGGCGCGATAGAGCGGCTCGGGGCCGTCGTAGCTGCCGTAGGGGTTCACCAGGATTCCCGGAACGCCGGCGCGCTCGGCCAGCAGCATGTCGCTCGAACGGTCGCCGAAGACGACGCTGCGCGCGAGGTCGAGCCCGCGTTCGGCGACGGCTTGACGCACCATGCCGGGCAGCGGCTTGCGGCACTCGCAACCGCCCAAGTGCGTGCAGAAATAGAAAGCTTCGATCCCGGCGCCTTCGCTCTCGAGACGCTCTTGCAGGGCACGATTGACCTGGACGACGTCGGGCTCCTCGAAGAAGCCGCGGGCGACCCCGCTCTGATTCGTGACGACGATGCGTTCCAGCCCGGCGGTGCCCAGGAGTTGGAGCGCTTCTGCGACGCCGTCGAGGATGCGAATGCGCCGCGGGTCACCGATGAATCCGGAATCCTCCATGAGCGTTCCGTCCCGGTCGAGAAACGCCGCGGGCTTAAAGCGCAGCGTCGCGCTCCACGAACAGCGCTTGCTCCACGAGGTCGCAGACGATGTGGCCCAGCGTGATGTGCACTTCCTGAACGAGTGCGGAGTAACCGTCGGGTCCGACCAGCGTGATGTCGGCCACCTCGGCGGCGCGTCCGCCGCCGTTGCCGGAGAATGCGATCGTCGTCGCCCCCAAGCGTTTGGCTTCTTCGAGCGCGAGCACGATGTTCTTCGAGTTGCCGGTCGTCGAGATGCCGACCACGACGTCGCCTTTTTGGACGAAGGCTTCGACTTGCCGCGCGAACACGCGCTCGTAGCCGTAGTCGTTCGCGATCGCCGTGACCGCCGAGGAGTTTACCGAGAGCGCCTCCGAGGGCAGCCCGCGCCGCTCGCGCAAAAAGCGCCCGCTGAATTCCGCGGCGAGGTGCTGCGCGTCGGCGGCACTGCCGCCGTTTCCCATCCACAAGACTTTGCGTCCGGCGCTGAAAGCGGCCGTCAACGTGCGCGCGATGCGGTCGACGACCGTTTCGTAGCGGTCAGCGTCGAGCAGCCCCGTCCGGTCGTCGAGCATTTCGCGAAAGGTGCGGCGCCGCGCGCCGTTTACGGTTCGATCCAAAACATCTCCTCGCCAAGCGAAACGAGCGCGCCGTTCTCGGGCAGAATGCGCCGCACGACGCCCGCAAAATCGCTCGTGATCTCGTTCATCAATTTCATCGCTTCGAGAATGCAGAGCACTTGCCCGACCTCGACGCGATCGCCCGGCTCGACGAACGACTCCGCACCCGGCGCCGGAGCGCGATAAAAGACGCCGATGATCGGGGCGGTCACTTTCTTGAAGTTCGCGGCGGCCGTGCGGGCCGGAAGGCGGCGCCGTTGCCGCCGGAGCCGCCTCGACGGCGTAACCTTGCGCCGGCGCGGCGGGAGCGGGCACCTCGGAGCGCAGGACGAGTTCGTACGTCGCGCTGCCCACGCGCAGCGTGAGCGAGTCGAGTTGATGCTCGCGCATCACGTCGAGCATGCGTTCGAGGGCCTCGCGTTCGCTCGTCATACGGCTTTCCGCACGCTGTTGCCGGGTGACGGAAGCGAACGGTACCAACGCAACACCGTCTCGGCGGCCCGCGCGTCGCCGTCTTTGGTCGCGATCGTATCTTGGGTGCGGGCGACCAGGTCGCGCACCACGACTTCGGCGCGGCTCAATTCGTCGTCGCCTAGAATGAGCGCGGCGCGCGCGCCGGTCCGCTCGGCGCGCTTAAACTGCGCCGCGATCTTGGAATCTTGATAGTCGATCGTGACGGGCACGTCGCCGACGCGGCGCAGCGCGGCGACCAGCGGCACGGCGCGCGCCCGCGCCGCCGCACCGAGCGCGATCACCGCTAAGCCGTCGGGCTCGGCGAGCCCGCGTTCGCCGATCGCGTCGAGCACCATGAGGAAGCGCTCGATGCCGAGGCCGAAGCCGACCGCCGGCGTGGCCGGTCCGCCCAGCGAGCGCACGAGATCGTCATAGCGGCCGCCGCCGCAGACGGTGCTCTGCGCGCCGAGCGCATCCGAGGTGAATTCGAAGACCGTGCGGGTGTAGTAGTCGAACCCGCGCACCAGCCGCGGCTCGACCGTGAACGGAATGCCGGCGCTTTCGAGCAACGTGCAGACCGCCGCAAAGTGCGCCGCGCAGTCCGCACAGAGCAAGTCGAGGAACGTCGGCGCCGCGGCGACGAGCGCACGATCCTGCGCTTCTTTGCTGTCGAGGATGCGCAGCGGATTGCGCTCCAGCCGGCGCTGGGAGTCAGCCGAGAGGTCATCCGCGAGCGGTCGAAAGTAGGCCAGCAGCGCCTCGCGATAGGCCGGACGGCAACACTCGTCGCCGATCGAGTTGAGGTTGAGCGTGATCCCCGGCAGATCGTAAGCGCGCAGCAGTTCGTGGGCCAGCGCGATCACCTCGACGTCGGCCTCAGGCCCCGCGAAGCCGAAGCACTCCACCCCGAACTGATTGGCCTGACGATAGCGGCCGGCTTGCGGGCGCTCGTATCGGAAAAAGGGACCTACATAAAAGAGCCGCTGCGGTCCGCTCGCGAGCAAATTGTGTTCCAGCATCGCCCGCACGACGGGCGCCGTCCACTCGGGGCGCAGCGTCAAGCTGCGGCCGCCCTTGTCGGTGAACGTGTACATCTCTTTCTCGACGATGTCGGTCGTTTCGCCGACGCCGCGCACGAAGAGTTCGGTCGACTCGAACATCGGCGTGCGGATCTCGCCGTAGCCGAAACGGCGTGCCAAAGCGCGGGCACGCGCTTCGAACGCTTGCCAGCGTGCGCTCTCGGGGGGATAGATATCTGCCGTCCCCCGCGGGGCGCGGATCTTTTCCATCCCGCCCTTCTTCGCGAGCGAGCGACCGAAATGCCTCGACCGGAGCGCGCACGCCCGTTCCGTCCCGTCGCCGGGCGCTTGCTTCGTTTCGTCCTGGCCGCCGGCGCGTTGGCCCTGCCGCCGCCGGTGCTGCACGGCGCGCTGGCTTCGGCGGCAGGCACGGCCTTCGAGGCCGCGCCTTTCGTGCTCGCGGGCCTCTACTTGCGGGGTTCGGGTGCGCGCCGGCTCGCCGCGCTCGGCTCCTGCGGCTGCGGCGCGATCCCGGGCGCGTTGGGGCTGCCCGCGCTGGCGCTTTGCTGGCTCAGCTTCGGCCCCGTCCTAGCCGGCCTGCGCCTGGCAGCCGCGGGCGCCGGTCTCTTCATTTTCCGGAACGTCCGCGCTCCCGGCGATCCCGAGCCCGATGCGCTCGCCGAACTCGAGCGGGTAACGCTCGCAGCATTCATCTCCGCCCTCGCCTGCGAAGCGCTGCGAGCGATGGGTGAGTCAGCCGGACTCGGTCCGTTCGGAGCCGCACTAGCCTTCGCGGCGGGAGCGTGTGCCGGAGCGTTGGGCCCCTGTGCGAGCGCAGCCGTCGCCACCGCGGCGGGGCTTCGCGCCAGTTCGGCCCCGGCCGCCGCCGGGTTGCTAGCGACGGCCGGCATCCTCCCGTTGCTGCCGCGCGGGTCGCGCGCGCAACCCTTCGGCGCCGCGCGACCGGCAGCGCGCTGCGCTCCGAGGCGAAGCGGCCGGCTCGCCTATGTAACGCTTGCGCTCGCGTGCGGCGCGCTCGCGGCGAACGGTCCGGGCGGCTTCGTGCACCCGCGTTTGCTACCGGCGATCGCGCTCGCAGCGCTCGCCTGCCTCGCGCTGGCCCTGCGCGGCGGCAAGCGCGCGAGCACCAGCGCCACGCTCCTGCTTCCGCTCGCGCTCCTCGCCGCGCCGCTCGCCGGCTCGCCCGTCCCGCGCCGGAGCGTCGCTGCCGGCAACCTCGCTGACGCATTTGCGGGTGCGAGTCTCGACTTCAGCGGCAGCGCGCAAACGCGCGACGGGCGCACGCTGCTCGTGCGCTACGCCATTACGTGCTGCCGCGCCGACGCGTCGCCGATCGCGCTCGCGCTGGATCGATCGCTCGGCGTTCGCGACGGAACCTGGATCGAAGCCGGCGGTACGGTCGTACGCGACGGTTCCGCGCTCGCCTTGCACGCAGCGCGCTGGCGGGTCGCGCCGCAACCGGCCGACCCGTTCGTATACCGCTAAAGTTTCTGCGGCGTCTCGCCGGCCGCTGCCGGCGCGGCTTCTCGCATCACGGAACCGGAGAATGGCGCGGATGGGGTGAATGCTCGGCGGGGCATGGAGAGCGAGCGAATCGTCCCCGAGGTTGCGGTCGAACGGCGCGAGTTGCCGTCGGGGACGGTCACCTTCGTCTTCAGCGACATCGAGGGCAGCACCGAGCGCTGGGAACGGGATCGCGCCGAAATGCAGCTGGCCCTGCGCCGCCACGATGCGATCCTGCGGCGCGAGATCGAGGCGCGCGGCGGCTACGTCTTCAAAACGATCGGCGACGCATTTTGCGCCGCATTCCGAACCGCGCCCGAAGCCGTGGCGGCGTCCTACGCAACGCAGCGCGCCATCCTCAGCGAGAATTGGGACGCGGTCGGCGGCCTCAAGGTGCGGATGGCGATCCATACCGGCGAGGCGGACGAACGCGATGGGGACTACTTCGGGCCGGCCGTGAACCGGACGGCGCGCCTGCTGGCCATCGGCCACGGCAACCAGGTCCTGGTTTCGGGCATCGCCGCAGACCTCGTGCAAGGCATGCTGCCCCCGCGGGTCACGCTGCGCGACCTCGGACAGCACCGCTTACGCGACCTCGCCCGGCCCGAGTGGGTCTATCAGCTCATTGCCGACGATTTGCCGGCCGAATTTCCGGCGCTGCGTTCGCTCGACGCGCTCCCGAACAATTTGCCGCGCCAGCTCACCACCTTCATCGGCCGCGAGACGGACGTCGAGGAGATCAAAGCGCTGCTCCGCACGACGCAGCTGCTCTCGATCGTCGGAACCGGAGGCGTCGGAAAGACCCGCACGGCGGTGCAGGTCGGAGCCGACCTGCTCGACGGCTCCGGCGACGGCGTGTGGTTCGTCGAATTTGCGCCGCTGCTCGATGCCGCGCTCGTTCCCAGTGCCATCGCGTCGACGCTGGGAGTGCGCGAAGCGCCGCCGCGTCCGTTGCTGGAGACGATCGTCGCGTATCTCAAGGAAAAGCGGGCGATGCTGATTCTGGACAACTGCGAGCATGTCGTGGCCGAAGCAGCGAAGGCGGCCTCGGCGGTCTTGCGCGGTTGTCCTCACGTGACGGTCCTGGTGACGACGCGCGAGGGGCTCGGGATCGCCGGCGAAACCGTCTATCGCATGCCTTCGCTGGCGACGCCCGCAGCGAACGTAGCGCTCACGGCGGAACGCGCGCTACAGTTCGGCGCCGTCGCGCTCTTCGAAGCGCGGGCACGGGCCAGCGACACGCGCTTCGCATTCAACGACGAGAACGCACCCGTCGTCGCGGAGATCTGCCGGAGGCTCGACGGAATTCCGCTCGCCATCGAGCTCGCGGCGGCCCGCGTCAAAGTGCTCTCCGTCAAAGCGCTCGCCGAGAAACTCGACGAGCGCTTCCGCTTATTGACCGGCGGCGATCGCACGGCGCTGCCGCGACAACAGACGATGCGCGCCCTCGTCGATTGGAGCTACGACCTGCTCAGCGAGCAGGAGCGTACGCTCTTCCGGCGACTTGCCATCTTCGCCGGCGGATTCACGCTGGAAAGCGCCGTTGCCGTTTGCTCGGACGACACGATCGCCGATTACGAACTGCTCGATCTCTTGTCGTCGCTGGTCGACAAATCGCTCGTTCACGCCGAACTCAGCGGAGACGACACGCGCTACCGCCTGCTCGAATCGACGCGCCAATATTCCCGCGAAAAACTCATCGAACGCGGCGAACACGCGCCGATCGCGCACGCGCACGCGCTTGCCTATCTCGATTTGGCCGAGGAACGCGCTGCGAGCTGGGCGACGACGCCCGACAAGACCTGGCTCGCCGCGACGGAGCCCGAACTCGACAACTGGCGTGCGGCCCTCACCTGGACGCTCGGCGAGCGCAACGATGCGCTGCTCGGACAACGAATCGCCGCCACCCTGCGTATGGTCTGGTACGCCTTCGCGGCGGCCGAGGGCCGGCGTTGGGTTCGCCTCGGCCTCGAGCAACGTGACGACGCGACCCCGCTCGAAGTGCTGGCGCTCCTCGAGTTGTCCGACGCGATCCTGTGCGGAACGCTCAGCCAGTTTCGCGACACCTGGGCGGCGGGCGACCGAGCCCTAAAACTCAGCCGCGAATGCGGCAACGAACTCAACGTCGCGCGTGCCCATCGCGTGATGGCGCACTCTCTCGCCTTCGCGGACCGCGCCGAGGAAGCCGAACCCTTCGCCCAAGAAGCACTGGCGACGTTTCGCAAGCACGGCGCGCGTCGCGAAACCGGCATCTCGCTGCGCACCGTCGCCGTGATCCGCGACTACAAAGGCGACTTCGAGGGGGCGAGATCCTTCTACTACGAAGCGCTCGCGATCTTCAAGGCGCTCGGAGCCGACCGCGACATCGCGACCGTCAGCAACCATCTCGCCGAGACCGAGTTTCACGCTGGGAACATCGCAAAGGCCGTCGAGATGGTTCACGACTCGATCGCCCTCAATCGGGGCGCCGCGAACGCCCGCGCGGCCTCAACCGACCTCGCGAACATGGCGGCGTATCTGATCGCCCTCGAACGTTTCGAGGAATCGCGCACGGCGGCGCGCGAGGCGCTCGCAATCGCGCGACTGCATCAGGCGGAGGTCACCGTCGTGTTCGCGATCCAGCACCTCGCGGGCCAAGCGCTCGGCCTGCATCAAAAGGAGCCGGGATTTCTCGATGCCTGCCGCCGCGCGGCTCAGCTCATGGGTTTCGTCGACGCGCAACTCATGCGCCTCGGAGCGTTCCGGGAATTTACCGAAGAGACGTTGGACAAGAACATCCGGGCCGCTCTCGCGGCGGCGCTGGGGGACGACGAATTCCAGCGCCATCTGGATGCGGGCAAAACGATGGGAGAGGACGTGGCACTCGCCCAAGCGCTCGCGATGTAATGAGGTTCAGGCTCCGCGCGGTTCGAGCAGCTCCACCGGGATGCCGTTGGGATCTTCGACGAAGGCGATCCAGCGCGTCCCGCCGGGCGACTTCTTCGGCGCCTTGAGAACCTTGACGCCTTGCGCCTGCAGCTTGTCGACGTAGCCGGGCAAATCGCCGTCGACTTCGATCGCGAGGTGCTCGTAGCGATTGCCGAGTTCGTACGGCGGATGGTCCTCGAGATCGTAGACCAGCTCGATGTACGAGTTCCAATCCTGACCGACGAAGGCCATGTCGGCGTTGCCCGGATAGTGATCCGGACCGCCGAGCAGCTTCAGCCCGAGTTTGTTGGTGTAAAAGTCGATCGACTGCGCCATGTCGCTGACGAAGATCGAGGTGTGCAGATAGCGCGGCATTGGATTTACTCCGACTGGACGTGATCGAGGGCGGCGGCTTTGCCGGACACGAGTTTGCCCACCGAGGTGTCGGCCGAAGCGGAGACGATCTGGATTTTACCGATCGGAATGGTCGAGGTCAGCATCTTCCCCGAGTCCGGATCCTTGATCTGGTGGACTTGCACGACGTCGAAGTACTGGCCGACCGTGACTCCCTTGGACGAGCCGATGTTGAGCGTCACCGTCGTGCCGGAAATTTCGAGGACGCGTCCAGCCAGCGCCGGCGGCGGCGGCGCGCTCGAGAACTTCGAGGGATCGAGGTCGGCAGCGATTCTGGCAGCTTCGTCGTTGATGAGGTGCCCCATCGTCGAGTTCACGAAGTTCGAGTTCGAGTACGAGCCCGCCGCGCCGCCACCGAACCCGCCGAAGCCGATCGACGTGTTCGTTTTGGTCTGCTCGTCGGCGAAGGATTGAACGATCTGCCCGGTCGACGCGTCGATGACGCGGACTTGAACCTTGAGCGTCACGCGCGATTGGTTGACCCCGCCGACCGCGCCGCCGAGGGGGCCGCCGATGTAACTGCCGACCGCGCCGCCGCTCTGCCCGGTCTTGTCGAACTGCAGCACGTTGCCGGTGATCAGGTAGCGCGCGCCGATCAAGCGGCCGGCTTGGATTGCCGTCGCCGGCGAGGTTTCGCCCTCCGTCGCGAGTTTATGTTCGCTCAGCGTCGCGTCGAGATGCGTGCGGTCCACCACGTTGAACTTGCCGCCGTTGACGAGCTGATCGGTCACCAGGTCCGAGAGCGCGACCCCCGGCTCGAAGTTTCCCCACCAGTTTCCGGTCAAGCCGACGGTGGAGAAGTTGAGCACGGCGACGGCCGGCCCGGTCGCGGCGGCAGCGCCGGGCGGCGCAGCCGCCAGGCTGAGGACCGCGCACGCGACGGCCGTTGCGACGATCCGGCTCGAACGACGAAAAATCTTCACGCTCTTAAACTCCGGCAGAAAGGCGAGTTCGGCTACCAGCTTAGCCAGGCTCGCCTTGCATACCCGCAGAACCCGCCCGGCTCGTGCCGTATCCACGCCTGTTCGCGCAAGGACGCCTCGGCCGCCGCGCTGCGCGCAATCGCATCGTGTCGACCAGCCACGGCACGAACTTGGCGCTCGACGGATTTCCGAGCGATACGCTGATCGCGTACCATGCCGCCAAAGCGAAGGGCGGCTGCGGAACGGTCATGCTCTTCGGCAGCGCCGCCGTCTCGGCGAAAGTCCCGATCGCGGCCAACCACGTGAACCTCTGGAAGGAAGGCGTCGAACCGGGGCTGCGCCGCGCCGCCGCAGCCGTGCGCGAGCACGGCGCGCTCGCACTCTCGCAAGCGACCTGCATGGGCCGCCGCACGAACGCGCACGCCGATCTCGTCGGGCACGGTCCGAGCGACACGGGGAGCGAGGTCGCGCCGCAGATCCCGCACGTGCTCGAGGTTCGCGAAATCCGCGAAATCGTCGACGACTACGCGGCGGCGGCGGCGAAGCTCGCGGCCTGCGGCTTCGACGGCGTCGATCTCGCGTTCTACGACGATCAATTGCCCGACCAGTTCTGGAGTCCGGCGATCAACCACCGCACCGACGCCTACGGCGGCTCGCTCGAGAACCGCATGCGCTTTTCGCTCGACGTGTTGCGCGCCGTGCGCGCCGCCGCACCCGCGGACTTCATCGTCGGCGCGCGCATCTCGGGGGACGATCGCGTCCGCTTCGGTTTGGAATCCGGCGAGCTGCTCGAGATCGCCGCGCGGCTGGCCGCGACCGGCCTGCTCGACTATTTCACCGTGACGGCCGGTACCATCTCGACCTTCAAGTCGCGCTCGTACAACATTCCGACGCTCTACGAGGAGCGCGGCACGTTCGTGCCCTTCGCCCGCCGCGTGCGCGAGCGCGTGGCAATTCCGGTGATCGTCACCGGCCGCATCGTCAGCCCGCAGCACGCCGAGGAAATCCTCGAAGCAGGCGAAGCCGACTTCGTCGGGATGACGCGCGCGCTGATCGCCGATCCGGAGTTACCGCGCAAAGCGGCCGAAGGCCGCGAGAACGAGATCCGGACGTGCATGGGAACCGGTGAAGGCTGCATCGACCGGCTCTATTTCGGATTCCCGATCACCTGCGTGCAGAATCCGGCGATCGGACGCGAGCTGACTTGGGGCGAACTGCAGCCGGCCGCTCGGCTCAAACGGGTCGCGGTCGTCGGCGCCGGACCGGCCGGTCTCGAAGCGGCGCGCGTCGCGGCGGAGCGCGGCCACGCGGTCACCCTGTTCGAACGCGAAGCGGAAGTCGGCGGTGCGATTCGCATCGCGGCGCGCGCGCCCGGCTGGAGCGCGTACCGCAGCTCGATCGAATGGCTCGCGGGCGCGGTGGCACGCGCCGGCGTGGACGTGCGGCTGGCGTGCGCCGCCGACGTGGCCGCGCTCGAGCGGGCCGCCCCCGACGCGGTCGTGTTCGCCACGGGTGCGCGGCCGCGCAAACCGTATCTGGCCGGCGCCGGGCTTCCGCACGTTGTGACGGCGAGCGCCGCGATCGCCGGCGACGCGCCGCTCGGCAAACGCTGCGTCGTACTCGACGAGATCGGCTACACGCTCGGTCCCAAAGCCGCCGATGCGCTCGCTTCGCGCGATCACGAGGTGACGATCGTGACGCGTCAGTATGCGCTGGGTGAAGACGTCGGCACCACGTTGCGCGCCGCGCTGATCGAGCGCTTGCTGCGCGCCGGCGTTGAGATCGTCACGCTCGCGCTACCGCTCGAGATCGTGGAAGGCGGCGTACGCGTCGCGCACACGCTGACCGACGAAGAGCGTTTGCTGCCGGCCGACTCCGTCGTCGTGGCGAGCGGCGGCGTCGCCGACGACGCCTTGTATCGCGCCTGCGCCGAGCGCTTCGCGGAACGCTATCTCATCGGCGACGCGTTCGCGCCGCGCCAACTGCGCGCCGCGATGAGCGACGGCGGACGGGCCGGCCGGGCCCTTTGACGCGCCGCGCGACCAAAGCGCTCCTCGCGCTCGCGCTCGCGCTCGCCTTGGGATGCGAACGCACTTCCTCCGGCGGGAACGGAAGGGCCGGCGAGCGCCGCCCCTGGACCGTTCCGGGCGAACTCCGCGTCGGCATGGCGGTCACGCCGCACGGCCTCTCGCCGCTGCTGCCGCAAGTGCTGTCGGATTTTATGCTCGTTCGTCTGTGGAGCGACGTCCTGACGAGTTACGACGCGAGCGGCAACCGGCTGGTTCCGATCCTCGCGCGGGTCGTACCGAGCGACGAAAACGGCGGCGTCAGCGCCGACGGCAAGACGATCGTGTTCTTGTTGCGGCACGGCGTGAAATGGCACGACGGCGCACCGTTTACGAGCGCCGACGTTCGTTTCACCTGGCAAGCCGTCATGAATCCGGACAACGACGTCGTCAGCCGCAACGGCTACGACGATGTGCTGCGCGTCGAGACGCCGGATCCGTACACCGTAATCTTTCACCTCAAGCACCGCTACGCGCGGATCGTCAGCATGCTCTTCGGCGACGGCGAGTCTCCCTACGGCATCTTGCCGGCGCACCTCCTCGCACGCTACCGCGAGCTCAACGACGTGCCGTTCAACCAGCAGCCGATCGGAACCGGACCCTTCAAGGTCGCGCGCTGGCTGCGCGGCGACCGCATCGAGCTCGTCGCCAACGACGCGTATTTTCTGGGAAAGCCCGGCCTGCGCCGGATCGTCATCCGGTCGTTCGGCGACGACAACGCGCTGGTGACGGCGCTGCGAGCGCACGAGATCGACTGGCTGGCCGAAGCGACGCCGCTGCTCTATCGCGAACTCAAAACGATCCCCGGCGTCCGTACGGTGCTGACCCCGATGAATAACTCCTACATGATCTGGTTCAACACGACGCACGCCGCGGTCGCCGATCCGCGCGTCCGGCGCGCCATCGCCTATTCGATTAACAAGCCCGCGCTCGTGCGCGATTATTCCTACGGTGCCGCGAAAGCCGCCGACGGCGACATCCCCGACTTCTTGTGGGCGCACCCGCGTGGCGTTGCCTTCGCCACGTACGACCCGCAGGCTGCGGCCCGCGAACTCGAAGCGGCCGGTTACGAACGCGCGAGCGACGGCCTCTGGATGCGCGGCGGCAAACCCTTAGCCTTTGATTTGGTCGGCGATCAAAGCTCGTTGCTGGACCGTTCGATGGCGGTCGCACTCCAATCGATGCTCGCCAAGAACGGCATCACCGCCCACGTGAAGACCTACGCCCAGTCGCTCTATCAAGCGTCGTATTCGGAAGGCGGGATCATGAACGCGGGCAAGTTCGACGCGATGCTCTCGCGCTGGATCGAAGGCCCCGACCCCGACAATTCGGCCGACCTGATCTGTTCGCAGCGCCCGCCGGGCGGTTACAACCTGACGCGCTACTGCAATCCCGCCATGGACGCGCTGCAGCAAAGCGCCCTCAATACCGACGACCGCACGAAGCGCGCCGCCGCCTACCGGCAGATCGAAACGCTGTTCGCGCGCGACGCGCCGATGATCGTCATCTGGTGGCAAGACCTCGTGCAAGCCATCAATCCCGATTTCAAAGGCTTCGCACCGAACCCGTTCATCGAGTCCTGGAACGCCTACCAGTGGTCGATTTGAGGCCGACCGACCACGGCATTTGGGGCCGACGAAGCCGCCACCATGACCGGCAAAGAACTGATGCAAGCCATCGTCGACGGGCGGCTGCCCCCTCCGCCGATCGCCAAGACGCTCTCGTTCCGGCTCGCCGAGATCGGCGACGGGTTCGCCGCCTTCAAAGGCGACACCGGGCCGCAGTTGCTCAATCCGCTCTGAATATGTCGAGCTAGCAGTGATTACTCAGAACGTTGGACGCTCGACTGTAAACCTCAAACCAGCCTCCCTAACGCACATCTCCCTATCAGGCCCCGATGGCAAGGTGATCTCAACGCTTTTCGGACGGTGCCCGGAAGGCGGGAGCGGCGTTTCTCCCGTTAGTGAAGATTTTGGTCTATGCAAACGGCCGTAAATCTCGGTTTATTTGTGATAGCCATCACGTTTTTTTGGGAATCATCGTACGGAGACGGCCCGCGCCTGTTTCCAAACTTTGCGCTCCTGGTGCTCGGGGCGTGTGCGAGCATTCTTTTTCAACTGAAACCAGCGTCCCCGATAGTCGTACTGGCGGTAGATGGCGCTCTTGTCGCGGCGCAAGTGACCGCATTTCGGTGGTGGCGCAAAAGCTTGGAAAGGCTGCCGCCGATCGATGAAGTTCTAGTTGCTTTGCCGTTTAGCGGGAGATGGTTTTGCGCCCACGGCGGTCCATCGGAAGCCGTAAACCACCACTATGCCACGAGTGCTCAGAGATATGCCTTTGACTTTTGCGGAAATAGTCTGCTCGCGCGATTGGTCTTACTGATCTTTCGGAGGAACGACTTTTTCAAGGCCTATAATCAGCCGATTATATCGCCCGTCGAGGGGACAGTTGTGAACGCGGTAGATGGCTGCCCGGAAGGTCGCCCTCCGGTTCCACAAGTGTTTGGTTCCGAGGTCGCTGGCAATCATGTCGTTATACACACGCCGCACGGCTTTCTGTGGCTCGCTCATTTACGACCTGGTTCGGTCAGGGTTAAGCGCGGTGACCAAGTTGCAGTCGGCGAACCAATTGGTGCTTGCGGCAACAGCGGCAGATCAACGGAACCGCATCTTCATATCCACCTGCAGAACACACCAGATCTCTTGAATGGTGATGGCATCCCTATCGCTTTTCGAACACACGGCGGTCGCGTATGGCGTCCACTACGTGGCGATTATGTCGACGCAAGGCGCTAGATTTATCGCAGCTGATTGTTAGAGACCGGCCGCAAACCGGATATTAACGCTCGGCCCATACCCTGCCTGGGCAAATGCGTCGCAACTTTCGAGCGCCCAGGGTCTTTCTAAGAAGGCCGCTAGAAATTGATGTGCGCTGAGGAAATGTGGCTTGAGAAGCCTTCTCTAGGGGCGGCGCAGCGGCGGTGGCGAAAGCCCCCTGGGACTTAACCACTTTGCTTTCCTTTTAAGGAGGGAAGAATGCGCCGTTTTCTTTCGAGCGCGCTTGCGCTCGGTTTGCTCGCTTCGTTGAGTGCGCTGCCCGCGCGCGCCGACGACAAGTCGGACATCGCCGCAACGGTCCAGAAATCGATCCAAGCCTTCAACACCGGCGACCAAAAGGCGCTGGTCGCGCTCGGTGCGCCGGGGATGCAGTCGGTGATCGACGACTTCGGCGTGCACTACTGGGCCAGCCCGAACGCGCTCGGCAACTGGTTCGGCGACCTTGCGGCCGCGAACAAAAAAGCCGGAATGAGCATGAACCCGGTGTCGATTTCGCCCGCGAAGTTCGTCCAGATCGACGGGAAACGCGCTTGGGCGACGTACCCGCTCGCCTTCAGCTACACGATGAAGGGCACGGCGTACCATGAGTCGGGTCTTTTGATTTACGCGCTCGAGAAGGTCCCCGCCGGCTGGCGCATTCTCGGCATCGCGTGGGGTCGCACCGCCTAAGCCGCCCGTCGCGAAAACGGTACGACCGTCAGTGTCAGGCTGACGAGCAGCAACGCGGCGCCCGCGATCCCAGCGGGCGCCAACTTTTCGTGCAGTGCAAAAAGCGAAAGCGCGACGCCGGTTGCGATCGAGGCGTATTGGCTCCCCGCCGTGACGATCGCGACGCTCGTCATGCGCAGCGAGATCGCGTGTAACGCCGGGGCACAGACCGCCGTGATAAAGGCGAGAATGCCGATGATGCCGAGCGCGTAGAGCGGTTCCGCGAACGTATCGCGCAGGAGCCCCGGAATCAGCGGAGCACCGGAAAGCCCCAGCAGCACGAAGCCGAGACCCCAGCCGAAAGCGCTCGCGAAGAACGGCGAATAGCGCCCGGCGAGCGCGCGGATCAAGAGCGAGTAGGCTGCGAAGATCACGAGCCAGACGAGCATGATCGCGTCGCCCTCGAGCGACGCACCTTCGCTCGAGTGGCCGAGCGCCAAGAGCGCGATTCCGGCGACGCCGAATCCGAGTCCGACGGTGCGCTGGCGATCGAGGGCGCGGCGGAAGAGCAGCGCTTCGAGCCCGGCCAGCGCAAGCGGTGCGAGACCCTGGAAGAGCACCGCGTGCGCCGCGCTCGTTTTCGCAATCGCGATCTGGAAGAGCAAGTTGAGACCGAAGGCGGCGAGGATGGCGACGCCGAGAAAACTCGCCAGGTCGACACGCCGCAGCGGCGTCGCGCGCGGCCACGTCACGAGCGCGATCGCCGCCAGAAATGGAATCGCCCACACGCCCCGCGCGATCGAGAGCGAGACCGCGCTGAACAGCGGGCTGACGTTCAAGAATCGCTTTGACCGTCGGCGCCATCATGCCCCAGCCGACGCCGGCCAGAACGGCGAGAATCGCGCCGAGGGTGCGTTTGCCGGCAAGCACGGCGCTAGTGCAGGAAGTAGCGGTAGGTCGAAAACACCAGCGCGACGCCCAAGCGGTCGGCCGCGGCGATGACGTCGGCGTCGCGGATCGAACCGCCGGGCGCGATGATCGCGCTGCAGCCGGCTTCGACCGCCGCCTCGAGGCCGTCGGCGAACGGAAAGAACCCGTCGCTGGCGCAAGCCGAACCGATCGCCTCCGCGCCGGCGCGCGCGCCGGCGATGCGCACGGCGCTGACCCGGTTCGTCTGACCGGCGCAGATTCCGCGGGTGACCGCGTCGCGCGCGATCACGACGCCGTTGCTCTTGACGTGCCGCACGACGTCCCAGGCGAAGCGCAGATCGCGCCATTCGGCTGCACTCGGCGGACGCTGCGAGACGACGCGCCACTCTTCAGCCGGCGCCTCGGGATCGTCGTCCTCGGCGAGCACGCCGCCCAGCGCACTGCGGACGCGCACTTCTTTGGCCAGACGTTCCGGCAAGCGCGCGTCGTAGCGGATGATCCGCAGGTTCTTCCTGGCGCGCAAACGCTCGAGCGCGGCAACCTCGAAATCCGGGGCGGCGACGATTTCGAGGAAGAATCCGGCGAGCGCCGCGGCGGTCGCCTCGTCGACCGCGCCGTCGAGCGCGATGATGCCGCCGTAGGCCGAGATCGCGTCGGCGTCGAGCGCGAGGCGCGTCGCCTCGCTCGCCACGGCGCGTTCCGCCACGCCGCAGGGAACGGTGTGCTTGACGATCGCGGCGCGCACCGCCGGCGCCGCCGGGCGCTCCGCAAAGGCCGCCGGGACGGGCGCGCGCACCAGCATCCGCAGCGTCGCATCCAGATCGAGCAGGTTATTGTACGAGAGCGCCTTGCCGCCGAGTTGCTCGGGCAGATGCTCGGTGCGCGACAAGTAGAAGGCGGCGCGCGACTGCGGGTTTTCCCCGTAGCGCAAGGGTGAGGCGAGCGGCAGCGTGAGCGCGAGCGAGCCCGGCAACTCGGTCGCCAGCAGGCCGGCTTCGAGATAGCGCGCGATCGACGAATCGTACTCGGCCGTGCGTTCGAAGGCGCGCGTCGCGAAGCGCCGGCGCGCCTGCACGTCGACCGCACCGCCCGCGGCGACGACGCGCGGATATTGCTCCGGATCGACCAGCACCGTCACGTGCGCGAAGTTCTTGGCCGCCGCGCGGATCAGCGCGACGCCGCCGATGTCGATCTGTTCGACCGCTTCCTCGAGCGTCGCGCCCTCGCGCGCGACCGTCGCTTCGAACGGATAGAGGTTCACCACCACGGTGTCGAGCCGCGGAATGCCGTGTTCGCGCCGCTCGCGGTCGTGGCCGGGGTTCGAACGGTCGAATAAGATTCCGCCGAAGACGCGCGGATGGAGCGTCTTAACGCGGCCGTCGAACAGCTCGGGGAAACCGGTCAGTTCGCCCACGTCGCGCGCCGGAATGCCGTTTTCGAGCAGGTGCGCGCGGGTACCGCCGGTCGCGAAGATCGCGGCGCCGCGACGCACCAGCGTTTCCGCGAGTTCGACGATGCCGGTCCGGTCGTAGACCGAGATGAGCGCCGCCTCGCGGAGCTCAGCCGGCAAGCGCCGTCTCCTTGGACGTCTCGCTTTCGAGGGCAACGAGGTCGGCCGCGATGATGCTCGAGATCCCGGGCTCCGACATCGTGACGCCGTACATGCGCTCGGCGAGCTCCATCGTCTTCTTGTTGTGCGTGACGAGCAGGAGCTGGGCGCGCTTGCCGAGTTCGCGCACGACTTGCGAGAAGCGTTCGACGTTGGCGTCGTCGAGTGCCGCGTCGACTTCGTCGAGCAGGTAGAACGGCGACGGCTTGACTTCGATGAGCGCGAAGATGAGGGCCGAGGCAGCCATGGCGCGTTCGCCGCCCGAAAGGGCGGTCAGCGGCATCATCTTCTTGCCCGGCGGCTGCACCGAGATCTCGATGCCGGTTTCGGAAAGCAGCTCCGGGTTGGTCTGCCACATCTTGGCTTCGCCGCCGGGGAACAGGCGGCCGTAGACGTTCTCGAAAGCGGCCTTCACGGCCGCGAAGGTTTCGTTGAACTGCACTTGCGAGGAGGCTTCGATCTCGCGGATCGAGGCCAGCAGCGTGTCGCGCGCGCTGGCCAGATCGGCGAGCTGCGCGCGCAGAAACGCGTCGCGCTCGGTCAGCTCGGCGATCTCCGCCTCGGCGTTGAGGTTGACGTTGTGCAAGCGCGCCAGCTCCTCGCGCAAGCGTGTGATTTCGGCTGCCGGATCGTCGCGCTCGTTCGCGTAACGCGTCTCGACGTCGGCGCACTCCTCGGCCGTCGCCGGGTTCTGAGCGAACTGCGCGGCGAGCATGCCGAGCTCGGCATCGATCTCGGCTAAGCGCAAACGGCCGCCTTCGCTGTTTTGGGCCGCTTCGCGCTCCGCATTTTGCGCCAAGCGCAGATCCGAGTCGAGCCCGTTCGCGCGCGCTTCGAGCGCCTCGCGCTCGCGTCGCGCCGCCTCTTGCCGCGCATCGAGCTCGGCGATGCGCGCGCGGCTCGTACGCAGCTGCTCCTCGAGCGAGGCGAGGCGTTCGGCCAGCGAGGCCAGCTCTGCAGTCATGGCGGTGCGCGCGGCCGCGGCACGCTCGCCGTCGGCGTCGAGCAAGCCGAGACGCGCGAGCGCCCCGTCGCGCTGCGCCGTCAACGCCGCGACTGCTTCGCGCATCGCCGCAATCTCCGAAGCGACCGCGCGTTCCGCGCTCTGCGCGCCGGCGATGTGCTCGCGCGCCCCGGCGAGGTCCGCTTCGAGCCGCTCGCGCTCCGCTAGCGTCGCCGACGGGTCGACGGCGGGGCGTTCGAGCAGGTCGAGTTTGCGCCGCGCTTCCGCCGTTTCGACGGCGCGTTCTTGCGAGCGCGCGAGCAGCGACGCGATCTCGGCGTCGAGGCGAGTGCGTTCGGCGGCCGCGACGTCGAAGCGCGAGAGCGCGTCGCGCCGCGCCAAGCCTAGTTCGGCTTCGATCCGATGCGCTTCGTCGCGCTCGCGCGTCGCCTCGGCACTTTCGGCCGCGGCGCTTTCGGCCGCCGCTTGCGTCTGCGCCAGCATCTCGCGTAACTGCGGAATCGCTTCCGAAAGCGCGCGGGCCTGCGCGCGCCGCGACAGGATCGACCGCTCGCGCTGGTAGCGTCCCCCCGTTAGAGCTCCGCCGCCGCGAATCTCTTCGCCGTCGAGCGTCACGATCGTATCGCGGAAACCCCTGCCGCGCACGAGCTCGATGCCGGTGTCGAGCGTGTCGACGACGAGCATTCGCCCCACGAGAAAAGCCACGATGCCGGCGTATTGGGGCTGCGTCTCGACGAGCGTATAGGCCCAGCCGAAGATGCCCGAGCCGCTTGGCGCAGCGGAGCGTTCGCGCCCGGCACGCGACCCGAGCGTGTCGAGCGGCAGAAAGGTCGCGCGACCCAACCGCCCCTCCGAGAGATAGCGGATGGCGCGCTCGGCATCCTCGGCAGTCTGCGTCACGATGTTCGAGAGCGCCGCGCCGAACGCGACGTCCAGCGCGCGCGCGAACTTCTCTTCGACCCGGATGAGGTTCGAGATGACGCCGTGAATTCCGGAGAACTCGCCCCGCGCGTTCGCTTCGAGGATGGCGCGCGTTCCCGGGATGTGGCCTTCGAGCGCAGCCTCCAGTTCCTCGATCGTGTGCAACCGCGCTTCGGCGCCGGCGAGTTCGTGCGTCGCCGCGCGGTAGAAGGCTTGCGCGTCGGCCAGCGTTTGCGCGGCGGCGGCGACGCGGGCGTCGGCTCGCGCGGTCGCTTCCTGGGCTGCCGCAAAACGGCCTTCGAGGTCGGCGCGCTCGCCGCGCGCGCGGTCTTGCGCGTGGACGTGGGCCGCGACCAGTTCGCTCTTGGCCTGCGCGTCCTCGCGCAGCGCGAACGACTCGCGCTCGAGCCGCTCGTACTCGGCTTGCGTCGCCTGCAACTGCGCGCGCCGCTCCGCATCGCTCGCCGCCGCGCTGGCCGCCGCGGCCTCGACTTCGCGCAGCGCGTTGTAGAGGCTCTCGAGCCCAACCCGGGCAGCCGCAACCGCTTCCTGCGCCTGCGCCTCGCGCGCGCGCTCGGCCTCGAGTTCGTCGCTGCGCGGCGCCAGTTCGGCTTCGAGCCGCGCCACCGTTGAGCGCAGCGTGGCCCGTTCCGCCTCGGCGCGTTCGCGGTCGTCGGTAATCTGCGAGGATTGCCCCTCGAGCGCTTCGCGCCGCGCCCCGAGCGCGGCGAACTGCGCCTCACGTTCGGCCAGCTCGCTGCGCGCTTGCATCGTTTCGGCGCGCAAGGTCTCGAGCGCGCGTTCGCGCTGATAGAGTTGCGTGCGCAACGCGGCCAGCTCGGCTTCCACGGTCGCGGCGCGGGCGGCCGCGCCGGCCCGTTCGACTTCGAGCCGTTCGAGCTCGCTCTGCAAACGCTCGCGCTCGCTGCGGCGCGACGCGCCGGCACGCAAGTAAGAGAGGATCTCCAGGTCGCGCAGCCGCGCCGAGGCTCGGCGGAAGCGGCGCGCGCGGCGCGCTTGCGTCTCGAGCTCGGGGATCCGCGCACCGATTTCGGTCAAAAGGTCGTTGAGGCGAATTCCGTTCTGCTCGGTCTGCTCGAGGCGGCGCAGCGATTCGGCCTTGCGCGCCAAGAACTTCGCGATCCCGGCCGTCTCTTCGAATAGGCTGCGGCGTTCCGTCGGCTTGGAGGAAAGGATCGCGTCGATCTGACCCTGCGAGACGATCGCGTACGAGTCGGGACCGAGGCCCGTACCCATGAACAGCTCGATGATGTCGCGCAAGCGCACGTTTTGCCGGTTGATGAAGAACTCGCTCTCGCCGGCGCGATAGGCGCGGCGCGTGATCTGCACTTCGCTCGCGTCGATCTTCAAGGCTCCGTCGGCGTTGTCGAAGGTCAGCATCACCTCGGCCATGCCGAGCGGCTTGCGCCGCTCGTTGCCGGCGAAAATCACGTCTTCGGTCTTGCCGGTGCGCAGCGATTTGGGACTCTGTTCGCCGAGCGCCCAGCGGATCGCGTCCACCAGGTTCGACTTGCCCGAGCCGTTCGGGCCTACCAGCGCGCTGATCCCCGTTTCGAACGCGAGCGTCGTCTGCTCGGCGAACGTCTTGAAC
This sequence comes from Vulcanimicrobiota bacterium, assembly GCA_963843945.1. Taxonomy (GTDB): domain Bacteria; phylum Vulcanimicrobiota; class Vulcanimicrobiia; order Vulcanimicrobiales; family Vulcanimicrobiaceae; genus CAWJMF01. Next base: position 2,266,097 of record CAWJMF010000002.1, on the reverse strand, counting down.
CCGAAGAGACGAAGTCCGGTCAGCTTCACGCGCGCGCTCGCTTGCGCGCATCGCGCGGACGCTGCCGTTTGCCGCGCGCAGGCGCGGAGAACTCACGCGGGGCGATGTCGCCGTGGCGTTCGCGCAGGACGTCGAGCGCGCTCTCGGCGGCGGCGCGCTGCGCGGCCTTCTTGGTCGGCCCGCTCCCGGCCGCGAGAACTTCGTCGAGGACGGCGACCTGGCTGAAGAACGTGCGCTCGTGGGCCGGGCCTTCGACGCGTTCGGTGTAGGCCGGCAGCACGGTGTAGCGTTTCTGCGTCCACTCCTGGAGGATCGTCTTGGGATCTTCGATGCTGCGCGCGACGCGCTCGTGTTCGACGACGTGTTCGCGCTCGACGAAACGCGCGACCGCTTCGAGTCCCGCTTCGCGATAGACGACCGCCACCAGCGCTTCGAACGCGTCGGCCAGCGTCGAGCGGCGGCGCGCGCTCGGCGCGTTAGCGAGACCCGCACCCATCAGCAGCAGCGGCTCGAGGCCCAGCCGCTCGGCGCTGGTCGCGAGCGCCTCGTCGCTCACGAGCGCGGCCTTGCGCAGGGTGAGTTCCCCCTCGCTTGCGGCCGGATAGCGTTCGTAGAGTTCGCGCGCCACCACCATGCCGAGGATGGCATCCCCCAAGAATTCCAGCCGCTCGTTCGAACGTTCGGCCAGCTTCTCTTTGACGGCGCTCTCGTGCACGAAAGCCGCTTCCAGTTTCTTGAGGTCGACGTGCGCTCCGACGCGTGCAACCAGTGCGCGCAGACGCTGCCGACGCGACTCACCGGCCATATCGCGGCACCCGCTACTCCCGGTATCTGCCGAAAGCGACGACGCTGTTGTGGCCGCCGAAACCGAACGAGTTCGAGAGCGCGACCTCGACGCTCGCCTTGCGAGCGACGTTGGGGACGTAGTCGAGGGTGCACTCGGGATCGGGAAACTCGTAGTTGATCGTCGGCGGAATGAGGCCGCGTGCGATGGCGAGGACCGTCGCCACCCCTTCGATGGCGCCCGCCGCACCGAGCGCGTGACCGTGCATGCTCTTGGTCGAGCTCACCGCGAAGGCGTGACCGCCCGTCCCGAGGATGCGGCCCAGGGCCTGCGACTCGGCCGGATCGCCGATCGGCGTCGAGGTCCCATGCGCGTTGACGTAGTCCACATCGCCGGGCTTGAGTCCGGTGCTTTCGAACAGCCGCGCCAGCGCGAGCTCGACGCCCGTCCCGGTCGGATCGACCGCGACCAAGTCGTACGCGTCGGCCGATTGGCCGTAGCCGAGCATCTCGGCATAGATGCGCGCGCCGCGCTTGCGGGCAAACTCCATTTCCTCGAAGATCAAGACCGCGCCGCCTTCGGCCAGCACGAAACCGTCGCGTTCGCGATCGAAGGGCCGGCTAGCGCGCTCGGGTTCGTCGTTGCGCGTCGAAAGCGCCTTCATCGAATCGAAACCGCCCATCGCCACGTCGGTGATCGTCGCCTCGGAGCCGCCGGTGACCATTGCCAGCACGTCCCCGCGCGCGATCAGATCGTAGGCGATGCCGAGCGCATCGTTGGAGCTGGCGCAGGCGCTCGAAACCGCGTACATCGGTCCGCGGAAATTGTGCTTCATCGAGATTTGCGCCGGGCCCGCATTGCCCATCAGCATCGGAATGAAGAACGGCGTGATGCGGCTGGCGTTGCCCAGCGCGCGCGCTTTGGTGACGGTATCTTGAAGCGTGATGATGCCGCCGATGCCGCTCGCGACGACGACGCCGGTTTCGCGCCGGATCGCCGGGTCGTCCGGAAAACTCGCGTCCTCGATCGCCTCGGCGGCCGCCACGTTCGAGAACTGGGCGAAGCGGTCCATGCGGCGCGCGTCGCGCCGGCCGAGCACGGCGTCCGGATCGAAATCCTTGACTTCAGCCGCGATCTGGCAGCGCAAGCCGGCGGCGACCGGGTCGAAGGCGGCGACCTTCGCCACCCCGCTCTTGCCCGCGATCAGCGCGTTCCAGAAGTCCTCGCGGGTAACGCCCAGCGGCGTCACCGCTCCGAGGCCCGTCACCGCGACCCGTTTCTTGTCCAAAGCTTTCCTGGGTTCTCCTTACTACACTACGCAACTGCGCGGCCGCGGGGCGGCGCGCCGTCGGACCGCCGCGGCGGGTGGCCTCGCGCGCGAAACGGGACGGCCTTCAAACCGTCGAAAAAGCCGCACTGAGTCTATCGCAGAGGTTCGGGCGAACCCTTTGGGTTGCGTCCTCCCGGGTCGCCTGGTATAGTAGGGGCCGCTATGTTCACCTTCGACCTTCAGCTGTTCGCCTCCAAGAAGGGCGCCGGCTCGACCCGCAACGGACGCGATTCGAACGCGCAGCGCCTGGGCATCAAGCGTTTCGGCGGCGAGAGCGTGCTGGCCGGCAATATCCTCGTGCGGCAGCGCGGGACCAAGTTCTACCCGGGTGAGGGCGTCGGGATGGGCAAGGACAACACGCTGTTCGCGCTCGTTCCTGGCCGCGTCCACTTCAGCGAGAAGCGGAATCGCAAGCACGTCCACGTCCTGGGCGCCTAACAGCACGCTTCGGACGCCGAAGGGTAAGCCAAGAGCCTTCGGGCTCTTTTCGTTTTGCAGTTCATAGACGAAGCCACGATCACGGTGGCCGGGGGCCGCGGCGGCGACGGCGTCGTCGCGTGGCGGCGGGAAAAGTACGTGCCCAAAGGCGGTCCGGCCGGCGGTGACGGCGGGCGCGGCGGTGACGTCGTCCTCGAAGCGACGGCCGAACTCGGGACCCTCATCGAATTCCGCTTCAAGAAGCACTTCGCGGCCGAGGCCGGCAAATCGGGCTCGACCTCCAACAAGTCCGGACGCAGTGCCGAGAATTTGATCGTCCCGGTGCCGGTCGGCACGCTGGTCTACCGGCTCGAGGAGGACGGGCGCGAATGGCTCCTGGCCGACCTCAGCACCCCGGCCGAACAGTTGCGCGCCGCCAAGGGCGGCCGCGGGGGGCTCGGTAACCAGCACTTCGCGACGAGCACCCGCCAGGCGCCGCGCTTCGCCGAAAAGGGCGAGCCGGCCGAGAACTTCACGCTCCGCCTCGAGCTCAAGCTGCTGGCCGACTGCGGCGTCATCGGGCTTCCCAACGCGGGCAAATCCACGCTGCTGGCGGCCTCCTCGGCGGCCCGGCCGAAGATCGCCGACTATCCGTTTACGACGCTCGAGCCGCAGCTCGGGGTGGTGCGCCTCGGGCCCGAGGAGTCGTTCGTGATGGTCGACGTGCCGGGTTTGATCGAGGGCGCACACGGCGGTTCGGGCCTAGGCGATCGCTTTTTGCGCCACGTCGAACGGACGCGCGTTTTGATCCACCTCATGGACGGCGCGCGGCCGGTCGACGACATCCTGGCCGACAAGGCGATCATCGAAAACGAACTGCGCCTCTGGAATCCGCAACTCGCCGAGCGCCCGACGATTCCGGTAATCTCGAAACTCGATTTGCCCGACGCCCGCGCCAGCTTCGCCGCTCTGCAGGAACGGATCCCGGGTCTGCGCGCGATTTCGGCGGCGACCGGCGAAGGCGTGCGCGACCTCCTCTACGACGCCTTCCGCACGATCGCGACGACGCCGCCGCAACCCGTGGCCGAGGTCGAGCCGCCCCGCTTCGTGCTGACCCCGAGCGATCCGTTCGTCATCGCCATTGACGGCGACGGTGCGTTCGTCGTCAGCGGCGAGCGCATCGAACGGCTCGCGGCGATGACCGACTTCGACAGCGACGAAGGACTCGGCCGGTTCGAAGCGATCCTCGCCAAAATGGGCGTCGACAAGCGCTTGCGAGAACTCGGCGCGCACGAAGGCGACACGGTGCGCATCGCGGGACACGAGTTCGACTACTCGTGAAGATCGGGCTCTTCGGCGGAACCTTCGATCCCGTCCACAACGCGCATTTGTTCGTTGCCGAAGCATCGCGGGTCGAACTCGGGCTAGAACGGATCGTCTTCCTCCCGACGCGCGGCTCGCACTATCGCGTTCCGCCGATCGCCTCGGTCGAGGAACGGCTTGCGATGCTGCGCGGCGCGCTGGCGTCCAACCCGCACTTCGCGGTCGACGAAACCGATCTCGATCCCGACGGCACGGGATATAGCGCGGATCTCATGCCGCGTTTGCGCGCGAAGTTTCCCGACGACGAACTGACCTTCATCGTGGGCGGCGATTCGCTCGTCGAGTCGCCGTGGCAGCGCTTCGACGTCGTGCTCGCGAACCTCGACGGCTTCGCGATCGCACCGCGGGCGGAACGCGCTCCCGAACGCGTCGAAGCGCTGATCGCTTCGCTCGCGACGGACGAACGCGCCAAGATGACCTTTCTCGATTTGCCGGCGCTCAACGGCTCGGCGACGCTGGTGCGGCGCCAGCTCGCGCGCGGCGGCAGCATCCGGTATCTCGTGCCCGAATTCGTCTACCGCTACATCGTGGAGCACTCGTTGTACCGTTCGCTCGACGCGCTGCATGCAGACTGAGCGCGCCGGAGCGACGCTCGGCGGCGTCGCGGCCGAAACGCTGGCGGCAACCTACGGCACGCCCTTGCTCGTCATCGACAGCGACGTTTTCGACGCCGCGACGGCGCGCTTCGCCGCGCTCGGTGCGGAGTTGGACATCGACGTCGCATACGCCGGAAAGGCGCTCCTGATCGTCGCGCTTGCGCGCCGTTTGGCGGCAACCCCGCTCGCGCTCGACGTCTGTTCGCTGGGCGAATTGCTCACCGCGGAACGCGCCGGTTTCCCGGCAGCGCGCATCGTGATGCACGGCTGCGGCAAAACGGACGAAGAGCTCGCAGCCGCGGCCGGCGGACGCGTCGGGCGGGTCGTCGTCGACAATCGCGAGGAGCTCGAGCGCTTGGCTTCGCTGGCACGCGCTGCCGCGCCGCTCTCGATTCTGCTGCGCGTCAACCCCGGCATCGAAGCTCACACCCACGCCTTCGTTCGAACTTCCGGCGAGGACTCGAAGTTCGGCTTCGCGCGCGAAGAAATTGCCGGCGCACTCCGGCGCGCGGCGGAAGTGCCGGGCTTGCACGTCGCAGGCCTGCACGCGCATCTCGGCTCGCAATTGCTCGAGCGCGAGCCGTACCTCGAAGCGCTCGCGGTCCTGCTCGATCTCTACGCGCAGGCGCGCGGCGCCGGCGTCGACCTGGCCGAGCTCATCGTGGGCGGCGGTTTCGGCGTCGACGACGGACTCTCGGCCGAGACGCTCGACGTCGCCGCGACGTTGCGCGCGCTGGCCACCCGGCTCGCCGGCGAAGCGCGAGCGCGCGGCATTCCCGCGCCGCGTCTGGGCATCGAGCCCGGCCGCGCCATCGTCGCCGAAGCCGGCACGAGCTTGTACCGCGTCCTGGCCCTCAAACGGCGCGGCGAACGGCGCTTCGCCATCGTCGACGGAAGCCTCGCCGACAATCCGCGTCCGGCGCTCTACGGCTCGCACCATCAGCCCTCGCTGGCGGGCCGTGCCTCACGTGCACCGGCCGAGTTCTTCACCGTCGCCGGACGTTCGTGCGAAAACGACGAGTTGACGACGGCCGAGCTGCCCGGCGATTTGCGGCCCGGCGACCTCGTCGCCCTGCGCTCGACGGGCGCCTACACCTACAGCATGGCGAGCAACTACAATCGCTTCCCGCGGCCGGCGGTGGTCTTCGCCGGCGGCGGAAAGCACGCCGCCGTCGTGCGCCGTCAGCTTCCGGCCGACGTTTTGCGCGACGACCTGGAACCCGATGACGCGCCGTAACCTCGTTCGGCTTGCTCTGCTGCTCGCGGGTTTGGCCGGTTGCGTGCCGTCCGGCACGGCCGGCGGCGACGCGGGTAACGCCGCCGTCTACGCGGCCTGGGCGCAGCAGCGCTCGGGAATCGAGGTGACCGCGAGCGGCAGCGTCGCGAAGGTTCTGGGAACCCGGCGCGGCCCGAGCGGTTACCACACGGGCTTTCTGCTGCACCTGCGCGGGGCCGAAGGCCGCGGTCTGACCGTCCGCGTCGAGGACAACGTCGATCTGACCGGTCCTCTGCCGGTCCGCGCCGGCGACGACGCCGAGGTCCGCGGCGAGTACATTTACGATCCGCGGGGCGGCTTGATCCACTACACGCACCGCGATCCGCGCGGACGCCACGCCGGTGGTTACGTGCGTCTTAACAACCGCATGTACTCCTAGGCCAACGCCCTCGAGCGCGTGCGCGCACAAAGTATCGCGCGGCGCTATACAAAGCGTCGCCGCCTTCCCTATACTAAAGGTACTGAATTCACGAGTGCGGATGCGCGAACTCCACACGGTAGTGCTTGCGAGCGTTTCCCCTAGGCGACGCGAGCTTCTCTCATCCCTCGGACTCCGCGTGCTCGTGGTCCCTAGCTACGTTGCAGAAGGGGAACGCCCGGGTCATGGACCTCTCGAGTTGGCCCGTTTCTACGCTTCGGCCAAAGCGGAAGCGGTCGCGCGCCGGCGCTCGGAGGATTTGACCGTGGCCGCCGATACCGTCGTCGACCTCGACGGCCTCGCGCTCGGGAAGCCGGCAGACGCGAGCGAGGCCGCCGAGATGCTGCAACGCTTGGCGGGCCGCCGCCACGCCGTTCATTCGGCTTATTGCGCGATCGACGGCCCGAGCGGCCGGCGCATCGACTACGCCGAGACGACCCAGGTCTGGTTCGCGCCGCTCGAGCGCGAGACGATCGATGGCTACGTGGCCACGGGCGAGCCGCTCGACAAGGCCGGCGCGTACGGTATCCAGGGCCGTGGCGCGGCGCTGGTCGAGCGCATCGAAGGCGACTTTTACACGGTGATGGGTTTCCCGCTGGGCGCCTTCGTGCGAGCGCTGCCCGAACTCGGCTACCGGCTCGGACGAGCCGAGATCGCGAGCGTACGGTGAGCTGGGCCGGGAGTCTGCGCGCGACGGTCAGCCCCGACATCGGTCTCGACCTCGGCACGGCCAATACGGTCGTCTACGAGCGCGGGGCCGGCGTCATCGTCAGCGAGCCGTCGGTGGTGGCCTACGACGTGCGCAGCGAGCAGATCATCGCGATCGGCCACAGCGCCAAAGAAATGGAAGGTCGCGCGCCGAGCCGGATCCGCATCGTGCGCCCGCTCTGCCGCGGCACGATCTCCGACTTTCATGCCGCGCAAACGCTCGTCGAGCGGCTCGTCGACCGGGCCCTCGCAACCCGCGCGCGCGTCGCGCCGCGGCTCATCGCCTGCGTTCCCGGCTGCGCGACCGACATCGAGTGCAAGGCCGTCGAGCAAGCCGTGCGCGCGGCCGGTGCGCGCTACACGACCTACGTACCGCAAGCCGTTGCGGCTGCGGTCGGCGCCGGGCTCGACATCACCGGCTTCGGTTCGCAGATGGTCGTCGACATCGGCGGCGGCACGACCGAGATCGCGATCCTGGCGCTCTCCGGCGTCGTCCGGCTCGGCTCGATCCAAATGGGCGGCGACTTCTTCGACCGTGCGATCCAGCACCGGCTGCGCACGGAGCGCTTCGCGATCGGTCTCGCGACGGCCGAGCGGCTGAAGATCGAGCTCGGTTACGCCGGGCGCGCGCCCGGGCGGGCGCCTTGTACGGTGCACGGCGGCGACTTGAACGCGGCCTCGCCGCGCGCGCGTGAAGTGAGCGAGGAACTCGTCGGCGAAGCGATGCGCGAGGGCGTCGAACGCATCGTTCGCGGGGTCATCTCGGTTCTCGAATCGGTCCCGCCCGATGTTGCCGCCGATCTCATCGAAGGTGGAATCACGCTGACCGGTGGCGGCGCGTTGATCCATGGCATTGCTGCGGAAATCGGAAGCCGCTCCCGCGTCCCCACGATCGTTGCACGAGACCCGCTCACCTGCGTCGCTCGCGGCGCCGGCGAGATCCTCGGATCGCCGACCCTGCTCGAACGTCTGCGGCCGCACGCGGACCGGCTGACGAGGTGGTATCAATCTTTACGTATCGGCATGAGAGAAAGCTATTCGCCCTAATCGGAACGGTCATCGTCGCCGCTTCGATCGCTCTCATCCAACTAGAATCAGCCCGCGCCGGACGTCCGAGCCCGATCACCGTGGGAGTCACCTCCGCAGCGCTCGCCTTTCAAGCCGCCGTCGCGGCGACCGGTGATGGCCTGCGCGCGTTCACCGGCGCCGTTGCCGACGCGCCGCGCCTCTATCGCGAAAACGCCGAACTGCGCTCCGCCGACGCGGCCTTGCGCGCCGAGAATTTGCGCTTGCAGAGCGCGCTCGATGCGGTCCCCGGCGGCGCGGCACTGGCAGCCGCAGCCGTGCGGGCACCCGGCAGCATCGCCGCTTCGACCGTCGGCTTCGATCCGGAGAACCAGAACCGCATCGTTACGATCGATCGCGGCTCCGGCGCCGGCGTAAAAATGGAAAGCGGCGTCGTCTCCTCCGACGGCGCCGTGGGCCGCGTCATCGAGGTCGAACCGTTTAGCAGTAAAGTTTTGTTAGCGACCGATCCGGCGAGCAAGGTACCCGCCGTCGTCTCGCGCGGACGCTGGTGGGGCATCGCCGTCGGAACCGGTACGCGCATCGAACTGCGCTACGTCTCGCAAGACGCGCCGCTGAAAGTCGGCGACGAGGTCGTCACCGGCGCGGGGCGTTCGTTCGGAGCCGGCGTCGCGCTGGGAACCATCGCGCGCTTGGACCGCGTCGAAGGCGCCCTCTATCAAAACGCGCTCGTCGAGCCGGCCGTCGCGTTCGGCCGTCTGCACGAGGTGCTGGTGCTTGCGCGCCCATAGGGGGCCCTTCGCTTCCGCCGCCGTTCCATCGTACGTTGCGGGAACGCCGCCCTGGTATGCCGTCGCCGCCTTGCTGGCCGGCGCTTTGCTCGCGCAGTCGACGCTCGCTCCGGTCTTGTCGTTGCGCGGCGCCGCTCCGCCCTTCGTGCTGCTGCTCGTCTTTTGGTTCGCGGTGCGTTCGGGGAGTCTGCCCGGGCTCGCTTTCGGCCTCTTTGCCGGCGCATGCGAAGACGCGCTGGCCTGGAACGGCGCGCCCGGCTGGACGTTCGCAACCGGCGCGATCGGAGCGCTGGCCGGACGGCTGCACGGCACGCAGCTGGCCGAGTCGCGCGTCTGGATGATTCTCGGCGCAGCCGGCGCCGCGCTCGCGCGCTACGCGCTGTTCGCAGTGTTCGAACAGCTGGGCGGCCGCGCGCCGGAGCTCGCCTCGCAGCATCTGCACGCCGCGCTCTGGCAGGCGGCCTACGCGGCGGCGCTCGCCGGGTTGCTGGTAACGTTCGTTCCCGCGGCGCGAGGCTCGCATGAACCTCGCCTCTGAAGCGCGCCCCGCGGCGCTGCCCGGGCTTTGGAAGATCGCGCTCTTCGTCGCGGTGCTGTTCGCCGGGTTGGCCGGGCTGCTGGCGCGTTTGACGCAAGTGCAGGTCGTCGAGGGCACGCACTACGCCGCCGCAGCGCGCGCCAACCAGGTGCGCCACATTCCGGTCGCCGCACCGCGCGGGCGCATCTACGACCGCAACGGCGTCGTGCTCGTACGCAGCCGCCCGTCGTACGTTTGCGCGATGATTCCCTCCGACGTCAAAGATCCCGCGACGACGATGCGCGCGCTCTCGCAAGTTCTCGGAATACCCGAAGCCGCACTCTGGAAGCGCTTGCTGCATCACCGCGGCGTCGACTACAAAGACTTCGACGAACTCGCCGGCGCGGAACCCTACGGCCCGGTGATCCTCGCCAGCGACCTCTCGACCGCGCAGATGGCGCGCCTAGCCGAATCGCAAGACGAACTGCCCGGCATCGACCTCGAAGCGCAACCGGTGCGCGATTATCCCTATCGGCGAATGGGTTCGCACGTCTTCGGCTACGTCGGTCTCATCACCGAAGACGAATACAAGCAGCGCAAGGATAAGGGCTACACGCCCAACGACGTCGTCGGTAAGGAAGGCCTCGAGGCAACGTACGACGCCGTACTGCGCGGCAAGCCGGGCGGCGAACGGATCGAGGTCAACTCGCAAGGCCAGATGGTGCGGCGTCTCGGTCCCGACGAACCGGTCCCGGGCGACAGCCTGGTGCTGACCTTGGACTGGCGCTTGCAGCGGCTCGCCGAGGTCGCGCTTTCCGACCAGCTGGCCGCCATCGGCAAAGTGCGCGGCCGCAACGTCGCAGGCGCGGTCGTCGCGATCGACCCGCGCACCGGCGGCATCCTCGCGCTGGCGTCCTATCCGAACGTCGACCCGAACGACTTCACCAACGGCATTCGGGCCGCAACCTACGAGCGCTACTTGAACGATCCGTTACGGCCGCTCTTCAATCGCGCCATCGGCGCGGCGACGGCCACCGGTTCGACCTTCAAGATGGTGACCGGCAGCGCCGCGCTCTCCTCGGGCGTCATCGGAAAAGATCAAGTCCTGTACGATTCAGGTTCGTGGTATTGTCACGGCGTCACCTACACCGATCTCGCGGCCGGCGGCCTCGGCCTCACCGACTTCAAACGCGCGCTCGCGGCTTCGAGCGACGGCTACTTCTACCAGCTCGGCGACCGGCTCGGCCACGCCCGGCTGCGCTACTACGCGCTCCAGTACGGACTCGGCAAAGAGCTCGGCATCGACATTCCGGGGGAATATCCCGGCAACTGGCCGACCGACGCCTGGTCGCGGAAAGTCTACGGGTTGCCGCTCGAGCCCAGCGACGTCTGCCAGCTCGCGATCGGCCAGGGCGCGATGCAGGCGACGCCCCTGCAAATGGCCAGCATCGCGGCCACCGTGGTCAACGGCGGAACGCTCTATCGCCCGCACTTGGTGCAATACGTGCGCGATTCGAGCGGCAAGATCGTGCGGCAATTCGCTCCGCAGATCGTGCGGCACGTGCCGGTCACCGCCGATGCACTGGCCGAGGTACGCGCCGGCATGGATCAAGTCACCTCCGCGGGCGGGACGGCCTACGGCGAAGACGTCCCGGGTCTGCCCTACGGCGGAAAGACCGGAACCGTCGAGACCGACGGCGGGAAAGGACCGAATACGACCTGGTTCGTCGCCTACGCGCCGTCCGCGCATCCGCAATTCGCGATGGCCGTCTACATGGAGCGCACCGGCGGATACGGTGCGACGGTCGCCGCGCCCGTTGCACGCGCCGTCATCGCCGGATACTTCCACAAGAAGCTGCCCCAGTAGCGGCGAAGGTGGCGAAATGATCGCCCATCAACCCATTCGACCCTCCGCGGCGATGGCTCGCCTCGGCACCGAAGCGGCTTTCGACGTCTTGGCGCGCGCGCGCGAACTGGAAGCGCAGGGGCGCGACATCATTCAGCTGCAGGTCGGCGAGCCCGATTTCGACACGCCCGAGCACATCAAGCAGGCGGCGATCCTGGCGATCGAGCGGAACCAGACGCACTACACGCCGTCGGCCGGCATCGCGCCGCTGCGCGACGCCATCGGCGCCTACGCCGGAAAATTTCGCGGCATGGCACCCTTCGCGCGCGACGAGGTCGTGGTCAGTCCCGGCCTCAAGGCGACGATTTGGAATATTTTAGCCGCGCTGCTCGATCCGGGCGACGAAGTGGTCTATGCCTCGCCCGCCTATCCGGCCTACGAGTCCGCGGCGTCGTACCTGCAAGCCAAAGCCGTTCCGGTCAAGCTGCTCGAACGCAATAATTTCGCGCTCGACCTCGACGAACTCGCCGCGCGCCTTAGCGCGCGCACGAAAGTCTTGATCCTCAACTCACCGCACAATCCGACCGGTGGCGTTTTGAACCGGCCCGACCTCGAGACGATCGCCGAACTCGCGATCCGCCACGACGTCACGGTGATTTCCGACGAGATCTATTGCCGGAACTTGTACGGGGGCGAGTTCTATTCGATCGCCGCGCTGCCGGGCATGCGCGAGCGCACGATCGTCCTCGACGGTTTCTCGAAAGCGTACGCCATGACCGGCTGGCGCCTGGGCTACGCCTTGATGCCGGCGCATCTCGCGCGCATCGTCGCGCTGCTGGCGCAAAACACGTACTCGTGCACGGCGACGTTCGTGCAAATTGCGGGGATCGCCGCACTCGAGGGTCCCGACGACGCGGTCGTCGCCATGGTCGAGGAGTTCCGCCGCCGCCGCGACGCGATCGTCGCGGGTCTCAACGCGATCCCCGGCATCGACTGCAACACCCCCGACGGTGCGTTCTACGTGTTCCCCAACGTCAGTCGGATCACGCGCGACGACAAGAAGCTAGCCGCGTTTCTGCTCGAAGAGGGCGGCATCGCGGGTCTCGGCGGTTCGTGCTTCGGTGACGCCGGCGCGGGTTTCATGCGCTTCTCCTATGCGGCCTCGCTGGAAACGATCGACCGCGGTCTCGAACGCATTCGCACCACGTTGCCCCGGTTCGTCGCGTAGCTACGCGCGCTACGCCGGCGACGCACGTCACGCGTGCGACCGTCGAAGACGTTGCGGCGCTGGCGCCGCTTTTCGAAGCTTACCGCGCTTTCTATCGCTGCAAGCCCGATCTGGAAGCCGCCACTGCCTTCCTCAAGGAGCGGCTTGCGCGCAACGAGTCGGTGATCTTCTACGCGCGCGCCGAGCCGAAGGGGCCGCCGACCGGATTCACCCAGCTCTACCCGCTGTTTTCATCGCTGCTGCTGTGCCGCTCGTGGCTTCTGAACGACCTCTACGTCGTGCCTGAGGCGCGCCGGGCAGGCGTCGCGGCCGCGCTCATCGCGCGCGCTGAAGAACTCGCGCGCGAAACGGGCGCGGGGCTGCTCGAGCTTTCGACGCATCAGAGCAATCGCACGGCGCAGCGCGTGTATTCCGGCGCGGGTTGGTCTCGCGACGACGACTATTACCATTACCACCGGAAGATTTCGCGCTCGTAGTTCTCCTCTGACCCTCGCTTTCGGGCTGGTCTGAGATTTGTCGGGGGCGGACGTTGGTGCTGCGGGGACGCCCGCGATTTCCCATCCATGGGAAATCGCTACTCCGCTACTTTCCGCTCTCGCCGTCCCGGCTCCGCGGAAAGCTAGAGGCCCCGCAGCACCAACGTCCGCCCCCGACAAATCAGCGGAGCGTCTCGAGGGCGAGGAGGCGCCGGCGAACTAGCGGGCTTACGCCGGCTGACTAGCGGCTGAGGAACGTGGCTGGCGGTTCTGGTTCGGCGTTGTTGAGGACGCCGCCGACGCGTCTGCGAGTGGGGAGTGCTCGCGGGTGCTCTTTGGTTGGGCGGGTGGTGTGGTTCAGGGTTTTCCCGGATGCGGCGCGGGCGGCGCGCGTCGTATGCTCGCGGGGTGACGGGCCTCCGTGGCAGCGGGGGATCCGTTTTTGGGGCGGCGGGGCCGGGACTTTGGAGCGGTGGGTTATGCGCAATTTACGGGGTCGCGAACGATTGGCCGAGTCGAGGGTGCGCGTGGCGGCGGCCGGGGCGGGTTCTCGCGGGCATTCGGTGCGGCTGCGCTTGGCCAAGTTGGCGGCGTTGTCGGCGGCTTTGCAGGCTCCGCTTGCGTTTGCGACGTTGTTTGCGGGCGGGTATGCGCTGCTCGTGGCGTTCTTGACGGCGGACGATCTTGCGGCGGCGGGCGCACTCGGCGTGATGGGTTTTGCCGGTTGGGTCTTTGCGAGCGCGTTGAGCGAGCCGCTGGAAAGCGGGAGCGGTTAGCCGTTCGCTGTTTCCGAAAAGCTGCGTCGCGAGCGTGTTCGCTGGGGCGCGTCGCGCGGGGCTGTGGTCGCGCGAACTTTGGATTAGGCTAGGTGCATGGCGCGTTTGACGTCGTGCAGCGTTTCGGCCGCGACGGCGCGCGCGCGTTCGGCGCCGTCGGCGAGGATCGACGCGGCTTGCGAGGCGTCGAGTTGCGCGCGGCGTTCGCGCACGGGACGCATGTAGGCGTTGAGGTTTTCCGCGAGGTCGCGTTTGCAGTCGACGCAGCCGAGCGCGCCGCTGCGGCAGTTTTCCTCGATCCAGGGAACGTTCTGCGGATCGGCGAGTTTGTGAAGCGCGAAGACCGGACAAATCTCGGGGCGCCCCGGGTCGTTGCGCCGGACCTTCAGCGGATCGGTCAACATCGAGCGGACCTTCTTCGCCGTCAGCTCTTCGCTGTCGGCGATGTCGATCGTGTTGTTGTACGACTTCGACATCTTGCGGTTGTCGGTGCCGGGAATGTCGGGAAATTCGCTCAGCGCCGGCTGCGGCTCGATCAGCACCGGCGCATACAGGTGGTTGAAGCGGCGCACGACTTCGCGTCCGAATTCCAAGTGCGAAAGCTGATCGCGCCCGACGGGCACGGTGTTGGCGCGCACGATCGCGATGTCGCACAGTTGCATCAGCGGGTAACCGAGGAAACCGTACGTTGCGATTTCCGGACCCAGCTCGGCAATTTGCTCTTTGAACGTGGGAACGCGCTGGAGCCAGGCGACGGGCACGATCATCGAGAGCAGCAGATGCAACTCGCTTATTTCGGGCACGTGCGACTGCACGTACATGACCGCGCGCTGCGGGTCGACTCCGGCGGCGAGCCAATCGAGCACCATCTCGATCGTGCGTTCCTTGATCGGTGCCGTATGCTCGTAACCGGTCGTCAGCGCGTGTAAGTCGGCAACTTCGAAGAAGGCCTCGGCGCTTCGGCCCAGCTCGACCCACTGCGTCAGGACCCCCGCGAGGTGCCCCAAATGGAGCCGTCCGCTCGGCCGCATGCCCGACATGACGCGAACCTGCGCCCGCGTTTCGTCCTGTTGCACCGCCGGTAGGGCTATGTTAGTATCCACGCATTAGTCAAGCTTCGAGCACGCGCGGCTGACGTCGCGGTCGGTAACGAGAGCGAGTCGAAACCGTGGTACTCAACGAGGTGGCTCGCATTGTATACAGACGAACGCCTGACCTGCACCGATTGCGGGGCCGAATTCACCTTTACCGCCGGCGAACAAGAGTTTTTCGCGAGTAAGGGTTTTCAGAACAAACCGAACCGCTGCGCCGATTGCCGTGCGGTGCGCAAATCCTCGCGCGGCGCGCAAGCCGGTCGCGGCGCGGGCGGCGGCGCGCGCGAGATGTACTCGGTCACCTGCAGTTCCTGCGGGCAGGCCGCGGAGGTTCCGTTTCAGCCGCGCGGCGACAAACCCGTCTACTGCCGCGACTGTTTCGCCAAGTCGCGCTCTTCGTACCGCTGAGCGCATCCCCGCGCGCTGCCCTTGCGACGGCGCGCGCGGTCGCCTAATACGCAACCCGGAACGGTCCTAAGCGCACCGCCGCGCTGAGTTTGCGTCGCACGAACGCGCGCGCTTCGCGGACCGCTTCGCGCACGTCTTTGCCCTGCGCCAGTGCGGCGGCCAGCGCGGCGGCGAGCAAACAGCCCGTGCCGCGCAGCTCGCCGGGAATGCGCGGCTCTTCGAACATGAGGACCCCGTCCGCGTCGGCCAAAACGTCGAGCGGCGCGCCGGGGAGGTCGCCGCCCGTGACGAGCACGGCCTGCGCGCCGAGCGCCCGCAGGGCCACGGCGGCGGAGGCGAATTCGGCGCGCGTCGCAGGCACGGGGACGTCGAGCAGTGCCGCGGCCTCGGCCGCATTCGGCGTGAGGATGCGCGCGCGCGGGATGAGCGCGCCGCGCAGGGCGAGGCGCGCCTCCGCGTCGGCGAACGTTCCCCCGGCACTGGCAGCCAGCACGGGATCGTAGACGACGGGCCGATCGTTCCGCGCAAGCGCAGCGGCAACCGCGAGCACGTTCGCCGCACCGGCCAGCGCGCCGACGCGGTACGCGGCGATCGGTGCCCCCGCGAGCGCGGCGAATTGCGCCGCGACCGTCGCCGGCGGAATCGCAACGAGGTCGCGCAGCCCGGCCGCGTCCTGCGCCGAGACCGCCGCAACCACGCTCACCGGGCGCGCCCCGCACTCCCACAGCGCCAGCAAATCGAGCCCGAGGCCGGCCGCGTTCCACGGGTCGGTCGTGCCGACGGCGCACACCACCGGCCGGCTCACCGCAGCGCCTCACGCCATTGCGCGACGAGGTCGCGCGCGGCCGCGCGCGGGTCGGTTGCGAACGCGAGCGCGGAGACGACCGCGGCCATCGCCGCGCCCGTTCGTGCAACGGCCTCGAGATTGGCCGGCCCGATGCCGCCGATCGCGGCGACCGGTAGCGCCGAGGCGGCCACGATTTCAGCAACGCCGCAGGCGCCGAGCGGAGGCCCCGCATCGAGTTTCGTCGCGGTCGCAGCGAAGGGTCCGACGCCGAGGTAGTCGGCCCCGCAAAGTGCCGCCGCGCGGGCTTCCGCGGGGCTTCCGCACGAGATGCCGAGCAGGCGCGAGCCGAGCCGCGCGCGCAGCGCGAGCACGTCGAGCCCTGCGAGATCTTCTTGCCCCGCATGTAAACCGTCGGCCTCGAGCGCCGCCGCCGGATCGTCGTTGACGACCAGCAGCGCATCGTTGCGTCTGGCCAGCGCGTGCAGGGCGCGCACGAGCGCGCGGTCGATCCCCGATTTACTACGGTACTGAACTAATCGGATGCCGCCGTCGAGCAGCGCGACCATCAGTTCGAGTGGCGCGGGGCTTAGGGCGGTATCGACGATCGCATAGATGCCGCGCAAGCGCGGCCCGGAAAACGAACGAGGAGCGCCGCTCAGCGCGGCACTCCCCGTCGAACGAACTCCAGCGACTGCCCTAGGGGGAGTTGCTGACGACGACGTTGATCGAGCCCTGTCTCCCGTCGCCGACGTGGGTGGCTACCAGACGAATGCAATAGTTCGTCGACGTACCCTCGTAGCCGACCGGCACCACGGCCGGCAGCTTCGTCGGATCGAGCGGCGGCGAAACGTAGACCGTCGTGCTGGCTTGGAATGCGCCGAGCAGCTCGTAACCGGGGTACAGCGGCGAATCTTGGCCCCCGCTTGGCGCGACGCCCATGCCGTCGCTGGCATCGGGTACGGGCCCGCTGCCGGTGCCCTGGATCAGAATCGTGTAGTACTGCGCGGGCGTCTGCGCCGGCGTGCCGCAGGTTCCGTTTCCGCTGGGAGACGGGCCCTTGAAGTACGGCGTGCCCGGCTTGGCAAAAGCGGCGGACCAAGTGAACGTCGCATCGGGGACGACCAGAGCGCCTTGCCCGGTCCCTTTGAAGCCCACGGCGTTGACTTGGATCGGCGTGTTGCCGTTCGGCGATACAAAGTAATCATTGACTTGGCCGGAACCGTTCGTGAACACCACCGAGTCGATGTTTCCACCGCCGTTGGTGCCGTTGAAGGCATATCCGCCCGAGGCGCATGCGGACAGCAACGCGATTCCGCATGAAGCGATCAGCGTGAGCGAAAGACGACGCATACGAGAACTCCCGTGAACACGAGAAAATAGTCGGCGGCCTTCTGAAAAGTTCCACCACCGATACCGCTCGCGATTTAGCCTCAGCGTTCACCGTCTCCTCTTAGGAAAACGAGCACGCGCGAGGCTCGCCGGAGGGTCGCGAAAAGCGCACGGCGCCGGGCCTCGGTGACGCCCCGGCGGACGCCCCGGGGCAGGGGAAAGCCTAGGGGCCGAGGGCGATCGGAACGTCCACTTCGAACGGCGCGTCCGCACCGTCGCGCAACTGCGGCGCGAGGGTGAGGCTCAAACTTTTCGGCGTGAAGCGGTCGGGCGTCAAAAAAGTTAGCGCACCGGTATACTGCGCGTCGCTCGGCAAACGCAGGCCCAGCCTGAGATTGCGGTCCGTCAGACCGGGTAGCGTGGTTTGGATCGGCTGATACACCGCGCCGGCGGCATCGCGTAAAACGGAACGGCCGTAGGGGAGAAGGGTCACCGTCGAGTCGGCGAGATTCGCGAAGGTCATCAGCACTTCGACCCGCCCGGTGAAAAACGAGACCTTGTCGATCGTGACCCGCAATCCGTCTTGCGTGACGGTCGCGTTCTTCGGGACGACTGCGAGCCACGGATGCGAGGGGTCTTTGATCCGCAGACCTCCGGCCTCGTTCAAGAGCCCGTAGTCGACGCGCCCTTTGGCCTTGACCGGAACCTGGTGTCCCGGATCGACGAACTGAAACTGCTCCTCGACGCTCACCACGATTCCGCCCGGAAACGGCGTGATGCCGACCGGATGGAACGAAAAGATCTTCAGGCCGTCCGCGAGGAAGCCCGAGGCGTAGTTCTTGGCGTTTCCGAAATAGTGCTGCTCGCTCCGGCTCAAGAGCGCGTAGGCCGCGTCGTAATTTCCCCGCTGCAGCGCGCCGAGGTAACCGTCCAGGGCGGCACGCTGTGCCGCCGAGAGCGGGACCGCGGGGGGAGCGGTCGCGGCTCCCAGCAAGGCGCCGGCGAGTGCGAAGCTGATGAGGCGAAGAAAGCGGGCAGTCATGGCTCCTCGGCTAGGATGAGGTCGAGCAGGCGCGTCAGCTCGGCTTGATCCGCGTAACGAATTTCGACCCGTCCGCCACCGCCGGGCGCGGGCACGAGCGCGACGTGGGCGCCCAGCCGGTAGCGCAGCCGGCTCTCCGCAGCCTCGAGATCGGGACTCCGGCGCAGCGGCGCTTTCGGGGACCGGCGCGCTTTGCGACGCGCGCCGAAACGCTCGATGTCGCGCACCGTGAGCCCGTCGCGCTCGATGCGGGCCGCGAGCGACTCGCGCTCGCGCGCCTCGACGCCGAGCAAGGCGCGGGCGTGGCCGGCGCTCAAGCCGCCGTTGCGCAAGCGGGCCTTGATCGGATCGGACAGGCTCAATAGCCGCAGGCCGTTGGCGATCGCCGAGCGGCTCTTGCCGATGCGCTCCGCAAGGCGCTCCTGGGTGAAACCGTACTCTTCGAGCAAGTGCGCGAAGCCCATCGCCTCCTCGAGCGGTCCGAGATCCTCCCGCTGCAGGTTCTCCACCACGGCAAGCTCGAGACTCGAACGGTCGTCGGCGCTGCGGACGATCGCCGGGATCGTCGCCAGCCGCGCCGCCGCGGCGGCGCGCCAGCGGCGCTCGCCGGCAATCAGTTCGAAGCGCGCCTCGCCGTCGCCGGCAAGCGGGCGCACGATGATCGGGACGAGCACGCCCAGTTCGCGGATGGATTGCTCGAGTTCGGCTAACCCTTGCGGATCGAAATGCGTGCGCGGCTGCTGCGGATTGGGCCGAATCGCCCCGACCGGGATCTGCGTCAACCCGCTCGCGACCGGGCGTTCCTCGCCGAGCAACGCGCCTAAGCCGCGGCCGAGCCCGCGCTTGACGCTCACGTGCCCGAAACCTCGCGCGCCAGAGCAAGGTAGGCTTGCGCACCGCGGCTCTTGACGTCGAACAGCGCGGCCGGCTTGCCGTACGAGGGTGCTTCGGAGAGCCTGATGTTCCGGGGGATTTGCGTGCGAAAGACCTGTTCGGGAAAGTATGCGTTCACTTCGTCCAGTACTTCCGTTGCGAGCTTGGTGCGACCGTCGAACATCGTGACCAGGACGCCGCTGATGCGCAGCGTCGGATTCAGCGCCTCGCGGATGCGGCCGACGACGGTCGTCAATTGGGAGAGACCCTCGAGCGCGTAGTACTCGGCCTGGACCGGGATCAAGACCTCGTCCGCGGCCGTCAGCGCGTTGAGGGTGAGCAAGCCCAGCGATGGCGGGCAGTCGATCAGGACGTATTCGTAA
This sequence comes from Vulcanimicrobiota bacterium, assembly GCA_963843945.1. GTDB lineage: Bacteria > Vulcanimicrobiota > Vulcanimicrobiia > Vulcanimicrobiales > Vulcanimicrobiaceae > CAWJMF01. Next base: position 2,246,609 of record CAWJMF010000002.1, on the reverse strand, counting down.
CTGGGAGCGATCGGTCGCAGGGCACTTTTGAGGCGCGTCTCCCGCGAAAGGGTCGAGACCAGCTCGATTTCGGCACCCGCTAGGTTGATCGTAGAGGGAACGACCTGAAGGTCGGGGATCGCGGTCTTGAGGATCGCGCGTTCGATCGGGATGCCGCCCAGGAGGACCGCGTAGATGTCGGCTTCGATCGAGCGTTTGTCGATCCCGAGCCCGCTGGTCGTGTTTCCCTGCGGATCGATGTCGACTAACAGCACTTTGCGACCAAGGAGGGCGAGGGAGGCGCCCAAGTTCACGGCGGTCGTGCTTTTGCCGACGCCGCCTTTCTGGTTGACGATGGCGATGATACGGGTCTTGGCGGGCGCGGCCGGCTCCGCTGTTTCACGTGAAATGTTACTGATTCTCGCCGCTCTCGCTTTCGTTGACCCTAGGCGCCCCGCCCGTCGCGTCGCCCGGCCGCTGCGCGATGAGTTCGCGGACTGCGGTCCGCAGTTGGCCAGCCTCGTTACGAGCGGGTTCGTCCGTCACCTGCTCGAGCAGCGCCCGCATGATTTCACCGACCAGCGGACCCCCGCGGGAACCGCGCGGCAGGAGCCCGGCGCCAACCAATTCGTCTATCACGTCTTGTCCGCCGATCGCTAGGTCCCCGACCCCCAGCGCCGGCCGCTCGGCGGCTACCGCGTAGACGCGAGCCTGAAACTCCTCGTTGGCCGGGCCGCGCTTGGGGAGCCCGCTGCCGGCGATGTCGGCGGCGCGCAAAGCGAACTGCCGCTCGAGGTTGTCGGCGCCGATGCGCCGGATGAAGCGCCGCACCGTGCGGTCCGCCGCCTGCGGGTCGGCCGCGTACATGTGGTTGCGGACGAGCGCGGCGACGCGCTCGACGACCGCCGCGGGAAAGCGCAGGCGCTCGAGCGCCTGGCGCGTCATCGCCTCGCCCAGCACCTCGTGCTGGTAGAAGTGGGGACCGTCCTTCGTGCGCGGCTTTCCGACGTCGTGGAAGAGCGCCGCCAGCCGCAAGACGAGGTCCCCGGGCGGCACGGCGTCGAGCGTCGCGAGCGTGTGGTGGTAGACGTCGTAGGCGTGCCACTCGTTCTGCTCGACGCCGACGCCTTCGAGCGTCTCGGGTAGGACGAAGGCCAGGAGCCCGCTCGCGCGCATCAGTTCGATCCCGCGCGAGGGGCGCGCGGCGAGCTGCAGCAGCTTGATCAATTCGTCGCGGATGCGTTCGGCGGAAACCGTTACCACCAGCGGCGCCGCGCGCTGCATGGCCGCAAAGGTTAGCGGCGTCACCGCATACTCGAAGCGCGCCGCGAACTGGCAGGCGCGCAGCATCCGCAACGGATCCTCGTCAAAGGCCGCGGGGCGCAACAGGTCGATGCGGCCCGCGCGGATGTCGGCCTCGCCGCCGTAGGGATCGACCAGCCGGCCCGAGGGCAGCGCGCGCGCCAGCATGTTCATGCGGAAATCGCGCCGCGCCAAGTCCTCTTCCAAAGGCACGTCCGGTCCCGCCTCGACCGCGAAATCGCGGTGCGCGGTGCCGGTCGAGCGTTCGCGCCGAGGCAGGGCGACGTCGACCGTCGCGCCGCCCAAGGTCGCCTTGACGACGGCGAAACTCGCGCCGACGACGTCGGCCCGGCCGACTGCGCGCAAGCGCTGCGTCAGCTCGTCAAAGCCGATTCCGGTGACGACGTAATCGAGGTCCTTGGCGGCGCGCACTTTCCCGTCGAGCTCGCTGCGGACTTCATCGCGCACCCGCCCCCCGACGGCGTACAGCGGCGCGGGCGCCAGCGCCCGGACCAGCGCGGCGTCGATCGCCGCCGTGTCGAGCCGCCCCTCAATCATCCGGCAGCAGGCCGGCCGGCCCGGGCCGGCTGCAAAGCGGGCGCTTTTGCGGAACCCCCGTGCGCCGCGGGAAGCGCGCCGGCGTAGTGCGCGCGCTTTTCCGCGAACAGGATGCGGCGCAGTCCGTCGAGCTCGACTTCCGCGCCAAGCTCCGCGCCCAGCACCAAGGCCGCGTCCGCGCCGGCCCGGCGCTCGGCCTCGCTCAGGCCGCCGCGCTGCAAGCAGCGCGCGCCCGCCCAGCGCCAGAAACGGGACGGTCAATTCGAGCACGGTCGGCAGCGGGCCGACGGCCCGCGCGGTCGCGCTCGCGAACTGCTCGCGCAATTCCGGCACGTGCGCCGCGCTCTCGGCGCGCGCCACGACGACGCGCACCGGGAGCCCCAGTTCCGCAACCGCGGCTTCGAGGAAGCGCGCCTTCTTGGCGACGGACTCGACCAGGGTGGCGCGAATGCCCGCGGCGATTGCGAGCGGGAGCGCCGGGAAGCCCCCGCCGCTGCCGACGTCGAGCAGCGGTTCGCGCACGTACGGCAGCAGCGTCAAGGCGTCGCCGATGTGCGCGGCCACGTCGCCGGCGCTGCGCGCGGCGCTCAGGTTGTAGGAAGCGTTGGCTTTCAGGAGCAGCCTCGCGTAGGCGGCCAGCGCGGCCCGATGAGCAGGTTCGGCGACCTCGGCCAGCGCCGCCTCGACATCGTCGCTCAACCCGCGGGTGCGGCTGCTGCCGGCAGATGCGGGCGCGGTGTGCCGCGCGCGCTGCGCAGCCGGCGCAAGTGCACGCTCAGGATCGCCACGTCGGCCGGAGAGATGCCGGCGATGCGGCCCGCCGCTCCGAGCGAGTGCGGCCGGTGGCGCGCCAGCTTCTCACGCGCTTCGAGCGACAACGCGCCCAGCGACGCATACGGAAAGTCGTCCGGGATGGCGGCGCCCTCGTGGGCGGCCGCCTTCTCGACCGAGCGGGTTTGACGGCGCACGTAGCCCTCGAGCTTCAGCTCGGTCTCGACGCGTTCGCCCAGTTCCGGTGAAAGCGCCAACTCGCGCGCCAGCGCGTGGTGGCCGACCTCCGGCCGGCGCAAGGCCTCGGCGACACTCAAACCGCTCAAGCCTGGCGGTGCATCCTTTCCCAAACGGGTTCGGCGGGCGCGCGCCAGGCCGTCTTCCAAGGCCGCACGCCGGGCGCTGAAGGCGTCGTAGTCGGCGTCGTCGAGCAGGCCCAGCTCGCGCCCCAGCGGCGAGAGCCGCAGGTCGGCGTTGTCGTGCCGCAGCAGCACGCGATGCTCGGCGCGCGAACTCAGCATGCGATACGGTTCGTCGACGCCTTTGGTGACGAGGTCGTCGATCAGAACCCCGATGTAGGACTCCGAGCGTGCGAAGGTCACCGGTTCGGCCCCGCGCGCGCGTCGCGCCGCGTTGATCCCCGCAACCAGACCTTGCGCCGCGGCCTCTTCGTAGCCCGACGTGCCGTTGAGCTGGCCGCAAAAAAAGAGCCCGCCGACGCGGCGCGTTTCGAGCGTCGGATAGAGTTCGAGCGGGGAAACGAAATCGTACTCTACGGCGTAGCCGGGCCGCAGCATTTCGGCCGACTCGAGTCCCGGCAACGTACGCAACATCGCGAGTTGCACTTCCGCGGGCAGCGACGTCGAAAATCCGCCGATGTACAGCGAGGCGAGATCCCAGCCTTCGGGTTCGACGAAAATCAAATGGCTCGGATTGTGCGAAAACTTAACTACTTTATCTTCTATCGAGGGGCAATAGCGCGGACCGATCCCGCGGATCAGGTCGAGCCCATAGAGCGGCGAGCGGTGCAGGTTATCGCGCACCAGCGCGTGCGTGCGCGCGTTGGTGGCGACGACGAAACAGGGCAACTGCGGCCCCGCGAAGCGCGCTTCGCTGCGGTACGAAAAGGGTAGCGGCAGCGGGCTCGGCGCCTGCAGGTGCATGCGCGAGGTGTCGGCGCTGGCCGGGTCGACGCGCGGCGGCGTTCCCGTTTTCAAACGGCCGAGAGAAAAGCCGGCGCGCCGCAGTGCGCCCGAGAGACCCAGCGCCGGCGCCTCGCCGAGCCGGCCCGCGGCTTCGCTCCACTCGCCGCGGAAAATTTTGCCGCCGAGAAACGTCCCGGTCGCGAGCACGACGGTCGGGGCCCGAAAGCGCCGGCCGTCGCTCGTCGCGACGCCGGCGACGCGCCCCGCGGAGATCAAGACGTCGTCGACCATCCCGGCGACGATCGTGAGTTTGGCTTGCGCCTGCAGCGTCTCGGTAGCGACTCGTGCGTACGCGGCCTTATCGGCTTGTGCGCGCAGCGCGCGCACGGCCGCGCCCTTGGACTCGTTGAGAAAGCGTACGTGCAGTTCGCTGCGATCGATGATGCGCGCCATCTCGCCGCCCAGCGCGTCGATTTCGCGCACGAGTTGGCCCTTCGCGCTGCCGCCGATCGAGGGATTGCAGGCTAGCGTGCAGATCCGCTGCGGATCGCCGGTTACGAGCAACGTGTCGGCCCCGGTGCGTGCGGCGGCCAGGGCCGCCTCGACTCCGGCGTGTCCGCCGCCGACCACGATCGTGGCGGCGTCGTGCGTTCGAGGACTCATCGCGTGCATGGTATCACGCGTCGCCGCCCGCGTTTACTTGCCGATGCAGAAACGCGCGAAGATCGCATCGAGCAATTCGGCGCCGGCCGTGCTGCCCGTCAGTCCGCCGAGCGCGGCCGAGGCGGCCAGCAAGTCGCCTGCCAGCAGGTCGACCGGAGCGCCCGCCGCGAGCGTTTCGGCCGCCGCGTCCAAGGCGCGCCGGGCGGTCAAGACGGCGTCGGCCTGGCGCGCGGTGCCGAGGTGCGGATGGCCGGGGTCGAGCCGCTCGCCTTGCGTTACCAATTCCGAAAGGGCGGCGCGCAACGCCCCGAGCGTGGCCGGATCGAAAACGCTGCCGAACAATGCTTCGCGCTCGGGTGCCTCCCGGGCGTCGTAACCGGCGCGCCCCCGGTCGCGCTTGTTGAAGTACACGACGCGCTCGCCGCCGCGCGTGCGGGCCAGCAGGTCGCGCGCCTCGCCCGACAGCGCGACGGATCCATCGACCACCACCAAGGCGATGCGCGCCTGCGCCAGCGCCGCTTGCGCCCGCGCGACGCCGGCTGCCTCGAGCGGATCGCTGCTCGCGCGCAGGCCGGCCGTGTCGATCAAGCGGACGACGAAGCCGTCGAGCGCGAGGCTTTCCTCGAGCGTGTCCCGCGTCGTGCCGGGCGTCGCCGAGACCAGCGCCCGTTCGCTTCCGAGCAATGCGTTGAGCAGCGACGACTTCCCGGCGTTCGGCGGTCCGACCAGCGCGACGGACGCGCCTTCGCGCACGAGCCGGCCACGCTCCCAGCCGCTCGCCAACTCGTCGAGCGCGGTGCGGGCCGCGCCGAGCCGCGCGGCGAGGTCCGCGCGAGCCGGCGCCTCGACCTCGTCGGGAAAATCGAGCGCGGCGGCCAGCTCTTCGAGCAGTCCGTCGAGCTGGGTGCGGATCGCCTCCACCGCGCTCGCCAGACCGCCGGAGAGCCGCGCCAGCGCGGCGCGCGCCGTACCGCGATGCTCGGCCGCGATCAGTTCGGCGACCGCTTCGGCCGCGCTCAAGTCGAGCTTGCCCGCCAAGAAAGCGCGCCGGGTGAACTCGCCGGGTTCGGCTAAGCGAGCCCCCGCGGCCAGCGCGGCCGCCAGCGTCTCGCGCACCACGGCGGGCGAGCCGTGCACGTGCAATTCCAGCACGTCTTCGCCGGTGTAGCTGCGCGGCGCGGGAAAGTACAGGACTAAAGCTTCGTCGAGCGGCGCGCCGTCGCTGCCGACGATGCGCGCGAGGGTCGCGTGGCGCGGCTTCAGCGGCCGCTCGAGCGGGGCGACGCACGCGCCGATTTCGCGCGCCCGCGGGCCGCTCAGACGCACGATGGAAACCGCTCCGCGCCCGGGCGGCGTCGCGAGCGCCGCGATCGTTTCGGTCAGCGACACGAGCTCAAGCTTACGTTGCGGCGCGGCGGCGCCGCGCCCTCAATTACGCCGAACGGGGCATCACGACGACGCGGCGCTCGGGCTCGACGCCGCTCGACTCGGTCGTGACGAAGGGGTTCTCGGCAAGCGCCAAATGCACGACCTTGCGTTCCGACGGCAGCATCGGCTCGAGCGCGATCGGCCGCTTCTCGCGAACCGCTCGCTCGAGGGTCTGCAGCGCCAGCGCCTTGAGCATGTCGGCCCGGCGCGCGCGATAGCCCTCCGCGTCGATCGTGAAGTAGTGCCGGTCTTTCTTGACGCCCGCGTTGACGATGTTGTTAAAGATCAAATTGAGCGCTTCCAGCGTGTGCCCGTGGCGTCCGATAAGGTTGGCCAGATCAGGGCCGCGCACTTCGAGATATTCGCCTTCGGTGCGCGCGTAGTACGCGACTTGGGCGTCGACGATGCCCATGCGATCGAGGATTTGCACGAGCAGCTCGCGCGCCGGCTTTACCGACTCGGGCTCGACGCTCGGCGTCGCCGGCGGACGCGGCGCGCGCGGCGGACCCGACGACATGCGGGGCGCCGCGGGGTGCGGACGCCCGCCGCTGCGGCCGGCCCGGCGCCGCCGGCCGTGTTCGGGCGACGCTCCGCCGCTCGAGGGTTGATCGTTTGGGTGCTCGTCCATCAGGTGCGTGTCACTCCTTGGTGTTTGAGAAAACTTTTAACGGCGCGAACTGCGGCGCCGGCGCGCGGCACGCGAGCCGCTCTTCGAACCGGCGCCGTCTTGCGGCGCTGCGCTGCCGTTGGTCGATGCGAGCGCACCGTTTGCCGAGGCGCTTTTGAGCGCCGGCGCGGCGGCGGCTTCGGGATGCGGCCCGACGGATCCGGGATTGGTGTGGTACTTGTTGATGAGGTACAGCTGTTGCGCCATCGTGAAGATGTTCAAGAACAGCCAGTACAGCACGAGCGCCGACGGAAAGACGTATTTGAACGCGAAATAGCCGATCATCACGGGCGAGATGAAGGCCATGATCTTTTGCTGTTGCGCTTGCTGCGGATCGATCGCCGGCGTGGTCGAGCGCACGCTGAAGTACATCGAGACGATGTAGAGCGCGAGCAAGACGTAGTCGGGTTGCGCGAGACTCGCAGCGAGAATGTTGTGGGGAACCTGCGCCGCCATCGGCGAGCCGATCCAGAGCCAGCCTTCGCTCGAGAACAGCTTCTTGTCGCTGATCCCGAGCCAGTACATGCTGACGAGAATCGGCATCTGCACGAGCATGGGCAGACAGCCGGCGGCCGGGTTCACGCCCGATTCTTTGTAGAGCGCCATCGTCTCTTGGTTGAGGCGCTCTTTGTCGTTCTTGAAGCGCTCTTTGAGCGCCGTCATCTTGGGCTGCAGCTGCTGCGTTTTGAGCATCGACTTGAACTGCATCGTGTTGAGCGGCCAAAAGACCAGCTTCACGAGAAACGCCAAGATGATCAAACTCCAGCCGTAGTTGGGCACGACGGCGTGGATCGCGGTCAAGACGACCGACAAGCCGTGCACGAACGGATCCAGAAACCAATTCGTGGCCAGCAGCGGGGTCAACGGGAGCTCCAAGGGACAGCCTTTCCGGATGATCTACGGGACGAGATCGACGCCCCCAGGATTCCACGGATTACAGCGGACGATGCGATGGGCGGCCAAGTATACGCCGCGCAAAGTCCCGTGTTTCAACACCGCCTCCTTCGCGTACTGCGAGCAGGTCGGGTAGAACCGGCAGCATGGCCGGTAGAGCGGAGAGATCGTTTTCCGGTAGGCGACGATCATCCCCGCCAAGACCCAACGCATAAACTAGCGCTTCGCCGGGCGCGCGCCCGCCAGCGCCGCGGCGACGTCGGCGGCGAGCCGCGCGTAACTCTCGCTCGCCGCCTCCGGCTTGGCGACGAACAGCAGCCGCAAACCTTGGGGCCGCTCGCTCAAGCCGTCGAGCACGCCGAGGATGCGCCGCCGCACGAGATTCCGGGTGACGGCTCCGCCCACGGCTTTTGAGACGGTGACGCCGGCCGCGACGCGCTCGCCGGCGGAAGGCAGCGCGAACAGCGAAAGCGTCGGCGCCGAAGCGCGGCGGCCCTTGCGGCGCACCAGCGTTATCTCGCTCGAGCGGCGCAAGCGATCGAACCAACGCACGGCTAAGCGGTGAGGCGCTTGCGGCCCTTCTTGCGGCGGCGCGCGATCACGCTGCGGCCATCGGCGGTCGACATGCGCTCGAGGAAGCCGTGGACGCGCTTGCGGCGCCGGTTATGGGGCTGAAAGGTCCGTTTCACTCTGATTGACTCCGACTGGAAAAGAAGGCACCAGAGTATAGCCGTAAGCGGGCGAGCGCGTCAACGCTCTTGGCCTCAAATGCGAACGTTTCCCAAATTGTCCACACCTGTGGACAGCTCTGTGGAGAACCGGGCCTCTTCCGGCTCGGCGGAGACCCTCGCCGTACCCCTTTGCGCCGTTTTCCGGCTTGTGGACGAGTTTCGCTCCAGCGCCGCAAAGGGCCGTCGTTCCTACAATTGTCCGAAACGCCCCAGCTGTGCATAAGTGCATAAGTCCGTGGAGAACGAGCGGAGGATTGCGGGGGTGGCCCTCCAATCGTTCGTCCTCATTCTCGGGCTTTCAGTGCGTCCGCGGACGCGCGTTTGGCCGAGAAAAATTTTGCTAAGGCGGTCAAGTTCTATGGGCGTAGCGGTCGGACAAACCGGCATTTCAAACGAGTTGTGGATCTCTGCGCTCGATGCGCTCGAGCGCAAGTACTCCAAGCCGATCTTCGAAATGTGGTTGAAGCCGATTCGCTTGGTCGCCCTCAACGGCGCCGAGATCGTGCTTTCCGTGCAGAGCCCGTTCGCTCGCGACTGGGTCGAGAACCGGCTCAAGGCCGACATTTCCGAAGTTCTGGCCGAGCTGCTGGGCGAGGAGATCACGCTTCGCTTCGTGGTCGCCGCCGATGCCGTCTCCGCCGCCGAAAGCCCCGCGGAGGCCCATGCGGCGGCCCTGCGCGGCGCGACCGAAGACATTCGACACGGCAACCTCAACCCGCGCTACAGCTTCGAAGAGTTCGTCGTGGGAAACTCCAACCGGTTCGCCCATGCCGCCGCTCAAGCGGTCGCCGAAGCGCCCGCCAAGGCGTACAACCCGCTGTTCCTGTACGGCGGCGTCGGCCTCGGCAAGACGCACCTCATGCACGCCATCGGCCACCGCGTTCTGAGCCGCACGCCCGACGCCAACATCGTGTACGTCTCGAGCGAGAAGTTCACCAACGAATTCATCATCGCGATCAAAAACAATCAAACCGTCGAGTTCCGCAATAAGTACCGGCACGTCGACGTCCTCTTGATCGACGACATTCAATTCCTCGAGGGCAAGGAGCAAACCCAAGAGGAGTTTTTCCATACGTTTAACTCCCTGCACGAGGCCCAGCGTCAGCTGGTCATCTCGAGCGATCGGCCTCCCAAGGAGATTCAGACGCTGGAAAGCCGGCTGCGTTCGCGTTTCGAGTGGGGCCTCCTGACCGACATCCAGCCGCCCGACCTCGAAACCCGCGAAGCGATCCTGCGCAAGAAGGCCGAGTCCGAGAAGATCCCGGTCCCCGACGACGTCACCTCGTTCATCGCGAAAGTAATTCCCTCGAACATCCGCGAGCTCGAGGGTGCGCTGATCCGGGTCGTGGCTTTCGCTTCGCTGACCAAGTCCGCCATCACGGCCGAGCTCGCCGCCGACGTCCTCAAGAACGTCGTCGCGTCCGCACCGGCCCGGCGCATCACCGTGGCCATTATCAAAGAACGGGTCGCCAAGGCCCACGGCCTCACCGTCAAGGAGATGGATCATCAGCGCCGCGACCAGCGCATCGCCGCGCCGCGCCAGATCGCGATGTATTTGGCCACCGAATTAACCGACAATTCGCTGCCTCAGATCGCGCGCGAATTCGCCAAGAAAGATCACACCACGGTCATGTACGCGCGCGACAAAGTCAAGCATCAGATGGCGGTCGACGAGGCGTATCGCAACAAGGTCCGTTCCCTCATGGCCCTCTGCCAGAGCGAATAAACGACCCGGGCGGCTTGTTCGCAGCCTCTGTGGGGCGCTGTACAGGGCGCTCCATCTAACGTGGATAAACGTTCGTCCGCGCGCCCTCCGGTGGAGATGTGTAAAGACCATCGAAGAGCTTGCACAGTTTATCGGGCGCGCGGCGCCCCGCCCGAGCGGCGTTTCCTCGCTTCTCCCCGCAATGCACCGCCTTACTACTACTACGACGAACGTTCTTTATACTAAAGGAGCCCCGATGGCAGCCTCACCGGTGGACCAAATGCAACGACAGGGGCGTGCGGTGTGAAGTTCTCGTGTAGCACCAAAGACATCGCGGGGGCGGTCGGCGCGGCGAGTAAGATCGTGCCCTCGCACTCGACCGTTCCGATCCTCGGCAACGTCCTGCTTACCGCAACCGACGACGCGATTCGCGTGCGAGCCACCGACCTCGAACTAACGCTGGAGCATCTCTTCCCGGCCGAGATCCAAGAAGCGGGCAGCGTAACGGTGCCGGCCAAACTCTTCAGCGGGCTATCTGGCCAACCTGCCGCCGGGCATCGTCGAGCTTTCCGGCACGCCGACGCGCGCCAGCGTCAAGTGCGAACGCTCGAACTACGATTTTCACGCCTTACCCGCCGACGAATATCCGCCGCTGCCGTCGTCGCAAAAAGGCACGTCCTTCGCGATCGATGCGAAGCGCTTTCGCGAAGGCGTCGCGGCGACGATCTTCGCGGCCTCGAGCGAAGAGGCGCGCGGCGCCGTCCTGATGGGCACGCTGCTGGAGATCAGCGGCGACAAGCTGACGATGGTCGCGACCGACGGGTATCGGCTCGCGAAGTGGCAGACCACGCTGGCGCGCGGCGTCGAGGACGAAGGGACGATCAAGTACATCGTCCCGTCGCGTGCGCTCAACGAAGCGGCTCGCAACCTCGGCGGGGCCGAGACCGTCGAAGTCTCGGCGCTCGGGCCGGCCGGCAACCAGCTGGCCTTCGCTGCGGCTAACACCTCGATCGTGGTGCGGCTCGTCGACGGACAGTATCCCAACTACGGCCAAGTCATTCCGGCGCAGTTCGATCGCGCGGTCACGGTCAACACGAGCGCGCTGATGTCGAGTCTGCGCCGCGCCGAACTCGTCGCGGGCGACCGCGCCAGCATGGTCAAGATGAGCGTGTCGGGTCAGCAGTTGATCATCACCGCCAATAGCGATACCACCGGAAACGCGCACGAGGAGCTCGAGGTCGAACAGACCGGTGAGGATTTGACGATCGCTTTCAACGCGCGCTATCTGGTCGAAATACTCTCGCACGTCGATGCGCCGCAGATCGCAATCGAATTTTTAGGACCGCTCTCGCCGGCGGCGATCCGTCCCTCGGACGAAGCCGAAGGCGTGCAGCAAATGTACGTCCTCATGCCCCTGCGGCAGTGAGGGTTCGCGCCTGACGTTGACGCAGTTGAGCTTAGTCAACGTGCGCAACTACGCGACCCTCGAATTCCGTCCGCCGCCCGGTCTCAACGTGCTGGCCGGCCCGAACGCGCAAGGCAAGAGCAACCTGCTCGAGGCGATCGGCTTGCTCGGCACGGGGAAGTCGTTTCGCACCGCGCGCGAGGGCGAACTCATTCGCGACGGTTATGCGAGCGCGAGCCTCAGCGGCGAAGCGCGGCTGCGCGCGGGCAGCGTGCGCCTCTCGTGCACCTTGACCGCGAGCGCGAGCGGCACGCGCAAACTCTATGCGCTCAACGGGCAAAGCGTGCGCTACGCGGCGTACCTCGGGCGTTTGCGCGTCGTGACGTTCGTGCCCGCGCACTTGCAGCTGGTGGCCGGAGCGCCGGCCTTGCGGCGCGCGTTTCTCAACGCGGCCCTCTCGCAAGAAAGTCCCGTCGTACTACGCGGACCTCGCGTCGTACGGCGCCTACGTGTCGCAGAAGAGCGCCTTGCTGCGGAGCGCCGGGCCGCTCGACGCCGACTTGCTCGCGACGTACGACGAACGCCTCGTCGCGCTCGGCGCGAAGCTGATGCTCGCGCGCCGCGCGTACGTCGAAGTCCTCGGCGCACAAGCGCGCGGCCGCGCACCACGCCTGGATCGGCGGCGCGGAAGGCGATCTGGAGCTGCACTACGCGCCGAACGTGCCCTTCGAGGCGGCGACGCCGGGCGGCGCGGAAGCGGCCTTTCGCGCGCGGCTCGCTGCGCAGCGGGCGGCCGAAGCGCTGCGCAAGTCGGCGCTGGTCGGGCCGCATCGCGACGACCTCGAGTTCCGGCTCGACGGCAAAGCGCTGGCGGCGTTCGGCTCGCAGGGCCAACAGCGCACCGCCGTGCTGGCGCTAAAAGTGGCGGAATACGCGCTCATGTCGCTGCGCGGCGGCGAAGCCCCGATTCTCTTGCTCGACGACGTGCTTTCGGAACTCGATCGCACGCGCCAGCACGCACTGTTGCGCGCGGTGAGCGACGTCGAGCAAGCCTTCATCACGACGACGAGCGAACTCGATCTGCCGGTCGCCGCGACCTACCGCGTCGAAGCCGCGACGCTGCGCGAGGTCGCCTGATGCTTCGCCCGCTGCGCAGCGTCGTCGACGCCTGGAAGCCGAGCCGTCGCGCCCGGCGAGCCGCTCGGCGCGATCGGTGCGGCCTGGGGCGGTATCGTGGGCGAGCGCGTCGCCGAAAATGCGGCGCCGCTCGAACTCGCGGGCTCGACCTTGATCGTGACTACGCGCTCGAGTGCCTGGAGCAACCAGCTGCACCTGCTCGCGCCGCAAATTTTGAGCGGGCTGGCGGCCTTGCCGGAAGGCCGGAAGATCGAGCGGATCGCCTTCCGCGTCGGGACGGTGCGCCGGCCGGCGCGCTCCGCCGGGGCGCGCGCCGCAACCGCCGCACGCCCGCGCGGGAGCGAGCCGCCGCCGGCCGCCGATGCGCGGGAAGCCCTCGAGCGTTTGCGCCGGCGCGTCGCCGCGCTGCGCGGCCGCGCGCCGCGCGTGTGCGACGGGTGCGGGATTCCGCTCGAGGACGACGGCCCCGGGCTCTGCGCGCCCTGCGCCGGTGCTCTGGAGCGCACGCGGAGCGAGGCGGTTCAGCGGATTCTCTTTGCGGCGCCGTGGCTTGCGTTCGGAGAGATTCGCGCGCAAGTCGAGGGTCTGGACCGGGCCGAATACGACCGTGCGCGGCGCCAGTTGCTACAGCGCTGGTGGACGACGCTGCAGCGCGCTCGCTTCGCCAAACGTCTGAGCTCCGGCCACCGCGAACGCGCCATTGCAAGCTCGTACGTCCTTTTGCAGTCAGGTTTGGCGCCCGACCGGATCACACCGGCGGTGGTGCGCAATCTGCTCGGCGACGAACTCGAAGCGCTGCTGTGGGGCCCGCGAACCGATTCGTCGAAGTAAACAAATCGATGAACGATTATACCGGCGAACAAATCGAGGTCCTCAAAGGACTCGAAGCGGTTCGCAAGCGCCCCGGCATGTACATCGGTAACACGGCCGAACGGGGCTTACACCAGCTCGTCTACGAAGTCGTGGACAACTCCGTCGACGAAGCGCTCGCCGGCATGCGCCACGAAGATCACGGTGGTCCTGTACAAGGACGGATCGTGCTCGGTCGAGGACGACGGCCGCGGCATCCCGGTCGACATGCAGCCCGAGTAGCAGCTGCCCGCGGTCGAGGTCGCGATGACGATTCTGCACGCGGGCGGCAAGTTCGGCAAGGGCGGCTATAAGGTTTCCGGCGGCCTGCACGGCGTCGGCATCTCGGTCGTCAACGCGCTCTCGGAAAAGATGATCACGCGCGTCAAGCGCGACGGCAAGCTCTACGAGATCCGCTTCGAGCGCGGCGAGACGGTGCAAAAGCTCAAGGTCGTCGGCAAAGCCGAGGGCACCGGCACCTACCAGTGGTTCTTGCCGGACCGCGAGGTCTTCGAGACGCTCGATTTCCACTGGGACATCCTGCAAAAGCGCCTGCGCGAGCTCGCGTTCCTCAACCGCGGCCTCTCGATCACGCTGCGCGACGAACGCGGCGAGGAGCTCAAAGAGCGAACCTTCATGTACGAAGGCGGCATCATCTCGTTCGTCGAGCACCTCAACGAGAAGAAAGATCCGCTGCATCCGATCATCTCGACGAACGGCGAGCGCGAGGGCGTCGACGTCGAGTGCGCGCTGCAGTGGGCCGACAGCTATACCGAAACGATCTTCTCCTTCGCCAACAACATCAACACGATCGAAGGCGGGATGCACCTGCTCGGCTTTCGCACGGCGGTCGCCAACGAGATCAACTCCTACGCGCGCAAGCGCGGGCTGCTCAAGGAGTCCGAGGGCAACGCTTTCGACCGACGACTGCATGGAAGGGCTCACCGCGATCGTCTCGGTGAAACTGCAGGAGCCGCAATTCGAAGGTCAGACGAAGACCAAGCTCGGCAACGCGAAAGTTCGCAGCATCGTTTACGGGCTGGTCGGCGAGCGCCTCGACTTCTTCTTCGAAGAGAATCCGAAGTTCGCGCGAGCGATCGTCGAGAAGTGCGATGCCAGGCGCAGCGGGCGCGCGAAGCCGCCAAGAAAGCGCGCGACCTGTCGCGGCGCAAGAACGCCCTCGACGGCAGCGGCCTCCCGGGCAAACTCGTCGATTGCACCGACAAGGACCCGCGCCACGAGCGAGACTGTTCCTCGTCGAGGGCGACTCGGCCGGCGGAACGGCCAAGAGGCGGACGCGACTTCCGACACGCAAGCGATCCTGCCGCTGCGCGGCAAGATCCTCAACGTCGGAAGGCGCGCCTCGGACAAAGTGCTTCTCGAACGAAGAGATCCGCACGATGATCACCGCACTCGGCACGGGGTTCGGCGAAGAGTTCAACGCCGACAAGCTGCGGTATCACAAGATCATCATCATGACCGACGCCGACGTCGACGGCTCGCACATCCGGACGCTGCTGCTCACGTTCTTCTATCAGCAAATGCGCGCGCTGATCGAGAAGCGGCTTCGTGTACATCGCGCAGCCGCCGCTCTACGGCGTGAAACAAGGGCAAGAAGCAGTGGTACGCCTTCAGCGAGCAAGAGCTCAAGGCGATCATCGGCGACGACGACCCCAAAGACTTCCAAGTGCAGCAGTACAAAGGGTCTGGGCGAGATGGATGCCGAGCAACTAGCGGACACCACGATGGACATCAACAGCCGCCGTCTCAAGCAGGTCGCGCTCGAAGATGGCGTAGACGGCCGACGAGATGTTCACGACCCTGATGGGCGACAAAGTCGAACCGCGCAAAGAGTTCATCCAGACATACGCGCGGAGCGTGAAAAATCTCGACGTGTAATGGGCTAGCGTATGTGTGGATGAACTCGCCGCCGGAGGCTCTTCCAACCAACGGGGTCCCCACCCGCGCCGCGGGTGGGGTAGTCATCCAGACGTACGCGCGGAGCGTGAAAAATCTCGACGTGTAGCGCCGGGGGGTGACGGTGAGAGCCTCTCGATGCTGCCGCCGTTCATGAGGGAATGCAGCATCTGAGAGCACGCTGGATCGCGCTCCTGGCCTGCGCGGTCGGGGCGCTGTTGCTGGTCGCATTCCGAGCGCCGCTCTTCCGCGCGACCGTCGCGGCGCTGCTCGACGTGGCGACGGGGAGCCGCGTCGCGTTCGCGTCGCTCGAGATCGGCCGCGATCGTTTACGCTTGGAGGGGCTGACGGTGCGCCGAAACGGCGACCCCCTGCTCGAGGCGGAACGCATCGACGTCGGCTACGATGTGCGCGATCTCTTTCCGGGCGGAAAGCGGCGCTTCGGATTGCGCTCGATCGACGTGTTGCGGCCGCACCTGAGCCTGATGCGGCACGCCGACGGTTCGTTCGACCTTCCGGCGGGCGGAGGGGGCGGCGCTCCGGCCGCGCCGCCCGCGCCCGGCGGCGAAACGCCGCTCGTCCTGAACGGAACCTTGCGCGACGGGCGCATCGACGTCGTCGATCCCGCGCGGGTCGATCCGGCGGCGCGCCGCTTGCGGCTGGACGCGGTCGACGCGCAGTTCGCGGTCGATACGGCGGCCCGCACGACCTATCGCGTCCGCGCCGCCTACGACGGCGAGCCCTTGACGCTGGCCGGCACCATCGACGCGCCGCGGCGCTACGCGCTGCACCGCTTGCGCGCCGCCCGGCTGCCGATTGCTACGCTCCTAAACTATGTGATCAACTATCGTGGGGCGCACGTGCTCGGGGGCAGCGTCGTCGCGCTCGACGCGTTCGCGTACACGCTCGGCGCGTCGGGCGCGCACTTCGGCGGCAGTACCGAACTGCGGGACGGCGCGATGACGATCCCGGGCCTGCGCGTTCCGCTGCGGGGCATGGCGGGGCGCTTCGACCTCTTCGACGACGGCGTGGCCAGCGGCCGCATCGCGGCGAATGAAGCGGGGCTGGCGGTCGAAGCGGCCGGCGGCATCTTCGATTGGCAGGCGCCCGCGTTTCGTCTCGGGTTTCAAACCGGCGGTCCGCTCGAGACGCTGCGCACGCTCTTCAACTTTTCACACGCGCTGCCGCTCTCGGGCAACGTGGCGGTGGGGGGCGTCGTCGAAGGTCCGGTCGGTCAGCCGTTCTTGCGGGTTCGCTATAGCTCGGCACGCGTCGCTTACGGAAGGTTTCCGCTCGAGGACGTTGCGGGGAGTCTCGTCTACTACGATAGCAGCCTCGCGCTGCTCGGTACGGCCGCGCGTTACGGTCCGTTCGATTCGGTGACGCGCGGCTCGCTCGACCTCGGGGATCGCGCGCTTTCGCAACTCGTCCTCGACGGGCGCGCGCCGCCGGCGAGCGTGCCGTTCATCGCGCAAGCGGTTCCGCTCGTGCCGCTGCGGGTGACCGCCGTGCTGGCGGGCAGCGATCTCGCAATCGACGCGCGCGGAATTGCGGACGGTGCGGCCGGCGACGAAAGCGCGCGCGGACTGTTTCGGCTCGATCGTAACGGCGACGGGGAATTCGGCCCCTTCGCCCTCATCCAAGGCGGCGGCTCGGCCGACGGCGCGTTCTACGCGAACCGCAGTTCCGCGCAGAGCGGCTTCTGGCTCGACGCGCGCCGCTTCACGGTGCGTCCGGACCGGGCGGATCCCCAACTTCCCGGACTGCCGAACCTGGTTCCACCCGATTTCGCGGGAACGCTCGACGCCCGGCTGGCGGGCGAAGGCCACCCCTCGGATTTCCGTCTGGCGGGCGAGGTGGGCCTGGAGGCGCTGACGGTGGGCCGCTACCGCATCGGCAACGTCGGCGCCCAGGTTGCCGGAGCCCCGGCGGATCTCCGCGCCGCAAGCGTCGTCGCCGCCGGGCCCTGGGGCGGCTTCCGAGGAATCGGAGCCTATACGCCGGCCGGCCTGGCGCTCTCCGGCCGTTACCGGGGGAGCCTCGAACAACTCGCGGCGTTCACCGGCAATCTCGGCGCGAAAGGTCCCCTCGACGCGCCGGTCGCGCTGGTTCTTGCCGCAGGTCAAACGATCGTGCAGTCGACCGGCGCGAGCCTGCCGGGCGGCAGCGTCCGCGGTGTGCCCGTCAGCGACGTGCGCGGGACGGTCGCCGTCGGCGGCAAGAGCTTGCGAGTCTTCGCCGCGACGGCCCGCGTCGCCGGTGGCTCGTTCGCTGCGGCCGGCTCGGTGGGCGGCTCCGGCCGGCTCGGCGTCGCGCTCGGCGACGCCGACGCCGCACGCTTACGCGCTCTCGGCTCGCCCCTGGAGCGCGGACGCATCGCGGCGCTGGGTACCGTCCGGGAGCGCGACGGCGCTCCGGGCTTTGACGGGACGATCTCGCTAGCCGGCGCCGAGGCCGGGAAACTCTCCCTGGCCGGCAGCAGCGGCGTCGACCTGAACGGCGGACGGCTCGACCTGCACGGGGGCCAGGCGGTGGTTGACGGCAACTACGCCCGGTTCGAAGGGAGATTGGAAGGCGTCGGGCGCGGTCCGGCGGCGCTCGACCTCGCGCTGAGCACCGCGGACGTCCGCGTCGCGCCGTTCGCGCGCTTGTTGGTGCCGTCGCGGCACGATATCGCGGGAACCTTTGGCGCGCAGCTGCGCATCGGTGGTTCGAGCGCGGCGCCGTCGCTCGCCGGGCGGGTCGCCTTCTCCGAGGGAACTTTTCAGGGCCAGGCCTTTCGCGACGCCTCGGCCGACATCGCGCTCGACCGCGCCGGGCTCTCCGCCAGCGACGGAACGATTGCCGTCGGTTCGACCCGCGTCGCGTTCGCCGGCGACTACCGGCCCGGAAATCTTTCGGCGCGCCTCTCCGCGCCGCAGGCCGATCTTTCCGACTTCGACGACCTGTTCGATACCGGCGATACGCTCGACGGCCGCGGCCGGCTGCAGGCGGATTTCGTGCGCCGCGGACGGCTGCTCGCGACCAGTGCCGACGTCGAGTTCGCGGGCCTGCGCTATCTGCGCTTCAACTTGGGCGACTCGAGCGCGCGCTGGTCGAGCCGGGGCCGCGACGTCACGGGTACGCTCGTCTTCGGTGCTGCGGCGGGACAGGTCTTGGCCGAGGGAAGTGTCAGGCTCGCGGGGCGCGCGCCGCTGCCGGCGCTCTTGCGGCACTCGCGCTTCAACGGATACGCGACGCTGCGCAACTTCGATTTGAGCACCTGGCTGCCGCTGCTCGGGTACACCTTGCCGCTAGCCGGCAGGGTCGACGCCGAGGCGCGCATCACGGGCAGCTTGGCCTCGCCGGAATTGGCACTCAGTGCCGCTCTGGCCGCCGGGAGCTACGGGAAGATCCCCATCCGTCAATTGGCCCTGCAGGCGACGGCCAATCTGCAGACGCTGCGGCTCACCGCTGCGACCCTCGACCTCGGGACGTTGCAGGCGACGGGCAGCGGGACGGTCGGCCTCGGCCTGCACGACCCGCTGGCGCTCTCCATCCACGCCACCAGCAGCGATCTGGCGGGGCTGGGCACGCGGCTTACGGGCGCCAAGCTGGCCTTAACCGGCTCCGGCGAGGCCGACGTCAAGCTGACCGGTTCGCGCTTGCGGCCCGCGGTCGCGGGCGGCTTCTACGTGCACGACGCCACCTTTCAGAGCGTGGCGATCCCGCAAGTCCTCGGCCAATTCCGGCTGGAGGGCCGCTCGGTCGAGCTCGAAAGCGCCGAACTCGTCCTGGCCAAGGGCCGGCTCAATCTGGCGGGCGCGATTCCGTTTACGTTCTCACCCTTCGGCTTCGGGCCGCCCGGCGCGCCCGTGGCGGTCGAGGTCGGCGCCGAAGGCCTCGACCTGAGCAACTTCGCGCCGTTGCTGCCCAAGGAATCGACCATTCAGGGCTTGCTCGAAGGCCGGGTCGGCGTCTCCGGCAGTGCCGGGGCGCCTCGTGTCGAGGGCCGTCTGACGCTGACGAACGGCGCCGTGACGGTACCGGCCTTCGAAACCGAGCCGCTTACGAAGATCGGCGCCAGCCTCGGCTTCGACCGCAACACCGCGACGCTCGAGCGCTTCCATGCCGAGGCCGGCGGGGGCAGCCTCGACGCAAACGGGCGAGCCACGCTAGGCCTCGGCTCCGCCTTCCTGTTCGACGCGGTCGCACACGGGCTGCGGCTCGACCTGCCGGCCTACGGCCGGGGCACCCTCGACGGCAGCCTCAAGCTCGCGCGGCAGGCGGGCGGCACGCCGGCACTGAGCGGAAAACTCGAGCTGCAGGACACGGTCATCCCGTTCTCCGCTCTCACCATCGCGGCGGCGGGCGGCGGCGATTCCGGTGCCGTGCCGGGATTCGTCGGCCCGCAGGCGCCGGCCGGCGCGGCCTCGCCCCCGCCCGCGCGTCCGGACCTCAGCCTGGCTCTCGATGTGGCGGCTGTCCGCAACGTGCGGGTGCGCAGCGGCAACGTCGACATCGGCGGCACCGGCGCGCTGCACGTCGGGGGCACGCTGGACGCGCCCCAACTCAGCGGCGAGCTCGACTCGACCGGCGGCACGCTCAGCTATTTCAACACCGTCTTCCGGGTGCAAAGCGGGAAGGTCACCTTCGAGCCGAGCCAGGGCTTGATTCCCGAGCTCGATGCGGTCGCCACGACCCACGTCTCCAACCCCGATCCGAACGGCTTCCGCAACGTCTCGGGCTCGGCCGACGTCACGATCACGGTCAAAGGCCCAGTCACCCAACTGGACATCCAGCTCTCCTCGACGCCGTCGTACAGCCGCGAACAGATCCTCGGGCTGCTGCTGGGCGCGCCCTCGCTCGGCGCCAACCTGTTCGATACGAACGGCTACCCGGCCGGCACGATAAGCCGTAATCCGAACGGCCAGAACACGATCGGCCAGCAAGCCTTTAACATCGCCAACGCCCAGTTCACCAAGAACTTGCTGGCGCCGTTCGAAACGCAGGCGGCCGGGGCGCTGGGCCTGACCGACATCAACGTCAACGTCGACATGACCGGCGCCGTGGGCGTTACCGCCCGCAAAGGTCTGGGCAAGTTCATCAACGCGATTTACTCACAGACCTTCGGGTATCCGACGCGGCAGTCGTTCGGCTTCGAGATCAAGCCGAATCAGTACACCGCGGCTCAAGTAACGGCGTTCGAGACGGTCGGCGCGCAGAACGTTTTCAACGCCTATCCGGCGCTACTCTACGGCACGCCGCAAACCGCCCGCATCACGGCCGCTCAACCGATCGGCGGGACGAGCGGCTTCGCCTTTTCGCTGCAGCTCCGGTTGCCGTGAGCTGCGCGAACTGGTGGCTCGGGACGGGGGGTGCCCCCCCAGCCCGGACCGAAACCCGCGGCGCTACAAAGAAACATTTGGGTGGGCCTGCGCGTTTGCTCGGCAGGTCGAAGCGCAACCCCCGTGCCGCCGCACTCCGCGGCGGCGCGAAAGGAACCATTGACTCACGTATGATCTGCCGACTTCGCCGCGTGCGTCGGGCGCTTCTCGCGCTCGCCGTCGTCTGGAACCTGGTCGTTCCCTCGCTCGGTGTGGCCGCAACGAGCGCCCCGCTGGTGGTCAGCGTCGACGTTTCCGGGAACCTCCACGTGCCGACCGATCGCATCCTCTCCGTCGTGAAGACGAAAGTGGGGCAGCCCTTCGACGAGGCGACCGTGCGCGAAGACCTGCAGGCGATCTTCGACCTCGGCTATTTTTCCGATCAGGTTCCGCCGCTCATCCGGCAGCGGCCCGACGGCATCGCAATCACGTTCCGGGTCATCGAAAATCCGGTGATCAACCGCATCGTCTTCACCGGCAACGATCACGTCCCGAGCGACACGCTGCTCGCCTTGATGGACACCGCCGCCGGCCAGGTCTTCAACACGAGCACCTTCCATCAAGACGTGCTCAAGATCAATTCGTACTACGACAAGATCGGCTATCAGGGACAACTCCCGTCGCACGTCGTGGGCGTCAACGTCGCGAAGGACGGCACGCTCAGCCTGCAGATTCGCGAAGGCCTGACGGTCGACGCGATCGACATCGAAGGTATGCCCTATCTCTCGAAGTCGTTGATCATCGCCTCGCTCTCGCTCAAAGTCGGTCAGCCGTACTCCGAAGATCTGCGCGACAAAGATTTCGAGAACGTCAAAAAGCTGTACGAAAAGTACGATCTGCAGCTAGGTGACTTCGAAGCCGGCGTCGATCCGACGACCGTCAACCTCGAGAAGGGAACGGCGACGGTCAAGTACACGATCTACGCGATGATCGTCGGTGCCGTCCAAATCACCGGCAACACGATCACCAAGGACAACGTGATCCGGCGCCAGCTGCGGCTCCGCCCGGGGATGCTGGTCACTCAAGGGCTCTTGCGGCGCGATTACGAGCGCTTGAACAACTTGGGCTTTTTCGAAAAGGTCGACCTCAACACCAAGCCGGGTCCCAACCCGAAGAAGCCGTACGAGATCACGCTCGACTGGAACGTCAAAGAGCAGCGCACGGGAACCGCGCAAATCGGCGCCGGCTACTCCGGCGGTCCGAACGGCCAAGGTTTGACCGGCACGCTCTCTTACTCGCAGAACAACATCAACGGAACCGGCAACAGCTCGACGATTCGCTTCGAGCGCGGCGCGCGCGTCTCGGACGCTTCGCTCTCCATCGGCATCCCCTACCTCGGCGACACCCCGAACTCACAGAAGTACAGCCTAGGCGCTTCGATCTTTACGAACAACCAGATCAACTATTACCAGGCGTATCAGGCGTCCTCGGCCCAATCGGTCGCGCCCAATCCGATCATCTCGACCCCGCCGCCCAACGGCGGCAACGGCGGCAACGGGCTGGGAACGATTCCGGTTATCCTAACGCCGAACTCCAACGTGCTCTCGGGCACCCTGGCGACGTACGCCAGCCGCTCCAACGGCATTTCGGCCAGCGTCGGACGCCGCCTCAACGACATCCTGACGGCCTCCTTCGGGGCCTCGGCACAGCGCATCGCGACCGACGTCTCCTTGCCGGCGCCGTACTATCTGGCGGGCACCCAAACGACGCTGCTGAACAGTCCCACCACCTCCAACCCGTTCGGCACGGTCAACAACGGAACGACCCTCGGCATCGAGGCTTCGTCGATCGCGAACACCTCGAACGGCGAGTCGAACAACCTGCGCTACGTGACGCTCGGGCTGCAGATGGACTCGCGCGACGACGTCTTCAATCCGCGCCGCGGCGTTCTCGCTTCGCTCAGCGAGGAGCTGAGCGGTTACGCGCTCGGCTCGAACTTCCAATATACGATCACCACGCTCGACGTCGCCAAGTTCTACCCGGTGCTCAAGAACTCGACCCTGGGCTTCCACTTCCTGGGAGGCTATACGACCGGCGCGATCCCGCCCAACAAGCTGTTCATCCTCTCGGATCAGCAGTTGCGCGGCTACAGCCAAGTCTTCTACGGCACCGAGGAAGGCCTGTTCCAGGCGGAGCTGCGCTACCCGCTGACGGCCGACCGGAAGTTCAACCTGGCCTTCTTCACCGACTACGGCACGCAGCGCATCCGAGGTGCCGTGCCGCTCTACGACCAATTCGGAAATATCGTCGCGAACTACAACGATTGGTACTACTACGGCGACGTCGGCGCCGGCATCCGGTTTGACTTGCCGCAGCTCGGCTTTCGGTCGATCCGGCTCGACTTCGCCCGCGGCCTCAACAGCTTCCATACTAGCTTCGGCATAGGACAGAGTTTCTGACGGAGATGCGCATCAAGATCCACCCCAAGACGCTGGCCGCGCTCGCGGCGTTCGTCGTCGCGGCTACCTTCGCGCCGGCGACCCTGGCGGCCGACCTCAGCGACATCGGCTTCCTCGATCAAGCGGCCCTTTCGAACATCAACTCGTTCCAAGTTGCCAACCGCGAGCTGGCCACCTACAAGCAGCAGCTCGATCGCGAGTTCGCCCAACAGATGCGCGGCGTCAAAGATGCCGGAACGCAAGCTCGGATCGCGCAGCAATTTCAGAACCGTTTGACCGACCGCCAGCGCCAGGTGATGGGGCCGCTCTTCCAGCGCGCGCAAGTCGCGATCGCCTCGGTCGCCTCGAGCAAGAATTTGTCGGTCATCGTCGACAAGCGGATCATCGTTTTCGGCGGACAGGACGTGACGCGCAACGTCATCGATCTGCTCTCCGGGCCGGGCGATCCGATTCCGCCCGTGACGACCCCGCCGCCCTCGAGCGTCGGGTACGTCGACCAGCAGTCGATCGACTCGGTGCCGCGCATCAAAGCGGTCAACGACGACTTCGTCAAGTTCTCGAACGACGTTCAGGCCAAAGCCCAGCAGCAGCTGCGCTCGGCGAAGAACGACGACGACCGGCGAAAGATCTTCGCCGACGCGCGCAAGCAGATCGCCGACAAACAGGCGCAGGTGATCCAGCCGCTCGTCGATCAAACGCGTGCCGCGATCGCGGGCGTGGCTAAGAAACACGGGCTCATCCTGGTCATCGACCGCAGCAATCTGATCTTCGGCGGCCTCGACATCACGAGCGACGTCACGAGTGCGCTCAAGTAGCGCCGGGGCGGCATTGCTCGCGATCGCATTGACGTCGTGCGCCCGCGGCGGCGTCACGGGGCCGACGGGTACCAAGCAATCCGGCGTGATGGGCTACGTCAACATGGACGCGCTCGTCAAGAAGCACCCCTTGTACAGCCAGCTGGCGCGGCTCGACGCCGACGTGCAAGCGCTCCAGTTGAAGTCGCTGGGCGCGAGCGTGCCGCGCGACAGCGGCGCCGATCTGGCGCGCGAAGAGAAAGCGCTGCAAAAGGAACTCGACGACGCCGCGAACCGCACGAAGAAGGCGCTTAAAGATAAACAGGAAGAGTATGCCAAGCGCGAGCAGGCGGCGATCGTGGCCGCGCTGGGTGCCGCCGGCGCGCCGCAAGGGCCCAGCGGCGCGGCGATTACGGGCGGAATTTCGCGGCAGTCGCAGCAGCAAGCCGCGAATGCGGGCGTGCAAGCACAGGCGGCCGCGGATGCCTACCGGCGCCAGACGCTCGAGGCGAATCGTACCGCGCTGCTCGGGTTGCAGCGCTCGCTGGGAGAGAAAGCCGCGCGCACCTTCAGCACCAAGGCCGAGGAGCTGCAGCGCAAAGAGTCCGACTTCGCGCTGGCCGAGGCGAGCCAGGATGCCGCCGAACGCCTTTCGCTCTCGACGAAACTGCAAAACCTCGCGCTCGACGACGCGGACCGTTTGGCCACGCGCAAGCAGCTCGACGCGTTGAACCAAAAAGAGGCGGATGCGCTGGCGGCGCTCAAAAACCGCGACCAGGCCATCCTCGCCGCGCTGCAGACGCAGTTGCGCGCACAGACGAAGAGCGAGTTCGACAAGCAGTTCGCAGTGCTCAACGCACGCACGATCGCGCAGGTCAAGGCCCACGATCAGGCGATGCAGGTGGGTCTCGTTTCCCAACTCGGGCAGGTGCCGCTGCCGGCGGGACACGCGCCCGGACCGGTCAACCTGCCGCCCGACATGCGCGCGAAGCTCGAAGCGCTGCACAAGAAATACCAAGACGATTTCACCAAGGACGCCGATAAGACGATCGCGGATTTCGAAAAAACCAAGACCGATTTGACCCAGCGCTTCCGCAAGCTCGAAGGGATCGATGCGGACGCGCAAGGCGGCACGAGCCGCCAAATCGACGCGTTGCAGAAACAGCGCGGCGAGCTCTACGGCGAAATGATCGCCGAGATCGACCGTGAAGTACGGCTGATCGCCGAAAAGCGTGGCGTCAACGTCGTCTTCAGCAACATCATAGCACCGGCCGGGGGCATCGATTTGACCGCCGACGCCGAGAAGGACATCGAGAGTTTACACGAGTGAGACGTACGATCATCGCCGCCGGAGCGCTCGTCGCGCTCGCCGGGTGCGGGCAGACGCAAAGTTCGCAAATCGCGACCGTCGATATTGCGCGGCTCACCTCGAACTGGCCGAAGTTCATCAACTACAACAACCAGCTGGCTTCCGACACGGAGGCGATTCAGCGCTCGAGCGATTCGCCGCGCCAAAAAGCGGCGCGTATCGCCGAGCTGCGGCAGCGCTATCTCGCGATGCAGAACGAAGTGACGGGCGACGTGCGCGGCGCGGTCGAGCAGGTCGCGAACGACAGGCACTTCAAGCTCGTGGTCACGCACGAGTACGTCGGGTACGGCGGCGTCGACATCACGCCCGACGTCGAAAAGGTCCTGAAGATCACCGAGCAGCCCACTCCGAAGGGCTGAGTTTGACGCTCGCCGAGTACGCCGCGCTGGTCGAGGGCACCGTGCGCGGCGACGCGTCGCTGGCGATCGAACGGATTGCCGCCGTCGACGACGTCGACGAACGGGCCTTGACGTTCGCGACCGACGAAAAGTATCTGCGGCTGGCGCTGGCGGGAAAAGCCGCCGCGGTCTTAACCGAGCCGGCCTTGGCCGCGAGCGCGAACGACGCGCGCAAACCGCTGCTGCTGGTAGCATCGGTGCGGACGGCGCTCGGGAAGCTGCTCGCCGCGCTCGAGCCGCCGCGGCCGGCAGGTCCTTACCGCCACCCGAGCGCGGTCGTCGATCCCGGCGCGCACGTCGGTCCGGATTGCTACCTCGGCCCGCACGTCTGGATCGGACCGGGTGCGACGCTGGGCGCCGAGTGCGTCGTGCTTGCCGGCGCCGTGGTCGGCGCGGAGGCGCGTTTGGGACGGCGTTGCACGCTGCATCCGCGCGCGATGTTGCTGGACCGCTGCGTCGCAGGCGAGCGGGTTACGTTGCAAGCCGGCGCGATCGTCGGAAGCGACGGCTTCGGGTATGCCTTCTACGACGGGCGCTTCGCCAAGATCCCGCAGATCGGCAACGTCGAACTCGGCAACGACGTCGAGATCGGCGCGAACGCCTGCATCGATCGAGCGCAAACCGGCACGACCAGCATCGGCGAAGGCACCAAGATCGACAACCTCGTGCAAGTCGGACACAACTGCCGGATCGGCAGGCACTGCGGCTTCGCCGCACTGACGGGGCTGGCCGGTTCCACGCTCGTCGGCGACTACACGGTGGTCGGCGGTGCGAGCGCGTTCAAGGGCCACATCACGGTCGGCTCGCGCGTCACGATCGCCGGAAATACGATGGTTTGGAGCGACGTCCCCGACGGCGCGTTCATCAGCGGGCAGCCGGCGCAGAACCACAAGGACGAACTGCGGCAGCAGGTTCGGATTCGCAACCTCGAAAAGCTCTATCAGCGCGTGAGCGCTTTGGAGCAGAAGTAATGCAGCCTCAACACACGCTGCGCGACGTGCTGGAATTCGAGGGCGTCGGGTTGCACACCGGCGCCGAGGTGCGGGTGCGGCTGCGTCCGCAACCGGCCGGCAGCGGTTTGCGCTTCCGGCTCGCCGGCGGCGTGACGTTCCCCGCGCACGCGGACTACGTCGTCGAAACGCGCCGCGCGACCGTGCTCGGCTCCGGCGGCGCGCGCGTCTCGACCGTCGAGCACTTGCTCTCGGCGCTCAGCGCGATGGGCATCGACAACGCCGCGATCGAGGTCGAAGGCCCCGAAATTCCCGTGCTCGACGGCAGCGCCGCCGCGTTCGCCGAAGCGATCGCCAAAGTAGGCAGCGTCGATCAGCACGCGCCGCGGCCCTCGCTCGTCGTCGAAGAACCGCATTATTTCCGCGACGGCGAGGCGACGCTCGCAATCTTGCCGGGTCCGTCGTTCCGAATAACGTTCGCGGTCGATTTCGCGCCGCCCATCGGCTCGCAAGTGCTCGACCTGACCGTCGAGCCCGACAGTTTCATTCGCGAGATCGCGCCGGCGCGCACCTTCGGGTATCTGCGCGACGTCGAAGCGCTGGTCGCCGCGGGCCTCGCGCGCGGCGGCACGCTCGACAACGCGCTGGTGTTCGGGCCGGACGGTCCGTTGACGCCGCTGCGCTGGCCGAACGAAGTCGTGCGGCATAAGACGCTCGATCTGATCGGCGACTTCGCACTGCTCGGCGCGTGGCCGCAGTGTCAGGTGCTGGCCTTCAAGAGCGGCCACCGGCTGCACGCCCAAGCCGCACAAGCGTTGCGCGCCGCGTACGCGCAAGTGCGCGCGACGCGCGAGCGGCACGCGTGAACGGAGATCCGCGCGCCGGCGCTTCGATGGACATCGTGCAGCTTATGACGGTGCTGCCCCACCGCTATCCGATGCTGTTGATCGACCGGATCACGGCCTACGAGCGCAACAAGTTCGCGATCGGTTACAAGAACTTGACGATGAACGAGCAATTTTTCCAAGGCCACTTTCCGGGCTTCCCGCTGATGCCGGGCGTGATCATGATCGAGGCGCTGGCCCAGCTGGGCGGCACGATCATCCTCGGCGCCGACGATTTTCGCCGGCGCAGCGCGGTGCTCACCGGCATCGACAAGGCGAAGTTCCGCCGGCCGGTCGTTCCGGGCGACCGGCTCGACATGGAGGCGACGATGCTGCGCATGCGCTCGGGCATGGGTTGGGTGCGCGCCGAAGCGAAAGTCGAAGGCAAGCTGGCTTGTACGGCGGAGCTGATGTTCTCGGTTTCGACGCTCGCGAATTACGAACTCGACGCGACGATCTTGAACGCATGAGGCCGGCGTGATCCATCCGACTGCGGTCGTGCATCCGCGGGCTGCGATCGGTGAGGGGGCTGAGATCGGCCCCTTCTGCGTGGTCGGCGACGGCGTGACGATCGGGCCGCGCACCAAGCTGCTATCGCACGTCGTCGTCAACGGCAACACCTCGATCGGCGAGGACAGCACGATCTACCCGTTTTGTTCGATCGGGCTGCCTTCGCAGGACCGCAAGTATCGCGGCGAGCTTTCGTACGTGACGATCGGAAACCGGACGACGATTCGCGAGTACGTTTCGATCCACCGCGCGACCGGCGAGGGCGAGGTCACCTCCGTCGGTGACGACTCGCTGCTGCTGGCCTACGTGCACGTGGCGCACAACTGCAGAGTCGGAAACTTCGTCACGATGTCGAGCACGGCGCAGATGGCGGGCCACGTCGTGGTCGAGGATCACGCCACGGTGGGCGGGTTGACGGGCGTCCACCAGTTCGTGCGCATCGGAGCGCACGCGATGATCGGGGGCGTTACCGCGGTCAGCCGCGACGTGCCGCCGTATCTGCTGGTCGCCGGCAATCCCGCCCAGACCTACGGACTGAATTCCGTCGGCCTGCGCCGGGCCGACTTTTCGCCGGACGTCATCGCGGAACTCAAAGAGTTTTACAAGATCATGTATCGCTCCGGCCGAAACCTGACGCAGGCGATCGAAGCGATGCGCGAGATGGTCAAATCGAACGAGGGGCGCCACTTCATCGCCTTCGTCGAAACGGAGTCCGACCGCGGCATCCTCAAATGAAGCGCTGACTGCGGCGCTTTCTATCCCGGCCCCGGCCGGCTGAGCGGCCGGCATGCGCGTCTTCATGTCGACGGGAGAACCGTCCGGCGACTTTCTCGCGGCCGAACTCGGCAAAGCGATGCGCGCCCTCGAGCCGCAGATCGAACTCTACGGCATCGGCGGCGAACGCATGGCGGCGGCCGGCTTCCGTTTGACGCAGCGTACCAGCGGCTGGGCCAGCCTCGGCCCGGCGGCGGCGCTGACGCGGATTCCGCCGCTGCTCGCGAGCGCCCTGCGGCACGTCGCGTGGCTCGCGGCGCAACGCTTCGACCTGATCGTGCTGGTCGATTTCGGGGCGTTCAATCTGCGCATCGCGAAGGCTCTGCGGGTGCTCGGATACCGCGGGCCGATCCTGTACTACTTTCCGCCCGGTGCCTGGCTCGACAACGCCGCCCAGGCGCGCCAGGTCGCGCGCGCGACCGCGCCGCTCACGGCCTTCGCGCACCAGCGCGATTTCTATCGCTCGCTGGGATTGCCGATCGCTTGGTTCGGACATCCGCTCGCATCGTTGATCGAGGCGCGCACGCCGCGTCCGCCGGCGCCGCCGCAGGGCGGCACGGTGGCGCTCTTGCCGGGAAGCCGTGAGGCCGAAGTGCGCCGCCACATGGCGCCCTTGCTGCGCGCCTGCGAGCGCTTGCGCCGGGCGCGGCCGCAACTTGAGGTGGTGGTCGCAGCCGCGCACCGCGAGGCGGAACGTTGGATCGCAAGCGCGCTGGGCGAGGTCGCCGGCGCGGGGGAAATCGCGATCGTTCCGGGTGCGCGCGCCGCGCTCGAGCGCGCCGACGCTGCCTTCGTCGCTTCCGGAACGGCGGTGCTCGAAGCGGCGCTGATCGAAGTTCCCAGCGTTGCGCTCTACATCCTGAGCCGCGCGCAGGTCGCGTACGCGCGCCGGGTCTTGCTCGGGCGCTTCCCCTTCGTCACCTTGCCGAATCTCTTGCTCGGCCGCATGGCGATCCCCGAGCTCTTACAGGACGAGGCGACGCCCGAAGCGTTGGCTGCGGCGCTCGAAGCGCAGTTGCGCGATCCGTCCGCGCAACTCGCCGCCTCGCGTGAGTTGCGCGCGGGACTCGGACCGCCGGACGCGCTCGCGCGCTGCGCGGAGTTCGCCGCCGGACTCGCGCGAAGCGCGTGAGCCTGCGCATCTACCACACCTCGGATTTGCACGACCACCGCGGAATCGCGGGGCGTTTGCGCGCGTTGCGCGAGTCGGCGCCCGGCTTGCTCTTCGATTGCGGCGATTCGCTGCGCGGCAGTCAAACGGTCTACTACGGCCGCGAACCGATCGTCGAAGATTTGGCGGCGGCCCGTTACGACGCGCAGGGGCTCGGTAATCGCGAATTCCATTATCTCTTCGCACTGCTGGCGGCGCGCGCGCGGCGGATGCGGCACAGGCTCGTCTGTTCGAACTTGATCGACCTGCGCGGCCGTCCGCTTCCCTTCGAGCCCCAGCTCGATTTCGAACGGCGCGTGAACGGCGACGTGTGGAACGTGCGCGTCTTCGGCTTGCTCGTCGTGCAGTATCCGAGCGGGAGTCCCTGGGAGCGCCTCTTCGGCTGGCGTTTTCTCGACCCGGTCGAGGTCGCGCGCCGCATCGCGAGCGAAACGCCGCCCGGCGTCACGCTCATCGCGCTCTCGCATCTCGGTCTAGCGGCCGATCGCGTGCTGGCGGAAGCCGTGCCGCGCCTGGACTTGATCTTGGGCGGACATAGCCACGACCGGCTGCCCGCGCCGGCTTACGTCGGAGCGGTGCCGATCGTTCATGCCGGTCCGTACGGCGCGTACGTTTCGCGAACCGAGTTGCGGCGCGAACCGGACGGACGCAGCGCAGTCGAAAGCTTCGCGCTGTTGCCGCTGCTGGCGAGTGCCTGATGCGCCGTTTTCTCTTCGTGAGCAACGGGCACGGTGAAGCCGCCGTCGCCGCGCGTCTGGCCGAAGACGTCGCGGCCCTAGCCGGCGAGAACGTCGGGCTCGACCATTTTCCGCTTGTGGGCGAGGGCGGACAGCGCGACGGTTCGCTGGCCGCGGTCGGTCCGCGCCGCCGGATGCCGAGCGGCGGGCTCGTCGCGATGGGCAACGTGCGCGCCTTCGCGAGCGACCTGCGCGCCGGCTTCGTGCGGCTCTTCGCCGAGCAGGTCGCGTTCTTGCGCCGGGCCGGCCCGGCTTACGACGGTTTGATCGCGGTCGGCGATGCCTACGCGCTCGGGCTGACCCTGCTCGGCGGACGCGCGCCGGTGTTCGTCGGCACGGCGAAGAGCGTCTACGTCGCGCCCTACGGTGCCGGGGAGCGCGCGGTGTTGCGCCGGGCCGCGCGCGTTTTCGTGCGCGACGTCGCGACGGCTTCGGAGTTGTTGCGGCGCGGGGTGCGTGCCGAGGCGCCGGGCAACGTGATCGTCGATTTGCTCGACGGCGGCGGCGCGGGGCCGGCCGGAACGTGGATCGCGCTCTTGCCCGGCAGCCGCGAGCCGGCCTACGCCGACGGCTTGCGCTTGGCCCGCGTGATCCGCGCGCTGGGCGAGCGGCGCGAGGGCGTCGCCGCGCTGCTCTCGATCGCGCCGCAGCTCGATCCGGTCCGCTTCGCCGGCGACTTGGCGCGCGACGGCTGGGAGTTGGGCGGCGAAACCGGAACGCTGTGCGCGCGCGACGGACGCAGCTCGATCGTCGCGTGGCGCGGAGCGCTCGGACCGCTGCTGCGCGCCTCGCGGCTCGCGCTCGGCCAAGCCGGAACCGCGAACGAAGAAGCGGCGGCGGCCGGCGTGCCGATCGTCGCGCTCGGCGGCGGGGACCGCGACGACGCGAGCGGCTGGTACCGGATGCGCCAACGGCGCTTGCTCGGCGAGGCGCTGTTGCTCGCGCCGGCCGACCCGGTCGCGGCGGCACTGCAGATCGATGCGCTGCTGGACGATCCGGGACGGCTGGCCGTCATGAGCGCTGCCGGACGAGCCCGCATGGGGCCGCCCGGCGGAGCGCGCGCGATCGCCCGGGCGATCCTCGAAACCGCCGCGTGAAGCGCGCCGGCCTCGTTCCGCTTCGCTGGCTGGCAGTCGCCCTTGCCGCGTTCTTCGCGGGCGTTCAGTTCTACACGTCGCTCGCGCCGCTCTCACCGACGCCTCCCGTCGGCTACGTCTTTACCACTCCGCTCCTTGCCGGAGCCTTGATGGCGCTGCTGGCGAGCGCCGCCCTGGTCGCGCTCGCGGCGCTGCCCGGAAGCGGTCCCTTACCCGAGCCTTCGCGGCGCATCCTCGCCGTTTGGGTCGCGGCCGCCGCGCTGAGCTCGGCAGCCGGCTTCGACCCGCTATCCGGCTTGGAAGTGGTCGCCGTGATGCTGCTCGGTGCGGCCTTCCACCTCGCGCTCGTGCGCTACTACGCCCAGCCGCCGGTGGCGGCGTTCGTTCTGCGGACCTATCTGTGGGCCGGCCTGGGCGCCTCGCTGGCGGGAATCGCGATGCTCCTCGCGCGCCGTCCCTTAACCCTCTGGGTGCTCAATCACGGCCGCGCCGCCGGTCCGTTCGTCACGGCCAACCAGTTCGCGGCCTTTCTGATCATGTTCGTTTTCGTCGCGCTCGGAACGGCGCTCGCCACCGAACGGCCGGGCCTCCGCCTCCTGGGGCTGGCCGCGCTGGCGGCCGGCACCGTCGCGCTCGGGCTGACCTTTTCGGCGGCGGGCTGGCTGGGCGTGCTCGCCGGCGGGCTCTTCCTCAGCTACGCGCTCGGCGCGCGGCAAGTCGCGCTCGGGATTTTGGGAGCAGGCGTTTTGTGTATGGCGTTTCTCGCGATCAGCCCGGTCGCCGGGCACCACAACCCGGCCGAAGCGACGAGCCGCTTTCGCATTTGGAGCGCCGGCGCCCGCGTCGCGCAGCTCTTTCCGCTGACCGGCGTCGGGCCGATGGCCTACTGGCGCGTCTACCCGGCGGTGCGCGCGCCGAACGGCGACCCGCCGGGCTCGTTCGGGGCGCTCCACCCCCACGACGTCTACTTGTCGCTGGCCGCCGAGACCGGTGCGCTCGGACTCCTCGCGGCGGGAGCCGGCTGGTTTTGGTTTGCGCGGGCGGTCCGCCGCGAACTGCGGGCTGCCGCCCCGGCCGCGCGGCGTTTCGCGCTCGGGGTCTGCGCGGGTTTCGTCGCGGTGCTGGTGCAGGGGCTTTTCGACACGGTCGGCGTCGTGGCGTTGACCTTCGTGTGGATACCGTTTACCGCGCTCGGCTTAGCCGCGGCGCGCTCGGGGCTGGGCGAACCGTGAGCCTCGCCCGGTTCGCCCCGGCGCCGGTGCTTGCGGCAGTCCTCGTCTTGGCCGCCTGCGGCTCGCCCGCGCAGAGCCCGCCGCCAACGCCCAGCCCCGGCCCGAGCGTCGCCGCGACCCCGCTCGAGCTGCATTCGCACCGCGAAGGTTCGAAGTACATCTACGTGACGGAGCAAAAGCACAACCGCAAAGTCTACGTGCTGCGGGCCGACGAGCAGCGCGCGGAGTATTTCGGTGAAGATACCGGACGGAGCGACTTCACGAACCCGCACGTGATTTTCTACGACGCACCCGGCCGCACGCTGACCGCCGACGCGCCGGCCGGCACCGTTTTCGAACGCGAAAAGACGGTCGTCATGACCGGCGGCGTGCGCGCGCATACCTCGGATGGGAAAACCTTGACCTGCGATACGCTGCACTACAACGACGCCACGGGACGCCTGCTGGGCGAGGGCAACGTCGTGCTGACTTCGCCGCTGGGCGAACAGCTGCGCGGGCAACGGCTGGACGCCGACGTGCGCCTCTCGAAGCTCGTCATGACCGGCGCGACGCAGGTGGCGACGCCATGACCCAAGCGCCCTCCGGGCTCAACCGCATCGAGCTGACCGACCTCGTCAAACGCTACGGCGTGCGCACCGTCGTCGACTCGGTCAGCGCGGTCGTGGAAACGGGCGAAGTCGTCGGTCTGCTGGGGCCCAACGGCGCGGGCAAGACGACGACCTTCTACATGGTCGTCGGTTTGGTTAAACCCGACAAGGGCAGCGTGTCGCTGGTGCGCGACGGGGTAGCGCTCGACGTAACCTCGGCGCCGATGTATCAGCGCGCGCGCGCGGGCATCGGCTATCTGGCGCAAGAGAATTCGATCTTCCGCAAGCTTTCCGTCGGCGACAACATCCGCTTGATCTGGGAGATGAACGGCGTCTCGCGCGAGGAGCAGGAGCGGCGCCTGCCCGATCTGCTCGACGAATTCGGGCTCTCGCGTTTCGTCGACGCTCGCGGCGACTCGTTGTCCGGCGGCGAGCGGAGGCGCGTCGAGATCGCGCGCGCGATCGCAACCGATCCGGCCTTCTTGTTGCTGGACGAGCCGTTCACGGGTATCGACCCGATCGCGGTTGCCGACATTCAGCTGATGATCCGTCAGCTGCGCGAGCGCGGCATCGGCGTGCTGATTACCGATCACCAGGTTCGCGAAACGCTCGCCATCGTCGATCGTGCGTACATCCTCAGCGACGGGCGAATCGTGGTCTCGGGAAGCGCGCAAGAAGTCTTGAGTTCGCCCGCGGCACGTCAGTTCTACCTGGGCGAAGGCTTTCGGCTGTGAGCTCGCCGGGCGCGCCGGCGCGGCGCCGCCTCGCGCTCGACGTCACCATCCTCGACCGCTACATGACCAGCGAGCTGGTCGGCCCGTTCGTCTTCGGCGTCTCCGCGTTCGCGCTGATCTTCGCAGCGACCGACATCTTGGCGATCGGCCGGCTCGTCGCCGATCAGCACGCACCGCTGCTCGCGGCGATCGAGTTTTTCCTCTGGCAGCTGCCGCAGATCTTCGTCACGGTCGTCCCGATGGCGATGCTGCTGGGCACGCTCCTCGCGCTGCAACGCCTCTCGGGCGAAAGCGAGATCACCGCGATGAAGGCCGGCGGCATCGGGCTGACGCGCATCGTCGCGCCGCTGCTCGTCGTGGGCCTGGTGGTTTCGCTGCTCTCGCTGTTCTTGCAAGAGACGGTCGTCGCGTTCGCCAACGACCGCGCGATCGCGCTGCGCGACGAAACGATTCAGCGCGTCGGGTTTTTCGGCGGGTCGAACCACGCGGTGTTGACGCCGCTGCCTAACGGCGGCCAGCAATTGACGTACTTCCGCGGTTACGACGACACGACGCAAAGCTTGTTGTACACGACGATCGTCGGCTACGGCACCGACAAGCGGCCGGTGTTCATCATCTTCAGCGATCGCGGACAGTACGACCGCGGCACCTGGACCTTTACGAACTCGACGGAGTACCGCTTCAACCCCGACGGCACGACGCTGATCCTGCAACATCCGCAGATGCAGATCGCGATCGGCGAAAGGCCCAGCCAAATCGAAGGGCGCACCAAGGACGACGATCCCGACAGTATGAGCCTTTCGCAAATACGCGAGGTGGCCGGTTCGGGCCAGCTTTCGCCGCAACAGATTCGCCAGTTCGAGACGACCTTCGAGGAGAAGCTCGCGCGCCCGTTCGCGTCCTTCGTGTTCGTGCTGCTGGCCGCGCCCTTCGGCTTGCGGCCCGCGCGCGGAAGCGGGACCGGGCGCGGCTTTAGTTTGGCCGTCGCGATCGTCTTCATGTACTTCGTGATCGAGTCGCTCTGTCTGGCCGTCGTCCGCGGTCTGCCCGGCGGATACTTCGTCTCGGCGCTCGGCGCGTGGGCGCCCAACGTCATTTTCGTCGCGATCGGCGCGGTCTTGTTGCGCCGCGCGGCGAGGTTCTGAGGCGTGGGCACCCTCGGCGGCATCGGGCTGATCTTAGGCATCGCCGCGCTGGCCGGCGTCATCGCCTACATCGGCGACCGGGTCGGACATCAAGTCGGGCGCAAGCGCATGACGCTCTTCGGCCTGCGTCCGAAGTACACGTCGACGATCGTCGCGGTCGCGACCGGCATGGCGATCGCGCTAGCGGCCACGGTCACCGTGCTGCTCACCTCGCAGTACGCGCGCGCCGCGTTCTTCCATCTCGACGAGATCAACAACCGCGTCAACGAGCTGCAAGCGCAGGCCGACGCGCTCGACAAGCGCGTCCACGAGACGAACGTCATCATCAACCGCGGCGCGCTGCTGGACAATCGTTACCTGGTGGTCACACCGGGGATGTCCCAGAGCGACCGGCTCCGCGCCCTTAGCGCCTTTTTCGATACCGTCGTCGGCTCCCTCAACCGGCTCTACGTGCCCCCGCTCAAGGCCTATAAAGGAAAATCGAGCGATCCGGCCATCGAGAAGAAGCTCGAAGCCGTCCTGGCCGACCAGAAGGTCCAGGGCTTTTTGCTGCGCGGGCCCGTGCTGCTGCTGGCGGCCGCCGATCAAAACCTCTTCGCCAACGACCCCATTCACTTCACCTTCGAGGCCTACGCGGACCAGCTGATCTTCCGCACGCGCCAGCCGATTGCGAGCGTGCAGGTCGACGGGGGCACGACGGTCGTGCCGCGGCTGGCCTATGCCCAGCTCATTTCGGCCGTCAGCGACACGGCAATCGGCCAAGGGATGCCGTGGCCCTTCGCCCAGGCCGTCTTTCCCCAGATCACCCAAGCCGAAATCGACGAGACGATCCGCCGCATCAAAGCCGGCGAGGGCCGCTTCTACATCGTCGCCGAGGCGGCCGGCGACGTCTACCCGCACTCGGGCGGGATCCCGGTCGTTTTCGAGCTGCGCCGGTCGCCCAAGTGAACCCGGTGCTGGGCATCGACCCGGGGACGCGCAAGTGCGGCTACGCGGTCGTCGTCAGCCCCGGCGCCGAGCCGCTCGAGCTCGGCATCGTGCCCACCGAGGAGTTCGCCGCGCGGGTCCGCGATCTGGTGCTGCGCTTCGCGCCGCGCGCGATCGCACTCGGTGCGGGCACCAACACCGCGCCGGTCGCCGCGATGTTGCAGGGTCTGCCGTTGCCGGTGCGAGCCGTCGACGAACGCGAAACGACGCTGCTGGCGCGACGCCGTTACTTCGCGGCCAACCCCCCGCGCGGCTGGCGGCGCCTCGTGCCGCGCGGCATGCTGCTGCCGCCCCGGCCGATCGACGACTTCGCGGCGCTGCTGATCGCCGAGCGCTTTATCGACCTCGAAACGACCGGCCCGGGCGGGCCCGGAGAGGGTGCCCCCGCCCCTTCCGCTTAGGCAAGTTAGGGGCAGGAGTAGCTAGGATACGGTCGTAAACGAACCTCGGCATGCGCTCCAAACGAGGGCGTACTTTCTGTGTCTAACCAATTGACGGCACAGGTGTTCGGTCCGGCGGTGAAGGCAAACTCGGCAACTCTCACCACCCCCGCGCAAAGTACGCCCGATGATGCGGACGCTAGCACTGCAGATCTTCTGGAGGACTTATGAAGCGTCTCGCACGCCTGCTTCTAGCGTCGAGCCTAGTGTCGAGCCTCGCGCTCGGCATGCTGTGCGCAACGAAGCAGGCCGCCATGGCGACGCCGTTCTCGGATGTGCCGGCCAATCATTGGGCCTATCAGTACATCCAGAGCTTGGCTGCCGA
Organism: Vulcanimicrobiota bacterium; assembly: GCA_963843945.1. GTDB lineage: Bacteria > Vulcanimicrobiota > Vulcanimicrobiia > Vulcanimicrobiales > Vulcanimicrobiaceae > CAWJMF01. The sequence goes on along the minus strand of CAWJMF010000002.1, from coordinate 2,209,559 downwards.
TGGCCTCATCGACGGCTATCCTGACGGAAAATTCAAAGGCGACCGGCCGCTGACGCGTTATGAAATGGCGGTTATCGTCGCGCGCGTCGTCGCGAAGTTGCAAGAAAATCAGTACAAGGGTCCGTCCAAAGAGGATCTCGACAAGCTGCAAAAGCTGATCGACGCCCTCAAGGACGAGCTCGATTCACTGGGCGTGCGCGTCACGAACCTCGAGGACGCACTCGATGCGCTCGACAAGCGCACGAAGTTCGCTCAGTCGCTCTCCATGCACGGCGTCCTCCTCCCGAACGTCTCGTGGCGCCAGCGCTACGTCAATCCTGAGTCGATCTACAATGAGACCGGTCTTCCCGTCACCACGTACTACGGCGCGACGGCGGCCAACGGTCACAACACCACGATCGACCCCTTCGTCAACGCCTTCATCTCGACGGACGACTCGAACAACCCGCTGACCCAGAACGGGTCGGGTTTCTACATCCGGCAAGACTCGCGCTTCTCGCTCGCCTACCAGATCACGGACAAGCTGACGATCTCGCTGCCCGTGCACATTCTGAACTACGAGTATGGCAACGCGGACGCAAGTTCGGCCCGCATCGACATCGAGCCGGCGGTCGAAATCAACCTCGCCTCGGTCGGTGCGTTCTCGAACCTCGATGCGAAGTTCGGTCAGATCGACAACATGCCGTCCTCGCGGACCGGCTTGACCTTCCGGGCGCCCTATGGCTCGGCCGCCGGCGTCCCCTACGAGCAGCCCTATCAACCGACGCAGGTCGGAGCTTCGTTCTCGGGCACCTTCAACGAGGGCGGCTTCGGCAGCCTCGACATGTGGGGCTCGATCACGCGTCTCGATCAGACGCTTCTCATCACGCAAACCGGCGCGGTCGACCCCAACGTGCTCAACAGCGGCGCGGATGGGTACCTCTTCCCGATCGTCGCACCGCAGGCCGGCTACACGGCAGCCGGCGCGGCGGCGGCGCTCAAGACCGACACGTTCAACGCCGGCTCGGGCACGCTGACGATGGTCTTCCTGACCTCGGGCGCGGTCCTCGGGTCGGTATACGTCTCGTCGTATAACGGCACGACGTACAACTCTTCCGGCACGGTCACCGGCGGACCGGGGGCGCCGCTTCCGGCCATCACCTACAACCAAGCGTACAACTCGATCGTGTTCGGCACGCCGCTGCCCGCCGGTTCGGTGGTTCAACTCACCTACCGCGCCATCTCGGTCACGCAGAACACGAACTACCAGCGCTACATGATCAACGGACGCTTGAACGAGAAGTTCAAAGTCGTGCCGGGTCTCGAAGTCGGCCTCAGCTACAACCGCATCTACGACTGGGACGATACCCAGACGACGCAAGACCTGACCTACGTCAATTCGGCATCAGTTCAGGGCTACGGCTTGGTCAGCGATACCGTGCTCGGCGTCGACGCGCAGTACGCCGTGCCGTTCCTCGTGAGCGGACCGGGTTCGGGCCCGGTGATCTTCGGCGAAGCCGCGAGCAGCAAGTTCACGCCCGACTACCACAACGTCCCCGCGGTCGGCGACTCTGCCGGAATCGCCGGTTTGAAGCTCAAGGTCGCGAAGATCCAGTTCAGCTTCCAGTATCAGTCGGTCGGACCGAACTTCATCGACGGTGCGCCGACGCATTACTTCGGTAACGCGCCGCAGCTGTTCAGCTTCTGGAAAGCCAACTACCTGCCGGGCTTCTACGGCTTCGGCAACAGCCTGACGATCAACCAGCAGTTCGACGATTCGTTCGCTCCGACGGGCGTCGCCTCGCCGAAGACGAGCGTGAACCCCAACCTGACGTTTGCGTACCCGCTGTTCAACCCGCTGGTCGGAACGGGCACGACCTACTTCCAGGCCTTCACGCCGAACACGCAAGGCATCACGCTCGGCTTGAACACACCGGTTCGCATCGGCGACCTGACGTTCACGACGAACGCGCAGTACCAAAATCTGCAAGAACTGCGTCCCAACTCGTACGGCAGCATGATCTACGGTCCGGCCTATCAGACCAATCAGGTCATGAAGTACCAGGTCTTCACCGCCGGCATCGGCTTCACGGTTCCGGTGTATGGCGACCCGGTCGGCCTGAACTTCTCGGGCGGCATCGATACGCTCAAGCGGCCCGACATGACGGGCTACCAGTACTACCCGATCAACCCGACGACCCAGACGTTCGACGCGCAGTCGTACGTCACGGCCCAGGCGGCCTTCCCGGGTGGCACGAGTCCGACGCTGTTCTATCCGAACTACGTCAACATGACCCACTGGTTCGTGAACGCCCGCGCCACGGTTCCGGTCGCGCGCGACCTGCTGCTCATCGGCTACTACTCGACGCAGAACTACTACGGCGAGTACGGCACGACGCTCTCGCAGGACATCAACCAGCGCAAGGAGTTCATGTCGGGAACGCTCCAGTACAACATCCCGAAGACGAACTCGGCGATATCGCTCGTGGCCCGTCACCAGGACTACGTCGACAGCTATGTCCCGACGTACAACTTCTCGCAGAACCGTCAGGACATCAACTTCACGGTCCGCTTCTAGACCAGGCGGTCTCGTAGCAAACCGGATGGCGCGGCGCTTCGGCGCCGCGCCACTCGTCTTTTCAGCGTTGCTGGCGCTCCTGCTCGGCTACCAGCAGTGGCTCGCGAGCATCGTGCTCCGCGAGCGCGCGGCGCCGGGCGCGTGGCCGGGCTTCGTCCCGGCCGACCTCGCGCGCCGGATCGACGGCGGAGAACCGCTGTTCGCGTCACCCGCACTGCGACTGGCGCTGGCGCGCCGAGCGCTCGACGACGGCGACCTCGCCTTGGCGACGCGGCGCGTCGCGCAACTCCCGCCCTCGCTCGAACGCTTCGCGCTGGAAGGGCGTCTGGCGGAACTGCGCGGGAACGGTGCGGCCGCCGCGCAGGACTTTCTCGCCGCCGGCGACGCCGAGGGCGTCGCGCGTCAGGCGGAAGCGCTTGCGGGGGCGGGCAGGAGCGGCGAGGCGCTCGCGCTCGAGCGGCAACTCGCGCAGCGTCTCGAGGGCGACCCGAGTCAAGTCGACGCCTTGGCCGACACGTGGCTCTCGATCGGCCGGCTCGAACAAGCGCAGGCCTATCGGCTCGGCACCCGCAGCGCGGCAGGCATCGCGGCCGAACAGCGCGCGGCGGATGCCTACGCCCGGGCCGTCGAGCTCGCGCCGCTCTCGGAGCGCTATTTGATCTCGGCGGGGAGCCAGGCGCTCAACCTCGGCGACCTGAACGCCGCGGCGGCCTATTTCACGCGCGCGCGCGAGGCCAACCCGGCTTCAGGCGAAGCCTACGCGGGGCTCGGCGAGGCGGCGCTGCGGCGCGGCGACCGCACCGAAGCGCGTGCGGAGCTTCAACTCGCCCAGCGTTTCGGCGCGCAACTCGCCTCGGTGCGGCGGCTCGCGCACGAACTCGAGCGGTGAGGATCGGGCTCGACACCCAGCTTGCCGTCGGCACCGCGACGGGCATCGGCGAGTACGTGTCCGGACTGCTGTCCGCCTTGCGCGCGCGCGAAGCGGACGTGGTGGCGCTCGCGGCGCCCGAGCTGGACCCGTGGCGCTTCGACCGGCGCGTCCTTTGGGATCAGCTCTTGTTGCCGCGCGCCGCGCGCCGTGCGCGCGTCGACCTGCTGCACTGCGCGGCCGGAACGTTGCCCCTGCTGACGCGGCTGCCGCTGGTGGCGACGGTCCACGACGTGGCCTGGCTGCGCGTGCAGCAGCACGTGCGCTCGTACGCGCGCTGGTACTTCGGAACTTTTCAGCGCGAACGCTACCGGCAGGCGCGGCGCATCGTGGTCGACTCGGCCTTCTCGCGCCGGGAACTGCTCGAGCTGACGGGCGTCGAACCGGCGCGCGTCGGCGTCGTGCACCCCGGCGTCGCCGCCGATTTCGGCGCGCTGACGCGGCGGCCCGAGGCCGAACCGTTCGTGCTCGCGGTCGGCACGATCGAACGGCGGAAGAACCTCGAGGTCGCGATCCGCGCGATCGCCGCGTTGCCGGACGTGCGGCTCGTCGCGGCGGGTCCGGCGACGCCGTACCGCGAGACGTGCGAGCGGATTGCGCGCGAGTGCGGCGTGGCCGCGCGCGTCCGCTTCACGGGCTACGTCTCGCGGAGCGAGCTGCTCGACCTGTACGCGCGCGCGGCGGTCGCCGTCGTCCCCTCGCACTACGAAGGCTTCGGCTATGCCGCCGCGCAGGCACTCTGCGCGGGCGTTCCGCTCGTCGCCGCGGCGACGTCTTCGCTACCGGAGGTCGTCGACGGCGCGGCCCCGCTCGTCGCGCCCGACGACGTCGCCGGATGGAGCGCCGCGCTTGCCGCGGTTCTCGCTGGGCGCGAGCGCGCCGAAACCCAGGCCGCGCTCGGGCGCGCGGCCGCGCTGCAGCGCTTCGGCTGGTCCCGCGCCGCCGCGGCGATGTGCGAGGTCTACGCCGCCGCACTCGAACAGGGCGATTCGGGCAGCGCTGCGCTCCCCTAAGGAAGCTCCCTCAGGCGTGAGGCACGTAGGTCGCGTCCATGTTGCGCAGACGATCCGCCATCGTGCGCAGCACCTCGTAGCCGAAACTCGGATCGTGCTGGATCAGGTACTCGAAGCGATTGCGGTCGATCGGAGCGACCGTCAGCACCGACAGCGCGCGCACGTTCGCGATACGCCGGTGGTGATCGTCGACGAGCGCCATCTCGCCGACCATCTCACCCGGACCGAGCGTCGCTTTGAACGTGCCGATCGAGATTTCGACGGTGCCGTCGACGATGACGAGCATCTCGTTGCCGACGTCGCCCGCCTTGAAGACGACGTCGCCGGCTGCGTACGAGCGCGTGTCGTCGACGTCCTTGACGGTATGAAGGCTCGCCGGCGAAAACGTGTGATCGCTGTAAAGCGCGTAGCGCTTCGCGCCGGAGATCGCGATCAGGGGATAGTCGCCCTCGTCGAGATCCTTCTCGCCGGCAGCATCGACGGCAGTCCAGTGACGATGGCCGTGATCGAGATCGAAAGCGTGCTCGGCTCCGTCGAAAGCGATCGTAACTCGTTCGACCATCTCGTTCTCCTCGTGCAAAAAGCATGAAGTGCTGCTCGCGTTAAATTAAGCTCTTAATCTCCGCACGGCGCGCTCCGCGATGTACGACCTCGTTCGGCCGATTCCCGCGTCTGCGGCGGCCGCTAATAAACGGGCGAGTCGCCGGCGCCGGGCGGGGCGCTGCCGTCGTCGGGCGCGACGATCAGACGCAACGGATACGACGAGCCGCCTTCGGGCATCGTCGTGATCTCCGTGCGCACGAAACTGCCCGGCGGAATCACGTACTCGCGCAGCTTGTAGCGTCCGAAGGCCGCCATTTGGTGCGCTTGCACGAGCACGCGGTCGATGATGAACGTGCCGGTCGCACTGCCGCCGCGCGGGTTGGCGTAGAGCGCGACCTCGCGCGCGTTGTGCGGGTCGTCGTTGACCATGCGCACGGTGATCTGCTGCAGCACGCCGTAATCGCCGCCCAGCGCCTCGCCTTGCAAGAGATTGGGCAACGGGATCTGGCCGATCGGCATCTCGAGGTTAGGCCCGTCGCACGCGTACGAGTAGTCGAAGAAGAACTCGGGGATCGGATAGACGCCGCGCGCGTGCGGATGATCGCCGCCGAGCAACGCTTCGGGCTGCAAGGGCCCGTCGACGGGGTCTTCGGAGTTTTGCGCCAGCAGCGCCATCTGCAGGGGCGGGCCTTCGATCTCGTGCAGCTGCAGAATTCCGCTGACCACGCTCTTGGCCGGCAGAGCCTGCTGATAGAGCGTGACCGTCGTCTGGCCGTCGATCGTCAGGACGGTCCCCTCGTTCTGAGCGAGCCGCACGAGGAAACGTTCGGTCGAGTTGTGGCCGACCTCCATCTCGTACGGGCCGGGTCCGCCGCTGCCATCGATGAACTGCACGCGCGCCGGCTGATTCGCCGCGTTCGCGACCTTCAACACGATGCGCCGGTCGGGCTGTCCGGGCGGATTGTAGTGGTAGTAGAGAAAACGCAGCGCCGCGCGGTCGCTAAGCGTTGCCGAAAAGAGGGTCCCGTTCTCTTTGAGCGTCTCGGGGAAGTCGCTGACCAGCAACGCGCCGGGGCGGATCGGGGGCTGCGCGTCGTTGACGACGCGCACGCGCGTCACGCCCTGCACCGTGAAGTACTGATCGCCTTGCAGAATAATCGGCACCGAGAGCGTCGCAACGTCGTCGACGTTGAGGGCGGTGTCGAAGGCGATGGCGTCGACCGGTGCGACGACCTTTGCGCCCGGCCGGATCGTCGCGGCTTTCAGCGCAGCTGCGAGGGCCTGCTCTTTGACGAAGAGCGAAGTCGCCGGGTTGCCCGTGATGCGTACCGTTGCAAAGGGGGCGAGGCTGCCCGCCGCGAGGGCGACGCGAACCGCGACGTCGCGGGTCAGGCCGCGCGCATCGGTGAGCGTGACGGTCGTGTTCCCCAGCGCGCGTCCGGCGATCGTCAGGGTGCGCGCCGCCTGGTCGACGCTGGCGCTCGCGACGTTCGGGTCGGCGACGCTCACCGCGAGCGTGCCGAGCGAACGCAGGACGCGCAAGACTTGCATACCGCCGGGCAGGACGCCGGCGCTCGGCGGCTCGACGATGATCGGCGGCTGGGTGGGCGTTCCGGCGGGCGACGGGAGCGCGCTTCCGAGCGGCGAGGGCGACTCAGCCGGCGCGCCCTCGGCGCCGGGCGACGCCTGGGGCTCGGGCGAGGCCTGCGCCGCCGGGGACGCGGCCGCCGCCGGCGTCTGCGTCTGTGCCTGGGCGCGCCGGATGCCCGCCGGCGCGAGGACCGCAAGCGCCAACAGAGCCGCCGCAAAAGCAGCAGCGCGCAAGCCGCGATGATCCGTGGACCGCGGGGTCCCGCGGTTCTTCATTGTTCCCCCGGAGATGGAACGGCGCTACGCGATTTTTGCTTCGCGATTGACCGCGGAAGCGAGCAGCGTCTTATATCCGACGCTCGGAAAGAGGACCGTTACGAGGTCTTTCTCCGCCCGCTCGACCGTGCCTTGCCCGAACTTCGGGTGTGAAACGACGTCGGCGATGCGGAAGCCCGAGGCGACCGCAGCCTGTGGCGACGCGCTGAACTTGGCGCGCAGGCAGTTGTCGCACGCGCCGCAGTCGCCCGAGTCGAAATCTTCGCCGAAGTAGTTCAAGATGAATTTCCGGCGGCAGGCGCTGCTCTCCGCGTACTGCAGCATCATCGCGAGCTTGCTCTGATCGTAAGCCTTTTTCGTCTCGTAGTTCGTCAAGTTCAAGACGAGCTCGCGGTTCTGCAGCGCCTCCTCGGAGAGCCCGTAACGCGAGCGGGCCCGGGTGACGATGAAGCCTGCCTTCTTGAGCAGCGCCAACACGACTTTGAGTTTCGTCAGCGGCAGCTGGGAGATCTTGCGCAGGTCGGCCAGCGAAACGCCGTCCTTCTGCGAGTCGAAATATTCGAGCGTCCCGAAAACCTTCTGAACGTCTTCGACCCCGGGATACTTGCCGGTGAGAAAATAATTCTGCACGCGCGTATCGCTCATGCGGTAGAGCAGAATGCAGCGCGACGGCTTGCCGTCGCGTCCGGCGCGGCCGGCCTCTTGCGTGTAGGCTTCGATCGAGCCCGGCAAATCGTAGTGGACGACGAAACGGATGTTCGGCTTATCGATTCCGAGGCCGAAGGCGTTCGTCGCGACCACGGCCCGAATCGATTCATTCATGAATAATTCGTGAACCGAGACGCGATCGTGTTTCTGCAGTTTCGAATGGTAGACCGCGGCGGGGAGGTTCAGCTGATCGTGCAAGAAGCGCTGCACTTCGAGCGCGTTCTTGATCGTCGCCGTGTAGATGATGCCGGTGCCGTCGAGGCCCGACAGGAAGAGCGACTTGAGCGCCTTGAGTTTCGCCGCCTCGTTCTCGGCGCGAACCGCTTCGTAACGGAGGTTCGGGCGGTCGAAGCCCTTGACGATGGGCTTGGTCTCGGGGATGCCCAGCTGGGCCAAGATGTCCTCGCGCACGGCGGGCGTCGCGGTCGCCGTGAGCGCTAGGACCGTCGGGTGCCCGAGCGCCTCGATCACCTGACCGAGGGCAAGGTAGGCGGGCCGGAAGTCGTGCCCCCACTGGCTGATGCAGTGCGCTTCGTCGACGACGAACAGCGGAACGTTCAAACCTTGGAGCAGGCTGATAAAGCGTTCGTCTTCGAGTTTCTCCGGCGTCACGAACACGATCTTGATCTCGCCCGCGGCGATGCGCCGCTTCGCGGCGGCTTCCTGATCTTCGCTTAACGTTGAGTTCAGCGCGACGATATTGCGCACGCCCCGCTCGGCCAGCATGTCGAGCTGGTCCTTCATGAGCGCGATTAACGGGCTTACCACGACGGTCGTACCGTCGAGCAGAAGCGCCGGCAACTGATAGCACAGGCTCTTACCCGCACCGGTAGCGAGGATCGCGAGGGTGTCGTGGCCCTCCATCACGCGCGTGACGACTTCTTCCTGACCCGATTGGAAGCGCTCGAAGCCGAACCGCTCGCGCAAAGCTTGCTCGAGCCGTTTGCCGAGAGACGGATCGGAAGCGGCCTCTGCCTGCCGCTTCGTGGCTACCGCGCCCCGCGCCATGCTGTCCTCCGATAAAAGCGCCGCACGCGTCGTTTCAGACGTCGAAAGAGCCTGGACTAATACGGCGTGTATACCTACAACGTCGGATACCCGCCCGGCGGTTTCGTGAAACAGGTTCGCGCCGAGCGGCGGAACGAAAGCCAAGGAGTGTCTCTCTATCGAACCTGGCGCCCCAAATCGTTCGACGAACTGGTGGGTCAGGATGCGGTGGTCCGGACCTTGCGCAGCGCGCTCGGCTCGGGCCGGCTCGCCCATGCCTACCTCTTTTCGGGTCCGCGGGGCAGCGGGAAGACGTCGGCAGCCAAGATCATGGCGCGCTGCATCGAGTGCGTCCACGGCCCGACTCCCGACCCGGACAATACCTGCGAGAATTGTCTGGCCATCTTGGCCGGAACCGCACTCGACGTCGTCGAGATCGACGCCGCTTCGAACCGCGGCATCGAGGAGATTCGCGCCTTGCGGGAAGCGGTCAAATTCGCTCCCGCCTCGATGCGCGCCAAAGTCTTCATCATCGATGAGGCGCACATGCTTACGCGCGAAGGCGCGAACGCTTTTCTCAAGACTCTCGAGGAACCGCCTCCTCACGTCGTGTTCATCCTGGCGACGACGGCGCCCGAGGCGTTGCCGCCGACGATCCTCTCGCGCTGTCAACGCTACGCTTTCCGGCGCATCCCCGTCGCAACGATGATCGAGCGGATGCGCGCCATCGCCGACGCCGAACGCATTCCGATCGACGATGCGGCGCTCGGCGCGATCGCGTATCGCGCGGACGGCGGTTTGCGCGACGCGCTGACGATGCTCGAGCAAGTAGCCGCCTACGCGAGCGGGCCGGTCGACGCCGCCACGGTCGACGCTGCCTTCGGCACGACCGGCCGGGCCTACGCGCGCGACTTGGTGGGCGCGATTTTGGCCGGCGACGCGGCGCGCAGCCTGCGCATCGTCGACGACGCCAGCGACGCCGGGGCCGACATGCTGGGCTTCATCCGCGGCGCGATCGGCGAGTTTCGCAACCTGCTGGTGGCGCGCATCGATCGCGAATTGCTCTCGCGCGACCTCGCGCCGGCCGATGCCGAGCGGGTCGTCACCCTAGCCGCCGCGACCCCGCAGCCCAAAGTCGTCCGCGGTTTGCGCCTGCTCGGCGACGCGCTCGCCGCCGGCCGCAGTTCCGGCAATCCGCGCTTGGAACTGGAAACGGCGGTCCTGCGCTTAGCGCTGGCCGCCGAGGACCCGTCGCTCGAAGCGCTCGCGACCCGCGTCGCGCTGCTCGAACAGGGTGCCACCGCGGAGCTACGGGCCGCCCCGGCGGCCGCGGCCCTCGGCCCCGGGATCTCGCCCGCCCCCCCGGCCGCGCCCGCCCGGAAGCCCGAAGCGGCGCCGGAGGCCCGGCCCGAGCCCAGGGCGGCGGCCAAGGCCGCGCCCAAGGCTGAGCGCGGGGCCGAGCACGAGCCGCCCGAGCCGCAAGGAGAAGCTTCCGCGCCCGACGCCGCGCCCATCGGGCGGACGGATGCGGCACCGGTCCCGAAAGGACCGGTCGCCGGCCCGGTGACGCTGCAGCGCGTGCGCTCGCTCTGGGATCAGATCCGGTTGCGGGCCGAGGAACAGTACAAGCCGATCAAAGGTCCGCTTTCGCGCGCGACCGTCGATGCGCTCGAAGGCGACCGCGTCATCGTCGGCTTGGTCGATTCGTTCGCTGAAGACATCGTTCGCAAGCGGCTCGGGCTTCTCGAGGCGGCGCTGGCGGACGTGCTCGGCACGCCGCTCCGGGTCGGCCTGAAGATCGCCGGGCCCGCCGAGCGCAGCCCCGTGCGCAGCGCTCACCGCGCCACGCCCTCCGAAGCGAGCGACGCACAAAGCGCGGATGACCCGGGCGGCGAAGCCGACCTGCTGGCGTACGCTCGCAGAAAGCTTGGAGGGTCCTCACCGGAATGAATCAGTCGCAGATGCTGGCTCAAATGCGTAAAGTCCAGCAAGAAATGGCCAAAGCGCAAGAAGAGCTGGCGGCCACCGTCGTGACCGGGAACGCCGCGGGCGACGCCGTCGCGGTGCAGATGACCTGCGACTATCGCGTTCAAAAAGTGACGCTCGCGAAGGAAGCGGTCGATCCGGACGACCTCGAGACCCTCGAAGATCTGCTCGTCGTCGCCGTCAACGACGCGGTCCACAAAGCGCAGGAAGCGTCGAGCGCCCGGATGGGTGCAGTCACCGGCGGGATCCGCATTCCCGGCCTGATGTAAGGGCGCCGCACTGAACGCGATCGCGGGACCCGTCCAAAGCCTGATCAACGAATTTTCCAAACTGCCCACCGTCGGACCCAAGACCGCGGCGCGGCTCGTCTTCTACCTGCTCAACCGGCCCCGCGCCGAGGCGCAATCGTTGGCCGAAGCAATCCTCGCCGTCAAGGACCGGGTGCGGCTGTGCTCGCGCTGCTTTTCGCTCACGGAGAACGAAGAAGACCCGTGTCTGCTCTGCACCGACGTGCGGCGTGAAGGCGCGCAACTTTGCGTCGTCGCGGAAGCCAAGGACATTTTCGCGATCGAGCGCACGGCGGCGTTTCGCGGTCGCTATCACGTGCTCGGCGGACTCATCTCGCCGATGGACGGAATTGGGCCGCAGCAGCTCCGCGTCAAGGAACTGATCGAGCGCATCGCGGCCGAGAAGCCGGCCGAGATCGTGATCGCAACCAATCCCAACGCGGAAGGAGAAGCTACGGCGCTGTACCTTTCACGGCTGATTACGCCGAGCGGCGTTTCCGTGACGCGGCTCGCGTACGGACTGCCGATCGGCGGCGATCTCGACTACGCGGATGAGGTCACGCTCGCCAAGGCGTTCGAAGGACGGCGTACGCTTTGATCGTTTGGGCAGGCGTCCGGCTTGCGCGGGTGCGCGGCGCGCGGCGGCGGTGCAGCGTGCTGCGGGGACGCCCGCGTTTCCCCATCCATGGGGAAACGCTGCTACGCCACTTTCCGCTCCCGCCCTCCGGGCTCCGCGGAAAGCTGGAGTCCCCGCTGCATCGCCGCACCGCCGCCGCGCGCCGCGCACCCGCGCAAGCCGGTCTGGGGAAGAATGCCTGACGCGTCTGCTGCCGTTTCTATCGAGTTGGACGGGCGGTCGCTTTCGCTGGAGACGATTGAGGCGATTGCGGTTGGCGGGGCGCGGGTTTCGGTGTCGCGCGAAGCGTTGGCACGGGTTAGGGCGGCGCGGGATTGTGTGGATCGGCAGTTTGCGGCTGGAGCGATTATTTATGGCGTGACGACGGGGTTTGGGCGGATGGCGAACGTCGTTATCGATCGTAAGGACGCGGCGCAGCTGCAGAAAAATTTGGTGCGCAGTCACTCGGCCGGGACGGGTGAGGCGTTGCGTGAGGAGTTCGTGCGGGCGGCGGGGGTGTTGCGGGTCAGTTCGCTGGCGGCGGGGCATTCGGGGATTCGGGTTGAGACGCTGGCGATGCTCGTCGAGATTTTGAATCGGGGCGTGACGCCGTTCGTGCCGGCGCAAGGGTCGGTCGGGGCGAGTGGGGATTTGGCGCCGCTGGCGCACATGACGCTGACCTTGATGGGGGAGGGCGAGGCGTTTTTCGGCGGCGAGTTGCTGCCGAGCGATGAGGCGTTGCGGCGGGCCGGCTTGGCACCCATCGAGTTGGCGCCGAAGGAGGGGCTTTCGCTCATCAACGGGACCGAGGTGATGACCGGCATCGGAGCGCTGTCGCTGTTGCGGGCGGAGCGGTTGTTGGCGGCGGCGGATGTTGTGGGGGCCTTGTCGCTCGAGGCGTTTTTGGGGACGGACGCGGCGTTCGACCGGCGGATCAACGCGCTGCGGCCGCATCCGGGGCAGGCGCTGGTGGCGGACCGCTTGCGCGCGTTTTTGGGCGGCTCGGAGATCATGCTGTCGCACCGCGATTGCGGCCGCGTTCAGGATCCGTATTCGTTTCGCTGCATCCCGGTCGTGCACGGGGCGGCGCGCGACGCGGCCGGTCACGCGCGGCGCGTGCTCGAGATCGAAGCGCTCTCGGTGACCGACAATCCGCTGATTTTCCCGGACGAAGACGATTTCTTGACGGGTGGCAATTTTCACGGGCAACCGGTCGGCGTCGTGTGCGATTTTCTCAAGGCGGTGATGGTCGAGGTCGCTAGCATGAGCGAGCGCCGTGCGTATCTGCTGCTGAACGGTGAAGAGCGCGGACTGCCGCTCTTTCTGTCGCGGCGGCCGGGGCTCGAATCGGGGCTGATGATCGCGCAGTATACGGCGGCGGCGCTGGTCAGCGAGAGCAAAGCACTCGCGATGCCGTCGTGCGTTGACTCGATTCCGACCTCGGCCGGTCAGGAGGATCACGTCAGCATGGGAACGATCGCGGCGCGGACGCTCGACCGGATTCTCGACAACGTCGAAGGTGCGCTGGCGTGCGAACTCTTGTGCGCGTTGGCGGCGACCGATTTCCGGCGGCCGCTTCGCTCGGGAACGGGGACGGGAGCAGCCTATGCGGTCGCGCGCGAGCGCATCGCACCGCTTGCCGGCGACCGCGTGCAAGCTCCCGACATCGCGGCGGCGCGCGATCTGCTGCGCTCAGCCCGGCTGAACGAAGCGGCCGAAAAGGCGCTCTGAGTCACACCCGCGGCGCGGGTCGTCACAGCCAGCCGAGATGCGGCGCACGCTCGCTCGCTACGGAAGGGCCGTGCGGCAGACGGCCGAAGCCGTAGCGATGCTCCGCGGTATTCGTATAGCTCGGGCCATGTTCGCGTTAGGGGCGCTCCTCGCGAGCGCCGCGCCGTGCCGGGCCGATACCGTGCCGCTTTCGACCGTTCCGATCTCGGTCTATGCGGCAACCCTGCGCACGATCAATCCGCACCTCGCGGTGGCGCAAAGCCTGGTCTACGCGCAAGCCTTGCTGAGCTGCTCGCGCAAATGGCGTCTCGATCCGAGCTTGGTGATGGCGCTCGTCGCAGTCGAATCGAGCTGGAACTCGCACGCGGTGTCGTACAGCGGCGCCGAGGGGCTCGGGCAGCTGAAGCCGGCAACGGCCCGCGGGCTCGGCGTCGATCCGCGGCAAGTCCACGGTAATCTGAGCGGCACCACGCGCTACCTGCATCAACTGATGCGCGTCTTCCACTCGTCCCGCGATCCGATTCGCGACGCGCTCGCCGGCTACAACGCGGGTCCCGAAACGGTGCGCGTGTACGGGGGCGTGCCGCCGATCTACGAGACCCAGCGCTACGTGGTCAAGGTCATGGGAACGTGGCATGCGTTGCGCCACCACATCGAAGTGCACGCGCCGAAACCCGTCGCCGTTCCCGCGTCGGATCCCGCGGCGCTCGCCTACTGGGGCGCGCGCTAGACTTTCAGTTCCCGAGCATCGGGAGATCGAGGCCGCTTTCGCGCGCGCACGCGATCGCGCTCGGATAGCCGGCATCGGCGTGACGCATGACGCCGGTCGCAGGGTCGTTCGTCAAAACGCGCTCGATGCGGCGGGCTGCATCGTCACTTCCATCGCACACGATAACGACGCCGGCGTGTTGCGAGTAGCCCATGCCGACGCCCCCGCCGTGGTGCAGGCTCACCCAGGTCGCGCCGCTCGCCGTGTTGAGCAGGGCGTTGAGCAGCGGCCAATCCGAGACGGCGTCGGAACCGTCGGCCATCGCTTCGGTTTCGCGGTTCGGGCTCGCGACCGAGCCTGAATCGAGATGATCGCGGCCGATCACGATCGGGGCGGAAAGTTCGCCGCTCGCGACCATCGCGTTGAATTTCAACCCGGCGCGCGCCCGGTCGCCGAGGCCGAGCCAGCAGATCCGCGCGGGCAGGCCCTGAAAGGCGATGCGCTCGGCGGCCATGTCCAGCCAGCGGTGCAGGTTCGCATCGTCGGGGAACAGCGCTTTGACGGCCGCGTCCGTCTTGGCGATGTCGGCCGGATCGCCCGAGAGCGCGACCCAGCGGAACGGTCCGATGCCGCGGCAGAAGAGCGGACGGATGTACGCCGGTACGAAGCCCGGAAACGCGAACGCGTCGCGCACGCCTTCGTCGAAAGCCATCTGGCGCAAGTTGTTGCCGTAGTCGACGGTCGGAACGCCCCGTGCGTGAAACGCGAGCATCGCGCCGACGTGAACCGCCATCGAACGCTTCGCCGCGGCGACGACGCCGGCCGGATCGCGCACGCGTTCGGCGGCGGCCTTTTCGAGCGACCAGCCGGCGGGCAGATAGCCGTTGAGCGGATCGTGCGCGCTCGTCTGATCGGTGACGATGTCGGGCCGCACGCCGCGGCGCGCCAGTTCGGGAAAGACTTCCGCCGCGTTGCCGAGGAGTCCGACCGAAACCGGCTCGCGCTTCGCGGCGGAGTCGCGCATCAGTGCGAGTGCTTCGTCCAGCGACTCGGCGCGCCGGTCGAGATAGCGCGTTTCGAGGCGGCGTGCGATGCGCGAAGGGTCGCACTCGACGGCGAGCAGCGAGGCGCCGGCCATCGTGGCGGCGAGCGGTTGCGCGCCGCCCATGCCGCCGAGTCCCGCGGTGAGAATCCACTTGCCGGCGAGCGAGCCGCCGTAGTGCTGGCGGCCCATCTCGGCAAACGTCTCGTACGTCCCTTGCACGATGCCCTGCGAGCCGATGTAGATCCACGAACCGGCGGTCATCTGGCCGTACATCATCAGACCCTTGCGATCGAGCTCGTTGAAGTGCTCCCAGGTGGCCCAATGCGGAACGAGGTTCGAGTTCGCGATCAAGACGCGCGGAGCGTCCGCGTGGGTGCGAAAGACGCCGACCGGTTTGCCGGATTGCACGAGCAAGGTTTCGTCGCTCTCGAGCCGGCGCAGCACCTCGACGATCTTCTCGAAGCTCTCCCAGTTGCGCGCGGCTTTCCCGTTGCCGCCGTAGACGACGAGATCGTCCGGACGCTCGGCAACCTCAGGATCGAGGTTGTTCATCAGCATGCGCAGGGGGGCTTCGGTAAGCCAGCTCTTCGCGGAAAGCGCGCTGCCGCGCGGCGCGCGGATCGTGCGGTGCACTGCAACGGCCATCGTTTAGTCGTCGGCTCCCTTCAGCGTGCGGCCGCCTGCCACGACCCGGCAACCGGGGTTCGCGCCGATCGGATAGGCGAGATGACCGGGCTGCTCGACGTCCCAGACGACGAAATCTGCTTTCCGGCCGGCGCCGAGACTCCCTATCGTGTCGCCGAGCCCGAGCGCTTGCGCGGCGCACGCGGTGAAGCCCCGCAGCGCTTCTTCGGGGGTCATGCGAAAGACGGTGCAGGCCAGGTTCATCGTCAGCAGCGGTGAGAGGAGCGGCGAGGTTCCCGGATTGCAGTCGGTCGCAATCGCAATCGGAATGCCGAGTTCGCGCAATCGCGCGAGCGGCGGTGCCTGCCTTTCGCGCAGGAAGTACGCCGCGCCGGGAAGCAGCACGGCGGCCGTTCCGGCGGCGGCGAGCGCGGGCAAGTCGTCGTCGCGCACGTGCTCGAGATGATCGGCCGAGAGCGCCCGGTAGCGCGCAGCGAGCGCCGCGCCGCCGCCGGGTGTGAGCTGATCGGCGTGCAGCTTGACGGGGATTCCCAAGGCTTGCGCCGCGTCGAAGAAGCGGGCGACTTGCTGCGGCGAGAAGGCGATCGTCTCGCAGAACGCGTCGACTGCGTCGGCCAAGCCTTCAGCCGCGACGGCGGGCAAGACCTCGCCGCAGACGAACGCGACGTAGGCGTCGGGGTCTTCCCATTCCGGCGGCAACGCGTGCAGCCCGAGGTACGAGGTGCGAACGCGAACCGGATGCCGCTCGGAGAGGCCGCGCGCCACGCGCAGCATGCGCAGTTCCGTTTCACGATCGAGACCGTAGCCCGATTTCACTTCGATCGTCGTCGTGCCGTCGCGCTGCATGGCCGCGACGCGCCGATCGGCGCCGGCGGCGAGTTCGGCGGAGCCGGCGGCGCGCGTGGCGCGGACGGTGGATAGGATGCCTCCGCCCGCCCGGGCAATCTCGGCGTAGCCGGCTCCGCTCGCGCGCAGTTCGAATTCGCGCGCCCGGTCGCCGGCATAGACGACGTGGGTGTGCGCGTCGACGAACCCCGGCGTGATGCAACGGCCGCCCACATCGTGGACGTGCGCCAGGTCGAACTCAGGAGGAAGCTGCGTGCGCGGACCGAGCCAAACGATCGTATCGCCGCGCACCGCCAGCGCACCGTCTTCGACGAGACCGTACGGCGCGCCGGAATTCATCGTCGCGATTCGAGCGTTGGTCCAAACGTGATCGATTATCGGGCTCCTTGGGCGCTTCTGCCCGAGGGCTGGAAGCGCGATGTCCGCATCGCCGTTACCGGCGAGGGTACGATCGCCGCCGTCGAGCCGGAAGCGGCGAGCGGCGGAGCGACCGCTTTGGCGGGTCCGGTGCTTGCGGGAATGCCCAACGCGCACTCGCACGTCCTGCAACGCGCGCTGGCCGGACGCGCCGAGGGCGCAGGTCCCGCCGGCGACTCGTTTTGGAGCTGGCGCGAAACGATGTACGCTTTCGCGCGCGCGGTCGAACCGGACGAGTTCGAGGCAATCGCCACGAGCGCGTACGTCGAGATGCTCAAGGCCGGCTACACGAGCGTCGCCGAGTTTCATTACCTGCACAATGCGAGGGACGGACGTCCCTACGCGCGTTCGAGCGAGATGGCGGAACGCGTCGTGGCCGCGGCGCACACGGCCGGGATCGGGCTCACGCTGCTCCCGGTTCTGTACCGCTATCGCGACTTCGGTGCCTTACCCCCCGACGTGTCGCAGCAGCGCTTCGTGCTCGACCTCGCGGCGTTTTGCAGGCTGTGGGACGAGCTTGCGGCCGCAACGCGCGGACGCGACGTAGTGCGGCTCGGCGTCGCGGCGCATTCGCTGCGCGCGGTGACGTGCGGCGATATCGCGGCGCTGCTGGCGCACGTCGACGAGCGCGCCGGGATGCACGTAACGCCGCTGCACGTGCACGTCAGCGAGCAGCGCCGCGAGGTCGACGCCTGCCTCGCCGCGCACGGCGTAACGCCGGTGGAATTGCTGGGACGGGAACTGGAACTCGGCCCGCGCTGGTCGCTCGTCCACGCCACGCACGCGACGCCCGGCGAGCTGACGCTGCTCGCGCAAGCCCAAGCGGTCGTGGTGGCCGCTCCGACGACCGAAGCGAATCTCGGCGACGGCATCTTCCCGGCCGCGGCTTTTGCGGCGGAGCGCGGCCGCATCGCGATCGGTTCGGACAGCCACGTTTCGCTCGACGTCGCCGAGGAAGTGCGCTGGCTCGAATACGCGCAGCGCCTGGCGTTGCAGCGGCGCCACGTGTTAGCCGGCGAGCGCGAACCGGCGCTCGGCCTCGGCGAGGCGCTGTACGCCGGCCTGGCGCGGTCCGGTGCGCAATCGCTTGGGCAGCCGATCGGCGCGCTCGCCCCGGGCTTGCGGGCCGATTGGTTGGTGCTCGCAAGCGAGCGGGAAGCGCCCTCGCTCGACCGGGCGCTGTTTCGCAGCGGCGCGTGGCGCGTCCGCGACGTGTACGTCGCCGGCCGGCCCGTCGTGCGCGAGAGCCGCCACGCCGAAGACGAGCGCATCGCGCGCCGCGCAGACGACGCCGTGCGCGCGGTGTTGGAGCGGACGTGACGCGCGACATCGAGTTGTTCGAGGCGGTCGCCTTCGCCCTCGGACAGGAAGCCGACACCTCGCGCGCGCTGGAGCGGACGCTCGCAATCCTCGCGCGTTCGCTCGAACTCGATGCGGGCTGGGTCTGGCTGCTCGATCCGGAGACCGGCCGTTTCTATTTGGCGGCGTCGTACGGCTTGCCGCCGTATCTGCAGGAGCCGGTGCAAATGACCGGCAGTTCGTGCTGGTGCATCGAGTCATTTGAAGACGGCGACTTCGTTTCGCAGAACGTGCAAGTGATCGACTGCAGCCGGCTGCGCAAAGCGCTGCGCGAGGACCGCAGCGAGCTGACCGGCGGGATGAAATCGCACGCCAGCGTGGCGCTGCGCTTCGGCGAGCGGCAGTTGGGGATCATGAATCTTAGCCGGTCCGATTGGCGTCCGCTGGCCGGCGACGAGTTGCGCCTCCTGGGCGCGATCGGGATGCAGGCCGGCATCGCCGTCGAGCGCGCGCGGCTGGCCGAGTCGGCTGCGTCGCTGGCGCGTTCCGACGAGCGAGCGCGTTTGGCGCGGGACGTGCACGACACGCTGGCGCAGGATCTCACCGCGCTGACGCTGCAGCTCGAGCACGCTCTGCGCCGCGCCCCTTCCGCAGCGACGCGCGAGCCGCTCGAGAAAGCGCTCGCGGTCGCGCGCGGCTCGCTCGAACACGCGCGCGAGTCGGTCCTTTCCTTGCGCTCCGATCCGCTCGACGGTAAACCGCTCGGAGCGGCGCTGGCCGCTCTCGCACGGCGCTTTACCTCGGACTACGGAATACCCGTCGACGTCCGTATCGAGAGCGCTGCCGCCTTATCGTACGCCTTCGAAGTCGAGCTGTACCGGATCGCCGCCGAGGCGCTGCGCAACGTCGAGCGGCACGCGCGCGCCCGGCATGTCGATCTCGCGCTGGCAAGCGACGAGGGCGCGGTGTGCCTGACGGTCCGCGACGACGGTGCCGGCTACGAGCCGGCGCACGCCGGTGCCGGTCGTTACGGCGTCGTCGGCATGGCGGAGCGTGCCCGCTCGCTGGGTGGTTCGTTCGCGATCGCGGTCGTGCCGCAAGGGGGCACGCTCGTCACGGCGTGCCTGCCGCTGCCGTGATTCGCGTCGCGGTCGTCGACGATCACCCGATCGTGCGCGACGGCATCGTCGCCAATCTGCAAGACGCCGCCGATATCGAGGTCGCCGGCACGGCCGGCGACGCCGCGGCGGCGTTCGCGCTGCTGCGCCGCGAACGCACCGACGTCGTGCTGCTCGACCTCGAACTGCCCGATCGCAGCGGGCTCGAGTTGATCGCAGAACTGAAAGCCGAACTTCCGGCTCTGCGCATCGTCATTTTCTCGGCGTACGGCGGCGAGGAGCGCGTCGCCGCAGCGCTCTCGCGCGGCGCCGACTCGTACGTCCTCAAAGGCACCCCAAGCGACGAGCTGCTGGCTACGATCCGCGCCGCGGTCGGCGGGCAGCCGCGGCTCGGTGCCGAGGTCGCGGCGCAGCTGCTGCGGTCGCTGCACACGCCGCGCCACCTGCGCATCACGCCCCGCGAGCGCGAAGTCCTCGACCTGATCGAGGCGGGGCTTTCAAACAAAGCGATCGCGGAACGATTGCACGTCGCCGAACGCACCGTCAGGTTCCACGTCGGCGAAATTCTCGAACGGCTCGGAGCCTCGAACCGCGCGCAGGCGGTGGCGCTTGCGAAGCAGCGCGGGCTGCTATGACTGCGGGAGCCCGGCTTCGGCCGCCGACCATTCGGGAGCGCGCCCGCCGTCGCGATAGATCTGATGGGCCGGGTGTTCGCTCACGTAGACGGCGACGCGTGCTTCGGATATGCCGAGCGCCCGCGCGCACGCGCCGGCAATCTCGCGTCCCAACTGCTCCTGCACTTCGGGCGACCGGCCGGAACGGACGTCGCAGGTGACGATCGTCATCTCCTGCGCCGCGTCGCCGGCCGCATCGTAGCGGGCGAGGTCGCCGTCCGCGTAGCGCACGAAGCCGACGTTGACGATGCGGTGATTCGTCTGCATCGCGGCGGCGTAGACCCGGGCCAACTCGAGGCCCAGTTTGCGACGGCCGTCGCTCGGGAGGTTGCGGCTGGTGTGGACTTGGACGAAGGGCATGAGGCCTGACGTTCGCGAGAGGGGTGTGGCACTTCCGCTGCGCGGGCAAGGACTAAGGAGCGCTGCGGTCCAAGGCGCGGCACTCCCTCCGTTCACGAAAGCAGACACATGACCGATCAAGAAGTCCACCCCTTCGTCGGAAAACCGGTACGCGTGACCCTCGCCGACGGGCGCATCCTCGCCGGGACGTTGCATAGCGACGCGAGCCACGGCCACGGTCATACCCACTACGCGGTCGTCTCGGATCCCGTGCAAAAGGGCGGCCAACCGGTGACCGAGGTGCTGCACGGCGCCGACATCATCACTCAGATCGAGAACGCGGCGAACGATCCCGCGGCGGTCGAATAGCGATCTTCCTCAACGCTGCGCGGCGCAACGCCGTTCCGCCGGACGGAGCGTTTCCCTGGTCGGTCCCCGCACTCGCTTTTTTGGAAAGCCTGCGCTTCGCGGCGCCGGTGACGTTCTTCATGGGCGAGAACGGCTCCGGGAAATCGACGCTGATCGAGGCGCTGGCTATCGCACTGGGCGCGACCGCGGCCGGCGCGCTCGATCTTTCGGACGATGCGACGCTGGCCGGCGCCCGGCGCCTCGCCGGCACGTTGACGCTCGTTCAAACCGAACGTCCGCGTTCGCGCATGTTCTTCCGCGCCGAAGACGCGTTCGGCTTTACGCGGCGCGTCGAGCGGGAGATGCACGCCGTGGACGACGAGGTCGCCGCGATTCTCGGCGACGAACGCGCCGGACTCGCGGCGCGCCGGCGAGCTGCCTCGTACGTGCGCGGGCAGCGAAACGCGCTGGCCGCGCGCTACGGCGAAGACCCGCACGCGCAGTCGCACGGCGAGACGTTCCTCGCGATCCTGCGGCAACGCCTCGTACCGCAGGGGCTTTACCTTTTGGACGAACCCGAGACGCCGCTCTCTCCCACGCGCGTTTTAGCGCTGCTCGCCATGGTGCACGACGCGGTGCGCGACGGCTCGCAGTTCGTGATCGCCACGCACTCACCGATCCTGGCCGCGTTTCCGGGTGCGCAGATCCTCGTTTTCGACGGCGCTGCGATTCGGCCCACTCCGTACGCCGAACTGGAGCACGTGCGCGTCACGCGCGATTTCCTCTGCGCGCCCGAGCGCTATTTGCGCCATCTGTTGCGCGACGAGCCGGCTTCGCTAGATCTTTAGCGCGATCGTCTCCAGGTCCGCGAGAAGCAGGTCGCGATCGTCTTTCTCCGCGATGCGCTCGCCGAGCTCGCGTGCGGTCGCAAGGTGCTCGGTCATGTGTTGCGAGTCGCCCGCAATCGCGTAGGCGCGCGCCAGAGCCTCGTACGCGAACGGCCGGTCCCAACCCCAGAGATCGCCGGCGATGCAATGATCGAGGCAGCGCTGGGCGTGATAGATGGCGGGCGCGGCTCGTCCCAAGACCGTGTGGACGCGCGAAAGTTGCCATTGACTGCGCGCGAGATGCTCGACGCTGCCAACTTGACTCCAGAAGTGCGCCGATGCGTACGCGGCTTCGAGCATGCGGTCGTTCTCGGCGGCGCTGCGTTCGGGCATCTCCATGTAGGTCCAGGTCAGGTTGAACAGATCGACGCCCAGCGCACGCTTGTCTCCGTCGGAAAGCTCGGGCCGTTTCGTCTGCGCCATCGCTAGGTAAACAGATCGGCGGCGGGAACGATGCGTCCGCCCCACGAGCGCGTGTCGTCGTGCATCGCCTCGCGGATCTGCTGCTCGCTCTTGCCGCCGGAGGAATAGGTCGCGTGCGCGTCCTCGACGAGCGTCACGCGATAGCCGCGCCGTCCGGCTTCGGTGATGGTCTTCGTGACGCAAAAGTCGGTCTGCATTCCGGTCGCGATGAGGTGGTCCGCCCGGTACTCCGCGAGGACGTCGGCCAGGTTCGTTTCCTTGAAGGCGTCGCCGTGGCGTTTGTCCACGATCGGCTCGCCTTGGCGCGGCGCGATCGCGCTTGCGATTTCCCAGCCGGGCGTTCCGGGGATGAGTTCCTGGGGGCGGCCGTCGTGCCGGATGTAGACGACCGGAAGACCGCTGGAGCGAGCTTGCTCGAGTAAAGGCGCGAGCGTTCCGAGAAGTTCCTCGCGCCGCGCGGGCTCGAGTTCGTCCACGAGCGCTTGCTGAACGTCGATGACGACGAGGACGTCTGACATGCGGCCGCCTTCGCCACCGTTGCCCGAGTTCTTTCGGCAGACGGACTCGGGTGGCGCGCGGCCTGAAGCCCGTAGCGGATCGACGGCGCGCGCAGGAGGGTATCGTACGCAGCGGAGGTCAAGGAGCGCGAACGTGGACAGGCTGCCCTCTGAAGCGGAAGGCTCGCTGAGGCGAATCGAGGCGCTGCTGGCGCAGGCCGAACCTCTGCTCGGTGACGGGGCGGACGAAGCGGCCTATGCGATTCGCGAGACGGAGCGGCGCTATTTACCCGAGACCGTCAAAGCGTATTTGGACGTTCCGCCGGCGCGCCGCGACGCAACGGCGCAAGCGATGCTCGTCGCCCAACTCACCCTGCTCGAGCGAGCGACCACGCAGCGTCTCGCGCTTCTCGCCGAGCGCACCGAACGCGCGCTCGCGGCGAACGGGTCGTTTTTGACCGAGCGCTTCGGACCGATCGAGTCGCTGCCGGAGCCGGCCGCGCCCGATGCAGCCGCGGGGCCCCCCGCGGCGACGCTGGTCCGCGAAGTCTTCCGGCGCATGGCCGTCGAGGCCGGTCCCGATCCCGCGGCGCTGCTCGAGGTCGCGGCGACGCGCCTCACGGCGGCCTTCCCGGCGGCCGTTTCGGTCACGCGCGCCGGACTCTTCGGCACCGGCCGCGTCGAAGCGCTGGCGATCGACCTGCCGCGGGCCGAGGATGCGCTGCGCTACGTCCTGCGGCGCGATCGCTTCGGGGTCGTCACCGTCGTCGAACGCTTCGTGCGCGGCTTTCGGCTCAAGGCGCAGGTCGTCGACGTTTCCGATTGGACGGCCGCGCTGCTCGAAGATCTCAGCGCCTACGTGCAACACGAGCGTCCGGCCCGCGATATACTCGTCCGTCTGTTCGCAGAGGTCGAGTGAAAGTGGCGGACGAGCGAAGGGGCGGGCGCCCGTCGCGGAGAGGAAAAGGATGAACGAAGCGCCTGTCCAGCCGGCGATGCTGGTTCCCCCGGAACCTGTTGCCGCGGTGACGCCCGAGGCTGCGCTCGACACCGTCCCGCTCGAGGACGGCGAACGTGGTTCGCTGGCTGCCGAGGCGGCCCGCGAAGCGTCCGAGATCGTCGCGCTCGCGCCCGGCTCTCCCGAGTTCGCGGCGCGCCTCAAGCGCGTCGAGGCGCTGGGGAACGAGGAGATCGCGCGTTCCGCTTCGGTTGCGAGTCGTCTGATGGACCGGCCCGCGCGCGCCATGGGTGCGCTGGGCGAAGGTTCTGCCATCTCGAAGACGCTGGTCGAGCTGCGCGCGACCGTCGAAAAGCTCGATCCATCGCGTCAAGGCGATCTCTTCGCGCCCAAGCGGATGCTCGGCGCGTTGCCTTTCGGTAACAAGCTGCGCAACTATTTCCGCGGGTACGAATCGTCGCAAGCGCACCTCAACGGCATCATCGAAGCGCTGCGCCGCGCGAAGGACGAGCTACTGCGCGACAACGCTTCGCTCGAGCAAGAAAAGGCCGCGATGTGGACGCTGATGCACGAGCTGCAGAAGCACGCGTTCCATTCGCGCGAGCTGGCCGATGCGATCGCAGCGCAGGTACGATCGCTCGAGGCCGTCGATCCCGCGCGCGCGGAGAAACTTGCCGGCGACGTGCTTTTTACGATCCGCCAAAAGGAGCAAGATCTCGCCACGCAGCTCGCCGTGAACGTGCAGGGCTACCTCGCGCTCGACCTGATCAAGAAGAACAACGGCGAACTGGTCAAGGGCATCGAGCGCGCGACGACGACGACGGTCGCGGCGCTCCGCACGGCGGTGGTGACGGCGCAGGCGCTCGCGAATCAGAAGCTGGTCCTCGACCAGATCGGCGCCGTCCGGGAAACGACCTCGAACCTGATCGCCGCGACCTCGCGCATGCTCGCGGAGAACGCGGCGCGCGTCCAAGAGGGTGCGGTGCAGCCGACGGTCGACATCGCCCGGCTGCAAGAAGCCTTCGGCAACGTGCGCGCCGCCATCGACGGGATGGCCACCTACCGGCGCAAGGCGCTCGCGTCGATGGAACAAACCGTCGAGACGCTCGGGAGCGAAGTCGGCAAGATGACGGAGTACGTCCGGGAGCATCGCGGGATTTCGGACCCCTAGGGGGCCGGCGGCTCCGAACAAGAAAGAAGCGCGATGCAGGCAATCGATTCGACCAGATCGCGGCTCGAGTTTCTGCGCGCGGCGGGCGCCGCAAGCGCCGTCGCCTTCGCCGGCGTTCGGGTTCCCGCAAGCGCGGCCGAGCCGCCGGCGGCAAGCGTTTCGCCCGCCGAGGCGCTGCGCCGCCTCGTCGCCGGCAACCTGCGCTTCGTAAGCGGCTCGCTGACGCAGCAGGACTCGGTCACGGAACGGCGGTTGGCCTTCACCGGACATCAAGCCCCATTCGCATCGATCCTCACCTGTTCGGACTCGCGCGTTCCGCCCGAGTTGCTGTTCGACCAGAACGTCGGCGACTTGTTCATCTACCGCAACGCCGGCAACTTCGTGCAGCCGGCCGTGCTGGGGACGCTCGAATACGGATACGGCGCGCTGGGGGTCAAGTTGATCCTGGTGGTCGGTCACGAAGAGTGCGGGGCGGTGAAGGCGACCTATTCCGCCGTCGAAGAGCGCAAGCCGCTGCCGCCGAATCTCGACGTGATCGAGAAAGCGATCGCGCCGGGCATCGCCGGCGTCGTGGCTCACAAGGGCACGCTTCACGACGCCGTGGAAGCGAACGCGAAAGCGCAGGCGGCAAAAATCTCGTCATCGCCGGTGCTCGGACCGGCGATCGCGAGCGGCGCCGTACGCGTCGTGGCAGCCGACTACGACTTCCACACCGGCAGGGTAACGCTCGTACTCTGACGGGGCGGCGAATAGCACACAGTCGAGAATAGCCGCGGTGTGACGGACGAGGAGGGCGCGTGGGCAGGCTTTCGTTGAAGGGCGTTATCCTGGGCGGCATCACCGACGTCGTCGCGACGAACGTCCTGAGTTTCCCGGTGATCCTGTTTATGACGGTCAGCCTGGGTCTGGCGCACGTGCCGCAGACTCAAATCGGTGCGGCCGTCGCGGTCGCGATGCGACAGGGCCCGCTCGGCGCGCTCCTGATCTTCATCGGATGCGCCTGCTCCGTTCTGGGCGGTTATGTGGCCGCACGCATCGCGAAGCATGACGAGCTGCTCAACGGCGCCGTTTCGGCTTGGCTGTGCGTCGCGCTGGGCTTCGCCGGCTTCTTCCTGCAACAAGGCACGAGCCACGCGTTGCAAATTGTGGCGAGCGAACTCGGGGCGCCGTTGCTCGGCTTGTTTGGCGGCTATCTCTCCCTCGCGCAACGGCGCCGGCTCGCCGCTCGTTCGACCGCAACCTAGCAGCGACCGCTGAGCGCCCTGGCTTTTTAGCCAGGGGCTCTACGGTCTTTGCTGACGGTGTGTCGCCGAACCGCTTCGGTTACGCTCGAGCGATGAACGAACAACAAGCGGAAAACCGCGTCGCCCTTATCACCGGCGCGTCCAAAGGACTCGGGCTCAGCCTCGCCCGGCTCTTGGCGAATCGCGGGCTATCCCTCGTCATCACCGCGCGCGGGAGGCAAGCGCTGGACGCGGCCTACGACGAGTTGAGCCGGACGACGTGGGTCGCAGCGTTACCCGGCGACGTCGCCGACGCCGAGCACGTACACGCGCTCGTCGCGCTGACGAAAGAGCGTTTCGGACGGATTGACGTGCTCGTCAACAACGCGTCGACGATCGGCCGTTCGCCCATGCCGTCGCTGTTGCAGCTCTCGCCCGTCGTGTTCGAGCGTTTGGTGACGACCAACCTCTGGGCGCCGCTGCACCTCGTGCAACACGCGCTGCCCTTGATGGCGCCTGGCTCGACGATCGTCAACCTCTCTTCCGATGCAGCACTCAACGCGTATCCGGGTTGGGGTGGTTACGGCGCGACCAAGGCCGCGCTCGAACATCTTTCGCGCACGCTCGCCGTCGAACTCGAACCCGCCGGGATCGGGGTGTTGTTGGCCGACCCGGGAAACATGAACACGGAGCTGCACCGCGAGGCGGAGCCGGGCGAGGATCTGTCGGGTTTGCCGGCTGCCGGCGCCGTGGCTCCGGCTCTCGTGGCGGCCCTCGAAGCTCGCCGGCCGGCCTTCCTCCGCGTCGAGTTGCAGGCCGAAACCGCCGTTGCGTCGGGCGCATGAGTTCTGCCTTGGCGAGCCTCGACTTCGCATTGCCGGCCGAACTGGAAGCGCGCGAGCCGGCTGAAGCGCGTGGGATCGCGCGCGACGAGGTACGGCTGCTCGTCACCTCGCGTGAGGCCGCGACGAACGAAGTCGCGAGCTTTCGCGATCTGGCGAACTTCCTGCGCGAAGGCGATCTGCTGGTCGTCAACGATTCGGCGACGCTTCCCGCGGCACTCGAGGCCCGCAACGCGAACGGCGATCGATTCGCGCTGCACTTCTCAACGCACGTCGCGGGCACGTTGTGGATCGTCGAGCCGCGCGGCACGGTCGCACAGGCCGAGCGCCTGGATCTGCCGGGCGGTGCGCTCGCGACGCTCATCGCACCGGTCGATGCGAATTCGTCGCGTCTCTGGTTCGCGCGGATCGAAACGCCTGAAACGGTGGTCGAGTACTTGCACGCACATGGCCGTCCGGTTCGCTACGCCTACATCGCTCGCGACTTTCCCCTCGCGCAGTATCAAACGATCTTCGCGCGCGTTCCGGGATCGGCCGAGATGCCCTCAGCCGGCCGGCCCTTTTCCGTGCGAACGCTCGAGCAACTGCGCAGCCACGGGGTCGGCCTCGCGGCGCTCACGCTGCACGCCGGCGTGTCGAGTCAGGAAGCGCATGAAGCCCCGTACGCGGAGCCGTACGCGATCCCGCCGGCGACGGCGCGCGCCGTCAACGCTGCGCGCCGCGAGCGCCGCCGCGTCATCGCGGTCGGCACGACCGTCGTGCGCGCGCTCGAAAGCGCGGTTCGCGAGGGTGAGGTTGTGGCGGCGCAGGGCGTGACCGACCTCGTGGTCACGCGCGAGCGTGGACTCGGCGCGGTCGACGGGTTGCTGACGGGACTGCACGAGCCGCGCGCAAGCCATTTGCGGATCCTGGAAGCGTTGTTACGCGACGCGGAACTCGAGCGGGCTTACGACGCGGCGCTCGAGGCGCGTTTCCTTTGGCACGAATTCGGCGACGTCCACTTGATCGTCTGAGGTTCAGGGGCGCTCGAACGCAACCTCGGCGCCGCGCCGCAGCGTGCCCGCTTCGAGCACCTCGCAATACACGCCCATCACGTTATCGCGGGCGCGCGCGACGGCCCGCAAGATGTCCGGATTCGATTCGCCGGTCGCGACGTCGTAGGTCGGGGTTACGCAGCGATCGATCGGCTCGCTGACGCGCAGGGTGACCGCGCCGATGCGCAACGTCGCGCCTGCCAGCTGCGGCTCGCTCAGCAGAAAGCCCGGTGCGGCGCGGACGAAGAGGTTCGGCCGGAAACGCTGCGGGTCGAGCTGCAAGTCGAGAACGCGTTCGAGGTCGGCCACCCACCGGTCGAGGACGAGCGAGACGCTGCCGGCATCGAAGTGCGGTCCGTCGTCGCGCGGTTCGACGGAGACGCCGCGCTCGGCGGCGAGCGAGCGCGCGAACTCCGGGTCGGCGGTCGTGTGCAGCAAGTTGTGCTCCTTGCCGCGATACGTCTTGCCCGAGCGCGCGTGCTCCGGGGACTGGACGAAGAGCGCGCTGCGGCGGTCGCCTTCGAGGCCCCAAACGTCGACGCGCACGTTCTCGAGCGCTTCCGGGGCGAGGCTCTTGACCGGATAGCGCCAGAGATGTGCGATCGTCCCGAGCGGGTGCGCATCGTGCATCGCCGAAACTTCGCCCTCGAGCGCGGCATCACTGCGCCGTTCCGGGAGGGCAGACGTGTTACGGCCGCTGGGCCTCGGCGAAATTCTCGACCGCGCCGTGACGCTGTGCGTGCGCCACTTTGCGCTCTTTTCGTTGATTTTCGTGGTCTACGCGATACCGGTTGCCATTCTCCAGTACTTCGGGACCGCCGATCAGGCGAAGCTCTTCGGCTCGCTCACGGACATCTTGCAGGCGCAGGCCGCCGGCAAGCACGTCGACGCAAACGCGATCAGCAGCGCGTTCTCGCAAACGCCGGTCTTCAATCTCTGGACCGTGCTTTGGTTCGTCGCGCTCCTCTTCGTGTCGCCGCTTCCGACGGCAGCGCTGATCGACGCCGCCTCGAAGCTCTACCTCGGCGGTCCGATCGACTTCGAGCAAGCTTATAAGACCGCGCTGAACCGGTGGCTTCCGATGATCGGCATCAATCTGCTCTACGTCGCGGCCGGCATCGGTCTCTATCTCGCCGTGTTCGTCGTCGGCTTGATCGTCGTGTTCGCATTGATTCTGGTGACGAAAGCGTCGACGGTCCTCGGCGTTGCGATGAGCGTGATCTTCGGGGGGATCTTCCTGCTGGCGCTGCTCGGCTTCGGCGTCGTCGCCGCGCTAGCGGTGCAGATCTCGTACTTCGGTTGCGTCGTCGAGCGCATGCCTTTCGTCACCGCGTTCTCGCGCGGAATCTCGCGCGTCTTTCTCGGTACCGGGCTGCGCCGGTCGCTGTTGGCCGGCCTCGCGTACGTCGCGATTCTGATCGGCATCGGGCTCGTCGGCCTCACCGGTGAGTCGATCCTTTACGGATTTTTCAAGAGCAACGTTGCCGGCACGATCTACGAGACGATCGTTCGGGTCGGTACGGCCGCCTTCACCACGGCCTTTATCGCCATCTTCTATTTCGATCTGCGCGTGCGGCGGGAAGGTCTCGACTTGCACGTCGCCGCGGGCGGTGAGCCGCTGTCCGCTTCGTGATTCGAATCCGTTCGCTGGCGCTGGGCACGTTCTTGGCGTTGGCTGCGCTGACGGCAACTCTGCCGCTGGCGAGCGTCGCCGCGAACGGTGTCCGAAGCGGTGCTGCCTGGCCGCGCGACCCGGCCATCGTGGTGCGCGACGTGCTGGCACAGCCCGCCTATCGAACGGCCCCGGTTACCAGCGCCGAGAAGCCCAAGCCGAGTCTTTGGCAAGAGGTCTGGGATTGGATTCGAGCCCGCTTTAAGGAATTTTTCGGACCGGTCGCGCGCGCGGTCGCGGGAGCCTCGCGAGTCGGCGCGTGGCTCGGCATCGCGTTGATGATCGCGGCGTTCCTCGGGTTGGCCTTCGTGCTGGTGCGCCTCGCGCTGGCCTTCGCGGCGCCTGAGGCGCGCGCGCAGCGGAACTTCGCCGGCCGCGCGCTGGTGCAGCGCCGCTCGAGCGCGGAGTGGCGCGAGGCTGCGTCGGCGCTGGCGGCTCGCGGCGAGTACGCGCGTGCGATTGCAGCGCTCTTCGGCGCAGCGCTTGCCGAACTCGACGAGCGCGCGCTCGTTCCGTTCGATGCTTCGCGAACGCCGGGCGAATATCGGCGGCTCGTGCGCAGGGTTCGCGCCGAGGCCGCGCCGCCGTTCGACGAACTCAGCGCCGGCTTCGTGCGCGCGGCGTTTTCCGGGGTTCCCGCCGGCCCCGCCGACTTCGCGAGTGCCGAACGCGCTTTCGCGGGCTTCGAACCGAACGTCGCGCTACCGTGAGGGAGGCGCTAAGCCGCGCACCGCGGCTCGAACTCGGAATCCTCGTGCTCGCGGTAGCGATCCTCATCTTCGCGGGCGTCGAGCGCAATCGGGCCGCGCAGCGCGCACAGGTCGAACCCGACTCGTATTCGACGCACGACGGCACGAGCGGCGGCTACCGCGCCTGGTTCGAGATGCTGCAGCGCGAGGGCGTGCGAGTCGAACGCTTCGAGTTGCGACCGGCGTTTCTCGATCGCGCAACCCGCACGCTCATCTGGGCCGATCCGCTGCCCTTCGATCAGCGCCAAGAGGTGCCGACCGAGAACGACGTCCACGCGCTCGAGAGCTGGATTCGCGACGGCGGACGATTCGTCTACCTCGGACACGACGACGACGCCGCGAGCCGCGGGATCTTGAAACTCCCGCACAGCAGCCACCCGTCGGGCGGTAGCCGCCCGTACGTCGCTCCAGCGTTTGCCGCGGCGGGAGTCAGACGCTATCCGGCGGAGACCGAACTGCGCTGGGTGCCCGGAAAACGTTCGACGCTGCTCGCCGACGCGCGCGGCGCGCTCATCCTGAGCTACCCGTACGGCAAAGGCGAGGTCGTGACGGCCATCGACGAACCGAGTTTTACCAACGCGAAGATCGGGCGTCCGGACCGGGCGCGACTCGCGTATGCGCTGAGCGCGCCGCACTCGGGCGAAACGGTCGCCTTCTACGAATCGGTTCACGGTTTCTCGACGCCCGACCACTGGTGGTCGGTCGTGCCGCGACCGTTCGCGATCGCGATCTGGTGCGCGCTGGGCGTTCTGCTGCTCGCCTTCGGCGGTGCGGCGCTGCGGTTAGGGCCCCCGGTGCTGCCGCAATCGCGCGATCCAAATTCCGCGGCGTTCCTCGACGCGCTTGCGGCGCTCTTCGAACGCGGCCGCGCCTTTCGCAAAGCGCTGCTCGACGCATTCGATTCGACCAAACGCGCCTTCGCGAAATCGCTCGGTCTGCCGGACGACGTCTCGTCCGAAAATCTCGCCGCGGCGATCGCCGAGCCCGAAGAGCGCAGGCTCTTTCTCGAGCTCGAGCGGATTTCCAAGAACGGACCCCCGAACGAGAAGTCTCTCGTGCGAGGCGTCGCTTTGGCGCAGCGCCTTCGAAAGGATCGGACAACGCATGGCCGCCCGCGCTACTAGCCTAGCCCGCGCTTTGCAGAGCGGGATCGATCGGGTCATCGTCGGCAACGAGGAGGCCGCGTTCGCCTTCGCGCTGGCGCTGCTGGCCAACGGGCACATCCTCGTCGAAGGCGTCCCGGGCACTGCCAAAACGCTCTTCGTCCGGGTTCTCGCGATCTTGCTGGGCGTGCCGTTTCGCCGGATTCAATTCACGCCCGACCTGATGCCGGCCGATGTCGTCGGCACCACGGTCTTCAATCCCAAAACTGCCGAGTTCTCGCTGCGCAAAGGCCCGATCTTCACGAGCCTTCTGCTGGCCGACGAAATCAATCGGACTCCGCCCAAGACCCAGTCGGCGCTGCTCGAGGCGATGGAAGAGCGGCAAGTAACGATCGACGGAAACAGCGAGCCGCTCGAGGGGCTCTTCTTGGTTTGCGCGACCCAAAATCCGGTCGAATTCGAAGGGACCTATCCGCTGCCCGAAGCGCAGCTCGACCGCTTTTTCGTTCGCGCGCGCACCGGCTATCCGAGCGAAACCCAGGAGCGCGCGCTGTTGGCGCGCAGCGCCGCCGGTTTCGACGCGCACGACCTCGCCGCGACGGGCCTCGCGCAAGTGGCCGGAGAGGCCGACGTGCTCGCCGCACAGCGCGAAGTGCGCGCGATCCACGTCGCCGACGCGCTCCAAGCCTACGTCTACGCCGTCGTGGCACGGACGCGCAACTCGCGCGAGCTGTCGCTCGGGGCGAGCCCGCGCGCCGCGCTCGCCTTGATGCACGCGGCCCAGGCGGCGGCGGCCCTCGACGGACGCGACTTCGCGACGCCCGACGACGTCAAAGCCGTCGCGCCGCTGGTGCTGCCGCACCGTTTGATCGTGCGGCCCGAAACAGAAGTGGAAGGCATCGATGCCGGCGCGGTCGTGGCCCGCATCCTCAATGCCGTCGAAGTCCCCAAGGACGTCGTGCCCGCGGCCGGCGGCTGAGGCTTGCGCCCGATCTTCCCCGCGCTTTGGCTGTCGGCGCGCGGCGTCTGGGCGCTGCTCGTACTCGCGCTTTTGCTCGCACTGGCCGGCGTCGTGCCGGCGCTGTTGTCGGCCGTCTATGCGGGCCTCGCGCTCTTCCTCGTTCTCGCGCTGGTGGACGTTGCGGTCGGGCCGCGGGCTTCGCTGCTGCGCGTCGCGCGCAAGCCGGTCGGCGCGATCGCCCTCCGCCGGCCTTCGAGCGTGCTCTACGCGGTCGAGAACCGCGCGCCGATTCCGATTCGGTTGGGCCTGATCGAAACGCCGCTGCCGGCCATCACGTTCGAGCGGGATTCGCTCGAGCTGCGCGTTGCAGCGAATGCCGGAACGGAAGGTTCGCTCGGTTTTCTGGCGCGCGAGCGCGGTCCCGTTACCTTCGGCAAGCTGTACTTCTGGATGGAAAACCGGATCGGGCTGCTGCGCCGCCGCTACGCGGTCGAAGCGCGCGAAGAAGCGCGGGTCTTCCCCGATCTCTCCGCGGTCGAGAGCTATGGAACGCTCGCGCGGCGCAGCACGCTGCTCGAGGCCGGTTTGCGGAAACTGCGCCTGCGCGGAACGGGCAGCGAGTTCGAAAGCCTGCGCGACTATTTGCCCGGCGACGGTTTTCGTTCGGTCGACTGGAAGGCGACGGCGCGGCGCGGGCGTCTGATGGTCGCGCAGTACGAGGTCGAACGAAGCCAGCAGATCTGCATTGCGCTCGATTGCGGGCGTCTGATGACGCCGCGCGTCGGTCCGCAGCGTAAATTCGACTATGCCTTGACGGCCGCACTTTCCGTCGCGCGCGTCGCACAGGGAGCCGACGATCACGTCGGCCTCGTCGCCTTCGGAGCCAAGCCGATCCTGGCGCTCGCGCCGCGGCGCGGTGCCGCTCACCTCGCGGCCCTCACGCGGGCCGCCTACGATCTGCAGCCGCGCATCGAGGAGCCGGACTACGAGACGATCTTCACGCGCCTCAAGAAAGACTACAGCAAACGGAGCCTGATCGTGCTGTTCACCGACATGTTCGATCCGGTTACGTCGGCCGCGGTGCTATCCGGGCTGAGCGTCTTGAGCCGGCGCCATCTCGTCGTCTGCGTGCTCATGAACGATGCGGCGATCGCGCAGGCGCTCGATGCCGTGCCGCGCACGCCGCGCGAAGCCTACCGCACGAGCGTCGCGATGACGCTGGCCGACGAGCGCAACAAAGCGGTGGCACAACTGCGCGCGGGGGGCACGATCGTCGTCGACGTTCCCGCCGCGAAGCTCACCGTGGCCATCCTCGATGCCTATCTCGACGTCAAGACGCGCGGACTGCTCTAGCCGACGAGGCTGCGACTTGGGCCGGCTCCGCTTTTCGTCCGGCGAGTCCGATGTAGGCGATCAGCACGACGGCGGTGACCGCTCCGATGCCCAGACGAAGCGTTTCCGAAATGCGCAGCGGCGAGACGAAGCCCTCGATCGTTCCGGCCACGACCAGCATCCCGGCGACGCCGATCATCAAAACGCCGGCGCGCCGGCCGTTTTCGCGGAGTGCGTCGACCCGGCGGAGGCGCCCCGGCGCGACGATCGCCTGCGCCAGCAGAAGTCCCGCACCGCCGGCGATCTGAATCGCGCTCAGCTCGATCACGCCGTGCGGCGCGACGGTTGCCCAGAAGTCGCGTCCGAAGCCCTTCGCGGCGAAGAGGGCGCCCAAGCCGCCCACCATCAAGCCGTTGTTCAGGATTTCCCAAAGCGTCAAGATACCGACGGTCATGCCGCCGGCAAACGCGATCGCGGCGACCTTGATGTTATTCGTGATGATCGCGCTCGACATCAGGGGCGCGAAGGTCGAGTCGACGGCGAAGTTCGAGTCGTGCAAGCTCTTTTGGATGAGCGGAATTTCCTCTGCCGGCAGCAGCGCGTAGACGCTCAGCGGCCGGTGCGCCACGATCGCGTACGACGCGATCGCTGCGAAAACGAAGAGGGCCGTGCAGCCGAGGATCGGCCGCCACGAGAAGCGCACCTCGCGCGGAAAGACCACTGCGAAAAAGCGTGCGACGCGTCTCCAGCCGTTGCCCGTCACGTCCGCGTAGACGTAGGCGTGCGCCCGTGCGACGAGCCGGTTCAGGTAGGCGCGCAGATCTTCCGAGTAGTCGCGGCTTTGTGCTGCAGCGAGGTCGGAGGTCGCCGAGCGGTAAGCGAAGCCGAGCGTTTCCAACTCGCAGGCCAAGAGCGAACGCAGTCCGCGACGATCGGCGCGCGCCAATAGCGCTTCGAGGCGTTCCCAACCCTCCTGACGGTTCGCGACGAAGGTGCGTTCGCGCATGGCGCCTGCTTACGCAGGACTCGGCCGATGCCTCCCCGCAGGCAGCTGGCTCGGGATGGAGCGCTCGATCGACATCGCGACCGGGGAGAGCGTCGCGTTCAACTACGAGTTGGCGGGCTTAGGCAGCCGCTTCTTCGCCGTGTTCATCGACATGTCGATTCAATTGTCGATCGCGCTCGCCGTCGTTTTCGGGCTGGCCTATCTCGGGAGCAAGGCCGGCGATGCGAAAGCCGCGGCGCCGCTGACCAAGATCGAATCGGCCGTCTTCGAGGCGATCGTCATCATCGCGATCTTCCTGCTCTTCTTCGGGTACTTCATTATCTTCGAGTGGCGTTGGGAAGGCCGAACGCCGGGGAAGCGTCTGATGGGCTTGCGCGTCATTCGCGAAGGTGGCGTGGCGCTCGACTTCACGAGCTCGGTCATTCGCAACTGCGTCCGCATCGTCGAGGTCGCACTCGGCTTTTATGCGATCTCCGCGGTCAGCACGCTGCTCTCGCCGCGTAACCAGCGCCTGGGCGACTACGCCGCCGGCACGCTGGTCGTGCGCGACCAACGCTACGAACGGCGCCGCATCCGTGCGCCGCTCGACGCGGCTCAGCGCGAAGACCCCCTCATCCGCGACCTCTCGCCGGAGGAGCGCGACCTCGTGCGCCGCTTTGCCGAGCGTCGCGCCGCACTCACGAGCGAAGCCCGCTCCGCCCTCGCCGCGCGCATCGCCGCCGCGATTCGTCCGAAACTCGCCGCCTCGTACGCACACTTCGACGACGACGCGCTGCTCGTTCACCTCGCGGAGACGTCGCTGGCTTAGCGAGAGCTGGGGAAGCTCTGGTTTCCGCGGGAGGCGGGGGGCGGTCGCGTGGCGGGGGCTCCAGCTTTCCGCGGAGCCCGGAGGGCGGGAGCGGAAAGTGGCGCAGTAGCGATTTCCCATGGATGGGAAATCGCGGGCGTCCCCGCAACGCGATTGCCCCCCGCCTCCCGCGGAAACCAGAGCCTTCCCGGCTCGAGCGCTAGTGGTTTTTCTTGCGGAGGCGCGCAATGAAGGCGCGCGCGAAGGTCATCGCGGCGCGCCGCTTTTCTTCGTAGAGCGCGCTGGCTTGCGCCGCGGTCATGTGGCGACCGTGCTCGTAGTAGAAAGTCGCGCCTTCGCCGACGACGATGGTGCCGGCGTAGGCGATCGAGCTCTTGATGGCGACGCCGGCGACCGGGATGAAACCCGAGAGTTCGCGTGAGAGCGCGCGCCAGCCGAGGCCGCCGCCGACGACGGGTAAGAGTTCCCACATGCGCTGCATGTCGGGGTCCTTGCCGTAGGTCGCACCGATCTGCATCATCAGCACGATCTGAATGCCGGTTATTGCGACCATGTCGCCGGCGGAGGCGACCGCTCCGAGGACGATGCCGAGGATCGGCACGTGGTCGACGACCGCACTCACGGCCGAGACTTTGAGAGCCGATGAGGCGGCGTCGCGCGTCAGCTTGCCGGCGACGCTGGCGCGCAGGGCGGGCAGACGCCGTCCTACGGCGACTTCGATGCCGCCGCAGCGCTCGACGATGTGCGGGAAGACGCGCAGGCGCAAGTTCTCGCGATCGAGTTGCGGCACGCTGTAGTCGGCCGCGTTCCCGGGCGTCGGCGCGCTCAGCGGTGCAGCCGGCGGGCTCGCGGGGTCGACCGTGATCACGAAGATCGGAACGCGCAGCTGTTCGAGGAGATCGATGCGTGCGCCCGGCAAGTCGCCCGGCCGAGCCAAAAAGATCGTGCAGCGCACGTCGGGACCGACGACCGTGGGCCGGCGTAACGGGTCGATCGTTTCGAGCGTCGCACCGGCGTCGAGCGGAACGTGATCTTCGTGATCGACCGGACGCAGCAGCAGCGAGCGAAACTCCGCCACGAGGAACGGATCGCCGCACAGCAGGAAGCGGAACGGCCGCTGAACGTCCTCGTTACGCGCGGTCGCGGCGATGCTCTTGCGCACCAGCGCGAGCAGATCAGCACTCCCCATCGCAGCCGATCCCGAGAAGCTCATCGCGTTAGCGGCCTACGAGCGGAGGATCGCCGGCGTCGTGGCTTGCGACCTCACATCGTTACCCCCGAGACCGAGCCCTGTTGGTGGCCGTGCGCCTCCTTGACCGGGTCGTCGGTGTAGTCGAGGTAGATCAAGCCGAGAAAGATCTCGAGCGCTTCGGCGTGCATGCCTCGATCGTTGGCGATATCGACCAGCTGACGGTTCGTCGCCTTGGCCTCTTCGACGACCGCGAGCGGCGTCGTATTCGTGTCGGCCGCGATGATCGAAGCGGTGGCGACCTCGCCCGGCGACAGCCCGTGCTGTTGCATCTGCTGGAAGTCGAGCCCCTCGTTCTGCACGCGCTGCTGCAAAGCGTATTGCAGCGTCGCGTAACGATCCTCGGGGTAGCCGACGCCGAGCATGGTGATGCGCGATTGCAGCTGACGCGAGCGGGCCAAGTTCACCAGCTGGGCGGCTTGCGAGCCGGCAACGGCCGCCTTTGCGAGGTGCTCGGAAGCCTTCGCCATCGAAGGCAGCAGCGCGTCGTAGTCCACCTGACTGATGTCGCCGTGAAAGTCGAGCTGCGCGTGCCCGAGACGCTTGACGAACTCGTCCAAGTCGCCGAGCGAGATGTCGAGCAGCGCGAGCGACGAGCGCGCCGCGTCGAGCGAGCGGATCATATCGCCGTCCGTGAGCGCCAGGTCGTCGAGGATGCGCGGGTAGTTCGGCAGGATGGCGAGCGACTGCGCGGGGACCGGATCGACGGCCAGCGGCGCGGCGAGTTCGCGCAGGATATCGCCGTTTTCCTTGATCGCGCCGCTCTCTTTGTTCTTGTCCATCGTACCCACGCTGCCGATCGCGAACGACGACGAGGTGAACGACTTGTCGATCGAACGCGCCATCGCGTTGAGGTTCTTCACGACCGCGTCGAGGCGGGTTCCGGGACGGACTTCGACGCGGCTGAAGTCCGGCATGCCGTACGAAATGCTCTGCACCCGCGCGTCGACGGTCTTCAACTGATCCCGCCCGGCGTCGTGGCGCATCTCGACGGCCGGCGCCGTTTGCGCCTCCCGTGCTTGTGCGTCGGCGACTTGCTGGCGCAGTGGCGCGAGGTTCGGATGGACGAACGTGAATTTGGCTTCGCTCTCGCGCAACGCTTTGATGTTGCCGAGCGCGGCGGTGCGGGTCTCAGGATTTCCCTTCTCGGCCGCTTCCGCGAGGGTCTGCTGGCTCTTTTCCGTTTGGCCGAGCGCGAGCTGGTCTTGGCCTTCGTTGAGCAGCGCGGTGGCGTTGCCCGGATCCGCTTTGAGGACTTGCGCGAATTTATAGGCCGAGTAGCTGTAGCGCCCTTCCTTCTCATCCTGCAATCCTTGTACCAGGATTTGATCGGTGGTGCGCTTGGTCGGATCGAGCGCTTCGTAGCCGAGCAGATGCGCTTCGCGGTCCGGGAAGCCCGGATGGTCCTGGAAATACTTGTCGACGATGCTCGGCTGTTCGTGTGAGATCACGTCGAGGTGCTTCATGAAGTTCAGCATCGCGTCGGGATCGTAGCCGGCGCGCGCCATGAGTTGCAGACCGTATTGGTCGGCCTGGAGTTCGTCGGCCCGCTGTTGCTTGGCGATGATCCCGGCTTCCGCGATCTGTCCGAAACGATAGATGAAGGGCGAGAACATCGAGGCGATCCCGAACAGCAAGTTCAGCGCTTGTTCTTTTGCCGGCAGGGTCACGGTATGGCGGCGCTCGTTGTGGCCGGTCTCGTGGCCGAGGACGCCGGCCAACTCGTCGTCGGACTGCACGAAGTCGAGCGTGGCCTCATTGATGTAGATGTAGCCGCCCCCGATGGTAAACGAGTTGATGTCCTGCGAATCGAGGATCTTGACGTTGTAGGGAACGTCGCGCCGCGCGACCTCGGTCCAGAGGCGCTCGCCGACGCCGGTGACCCAAGCGTTCAGCAGCGGATCGCTGACGAGGTTATACTGATCGAGGATCGCCTTGTCTTCGGCCTTGGCTTGCTGGATCTCGGCAGCCGTCGACATCGCCGCGGCCGGTGCCGGGACGACGGTGACGAGCAAAGATGCGGCAAAACCGGCACAGACCAAGCGGCGCAAGAACACGGCTGGACTCCTCGAGCAAAGCCTAGTCGGCTCGTTTTCGACAAACGGCTGTGGGGACCCGGTGAGTTCCGTGTGCATAAGCGCGACAACTTGCGAGTCTCGTGTGGAGGGCGAAGGGCGCTCCGGGTCCCGCGTTGCATCCCACGAGAAATTGATGACCGCCTTCGCAGCGCTCGACCGCGCGCCGGAACGCTAACCTTGCTTCGCGGAACGGCAGCGGGATTGGAATTCGTGTTCGGCGACGAGCCGTTCGAGGACGCCTCGACGGAAGTCTTTGCGCGCCTCGCCGAGCGGCCCGGTTTCTACCGCGGCAGTCGCGCGGCGGCCGTCTTCGTCGGCCTCGAGCTGCCGGAGGCCGTCGACTTCGCCGGGTTCGCCCACGCGGTCGGCGAGTATGGAATCGAGCTTCAGGGCCTGTACGGGCCCGATGGAGCCTCGGGCCTGGCGCAGGCGAGCGGCCTGCCCTACCTCGGCGTCGCGCCCCGGCCGAGCGTGGCCAGCCTAGGCCGGAAGCGGGCCGCCAAGGCCGTCCGAACGGTGACGTTGACCGAGCGGGCGCGCTCGCTCGATGCCGATTTTGCCGGTGCGCGAGCCGACATCGCCGAGCGGCGGGCGCGCGGTGAAGCTTCGGTCCGCAAACCGAAGATCGCCGCGCACGTGCCGGCGGCCGCACCGGTTGCCGCCGCGCAGCCGGTCAGCGGCACGCTTTACTTTCGCGGAACGGTACGCGGCGGGCAATCGCTGCAGCAGATCGGGAATATCGTGATCGTGGGCGACGTCAACCCGGGCGCCGAGCTCGTCGCGACCGGCGACATCCTGGTTTTCGGCGCGTTGCGCGGAACCGCGCATGCCGGCGCGCAAGGCGACCTCGCCGCGCGCGTCGTGGCGCTCGAGCTCGCGCCGACCCAGTTGCGCATCGCGACTTCGATCGCCGCCGACGAGCGGCGGCGGGCCGCGCGCGAACCCGAGATGGCCTTCGTCGAAGGCGAGCGCATCGCAATCGCGCCGTATTCCGCCATGGAGCCGCGCCGGTGAGTGCGCGCCGCATCGTCGTCACTTCGGGCAAAGGCGGAGTCGGCAAAACGACGACGACCGCCAACCTCGGCGCGGCGCTGGCTAAGCGCGGCCGCAGCGTCGTGCTGGTCGATACCGACATCGGCTTGCGCAACCTCGACCTCGTGCTCGGCGTCGAGAAGCGCATCGTCTTCGACTTGGTCGAAGTCGTCGAGGGCCGCTGTCAGTTGCGCCAAGCCCTGATCCGCGACAAGCGCTTCGAATCGCTTTCGATGCTTCCGGCCGCACAGACGCGCGAGAAGACGGCGGTCAGCGAAGAAGCGATGGTCAAAGTCATCGACGAGCTGGCGGAGATGGCCGAGTTCGTCCTCATCGACTGCCCCGCGGGCATCGAGCACGGGTTTCGCAACGCGCTCGCGGGTGCACGCGAAGCGATCGTCGTGACGACGCCGGAGGTTAGCTCGATTCGCGACGCCGATCGCGTGGTCGGCAAGCTAGCCGAGCGCCGGATGCCGCTGCGCCTGATCGTGAACCGCATCCGCCCCGAAATGGTCAAGAGCGGCGACATGATGTCGGTCGAAGACGTCTGCCAGATCTTGTCGGCGGAACTGCTCGGGGTAATTCCCGACGACGAAG
This sequence comes from Vulcanimicrobiota bacterium, assembly GCA_963843945.1. Lineage (GTDB taxonomy): Bacteria > Vulcanimicrobiota > Vulcanimicrobiia > Vulcanimicrobiales > Vulcanimicrobiaceae > CAWJMF01. The sequence goes on along the minus strand of CAWJMF010000002.1, from coordinate 2,169,275 downwards.
AAGTCATCGACACCACCAATCGCGGCGAACCCCTCGTGCTCGACGAGACCAAACGCTTGGCCGCAATCTACACGAAGATCGCGCGCCGCCTCGAAGGCGAGATCGTTCCGTTCACCAACCTCGAGGCGCCGAGCCGTCTCAAGCAATTCTTTACTCTTTGGAAGGCGGGCTAGCCGATGCGAGCCTACGAAACGTCGCTCGAGCCCAAGCAAGAAGCCGCACCGAGTGCCGCGGTACGGCGCGGCCGCGCCATCGTCATCACCTCGGGCAAAGGCGGCGTCGGCAAAACGACCACGACGGCAAACGTCGGCGCGGCGTTGGCGGCGCGCGGCAAACGCGTCGCGCTCGTCGACGCCGACGTCGGACTGCGCAACCTGGACGTCGTCCTCGGCCTCGAGAGCCGCGTACGCCATCACCTGCTCGACGTGCTCGAAGAGAAGGTCGACCTCGAGACGGCGCTGGTGCGCGACAAGCGCAGCGAGAACCTGTTCCTGCTGGCCGCGGCCCAATCGCGCGAGAAAGAAGACGTCGACACCGCGCAAATGAAGGCGCTGATCGCGCAGCTCTGCGAGAGCTTCGAGTTCGTGCTGATCGATTGCCCGGCCGGCATCGAGATGGGCTTCAAGAACGCCGTCGCCGGCGCGCACCACGCGATCGTCGTCTGCACGCCGGAAGTTTCGGCCGTACGCGACGCCGACCGCGTCGTCGGTCTGCTGCCGAGCGACTGGCGGCCGGAACTGATCGTGAACCGTCTGCGGCCCGACCTCGTTCGCAAGAGCAAGATGCTTTCCGTCGAGGACGTCAACGAGATCCTGCGCTTGCCCCTGCTCGGCGTCATTGCCGACGAACCGGGCCTGATCGTCGCGACCAACAAAGGCGAACCGCTCGCGCTCGATTCCGGCTCGAGCACCGGCGCCGCCTATCGCGCGATCGCGGCGCGTCTGTGCGGAGAAAACGTCTCGGCTCCAACCGTCAACACCGAGCCGGGCCTGCTCGGCAAGATCGGCGCGTGGCTAGGAGGTCGCGCTTCGTGATCGATTTCTTCCGTTCGCTCTTCAAACCCGAGCGCTCCAGCACGACCGCCAAAGAGCGGCTGCGCCTGGTGCTGCTCTCCGACCACCTGTCGCTCGCGCCGGAAGTCGTGGAAGCGCTTAAGGCCGACTTGTTCGCCGTGATTTCGCGCTACCTCGAAATCGACGCCAGCAATGCCGACGTCACCTTCGAGCATCGCGACCACGACGTCGCGATGTTGGCCAGCGTCCCGATCCGTCAGCTGCGGCACGACCGTCCGCTGCCTCCGCCGCTCGCGCGCGAACTCGAGCCGCCGGCCGCCGAGCCGGTCGCACGCGAGGCCGTCGAAACGGCGAGTCAACTCCCCGATTCGAACGCCGAGGCCGCGCCGCGGCCGAAGCCTGCCGGCGCACCCCGGCGCCGGCGCCGCCGTAAGCCCGCGCAGACGCCGCAGGTTTCGCAACCGCAAGTCAGCTAGGCGCTCGTGGAGCGCCCCTGGTATCGCTCGTTCAACTGGGTGATGGCCGGCACGGCCGTTCTGCTCGGCCTCTTCGGCGTGCTGCTCATCAGCTCGGCGACGCTGCACGACGCCGACGCCGCGGGCGAATGGCGCAAACAACTGCTCTACGTCGTGCTCGGCATCGCCGTGATGGCGCTCTGCGCCTGGATCGACTACCATCGCTGGCAACGCTGGGCCGTCCCGCTCTACGTCGTCAACCTGCTGCTGCTCGGCCTCGTCATGCGGGGCGGTCATAGCGCGCTCGGCGCGCAGCGCTGGATCTCGCTCGGTCCGCTCGGCACCTTCCAACCGTCCGAGCCCGCCAAACTCGTGCTGGCCATCGTCATCGCCGCGATGCTCGCGCGCACGCCCGTGGTCACCCGCCGGGACTTCTTCCTGACGCTGCTGCTCGTAGCCGTCCCGGCGCTGCTCATCCTCAAACAGCCGGACCTCGGCACGACGCTCGTCGTCGGCGCGATCCTCAGCGCCGAACTCTTTTTCGGCCTCTCGAACATCTGGTATTTCGCGGGCTACGCCGCGGCCGTCACGATCGGCGCGGCTTTCGTCGTCGGCACGAACTTCGTCCTAAAGCCGTTCCAGCGCGATCGTTTGCTGGTGTTCCTCAACCCCGCCGCCGATCCGCAAGGCGCCGGCTGGAACCTCAACCAATCGAAGATCGCCGTCGGCAGCGGCGAACTTTTCGGCAAAGGCCTCTACCACGGCACGCAAACGCAGCTCAACTTCGTGCCCGAGCACTCGCGCGATTTCATCTTCACCGTCGTCGGTGAAGAGCTGGGCTTTCTCGGCTCGCTCGCACTCATTTGCCTCTACGCGGTGATCTTGTTCGGCGCGGTGCGCGCGATGCTCGCCGCACGCGACCGCTTCGGGCTGCTCCTAGCCGTCGGCCTCGTCGCGATGCTGGCGTTCCACATCACGGTCAACATCGGCATGACCGTCGGCATCATGCCGATCACCGGAATCCCGCTGCCGTTCCTATCCTACGGCGGTTCGGCCGTGCTCACCGACTTCGCCGCGGTCGGCATGCTGCTCAACATCCACCTGCAGCGCGACAAGCTCGTCTTCTAGCGCCGGGCGCGCGTCCTCGGGAGGACGTTGGTTCGGGGGCGCGGTGCAGAGCCGCTGCGGGGACGCGCGTGATTTCGCATCGTGCGAAATCACGCGCTCGGCTGCGCGGTCGCTCTCGCCGTCCTTGGCTCCGCAACCGCGCAGACGCCCCGCCGCAGCTCCGCACCGCGCCCCCGAACCTCGCCCTCCCTCGTCCTTCCTAGATAACTTTGATGACGGCCATCATGCCTTGGTCTTCGTGATCGAGGATGTGACAGTGGTAGACGAAGGTGCCGCGCACGATCGGATCGCGGAAGTCGACGACGATCGTGGCCGTTCCAGCAATGTAGCGGCCGTTCGCTGTACGCGTGCGCGGCGGGACGTTGAGCGTATCGACCCAGATGCGCGGCGTTACGGGCTTGCCGTTGAGGGTCTCGGCCACGAAGTGGACTTGGTGGATGTGAAAGTCGTGGACTTCGTCGGTTTCGTTGACGAGCGTCCACGCCTCGACGGTTCCGGAACGGGCGACGATTGAAGGTGGGTCGCCCATCGCGTAGGCTTTGCCGTTGAGGTAGAAGCCGTTTGCGTCTTCGCTGAAGCGGATCGTGCGATGCGCGGCGGGGGCGGGACGCGGTTCGGAAAGCACGTTGCGGGGAAGCGCGCGGCCGATGCGCAGCGTGCTGAGTGGAGCCGGCACAGGCTGGGGTTGTGTGTCGTCACTACTTGCCGACGGGTCGGCGAGGGTGGCGAGGTCGACGGCGGGATCGGCGTCGCCGGTGGCGCCGCTGTTGAAGCAGGCGGAGCGCAGTTCGACCGGATGCGCTTGGCCGGTGACGATGAATTCGGCGCGCGCGGCCGGGGGCAAGAGGATGTGGCGCAGCTCGAGCAGCGGCGGCGTCCCCGGGTAGGCGTCGAGCGGAACGCCGTCGCGGGCGACGAGACCGAGCGTGCTGCCCTCGATCGAAAGGTCGAAGTAGCGTGACGCGGAGGCGTTGACGACGCGGAAGAGTTGGCGTTCGCCGGGGCGGATGCCGATGTGCGCGTGGATCTGACGGTTCAGCGTGGGTTGCAGCGCGCTCTCGGCGCGGCACGGATTGGCGGCGTTGGTAGCTTTGCGCGGGGCGGCGACCGGGCTTTGCGGGCGCCCCGTTCCGGTCATGCCGGCCATGCCCGACATCGGCATGTCCTCGTTCATCGCGTTTGGCCCGATGGGGACGTCGCGCAGCACGAGGATGCGTTCGCGCATCCCCTGCAGTTGCGGAAGATGTTCTTGCAGGCCCTCGACGACGATGGCCCCGGACATCCCGTTCGTGACTTGCGCGTAGGTGGCGCCGTGCGCGTGCGGGTGATACCAGTACAGACCCGGTTCGTGATCGGCGGGAATCGCGATGCGGTAACGGAGCGTACCGCCGGGAGGCGCGAGCGTGGTGAGCACGTCGTCGCCGGGCGCTTGGGGTGAAACGGTCAGGCCGTGGAAGTGCACGTTGACATCGTCGGGCTGGCCGGGCAGCGCCGGCATCGCGTTGTGGACCGTCATGGCGATCGTCTGGCCGGGGCGAACGCGAATCGTCGGCGCCAAACCGACGATGCCGCCGTATTCGAAGGTCGCGCTGCCGTTGACGGGATCGAGCGCAACGTCGAGCTCGAGCGAGACGACGCCGCGGTTCGCGCGCACGTCGGGAATCGAAGGAAAGACGTCGGGTGCGGTCTCGCCGCGCGAAACGCTGCGCGTGAGGGCGAGGAGCATCGCGGCGGCGGCGAAGCACGCGGTGCGGCGCAGCATGTCGCCCGGGTTCGCGGCGCCGCCTTCGCGTCCCGGCTCTTAAAGCGCTCTTAATGGATGGTCGACCGTTGCCGCGCCGAATCCCCCGCCAACGGTAACCGTCTCGAAGGAGCTCGACGAACGTGCGGAACGCTTTCACCCGCTTGCAACGCGGCCTTGCGATCGGGGCCTGCATCAGCTTGTTGCTGGCGCTCCCCGTCAAGTCGGCCTCGCAGCCGACGGCGGCTTCGTTGCGGTCGATCCAACACGTCATCGTGATCTACCAAGAGAACTGGAGCTTCGACGGTTTGTACGGCAAGCTGCCGGGCGCGAACGGTTTGAACAACGTGCCGCCGCTGGTGCCGCAGATCGACAAAGTCACGGGTCAGCCGATCGCGGCGTTGCCGCAGCCCGTGATCGCCGCGGGCAAACCCGATCCGAGCTTTCCGGCAGGTTTGCCCGTCGGGCCTTACGACGCGATGAAATACATTCAGCCGGCAGCCATCACCGGCGATCTCGTGCACCGCTTTTACCAGGAGCAGTCCCAGATCGACGGCGGCAAAATGGACAAATTCGTAAGCTGGAGTGACAACCCCGGTTTGACGTTCAGCTACTTCGACGCAACGGCGTTACCCGAGGGGCGCTTCGCGCAGCGTTACACCGTCGCCGATAATTTTTTCCACAGCGCGTTCGGCGGGTCGTTTCTCAATCACTTTTGGCTCGTCTGCGCGTGCACGCCGACGTTTCCGAACGCCCCGGCCGCGATCGTGGCTTCCGTCGACGGAAGCGGTAAGGCGCTGGCGCTCGATGCGGACGGGAAGATCGTCAAAGACGGCGGCGTCACGCCCGACGGCTACGCGGTCAACACGCTCTTCACGGTGAACGCGCCGCATCCGGCATCGGTACCGCCCGACCGGCTGGTGCCCAATCAAACCGCTCCGACGATCGGCGATCGCTTGAGCGCGGCGAACGTGAGTTGGAAGTGGTATTCCGGCGGCTGGGACGATGCGCTGGCCGGCAACCCCAATCCGCTCTTCCAGTTTCACCACCAAGTCTTCGCGTTTTTTGCGAGCTTCGCCGACGGAACGCCGGCCAAAGCGGCGCACTTGCAAGACGAGACAAACTTTTTCGGCGACCTCAAGAATCACACGCTGCCCGCGGTTTCGTTCGTGAAGCCGCTCGGCCCCGACAACGAGCATCCGGGTTACGCGAGCCTGTTAGCGGGGCAGCAGCACGTCGCGAATATCGTCAACGCCGTTGCAGCCAGTCCCTATTGGAAAGATACGGCCATTATCATCACCTATGACGAAAACGGCGGCCGCTACGATCACGTCGCGCCGCCCGGACCGTTCGATCGCTGGGGCCCGGGCACGCGCGTGCCGACCATCGTCATCTCACCTTGGGCCAAACCGCACTTCGTCGATCATACGCAGTACGAGACGGTGTCGATCCTCGCGCTGATCGAAAAGCGCTGGAACCTCAAACCGCTCGGCACGCGCGACGCAGCCGCCAATCCGCTCAGCAACGCCTTCGATTTCACGCGGCCGCCTAACCTCGCGTTCGAACCGATCCGTTAGCGCCGGCCGGCTACTTCACTTCGAAGCCGGTCAGGTGGAGCGAACGCTGCGCGTCGGCGGCTGAATTCGGATAGAGCCGGATCTCGTGCTTGCCGGCTTGCGGCCACTGCCATGCGAAGAGGACCGCGTTCGGAAACTTCCCGGCCGGCGAGTTGGCTTGCTGGATCCCGGTGTGGTCGAACGTCTCGACGCCGTCGACGAAAACGCGCGCGCCGGCCGGACAACAGGGATCGCCGAGCGTGCCGCGCAACGCGATGCCGCTTCCGGTAAACTGAATGGCTTGGGGCAACTTCCTCACTTCGAACGGAACGAATTTCGCCGCTCCCCAGCCAGGCTCGGGACTCGGCACGTCGCCTGTCTGCAAGGCTTGCGCGGCGAGCGTGACGGCGAATCCGCCGCTCGTTTGCCAGGCGGTGGTCCCGTCTTCGGGCGCCGGACCGTCGAAGAAGCGCCCGAAGCTGCCGCTTGCCGTGCGGGCACCTTCAGCGGCCGTCGCGTTCCGCAAGATCCAGTCGCGTGCGAAGTCTTGCGTCCAGTAGAAAGCCATCACGTACATCGCCTCGACCAGCGGGTCGGCCGAGTCGTTCTCGTCTTCGAGATTGGCCAGCACGCCGCGGGCGTCGCTCAGCTTCGTTGCGGCCACCCGCGCCGTGTCGATCGCTTGCGCGCGATATGCGTCGCCGCGATTGTTGGTCCCGAGCAGATACGCCGCGTAGATCATGTTGCCGTTGACGCCGGCGAGAAAGCGGCGCGGAATTTGCGTGCAGTGCTTGCCGTCGTCGACGACGTAGGCAGTGTAGAGCCCGGCCTTCGGATCGAAGAAGCGCTTGCGCGCCGCGAGGTAGCGCCGCTCGGCGCGATCGAGATAGCTCTTGTCGCCGGCGCCGTTCGTGAAATGAAAGACGAGCAGCGCCGCCTTCGCGTAGGCGGACTCGGAGGCGAGCGATTTCAACTTGCTCTTCCCACCGAACGGCTCTTGGTAGGCAATGTCGGGACACGCGCCGCCGAAATAGGCGCTGGAGCGGTCGAAGGCGTCCAGCGCGGCTTTGGCCTCGTTCATGTACGGACTCGCCTGCTCGTTGCCGTCGTAGGCGCGCAACAACGCGACGGCGTCCCACATCGGCGCGTCGCTCGGGACGCGGCAGCTCGCGTCGACGCAGGGCGTCGCAAAGCGCGGAATCGCCGCACCGATCTTATCCAGCAGCGGAAGATACGAGGTATCGTGTTGCGGCTTCCAGCCGAAGTACGCGTTGTACGTCAGCGTGTCGGCCCCGAGGCCCGACTTCGCGCTGGGGCAGCCGGCGGCGAGGCACAATTTCCAGGCGCCGTCGGCAAACCAGAGCTGCTGCAGCGCGGCCGTCGAGGCCTTGCCGTTGTCGCCGAACGTCTTGCCTGCCGGCCCGCACGAAGCCAGCAGCAGCGCGCCGCAGAGCGCGAACGTGCGGCGCATCAGTAGGTCGCGCGTCCGCCGGAGATGTCGAAGACCGCGCCCGTGCTGAACGAGCATTCCTCGCTGCACAGCCAGGCAGCCAGTTTGGCGATCTCGTCGACTTCGACAAAGCGCCCCATCGGAATCTTCGAGAGCATGTAGTCGATGTGGGATTGCGTCATCTGTTTGAAAAGATCGGTCTTTGCAACCGCCGGCGTTACGCAGTTCACGAGCACACCGGTTCCGGCCAGTTCTTTGCCCAGCGACTTGGTGAGCCCGATCAACCCCGCCTTGGCCGCGCTGTAGGCGGCGGCGTTCGGGTTGCCTTCTTTTCCCGCGACCGAGGCGATGTTGACGATGCGTCCGTAGCCTTGCCGCACCATCGCCGGCGTCAGTGCGCGCGCGCACAGAAAAGGGCCGGTCAGGTCGACGGCGAGCACGCGCTCCCAGTCCGCGAGCGGATACTCGACGACGGGCAGATTCGGTCCGGTGATGCCGGCGTTATTTACCAGGACGTCGATTGCGCCGGCCGCCGCGGCGCCGGCCGCGACCGAGCGCTCCGAGGTCACGTCGACTTTCGTCGCCTCGGCCGGCCCCAGCGCGCGCAGCGCCTCGAGCGCCGGAGCGAGAGCCTCCTCGTCTTGGTCCCAGATCAGGACGCGCGTCCCGCGCCGCGCGAGCGTCGCCGCGATCGCGAAGCCGATGCCGCGCGCGCCGCCCGTGACGATCGCCGAACGCCCCTTCATTGCCGTTTCCACCTCGGCCTACATGGCACGCGTGCGCCCGTCACCCCTTCGGAGAGGACCCGGAGGCGCGCGGCGTGAAGAACCCGCACATCCGATTTCGAATTTTCGCGTGCTGGGCGCCCTTGATGCGTCGGCGCGCGGTCCATTTTTTCGGACTTTCAATGGTAGCTCCGCCTCTCGGGAGCCGCGTCTGTGCCGTTCGAGCGTAGGCGCTGTTTCGATGACGTTGCGGCGCGCCGCCCTATGCGAAAGGCAAGGACGTGCCAACAGAGATCCTCATCTCGAGCGACCCCTGGGAGAACCGGGTCGCAATCCTTGAGGACGGTCAACTAGCCGAGATCTACTTCGAGCGCGAAGAAAAGGTCATCGGGTCGATCTTCAAAGGAAAAGTCATGAACGTGCTCCCGGGGATGGGAGCGAGCTTCGTGGACATCGGGCTAGGCCGAAACGCCTTCCTGTACGTCGACGACATCAACAAGACGCCGCTGAACATCGGCGACGTCGAAATCACCCAAGGCCGGTCGGGCTGGACGATCACCGAAAAGGTCGAGCGCGGCGAAGACGTGCTGGTCCAGATCGTCAAGGAGCCGCGCGGGCTCAAGGGCGCGCGCATCTCAACCAACATCTCGCTGCCCGGCCGCTACCTGATCCTGATGCCGACGGGACGCTACTCGGGCGTCTCGCGCAAGATCGAGAGCGCCGAGGAGCGCAACCGCCTCAAGGGCATCATGAAGCTGATTCGCCCCGAGGGTATGGCGACCGTGGTCCGGACCGCCGCCGGTGGGGTCAGTCAAGCGGAACTGATTGCCGACCTGGGCGTGCTGATCCGCATGTGGCACGGCATCCTCGAGACGTATAAGCGTGCGCCTTCTCCGTCCTTGATTCACAAGGACATGAACCTCGTGTACAAGGCCGCGCGCGACTTCATCACCCCTGAGGTCGACCGCGTGCTCATCGACGACGGTGAAGAGTACGAAAAGGTTCGCGACTTCATGCGGCTGCTCGGCCCGCAGTATGTCGAGCGGATCGAGCACTACAACAACGGACGCCAGCTCTTCCGCGACTTCAAGATCGACGAGGAAGTCCAGAAGCTGCTCCGGCCCAAAGTCAATTTGCCCTCCGGCGGTTCGATCGTCATCGAGACGACCGAAGCGCTGACCGTCATCGACGTCAACAGCGGCAAGTTCACCGGCGGCCGCAACCTCGAAGACACGATCGTCAAGACCAACGTCGAAGCGGCGGCGGAGATCGCGCGCCAAGTTCGGCTGCGCGACATCGGCGGCATCATCGTGTGCGACTTCATCGACATGTCGAGCGAAGGCGCGCGCAACAAGGTCATCGCGACGCTGCAAGCGGGACTGCGCAAGGACCGCACCCGCACGACGATTCAATCCTTTTCCCCGCTCGGGCTGCTCGAGTTCACGCGCAAGCGCGTCGGCAAGGACCTCGCTTCGCAACTGCGCGGCGCGTGCCCGACCTGCGAAGGCATCGGTACCGTGATGTCGCCCGAGAGCGTGGCGATCGACGCCTTCCGCGAGATTCGCCGCGTGGGCCACGAGCACCACAACGGCAAGGCGGAACACGGACCGATCGAAGTCGTCTCGGCGCCGACCGTCGGCGCGCAGATCGAATACTGGTACGAAACCGAACTCTCGACGCTCGAGAAAGAGCTCGAGCGCAAAGTCGCCGTGCGCGTCGATGCCTCGCTGCCGCCGGAGCGCACGCGAATCGTCGCGCTGCCGGACGCCAAAGCGCTGCCTGCGCCGAAGGTGCGCGTCGGCGACGAGGTCGCGGTCGAACTGATCCACGCCCGTCTGCCCGTCGCGACGTCGGCGCTCGCAATCGTGGGCGACCGCCTGGTCGAAGTCGAGAACGCGGCCGGCGCCGTCGGGCAGACCGTGTTGATCAAAGTAATCGACATCGACGACGAAGACGGAACGATTCTGGCCGAGCCGACGACGCCGCTCGCGGCGCAGCTCAGCGAAACCAAGAAACGCCGCCGGCGCGGAGGCCGCGGACGGAAGAAAGAACTCACGCCCGCCGAGCAGGAAGAGCAGCTGCGCGAACTGGCCGAGGAGGCCGCCAAGGGCCTCGGCGGCCGGCCCGCGATCGGAATCTCGACGAGTGCGGAAGCCGAAGCCGAGGACGTCGAGGTTCGCACGCACGCAACGGCGAGTCCCTCGCTCGCGACCGTCACGCCGCTGCGCCCCGTGCCGGATTATGCCGCGGTCGAGCCCGACGGCGAGCACCGCGCGTTTGCGACGTACGGCGGTGAGAGCGAAGTGCGGCGCAAGCGCCGCCGTCGCCGCCGGCGCCGTGCGCCGGGAACCGGCGAAACCGCGGCATTAGCCGGCATCCCCGTGCCGAGCTTAGCGGCCCAAGTTGCTTCGCCCGAACTCGAAGACGAAGATGCCGCCGCGGCCTCGGCGATCCCCAGCACCGTTCCGGGTCAGCCCGGCGAAGACGGCACGCGCCGTCGCCGCCGGCGGCGCCGTCGCCGCGGACGCGGCGGAGCCGGACTCGACGGAAGCGGCGTGGCGGCGGCGCAGGCCGGCGCGCAGCCGGTTCCCGAGCGCTACGTCTTCCGCACCGGCAGCGACGGGGTGAGCGAAGGCACGGGGAGGACCGCTCCGCCCGAGCCGTCCCGCGCGATCGCGCGCTTCGACCGCAAGGCTGCGCCGATCGCCGTCGAGGCGCCGCCACCCGCGCTCAGCCTTCCCGAAGAACCGGCCAAGGTGACGAAGCCGGCGCGCGGACGGCCGCGCAAGAGCGCCGCCGCTCCGAGCGTTCCGCTCGAGGCGGCGCGACAAGCGGCACTTCCTGCGCCGAGCGAGGATTCGGCCGCGCCGAAGAAACGCGCGACGCGAAAGAAGGCGGATGCGGTCGAGGCCGTCGAGGCGGCGCCGAAAAAGACCCGCGCCCGTAAAGCCGTCGCCGATGTGCCGGAAGCCGCGAAGGAAAAGCCCGAGGCGAAGGGCCGCAAGACGCCGGCTCGCAAGACCGCCGCAACCAGCACGCGCAAGAAAGCCGCAACGACTCGCAAGAAAAGCACGAAGTAGCGCAGGCCGTGGCGGCTGCGGTCTTCGTCGACTATGACGGCACGATCACCGATGCCGACACGTTCGACGTGCTCGTCCGCCACTTCGCCGGCGATGCCGTGTGGCACGACATCGAAGGACGCTTGCAGCGCGGCGAGCTTTCGCTGCGCGACGCGTTGCAAGAAGAGGCCGGTTTCGTGCGCGCGGGCTTCGACGAAGCCTGCGCGATCCTCGACCGTTCGGTGCACTTCGATCCGACGTTCGGGGATTTCGTCGCGGACTGCGAGCGGCGCGGCATCGCGCTGACGGTCGTCAGCTCGGGGATCGAACCGGTCATCCGGCGCGCGCTCGAGCGTCACGCTCTCGGGCACGTCCGGGTCGTGGCCAACGCGCTCGATCCCAACCCGGCCGGGTGGCACATTCGCTTTCGCGACGAGCTGGCGAACGGCACCGACAAGGCTGCACTCGTGCGCGCCGCCCGCGAACGCGGCGAGTTCACCACCTACGTGGGCGACGGCCTTTCCGACTACGATGCCGCCTTAGCAGCAGACTACGTCTACGCCAAGCGCGGCCGGCGCCTGGAAAAATTTCTGGAACGCGAGCGCGTTCCGTTCACGGCCTTCTCGCGCTTCGCAGAACTCGTCGGCGCACCGCTTGCGCTGGCGCCGTCGTAACCTAGCCGCTGGAACGGCTTAGGGTGGTGGAAGTTCGAGCGGATCCCTCGGCGCTTCGAGCATCGGCTCCGGCCGGACGTCCGCTAACGGGATTCGCTTAGGCGGATCGGGCAGCGCGGCTCTAACGGGAGCGTCCGAGAGCGCCGTCATGTCGGGCAAGGCGGCTGCTTTGAGGCGATCGCCGCGCGCGTTCCAGGTCAGTTTGAATTCGGTCGCGATCGTACCGTCGTGGCGCTCGTCGAACGTGCCGGAACTGCCGCGCTTGGCGGTCGAGACGATCGTGATGCTGGCGGATACGCCGAGGTCGCGCGTGCTCTTGGGTGCGAAGCGGCTCGGATCGAGGACGATCGTATCCTCGAGCGTCACGTCGTCGACGAACGGCTTTGCGGCGGCGCCCGTCGCGAAGTGGACGAGATCGGCGCGCAGGGTGGCCGTACACGTCGAATTGGTGCCGTCTTCGAGGACCAGCACGACGTTGTCCCGATCGACTTCCCGTGCGTCGGAACCGCGCAGGTCGCGTTTGGGCAGTGGACCGAGCGCGCCGCCGGAGGCAACGCGCGCGTCGGCCTCACGCTGGAGCTGTTCGGCGAAATCGGCCGGCAACTCGCGCAGTGCCTTGGCAAAGGACGCGATCGCATCGTATGCGCTGGCGCGGCCCGAGTTGCGCAGATGCGTAAGCAACTCGACGAGTTCGGCAGCCTCCATCGAAACGATCTCCTCTATCTCACAGCGTACGCGAGCGGTTCCAGACGAAACTCGTCGGCTCGCGCGGATACGGCGGCAGCTCGGCTTGCAATAGATCGGTCAAGCGCGTTCCGCCGGACGGCGTCTTGTAGATGAAAAGCAAGAGATCGTCGGCGGCTTTATCCAACCGCGCGACGACGTGATAGACGCCGGTGAACGTCGCGGTGAACGTGAACTGCGCGCCGATGCCTTGCGCGACGGTGCGGTTTTCCGGGCTCACGATCGTCCAGACGAGATCGTTCGCGCGCTCGGGCGGAACGACGTTGGCCGAGAGCGTGATCGGAGCGTCGCAGGCGTGGATGCTGAAATCGTTCGGGGTCGCGATGTGCACGCCCGATGGAAGCGTGCCGTCGAGGCTGAGGGCGCCCTCTTCGGCCGGGCGCTCGGGCTCCGTCCGGATCGCGAAATACGTGATCGCCCCGGCCATGAGCGCCCCGATCAAGAAGGCCACCCCGAGCGGCCACCACGCCAAGTCGCCGCCCTGCGCGGGGTTGCCGGCGACCAGCGGCGGAGGCGCCTCACTCTCCGTCGGGAGCGGAGTGGGCGCGGCCGTCGCGACCGGCGGCTGCGTTGGTGCCGCGGTGGGAGCGGCCGTACTGAACGAGCCGTTCGGCGGATTCTCGGTCGGTGCTTCACCCGGCGCTTGAGCGACGCGCGCATCGGTTGCGAGCGCGGCGGCGGTTTGGGCCAGCGGGCTGGCCGTGGCGGCCGGGGTCAGTTCGCTGAGGCATTCCCCGAGATCGCCGCCCGGATAGCGCTCGACGATGCACTGCATCGCTTGCGGACCGCTCGGTCCGTCCGGGTCGTAGCCGCTCGTTCGCATGCAGGCGCCGACGATCGCCGGGTTCGCCCGCTGGGGTGCGCTGCGCACGCAGGCTGCGACCGCGTCGCGCGGGTCGGCGGCGACGGCAGGTAGAGCCGACCCTACGATCGGCCCAAGAAAGGCTACGGCGCAACCGAGGAGTTGCGCCGTAGGAAGCCCGGATTTGCTGCGTTTCACTCCGCGCAGATACTCAAGTTCCTAGCTGGGCGAGTTTTCCTTGGAGATAGGTGATCGCCGACTGCAGCTGGGCGTCGTTCGACGGGTCACCAAGCCGGGCGTTCTTCGGTTCGACGGTGACGATATCCGGTGTGATGCCAATCGTGTTGATGTCGCGCCCGTGGGGGGTGAGGTAGCGGGCACTGGTAATTTTGACCGCCGAGCCATCGGGCAGCGGGTGGATGGTTTGGACCACCCCCTTGCCGTAGGTCTTCTCGCCCACGAGCTCGCCGACGCCGTTGTCCTGAATCGCGCCCGAGGTGATCTCCGAGGCCGAGGCGGTGTATTGGTTGACGAGGACCGCCAAGGGCTTCGCCGGGATCGCCGTGTTCTCGGCGTCGTACTCGGTGTCGTTCCCGCCGCGGGCCTCGACCGAAACGATCGCGCCGGAGGGAATGAACTTCGAGCTGACGTCGATTGCGGCGTTGAGGTAGCCGCCGCCGTTGTCGCGGAGGTCGAGAATGTAGGCCTTCGCCCCTTGGGCCTCGAGCTTGTTCAGCGCGGTCGTCAGCTCTTGCGCCGTGTTCGAGCCGAAGACGGTCAAGCGCGCGTACCCGATCCCGTTATCGAGCATCCGCGAGTAGACCGAGGGTTGATGGATTACCGCACGCGTTACGTCGACGGGTGCGATTGCCGTGCCCGAGCGAACGATTTGAAGCTTGACCAGCGTGCCTTCTTTGCCGCGCAGAAGCTTGGCGTCGTCGTCGGTCGTCAGACCTTTGGTCGACTTCCCGTCGATCTCGGTGATGATGTCGCCGGGCTGGAGGCCGGCCTTTTCGGCGGGCCCGCCGGCGATGACGTCGTTGACGCGCAGCAATTTGCTTTGCTCGTCGACTTGAATCGAAATGCCGACGCCGCTGAAGTTCCCGCCGTCGAGGCCTTCGTTGAGGGCGGCGTACTCTTTGGGAGTTAGGAACGTCGTGTACTTATCTTTGACCGAGGCCAGAACGCCCGAGATCGCCTCGTAGGTCAGCGCCCGGCTGCCGAGTTTTCCGCCGTAGGTGCCGACGACGCTCGACACTTCGCGTTCGAGCGCGCGCGCGTTGAGCGCCGGATCGTCGACCGCGTGGAGCTGCGGCACGTTGGGAGAAGCGACGCCGTTCTTTTTGAGATAGGCGATCAACTCGTCGCGCGCCCCGTTGAGCAGAATCTGCGGATCGACCTTCTTGTAGAATTCGGTCGTCACGAGCGAGTAGCTCATTTCGAGCTCGTCGCTTTCGAGGGTCGACAACCCCGGTGCCGCCGTCGCCGACGAGACGTGCAACGTCATCGCCATCAGGGCGGACGCGGCAATAACCGGGAAAAGGCGCTTCATAGTGCTTCTACCTGCGAGCGTTGCGGCGCAGAAAATTCTTGGCGGCCGCGAGTTGAGTGTCTTTGGGCGTATCGATGATCGGGGCGTCGACGGATTGGTCGACGAAGACGTCGGGTTGGATGCCTTTATGGTGGATGTCGCGGCCGAGCGGCGTCACGTAACGCGCGGTGGTAATTTTGAGGGCACCGCCGTCGCTGAGGTTGTAAATGCTCTGGACCACTCCCTTACCGTACGTTTTGGTTCCGAGTAACGTACCCACTTTGTAGTCTTGAATCGCACCGGCCGTGATCTCGGATGCGCTGGCGGTATATTTGTTGACGAGGACGACGAGCGGAGCGGCGCCGATGGCGTCGTCGTCCGCGGTCTTGGTCTCGCGGCCGCCCCAGCGATCGATCGTCGAAACGATCGTGCCGTGCGGGATGAACAAGCTCGAAATCTCGACCGCCGCTTCCAGCAGGCCGCCGCCGTTGTCGCGTAAATCGAGGATGTAGCCCTTCGCACCGGCGTTCTTGCCGGCGAGCATCGCCTTACGAACTTCGTCGTACGAGGTTTGACCGAAGTCGGCCAAGCGCACGTACTCGTAGCCGTCTTCCATCTTGGCGTGGACCGACGGCACGACGATGTGGTCGCGCGTGATTGCGACGTTGCGCGACGGGCTGCCGCCGGCGTGACCGCGGACGAGCAGATGCACGACGGTGCCGGTTCGTCCCCGGATCAGATGCTCGACCTCGTCGAGTTTCAGGCCCATCACCGGCTTGGCGTCGACGGCGAGGATCTCGTCGCCGACTTTCACGCCGGCGCGGTAGGCCGGGGTTCCCTCGATGGGAGCGACGACGATCGCCTTCGAGCGCGGGTCTTGCTCGATGTAGACGCCGATGCCGCCGAAGTCGCCGCCCTTGAGCGACTCTTCCAAACTGTTGATTTCGCTCGACGAAAGATAGGTGGTATACGGGTCGCCGAGCGAGTTGAGCATGCCGCGAATGGCGGCCTGCGTGAGCTCCGTGTCGGAGGTGACCTTCCCGTACTGCGACTGCGCGAGCTGCAAGTCGCGGTTGAGCAACTGCACGTCGTGGGCCTCGTCGCCGGTCGCGAGGCTGAATGGGATCGCCGGATCGGCGATGCGATGGTGCCGCAGGTACGAAACGAGTTCGCGCTGTTCGCCGGTGAGCAGGGTCTGCGCGTTGACCGGCTTGTAGAACGCTTTTTCGACTTGACGAAAGGCGTTATCGAGCATCCGCTGATCGGCGGCGTGCGGGTTCATCAGCAGCGCGTGCAGGTCGTCGAGGCTGGCGACGCCGGAACCGGGCTCGACGACGATTTCAGCCGTCGCTCCGGAACGCGCGTGGGCCAGGTAAAGCGCGCCCCCCAGTGAGGCGAGCGCGACGACGAACGCGGCAGTCAGGGCGCGAAGCGCGCGAGGGGGCATGGAGGCGTCGTCCTTCTGGGGCGGGGTAGGCTCGCCTCCCGGTTTGGTCATTTCCGTATTGTACGCGACGGAAGCTCCATTTGTTCTGCGAACGGGCTCCCGTGTGATGAGTTTTCATCTGGGCCTCACCCGCCCGTCTTCCCGGGCGGCCTAGCGCAGGCGGGCCGTCGGATCGGTCGGGACGCCGTTCACCCGGATCTCGAAGTGGAGGTGGGGGCCGGTGCAGTTCCCGGTACAGCCGACGGCGCCGATCGCCTGACCCCGCTGGACGTCCTGGCCGTTCGAGATGAAGATCGCCGAGAGGTGGGCGTAGAGGGTCGAGGTGGCGCCGCCGTGGTCGATGATGATCGTGTTGCCGTAACCGCCCTCCCAGCCGGCGTAGATGATCCGGCCGCCGGCGGAGGCGGTGATCGTCGAACCCATCGGGGCGCCGATGTCGATGCCGGTGTGCATCCGGAACCCGCGGCCGAGCGGGTCGGTGCGCATGCCGAAGGGCGAGGTGATCGGCCCCGAGACGGGCCAGCCGAAGCTGCTGGGAGCGCCGTCGCTCACCGGCGGCGGCAGCTCGACCCCGGCGAGTTGGGCGGCCCGGCGGCGCGCGTCGTTTTGGGCGGCCCGGCGCGCCGCTTCCGCCGCTTGGCGTTCGCGGATGAGCGCCTCGAGCGCAGCCTCTTGAGCGGCCGAGAGATCTTCGAGTTGCGCCACCTCGTGCGCGACGCTGCTGCGCTGCTGGTCGGCCAGCTGCACGAGTTGCGCGCGCTGGTCGGCCAGGGCGGCGAGCTTATAGCGGGTCTGCTGTTCGCGCTGTAGCGAGTCCGTCAGCTGGGCGCGCTCCGACTCGAGCGCGGCTTCGGCGGCGAGCACGCGAGCCTCCGCGGCCTTGCGTTCGCGCACGGTCGTTTCGTTTTGCGCGACCAGGTAGCGTATGTCGTCCCAGCGCTCGACGAAGTCGGTGAACGACGAGGCCGAAAGCAAGACGTTGACGTAGCCGAGGTCGCCGTGCTCGTAGGCGTCGACCAGGCGGCGCTCGAGGGCTGCGGTATGGCGGGCCAGCGTCGTGCGGGCGGCCTCGAGCTGCAACTCGTTCCAGCCCATGTTGCGCCGGTTCTGCCCGACCTGACTCGAAATCTCGTCGAGGGTCGCGCCGACTTGCGCGATCGAGTGGTTCGTGTTTTGGAGCTGACGATGCAGATCGCCGGCGCGCAGTTCTTGGAACTGTAAGAGCCGGCGCTTGGCTTCGAGACGTTTGCGCGTCGCTTCGATCTCGGCTTGCTGCGACTGAATCTTGTCGCCGATCGTCGCGACCTCGTGCTTGCTCGCGCCGGAGGCCGCACTAAAGAGCGCCGCGCTAAAAAACGCTGCGCTCGCCAGCGCGGCGACGAAGCGTCTCACGCGCGGAGGTACCGTCCCACGGAGAGCCAGGACGCGGCGACGCCGATGAGCGCGCCCGTTCCGAGCAGCACCGCCGCCAGCCAAAATTGCTCGACGGTCGTACTCGAGAGCGGCACGAAGGGCAGGGCGGCGGCCAGCTTGGGCATCAGTTGCGCGCGCCCGAGTTCGAGGATTCCCACCGCGAGTGCGGCGCCCGCGAGGCCGTCGATCAGTCCCTCGACGATGAACGGCAGACGGATATACGTGCCCGACGCGCCGACGAGCCGCATGATTGCGATCTCGCGGCGCCGCGCGAAGACGGTTAGCCGGATCGTGTTGGAAATGATGATCGCCGCCGTAAAGAGCAAGAGCGCGACGACTCCCAGCCCGATTCTGCCGAAGACCTCCGAAATGCTCAGCAAGCGTTCGACGACGTCGTGTGCGTATTCGACGCTGGCCACGTCCGGCAGCGCGCGGATCGTCTCGGCGACGGCGCGCACGTCTTGCGGGCGCTTCACCTTGACGCGCAGTGCGTCGGGCAACGGGTTCTGGGTGAGCAGCGAGGTGTCGATTTGCCCTTGCAGGCGCTCGCGCATCTCGCGCAAGCCCTCGGCTTTGGAAACGTAGACGACCGAAGCCACCCGCGGGTCGGCGCCGATCTTGGCGGCGAGGGCCTTTGCGGCGTCGGCGCTCGCGCCGTCTCGAAGGAAGACCGAGATCTCGATCTTGTGCAGCACGTCGTCGCCGATCTTCCCCAGCGCTTCGCGCGTGAAGAGGAACGTGCCGAGCAGCACGATCGTCACCGTCACGGTACCGATCGCGGTCAGCTGCATGATGAGATTCCGCGTAAAGTTGCGGCGAATCTCACCCAGGAAGAACTGTAGCCGTCCCCAATCCATTGCGACTCCGAGCGAGAGCCACGTCGGCGCCGGCGCTGCCGCTCGCCGCGTGATAGTAGCCGCGTTCCTCGTCGGCAACGATGTGGCCGTCTTCGAGCCGGATGACGCGCCGGCGCATCCGGTCGACGACAAGCGCGTTGTGGGTCGCGATCACGACCGTCGTGCCCTTGAGGTTGATGCGGTGAAGAAGTTCCATCACGTCGTTCGTGTTGGCGGGATCGAGGTTACCGGTCGGTTCGTCGCAGAGCAAAATCTTCGGGTTGTTGACCAGCGCTCGCGCGATTGCGGTCCGCTGCTGCTCGCCGCCCGATAATTCGCTCGGGAACATGCGCGCTTTGTGCGAGAGCCCGACCAGGTCTAAGACGCGCGGAACTTGACGCATCACGTCGCGCGTGCGCGCCCCGGTAACCTGCAGCGCGAACGCGACGTTTTCCCAAACCGTCTTGTCCGCGAGCAGCTTGAAATCTTGGAAGACGACGCCAACGCTGCGCCGTAAGTGCGCGACGCGCGAACGGCGCAGCCGGTCGACCCGGACGCCGTCGACGGTGACTTCGCCGCGCGTGGGAACTTGTTCGCGATAGAGCAAGCGAAGCAAGCTCGACTTCCCGGTCCCCGAATGGCCGACCAGAAAGACGAAACTGCCCTTTTTGATATCGAGCTCGATCCCATCGAGTGCGCGCGTCCCGTTGGGATACACGAGGGTTACGTCGCGCAACGCGATCATGCGACAAACCCATCGGCTCTACGCAGTCCAGACCGCTCGAGCGATGACATTACAGGAGTTTTCGGCGCCGGAGAGGACGGATACCTTTGACATGGATTTTGATCTCAGCGACGAGCAGAAAGCGATCCAAGCGCTCTGCCACGAGTTCGCACGCGACGAAGTGCGTGCGCGTGCCGAGGAGATCGACGCCAAGGCCGAGTTTCCGTACGACCTCGTCAAAAAGATGGCCGAACTCGGTCTCATGGGTTTGCCGTTTCCCGAAGAGTACGGGGGCTCCGGGGCCGACACCGTCAGCTACGCGCTGGCGGTGCTCGAGATCGCCCGTGCCGACGCCTCGACGGCGATCACGCTGGCCGCGCACGTCTCGCTGGGCTCCATGCCGTTCTTCTTGTTCGGCAGTGAAGAGCAGAAGCAGCGCTACCTCGTCCCGCTAGCCCGCGGCGAGATGCTGTGGGGCTTCGGGCTGACGGAGCCGCAGGCCGGCAGCGACGCCGGCGGCACGCGCACGCGCGCCGAACTGCGCGACGGCAGCTGGGTGGTAAACGGCACGAAGGCCTTCATCACCAACAGCGGGACGGACATCACGGGCGGAACGACGATCACCGTGATCACGGGCACCGACGCGCGGGGGCGGCCCGAGATCTCGAATCTGATCGTGCCCCAGGACGCACCCGGCTTCAGCCGCAGCAAGAAGTACCGGAAGATGGGCTGGAAAGCTTCGGATACGCGGGAGCTGTCCTTCAACGACGCTCGCGTTCCCGAAGCGAATTTGCTGGGCGAGCGGGGTAAGGGGCTCAAGCAGTTTCTCACGATTCTCGACGGCGGGCGGATCTCGGTCGCGGCGCTCTCGGTGGGTCTCGCGCTCGGCGCGTACGACGAAGCGCTCAGCTATGCCAAGGAGCGCCAACAGTTCGGCCAGGCCATCTCGAAGTTCCAAGCCATCCAGTTCAAGCTGGCGGACATGCTGTGCGAAATCGAGCACGCCAAACTCATGGTCCTGAAGGCAGCCTGGGAAAAGGACAACGGGCGCGATTACGTGATGACGGCGAGCTTAGCCAAGCTCTATTCGGGCGAAGTCTCCCGGCGGGTCGTCAACGAGGCCGTCCAGATTCACGGCGGCTACGGCTTCATGGACGAGTATCCGGTCTCGCGGATGTATCGCGATCAGAAGATCAACGAAATCGGAGAGGGCACGAACGAAGTGCAGCGGCTCGTGATCGCGAGGCTGATGGGCCTCTGATGCGGCGCATGCTCGGAGCGCTGCTGCTCGCCGCGTTGAGCGCCGTCCCGGCGCTCGCCGCGCTCGCGCCGGGAACGACCGCGCCGCTTTTCAAAACTCCGGCGTCGCTCGGCGGAAAAGTCTTTACCTTCGACTTGCGTGCCGCGCTCGCGAAGGGGCCGGTCGTGTTGTATTTCTATCCGGCGGCCTTCACGAGCGGGTGTACGATCGAGGCGCACGATTTTGCGGACCACATCGCCGACTACGCCAAACTCGGCGCTAGGGTCATCGGCGTCTCCGGCGACGACATCGCCACGCTCGACAAGTTCTCGGTGTCGGAGTGCCGCAGCAAGTTTGCGGTCGCCTCCGACGGCGACCACGCGATTTCCAAAGAATACGACGCACTGATCAAGAGCGGCGCCGACACCTACTCGGATCGGACCTCGTACGTCATCGCCCCCGACGGCAAGATCGTCTATGCGTACAGCTCGCTCGATCCGGCCCAACACGTCGCGAACACCCTCGCCGCACTGAAGAAGCTTCAGGCCGCGGCCCGCTAGTGCCTGAGACCAAGGCGCGGCAACCCGCTGACGGCGATTAACGTTCCTCCGCGGGGCGAGAAGCGCTAGAGTTCGGCGACGATCGGCAGCGTCGGCACGCTGCGCAGCAGCGCTTTGGGGGCGTCCTCGAGGTGGATGATATGCGCGCCGCGCTGCGCGGCGGTTTCGCAGAAGTCGCGGCTCGCCGTGAAGACGACGACCTGCGCCTCTTTGGCGGCCGTCTCGAGGACCGGGAAGCCGCGCTCGATACGCGCTTCGTCCCAATAGCTGAAGGGGTCGTCGAGCAAGAGCGGCGCCGCCTCTATCCCTTCGCCGAACATGCGCAGCATTGCGAGCCGGACGACGAGGTAGGCTTGCTCGCGCGTTCCGGCCGACAGTTCGGTGAGGTCGACGATCGCGCCGGTTTCCGGCGCGCGCACGCGCACGGCGAGCGTCGTGGGATCGACCCGGACGTCGCCGTAGCGGCCGGCGGTCACCTCTGCCAGCGTGCGCGACGCGTAGTCTCCTAGGCGCCGTGCAAACTTCTGGTGCGCCTCGCGCGTGCGCTCGTCGATTTTCTCGCGCGCCAAGGCGATCGCAGCTTCGAAGCGTTCGAGCCGCGCGCATTCGGCGCGCAGGCGCTGCGCCGCTTCGTCGAGCGCGGCGAGATCGCCGATTTGCGCTTCGGCCGTGCGCAACTCGGCGCCGTTCGCCGCAATCGCCGTGCGGCTTTCGCTAGCGCGCCGTTCGAGGTCGGCGCGCTCGGCTTCGAACGCGCGCGGCGAGACACCGGGCTCGAGCGGCGCCGGATTCGTGCCGCCCGCGATGAGCTCGGCCAGCTCGGCGGCGAGCGCGAACTCGTCTTCCTCGCGCAGTACGTCGTTGCGGCGCACGTCGAGCATCGAGAGCCGCAGGTCGATGCCGTCGCGCGCGCTGCGCCGCGACTCGCGCGACTTGACCGCGGCGAGGTCGGCCTCGCGCGAGCCGGTCGCCGGAAGCATGCTGCGTGCCAGATCGTCGAAGGCGGTTGCGGAGCGTTCGGCTTTGGCGCGCGCTTCGGCGGCGCGCTCGGCGGCGTGCCGGCCCGCGTCGCGGCGCTGGAGCAGTTCCCGCGCGCGGTGCCGGCGTTTGCTCAACTCCTCGAGCGAGGCGGCGCCGAGCGGTTCGAGGACGTTCGCGACCTTTTCGGCGGCCTCGCGCTCGGCCGCGACGGCCCGATCGGCGCTCGACTGCATCTCGCCGATGCGGCGCAGCGCGGCGCGCCGCTTGCGCCAGCGCGTTTCGGCGAAGATGAAGAGCAGCACGGCGAGCAGTGCGGTCGGCGCCGCGAGCATCCAATCGGCGAAGAAGGCCAAGAGGCAAGCCCCCGCGCCGACGAAGATTCCCGATGCGAAGGCGGCGCCAAACAATTCGCTGCCGCCGTCGATCGAGCGGCGCGCCGCTTGCACCTCGTTGGCGGCGAAGGTCGCCTTGTCGCGCGCTTCGGTGGCGCTCTTCGCCGCCGCTTCGAGTTCGGCGAAAGCCTGGTCGTCGAGGCTGCCGCCTTGGCTTAGGCGCTCGTCGAGTTCGGCCAGCAGCGAGGGCGTGACGCGCGCTTTGGCCGCTTCGGCGGCCCGATCGACGGCCAGCGCTTCGAGCGTATGCCACTCGCGGTAGCGCTTCTCGAGTTCGGGAACGCGCTCGTTCGAGAAATCTTCGACGTCGTCGTAATCCGCGCGCTTTGCTTGCAGGTCGGCCAGTTCGTCGCGAATTTCGCGCAAGGCGTCGAGCCGGGAGCGGAGCACCGAGGCCCGCACCGCGCGCGTGCGGCGCTCGTGTTCGCGCAGCGCCTCTTCGAGTTCGGCGCTGCGCGCCGTCTCGGCGCCGAGCCGGCCCCGCAGGTCGTCCAATTCGCGCAAGCGGGCTCGCACCTCATTGCCACGCTCCTCGACTTCCAGCAGCTCTTCGTTGAGGTGGCGCAGCGGCGCGTTGACCGTGGCGCGGCGGCTGCCGACGTGCGCGGCCAGGGCCTCGTCGAGGCGTTTGAGCGCACCCAGCGCTGCGTCTTCGCGCGGCCCGCCGTCGAGGGCTTGCGCCAAGGCGTGACTGATGCGCTCCGCGCGCGACCCGTCGATCGCGACCTCGCCTTGCGCGACGAAGGACGCGTTGAGAAAAACCTCGATGGGAACGCCGAGGTGCGCGAGGCCCGGCACCACGCTGCGCCCGACCGCGCACTCGCCCGAAACGTCGTTGCCGCTCGCATCGTAGACGTGCACGCCTTTGCCGTCGCGCTCGAAGTCGCGCTGTACTTCGAACTCGCGGCCGTCGGAGAGCACGTACTTCAGCGCCGCGCCGTAGCGCGCGCCGGACCAGGGGCGCCACGAATCGCGCTCGCCGCGCACGGAACCGTACAGCGACGCCAAGATCGCGCTCGTCAAGGTCGACTTCCCGGCTTCGTTGGGTCCGTAGATCACGTTGAAGCGGGGATCGAAGCGCACGGTGCGGTCGGTCAAGCGCCCGAAGCCGTCGATGCGCAGTTCGACGAGCTTCACGGTGCGATCTCCGCGCCGTCGAACGCCGCGAGCGCGTAGCGCAGCGCCTCGCCGGGCAGGTCTGAATCGTCGTCGCGTGCGAGCGCGAGCAGATCGCGCACGACGTGGCCGCGCACCGTCGGTTCGCGCGCGATCGATTCGTAATCGAACGAGGTCGTGCGGTCGCTCAATTCGAGCGAACCGAGGTCCGGCTCGAAACGATCTTGGATGGAGCGCGCGTCGAGCCGCGTGCCGTGGGCGACCTGACCCGTCAGGTGCATGCGAACGTAGTCGCGGCGCCCGAGCGGCTCGAGCGCCTTCTCGACGCGCGCGAGCGCGGCGTGCTCGTGTCCGACGCCGCTCAAGTCGCAGTCGATTTCGAAGAGTCGCGTGCGCGCGATCGGGACCAGCGTCGCTTCGACGGTATCGCCCTCGACGCGCAACGCTACCACGCCGTGCGCCGCGCCCTCGCCGAACTTGATCGGTTCGGGCGACCCTGGGTAGGCGATTACCGCGCGCCCCCGCTCGGTTGCCAAATAGCCGCCGTGGTAGTGCCCGGTCAGCAGCAGGCTCGCACCCGAAGCCGTGACCTCGCGCTGCGAGAAGGGCGCCGTCGCGCGCTTATTCGGCGGGCAGCGCGCTTCGTCGCTCCCGTGGACGAGTGCGACTTGCACGCCGCCGCGCTCGAAGCGCGCGCTGGCGAACGGTCGACCCGGTTCGGCCGGCGTGTGGCCGAATCCGTAGAGCGTGATACCTTCGGCCAGCGGAATCGCGCGCCAGGCTGCTTCGTTGAAAACGAGCACGTTCTCGGGCAGATCCGGGCGCGCCAGCAACGAGCCGGGCGCGTGCGGATCGTGGTTGCCCGGTGCGATGAAGATCGGCTTGCCGAAGCGAGCGAACTGCTCGAAGAGAAAGCGGACGGTCGCCGGCCCCGCGCGTTCGGCTTCGTAGAGGTCGCCGCCGATCGTCAGCGCGTCGGCCCGGCGCTCCAGCGCTTCGTCGACGATGCGCACGAACGCATCGGCCAGCGCCGCTCGCCGCGCCGCACCGCCACGGGTCTCGGGAAAGGTCGTGTCGAGATGGACGTCCGCGCAGTGAACCAGCGTGAAAGACATGCTAGGAAAGGAAGCGCCGGAACCAGGAGATCGTGCGCAGCCACGCGTCGTTGGCCGCGCTCGCGACGTACGAAGCGCGCGTGTCGTCGAAGAACGCGTGACCCGCTTCGTCGTAAAGGGCGAAGTCGTGCGGCTTGTTCAGATCCGTGAGGCGCTGCTCGAGCGCGCGCACGTCGTCGGGCAAGATGCTGGTGTCGCGGGCGCCCCAGCTTCCCACGACGGGGACGGCCAGGCTGCTCGCGTAGGCGAGGTCGATCGGAACGATCGAGCCCTTGTTGCTGTCGTCGGCCGAATAGCGGACCTTCCCGTAGAAGACCGAGACCGCTTTGAAATCGTTCGGGCTATCGACGCTTTGGCGCAGCGCGATGCTGCCGCCCATGCAAAAACCGACGATGCCGGCTTTCGTCGAGGCTTGGCCTTGCCGGCGGATCCAGAGGGCGCTCTGCTGCAAGTCGCGATCGACCGTGTCGTCGGACAGCTTCGCGGCGAACGGACTAAAGGCGGCGTAGTCCGTCGAGCCGTCGCCGCTCGGCGCGCCGAGGCCGCTGTAGAGATCCGGCGCGATCGCGACGTAGCCGGCCTTGGCTAGGCGCCGCACCACGTCGCGCAGCTGCGCGTCGACGCCCCAGATCGCTTGGACCACGACGATGCCGGGCGTCGAGGCTTTCGCGTTCTTCGGCTGCGCGGTGTAGGACTCGACCACGCGCGTCGAACCGCGCCACTGATACGAGAGCTGCAAAGGCTGCGCCGCGATGTCGGGATCGTTCTCGGCAACGATCGGCGGGTGCGGTTGCCCGTACGCCGGCGCCGGCGCGGCGATCGCCGCCGCGGCCGCGCCGCCGAAACCGGCCGCACCGGCCGAGAGACCGACGAACGTGCGCCGGTTGAATGCCGGCGAGGTCGCGCGCGTCGGATCGATCAAATCGGGCATTGCGAACGTTCTCTATGCGGCTCTGGGGAGGGATGAGTTCTTGTGCGCCGTTGCGAGCGAAACCGCTGTGTGACGACGCACATTCCGCCGGCTACGACGGGTAGAGCGGCCCGCAGGAAACGTACTGCTCCATCTTGTTGTCGGCGGCGTGAACGACCACGACGTAATTGCCGGAGAGCAGCTTTGCTTCCGGTGCTTCGACCAGCGTGCGGGACACACCGTTGACCGCAGGCGAGAGCGGATACGCCGGCTCGGGGGTCACCGCGTCGCATTCTTTACCGCGGTGGAGGCTTGCCGGTTGTTGCCGGCCGTTCGGTTCTCCGGCGAGTTCGATCACGACGAGCGTCTTGTTGCCGTTAGCGCGGTTGAAAAGCGTCACGGAGCCGACTTCGCCCGAGTTGTTCATCGAGTGAACGCCGCGTTTGACGCCTGCGCCGGTGTCGCCCGGAGCGATTTGCGCGAGGGCAGCCGTCGTGGCGCAGAGCGCGCAGATCGCGGCGATGCCGAAGAGCGGCGGACGGTGTTTCATTCGGACACTTCCTTTCGTCGATCGGGAACGGTCTTAAGCTTGGCGGACAGGCGGCGAAAGCCTACTCGCAGCCTTGCTGCGGACGCACGTTAGTGGAAGTTGCGTGCAGCAATGCCGTCGGTCGTACCGTGCGTTTCGAGCGGCCAAAAGCGCTTGGCGAGCATATCGAGGCAACCTTGTTCTTTCTGAAGAGTGCCCTCGATGATCAGCGCACTGGCGGAGCGGATCACGCGCCGGTTGCGTTCGTAGACTGCGGGATTCACGATGACGTTGACCAAGCCGGTTTCGTCCTCGAGCGTGAGAAAGACGAACCCCTTAGCCGTTCCGGGTCGCTGGCGCGTGATGACCATGCCGCCGACCTTGCAAATCAGGTGATTCGGCATCGCGCTCAGGCGGCCGGCCGAGACGACGCCGTGCGCGTCGAGCTCCGCGCGGAAGTGCGCGATCGGTTGCGTTCCGGTCGTGACGCCGGTGCGACCATAGGTCGAAGGCGGTCTCTTCGAGCGGAGTCAAGCGTGCGAAGGCCGCTTCGGGCTCGTCCTCGATCTCCATCGCGCGGCCCAGTTCGCCGCGCGCGATCGCGTTCGTCGAGCGCGCGCAGCGCCCACATCGCTTCGCGCCGCGAGCCGAACCACGGTGCGAAGGCGCCCGCGATTGCGAGGTTTTCCAGCGCGTCCTTGCTCAAGCCCGTGCGCGCCGCGAAATCGGCGAGATCGCCGAACGCGCCTTGCGCGAGGGCCGCTTCGAGCTGCGAGCGCTGCGCTTCGCCGAGGCCGCGCACCACATGAAAGCCGAGCCGCAGCGCGCCCTTCGGGATCGACAAAACTCCAGTACTCGCTTGCGTTGACTTCGATCGGCCGCACCACGACGTCGTGCCGGCGCGCGTCGTTGACCAGCACTTCGGTCGAGTAAAAGCCCATCGGCTGCACGTTGAGGATCGCCGCGCAAGAACACGGCGGGCTCGTGGCATTTCACGTAGGCCGAGGCATACGAGAGCAGCGCGAAGCTGGCGGCGTGCGATTCCGGGAAACCGTAGTCGGCGAAACCTTCGCAGCATGTGAAAGAGCTGCTCGGCCGCTTCGCGCTCGATGCCGTTTTGCACCATGCCGTCGATCAGCCTCGGATAGATCTCGGCCATGCGCTCGCGCGAGCGTTTGTGCCCCATCGCGCGGCGCAGCTGATCGGCCTCGCCCGGCGAGAACCCGGCCGCCTCGATCGCCATGCGCATGCCCTGTTCTTGAAACAGCGGTACGCCCAGCGTCCGTTCCAGCACCGGCTTCAGCTTCGGATGCGGATAGGTCACCGGCTCCATGCCGTTGCGCCGGCGCAAAAACGGATGAATCATGTCGCCCTGAATCGGGCCCGGCCGGATGATCGCCACCTGCATCACGATATCGTAAAAGCAGACCGGCTTCATGCGCGGCAGCATCGACTGCTGCGCGCGCGACTCGACCTGGAAGACGCCGACCGAGTCGGCTAGCGTGCAGCATGTCGTAGGTCGCCTTATCGTCCGCCGGAATGCTCGCCAGCGACAGCGCGGGCTTCGTCTCCCCGTAACGCCGCCTATATAAGGAAAACGCATCGCGCAACAGCGAGAGCATCCCCAAGCCCAGAGATCGATCTTGATCAGCCCCAGATCGCTGAGATCGTCCTTATCCCACTGCACGATCGTCCGGTCGCGCATCGTCGCCCACTCGACCGGCGCGACTTGCACGAGCGGATCGCGCGTGATCACCATCCCGCCCGAGTGGATCCCCATGTGCCGCGGAAACCCGTCCACCCGCCGGCACAGCGCGAGCAGCAACGCACCGACCTTGCCGCCGACCGGCCCGCGCACGTTCGGCTCGGGATCAACGCCGAAATCTCGCGCGCTGAACCCATAGTAATCGCCCGGCTTCGCGCTCAACGGCCGCGCGTTCGTTGCCTCACCCCGTCCACGCGAGTCCCCGCTCGGCTGGGACGGTTCGGCGGCGGCACGGGGCCTCGGCGGGAGCTCCGACTTGGAGCGGAGCGCCGGAGGCGCGGGAGCTCCAAGCGGCGCAGCGGCGATTTCCCCATGGATGGGGAAATCGCCAGCGGTCCCGACGGGGCCCCGTGCCGCCGCCGAACCGTCCCCCCCACCAGCTTCGACTCGCGAAACGCGGAGGTTGGACCCGGTGTCGAGATCGCGCCGGCGCAGGACCGAGGCGGGGAGAGCGTTGGATTCGGCCGATTCGTCGGTGCCCATTGCGCCGGCGAGGGATTCGCGGGCGTCGTATTCTTTCGAGATCGCGTCGACTTGCGCGAGCGAGAGGCCGAGGGCTTTGCCGACGTCGCGGATGGCGGAGCGCGTGCGGTAGGTGATGGTTTCGGCGGTCATGGCGGCGTGCTCGCGGCCGTAACGCTCGTAGACGTACTGGATGACTTTCTCGCGGTCTTGGTGCGCGAAGTCGATGTCGATGTCGGGGACTTCGTTGCGTTCTTCGGAGAGGAAACGTTCGAAGAGCAGGTTCATGCCGACCGGGTCGACGGCGGTGATGCCGAGCGCGTAGCAGACGGCGGAGTTGGCGGCGGAGCCGCGGCCTTGAGCGAGCACGCCGAGCTCTTCGGCTTTGTGTGCGATGTCCCAGACGACGAGGAAGTAGCCGGCGAGGTCGAGGCGCGCGATGATGCCGAGCTCGTATTCGAGTTGGCGTTCGACTTTGGTTGGAAGCGGATTGCCGTAACGCTTTTTGGCGCCGCGGTCGACGAGCGTGCGAAGATAGGAATGCGTGCTCGACTCGGTTGGTGGTACGGGGAAGAGCGGGAATTGGCCGGCGAGTTTGTCGAGCCGGAAGCGGCAGCGTTCGGCGATGGCGAGGGTGTTGTCGAGAGCTTTGGGATAGGGTGCGAAGATGCGCGCCATTTGGGACGGACTCTTGAGGTAGAACTCGTGGTTGGGAAGAAGCAGCGTGCCGGCTTTGGGGAGATTGGTTTTGTATTTGATGCAGGTGAGGACGTCGCAGAGCAGCGCGTCTTCGGGACGCGCGTAAGCGGCGCCGTTGGTTGCGACATACGGCGCGTTGAGATCTTCGGCTAGCCGGAGTTGCGCTAAGACGAGGCGCGCGTCTTCGGGGCGCAAGTGGTGTTGCAGTTCGAGATAAAAGCGGCCGGGAAAGATATCGCGCAGCGCCGCGATGCGTTCGCGCGCGGTCGCGGCGTCGCCGCGCTGCAGCGCTTCTTCGGCGTAACCGTGGCGCGAAGCGGAGAGCGCGATGAGTCCGCTGCGTCCTGCCGTCGAGGTCGCCGAGCTGCAAGCGCGCGTCGCGTTTGCGGCCCCGCAATTGCGCGGTCGAGATCGCATGCGCCAGGTTGGCGTAGCCGCTCTCGTCTTCGGCAAGCAGAACGAGGCGCGGAAAGGCATGCGACTCGGCGGGCGTGGGAGCGCTGCGGCGTTTGGGTCGCATCTCGGGGACGTCGAGCGTCAGCTCGGCGCCGACGATCGCCGGAAAGTCGGCGGGCTTGGCGGCTTTGGAAAAGCGGACGGAGCCGTAGACCCCGTCGCGATCGGTCAACGCTAGTCCGGCCAAGCCCAACTCGCGGCCGCGCTCGATCAACTCCTCAGGGTGTGAGGCCCCTTCCAGGAAGCTGAAGTTGGAGCGGCAGTGCAGCTCGGCATACCGCGCAGCAGGCATGGGCCGCAATCGTAATCGAACGTGTGTTCGGTGTCAATCGTATCACGGAACAGGTCTTTTTGCGCTGGAGCGATGATTTTACCCGGGCGATATTGACCGAAGGATTTACCCGGGTATAATCCTTTGTATGGACTCGCCCAACTGGACGGCCTTTTCCGGGCTTGAGACGATCGCTAGCGGTTCACCGCGTCAGGTCGTGACCGCCCTCAAGGACCTCCAGCGTCGCGGCGGCGACGCAGCCTCGGTCTTGATCTTCAACGACGACACCGGCCAACGGATCGAGCTCGATCTGCGCGGCAGCGCCGGCGACGTGCTGCAGCACATCGCGGAATCGCCGGCGGCGGAAACGCCGCATGACGGCTCGGCCAAAGCGCGCACGCCGGGACGTCCGAAGTTAGGCGTCGTGGCGCGCGAAGTCACGCTGCTGCCGCGTCACTGGGAATGGCTCGCCACGCAGCGCGGCGGCGCCTCGGTCGCGCTGCGCAAACTCGTGGACGAGGCGCGGCGCGGCGGCGGCGAAAGCGATCGTCTGCGTCTCGCGCAAGACCATGCGTACCGCTTCATGCGTGCGGTCGCCGGCGATCTGGCCGGTTTCGAAGAAGCATCGCGCGCGCTCTTCGCCGCTGACGGTGCGCGATTCACCGCTCACATCCAATCGTGGCCTGCCGGCGTTCGTTCCTACGCCGAAAAACTTGCCGCGCGCGCGCTGAGCGGCTAAACCGAGGCCGGCATCGGAGGAACCGGCCACGGATTGTGGACTTCCATCCGCCGAATCCCCTTCGGGTACGTCGTAGGATGCGAGTCTCTCCAATCCTCGGCCAGCGCCGCGAGGTATTCGAAGTTTTCCCACAGTGCCGCTCGCCCATTGGCTTCACGCACGAACGCGGTGTAGGTTCCGAGCTGTTTCCACTCGTCCAAAATATTGCCCCAGTAGTGCTCGAGAAATAGGCCTTGGTCGACGATGCCGGTCTTGACGAGGAGCCCCAACTCTTCGTAGGTGTTTCCAACGAGAATGGCCGCACGTCGAATCTCGACGAACTCCGGCTCGACCTCCGGAGGCCGCAGACCTCGCGGCCAGGCGATTTCGTAGCTGCGAAACGCGGGATCGGCAAGCGCCTCGTCGAGTTTTTGGCCTATCAAGGCAATGGCATCCCGGTAGCTGCTTGCGTCAAAGTTGTTCCCGATGCTGAGCATCGCGGTGATTTGATTGCCGGCGCGCAGGTGGCGCAACTGCACCATCGCCGCGATGGCAGTGGCCCCGATGATGATCACCGTAAGCAGCGTTCCGATGGTGTTCAAGAGTTCGAACCGCATGGCAACCTCCGGCAGATGATGGCTCCGTTTGCCACCCGGATTCTCGCTCGAGTAGCCCGTCGCCCAGTCTACGCGGGAGGCCGCTTCGGCTCGCTCGTTGCGGGCGTCGTCGCGGGTGCGGTCGAGACGCCGGTCGGGACGGGAATCTTCGCAAGCAGTGCGCTCGCGGCATCGCGCACGGCGAGAGCGGATGCGCGATAGTCCGACTGCCGTTCTTGCGCGCTCTGGACCGGCTGGTCCGGCACGGCAGGCCGTTGCCAGGCGATCGTTTCGGCGACGAGGTCGCGGGCGGCGTTCAGTTGCACGCGCGCCTGCGAATAGTCCCCCGCTGCAAACGAAAGCCGTCCGGCTGCGTAGCGATACTGCGCCGCGCTGACTTGCATAAGGTGAAGATCCTCGACGTTCCCGCGCACGCTGGCGAAAACGGCGCATTTCCTAAAGGCCTCCGACGCGCTCAGCGCTGCGGCGATCGCGTCTTCAAGGGGAGCTTCGGGATCTTTGCTCAGCGCGTCGTACGCTTCGACGGATTGGGCGGCCGCCACGCAGCGTTGGGTGGAACTCGGCGAATAGGATGCGTGCGGCGGCGAAGTCGCGCCTACTAACGTAATGCAGGCAGCCAGCGCCAGGACTTCGCGCAATCAGCCGCCCATCGCGAGCGCGGCCCACACGCCGGAGCCGAGCAAGTTTTGGCCGCCGTCGGCGACCAGCAGCGTGCCGCTCACGTACGACGCCAGCGGCGACGCGAGAAAGGCGGCGACGTTGCCGATGTCGTCGACGCTGCCGAGACGGCGTAGCGGAATGATGCCGGCGAACTTCTTCTTGACGTCTTCGCTCGGCGCGAGCCGGCGCATTCCCTCGGTGTCGTCAATCGGCCCCGGCGCGACGCTGTTAACGCGGATGCCGAATTTGCCCCACTCAAGCGCGAGGTTGCGCATCAAGTTGTCGATGCCGGCTTTGGCCGCGCCGACGTGGGCCTGATACGCGTACGGGATGAACGCTTGCCCGGCGGAGATAAAGGTGATCGATCCCTGCGTTTCCTTGAGCTGCGGAAACGCGGCGCGGGAGGCGTTGAAGCCGCCGAGCAGATCGATGTCGACGACCGACTTGAAGCCGTTCGGGCTGAGCACCTCGGCCGCCGCCGGAAAGTTTCCAGCCGCGCCCACGACGAGCACGCCGATCGGTCCCAGCGCGTCTTTCGCACCCGTCATCGCCGCCTCGAGTGCAGCGTAGTCGCGTACGTCGGCCGCTTGGGTGAAAACGCCGGCACCGAGCGCGCGCAGTTCGGCGGCCGCGCCGTCGAGCCGCTCTTGCGAACGCCCGCAGATGGCGATGCGCGCTCCAAGCTTGGCGAACGTCTTTGCGATCCCGAGGTTGATGCCGCTGCCGCCGCCCGTCACGAAGACGGTCTTGTCCGCGAAGAGATCTTTGGGCAGAATCTGCGTGATTTCCATCCGCTCTGCTTGGCGCGAGCGCCTGGATTTACCGCTCGTCGCGTAGCCGAGCGGTTCTAACTCGCGGAGAAAACCCGGCTCTTGCGGATATCGGCTTCCTCGATCGTTTTGAGTTGTTGAGGCGTCACTTGGCCGCCGTGCTCGAAGAGTCGCGTGGCGTGCCTGAGGCGTGCGCGATCGAGCGCGTTGCGCACGCTGCGTGCGTTGGCGAACTGCGGCTGCGCAACGCGCAGCTCGAGATACTCTTGGAACGCCTTTTGGGCGGCCGGAGTGAACTCGTAGTTGAGCTTCGCGAGCATCAACTGCGCGATCGCACTCAACTCGCTCGGGCTGTAATTCGGAAAGTCGATGTGGCTGGCGACCCGGGACCGCAGTCCGGGATTGCTCGCAAAAAACGTCTCCATGCGATCCTTGTAGCCGGCGAAGATGACGACGAAGTCGTCGCGCTGATTCTCCATTGCCTGTAACAGAATCTCGATCGCTTCGCCGCCGTAGTCGCGCTCGTTCTCGGGCTTGTACAGGTAGTACGCTTCATCAATGAATAGCACGCCGCCCAGCGCTTTCTTCAAGACTTCCTTCGTTTTCGGGGCGGTGTGGCCGATGTATTGACCGACGAGGTCGTCGCGCGTTGCGGTGACGACGTGCCCGCGCCGTACGTAGCCGAGCCGATGGAGAATCTCGGCCATGCGCGTCGCAACGGTCGTTTTGCCCGTGCCCGGCGCGCCGGTGAAGGACATGTGCAGCGAGGGCGGCACGGCGGCGAGCCCCACGCCGGCCCGCAATTTATCGATGAGCAGGAGGTGCGCGATCTCGCGAATGCGCGTTTTGACCGGAGCCAAGCCGACGAGTTCGCGCTCGAGCTTACCGAGGACATCGCCGACTTGCGAATCGCGCAGCGCCGCGTCGAGGTCGAGCCCGGATAGTTCGACGGAACCTCCCTTCGCAAGCTCCCGAGCCTGCTCGTTCACAGGTGGCCGTTCTTCGCCTCAGGGTAGCGCTCGCCGTGCGGGCGATCGGCGGCGTAGGAATGCAGCGTGTAGCCGATTTGGCGGTCGCTGCGCACTTGCCGTTCGAGGCGGAAGCCGGGTTCGCGGCGTGGCCGGTTCACGATGAAGCTCAGCGCCGTCGTTTGACGTCCCAAACGCGCGTCGTAGGCGTTGATCTTGATGTACTCGCCGGCGTGGGCCTCTCGCGCGCTCGCCAGCTTTTCCATAACCCCGGCTGCGTCCCGCAGATCGAACATCGGAAGCGCCCACATCTCCCAGTAGGCATTACGCGGGTGGGGATCGTCGGTATACTCGATCGAGATCGACCACTCGTTGTCGAGCGCGTACTGTACTTGTCTCGCGATCTGCTCGTCGGTCAGGTCCGGCAGGTACGAAAAGGTTCCTTGGGTCAGTCGCATCGTTCGTCCTTAGTAAGACGGCGTGGGAACGGCGTCCGGCGTGTCGGTGGATTCGTAGTTGAACGAGACGTCGCGCCAGATTTCGAGCGCGCGCGCCAGCGGCGCGCAGTGCCGCGCGGCGTCGCGCAAGATGTCGGGCCCCTCGGCCAGATAGTCGCGACCCTCGTTGCGCGCCAAGATCATCGCTTCGAGCGCCACGCGATTGGCCGTCGCGCCGGCGGCGATTCCATCCGGATGCCCGATCGTGCCGCCGCCGAACTGCAGCACGACGTCTTCGCCGAGATAGTGCAGCAACTCGTGCATTTGACCGGCGTGGATGCCGCCCGAGGCCACCGGCATCACCGGGGCGAGCGAGGCCCAGTGCTGGTCGAAATAGAGTCCCGTCAGCGGGTTGGCGGGCGTGAAATCCTCGCGCAGCGTGTCGTAGAAACCCTTCGTGGTGTTGGGGTCCCCTTCGAGCTTCCCGACGACGGTGCCGGCGTGCACGTGATCGACGCCGAGCAGCCGCACCCATTTCGAGATGACGCGGAAGCTTACGCCGTGGCTCTTCTGACGCGTGAAGGTGCCGTGACCAGCCCGGTGCAGATGCAGGAGAACGCCGTTTTTGCGCGCCCATTTCGACATCGAAGTCATCGCCGTGTACCCGACCGTCAGGTCGAGCATGATGATGACGCTGCCTAACTCCTTGGCGAATTCGGCTCGCTCGTACATTGCTTCCATGTCGGCCGCCGTAACGTTGAGGTAGTGGCCTTTGACTTCGCCGGTCGCCGCCTCGGCGCGATTGACGGCTTCCATGCAGAACAGATACCGGTCGCGCCAGCGCATGAAGGGCTGCGAGTTGATGTTTTCGTCGTCCTTCGTGAAATCGAGACCGCCGCTGAGCGCCTCGTATACCACGCGGCCGTAGTTCTTCGCCGACAGGCCGAGTTTGGGTTTGGTCGTCGCGCCGAGCAGCGGACGGCCGAACTTGTTCAGGTACTCGCGCTCCATCACGATGCCGTGCGGCGGTCCCGCAAACGTCTTGACGTAGGCGACGGGGATGCGCATGTCTTCGAGACGCAGCGCTTTGAGCGCCTTGAAACCAAAAACGTTTCCGATGATCGAGGACGTCAGGTTGGCGATCGAGCCTTCCTCGAAGAGGTCGAGGTCGTACGCGATGTACGCGATGAACTGCTCCGGGTTTCCCGGTACGGGATCGAGACGGTACGCCTTGGCTTGGTAGTGCTCGTGGGCGGTAAGGCGGTCCGTCCACACGACGGTCCAGGTCGCGGTCGACGATTCGCCGGCGACTGCGGCAGCGGCTTCGATCGGATCCACGCCGGATTGCGGCGTGACGCGGAACGCGCACAGCACGTCGGTATCCTTGGGGACGTAGTCGGGATCCCAGTAGCCCATCGTGGCATAGGGCAAGACCCCGGAGGCCCAGCGAGCGTTCACGATACCGCCTCCACCAGCAACTCGTTTTCGACGAGCACGATCCGGCGTGCGATGAGCAATTGCGCGAGCGCGAGCGAGTGACTGATGTGCAGCGTGCCTTGCGCGTCGCGAAAGGTCCCGAGACTTTCGGGGCGGAGGTGTGCGTGCGTATCCATGTGCGACCAGATCTTGTCCTGGACGGCTTCGGCGGTGCGATCGTCGATGTCGCCGTCGAGCTCGATCACGGTTTCCGGATAACCTCCGTCGCGCGTTTCTTGCAGTTGACGGATCGACGTCTTTTGGCTTGCAAACTCCGAGTAGTCGAGGGGCTTGAAGCGCCCGCTCTTGCGCACGCGCGCGCTCAGTTTTGCGGGGTCGGGAGCGTCGTCCCAGCCCTCCGGGCGGTAAAACGTTACGAGCAAGTCTGCGTGCCTCGCTTGCGGCGTGATGTGGGCTTTGATGTCGGGCTGGCGCCGCTCGAGCTCGTCGCGTACTTCGGCCTCGCTGTACCCGCGCTGAAAGGTGTCGCGTTGAATCTTCCAGGCTATCTTGAGGTCGGGTTCGGGATCGAGCCAAACGGTCACGTCGAAGAGCTCGCGCATCGCGCGCGTGTAGAGCGGAAACAGGCCCTGAACGATGATGAATTCCTTGGGCTCGATGCGCTCGGGTGTCCCGAACGTGCCGTCGCTGTGATCGTAAACGGGCTTGGTGATCGTGCGCCCCTCGCGCAACGCCCAGCAGTCCTCTTGCATCGCCGCGAAGTTGTTGGCGCGCGGGTCGAGTGCGGTCATGCCGACGGCTTTGCGCTGTTTGCGATCGAGCGCGTGGTAATCGTCCAGGCAGAGCGTCTCGACGCGCTCGGCGCCGAAGATGCGGTCGATTCCCGCGCACAGCGTCGTCTTTCCGGTCCCCGAGTCGCCGCCGACGGCGATCATGATCGGTCGCATAGCCAAAGGCCTGGGCCTCATTTCCGGCTGCGCGCCGGCGAGCTGCAAGTGGCCTTCATGCTGGCACGAGGAATCATTGACGTCAAATACAAGTATTGAGCCTACCGATAAGGTAATGCTTATGTTTTCGATCCACCAGCTGCGCACGTTCATCGAGGTTGCGCGAACCGGCTCGGTGCAAGAAGCGGCGAATTCGCTGGTCGTCTCGCAACCGGCGGTCTCGTCGGCGCTGGCCGGCCTTCAGCGCGAACTCGGGGTGGCGCTGCTCGAACGCCGCGGCCGCGGCATCGGAATCACCGCGGCCGGTCGCGGGGTCGAGCGGGAAGGACGCCGCGTCCTAGCGCTGCTCCACGAAATCGAACGGTCGGCGCGCGCGACGGCGCTGCAGGGCGGGCGACTGCGCCTCGCGACGGTCACGACGGTCGCGGAGCAGCTGCTGGCGACGCTGCTGGCCGGCGTGCGCTCCGCCGATGCGCGGCTCGACATCGAACTCGAGGTCGCCAATCGCGAGCGCGTGTGGGAGCGGCTCGACCATTGGGAGGTCGACCTCGCGCTCGCCGGCCGCCCGCCCGAAGATCGCGACTTCCGCACGCTCGCGACGCGGCCGAACGAGCTCGTCGTCGTTGCGGCGCCCGACGTCGCGCGTACGCTGAGCGCGCTGGGTGAAACGACGTGGCTCGTGCGCGAGCCCGGCTCGGGAACCCGGGTCGCAACGGAAGAGCTCTTCGCGACGCTCGACATCGCGCCGCCGCGCTTGACGATCGGCTCGAACGGCGCAATCCGCGAGTGCTTACGCGTCGGCCTCGGCATTTCGCTCCTGTCGCGCGAGGCGGTCGCGCGCGAGTTGGACGACGCGGCGCTGATCGTCGTACCGACCCGCGCGACGCCGATCGCACGTCCTTGGCATTTGGTCGCCGGCCGCGAGCGCGAGCTCGGCGCCGCCGCGTCGAGCTTCGTGGAGTATGCGATCGCGACGCTCTCGTTCGCGCCGACCGGCACCGGGCGCCGGAACCGCTCGAGCTCGCTCAGAGCGTGAGGGTCGCCGACCCGCGACCGCGCGGCCGGCCGTTCGAGGGACGACGTTGCCGGCGAGGGGCAGGGTGACCCCTATCACCGCAGCCCCGAGCCCGGAAGCGTAGCGTTCGGGAAACGCTCGAGACGAGGTCTTCAATGCTCAGGATTGCGGTCTATGGGAAAGGAGGGATCGGCAAGAGCACGTTTTCCTCGAACCTGTCCGCCGCGTTCGGCCGGCTCGGAAAGAAGACCATTCAGGTCGGCTGCGACCCAAAGCACGATTCGACGTTTACCCTCACCGGTAATCTCATTCCGACCGTCGTTGAAGTGCTCTCGTCGTATAAGTTCAAAGCCGAAGAGATCGAGCGCGACGAAATCATTTTCGCAGGGAAGTTCGGCGTCGACTGCGTCGAAGCGGGCGGCCCGCCGGCGGGCGCGGGTTGCGGCGGTTACGTCGTCGGCGAAACCGTCAAGCTGCTCGAGAAATTCGGCGTGTACCAAGACTACGAAGTCATGGTTTTCGACGTTCTCGGCGACGTCGTCTGCGGTGGCTTTTCGGCGCCGCTGCAGCACAGCGAGCAAGTCATCATCGTCGCAACCAACGATTTCGATTCGATCTTCGCCGCGAATCGGATCGCGACCGCGATTTGCATCAAGCAGAAAAGCGGCGGCGGCGCGCTCGCCGGCATCGTCGCGAACCGCGCCTCGAATGCCGAGCTGGTCGAACCGTTTGCCACGCGCATCGGTTCCGTCTGTCTTACCTGCATTCCGGAAAGCGACGCCGTGCGCCGCAGCCGGCTGACTGCCCGAACGGCCTTCGATATCGATCCGAGCGGCGCGCTCGGCGCTCCCTGGATGGAGTTGGCGCAGCGTTTTCTCGACGGGATCGAGTGCGCGATACCGACGCCGATCCCCGAGCGCGAGCTCTTCGGCTTGCTCGGGGGCGACTTCGTTCACGCCGGCGACGTCGCGGTGGGCGCGGCGGTCTAGCCACCGGCTCGCCGATGTTCGATAGCGCCGCATCGGTTCTCGAGCGCGACGATTTCTGCTCCCTCGCGCCGATCGGCTGGCTGCATCACAAGATGCTCGACAGCTTCTTTCTCGTCGTCGGCACCGGGTCGTGTCAGGGCTTCCTCCAGACGGCTCTCGGCGTCATGATTTTTGCGCGGCCGCGCTTCGCCACGGCGATGCTGGACGAAGACGACCTCGCCGGGCGGGACCCGCTCGAAGCGTTGTTGCCGCTCGTCCGGACGATCGCCGCCGAACAGGCGCCCCGGGCGATTTTCTTGGCCTCGACGTGTACGCCCGAGATTCTCAAGATGAACGTCGCGGGCTGTGCGCCGCCGCTCGAGGCTGCGAGCGGCATACGGATCTATCCGACGCGCCTGGACGGCTTCGACGCCTCGTACACCGAGGGTGAAGATCACGTCCTCGAATCGATGATCGCGCGCGCTCCGCGGGGCGACGAAGCCGGCCTGGTTATTCTCGGCTGTCTCTCCGCGCTCGAAGAGGCGGAGATGCGCATCGAGTGCAAAGCGATGGGCCTCCCCGCGCCGGCCTTCTTGCCCGCGGAGAGCGCGCTCGAGTTGCCGGTCATCGGCAAGAACACCGTGCTCGCTCCCGTCCACCCCTATTTATACAAAGCCTGTTCCAGCGCCGCGCGCGAGCGCGGCGTGCGCGTGCCGCCGCTGCTCTTTCCCTACGGTCCCGACGGGGCGCGCGCGTTCTACGAGGGACTCGCGAACGCATTCGGCCTGAGCGTTTCGTACGAAGCGCGCGAAGCCGAGGTCTGGCGCGCTTGCGAAGCGGAGATCGCGCCGCTCCGCGGACGTTCGATCGCGTTCTACTCCGACGCGCTGCTGGAACTTCCGCTGGCTCGCACGTTGCGCGCGGCCGGCGCCCGCGTCCCGTTCGTCTCGACACCGAAGATCTACCGGAAATTTCACGCCGCCGAATCCGCCAGGCTCGACGGGGTCGAGATTCTCGCCGCACCTGACCGGTTCGACGTGTTCGCCCGGCTGGCGCAATGCCGGCCCGACCTCGTCGTCGCGAACCTCAACGTCGCGAACTCGCTCGAAGGTATGGGCTTCAACGTCAAGTGGTCGACCGAGTTGACGTTCCAGCCGATCCGCGGATTTGCGGGCGCCGCGACGCTTTTCCGGATGTTTTCCTCCGCGTTGCGCCGGCACGTTGACTTGGCCGCCGCGCGCGGTGCTGCCGGATCGGAAGAGCATCCGATCGATCTCGGCTTTTTCCGTCTCGACCGCCGCGAACGGAGCGCCGTCTGAAACTCGCGGTCTGGTCGTATCAGGCGCCGGCGCACGTCGGCGTCAGCAAAGCCGCCTCGTCGTTCGCCGGCATCCACACGATTCTGCGCGCGCCCAAAGGCGACGGCTACGGCACGATCATGCTGGCGATGTTCGAGCGGCTCGGCGTCTCGCCGCCGCTCACGATTGCCGCGCTCACCGAGGCCAACCTGGCCGGCGCACCCGCCGACATCGGGCGCGCGATCGCGGAAGTCGATCGCCGTTGCGAACCGCGCGCCATCGTCGTCACGCGCAGCGCGACGGCTGCGGTGCTGCAAGAACCGCTCGACGGGGAGATCGCGATGATCCCGCGCGGTTCCGTGCGCGCCGACATCATTCAAGCCGCCGCGCATCCGGTGCGCGACACCGAGTTCAGCGCGTTCGCGACGACGGTCCGGCAGATCGTCGACACCTACGCCGAGGACGGGCATCGCAAGACGCGCGAGCCCTCGGTCAACCTCATCGGCCCGTCCTTGCTGGGCTTTCACGACCACAGCAACATCGAATCGCTGCAGCGCATGTTCGCGGACCTCGGCATTGCGGTCAACGCGGTCGTTCCCTTGGGCGCATCGATCGACGACCTGCGCACGATCGGTCGCGCTTGGCTCAACGTCCCGACGGCGCTCGAACTGGCGCTGCCCACGCTCGAGTTGCTGCACGAACGTTTCCAGACGCCCTTCCTCGGGCAGCCACCCTACGGCGAATTGGGCACGACGCTCGTCCTGAACGAAGTAGCCCAAATTCTCGAGATTCCGCGCGCCCGGATCGCTTATGCGGCACGCGACGCCAAGCTCTCCTGGTACGCGCGAACGGTCGACGCGCACGCGCTTTCGGGGAAGCGGGTCGGGATCTTCGGCTCCCCCTCGGCCGCGGCCGGCGTGGCGCGCGTGCTGCACGACGAGCTCGACATGCGGATCGACTTCGCCGGAACCTACGTGACCGGTTCGGCCGAGTGGTTACGCGCGCGCGTCGCTCCCTTCACGGACCGCATCCTGGCGACCGAGGACTACCGGGAAGTCGCCGCCGAGATCGACGCGCGGCGTCCGGATATCGTCTTCGGAACCCAAATGGAGCGGCACTCGGCCAGCCGTTTCGGCGTGCCGTGCGCGGTCATCTCGTCGCCCGCACACGTGCTGAATTTTCCGCTCGGCTACGCGCCCTTCTTAGGATACGACGGCGCCAATCATCTGGGCGATCTCGTCAATCAGACGCAGGTGCTGGGACTCGAACACCATCTCATCGAGATGTTCGGGCCGCGCGGCCAGGGCCGCTTCGCGGAAGCTGCGCCCGAAGGGAGCGAGGAGCCGTCACCCGTTCCGGTCGCGGGCGATCCGGTGTGGGACGACGCGGCGCGCAAGCTGTTGCAGCGGGTTCCATTTTTCGTCCGCAAGAAAGCCCGCTCGAACGTCGAGGGCTACGCGCGCGAACGCAATCTCAAAATCATCGACGAAGCGACCATGCTGGCGGCCAGGGAACACGTCGGTGGCTAAAGGTCGCGAGATCCTCAGCGATACGGCCCAGGTCACCGTCTCGACCGCTCGCGACTTTGCCGCGATGCTGCTGCCCTTCACCGACAAGGAACGCGGAGCGGCGCGCATCAACGCGTCGCTGCGTAGCTTTGCGAAACCCGGCACCTGGTTCGCGCCGATGTGGGCCATCACGGTCGGCGTCGTGGCCTCCCCCAACAGCCACTGGGACTTTGCTACGATCGGGCGCGTTCTAGCCGCGATGTTCATGGCCGGCCCGCTCCTCTGTGCTTTTTCGCAAGTCGTGAACGATCACTTCGACCGCGACGTCGACCGCATCAACGAGCCGCTGCGGCCGACCGCGGCCGACTTGCTGGGCGGCCGCACGATCGCGGCGATCGCGCTGGTGCTTGCGGCGCTGGCGATCGGTATCGCCTTTGCGCTCGGACGGACCGTCGGATATCTCGCCATCGGCGGAATCGTGCTGGCCCTGCTCTACAGCGCGCCGCCGTTTCGGTTCAAAGCACGGAACGGCTGGATCGCGAACGCCGCTTGCGCCTTCTCGTACGAGGGTTTCGCGTGGCTGGCCGGGACGGCGGCGTTCGGCCGCATCACGCACGGCGGTCTCGTATTGGCCGCGCTCTATTCGCTGGGCGCGCACGGCTTGATGACCTTGAACGACTTCAAGAGCATCAAGGGCGACCGGGAACTCGGCTTACGCTCGCTCCCGGTGATGCTTGGTGAGAAACGCGCGCTGTTCCAGGCGCTGACGTTCATCAATCTGTTCCAGGCGCTGGCCATGGCCTACGTGCTTTCGCACGGGAATTGGATCGCGGCCGCCGTCATGAACATCCTGCTGATCGCGCAACTCCCGATGCAGTTCAAGCTGGCGCGGGACCCCGCGAAGTTCGCGCCGTGGTACTGCGCGAGTGGAATCCCCCCGTTCTGCTGGTCGATGCTCGCGGCGGCCCTGGCCGTACGTTCCGGAGGTTTCTAGAATGAAGGTCGTCGTCGTCGGGGCGAACTGCGGAGGCAGCATCGCGGCGGGAGATCTCGCCGCGACCGGGGCGGACGTCG
The DNA here is from genome assembly GCA_963843945.1 of Vulcanimicrobiota bacterium. GTDB lineage: Bacteria > Vulcanimicrobiota > Vulcanimicrobiia > Vulcanimicrobiales > Vulcanimicrobiaceae > CAWJMF01. The sequence goes on along the minus strand of CAWJMF010000002.1, from coordinate 2,127,064 downwards.
TGCTCTTGGAGCGCGACGTCAAAAGGAAAAAACCGTGTGGGGGCGCCCTTCCGCCCAAGGCGCTGAGCGAATTCGGGATTCCGCGCGCGATCGTCGAGCGCAGGGTCAAGCATGCCGCGGTCATCGCGCCGAGCGGACGGAGCGTCGAGATGAACGTGCGCGGCACCGTCGAGCGCGAGGACGACTACATCGTCATGCTGACGCGCGAGATCTTAGATCGAACGCTGCGCGAAAAGGCGCAGAGTGCGGGTGCGGACTTGCGCGAGGCGGCGTTCGTCTCTCAGGCGGCGCAAAGCGACGGTTCGATTCGGGCCAAGATCCGTTATCGTGACGGACGCGAGGAGTATCTCAACTGCGACGCGCTCATCGGCGCCGACGGGGCCGGATCGAGCGTAGCGAAATCGGTCGGCCGTCCCGTGGTGCGGCACGCGTCGGCCATTCAGGAACGCCTGGAACTCCCCGACGAGGGAATGGAGTACTACCGGGACCGGGCCGAACTCTATCTCGGCGACGACATCTCGCCGGATTTCTACGGGTGGGTCTTTCCCAAAGGCGACCACGTTGCGGTCGGCACGGGCTGCCGTCCCGAGCACGCCAATCGCTCGTACGCATTCCTCGAGGGCGTGAAAGCGCGCGCCGGCGACAAGCTCCGCGGCGCGAAACGCATCTTGCTCGAAGGCCATCCCCTTCCGATGGCGCGCAACAAGAAGCTCGTCTTCGGACGCGTCCTGCTCGTCGGTGACGCGGGCGGCATGGTCGCGCACACCTCGGGCGAGGGGATCTACTTCTCGATGGCTGCCGGGCGGCTGGCCGCGCAATCGCTTGCCGCGCTCTCCGGTTACAACGAAAAACTTGAGACGTACGAGAAGCGTTGGCAGAAGCGTTACGGCTCGATGTTCGATTTTCTCGAATTCCTCGAGAAGCTCTCCTATACGACGAACGCGCGGCGCGAGTGGTTTACCGACATGTGCCGAGTGCGCAGCGTGGCGGAGCTGACCTTCGACAGCTACCTCTTTAAGGATATGGCGAAGGTCAAACCGGCACACCACTTCGACATGGCGTACGAAGGCGCCGTCGCCGCGGTTCTGAACTGGTGGCTCGCGCCCAAACGGCCGCTCTCGACCGCGCCCCCGCAGATCACCGCGAAGGAAGCCATCGTTGCGACGCGGCGCGCCATCGCAGCGGGCCTGGCGGTCGAGGAGCCGGCTTAGGCGAAGCGCGCGACCTTAGCGGTTGGGAGCGTAAGCCGCCGTGACTTCTTCGACGATCGCGACGTCCACGCCGGTTCCGCGCTGCCGAGCGACTTTCTCCGCCTCGGAGCGCAGTTTCTTGTTGACCGAAACGCGCACGAAGAACGGCACGCGCTTGAGCGTCCGCTCGGCCAATGCCTTCGCATCGTCGCTCCAAGCCACGACGCTGTTTTGGCCTTTCCCGCTCGAGGCAAAGGCGGCAGATCCATCGAGCATGAGGTCCTTGGTCGGCGCCTTGGCCCGTTCGGGCGGAACCGCCGAGGTCGGCAAGTTTGCAAAAAGGACGTCGAAAAGCGTTTCGCAGACGCACTGCAGCAGCCAGACCGCCCCGGCGTAGCCGACGAACGGCGTTCCGGTTGCGCGCCGCACGACGGCACCCGGAAACGAACATTGCAGAAAGCGCGAGGGAAGTTTTTCCTGAGCTAGGATCATGCGCTCGTTGATCGAGCCGAACACGAGCATCGGGGAGGGGCTCAGATCGCGCAACGTCGCCCGCACCAGCTCGTTCGGCGAACTTTCCGGACCCGTGCGGTAGGCCGAGAATGCGATCGGGAGTCCCAGTTCCTCTCCCAGGTAGTAGGACAAGCCTTCCTTATACGTAGGCGGGGCGACGATCGCGACCGACGCGCTTGCGAAGAAGTCGCTGTGGGTCGAACGCCAGATGTCGTACCAGGCGCGCAGCGTCGTCGCTTTCTCTAAGCCGATGAAGGCCTCGGCCTCGGCACTCAGGCCCAAGGCGGCGCCGAGGTCGCGCAAGAACGTCGTCGTCGGCTCGAGGCCGATCGGCGCGAAGAACGCCGGGCCGCCGAGTTCGCGCGCCAGCGAGACGCCGTACTCGGCGTACATGACGATCGTCGCGCCCGCGTCGGCGAGTCGCGGCGTATCGTACGAACTCGCCTCGAACGGATAGACGAGGTTGACTTCGGCTCCGATACCCGCGACGAGGCGCTTGATCTCGGCTAGGTCGCTGTAGGAGTTGAAATTTCCGTAGGTCGGACCGATGATATTGACCCGCGGACGTCCCGCGGCTCGTGGCGGGGCGGCGGCCGGTGCGACGAAATGTTCGCGGTTTTGCCAAAGGAAGAGGAGCGCCCGGTCGCGCGATTTCCACTCGTCGTCGTCGAGCGAATGCGAGTCGAAAAAAAGTGCCGAGCCGGGCACGTGCGCGTGTTCGGTCGTCCAGGTGGCGCCGATGAGCTCGGAGACGGGAGTGGAAACGATGAAGACCTGCCGGCCCTGGGCTTCCGCCGCGGCGACTTTCGCCTTGAGCGCGCCGAGCGTTCCCGACAGGGTGACTTCCGTTTCGGACAGCTCGGAGCACGTGACGTTTTGGAGGTACGGAACGGCGTCGGTGTAGTTGATGACGGCGACGGCCGGCATCACGTGACAGCCGACCGGACCGTCGAGCACGACGTTTGCGTCGCGCAGCGAAGCGAAGACTTGCATCGCTCCCGTGTCGCCGCCCGCGTGATCGAGATCCGTCACCCGCTTGCGAATGGGCGTGTTCGTAATCGCACTAGGAAGTTCGCTGTGCGCGATGTTCTCGCGGACGTCGGGCATCAGAGCGAGCCGCCGGCGATGAGCGCCGACGTGAGATCGATTTTCGGCGCCCAGGAAGTGTACGTGCGCTCGGGCTTGGTCTCGTCGGCCGAGAAGAATCGCGCGATCCGGTCGTAGCGGCTTTTCGCGCGAACGGTCTGCGTCACGAGAGCGAGGACCTCCGCCGCGCCGGCGGCCAGCATGAGCGAGCGCGTAGCGATCGCGTTGGTGTAGTAGATCGACGGAATGCCGAGCTCTTTGGCGTGGGCGCAGAGCGGAGTCGTGCCGATGACGCAGTCGTAGGGCCGGTCGGTCAGGGCTCGGATCTCGTCCTCGAAGTTCGCGCCGTAGAGGACGGTGCAACCGCGAGCGGCGAGCCACTTTTCCTCTTCGCGCGCGAGCGGGTTCGCGTTGACTGCCGTGGAGAGGTACGGCACCTCGGCGCCGGCTTCGAGAAGGAGGCGCACGAGCAAAAACTCATGGCCTTCGTAGCCGGCCACCATGAAGGTCAGACCGCCGAGCGGATAGTCGGCCATGGCGAGCTTGACGCGCTGCTGCTCCTCGCGAGCGACCGATTCCACCGTCGCCGGATCGAGCGCGAGCGCTTCGCCGACCGCGCTAATCCAGCGATACGTACCCTCGCTCCCCACGGGCGCACCCTCGACGAAGGGAAGACCCTGCTTCATCTTCATGCGTTTCACGCTTTCGCTGTAAAACGGGTGCAGGGGCGCATTGAGCGCTCCGTCGGTCATCGCGACGTAGTCGGCCCAGCGAGGACCCGGCACCGCGGTGTTCACGTGCGTGCCGGCTTTGCGCAAGACTTCATCGATCCGGATCGGGTCGGACGGGAAAATTTCACCGAGCAGATTGACTCCCGCGCGCTCCTTGCGCTGCGGCGGGAGGCGCCAAACCAGCGAATCGACGACGATGTCTTTCGCGCGGGCATGTGTGTGCACGCTATAGGCGGGCAGTGGAACGTAAACGATCTCGGTGTTTCCGATCTGCTTAGGCAAGAGGTCGAAGGGCAGACCGACGGTGTCCGATACGCACAGCGAGCAAATCGGGATGAGGGCGGGTTGGTGCTTCTCGGCCATCTCGTAAACCATGGAGCGCAACTCGTCGAAGGCGCTGCCCTTCGCCCAGATCTCCGAGGAAACGCCGGGCGAATAGATCGGCCGGTTCGCGACGTAAAAGTGCGCGACGAACGTGTGTCCGTACAAGCAGCCGTCGCCCGACGAGATTACGATCGGCATCGCGTCTTCCATGCGCAAAAGGTTGCGCACGGCACCGAAGGCCGGACACATCGAAGAGGGTTGCTTGCTCACGCCCCCGCCGCTTCCCAGGCACCGGCCGGGACGGCTCCGCCGCCGACCGAGACGATCGACGGTACGAGCAGCGCGTGCGCGTCGTCTTCGCTCTGCACGTAGCGGTGGTCGGGTGCCCCGCCGTTGGGCAAGCTCGCCAGCGGATCGCGCTCCTCGAGCGTCCAGAGCTCGTCGGCCGTGACCGCGGTACCTTCCATCTTACGGACGTCGCCCGAGAGCGACATCATGAACTCGACGAAGTCGACTTGGTTCGGCACGACGGCGTCGTGCGTGTCGATCGCGCCGATCGCTGCGTCGACGGCTTTCAAGATCGCCGGGTGCGGTACGCCTGCCGGCATCACCTCATCTTGCGGAATGAGCGGCAGATTGGCGAGGACGGGAATGCCGAGCCACTCGGCCATGCGGTCGGCCTTCCCGCTTCCGTCGTCCTTGTTGACGAAGAGCCCGAGGCACTTGGTGCGGCCGCCGTTGTTCGCAAAATAGCGCACCGCCGAGGCGATGTTGTTGGCCGCGTACATCGATTGGCTCTCGTTGCTGCAAACGATGATCAGTTTGTCGGCCATCGAGCGCGCGATCGGCGTTCCGAACCCGCCGCAGACGACGTCGCCGAGAAAGTCGAGCAGCATGTAGTCGAAGTTCCACTCCGAGAGGCCCCATTTTTCGAGCATTTGGAATCCGAAGGTGATGCCGCGCCCGCCGCAACCGCGGGCGGATTCCGGTCCGCCGAGCTCCATGCAGTAGACCCCGCCGCCTTTGAACATCACGTCTTCCGGAGCGAGTTCCTCGGCGCGGCCTTCGGCGTCGAACTTCGCCCAGGTCCCGAGGACCGTCGGAATCAGCGCGCCCCCGAAGTGCGTGACGACGCTGTCGTGTTTGGGATCGCAGCCCATTTGAAGCACGCGCTTGTCGCGCTTCGTCAGCTCCTTTGCGATCATGCTCGTCAAGAACGATTTGCCCGCGCCGCCTTTTCCGTAGATCGCGACGGTAAGGTTCTTACTTACGCCCACTGCAACACCACCTTAAGAATCGACGGGTCGTCGAACGCGGTACGATAAGCCGATTCGTAGCGGTCGATCGGAACGACGTAGGCCGCGAGCGGTCGCAAATCGACCGCGCCGCTTGCGACGATATCCCGGGCCGCGAGCAGATCGGCGGGCGTCCATTCGCGGCTCGGCAGAAGCGTCGCTTCCTTGAGGAACAGGTCGGAGAACGGCGTGGTCAGCCGATCGTAGTAGGAGAGCAAGACGATCTTTCCGCCGGGCTCGAGCGCTCGCGCGCACGTTGCAATCTCGCTCGAGGATCCGGTCGCCTCGATCGCGTCGGCGACCGGCGTGGCGAGCAATTCGTCGAGCGGAGCGTTCGAAACGTCGAGCTTCTCGCTTGCCGCCGCGGCGGCGAGCCGATCCGCGGAGCGATCGACCGCAACGACTTCCGCGCCCGCCGCGACGAGGAACGCGGCCGCGAGCTGCCCGACCGCGCCCAGGCCGAGGACGGCGACCCGCTTTCCGGAGACGTCGCCCAGACGCCGCACGCCGTGCAGCGCGGTCGCCGCCAGCGCGAGCAAAGGCGCTCGCGCGAGTAAAATCCCCTTGAGCGGCACGACTTGTGCCGCGCGCTTGACGAGCCGCGACGACTGGCCGCCAAAGGCTGCTACGACGTCCTTGTAGGCCGTGCTGCCGCCGACGAAGACTTCGTCGCCGACGGCAACGTCGCGAACGTCGTCGCCGACGCTGACGACCAAGCCCGCGGCTTCATATCCCGGGATCAACGGATAGCGAAAGTGCGGCAGCAGCGGAAGCTTGCCTTGGAAAAGCAGCCGTTCGGTCCCGCTCGAGATCGACGAAAATCGCGTGTCGACGACGACTTCGTCGGAGGCGGGATCGCGCAGATCGACGTCGCGCAACTCGATCTGCCCGGCCTCTGCGAAGACGACGGCGCGCGCTTTCATGCGGCCTTGGGGATATCGTTATCGGTGAGGCGCTTCATCACGTGATGCGCGACGATGTATTGCACCACGTTCAGCGCGTACGCACCGTAGGCCACGAGTAACACGGCCAGAATCGCGGGCATGTGCGAAGGCCACAGATAGACCGTCGCGACGAACGCGAGGTGCAAGACGAAGACGTTCAGCGTCATCACGTCCTCAACGAAGAACTCGTGAGCGAACCACCACTTCCCGAACATGTCGTGCTCCCACAGCGAGCCCGTGATGACCGCTCCGATCATAAAAGCGATCTTGACGAGAACGCTGAGATAGAGCGTCGCGAAGGACGTCAGGTGGAAGAAAAAGAGAACCAAAAAGACAGCGCTGATCGCGAACGCACCGAGTTGACCGATAGCGAATGCGGGATGAATCCGCGTCCACATACTGGCCTCCCGGCGTTCCCCGATGGACCTGGCTGAATGCAAAGCGCTCCGATCCTCCGCCAAAATCGTAGGATGCGGAGCCGGCTCGGGCGGTGATAGGGGTCACCTGCCGCGGCGGCCCGCCAAAGCCCGTCCCGTCAGGGCCGAGAGGTCCTAGACCAGCGCCTCGAGCGACTTGAGATTGAGAATTTCGAGCGTCGCGGCGGAGGTGTCCCGGACGTACCCTTCGGCCCGGAAGCGAGCCATATTCCGGCTGACGGTCTCGCGCGCCGTTCCGATCATATTCGCCAAATCTTGATGCGTGAAAGGCAGGTCGATGACGACGGAATCTTCTTTCCGTACGCCGTGCTGCTTCGAGAAACGGACCAGGACCGACGCTAGGCGCGAAGCGACGTCGCGGCCGCGGAAATCCTCGAGGAGCGTCAACGCGTCGCTCATCTGTTCGGAGATTTTCGACATGAACTGCGTCAAGCGCTCGGGGTGCGCGTAGAGCAGCTTCTCGAAGGCCTCGCGCTCGATCGAGATGACCTCCGAAGGCGACATCGTTTCGATGAAGACTTCGCGCCAGTAGCCCTTGAGAAGCGATCGATCGCTCCAGATGGCTCCGGACTCCAAAATGGTGATCAAGATCTCCCGGCCGTTCGAGAGAAGTTTGGTGACCTTCAACGTCCCCGCGTTGCACGAGAACGCGCGATCGGGCGACGAACTCGGGTCGCTGAGGATGACCCCGGCTTCGTAGCGGCGGGTCTGTGCCGTCGTGAACAAATCGCTGAAGGAATCGTCCAAGCCTGCGCGGCTCGTCTTGGGGAGACTCCAAAAGAAATCCATTAACGAGCTCCTGACGCCAGGTGCGCTCCCGGATTGTCATGCACTTCGGGGTGCGTCGCTGTTGCTTGAACCGGCGACTCGTCGGTTCCTTTGGCGACTAACTGGCTCGGCCACTTCGCTCCGTGGTGACACGTGTAGCAGGTAACCGCCTCGATGTTCGGCGGCAGGTACTTGTGGTTGATGGTGTCGACCATCCGCCACATGCGGTGAGCGATTTGATTCGTCGGATAGTATTGGAGGGTGACGAAGTCGGCGGAGTTGTGACAGAACAGGCAGTTCACACCTAAGGACCGCGACACCGAATACATCGAGTTGACGACGAAGCCCGCCTGCCGCGTCGTCTTGGCCGGCCAATCGAGATAACCGACCGGCACGATGTTGTATTGAACCGGATGCAACGGACTGCCGCGGTGGCAGGTGACGCAGCCGACGGCGCCGCGCACGGCGTAGTTCGGGAAGTCCTTATGGATCGGTCCGACCCAGTCCGCATCGACTTTGGCGACCATCACGACCATCGTGCGCGCGATCTTCTTGGTGGGCGTGTCGTAGGCGTAGTTCTTGAGGTTGTGGCAGTACTGGCACCCGACGCCGAGCGCCGTTGAGAAGTCGGCCATCTGGCCGAGCACTTGCGCGTAGCTCAGGCCCTTGAGCGCCTGAACGTTGTAGAGCCGGCCGCCGACGTAGGCGTGCGGCACGCTCGCGGGCTGCGTCGCGAAGTCGAGCGGCGCGTTCTGGTTGACGGGACCGTAGGTGGGAGCGTGCGGCGCGCCCGGATTGCCTGCGCCGATCAAGCCGCCGGCATTGTTGTCCCCGGTCTGAATTTGCGCGGCGCTAGTCGGCTCGAGCGGGGGCTTCAAAAGAAGGCTGATTGCCAGGCCGGCGATTCCGACGACCGTCAGAACCTGTCGCTTCATCGTAGCCTACCTCCCGGGCGCCGGAGCATACCCGGCACCGAGGACTGCGGCGGGCATGGGCCGCGGGTGTTGATTGATGGCCGAGCGCGTGATCGGTCCGTACTGCGCCACGGTGCCGTGATCGACGGCCCAAACGTACCAGTCGTCGGTGACGACGCCCGTGCACAAGATCCCGATCGCGGACGCGAGCACGGTGCCGACGGCAAACCACCAAAGCCAGTCGTGAATCGACTTCGGGAAGGCATTGAAACCCATCGTCCAGCGCCAAAAGAGGGCGGCTTTTTCGGAGCCCGACGACATGTTCTTGATCTCGGCGTCCTCGTGATGGCTGCCCTCGGCGCCGGTCGCCAAAATCGTCGCGCCGTGCATGCCCCACAGCATCATGCTCCCGAACAAGAAGAAGATCGCGAGCTGATGCCACGGGTTGTAGTACAGATTGCCCCACAACACGCTGAAGTTCTGCGCCCAGCTGAGGTCCGAGTTGAGCCCGAGCGCAGGTGCGTCGGCCCACGAGCCGACGACGAGCGGGTGAAAGACCCAAATCGTCGCGGTCAGCAGAATCGCGGAGAGATACGCAAAGAGCAAGTACGGCCGCCAGCTGTGCCGCACGAGGCGTTCGTAGCAACGGCCCGCCCAGGCCATAACGGAACCGGCCCAGAGCAACGTGTTGATTTGCCAGTAGCCGCCGTCGCGCAGCGAGGGCGCCATGCCCAGGCCGTCCGGTGGGTTGACCCGGATGTTTGCGAAGTACTTGACGAGTAAGAAGAGGCTGCCGTTGACCTGATCCATCCCGGCGAGAAAGAGCACGCCGAGACCGGCTACGAAGAGCGAGACGGACAAAACGCCCCACGTGCCGAGCCAGATCGTCCCGATCTGCGTATCGATTTTGAAATCGTGAAGAAACGACCAGCGACCCGCTTCGCCTAGGCGAACGCCGAGGGGATCGGCGGCGTCGAGAGCGCTCGGTTCGAACTCTTCGACCGGTTCTACCGGTACGGGGAGCGGAAGTATCGTCGACATCAGAACGGATGCCAGAAGTCGACCCAGTCCTTGACCAGCGTGCCGCTCGTCAAGATACACAGGTCCGACATGATGAGCGCGAAGACGGCGAGATAAAAGCCGAGGCGGTGAATTCCAAACTCGCCGATCGAGTAGCCGATGTAGTCGCGCCAAAACGAGTCTTCGCGACGCATTTCCACGTTTGGATCCTTGTCGGTGTTGTACGTCCCGAGGATTGCGCTGCCGTGCATGGCCAGCACCATTGCCGTCAGGAAGAATCCGAGCACGGCGTATGCGTGAAACGGATTCAGGTAGAAATTCATGTAGCGGAAGCCCGTGTTCGAAACCCACGTCAGGTGGCCGCTAAAGCTCAGGTCGAAACCCTCGCACCAGCAGCCCATGAGCAGCGGCCGGACGATTTGCAGAATCACCCAGGCCGAGATGGCGAGACTGAACATCGCCGGCACGTGAAAGCCGATCTCCAACTTCCGGCAGATGTCGACTTCGCGCAGCCCCCAAGCGATAAACGCGACCGTCGCTAGGATTACGACGGCCTGCCACGCGCCGCCGTGCAAGAACGGCGCCCAATGCAGGCCGTACGCGCGTACCGGCGGGGGAACGTTGGCGCGCAGGAGATCCCAGTCGCCGTACTGCCCGACGGCAACAAACAGAACCGAGACCCCAAGCGCGATCGCCGCGACGGCGACGATTCCGAAAAAGCCTACGTAGAAGCGGCCGAACCAGAAGTCGAATGGATCTTCACCGAAGATCCATTCGAAAAGGGTGTTGCCGGGCTTTCGATACGCGCTCTCAAACTCGAGCATTGCCACGGCAGCTCCCCCCTTTACTTTTCTCCTGGCGCCGGGTTGACCATCACGTTGCTGGTGGTGCCCGCCGTCACCGGAAAGATCCAGTTATAGCGAGGCGAGCTCAAGACGATGAAGTGGATGAGGAACGCCACCACCATGCCGGCGAGTATGTAGGCGGTGACGACCGCGCGGAAGTTGTACGGACGGCGCGCGATCATGGCATCCCCCAGGGCCGCCACAGCCACACGGCGATGTGGGCTCCGACGGCGACGATAAAGAACGACCAGGATCCCGCGACGACGAACTTGTGGATAATCCAATCCGAGTTATCGAAGAGATCCCGGAAATCTTCAGGAACTCGGTCGTTGTCGACCTGATAAGCCGCAGTTTGAGTCATTTTGTGCTACAGCGTCCTTCCCGAACCTATTTTCCAGCCGAACAGGGTTAACTGGGCTAACCGTACGCGAATCCGGCTCACCCATGGTGTAGCGGAGGCTACCGGCCGCGCGAATCGCACGCAGCGCAGCGTGTAGGCGACGATCGCGCTTCCCCCTAGGGCGCTCGGGAGCACCCAGCGGAGCAGCATCGGGGCGTGGTGGGCGTTGATGACGAGGAATGCGGTCACCGCCGAGATGTACGCCGCGATCAAGGCAGCGAAGTGGGCGAGCAGCCAACCGGCCCGCATCCGCGGGCCGCAGAAACCGAGCACGTCGTTCAGGCCGAACGAAATTCCGATCGCTCCGATTCCAAGGAGCGCTGGTGCGATGCTGCGCAGGAGCGCGCTCGAGGGCCAGATGGCCAAGTAGCCCGCGCCGAAGCCGGCCGCAATGACGGCCGCCGCCGCGGCGATGTCGGCCGCGTCGTGCAGGCGACTCGCAGGACGCCGCCGCCGGCGCGCCGTCACACGATAGCCGTTGATGACGAGATAGCCGCTGATGATGCCGAGCGGAACGAGGAAGACGTGCCCTTTCGCTTGCCACATGAAGCCCGCGCTAAAGAGCACGACCGCCATCGTGATCCCGAAAGCCCAACCAAAACGCCGGTGCCACGTGCCGCCCTTGCGCGCGAGAAGCGCCGCCGGGGCTGCGGCCAAGGCGAACGTTCCGAAGATCACGTGGACGGCCGTCAGCATCGCAGCCGGCCTGCAGCGGTTCGGGCTAGCCGGGCTTGCGCCGGCCCGTAAGAAAGGCCAAGACCGGCGCGACGAGCAGCGCGGCAAAAAAGATCGCCATGACCAGCCAGAACACCGGCAGACCTACCTCTTGCCGGAGCTGAAGCCGATGCTCGTGCCGCCGACGAAGATGATGACGCCGATGACCAGGATCCAGACCCAGACGCCGATCAAGCTCGGGCCGGCCGCGGGCGCGCCCTGAGCGGCGGCGGGGAGCGTGCCGGCGAGCACGGTGACGATCGTGAGGAAGGCGCGTCGAAGTACGTTCATAGGCTGTTTCCTCTTTAGATTCCGCAACCACATTCGTGGCAACTAGGATACTATAGGAATTGCCGCGCCGGCGTTGTAGCGAGCGGCACAACACCGCCAGAAAAGAGCACGATGCCGGTCGACGAAGCGCTGCTGCACGGTCCGTTCTACGGGAACTTTTTCGTACGGCTCGGCGGAGCGCTGATCTTCGCGTTTCTGTTCGGCTCGATTCCGCTCGGCCCACTGGCGGCGTGGCTCTTCGCGGGGCTCGACGAGCGGCTCGGCAGTCTGGCACGCGGCTTGGTGCCGGTGCTTAGCGTCTTCCAAGGTTTCATTCCGGTCGTCATCGCGGCGCACGGCGGCGGAAGGTTAATCGGGCTGGGCGCCGCGCTGGCCGTCGTACTGGGTCATTGCTACTGTCCCTGGCTGCGCTTTCGCGGAGGCAGCGGCGCCGCCGTGCAGCTCGGCGCGCTCTGCGCGTTAAGCTGGCCGGCCGCCGTGGCCTTTGCGGTTATCTGGCTGGTCGGCGCGGTTTCGAGCAACTACGCATCCGTCGGCACGTTCCTTGCGACCGGAACGAGCTTCGTGTGGCTCTGGTGTTTCTACGGAGTCGACGGCGCGATCTACGGCTTCGTGGTCGCGCTGCTGGTCGTGGCCAGAAATCTCGGGCATTTTGCGCGCTTGAGCGAAGGCAGCGAGCCGGTCATGCGACGGCCCAAGCGCCTCGAACCGTCAGTCGTTCGCTTGGAGCGTCAACCGATTCAAAGCGTCTAGGTCCAGGATCTCGATCGAGCCGCTGCCGCGCGCCGCAACGACGCCGCGTTTCTGCAGTTCGATCAGCTTGCGGGTCACCGTCACGCGGTTGCTCCCGATCATGTCCGCCAAACGCTGGTGCGTCAGCGGAACGTCGATCAGCACGCCGTTCCCGCTCGTCCCGCGACCGAATTCGCGCGCCAGCTCCAGCAGCGTCCGGTACAAGCGCAGATTGACGCTGTTGTTCATCAGCTCTTCGATGATGACTTGGCTCTCGGTCAGCCGCCGCGCGAAGTTTGCGATCACGTCGACCGCGGCGGTGGGCTGCGAGCCGAGCAATTCGATCAAGTCCTTGTCCGAGACGACGATGACGCGGGAAGGCTGCATCGACTCCGCGCAGATGCAAGAGAGGCTGCCGCTTTGCGAGCGCCACTGGAAAAAAACGTCGCCCTCGCTCAAGATCGAAAGCGTAATCGTCCGGCCGTTCGGGAGCAGATTGTAAATCCGGAGCTTGCCGCTCTCGATCGCGTAGAAGCGCATCTCTTGGTCGTAGAGCGGGCCGATCTCGTTGCCCGCCTTGAGCGTCACGACCGAGTATTTTTCGGGCGAACGCATGAGGGTGGCGCGCAGCTGCTCGCTCGATTTCGCAGGCCGTTCGGTCGCGGGGCTGAGCGCGGCGTTGTAACCCGAGACCACGGCCATCACGATCATCGAGCGCAGGTCGGCGATCTCGCTGATGATGTCGAGCGGTGAGTCTCCGTCGCGGTTGGCTTCGAGCAGAGCGATCTCGATCATGTTCGTCGCTTCGACCGTGCGGGTCACTGCGGCGGCGAGATCGAGTCCCTGCATCGACTGGTAACGCCCCGCTTCGCGAGCCAGCTTCGTGAGCTCCGAAAACTCGTCCGCGTCGACGGCCTTGACGATGGCCTCCCAGTATCCGAGGTGCTGCGAGACGACTTCGGCCTTGGGTTCGGTCGCGAAGCCGGTACGCGATTGCTCGATCCAGAGGTCCCGGTAGACCGGGGTGCTCTTGCGTAACATCACAGCGAGCGCTTTGGACACGGGTTAATGCAGCAAGCCGGCGGTCATCGCCGTTGCGAGTTTCGCGCGCATGGGGACGAAGGCGCGCCGGGTGAAAACATCGTATCCGTTGCGCTCGATCTCGTTCAAGATGCGGCGATAGAGCAAGAACGCGAGACGGACCGTAAAGCGACTGCTCGGTGCCAGGAGGTCGATGCCCGGCGCGGCTTCTTCGTAAAGGCGGCGGACGCGAGCGATCTGGAATTTCATGAGAGCGACGAAGTTATCGTCGATCGTGCCGGCCAAGAGGCTGCTCTCCGGGTACGAGAAGCGGCGCAGATCCTCGGCCGGCAAGTAGATGCGGCCGGCCCGCGCGTCTTCACCGACGTCGCGCAAGATGTTCGTCAGCTGCATCGCCCGTCCGAGCGCGACCCCGTATTCGGGGGCGCTCGGTTCGTGGCCGAGGATGGGGCAGGTCAGCAGTCCCACGGTCGAAGCGACCAGGTAGCAGTAGTCGAGCAGTTCCTCGTACGTTTCGTAGCGGCGCACCGTCACGTCGCTGCGGGCGCCGCGCAAGAGCGCGACGGCCGGTTGAAGCGGAATGTCGAACAGCCGCACTGCGTCGGCGAATCCGACCATGACGCTGTGATCGGGCCGCCCGTCGTACGCGGCGTAGAGGCGGGCCTGCCAATCGTCGAGCGCCGCCAGCCGCTCGGCGGCCGGCGCGGACGAGTCGACGATGTCGTCGGCGATACGGCAGAAGGCGTACACCGCCCAGATGGCACGCCGTTTTTCCGCGGTCAGAAAATGCGCGGCGAAGTAGAACGTCTTCGAATGTTCCTTCGCGATCTCACGGCAAATACGGTAGCTCGACTCGACGTCGGCTAGGTCGGTGAGGGAAAGCGGTGAGACGTCGAGTGCCGAGGCCTGCAGCTTACGATGCTCCGTTGAGCGGCGTTCCGGGTTCTTGGCCCACGAGGCCGAGGCTCAGCAGGCTGTCGTAGATCTGATGCATCGCTTCCGTACGCGGTTCGATGGAGGCTTCGATCCGCCCCGGGGACAGACGCGCGGACAGCACGTAGCTGCCGCGCGGAAACTGAGCGTCCCAAACGTCAGGCCCATCGACCACGCGCTGCGCGGCGGCGGCCTCCGAGAGAACGCGCTCGGGCGCCAGGCTCGTGACCGGCACCGAGATCCCCGCGCGTTCGCCGACCGCGATGTAGCGGTTGCTCAGGCGTTCGACCAGGCCGCTCAAGTTGCCGGGAAAATGTAGCTCGAAGGTCACTACGCCGGTCGCATCGTCAAGCGCGACGTTGCGCGTTCCGGGATAGCTCGCAACGATGTCGCGCGCGATATCGTAGGCTCCCGCGCGCGGCACCGGCGCCAGGGGTAGGCTCACAGCGGCGAAGACGCCCATGCTTTCCCTCTCTCGTGCGAAGGCTTCCAAAATGCAGACCGTGCTGCGAGCACCATAGCAGGCGCACCGGTAACCCTCTGTGACTTGCGTCCGCTCGGTCGCAGGCGATCAACCTCCCGGGGCGTACATGCTCCAACCATGTTTGCCCGTTCGGTTCTCGCCGGCATCCTGTTGCTCGCCTTCGCTTGTCCGGTCACGGGCTGCGCGAACAAGGCCAGCGCCTTGCCCAAGACGCGCATTGCGCTGCTGACCGATGCGGCGGGGCTCGACGACCACTCGTTCAATCAGACGGCGGCGGCCGGTTTAGCGGACTGCGCGAAGCAGACCGGGGTCGAGGTCGCGACGGCGGTTCCCAAATCCCGGAACGACTACGAAGCGCAGCTCACCCTGCTCGCCACCCAGGACTTCGACGCCGTGATCGCCGTCGGCAACTCCCTGACGCCGGACCTGGCATCCGTCGCGCGCCGTTTTGAGGAGACGCACTTCGCGCTCGTCGGCGGCACGGTAAACGCGCCGAACGTCGAGTCGATCACGTTCAACGAGCAGGACGGTTCGTTCTTGGCGGGCGCCCTTGCGGCGCAATTTTCGCGAACCAAGCGGATTGCGTTCCTGGGCGGAGCGCCGCTCGCGCCGCTGGACGCGGCGGAGGCGGGTTTCGTCGCGGGCGCGCGCGAGATCGATGCCCGGGTCCGCGTCCGCACCCGGTACGTCGGCTCGTTCGCGGATGCGGACCGCGCGAAAAGCATCGCGCGCGAGCTTTTCGCGAGCGGCGTCGACGTCGTCTACGTCGTCGCCGGTAAGGCCGGCCTGGGAGCCATCGCGGCGACGAGGGAGCCGGGTGGAGGCTACGCCATCGGGGCCGATGCCGATCAAGCCGCACTCGCCCCGGGCCGCGTGCTGGCCAGCGTCGTCAAACGAGTGGATCGCGCCGCCGAGCGCGTTTGCCTCGAGACGATCGCGCACAAGCCGGTGAGCGGCCACGTCGAACTCGGGCTGGCCGACGGCGCGGTGCAGTTGAGCGGCTTCGACCGCACGCGCGAGCTCGTCGGTGCGGCGACGATCGCGCGTTTGGAGCGTCTGCAAAGTGCGATCGTGCGCGGTACGCTCAAACCGCCCGCGAATCGAAGCCAGCTGGCAAACTTCACGCCTGGAGCGCAATAGGCGCCCGGCTTTTTCCGGTGACTGCCGTCACGCGCGCGGCACGAGCTTTGCGGCATAGTAGATCCCACCCGCAAAGGTCGCGCAAACCGATGGAACAACCCGCGTTGCGTATAACCGATTTCACCGACGCGCTCGACGCGGCGACGTCTTCGCGGCATGCGCGCGACTTACGGGCGGCCAGGTACGCGCCGGCGGCTGCGCAGCCGAGCGTGGACGCGGCCACCATGCTGCGCTACGAACGCGCGCTGGCGGAAACGGTGACGACGCTCATGGCGCGCTTCGAGTCGCCCGTTTCGGAACACGTCCTTTGGCATTTCGGAATCGGCTGCGAGGACGCGGCCCTGCGCGGTAAGCGCTTGCGGCCGCGCTTGCTGTTGCAAGTTGCGTTCGACGAGGGTGGAACCTACGAGTCGGCGCTCGACGGCGCACTGTCGATCGAGCTCTTGCATAACTACTCGCTGGTTCACGACGACATCGAGGACGGCGACGAAGTGCGGCGCGGCCGTCAAACGGTTTGGTCCCGCTACGGTCTCCCCAACGGCGTGAACGCCGGCGACGCAATCTGTGCCGTCACCTACCTGACCCTCTTACGTAACAGCGGCGGGGCGCCGCTCGAACGGGTCATGGCGACCGCGCGCGTCTTGCAAGGCGCGAACTTGGCGATGTGCGCCGGCCAAGGGTACGATCTCGGATTCGAATCCGCCCGCAACGTCACCCTCGAAGCGTATTTGGCGATGATCGAGGGGAAAACGGCGGTGCTCTTCGGAGCGGCCTGCGAACTCGGTGCGCTCTCGGCCGGCAGCGACCCGGTGCGCGCCGGGGCGTTCGCTCAAGTCGGACGCGCCTACGGTCGCGCCTTTCAGATTCGCGACGACATCGCGGGAATTGCATCGGATATCGCGCGCCGCAAGTGGACGTTTCCGATCGTTTGGGCGCTCGCGGGTCCGCCTTCGGCGGCGCGCTCGGCGATAGCCGCCCGCTACGCGCGTTTCGAAGTGCTCGAGCGCAGCGACATCGAGCGGGTGGCCGAGGCGCTGGACGAACTTGGCGCGCGCCGCGCTGCGGAGCGCGCCTGCGCGGTGCATTTCCGGCAAGCCGAGCGCATCGCGCAACGGCATCGGCTGGACCGGGCCGGAAGCGTGCGTGCGATGTTCGCTCCGGCGCAGACTTCAAAGGCCATCGCCTAGCTCGTCTCTAGGGTTCGCCTTCGAGCAAACCGCCCGGCAGCGGCCGCTCGCGCAGGATGACGATCGAACCCACTAAGACCAGCACGACGATCGTCAGGATCGCGAGCTCGATCGGCTGGGAACCGAGCGAAAGCGCAGATTTTCCGGCGGACGGCGTTACGGCGCCGGGGTTGACGTCGCCGATCGTGATGACGAGAATGCGCCGGATGACCGCGATGAGTCCGACGATCAGGAACGGACCCGCCGAGAGTACCTTCCCTTGCAGCGAGACGATCACGGTGTAGGCCAGTTCGACCATCATCAAGACGAGCAGCATCAGGTTGAGAAAGGCCGTGCCCGCAGCGATCATCTCGTCGCGCGGTCCCCAGATCAGCGCTCCTAAATTGGCGGTCGAGCGCAGAGCGAGTGCAAAGGCGGCGACGAAGAACAACGCGCCGACGAGCGCGAAGATCGCCCGCTCCGCACCGACGAGGAACGCCACCGGCAGACGCCAGCCGAGCGCGTTCGGCGACGGCTCGGAACTTTGTTGGCGCGTCTCCGCCTTCATGAACCTATGGTACACACGGCTCCGGCCGCGTCCGGGTGACCGCTGTCACCGCGATTCGCGGTCGTCTCTCGCTACGCTTTACGCACTCCTCATCCTTGGAAAGGTGTGTGGCAGTGCAGCAGACCGAGCCCGCCGTAACGGCTCCCGCACTCGAACACCCTTTTCTGTTCGACAGCGCCACGCGCTCGCCGACGACCGAGCGCGTGTCGAACTATTTTCAGACCTCCGGCTTCTCGCGCTGGACCGCGATCTACGGTAGCGGGCGCATCCCGCCGATCTGGCGCGTCATCCGCGACGGACACGAACAGGCGATGGACCAGGTGCTGGAGTGGATTGCCGGTGACGAGCACCGTACGGCGCTCGATGCCGGATGCGGGACCGGAGCGCTCTCGCTACGACTGGCCGATCGGGGCTGCAGGGTCGACGGCTTCGACGTCTCGGCGCCGATGGTCTCGTTCGCGCGCTACAACACGAAGGATCGCACGCGCGGTCCCGATCCCCAGTTCTTCGTCGGCGACCTTGCGTCGCTGCGGCCCGTCCCGCGTTCGTACGACCTCGTCTGCTGTCTCGACGTGCTGTTCCACTACCCCTACGCCGAGGTCCGCAAGATGCTCGAGATCCTGGCAGCGGCGGCTTCGCATAAGGTCGTCGGATCGTTCGCGCTGCGCACGCCCTTCAACGCATTTTGGATGGAGATCGGGCGGCGTTATTTTCACAAGAAAAATCGCATGACGAACCTCTATCTCCTGTCGTACGACGACGTGGAGCTGGTGCTCAACCGCGCCGGTTATAAGGTGACCCGCATCCACCGGGTAAAGCGTTTTTTCTACGACTCGTGCCTGTTCGAAGCCGTCCGTCGAAAGTAATGTCGCAAGCCCCGCAGATACTGGCGCCGAGGCTCTATCGGACCGATATCGATCTTCTCAACGCCCTCTCGATCGATTGGGTACGCGAAGAGTTCGACGCGCTGCGGGCCGAGTTCGAAGCAGACCACAATCGGCAGCACTTTCGCTGGGAAGAGGACGCGCTCGATCTCGATTACG
The DNA here is from genome assembly GCA_963843945.1 of Vulcanimicrobiota bacterium. Taxonomy (GTDB): domain Bacteria; phylum Vulcanimicrobiota; class Vulcanimicrobiia; order Vulcanimicrobiales; family Vulcanimicrobiaceae; genus CAWJMF01. The sequence continues at coordinate 2,108,485 of CAWJMF010000002.1, read as the reverse complement.
AGCCGCTTTGGGCCGAGTTTTACGAGTTCTTGCACCGCTCGGCGATCGGAGAGTTCTCGGGCTGTCTTCTCTATAGCGACGTTCATAAGAAACTCGACGACCGAACGCTCTCCGCTATCTACAAGTGCATGTCGCGCGACGAAGCGCGGCACTCGTCGTTCCTCAACTTCGTGATGCGTCAGATGGGCCGGCGCTTCGATTTGGCGAAACTGCCGAACGTCGCCGGGCTGCAGTACATGCACCCGAAGTGGATCTTCGTCACGACGTACCTCTCGGAGATCGTGGGCTTCTACCGCTACCAGAACATCTCGGACCACCTCAAGCGTCACGCCGAATACGGATTCCACCCGATCTTCCGATACTTCGATAATTGGTGCAAGGACGAGCGGCGGCACAGCCGATTTTTCGCGCTCATGCTGCGCAGCCAACCTGCATTCATGGAAGGGACAAGGAACCGCCTCGCCATCAAGTTTTTCACGCTAGCGGTCTACGTGACGATGTACTTGCGGGACGCGGAGGCGAGCGTCTACGGGCGTCTAGGAATCGATTGGGAAAAGTTCGATCGCAAGGTGATCGACGAAACCGAGCGAGCCGCGCGCGAAGTCTGGTCGCTTGGGATCAGAACCGATTCGCAGTTCTTCCTGAAGTGTTTGCGCAAGATGGCGAGCAACAACCGCCGCAACCGTTCCGGCCGCAAGCAAAGCGGACTGCGCCGCGTGCCCGCTTTCGTGATGCGCTACCTCCGCTACGCCGACAACGTCGCGCAGTACGCCAAGCTCATGCTCCAGCCTCACGACGCCGTCGCAACGACCCCCCGTGAGCGCTGGGCCGAGGCTTGCCCGATGCCGGCCGCGCAGCCGACGATCGAGAGTCTTCGCCTGGCGCCCGTTCGATTGCGTAAAAGGCCGGAGAAGCTTCGGCCCACCGGAAGCGTCGCCTGAAGGGTTCGAGCGTGCCGGGCAGCGGCCGCGCAGCCTACGTTCCTTATCCCTTTGCCGCGATCGTGGCGCAGGACGAAGCGAAGCTCGCGGTTTTGCTGGCCGCGATCAATCCGCGCATCGGCGGCGTCTTGCTCTCCGGCCCGAAAGGGATCGGCAAGACGACGCTCGTCCGCGGCGTGGGCGAGCTCTTGCCCGCACTCGAAAGAAACCGCTGTTCGTACGGCTGCGAACCCGGGGCCACCGCGCAATGCGCCGATTGCGCCGCCGGCGCGACGGACGGCCGGCCGTACAAAGCGCGCGCCGAAATCGTCGAGCTTCCGGCCAACGCGCAGATCGACGACGTCGTGGGAGCGATCGACTTGCGTGCGGCACTCGAGCGGGGAAGCGTTGCGTTCCGGCCGGGGCTGCTCGCGCGCGCCAACCGCACGCTCTTGTACGTCGACGAGATCAACCTGCTTTCCGATGCGATCGTCGACGTTTTGCTCGATGCGGCGGCTCAGGGCGTGGTTCGCGTCAAACGCGGCCAGCACACCATCGACTACCCCTCCCGTTTCACGCTCGTCGGCACGATGAATCCCGAAGAGGGCGAGCTGCGGCCACAGATTACCGATCGGGTGGGTCTGCGCGTTTTCGTCGCGCCGGCCGAGCCCGGCGAACGCGTCGAAATCTACCGCCGGAACGCCGCCTTCGCGCGCGATCCGGCGGGGTTCGCGGCTTCGTATGCGGGCAAGACCCGCGCCTTGCGCGCCAAGGTCCACAAAGCGATTGCGGCGCTGCGGGAGGTCGTAGCGGATGCGGCGGCCGAGGAACTCGCCGTCGCGACGGTCGCGCGGCTCGGTATCGAATCGCACCGCACGGAGTTCGTCGCACTCGAGGCAGCCTGCGCGCTCGCGGCGTTTGAAGGCCGCACCGTCGCCGGCGCCGCCGATGTGCGCCGCGTCTTCGCACTGGCAGCCCGCCTGCGGCGAAGCCGCCTGCGCGCTCAGGCCCGAACCGAGTATCTCGCCGAAGACGCCGCGATCGACGCGGCGCTCGAAGCCGGCTCGCTCGCCGAAGGCGATCCCGCCGAGGCAAGCGCCGCGGCAGCGCCGCAGTTCGCGGTCGCGCCGGAATTCTCGGAACGCGAACCGGTTCGCGCGCGACCGCAGAGCTTGCGCGAGGGGCAGCCGCTGGAAACGCGGACGCATACGAACGGCCGGGTCGACGTCGCGGCGAGCGTGTTACGGCGCGCGGCTGCGAAGCGGACGGCGGGGGCGCCGGACGTTCTCGAAAGCATCGACGCCTCGCTGCCGCTGCGCTTAACGGTGTTCGTCGTGGACGCGTCGCAGTCGGCTGCGAAGAGCGCGGAGGCGGTCGCCGCGGCAACGCAAGAGCTCTTGCGCCCGATCTATGCCGAACGCGAACGCGCCGCCTTGATTTCGTGTTGGGGTCCGTCGGCCGGCATCGTGGTCGACGAGAACGTCGGACGGAACGTTGAATTGGTCGCGACGTGGATCGCGGGACTCGAGTCGAGCGAGACGCGCACGCTCACGCCCTTGCCCGACGCCCTCGACCAAGCCCGTCGCATGGCGGAACGCTTCCGCCGTGCCAATCCGAACGCCGAAGTCGAGATCGCCGTCTTTAGCGACGGGCGCGCGAACGTTCCGCTCGGAGGTGAGGCCGAATTGCGGCGCCTGTTGGCTGCGGACGGCAACGGACGCGGGCTCGCCGAGGCCGCCGCCGAGCAGTGCCGGACGCTCGCCGCCCGCATCGCCGGGAGGGCAGGTTCGACCTTCGTAAACCTCGACGACTTCGAGAGTTCGGCGTTGATGCGCGAGCTTGCGACGATCGCGCACGGTCGCTATTTTTCCATGAACGACATCGTCGCGCGCATCGCGTAACGCAGCGCCGGAGTCGCGTGACAGTCGTCACCGTGGGCTTGAGGCGGAGGGCGTAGCGTCCAAGCATGAGAGTCGTCGGCTATTCCTCATGGGCACCCGACGAGCGTGCCAATGCGATCCGGCTCGCTTTCCCGCGTCTGCGCGAGCTGACCGGACAGGAATGGACCCTCGACCACTTCGGCGCCTCAGACTTCACGGGTCCGGCCGCTCTCGAGCGTTTCCGCGACGCGATCCGCAAGGCGGACATTCTCATCGGCTGGCAATCGATGTCGATCGAAACCGTCGAGCGCATCGTCCAGCTTCTCGGCGAAATGGACCGGGCGGGAGAACTGGGCAAGCTGAAGTTTCTTTGGTACGACGTTCCGGATCCGCGCCTTCAGCACCTGATGTTTCGCTCGCTCGGATTCTCTTACGACCATACCAAACCGAGTCCGATGCGCGCGTTGACGATGAAGCTCAAGCGCTTCGTCGCGCAAGCGCGCCACGAAAAGACGGACGAGTTCTGGGAAGCGCGCCAGGGCTTCCTCGGCATGCAGAAGATGGTCGAGTCGGCGCCGCTGATGACGAAGTTCACGAAGAGCCCGATCTTCAAGGCGTTAGTTTTGACCGGCTACTGGTACAATCGCAGCGTCCAGAACGCCGGCAACATGTTCTTGTACCTCATGAAGCACTTCATGGAGTGCGGCTACGCCGGCGAGGCTCCGCTCCCCGAAAAGGTCGAGAACGAAGGCATCTACCATCCCGCACATCGCGGGATGTTCGCGAATGCGGCAGCCTACCTGAAGTGGTACGAGCCGTGGTTCGAGGGCAGGTATGGGAAGAAGGCCTGGGATCGCATCGGCTTCATCACCCACGATCTCTTCCTTCCGGACTGGAATCACCCGGTTCTCGACGCCGCGATCGCGTCGTGGGAAGAGCGCGGTGTGGGCGTGATCTGCTCGATGACGGCGGTCTTCAACGCCCACGTCGTTTCGCGCGGACACCTGCTCGAAGCCAAGACGCGCAAGCCCCTCGTCTCGGCCGTCTATCACAATATCCCGCTGTATCTGGCGGGCTCGATGTTCGCCGGCTCGCCCAGCGCATCGGTCGAGTTCATTCGCGACCTCGGCAATCCACGCGTCTACACGTCCCCGGTCAACGCCGCGCTGTCGCGCGCCGACCTGGCGAGCTCCAAGTTCGGCGTGGCGATGCTTGAGTACATCGGGAACGTCGTCACCCCTGAGTGCGAAGGAATTCAACCGCTCCCGCCGATCTGTTCGCGCGAGCACGGCGAGATCGTGAGCGCCTTGGAACCGATTCCGGACCGCGTCAAACTGGTCGCCGACGTGACGACGGGTTGGTTGCGCCTGCGCCACGTGGAAAACGCGCAAAAGAAACTCGCGCTCTTCGTCTATAACTTCCCACCCGGCCCCGGCAACGTGGGCGTCGCCTATTTTCTCGACGTCGCGGCGTCGCTGCGCTCGATGCTCGAAGCGCTCGGCGAGGCGGGCTACAACGTCGGCGAAGCCGACGCGAACGACGAAACGACGAGTCGCAAGCTCCAAGAGATGTATGCCGGCGAGCGCCATCTCGGCGTCGTCAGTTCGGCGGAGATCCGGGACTGGGTGCACGACCTTCCCAAAGCCCACGAGTCGCTCTTCTACGAGTCGTGGGGTCAGCCGCCGGCGACGCTTCCGATCAAGGGTTTGCGCTACGGAAACGTCGTGGTGCTCCTGCAAGACATGCGCGGAATGGAAGACCTCTCGGTCATCCACGACAAGAAGGCGCCGCCCTCGCCTTGGCTGCTCGCTTCGTACCGTTACGCCACGCGGCGCTTCAACGCCGACGCGCTCGTTCACCTCGGAACGCACGGACTGGTCGAGTGGTCGCGCGGAAAGGAGTGGTGTCCCGCGGCCGGAGACTATCCCGAGTTTCTCATCGACGCGGTACCGCACGTCTACGTTTTCAACGTGCTCGACCCAGTCGAAGCTTCGATTGCCCGGCGCCGCTCGTATGCGACGATTCTCTCGCATCTCTGCCCGCCGCTGCGCGCCGTCGAAGGCGGCTCGGACCTGCGCAACCTGCACCGGCTCGTTCACGACTACTACAACACGCAAAGCGACGACGCCGAGAAGCGCGGTGACCTCGCGGCCGAAATTCTCGAGGTCGTCGAGCATTCGGGCTTCCGCGCCGGCATCGTGCCCGGCGCGCCGGAGCCGGACGTCGTGGCAGCGGTTCACGACGAACTCGTCGCGCTCGAAGGCGAATTCGCCCCGGCCGGCCAGCACGTCTTCGGACGCAACCTGTCGGTCGAGGACCGGCTCGGCACGTTCCACGCCTGCCTCGAGTGCGCCGACGTCGATCTGCATCGGCTCATCGCCGGCTGTTACGGTTTGGATTACGACGAATTGGCACGGGCCACGCACGAGAAAGGTCCGAGCGGAGCGTACAATCACGAGACGATCGAAGAGCTCCGCGACGCCTCGCGCACGCTGATCGAGAGCGAAGTGTTTTGGTCGGGAAGCGCCGCGAGCGCGCGCAACTCCATCGACGCGCTCTTCCGCTCGCGTCCGATCGCAGGCCGCTCGCTCGAGCGCAGCCCCTACGAGGAGCCGGCGCTGAGCGCTTTCATTGCCGGCGCGCAGCGACTCTGGTACGAGCTCGGCCGGGTCGGCGAGGCCGAACGGTCCGGCCTTATCGACACGCTTGAGGGACGCTACCTCGAGCCCTCACCGGGCGGCGAGATCGCGGGCGATTGGAACGTCGTGCCGACCGGCCGCAACATGGCCTCGACCGACGTTCGCATGTTGCCTCGCGCGGCGGCGCAGCGCAAGGGGAAACGCAGCGTCGAGCAACTCCTCGAAACGGCCGCCGCCAAACGGGGCAAGCTGCCCGAGGCAGTCGGCGTCGTGCTTTGGGGCAGCGAGATGCTCGAGAGCGAGGGCGTCGGCGTCGCGCAAGCCCTCGATCTGCTTGGGGCTCGCGTCGCCAAGGATTTCTTTGGCCGGGCGGAACGAGCCGAGTTGATTCCGCTCGAGCAACTCGGGCGGCCCCGCATCGACATCCTGGCGAATACCTCGGCCGTTTTCAAGAACACGTTCCCGGGCTCGATCCGCTTGATCGCCGAGGCCGTCGCGCTGGCGGCTAAAGCCGACGAACCACACGAACGGAACTACGTCAAAGCGCACGTCGACGAGCTCGTCGCGCGCGGTATCGAACCGCGCCTCGCGCTCGCGCGCTGCTTCGGGATGGGCGACGACGCCTTCATGGGTCAAGTCGGAGCGATGCTCGACAAAGGCACGTTTACCGATTTCAACGACATCGGCGCAGCCTGGATCAGCGACAACGCGTTTGCCATGCTGCCGACGTACAATCAGATCGTGCTCGAGCCGGCGCCCGACGTGCAGCGCTATCTGGTCGAGCGCGTGGAAGTGATCCAGCAGCCGCTCGTCGCCATGGGTGCCGGCGGACCGGTGAAGGAGGACATGTTCGCTTCCTTTACCTCGGCCTTCGGCGCGGCGAAGCGTTCGATCGGTCACGACGACACGATGATCGTGGTGACCGACCTGACCCGCAGCGAAGTCCGCGTTCGCGATTTCCGGACCGTGGTCGTCAACGGCGTGTTGACGCGCTTCCATTCGAAGGCGTGGCGCGACCGGATGCTCGAGCACGGCTACTCGGGCGTGATGGAGTTCGGCGATATCTTCAAGGCGATGCGCTCGACGGAGGCCGCGCTCGGCAATACGATCTCACCCGACCTCTGGAAGCGCACCGTCGAGGTAACGCTGCTCGATTGGCAGCGCATCGCCGATGCGAACTCCCACAAGACGCGCGAACTCGGAGAGATCCTGCTCGACACGAGGCGCCGCGGCATGTGGGAAGATCCCGCGCTCGAGCAGGCGCTCAAAGACAAACTCAACGACCTCGACGCCGACGTGGAAATCGCGACATACCGGCGGCAACTCGCGGAGAAAGCCTAGTGTCGGTCGTTTGTCTCGGGCTTTCGCATCACACCGCTCCGGCGGACGTGCGCGAGCGTCATGCCTTTCCGCCCGCGCGCATCTGCGAGGCGCTCGTCGCCCTGCGCGACTACGAGGCGGTGCGTGAGGCGGCGATCATCTCGACCTGCAATCGCCTCGAGATCTATGCCGAGTTAAAGAGCAACGAGGACGGCGTCCTTCAGCTCAAAGAGTTCCTGGTCAATTTCCGCCACGGCGACATCGCGTACGATATCGGGCCGTACCTCTACGTCTTGCGCGAAGCCGCGGCGATCGAGCATCTTTTCCGCGTCGCGACCGGCCTCGATTCGATGCTGATCGGCGACGCCGAGGTGCTCGGTCAAGTCAAGGACGCGTACCGGCAGGCTCACCGCGCGCGCTCGCTCGGGAAAACGCTGCACCGCGTTTTCCACGAAGCGCTCAACGCCGGCAAGGCGGCTCGCTCGCGCACCGGAATCGGCAACGAATCCGTCAGCATCGCGACGGCGGCCATCGCGATGGCCAAAAACTACGTAGGCGAGCTGCGCGGCAAGAACGTCCTCGTCATCGGTGCCGGGAAGATGGGCCAGACGGCGGCGAAACGGCTCAAGCTCGAGGGCGCCGCCGAGTTGATCGTGGTCAATCGGACGTACGCGCGCGCGCGAGAGCTGGTCGAAAGTCTTGGAATCGGGAGGGCCCTCGAGTTTGAAGCGCTGACCGACGCGCTCGAGCTGGCCGACGTGGTCATCGCCTCGACGGGGGCCTCCGATTTCGTGCTGACGCCGCGGACCGTTGCCGAAGCGACCCGTGCGCGGCCGGACAGGCCGCTTTTCTTGATCGACGTTGCCGTGCCGCGCGATATCGACCCGGAGGTCGCGCGCCTTCCCGGCGTCGGCCTGGTCGACATCGACCGCATGGGACATTCCGTCGATGCGACCCTCGAACATCGCCGCGCCGCAATCCCGCTCGTCGAAGAGATCGTGCGAGAGCATCTCGCCGCCTTCGATCTTTGGTATCGCTCGCGTACGGCGATCCCGTTGATCTCGTCGCTCTCGCAGAAAGCCGAGTCGATCCGAGCCGCCGAGATCGAACGGCTTTTCGCTCGCTGCCCGGCGCTCAGCGAGCGCGAACGGACGATCGTCGCCGGAATGTCGCTGACGATCGTCTCGAGGCTCTTGCACTCGGTCATCATGAAGATTCGCGACGACGCGGTTCGCGACGACGCGGAACTCGAAGTGCGGGCGCGTTTGATCGACGAACTCTTCGAGCTGCGCCTCGTGCCGGCGGCCGCGGCGACGGATTCGAACCCAGCCTAGCTCGTGCGGCTCGGCGTGAAGCTCGCGCGGGCCGGAAAGTCGGGGAACCCCGGAGAAGGTGCATCCTTCGCAGTTATGAGTGGAGCGTTGGGAAGCATGGCGCCGTTGCGCGGGTCCGCTTGAGACGAGCCGAGGCACCGGGTCTTCGGATCGTGCTTTACCCCGGCAGCATGGAGTCCCGTGCGGCCGTGCATACGCTCGCGACCGTAGCCAGCTTGTCGGTCGCGCTGCGCATGGCTTTCGGCGGCCCGATCTGGTCCGCGATCGCGTGGTATTTCGGGGCCTTCGTCGGGGTGCACGTCGTGATGGTGCCGATCATGACCGCCTGGCACGCCATGCTCGCGCGGTTCGACCGCCGCGTTCGTTCCGTTGTCGAGGAAGAGCTGATCCGCTTCGACATGCACACCTACGAGCGACAGCTCCAGCGCGTCTTCCCGGCACAGCCGAAGCCGCCGGAAGAATAGTTGCGACCGAGGCAGCGCGATCGTGCGTTCTTGCGCATCGCGGTTCTGGCCGCCGCCGGCGGCCTTTCCGCGATCGTGTTTTCGATCGGCCTGCCGATCTGGCAGCACCTGCACGGCACGCCGTACTCGCCGGTCTTCTCGCTCTTCGCGGGATGGGGCGTCGCAGCGTTGCTCGGCGCGTACGCGTGTCTGCGCACGTACTGGCTCTCGGATACGCCGCCGCGAGGACCCGGCGGGGGCGTGGCGCTCGGGCTCGTTCGGGCAATTCGAGAACCGCGCGTGGCGCAGCGGAGAGCCGACGAGCCGACGAGCCGGGCGGCGTAAGCTGCGCTTCGTCGTCGGTTTGCTGGGCGCGTTGCAAGGGATCTTCGCGGCGCGCGTGATCGTGCGTCTCATTCGAAGCGCGCGCGGCATCAAGATCGAGGAGGTCGAGGCCGGCGCGTCAGACTGCATCGTATCCGTCGTGGTGCCCGTCCTGGATGAGGAACGGCGTTTGTCCGGCTGCCTCGAGGGGCTCGTGGCGCAAGGCGCCGAGGTGCGTGAGATCCTGATCGTTGACGGCGGGTCGCGGGATCGCACCCGTGCGATTGCAACTGAATTTTCGAAGCTCGACCGGCGCGTTCGTCTGGTCGAGGCCTCGGAGACGCCGCCGGCTTGGAACGGGAAGGCTTGGAACCTGCGCACCGGACTGGACGCGTCCTCGCCCGATTCAAAGTGGATACTCTTCATCGACGCCGACGTCCGAGCACGCGGCCGGCTCGTTCGGTCTCTCGTCGCACATGCCGAGCGAACCGGCGTTCGCGCCTTCAGCGCGGCAGCGCGACAGCATCTCTCGGACTCGCTCGAAGGGCTGCTTCATCCGTCGATGCTCGCGACGCTGGTCTACCGTTTTGGGATCCCCGGCAGCGCGACGTGCGAGGTGAATGCGGTGCAAGCGAACGGCCAGTGCTTTTTCGTCGAACGCGCGCTCCTCGCGGACGGCGTGCCGATCGAAGCCGGCAAGAGCTCGCGCTGCGAGGACGTGACCATGGCGCGCGCGCTCGCGAGCGCGGGGACGCCGGTGGGTTTCTACGAAGCCCAAGGCCTCGTCGACGTGCAGATGTATGCGAGCTGGCGCGAAACGATCGTGGGCTGGCCGCGATCGTTGCCGGTTTCCGACCGGTACGTTTCCGCCTGGCCCGGCCTTGCGGAGGTGTGGTTCGTCCAGGCGCTTCCGCCGATCGTACTGCTCTTCGCAGCGCTTTTCCCGGCGTACGCTCCGCGCGCCCTCGTGCTTCTCGAGCGCATTTTGATTGCGATCCGGATTGCAACCTTGATCGGGATGCGACGTGCCTACGAGCGGCCACGCTGGACGTACTGGTGCTCTCCGCTGTGCGACGTTCCGGTCGCGGCGCTCGTGACCGCAAGCGCGTTGCGGAAGCGGCACTTCTGGCGGGGGCGCCGACTCGTGCTCGAGGAGGGCAGATGCGGCGCCTAGCCGTCGTACTCGCGTTCGTCCACGTCGCCGCACTGGGACTGGGCTTGGCGGGAATTCTGATCGTGATGCCGCATCCCGAAGTGCTCAACAGCGCGGCGAGCGTCTCGTTTTACGCCTGGGCCACCGGGAACGCGGGATCGCTCGGCATGCTCACGGGCGCGGCCGCCGCGCTCGCCTGGGGCGCTTGGGCCATCGGCTGGCGTCGCACGCTGATCTTCTTCGTCGTGTCGTGCGTCGTCTCGGCCGCGGCCGAACTGACCGGCACGAAGACGGGCTGGCCTTTCGGCGGCTACGAATACCTCTCGCTGCTGGGCTGGAAGATGGCCGGCCGGGTGCCCGTCGGCATTCCGCTCTCGTGGTTTTACATGGGGTTCGTCTCGTACGCGCTGGCACACGCGCTCGTGCTGCCGCGGGAGGACCGCCGCTCGACGCTGTTCACGATTGCGCTCGGCACGTGGTTTCTCGTCGCCTGGGATCTGGTGCTCGACCCGGCGATGGCCGCACTCCCGCGCATTCAGTTCTGGGTTTGGCACGAGCACGGCTCGTACTTCGGAATGCCGCTGCGCAATCTCGTAGGCTGGTACGGCACCGGTTTCGCCTTTATCGGACTTTCGCGCTGGCTGTGGGGCTCGGATATCGGCTTGCTCCAAGGACGCCTGGCCATCCCGCTCTTCATTTATATCGTCAACGTCGTGTGGGCGATGGTTCTCGCGCTGTCGGCGGGGCTCTGGCAAACGGCCTTCGCGCTCGTCATCGTGGCCGTCTTTCCCACCCTCTTCGCGTACGCGCGTCGCGCGCCGATCTGACCGAAGTGTCACCCTTCGTGACGTTCGGCATGCGAACGCTGGGGCGTTCGATCGTTGCCGCGCGCATCGATCTCCGGGTCGAAGGCCGCGACAGAGTACCGCGCCGCGGCGCGTGCCTGATCGTAGCCCGCCACTTCCACCACCTTTACGATGGGGCGGCGCTGGTTGCGGCGATCCCGCGCCCCGTGCACGTCTTGGTCGCGCTGGATTGGGTGCGGGGACGGCCCGGGCGCGTCGCGATGGAGGCGTTATGCCGCGCGGCCGGCTGGCCCGTCGTTTTGCGGCGGGACGCTTTTAGCGAAAACCGGGCGAGCGCGTACCGCCCCGCGGAGCGGCGGCTCTACCTCGTTCGTGCGTTCGCGCAGGCGCAACGTTTACTCGGGACGGGACAGGTTTTGGCGATCTTCCCCGAGGGCTATCCGGCCATCGACCCCGTCTTGCGGCGCAAAGACGAAACCGCTTGGCTTCCGTTTCGCGCGGGCTTCGCGACCATCGCCGAGCGCGCCGTGCGCGCGGGAACGCCGCTCTCGCTGGTGCCTGCCGGATTTCGTTACGAAGGTGCCGGCCGGCGGCGCCCGCGCGTCGTCTTGCGCTTTGGAGCGGCGATCCCCGTCGAGCCGGGGTTCGCGCGCAACCGCATCGTCGACGAGGCCGAAAGCGCGGCGCGCGAACTATCGCGCTAGCGTCGAGTTCGTCCAGCAGCAGCCGGCGCCCAGCACGTCGGCGTGGCCCGGCCCAAAGGCGTGCCACAGCGCGACGAGTGGAATGGCCGCCAGGCATGCTAATACGGCGACCGGCGCGAGACGCGAACCGCGCCGCTTCGCCGTGGTGGCGGCGCGGCTGCCGAAAGGAAGGTTCGCGAGCGCGAGGACGCGCCGCCCGATGACGGCCGCGATCAGCAGCGTCGTCACGAAAAAGGCCGGGTGCACCCAGGCGAGCGGACCGTGCGGAATGTAGCGGCACAGTGCGTCGGCCCACGCCATTGCCATACAGAAGACGCCGTATGCGATCTGCAAAATACCATGCGGGTCCACGCTGCGCGAAAATAACCGGCGCCGATACGAGGGTAAGCTCCAGAGCAGGATCGGGATCGCGATCGCAAGGCAAACGGCTCCCGTCAGCGTGCCGAGCACGATGTCGAACGTTCGGTCGCCCTCGAGGAGATTCGCTAACACGTTCGACTTGCTTCGACGCCGCGTTGCGGCGCCTTTCTCGCGAACGCGCGCCGCCTCGATTTGCGGCAAGTGACGATCGTCACCGAGGTCCCGTCGTAGCGCGCGTACGTTGCTGTGGTAGCCTCGCCGGGTCTTCGCCTCCCCACGTCTCGGTAGCGGGCTCGCGCGCGCTACCGCATCGAAGAAGGTTCCATGCTCGAGGTCACCACGACGCCGGCGCACGAGACGCGCGACCGCCCGGAAATCGACGCGATCGTCGTCGGCGCGGGTCCGGCCGGCTTAGCCGCCGCGAAGTATCTTGCCGATGCCGGACGCCGCGCCGTCGTGCTGGAAAAGCGCCCGATCGCGGGCGGCAAGCTGTCGTCGTGGCGCGACGCGGATGGCGATTGGCTCGAGAGCGGCCTGCACTCGTTCTTCGGCGGCTACGATCGACTGCGCGCGTTGTTGAACGAGGTGGGCATCGCCCACCACGTGTTGTGGCAACCGCACGCGCTCACGTTCGCGCTGCCCGCCGATCTGGACGAACGAAGCGGCGAAGGAGCGGTCTTCGAGAGCTTCAAGTTCCTCGATCTGCCCTCGCCGTTCAACGGCATCGGCGCCGTGCTTGGGGCAAAGCGGCTCTTCGATGCGAGAGAAAAGCTCTTGTTTGCGAAGGGGACGTACCCCGTCTTGCTGCGCGATCACGCCTATGCGTTGCGTCAGGACGACCTCGACTACGCCACGTGGCATCGCAGACGCGGCATGACGGAGCACATGTTGCGAGCCTTCTTCGCGCCGATGGCGCTGGCGCTCAACTTTACTCCCGCGGAATCCATCTCGGCGCAAGCGATGCTGCGCGTGATGGCGTATTTCGCCTCGACGAAGGATGCGAGCCGCCCTGGTTTCTTAGACGGTCCGCCTTCCGAGCGCTTCGTGGAGCCCCTCGTCGAGTACGTGCGCGGACGCGGCCAGCGCGTCGAAACCTCGGCACGCGTCGCGGAACTGCTCTTCGAGGCCGAGGGAGCGGCGGGAGTCCGTTTGGATGACGGTCGCGTCTTGCGCGCCGGTGTGGTCATCTTGGCGACGCCGGTGCACGACGCAGCCCGATTGCTTCCCGCAGAGATGCAACGCGATCCGCTGACTCGCGGCGTCGGCTTGCTGAAGTCGAGCCCGGTGATCAACGGGCACTTTTGGTTCGATCGACCCGTGTCCCCACAGCGGGGACTCGTGTTCGGCGCGGGTAGCCTCGTGCCGGTGCACGCGGATCTGGGGCAAGCCTCGCCGGGATACGGTTGGCGCGATCGCTCGTTCATCGAAGCGTGTATTGCGCCGGCCGACGATCTGATGGCACTCGACGACGACGCGGTGATCCGGCGCGTGCTCGCAGACCTGCAGCGCTTCTACCCGGCGGCGACGCGCGAACGGCTGGTGAAGGCCAAGCTCGTTCGCATTCCGCGCAGCGTGTACCGCGCCAGTCCCGGATCCGAGCGTCTTCGGCCGGGAACGCGAACGCCGGTCCGCAACCTCTTTCTCGCGGGCTGTTACACGAATCACGGCTTTCCGGCAAGCGTCGAAGGCGCGGTGCGCAGCGCGCGCGTAGCGACCGACGCGGCCCTCGCGAGCCTCGCGAGCCGCATCTAGTCGTACGTTCCGCGCAGATACCAGCGTTCGGATTCGGAGACGATGCGCAGCAGCGCACCGTCCTCGAGCAAGACGTCGTACGCGTCGCTCGCGTACGGCGTTCCGCCGGCGTCGAGCGCGTCGGCCCACCAGGCTTCGTCGACGCGCCAGGGTCCGGCGACGTCGAGGACGGCGCGCGGTCCCACGAACGCCGGACGGCCGCGCTCGAGCCGCACCGCGACCTCGCGCGGCGCGAGTACGCGATAGGCGAGCGTTCCGCACGTGGCGCGGGTCTCGCGCTCGGGCGCCCGCAGTTCCGGACCGCGCGTCAGCCTCGCGGCGTCGAAGGGCTCGTAAGCGTAACGGGTCTCGGGACGGTTGCCCGCAACGACGCGCGCGCGCAGCGCGTGCTGCGGACCGAGGGCCGCGTCGAGCCGGGCGAGCGCGATCGCCACCGCTTCGGGATCGGGATCGCTTCCGGCAAATAGGGCGAGCGGAGTACCGCCTTCCTCGAGCCGCTCCGCGCCGAGCTTGAGTCCGACGACCGGTGCGGCGAGTTTTAATCCGTCGAGCCGCGCGCGCAGCAGTTCGAACAGCGTGCTCGGTACGGCGGTCGGTTGGGCGAGCCCGATCGGCAACTCGAGCTTCTCGCCGTCCTCGCACTCGAGCTCCAAGCGCAAAGCGCCGCAGCGTTTTCCCGCGAAGGCGACGTCGTCGGCAACGCGGGCGACGAGCGCGCGTAAGGCGAACAGCAGCTGATCTTCGCGCTCGGCGCTGCCTTCGCCGTAGAGCGAACGGTCGATGCGCAAGCGACGCGGGCGCGGCACGAGCGGCGTCGCGTCGCAGCCGCAGGCGTGGGCGTGCCAGCGCGCCGCTTCGGGCCCGAAGCGGCGTACGAACGGCCCGTGCGGGAGCGCGGCCAGCGCGCCGAGCGTGCGCACGCCGAGCAAGTGCAGACGTTCGGCGAAAGCCGCTTCGATCTCGAGTACGTCGAGCGGAAGCGGCGCGACGAACGCGCGCTCCTCTTCCGGCCGCACGATCGTGCCGTCGCACGCGAGCGCCGCCGCACGAGCTACGAAAGCGTTCTCGGCAAGCCCGATGCGAAAGGGCAGCGCGGCGAGCGCCGCATCGGCGGCGAGCGCTTCGCGCACCGTCGCAACCCAGCGCTCGGACGTCCCGGCGATACCGCGCATCTCGAGAAACGCCGTCCCTTCGCCGGCATCTTCGACCAGCGGCGAGGCTGCGTCGAGTGCGTCGAGGACGCGCTCCCACACCAGCGCGTTGCGGGCGGGATCGTCGACGGCGATGGCGGCTTCGCGCGCGCACGCGCCGGCTTGGAGCAGCGTCATCCCGCGGCGCGCCCCAAGCTCCAAAGCCGCGCCGTCGAGGTCGAGCGCGTGGCCGCGTTCGAGCCGGTCGACCACGATCGCCGGCCGTTCGCGCAGTTTCGCGTCGCGCAGGCGCGCGATCTCGACTTTATACGCGGGAATCAGCACGCAAAGGATCGGCATCGCCGAGCCTAGGTGCGATGAGCGGCGAAAAACGACCAGAGTGTTGCGGTCGCATCGAGCGCATTGCTCGGCTCGTCCAAATGCAATAGCGCTTCGGCGACGGCGGGCGGCGGGTTTCCGCCGGGCCATTGATGTCCCGCTCCCGCGATCGTGATCAATTCGACCGTACGGTTCTGCGCGCACGCCGATCGTACGAAGGTCACGAGACCGTCGCTGCGGCTGACCGGCGGCGCGCAGCCGTCGATTTCGCGCCAGCGCGCGACGCTGGCCGGCACCGGGCGGCGAACGGTTTGACCGCCGAAGCCTTTTCGAGCGACGCCGCCTTCGAACGGGACGTTTTGGTCGGCCAGCCCGTGAATGGCCAAGACCGACGTGGGTTTGGCGCGCTCGCACGGCACCGCGAACGTCCCGGCAACGGGTCCGATCGCTGCGATGTCGAGCGGAGCTTCACAGGCCATGCGATAGGCCATCATCGCGCCGTTGGACATGCCCGTTATGTAGATGCGCCTGCCGTCGACGTTCTGATCGCGTGCGACTCGTTCGATCAACGCGCTCAGAAAGCCGACGTCGTCGATGCCGTTTCGTTGCGGCGCGCCGCAGCATTCGCCGGCGTTCCAAGCGCGCTGGATGCCATCGGGGTAGAGCACCACGAAGCCGAAGCGCGTCGCCGCAGCGTCCCAATGGTAACTGCGTTCGGCCCCGAGCCCGGTGCCGAAACCTCCGTGCAGCATGATCACCAGCGGCACCGGCGCGCCGCGCCCGAGCGAGTCGGGCCGGAACACGCGGTACGTGCGCGTGAGGCCGGCGAATTCGAACGTCGCTACCGGAGCGACGCTGGCGGCAACGATGCGCAACGGAAAGAGAAAGCCGCCCAGGAGTGCGAGCAATGCGAGCAAGAGGACGAGCGCGAGGGTGCGCAGCGTGAGGACGTGGTTCATAACGCGAGTGTCCTTCCCGGGAACGCGCGTTGCAAGGAAGGTTCGATGAGAACGCGCTGGTGGAGTGCGAGCAGCGGCGCGCCTTCGCGCTCGAAGGTCGTGCAGTCGACCTGCGCGCGTTTGCCGGGCGCGGCGCGCTTGTGCTTGAGGACGGTCGCTTCGAAGCCGGTCTCGACCAACGCGTTGAAGAGACCCGGCGTGCCGGCGAAGCGCGCGCGGGCCGCACGGCATTGCACGCGCAGCGCCGCAAAGTAGCGCAGCTCGTCGGAGGCGTCGCCGAGCGCGACCACGAGCGCACCGGCGCGGTGCGCCAAACTCGCCAAGCGCGTCCAGGCGGTCGCGCTCAACGCGATCGCGGGAAGGACGACGACGCCAAAGACGGCGGCGCGCAAGAGGATGTCGGTGGCACGCGCGATGCCGCTCGCGTTCTCGGCCGGCACGACGAGCAGGCGCTCCAGATCGACGCCGGCCGCCGCGAGCGCCGGCGGGTAGAACGAGCCTTCGGCTCCCGCGGGAGACTCGACCAGCGCCGCGAGACCGCGTCCGGTGGCGACCGCCAGCAGCCGCGCGGCTAGCGCCGAGCGTCCCGAACCGGGCGCGCCCTCGAGGGTCGCGATGATGCCGCGCGGGAACCCGCCCCCGAGTGCCGCATCGAGTTCGCCCAGCCCGCTGCGGACGAGACCCGCTTCGGCCTGGGTAAAACTCTCGGGCGCGGCGCTGCCATGCCCCGCCGCGAGCGCCGCCCGCAGCCCGGCGAGGGCTTCACGGCGGCCGGCTGGGACGCTTGGCGAGAGCATGGGAGGTCATGCTAATCGAACATACGTTCGATTGTCAAGGCGTATACTGAAGGGGTGACGCGCCGACGGATCGTCCGCCTGGTAGGGCTCGGCTTGCTCTCGCTCGTGCTGATCGATTTGCCGCTCCTGGCCTTTCTCTCCGTCGAGCGGGCGAAGTTTTTGCCCCATCCGACCGGGTTGACGCCGGCCGAAGCGCGCGAGCGCCACGAGGCGATCCAGCTCTGTCAGGCGCGCACGATCGGCCTCGAGACGATCCAAGACACGGTCGAGTATTTCCACGAACTCGAAGCGATGCGCGATTGCATGCGCGGGCTCGGCTTCCACGTCCACATCGTCGACCAGCCGGGCAAACGCAGCTTCGACGTCGAGTTCGATAACTTAACCGATAAATAAAACGGCTGGTCTCGAGTCAGACCGGGCGCGACCACCAGGGATGATGCGGGGGCGGGCTGCAGAGCCACGCGGCGAGGTTGGTCACGTAGTCTTTGTAGATCTCGAGCGTTTGAGGGTCTTTCGCGATGCCGTCGCCCGGCGGATCGGTGACGAAGCTCGGGCAGCCCGCGCCGATGTCCCAGTTGTAGTCGGCGAAGTGGTGGAAGGTCGATTCGGCGACGGCGCGGCCGAGCTTGTGACCTCGCTCGTCGACGTCGTTTTCGAGTACCACCGCGATGTTGAAGGTACGCCCGGTCGTCTGACTCGTGCCGGTCGCGATCGTGCGTGCTTGTGGCAGGCCGTCGGTGCCGACGGCGCCTTCGTGCGGATGGGCGGGAAACTGCACGATCACGCCGCCCGGCGCTTTCGAGCTGCGCAGCAGCTCGTGCACGGGCGCAAGCGGCGCGATCGTTTGATAGTCGCCGTTGCTCCCCGAATGGTAGTTCGGAAAGTCGATGTCCGTCGCCCACGTGTCGTCGCGCGTCCGGCGGTTTTCGTCGAGTTCCGGATGGCGCGAGTGGAAGTAGTTGACGCGCCCGATCGATTCGAGACAGGTCAGACACGAGCCCAGATCTTGGTGGTCGCGGGCGGTCAACACGCCGCCGCCGCGGCGCCGGAAGGCCGCGATCCCGGCGGCGTCGGCCTCGCTCAAGCCGTCGCCCGTGTCGACGGCGAGGAGCCACAGTTCCGCGATGTCCGACGCGCCGAGGTCGCGGAGCACCGGATCGTCGCCGTCTGCGCCCGGTTCGCGATCGCGCGACATCACTTCGTACATCGGCGAACCATCAGGATTGGTCAGACCGGCGAGATGCCGGTGCAGCAAAGAGAAGCGGCTCACGTCCCAGTCTTCGAGGTTCAGCGGGATCGTCGTTTGGAGCAAAATCTGCGGAGCCGGATTTTCCATGGCCGTCCCTTTCGGAATCGAACGCCCACTGCGGAGGGTCTAGAGCATGATGAGCCCGAGACGGACGCCTTGGGTCACGGCTTCCGTGCGGCTCGACGCCCCTAGTTTGGCGAAGATCGAGGCGATGTGGAACTTTACCGTATGTTCGGAGATTCCGAGCGACGCTGCGATTGTCTTGTTGGCCGCGCCGCGCGCCAGGTGCGCCAGCACCTCGACTTCCCGCGGCGAGAGCGCGTCCGCCCGGGCCAGGGCCGCGCCGGCCACGCCTGCGGTCGCGTGGCTGAGCGTCTGCGGCTGCACGGCGACGAGGCCGGCGGCAACGGCGACGACGGCGGCCACGATCTCTTCGGGGGAGGCGTCGCGGGAAAGGATGGCACGAGCGATGCGCTCGCCCGCATACTGGCCGGTTTCGCTGGTCCAGGCGTAACGCGGATCGTCGACGAGCACGACGCTCGGAAAGCCGAGCGTCTCGCCGTTACCCTCGCGCCGTTCGACGACGACGTCGGGCTCGAGCGTCGCGGCAAGGCGCGCGAACTCGCCGGGGGCGGCCTCGCCCACCACGCTCACGCGCGAGTCGCCGCGCAGCGCGGCCGCTAGTCCGGCGCGCGCGATAGCCGAACTCGCCGAAACGAGCGTTCGGATCATGCAGCCGAAGCGTAGACCTCGCGCAGAAAACCGGTCACGGCGCCGCTCGGCACCGCCAGCGCCAAGCCGCGCGCCACCATGCTGTTGATCCCGACGACGCGGCCCTGCGCGTCGGCCAGCGGGCCGCCCGAGTTGCCGGGTTCGAGCCGCAAATCGGCGATGACGAAACGATCGCTCAAGCGCTGAACGATTCCGGCGGTCATCGCGCCGACCAGTCCGAGCGGGTTGCCGACGGCGAAGACTAGTTCGCCGACGCGCAGCGTCGCGGCGTCGCGCACGCCCGCAACCGGGAGCGGGAAGGCCACCACGTTGTCGAGTTTGAGTGCCGCGAGATCGCGTTCGCCGTCGCGCGCGATGACGTGCGCTTCGGCACGGCGCCCGTCGTGAAAGACGATCGTTGCCGTGCGCCCGCGCGCCACGTGCGCGTTGGTGAGGATGAGACCGTCCATCGACCAGACGACGCCGGAGCCGGCGCCGCGCCGCCCGTCGCCGACGCGGACGGTCGAAGCCTGCAGCCGCGCCGCGAGCGGTGCGAAACCCGGCAGTGCGTTACTCATCGTGCGGCCGTTCCTCGATCGTCACGGACTGCTCGCGCGCTTCGCCGGCGCGCACGAAGCGCAGCGGCAAGGCTTGGCCGACGCTGCCGTCGCCGAGCGCGCGCTGCACGTCGTCGGCGTCTTCGAGCGCTTGGGTCCCGAGGCTGACCAGCACGTCGCCGATCAACACGCCGGCCTTCTCGGCCGGACCGTTGCCGGCGACGTCGACGACGATGACGGCGCCCTCTTGCCGGATGCCGAGCGCGCGTTGCAGCGATTCGGGCAGGCGCACGGGCTGCAGCGCGATGCCGAGGTAGCCGCGCCGGATCGAACCGCCCGCGCGCAGCTGCGTCACGACACGCTCGATCGTTGCGTTCGGCACCGTGAGCGCCATGCGCCGCGAAAGCCCCCAGGTGTTGAGCCCGAGCAACGCGCCGTCGACGTCGGCCAAGGCTCCGCCGGAGAGCCCGGGGTAGAGCGAGAGATCGGGGCGGACGAAGCGGTCGACGTCGCCGCCGCGCCAGGTCCGCCAGGGACCGTCGAGCGCGCTGACCACGCCCATGCTGGCCGTCGTCTGTCCGTCTTCGTCGCGTCCGACCGCCAGCACGATGTTCCCAACCTTAAGGGCGGCGGCATCGGCGCGCGTTGCCGGCACGAGGGTCGCGTCAGTCTGCAACAACGCCAAGTCGGTTGAGGGGTCGCGACCGGAAATTGCGGCGCGCGCGCGTCCGCCGCCGGCCAAGACGAGCTCGATGTCTTCGTCGCGCTCGAGTGCGTGGTCGGTGGTGACGATCGTATGCTCGTCCCACGCAATGCCGCTCGCGTCGCGGCGCCGGTCGGCGTCGACGTAGACGAGCGACGCGGCGATCCGTTCGACGGCGGAAGCGAGGTCGCTGGAAAGAGCGGCGAGCGCTCCCGGTTCGGTGTTACTCATGGATTCAGTATGGCGGCGCGGCGCGAGTTCCGCATCGCCGATTCGGCTAGGGGCGTCCTTAAGCCGAGTTCGACGGAACGAGCAGCAGCTTTCCGGTCGTCGCGCGATTCTCGAGATCCGCGTGCGCGCGGGCCGCGTCGGCCAACGGATATTCGTGCTCCGTGCGCAGCTTGAGTTTGCCGTCGAGAACCAGCGCAAAGAGGTCGCGGGCGCGCCAATCGAGCTCTTCGCGCGTTGCGATGTAGTTCGCCAGGGACGGCCGCGTGAGGAAGAGACTGCCTTTGGCCGCCAAGACTTGCAGGTCGAAGGGCGGCACCGGGCCGCTCGATGCGCCAAACAGCGCGAGCATTCCACGCGGGCGCAACGAGTCGAGGCTCTTCTCGAACGTCGTCTTGCCGACCGAGTCGTAAACGACGTCGACGCCTTTTCCGCCGGTGATCTCGCGCGCGCGCGCGGCGAAGTCTTCTTGGGTGTAGTCGATCACATGGTCGGCTCCGGCGCCTTTGGAGAGGCGCGCCTTCTCGTCGTTCGAGACGGTGGCGATCACGGTAGCGCCCTTGGCCTCGGCGAGCTGCGTCAGGAGCAACCCGACCCCGCCGGCACCGGCTTGCACCAGCGCCGTTTGACCGGCCGCCAGCGGGAAGGTGCTGTTCACGAGGTAGTGCGCCGTCATCCCTTGCAGCATGAGCGCCGCCGCATCGCGCAGCGAGACGCCGTCGGGCACGTGGACGAGGCGATCGGCGGGTACGACGGCATATTCGGCATACGAACCCATCGCCGACGGATAAGCGACGCGATCGCCCGGCTTGAACGCGTTCACGCCCGTTCCGACCCGCTCGACGATTCCAGCCGCCTCCATGCCGGGCGTGAAGGGCAAGTGCGGTGCTTTGTAATGCCCGTTGCGATAGTAAACGTCGATGTAGTTAATGCCGCTGGCCGCAATCTTAACCAAAACCTGACCCGCTTGGGGCTCGGGTTTGGGCACCTCAGACAGGTGCAGAACTTCCGGACCGCCGGGCCGTTCGACCGTTATTGCTTTCATGTGCCCTCCTCAACAGCGCTGGGACTCGATTGGTTTGCGAGCCGGTCTTAGCCGCTGCCCGCGAGGCTCAAAAAGGGGACCAAGATAGCCGGCCGAAGCGCCGCTCATGGATCGGCTACCGCTCGGCCGCGCTGCCCGGCTGGTTCTGCGCTTCGTCGCGGTCGCCGGATTGTGTCTCGCGCTGGGCGCGAGCGATCCCGCAACGGTGGCCGCGCCGCTCCTCATCATGGGGACGGTCGAAATGCGGATCGCGGCCGGAGCCGCGGAAACGCACGGCGCCAGCGTTACCTTCGTCACGAAGGTTCCACCCGGCGAAGGCGTCCCCGCGCACGTGCACACTCGCGAAGACGAAACCCACGTCATCATCCGCGGGCACTTTCGCTTCTGGCGCGGGAGTGAGGTGATCGACGCTCCCGCAGGAACCGTCGTCTTTCTGCCGCGCAACGTACCGCACGAACTGCTCAACGTCGGCGATGGGCCCGGTGAAGATGCCGTGACGATCGTTCCGGCCGGTCTCGAGCAGATGTTCGTGACGCTCTCGCAGCGCGGGCTCATGCCGCCGAAAGACCGCGCTGAGATTCTGGCACTCGCCGCGCAGTACGGGATTACGTACGTGCACTCGCTGTCCTCGCCGGCAACGCCGCGCTAGCGTCCCCGCGCTCTACGTTCGCGTGGCGTCGACCAGCGGAACTTCGCCCGACAAACGCGCTTCGCCGGTTCCGTCCGCCGCCCGCACGACGTCGCCCGCCAGCGCGACGTAGACGACCGGAACGAGCAGCAGCGTCAGCCCGAGCGAACTGAGCAGTCCGCCGATCACGACGGTGCCCAGCGACGCGGCCGCCTGTGCGCCCGGATCGAGGACGAGGGCGAGCGGCAGCATGCCGGCGACCATGGCCGCGGTCGTCATCATGATCGGCCGAAAGCGTTCCTTCGCGGCTTCGCGCATGGCGGCGACGCGGCTCATGCCTTCGCGGCGGCGCGCGTTGGCGAAGTCGACCAGCAGGATCCCGTTCTTGCTGACGAGTCCGATCAGCAAGACCGAACCGATGAGCGAGAACAAGTTCAGCGTCTGGTGCGTCAAGGCGAGGGACCCGAGCGCGCCGACGACCGCGACCGGCACCGCGAACATGATGATGAACGGCGTGCGGTAGCTGTTGTAGAGCGCGACCATCAAGAGATAGACCAGCACGAGCGAGAGCAGAAGCGCGATGCTCATGCCTTGGACGGTGGCGCTGACTTGCTGCTGGTTGCCGCCCGCCGCCGCCGCGACGGAAACGGTCGAGGGCAGCTTGAGCGCCGCGACGCGCCGGTTGAAGTCGCGCTGCACGTTCGAGAGGAGCGCGCCGGGCCCGAGGTTCGCGCCGAGGTAGACGACGTTCTGACGGTTGATGCGCACGATCAGCGGTGGTGCCGGCGCTTGCACGAGCCGCGCGATGTCGCCGACGTGCACGATCGAACCGTTGCTGGCGCGGATGGGAATCGACTCGATCTCGGCTAGCGAGGTCTGCGACGACAGGGGATACGTGACGAGCACGTTCTTGAGGCCGTCCTCGCCGGTGAACTGCGTCGCGAGATCGCCGCCGAACGCCGCGCGAATCGCGCTCGAGGCCGTGCCGACGCTCGCGCTGAGCGCGCGCGCCCGGTCGCGATCGAATTCGACGTCGATTTGCGGCGCGAGCGCGGCGGCCGAGGTCGTGACGTTGATCGCGCCCGGCGTAGCCTTCAGGGCCGCGAAGACCTTGGCCGCGTAAGGTTCGGGCGCGCCGTCGACGCTCGAAACGACCTCGTCGATGGGTTGCGAGTTGCCGCCCGAGATGTCGGTCGCGGGAACCGCGACGACCGTCGCGTCGGGGAGCAGCTTCTGCGCCTGCGCTTGCATTTGGGAGGCCCAATAGGCCGTCGGATGCGCGCGCTTATCTTTGAGATACATGTCGATCTGAGCGACCGCACCGTTTGAGATGTAGCCGGTAAGCTGCCCGAGATAGGCGCCGGCGATGGTCGACTCGGAACGCAGGTCCGGCACGGCGTCGACGGCGCGCTCGACCGCCAATGCACCTTGGCGCGTCGTCTCGAGCGGCGTGCCGCTTGGGAACGTCAAGGTGATGTAGAGTTCGCCGCGGTCGACCGGCGGAATGTACTCGAAGCCGACGATGCCGAGCGGAATGAGCGCGAGTGCGAGCACGAGCGAAAGTGCCGAAACGCCGGCAACCAGCCGTCCGTGCCTCAGTCCCCAACCGAGCGCGCGATCCACGTAGGCCGCGCGCGCCTGCTCGAAGCGCGCGGTGAACGCGTCGATGACGCGCCAGGGACGCCAGGTCGAGAGGAGCGCCCAGCGCCCGGCCAGCGTCGGCGTCACCGTGAACGAGACGAACAGCGAGGTGAGCGTCGCGACGGTAACGACCAGATCCGAATTCGCGCAAGAACAGGCCGACCGAGCCCGGCAGAAACGAGATCGGCAAGAAGACGACGACGTCGACCAACGTGATGACGATCGCGGCGACGCCGATTTCGCTGCGGCCGCGGATCGCGGCTTGCTCGGGCGCCTCGCCCGCCGCGAAGTGCCGTTCGACGTTCTCGAGCACGACGATCGAGTCGTCGACGAGGATGCCGATGATCAGCGTCATCGCCAGCAGCGAAACGGTGTCGAGCGTGAAGTGGGCCAAGCGCATCGCCGCGAGCGTCACCAGCAGCGAGGCCGGGATCGCGATCATGACGACGATCGCGTTGCGCCACGAGCGCAGGAAGAACAGCATCACGATGCCGGTGAAGACGATCGCTTCGATCAGCGTGCGCACGACGCCCGAGAGCTGCTGCTGGGTGTAGGTCGACTGAACGTCGAGCACCTGGAACTCGACGTTGGGGTAGGTCCGCTGGATGCCGGGCAGCGCGGCGAGGACGTTCTTCGACGTCTCGACCTCGCTCGTTCCCGCCGACTTCTGAATGTCGAGCGTCACGCACGGCTCGCCGTTCGAGTACGCGAAGACGCGCTGCGTCTCGTACGTGTCCGTCACGTCGGCGACGTCGCCGATGCGGAACAGCCGCCCCTGCGTCGTCCAGGGGTTGGTCGTCGTCGAGGCCGCGGCGCCGCCGGACGTGCCGAGCAGCAGGTCGGCCACGGTCGGGACGTTTTGAATGTCGCCGCGCACGTCGAGGTTGGTCTCGCGGTTCGGCGAGTAGAGGATGCCGCCGGGCGAACGGATGTTATTGTTGGTGATCGTGCTGACGATGTCGGTCAATGTGAAGCCCGACGACGAGAGCTCTTGCGGGTTTACGTTGACTTGGATCGAGGGCGTGACGGTGCCGTTTTCCTGGACGTACGAGACGCCCGAGACCTGCTCGATCGCGGGCACGATCTTGTTGATCGTCAGCGATGAGAGATCGCCGGGCGTGAGGGAGCGCGAGCGCAGCGCCAGCGACACGACGACGGCCTCGCTCGGATTGTAGACCGAGATCTGCGGCGTCGTCAGATCGTTGGGCAGCGAGTGCTGCGCGTTCTGCACCCGCCCTTGCACCTGCACGAGATCGTTGTTTTGATCCGAGGTCAAGGCGAAAACCGCAACGATCGAGGCTTGACCGGGCTGAATCGCGGTTTCGAGGTGATCGAGATCGGGCGATCCGGCCAACTGGTCCTCGAGCGGTCGCACGATCGCGTCGCGCATCTCGGTCGTCGACGCGCCGGGATAGCTCACCAGCACTTGGATTGAGGGGACGTCGGTGCTCGGGAACTGCTGTTGCACGAGCGTCGACCCGCCGACGAGGCCCGCCAAGAGGACCAGTGCCAGGAAGACGGTCACGAGGGTCGGCCGCTCGACGAAGAGCCGCGTCAGCCACATCAGCGCGGCTCCAACGTCAGCGCGGCGGCGTGTCCGTCGAGGCTCGCATCGGTGCGGACGGCGCGCTTCGGTGGTCCGGGCGCTAGCCACACGTACATGACCGGCACGAGCACGAGGGTCAGCAAGAGCGAACTCGTGAGGCCGCCGATGACGACGGTGCCGAGCGAGCGCTTCGCCGCCGAACCCGGATCGAGCGCCAGCGCGAGCGGCAGCATGCCGCAGATCATCGAGGCAGTCGTCATGATGATCGGGCGGAAGCGCTCGCGCGCCGCTTGCACGATCGCGCTGCGTTTGTCGGTGCCTTCGAGGACTTTCAGATGAGCGAAGTCGACCAAGAGAATTCCGTTCTTGCTCACCAGCCCGACGAGCATCACGACGCCGATCAGCGAATAGAGATTGAGGCTCTGCGCGGTCAGCGCCAGGCCGCCGAACGCTCCCACAGCCGCGACCGGCACGGCGAACATGATGACCAGCGGCGCGCGGTAGGCGTTGTAGAGCGCCACCATCAGCAAGTACACCAGGGTGAACGACAGGATCAGCGAGACGCCGAGCCCGTTGACCGTTTGGGTCAGGTTCTGCTGCGTGCCGCCGGCGTTCGCTCCGAGGTGCACGGTGTTGGGCAGATTGAGGGCACGCACGCGCTGCATGAAAGCGGTTTGCACGTTCGAGAGCGCGTAGCCCGGCGAGATGTTGCCCGAGACGTGCACGACGGTCTGACGATTCACGCGGGTAATCAGCGCTTCCGACGGCGTATTCTTGAGGATTGCCACGTCGCCCAGGTGGACGATCTGGCCCGAGCGGTTGCGCAGCGCGATCGAGCGGAGCGTGGCGAGGCTCGTCTGATCGGCTTGCGGATAGAGCACCTGGACGTACTTGGTGCCGTTGTCGGTGTCGAACTGGGTCGCGAGCGTGCCGCCGAAGGCAGCGCGGACGGCCTGCGCGGCCAGACCGATGTCGAGGTCGAGCGCGCGTGCGCGATCGCGGTCGAATTGAATGTCGATTTGCGGCGACAGCTGCTGGGCCGAGCTGGTGACGTTGATCGCGCCCGGCGTATCCTGCAGCGCGGTCAAGATTTGTTGCGCGTAGGCATCGGGCTCGCCGCGTGAATTCGTCACGGTGAAGTCGAGCGGCTGCGAATTTCCGCCGCGCGTTCCGGTCGCGGGAATCGCGACCACCTTGGCGTCGGGCACGAGCGCGTGGCCGATGCCGGTCATCGTCTTGGCGACGTCGTTGGTCGAATGCTTGCGGTTGGGGGCGAGGAAGACGCGCAGCTGGCCGTTCGAACCGAGATTCGTGCTGCCGCCGAAGCCCTGCTGCGTCGTTCCGGAGGTCGAGGTGATCTGCTGGACGTCGGCGATCTCGAGGAACCGGTTGGTCAGGGCGCGCACCGCCGCGTCGGTCGTCGTCAGCGGCGTGCCCGTCGGGAATTGCACCGAGACGAAGATCTGACCGCGATCGACCGAGGGAATGAACTCGAAACCGATCACGCCCAGGGGAATCAGCGCGATCGCCGCGAGGGTGAGCACCAGCGACGTTCCGGCGACGGTTTTCGGGTGCCGCAAAGCGCCGGCCAGGATGCGCTCGCTGTAAAAATTACGCAGGCGTGCGAAGCCGTTCGAGAACGCTTCGATGATGCGCGGCGGCCGCCAGTTGGAGAGCAAGGACCAGTTGCCGGCGAGCGAAGGCGTCACGGTGAACGAAACCGCTAGCGAGGTGAGCGTCGCGATCGTAACGACGATGCCGAACTCGGCTAGGAAGCGTCCCGTCATCCCCGGCAAAAATGCGATCGGCAGAAAGACGACGACGTCGACGAGCGTGATGACGACCGCGGCCCCGCCGATCTCGCTGCGTCCCAGGATCGCCGAGGTGCGCGGCGCCTCGCCGTTTTCGAAATGGCGCTCGATGTTCTCGAGGACGACGATCGAGTCGTCGACCAGGATGCCGATGATCAGCGTCATCGCGAGCAGCGAGACGGTATCGATCGTGAATCCGCCGAGCTTCATCGCGAACAGCGTTACGAAAAGCGAGGTCGGAATGGCGATCATCACCACCAGCGAGTTGCGCCACGAGCGCAGGAAAAAGAGCATCGCGATGCCGGTGAAGACGATGCCCTCGATCAGGGTTTGCAGAACGCCGAAGAGTTCGGCTTTGGTTTCGGCGGCTTGGACGTTGAGGATCTTGAAGGCGATGTCCGGGTACTGCGCCTCGATCGCGGGTAGCGCCGCGACGACGGCTTCCGAGGACGTTACTTCGCTCGCGCCGGTCGCTTTCTGCACGTTCAGCGTGATGGCGGGCAGGCCGTTTACGTACGAGAAGACGCGCTTGGGTTCGTACCAATCGCTGACGGTCGCGACGTCCCCGATGCGCGTCAGTTTGGCCGAGGTCGAATAGGGATTGGTCGCGGAGCCGGCCGCGCCGGACGAGGCGGCGCCGGAACCCGCGCCGGCCGGCGTCAGAGCTGCGTACGCGGCCGAATTGGAAGGCGCTGCATAGCCGCCGTTCGAGGTTGTCGGATTCAGCGCGACGAGCGGCGCGGGCGTCGCGGGAGGCGGCGTCGCGCTGCCGCTCGCGAGTTGGGCGACCGTGTATTGCTGCGGCGGAATCGTCGGAACGGGCGTCGCAGGCGCCCCGGCGTTCGAACCGGTCGTGCGCGAAGTGCTGCTCGACGAATTGCCGAGCGAAGTCGCGCCCGTGGACGCGTTCGAACCCGAGTTCGCCGCTGACGCTGCCGGTGAGGGTGACGCCGCCGCGCCGACCGCCTGATTCGAACCCGACGGCAACGCGCTGTAGCCCGGGCCGCTCGAACCGCTCGACGTTCCCGAGGCCGCGCCCGAGGACGCTCCGCCCGAACCGCCCGAGGCGGTCGTTACCGTCGTACTCGCGCCGCCGGCCGCGCCGGCTTCGGCGGTCGTCGTGCTCGTGGAACTCGCTGTGTTGTTCGAGCTCAACGAGAGCGCTTGATTGGTGGAGCCGCTCAGACTCGAGTATTTCTGCGTGACCGTCCCGGAGGGCGAGGTCGCGCCGAGCAGCACCGAACTCGAGCCCGTAAGGAGCAGGTTTTCGATTGAGGCCGGCGTCTGAACGTCGCCCCGGACGTCGAGCGACGTTTCGCGATTGGCCGTGTAGACGATGCCGCCCGGGGCACGCACGTTGTTCGATTGGATCGCGGTGACGACGTCGGTCGTGGTAAAGCCGCGGGCCGCGAGTTTTTCGGGGTCGACCAGAACTTCGAGAGCCGGCGTCACCGTGCCGCTGGCGCCGACGTACGAAATCCCCGGAACTTGTTCGAGCGTCGGAACGATGCTGTTGGTCACGATCGCCGAAAGCGCGGGCACGGTGAGCGAGCGCGAGGTCACCGACAGCGTGACGACGACCGCCTGTGCCGGATCGAAGGTGCGCACGGAGGGCGCCGGCAGATCGGCCGGCAGCGCGGCGCTGGCGATCTGCACGCGATCCTGAACCTCGGTGAGGTCCGTCGTCTGGTTGGAGTCGAGCGAAAACGTGGCCGAGATCGACGCCTGATTCTGCTGGATCGAGGTGTTGATGTGATCGAGGTCGGGCGCGCCGGCGATCGCGTCTTCGATCGGGCGCACCACGGCGTCGCGCAACTCCGTGGGCGAAGCGCCCGGATACGAGACGCTCACGTTGACCGTCGGAAAGTCGATGTTCGGAAACTGCTGCTGGACGAGCGTCGCGAGCGCGAAACTCCCGGCAAGCGCGATCACCGCGACGAGCACGAACACGAGCGGCGGGCGGTTGACGAAGAGTTGCGTGATCCGGCGCATCACTGCTGCGCGAGCGACTGCCCGTCCGTCACGCCGAGTTGTCCGTTCGCGACGACCTTTTGGCCGGCTTTCAGCCCGCTGACGATCGAGGTGGTGCCGTCGCTGGCGAGCTCTTGCACCTTGGCCGATTTGGCGACCACGTCGACCAGCTGGTCGTCGGCCACGAGAACGGTCGAGTGCGTGTCGTCGAGGAAGGCGGCCGTGGGAATGCCGATCCCGCTGACGGCCGGCAACTGGATCGTCGCGCTCACCGGCAAGCCGGACTGCAGTTTGCCGTCCGGATTCTTGACCAGCACTTTGATCGTGAAGTTCGTCGAGCCCGGGGTGACCTGGCCGAGCACCGCGACGACTTCGCCGGTGTAGGCTTGCGAAGCGGCGCCCGAGACGGCCATCGAGACCGGCGCTCCCTGCGGAATCGCAAACGTGTCTGCGCTCGACGCGTTCAGAATGGCGTAGACTTCGTTCAATTGCTGCACGGTAAAGATCGTGCGCGAGCCGGGATACTCGCCGGGGTTGAGGTTGCGGTTGACGACGACCCCGTCGACCGGTGAAACGACCGTCGCCTTCGCGATCGAGGTCTGCAATTGCTGGACTTGCGCGCGCGCTTGGTCGATGACGGCGTGCGAAGCGCGCGCGTCGGCCGCGGCGGACTGCACGTCGGCAGCCTGCAAGCCGCTCGAAATGTTTCCGTTGACCGACTGATTCGTTAAGGCCGTCTGCAAGTTGGCCTCGGCGTTACGGATGGCGGCTTCGTCGTTGTTGACCGTGGTCTGTTGCTGGTCGAGCGTCTGCTGCGCCAAATAGCCTTGCGCGACGAGCTGCTTGTCGCGCTGCAGGTTCAGCTGATCGTTGCTGAGATTTTGCTTCGCCTGGGCGAGCGCGGCCTGAGCCGACGTCACCTGATTGTTGCCGGTCCCAATGTTCAAGCGCGCCGTGTACTGCGCTTGCACCACTTTGGCATCGTTGGAGGCGGCGGTGCGAATGTCGCTTTCGACGGTCGCTTGCGCCTGCGCGAGCTGCGCGCGCAGATCGGCGGTGTCGAGAACCGCCAGCACCTGACCGGCGCGAACGCGATCGCCTTCGTTGACCAGCACCCGATCGGTCGGTTCCGACAGCGAGCTCGTAATGGCAACGTTCTGCAGCGGCGCAATGTAGCCCGAGATGACCGAACTTGCCCTGACCGTCGTTTGGCGGGCTACCGCGGTCGGTATCGGATTGGGCGAAGGCGCCGTACGCGTACGCTGCGCCTGGCGGTTGCAGCCGCTCGCGAGAACGGCTGCAACCAGAACGAGGACGGGCGCCAGGCGAGAAGCGTTCACGCGGCCTGCTATTGCGTGGGCGTGGCGGCGGGCGGCTGCTGTGCGCGCAACGCGGCGAGCTTGGCTTGGAATTGGGTGCGCTGCTCGGGGGTCAAGGTGGCCTGCACTTTGGCAAAGGCCGCGCGCATCGTGGCCCGGCGCGTCTCAGGGTCCTGCGTTTTGGCTTGCGCACGGGCGGCCGTCATGATCTCGCGGATCTGCGTTTTCTGCGCGTCGCTCAAGTTCAAGCTCATGAGCGCTTGGGCGAAGTGCCGCCGCGCGTTCGGATTGCCGC
The DNA here is from genome assembly GCA_963843945.1 of Vulcanimicrobiota bacterium. GTDB lineage: Bacteria > Vulcanimicrobiota > Vulcanimicrobiia > Vulcanimicrobiales > Vulcanimicrobiaceae > CAWJMF01. The sequence continues at coordinate 2,077,921 of CAWJMF010000002.1, read as the reverse complement.
CGGGCTGGCCTTGCGTCGCGCTGCCGGGAGCGGCGGCATTGCTTTGGGTCGAACCCGCGTCCGCTCCCGTTCCCGAACTCGAATTTTGGCCGGCGCTGCAACCGCCGAGGATGAAGGCCGCGAGCAGGGCCGCGGCGCCGATGGTCCGTTTGTTCATAGAAAGGATGACTCCATGGCTGTTCGCCGTTCGCACAGCCGGCGTGGGGGAAACAACCGATAGTATTTCTGGCAAGGCTGAGAACTCGCTGGATATCATCGCTTTTTCATCCCGGTCTACCCGGCCCCGCCTGCGGAACTCGTGCGAGCTGACTCGTCGCGCATCCACGAGCCGTGGCGACTTTCCGGACACGCCGTGCACGAGGAAAACGGCGCGGTAAAGAGCTGACAGCCGCGCTCGATCGGCTCGGTTGGTTTGAGGAGGTTACAACCGAAGTCTTCGCGCGCTGAAGATTTTCGGCCCGGAGGGGGTTGACACGGTGGTTCTATGTGCTATTGTACTAGTGTACTAGCACAACATCACGTTAGGAGAAAGACATGACCGCTCACAACCGCCTCAACAAAATGGCCCCCGAAGCCGCCGAAGCCCGCCGCACCGTCATCGCGACCCCGCGCACCAACTCCCTCTTCGCCGGCTGGGGCGTCAAGTTCTAACTTGCCTGCGATCTTCACGATCGATCCGCGCAGCGGCGTCCCGCTTTACCACCAGCTGATCGAGCAGGTGAAGCGGGCCGTGGCTTTGGGGACGCTCGGACCCGGCGAACAACTGCCGACGGTCAAGGCTCTGGCCCTGGATCTCACGATCAATCCGAATACGGTCGCGCGGGCTTATCGCGAGCTCGAGCGTGACGAGGTGATCGAGACCAGCCCCGGACGCGGCTCGTTCGTTCGCGCCAACGGAAGCGCCGTAGAAGCCGGCCGCGCCGTCGCCGACGTGGCGCAAGCCGCCATGGACGCCGCCGTGCGCGAAGCAAAGTCGCTCGGACTCGGGCGCGACGCTGCGAAGGCGACGTTCGAAAGAGTCCTCGAGCGCTGGTATCCCTCCGACGCCTCAGGGAGAAGTGCGTGAACAACCTCATCGCCATCCGTGGATTGACGAAACGCTACGGCGCCTTCGAAGCCGTCTCGGACTTGACGCTCGAGATCGAACGCGGTTCGATCTGCGGTTTGCTCGGTCCCAACGGCGCCGGAAAGTCGACCACGTTCAAGTGTTTGCTCGGGCTCGCGCGCCCCACGTCCGGTACGATCGAGATCGAGGGCCAGCCGCTCTCCGCCGCGACGTTTGAAAATCTTGGATTCGTTCCCGAACGGCCCGCGCTTTTCGGAAACCTGAGCGCCGCGCAGCACCTCGAGCTCAATCGGCGTCTCTACGCCAAATACGATCTCAAACGTGCGAACGACCTGATCGATCTTTTCAAGCTCGATCGCAGCAAGCGCGCCAAGCGGCTTTCGAAGGGCCAGCAGACGGCGCTCTCGCTCGTCCTCGCCTTCTCGTTCCGGCCGGAGATCCTCGTCCTCGACGAGCCGGCGAGCGGTCTCGATCCGATCTTCCAGCGCGCCGCGCTCGACCTAATCATCGACGCCGCGGCCAACGGCGCGACCGTGCTCTTCTCGTCGCATCAGATCGGACAGGTCGAGCGAGCCGCCGATCGCGTCGCAATTCTCAAACAAGGGCGCCTGGTGCTCGACGGCAACGTCGACACGCTCAAAGGCCAAGAAAAAGTCGTCGAGGCGATCTTCGAAGGGACCGTGCCGGATAGTAACGGCTTGGTCGACGACCCGCGCGTGCGCCGCGTCGAACGCACCGGACGCATCCTGCGGCTCTACGTGCGCGCCGACGGCGACGAATTCGTTGCGCGCCTCGAAGCGCTCAAGCCCCGCAGCGTCGACGTGCTCGACCTCAACCTCGAAGATATCTTTCTCGGTGCGGTCGGTGAGCGCGCCGAGAATTCCAGCGGAGTCGTCTGATGGTCTATCTCGAATATCTCCGGATGCGCAAGCGGGTCGTTATCTATGCGCTCGTGCTTGCGGCCCTAACCCTGCTCGTCATCGTTTCATCCCACCATTCGACGGTCGAAGTCGACGGGTCGAAGAAGTCGCTGCACTCGATGGTCGACGGCATCCCGCTCTCGGCCCTGCTGGGAATCGCAGGCTTCGTGACGCTCGCCATGGCGGCGTTCATCACGAGCATCAACGCGCTGAGCGATTCGTTGCCGAGCGTCTGGACGAAGCCGGTACCGCGCGAGCGCATCGCGCTTTCCGTCTTCAGCGTGGACGCCCTGGCGATCGTCGCATTCTTCGCTATCGCCGTGGCCGCGAATCTCGCCGTCGTCGCTTCGCTCGGCGTCTTCGATAGGCTCGTCTTCGACCCGCAGGTCGTCCCCGTCACGCTCGTGGGGCTCGGCGCGGCATTCATGGCGTACGGAAACGCGCAAGCTGCGACGGCCTGGGTTCTCGGACGCGGCGGGATGATCGCGGGGATCCTTTTTGCCTCGTATCTGGTCGTGATCATCCTGTCGATTGCGCCGTTGCCGCCGATATTGCACCAGATCGTTTCGACGCTTTGTATCTTCGACCCGAATGCCTACTTTGCGCTAACGATTCACAACACGACCGTCGACACGCAGTCGATCTTCGCGCTCGGCATCTGGTACCGGGTGGCAATCGTGTTCGGCTTCGGGATCGTCGGCTGCGCCCTCGCCACCTTCGGCTGGAAACGGATGGAGATCTGAGATGCGCTACTTCGGAAGTGGTTTCTCGTTGACGCTGGGCGCTTGGCGCTTGCGGATCAGCATCGACATCGAGGACGCTCCGGACGAGCCGAGCGCGCCGCCGCAGCGCGTCGCGGCCGGCGAAGCGCGGCGCGGGTCGGCTACTTTAAGATAAAGTCGGTCCTGTGCCAGGCGTGGAGGTAGCTCCACGCGCCGTCCTTGATCGTGTAGAAGTAGACGTTCGGATTCTGCGGGTCGCCGTCGTTTTGGAACGTCAGGCTGCCCAGGACGGTGTCGAACGGCGTGGCGTACGAAAGCGTGCGGGCCACGCCGATGCGGTCCGAAGCCCCGGTCCGGTTCACGCCGGCGATGGCGATCTGCGTCGCGGCGTAGGCGAAGGTCGAGAGCGGCGTCATCGGCCCGTATTTTTGTTCGAAGGTATTGCGCACGCGAAAGTCGCTCGGGGCGAGTTGTAAAGGCGGCATCGAGCTCGAGACGATCAGGCCTTCGGCGGCTGCCGCGTACTTGGCGATCGTGAGCGGATCGAAGAAGCCTTGTGAGGCGAAGAGCGGCCCGCTATAGCCCGCCGTCCGCAACGCCGGAAGAATCCCGCCCATGTCTTTCGTTACGCCGGCCAGGTAGACGACATCGGGTTTTGCGTCCGCGGTTTGCTTCGCGATCGAAGGAAAATCGGGAGCCGACCAACTGAACGCGATCGCTTTCGACTCGATCTTGTCGGCGAGCAGCTGATTGTGGAAACCCGCCGCGACGTCGAGGCCGTAGTCGCCGTCCTGGTACAGCACGATCGCGAGCTTCGGTTTGAGCGCCTCCGCGTTGCGGGCGCAGAGCCGCCCCTCGGTCGAGTCTTTGGTCGCGAGGCGCAAGACGCTGCCGTAGCCGTGCGAGGTGACGGGGTCGTAGGTCGAGGCGGGCACGATGACCGGCATGCTGTTATTGACGTACGTCTTGAGCGCGGCGTCGGTGATCCGTCCGCTGAGGTGGCCGATCACGCAGACGATGGTCGCGTCGTCGCAAGCGAACTGCGCGTTGATGAGGCCCGACGCGAGCAAGTTCTGATCGTCGAAGGTCCGCATCAAGAACGCTTTTTGCAGCATGCCGCGCAAGAGGTTCGTGTCGTCGATCGCGGCGCGAACGCCGTTACCGAGCTGTTCGCCCAGACGGATCGCGTCGCCGGTGAACGGCGCGACGACGCCGATCGTCACCGTTCCCGCCAGCGGCGCGTCGCCGGCGGGTATGCCCGCCGCCGCCGCCGGGGAAGCTAGCGCCGCGGCGCCGAGCGCGCTCGCCGAGGCCACGAACGCGCCGCGCGTCAAGGGCGCCATAGGAAGCCCGCCAAAGTCGTCGCGAGAAAGATCACCGAGAACGTCATGTTGCTCGTGAAGACGCGCTCGTTCAAGACGAAGACGTTCTTTTGCGAACGCAGCAAAAAAGCTTCGTAGGCGAGCAGCGCGAGGCCGGCGGCGACGCCGGCGTAGTAGAACGGTCCCGCACCCGCGAGCGCGCCGGCCGCGGCGAGGCAGGCGACCATCGCGGCATGCAAGCCGAGCGGTAAACGTTCGCCGCTGGCAACGCCGAAACGCGCCGGGATCGAGCGGATGTTCTGGGCGAGGTCGACCTCGCGGTCCATCAGTGCGTAGATGACGTCGAAGCCGGCAACCCAAAGCGTCACCGCCGCGAAAAGGAGCACGGCGCTCGTCGAGAAACGCCCCGCGACCGCGATGTAGGCGCCCAGCGGCGCGAGCCCGTCGACGGCGCCGAGCACGAAGTGCGTACCCCAGGTGAAGCGTTTGCAGAACGGGTAGAGCAAAATCCCGAGCGCCGCCAGCGGCAAGAGCTCGAGGCAGAGCGGATTGAGCGCCGCCGCCGCGACGACCAGCAACGCGACGCCGAAGAACGCCGTCCAGAGCATGACCGCGGGCGAGAGTGCGCCCGTCGCAAGCGCCCGGCGCGCGGTGCGCGGATTGCGCGCGTCGATCTCGCGGTCGACGTAACGATTGGCCGCCATCGCCGCGGTCCGAGCCCCCAGAACCGCCAGCGTGATCCAGACGGCTTGCGTTAGCGACGGCAAGCCGCGTGCGGCGAAGATCGCGCCGGTGTAGGCGAAGGGCAACGCGAACAAGGTATGCTCGAGGCGGATCTCGCGCAGCACGAGTGCGGCCGCGTTCAGCGGAGCGCCGGCATCTCGCGCGCTCACGGCGTCTCACCTTCGAGCGCGCCGAGCCCGTTCGCACGCAGCGCTGCTGCGTCGATCGCAGCGTCGCTCAGTGTGGGTCCCGCGAGCAGCCGCCGCAGCGCGGAGGCGCCTTGGCCCGACCAGAGGTCGTCGTGCGGCTGCAGGTTGCGCAAGCCATATTCGTTCCAACGCCGCGTGACCAGCGTTCGTGTCGCGTCGTCCATGAGAATGTCGGGCGGCCAGACGCGTGCGTAGCCTTCGTCCGCGCCCTTGCGGGTCGCGTCGATGCCGAGCTTGTGTCCGAGGGCGGGTACGAACGAACCGCTATGATCGAGATCGTCGACGGGCCCCGGCATGACGACCAAGTCGCGCGACGGGTCGACGTTGTTCAGCGCGAACCAGGCGACGGCGCGCGGATCGTGGACGTCGACGTCGGCGTCGACGACGAGCAGGACGCGCGTGAGCATCATCATGTGTCCCAGTCCCCACAGCGCATTCATGACCTTTTTCGCTTGTCCCGGGTACGATTTCTTGACCGCGACGATGCACAGGTTGTGAAAGCCGCCCTCGACCGGCAAGTTGTAGTCGACGATCTCGGGCACGACCATCTGCAACAGCGGCAGGAAAATCCGTTCCGTCGCCTTTCCGAGCCAGGCGTCTTCCATCGGCGGTTTACCGACGACGGTCGCGGCGTAAATCGGACGGCGGCGCCGCGTCAGCGCGGTCAGATGGAACGTCGGATAACGGTCGGCGAGGCTGTACACGCCCGTGTGATCGCCGAACGGTCCCTCGCTGCGCAGGTCTTCGTTGTCGACGTACCCTTCGAGCACGAATTCGGCGTCGGCCGGGACGTTCAAATCGACGCTGACGCCGCGCGTTACGCGCAGCGCACGGCCGCGCAGGAAACCGGCGAACGCCGTCTCGTCGACGACCGGCGGCAGCGGTGCGGTCGCGGCGTAGGTCAGCGCCGGATCGGCGCCGATGGCGACCGCGACGGGAATTCTCCGGCCCCATTTGGCGGCATGCGAGCGGCCTTGTTTGTGGCGCTGCCAGTGCATGCCGGTCGTGCGCGCGTCGTAGACTTGCATGCGATACATGCCGATGTTTTGGGTGCCGCTTTCGGGGTCTTTGGTGATCACGAGCGGCAGCGTGATGAACGGACCGCCGTCGAGCGGCCAGGTGGTCAGGACGGGAAGGGCGCGCAGATCGGGCTCGCGCTCGACGACTTCTTGCACTGGGGCGTTCGCGATCGTGCGGGGGCGCGCAAAACCGAGCGCGCCGACCGCCGCGAGCCGCGTGAGCTTGCCCCCGATCGACTCGGGCAGGCCGAGCGAGGTCGCGTTGCGCACGCGGTTCGCGACCTCGTCGAGCGAGCGCGCGCCGAGTGCGATGGCCATGCGCCGTTCGCTCCCGAACTGATTCGTGAGGACGGGATACGGCGAACCGCTGACCTCGCGAAAGAGAAGCGCGGGACCGCCGGCCTTCACGACGCGGTCGGTGATTTCGGCGATCTCCAGGTGCGGATCGACCCGCGCGTCGATTTCGACCAGCTCGCCGGCGCGTTTGAGTGCCGCGACGAAACGCTCCAAAGAATCGAATGCCATGCTGACTTCCCGGAAGTGCTGGGAGGGTCGGGCCGGGCCCTCTATGCTTCGTGCTCGAGCAACCGCGCGCGAACGGTTTCGGGGTCGAGCCCGGTCACCTCGAAGCTCTTGCGCGACGCACGAACGCCGCGGAGCAATGCGACCCTCGCCTGCGGGATGCCGAGCGCCTTGGCCAGCGCGCGGCGGATCGCCGCGTTGGCTAGCCCGTCGCGGGCCGGCTCGGCGACGCGGACTTCCAAGACCGTGCCCAGCAGGCGCAGCCCCGGCTTCTTTGAGTTTGCTTTGGCTCGAACGTCGAGACGCGTCACGGCGTCCCGGCGGTCCTCAGGCGGCGGGAGTGAGCGTAGTCCTGCGGCCGCGCAGCCGGAAAGCCAGCGCGATCAGCAAGATGCCCGCCAGAATCGCGTAGAACCCGATCACGTAGACGAGCGAGAGCAGTGCGATGACCGGGAAGACCGACAGATAAAGGCCGACCAAGACCGAAAGCACGCCGATCACGATTAGAAAGATCTCGTTCGGGATGTCCTTGCGCAAACGCCAGGCCGCGGCGATTTCGAGGAGCCCGGTTGCAATCGCCCACACGGCGACGAGAATTCCGAGTGCGAACGCCGTGACGGACGGATACAAGACCGTGACGACGCCGATCGCGATGCCCAGAACGCCCTGCACGATCATCCACCACCAGCGTCCGCTCTCGGGGTGCGAGAAGCGCACGGCGGCGACCAGGGTCAAGATGCCATCGGCGGTGACGTAACCGGCAAAGAGGAACACGAAAACGGCGGCCGTGATCCCGGGATACGCGAAGGCCGCGACGCCGAAGAGAATCGAGACGAGCCCGCGGATGAGGAAGACCCACCAATGGGAGGTGATCTTTTGTATTGCAAGCATGGGCTCAGCGTTCTTGCGCGCAAAAAAAAAGCCTCGGGAGCGTCCCGAGGCTTTCGCCGTTTTTGCGGTTTTCGGAGGCTAGTCGCGCCGGCGCCGGCGGCCGCCGCTCGGTTCGCGTGCGTCGCCGTTGCGCAGCGGGCCGGGGTCTTCGCCCGTGAGGACCGCGCGCCGCGAGAGGTTGATCCGGCCTTGCGAATCGATCTCAACGACTTTGACCATGATCTCGTCGCCGATTTTGACGACATCTTCGACCCGCTCGACGCGCGTCGGCGCGAGCTGGCTGATGTGAACGAGGCCTTCCTTGCCCGGTAGCACCGCGACGAAGGCGCCGAAATTCATGAGGCGGGTGACCGTCCCCATATAGGTTTGTCCGACTTCGACGTCTTTGGTAAGGGCCTCGACCATCTTCTTGGCCTTCTCCGCGCCTTCGCCGTCGGGCGAAGCGATGAAGACCCGGCCGTCGTTCTCGATGTCGATCTTGACGCCGGTGTCGGCGATGATCTTGTTGATGATCTTTCCGCCGGGTCCGATGACGTCTTTGATTTTGTCGGGATTGATCTGCAAGACGATCATGCGCGGCGCGTAGGGTGAAAGCTCCTTGCGCGCTTCGGGCATCGCGGCTTTGAGCTTGTCGATGATGAAGAGCCGGCTCTTCTTCGCTTGCGTGAGCGCTTCACGCATGATCTCGATCGTGATGCCTTGGACCTTGATGTCCATTTGGATGGCGGTGATGCCGTCGGTCGTTCCGGCAACCTTGAAGTCCATCTCGCCGAGCGCGTCTTCGAGGCCTTGAATGTCGGTCAGCACCGCATGCTTCTTGCCGTGCAAGATCAGCCCCATCGCCACGCCGGCGACGTGCTTTTTGATCGGAACGCCTGCGTCCATCAAGGCGAGCGTCGAGCCGCAAACCGACGCCATCGACGACGATCCGTTGGACTCGAGCGTCTCGCTGACGACGCGCAGCGTGTAGGGGAAGTCTTCCTCGGCCGGCAGCACCGGGACGAGCGCGCGCTCGGCCAAGTGTCCGTGGCCGATTTCGCGCCGGCCGGGTCCGCGCATCGGGCGCGTCTCGCCGACCGAATAGGGCGGGAAGTTGTAGAAGTGCATGTAGCGCTTGTTGGGAACGGCGATGATCCAATCGAGACGCTGCTCGTCGGAGATCGAGCCCAGGGTCGCCGCGCTGAGCACCTGCGTTTGTCCGCGCGTGAAGAGTCCGGTTCCGTGGACGCGCGGCAGCAGGTGCGTGGTGCACGCGATCGGACGGATCTCGTCGGCCTTGCGGCCGTCGGGCCGTTGACCTTCGTCGACGACCATGACGCGCAGCTCTTCCTCTTCCATGGCCTTGATCGTCTTCTCGAATTCCTTATTGGCGGAATCTTCGAGGAGCGGACGAATCGCGTCGTCCTTCTTGGTCAGGCGCGCGAGCGCTTCGCTGCGCGAAAGCTTCGTGAAGGCCTCGTTGCGCTCGCCCTTGTCGACGACGCGCATCGCCTTGGCGACGTCCTTCTTGAAGTTTTTCTCGATCCAGGCTTGGAACGCTTCGTCTTTTTGCGGAAGCGGGAAAACGCGTTTGGGCTTGCCGACTTTTTTCGCGACCTTTTCGATCGCGGCGACGATCTTCTTGATCTCGGCGTGCGCGAACGCCACCGCGCCGAGCAGATCGTCCTCGGAAAGCTCGTTGCCGCCGCCTTCGACCATCATCACGGCGTTCGCGGTTCCCGCGACGACGAGGTCGAGGCCGCCCGTTTCGTACTGCGGCAGCGTCGGATTGGCGATGAACGCACCGCTTTCGTCGCGGCCCACACGCACCGCGGCGACGGTTTGTTCGAACGGAATGTCCGAGAACGCGAGCGCCGCACCGGCCGCGCATACGGCGAGCACGTCGGCGTCGAGTTCGGGATCGATCGAGAGCACGGTCGTCACGATCATGACGTCGTTGCGGAAGCCCTCGGGGAAGAGCGGCCGGATCGGGCGATCGATTTGGCGCGCGCTCAGCGTCGCGTGTTCGGTCGGACGGCCCTCGCGCTTGATGTAGCCGCCCGGAATTTTACCGGCTGCGTACATGCGCTCTTCGAATTCACAGGTCAGCGGAAAGAAATCGATGCCTTCGCGAGGCTTTTCGGAAACGGTGACGGCGGCGAGCACGACGTTGCTGTCGCCATAGCGGACGAGAGCGCTGCCGTTGGCTTGCTTTGCCAATTCACCGGTCTCGATAACCAGCGTACGGCCGCCGATCTCGATAGAGACGGTTTCTGGCACAATTACTCCTATTTTCTTGTTCTTACTTTTATCGTAAACGTTTTGCGGTTCGCCGCGCGCCGATGTTCAGCCTGCGCGGGCTCGCGAGCGATCGTCCCAGAAACGGCGTTCCGGCGCGGTTTGCCGGGCCCGCGGGGTCAGGCGCGAACGAGCTCTGCGCCCGGAACGTCGCCGCGCAGCGTCGGCAGCGCCGCGTCGAGCGCCGCCGCGGGATCGCTGCCCAGGCGCGTGATCCGATTGCGCTCGTCGACGTGGACCACGCGCGGAACGAGCGCGCGCGCTTCCGCTTCGGCGAACTGCGCGTACGTGATGAGGATGACGAGATCGCCCGTGTGGATCAAACGCGCGGCGGCGCCGTTGATGCCGATCGTGCCCGAGCCGGCCGGACCCGCGATCGCGTAGGTTTCGAGGCGCGTGCCGTTCGTGATGTCGGCGATCGCGATTTGCTCGCCCGGCAAGATGTCGGCGGCCGCCATCAGGTCGGCGTCGATCGTGACCGAACCGACGTAATCCACGTCCGCGTGCGTTACGACGGCGCGGTGGATTTTCGACTTCATCATCGTGCGAAGCATGGCACTCTTAGGACCGGCGATGGCGACAGCGCGGTTGCGCTGCGGCCCTAGCGGCGCAGGCCGAGGTCGGCGATGAGCTTGCGATAGCGCTCGAGGTCTTCACGCTGCAAATAGCCGAGCAGGCGCCGGCGCTGACCGACCTGGATGAGCAGGCCGCGGCGGCTATGGTGGTCCTTCTTGTGGACCTTGAGGTGCTCGGTCAAGTGATTGATCGAGGCCGTCAGGACGGCGACTTGGACGTCGGCGGAACCGGTGTCGCCCGGGCTGCGGCCGTACTTGGCCGCGATTTCTTGCTTCGCTTCTTTGCTCAGGGGCATGCGGGTTGGAACTCCTTCGGCAGGATGGACTCGACTCGGCTCCAGGATCGGTTGCCCCCCGCGAAGAGGCGAGGCCACCCGGGCCGGCGACCGGCGCATCATACCATCGCGTCCTCCGCTGCGGCAAGCTCTTTGGCGTGGGTGCGCTCGCGCCGGGGACCTAGGCCGGAGCTGGGCGGCGCCTTGCAATTGGGCGGTGGGGACGCCCGCGATTCCCCATCCATGGGGAATCGCTACTGCCCGACTTTCCGCTCTCGCCATCCTGGCTCCGCGGAAAGCTCGGAGCCCCCGCCGCCCAACCGCAAGGCGCCGCCCAGCTCCGGCTAGGTCCCGGCGCTCGCTTCCTTGGTGGCGGCTTCGAGTTTCTTGCGCAGGCTGTTCAAGCGCTGGGGGAAGCGGGGTGGCGGCTTGCATTTCGGCCAGGGTGGCGGCGGCGGTGGTGGCTTCTTCGCGGGGGTTAGGAGGAGGGGGATTTTGTTGGCGAGCTCTTGGTCGAGGCGTTCGATGGCGCGTTTGGCCATGTTGGCTTGACCGAACGAGTAGGCGTGGTGGCTGGCGTTGCCGAGGAGCTTGAGTTCGGATTCGAGCCAGGTGCGGTAATCGGAGAGCATCGGGTTTACCTCGCGACGCGCGGAGTGATGGAGCGTTCCGCGCGCGAAGCGGACTGGCTGCAATGCGCAAGTTCTTTCCGGTCGCCACCCTCGACGAAGTTCCGGCCGGTGCTGCGAAAACGGTGGTGCTGGGAGAGCGCGAGATCGCGCTCTTCAATGTGGACGGGACGATCTATGCGATCGACAACATTTGTCCGCATCAAGGCGGCCCGCTGGCGGACGGCTGGCTCGATGGAACGGTCGTGACGTGTCCTTGGCATGCGTGGTGTTTCGAGTTGCGCACCGGCAAGATGGTCTTGAGCGATCTGGCGAGCGTCGACGTGTTCGACGTTCAGCTCGAGGGTTCGACCATCACGATTTCATCGGAGCCGCGCAGGTAGAGCGCGCCCGGTAAATCGGACGGCCGGCGGCAGCCGCTCGCGAAGAGCGCGATGCGGAAACCGTCGCGGATCAGCGCGATCGCTTCGGCCACGGCTTCGGCCGAACGCGTCGCCGGTTCGAGGAAGGGTAAGCCGATGGCGGCCAGGTCGGCGCCGAGGGCGAGCGCTTTGGCGACGTGGACTCCCGTCCGCACGCCGCCGCTCGCAACGAGCGGCATCGCGGGTGCTGCGCGGCGCAAGGCTGCGACCGCTTCGGCGGTCGGATACCCCCAGCCGGCAAAGCTTTCCGCGAGCGCCTCGCGGCGCGGATCGCCGGCGCGGCGTCCCTCGACGCGGGCCCACGACGTCCCGCCGGCGCCGGCCACGTCGATCGCGGCGACGCCCGCGTCGAACAAGCGCAGCGCGGTTCGCACGGAGATGCCGGAGCCGACGCCCTTGGCGATCACCGGCACGTCGAGCGCGCGGCAGAGCGCGCCGATCTTCGGAAGCAAGGCGCGAAAGTTGGTGTCGCCGTTGCGCTGGATCGCCTCTTGCAACGGATTGAGGTGCAGGTAGAGCGCGTCGGCGGCAATGCTTTCGACGATCCGCCGCGCCTGCTCGATCCCGACGCCGTAATTCAATTGCACCGCGCCGACGTTCGCGATCAGCGTGACGCGCGGCGCGACGTCGCGCACGCTGTACGTCGAGATCAACGATTCGTCTTCCAGCGCGGCGCGCTGGCTTCCGAGCGCGAGCACGACGCCGGCGTCCTGCGCGGCGATCGCCAGATTATGATTGATGCTGCGGGCGCGCGCGGTTCCGCCGGTCATCGACGAAATCACCAGCGGCAGGCGCAGCTTCCAGCCGAGGAACGTGACGGCGGTGTCGACGTCTTCGAGCGCACATTCGGGCAGCGCTTCGTGCCGGAGACGAATGCGTTCGAAGCCGGTATCGAGCGACGAGGCGACGTCTTCTTCTAAACAGATGTCGAGATGACGCGACTTCCGCGCCTCGGTCGCGTTCGTCGCGGGCTTGGGCTCGGCCACGGCGAAGCGAGTCCTCGTAAGTAGCTGACGATTCCTATGCGCGGGCCTCAAATGGAGCACCAGTCAAATCCGGCGTGGGACGCCGCTCGGGGGACGGCAGGCGGTCCCGCCTTCGGCCGCGCCCTGGCCGCACTCTTGTCGGAGCGCGAGGTCGCGCGCACCCAGGCCGCGTCCGATGCAGGGCTTGGGGCCGGCGAGTTCGAGGCAGTGCTCGCGGGCTCGCTCCGGCTGACGCCGGCCCAGCTGGCGGCCTTGGCGGCGCTCCTGAAGCTGCGCGCGATCGAGTTCTTACAGCGCACGGAGATCCTCTCGCTCGAGTCGTATGCGGCGGGCCTCGACCCGTTGTATTTCTTACCCCACGGCCAGGTCCGGCACGACGCGCGGATCTACATGCGCGAGATCAACCCCCGCCACGCCGTCCCCGAACGGGACATGCTGGTCCGCAACCCCGCGCTCAAGGCGCTCGGCGCCGATGAGTTGCTGGATCGCCGCGGCAAGCTCGAGCTCGAGCTGACCTATCTTTTGCGGGTCGCCGCCCAAGTAACCGGTGGCTTCCTGTAACTGCGCGCTGGGGCGAGCACGACGGGAACGGCCCGGCGCGTTCGGGAACCCACGTTCAAATGCAACCAGGAATCGAAGGAAAGCGAGTCGCCGCGCTGGTCGGCGACGGCTTCGAAGAAGCCGAGTTGGCCGAGCCGCGCCGCACGCTTGAAGAAGCCGGCGCGATCGTGACGATCGTGGGCATCGACGAGAAAGCCAAACAGCGCATTCGCGGTAAACGCGGACTCGAAGAAGGCGCAGCGGTCAAAGCCGAAGAGATCGTCGCCGACTGCACGGCCGAAGATTTCGACGCTTTGCTCGTTCCGGGCGGGACGTCGCCCGATCGCATCCGCACGAGTCGCGAAGTGCAGCGCTTCGTCAAAGAGTTCGACACCGCCAAGAAACCGACGTTCGTCATCGGACACGGCGCGCAGGTGTTGATCTCGGCGCAGGTCGCGCGCGGACGCACGCTCACGGGTTCTGCTTCCATCGCCGACGACATCCGCAACGCCGGCGGCTTGTATCGGGATCAACCCGTCGTGCAGGACGGACACTGGGTCACGTCGCGTGGCGCGGGCGACGTCGTGTTGTTCGATCGCGCGATGATCGAGAAACTCGCTGCGGCGATCGGGCAGCCGGTTTAGCCTCACCTTCCGCTGTTTTGGCGTCGCACCGCACGACGAGTCTGAGCGACGGCGGGTTCGAGTCAACCGGCTGTTTTTTACGTGTGGGTCTCTGCTAGGGGGTCGTAGCGGGCTAGGGTTTCGCCGAAGGCGCGGAGGGCGAAGAAGCCGGCGATGATGGTGAGGAGTGCGAGGGTGGCGGTTGCGCGGTGGGAGCCGTGCAGCGCGAGCGATGTGATGGCGAGGGTCGCGGCGGCGGAAAGGGCGAGCGTGCGGTAGAGTGCGGCGCGCCAGCGATCGCGCAGCGTGGCGGAGAGGGCGATCAGCGTGGCGAGGACGACCGCGAGCAACGGCGTTAGCCAGACCGAGATGTGGCTTTGCCGCAGGAGCGAGAAGCCGGCCCAAGCTGCGAGCGGGAAGAGCGCGGCGACGGCGCAGGGCGCGAGGGCGAGGGCGCGCGCGAGCTCGCGTCCGTAGAGCGGCGCGGAAAAAAGGAAGAGGCTGCGCACGGCGAGCGCGGCGCTGGGTGACGAGGCGAAAGCGATTGCCAATGCGCTGCCGATAGCGGTGACTTCGGCGGCCGCGACGTTTTCGCGCGTGCCCGACCACGCGGCGATGAGGCCGAGCAGAAGACCGAGGGCCGGTGCGGCGATCGTGCCGGTTCCGAGACGGCTCAAGTGCCAACGAGCCAGGCTGGCAAAGGTCGGAGCGTTCATTGCAGCACTTCGAGCGCGCGTTCGACGCTCGGCAGGCCCGGCGCGCGCGCCGGAGCGAGGCACGAGCTGAGAATCGCTGCCCCCGGCCGTAATGCGGCGATCGTTTCCGCGACGCCAAAGGGAGGCCGATCGAGGACGACGAGTGCGGCGTCGTGGCTGAGCGCGAGCGCGGCGTGGTGCGCGTAGGCGCTCTCGCCGAGTACGGCAAGCACCTCGGCTGCGCGCGCACACGCGACGTCGCGCTCGACTCCGAAGGCGGCAGCGTAGAACGCGAGCGCCCGGCGGAAGTCCTTCGGCGCCTCGGCGAGCAAGGGGACGAAGGCGACGCAGCGTTTAGCTTGCGCGGCCTGCAGGCGCGCGTCGAAATCGACCACGTACGCGGCGCCGCTGGTCGGCTTGACGACGGCGGCGGCGATGCGCGCGGTCAGCGCCGCGGCCCGTGCGTCCGGCGAGAAGAGCGCCGCGCGTTCGCCGCAGGCGAGCTCGAGGCTGAAGGGCGCGACGAGCTCCTCGCCGTCGCGAACGAAACTTGCGCGGACGACGCGTAAGACGATCACGTGACCGGCGAAAGGCGCGTGCTGGGGCGCTCGGGACGCCCGACTTTGTGACACTCGGTCCACGCACCGTCGCGCTCGAGTGCGACGATGTCGGCCGTGAAGTCGAACTGACCCGTTCCTTCGAAGAACGCGCTGCCGACGGCGTAGGCGTCGACCGGAACGTCGGCTTCCTCGAAACGCCGGATCTTCTGCGCGCCGAAGCCGCCGCTGACCACGATCTTGACTTCGCGGAAACCGGCGGCGTCGAGGGCAGCGCGGACGTTGCGCACGAGCTCGGGAACGACGCCGGTCGGCGGGAAGGTTCCCATCTGCGACCAGAGCGACGTATCGACGAGCGTGCTCGACGTATCGAGCCGCACGCCCCACAGACGCCGTCCGAGCGCTCGCGCGACCGCCAGGCTCGTCGCGACGCAATCGTTGTCGAAGTCGACCAGCGCGATGACGTGCACGTCGGGCGCGATGTATTGTGCGAACTTCTCGGTTGCGAGCACGCTGTCGCCGCCGTACGCCGCGATCAGCGCGTGCGGCACGGTGCCCATGCCGCGCGAGCCCCACCACTCGGCGTTGGCGTCGGTCGAGACGCCGAGCGCGCCCGAGATGTAGGCCGCATAGCCGTCGCCGGTTTGCATCTGGTGATGGTCGAAGCGTGCCGGAAAGAACAACACTTCTTTGCCGTTCGCGGCGTCCACGATTTCGCGCGCGTTCGTCGCGATCCGGGTGCGCCGCGAGAGGACGCCGAGATAGCACGTCTCGAGGTGCGCGAAGAGCCCGTAGTCGCCCTCGATCGTCAGAACCGTCTCGAACGGTTCGATCGCGTCGCCGTCGTAGAGGGCGCGAACCGCGAGCTTGTCCCAGCCCTCTTCCCAATCGCCGCCCGGCCGCTTGCGTCCCGCGCACAGCTTGAGGATCGCCAGCGCCTCGTCGATCCCGCAGAGTACCGAACGATTGCGTTGAAAGACCTGCATGCGCACGTGCGGATGGTAGCGGTCGCGTTCCAGAATTTCGCGTGCCCGGTTGAAGTACGTGTCCGAATAGTAACCCGAGCGCATTTTCTCGACCGGCAGGTTGAAGATGGCCGGATCGAGCCGCTCGACGCGCAGCATGGGACGTTCGTACGGATTCGGCGAACAGTGGTCCTCTCGTGAGCCGAGCGCCGAGCAACGCCGAGATCGCCCGAAAGCTCAAGGACATCCGTCTGTTGATGGAGTTCGCGGGCGAGCCGTACTTCAAGTTCATGGCCTACGAGCGCGCCGCCGAGACGGTCGAAAACGCCGGGCCCGTTCCCGAACTCATCGCCTCGGACGAGTTGGTCAAGTTGCCGGGCATCGGCAAAACGATCGCCGCGCGCATCGCCGAGATCGTGACGACGGGCACGAGCGAGTACTACGAAGGGCTGGCGGCGCAGTTTCCGCCGAGCCTGTTCGAGGTGCTGGCCGTCCCCGGAATCGGCATGAAGACGGCGCAGGCGCTGTTCGCGGACCGCGGGATCGCCTCGCTCGCAGACTTGGAACGCGCCGTGAACGCCGGCGAACTGAGCGGGGTCGGACGCCTCGGCAAGAAATCGCTCGAGAACGTCAGGCGCGGCATTCTGGCGTACAAAGGCCGCCAGTCGCGCACGCCGCTCGGCCGGGCCTTGCCGCTCGCGCGCGAAATCGCGGCCTACCTGGAGGCGGGCGCACCCGCCGGCAACCTCACCTTCGGGGGAAGCGTGCGGCGCTGCGAGCCGACGGTCGGCGATATCGACATCGTGTGCACGTCGCACGACGCCGGCGCGGTCATCGCACGCTTCACGGCCTGGGAGCGCGCCGAGGCGGTTCTGGCCGAAGGCCCGACCAAAGCCTCGATCTGGCTGGGCGGCGGCCTGCAAATCGACCTGCGCGTTCTGCCGGAGGACGTCTACGGAAATCTGCTGCAGCACTTCACCGGCAGCCGCGAGCACAACATTCAGCTGCGCGAGATGGCGGTGCGCAAAGGGTTGCGCGTCAGCGAAAACGGCATCCTCGACGTTGCGAGCGGCGAGAACACGACCTGCCGGACCGAGGAGGAGGTCTACGCGCGCCTCGGGCTCGCCTACATTCCGCCCGAAATGCGGCTCGGCGTCGGCGAAATCGAAGCGGCCGCGAGCGGAACGCTGCCGCAACCGGTTTCGCGCCCCGACCTGCGCGGCGACTTTCACATGCACTGCACCTGGAGCGACGGCGCCGGTTCGCTGGAAGAAATGATCGCCGCTTGCGCTAAGCTCGGCTATGCCTACCACTCGATCTCCGATCACTCGGAAGGTCGTGGTACCTGGGGACTGGATCCGGCCGAACTGAGCGCGCAGCGCGCCAAGGTCCGGGAGATCGGCGAAAAATACGGCGTGCGCACGCTCTGTTCGGCCGAAGTCGATCTACTCGCCGACGGTTCGCTCGACTTTTCCGACGAGGTCCTGGCCGGTCTCGACATCGTCGTGGCCAGCGTGCACTCGGCGCTGAATATCTCGCGCGAGAAGATGACCGAACGCCTCGTGCGCGCCTGCGAGAGCCCCTACGTCGACATCATCGGACACCCAACGGGCCGCCAAGTCGGCGCTTTTCCCGGTTACGAATTCGACTACGACGCCGTCTTCGCTGCGGCGGCGCGCACCGGAACCGCCCTCGAGATCGACGGACAACCCGGACGTCTCGATCTGCCGAGCGGCTTAGCGCGACGCGCCGCCGCGTTCGGCTGCACCTTCGCGCTCGACAGCGACGCGCACGACGCAGCCGAACTCGAGAACGTCAGTTACGCCGTCGGGCAGGCGCGCCGCGCCTGGATCGAGCCCGAGCGCGTTCTCAACGCCCGGCCGCTCGAAGCGGTCCTCGCGTTCGTCGCCGCGCAGCGCGGCCGGGCGGGTGAATCGTAGCCGGCGCTAGTTCGTGTGCAGCATCGCGTTGATTTCGCTCTCCGTCGCGTTGGCGTCGTCGAGCGCTTTTTGCGCGGCCGCCCTGGCCTGAGCGTTCTTGCCGCAGGCAAGCTCGATCTTCGCGAGGTTGGCTTGCAGTTTTGCGATCTGCATCTGCGCGGACCCGTAGTTCTGGTCGACCCCGAAGCCCGAAGACATCGCGGTGAAGGGGCCGTTGTCCGGATTCATCAAGTGGGCCATCATCGCGTGGGAGTTCGAGCAGTCGATCGCCATCGCGTGATTGCCGCTCATCGCGCCGCCGCTCGTTTGGGCCGTTGCGAGAGTGGGGAGCAACAGCAGCGCGATTGTCGCGCAGCCCGTCGTGAAGCGCATTCGAGTCGTCATTGACGCGTGTTTCCTTTCGTCCGTCCGCTGAGGGAAGACGGGATGGGCGGCGCGGATCGGCCGGCCCGGCTCCCGCAGCTTAGCGCGGCCTGCGCCGCGGGACTGTCGGCCGGCTTACCGGCTGGCCATCTGTCGAAGGGTTTCCGGTTGGTTTGAAGCCGAAAGCGGCAAGCACAGAGGCATGCAGACAAAACAAAGCATCGCGCAGCTTCGAGTGCGCGTCGGATGCGCCTTCGAATACGAAGCGAGCCAAATCCGGCCCGCCGTCTTTCTCGTCCGCCCCGAGCCGTCGCCGACCCAGCGGATCCTCGACGAACGCTGGGAAAGCGTGCCCGCGACCGCTTTTCACGATTACGCCGACGTTTACGGCAACGCGTGCCGCCGGCTCAGCATGCCGCCGGGGCGCTTCCGGGCGCGGTACGACGCAGTGGTCGAATTGCCGGACGAACCGGATCCGGTCGGCCTCGACGCGGTTCAACATCAGGTCGAGGATCTGCCGGATGAGGCCTTACTCTACACGCTGCCGAGCCGTTACTGCCTCTCGGACGCACTCTTCGAGCGGGCTTGGGAACTCTTCGGCGACACCCGGATGGGCTGGTCTTGCGTTCAGTCGATCTGCGACTGGGTGCATAACGAGCTGCGCTTCCAGTACGGTACGAGCAATCCGGCGACGACCGCGCTCGACGTGCTCCAAGCCGGCACGGGCGTCTGCCGCGACTTCGCCCACCTCGCCATCAGCTTTTGCCGGGCGATGAACATTCCGGCGCGCTACGCGTTCGGTTACATCCCCGATATCGACGTGCCGCCGGCTGACGCTCCGATGGACTTCTGCGCGTGGTTCGAGGCGTATCTGGGCGACCGCTGGTGGGCCTTCGATCCGCGCAACAACGAACGGCGCAAGGGCCGGATTACGGTCGCGCGCGGGCGGGACGCGCTCGACGTTGCAATGGTGACGGTCTATGGGCCTGCGACGCTGGGGGCGATGACCGTTTGGGCCGATCAGGTAGGAAATGACGAGCGCTCCGCTCGATAAAGAGGCATTGGACTCGCTAGTGCTGCTCGATGAAGACGCACTCGATTGGCGTGGCGCGATTTCCGCCCGCTATGTGATTCACCAACACTTCCGCTACGAGTACCCGGGGCCGATCGCCGACTTGCGGCATCGGCTGATGGTCGTACCGCGGCAAGTCCACGGCGATCAGCGCCGGCTCGCGCAGCGCGTCGACATTTCGCCCGAAGGTTTCTCGCGCACGTTTTCGGACGGTTTCGGCAATCGCGTGATCGCCGTCGCGCTGGGCTTCATCGACGGGGCGCTCGAGTTCGAGCATTGGTCGATC
Source organism: Vulcanimicrobiota bacterium (assembly GCA_963843945.1). GTDB lineage: Bacteria > Vulcanimicrobiota > Vulcanimicrobiia > Vulcanimicrobiales > Vulcanimicrobiaceae > CAWJMF01. The sequence continues at coordinate 2,058,322 of CAWJMF010000002.1, read as the reverse complement.
GTCGAGCGGACCCCGCAGGGCGCCTCGACCAGCGAGCATCGCGTCGGACCGGCCGCGTTCGCCGCGCCCGAATTGCGCGGACCGACGCCGCTGACGCTGCCCGGCGCCGAACTGCGCGAAGCCGCGGCGGTCCTGCGCGCGAGGTACCGCGCGCCGCTCGAGCTTGCCGAAGCGGTCAATGAGTTCGTGCACCGCGAGATGCACTACAGCGCGGGTGCGACGACCGTCGAGACCACCGCGGCGGAGGCCTTCACGCAGCGCAAGGGCGTTTGTCAGGACTACGCCCACGTGATGCTGGCGATCGTACGCGAGTGCGGATTGGCTGCCCGCTACGTGTCGGGGCATCTGCTGGGCGAGGGCGGAACGCACGCCTGGGTCGAGGTGCTCGTTCCCGGCGCGCAGGGCGGTTGCGTCGTCGCCTTCGATCCGACCCACGCGCGGCGGACGACGTTGCGCTACATCGTGGTCGCGGTAGGCCGCGACTATGCCGACGTCGCGCCGACCTCCGGCGCGTTCAACGCCCCCTACAACGGTTCGTTGCACGCGCGCAAGCGCGTCGGCGTGACCGGCATCAGCTACGCTGCCGCCTGAGACGCGGCGCGCCTAAGGGTCGTTAAGCTCGCTCGAGCGTCGCTTTCATCGCGCGCATTCCCACGTCGGCCTGTCGCGCGACGTAGTCCTCGAGCTCGTTCGGAAGCACGTCGATGATCCAGACGACGCGACAGCCTTCGCCTTCGGGAAAAACTTGCAGCGACGCGTTATAGTGTTTTACGCGCTCGTTCGCAATGGCGTAGGCGAGCCGGCGCGCCCCATCGTCCGAATCGACCAGCACTTCACGTACGACGCTGCCGTTCCCGAAGGTGAGGACGCGCGCGTCGCCTTCGAGAACGCACGCCACGACGAAACCCGGCGCGACCCGTTCGTGCACGGCGCCGAAATCGCGGATGGCGTCCCAGACGCGCTCGGCCGGCGCTCCGAGTTTCATCTCCCGCCGAATCGAGGCCATCGTTACGATCCGCCCGTCGCAGCGCGGGCGCCCTCGATCTCTTGCGTCAATAGCCAATTCGTGCCGTCGTCGGAAATTTCGCCGGTCCACGAGAAGCGCGCCGGCGCGATTTCGACGAACGACCAACGCACGCGCCGGCCAGGCGGATCGACGGCGACGGCATCGAGCACGATCTTTGCGTCGAGGGCGCGACCGACGAAGGGCAGCAGGGCGTTCCGCGCCGGGCAGATCCAGGTCGAGCGGAACGCGTCGATTTTAGAATCGTAGAAGCGGATCGTGGTGCCGACGGCCCCATCGTCGAATCCCCAGACGTCGACGATCGCGCGACCGCCGAGTCCCCACCCGAAATGGGCGTATCCTTGACCCTCGGCGCGCGGCCCGTTCGCGCGCCGGTAAACGTAGCGCAGGTCCCAACTTCCAAGGAGCGGCTCGAATGCTGCCAACTCGTCGCGATGGCTCGGGGCCGGCCCGAGGCTGATGAGGTCCCTTGCGACGACGGCGGCGAGCGTTTCCATGGCGCCATGATAGGCCTTTCCACGCGACCGGGCTATCACGTTCTTGCGCCGGCTACCCGGAGCGGGTAGAGTCACCGCATGAGAACGGTCCCGCTCTTCGCGTCCGCGCTCACGACCGTGCGTGAGGTCATTTGCGACGCGCCGCGCGGCGCTCCGTGTGCCGAGGAAGAGAGCGCGATTCCTTGCGTTGCCATTCCGTTGAGCGGCTGCTTCGCCGTCGAGCGCACGCGCCAGTCGGTCGTCGCCGATGCGAATACCGCGCTGTTTTTCGAGTCGGGATCCTACCGGGTCGGGCATCCCGCCGAGGGTGGCGACGTGTGTTTCGTGCTGGCCTGCGAACCGTCGGCGATCGCCGAGGCCTTCGCCAACGATGCCCGCTCCGATTTCGAGCGCCGGCCATTTCGAGCGACCCACGCCCACCTCCCATCGCGCCTGCAGCTGCGCGCGCGGCTTTTCCGTCGCGCGCTGCTGCTGGGCGAGGTTGCGTCGCTCGCAGCCGACGAGGAGGCAATGGGCATCGTTGCCGCGCTCGCCGGGAGCCGCGCGCCGGTCGTCGATCGCGCACGTCGCGCCGCCGTCGAGCGCGTCAAGGCGCACTTAGCGGGGCGGTTCCGGGAGCCCGTTACGCTCGCCGACGCAGCCCTGGTCGCGGGCACGTCGCCTTTCACGCTGGCGCGCATTTTTCCGGCGTCGGAGGGCACGACGCTGCATCGATATCTCGTCGGGCTGCGCCTCGCAAGTGCGTTGCAAGCGATTGCTTCCGGCGCGAGCGACCTCTCGCGCGTCGCGCTCGACGCGGGCTTCGCTCACCATAGCCACTTAACAAAGTCCTTCGCGCGCGCGTTCGGGGCGGCTCCCCGCCGGATCCGCGAACGACTAGCCTGAACCCTGGAGCAGAGTAAACGGGCCGACGCGACGCGGGCGCCGTATTACCGCGTGATGCCGTTTCGCCTGATCCTCGCGCTCGCGGTCGCGTTGGCGCCACTTCTCGCGGCAGCACCGAGTCCGGCGCCTGCGCCGTCGCCCGTTCCGACGCCGTCGCCGAACCCGGATCGTCTGCTCGGTTTGATTCGCGCGAAATTCAGGACGCATCGCCCGCCGCCCCCGTACGAGACGTACACGATCGTGCGCTTTCAGTTAACGGATCACGGCGACACCGACTTCGTCGATAGCTACACCTACCACGTTTGGGTCCGAAACTCCGACCAAGCGGCGCTGGGACGCAAAGTCTTCCGTGACTTCGCGCGCGGGCCGCTCGAGTTCCAACGACCGGCTTTTAACGAGGATCGCGATCCCGGGCCGCCCACTGCGGACGTGTTCGAGCCCGCCCCGATCCATCCGCATCCGGTGGAGTTCGTCCCGACGCCTGAGGCGGCGAGCACGCCGCTGCCCCAGATTGCGGCCGTCACGAGCATCGGGGAGTTCGACTACAAGGTCGACTCCGCCGTCGTCGAGGGCGACCAGATTCACTTGCATTTGACGCCGCGGCGCGACCCGGACCGCAACCGCTTGCGCGACATCTGGGCCGACAAGACGACGCTGGAACTGCGCAAACTCGTCGCAACCGACAAGCTCTTCATCGAGAAGGGTCCGACCTACGGCGTCAAGTTCACGATCTTGATGGGCTCGCTCGACGGTTATCCGATCGTTACCGATATCCACGGCGAGGTTGGCGACAACTACGACGGCGATGGAAAAAACGTCGACTATCATTTCCGCGACATCAAGTTCCCGGCTTCGCTGCCGAGCTGGTATTTCGATGCCAAGACCTACAGCTCGCATCAGGACGACGCGCCCTCGTAAGCCGCGCTAGCTAGCGCGCGGGCCGATAGCGCAAATCGCCCGGCGTGATGCACGCGCCGATGCGCGCATCGGGCGGCGGCCGAAGCGCGTAGACTGCGACCCGGCCGTAGCGGCCGCTGACTTGCGCGTCGCCGCGCGCCAGCGAGCGCTGCAATTGCGGCCGGATGTCGGCTTGAAAGTAGCCGTTCGGAAAATCGGCGGCGTAGACGGCGTAGCGCACGTACGGGCAGAGGAAGACCGTCGCTTGCGGATAGGCCAGCGCGATCCGGACGAACCACTCGTCATGGGTAACGACCGGTCCGGCGTCGCGCGGCAGCGCTGCGAGGGCGCGTTCCGCATCGTCGTGCGGATAGACGCTCTTGAGATAGTGTCCGACGTGCATCGGATTGAAGGCGACGAGGAATAGAGCACAGAGCGCGACGGCCGCGTAGACCGCTTGGCGCGCACGTTCCGGCGAGCGGTTGCGCGCGAGGCGCACGAGCGCGGCGGCGGTCCCGAGCAGCAGCCAGGGAATCCAAATCGCCGCGTAGTGCGAGCCCATGCGCCAAGTGATCGCGTCGCTCGAGAGCAGCACGATTCCGAAGCCGGGCAGAGCCAACAGACTCCAACGCGACAAGAGCGGTAAGAAGGCCAGCGGCACGAAGGCTTCGAGCAGATACGTGAAGCGCCCGAAGGTCGCGAGCTGCGCGAGATACCACGGATGCAGCGCGAGCGCGGCGACGAGTGCTGCCGGACCCTGCGCGAAGGGGTAGTCGTAGAAGCGCGAAGGCTGCCACGCGCCAACGCGCGGAATCACGATCAGAAAGTAGGTTGCCAGCGCCGCCGCGTTGACGAGCGCGAGGCCGAGACCGGCGAGGGCGAGCGCGCGGGGCTGTTGCGGCTGCCCCAGCAAGAGACCCGCGCCGTCTCGCGCTGCCCGGTGCCACCAGCCGATCGCCGCGAGGACGAGACCGGTTACGATGAAAACGAGACACGCCTCTTCGCGAATCAGCGCCGAAAGGAACGCGAGCCCGGCAAAGGCCCGCCAGCGGCGCCGGTCGGCCGCCCAAAAGAGTCCCAGCGCGATCGCCGGATAGAACGCGATCTCGTGAAACTCGGTGAAGGCAACGGCTGCGAGCGGGGGATAGATCAGCGCGAGCAAGGCCGCGCGAAAGGCCGCGTCCTCGCCGACGTAGGCGCGCGCGATGAGGTAGAGCGGGAGCGCGCTGGCCGCGATCAACCCGATTTGCGCGAGCTGGATCGAAAGCGGCGAGCGGGTCAGCGTGACCAGCGGATAGAGCGCCGCGAGCAGCGGCGCCCAATGGAAGCGGAAGTGCGTGCCTTGTTCGGGTCCGTCGCGAAAGCCGCCGAATGCGTCGGCGACGACTTGCGCGAAAGTTCCGGTATCGGTGCCGTAGCTCCAAACGTGCCAGCGCCACAGCGCGAGCGCGCCGAGGATCGCCGCGTAGACGAGCGCGGCGATCCCTAGTTTTCTCACACGGCGTTGCTACGCCCGGGCTTTAGGTGGCTCCCACCAAAGTCGAGGATTCGGCCGGCTTCTTCGTGATGAAGGGCAGGATCGCCGCGATCAGCAGCACGATGCCGACCGGGACGAGCGCGCCGGTGAACGAGCCGGTCCGGTCCTTCACGAAAGCCGCCATGAGCGGGCCGGCGAGTCCGGCAAAACCCCACGCGGTGATGATCAGCCCGTAGTTGATGCCGAGATACTTCGTGCCGAAGTAGTCGGCGTTGAAGGACGGCATCGTGCCGAAGCCGCCGCCGTAACAGAGCAGCACGATGGCGAAGGCGATCCCGACCGAGACGAGATCGTGCAGTCCGCCCATCACGAAGAACACGACCGCCTGGATGCCGAAGATCAGCACGAAGGCCATGTTGCGCCCGATCCTGTCCGAGATCGCGCCCCAGAAGAAGCGGCCAAGTCCGTTGAAGATCGCGAGGAATCCGTAGATCGTGCCGGCCTGCGCGGCCGTCGCGCCCGTCAGGTCGCTGTAGATCGGTACGGCGTTGCTGATGATCAAGATGCCGGCTGTGACGTTGAGGAACAGCATCAGCCAAAGCAGATAGAACTGCGGCGTGCGCAGCACTTCGTTCGGCGCATAGCTGCGGCCACTGTTTGCCGCCGCCGCTGCGGCACCGGGCACGGTGTAGCCTTGCGGCGGGTTGCTCAGCGTCCACGCGCAGAGCCCGCCGACGACTGCGAAGACGATGCCGGCCACGACGAAAACGCTCGCCACGGCGCCCGAATCGGCCGGCGTCAGCTGCATCGCGGCGGGAATCGAATTGGGATCGAACGTCGTGCCCGCCTTAACGGCGGCGTCTTTCGCGGCGATGTACGCCGTGGCGTGTTGGGCCGCCGTAGCGAAGCCCGCGATGCGCGCGACGATCTGATTAAAGATGAACGCGCCGAGGCCGAAACCCATCACGACCATTCCGCTGGCCAAGCCGCGCTTGTCGGGGAACCACTTCGTAACCGTCGCGACCGGCGTGATGTAGGCCATGCCGTTACCGATACCGCCGATGATTCCGTAGGTCAGATACATCCACCACGAGCCGAAGGCGTCGATGCCGAGGCCGCCGAGCAGGTTCCCGAGTCCCCATAGCACCACGCCGGTGGTCGTCACGATGCGCGGGCCCGCCCGGTCTTGCCAGCGGCCTCCGATGACGGCTCCGACGCCGATGAAGAAAATCGCGAGCGCGAAGATCCAAGTGGTTTCGGTGTTGCTCCAGTGATGCGCCGCGATCAGCGGACGCGTGAAGAGGCTCCACGAGTACACGGTACCGAGGCAGATCATCACGATGGTGCCGGCCGTCGCGATCAGCCAGCGGTTTGAGGCGGAAGATGCCGGTTGCGTCATAATTCGTTATCCCTCCCTCAAGAGGAAAGTATCTTCCGTGCTTGCTTCCCCTTTCCCGGTGCGGAATTCCCGGGATGCGAAAACCTCGCGCTGGGGCAGGAGCGTCCGCCGGTCGAGCCGCACCGGAGCCCATGAACGTTCGCCGCTCCCTCGCGCTCGCTGCAGGGCCTCGCTCTCGGCGCGTCCGGCGCGCCGCAACCGCTCCGCGCCGCCGACACGACGGTGACCATTTCGCAAGGCGTCGATCCCGTCACGATGGACCCGTTGCAGCGCACGATCACGCCGACGACCAACGTGCAGCTCAACATGTTCGACACGCTGCTGCGGCACGACCGGGACGGCAAGCTGATCCCCTGGGTCGCCACTTCGTGGCGCCGTACGAGCCCGACCGTTTGGGAGTTCAAGCTGCGTCGCGACGTGAAGTTTTGGAACGGCGATCCGCTGACGTCGGCCGACGTGAAATTCTCCATCGAGAAGATCAAAGACCCCACCGAAAAGTCCGAACAGGGACCGCGGGTCAACACGGTCGAGCGGGTGGAAACTCCCGATCCTTACACGGTCCGCATCGTCACGCCGCGTGCTGTCGCACTGATGCCCGGTTACCTCTGGCTGACGATGATCGTCGACGGCAAGTATTGGACCGAACACGGTAACGCCTACGAAGCCGAGCATCCGATGGGCAGCGGCGCTTACATCTTCAAGTCGTGGCGCAAGGACGAAGAGGTCGACTTCGACGTCAACCCGGCGTGGTGGCACGGTCGCGCGCCGATCGATCACGTCGTCTTCAAGCCGATTCCCGAAGCGGCGTCGCGCGTGGCCGCGCTGCGCACCGGCGAGACCGACTTGATTACGAACGTGCCGGTGCAGGACCAGCTGCAACTGGCTGCCGGGCGCAACACGCAGCTCGAAAGCGCGCGGAGCGTGCGCGTCCTGTTCATCGCCTTCAACACCGTCAAGCCGGGACCTCAAGACAACAAACTCGTGCGCCAGGCGATGAACTACGCGCTCGACGTCCCGGCGATCGTCAAGACGGTGCTCGGGGGTCGCGGTTATCCGCTGTCCGAGCCGCTGCCGCCGAACTTCACGGGCTACGATCCGAAGATTCCCTTCTACCCGCACGATCTCGCCAAGGCCAAACAGCTCTTGGCGCAAGCCGGGTTTCCCGACGGGAAAGGTCTCGAACTGATCGTCAACGCGCCGACCGGGCGCTACAACCGCGACAAGGAGGTCGCCGAAGCGGTCGCAGGCCAGCTTTCGGAGACCGGCGCGAAGGTCACGACCAGAATCCAAGAGTGGACGACCTACGTCAATCAGACTAGCCAGCGCGCGCTGACGCCGATGTACGAACTCGGTTGGGGCAACGACAGCTACGACGCCGACAACACGCTGACGAGCCTTTTCTCGAGCGACGCTCGCCTCTCGACCTATGCGAATCCCCAACTCGACGCGATTCTCACCGACGCGCGCTTCGAGGTCGATCCGGCAAAACGCCAAGCGCTGTATTCGAAAGCGCTGACGATCATCCACGACGAGGCGCCCTGGCTCTTTCTCTTCGAGTACGAAGACCTCTACGCAACGTCGAAGCGCCTAGTATGGCAGGCGCGGCCGGACGAACTGTTGCTCTGCGACGAGATGAAGCTGAGCGGATAGGGAGCGGCGCTGACCGCATTTCTGCTACGGCGAGCTCTCGGAGCAGTCTGGGTCGTCGCCGGCGTCGCCGTCACGGTCTTCATCATCCTGCACCTGAGCGGCGATCCCGCAACGCTCATGATGCCGCTCGAGTCGACGCCGCAGGAGATCGCGCAATTCCGTCACGCCGAAGGCTTCGACCGGCCGCTTTGGGTGCAGTTCGGGGCGTACGCCTGGAACGCGCTGCACGGCGACTTCGGCGACTCGCTGCGTCACGGTGAGCCCGCGCTCGGGCTGACGCTGGAGCGCGTCCCCGCGTCGGCGGAACTGGCCTTTACGGCGCTCGCGCTTGCGCTGATCGTGGCGATTCCGGCCGGCATCGTCGCGGCGGTGCGGCGCAACTCACCGCTCGACCTGGCGGCACGGCTCTTTGCCCTGATCGGCCAGAGCACGCCGGTGTATTGGCTCGCGATCATGCTGATCTTGATCTTCGGAGTTCAGCTCGGCTGGTTTCCGGTTAGCGGCATCGGCGGCCTTTCGCATCTCGTGCTCCCGGCGATCACGCTCGGGCTCTTCTCGATGGCGAAGATCATGCGCTTGACCCGCGCCTCGATGCTCGACGTGCTCGGCAGCGACTATCTGCGCACCGCGCGGGCGAAAGGCGTCGGCTCGCTGCAGCTGATCGTGCACCACGCGCTGCGCAACGCCTGGTTGCCCATCGTGACGGTCGTCGGCGTCGAGTTGGGCACGCTGCTCTCCCAGGCGATCATCACCGAAACGATCTTCGCCTGGCCCGGCATCGGGCGGCTCGCGGTGCAGGCGATCTACGATCGCGACTACCCGATCGTCGAAGTCGTCGTGCTCCTCTCGGCGCTCTCGTTCGTCATCATCAACCTGTTCGTCGACCTCGCTTACGCCTTGCTCGATCCCCGGATCCGCTACGAATGACGAGCGCCGCCGCGACCGACCGGATCGCGCTCGGCTTAGCACCGCGCCGGCGCGCGTTCGTAAGCTTCCTGTTCGCTTCGCCGGCGACCGCTGCGGGTGCGGCGATCGTCGCGATCGTGGGCCTCTGCGCGCTGTTCGCGCCGCTGCTCGCGCCGCACGATCCGAACGCGCAGGATCTCTCGCTGGCGTTAAAGCCGCCGGCTTGGCTGAGCGGCGGGCTCACGGCCTATCCGCTCGGCACCGACAACCTGGGGCGCGACATCCTTTCGCGCATCATCTGGGGAACGCGCGTCGCTTCGATCGTCGGACTCTCGGTGGTGCTCATCGGCGGGACGATCGGCGTCGCCGCCGGGATGATCGCCGGCTATTTCGGCGGTCCCGCCGACGCGATCATCTCGCGTCTAGCCGACATTCAGCTCGCCTTCCCATTCGTGCTCTTGGCGATCGCGATCGTGGGCGTGGTTGGACCCGGCGTCGGGACGATCATCGCCGTGCTCGGCGTGACGAGTTGGGTGCAGTACGTACGCGTCGTGCGTGCCGAGACGCTCTCTTTGCGCGACCGCGACTTCGTGCAGTCGGCGATTGCCACCGGAGCCGCGCCCGCGCGCATCCTCCTGCGCTACATTTTGCCGAACGTGGCGTCGTCGGTGACCGTCCTCGCGACGTTCGAGGTGGCGCGCACGGTCATCTTGGAAAGCGCGCTGTCCTTTCTCGGACTCGGCGCGCCGCAGAACGTCCCGTCCTGGGGCGCGATGCTGGCCGACGGCCGCCAGTATCTCGATACCTCGTGGTGGCTGGGCACGTTCCCCGGTCTCGCGATTTCGCTCACCGTCCTCGGCGTGAACCTATTCGGCGACGGGTTGCGCGACGCACTCGACCCAAAGTCGCGCTAACCCGCCCCGCAGGATCGAAAGCGGCCGGCGCAAAACGACGGCCCAACGGGATGGAGCTCCCGCCTAACCGCCGGATGACGGCTGATGGCTCCTGTCGGCACGAATCGCTTTGACAGGAGTTTTTGTTTTGCAGCAAGTTCTCGACGGTAACAATATCTGGATCGTCGCAGGCGTGTGGATGCTCCTCGCCGCGCTAAGCGCCGTGGTCGCGATCTTCGTGAAGATGCCGGCCGCGCTCGTCGAAATCGTGGCCGGCATGCTCGCGGGCAACCTCATCGCGCTCCGCACGAACGCCTGGATCGACTTCGTGGCGGGCTTCGGAAGCATCTTGCTGACGTTTCTGGCGGGCGCGGAGATCGATCCGGCGGTGCTGCGCAAGCAGCTCGTACCGTCGCTCGTGCTCGGCGCCGCGTCGTTCGGCGCGCCCTTCCTCGCGGCGATGGCCTATACGTATTTTCTCGGCCACTGGACGGCCGAAGCTTCGAAGATCGCGGGCATCGCGATGTCGACGACGTCCGTAGCGGTCGTCTACGCGGTGATGGTCGAGTCGGGGCTGGCGGGCAAAGCGTTCGGACAGCTGATCCTCGCCGCGTGCTTCTTCACGGATCTGGGAACCGTCGTGGCCCTGGGACTACTCTTCGCGAACTACAACCTTTGGCTCGTCGCGCTTATTGCGGCAATCGCGGCAGCGATGGCGCTGGTCCCGAAGCTGCTGCCGCTGCTCATCGAGCGAACGCGGCGCTACGTGAGCGAGCCGGCGTTGCGCCTCCTCTTCACCGTGATCTTTCTGCTGGCGGCGCTGGCGACGTACGCGAAGAGCGAAGGCGTTTTACCGGCGTACTTTCTCGGCCTCGCCTGCGCCGGCATGATGCTGACGTATCCCGACGTGAAGCGGCGCTTGCAAACGATGACGATGACGCTCCTGGCGCCCTTCTATTTTCTCAAAGCGGGGACGTACGTGGAGTTCGGGGCTGCCGTGAGCGGGGCCGGTCTCATCGCCCTGCTCTTTGTGGTTAAAGTGGTCGCGAAGATCGTGTCGGTCTTCCCGCTCGCGCGCTTCGTCTTTCGCCATCCTAACTCGAGCGCGAATTACCTGACGCTTATGATGGCGACGGGGCTGACCTTCGGGACGATCTCGAGCTTGTACGGTTTGACGCACCACTACATCACGCAAGCGCAGTACACCGCGCTCGTTACCGTGGTCATCCTGACCGCCGTCGTGCCGACCGCGGTCGCGCAAGCCCTCTTCAAGCCGCGTCAAGAGCCCGAAGAGATGGAGGCTGAGGTTCCCTAAGCGAGGTGCACTAGGCGCGCAGCGCGGCCCAGACCTGGCGCAGCGAAGGCGCGTTGCCGTAGAGCAGCATCCCGACCCGGTAGACTTTCCCGGCGAGAAAAAAGCAGAGCGCGACGGTGGCGACGTTCACCGCGACGGCGAGGGCGATTTGCCACCAGGGCACGAGGCTCACCGCGATGCGGCTGAAGATGACGAAGGGCGAGACGAAGGGTACGAAACTGAAGGCGACGGCGAACGGTGCGTTCGGTTGCAGCAGTGCGTACTGCGCGACGAAGAAGGCGGCGACGACCGGCAGAATCACCGGCGTCGCGACGCTGCCTAAGTCTTCGGTGCGCGAGATGAGCGAGGCCGCGGCAGCGTAGATCGTCGCGTACTGGAAATAGCCCAGCACGAAGAAGAGCGCGAACGCGGCCAGCTCACCCGGGTCGAAGGCGAGAAGCTGCGCGCCCGCGCTCGACCCGAGGCTCGACTGGGGCCCCGCCAGCGCGGCAGCCGCCTGCGGAAGCAAAAGGAGTGCGACCACGACCCAAACGCCGATCTGCAGCATCGCAAGCGCAGCCGCGGCGAGGGTCTTCGCCGTCAGCAGGTTGACCGGCGAAATCGTCGCGACCAGCAGTTCCGCGATGCGGCTCGTCTTTTCTTCGGCCACCGAGGCCATGACGCTCTGGCTCGCGATGATGATTGAAAAATACAGGATGAAGATCAGCCCGAAGGCGACGCCGTGCGCGAACGTGGCGCTCTTGGCATCCACGAACTTGCGGTCGAGCGGGTGGATCGTGCGCCCGATTCGCAGCGCGGGCTCCAGCCTCGCGCTCGGGAGGCCGGTGGAGACCTCGAGGCTGAGCGGCAAGAGCACGCGAAACTCGATGTCGTCGTAGGCAGCCAGGTCGCGCGGATACACGTCGAGGTGCAACCGGCCGCCGCGCACCGACAGCTCGATCGCGGCCGCCGCTTTGTGGTTAGCGTCGAGAAACGCGACCGTCACGGGTTTGGGCAGCGCCTCGAGCGAGGCCACGACGTGAAAGTCGCGCCGCGCTTCCATCAACGCGGCGGCGCGCTGGCGTAAGGCCGCCGGTCCGGCCAGGACCACGTCGCTGGTTGAAAGCAGCGAGACGTGCGAGAAAAGCGCGGGTGCTTCGATCAAGAACGCGACCATCAGCGCTCCGCCGAGCGTCGCCAAAAGATAAACCCGCGAGCGAAGCTTGCGCGCAAATTCGGCGGCGAAGACGATGCCGATCTCGTTCACGTTTCGTTCCGGGTATCGAGCGCGTGCACGTAGATCTCGTTGAGCGAGGGCTCGCGCCGCTCGAAATCGCTGACCGGGCCGGCCGCGACCGCCGCGCGCAGGAGCGCGCCGAAGTCCGTTCCGGACGGCATCACGTACGTTAAGGCGCCATCCTCGGCGAGCGGCTCGCCGGCGTCAAAGGCGGCGAAGGCGGCGCGAATCGCCGGCAGGGCGGGAGCTACCTTGACCGTTCGCGTCGGAAAGCCCGAGCGCAGTTGTTCGAGCGTTCCCCGCATGCGGACTTCGCCCGCGGCGATGATGCAGAACTCGCGACACAAGTTCTCGATTTGCCACATTTGATGGCTCGAGAGCAGCAGCGTCGTGCCGCCCTCTGCCAGCTTCCGGAGCGAATCGAGCATGATTTCCGCGTTGACCGGGTCGAGACCGGAGAAGGGCTCGTCGAGGATCAGGAGCGCCGGATCGTGCACGACCGCGCAAGCCAGCTGCACCTTTTGCTGGTTGCCTTTCGAAAGCTCGCCGCAGCTTCGCTTCGCGTACTCGCCCAGCGCGAGCTCGTCGATCCACGCTCCGCTGCGCTGCCGGGCAGCGCGTTCGTCGAGGCCGTGCAGCCGGCCGAAATATTCGATCTGCTCGCGCACGCGCATCTTCGCGTAGAGGCCGCGCTCCTCGGGAAGATATCCGAACGCGCGACGCAGCTCGGGGTCGATTCGCTTTCCGCTCCACGTGATGGAACCCGCGTCGGGCGGGTAAATTCCGAGAATCATCCGCATCGTCGTCGTCTTGCCGGCACCGTTGGGTCCGAGCAGTCCGAGCACGCTGCCCGGCGCGCAGGTGAAGCTGACGTCGCGGACGGCGGCGACCGCGCCGAACGAGCGTCGCACGCGATCGACGACCAACATCGGGCGACTGATTCGCAGCGGACCAGGAGCGGCCTGCGAGCCGCGGTACAGTGCGATGATGGATCAAGCGAATGCTCCGACGCGCGCGGTCGCGCGTTCAGGGAAGGCGATGCTCGCGTCGCCGCATGCCCAAGCGACCGCCGCCGGCGTCGACGTGCTACGCGCCGGCGGCAACGCCGTCGACGCGGCGATCGCAGCGAACGCCGTCCTGTCGGTCGTCTATCCGACGAGTTGCGGCCTCGGCGGCGACGCGTTCTGGCTGGTGTACGAGCCGCGCACGCGCGAAACCGTCGCGTACAACGGGAGCGGCGGCGCCGCCGCGGAGCTCGACGGCGCGAGCCTGCGCGAACGCGGCTACTCCCACATGCCTGAGCGCGGCGCGCTGCCGGTGACCGTCCCCGGCGCGGTGCGATCGTGGGAGGACGTACTGCGCGCGCACGGGACGCGCGGGCTCGACGAACTGCTCGCGCCGGCCGAGGCGTTCGCGCGCGACGGCTTCGTCGCGACCGACGTCGTCGGCGCCTACTTTGCACTCAACGAAGCGATGCTGCGCGCCGACGAAGATGCCGCGGCGCTCTTCTTCACGCGAGGCTGTCCGCGCGCGGGCGACTTGCTGCGCAACGTGCCGCTGGCCGAAACGCTCGCCGCGATTCGCGCGGGCGGCGCGGACGGATTCTATCGCGGCCGCATCGCGGAGGCGATCGTGGCGACGCTCCGGCGCGGCGGCAACCCGATGACGGTCGAAGATCTCGCCGCGCAGCGAACCGAACGCGCTGCGCCGCTCACGCTCGCGTGGAAGGGCTGCGAGGTTCTCGCCCACCCGCCGAATTCGCAGGCTGCCGTCGCGCTCATGGCGCTCGGCGCGCTCGAAAACGACGGAGAGGCCGAAGACGCGCTCTGGACGCACCTCGCGATCGAAGCCTTGAAGCGGGCCTTCGACGTGCGCGACTCCGAGTTCGCCGATCCGAAAGCGATGCGCGTTCCGGCCGAACGGTTCGTCGAACCCGGCGAACTCCAACGCTTGCGCGCCTCGATCGACCCCGAGCGCGCGCGGCCGCGGCTCGCGCACTCCGCCCGCGGCGGCACGATCGCAATCGTTTCCGTCGACGCCGAAGGACGGGCCGTTTCGCTCATCGAGAGCCTCTACATGAACTTCGGCTCGGGGCTCGTCGCGCGCGGCACCGGCGTCTTCCTCCAAAACCGCGGCGCGTACTTCTCGCTCGAACCTGGTCACCCCAACGAACTCGCAGGACGCAAACGCCCGCTGCACACGCTCTCGCCTGGGATGCTAATGCGCGGCGGACAGCCCGAACTCGTCTACGGAACGATGGGCGGCGACGGTCAGCCGCAAACGCACCTGCAGCTGATTCACAACGTGTACGAGCGCGGACTCTCGGTTCAACAGGCGATCGACGCCCCGCGCTTCGTCTACGGACGGGACAGCGAAGCGGCCTTCGCCGACAGCGTGCGGGTCGAGTCGCGTTTCAAGCCGGAGATCGTCGCCGGCCTACGCGCGCGCGGGCACGTCGTGAACGTCCTTGGCGCGTTCGAGAACGCGCTCGGGCACGCGCAAGCCATTGCCATCGACCGGGAGCGTGGCACGCTCGCCGGCGGAGCCGACCCGCGCGCCGATTCGCTCGCGCTCGGCCTGTGAGCGCAGCTCGTTTCGCCGTCGAGGCGAAAACGCTGGAGCTACTCCGGGGCACGATCCTTGTGACCCGGCGTAGCCTGACTCAGCGATAGGCGGTCCTTAGGATACGAACGACTGGTACGGCTCGGTGCCCTGTTTGAGCGAGTAGGCCAGGATGGCGACGTGCGTGGTTTCAACCCCGAGGATCGATCCTGCGACTTTCGCGAGCCCACGGTCCTTGAACGATGGGATCACGGAGAGATACGTGCTCGCGGCCTGGCGTTCGACGGACTCGGCGAACTTCAGGATGTCTTCTTGCGTCTTCAGCGACGGATAGGCGAGCTTCGTCGTCTCGTCGGTAGGCGTTGCGCCGGCCGCTTTGACGGCGCCGATCAGGGCGTCGCGATGCGCGGTATGGTCGGCCATGAAACCCTTGGCGACTTCGAGGACGGCGGGCTGCAGTACCCCGGTAGCCGCCGCGTCCTGATACGCTTTAATGCCGGCGCGCTCGAGCTTGATGGCGACTTGGAGGATCGCTACGTCGCCCTCGTCGGCCGCTTCGGCCGCAGCGATGAACGGCCCCAAAAGGACCGGCCCGAATGCGGCCAGCGCGGTTCCACTGGCCAGAAGTTTCCTGCGGGATACGTTCACGTTCTACTCCTCAAGTACGAGTGCGGGAGTCGATTGCTAGTCGATTGCTAACGGATAAACGGCCGGCGAATCGCTTTGGATTGACCCGCGCCGACCGGGCCGGCGCAGACACCCAAGCCGGACAAGCCGTAGCTATCCGCGATGGACGCACGGCGCGAGCTGACTATCGTCGGTTTCCTCGATTCTTCGTCCACACGACTAGTGTGGGGCGCCGAGCGCGCCGGCGGCGCAGCCGAGCGAGCCTGCGGCGATGACGACGGCCCAGGCGGGAGCCTTGAGCGCGAAGAGTGCCGCGAGCGCTACGAGCGCCGCAACGAGCGCGATGGGTGAGGCAACCACTTGACGGCCGATGGGATCGAGCGCGACCGCGCCGAGCAAGCCGACGACCGACGCGTTGACGCCGGCCAGTGCCGCAGCGGCGCGCGGCCAGGCGCGCAGCGCGTTCCAGACCGGAAAGGCGAGAACGAGCAACAAAAACGACGGCGCGAAAATGCCGAGCGTCGCCACGAGCGCTCCCGGCCAGCCGGACGCCGTTGAGGCGTTGGCGGCGCCTACGAACGAAGCGAAAGTGAAGAGCGGTCCGGGCACGACTTGGGTCGCCGCGTAACCGGCGAAGAAATTCGCGTTCGAGATCGATTCCGGCCCGACGAATCCGCGGATCAACGGCAGCACGACGTGGCCTCCGCCGAACACGAGCGCGCCCGCCCGGAAGAATTGCGCGAACAGCGCGAGGTACGAGCCGGACGGAGCAACTTCCGGCAGCGCGATTGCGAGCGCGAGCAAGGCCACGAAGGCGGCGAGCGCGGCGCTCGCGCGTCCGCGCGGGAGCGCGCTCGCCTGCCGATTTACCGGCTCGGCGCGAATTGCCAGCAATCCGGCGAACGCGCCGGCGAGCAGCGGCAGCCACTGGAGCTGCGGCGCGTAGCGGTTGACCGCGAGCGCGATGGCCAGACCCAGCAAGGCAATCGCCCGCGTAACCGTCGAGCGTGCCAGCGACTTGGCCAGCGCGAAGACGGCCAGGACCACCACCGCGGCGGCTGCGCCCAAAAGGCCCGCCTCGGCTCCCAGCCAGGGCGCGCTGGATAGGAAGCCGCTCGAGGCGCCGGCACGAAGCGCGACGCCGAAAAGCCCGAGCAGGACCGCTGAGGGCGTCGTAAAGGCGAGCCACGCGGCCAGGCCGCCAAGCGGCCCGGCCCGCAGCGTGCCGAGACTTATGCCGACTTGGCTGCTGGTCGGTCCGGGCAGCGCCGAGCAGACGGCGACGATCTCGCTAAAGGTCGCATCGTCGAGCCAACCGGCGCGTTCGACGAATTCGCGCCGGAAATAGCCGAGGTGCGCGACGGGGCCGCCGAACGCGCTGCAGCCGAGCCGTAAGAATCGCGCAAAGACCTCGGGCACGCTTCGCGAACTCTCCGGCATGAGCATCGACGAGTCGACCGTTTTCGCGCAAGGCAAATTCCTCCGCTACGACGAGGCGCGCGTCGGTTTATTGACACACGGTCTCAACTACGGAACCGGTTGCTTCGAGGGAATTCGCGGCTACTGGAACGCCGACGAGCGCGAGCTGTACCTGCTCCAGCTGCGCGAGCATTTCGAGCGTCTGCACCGCTCGGCGCACATTCTTATGATGGAGTTGCCCCACTCGATCGAGGAGCTCGTCGCGCTGACCGTCGAGCTGTGCGCGCGCAACCGCTTCGAGCGCAACGTCTACATTCGGCCGCTGATCTACAAAGCGGCCGAGGACGTCGGCGTTCGCCTGACCGGCGTTCCCGACGCGTTCGCAATCGTGGCGATTCCGTTCGAAAAATACTTCGACGCCGAGACCGGCTTGCGCGTCGGGGTTAGTTCGTGGCGGCGCATCGACGACACGATGGCGCCCGCTCGCGCTAAGATCACGGGAGTCTACGTCAACTCGGCGCTTGCCAAAAGCGAAGCCCAGCTGAACGGCTTTGACGAAGCGGTTTTGCTTTCACACGACGGGCACGTCGCGGAAGGTTCGGCATCGAACCTCTTCATGGTCAAACACGGCGCGCTGGTCACGCCCGACGCGACGCAAAACGTGCTCGAAGGCATCACGCGGCGCAACGTGCTGGCGTTGGCCAAGAGCGAACTCGGCATTCCCGTCGTGGAACGTGCCGTCGATCGCAGCGAGCTGTACGCCGCCGAAGAGATCTTCTTGACCGGAAGCGCTGCCGGCATCGCCTTCGTCAACTCGGTCGATCACCGGCGCATCGGGAACGGTCAGATCGGCTCGATCACGCGCAGCCTCGCGGAACTCTTCGAGCGCATCAACTACGGCCGCGAGCCGAAATACCGCAGCTGGCTGACGCCGACGTACGCGAAGCGCCGCGTCTCGGCGGCGTAAAGCCGAGCCTAGGGGTCTGCGGAGAGCGGCTGGGTCGCCCCCGCTTCGGGCAAGGGCGCCTGCCGTAGCGGACTCGGCGGCGGCAGCGTTTCGCCGTCGGCAGCGTCGGGGTCGAGCGCGCTCGAGGCGCGCACTTTCCACATCAGCTGATCCGGCGTAAGCCGCGCGCTCGGCGGCGCGAAGGCGAAGGCGGGAAGACCCTCTTGGACGCGCCAGGCACCGAAGCTCGTCAGTTGTTCGTAGGCGATGCGCGACACGCGATGGATGAAGCGGCGCCCGTCTTCCAGGTCCGCCAAGCGCGTGGTCATGACCGCGATGACGTACGGTTCCTGGTCGTGATAGACGATGCCGACGTCGTCGAGCGTATCGTGCAACGAGCCCGTCTTGTGCGCGATTTTCACATCGGCCGGGAGCGGAACCGGAAGCAGCGAGTTGTGCGTCTGGCCCGCCAGGATCGTCAGCATCTCGCGCGAGGACCATTCGTCGACGAGCTTTTCGCGCGCGATATCGTCGAGCAGTTTGACCATGTCGCGCGGGCTGGAGCGCAGCGCGTACCGGATGTCGTCGGTTGCGGAGCGAATGTAGTCGCCCAAGCGCGTTTTGCGCAGCCCCAAATTCGCCATCGTTTGATTGACGTGCGTGCGGCCGACTAGCCGGATCAGCATGTTGGTTGCGGTGTTGTCGCTTTCGTCGATCATGAGGCGCAGAAGCTGTGCGACCGTGCGCGACGTGCCGGGCGTGGCGTCGGCCATGTCGCCCCAGCCCCAGTCGCGGTCGGCCGCCGTCAGATGAACGCGGGTGTTCAAGTCGATCGAGCCGAGCGACATCTGCCGGAAGACTTCGACCATCACGGGGATCTTGATCGTCGAGGCGGCCGGCAGGCTGGCGGAAGCGTTGACGCCAGACATCTCGCCCGTCGCGAGATCTTCGACCGCGATGCCGACCGTGCCGGGTGCGGACTGCGCGGCCCGATCGAGTTGCAACTGCAGCGAAAGCAGCGGACCCGGCAGCGTTGCCGCGCGCGCTCCCAGCGGCGCCAGCAGCGCACCACAGGCGAAAACACAAAGAGCGACGCGCCGCAACGTCATAAGCTTGCGGCTAGTATAGTCGACGCCGGGGTATTTACCTCTTATCCATTGGGACAAAGCCGGCGAAACGTGACGAACGTCCGCTTCCACGCCGGGTGCGTCGAGCGAGCGTGTGCGCTCGCGTGAGCTAAGGAAGCTAGGGAATCGCCCGAACGACGCCGCCGTCGACGCGCAACGCGGCGCCCGTCGTCGCTGAAGCCGCGGGCGAACAGACGAAGACCACCATATTCGCAACCTCTTCGACGCTCGCGAAGCGCCGGATAAGCGACGTCGGACGAGCCGTCGCAAAGAACTCGCGCTCCATCTCCGCCTCGCTCTTGCCTTGTCCGCGAGCCAGCGAGGCGACGAACTCCCCCACCCCTTCGGAGCGCGTCGGGCCCGGCAGGACGCTGTTCACGGTGATGCCCGTGCCGGCGACGCTCTCGGCCAAGCCGCGCGCGAGCGCGATCTGGGCGGTTTTGGTGACCCCATAGTGGATCATCTCGACGGGGATCTGGAGGCCCGATTCGGAGGAGATGAAGACGATCCGGCCCCAGTCGCGACGGCGCATCGCCGGCAGGTACGCTCGGCTCAAACGCACGCCGCTCATCACGTTCGTTTCGAAAAAGCGCAGCCACGCCGCGTCGTCGATCGCCTCGAAAGGCTGCGGATCGAAGATGCCCAAGTTGTTCACGAGGATGTCGACCTGCGGGTAGCGCGCGACGATCGCGTCGACACCGGCTGCGGTGCTCAGATCGGCGGCGAAGCCGTCGACGGCGGCGCCCGGAACGCCGGCGCTGAGGCGCTCGAGGGCGCGCGCGACACGCGCCTCCGAACGCCCGTTGACGATCGTTCGTGCGCCTTGCCCCGCTAGACCGGCGGCGATCGCGTAGCCGATGCCGGCCGTCGAACCCGAGACGAGCGCGCTCTTGCCATGGAGATCGAGATTCACGTGGCCGTCCTCTCCGGACTGCCCCCTAGGGCGGATAAGGGACGCCGTCGGCTTGGGGAGCGCGCGCGGCCGGTCAGACCGCCGAGCGCCGCAAGCGCGGCGAGATAGGGGAGCGCTTGCATCAACTCACTTGGAATGCCGCCGCGTTGCAGGACGAACTGCGGTGCCGAGAGCGCGCCGAAGGCGAGCGCAGCCGCGGCGCATCGCGGCGAGGGCTCCCGCCAGAAACGAGCCCTCCTGCTCGCGGAAGGCTATCGAGAGGACGTTCGGATCGCCGACGACCGCGTCGACGACTTTGCCCGTGAGAAAACCGATCGCGAAGATCTCGCTATAGTCTTCGTTCGCAAGCTCGGACAAGTTGGGCTGATAGTCCGCGGCAGACTTGGATTCGAGCGCTTCGATCTCCGCGCCGAAGCGCGCTTGCGCCGCTTTGAGTCCCGCGTACACCGAGTCGTCGAACGAGCGATCGCCGAGAGTTCCGACGTCGGTGACCATCGCCAGCCGAAGCGCGGGCGGGGCGTCTTGCGTTGCGCCGCCGCAACCGGCGACAGCCAAGCACGAAAACGACGGTCAAAGCGGCGGTTAACGTGCGCGCGCGACGGAACGGCATCAGCGCGTTCTACGAACCGCGGGTTCGCGAGGCCGTCGCGGTTCCCCAGAGGCGCACGGCGAATCGGTGTGCTACCTTATGCGGATGAACCCGCCCGAACGCCGTCGCTCATTCGGTCGCTCGCGTACCGAACGGCGCCTCACCGTCGCGCTCAAATTGCTCGCACTGATCGTACTCGCGGCAATTTCGCTGCGTGGCGTACTCGGTTTCATCGGCCACATCCGCTCGGTCGCGATCGTTTTGACCGGCGCGGTGTTCTTCACGTATCTCATCTATCCGGCCGTGCGGCGCTTGAACTCGCGCTTGCCGCTCGCGTGGTCGATCCTGGTGGTCTACCTGGGCCTCGCGGTCGTCGCGGTGCTGGGGCTGTCGTTCGTGGTCCCTCCGCTCGTCGCCGAGACCCAAGCGATCGTCGCGGCGACGCCGCAGAACGTCGCGCGCGCCCAAGCCTTCATTAACGATCCCGACAACGTGCTCGTCGCGCGCCTGCCGGCGCCGGTCCACGCCTACCTCGCGGCGGAATTGCCCGAAGTGCTGAAGGCGGGCGAGCGGTATGCCGCGGCGCAAGCCTCCTCTGCGCTCGTCTTCGTGCTGTCGGCCTTCGCGCTGATCGCGACGGTTGTCGTGATCCCCATCGTCTCGATCTATCTGATGATCGAAGCGCCCGACCTGTTGGGCGGTTTTATGCGGCTCGTGCCGCCACGCGCGCGGCCGGCAACGACCCGGGTCCTGCACGACCTCGACCGCGTGCTCGGCGGCTTCATCCGGGGTCAGGTCGTCGTGGGGCTCGTGATCGGGACGACGATCACCGTCGTGCTCTTGCTCATGCACGTGCGCTATGCCGTGCTGATCGGCGTCGTCGCGGGAATCTTCGACATCATTCCCTTCGTCGGTTCGCTGGTCGCGTTCGTTCCTTCGGTCGCGCTCGCGCTGCAGGACGGCTGGCAGCACGCGCTGATTGTGGCCCTCCTAATCGTCGGCATCTTCCAAGCCGAAGGGCACTTCATTCAACCGAAGATCGTCAGCGACTCGGTCGGTCTCTCGCCGCTTACCGTCATCGTCGCCATCTTAATCGGCGCCGAACTGCTCGGGATCGCGGGCATGCTGATCGCCGTGCCGATCGCCGCGATGCTGCGCGTGCTCGTTCAAGACCTCGCGCCGGCCTACCCCGAGCCGGCCTCCCCACAACTCGCCGCCAAGAAGGCGCAAGGAGCAGGCGTATGATTCCGAGTCCTCCCGTTCGCGTCGACGTCATCGGCGTGCCGATGGATCTCGGGGCCGACCGGCGCGGCGTCGATATGGGTCCCTCGGCGATCCGTTACGCGCGGCTGCGCGAGTCGCTCGAGGAACTCGGCGTGGTGAATCTCGTCGATCACGGAAACCTTTCGGTGCCCGTGCCGGAGTCGCACGCGGCCCAGGCCGTGCGCAATGCGAAGTACCTGCCGATCATCTTGTCGGTTTGCGACGAACTGTCGCGCTTGGTCGAGGAGACGATGCACGCCGGCGGCTTCCCGCTCGTGCTCGGCGGCGACCACTCGATCGCGATCGGGACGCTGGCCGGCGTGTCGCGCGCGCGCAAGAGCGCTCCCGGCCTGATTTGGGTCGACGCGCACGGCGACATCAATTCGGCGATGACCTCGCCCTCGGGCAACGTCCACGGCATGCCGGTCTCGATCGCGCTGCACGAACGCTCGATCGTCCCCGAGCGAACGGTACTGATCGGCTTGCGCGACGTCGACGCGGGCGAACGCAAGCGCATCAAGGAGTTGGGCGTGCGCGCCGTTTCCATGAGCGAGATCGACCGCCTCGGCATGGACCGGGTCATCCAGGACGCGCTCGCGCTCGTGTCGGACGGCCCGCGTTCGGTGCACGTGTCATTCGACATGGACGGCATCGATCCGAGCGAGGCGCCCGGCGTCGGCACGCCGGTACGCGGTGGGATCACCTATCGCGAAGCGCACCTCGCGATGGAGATGATCGCGGCCGCGGGCGTCCTCGGTTCGCTCGAGATCACCGAGATCAATCCGATCCTCGACGATTCGAACCGCACCGCCGAACTCGCCGTCGAGCTGATTCTCTCGGCCTTAGGAAAGACGATCCTTTAGCCGCCCGCTAGAGCAGCCGCTGCACGGCCTCGTTCCAGAACGGCCAGTCGTGCCCGAAGACTCCGGGCCAAATCTCGGCGTGAACGGGCAAGCCTTTGGCAGCGAGCAACGCCGCGAAACGGCGGTTGTCGGCGACGAGCGAATCGTACTCGCCGGTTGCGACGACCCACTCGAGATGACCTAGGCGCGTCAGCACTTCACCGTTCATGTTCGCGATGTAGTCCGCGGGTGAGTTGAAATAGTCGCGCTCGTCCCAATAGCCGTTGACGAAGCGGTGGACGTCGTAAACGCCCGAGAGGCAGACGGCTTTACTGACGATGTCGGGATGGCGTCCCGCAAAGTTGGCCGCGTGGTAGGCGCCGAAGCTGCAGCCGAACGTGCCCATTTGGGCGAAGCGCGCACGCTCGCGCACGTACGGAACGAGCTCCTGCGCGAGATAGGCGTCGTATTGCTCGTGGCGGACGCCGCGCTCGGAGGGCGGAATGAACTCGTCGTACCAGCTCTCGGCGTCGACCGAGTCCGCGCAAACGAGCTGCAGGTAGCCGGCCTCGATCTTGGAAGCGAGCGCGCCGACGAGCCCGGTGTCTTCGTATTGGAAGAAGCGTCCCATCGATGTCGGAAAGGCGAGAACGGGATAGCCCGACCAGCCGAACCACAAGAATTCCATCTTGCGCCCGAGCGCACTCGAGTACCACGATTCGTAGGTGCGTTGCATGGGCCGTGTTTGCATAGGTTCCGGAGCAGTTCCCGCGAAACTCCGCGGCTCACCCGTGAAACCTTTTTTCATCGAGGGAACGATGTCCGAGCCCGTCAAAAAAATCGGCCTGCTCTTCGGGATGGAGGACACGTTCCCGTGGGCGCTGATCGCGGCCATCGATAAACTCGGTGCCGGCGAGATCGCGGGCGCGGCGGTCGAGTTATCGTACCTCCGCGATACGCAGGATTTCGAGTACGCGCTGATCCTCGATCGCATCAGTCAGGACGTGCCCTTTTACCGGACGTTCTTGAAGGCGGCCGCGGCGCGCGGCGTGCAGGTCGTCAACAACCCGTTCTGGTGGTCGGCCGACGACAAGTACTTCGGGACCGTCGTCGCGGAGTCGGTGGGAGTTGCCGCCCCGCGCACCATTTTGCTGCCGCACAAACATCGGCCGCCCGGCACGGAAGCGTCGAGCTTCCGCAATCTCGGTTTCGTCGACTGGAACGAGGTCTTCGGCTATCTCGGCTTCCCGATCTTTCTCAAGCCGGCGTACGGCGGCGGCTGGAAAGACGTCTACAAATGCGACGATCCGGGCGCGTTTTTCGCCGCCTACGATCGAACGCGCGACCTCACGATGATGGCGCAAGAAGCGATCGCTTTCACCGAATACTTCCGCTGCTACACGCTCGGCCGCGAGCGGGTGCACCTGATGCGCTACGACCCGTTAGCGCCGCATGCGGAACGCTACGTACCGGACGCTCCGCCGATCGAGCCGGTCCTCGAGGCGCGCCTGAAGCGCGACGCGCTGGCGCTTTCGCGCGCGCTCGGCTACGACATGAACACGGTCGAGTTCGCGGTGCGCGGCGGCATTCCGTACGCGATCGACTTCACCAACCCCGCTCCCGATGCCGACGTGCGCTCGGTCGGCGAAGCGAACTTCGCGTGGATGGTGCAGAATCTGGCCGAAATCTTAGTGGACCGCGTGCGCCGTCCGCCGGCCTTCGAGTTGACCGGCGCCTGGCCGCAGTCCCTGGGTCTAGCGAAGCATTGAGTTTGCGGCCGACTTTCACGCTGGGGGTCGAAGAAGAGTTCCAAATCATCGACCCCGAGACGTTCGAATTGAAATCGAACACCGGCGGCTTGTTCGCCGAGGGACAGGCGCGGCTCAAGGAAGAGATGAAGCGCGAGCTGCACGCGCCGGTCATCGAGATCGGGACCCCGATTTGCGCCAACATCCAAGAGGTCCGGCACGAGTTGACGCGCTTGCGCGGCGAGGTCATCGGCCTCACGCGCCATCACGGTCTGCGCATCGCGTCGGCCGGCACGCACCCGTTCACGCACTGGAGCAACGTTTCGATCACCGAGGGAAGCACGCACTACGATCGCCTCATCGAAGACCTGCAGCTCGTGGCGCGTGCGAACTTGATCTTCGGGCTGCACGTGCACGTCGGAGTCGAAGACAACGAGGCTCGCATCGCCATCATGAACGGCGTGCGTTACTTCCTGCCGCACATCTTCGCGCTCTCCGTCAACTCGCCGTTCTGGACGGGAATCAACACGGGCTGGAAGAGCTATCGCTCCAAGGTCTTCGAGCGCTTTCCGCGGACGGGTATCCCCGACTACTTCGGTTCGTGGGGCGCCTACGAAGAGTTCGTCAACACGCTTATCGCGACGGGCTGCATCACCGACGGCAAGAAGATCTGGTGGGACGTGCGCGCCCATCCCTATTTTCCGACGCTCGAATACCGCATCTGCGACGCGCAGATGCGCATCGACGAAACGGTCTGCTTAGCCGCGTTCTTTCAGGCGGTTACCTATAAGCTGTGGAAGCTCTACGACGCCAACTTGGGCTGGCGGCTCTATCGCCGCTCGCTGATCAACGAGAACAAATGGCGTGCGGCACGCTTCGGCCTCGACGGGAAGTTGATCGATTTAGGAAAGCGAAGTGAGGTTCCGACCGAGCACTTGCTGATCGAACTGCTCGAGTTCGTCGACGACGTCGTCTCCGAACTGGGAGTGCGCGAGGAGATCCTCTACGTCCACGAGATTTTGCGGCGCCGCACCGGCGCCGACCGCCAGCTCGCGGTCTACGAGGAAACCAAGAGTTTGCAGGCCGTCGTGGCCTACACGATCGAGGAGACGGAGGCCGGGATTGTCTGAATCGTTCGAGTACGTTCGCGTGGAAAAACCCGGCGACTTGCCGGCTCGCGATCCGCATGCCGTCGAGGTTGCCGTGCTCGACATGAATCACGGCTTTCCGAACGTCGGCCACGATGCGATCGTCGAAGCGGTACGCCAGTTCGCGCTCGAATTGCACGCGCAGGGCGCCTCGCCGCGCGTGCGCGTGTTATCGTATGCGGTGCGCGACCGGCTCATGGTGCCCGACCACGCGCACGGTCGTCACCGCCTCTATCTCGGCACCGGCGGTCCGGGTCATCTCGATCCGCGCAAGAATTTGCACGACCGGGGCGACGAACAGATCCGCGAGGATCCCAGCTGGGAAACGCCGCTGTGGCGGCTTTTCGAGGCGATTTTGAGCGATCGCGACGCGGCGCTCTTCGGCGTCTGCCACACGTTCGGTTTGCTTTGCCGCTGGCTCGGCGTTGCCAAACCGGTCCTGCGCGGTCCCGAAAAGGGAGGCTTCCGCGGCGGCGTCGGGACCAACGTGTTGAGCCCCGAGGCGCTCGGACACCCCTGGTTTTCGCAGCTCGCGGCCGAGCTTTCGAGCGATGAAGTGACCGTCCTCGACTCGCGCTATTACGACCTCGTCACGACGGGCGTCCCTTTCGCCGACGGCATAACGCCGATCGCCTTCGAGTCGCGGGCGCCGGACGGCGGCCAAGTGTTGACGATGCTCGAGGTCGCGCGGGATCGCAGCGGCGCGGCTCCGCGCATGTTTGCCGACAACAGCCATCCGGAAATCGGCAGCGCCGAACGGATTGCGGCGCTTCTCGAGCGACTCTTCGCCGCCGGCTCGATCACGCCCGAGGTCTACGAGGCGCGCAAGAGCATGTTGCCGGCGCTGCGCAGCGAGCGCCGCGAGGCGCGCCTGCGCGTGGCCCGCGCGACCTTCGACGACCTCGTGCGCAAGGAACTCGAAACCATCCTGCGCGCGGCCTAGACTCACGCGCGATGGACCCCGCCTTTCGCTCGGCCTTCAACGCCGCCTACGCGCCCGCGCGTTACGAGCGCTACCGCGGCGACCTCGAGGCGCGTCTGGGCTGTTCCGTCGGCTTCCGTCTGGCCGAGACGCCCGTCTTCTTCCCGCTCTATCTGCGCGACGCGTGCGCGCAGGCCGCGCGCGAGATCGTCGCGCAGCTCGCGCAACCCGAATTCGTCGAACGCATGCGCGCGGCCGTGCCCGAACGTTTCGCGCTGCCGCAGCCCGCGGCGCTTCCGAACGTCGCCTGCGTCGACTTTGCGATCGCGCGCGGCGCGGACGGTCGCCTCGAACCGAAGCTGATCGAGCTGCAGGGCTTTCCGTCGCTGCTGGCCTTCGAGGCGCTGCAGCGCGACGCGTGGGATCGCGAGTTGCAGCGCGTGCCGGGCTGCGAGCGGGAGTGGTCGGCCTGGTTCGCGGGAGGCCGCGCCGCGTACCTCGATTTGCTGCGCGCGACGGTCGTGGGCGCACACGATCCGCGCAACGTCGTGTTGCTCGACCTCGAGCCGCCGGCGCAAAAGACGTACGCCGATTTCGCCGCGACGAAGCTCCTGCTCGGCGTCGACGCCGTCGACCCGGACGAGCTGAAACGGCGCGGACGGCGCTTGTTCCGCAGCACGCCGGCGGGCGAGATCCCGATCGAACGGATCTACTACCGGCTCGTTCCCGACGAGCTCGAGCGCACGGGACGAAAGCTTCCCTTTGCGTTCGACGACGAGCTCGACGTCGAATGGGCGCCGCACCCGAACTGGTTTTGGATGTGGTCGAAGTACTCGCTGCCGTTCCTCGTTCATCCGGCCGCGCCGCGCACGCATTTTCTGTCCGAGCTCGAGGAGCTGCCGGCCGGGCTCGAGAGCGGGTACGTGCTCAAACCGCTCTTCTCGTTCGCGGGTGCCGGCGTCAACGTGCGTCCCGTTGCAGCCGACGTCGCGGCCATCGCAAAGACGGAACGCGAGGGTTGGTGCCTGCAGGAGAAGATCGCTTACGCCGCCGCCTTCGACGCCGCCGACGGCGGAGCGGTGAAAGTCGAACTGCGCGTGATGTTCTTGCGCCCGGACGGGGCGAGCGCGCTCGTTCCGGCGACGAACCTTTGCCGCTTGAGCCGCGGCGATTTGCTCGGCGTCGATTTCAACAAGAACAAGACCTGGGTGGGCTCGTCGATCGGCCTTTGGCCGGCTTGAGCGCGTGCGCCCGCAGGTCCTTCGCGACGCGAGCCGCATCTTTCCGGCATGCTCTCCGTCGACATCCCGACCGCGGCGGACCTGCGCGAGCTCGCCGCCTTCCGCGCTGACGTCTGCGCGTCGATCTACCTGCCGACGACGCCGGTAACGGCGCACGTCGCAGCGGATCGTATCGAATTCAAGGACTTGTCCAAGAGCGTCGTGAGCCAACTCAGCGCGGCCGGCGCGGACAAGCATCGCGTCGCCGCGCTAGCCGAACACTTCGACGATCTGGTCGACGACGACGAGTTCTGGCGACGACAGGCGCGCAGCCTCGCGGTGTTAGCGACCCCCGAGCGCGTGCGCACGTTCCGGCTTCCGAACGCGCTGCAACCGCTCGCCGCCGTTGCGGATCGCTTTCACCTCAAGCCGTTGCTGCGCACCGTCGCTTTCCCGAACGCGTGCTACCTGCTCGCGCTGGCGGAGAACTCGGTTCGGCTCGTCGAGGTGAGCGCCGGCCTCGCGCCCATAACGGTCAAGCTCGACGCGATGCCCAAGGACGCCGCCGCCGCAACGCACCGCGCGACCGTCAACGACCGTTCGCCCAGCGGGCGGCTGCAAGGCTCCGAAGGTCAAAAAGTCCTGCTGCGCCAGTTCGCGCGGAGCGTGGACCACGCGCTGCGTTCGTTGCTGTCCGGCAGCAACGTGCCGCTCGTGCTGGCCTCGGCCGAACCGCTTACCTCGATCTACCGCTCGGTCAACACGTACGCCCATTTGGCGCGCGAAACGATCGAAGGGAGTCCGGCGCATCTGAGCGACGAGCAATTAGCCGAGCGCGCCCGGCCCATACTCGACGCGCTGTACCGCGATGAAATCGCAGCCTGGAAGGCGCTGTTCGAGACGCGCCGCGACGTTGCGCGTGCGACGACCGACGTGGCGCAAACCGCGCGCGCGGCCGCATTCGGCGCCGTGGAGTCGCTGTTGGTCGACATCGATGCCTACGTCCCGGGCGAGCTGGCCGACGACGGCACGGTGACGTTCGCGCAAGATACCGGCGCCCACAACTACGGGCTCGTCGACGCAATCGCCGCGCGCGTGCTGCTTTCCGACGGGCGCGTGATCGGCGTCCGCAAAGACGACGTTCCCGGCGGGAACGCGCTCGCCGCGCTGCTGCGCTATCCCGTCTAGGCCGGACTACAGCGTGAGCTGTAACGTCCCGCCGCAACGCAGCCCGTTGCACTCGGCGGGGACGTAGCGCAGGGCCATCAGGCGCTTTTCGATTTCCGCGCGCGCATCGGGCGTCAGCGTTCCGTTGATCACGACCTTCACCGCGTGTCCGGTCTCATCGACCTGCACGCTCGCGCTCCCGTGATACTTCGCGCGTAAATCGTCCAAGGCGGATTCGTCTGCCAGCAACGGGTTTGCGAAATTCTGTCCCCACCCGCCCGCCGGCACGTCGCTGAGCTCGGTCGGCGCCGCCGAGGGGGACGGCTGCGCGTCCTGATGCTGCGCGAGTGCCGGGGCCGGCGAAGCGGCCTCGGGCGCGAGGGCGTGGCCGCTCGCGGCGAGCGCGACGACCTTCGGCGACTCATCCGTATGCTGCGCCGATGCGGTGGCCACAAGTGCGTGGCGCCGCTGGCCATGATGCTCCGTGAGCGGAACGGCGGCCCGTGGGGTTGCCGCGATGGGAAGCGGGGCAACCGGGCCGGCCCGCGCTGCCTCGCGCGCCGCCGGGGTCTGGCGCTGCCGCCGCTCGATCGCGATCAGCGTCGGCCGCTGCACGGTTTCCGTGGCGATCTCGATCGTTTCGCGCGGTTCGTGGCCCGCGATATACACCCGGGCGAGCAAGAAGCCGAGCACGAGCGCCACGAGGAAGTGCAGCCCGCTCGAACACGCGAGCGCGGAGAACATCGAACGGCGAGGGCTAGGCGGGCGGGGCATCGGCGACCTCCGCTTTCGGGATGTTGCCTACCACGTCGCCCGGCGCGCAACCTTCGCGCGCGAATCGCACTTTCTGCTCAAGACAACGAACTCGACCTCGAAAGGAACCTCGTCGCATGGGCCGGCCCACCGATATCGTCCTCTACCAAGCCGAATGGTGTCCCTATTGCGCGCGCGTCCGCGCCAAATTGACCGACTTGCTGCTCGATCACAAAGTCGTCAACGTTCCGCGGGCACACTCCGAGCGCGGGATCGTTCAGGAAGTCTCCGGGCAGACCGGGATTCCCGTGCTCGTCGACGGCGACGTCGTCCTCGACGATGACGACGACATCATCCCCTACCTCGACAAGACGTACGGAAAGCAAGCGGCAACGCGCTAGATTCGCTCCTCGGAGTCGGTGCCGGGCGTGGCGGCGCGGGGACGGAGCGCGCCGGGGACGCTCGCGATTCCCCATCCATGGGGAATCGCTGCTAGGCGACTTTTTGCTCCCGCCCATCCAGGGCTCCGCAAAAAGTTCGACTCCCCGGCGCTGCTCCGTCCCCGCGCCGCCACGCTTGTCACGCGACTCTTCGTCGCTTGAAGGGCACGCGTGTTGAGTGAGTGATCGGTGCGCGTGTCGTGAGTGATCGATCGGTGCGCGTGTCGTGAGTGATCGATCGGCGCGCGTGTTGTGAGTGATCGGCGCGCGTGTTGTGAGTGAGTGATCGGCGCGCGTGTCGTCAGTGAGTGATTTGCGCTAGTGCGAGAGCGCGAAGGCGACGGCGGCACCCGTGAGCGTGCAGGCGAAGTTGACGGTGTCGTTGCCGAACCAGGCGAGGCCGCGGATTTGATGGGTGTTTGCGCCGCAGGCGTGGGGTTCGGTTTCGCAGGGGCGCTTGCAGTTGGGGCACCAGCGCAGCGATTGGAGCGAGCCGCCGAGGAGCGAGTCGACGAGCGCGCCGGCAATGCCGCCGCTGAGGACGGCGAGAAAGTGGTGGAAGCCGACGCTCGCCGCGATCGCGGCGATGAAGAGCGCGCCTGCGAGTTCGGCTAGGGTGCCGGCGGTGGTGATGCCGCCGCTGAGTCCGGTGGCGATGGGACGAAGCGTGAAGATGGAGCGCGGCTGCGCGCTGACCAGCGTCCCGATTTCGGTGCCCCAGGTATCGGCGGTTGCCGCCGCCAGGCTGCCGGCGAAGGCGGCGGCGTAACGCGGATCGACGTACAACGCGGCGAGCGCGCAGGCGGCGGCGATGCCGCCGTTGGCGAGGACTTGGGCGGCGTCGCGCGGCCCCGCCTTGCCAATGTCGACGAGTTTGCGCTTGCGCCCGCGGCCGGCGCGCGAGAGTGCGATCGAGGGTACGAAGAATGCGAGCAGCACGTAGGCGCCTGGGATGCCGAGGCCGCCGAAGACGGCGGTGCCGATGACGAACGCGGCGAGCGCGCCGCCGCCGCTCAGCGCCCGGACGCGGTAAGCGACGAAGGCGATGAAGGCCGCGGCGATGCCGCCGATGTCGAAGTCCGTCAGCGGTGCGAGCGTGAGGCGCACGACTGCGGGCTTACCCCGCCGGGCCGGGCGCGCCTTGTAGGCGTTAAGCCGGGAGGCGGAGCGGGTCAGCGCTGCGATGAGGCCTTCGAGCGTGAAATCGGCGGCGACCGCGGAGACGGTCAAGCCGGCTTCGCGCGCGGCGTCGGCGGTGACGGGTCCGATGCAGGCGACGGTCTTTTCGCGCGAAAGCGCCGCGGCGTCGGGCAGGTTTGCGATCAAACCTTGCACGCTGCTCGCGCTGGCGAAGGTCCAGATGTCGGCTTCGCGAGCCAGCTCGGCGAGCTGCGGGTCGAGGATGGTGCTGGTCTTATAAGCGGGATAGACGTCGACGCTACGGCCGGCTTCGCGAAGCGTGCCGGCGAGGACGTCGCGCGCGTCCTGCGCGCAATAGATTTCGAGGCGCTCGCCGGGCTCGGTTCGTTCGAGAAGTCCGGCGGCGACTTCCTCGGCGACAAAGCGCGGCGGAACGAAATCGGCGCGAACGCCGTACGCGAGCAGACGTTCGGCGGTCTTCGTTCCGATCGCCGCGACCAGCGTGTCGCCGAACGCGCGCGCGTCGCGGCCGTGTGCCCAGACGCGTTCGAAGAACGCCGTCACGCCGTTCTGACTGGTGAAGACGATCCAGGCATAGGTCTCGACGATGCGCACGCCGAGATCTGCCCCGGCTTCGTCATCGGGCGGACCGATCGCGATCGCCGGCGCGAGCAGCGGCTCCGCGCCCGCTTCCCGCAACTCCGCGGCAAATTCCTCGCCGCTGCCGGCCGCGCGCGTAACGAGGACCTTCTTTCCCGAAAGCGCTCCGGGACTCACTCGATCGCTTCGGGCTCCGCGGCCGCATCGAACGCCGCGGCGAACTCGCGCTCGCGCAGGCGCAGATCGAAGAGGTCGTCGAGCACCTGCGAGATCGCGAGCACTTCGTCGCGGTTGCTGCTGGCACGTTCGCGCGTGCGCGTCACGACGGTGTGCAGAAGCTTCGAGATGATGGTCAGCGAGGCGCCCGTGATCAACATGCGTTCGCGCTCGGTCAGATCCGGACAGCGGCTGAAGAGCCGCTCGATTTCAGCTTGGCGAAGCGTCTCGGCCTTCTGCACGAGCGAAGCGACGACCGGCACGGCGACGCGCGCTTGATACCAGCGCGAGTAGCGCTCGACGTGCTCGCCGACGATCTCTTCGACGAGTGGAATGGCCGTGCGACGGTTCTCGAGGGTCACTTCGACCAGACCCTTGAGCGCGTCGATATCGGCGATGCTGACGCCCGGTATGCCCCCGACTTCCGGATCGACGTCGCGCGGAACGGCGATGTCGATGATGAACAGCGGACGCTCGGGGCGGGCGCGCATCGCGGTTGCGACCTCGCCGGGTCCCAGCAAGAAGTGCGGAGCGCCCGTCGAGGTGACGACGATGTCGGCGCGCCGTAAAGCATCGCCGAGAACCGGCAGCTCGATCGCCGTTCCCGTCCCGAGCGAGTCGATCACTTTGCGCGCTCGCACGCGGCTGCGATTCGCGATCAGCAGTTCGGTGCAGCCTTCGAGGCGCAGCCGCTTTGCGGCGGTCGCGCCCATTTTTCCGGCGCCGACGACGAGGACCGTCTTGCCGGCGAGGCTGCCGAGTTTCGCTTTCGCGAGATCGATCGCCGCGGTCGCGACGCTCACGGACTCGCCGCCGATGCCGGTACTCGAACGCGCTTCCTTGCCGGCGTTAAGCGCTTCGCGGAAAAGCGAGTGCAGCGACTTGCCGAGCGAGTGCGCCTTTTGGGCTTGAACGTACGACTCTTTGATCTGTCCGAGAATTTCGGCTTCCCCGATCAGCATCGAGTCGAGGCCCGTCGCAACGCGGAAGAGATGTTCGATCGCCTGCGCGCCCAGCAGCGTGTACAAGTACGAAGCCATGTCGTGCCGGACGTCGCCG
Source organism: Vulcanimicrobiota bacterium (assembly GCA_963843945.1). Taxonomy (GTDB): domain Bacteria; phylum Vulcanimicrobiota; class Vulcanimicrobiia; order Vulcanimicrobiales; family Vulcanimicrobiaceae; genus CAWJMF01. The sequence goes on along the minus strand of CAWJMF010000002.1, from coordinate 2,025,462 downwards.
TGGCGGAAGTTGTGCAGGAACGCCTTCACCTGTTCGACGCCCGCCTCGTAGTCGTCGAGCTCCGCGTAAATCTCCAGCCGTCCGCAGGTCGAAACCATGGCCGCTTCGCGAACCGAATCGTAGTCGCGCAGCGCAGTCAGCGCTTCGGCCATCATCGAAGGCGGGAAGGCATGCCGCTCGCGGACTTCGACCGGCGCCGTCTGGTGCGAAAGCCCGAGACAAACTAGCGGCACGTTAGCTCCACGCCGCCTGCGTCCGGGCCGGCCGGGCGAGCGATGCGGGTGCGATCACGAACGAAGTTGCGGACATTGGCTCCTACGGAAGGACACGTTGTCCATCTTCCCACCGGGCGGGCGGGCGTGCATATGACAATGGCAGAGGCCCGGCGTCGCTCGTTCAGCTTTGGAAAGGCCCCTCCTCCCGGGTCCTTCCGGCTGCAACGCTCAGACGCTCGCCAATACCGAGTCGAGCGCCTCGGCGGCCGCGGCGAGACTATCGTCGATCGCCGCGTCGGCGTGCGCCGTGCTCAGGAAGCCCGCTTCGAATTGCGACGGCGCCAAATACACGCCCCGCTCGAGCATGGCATGGAAGAAGCGCGCGTAGAAGGCGACGTCGCTGGTCTTGGCGCCGGCTAAGTCGACCACGGGCTCGCCCGTAAAAAAGAAACCGACCATCGAGCCGCGCTGGGCCGAGCGGTGCGGAATGCGGCGCCGCTCGAAGAGCGCGTCGAGCCCTTCCGAAAAGCGCGCACCGGCGCGTTCGAGCCGCTCGTAGGTGCCGGGTTCGCGTAACGTGCGCAAGGTGGCGAGACCGGCGGCCATTGCGAGCGGGTTGCCCGACAGCGTCCCGGCCTGGTAGACCGGTCCCAGCGGTGAGAGCAGATCCATGATCTCGGCTCGCCCGCCGAACGCGCCGACGGGAAGGCCGCCGCCGATGATCTTGCCGAGCGTCGTGAGGTCGGGGAGGACGCCTTCACGCTCTTGCACGCCTCCCGGCGCAACCCGAAAGCCGGTCATGACTTCGTCGAAAATCAAGAGTGCGCCATGGCGTTTCGTCAGCTCGCGCAGGCCTGCCAGATAGCCGGGCTTGGGCAGCACGAGGCCCATGTTTCCGGCGTACGGCTCGACGATGACGCACGCGATCGAGCCGGGCTCGGCGGCGAAGGCGGCGCGCACCGCATCGAGATCGTTGTACGGCAGCGCGCGCGTGTCGCGGGCGGTGCCGGCCGTGATGCCGGGCGAGTCCGGAGTCCCCAGCGTCAGCGCGCCGCTGCCTGCCGAGATCAGAAACGCGTCGGCGTGGCCGTGATAGCAGCCCGCGAATTTGATCAGCTTGTCACGTTTGGTGAAGGCGCGCGCGAGCCGCAGCGCGCTCATTGTAGCTTCCGTGCCGCTCGAACAAAAGCGAACCTTCTCGACCGAGGGAACCATCGCGCAGACGAGTTCGGCCAGTTCGCTTTCGGCTTCGGTCGGCGCGCCGTAGGACGTACCGCGTGCGGCTGCGGCCTGCACGGCTTTGACCACGGCGGGATGCGCGTGGCCCAGCACGAGCGGCCCCCAAGACATGACGTAGTCGATGTAGGCGTTGTCGTCGAGATCGGTGACGATGCAGCCCTGCGCCGACTTCACGAACAGCGGGCTTCCGCCCACCGCCTTGAAGGCGCGCACGGGAGAGTTGACGCCGCCCGGCGTGACCTTTTTCGCGCGGTTGAAGGCGGACAGACTCCGTTCGAAGTTCATTGACTCTCCCGTGCGAAGTTCGCGCCTAGCGCGTGATACTGTTCGGCGGTGTTGACGTTGCTGAAAACGAGCGCGTCTTCGACCGGAAAGGGCCGGACACGCAGGCGCCGGAGGAGTGCGCGCAGCGAGGCGCCTCCCGAGCGCAGCACGGCGGGACCCTCGCGCAGCACCGCAACGCGCTCGTAGAGCGCGCACAGCGGTTCGAGTTGCTCGCGGCCTGCGTGCAAGCGCAGCGGGACGACTGCTTCGTCGCCTTCGAGCCAGGCCGCTTCCAGCCGTTCGAGAAAAGCGCCGTCGACGAACGGCGCGTCGCCCGCCAGGGCAAAAACGCGCGGCGTGCGGAGCGCGGCGAGCGCCGAGAGAAAAGCGGCCAGCGGACCTCGCCGCGTCCAGCGATCGACGACGAGCGGCACGTCGAGCCGCGCGTCGAGTGCGGGAGCAAACGAACCCTTACAGGCGACCACCGTTTCACGATCCGCGCGGACGTTCCGCAATACGCGCAGGACGAGCGGTGCGTCGCCGGCGGGCAATTCGAGTTTGCCGCGCAAACGCGTCGCCTCACCCCCGGCCAAGATCGCGACGCCGGCCCTCACGCGCGTTTGCGCGCGGCGTACGACTTGGCGAAGTACGTGATGATGATGTCGGCGCCGGCTCGCGCGAAGCCGACCAGGATTTCGTCGACGATGCGCTCTTCGTCGATCCATCCGTTTCGCGCCGCGGCTTTGACCATCGCGTACTCGCCGCTCACGTTGTAGCAGGCGACGGGCACCTCGGAAAGCTCGCGCACTGCCTTGATCAGGTCCATGTACGCCAGCGCCGGCTTGACGATAAGGAAATCGGCGCCCTCATCGAGATCGAGCAACGCTTCGCGGAGTGCCTCGCGCGCGTTCGCCGGATCCATTTGGTACGTACGCCGGTCGCCGAACTGTGGCGTCGAATCCGCCGCGTCGCGAAACGGTCCGTAAAATGCCGAGGCGAACTTGACCGCGTACGACATGATCGGCAAGGCGCCGTAGCCCGAGGCGTCGAGCGCGCCGCGCAAGTACCCGACCCGGCCGTCCATCATATCGGAAGGAGCGATCACGTCGACGCCCGCTTCGGCGTACGAGAAGGCGGTGCGCGCCAAGAGCTCGAGCGTCGCGTCGTTGTCGACGTCGCCGCGCTCGTCGACGATTCCGCAGTGACCGTGGTCGGTGTACTCGCAGTTGCACAGATCCGCGATCGTGAGTATGCCGGGGACCTCACGTTTGATGGCGCGGATCGCACGCTGCACGACCCCGTCGGGCGCGTGGTTCGAAGAGGCGACCGCATCCTTGAAGTCGGGAATTCCGAAGAGCAAGACGGCCTTTATGCCGAGCTCTGCGAGTTCGCGGCACTCGGCGACGGCGCCCTCGACCGAGTAGCGGAAGATGCCGGGCATGCTGGCTATCTCGCCCTGCGGCTGCGTATCGCCGGCGATGAAGAGCGGCTGAACGAGGCGCGAGACGCGAACGTCCGTTTCGCGGACCAGCTCGCGCATCGCCGGGCTCGAGCGCAGGCGCCGCGGACGCTTCGCCAGATCGACCAACGCGCGCGGGCGCAGCAACTCGGTGACGCTCATGAGCCGTTTCTCCCGATCAGGTGGTGGGTGACGTTTTGGACGAAGGCCGCGATGCTCGCCTCGGGAGCGACGACGTCGGGCGGAAAACCGGCGGCGCGGGCCGCCGCGCTCGAGGCTTCCCCCATTGCCGCGACCACCGGCTTTGCCGCCCGCGCCCGCAGGCGCTCGAGATACGCCGCGACCGCGCGCACCGACGCGCTCGAGGCGAAGAGCAGCACGTGCGGTGCGCGTCCGCCGAGCGCGAGCTCCGCGTCGTCGCTGCCGCCCGCTTCGATGACTTCGGCACCGGCACCGCGTAACGCGGGAGCGATCCGGCCGGTGGCCGGCGCGTGCGGTAAAAGAACGAGCGTGCCGGCGAGCGGTTGCGGAAGGTCCACGGCAGCCAGCAATTCAGCGCCGCCCGCCGTCAACATTTCATAGGCGAGTTCGCTCCCGCACGCTTCCGCCTCGACGGCATCGTGCACTTCGTAGGTCTCGTCGCGGCGTACGACGCTCGAGCCGTCGGCGGCCGCGATGACGGCCCGCAAGCGGAGCGCGTCGCCCGAGAGCGTCGCGTAGGCGCCGACCGGCGCTTGACATCCGCCGCGCAGCGCGCGCAAGAAGGCGCGCTCGGCGCGCACGCAGCGTTCGCTCGCCGCGTCGTTGAAAGCCGCGCGAATGCGCGCCGCGAGCGGATCGCCCGCGCGCGTTTCGACCGCGAGCGCACCTTGCGCCACCGCCGGCACGACGACGCTCGGGTCGAACGGCTCGACGTGCTTGGCACCGAGACCCAGGCGCCGCAGCCCGGCCGAAGCCAGGACGATCGCGTCGAACTGTCCCTCGCGCAGCTTTCGCAAACGCGTGTCGACGTTGCCGCGGATCGATTCGTAGCGCAGGTCCGGGCGCAGCGCGCCGAGTTGCGCGCGGCGGCGCGGGCTGGAAGTGCCGATTACCGCGCCCGCCGGAAGATCGTCGAACGACGGGTAGATCTCCGAGCAAAACGCGTCGCGCGCGTCTTCGCGTGCGCCGATCGCAGCGAGTTCCATGTCGCCCGCAAGGCTGCTGGGCAAGTCTTTGCACGAGTGGACGGCGTAGTCGGCCCGCTCCTCGCGCAGTGCGAGTTCGAGCTCTTTCACGAAGATGCTATCGGTGCCGAGCGCGGCGAGCGAGCGGTCTTGAATGAGATCGCCTTTGGTCGAGATCTGCAGCACCGTCGAAACGACGCCCGCCTCGGCGAGCAGCGCCATGACGTGGCGGGTTTGCCACATCGCGAGGCTGCTCGCGCGCGTCGCGCAGACCGCGCTCACGAAGCCGGCGCTCGCGCCGAGGGCTTCGGGTTTCGCAAGCTGCTGGGCGAGGGCGTCGGCCTCGTCTTGGGCGCGTCCGGGATCGAGCCGCGCGAGCTCGTCGAGCGGCCGCCCGGCGAGCGAACGCAGCACTGCTGCACCGAGTGCCGGACCGAGCGTTGCGAGCGCGTAGCCGGCAACGCGGCGTAACGTCTCGGCGGCGCGCGCGTAGCGCGCGTCGAAGTGCTGACGCAACTCGTCGAGCAGGCGCGCGCCGAGCGACGGATTGAGCTCGCCGGCGTCGACGGTAAAAGTGAGGCTGCCCGCGCGATGGACGAGCGCGCTCGTAAAATCGCCACCCCCGTCGCTCACGTTTTCGACCAGTACGTTACGCGCGCGTGCCGCCGCGACTACCGCGGCGTCGGCCGCTGCATCGCCGGAAGCCGCGAAGGCGAGCGCCGCACCGGAAACGTCGTTTGGCTCGAAGGGCCGCTCGACGATCCGCCCGGCCCCGCCGGCGAGCAAGGCTTGCACTCCGGCGTCAATTGAGACCGCGATCACGGTCGGTTGGGCGCCGGCTGCGAGCAGGCGGCGAACGACGGCTTCGGCGGGGGCTCCTCCGCCGCAGACCACGACGCCGCGACCGTGCAAGTCGAGCGCGACGGGGTACTTCGCGGAGCCTCGTAGAGTCGTCACCGGATGGGCTTCGGCGCGCGCCGTCTGCGGACCCCACCGCTGCGCCGCGGGAGATTTCGCACCGTATGCCAACCTGGAGACCGTGATTTCGGCGGCTTGGCGGGCGGCGCTAATCGGAGGGCTGATCGCCGCCGCGGCGACGCTTCCCGGACTCGGGGTCGGCACGCTCTGGGACAACAGCGAGACGGCGTACGGAGAAGTCGCGCGAGAGATTTTGATTTACGGCGACCCGGTCGTGATGCATCTCAACGGTCAGGCCTGGTTCGTCCAGCCGCCGCTGTATTTTTGGATCGCCGCGGCGCTCGCGCACCTCTTCGGTGCCACGCCTTTCGCACTGCGCTTGCCTTCGGCGCTCGCGACGATCGTGAGCGGCGGCACGGTCGCGTACGTCGTCGCGCGTCTCTCGGGGCTGCGCGCCGGTTTGCTTGCGGCCTTGGTGCTCTCGACTTCGCTGATGGAAGCGGTCGTCGGGCGGCTCGCGATCATGGACGCGCTGCTCGATTTGGCGGTGGCGATCGCGATCTTCGCCTGGTTCGGCGCGTTGCGGCGGGGCGACGGACGGCTTTGGCTTCTCGGTTGGCTCGCGCTGGGATTCGGCACCCTGGCCAAGGGACCGGTGGCGCTGGTGATCGTCGCGCTCGTGGTCGGCGTGTGGTGTCTCTGGGAACGGGCCGCCGGTGCGCGGCTGCAGTCGCCGTCGCTGCGCCTCTGGGCCGGCGGACTCGGACTGTTCGCGCTCGTTCTCGCGCCCTGGACGATCGCGATGTGGAACGCGGCCGGTCCGGCCGCGTTCGGGCAACTCATCGGCCACTACACGGTGGGCCGCTATCTCGACATCATCGAAAATCAGTCGGGGCCGCTCTGGTACTACGGCGCGGTCGTCGCGCTCGGATTCTTCCCTTGGTTCGTCTTCTTGTTTCCGGCGACGCTCGACGCCTTACGCGTCGCGCGCTCCGGCGAGGGCAGCCTCGCGCGGCTCTCGCTCGTTTGGGCGGTGCTCCCGTTCGTCTTCTTCAGCTTCGCGCGCACCAAGCTGCCGAATTACATCGCGCTCGAATTTCCGGCACTCGCGATCCTGATCGCGCTCTGGTTCGACGGCGTCGCCGACCGGCGCGACCGGCGTTCCGCGCTGATCTGGACGGCCCTCGTGCCGCTCAGCCTCGTCGGCCTCGGCGTCGCGGTCTGGGCGTTCTCGCACGACAACCGCCTGACGCCCGACCTGCAAGTGTTACGTGTCGGTCTGTTGCGCGTGGGCCTGTGCCTGGTGGCCGGCTCGCTGGTCTGCTTCGCGCTCCTCGTCTTCCGGCGCGTCGCCTGGCTCGCGCCCTTCGCGCTGGGCGCGACCACCCTCGGCATCATCCTGTTCATCGTGCTCTACGGCGAACCGATCGTGGAGCGCTTCAAACCGATTCCGCGGCTGGCCGCGATCATCCAAAGCGAACGGCGCGAGAGCGACGCAGTCGCGATCCAAGGCGTTTCGGGCGCGTACGCGTTGCTGTTCTACACGCAGCCGCGCGTCGCCACGCTGGACGACACGAGCGGACGCGGTGAGGGGGACGGCGACCCGAAACGCGTGATCTGCGGAGCGCCGCGCGCGTTCGTCGTCACCTCGCGCCGCCGGCCCACTCCCGATCCGACCTACGGGCGATCGCGCCGCGAGCTCGCGCGCGAAGGCGGCGACGTGCTCTACCTTTACGACGGCCCGCCTTGCACCGATCCGGGCTACGCGCACGACTGAACGGCCGCGCCTCCTCGAGATCGTTTCGTCCCGGTAAGGGACGCGCGGAGCAGGCTGCGAATCCGGCGTCATGCGGAAATGGACCGTCGTTCTCGCGTGGGCGTACGCGCTTTGCACCGCCGGCGCGCCGGCGCTCGCGGACGCGACCGCGAAAAACCTGACGCTGCAAGCGTCGCTCGTGCCCGCCGGCAGCATGATGACGCCGTACTCCGGTACGCTCAACCTCTCCATAAACGCGCAAGGCGCGATCAACGGAACCTACAACTCGAACTCGATTCGCCCGGATCCGTCGCATGGCCGCACGATCATCGTCACCGGGACCTTGAAGGGAACCGCGTTGCATCTGCGCTTCGGCATGGGCGGGGGCATCCAGGTGGACGGAACGTTCGTCAACGGCAAGATGAAGGGCGTCGCATACAACGGCGCCCAGCAATACAACTTTAAGGCCTACGTCGAATAACGGTCGCGCGCTGCGACGGCGTTACTTCGGGACGCCCGCGACCTCGGCTTCGGTGACCGGCGAGGCTTTGTTGCCCCACGAGGAGCGGATGTACGTCGCGACCGCGGCGATGTCGGCGTTCTTCAGCTGGCCTTTCCACGCGGGCATGACGTTGTTGAACTTCGCCCCGTGCACTTCGACCGGTCCGTTCAAGCCGTACAGCAAGATGTGGATCAGCTTTTTGGGATCGCCGGTGACGACGTCGTTTCCGGCGAGCGGTGGAAATGCGCCGGGCGTGCCGGTGCCGGCCGCGTTGTGACAGCTCGCGCAATTCGTGGCATAAACGGCCGCACCGCCGCCGGCGGCGTTGGCGCTGGTGGCCGTCGTGTTGGATCCCGGCGCGCCGCCGGTCGTCGTGCCGACCGAGGCCTGCGAGCCGCCGACGGTTGCCGCCGCGGCCGGTGCCGGCGTCTCGGCCTGCTCTTGCTGCACGGCTAACTGGCTGTAGGTCGAGAGCCCGATGGCGAGCGTCATGACGACCGCCGTTGCGGCGAGTACGATCGTGCGGCGCCGCGGCTGCCGGCTCGGGTTGCGGTCGATCCAGGGCAGCGCGATGAGCACGACGATGATGATCGTAGGGATGACGATCGTCGCGATGAGGTTCGCGATCGGGACGAGCGCGCCCGGCACTTGACCCGCGACCCGCAACATGCCGTAGAGCGCCAAGAAATACCAGGCCGGGTACGCGATGAAGCGCTGCGTCGGGTCGGCTTTCACGTCGAACGGCGCCGGTGAGAAGATCGAGAGCAGCACCATGATCGCGAACACGATCAGCGAGGCGGCCGCGTCCATGAACATCTGGTTGGGCCAGAAACGCCCTTGCGGAAGTTTCTTGAGTTCGCGATCGGTCGGCGGTCCGGCCGAACCGTTGTGGCGGAAGACGATCAGGTGAACGACGACGAGCAGCGCGAGCACGGCCGGCATCAGCCATACGTGCAGGCCGAAGAAACGGTTGATCGTCAGCGTGCCCATACCGGCGCCGCCACTGAGGAGCTGTTGCATGACGCTGCCCAGCACCGGCGCCGAGGAAGCGATGTTGATCGCCACCTGCGAGGCGAAATAGGCGTTCATGTCCCAAGGCAGCAGGTAGCCCGTCAGACCGAGCACCAGCGTTACGATAAAGAGGATGACGCCGACGACCCACATGATCTCGCGCGGCGCTTTGTACGCGCCCCAGATCAGGACTTGCAGCATGTGCATGAAGAGCAGCGCGATCATCGCGGTCGCTCCCCAGAAGTGCAGGCTGATCACGAACGAACCAAGCGGGACGTTGTGATAAATGTAGTTCGTCGATTCCCAAGCGGTCAGCGAAGACGGCGCGTAGTAGAACGTCAGGAAGATGCCGGTAACGAACTGCAGGATCATCGCGAACAACGTCGCGCTGCCGAAGACGTACCAGTAGCTCGCGCCGCCCGGAACATCTTCGGTCAGAAAGTTGACCGTTTGACTGACGAAGCCCGTGCGCTGTTCGATCCAGGTTAAGAGGTTCACGTACCGCTTTCTCCGCAGGCTCTAGCTGTAGGCGACGATGACGCGGTCGGGCTCACCGGACTTGTATTGGATCCAGGTCACTTGGGCGACGCCGTTCACCTCGCGAAACGGAAGCGGATCGAGCCCGCGCGGCGCGGGCCCCGCCAAGTGCTCGCCCACGAAGCTGAACTGCGAGCCGTGACAGGGACAGATGAAGCGTTTCGCATCGCCGTTCCAAGCGTAGCGGCAGCCGAGGTGCGGACAGACCGAGCTGAAGACGACGAAGCCCATGGTGACCGCGGGATACTTGACCTCATCGGCCGGATTTCCGAAAAGGTCGGGACGGCTCTTCTGAAAGTCCGTAACCTGCTGGGGCGACAGCTTCACGCCGTACACGAACTGCGTGTCGTCCTCGGGCGGAATGTAGCCGTCGGCGTATTTGAAGTTGAAGGTGATCTTGACCGGCGTTTCGGTGGCGCTTTCGAGCGCCTTGAAGTCAGAAGCCGAGATCGGGGCCCAGACGCCGCCGGCTTTGTCCGGCTTCACGAGCGATTCCGGGATTAGCGAGATGACGAGCGGGACGCCCGCGACCGCGGTGATGATGCCGCCGATGGCCAGCGTTGCGTTCGCCATGAACTGGCGCCGCGATTGCTCCTCCGGGGTGCCCGGATCGAGATAGGCCTGCGCTTCGTGTCCTGCCACTTACCTTCAGTCCTCCGCGCGCCAGCGCACGCATGCTGCCGTGACGCCAAATCCAATAGGGCGAGCGGCGCCAGGTGCGCTAATTCTGAGTGAGAATGCAACTCCCCGCTACGACGAACAGCTGACTTCGACGCGCTTCGCGGAGGCCGGCGGCGGCAGGGAATAGGACTCGTGCTCGGGCTGCTCGTCGAACGGCGCGCGCAAGATCGCGTGGAACCGCTCCAGCTCGGAGTAGTCCCGCGCCTCGGCCTTTTCGATGACGGCCTGGGCCAAGTGGTTCCGCAAGACGTACTTGGGGTTGACCGCGAGCATGGCGCGCCGGCGCGCTTCGTCGGCGCGCGGCTCCTGTGCGAGCCGGTCGCGATAGCGCATCTGCCAGGCGTACCATGCGTCGCGGTTCGGAAAGAGCTCTGCAAGCGTGTCGTCGGCGGCGCCGCTTTCGCGGCCCAGGCCCGCCAAGCGGCGGAAAAAGAGCGTGTAGTCGACGCGGCCGCCGGCCAACACGTCGAGGCCCGCGGCGAGCAGGTCCGCATCTTCTTCACGGGCGGTTGCGAGCCCGAATTTCAGCCGCAGCAGCTCGAGCAGCCGGCCGCGGAAGGCCGGTTCGTACGCAGCGAGGGCGGCCTGCGTCCGATCGGGGGAAACGAGCGACGACAGCGCCGCCGCCAGCGCGTGGCAGTTCCAAAGCCCGATCGTGGCCTGCCGTTCGAACGAGTAGCGGCCCATCGTATCGCTATGGTTGCAAATGAATTCGGGATCGTATTCGTCGAGAAATCCGTACGGACCGTAGTCGAGGGTTAAGCCGAGGATCGACATGTTGTCGGTGTTGAGGACGCCGTGCGCGAAACCGGCCGCCTGCCAATCCGCGAAGAGGCGCGCCGTTCGCTCCACGACCGAGCGCAGGAAGTGCGCGTACCGCTCCTCGCGCGCAAGGCTTCCGGCCTCGGGATAGAAGCGCGCGATCGTGTAGTCGGCTAGCTGGGCGACCGCCTCCAGCTTGCCGCGGTAGTGAAAGGCTTCGAACGAACCGAAGCGCACGTGCGACGGTGCGATGCGCGAAAGCACCGCCGCCGTTTCGACTTTCTCGCGAAACACGGGCGCGTCGCTGCCGGCGATCGCGAGCGCGCGCGTCGTCGGAATGCCGAGCGCGGCGAGCGCCTCGCTGGCGAGGTATTCGCGGATCGTCGAACGGAGGACGGCGCGGCCGTCGCCGAAACGCGAGAACGCCGTGACGCCGGCGCCCTTGAGCTGCCATTCGAAGCGGCCGCCCTCGGCGTTTTCGAATTCACCGAGCGTGATGGCGCGGCCATCGCCGAGTTGCGGAACGAACGAGCCGAACTGATGGCCGGCGTAGAGCGCGGCAAACGGTTCGGCGCCGCGGAAGCGCGCGCTTCCGGCGGCGAGGCGCACGAATTCGGGGCGCGCCGCTTCCGAAGCTGCGAGACCGAGCAGCGGCGCCACGTCGGGATTGAACGCGATCAAATAAGGTTCGGGCAGCGGCGTCGGATCGAGGCGCTGAACGAATTCCGCGCCGAGTTCGTCGGCATAGCTCGGGACGAGTCGTAAACCTTCGATCGGCGCGCCGGACGGCGCGGTCAGCGTCTCCACCACTCCGTCCAACCCCCGCGACGGCGCGCGCGTTGCGTCAGCCCGCGGAGCGCGCGAAAACGCGGACCGCGTCGGCCGGCGTGCCGAGCGCGCGCGGACGGTCGAGAACGATAAATCCGGAGCGCGGCATGAGGGGCGGCGCGAGCGCTCCCGCCGCGCAGCCTTGCAGCACGACCTCGTAGGCGGCTCCGATCGGGATGGGCTTGACCGCCACGCGGAAGCGCACCTCGGGCCGCCAGGCCGAGGCAACGATCGCGCTGCCGCTCTCGGCCCCGTCCGGCGCCCGGACCAGCAGCCGGCCGTGCGGGCAGCGGCTGGTCTCGAGCCGGATCTCGAGCGCGGCCGTGCGCCCCTCCGCCGGCGTCACCCGCAGTGCCAAACCGTCGGCGGCGGGTTCGACCCGTGCCCGCGCGTCGAGCGTGGCGGGGGCCGGAATCTCGGAAGCTTTGATGAGCCGATAGAACGTGAAGCGATCTTTCCCGGGTTCGGGCGGGAGCACCAGCGTTTCGCCGCGCGCGTACGCGCGCTCGAACCAATCGTATTCGGGCGGGTCGACGATGTTGGCCCAATGCTCGTCCGCGTCGATGAAGACGGCCGGCCGGTAGCGCTCGAAGGCCCAAATCGTATCCCCGCGCTGCATCGCGCGCGCCACGCCGGGCGTCGCCAAACCGTCGAAGTCGACGATGCTTCGCTCCCCGTAGTAGCGGAGCTGGCCGATCTCCGGATACGCGATCGTGTCGCCGGGCGCGGTACGCTCGCGCACGTAGCGCGCTAGCCGGTAGTAGTTGTTCTGCTGGACGTGCGGTAGCACCAGCATCCCGTCGATCGAGTATTTCAAGCTCGCGTCGCGCCACAGGCTTGCGACGAAGAGCGCGTTGACGGCGACGATGACGAGCGCACCGGCTTTGCCGAGCCGCGCCAGCGGCCCCGTGCCGGCGGCCCACGGACCGCCGGCCGCGAAGGCCGTCAGGACTGCCGCCTGCACGCCGAACCAAACGAAGAAATGAACTTGCGCTGCGATATAAAACGCCGAGAGCAGCACGAACCAGGCGCCGAGCGCGAGCGCGATCGAACGCGTGCGGGGGCCCGCGAGCGCGGCTCCGAGCGCCAAGGCCAGCGAGAAGAGCAAGGCGGCGGCGATGCCCTTGCTGGTGGCGTTCGCGTACAGGTAAACGTAATGCGCGACCAAGCCGCTCAGGTACGGAACGCCGCCGTAGAGCAGCTGGGCGCGCTTCGCCGCGATCGATTGCGAGAAGATCGTGCCGAAGGCCGGCAGCGCGTAGGCCGCCCACAGGGCGAACGGCACGGCGGCGACGAGCGCGTAGCGCAGCGCCGCGCGCGAACCCGCAGCGCGCCACGTCCAGCCGAGCAAGAAAGGTGCGACGAAGACGGCCTCGGGCCGCGTCAAGGCCGCCAGGCCGAGCACGAACGCGCCGGCGGAAAAGCGGCGCTCGAGCGTCAGTTCCGTTGCCGCCAGCGTCAACGCGAGCCAGAGCAACGTTTCGTGCGACCAGAGCAAGACGACGAAGGGCGAGGTGACGAGCACGAAACCCGCGCAGAACGCACCAAGCGGCGGCGCGAAGCGCAGCGCGAGGCGGTAGGCGAGCAAAGCGCACGCCACCAGCGCCACGGCGCTGAGCACTTGCGCCAGCGCGACGATGTCGCCATGCAGCGCGGCGCCCGCGGCGTAGAACGGTACGACCAGCGGCGCGGACGTGGTCAGCAGCCGTTCGCCCGGGTTGAAGGCGAAGCCCAGGCCGCGTGCCAGGTTCTGCGCGTTGGCGTACCCGACGAACGAATCGTCGAGCGCGTAGTTTCCGAAGAAGAGCGCGCACGAGCAGAGGGCCGCGAGCGCAACCGCCGCAGCGCCGAGCGCGCGCGGGACGGGGTTCGCCTCTACATTTTGTACGAGTGCAGACCGCTGATCCAGATGTTCACGCCGAGGTAGCAAAAGATGATCGTGATGAACCCGAAGGCCGCGAGCCAGGCGCAGCGCAATCCGCGCCACGCGTTACGCGTGTGCAAGTGCATGTAGAGCGCGTAGATCGTCCAGGAAAAGAGCGCGGCCGTTTCTTTGGGGTCCCACTGCCAGTAGGCGCCCCACGCCTCTTTGGCCCACCACGCGCCGGTGATGATGCCGACCGTCAACAGCGGTAAGCCGATCGAGACGATGCGGTACGTCAGGATGTCGAGTTTGGCCAGCGTCGGCAGCGTCGCGAGCCATAAGGCCAGCGTGCTTCCCGACGCGGCCGCGCTTTCCAGGCGAGGCGAGTCGCCGCCGATGATCAAACGCGGCTGACGCTCGGGAGCGGCTTGCATCGAAAGGCCGACGTCGAACTGCGCGCCGGCGGTCGCAGCCCGCGCGCGCACGGCCTTGCCGCCGCCGCCGATCGAACGTTCGCCGTAGTACTTGATCAAATACAGCACGCTCGATACGAAGGCGACCATAAAGGCCGCATACGACGACACGACGAGCGGGACGTGAATCTTGATCCAGTAGGACTGCAGCGCCGGAACCGCCGGCAGGTAGCCCTCATTCCAGGTCAGCGCGTAGGCCAGAAAACCGGCGGCCAGCGCTTGCACGAAGCCGCCCATGAACCAGAGGTCGTACTTGAGCGAGAAGCCGAGGTAGATGGCGACGCTCATGGCGGCAAAAAGCGAAAGCGAGCCGTAGAGGTTGGTCAGCGGCCAGATGTGGCTCGTTTGCCAGCGGTAGAAGAGTTCGACGAACTGCGTGATGCAGCCGATGAAGGCGAACGGGATGCCCGCCACTTTCGCCCAGTTCTCGCGCGACAGAAAATAGATGAGGAGCGCGAGGGTGCTCGTGATGTAGGCTGAGATCGCGATGAGGATCAGGACTTGATCGGTGTTCATGATGCTCCGTTACGATGTGGCCGCGGCGACCGCGCCGGCCGGCTTCGCGGCGGCGGCGGGTTCCGCTTCGGCGGCGCGCAAGGCGTCGACCAGCGCGTAGAATTGCTCTTCGAAAATCTCGTAGCCCTTGACGGTCGTAGCCGCGATACCGACCGTCCAGGTTTCGCGCGCGCCCTGGGCGGGCGCGGGATCGAGGCGTACGAAGAGCCGCGCCGGCAGCAGATAAAAGCAGATGCACAAACCCGTGAGCAGCACGAAGGCGCCGATGCCGACGAGCGGGATCCCGGGATCGTGCCGGTACTGGATGCCGCTGTAGAGGACGTACCGGCCCGCGTCGACGCGGTACCCGTCGCCCAAGTCGACACCGCGTTCGAGCGGGACGAGCACTTGCCCGATGCGCTGATTACCGTCGAAGACCTCGAGGACGACGCCCGGATCGTTCGGCCGCGGATCGGCGCCGATCGTGTTTCCCGGACCGATCGTCCCGACGAAACGCCCGTACTGAACCGAGCGGCTCGTGTCGCCGACTGCGAAGCCCTCGCCTTCTTTCAGCGGCGTCGCCGGTACGTTCGGCAACGGCCGGCCGTCCTTGCTCACGGTAAACGGCACCGCGAAGCCGTACGAGGCTTGGTAGTAGAGCGTCCCGCCGACGTCGAGCGGATGGTTGACGCGCAGCTCGCGCGCCCGGAGCGGACCGTCCTTCGCGGCGACGCGAACGTCGGAGACGTAGTCGATCGGCTGGTAGATGATGCCGCTCTTCGTTTGAATGGGGTCGATGCGGTAGCGGAAGCGATCGAGCGTGAAACGCGTTCCGTTCTCGGGGATCGTCACCGAGCTGCCCGCCAGGATGGCGGTCTGCCCGCTGTAGCCGAAAGCCCAGTACAGCGTCGTGCCCGCGGCGATCAGCACGAAGCCGACGTGCGCGATCAAAACGCCCTTGCGCGCCCAGTTGAATTTGTCGGCAAAGGTCCACTCGATGCCGCCGTGTTCGCGCTTGCGCACCAGCCAGCCGCGCTCGGCGAAGAAGCGGGTCACGCGTTCGCGCACCGTCGCCTCGTCGCCCTCGATCGGTACGGTCGCGTGCAGCGGAATTGCCGCGATCTTCACGCCGCGCAGCGGCGGAAGCCGCGCCGGAATCACGCGCCAGAAAGTGGCGAGCGTCATGCAGACGAGGATCAGCCCGATGATCGCGAGGTAAGCCGAGCTGTGGTAGATGTTGTCGAGGTGCAACCGCAGCACCAAGCGAGCCAGCGCCGGCGCGTAGTTCGTCTGATAGAAGCTCGCATCTTTGTCTTGATCGACCACGACGCCGATCAGCGTCATGACGCCCCAGATCGCCAGCAGCGACATCCCGAACCAAAAGTTCGAGAGCTGATCGAGCAGGTCGTCGAGCCCGGCCCGGAAGCGCGCCGTCGTCGAGACGGACCGTTCGGGCGCCGCGCTGGTGCCCGCCATCAGCCGGCCGCTTTGGCGGAGCGCCGCCAGCCGCGTTCCAGGAACACGATGATCCAGATGCTCGCCTCGTAGAGCACGTACATCGGCGCCGCGATCAGGAGCATCGTGATCGGCGAGGCGTCAGGCGCCGCGATCCCGCCGAACAGCAAGATGCCGAAGGCGGCGTAGCGGCGGTACTTGCGCAACATAGGCGCGTTGACCAAACCGATGCGCGCGAGCGCGACCATGACCATCGGCGTTTGGAAGACCAGCGCGAAGGCGAGGAACGTCAACAAGATGATGTTGAGCGTCGGCTCGATGCCGAAGGTCTCTTCGGCGACCGAGCTCGTGATCGAGAGCAGCGCGGTGAGCACCCGGTGAATGATGAAGAAGTGACAAAACGCGACGCCGGCGGCCGCGAGCACGAGCGACGGCAACGTGTAGGCGTAGACGATCCGGCGAGTGCGCGGGTGGAAAGCCGGGACGATGAACATCCAGGCCTGGTAGACCAGCACCGGCAGCGAAAGCACGATCGCCGCATAGATCGAGAACTTGAACTCGGTGAAAAGCACGTCGGTCGGTGCGAAGGCGTGCAGCGGGATGTTGGGCCCGAGGTACTCGTTCTTGAGCCAGGTGATGATGAATTGCGACGGCCAGAACAGACACACCGCAAAAACCGTCACCGTTGAGAGCGAGACGATGAGACGGTTACGGAGCTCCCGCAGGTGCTCCGTGAAGGGCATCTCTTTCTGGTCCCAGTCCGGCTTCGTTTCGAAAGCCGGCTCGGCGGGACGTTCGGCCAGCACGGGCCTCGCGCGCCGGGCTTAGCTTTGGGGCGCCGTCGGGCTTTGCCCGGCGCCGGCTGCAGCCGGCGGCGGTGCCGCGACGGGCGCGCCGGGTACCGTTTCGGCGGCGACTCGGGCTTCGGCCGTGGCGCGCGCTTCCGCGCGCAGCCGCTCGGCGGCGATATCGGCCTCAGCCTGGCCGATGGTGAATTCTTTCTTCGCAGCCCCGAGGCCGCGCGCGACTTCGCGAATCTTGCCGCCGCCGAACATCAAGACGGCGGCACCGACCAGGATCGCGATTTCCATTGGATTACCGAACATAGCTCTGCTCCTCTTCGGGAACGCCTCGCCGCGGACCCGGTACTTTCCCCATCCTACCGCGCGCGCGCCGAACTGTCGCGCAACAGCGTCCCGGCCAGGCCTGCCAGCTCTGCTCGAGCCGGAGCCGAACCGAGCGGCACCAGCGACTGCTGAGCCCGTTCGACGTAGCCCGCGATGGCGTCCCGCGTTTTGCCCCAGGCACCGGTGGCGGCGATTCGGCCCAGCAGCGCCGCCAGGGCCTCGGGCTCCGCCTCGGGGTCACCCGCGTAGAACGCGGCGAGCTGGGCACGAAAGCCCGGGCCGCCGCCCTCGAGCGCGAGGATCACCGGAATCGTCATCTTCCGCTCGCGCAGATCGTTGCCGACCGGTTTGCCCAACTCGGCTTCGCTCGCGGTGACGTCGAGCAAGTCGTCGAGCATTTGAAACGCGATGCCGAAGTAGAGTCCGAAGTCGCGCAGCGCTTTGACGCGCAGCGGGGCGGCGCCGGCTGCCAGCGCGCCGCATTCGGCCGAAGCGGCGAACAGCGCAGCCGTCTTCTTGATGACGATCTCGGTGTAACCCGCGAGCGTGAGGTCGAGGTTGCCGAGCGCGCGCAGCTGCAATACCTCGCCGTCGGTGATGTCGGCTAAGGTGGAACTCAAAATGTGCGGAATCGGCGCCGCGTACTTCGCGGTGACGTTCTTGAAGATCCACGCAAAGAGGTAGTCGCCGGCCAGCACGCTGACGCGGTTGCCGAAATCGACGGCCGTCGCGTTCACGCCGCGGCGCGTCTCCGCGCGGTCGACGACGTCGTCGTGGATCAACGTCCCGACGTGGATGAGTTCCATGTAAGCGGCCAGCGGCAGGTGCTGGCGCGCGTCGGCGCCGCCGGCTTCCGCGGCGAGTAAGGTGAAGCGCGGCCGCAGCCGCTTTCCGCCCGCGGCCAGCAGCCGGCGCACCGCCTCGGTGATGAGCGGATTGTCGGTCGCGAACGTGCTCGCGAAAAAGTCCTCGACGAGCGCACCGAGATCGGCGGGCGCGGGCGGGAGGCCGCTCGGGCGTTCGATCACGCCGAGCCCACGTGCAGCGCGATGGCGCCGCCGCCCAAGCGCACGAAGCGTACGCCGGAAAAGCCGGCGGCGGCGAAGCGTTCCGCCAGTTCCACCGCGTTCGGATAGTTCGTCAGCGACTGCGGCAAGTAGCGATAGGCGGCGCGCGAGCCGCCTACCAAACCGCCGATGAGCGGCACGACGCGATAGAAATAGAGCTCGAAGATGCGCCGGAACGCGGCGCTCGGCGCTTTCGAAACGTCGAGGTTCACGAAGCGAGCGCCGGGTTTGAGCACGCGCCGGATCTCGCGCAACGTCGCGCCGATGTCGACGACGTTGCGCAGGGAAAAGCCCATGATCGCGCCGTCGAACGATGCGTCGCCGAAGGGGAGCGCCATGACGTCGCCGAGCGTGAAGGCGATGCGCGCGCCGCGCGGAGCGCGGGCGGCGCGCTTCTCCGCGCCGTCGAGCATCGGCCGGCAGAAATCGACGCCGTCGAGTTGCAGCGTCGGGTCGGTGCGGGCTAAGTGGAACGTAAGGTCGCCCGTCCCGCAGCACAGGTCGAGAACGCGCCCCCCCGAGGGCGGCGCCAGCTCGCGCACGGCGCGGCGCCGCCAGCGTTCGTCGACGCCGCCGGTGAGGAGCCGGTTGGTCGCATCGTAGCGGGGCGCGATCGATGCGAACATCTCGCGGACGTAGACGGACTTTTGCATGCTTGAGCGTTGGGAGATTCCGGACGCAGCCTTGTCCCTCATCCTGGGGCGCGGGATAGGAAGCCGTACCGCGTCTTTCCCCAAAAAGGAGCACGAACGTTGAGCTTTGCGATTGCCCGGCCCGGCGTGCCGCCCGTCTTCGGCGCGCCGCCCGCAAGCGCGGCCGGCCAAGCCGTCGCCGGCCTGGGAGCCTTCTCGGAAGCGGCCTACCGCCGCTCCGATCAAATCCGGCGCGCGATCGCGCTGCCGCCCGAGCAGCCCGGGAGCGACCGCAACGCCGGCGGACCGGCGCTGGGCGCCGCCGTCGCTGGTTTCGTCGCTTCTCCCGCGGGTCACGCCGCGCTCGAGCGTTTGGCCAATGCCGCCGGCGGCTGGCTCGAGAAGACCTTGGGCTCTGCCGCCGAGGCCGAACAACTGGCCCTTCCGCTCGCCTAGGAGTGCTCGAACTCAGCTCGCGCCGCGCGTTGTTCGCGGCCCTCGCACGAGCGCGGCGCATCGACTTAGCCGCCTACGCGCTCGAGGGCTATCGGCTGCTCGACGCGCTCGGCGCGGCAGCGGAGCGCGGCGCCGAGGTTCGCGTTAGTCTCGAAGCCGCGCCGTACGCGCGCGATCCCGCGCGAGCCGCGGCGCTTCGGGCTCGAAACGCCGGTATAGCCGCGCGCTTGCGCGCGCACGGCGTCGGCGTGCGGCTGGCCACGGGCGCCGGCACGCCGCTTCATTTGAAAGCGGCCGTCGTCGACTCCGCCGTCTTCCTCGACGATCGCAACTGGCCCGTCGCCGGTCCCGACACGATCGTGCGCGGCACGTCGCCCCGCGATATCGCGGCGGCCCGGGCCGCGATTGCGGGAGGCACGTCTGCCGCCGGAGCGCTGGCGCTGCGCAAAGATCGCGCCCTCGTCCTCGAAGCGGAACTCATCGCGGAGGCGCGCGGCGACCGTATCGACTGCGAGAGCGAGTCGTTTTCCGCCTCACCCGTTTACCGCGCGCTTCTCGCGGCGGCGCGGCGCGGAAAACACGTGCGCCTGCTCGTCGCAGCGCGCGAACTGCACGGTGCCGGCGGAAGCCGCGAACGCGTGACGCTGCGTACGTTGCGCGCCGCCGGAGCCGAGATTCGCACGACGTGCAGCGACGAGAAATTTTGCGTGACCCGGGACGCGGCGTGGGTCGGATCGGCCAACGCGACGGGCGGCCTGCCGCACACGATCGATTGGGGCGCGCGGATGCGGCGCGCGGCGGACGTGACGACGCTCGCTTCGCGCTTCGAAACGAGCTGGCTCGCGGCGCGCGGCTAGCTGGCGTTAGCGCGTCCCGAAAAGCGCGTCCGCCGTCGCGCTGGTGCGCTCGGCCAGTTCGCCGGTGCCGATCCCCAGGAGGTCCGCGAGAACGCGCGCGGTGTCCGCCACGAAGGCAGGCTCGTTGCGCTTTCCGCGATGCGGAACGGGCGCGAGATAGGGCGCGTCGGTTTCGAGGATGAGGTGATCGAGGCCGACCTCGCCGACCGCGACGCGCAACGGCTCGGCGTTCTTGAAGGTAAGAACGCCGCCGATTCCCAGCTTTAAGCCGAACGCGACCAAGGCCCGGGCCTGCGCGGCATCGCCGGTGAAGCAGTGCACGACGCCCCGCACCGGCGCGGTGCATTCGCTCCGCAGGACGTCGACGAAGTCTTCGAAAGCGTCGCGCTGGTGGAAGATGAGCGGTACGGGATGCTCGCGGGCGTAGCGAAGTTGCGCGACGAGGATGCGGCGTTGTTCTTCCCGGGGGCTGTGGTCGTAGTAATAATCGAGACCCATCTCGCCCAGCGCTGCGGGGGCGCGGCCGGCCAGGGCGGTCAGCTCGTCGAAGGCCGCGGCGATGTCGGGCGGCGCGTCCTGCGCTTCGTGCGGATGAATTCCGATCGAGAAGTCGAGGTCGTGCGCGAGCGCCGTCTCGATCGCCCGCCGGCTGTCGGCCAGGTTGGTGCCGACGGTCAGGATGCGCCGCACGCCCGCCTCGCGCGCGCGGGCCAACATGAGGTCGCGGTCGGCGTCGAAGGCCTGATCGTGAACGTGCGCGTGCGTGTCGAACATAGCACCAGGATGGTAGCATGATCACCACTTCGTACGAGTGGCGCGGTCAGCGAATTCTGCGCGTGACGATCATCCTCTCCTTGGTCCTGCACGTGGTGCTCTTCCTAGCCGCATTTTGGGCGATCGGCGTTGCGACTAAGCTCTTTCCGGCTCCCCACTTCAAACCGGAAAAGGACAAGGACGAGATCGTCACGATTTCGAGCGCGCTGCGCGTCCGAAAGAAGCCGGTGCCGGTCCACGCGCGCCCGGTCAAGCCTCCGCCGCCGCGACCGCCGCAGCCGCGCAGCGTGCCGCGCCAAGCGCTGATCCCCCATCCTTTGCAGCAGCCGAAGGCCGAGCTGCCGCCGCCTTCGCGCGCGCTCCACGAACTCGCGAAGCAGGCGCCGAACGCGCTGCCCAATCCGCCCAAGACCGTGCACGAAAAGGTCGTCTCGCAGGAACCCAGCGCGCCGCCTCGCACGCCGCCACCGCACACGCCGCCGCCGGAAAAACGCGTCGCGCGAGCCGAAGATCTGCCGCCGAGCGCCCCGCAGAAGTCGTCGAACGCCGCGCGCTTCAGCGAGGAGCAGCTGGCGCAGATCAACCGCGACCTCTCGCGCACGATCGCGCAGGCGCGCGCCGCGAACGATCCGCTGCACGTCTCCAATCAACTTCCGGCGGCACCCAAACACTATCGCATTCAAATGCGCGGCGTTTTCGGACCGCTGCGCAGCGGTCAAGGCCTCTACTATCCGCTGCAACGCGGCTGGCGCGAAGGCGGCTACGACTACTACTACGTCTCCTACGAGTTCACGTATCCGGACGGCACGTACGAGACGGGCGGCGTACCGTGGCCGATCCGCTTTCTCCCCGCGGAGGATCCCTTTGCGAACCCGCTCGTGGGCGAACGCGCCAACACGCCGCTGCCGGGGCCGCCGCCCGGTTACGTGCCGCCGCCGACGCTCGGCAAGGCGTTGCGTGGATTCTTCCCTGGCATGGCCTTCCCCGACTCTACGCCCTAGGGGGCCGGCCCCTCACTCCTCGATGCGCGGGAAGAGTTGCGCCTCTTCCGGTCGCGTCGCCAGCCCGGGCGCGATCTTCCCCCAGACCAGTTCGTCGCTCCACGCACCCGCCGGATCGCCTGCGCCGCCGAGTTGCCGGCCGATCGCGCTCGCCGTCGCCGGTACGAACGGAAACAGCAGGTGCGAGAGCCAGCGCAGACCCTCGCAAAGGTCGTAGAGGACGGCGTCGAGTTGCGTCTGCTCGCCGTTCTTGTGCAACTCCCACGGCTTGCGCTCGTCGATGGTCGCATTGAGCGCGTCCACGAGCTCCCAAATCGAGTCGAGCGCACCGCGAAAATCCAAGGCCGCGATCTGTCCGCCCGCGCGCGCGCCCAAGCCCTCGAAGCGCGCGCCGAATTCGCGTCCGCCGCGCGCCGGAACGAGGCCTTCGCGGTAACGCGCCAGCATCGCCAGCGAGCGCCGCACGAGATTCCCTAAATCGTTGCCGAGATCGCTCTGGCGCCGCTGCAGCACCTTCTCTTCGCTGAACGAGAAGTCGCTGCCGAAAGGAGCTTCGCGCAGCAGAAAATAGCGGACCGCGTCGGCGCCGAAACGGTCGACGAGCGCGAACGGATCGACCGCATTGCCCTGGCTCTTGCTGATCTTTTTGTCGTCGAGCGTGATCCAGCCGTGGGCGAAGACGCGACGCGGCGCGGGCAAGCCGAGCGCCCAGAGCGCGGCGGGCCAAATCAGCGTGTGAAAGCGCGCGATCTCTTTGCCGACCAGCTGCACGTCGGCCGGCCAAAACGTGCGGAACGCGACCGAGTCGCGATCCCAATCGAGCGCCGTGATGTAGTTCAACAGCGCATCGAGCCAGACGTACATCACGCCGCCGCCGGGCAGCGGAACTCCCCACTCGAGGTTGACGCGCGAGATGCACAGGTCCTCGAGTCCGCCTTCGAGGGTTGCGAGCATCTCGTTGTAGGCGCGCTCGGGCCGAACCCATTGCGGCTGCTCGCGGAAATGCGCGAGCAGCCGATCGCGATATTTCGAAAGCGCGAAAAACCAGTTCTCCTCGGAGAGCCATTGTACGGCGCGGCGGCACTCCGGATTGGGACAGCGGCCGTCGACGAGCTTCGATTCGAGCCAGAACGTCTCGTCGTTGGTGCAGTACCAACCTTCGTACTTTCCGAGGTAGACGTCGCCGCTCGCCTTGAGGCGCTCGAAGACTTCGACGCACTGCGCGACGTGACGCGGATCGCTGGTGCGAATGAATTTGTCGTACGACACGTCGTAGCGCGCGCACAAGCGCTGCCATTTCACCACGAGCGCGTCGGTCCAAGCTTGCGGCGTCATGCCGGCAGCCTCGGCGGCGTTGGCGACTTTTTGGCCGTGTTCGTCGGTACCGGTCAAAAAGAACGCGGCGCCGCACGTGCGATGGTAGCGCGCCAAGACGTCCGCCGCGATGGAGGTGTAGGCGTGTCCGATATGCGGATCGCCGCTGACGTAATAGATCGGCGTGGTCACGTAGAAGTGGCGCTCGGACATCAGAGCCCGGAGGTTCGGCGCGGCGCAATCGGCGCCTCGCGCCCGCCGAAGCGCCGGGCCAGCAGCACCAGCAGCGGTGCGAGCACGAGAACGCCGTAGGCGGCGCGGCTCCAAGCGTTCGGTGCGTAGACCGTCGTCAGGTTGAAAGCGACTAGGGGCAGGCTCAAGAGGTAGACGCCGAGCCACGAACCCTCGAGCAGCGCGTACGGGATGCCCCAGCCGACGTACCAAGGAAATAGCTCCGTCCCGAACGCGAGAAACGACCAGCTCGCGCCGCGATCGAAACGGCGCAGCAGAAGCACGGCGGTAAGTGCGGCGAGCGCCACCTCCGCAACGACGATGCGGGCCAACGCCGTGAACGGATCGTGGAAAAGATAGCGCTGCATGACTTGGGTCGCCGACCCGGCATAGTGACCGGCGCTGAAGGCGAGCGTCGCCGCAAAACCGAGCTCCAGCCCCAGTCCCGCCGCGACGATGCGCCGCCGTAAAGTTGGAAGCGTCGCAAAAGCGAGCGTGCCGATCAACGCGAAGGGCAGTTTGACGGCGCCGGCAGCGGCCACGAGAAGGATCGCGAGTCCAACGCTGCGCCGCACCGCGAGGAACGCGCCGAGGGTGAGCGCGAGTCCGAGGATGTCGTTGTGCCCGTTCGCGACGTACTGCTCGAGCAGCGCCGGATTCAAGGCGAAGAGCGCGCCGCTCGCAAGTTCGCGCCGCAGGAGCAGCACCAAGGCTACGGCGGCACAAAAAAAGATCGGCGCCCGCGACGCGAAACGCTTCGACTTGCGCCGCGAGCGAGTTGCCCGCGAGCAAGCTCAAGCGCGAAAACGACGATCCAGAGCGGCCCGTACGCGGCGGGAAGCATCGGCAGACCCCACAAGCGGTTCACCGCGCGAAATTCGCCCGCAAAGGGAACGGCGGGCGGCGCGTAAGCGGCGCTGCCGAGATGGCCGAAGCCGACGTAGAGGTAGAGATCCTGGGTCGTCGCAGCGGGCGTGCGCAAGGCCGCAGCGATCATGAGCGCACTCGTCAGCGCGATCGCCGCGACCGTGCCGCGGCTCGCGCGCCGGCCGCGCAGCGCAAGGTAGAGCGCGGTCAGTACCGCCGTTTCCGCGAGCGTGAGCGCGAGGATGTCCGTTGCGACCCAGGCGGGCGTGTGGCTGTAGAGCGGCGGCGACTCGTCGATCGGAACGACCGGCAAGCCGGCGTAGCGGGACGGATACGGGATTTGCGTGGCCGCCGCAAGCTCGATCGTGCGAAGCTGCGCCACAAAGAGCGCCGCGATCAGCAGGCACAGCAGAGCGACGAGCGCCGGCGAAGCGGCCGTCTCGAGTTCGTGCGTCGCGCGCTTGGCCGCGCGCGGCTTGATGAGTCCCGCGAGCGCGAGCGCGAGTGCCGCCAAGAAAAGCCCAGTCGTCACCCTTCGCCGATTCCGGCAAGACGGGGTGCGGACCCGTGCGGGCCCTGCCTAACGGCGTCCGGGCAACCTTTCGCTCAGCACGACTGCGATCGGGCTGCAGACGACGACAAGGAAGAGCAGGCGCGCGGCCGGAGTGATCCCAAAGCTCGTCGACAGATCGAACGCCAGCGCCGGCAGCGTGATCAAGAAAATCGGAAGAAATGTTCGCTGTAGAATGGCGTAGGGAAACCCCCAGACCGCATACCACGGTAAGACGACGGCCCCAAACGGCAGGAACGTCCAAGCGCCGGTCACGATGTAGCGGCGGCTCCAAAGCGCGAGTCCGGTTGTAACGAAAACCGCCGCGAGCGCCAGCCCGTGCGCGACCTTATCGGTGACGTTTGGCAACGCGTGGTTAGCGAGCGCGGCGACGGAAGAAAAGTACAGACCGCGCGAGCCGACTTCCGTCGACGAAGATCGTTAAGGCGACCGCCGCAACGCCGAAGGAAACGCGTTGGAGGCGACTCGCGAGCTGCGAAAAGCCGACGCCGGCGGCGAATGCGAACGGGATTTTCATCGAGCCGGCGGCCACGGCGAGCGCGAGGGCGAGCCACGGCCTGCCGGCGGCGAACGCCGTTGCCAGGAGTGCCAAGAGAAGCGGAAAGATGTCGTTGTGTGCGTCGACGACGAACTGGAAAACGATCGCGGGATTGAGCGCGAAGAGCGCGATCTCGGGCAAGCGCAAGCCGAGCTTTCGCAACACCGGGATGCAAGCGAGGAACGCGAAGCGCGGCGCAGATGCGAAAAGCCTGAAGCTGCATCGCGAGCGAACTGCCCGCCTTGACGATCGCGCTCGCCGAGGATCAGCCACAGCGGTCCGTACGCAGCCGGGAGAATCGGGACGCCCCAAATGCTGTTAATTAGGCCGAAGTCTCCCGCGAAAGGCGTGGCCGGCGGCGAGTACGATCCGAGCCCGAGGTGGCCGTAGCCGACGTTGAGATAGAGGTCGGCAGTGGCGGCCGAGGCCCGTGTTAGGAGCGCCGTCGCGACCATCACGAGACACCCCGCCGCGACGAACCAGCGGTCCGGCACGGCGTCCTCGCGCAGGCGCATAGCTCCGGTAAAGCCAGAAGAGAACCAAACTTTGCAGGAGCGCTAGCAAGAGCATGGAGTTACCGACCCATGCGGGCGTGTGTCCGTAAAGCGGCGGATTTTCGTCGATGAAGAGCAGCGGTAAGCGCGCGAACCAGTCGGGGAACGGAAGCTGCGTTGCCGCCGCAATCGCGACGACCTTAATTTCGAAGAAGAACGAACCGACGAGAATGAGACAGCCGACGAAGGTTTGCCAAGCCGGCGCCGGTGTTGCGGCTGGTAGCTCGGAGCGAACGCGCGGCGCCGAGCGCAGCGCGAAAAGGCCCGCACAAAGAAGGGCGAACATCCAGAGGAAATGGCCGCCTGTCACCCGGCGACGTTTCGACGAGAGAGAGACCTGTGACTTGTGCGGCAGCGCTCGTTTCGAATGCGTTCCCGGCCGGCGAGGCTGGGAAGCCGTTCGCGCGGCCCAGCCGGCCGGTTGACGTGACGCAGCGAGTGTCGCGCGAAACCTGGATCCTCGTCGCGGTGACGGGCTGACGCTTTTCGGGGGTTGCTGCGTGTTCCGTTCGCCGGCATCGGCGTATGGCGCGACGAGGCCTACACATATTTCGACGTGATCCAGCCGACGTTGCGGGCGACGCTCGAACACGTCGCGCGGGTCGAAACCAACCCGCCGCTGTTCTTCCTCTTAGAGCGCGCCGCGGCGCGCTTTTCGGATTCGGCGAAATCTCGCTTAAGCTGCTGCCGCTCGCGTGCGGCATTCTGCTCGTCCCCGCGACCTTCGCTTCGCCTGCGCTTTGATGCGGCCTCGCGCCGCGCTGGTCGCGACGGGGCTGGTCGCTACGACCGAGCCGGCGATCTACTACTCGCAGGAGTTGCGGCCGTACACGCTCGCGGCGCTTTTGATCGTACTGACCGCCAACGCGTACGTGCGCTGGCTCGCAACCCGCGGGCGCCCTTGGTGGGCGCTCTGGGCGCTATTGCTCGCCTACACGCACTACGTGGGAGTCATCTTTATCGTCGGGCTTGGCGCTCGCAACGTGCTATCTCCGCAGCGCCGACCGGCCACCGCTCAAGCGACTCGCCGTCCCGCTGGTGCTGCTGGCCGTCGCCTTCTCGCCCTGGCTGCCGGTGCTCGTGGAGCAGCTGCGCGCGGGAACGCCCTGGATCGACTTTCCGTCGTGGGCGACTCGCCCCGGGGCCGCGGTCGCGCTCATGGCGTATACGTTTCCCGGCTACCTGCGTAGCCCGGTAGCCGGATTCATCTTTGCCTATGCGGCGCTCGTCACGTTCGCGGCCTACGCACTCTTCCTGCACGCGCGGATGCGCGAAAGGAACGACGATGCAGCGCGTGATGCAGGCACGTTCGCGATCGCGTTTTCGGTGTTGTGGGTCGTCATCGTCGAAGCGGCGCTCGGATACCGCGACCAGCGCTACGTCTTCCCGGTCCTCGTGCCGGCTATCGTCGTGTACGCGCGTCTGCTCGACGCGTTCGCGACGCGGATCGTCAAGCGCGCGGGCGGTTCACCCGCCGTCGCCGCACTCGTGCTGGGCTATGCCGGGCTCGCCTTGGCCGCGACCGACGTCAAACCTACGGCCTACCTCGTGCATCAGCCCAAAAGCGGGATGCGCGAAGCCGGCGAGACGCTCGCCATGCCGGCGCTGCGCGATGCGGCCATTCTCGTCGCCCCGGGGTACGCTGCGGCGAGCTGCGCCTTCTATGCGCGCTGGGCGGACGAT
The DNA here is from genome assembly GCA_963843945.1 of Vulcanimicrobiota bacterium. Taxonomy (GTDB): domain Bacteria; phylum Vulcanimicrobiota; class Vulcanimicrobiia; order Vulcanimicrobiales; family Vulcanimicrobiaceae; genus CAWJMF01. The sequence goes on along the minus strand of CAWJMF010000002.1, from coordinate 1,998,165 downwards.
CTTCGGTTTTCCGCGCTGGAGCGATCCTCAGGATTTCGATATCGCCGACGAAACCGCGGCCTGGGCCGCGCCGGATCCGGTCGGCCGCAGCCTGCAAAGAAATCGGGCAGCTCGCCGCAGGCGGAACGCCTTGCTTGCGGTCGTCCGCCCGACCTCGCTCGCACGCCCTTTCCACAGCTCGGGAATCCTTCCGTACCAGATGACCGACGTGCTCACCGACGAACTCGCCCGGCGCTACCGCGTCGCGGCCCGTTACGATTTCCCAGCGAACGTCGAATGGGTTTCCCTCGTCGTCTACGACTTGCGGAAGAGCAAATGAAGCGGTCGTACGTGGCGTTGTCTTCTGCTCGTCGCGCTCGCTTGCGCGTTCTTTACGACGCGCGACGTGCTCGCCCAAGCGACCCGCGTCTCGGCGCGCAACCAGATCGACTTCCTCGCATTCTACTGCGCTGGAAAAGTGAGCGCGGCGCGGGCCGATCCATACCTTGCCGAGCCGCTGCGCCGCTGCGAAGAAGATGCGATCGACTCGATCGGCTTCAAGATGCAGCCGTATCTGGTCGTACCGGCGCCGCTACCTCCCTTCGTGCTCGCGCCCTTCGCGCTCTTCGGCGTCCTTAGCTACCGAGTTGCCGCCTCGCTGTGGTTCGCGATCCTTTTCGTCTCGTTCACCGTTGCGCTGTTCTTGCTGCGGCGGCTTACGGGGCTGCGCTTGATCGCGCTCTTCGTCCCCGTTCTTCTCGCGGACGCGCTCGCGTCGATTCTGATCGGACAGATCGTGCCGCTCGTGCTCTGTTGCCTCTGCGCCGCAGCCTTGGCGCTGCGCCGGGAAAAGCCGCTGACCGCGGCGGCGTTTGCGGCGGCAACGCTCGCTGAGGCGCACGTCGGCTTACCGCTGTGCCTCGCGCTTTTCGTGTGGGAACCGCGCGCCCGGCGCGCGCTGCTCGTTTTCGCCGGATTGCTCGCGCTGCTTGCGCTCGCTTACGGCGGCTTGGCGCAAAACCTCGAGTACCTGACGCGGGTCGTTCCGGCACAGGCGCGGGCCGAAGGCCTCGCCTTCGGCGGCCAGTACAGCTTGAGCGCGCTGCTGGCGCAGATCGGCGTCGCGCCGGATCTCGCCCTGGAACTTGGCACGCTGTCGTACCTGGCGATGGCCGGCGCGGGCATTGCGCTGGCCGGGCGGCTCGCGCGTAACCAGCACGACCGCGCCTTCATCGTGCTCGTTCCGCCGGCTTTCGCGTTGCTCGGTGGCGCGTACGCCCACATCCATCAGATGGCTTTCGCGCTGCCGCTCGCCTTCATGTGCGTCGTGAAGCGCAGCGCGTGGCGCCCGCTCGCCATCGCCGCGTTGCTCTTACTTGCAATTCCATGGCAGACGTTTGCCGAAATGCCGTTCGTGTACGGACGGTTGCCGGTCACGCCGCACGCGGACGTGCGCCCGGCGATGCGCCGTATTGCGGACGGCGGAAGGTTGGCGGAGGACGAGTGGGGTCTGTGGGAGACGCTCTCGGTGCGCGATCGCCGGACGCCCGCTCAGCGTTTCGAAACGAAAGTGCCGACCTGGCTTGGGCTCATTTTGCTCGCGCTCGCTGCCTCCGGTCTAGCCGCGTCGGGTGGCGATCAGGACGTTCAGTCGGCCCGCTCGTCCCGCGCGATCTTGCGTCCGATCACGCGCGCGTAAAGCGCCTGGCGCGAGTGCGCGCTCTCGCGCGCGAGCGCTTTGGCGATCGCGGACGGCGCGGAACCCGCGGCCAGCGCCGCATCGATCGCGCGGTCGAGTTGTTCGTCGCTGACGCCGTCTTGGCGGCACGGCAGGGGCCGACAACAAGAACGAATTCGCCGCGTACCGGCAGCTGCAACGCCGCAGCAACCGCGCTCGGCGTCCCGCGATCTGCTGCTCGTGCAGCTTCGTCAGTTCGCGCCCCAGAAAGACCGTCGCATCGGGAGCGATCGCGGCCAGCGCTTCCAGCGTTGCGACGATGCGGTGCGGAGCTTCGTACCAGACCGTCGTCGTGCCGGCCAGCAGAGCGCGCGCAGCGCCCGCTCGCGCTCGCCGCGCGCCGCGGCAGAAAGCCCTCGAACGTAAATCGTTCGAGCGGGAAACCGGACAGTACCGCGGCGCAGACGAACGCCGCCGCGCCCGGCAAAACCTCGACCGCTACGCCGACCTCGCGTGCGGCAGCGACGAGCTCGCGGCCCGGATCGGAGATGCCGGGTGTGCCGGCGTCGCTCAGCACCGCCACCATGCGGTCCGCGCGCGCGTTCGAGAATCGCGCGCGTGACCTCGGCGGCATTCTGCTCGCGATAGCCCCGTACTGGTTTTCCCGGATTCCGTACGCGTTCAACAAACGAGCCGCAACCCGCGTGTCCTCGGCAACGATTTCGTCGCACGTCTGCAAGACGTCGAGCGCGCGCAACGTGATGTCGCGCAAATTTCCGATCGGCGTCGGGACCAGGATTAGCGGCAAGGCAGGGTTGCCCCGGTCCGCTTGGCCAGGCGCGGCGCATCGGTTCGCAACGACAATGCTCCCGCGCGGCGCACAGCGAAGCGTCGCCTATGGCGGACACGTCGAAGAATAGCGCGGGAGCGTACGTCCGCGAGATCGAGCTGCGCGGCCACATCCTCGACTCGGGGGTCTTCGGTCACGTACTCGAAGTCATCATGGACAACGAGTACGCGCGCTATACGATCGATAACTTCTCGGTCGGCCAAACCGCCACCGAGCCCAGCACCGCGCGCTTGCGTATCGAAGCGGACTCCAGCGAGCACCTCAGCGACCTGCTCGACAAGTTGCGCGACATCGGCGCTATCCTTCCCGACGATACCGACGTCCGAACGCAGCCGGCCCCGCGCGACGGCGTCTTGCCCGACGACTTCTACGCGACGACGAACCTCGAAACCGAGGTGCGCGTCGCCGGAAACTGGCTGCCGGTCGCGCTGCCGGAGATGGATTGTTCGATCGTGCTGCGCGGGGAAAGTGCCCTCACGGTCGCGCCTTCCGACGTGCGGGCCGGTGACGAGGTCGTCGTCGGGCACGCGGGCGTCCGCGTCCAAGCGCTGCAGCGTCCGCGCCGCAAGCAAGTCTTCGAATTCATGTCGAGCGCGGTTTCGAGCGAGAAGCCGAAGGAATCGCTCATCGCGGAAGTGGCGCGCGAACTGCTCGCGACGCGTGCCGCCGGCAAGCGCGTCCTGCTCGTGGGCGGTCCGGCGATCGTGCACACGGGAGCCGGGAAGTATCTCGAATGGCTGATCCGCGAGGATTTCGTCAATGCGCTGTTCGCCGGCAACGCGCTGGCCGCGCACGACATCGAGTCGCAGTTCTTCGGCACGTCGCTGGGCGTCGATCTCGACGACGCCTTCCCGGTCGAAGAGGGCCACGTTCACCACTTGCGTGCCATCAACCGGATCCGGGCCGCCGGCGGAATCCGGCAGGCAATGGAAAGCGGGCTGCTACGCGGCGGCATCATGTACGAAGCTTACCGGCGCAACATCCCGGTCGTCTTGGCCGGCTCGATTCGCGACGACGGCCCGCTGCCCGACGTGATCGTCGATGTGGTCGAGGCGCAGCGCGCGATGCGCCGTCACGTCCCGGAGATCGGCATGGCGCTCTGCGTCTGTACGCTGCTCCACTCCATCGCCGTCGGCAATTTGCTGCCGGCCTCGTGCAAGGTCATCTGCGTCGACATCAATCCGGCGAGCGTCACGAAACTGACCGATCGCGGCTCGACCCAGTCGATCGGTCTCGTGATGGACGCGGCCTCGTTCCTGCGCGAGATTTGGACTGCGGTCAGTAAAGCGACGGCGGCCGCTCAGTAATCGGGCAGGAAGCGTCGCGCGCCGAGGTAGCGGCTGCGGAAATAATACGAATTGAAGCTGGCGATGTGGACGTCGTCGCCGATGCTGTTGACGAATTGCCCGTTGCCCAAGTAGATGCCGACGTGTGAAGCGCCGTAGTCGTACGTTTGAAAGAAGACGAGATCGCCTGGGATCGGATCGCCTGCGATCGGCCGCCCCTGCGCGAATTGGATGTCCGCCGTGCGCGGGATGCTGATCCCGGCGAGGTGATAGACGTACCAGGTGAATCCCGAGCAGTCGAAGCCGTGCGGCGATGCGCCGCCCCAGACGTATGGGACGCCGACGTAGCGCAGCGCGTCGTGAACGACGATCGCGCCCAGCCCGTAGGCTTCGTCGCTGCCGGCCGAGAGCGGTTCGCTGTAGGCGGCTCCGGCGGCCGCGGTGTTTTGCGTGCTCGCCTTTTTCTTCGGATGCTTGGCTTTGGGCGCCGGCGTGGGATCGGGGCCGCCGATGATCACTTGAACGCCGCTGGGCGGCACGTTGGAGATGATCTGCCCGGCCGGCGCCGCGACCGGCAGGCAGCAGAGCGCGAGCAGAAAGCCCAGCGCCGTCCTACGCACGCGAGAGGTTTCCGGTGCGGCGGTAAGGGCTCAACGCCGGACTACTTCGTGACGATGGTCGGCGTCATCACGAAGACGACGTCGGTGTCTTGCTTCGTGTAGCCGGTCGAACGGAAGAGCACGCCTAAGATCGGCAAGTCACCGAGGACCGGGATCTTCTGCAGCGTCCGCGTCTCGATCCGGCGCAGCAGACCGCCCATCACGATGCTCTCGCCGCTCTGCGTGATGACGTCGGTGCTCAGCGTGCTCGTGCGCAGGCCAGGGACGGTGAAGCCGTTGAGGTTTATGCCGTTGGCGTAGTCGAGGTCCGAGACTTCCGGGGCGATGACGGTTTCGACCCCGCCGTTGCCGAGCAGCGTCGGGCGTCACGTTCAGCTGGACGCCGTACTGCTTGTAGGTAATGGTGACGGTACCGAGGCCGTTGGACACGGGGATCGGGATCTGGCCGCCGACCAGGAACGTCGCCTGACGTCCCGGCAACGTGACCAGGTTCGGCGACGAGAGCAGCCGCGCGTGGCCCGTCTGGAGCAGCAAGTCGATCGTCGGCGCGAGATACGTGGCACGGGCCAAGTTGCCCACGTTGAGCCAGCGGCCGAACGTCGAAGGGTTGGCCGGGTTTTCGATCGCGACCAGCTGGTTGGCCGTCGAAAGCCCGTACTGGACGCCTTGGAGCGTGACCGTGCTCGAGGAGCTGCCGCCGATCGTGGCGGTCTGCAAGCGCAGCCCAAGCTGCGAGGTCGCCGTCTTGTCGACCTCGAGGATGTAGACCTTGACGTCGACCTGGCTCGTCGTTTCCGAAGCGAGACGGTCGATGACCTTACCATTCGTTGAGAGGAAGGGTCCGGCGAGCCCGCGGACCTTGTCCAAGACCTGTTCGCCTTCCGTGCGGTCGTGGACGGTGCCGCTGACGACCACGTTGCCCTGGCCGTCCGAGTCGACCCGGATGCCGTGGGTTCCCGGGACCGTCGCGATCTCGTCTTGGAGGTTGCCCAGCGGCTTCGCGACCTGGACCGCGTTGACCACGGTGATGTCGTGGTCGGAAGTGCCGTGGAACTTCATCCCCCGGAAGTTCCCGATGACGTCGTTGAGATGCCGGTAGGCCTCGACGTCGGGGACCGTCCCGCGGATGATGAAGTTATAGTCGACTTCGACCACTTCCACGCCGGGCTCGTTGATCGCAGCCCGCAGGATCTGGGCGATGTCGTCGGCCCCGGACTCGGTAACGGTGACCTCGTAGTCGGTCCGCCGCGAGCCTTGCCAGACCATTAGGGTGGTGTGGCCGATCATCTTGCCGTTGATCAGGAGCTGGCTGGTCCCGATCGGGACCACGCCGGCGATGCGCCCGTCGCCGATGGCGATCCGGGTTAAATTCGGCGTATTGAGGATGATCGAGTGGAAGGTCTGAACGGCGAGGATCGCCGTCGACTCCGCGCCGGCGGGCGTTCCGCTGCTGCTCAGAAGGCCCATCGCCAGCGCCGCGCAGGCGAAAATAGCCCGAATCTGCTTGGTCATCACACATGCTCCAAGGGTCGTGGAAACTAAGGTTTCGAGGCCCGTGGCTCGAAACGTTCTATATCTCTTATCACTTTATCGGCGTTAACGCGTCAACGCCGCGTGATCGTCCTGTAAAATATTAATGCAAAGCATTGCGTCTTGGATAGCCCAACGCATAGAGTGCGGAAGCGGAGGGAACTCTTGAATCGTCTCGCGGTAGGCGCCGCCCTAGCCATCTTCCTCTCGACCCTGGCTCCGGCCGCGGTCAGGGCGGAGGAGGGGTACGCGCTCTCCAAAGTCGCAGCCGAGCTGGGCTACAGGTACGCGTACTTGGGCCCGGAGAACGCCGTCTCGCTCTACCGGCCGGGCGTTACCGTCCTGGTCCGGCCCTCGAACGTGCTGTTTCAAGTGAACGCCAACACCGAGTCGATGACGGGTTGGCCGCCGTACTTCTACCTTGACGAGATCTACGTCTCGGAGCAGTTCGTCGACCGCCTCCGCCAGATCGCCGCGAAATATCCGGCGAACCCTGGAACGGGGCAGTCTCCCGTCGTCGTCGTCAACCCGAACGGACCGGGCCGGCTCCCGGGACGCGCCTCGGGTGCGGTCAGCGTTTTGTCGGTCACGCAGAAACCCGGACAGTTCCGGGTTTTGGTGGACGGTAAAGCCCCGGCAAATCTGCCGATAACCATAACGTTGGTCCAGACGCCGAGCAAATGGCTTCCGGATGTGGTGCTCAGCCGATCGATCACCTCAACCGACGCCGACGGCCGCTTTCATGCGGACGTATCGGTAGCGCCCGGATGGTACACGGGTTCCATTATCAACGTCGTCGTTTCATCAGTGCCCGGAGTCACGACACGAACGGCACAGATTGTGATGACGCAGCCTAACTGGAACGTCACCGTCCCGTCCGATCAAATACCTAGGGAAGATCTGTAGGCTCCCCCACTCACTCACACTCACCTCACCACTTTCAAGGAGAACCCGTGCTTAAGAATTTCACCGCCATGCTCCGCAATGACGACGGCCAGGGCCTCGTCGAATACGCCCTGATCATCGCTCTGGTCTCGATCGTCGCGATCGCGGCCCTGCGACTCCTCGGCGGTAAGGCCAGCAACACGCTGAACAACGCGGCCACCCAGCTCAGCTAAACCCGGACAGATCCGGCCTCCGCGGCTGCCGAGCAGCTGCGGAGGCCTTCGTTTTCTTCCCGTCTTTTTTATCGAACCGCAGAGCGACGTTCGAATGAACCCTCAGGTCCTTATCGCTGCGAGGCGCCGTCCATGGTTAGAAAATCCCGATCGATTGCGAAGGACCGGCGCGGGCAAGGGCTTGTTGAATATGCGCTCATCATCGGACTCGTCGCCCTCGCGGCGATCTCGGCCCTCGTCTATTTCGGAAGCGCGCAAAATGGAGTGTTGGGGCCGTCGGCTAGTGCGATCGCGAACGTCGAGCAATAGCTTTCTCTTTCCCGGATGCGCCGGCGCGTGACCCTCGCCATTTGGTTCGTCCTGGCGGCGTGCGCCGTCGCCGTTGCGACCGACGTGACGACGCGCCGCATCCCGAATTGGCTGACGGGACTGCTCGCCGTCTCCGCGCTCGGCTTTCACGCGCTGCACGGCTGGCGCGAACTCGGGGCGTCGCTCGTCGCGCTCGCGGTCGTGCTGTTCCTGGGTTTTCTGGCGTTTTCGATGGGCTGGCTCGGCGGCGGCGACGTCAAGCTGGCGGCGGCCTCGGCCGCCGCCTTCGGCTTTCCGGACGCGGTCCCGTTCTTGATCTACACGGCGCTAGGCGGGGGCGTCCTGGCGCTCGTCGTCGCGACGGCCTCGGGGCGCTTGCGCAGCGTCCTGGCCTCCGTCACACTCTTGTTACGCCCGCTTGCCTATAAGGGCACGGTCGCGGTAACCCCGAAGGAATCCGTAACCCTCCCGTACGCGGTCGCGATCGCGACGGGCGCGGTCGCCGTGGCCCTGTCCCACACCGCCGCACCATTCTTGAGGCTGCCTCTGTGAACACTCGCCGCATTACTCTTCTCGTCGCCGTCGTGCTCGCCATCGGGACGGGCATCCTGACGTTGCGCTACCTCTCCTCGATCCAGCAGCAACAGCAGGTCCAGCAGGTCGAGAACCGTCCGATCATCGTGGCTAACCGCGACATTCCGGCGCGCGCCAAAATCACTCCCGACATGCTCACCCGCACGGTTCGGCCCGGCAACGAAGTCGAACCGGGCGCGCTGAGCGATCCGAAGCAGGCCGAGGGTGACATCGCGCTGATCACGATTCCCTCGGGTTCGACGATCACCGAGACCAAGGTCGGCCGGCCGGCCGAGGTCGGGCTCACCGTCCGGCTCAAGCCGGGCGAACGCGCGATCACGATCCCGGGCGACCGCATCAAGGCAGTCTCCGGTCTGATCCAGCCCGGCGACCGGGTCGACATCCTGGCCTCCGTGCCGCGCGGTCAAGGCAAGCCGCCGCGTACGATGGCGATCATCCGCGGCGCGATCATCCTCGCGATCAATACCTCGCTCGATGAAGCCGGCGCGACGCCGTCGCCCGACAACACGAACCCGGGAACGATCACCGTCGGCGTCACGGCGGACCAGGCGAAGCTGCTCACGACGGCCGACCTCAACACGACGCTGCGCCTGGCGCTGCGCTCGCCGCAAGAATCGGTGCGCTCGCTGCCGGCCGACGAACTCACCTTCAACGATCTCGGTCAAAGCGGCGGCGGGGCGGCGAAACCCGCCAACGTTCCGCCGCCGGCCGTGCCGGCGCGCATTCCCGGCGTGCGTTCGCCGGTGCAGATGATCGACGGCGACAAGATTACCGCACAGGGCATATGAGCGCTCCTATCGTCGTCGTCATCAACGCCAAGGGCGGATCGGGCGCGACGACCCTCTCCGTCGAGACGGCGCGTCAAATCCGGCGCAACGGCAGTCACGTCGCGATCGTCGACGGCGATCTCTCGGGGCGGCGGACGCTCTCCGTTTTGCTCGACTCCGTGCGTCAGCTCGACGCGAATCGCTCGATCGGCGTTTACTCGGTCATTCAAACCGGCGGGATGACGGCGGTCGAACTCACCGACACGATCGACAACGCGTATGCCCTCCGCGTGGACGAAGTCGACGCGCTAGTCGACAAGCTGGTACGCCAGCACGACCTGGTCATCGTCGACACGCCGACGCCGTTCAGTTCCGCGGTCCGGCCCTTCGTCACGCGCGCGACCCGCTTCGTGATCGTTCTCGAACCGAATCTGCTCGGGACCGCGGCCGCGCGCACGTTGATCGGGGACTTGCAGAAGTTCGGCGTCCCGCTCGGGCGCGTCTGGATCGTCACCAACCTGCGCAGCGGACGCGCGGAAATCACCGCGCGCGAACTCGAGAAGGCGCTAGGCGGAACGGTCGTCGGCGAAGTACCCGTCAAGGCCGATCGCAACTACCCGCGTGCGATCGAACTGCTCGCCAAGCGTTTCGGCGAAATCGCGGCCGAAGCGCCGCTGAGTCAATTACGCTCCTCGGCCTCCGTGCCGATCGGCTCGACGGCCTCCACGCCCGGCGGACTCTCCTCGAACGGCCAGATGGAGCCGAAGGCCTACCGTCAGCCGAACGAAGCGCGCAACCGGCTCAAGGCCGAAGTTCACGAACAGATTACCAAACGCATCGACGTCGTCGCGGCGAGCCGCGCGCACACCGACGGTCAGAAGCTGGCCGAGCTGCGTTCGCAGATCGCCGAAGTCACCGCGCAGTTGCTCGCCGAGCGCCCCGAGATCGACAACGCCGAAGAGCGTGCCGAGCTCCAACAAGAGATCATCGACGAAGTCCTCGGTCTCGGACCGCTCGAGGATCTCATGCGCGACCCGGCGGTCAGCGAAATCATGGTCAACGGGCCCGAGACGATCTACGTCGAGCGCAGCGGCAAACTCTCGCTCACCGACCGGCGCTTCAACGACGAACGCCACCTGCGCACGATCATCGAACGCATCATCGCTCCGCTGGGACGGCGCATCGACGAAGCCTCGCCGATGGTCGACGCCCGCTTAGCCGACGGCTCGCGCGTCAACGCGATCATCGAGCCGCTCGCGCTCGACGGCTCGACGCTGACCATCCGGCGTTTCGGTACGCGCCGCCTGACGATGGACGACCTGCTCAAGTACGGCTCGGTCACGCCGGAGTGCGTCGGGCTGCTGCGCGCGATGGTCCAGTCGCGGCTCAACATTCTGGTCAGCGGCGGTACCGGTTCCGGTAAGACGACCTTCCTCAACATCTTGTCCAACTACATCCCGAACTCGGAACGCATCGTCACCATCGAGGACGCGGCGGAACTCAGCCTGGGACAGGACCACGTGGTCCGGCTCGAGTCGCGCCCGGCCAACCTCGAGGGGCGAGGGCAAATCACGATTCGAGATCTGGTTCGCAACTCGCTGCGTATGCGCCCGGACCGGATCGTGGTCGGCGAGTGCCGCGGCGGCGAAGCGCTCGACATGTTGCAGGCGATGAATACCGGTCACGACGGTTCGCTGACCACGCTCCACGCGAACACCCCGCGCGACGCGCTCTCGCGTTTGGAGACGCTCGTGTTGATGGCCGGCTTCGACCTGCCGGTGCGCGCGATCCGCGAACAAGTCGCCTCGGCCGTGGACGCGATCATTCAGATCGCCCGTCTCAAAGACGGTACCCGCAAGGTGACCAGCATCTCCGAAGTGGTCGGCATGGAAGGCGACGTGGTCACGATGCAGGAGCTGGTGCGCTATCAGATGCGCGGGCTCGACACCGACGGCAAAGTGATCGGCGAGTTCCAGTACACCGGCGTTCAGCCGCACTACGCTTCGCGCTTCGATGAGTCCGGCGTGGACTTCGACATCCGCGAGCTGGCGCGCATGCAGTCCGCGGGTACGCTGTGGTAAGTTATTACCCGTACGCGATCGGCGCCAGCGTGGTGGGAGTCCTCGGGCTCCTCATCTTCGCTTTGGGCGGCGACGTCTCGGGCCTGTTCAAGACGTTCGGCAAGGGCTTCCAATACCGCCTCGACCGGGCCGACATGCAGGTCAAGGCCGAGGAGTTCTCGCTGATCGTCGTCGGCGCGGGCGTCGTGCTCTGGGTCGGCGTCGTGCTGGTCTTCCGCACGCCGCTGTTGGTCTCGATCGCACTGCTTCCGCTGATCTTGGCACTCTCGATCATTGCCGGATCGTTTTATCTGCGCGTGCGCGGCGACCGGCGCATCAGCAATTTCGTCCAGCAGCTCGAACTCGTCTTGCGCATGCTCTCGGGTGCGCTGCGCGTCGGTCTCGGCCTGCGCCAAGCGATCATCCTCGTCACCGAGGAAGTCCCCGACCCGGCGCGGCGCGAGTTCATGCGCATCATCGGGCGGACCAACATCGGAATTTCGATCGTCGACGCGCTCGACGAACTCTCGACGAGCATGCCCAGCCACGAGATGACGATGTTCTCGCGCGTCGTTCGCGTTCAGTCGACGACGGGCGGCGACTTGGCCAAGGTCCTCGAGAAACTCGCCAGCACGATCCGCGATCGCCGGCGCGTTTTTCGAAAGATGTCGGCGCTGACAGCTCAAGGGCGCTTCGGCGCCTTCATCATCGGCGGCCTCCCGCTGCTCGTCGGCGGTTTCGTCGTCTTCACCCAAGGCGAAATGGGCCACGCGCTGCTCTACACGCGGGTGGGCTGGATCGCACTCGGAATCGTCGCGATCCTCGAGTTCCTGGCCATCGTCTCGCTCTACCGCATTCTTCAATTCGACGTATAGGCGTTTAGCCGATGCATGTCTTCGGACTTCCCCTGATCATCTTGTTCATCGCGATCGGTTTCGCGACGGCCACCGGCCTCGTTGCGATCTCGCTCGTCCCGAGCAAGAGCGACGTCACCAAGCGCCTCGAAGAACTCGAGGGTCTGAAGTGGGAACCCGGTGCGACGCGGGCGCAAGCCTTCGACCGGCTCTTCAGCAACGAGCAGCGGACCCGCTTGCAGCAACAGCTGTTCGAGGCCGGCTGGTATAAGGTGACGCCCGGTCAGATCGGGGCGCGCATCGTGGCCGGCGCCACGTTCGGCTTCACGTTCGGCCTGGCGCTCGCGACCTATCTCGGGCATTTCGACGTCCTCTACGTGGGCGGCATTTTGCTGCTGACGATCATCGGCGCGTACTTCCCGCTCTCGCAGTTGAAGTCGGCGGTGACGAGCCGCAAGCGCGCGATCCAACGAGCGCTGCCGGACTTGCTCGACATGCTCGCGTCGACGGTGCAAGCCGGTCTCGCCTTCAACGCGGCGCTCAACTACGCGCAGGAAGTCGCCGTCGGTCCCCTCGGTGAAGAGATCAAAGCCGTGCTCTCGGAGATCCGGCTCGGACGCTCGCGCGCCGACGCGCTCAAGTCGATGGCCTCGCGCATCCGCCAAGAGCAAGTCTCGACGACGGTGACGGCGATCGTTCAAGCCGAGCGTTTGGGTTCGAACCTCGCGCAAGTCCTCGAAGAGCTCGCCGACGAAACGCGCAACCGCCGCATCATCCGGGCCGAAGAGATCGCGAACTTGATGCCGACGAAGATGGTCATCCCGATGGCGCTATTCATGCTTCCGGCGCTGTTCGTGATGATCTTCGGCGGAGTCGTTGCACAGTATCTATCGAAATGAGCCCGATCTGGCTCGTCGCGGTCAGCGCGGTCGTCTACGCGTCCGCGGCCTTTTTGGGCATTCAGTTTAGCGCCGCGATCTGCCGGGATTTCGTGCCCTTCCACGACGGTCCGCGGCCGGGCCGTCCGCCCGTCGCGCTCTTGATCGCCTGCAGCGGTTTGCTGGGCGGCTGGCTCGCATGGCGCAGCGCCTCCATCCCGGCGCTGCTCATCATCGGCATCGTGTGCGTCGGTCTGGTGGCGAGTTCGTACAGCGACGTGCGCTCCGGCATCGTGCCGGATTACTTCACGGTGGTGCCCTTGATCATCGTGTTCGCGATCGCCCTGGTAACGCGGCAATGGCACATCATCCTCTCCTCGGCGATCGTTACCGCGCCGTTCGCCGTGGCCGCGCTCCTCTCGAAGGGCCTGGGGATGGGTTGGGGTGACGTCAAATTGGTCGCGCTCGGCGGCGCCGTGCTGGGCTTGCCCGTCGCGGTCCTCGCCTTCGCCTGCGCTTGCGTCGTCGCGGTCGTGGTGACGCTCGTTCGCAAACGCAAGGGCGAACCGATCGCGTTCGCGCCTTATCTCGCGGGTGCCATCGGTTTGGCGCTGCTGACCTTTAACGTCTACACGTGAAGGGGCTCGCATGAGCGTTCACGTCTTGCGGAACAGCACCAACGGAAAGGTGATCGCCACGCGCATCGCGCGCGCGACGAATTTTTGGACGCGCGGCGTGGGACTGCTGCGGCACGGGACGGTCTCGCCGGACGAAGGCCTCTGGATCGACGGATGCTCTGCCGTGCACACCATGGGCATGCGCGCGACGATCGATCTGTACTTCCTGGACAAAGACGGAAAGGTTCTGCGCATCGTGCACGCGGCCAAGCCGAACCGGTTGGCATTTTCGTGCCGCGACTCGGCTTCGGTCGTGGAACTCGGCGCGGGGCCGGAGGTCGGGCGCGACGTCCTCGTCGGCGATCGTTTGATCCTGGAGTGAAATGATCTGGGTGCTGCGAGTGCTGCTCGCCGCTTCGATCTTCGCTTCGGTCCTTTCGACAACTCCGGCACCGGGTCTCGGCGAGCAGCTTTGGCTGGGTCAGAAAGCCGGCGCGAGCCTCGCCGCGACGGCGGTGCTGGGCGCCGAAACGTTTTCGGCGCCGGGCGCGTTCACCGGCGCCTTCGGCTGGCTCCGCGACGCGCTCGAGGCGCTCGCCGTTCGCGTGACGGGTTCTGCCGGCTTGGAGTTGCTGACGGCGGTCGCGATCGTGGCGGCGCTGGCGCTGGTCGAGCGGCGCGCGCGCCGGAACGCCTCCGAACTGCTCGCTTTCGCCGCGGCCGGACTGGCGGCGGCGCTGCTGCTGGGCAACCTGCGCGCCGGAGGCGGTGCCTTCGAGTGGCTGCTCGCCGCGGCGTTCGTGCTCAACGTCGACGTCCCGAAGCGGCGCGCCGCGCTGCTCGCGACGCTGTGCGCGATCGTTTGGTGCAATCTGTCGGCGGCGGGCTTCTTCGCGCCGTGCATCGCACTCGCATACGCGCTAGGAGCGCAGCTCGACGCGGCCTCGACAGCGCGCAACCGTCTTCCTTGGCTCGTCTTCGGCGGCTCGCTGCTGGCCGCGTTCTTGACGCCGGGCGGCGTGCACTTCGTCGCGCTCGCACCCGCCGCATTGCACCTCGACGGATCGCCCGCCGCGCCGGTTGCGGTGGCGCCGCTCGCCTACCGCTGGGGGTTCGCAGCCGCACTGCTCGCGCTGACGTTCCTCGGCCTGCGCGGCTCGCCGGCCGGGGACATTCTGTCGTGTTTGTTCGCGCTCGTGATCGCGCTGCTTGACGGCCATCAACTGCCGCTTTTCGGAATCGTGGCGGCTCCCGTCTTAGCCGCCGCGGCGCAACGCGCGTATCCCGCGGCGCTCGCGCCGGCATGGTATGCGCCGGCCTTCGCGCTCGTCGCGTTGCTCTGGGTGGGAGGTTGGTCGGCGGCGCGGGCCAGTGCAGCCGACGTCGTGCCGGGAGATTTGGTCGCGCGGCTGCGCGCCGACGGCCGCGAGCATCGCGTCTTCTGCACGCGCCTCGAATGGTGCGGTGAAGCCGTCGCCGCGAACGACGCACGGCTGCGCGTCTACATGGACGAGCGCGAACCGGCGTACCCCGCGAGCGTTCGGGCCGGTCAGCACTTGATGGCCGTCGGCGGTCCGCACTGGCGCGCGAGCCTGCAAGGCGCGCACGTCGACGCGATCGTCGTCGACCGTCGCGCCGTGGTTGCGGGATTGCTCGAGCTGAGTCCGGACTGGGTGCGGGCCGGCGAGCAAGGACCGGTACGTTTGTACGTGCGGACGGCGCCCGGGTGAAGTATGCGTGGCTCGTCATCGCGATCTTTACGGCGCGCTTTCTCGTTTTCGCGGTCGCTTATCCAGGCGTCGACGGCGACTTAGGCTGGCAGCGCTGGCTCGGCGCGACGATCCTGCGCAGCGGCGCGATTCCGCGCATGCTCGGCAACGAAACCTTCAGCGCGCCGGGCGCGCCGTGGGTGCCGCAAGAGTGGGCTTTTTCGATCTTAGCGCATCTGAGCCGGACGGGGCTGGGCTGGGATCTCTTCAGTTCCGGCGTCGCGCTCTGCGCGACCGCCGCGCTCGCGCTCAGCGCGTACCGGGGCGTCAGGGGCGGCGCTTCCGCAACGGCGGTCGCCGTGGCGGCCACGTTCACCGGCATCGCGCTGTTGGAGTCGTTCGGCACCCGCGCGCAAGTGTTCGCTTGGCCCGCCTTCGCACTCTATCTGCTCGTGCTCGACTTCGACGCGCCGGTCGTTTGGTTCGCGCTGCCCGTCGCCGCGCTCTGGTCGAACGTGCACGCGAGTGCGACCATCGCGCCTCTGCTCGCCGCCGCGGCGGCTTGCGGCGCGGCTTTCGACGAGCGCCGCTTCGGCCCGCGAGCGCGGCGCCTGACGTGGGTCGCGCTAGGCTCGGCCGTCGCCATCTGCTGCAACCCGTTCGGCTGGCACTTGCCGGCGTATGCGTTGTCGCTCGTAACAAGCCCGATCAAATCCTACATCGTCGAGTGGAAAGTCACCGATCTCGGCGAGACCTCTTTTGCGTTCGGCGCTTTGCCGTTGCTGCTGATCGCCGCCTACGCCGGAACGCGCAGTACGCGCCGCTGGAGCGACGCGTTGCTCTTCGGGCTGCTGGCGCTGGCGATGCTGGGCGCCGCGCGCAACATCGCGCTCTTCGGCCTCGGCGCTGGACCGATCGTCGCCTTGGCGCTGACGCGCGTCGTGCCGTGGTTCGTGCGCGATCCGGCGGAGCCGGCGCTTCCGCGCGGCGTCGCTTGGGGATTCCCGGTCGTCGCGCTGGCGGTCGCAGGCGGCGTCGCGGTCGCCTTGCTGCAGTCGACGAAACGCGTCGAGGTCACCATGCCGGTGGCGATCCTGGATAGCTTGCGGCGCGAGCCCGGCGATCACCGCCTGCTCTGCGCCGACTTCGCGTGGTGCAGCTTCGTCGTCGGCGAACCGGGCATTAGCGTTTTTCTCGACGGCCGCGCCGACCCATATCCGCCCGCCGTTTGGGACGACTTTCTCGACGTGCTGCGCTTGCACGAGGTCTGGCGGGAACGCATTGCGGCGCGCCGGATCAACACCGTGCTCGTCGCCCGCGACACGCCGCTCGATCAGGCGCTGGCGCGCACGCCCCCGTGGCGCGCGATCTTCAGCGATGCCAAGTTCCGGCTTTGGGTGCTGCCCTCAGCCCGCGTCGGAGTCGGAACGCGGCACGAGCCGCAGCGATCCGGGCGCGAGCTCTTTGGCGCGCGCCGCGTACTCCCGCGCGTGACGGGCGTGGCCGGCGTCGGCATGGTACTCGGCCAGCCGCTCGAGTAGTCCGATGTAGAGACCCTTGTACATCTCGGCGCGTGCGGCGTACCAGGTCTCGGGAAACTCGCCCGAGAGCAGCTCCCCGCTGTAGAGCGACTCAGCCGCGCAATAGTGGGCGAAAGCTTCCTGCGAGCGGCCCCGCTCGAGCGCGGCATCGCCGTCGGCCACGTGGGCGGTGAAGCGGCGAACGTCGATGACCGCGTTCTGCAAGTTCACCGAGATGTCGCCGCGTGACGAGAAGTAGCGCTCGACGTTGCCGTAGCCGACGATCGCCGCGATCGCTTTGCGGATATTGCTGGTCGCGGTGCGCAAACTTTGCGTCGCGAGCTGCGGGTGCGCGTCGGGCCAGAAAACCTCGCGCAGTTCGCCGCGCGTCGCGAGACCGTTGCGCTTGAGCAGCAGGTACTTAAACATCTGCGCTTCGCGCCGCCGGATCCACTCGATGCGCCGCCCGCCGATCTCGGCCTCGAAGCGGCCGAGCAGACGGACGAAGAGCAGCGAGGTCGGTTCGGCGGCGACGGTGCTCGCGGCGGGAACCGCTTCGACGCCGAGCTCGCGCGCGACGCGGTACGGACGAAGCCCGTCGCGCGTCGCGAAAACGAACAAACCGCGCGACTCGAGCGCGGCCAGCCGCTCGCGCTCGGCGCTTTCGCCGCCGGCGGCCAAGGTCCGGAACGAGGTCCGGTAGTACTCGCCCGCGGCGCGCAGCTCCGCTTCCAAAAATTCGGAGAAATGACGGCGGTTGACGCTGCGCCAGCGCTCGTACGCGTCGCGCAGGTCGCTCTCGGCGTCGGAGGCATCGCGAATGGCCCAACTCGTGACGATCGGCCAGCCTTCCGTCCGTTCCAGCAAACGTCCGACGTCCGCGGCCGAGTACTCGACGTCGAGCAACTTGCACAAGCCCGCGACGTCGGCGGCATCGAAGGCGAGCTCTTCGGCGCCCAGCACGACGGCCAGGCCGCGCGCGCTCAAGTTGCGCGCATCGAGCGCGCTGCCCGAGCGCGTGGCGACGATGAAGCAGATGCCCGGCGGAGCGACGGCCAGCAGCGCGCCGAGTTCTTCGCGCGTTTCGCCCGTGGCGCGATCGACGTCGTCCAAGGCGATCTCGCGCGGTGCGACTGCTGCCAGCGCCGCGGCGAGCGCGTCGAAACCGTCTTCGGCCGGCGCAAGGCCGAGCGCGTTCGTCAAACGCGCGCGCAGTTGCTCGGGCGTCGTTTCGGGACGCAGCGCGAGATAAACGCCGGGGCGCGGCGCGCCGGCGAGGTAGGCCGCGATGGCGACCGTTTTTCCGGCGCCGGCCGGCGCGGCGAGCAGGCGCAGCGGCATGCCGGCGTGCCGTTCGAGCCACGCCGAGATGCGCGGGCGCAGCACGACGTTGGGCGCGAGCCGCGGCAGGGTCGCGTTCACCGTGCGCGCACGACGATCGGCCGGATAACGGTCTCTTGTTCGTAGCCCCGCGCGTACGTCGCGACGATCATGTACTTCGTGGCGGTCGCCACTTGCGGCGCCGGAAAGCTCAGCGCTTGTTGACCGCTGGTCAC
Organism: Vulcanimicrobiota bacterium; assembly: GCA_963843945.1. Lineage (GTDB taxonomy): Bacteria > Vulcanimicrobiota > Vulcanimicrobiia > Vulcanimicrobiales > Vulcanimicrobiaceae > CAWJMF01. The sequence goes on along the minus strand of CAWJMF010000002.1, from coordinate 1,980,240 downwards.
GTCGACGCCTTGCACTTCTTCACCGAGGGGGCTCACCAGCGAGATGCGCAGGCCCCGTTCGGGACGCACGATTTGGACCGGTATCGTCGAGCCCGCGACGAAGTCGCGCATCGGAACGGCGATCGGTCCCGTCGTCTTGCTTCCCGGCGGCGCAGCCGCGATCGGCGGCGCGCCGGACTCGCCGGGTTGAACTTCCGCATCGACCGGTAAGCCGGCGGGATCGGCGGGCGGGGCGACGTTGCCGGGGCTGCTCGCCGCGGCGAAATCGGACGCGGGAAGCGGCGTTCGCAGGATGCGCAGCGCAACGCTCGACTCGGCGTGCGAGCCGCCGCGGCTAGCCTGCACGACGACGCGAAAGTCTTGGTCGGCTTCGACGTACGGCGCGATCAAGATCGAATTGCCGCGGTGATTCAGCAGCGCTTCGGCGCGGATCGTTCCGTCCTGATCGAGCAATTTGATGGTGCCGGCGGCCGCCGAGGCTTTGTAGTCGAGGACGATCGGTTCGCCGCCGCGGACTTCGTCTTGCTGGAGCGCGACCTTGTAGATGCGGGCGCGACGGCCGCCGGCTCCGCCGGCGAGTTGCGGCGCGAGGGCAACGATGTGGGCGATGCGCACGGAATCGCCGAGACGGTTGCGGGCCACGAGCCGCAGGTCGTATCCGCTCGTCACGGCCTTGGCCGGCAGGTCGAGAGCGAAGGCGCCCTCGCGCGCGGGCAACTGACCGTGGCGGATCTCGACGCCGTCCGGAGTTTCGACGGTGTATTCGGCACTGCCGAGCGGTCCGAGCGCATACGCCACCGAGAACGGTTTGCCGCCGGCGACTTCGGCCGGCGCGGCGAGCGCGACGACTTGCGGGCGGCCCGCGGCGTAAGCGCCGGCGCCCAGCGAAAGCAACAGCAGGCCCGTCGCCACGATCGCGAAGTTTCGCGCGATCCCTTGCGGATGGACTTTGGGCGGATCGGCCTCCAGCGTCAGGTGGGCCTCGATGGAGTGGAGTTCCGCAACGACCCGCTGGCGCAGACCGCGTTTGGGCAGCCCGAAGTCGACGGTCACGGCGATCGATGAGAGCGCCGGAACGGTGATTGCGTTCCAGGTCATCGCGTCGCCCGGCCGCGTTCGCGTCACGGCGTAGGTGAAGGTGGCCAGCGGCCCGTTGGTTTCGTTGGCGACCATCAGCTCGTAGGTAGCGCTGCGGCGGCGGCGATTCAGACTCACGGCCCGGAAGTCGCCGGCAATGTTCCCGATCGGAATCGACAGCATCGAACCAGCCCCCCGCCGTGCGGGGGTCGCTGGGGGTTTCGAAGCCTCGAATAGCGTTATCGGTGCCGGGCGCGCGCCCCGTTCATCCATACTCTTATCCTCCGTATCGGACGCAGCGGCAGCGAAGCTTTGAGTTTAGGAACCCGCGCGTTCCAGCTTCGAATGGTGCCGACACGCGTCCGAAGGAGCGTGCCCGTTAACGTTTCGCGCTCAGATAGGGGGAGCCCCCGCTCGGACCGGGCCGGGAGCCAGCATTGTGACTCAGCCGGAGGAGCGCGGCAGCGGGCCGATCAGCACCGGCCGCCGGAGGGTCTGCAGCTTCAGCCCAGCCAGAACCGCCATGACGTCGCGCCGGAGGGCGGCGTAGGCGGGGTCGTTCGCGCAATCGAGCGGGGGGCTGCGCTCGCCCCTCCAAACGACGGTCGTGCTCGAACCGAACGAAGCGCTGTGCATGCAGACGCCTCGGCCGGGCGGGAAAGGCTCCAGCCCGGCCAGGTCGTCGAAGACGCGGCCGGCGGCGGCTTTGTCGACGGTCCGGGTGCCGCTCTCGGGTTCCTGCCCCTGCGCCGCGTGCGGCGCGGCCATGACGTACCGTGCCGCACCGTCGCGCCGGATGAAAACGCTGTAGCCCAAGGTGTTGGAAGAGCCCGAGTTGTCGATTTCGACGGACTCGCCGAGGGGCGCAAAACTCGCCGGCGGGGACGGCGCGGAGGCCGGACCGGCCTCCGGCGGCGCTTGGGCCAGGATCAGTCCGAAGGCGAGCAGCAGCGCGAGCATCTCAACGCTGCAACGTTCCGCGCCGTGCGATCGTCAACCGCCCATGCGCTTGGCGCGGATGCCGCGTTCCGCGAGGTAGGCAAGCGCCGCATCGCGCCGATCGCCCTGCAGTTCGACGACGCCGTCCTTTGCGGTGCCGCCGGTGCCGCAGCGACGTTTGAGTTCCTTGGCCACCGCCTCGAGATCGGGCGGGCGCAAGCCGAAGATGGTCGTCATCGTGCCGGCCCGGCGCCGCTCGCAGCCGACTCGCACGGTGCCATCGTTCGGCGGAGGCTTCATACGGGATGCCGCGCGTTGCGCGCCGCCGAATCGAAGGGCATGTTTACGGGCTTCCCGCGCGAGGGGCTGCGTTTCCTCGAAGCGCTCGCCAAACACAACGAGCGCGCTTGGTTTACGCCACGCAAAGACGACTACGAGCGGATGCTGCACGCACCGATGCGTGCGTTCGTCGCGGATGCCTCCGCGGCGCTGCACGCCGCGCGCATCCCGATCGGCGGCGACGCGAAACGTTCGATCTTTCGCGTCTATCGCGACGTGCGCTTCGCGGCCGACAAGTCGCCCTACCGCACGCACGTCGCCGCCTACCTTTCGTACGACGGCGGACGCGCGACGCCGGGCGGTTTGTATCTGCAGATCGCGCCGCGCGCGTCGCGCTTTTCGATCGCCTTCTACAAGATCGAGCGGCCGATGCTGCAACGTTGGCGCAGCGAGATGGCGCGCTCGCCGGCACGCTTTCGCGCCGTCCTGCGCAAGCTGCGCGCGGCGGGACTCGAACTCGGCGATCCGGAGGATTGGGACGATTCGCTGGCGCGCATGCCGCGCGGTTTCGAAGGTCAGGCCGAAAGCGATCTCGCGCCCTACTTTCGGCTCCGCTCGTTTTGCACGGGGCGCAACGTGATGCTGCGCGACGTCACCTCGGCCGCGCTGGTCGCGCGCGCCGTCGAGTTCGCGCGTGCCGCGAAGCCGCTGCTGGAGTACGGTTGGAGCCTCGACTGAGGCGAGGCCTTATTTGTTGAGGGCGCCGAGCGGCGGATGGTGGACGCGTGCGTCGCGCGGTTCGACCCGCACGAGCAGGCGGCCCCGCAGGTTCTCCGCGACCAGGACGAAGGCGCTCGCGAGCAGCGCGAGCAGAGCGGCGTCGTCGAACAAACCGAGCACCGGGATGTCGCCGAAGAGATCGAGCGGCGAGACGATCAGCAGCGCGAGGGCGACGCAAGCCGCCTTGAGCCAGAAGGGCACGGCCCGGTCGCGCATCAGCGGAAAGACTCGGGGGATCGAGAGCCGCGCGGCTCCCAGCAGGCGTAAAAAGTGCATCGGTAGGGGGCGTCTCCGTGAAGGGTTCTCCCCGGATATACCGCCCTGCCGTGATTTGGATGCAGTTCCGGCCTAAAATCGGGCTGAATCGGTACTGACGAAACCCACATAGTATCCAATTTCCTCCCTTGCGGGCCTCCGACGGCCGAACTATACTGACGCCACGCGCATGGATTGTATATAATTTGCTCCGGTCAACGTTGCTGCGCTGGGGCAGCCGGCACGACGAACTGCTCGACGCCTTGCGCGCCGCGATCGTGAGCTGCGAGATCGCGCCCGGTTCGCGGCTGGTTCAAGACGACTTGGCGGCTCGCTTCGGGGTGAGCCGCATCCCGTTGCGCGAAGCCCTGCGCAGCCTCGAGGCCGAAGGGCTGGTCGTCAGCGAGCCGAACCGCGGCGCGGTTTGCCGTCCGCTCGAGCCGCGCGACGTGGCGGATCTGTATGCGGTACGCCTCGCGCTCGAGCGCCTGGCTTGCCGGAGCGCGGCCGAGCGGTTCGTCGATTTGCGCGAGGCGACCGCCGAAAAGCGCCGCTCGGCCGAAGCCGCGATCGCGCAAGGCGATCTCGCGGCGCTAATCGACGACGACTGCAGCTTCCACGCCGGCATCGCCGAAGCCACCGGCAACCGGCACCTAGCGCAGTCGCTGGCCGGGTCGTGGTCGCAGATCGCGCGCGCCATGCATTTTTTCTTTACGCTCGAGCTCTATCCCGAGAACGTCTGGATCGAGCACGAAGCGATCGCCCGCGCGATCGCCGTCGGCGACGCGGAAGGCGCCGTGCGCGCCATGGAGAGCCACATCTCGCGTAGCCGCGACGCGATCTTGCGCGGTTTGAAGGAGGCCTATCGATGAGTCTGCAGCTCGAGCGCGAGGAACTCGCCCGGGTCGACGGCGCCCAGCGCGACTGGGAACAGATGACCTTGCTGCCCTTCATGGAGCGGCGCCCGGAACGGCGCGAAACGTTTCGCACGATCAGCGGGAGCGAGCTCAAGCGGCTCTATACGCCGCTCGACGTCGCAGACCTCGACTATACGGAAACGATCGGCTTTCCCGGACAGTATCCGTATACGCGCGGACCCTACGCCACGATGTACCGCGCACAGCCCTGGACGATGCGGCAGATCGCCGGATTCGGGACGGCCGACGACACGAACAAGCGCTTCCGCTACCTGATCGCGCAGGGCCAGACCGGCATCTCCACCGATTTCGACATGCCCACGCTGATGGGTTACGACAGCGACGATCCGCGCAGCGAAGGCGAAGTGGGCCGCGAAGGCGTCGCCGTCGATTCGGTCGACGACATGCTCGACCTCTACGACGGGATCGATCTCGAAAAGATCTCGGTGTCGATGACGATCAACCCCTCGGCCTGGATCCTGCTCGCGATGTATCTGGTCGTCGCCGAAGAGCGCGGCCTCGATTGGAAGAAACTCTCCGGCACGGTTCAGAACGACATCGTCAAAGAGTACATCTCCCAAAAAGAGTGGGTCTATCCGCCCAAGCCTTCGATGCGCATCGTGCGGGATTGCATCGCTTTCGGCGCCAAGCATCTGCCGCATTACAACGCGGTGAACGTAAGCGGCTACCACACGCGCGAAGCCGGCTCGACCGCCCTCCAGGAGGTCGCCTTCACCCTCGCCGCCGGTATCGCATACGTCGACGAGGTCCTCAAGCTGGGCATCGACGTCGACGACTTCGCGCCGCGCCTGTCGTTCTATTTCGTGTCGCAAATCGACTTCTTGGAAGAGGTCGCGAAGTTCCGCGCGGCGCGCCGCGTCTGGGCCCGGATCATGCAAGAACGCTTCGGCGCGAAGAAACAAGAGTCGATGCGCCTCCGCTTTCACTGCCAGACCGCGGGCGCTTCGTGCACGGCGCGCGAGCCGCTCAACAACATCGCTCGTACGGCGCTGGAAGCGCTGGCCGCCGTGCTCGGCGGCGCGCAGTCGCTCCACACGAACGGCTACGACGAAGCCCTCTCGATTCCGAGCGAGCCGGCGATGAAGATCGCGCTGCGCACGCAGCAGATCATCGCCGAAGAGAGCGGCGTGGCGGGCACGATCGATCCGCTGGCCGGCTCGTACGCCGTCGAGCGTCTCACCGCCGAAATCGAGCGCGGCTGTTTCGAGTACTTCGCCGAGATCGACCGGCGAGGCGGCGTGGTAGCCTGCATCGAGGATAACTTCTTCCAGCGCGAGCTTGCCGACGCGGCCTACGAATTCTACCAGCGCAAGGAGCGGCACGAGTGGGAGCTCGTCGGCGTCACGAAATACCGCGACGAAAGCGCCAATCCTACCCTTGAATTGCACCACGTCGACGAGGCCGCGGCGGCGCGGCAGCTCGCGCGCTTAGCGACAACCAAAGCGCGCCGCGACGGGACCAAGGTCGCCGCGGCGCTAGCGGAGCTGGCGCGCGTCGCCGCGAGCGAAGAGAACATCATGCCGGCGACGATCGAGGCGGTCCGGGTACGCGCGACGGGCGGCGAAATCATCAACGCGCTGCGTCCGGTCTTCGGCGTCTACGTCGAGCAACCGGTCTTTTGACGGCCTCGAGTACGTCGCGCGCGCTGCATTCGCGCGTTCATCGCGATCTCGCGCGAGCGATCAGTTCGGTCGAGAACGGCTACGCGGCGTTGCCCGCGGCGCTGGCGCAGATCGAGACGCCGCTCGCGCGCGAAGCCGCCGCGTCGTACGTGGTGGGCGTCACCGGACCGCCGGGTGCCGGGAAGTCGACCCTGGTCGACCGCTTGATCGAAAGTTTTCGCGCTCGCGGTGAAACGGTCGCCGTGATTGCGGTCGATCCGTCGTCGCCCTTCACCGGAGGCGCGGTCTTGGGCGACCGGGTGCGCATGCAGCGCCACGCGGGCGATCCGGGCGTCTTCATCCGCAGCATGGCCTCGCGCGAATCCGGCGGAGGCCTCGCGCCGTCGACCCATCAAGCGATCGCCTTAGCCGAGCGCGCCGGCTTCGACGTGGTGATCGTCGAGACGGTCGGGGTCGGCCAAGTCGAGCTCGAGATCGTCGGCGTCGCCGACGTCGTTGCGGTCTTGACCGTGCCGGCGCTCGGCGACGGCGTCCAGACGATCAAAGCCGGCCTCACCGAGATCGCCGACATCTTCGTCGTCAACATGGCCGACCGGCCCGGAGCGAACCGGACGGCGATGGATCTCGTCCACATGGTGCGCGAAAGCCGGCGCACGATTCCGGTCTTGCAGACGACGGCGAGCGAGGGCGCGGGCATCGCGGAAGTGATGGATGCGCTGGCTGCGGCGCGTGTGGGCGGCGTTTCGAACGCAGTCCGCGCTCTGCGCTTCGACGTCTTGCGCGAAGTGCGCGACGCCGCTGCGCGGCGCGCCCTCCACGCGCTCGAGGGCGCCCCGGCTCGCGCGCTTTTCGCGCAACTCGAAGCTCGCTCGATTACGCGCGCGCAAGCGCGCGAGCGGCTTCTGCCACTCGTTTCGAATGAGGTGATCCGTGCCGACTAAAGTCCTCGTAGCCAAGCCCGGCCTCGACGGCCACGATCGCGGCGCGAAAATCGTCGCGCGCGCCCTACGCGACGCCGGAATGGAGGTCGTGTACACCGGTTTGCATCAGACCCCGGAGATGATCGTGAACGCGGCCATCCAGGAAGACGTCGACGTCATCGGCGTCAGCATCCTCTCAGGCGCGCACATGACGATCTTTCCTAAGATCATGCAGCTTTTGGCGGAGCGCGAAGTCGACGACATCGCCGTCGTCGGCGGGGGAGTGATTCAAGAGGCCGACCTGCCGAAATTGAAAGCGGCCGGCGTGCGGGCGATCTTCGATGCCGACGCCTCGACCCAGGATCTCATCGACGGAATCGAGCGCGTGGTGGCCGAGTCGGGTCGCGCTGCGCGGCGTAGCCGAGCGGCCGTGTCTCCGCGATGATCGCGGAGCGCGAGCTGCTCGCCCCGGCGCAGCTAATCGCGCGATTTCTCGCGGCGCGCGGCGTGTCGCGCGTCTTCGGTCTGCAAGGCGGTCACATCCAACCGGTCTGGGACGTCGTCGCACAGCTCGGCATTCCGATCGTCGACGTGCGCCACGAAGCCGCGGCCGTCCACATGGCTCACGCGCACGCCGAACTGACCGGCGAGTTGGGGGTCGCGCTCGTCACGGCCGGGCCGGGCGTCACCAACACCGTGACCGCGGTCGCCAACGCTTCGAGCGCGCGCGTTCCGCTGCTCGTCGTAGCCGGCTGCGCGCCGCGTCCGCAGACGAACATGGGACCGCTGCAAGAGATGCCGCACGTTGCCGTGATGCAGCCGATCGCGCGCTTCGCGCGAACCTGCCGCGTGGCCGAGCACGTGGCGCGCGAACTCGACGAGGCGGTGAGCCGCGCCATGGGCGACGGCGGCGAACCCGGCCCCTCGTACATCGAATTTCCGACCGACGTCCTGCGCGAGCCCGTTTTGGCCGGGCTCTTGCTCGAGGAACACTTCGCGCCGCGCGCACCGCGCGAGTTCGCGCCGGAGAGCGCCTCGGTCGCCGCGGCCGTCGAAGCCCTGTGGTCGGCTCGCCGCCCGGTTATCGTCACCGGACGCGGAGCGCGCGGGGCGGGTCCGGAATTGGTGCGCCTGCTCGACCGTCTCGGCGCGCTCTACCTCGACACGCAAGAGAGCCGCGGGCTCGTGCCCGACGAACATCCGGCGGTCGTCACGTCGCTGCGCGGCGTGCTCATGAGCGAGGCCGATTTGGTGGTGACCGTCGGACGAAAGCTCGACTACCAACTCGGCTACGGCTCCCCCGCGGTCTTTCCGCAGGCCCGCTTCGTCCGAATCGCCGATTCGACCGCGGAACTTGCCGACAACCGGCGCGGCGAGCCCGAGATCTACGCGTCGCCCCGGCTCGCGCTCGAAGCGATCGTCGCGGTGGCGGGTTCGCGCCGGCCCGCGGTCGACCTCGAGTGGGCCGCGGAGCGCTCGCGCCGGCATCGCGAACGGAGCGCCGCGTATGCGTCCAAACTCGCAAGCGCGCCCGCCGGCAGCGACGGCGCGATGCATCCCAACCGCATCTTTGCCGCGATCCGTTCCGTCGCCGCGGAGGACGCGGTCGCCATCGCGGACGGCGGCGACATCCTGAGTTTCGCCCGGCTCGGCTTTGCGAACCGGACGTATCTCGATTCGGGTTCCTTCGGCTGCCTCGGCGTCGGCGTGCCGTTCGCGGTCGCCGCGGCCCTGGCATTCCCAGGCCGCGAAACGATCTGCGTCAGCGGCGACGGGGCCTTCGGGTTCAACGCGATGGAGATCGACACGGCCGTGCGGCACGGTGCGAAAGCCGTCTTCATCGTGGCGAACAACGCCGCGTGGAACATCGAGCGTCACGACCAAGACGTCAACTACGGAGGGCGCATCGTCGGCACGGAGCTGGCGTACTCGGATTACGCGGCGCTCGGGCGCGCGCTCGGTGCGCACGGGGAACGCGTGACCGATGCCGAGGAACTGCCCGCCGCTCTGCGGCGCGCGCTCGCTAACGCGCCGGCCGTGCTCGACGTCGTGGTGACGCGCGAAGCCGTTTCGTCGGACAGCGGCAAAGGTCTCGGCTTCGTTCCCGCTTACCAGCCGCTCGACGCGTGGGATGCCGCCGAACGCCGCCGGCGCGGCCAAAATCTGGAGGAATGATGGAAGCCTGGTCGTTCCCGCCGGCCTACGACGACGCGTACATGCCGGCTCCCGCCAGCCCCTACTGGTTTACGCGGCGCGAAACGATGCCCCCGGCCGAGCGCGACGCCGCGATCGCCGTGCGGCTGCGCGAGATCATGCGCTACGCGTACGCGAGCTCGCCGTTCTATCGTAAGAAGTGGGACGAGGCCGGCGTCGACCCCGAGTCGATCGACTCGCTCGAGGCCTTCGAGCGCGTACCGGTCGTGACCAAAGCCGAACTGCGCGCCTCGCAAGCCGCCGCGCCGCCCTTCGGCGACTATCTTTGCGTGCCCGAGGCCGAGGTGCACCACGTCCACGGCACGTCGGGCACGACCGGCCGTCCGACCGCCTTCGCGGTGGGGCGCGAAGACTGGCGTACGATCGCGAACAACCACGCGCGCATTCTTTGGGGCATGGGATTGCGGCCCGGCGACACCGTCTTCGTCGCGGCGATCTTCAGCCTGTATCTCGGCTCGTGGGGCGCGATGCTCGGCGCGGAACGTCTGCGCGCGCGCAGCTTCCCGTTCGGCGCCGGCGCTCCCGGGATGTCGGCCCGGGCCGTGCAGTGGCTCGCCGCGGTGAAACCGCGCGGTTTCTACAGTACGCCGTCCTACGCGCTGCGGCTGGCGGAGGTCGCGCGCGAGGAGGGTTTCGATCCGCGCGAGCTCGGTCTCGAGGTCATGTTCTTCTCGGGCGAGCCCGGCGCTTCGATTCCTTCGGTGCGCGACCGGATCGCCGAATCGTACGGGGCTAAAGTGTTCGATTGCGGGACGATGGCGGAGATGACGCCGTTCATGAGCGCCGCCGGTACGTCGGCCAGCGACGAAGGCATGCTCTTGTGGCAAGACATGGTCTATCACGAAGTGTGCGATCCGGCCACGCTGCGCCGCGTGCCGTACGGCCGGCAGGGCACGCCGGTTTACACGCACCTCGAGCGCACCTCGCAACCGATGATCCGGTTGTTCTCCGGCGACCTGACCCACTGGGTCATGGAAGAAAATCCGTGCGGACGGACCTACCCGCGCTTACCGAAGGGCATCTACGGGCGGATCGACGACATGTTCCAAATCCGCGGCGAGAACATCTATCCTTCGGAAATCGAAAACGTCTTGAACGCTACTGCGGGCTACGGCGGCGAACACCGCGTCGTGATCACGCGCGAAGGTGCGATGGACGAGCTGCTCGTCCGGGTCGAATACGACGGCGAGTTCGCGGCGCGCGGCCAAACGGCGATCGCGGACTTCGCCCGGCGCGCCGGTGAGGGATTGCAGCGCGTTCTCGGCGTGCGCGCGAAGATCGAGGCCTGCGCCCCGGCGACCTTCCCGCGCACCGATCACAAAGCGCGGCGCGTCGTCGACGATCGCGAGTTGTTCAAGGACGTGCGCGAACGGCTCGAGGGCGAGCTGGAAACGACCCGCTAGGCGCCGCGAGCTCCCGAGGGAAGCCCGCTTTCGATTCGAAGTCTGAGCCCATGCAGGAAATCGAGGAGATGCTGCGCTTGCCCTCGCCGGCGCCGCGTCCCCAATCGCTGGCTTTCGACGGTACGCTGCTCTGGATGGGTTCGCTCGAGACGCAACGGCTGTACGCGCTCGATCCGCAGCATTGGACGGTGCGCGAAGAAGCCGCCGCGCCCGGGTTGCCGTACGGCATGACCGTCGTCGGCGACGAGCTGCGCGTCTTGTGCAGCGAGACGGCCGAAGACCACCGCATCATCCGGCGATTCGTGCCCGGGCACGGCTTCAAATCCGAAGGTGCGTTTGCGGCACCGGACGACACCGGTTCTCAGCTTGCGTACGACGGCGATCGCCTCTACGTCAGCCAGTTCTACAAGCGCCGCGTGCTCTCGCTCGACGAGCGCGGGACCGTCGGGACGGTGTTTGCCGTCCCGCACGACATCTGCGGTGTGGTCGTCGTCGGCGGCCGTTTCTACCTGGTGACGACCGACGACGAAGAGACGGACGAATATTGGCTGACGAGCGTCGACGCGCGCGGCCCGGCGCCGAAGATCGAAGACGTCGCCCGGATTCCGTTCCCCGCTCGCGCGCTCGCGTTCGACGGAACGAATTTCTGGACGAACCACCGTGCCCGGGGCGAGATCGTCGCCTTCGCTAAGCCGCTTTCAACTTAAGGCGTTTCGCGAGCCGCGGCCGAGTTCGGGTAGTCGCGCCGCAGCCAACGTTCGGTTTCGGCGGCATGTGCGCGCGCTTCCGCCGTCGCCGCCCGCACGTACGTGCGCTCGAGGAGCAGCAGATCGCGCGCGATCGCAGGATCTTGCGGATACGCGTGCTCCCACGCCGCAATCGCGTCGCCTACGGAGAAGAGCGAGCCCTCGCAAATTCCGTGCGGATCCGCGCCGGCCTGGAGCCGATCGGTCGCGAGCTTGAGCGCGTTGGCGATGCCCAAGATGCTCAAGCGGAAGCGGCCGAAATATTCGTCGGCCGGTGCGAGCAGCGTCACGGACGCGCCGGCGGGCGGCGCCTGCTGTGCGAAGGCCGGCCCTGCGAGCCCGGCGGCGAAGGTCGCCGCCGCAAAAACGAAACTCGCGCGCATCGTACGCTCCTCCCGAACTGCGGCGCTCGCTCTTTCATCGTAGCACCCCGGCCGCGCGCTCGCCTGGCGCCCGGATGAGAACTCGGTGAGAGTCGGCCGCAGCTCCCAGAATTGCCGAAGTATTTTAGCGTAAGATGTGGCCATGCTCGCGCGTAGGCTCCGGGCGGGAGCCGCGGAAGCGTCGGCGGGCGGCGCTCCCGGTAAAGTCGTCGTGATCGGCCGCGGCCGATTGACGCAGCGTCTCCTCTCGGACGGTCTGGGCCTCGGCGGGTTCGACGTCGAGAGCGCGACCGACGGCGGCGTCGGACAAGCGCTGGTTCGCTTACACGATCCGGATGCGGTGATACTGCTCGACATGCTCGCGCCGCTCGACGGCGTCTCGCTGTTCGAGGCGATTCGAAACGAGACGGAGTGCCCGGTCGTGATGCTCGACGCGAGGGACGATTCGGCGCCGAGCATCGTCGGGTTCGCGCGCGGTATGCGAGAGCGGCCCGGCCGGCCGAACGCGATGAGCGAACTGATGAACCTCATCCGCCAAGCGCTGCGGCCGAGACGGCCGCGACTGGTCAGTGCGGCCTGCGCCTTCGTCGCGCGCCGCTAGCACGTTCGCGAGCCGCAAAGGCGAAGCCGTCGAGTGCCGGAAAGGAAAGCGCTATGGCAGCTGCTGCGCGGCCGAGCGGAATTCTCGCGGCCATCCTTACGCCGGTTGGTCCCGGCCTTGCGCCCGATCACGCGCGCCTGATCGCGCACGCGCGCTGGCTGCTCGCGAACGGCTGCGACGGTCTGAACGTTCTCGGCACGACCGGGGAGGCGGCGTCGTTCTCGGTCAGTCAACGTATCGCGCTGATGGAAGCCCTGGCCGGCAGCGGCCTGCCACCGAGCGCGATGCTCACCGGCACCGGTGCGGCGGCGCTCGAGGATGCGGTAACGCTGACCCGGGCGGCGGTTGCGCTCGGCTTCGCGGGTGCGCTCGTCATCCCGCCCTTCTATTATAAGGACCTTTCCGAAGACGCCCTGTTCGCGTTCTACGCCGCGCTCGTCGAACGGACGGGCAGTGACGCGCTGCGCTTGTACCTCTACAACTTTCCGAAGATGAGCGGCGTACCCATCACGCTGAGCCTCACCGGCCGGCTCTGCGCGACCTTCGGCTCGACGATCGCCGGTCTCAAAGACAGTTCGGGAGACATGGCGTATGCCGCGGCGATGCATCGCGACTACCCGTCGCTCGACATCTTTCCGAGCTCCGAAGCGGCGCTCGCGGAGAGCCGCGGCGCCGGCTACGCCGGCTGCATCTCCGCTTCGGCAAACGTGACCGCGCCGTACTGCGCGCCGGTTTGGTACGGCGAGGGCGACGTGAGCGAAGCGCAAACGCGCGTCGCGGCGATGCGCGCGGCGATCGCGAGTTTCCCGCTCGTCCCGGCCTTGCGTTTCCTGGTGAGCGAACTGCATCGCGATCCGGAGTGGCTGCGTGCGATGCCGCCGCTGGGAACGCTCGCGGAGACCGAACGGGTCCTGCTGCTGGAACGCTTGCGGGCTGCCGGGTACGCTGCGCCGGCCGGCGCGGTCGTGTGAAGGGCGGCCTCTCGCGAGGCCTGACCAGCTACGGTGACCCGGAGTTCTCGCTGTATTTGCGCCGGGCTTTCGCGAAGTCGATGGGTTATTCCGACGAACTGCTGGCGCGGCCGATCGTGGGGATCGCGAGTTCGGGCGGCGGTTTCAACAACTGCCATCGCTTGATGCCGGAGCTCGTCGCGTCCGTTTCGCGCGGCGTGCTGGCGGCGGGCGGTTTGCCGCTCGAGTTTCCGACGATCTCGCTCGGCGAGCCCTTCGTGCAGCCGACGAGCTTGATGTTCCGCAACCTCATGGCGATGGACGTCGAGGAGATGATTCGCGCGCAGCCGATGGATTCGGTCGTCCTCGTCGGCGGCTGCGACAAGACGGTGCCGGCGCAATTGATGGGCGCGCTCTCGGCGGGTAAGCCCGCCATCGCGCTCGTCACCGGGCCGATGCTGACCGGCCGTTTCGAAGGCGTGCGGCTCGGCGCGTGCACCGACTGCCGTTCGTACTGGGCGCGCTACCGCGCGGGCGAACTCTCGCGCGAGCGAATCGGCGAGATCGAAGCGAACCTGGCGACCACCGCCGGCACGTGCGCGGTGATGGGAACGGCGAGCACGATGGCCTGCGTCAGCGAAGCCCTGGGCATGAGTTTGCCCGGCTCCGCCACGCCGCCCGCCGTGCACGCCGAGCGCTTGCGCGTCGCCGAAGCGACGGGCCGGCGCGCGGTCGAACTCGCCGCCGAAGGACTCACGCCCGAACGCGTCGTCACCCGCGCGAGCGTCGAAAACGCGTTGCGCGTCCTCTTCGCGCTGGGCGGGTCGACCAACGCGGTCATCCATCTCACCGCGATCGCCGGGCGCCTCTCGATTCCCCTGACGCTCGAACGCTTCAACGAGATCAGCTGCGACACGCCGGTGCTCGTCAATCTCAAACCCGTCGGCGAAGGCTACATGGAAGACTTCCACGCCGCCGGCGGAATGCGTGCCCTGCTGCGCGAGCTCGCTCCCAAGCTGCATCGCGAGACGTTCTCCGTCGCCGGGGAAACGCTCGACGAACGCCTCGCCCGGGAGTCGCGCGCAACGTACGTCGACCGTTCCGTCATCGCGTCGCTCGACAAGCCGCTGGTCGAACGCGACGCCCTCGTCGCGCTTTTCGGAAACCTCGCACCGGACGGCGCGATTTTGAAAGCCGCCGCAGCCGACGCGCGTCTGCTCGAACACGAAGGCCGCGCCGTCGTCTTCAGCGACCTCGCCGACCTCGCGGCGCGCATCGACTCTCCCGATCTCGACGTCGAACCTGACGACGTGCTCGTGTTGCAAAACGCGGGCCCGCTCGGCGCCGGCATGCCCGAGGCCGGCTACCTTCCGATTCCGAGGAAGCTGGCGGAACGCGGCGTGCGCGACATGCTGCGGATCAGCGACGCGCGGATGAGCGGCACCGCCTACGGCGCAGTCGTCCTGCACGTCTCGCCCGAATCCGCGCGCGGCGGTCCGCTCGCCGCCGTCCGCAACGGCGACCGCATCCGCGTCAGCGCCCGTGAGAAACGTCTCGAGCTGCTCGTTTCGGCGGACGAAATCGAGCGCCGTCTCGCCGGCTTCCAGCCGGCTGAGCCTCCCTCGCGCGGCTACGGCCGCCTGTACGCCGAGCACATTTTAGGTGCGGAACTCGGCTGCGATTTCGACTTCCTCCGCGGCACCGGATAGCGGCGCCCGCCAAGGGAGACTCGCGCGGTCCTGCGACGTCGTACGACGTTCCAAGGAGAAATGACTAGAAACCTGACGGCTGACGCCGCACCGAGAGACTTAGGACGGAGGACAAACGAGTTTGTGTGTCAGCGCGTTCGCGAAGCAGCCCAGCGCTTGGGGAAAGAGCCAGCGCGGCAGCCAGAGCGTTAGGTCGGGGAAAATGACGATCAACGCGATGACGAGGAAGAAGATGACGTAAAGCGGCAGGCACGCCACCAGCGCGCGCGGCCACGCAACCTTCGCTAAGTTCGATGCGAGCAGCAGCTGTAGCCCGTAGGGCGGCGTGATGTTGCCGAAAGCTAGCGTGACGATGATGACGACGCCCATGTGCAGCGGCTGGATGTGGCCGAGCTTCACGAGCGCCAGGATGAGCGGCATAAAGATGATGATCGCGGGGATGCCTTCGAGAAAGTCGCCGACGATCACGAGCATGCCGACGATCAAGAACATGATCGCGACGCCGTTGTGGCCTGCCACCTGCTCGATCCAGGCCGAGACGACGTCCGGACCGCGCAGATACGCCAAGACCCAACCGAAGGCGGAAGCCGCTGCGACCGCGCTGAGCGGCAGCGCGTAGAGCGCCCCGGCGAGCATGAAGTCGCGTGGCAAGTGTTTGATGTGCGCGCGGCTGTAGAGCGGAATCAGCACGACGAGAACGTAGATGACCGCGACCATTCCGGCTTCGACCGGCGTGAATTGGCCGGTCATGATGCCGCCCACGATGATGAACGGGATCAGCAGGGGCAACGCTGCCGATTTAAACGCACTTGAGAGTTGCGCGAAGCCGGCGCGTTTCTTCGGGACTCCGGGCGGTCCGAAGAAGTAGCTGTAGACCATCAAGCCGATCCCGACGAGGACGCCGGGCGTGGCGCCGGCCAAGAACAGGCCGCCGATCGAGACGTTCCCGACCGCGCCGTAGACGACCGCGAGGATGCTAGGCGGCACCATGTTGGCCATCGTCGAGGCGGCGGCGATCAAGGCTGCGGTGAAGGCCGGGTCGTAGCCCTCGCGTTTCATCTCCGGCATCAACACCGTACTCATCGCGACGACGTCGGCGGTCGACGAACCGGAGATCCCCGCAAAGAAGAGGCCGAACACCGCGACCACCTGCGCGAGACCGCTGCGCAAGTGTCCGACCAGAGCTTGCGCGCAGGCGATGATGCGGACCGTGATGTTGGCCGACGTCATCAGCTCGCCGACGAGCAAGAAGAACGGGACCGCGAGCAGCATCAGCGTGTTGACGCCGTTGAAAAGCTGGCCCGTCATCGAGGCGAGCGAGATGTGGGTGAAGAGGACCACGGTTATGAAGACGCTCGCCATCAGCGCGAACGGCACGGGCACGCCCAGATAGCCGAGCAAGACGGAGACGGCGACCATGACGAAGATCGCAATCCCGGCGTTGTTCATTCGTCGAGCGTGGGCGTCGCGAAAACGACCGCCGCGCTGTCCACCCGCGAAAGGCTCGCGCCTTCGAAGCCGTTGCGAAGCCCGTTGACCAGCTGCTCGAGGACGAAGAGCGCGATCAGCGCGCCCGCGACCGGAATTGCGGCGTAGAGTACCGCAATCGGCGTTTCCGAAGGCGTCATGAAGCTGCCGAATCCACTCAAGAAGTTTTGGTAGCCGGCCACCACGAGCACGCCGGCGATCGCCAGCATGACGATCCGCTTGAAGACCTCCGCCGCGGCGCGCTTGGGTCCGGTCCACTTCTCGCTGATCGCGGAGATCCGGAAGTGCGTGTCGCGCCGCACCGCGACGGCGCCGCCGAGGAACACGCCCCAGATGAAAAAGCCCGACGAGAACTCCTGCGCCGAGAGCAGCGGATGTTTGAGCAAGCGAAAGAGCACGTCGCCCAACTCGGAAAGCGTAAAGCCGAGCAGGCACAGGCCGCAGATGGCCATCAGGAGGGCCTCGAGCGGGTCGAGCGCGCGCCACTTGAGGTGACGCTCGGTCTGCATCACGATCGAGTCCGAGCGGCGCGCCCCTCCCACAGCCACGCGGCGGCCTACTTCAGCGCGCGAATCTGTTTGACGATTTGTTGCGAGAACGGCCCGAGCGCTTGTGCCTGCTGGTCGTCGATCGGGTGCGCGATGTCCGTGAAGCTGGATTTGTTGACGTTGGCGACGATCTGGACGCCGAGCGCTTTAAGCTTGTCGAGCGCGCCGTGATCGAGTTCGATGGCTTTGGGGACCTCGAGGTGCTGCGCGTAGTCGAAGGCTTGCGTCATCCAGCGCCGCTGGTCCGCGCTGAAGCCCGCCGAGGTCTTGGTGCTGACGAGGATGCTGTTCATGTTCGCGGCGTGCTGGGTCAACGACAGGACCGGCGCGACTTCGTAGTGCTTGTTGGAGAGGTAGATGTCGTTACCGTTTTCGGCGACTTCGACGACGCCGGTCTGCAGCGAGGTGTAGACTTGCCCGAACGGCATGTGCACCGGAATTGCGCCATAGGCCGTCATGAAGACGTCTTCGGTCCGGGTCGCCTGCACGCGCACTTTGCGGCCCTTGATGTCGCTGACGCTTGAGATCGGAAACTTCGCGTACATGTTGCGCAGGCCGAGGGTGATCAGGCCGAGCGCTTCCGCACCGGTGACGGTCGCGGTGATGAGCTTGCGATACGTCTCGTTGAGCCCCGCGTCGAGGGTGGCCTTCACCAACGTCTTTTCATCGGGGAAGATATATTCGAGCGAAAAGGCGCCGGCTTGCGGCGACACCGCGGCGGCGTTGGCCGTCGAGTTGATGCAGAAGTCGAGGTCGCCGGAACGCACTTTCTGCGCCATCTCGGGCTCGGAACCGAGTTGCGCGCCCGGGTATTGCTGCAGCTTCCACGATCCCCCGCTGAGCTCGGCGAGCTTCTCGGCGAAACGGTCCGCAAAGAAGCCGTAGCCGGTGTCGTGCGGCTGATCGTAGCCGAAGCTGAACGCGCGCGCCTCGGCCGCGCGAACGAAGGCGGGAAATCCCAGAGTTGCTCCCGCGGCGAGCGCCGCGGCACCGAACGAGCGGCGCGTGGTCGTGATCGATTCGGGCATCGCGGACTCCTGACGACGAGAAAGGCGCGCTGTAGAAGGCGCGCGGCGTCCGCGATAACTGAGCGAGGTTGGAGATTTTCTCCTGCTTCCGATGACTCCGGCGGCAATTTCCTCTGCCGCCAAAGGCGCCCGTTCGCCGCTAGCTGTCGATGCCCCCAAAGCAGAGGTACTTGAGTTCGACCCACTCGTCGATGCCGTACTTCGAGCCCTCGCGGCCGATGCCGGACTCCTTGATTCCGCCGAAGGGGATCGAGGCGTCGGTGAACAGGCCGGTATTGATGCCGACCATCCCCGTCTCGAGCGCTTCCGCGACCCGCCAGACCCGGCCGATATCGCGGCTATAGAAGTAGGCGGCCAGTCCGTACGGCGTATCGTTCGCCATGGCCACGGCATCGGCGTCGGACTTGAAGGTCGCGATGCCCGCGACCGGCCCGAACGTTTCTTCGTGCGACATCAGCATCTCGCTCGTCACACCGGTTAGCACGGTCGGCTCGTAAAACGTCATGCCGAGTTTGCTCGGTTCGCCGCCGAGAACGACGTTGGCACCGCGCGAGCGCGCGTCCGCAACGTGTTCGACGACCTTTGCAAGGCCTTGTTCTTCGATCAGCGGGCCGACCGTGATGCCCTCCTCGAGCCCGTTACCGACGCGCAGCTTGGCCACGGTTTCGCGCAGCTTCGCGACGAACGCGTCGGCGATGCCCTCCTGCACCAGCAGGCGGTTCGGGCTGATGCAGACCTGACCCGCGTTGCGAAACTTCGCAGCCATCGCACCGGCGACTGCGGCCTCGAGGTTCGCGTCGTCGAAGACGATGAAGGGCGCGTTGCCGCCGAGTTCGAGCGAGACTTTCTTGACGGTCGCGGCGCACTGCTCCATGAGCAGTTTACCGACGGCCGTCGATCCGGTGAAGCCCAGCTTGCGCACGCTCGGATTCGAGGTCATCTCGCGCCCGATCGCCGGCGCGTCCTCGCCATCGCCCGTCACCACGTTGAAGACGCCCGGCGGGATGCCCGCCTCTTCCGCGAGTAGCGCGAGTGCGAGCGCGGAGAGCGGCGTCTGTTCGGCGGGCTTGAGCACGAAGGTGCAGCCGGCCGCGAGCGCAGGCGCCGACTTGCGCGTGACCATCGCGTGCGGAAAATTCCAGGGCGTGATGCCGACGCAGACACCGATCGGCTGTTTGATCACGACCGAGCGCCGGTCGGGCGCCGGTGCCGGAATCGTGTCGCCGTAGACGCGCTTCGCTTCTTCGGCGAACCACTCGACGTAGGACGCACCGAGCCCCACTTCACCGCGCCCTTCGGCGAGCGGCTTGCCCTGTTCGAGCGTCATCAGTAACGCCAAGTCGTCTTGGTGGCGCACGATCGCATCGAACCAGCGGCGCAAGATGAGGCTGCGCTCTTTGCCGGTTTTCGCGCGCCACGCCGGAAGCGCGGCGGCCGCGGCCGCGATCGCACGCCGGGTTTCGGCGGCGCCCATACGCGGGACCGTGGCGATGCGCTCTCCCGTCGCTGGGTTGGTGACGTCGAAGGTGCGGCCCGAATCGGCCGCACTCCAGCTTCCGTCGATGTAGCCAAGCTCTTTGAGCAGCGCGGGGCGTTCGTGCGTGATTGCCATAGTAACCCCGAAACTTTCGCAACCCGGAAGGCGGTCCTCCGCGCGCCGGAGCGACCGCCTTCTCACGCCCGCGGCGTGTCTCGGCTAAGGCCTCCTAGAAATAGATCCAGATGCCGCCCGACCAGCGGCGATGGTGGTACCAGCCGCCGTTCCAGTAGTAGCCGTACCAGCCGTAGGGCGCGACGCCGTACCAGCCGTTCGGATGGAAGCCGACGTACCCGTACGGGCGGTAATAGCCGTATCCCGGCCGATAGTAAGCGTATCCGGGACGGTAATAGCCGTACCCCGTGCGATAGCCGTAGCCCGGGTGGTACCCGCCGTACGCCGGCGCGCGCCAGCCGCCGGAATGTCCGCCCCACGCAACGCCGGCGCGATAGCCACCGCCGCCCGCGTGAACGTAACCGGCAGTCGCAGCGCTCGCGGCGAGCGGCGCGCTCACGAGCGTGAAGCCCAGCGCTGCGATGAAAATGTTGCGAAGAGATTTGAGCATTTTGCGTTCGTGCCTCTGCAGTCGTAAGGATGACTCTTGCCAATCCTACGCCCGCGCGGCCCAAATCGATCCGGCCCTCATCAAACTCTAAGCGCGCCGGCCCGTTCTTTTAGGCGAGATCGAGCAGCAGGCAACTCGAGCTGGCGGTCGCGCACAGCTTTCCGTTCGTGTCGTGCAGCGTCGCCTCGCCGCTCGCCGTCTTGCGCCCGGCATGCACGACCCGTCCGACCGCCGTGAGCGTCCCGGACGCGAGCGTTACGGGCCGCAGAAAGCGGATCTGCAGGTCGAGCGTCGTGTACGCCCGGCCGGCGGGAAGCGTGGTGTGGACGGAACAGCCGATCGCGCTGTCGAGCAGCGTCGCGATCGCACCGCCGTGGACGGTTCCGATCGGATTGTACATGTACTCCTTCGGCAGCATCGTGAACGCGATCGTGCCGTGCGCCGCGCTGCCCGGAACGATTTCGAAGAGTTCCAGGATCGGCGGAAGCGCGAGTTCGCCTAGCTCGATCTGTTTGAAGAAGTCCAAGCCGGAGAGCGCGCGGGCCGCCTCAGAAAGTGGAACCGGATCGTGCCAGGCGAACGTGCGCCGGCGAGCGCTGTGGTCGTTCATGCGAGCGGCTTACCGGGGGTCGGGCCGGCAGCGGTACGAATGTGCTGCGGCGTCGCGAAGTAAAACGAGGCGCGCGGAGAAGAGCGCGTAGTTGCGCATGTGCGCGACGACCTTTCTTGCATTCCGGCCTTGGACGACGAGCTCGCGTTGCGCTCGGAGTTCAGTCCACCCCGATCGCGAGCGTACCGATGAAGACACCTGCCGCCATCAACCCGCGCTGCCTTGCAGCCGGTTTCATCGTAGGCGCGATCTTGTTGCAAGGCGCCGTCTTCCTCCGGCCCGCCCTAGCGGCGGCTTCGTATTTCAGCCGCCCGGTTTTGCCCGGCGGCCTATTTTCGAATGCGAGCCGGGGCCGCGTGAACTACGCCCGGCGGACCGTGATCGCGGTGGAGTCGTGCTCGGCCCTGGCGGGCGCGACCTTCGCCGACGATACCATCATCACGTCCGCGACGTTCGTGCCGGCCGCCGGCTCGGTACCGGCGTACTGCGATGCGTTCGGAACCGTCGAGAGCACCATTGCCTTCGAAGTCGCGCTGCCTGCGTTCTGGAACGCCCGCCTGTTGTTCATCGGGAACGGCGGGTTTGCCGGCGAGCCCCTCGACTCGTTCGCCGCGCAGCGCGATGCGATCGTCTCCTACGGCTTCGTGTACGCGCACTCGAATACGGGCCACTATGGTGAAGACGCCTCGTGGGCCGTGGGCAATCCGACCGCCGTCGTGAACTGGGCGAACCGCTCGGTACACGTGGTCAGCGCGGCGGCGAAGCTGATCATCGCCGGCTACTACGCGACCGCGCCGCAGTATTCGTACTACGACGGCTGTTCGTGGGGCGGTCAGCAAGGCTTTACCGAAGCCTCGAAATACCCGGGCGACTTCGACGGCATCGTGGCCGGCGATCCGGCGCGCGCCGGCGTGAACGCCTTTCTGCCGATGGTCTGGCAAGCGCAAAAATACGCGGCGGCCCCGCTTTCGCAAGCGCAGTTCGCACTCATGGGGCAGAGCATCATCGCGCGCTGCGACCGCCTCGACGGGCTGGTCGACGGCGTCATCGCCGACCCGCGAGCCTGCTCGTTCCAGCCCGCGACCGACGGAAAGTTCTTGCCGCTGCGGCAACTCGTGGCTTTCGAGCAAATGCTGCAAGGCGCGAAAGGTTCGTCGGGCCAGAGCTGGTTCGGACTGCCACTCGGCGCCGAGGCCGACAACCTCGACTACAGCGTCGTCGGGCCGGGCGGATCGGGCGACTTCTTCGCGACTCAGGCGCTGCAATACATCGCACCCTTTCCGTTGAGCGGCAACTACTACTCGGTTCCGACCTTCGATTTCAACACCGATCCCGCCAAGCTGTCGGCGCTGGCGAACGTCGCGAACGTCGACAACCCCGACCTCAGCGCCTTCGCCGCGCGAGGCGGCCGGCTGCTGAGCTATCACGGCTGGGCGGATCCGCTCGTCACGCCGTACGAAACGGTCGCCTACACGGACAACGTGATCCAGACGATGGGTTACGAGCGCGCGCGCGCGACCTACCGGCTGTTCATGGTTCCGGGAATGGGACATTGCGGGGGCGGTTACGGTCCGAACCAATTCGATCCGTTGACGCCGGTCGTCGACTGGGTTGAGGCGGGCGTTGCGCCGGACGCGCTCTTCGCCGTAAGCACGACGCCGCCGGCCGGTTACGCGCTCAACTCACGCATCCTTTGCGCCTACCCGGAGGAGGCGCGCTATAGCGGCGGCGATCCGCTCAGCGCTTCGTCCTTCGTTTGCATTCCGGGGATCCGCGGCCGTCCCGCGGCCCTGCGCCGGTGAGCGAAGCACGCGTCACCCTTCCCGGCAGCAAGCGGATTCCGTGGCCCGGAGCGAGTGCCGCGGGGGCGCCTAGGATGGACGAGGCCGCCGAGCTTACCGTTTGGCTGCGGCCGCGACGCGGCGGAGAAATCGATGCGGCGCGGGCGCATGCGCTTTCCTCGCTGCTGCCGCACCAGCGCCGCTACGTTGCGCGTAAGGAACTGCGTGAAGCGACCGCCGCCGATCCGGCCGACGTGGCGCGCCTGCGCGCGTATCTCGCGCGGCACAAAGTCGAGGCCGTCGAGAGCGTTTGGCGTTCGGTCGTGGTCCGCGGAACGCTTTCGGCCCTTTCGAGCGCGTTCGGTGCGACGCTCGAACTTTACGTCGACGCGGAGAAGCGGCCGTTCCGTCAGCGTTCGGGAACGATGAGCCTTCCGGCCGACGTTGCCGAAATCGTGCGCGGCGTTTTCGGCTTCAACGAGTGGCCTCGGGCGCACTCGCTCCATCCGAGCGCCGCGCTAAAGTCCGGGACCGGCATGCCACCTCATCCGGGGTTGCTCGCGACCGCGGTCGCACGCGACTACGCGTTTCCACCCGGGACCGACGGCAGCGGGCAAACGATTGCAATCTTGCAATTCGGCGGCACGTTCGATCGCTTCGATTTCGAAGCGGGCTTGAAGTTGAACGGGGTCGACGCCGGTGAGGTTTTGACCAGGAACGTCGACCGGGCAGCGGAGGTGCGGCAAGGCGAGACCGAGTTCGACATCGAGCTGGCGCTCGACACGCAGATCGCCGGCGCGCTCGCTCCCGGAGCTCGCCTGGTGCTGTACGCGGCGCCCCACTCCGAGCGCGGCTTCCTCGACGCGGTTCGGACGGTGCTGTTCGACGACGAATTGCGCCCGGGTATCCTTTCGATCAGTTACGGCTGGCCCGAAGACTTCTGGACGAACGCGGCGCTCGAAATATTCGACGAACTCTTCGCGGCGGCGGCGCTCCTCGGCGTCAGCGTGTTCTCCTCGTCGGGCGATAGCGGTGCCGACGCGTTCGACGGGAAACCGCACGTCCGCTCGCCGGCCTCCAGCCGCTTCGTGCACGCCTGCGGCGGAACGCACGCCGAACTCGCGGCCGGCAAGATCGTCTCGGAGAATGCCTGGAACCTGACGGGCGGCGGCTTCAGCACGCGCGGCGCGCCGCCGTGGCAAAGCGGAATCCACGAAGCGGCGGAAGTCAACGACGGCAAGGCGGGGCGCGGTGTCCCCGACGTCTCGGCCCAGGTGGTGCCGGGCTACCGCATCGTGCGCGATCGCGCGGAAGTGGCGGTCGGCGGAACGAGCGCGGTCGCGCCGCTGTGGGCGGCGCTAACGGCGCGCTTGAACCAAAAGCTCGGAACGCCGCTCGGATTTTTCGTGCCCTTGCTCTACGCGAATGCCGAAAGCGGCGCGCTCTTTAGAAAAGTCGAGCACGGTACGAACGGGGTCTATCACGTGCGAAAAGGTTGGAATCCGTGCACGGGCCTGGGGCCGCCGGTTGGCACCGCGATCCTCGCGGCGCTGGGCGAGCCTTCCCGGGTCTAAGGAAGCTCCTTAGCCTCTCAGTGGGACGCAGGCGAGGACGTCGTCGACGAAGACCTGATGGGCCTTCTTGTATTTCTCGACGGCGTGATGGAGCTGCTCCTTACTCTTGGTGTCGTGCGCGTCTTGCAGCGCGGCGAGCTTGTGGTGGAGGGCATCGATCGCGTGCGCGTGCGTTTCGAGGTGGCGCTTTACCTCGCTGCGGGCTTCTTCTTTACCGCGCGGTTCGGCCATGAGAAAGGCTCCCTTCGGTGTTGCAAGGTTCGTTTCGTCGCGTTCTTCTCACGAAACGCCGGCGGGTCCCGCGGCCAACTCGTCACCGAACGCGTAGGCGAGAGCCTCGCCCTCGCTCATCTGCGCTCCCGCACGCATCGCGCGAGCGAGAACTTCGGAACCTAAGCGTTCGCGAAGCAGCTCGTGCGCCCGCTCGAAGCCGGCCTTTTCCGTACCTTCGCGAACGAGGCCCAGCGTCGCGTACGAACCGTCGGTGTAGCCGAGCAGGCGTGCCGCGGGTTCGAAGTTTCCGGTCAAGGCTGCCAGGACGGCGCGATGTTCGAGCGCGATGATCAGGTAGAGCGAGCCGACCCCGCGCAGCTGCGCGAGCGCTTCGGCGACGGCCTCGCGCGCTTCGTCGAAAGCGTCGGCCGCGATGGCGTACGCGGCCAAGTTGCTCGAGGCGGCGCCGACCTCGAGCGGCGCTTCGAGCGCCACGAACGCCGCCTTCGATTCGCGGGCGAGCGCGAGGGCCTTTTCGCGGTCGCCCGAAGCGAATTCGATTTCACCCAGGATCAAGAGCGTGCCGGCGGCGAGCATGCTTCCGGGGCGCGACGCGCGCAAGCTGGCTTCGAGGCGGGCGCGCGCCCGCTCGACGTCGCCGCGCTTGAGATCGTTGCTCGCCCAATCCCCGTAGAGCGTTGCCCGGTCGATCGCCTCGCCTTCGGACTCCAGCGCGTGCTCGGCCTCGGCGAAGGCCGCGTCCGCTTCGTCGAGACGGCCGGCGTCGCGCAGGCAAATCCCCAGCGTGCCGAGCGCGTTGGAGAGGATCGCGAGGTCGCCGCTACGGCGCGCGGCGGCGACCGCGTTGCGCGCCACCGCGGCGCGCACGTCGAGCGAGGCTTCGCCGAAAAGATTCGCCGAGGCGTGCCAGGCGAGCACCTTCGCCGAGAGCGCAGCATCGTCGATGTCGGCCGCGGCCTGCGAGCCGAGCGCGAACCAGCGGAGCGCTTCGTCGGGGAGAAAGATCAGCCGCGGACGCCGCACGTCCGCGAGGATTTCGAGACCGACGCGAGCTTCGTTGCGCTGCACGAGCGTCCAGTCGAGTGCGCCGCGAATGTTGTCGAGCTCGGCCAGCATCTGCGCTCGCCAGGCGAGATCGTTCATCGCCGCGCTGAGGGCGTGCCGCTCCCGTACGTATGCGGCGTGGTACGACGCGTGCCGTCGCGCGCCGGCGTTCGCCTCGCCCGAGGCCGCGAGTTGCTCGGCGGCATACTCGCGGATCGATTCTAAGAAGCGATAGCGCGGCTGGGCGACGCTCGTGTCGGCGACGACGAGCGACTTTTCGACGAGCGCAGCGAGGATTTCGAGCACGTCGCGTTCGGCGATGCCGGCCCCGCCGCACACCGATTCGGCCGCTTCCAGCGTCCAGCCGCCGGCGAACAGAGCGAGCAGACGAAAGAGGGTGCGTTCGCGTTCGTCCAGGAGATCGTGACTCCAATCGATCAGCGCGCGCAGCGTTTGCTGGCGCCGCAAGGCGGTGCGGTCCCCGCCGGTAAGCAGGCGCATGCGTTCGTTCAGGCGCCCCGCGAGTTGGCTCGGGCTCAGCAGCGCGAGCTTGGGTGCGGCGAGTTCGAGCGCCAGCGGGATTCCGTCGAGGCTGCGCGCGATCTGCGCGACGGCGGAGGCGCTCTCCGCGCTCAGCGCAAAACCGGTCGCCGCGCCGGCGCGCTCCTCGAAAAGCCGGACGGAGTCGTACGCGCGCAACTCGTCGAGAGCGAGCTGCTTCTCGGCGGGTGGAACCTCGAGCGAGGCCACGCGGAGCGTCGTCTCGCCGGAAACGTCGAGGGGCTGCCGCGAGGTGGCGACGACGCGCACGCCCGGCGCGTGCCGCAGGATCGCGCCGATCAACGCGGAGACCGCCGCGATGACGTGCTCGCAGTTGTCGACAATCAGCAGGGCTTTCTTGTGAACGAGCGAGCCGACGACCGTCTCTTCCACGCTCTTGCCCGGAAGCGACGGTGCGCGAAGGACGGCGGCGAATTCGTGCGCGACGAGTTCGGGATTGCTCAGCGCGGCGAGCTCGACGAACCATACGCCGTCGGGAAAGCCTTCCAGCAGTTGCCGCGCGGCCTGGAGGGCGAGGCGCGTCTTCCCGACGCCGCCCGGACCCGCGAGCGTGACGAGCCGCGAAGACCCGAGCGCCCGTGCGAGTTCGCCGATCTCACGCGTGCGTCCGACGAAACTGCTCACTTGGTTCGGCAAGTTGTGCCGGGCGGCATCCAGCGAACGCAACGGGGCGAAGTCGGCCGGCGATCCCTCAGCGTCGAGTTGGTAGACGCGTTCGAGCCCGCTCAGATCCTTGAGCCGATGCTCGCCCAGATCGCGCAGCGAGGCCGTCGCCGGCAGCGCATCGCGCGCGAGCTGCGTTGCCGCGGCCGAGAGCAGGATCTGACCGCCGTGGCCGATCGCTAGCAGGCGCGCAACCCGGTTGACCGCCGGTCCGAAGTAGTCGCCCTCGCGCTCGTCGGTGACGCCGGCGTGAATCGCCATGCGCACGCGAATGCCCTCGACGTCGTCCCACGCGCTTTGCGCGAGCGCGCGCTGCGCGTCGAGCGCGGCGCCGGCCGCTTCGGCGGCGGTGGCGAAGGCGGCACAGAAGGCGTCGCCGATCGTCTTGAAGACGTGCCCCCCGCGAGCTTCGATCGCCGACCGCAAGAGCGCGTCGTGGCGCCGCAGTGCCGCTTTCATCGCCTCGGGATGCGCTTCCCAGCGAACCGTGCTTCCTTCGATATCCGTAAAAAGGAACGCAACGGTCCCGCTAGGCGCAGGCTTCATCCCCGCGGGTTCGACGCAGCGCTTACCTTCGACTGCGCGCTCGGTGGGACCGTCGCGCAAACTCTTTAGAAGTTGAACATTCGATGCGGCGTCACGAACCGGAGAGGGCCGGCGTGGATGGGTCGAGTTCGTAGTTGCCGGGCGCGACGAGATCGTTCGGGTACGCGCGGATCACGCTGTTGCCGGGATCCCAGATGACGACGAGATTCGGCGGCGCGCATTCGGTTTGCTGGAGCGCTCCGGGACTGGAGCCGGCTTCGAAAGCGCGAAGGGGAGTGAGATGGAAAACAAAGGCGATCCGCGAGAGGGCGAGATTCGCTCGGCGCCGCTTCCGCCCGGCGGTAGGCAGGCTCGCGTCGCGCACGAGGGCGCGAGAATCTGGTGCGCCTCGTATGGGGCCGGGCCGCCGGTGATCATGCTGCACGGCGGCCTCGGCAACGGCGAGGACTGGGGCAACCAGGTCGCGGCCCTCGTCGCAGCCGGGCATCGGGTCATCTTGATCGAGAGCCGCGGACACGGCCGCAGCAGCCGCGACGAACGGCCCTTCTCGTACGAGCTCATGGCGTCGGACGTACTCGCCGTCATGGACGCGCTGGGTATCGACCGTGCGGCCGTCGCCGGCTGGAGCGACGGCGCGATCCTCGGGCTGATCCTGGCGATGAAGAGTCCGGCGCGCGTGACGCGGGTCTTCGCCTTCGGCGGCAACATGGATCTGGGCGGCGTGAAAGACTTTTCTCCGGCCGAACCTGCGATCGCGCAGGCCTTCGCTCGCGCAGCCGGGGACTACGCGCGCCTGTCGGAAACGCCGCAGCGTTTCAAGGAGTTCTCACGCGCGATCGGCGAGATGATGCGCACGCAGCCCAACTATAAGGCTCGAGACCTCGCCGGCATTGCGGTGCCGGTTGCGGTCGTTTTCGCGGACGGCGACGAGTTCATCAAGCGCGCGCACGCCGAGTATCTCGCGCGTAGCATTCCGGGAGCGCAGCTCGTCGTACTCGACGAAGCGACACACTTTGCGCCGTTGACGAAGCCGCGTCAGTTCAACGCGGCGCTGCTCGCGTTTCTGGAGGCAGACCGGAGCTAGCCGGCCGCCCTAGTTGCCGGCGATGTCGGCTCCGCTGATCGCGTCGAAAACGCCGAACGTCTGCGGTCGCAAGTTGGTCAAGCGGCTGGTGTGCACGTAGGCAAAGGAGCGCGCGTAGATCACGATGAGCGGAGCGTCGCGGTCGATCTGTTCCTGGAAGGCTCGCGCGATCGCGGCGCGCGCGCGCGGATCGTAGGTCTCCACGTAGCGGTTCATTTCCCGGTCGACGGCCGGGTTGCAGTAACGCGTGCCGTTGAGCCCGGCGGGCGAACGATACGCGCAGCCGTAGACCGGCGTCAAATCCGCGAACACGCCGGTCGTCTGCGAGAGCAGCGCGGCGTCGAAGTTCCCCGATTGGATGACGCCGCCGGCATTGGCCGGCGCGAAGAAGAGTGCCGACGACGCCGGCTTCGTGGTGACGTCGGCACCGATCTGCGTCCACGCGACGCGCACGAGTTCGGCGGTCTGCGCCGAGGGCGCGTAGCCTGCCGGCAGGGCGACGGTTAGCGCGAGCCGGATGCCGCCCTTGGCGCGCACGCCGTCGGCGCCACGACTCCAGCCCGCCGCATCCAAGACGTTGTTCGCGGCAGCGGGATCGTACGGCACGCGCGGGATGTCGGCGTAGTCGAGCGTCGATGGCGCGACGACGGACTCTTCGAGCACCCCGAGTTTGTGCGCGACGATCTCGAAGAGGTAGGGCCGGTTGAGCGCAAGGCGCAGCGCACGACGGACGGCCGGGTCGCGCAACGCGGGCCGCTCGGTCTGGAGGAAGATTCCCGAGACGTACGTCGTCGGCGTCGTTTCCATCTCGACGCCCGGCAGCGTCCGGACCCGGTCGACGAAGTTACCGCTGACCGCGGCCCACAGGTCGAGTTCGCCGGTCTGCAGTTGCGCGAAGATCGTGTTGTCGTCGGTAATGAGCTTGTAAACGATTTTCTGCAGCTTGGGCTTGGCGCCGAAGTAAAATGGATTTGCCTCCATCTCGATCGCGTCGCCGCGACGAAAGGCGGTGTAGCGGAAAGGCCCGATTCCCACCGGCAGCGCGTTGTACGGCGCCTGATTGAAGTTCGTGCTGTTGCCTAAAATGTGCGCCGGCAGGATGCAGTCCAGGTTGCCGCTGGCGAACCAGCGCGCGATGAACGGCGCGAACGGCGCGCGCAGGTGGACGACGATCGTGAATTTGTCCGGCTCGTCGAAGCTGCGGATCCGATCGTAGGCGTCGCGGTTGGTGATGAGGTTGCTCGAGTCGGCGACGGCGCGCAGCGTGTAGGCGACGTCGTCGGCATCGAAGGACGCGCCGTCGCTCCAGCGGACGCCGTGCCGCAGACGGTAGGTGACGGTCAAGCCGTCGGCGCTCACCCCGCCGTTGCGCTGCGTCGGGATCTCGACGATCAACTCGGGAACGGGATGCCGCCCCGCATCGTAGCGCACCAGATAGGCCATCGTAAGACCCGACAGGTCCGCCACGTTGCCCGATGTCGCGAGAAACGGATTGAGCGTCGTGACGTCGATGCCTTCGGTGAAACGGAGCACGTGTGCGGGGCCGGCCAGCGCCGGCTGACTCGAAAGCAGCATGACGAGGGCCGCGAAGAGGGCTCGAACCCGGCGGGGAGGCGAGAAACTCACGCGACGGCTAGCCTTGCGGCTCCGGCAGCGCCGCCGGTTCGCTCTCGCGGCGGGTCGTTCGAAACGGCGGGTCGTCGTTTTCGTACCAGCTCATCGCTTCGTCGTAAAGGTACTCGAAGTTTTCGAGCGAGTACGGATTCTTTCTCCGGCGCGCTTCAAAATATCCGCACTTCTCGAGGCTCTGCCACATGTCGCGAATCAGCGGTCCGCAAAAGTCTGCGATCAGCACGGTGTCGAGCAGTCCGTGCCGCGCGTACGTGCCCATCTTCTCGAGCATCTGCGTCACGATGAGCTCTTGGTGCTCCTTTTCGTCGAGCGCTTCGGGTCTGGTTAGTCCCTCGCGAAAGTTCGCGTCCAGCATGCGCTGTGCGAGCTGCTTTTCGACGAACAAGCGAGCCGCACGCATTTCCGGCGTTCCCAATTCCGCGAAGACTTTCATCGTCCCGTCGAGCTGGGTCGAGCGCCGAAAATGTTCGAGCTGATCGTTAGCGAGACGAATCTGCCGATAACCGACGGCGACCGTTGCGGCGATGACGATCGCCGTGAGTGCGGTCGAGATCGCCGTCACGGCTTCCCAAGTGAGCATCGTGCGGGTTTCGGTCTTTGGGGAAAATTACCGCCAGCCGCGAAGACGCTTCCCGCGCGGAAAGAAAGCAGCGCGAATCGATGGCGCACTCCCCGCCTCTATCGCAGGCGCTCGCGGCAGGTTGGCTGTCGCTGGCGTTCCTTTGGAGCGGCGCGCTTTCCGAAGCTCAAGTACCGCCGCCCACTTCGGCTCCGGCGAGCCCGTCCGCGAGCGCGACGCCGCACGAAACGACGGCCGGGGACGCCGAAAAGTACGTCGCCGCTTTCGCTGCGGCCTGGAGCGGCGTAACGTCGTACAATGCCAGCGTCACGGTCTTCGAACAAAAGGGCGCCCAAGTCCAGAACGTCGTTTTGGACTACCGCTTCCGCAAACCGTCGTACGTTACCGTACGCGTCATCGCCGGGCCGAATGCCGGCGCGAGTCTCAGCTGGGACGGCGGGCCGACGGTCGTTGCCCGGCGTGGCTCCGGGCTCCTCGCGCTTTTCAAGAAGACGTATGCGCTGCACGATCCGCAGGTCACGATGATTCGCGGGTCGTCTATCGATCAGCTGAGTTTTGGAGCGATCCTCGCAGATGCCCAGGAACCGGGTGCGCTCTCCGAGGCCGCGTCGGACGCGATCGACGGCGTCGCGGCGGATGCCGTTACGCTAATTCCCACCCACGCGGCCGCCGATGCCGGGCTGACTCGAGAAGTGGTCGACCTTTCGACGGTCACCCATTTGCCGATGCGCGTGCTCGGTTTCGACGGCGCGACGCTGGTGCTCCGCATCGACTTTGCGAAAGTCGTCGTTTCGTAGCCTCGGCGCCTAAAACGCTAGACCGAAAGCTTCATTTCGCGATCGCGAGCGCGATTGCGTCGTCCTCACCGAGGAGCGAACCTTCCTTGCGCCAACCTGCGAGCTCGCCGGACGAAGCGCCGCGCTCGAGCGCCGCCAGGAGCCGATCGTAACCCGTCTGTTCCGTCTTTTCCCGCGGAACCTCGAGTTCGCCGCGCCGGCGCTCGGCATAGGCGCTGAGCCGGGCTGCGCGCTCGAGATCTCCGCTCAGGCCTGCGATCACGGCGAGGTGTTCGAGACCCATCGCGAGGTGCAGCGGCTGTTCCTGATCGCGCAGGGCCAGAACCGCGGCGCGCGCGCTCTCGCGAGCCGGGCCGAAGGCATCGAGCGCGATCGAGTATGCGGCCACGTTGCAGTCGAGCAGACTCTCCCCGTAGCGGTCGTCGAAGCGGCGGTATAACTCGCGCGCCTCACAGGCCAAAGTCAGCGCGCGCTCGGCATCGCCGAGTTCGAATTCGACCTCGGCTAAATTACACAAGAACGCGGCGCGCTGGCGCGGCGTATCGAGTTTGCCCGAAACGTCGAGTGCGAGGGCGTGGAGCGTTCGCGCCTCTTCGAGTCGTCCTCGCAACTGCTGGATCGTGCCGCACGCATCGTAGTTCCACGCGACGGTCCGCGACGCGCCGGCTCGTTGCGCGAGCGCCAAACCTTCCTCCGCGAGGCGGAGACCGTCGTCGGGCCGTCCGGAGAGCGCCAGCGTCAAGGCGTTGATTCCGAGCGCGCGACTGAGCGCCGCCGGCTCGTCGAGCGCGCGAAAGGCGGCGACCGTTCTTTCGGCAGCCTGCAGGCGTTCGCGGCCCGACGATCCGAGCCAGGCGATCGCGTGCAGCGTCTTGGCATGCAAGAGCGGGTCGCGCACGCGGTCGAGCGCTTTTTCCGCCTCGCTGACCCAGCGTCGTCCTTCGGCTCGGGAGGCTCCGCGCCAAAGCGGCATGAGCGCCGCGGCTAACGACACCCCGGTGGTAAGGTCGTCGCCCGTTCCCAGCGTTCGCGCCAAGACCGCCCGGTAGTTGCCGAGCTCGGGCTCGTAGCGTCCGTACCACGTGCCGTCGGAGGTTAGCGGGAACTGCTCCTCGCCGAGCAAGGCCAGTCTGAGAAAATACTGCGCGTGTGCGCGGGTCACGCGTTCGCGTTCGCCGGACGCCGCCAGCTTCTCGAGCGCGTAGTCGCGCGTCGACTGCAACAGGCCGTAGCGCGGCGCCTCGCCGGTGCGCTCGACCAGCACGAGCGACTTGGCGGCGAGCGACGAAAGCAGCTCGAGTACGTCCCAGTCCGCGACGCTTTCGTCGCTGCAAATCGCGTCGGCTGCCTCGAGCGTGCATCCGTCGGAAAAGATCGCGAGGCGCTGCAAGACCGTCCGCTCGGCGCTCGAGAGAAGCTCGTAGCTCCAATCGATCGCCGCGCGCATCGTCTGTTGCCGCGGCAAGACTGTCCGGTCGCCGCCGGTGAGCAGACGAAATCGCTCGGAGAGGCGCTCCGAAACTTGGCGCGGGCTCAACACGGCGACCTTCGCCGCGGCGAGTTCGATCGCGAGCGGAATTCCATCGAGCCGCCGGCAGATGCCCGCCACGATCGGGGCGGTGCGGTCGTCCAGTTCGAAACTCCCCTGAACTGCCGAGGCTCGCCGTACGAACAACTCGATCGCTCCGTAGGAGAGGGCGGTTCGCGCCGTCAGGTCGCGTTCGCTCTCGGGCGGAACGGCGAGCGAGGGCATGCGGTACAGCTGTTCGCCGGCAATGCCGAACGCTTCGCGGCTCGTCGCGATGATTTTGAGGTGGGGGCAGCCTAACAAGAGCGCTCGCGCGAGAGCGCTCGCCGCCGCGATCAGATGCTCGCAGTTGTCGAGAATCACGAGCAGCTTTTTCGCGCGCAAGGCGTGGACCAGCGAGTCGACGAGTTTACTGCCCGGCGATTCGCGTACGTCGAAGACCGCGGCGACCGTTTCGACCACGAGCGCCGGATCGGCGAGGGGGGCGAGTTCGAGAAACCAGACGCCGCCGGGAAACTCGGTGGCGACTTCGGCGCCGGTTTGGAGTGCCATGCGGGTCTTGCCGACGCCGCCGGCGCCCGCGAGCGTTACCAAACGCGAGGTGCTCAATAGTTCTTCGACGCGCGAGATTTCCGCGCTGCGGCCGATGAGCGGCGTGAGTTGAACGGGCAGATTCGTGAAGACCGAGTTGAGCGAGAGGAGCGGCGGGAAGTCGCGCGCCAGATCGGGCGCAAGCAACTGCGCGACGCGCTCGGGCTCGGTCAGGTCTTTCAGGCGATGCTCGCCGCACGCGAGCAACGCGAGCGGCGCCGGCAAGTCCGCGTGGACGAGATCGCTGGCCGCGCCCGAGAGCAGAATCTGGCCGCCGTGCCCGATCGAGAGCAGCCGGGCAACGCGGTTGACCGTCGGGCCGAAGTAATCGCCGTCGCGCTCGTCGCTTTCGCCGGAGTGCAGCGCCATGCGGACGCGCAGCCCGCCGACCGCGCTCCAATCTTCGCGCGCGAGGGCACGCTGCACGTCGAGCGCGGCTAAAACCGCGCTGCGCGTTCCGGCGAAAGCCGCGCAGAAGGCATCGCCCACGGTTTTGAAGACGTAGCCGCCCCGGCTTTCGATCGCGCCGCGCAGCAGCGCATCGTGACGCTCGACGGCAGCAGCCATCGCCGTTTGGTCGCGCTCCCAGCGCGTCGTGCTGCCCTCGATGTCGGTGAAGAGGAACGTTACGGTGCCGGTCGGACGGAAAGGCGCCTGCGCGGCTCGTCCGAGAGGGTCGGCCTGCGGCTGCATGAGAGCGGCTTCAAGTCGTAGCGGCACGATTCCGCCGGGCACTTCGGCCCGGCCGATCGGGCGTTACACCGGCCCGCGGCATGCCCTCGCCATGCCGCTCCCGGGCAATTTCATGGGTCGCCCTCTATCGATCGAAGCCGCTGCTATGCGGGCTGCAGGATCAGTTTCTGCACCCGCCAGTTAAGGATTTCGGCGACGAACAGAACGTTTTCGGAGGGGCACGCCATTTGGTGAACCCAGCCGAACTGCTTGAGCTGTTTTCCCGCTCGTCCCAAGACGCCGAGAACCTTTCCGTCCAGCGTCATCTTGTAAATCCGCCCGGGATACGCGTCGGAGCTATACAAGTATTCGTGCGGCGGCGGCGAGATGCAGATGGCCCAGGGCGCTCCCGGGCCCTGCGTTCCTTGCAGCGCCGCGCCGCTCGGCCGATCGCCGATCGCCGGACGAGCGTTCGGGTCGTATGCGACGTCGACGTGGATCTGCCGGATGAACTGCCCTTGCGTATCGAAGACTTGAATGCGCCGGTTGCCGCGGTCCGCGACGTAGATGCGGTTCCGTGAATCGACCGCGATGCTGTGCGGCGTATTGAATTGGGCCGGCCCGGTTCCGGGCGTTCCAAACGACGCGATCCAATCGCCGTCTTTGTTCACTTTGGCGACGCGCGAATTGATGTAGCCGTCGCTGATGTACGCGTTGTCGTCGGAATCCCACGCCACGTCGGTTACTTGCCGGAAGCGCCCATCTTCGGGCGGGAGCGGCGGGCTCGGATGCTTGAGCGGTCCCGTGCCTTCGTCGGAAGCTTCCTGTTTTCGCCCGAAGACCATTGCGACGCGGCCCTCCGGATCGAATTTGATCACCATGTCCGAGCCTTTGTCGGTCGCCCAAATATTGTCGTAGCGATCGACCTTGACGGTGTGGGCGAACGACCAGGCGTAGAGGTTGCGCCCGATCTCGCGCAGGTAGCGCCCGTCGGGGCCGAATTCCAGCAGCTGCGCCGCACTCGCGGCATACGCCGGACCGGTCGTGTTGCCGCGCGTGAAGACGAAGACGTGACCCTTCGAATTGACCGCGACGCCCGGCGCTTCGCCGAGATACATGTTGGCCGGCAATTTCAGGAAATCGGGCACCGATTCGAACGGAATCGCGGGAGCCGAAATTGGGGCAACGGCGGGCGCGGCCGGCGAGGCGCCGGCCTGCGCCTGCGCGATCTCGTTGCGCAAGGTGAGCGGCGAACAGCAATCCGCGCTGTGGACGCTCTGGGCTCGCGCGATCGCAGGCATCGAAAGGGCAGCGGCACTGCCCGCAGCTGCGCTCTCGAGGATGAACGAGCGGCGCGTTCTTCTCATCAGTAGCTCCTCCGGCTTTAGCGTCGAACTCGGCGTTCGTCGCGGACTGTCGTCGTTCAGGAATTGGGCTGCGCGCGAACGCCAATCCTCGTTCGCGAGCCGCACGGAAGACTACGACGTTCGGGCCGCGCCAGGTTCGGCTCGACCGGGGTTCTAACTTCGCAGAGATGCGCTTTCTTCTTTGTTCCGGCCGAGCCGCGGCTGCAGCGGCCGCGTTCCTTTTCCTGTCCGCCGCGATAGCGCCCGCAGCTCCGGCGGCGACGGCGCCGATCGTTTGGCCGATGACGGTCGCCGCCGGCGGCGGAACGATCGTCCTCTCCGAACCGCAGGTGCGCTCGTGGCCGGAGTACCGGCAGATGACCGGGATCGCCGCCGTCGGCGTCACGTTGCCCGGCGCCGCCGCACCGGTCTTCGGAACGCTCAGTTTCGCATCGCTGGCCAGCGCAGACGTCCCCGCGGGTATGGTCTCACTGGTGAACCCGAAGCTCGTCGCGACGAGTTGGCCGGGCGCGAGTCCAGCCGACGTCGCCTCGCTCGACGCGTTTCTCAAAGCCAACTTACGCCTTCAAGGCAAACCGCTCTTGCCGCTGGCGATGGTGTTGGCGAGCCTTCCGCCCGCGGCTCGTCCGCACACGATTCCTTTGCGGACGAATCCTCCGGTCATCTACGTGAGCCAAAAGCCGGCGGTGCTGGTCGTCTTCGACGGGAAGCCGTCGTTTGCGCCGATCGAAGGCACCGCGTTGACGTATGCCCTCAACACGAACTGGGAGATCGTCCACGATCCGGCGGCCGGGCTGTACTACGTGCACGCGCGCAGCGGATGGTACGCGTCGCCCGGCGCAGCCGGTCCGTTTACGCCGACCGTCGCACCGGCGAGCTTTGCGGCGATCCCCGCGACGGGCCGCTTGAGTTACATTCGCACCGCGCTGAAGGCGCCGAAACCGGCCGGTACGGTCGTGCCGCACGTCATCGTCAGCACCGTGCCTTCGGCCTTGATCGACATCGCCGGACAGCCGCAGTTCGGCTCGATTCCGGGGACGCAACTCCGCTACGTCTCGAACACGAACAGCGACCTCTTTTTCTCGCGCGGCACGACGATTTGGTACGTGCTGCTTTCGGGGCGCTGGTTCTCGGCCGCCAATTTGAACGGCCCCTGGACCTTCGCGTCGGCGCACCTCCCGGCCGATTTCAAGAAGATCCCCGAAGACAGTCCGCGCGGCCGCGTCCTCGTGTCGGTTCCCGGTACGACGCAGGCCTTCTACGCAGCGGCCGCGGCGCAGGTACCGCACGTCGTACCGGTCGATCCGGCTTCGGCGACGCTTAGCGTGACGTATCGCTCGGGCGCGCCGCAGTTCGCGCCGATTGCGACGACGCCGCTGCAGTATGCGGTTAACACGGCGACGGACGTTATCAAGGTCGACGATGCGCACTACTTCGCGCTCGATCACGGCGTCTGGTTTCTCGCCTCCTCGCCGCTCGGACCGTGGTCCGCCGCGAGCTACGTGCCGTCCGTCATCTACACGATTCCGGAAAGCTCGCCGCTCTACAACGTCACCTTCGTGCACGTCTACGACGCGCAAGGAAACGTTTCGACGGCGCCCTATCCGACGGCGCCTCCTGCGCCGAAGGCGACCTATCACAACCTGCCCGCTGCCGAACTTTCAAACGGCGACCGTTTGGCGTTCTACAACGGCGCGAACGCGGGCTATCTCGGCTCCTACGCGCCGGGCTGGGGCGGCTATGCCTACGGGACGGGCTACTACGCGCCGGGCTACACGGGCGGCCAGTTCTGGGTCTCCAATCCGCCGACGTACGGAAACTTCAGCGATACGACCTACGCGCGCGAGCAGGCGCAGTCGAATCAGCCGCGCGGCAGCGTGACGCTAGACCAGCCCCCGGTCCCGGCCCACGGCCCGCGCAGCGTTCCGCCGGCGGACAGCAACGTGTTCGCAGCCGACGATGGCGTCTACCGCTACGCGACCGGCATCTGGCAGAAGAATGCCGGCGGCAACAACTGGGCCGCGGCGCCGCTCGCGCCGCCGACGCTTCCGAACGATCGCAAAGCGCGGCTCGACGGATACGCGGGCACGATAAGTTAGGAGCCGCAAGGGTACGGTACCGTTACGGCTCCGCGGAGAATCGCGGTTAGGGCACGCGAACGATCAGCTGATGATGCGCGTTTACGCCGATCTGGCCGCGTTGGCTGCCGTGGGTCTCTCCGTCGCTGTGATACACGAGTAAGATGCCCTCGCTGTGCGTCACGGCACCCGGTACAAGGATCGTCCCGCTTGCGGCGCCCAATGTCGTTGCCGTAAAGCTGTTGTGCGCGCCCGTACCGTCGAGTGGCGTGAACGTGACGCCGTCCGCCGAGAAATGGTTCTCAAAAAAGCTGTAGGCGCCGTTCGGAACGAGCCCCGACAGAGAGTAATCGAGCGTAGATCTACCGGCGCGCATGGGCGTAAAACTTATGCGTCCTCTAGCGCCGAACCATTCGCCGAGCGTGAATGAAAGAGGTTTACCTTGCGCTGTAAAGACTTGCGCGTTGGGGTCGTCCACGCCGTAGGCCGGCCGAACCCCGGCCACATGAACGATTCCCTGTGGGCCGGGGCCGGCGGTCGCGGATGGATCCGCAACGAACACTTGTGGATCGAGGAGGTTTGGTTGTTTGGTTTCGAGCGAAAAGAACGCCGCGTGCGAGAGAAAACCGAAAGCGCGCGAAGGCTGCTGTGCCTGGACTGCAGCAAGCGTAGCGAGAACGAATGCGAGCGTAATTGCGGGCCACTTCACGGTAATCTCGACTCCCGGAAAAGCGAGTGACAATTGAGCATGGCAGCCTCCCGGCGGCTTCGTACCGGTTACGAGCGGTGCTGAGACAGATCGGCGCCGCGAAACGGCAGACGCATGAACGGCGCGAACAGGCAAAGGTTTAGCGCGCCCGCGAGAAAGACGACGGATCCGAGCGCAGCGATCGCCCAACCGGCTCCAGATTGAAAGGACCAGCCCCACCATGCTAGCGCGAGAGCGGCGACGACGCGGCCTATCCGACCGATCGGCCCTGCCATAAAAAGAGCAAACTTCACGATATTTTATCCGTTCGAGCGATTTGGATTTGAGCACGGGACTGCCCGGCGCATCTTACGCCGGAATCGACGCGATCGCGCTCGAGAGCAGGTCGTCCACGCGGGCGGCAGTTGACTCCAGCGCTGGATTTCGGAGAAAACCCAGCATCGCTCGCGCGTCGACCGCGCTAACTTCTCTGGCCTCGCCGAGTTCGCGGATGACGACGTTGCACGGCAAAAACAAAGCGACGCCCGGCTCCGCCGACAGCGCCTCGTGCGCGAATCCCGGGTTGCACGACCCTAAGATGAGCGTCCGTTGTATGTCGACGCCGAGCCTCTCCCGGAGCGTCTTCGAGAGGTCGATTTCCGACACGACCCCGAACCCATTTTCCGATAGGGAAGCCTTAACGGCGTCGACTGCATCCTCAAAACGAAGGGCCGTCACCGTGACGTGACCGTACTGGGTGGACGTTTTCATCTTACCGCTCGACTTTCGGGAACGACTTCGGAGTAAAAGAAAACATACTATACCCCATAGGGTATTGTCAAGCCGCTGCTGCATGGGTTATCCTGAACCCGGTATGGCAAAAGCAGCTCGTTCCACGACACCTTCGCGCCGCAGAGACTCCGCTGCCGTCATGGAACTCCAAATCGACCCAAGCGCGGCGCGCGAGATTACCGCTCGCTTGGCGCGCGTCGAAGGTCAGGTCCGAGCGATTCAGCGGATGATCGACGAGAGGCGCGACTGTCACAGTATCGTCCAGCAGCTCTCAGCGGCCCGGACCGCGCTCGAACGCGCAACCGCTCAGCTGATGGTTAGCAGTCTCGCGCAGTGTCTGCGCTCTTCGAAAGTCAACGACGAAGCCGAAGTTCGTCGCTTGACCGATACCTTTATCAAGTTGCTCTAAAAAATAATACCCCCAGGGGTAGCGTGACCGATACCCCATAGGGTATCATTGTGCCTGCCATGGAATCTGGTAAGAAATCCGGCCCCATTAAAAATGCCGTCCGGATGTTCCTCGAGTCGAAAATCACCGGCGTGCTCGTTGCCGGGACTTTCGTTTTCGGCGCGATCGCGGTCATCGCCACTCCACGTGAGGAAAATCCTCGCATCACGGTGCCCACGGCGATCGTCTCGACGGCCGCTTCGGGTCGTACGCGCGACGAGGTGGCCAATTTGGTGACGCGCCCGCTCGAGCGAGTCATCGGCCAAATCGCCGACGTCGATCACGTCTATTCCACGTCGAGCGACGAGCGTTCGACGATCACGGTGAGGTACCGGGTCGGAACGGACACCACACAAGCCTACGTAGACCTGTACACGCGGCTACTGGGAAATCGAGGCGTACTTCCGGCCGACGTCGCCGATCCGGTCGTGTCGCGCATCGATGTGGACGACGTCCCGGTTGTCGTCCTGACGCTCGCTAGCCAGACGCTTGATGAAGTGGCGCTGCGCGACGTCGCCTACCGCCTCAGCGACGTTTTAGCGCCCGTGGCCGGCATTGGCGCGATGACGCTTTACGGCGGCCAGACCCGGTCGGTCAACGTCACCGTCGACCCGCGGACGCTTAACGCGTACGCGCTAGGCTTCTCGGACATCGATGCGGCCCTCAAGGGCGGAGCCGAACAAGCTGCCGGCTATACGGCGGACGGCCGGACGCGGACGGACGTGCGCGCAGGAACGGCCTTCGGATCCGTTCGGGACGTTGCGAACGCGACGGTCGCAGTTCGGGCTGGAACGCCGATCGCGCTTCGCGACGTCGCGACCGTGACTGCCGGCTCGCCGCCTCGCGAGACTTATGCTTGGTATTCCGGAGCGGCCGGCCCTCAACAGGCGAACGCCGTGAGCATTGCGATCGCGAAGCGAAGTGGTACGAACGTCGTCACCGTGGCCGACGACGTGCTCGCGACCGCACAGCGCTTTTCGCTACCCCCCGGCGTGCAGTTAGCGGTCTCGCGGAACGACGGAGAAAAAGCGGATCGTGCAGTCAACGAGCTGTTCCAGCGCCTAGTCGAGGCGATCGTCATCGTCTCGCTCCTGCTCCTCATCACGCTCGGCGTCCGCGAAGCCGCCGTGGTCGCGCTGGCCATTCCCCTGACGCTCTTCATCACGCTTGGCGTCGCGATGCTGGCACACGAGACGATCAATCGAATCACGCTCTTCGCCTTGATCCTCTCTCTCGGGCTGCTCGTCGACGACGCCATTGTGGTCATCGAGAACATCCACCGGCAGATGCATGCTAGCGGCGACCGCGCATCGCTCATCGCAGATGCCGTCGCGCAGGTAGCGAGTCCGACAATCTTGGCAACGCTCACCGTGATTCTGGCGTTCCTGCCGATGGCGTTCGTGAGCGGGCTCATGGGTCCGTACATGCGACCGATTCCGCTCGACGTGCCCGTCGCAATGCTCGCGTCGCTCGTAGTGGCGATTGTGGTCACCCCGTGGGCCGCCTTGAGGGTCCTCCGTCCTCGCACCGCCCGAACGCGCTCCCTCAAGAATTGGGAGGACCGGTATCAACGGTGGCTCGCGGTCCTACTTCAGGACGCCTCAAGGCGGCGCGTTTTTCTCCGGTCGGTGGTCGGAGCCGTTGGGCTCGCGGCGACGCTCCCCTTGCTTCAGCTCGTGCAATTCCGGATGCTGCCTTCGCAAAACGAGAAGACGTTCTCGGTGACGATCGACGAGCCGGCGGGAACGGATATCGAGCGCACTCGCCTCGCAGCGCGCGCGGTCGAACGAGTGGTCCTCGACGACCCCAATACTCACGATGTCGAGAGCTTTGTCGGGACCCCCGCGGTACCCGACTTTAACAGCATTTTGCGCGGAACGTTTGCGCGAAATGCGGCGTGGAATGCGGAGCTTCGCGTCAACCTCGTCGGTCCCCAGCAGCGGAGCGAAAACTCGGAATCGATCGTCCGCGCGATGCGCGCGAAGGTGGAAGCTGCCGGGGCGCGGTTCGGGGCGGCGGTGCGGCTGGTCGAAGAACCGCCGGGACCACCGGTCCGAGCCACCGTGTTTGGGATCGTGACCGCCCCGAATGCAGCCGAGCGTGAACGCCTCGCCGGGCGCTTGTTCACCCTCATGAGGGCGGAGCCGGGCGTCGTGGATACCGACATGACAGTCAAAGTGCAGCCCTCGCGATCCCACGTCGTGCTCGACTTTCGCAAGGCGTCGTTGAGTGGCGTAGCTCCGCAAATTGCCGCCCGCGAGTTGGCCGCCGCTTTTGGAGGCGTCGATTCCGGGGTGCTTCGAAATCCGGCTGCGCGGGACGCCGTCCCCATCGTCGTTCGTTACGGGCAAGCCGACCTTACGAATGCCGATGCGTTTCAACGCGCCTCGATCCCGGGCAGCGCCGGCGTGATGGTGCCGCTTTCGAGCATCGCCACCTTACAAAGCGAGACGACGCCCGATACGCTCTATCGCGAAGACGGCCAAGACGTGACGTACGTAACCGGCGAAATGTCAGGCCGCAGTTCCACCTACGCCGTTATCGATCTGCTACTCGCAACGTTTCGAAGCCATCTCATACCGGCGGGGTCTTCGGTCAGGTGGGACGGGGAATGGCAACTGACGCTCGACGTGTTCCGTGACTTGGGCATCGCGATGATTATCGCGATCGCGTTGATCTATCTCGTCCTGGTCGCGCGCTTTCGGTCCTTGAAGGTGCCGCTAGTGATCTTAAGTGCGGTTCCGTTGGGCCTGATCGGCGTGCTTCCAGGATTCGCTCTCCTCGCGCCCTTCGGCGTCTACTTTAGCGCAACCGCCATGATCGGCGTCATAGCGCTTTCAGGAATCGTGGTCCGCAATTCAATCGTGCTCGTGGAGTTTATCGAGGAGCGCGTCGCTCACGGCGTTGCGCTCCGGGAAGCTCTGATCGACGCGGGGACCGTTCGGGCCCGCCCGATCCTGCTCACGGCCGCCGCCGGAATACTTTCTTCCGTTGTCATCGCGTTCGATCCGGTGTGGAGCGGTCTGGCTTGGGCTCTGGTCTTCGGCATGGGGGCGAGCGCCGTGCTCTCACTTTTCGTCGTCCCGATTCTGTATGCCATTACCGTTGACGCGGTGAAAGAGCCCATCGTCATGAGCCCGGCGTCCATTTTGCAGAGACCGGCCCGCAGTCCGGCCGTTCCCGGAAATCGCGCGAGCCTACGGCTCTGAATGCCGTGGATCTCCCCGGTAGACGCGTCGCTGACGCGGCTGAGGTCCACCGGTAAAGAGTATGCTGAAGCGCTGGGGCTCATAATCGACGCGATTTCGCGGATGGGCGCCGAAGCGCTCGTCGGACTCCCAATTTCCCTGCTTAACGCGAGGTCGTGGCGCGGCCGAAGAACAGCACCTTCCCGAGTTCGATCAATCCGAGATACGTTAGAACCATCGCTACGAGAATCCCAAAGAATAGCGGCGGCAAGGGGACGAAGCCGAGAAAATGCGCGAAGGGCGTGTAGGGTAAGCTCGCCCCGACGGCTACGACGCCGAGCGTGGTCGCGAGCAGCGCGTTGCTCGGACGGCTCCGGAAAAACGGCACGCGCCGCGTTCGAATGAGAAACACGACGAGCGACTGCGTTGAAAGCGACTCAACGAACCAGCCGGTGTGAAAAAGATCGGCGCCGGCATGAAAAACCCACAGCATGACGCCGAAAGTCATGAAATCGAACAGCGACGAGATCGGGCCGAAGAACATCATAAAGCGCCGGATGAAGGCCATGTCCCATTGCGAGGGCCGTTCCAAGAGTTCTTCGTCGACGTTGTCGGTCGGAATTGCCATTTCGCTGGTGTCGTACAAGAGGTTGTTCAACAGAATCTGAGAGGGCAGCATCGGAAGGAAAGAGAGGAATAGCGACGCGCCTGCCGCGCTGAACATGTTGCCGAAGTTTGACGACGTTGCCATCAGCACGTACTTGATCGTATTGGAGAAGATGCGCCGGCCTTCGACGACACCATCGGCGAGAATGCCCAGGTCCTTTTCCAGCAGGACGATGTCGGCCGCGTCCTTGGCGACGTCGACAGCGGAATCGACCGAGATGCCCACGTCCGCGCCGTGCAGTGCTTCGGCGTCGTTGACGCCGTCGCCGAGGAAGCCTACGTCCTTTCCGAGCTTACGTTGCGCGGCGATAATACGCGCCTTCTGATCGGGGGTTACGCGCGCGAAGATCGTCGTCGCGTCCATTGCCTTCGCCAGCGCATCCTCGTTCATGCCGGCTAACTGCGCGCCCGTCAAAACTCCGCCGACCTGCATGCCGAGGCGCCGGCAGACCCCGCGTGCCGTCAGGTCGTTGTCGCCTGTCACGATCTTTACGTCGATGCCGAGCTTTCGCAAACGGGCCAGACTTGCGGCCGCATCGGCCTTGGGCTCGTCCGCAAAGTGGAGTACGCCTGCAAACGTAAGGTCCGTCTCGTCGCCGGGACCAATCGCTTGGAGGTTCGTGGCATCGCGGGTGGCGACGGCCAGGATACGGTCGCCCGAATCGAATTGAGTGGCAAGGCGTCCTCCGAGTCCGCTGTCCTCGGCACGACAGTGCCGCAAAATCGCCTCGGGTGCGCCTTTGACGACGAGGAGACGCCGCTGATCGGGCAACGTCACGAGGGTCGACATCGTTTGACGTTCGTAGTCGAACGGGTCGACGTCGAGCTGCTTGATCGCCTGCATTTCCCCGATGCAGCTTGCCGGGGCGCCTTCGCGCAAGGCGACGTCGAGCGCGCTTCCCGTCACGATCCGCTCGCCGTCCATGACCACGGAGTTGCAGGCGAGACCAAGCGTCGCAACGCGATCGTCGGGCTTCCCATCGATGTCGAAAGCGCCCCGGTACACGATGCGCCCCTCGGTCAGCGTACCGGTCTTGTCGGTGAACAGGACCTGGATGTTTCCGAGGTCCTCGATACTGACCAGTCGCTTGACGATGACCTGACGCTTGGCGAGCGCTTGAGCGCCCATCGAAAGACTGATCGTCACGATTGCGGGTAAGAGCTGAGGCGTGATGCCTATAGCGATCGCGAGGGCGAACAGCAGGGAATCCAACCAGGTGCCGTGGTGCAGGAGCGCGTTTGCCGCGAAGATCGAGACCGTCAGCCCAACCGTAATTTGGATGAGCAGTCGCGAGAACGCGCTCAGGCCTTGCTCGAACGCCGTCTCCGGCGGCTGCGACGCCAGCGATTTGGCCACAGTGCCAAGCGCTGCGCGCTTGCCCGTTGCCACGACAACGCCGTGACCCGCTCCGTTCTTCACGACGGTTCCCATGAAAGCACAGTCCGCGAGGTCGAGCGGGGTCGCTCCCGCGGCTACTGCCCGTACGATCTTTTCCGCGGGGATGGATTCTCCGGTGAGCGCCGACTCATCGCACTCGAGGGCGTGCACTTCGATTAAGCGGAGGTCCGCCGGCACGATGTCGCCGACGGTTAGTTCGACCAGATCCCCTG
This sequence comes from Vulcanimicrobiota bacterium, assembly GCA_963843945.1. Classification (GTDB taxonomy): domain Bacteria; phylum Vulcanimicrobiota; class Vulcanimicrobiia; order Vulcanimicrobiales; family Vulcanimicrobiaceae; genus CAWJMF01. The sequence goes on along the minus strand of CAWJMF010000002.1, from coordinate 1,935,523 downwards.
GGACCAATTCGGGGACGGGAATCGCCTTCATGACGCCGTCGCGTTTCACAGTCGCATTGGGGCTGACACGCTTTTGGAGATCCGCAACGGCCGACTCCGCGCGATATTCGTTGACGAACCCGAGTCCGACGCTGAGCGCGACGATGGCCAGGATGATATACGCATCGTTGCGGTCGCCAAGGACGATCGAGAGCACCGCGGTAGCTACGAGCAATAACAAGAACGGATTCTTAAGCTGCCGCAGGAAGACGTCCCAGGCGGTGTTCCGCGTCTGCACGACTGCGTTGAGCCCGCTCTGCGCGAGACGTCGCGCGGCGTCGTCCGAGGTCAGCCCTTCCGGCGAGGTGCCGAGCCGGCTGAGCACTTCATCGGATTGGAGGCCCGACGCCATCTGAAGGTCGAGATCCGCGGTCATATACCGATCCCAATCTGCTCGCGAAGGACGTCTTCAGCCAGCTCTAGGCGCTTATAGGAGCGACGGTCATTGCCTACGCGTCGGTCTCCGGTACGCTACAGTGTATTGGAGTTTGACGCGGCCGATCTCGTGGTTTGGATGAAATACCTGAAATATTTTGCGCGGCCGCTAGACTCGGCGCACTTCGAAAAACTCTTCATACAATGCGTCATCCGCAGCGTCGCTCGATGCCATTCCGAGGACGTGTTCGTCGCGGGCGTACGACCAACCGCGAGCCCCGTCGGCGGCGCCTTCCTCCTGTTCGTCGCCACCGTCCGAAGCGCCGATCCCCGGTTTGGCGCCGGAAGGCGATGCGGCTTCTTGCGCGGTGCCGTCGTCGTAGACGACCTTACCGTTCGCGGCTTCGAGCAATTCAGACGCACGGCCGCGAGAGTTCGCGTACACGGTTACGATGGAGCAGCCTGGAACGATCTCGGCTTCGATGCTTCCCGCTTGCTGCTCCGAAACGCCGTGCAGCTGTAAGGCCTTGTTTAGTGGCAGCCGGTCGGCGGAGAAGAATCGAACCAGTGGGTTCGCGTCCTCGACGAGCGGCTCGCCCGCGGTTGCGTCCGTTTTTCTGGTGACCCCGACCCACGTCTGCGCGTACCCCGCTCTGCGAAGCTCCCGGGCGGCCTCGCGGGCTGCGTGTTCCGTAGCGAAGATTGCGGCAATCGTGCTTTTCGGCGGTGGTTGGCCGGCGTTTTCGCCGGGTCTCGATCCGACGGTCATTCGACTTACCTCGGAAACGTCGTTTTATGATGGGAGCTTAGCCGGCTTTCCTAAAAGATCATTCGCGGTTGAGGGCGATCCGGCGCCCCCTCACGGCCCTCGGAGCATCGGCGTAACCGACATCGCGTCGCCGTCGCTTTCAATCGTGACGGCCGCGTTCTCGTCCGTACGGTACACTCGCGCGCCGGCTCGGGCGAGTGTGTCGAGCGTATCAGGCGCGGGATGGCCGAAAAGGTTGTGCCGTCCGACCGAAATGATGGCAACCTCGGGATGCACCGCCGCGATGAAACGCGGCTGCGAGCCGAAGGCCGAGCCGTGGTGTCCGACTTTGAGCACGCGTGCGCGGAGCTCGACGCCGGCAGCCAGCAGGCGATCCTCGGCCGCGCCGCCGGCGTCGCCGGTGAAGAGCATCGCGAAGCCGCGGTACTCGAGGCGGAACACGAGCGAGTTGTCGTTGATGTCGTTACGCGTGCCGGCGAAGTAGGGATACGACGGCGCGTAGAAGCGGAAGGTGACGCCGTCCGCCGTACGCCAGACGTCGCCGGCGCGCGGTTCGAGCAACGGAACGCCGCGCTCGCGCGCAACCTGCAGCGCATCACGATAGGCGTGGCCCGGATAGGCCTGGCCGCTGTCGGCGAAGGCATCGGCACCGAGCGTGCGCAGCGCCGGCGCGACGCCGCCGGCGTGATCGCCGTGGGGGTGGGAGAGCAGAATGGCGTCGAGGTGATGGATGCCTTGCCGGATGAGGAACGGCACGACGATGCGCTCGCCGACGGCTTCCGCTCGCGAGGCGCCGTCGCGCTGCGGGCCGCGCTCGAGTTGTCCGCCCGCGTCGACGAGGAAGGCTTGGCCCGACGGCGTCCGGATGAGTAGTGCATCGGCTTGCCCGACGTCGAGTGCGACGATGCGCAAGTCGTGGTTCGGCGGGCGCGGCGGCAGCACGCAGGCCAGCGTCGCGAGTGCGAGAAGCGCGAAGGCCTGCGCTCGGCGCCGCGCGTTGAGCAAAGCCGCAGCAGTGACGAGCGCAAGATCGTACGCGAGGATCGCCCAGGCCGGCGGGGGTGTCATCACGACGTGCGCCGCGGGCAACGCCGCGACGCCGCGCACGACCGCCACGATCCAGTCCAGCAGCGAAACCTCGACGTTCGCGAGCGCGTGCGCGCACGGCGGAATCGCGCTGAACGCCAATTCGGCGAAGCCCGCGAGCATTGCGACGCCGATGACCGGAATCACGCACAGGTTTGCCAGTGCGGCGTACGGCGCGAACACCAAGAACGCCGCCGCCATGAGCGGCCAGGTCCCGAGTTGCGTCGCAAAGGTCAACGCGATCGCCTCGCGCGCGAAATGCGGCAGCCCGAAGCGCTCGAGCCAGGCTGCGAGCGGTTGCGCGAAGAGCAGGATCGCGCCGACGCACGAGAACGAGAGCGCGAAGGAAAGCGACAGCACCGAGGCGGGCCGCAGCGCAGCGGTGACGATCGCCGCCGCAGCAAGGGCGTTCCACCCGTAGGCTTCGCGGCCCGTCGCGCGGGCTAGAAGCCAGAACGTGAGCATCGTCGCCGCGCGCAGCGAAGGCAAATGTCCGCCCGTAGCCGCCGCGTAGAACCAAACGAGCGCGACGGCGGAGAGCGACGAAGCGACGCGACCGCAACCTGCGGCACGCGATGCGGCGAGCACGAGCCACGCCACGACGCCCAGATGCAAGCCGGCCGTGACGAGCACGTGCACCGTTCCGGTGTCTTGGAATTCGGCCCGGAGCTCGGGCGGCAACGCACCGCGTTCGCCCCACAACGCCCCGGCGAGAATCGTCGCGTCGGGTTCCGGGATGTCGCGGCGCAGCGTTTCGGCGGCCCAGGCGCGCGCGCGCGGCAGCCAGAGCGTCGCATCGCGCACGTCGACGGCCTCGCTGCGCAAAACGCGGACCGCCACGAACCGTCCGTCGATCCCGCGTTCCGCTCCGAGTTCGCGGGCCGACGGTTCGCCCGGATTGCGCGGCTCGTCGAGCGCTTCGAACGTGCCGTGCAACAGGAGGCCCGCGCCGGCTTGCGGCGCGGTCCCGGCGACGAACGCGAGCGCGTGACGCCCGTCGTCGAGCCGCAAGGTGAGCTCCGTCCCGTCGAATTGGGCAGGACTCGCGGCCAGCACCGTGCCGTGAAAGTTTTGCGGACGACCGTCCGGCGCAGCCGGCGCCGCGCCATGCAGGCGGACGATTAAAACGCCGAGTGCGAGGGCGACGCCGATTCCGGCGCGCGCGGCGAGCGGCACGGGACGAAGGGTCGCGAAAAGGGCTGCGGCGAGCAGCAATGCGACGGCGACGCCACGCTCTTCACCGGCGATGCCCGCAACGAAGGCCAGCGCCGGCGGGACCAAGCGGGCGCGCTTCACGCGTTTCAATCGCGACGCGGTGACGCGCCGTCAAGGCGGCTGAGGCGCTTAGGCGTTAAGCAGCGGTATCGCCGAAGGCGCGCAGCGCCGCCGCCGCGATCGGCGCGCCCCATTCTTGAAGAAAGTGGCCGCCGTCCGCGATGGTCAGCGGCTCCGGGCAGCCGCGGATGACGCGCCGCAAGGCCGCCATCGGGCCGGGCCCCAGGACGGGATCGGCTGCGCCGACGGCCATGAACGTCGGACCGTCCCACTCCGAGGACCAAAATTTCTCCGCCGCTTTGCTTTCGGCGACGCCGGGCATGGCCGGGTCGGTCATCACCAGATCCGGGAAAGCGCGCACGCCCGACTTGTAGCGGACGTCCGGAAAGGGCGCGTCGTATGCCGCAACTTCAGCCGGCGAGAGAACCGGCGTGCCGCGCGCGATCACTTTTCCGACCGCGAGATCCGGATGGGCCGCGTTGTAACTCCGCCACGCATCGAAACCGGCGCCGGCCGGCACGCCGACTGCGAGTGCGGTGTTCATCACCAGCAAGCGCGTCAGCCGCGGACGAAAGCGCGGGTCGATCGGAAAGGTCAGGCCGAGCAGTCCACCCCAATCCTGACAGACCAGCGTAATTCCGCGCAGGTCGAGCTGCTCGACGAACGCCAGCAGCGCGCCGCGATGGAAATGAAACGAGTAGTCTTCGACCCGGGCGGGTTTGTCGGAGCGGCCGAAGCCGAACATGTCGGGTGCGACCACGCGAGCGCCCGTCGCGGCGAAGACCGGGATCATTTTGCGATACAAATAGCTCCACGTCGGCTCGCCGTGGAGACACAAGAACGTCCGGTCCGCATCGGCCGGCCCCACGTCGACGTACGCCATGCGGAGCCCGGCGAAGCCTGCGAGCGTCTCGACGTAGCGCGGGGCGTATGCGAACCCCGGTAGCTCGGCGAAGCGATCCTCGGGCGTTCGAAGCGCGTCCATTCCTCCCCAGTTCTCGCGCTCTTGCGGGTCCGCCCGCTGCGGGTTCCCGGCTGCAAGAACGCTGCCACGGTCTTTCTCGCGAGCGGACTGAATCCCGCGGCGAGGGCCGCCGCGCGTATCGACCGAACGACGAGTCGAGGAGAGCGATGCGTATACTCGTTACCGGCGGAGCCGGGTTCATCGGCTCGCACGTCGTCGACGCGTATCTCGCGGCGGGGCACGACGTGCTCGTGGTCGACAGCTTGTGGGAACACGGCGGCGGCCGCCGCGAGAACGTCCCTTCCGGCGCGGCGTTCCTCGAACTCGACATTCGCGCCGCGGCGCTGGACGGCATTTTTCGCGACTTCCGGCCCGAGATCGTCAGCCATCATGCGGCGCAGCACAGCGTCGCGATCAGTGCGCGCGATCCCCGCTACGACGCCGACGTCAACGTCAACGGTTTCCTCAACGTGCTCGAGAGCGCCCGGAAAAACGGCGTGCGGAAAATCGTGTTCGCGTCGAGCGGTGCGACCTACGGCGAGCCGAAGCAGTTGCCGATCACCGAAGCGACGCCGCAGCTTCCGGAATCTCCCTATGCGATTACCAAGCTGATCGGCGAGCACTACCTGCGCTTCTACCGGCTGGCGCACGGCCTCGACTACACGATCCTGCGCTACGGCAACGTCTACGGACCACGCCAGGATCCGAACGGCGAGGCGGGAGTCGTGGCGATCTTCATCGCGCGCTTTCTCGCGCGGGAAGGCGTCAAGATCTTTTGGGACGGCGAGCAAACGCGCGACTACGTCTACGTCGGCGACGTGGCTGCCGCCAACGTCCTCGCCCTCGAAAAGGGAAGCGGCTCCGGTTTCGTCATCGGCACCGGCGTGAAAACGAGCGTGAACGCGATCTATCGCGCCCTGGTCGAGGTCACCGGCTTCGAGGCGCCGCTCGAGCGGCTCGAAAAGCGTCCGGGCGACGTGCGCGACGCGCAATTCGACTCGGCGCTCGCGGCGCGCGAACTCGGCTGGAAGCCCGCGACCTCGCTCTTCGACGGGATGAAAAAGACCGTCGCCTATTTCCGCGAACGCCCCGAAGCATAATGGCTGCAGCGTTCATCGACCTCTCCGGCCGCGTCAGCATCGTCACGGGCGGCAGCCGTGGAATCGGCGCCGCTGCGGGCTTGGAACTGGCCCGCGCCGGCTCGGCGCTCGCTTTGTTCGACCTCGACGGCGACGAGGCGGGCGCCGCCGCGGCCAAGATCGCGAGTGAAACCGGGGTGAAGGCGCGCGGGTACGCGGTCGACGTGCGCAAGCCGGAGCTGTTGCGTGGGATGGTCGACGCCGTTGCCGCGGACTTCGGCGCGATCGACCACCTCGTCAACAATGCGGGCGTGCAGTTCGTGGCGCCCTTCGGTGAGTTTCCCGACGACAAGTGGGATTTCGTTACGTCGATCAACCTCGACGGAGTCTTCCACGCCAGTAAAGCGGTCTGGGGGCACATGCTCGCGCGGAAGCGCGGCCGCATCGTCAACATCGCGAGCGTCCACGGGCTCGTGGCCTCGCCCTACAAAGCCGCCTACGTTGCGGCCAAGCACGGCGTCGTCGGACTCACGCGCGCGTCGGCCGTCGAGGGTGCGCCCTTCGGGATCACGGTGAACGCGGTCTGCCCGGGTGCGGTGCTGACGGACCTCGTGCGCAATCAAGCGCCCGCGCTCGTGCAATCGTACGGCGGGGGTATCTCGGAGGAACAGGCGCTCGAGCGGGCGTTCCTGGAAGCGATGCCGACGAAGCGCTTCATCGAACCGCAAGAGGTCGGCGAGCTGTGCGCCTACCTCTGTTCGGACGCGGCGCGTTCGATAACGGGTGCGCCGATCTCGATCGACGGCGGCTGGTCGGCGCATTGAACCCGGGCCTCGACTCGGTACTGCTCACGCTCGCGATCTTCGGTCTGATCGTGGTCTTCGTCGAACTCGGATTTCGCTTTTCGCTTTCGCGGCGCGGCAAGGAAGACGACACGAGCTTCGGGGTCGTCGAAGGTGCGGCGTACAGCATCGTCGGGCTGTTGCTGGGCTTCTCGTTTTCGTTGGCCGTCTCGCACTACGACGCGCGCCGTCTGCTGGTCGTCAAGGAAGCGAACGCGATCGGCACGACGGTGTTGCGCAGTGAGATGCTGGCGCCGTCCGCCGCGCACGAGATGAACGCGTTCTTGCGCGAGTACGTCGACGCGCGGGTGGCCTTCGCGCTAGCCGACCGGGATCGCGCCGGACGAGGCCGAGCCGCGGCCCAATCCGCCCGGCTCCAGGACCGCATGTGGGCGGTCGCGCGCCGCGAGTCGGCGCGCGACCCGCGCTCGACGATCGTGCCGCTCTTCGTCTCGACGCTCAACGACACGATCGATGCGAGCGGCGATCAGGCCGCGGCACTGGATGCGAACATCCCCGATCCGGTGATCGATATTTTAGGCGTCGTGATCTTAGCCGCGGCCGGTTTGCTCGGTTACGGATTCGGCAAATCGGGTCGCCACATCGTGGCCACGGTACTTTTCGCGACCATGCTTTCGCTGGTCGTGACGGTAACGCTCGACCTCGATCACGCCCAGAGCGGATTGATCCGGGTGAGCCTCGAGCCGCTGCGCGACCTGCAGAGGTCGCTCGCCGCTCCCGTTCCCTAGCGCGGCTACGTCACCAGGTTCAGCAGCTTGTCGGGGACGAAAATCTGCTTGCGGATGGTCTTTCCCTCGAGATGCGTTTGGACGTTGCGGTCCTCGAGCGCGAGGGCGAGCGCGGCTTCTTGGCCGACGCCGGGCGCCGAACGGATGCGTCCGCGCACCCGGCCGTTGACTTGCACGACCAGCTCCACCTCGGCGAGGGCCAGCGCGGCCGGATCGTAGGCGATCCAGCGCTCGAGATGAACGGAGCGCTCGTGACCCATGCGGTGCCAAAGCTCTTCGGCGATGTGCGGCGCAAACGGCGCGAGCACGATCGGCAGCGCGTGCACGACGTACGGCAGCGCGCGGTCCTCGGCCGGCGCAGTCTGCGCGAACTTCGTCAGCGCGTTGATCAGCTCGTCGAGCCGCGCCAGCGTCGTGTTGTAGTGAAAGCGCCGCGTCGAGGTTTCTTCCGCGCCGGACTTGAGCGCCGCGTGCAGCGCGCGCACCAACTCGCGTTGCGCATCGTTCTCGAGCGGCGGCAGCGCGCCGAGCGGCGCGCCGGCGGCACGCTCCGCGAGTGGCGCGGCGGCGCGCCAAACGCGATCCAGGAAGCGCACGCGGCCGGCGATGCCCTCGTCGGTCCACTCCATCGTATCTTCGGGCGGCGTCGCCTTGAGCAAGAACAGCCGCATGGCATCGACGCCGTGATGCTCGACGGTCTCGTCGATGCCCACCACGTTGCCTTTGCTCTTGCTCATCTTCTCGCTGAAGCGCAGGACCATGCCCTGATTGAACAGCCGCTCGAAGGGCTCGTCGCTCCCGGCGACCCAGCCCTTGTCGTGGAAGTACTTGTAGAAAAAGCGCGCGTAGAGGAGGTGCAGCACCGCGTGTTCCGCGCCGCCGATGTATTGGTCGACGTTGAGCCACGGGTTCGCGAGCGCCGGATTCCACGGGGCTTGCTCGTCGCGCGGGTCGAGGTAACGCGCGTAATACCAGGACGAATCGAAGAACGTGTCCATGGTGTCGCTCTCGCGGCGGGCCGGGCCGCCGCAAAGCGGACACGACGTTTGAACGAAAGCCTCGTCCAGCGCGAGCGGCGAGCCTTCACCCGTGATGCGGACGTTCGAGGGCAGCAAGACCGGCAGCGCGTCGTCCGGCACCGGCACCTCGCCGTGCTCGGGGCAATAGACGATCGGGATCGGCGTGCCCCAGTAGCGCTGACGTGAGACCAGCCAGTCGCGGATCCGGTAGTTCACCGTGCGCTCGCCGATCCCGAGCGCGACCAGCCGGTCGCCGATCGCGCTGCGCGCGCGGGCGGAGTTCATCGCGTCGTAGTCGCCGCTGGCAATCAAACGGCCGTCTTCGACATACGCGCTCTGCAGCGGAACGAGCGGCGCCCCGGCGGGCGTGTTCGCGTCCTCGATGACCTGCAGGACGGGCAATCCGGCAGTGCGTGCGAACTCGAAATCGCGTTCGTCGTGGCCCGGCACGCCCATGACCGCGCCCGTTCCGTATTCGGCCAGCACGTAGTTGGTGATCCAAACCGGAATGCGCTCGTTCGAGAGCGGGTTGCGCGCGAAGGCGCCGGTCGGAACGCCGGCCTTTTCCATCAGGCTCGTTCGTTCGAGCTCGGATTTGTTGCGGACCGAGGCGGCGAAGGCTTCCACCGCTTCGCGCTGCGCGGGATGGCGCGCGACGATCTTCGCGACCAGCGGGTGCTCGGGTGCCAGCGCGAGGTACGTGACGCCGAAGAGCGTGTCGACGCGCGTCGTGTAGACGGAGACGCGTTCGCTCAAACCTTCGACTTCGAACGAAAACGTGACGCCCTCGCTGCGGCCGATCCAATTGCGCTGCATCGTGCGGATCTTTTCGGGCCAGCCGTCGAGCTTTTCGACCGCCGCCAGCAAACGGTCGGCGTAGGCGGTGATCTTCAAGAACCATTGCGAGAGGTTGCGGCGCTCGACGAGCGTTCCGCAGCGCCAGCAGCGCCCGTCCTCGACTTGTTCGTTGGCCAGAACGGTTCGATCTTTCGGGCACCAATTGACCGGCGCTTCGCGCTTGTAAGCGAGACCGTCTTCGTAGAGCCGCAAAAAGAGCCATTGGTTCCAGCGGTAGTACGACGGATCGCACGTCGCGAACTCGCGCGTCCAGTCGTAGCTCGTTCCCATCAAACGGATCTGGCGTTCCATGTTGGCGATGTTGGCGTGCGTCCAAACGCCCGGATCGACGCCGCGCTCGATCGCCGCATTTTCGGCAGGCAGCCCGAAGGCATCGAAGCCCATCGGGTGCATGACGTTGAAGCCTTGCATGCGCTGCATCCGCGCGATCGCGTCGCCGAGCGTGTAGTTTTTCGCGTGGCCGACGTGGAGATCGCCCGAGGGATACGGCAGCATCTCGAGGACGTAATATTTCGGGCCCGCCGCGCCGTCGCGCGCCCGATAGATGCCCGCACGCTCCCACTCGTCTTGCCAGTGGCGCTCGATCGTGCGGTAATCGTAGACTTCCGGGCGCTCCTCGATCATCGTCTCCTTCTGTTCCGTCGCTTGCGGCGCGGTCCTCGCCGTGCTTGCCGCGCGTCGCTTGCGGCGTGATGGAGCGGCGTGGACAAACGTATGCTTTTCACCCTCGCGCTGCTCGGACTGGCCGGCGGCGCAGCGCTCTTTCGCCCGCAGCCGCCTCGCCCGGCGGCGGCCTTCGTGTCGAGCGCCGACGTGCCGGCTCCGCACGTTCGCGCAGCCGCGGCCGGCGGTCGCGTCGTCGTGTTCGTGGCCGGCGAAGTCGCACGGCCCGGCGTCTACGCATTGCCCGCGGGGTCGCGCGCCGATGCGGCGATTCGTGCAGCGGGCGGCGTCCGCGCCGGCGCCGACCCGGTCGCCGTCAATCTCGCGCAGCGGCTCGAAGACGGCGAGGAACTGGCCGTTCCCGCCCGCGGCGCAGCGATCGGCGCGCTCGAGCGAAGCGCCGGAGGCGAACGCCGCGCAGCCGGCGGCCGGCACCGGCGTCTCCACGGAGCCGGGGGGCGCCGGCGCCTTCGCAAAGCCCCGGACGAGCCGGTCGACCTGAATTCAGCTGATGCCGCAGCCCTCGAAACGTTGCCGGGAATCGGGCCGGCGTTAGCCGAGCGGATCGTGGAATTTCGCGATGCAAACGGTCCGTTTGCGTCGCTCGACGACTTGCTCGACGTCGCGGGCACGAGCCCGCGCCTCATCGAGGAGCTACAACCCTACGCGCTCGCGGGTGGCCGCTAGGCGCGGGACGCCCTCCTACCAGCCGCCTCCGCCGTCGCCGCCGCCGCCACCGTCGAACCCGCCGCCGCCCGCGTCGAAGCCGCCGCCGGAGTCACCCCAGCCGCCGCCGCCCGCGTTGCCCATGTCGGCCTGACCGGCATCGGATTGCCAGCCGGAGGCGTCAACGCCGGCGCCCTGATCGCCGCCTAGTCCGGCCATGCCCGCGCCGCCGCCCAGCGATTGGCCGCCGCCGCGGAAGAGCTCGTTACCGAGGAAGGCCCCGCCGAGTCCGCCTAGCAGACCGCTGAAGAAGCTGCCGCCACCGCCGCCCATGCCACCGCCGTAACCGGGGCCGTAGCCGGGCCCGCCCACCATCGGCGGCTGGCCGTAGCCGGGTCCCGGACCGTAGCCGGGTGGCGTGCGCCGCCCGAACATGGCGCGGAAGATCGCGCGAATGATCAAGAAGCCTGCGAGCAGGATGAACCCGAGCCAGATGAGCGACATAAAGCCTCCGAAAGATTGACTGCTAGTGGCCGGAGCCGGGACGCGCTGCTGCGCGCCGGCGCTCGTTCCGAGGCCGTTTTGATGGCTGCGGTATTGCGCGAGCACGAGGTTGACGCCGGTCGTGATGCCCTGGTCGAAATCGCCGGTTTGAAACGAGGCGCGCATCGCGTCGTGAATCGTCTGGAAGGTCCCCGGTGGAAAGAACGCACGCGACGCGCGATCGCCCACGACGTTGAACTTCTTCTCCGCTTTCGCGATGAAGATGAGAACGCCGTTGACTTGCTTCTCGGCAAAAGCGTGCTCCGTCGCATCGTTGAGCGGCGTGCCGTTGAGACTTGGGACCGTGATGACGACGACTTCCTTGCCGGTCGACCGGTTGAAGTCCGAGATCTTTTCGTTCAACGCCGACACCGTCGCGGAGCTGAACATCCCGGCGCCGTCGATGACGTACGAGTCGCGCGCGAGCGCCGGGGCGCCGAGCGCCCCGAAAGCGAGCGCCAGCGCGGCGACCGCGCCGGAGATTTTCGACAAAATATTCATAGAGCGCACGTCCTTTGTTACCCGGCGGGGAAGGGATTGTTTCCGGCGTTCGCCCGCTAGCGGCTGACGGCCACCAAGGCGACCCCGACGATGCTGGCGACGAAACACGCCAGAAAGATCCAGATTCCGGCCTTCTTCACGAGTTCGAAGGTGCGGCGCGAGCGCCGCGAGCGAGGCCGGGTTTTCACGAACCTTGCGCTCGGCGCGATTCCGGTGCACCCCACAGCCGCTCGAGATTGTAAAACGCTCGCGATTCGGGGGTGAAAACGTGGGCGACGACCGTGCCCAAGTCGATGAGGATCCAGCCGCCGTCGGCGTAACCTTCGATTCGCGCGACGCGGAACCCGGCGTCCTTGACGGCTTCGGCGATCGAGTCGGCGATCGAGCGCGTTTGTATTTTCGATCGTCCGGTCGCGAGCAAGAACGCGTCGGCGACGATGGTGCGCCCTTCCAAGGGCAAGACGACGACGTCTTCGGCTTTCTTGTCGAGCGCGGCCGCTTGGACGATATCGATCAGGTCAGGCAGGTCGTTGCTCCTTTCGTTACCGCGAGCTTCCGGTAACGGTCGAGTGCGGCAAGGGTTTGCGGCGCGATTTCGAGCCCGCGTTCCGCGAGATAGGCGCCGCTCGTTTCGAGCGTCGCCAACATCGCAGCGGACAGGTCCTCGAAGGCGGAACGCTCGAGTGCGCCGCGCTCGGCGAAAGGCCGGCCCGGCTCGAGGCCGTCGGCGAGGTACACGACCTCATCGAGCGGTGACATCTCCGCGGCCGCGACGGTGTGCTTGCGAATCGCGGAGAGCACGCCTTCATCATTCACGCCGAAGCGCTCGCGCGCAAGCTCGGCGCCGAGCCGCGCGTGCAGCACGATCGGGTTGCGCCGCTCGAAGGCGTCGACCGCGAGACCGCGCGCCGCGCACTCCCGCAGCAGGCGCTCGGCCGGATAGAGGCGCGCGAGGTCGTGGAGCATTCCGGCCAAGCGCGCGCGCTCCGGCGCAACGCCGTGCGCGCTTGCGAGGCGCTCGGCCAGGCGAGCGACGCGAAGCACGTGCTCGTACCGATGATCGAGGGCCAAGTGCGCGCGGACTGCCTTCGCGAGCGCCGTGAAATTCAAGCGCCCGGAATCGCCAGGGTTTGCGCGAGCCGGCTCTCGAGTGCGGCGAGACGATTGCGATAGAGTTCGCCGCGCAGGTTTCCGGCCCACATCACGACCGCGTTTTCGCCGTTGTCGCTGTAGTAGGCGCGGCGCGTCGAGACCGTGACGAACCCGTACTTCCGGTAGAGGTTTTGGGCGACGAGGTTGGACTCGCGCGCCTCGAGCGTAATCCACGACGCGCCGCGTTCGATCGCTTCGCGCAAGAGACGCACGAGCAGCTGCTCGCCGTATTTCTTGCCGCGCCAATCGGGATGAACGGCGATCGTCGTCACGTGCGAGTCTTCCAGGATCACCCAAATGCCGCCGTAGGCGACGATCGGTCCCATCTGCGGATCGCCGGCGCGTCCCACGAAGTAGTGTGCCAGCTTGTTATCGTTGAGCTCGCTGTGAAACGCGCTCGGGGGCCAGGAGGTGGTGAACGAGAGCGATTCGATGCGCATGACCGCGCGAACGTCGGCGGCTTGCATCGGAACGATCGCGAGCGGGCCATTCGCGGCGAAGCGCGGATCGAGATCGGCCCTCATGCGCGCCGCGCGGGCCTCGGTTTCGGGCTACGCTCGGCGTAACTCGTGCGCTCGCCGTAGTCCGCCAGTACGGCGTGCGGGTTTTCGGCCGGCGCTCGCCGGAGGGCGCGAAGCGCGATCGCGAGCGCGGGAGGCTGCTCGGCCGGAGGACAGGGACGCACGATGATGCCGCGTTCGCCAAGCTGTGAAGTCACGCCCTCCAGCGCTCCGCAGGCGCGCAGTTCATTTCCCGGCCCGATTTCCGCGGCAACGGTGCCGGCCAGTTCGGCGTAAGGCGCACATAGGCTGGTATTCCCTCTTTCGGTGCGCAGCCGCATGCAAGCCAGGCCGGCTCGGGCGTGGACGAACGTCGCGCTCGGCAGCGGCATCGCTTCCGGCTCGAGGGCATCGTACGAGGAGACGCCGATCAACGGAATCCCGGCGGCGAACGCGAGACTCTTCGCGTAGCTGAGCGCGATCCGCAAGCCGGTGAACGAACCGGGTCCGGTTCCGACCGCGAGCGCTTCGAGGCCGGCGAGCGGGGTGTCGCCGAGGACGTCACCGACGAGTTGCAGACCGCGTTCGAGCGCGTCCCCGCCGGCGGTCGCCGCGGTTCGTGCCGGAAGGCTTCCGTCGCGCGCGATGAGGGCCGCGGAAAAGGGTCCGAGCGCGCCGTCGAGCGCGAGCAGGAGACCCATCAGGGCCGCTCGATCGTGAGCTGCCGCGCGCCGTCGCCCGAACCTTCGATGGCGACGCGCCACGCGTGCGGCGGAAGAAGGCCGGGCAAACGCTCGGGCCACTCGATCAACACGATCGAGCCGGCGTCGAAGCTGTCCTCCAAGCCGAGTTCGGCGGCCTCGGCCGGGTCGTCGATGCGATACAGATCCAGGTGCTCGATCGGCGGCCGGCCCGCGTAGCGATGCCGAAAGACGAAAGTCGGACTGGCGACGGCGTCGTCGTTGCCGTGCAACGCGCGCACGACGGCGCGTACGAAGGTCGTCTTGCCCGAACCGAGTTGCCCGGCCAGCGCGACGACGCTCCCCGGAGCGAGCGTTCGAGCGAATTCCGCCGCCACGCGTTCGAAGGCGTCGAGTCCGGCGGCGCGTACGCGGCGCCGCATCAGGGAGAAGAAACCTCGCTCGCTAGCGCGAAGCCCGTAGAGATGGTTCGAGTAAGCGGCGTCCTGATCGGCGTTATATCCGGCGTGGTTTCGGCCGTGATCGCCGCGCTCGTCGAAGCCTTTCTTTTCTTCCAACGGATGATCACGTTTGGCCAGCATGGGGGAAATTGGGGCGCCGGTATCCCCACGGTGGCACTGGTCGGAGCGATCGTCGGAGCGATCGTCGGGGTCCTGGTCGGCTGGCTGTTCCGACCGCGCCACGCTCAACCGCATTAAGATCCATCGCTCATCACTTTCGTCGGCTCGCGCCGCTTAGCCCGCGCGTGAAAATCGGTATTGGATAGAGATCGTACCTCTCAGATAAACGTCGAAGACGAGATGCGGGAATCGTATCTCTCCTACGCGATGTCGGTCATCGCGTCGAGAGCGCTGCCCGACGTCCGCGACGGATTGAAACCCGTGCAGCGCCGCATCCTGTATGCGATGCGCGAGATGAACCTCACCCCGGACAAACAGCACCGCAAGTGCGCCGGCGTCATCGGCGAAGTCCTCAAGAACTACCACCCTCACGGCGATAGTTCGGTCTACGACGCGCTGGTGCGCATGGCGCAAGACTTCACGCTGCGCTACCCGCTGATCGACCCGCACGGGAACTTCGGCTCGATCGACGGCGACCGGCCCGCCGCCTATCGCTACACCGAGGCGCGCTTGGCGCGTATCGCGATGGAAATGCTCGCCGACATCGACAAAGAGACGGTCGATTTCATCCCCAATTTCGACAGTCAGGGCACCGAGCCGACGGTGCTGCCTTCGCGCCTCCCGCAGCTCCTCGTCAACGGGTCGAGCGGCATCGCGGTCGGCATGGCGACGAACATCCCCCCGCACAACATCGGCGAGATCAGCGACGCGATCGCATATCTCGTCGACCACGACGACGACGCGCCCGAGGAACTCGACCGGGCTTTAGCCGACATCGTGCAAGGTCCCGACTTTCCGACGGGCGGCTCGCTCATGGGCAAAGAGGCGATCCGTCAGGCGTATCGGACCGGCCGGGGGTCGATCGTGATGCGCGGCAAGGCCGAAATCGTCGAAGAACGCGGCCGCCATCGCATCATCATTACCGAGGTGCCGTTTCAGGTGACGACGGCGCGCATCGTCGAGGCGATCGCCGAGGCGCACGAACAGAAATCGATCGTCGGCATCTCGAGCCTGCAGAACGAGTCGGATCGCAAAGGCACGCGCATCGTCGTCGAACTGGCGCGTTCCGCCACGCCAGGCGTCGTTCTCAACCTGCTCTACAAGCACACGCCGCTGCAGTCGAGCTTCGGCTTCAACATGCTGGCGCTCTTGCCCGTGCCGCCGACGATTCCGGGAATGCCTAGCGCGCTCGAACCGCAAGTCCTCTCGCTGCGCCAGATGCTCGAACATTTTATCGGCCACCGCAAGACCGTCATTCGCAGACGCACCGAATACGACCTCACCAAGGCGCGCGAGCGCGCCCATATCCTCGAAGGCTTCCGGATCGCGCTCGACAACATCGAGGAAGTCATCGCGATCATTCGCAACAGCGACAGCACCGAGATCGCGCGCGAACGCCTCGTGACCCGCTTCACGCTGTCGGTGCTGCAGGCGAACGCGATCCTCGACATGCGTTTGCGCACCCTCGTCGGCCTGGAACGGGCCAAGATCGAGGACGAGTATCGCGAGCTGCTCAAGACGATCGCCGAGCTCGAGGATATCTTGGCGAGCCCGCGCCGCATCGCGGCGATCGTGCGCAGCGAGTCGGAAGACCTCAAGAAGCGGTTCGGCGATCCCCGCCGCACCCAGATCGTGCCGCTCGAGGACGAGTTCGCGATGGAAGACATGATCGCGGACAGCGACGTCGTCGTCACCTCGACGGTCGGCGGCTACATCAAACGGGTATCGGTCGACACCTTCCGCGCGCAAAATCGCGGCGGCCGCGGCGTCACCGGCATCTCGAACCTCAAGCGCGAAGACGTCGTGCAGAACTTCTTCATGGCCTCGACGCACCAGCACGTCCTGTTCTTCACCAACAAAGGACGCGCGTATCGCCTGCGGGGCTACGAAATTCCCGACAGCACGCGGCAAGCCAGGGGCACGGCGCTGGTCAACTTGCTGACGCTTCCGCCGGGCGAAAAGGTAACCGCGGTCTTCCCGGTCTCGACCTTCGACGAGGACCGTTTTCTCGTGATGGTCACCCGCCGCGGCGTCATCAAGAAAACGTCGCTTTCCGAGTTCGCGAACATTCGCAAGAGCGGCCTGAACGCCATCGACCTCGACGAGAACGACGAGCTGCTGGCCGTCGATCTCTCGGACGGCTCGCGCGACATCATCTTGGGCACGCGCGACGGCATGGCCGTCCACTTCAACGAGAAGGACGTGCGCTCGATGGGCCGCAACGCCCGGGGCGTGCGCGCGATCACGCTCGCGCCCGGCGACGAAGTCGTGGCGATGGACATCGAGGAGCCCGAACGGCGCGAAGTCTTGATCGTCACCTCGCAAGGCTTCGGCAAGCGGACGGCGATCGACGACTACCGGCACACCTCGCGCGGCGGCAAGGGCGTGAAGGCGTTCGCGCGCGAGAAGAACGTCGGCCACGTCGTCGATCAGATCTTGGTCAAGGCCGAAGACGAGATTCTGCTGATGACCTCGGGGAATCAGGTGATCCGGATCCGGGCCTCGGAGATCCGCAAAGCCGGACGCTCGACCAAGGGCGTCCGCCTGCAGCGCCTCGAGGAAGGCGACGAAGTGATCGCCGTGACGAACCTGGGCGAACAGACCAAGCAGATCGCGGACATTACCGGGGAACCTCCCGCGACGGGCAAATAGCCGCGATCGGCAGCACCGCAACCGCCCGGCCCTCGCGGCGGTCCAAGATTTTCGGAGGTATCGATAGGAAATGAGCGCTCTTCCCGACGTCACGCAGACCACGTTTGCGCAGGACGTTCTCTCGAACGATCAGCCGGTGCTGGTCGACTTTTGGGCCGACTGGTGCGGCCCGTGCAAGATGCTGAGCCCGGTCGTCGAGAAGGTCGCCTCGTCGTACGCCGGCCGCATCAAGTTCATGAAGCTCGACACCGACCGCAATCCCTCGCTGGCCGGCGAGTACCACGTGTCGGGAATTCCGTGTCTTATCCTGTTCAAGGGTGGTCAGGCGATCGACCGCATCGTCGGATTCGTCAGCGAAAAGACGATCACGTCGATGCTCGACAAGCATCTCGCGGCCGCCTGATCCCGTCGTGACCGCGGACTCCGCCTTGCGCGGAGTTCCCGCGGTGCACCGGCTGCTGGCCGAACCGAGCCTCGCGGCGTTCGGCGCCTTGCTCGGTACCGAGACGGTGAAATCGACCGTCTCGGGGGTCTTGCGCGAAGCGCGCGCGCGCGCGCTTGAGGGTTCGGCGCTGCCCGGCTTCGAGGCGCTCGTCGCGGAAATTCGCGCGCGCCTCGCGCGCGCCGAGGCGAACGGTCTGGTCGAGGTGCTGAACGGCACCGGGATTCTGCTGCACACGAATTTGGGCCGCGCGCCGCTCGCGCCGGCCGCGCTCGAGGCGATGGCGCGTATCGGAGGCGGCTACTCGAACCTCGAGTTCGATCTGGAAAGCGGCGCGCGCGGCTCGCGTTACGACCGCGTCGGGGCACTCCTGCGCGAGGCGAGCGGCGCGGAGGACGGTCTGGTCGTCAATAATTGCGCCGCGGCGATCCTGCTTATCCTCGACACGTTCGCGCGCGGACGCGAGGTCGTGGTCGCGCGCAATCAGTTGGTCGAAATCGGCGGCGGGTTTCGTTTGCCCGACGTCCTCGCGCGCAGCGGCGCACGCCTGGTCGAAGTGGGCACGACGAACAAGGTGTATTTGCGCGACTTCGAGGGCGCGCTGGGCGCGCCGACTGCGCTGCTGCTGCGCACGCACGCCTCGAACTTCGCAATGCAGGGCTTCGTCGCCGACGTCGAACCGCGCGAGCTGGCGGCGCTGGCGCGGCGCGCCGGCGTTCCGCTGGTCGAGGATCTGGGGAGCGGCGCGCTCGTCGATCTCGTGCCGTACGGGCTGCCTCACGAGCGCACCGTTCGCGAAGCGGTCGGCGACGGTCTCGACCTCGTCGCATTTTCGGGCGATAAGCTGCTGGGCGGTCCGCAAGCCGGCATCATCGTGGGCCGGGCGGCGCTGGTCGCGCGGCTGCGCGCCAATCCTCTGCTGCGCGCCTTACGCGTCGACAAGTCGACGCTGGCGGCGCTCGCGGCGACGTTGCGTCTCCACCTCGAACCGGGGCGGCTGCGCGAGATTCCCTTCTACGCGATGCTGGGGCTCTCGCTCGACGAACTGCGCGCACGCGCCGAGCGGATCTGCGGCGCACTCGCCGAGCGCGGGGTCGCCGCCAGCGTCGTCGAGACGGACGCCTTTGCAGGCGGCGGGGCGCTGCCGCTCGCGCCGATCGCGTCGCTCGGCGTGCGCCTCGATGCGCCCGGCGATCCCGAGCAGCGCGCGCGGGCGCTGCGCGCTTTGCGCCCCGCGCTCGCCGGACGCGTCGCCGGCGGCGCGCTGCTGTTCGATCTACGAGCGCTCCCGCCGGAACGCGACGGCGAGATCGTCCGCATGCTGACGGGCTGAAGGCCGTGCACGTCATCGGAACGGCCGGCCACGTCGATCACGGCAAATCCTCGCTCGTTACCGCTTTGACCGGAACCGATCCCGACCGTTGGCTCGAAGAGCGCTTGCGGGGCATGACGCTCGACCTCGGTTTTGCGCGCTTGCGCTTCGAGGACGGCGTCGAAGCGGGAATCGTCGACGTGCCCGGTCACGAGCGCTTCTTGCACAATATGCTGGCCGGCGCGGCGGGGATGGAACTCTTGCTGCTCGTCGTGGCCGCGAACGACGGCCCGCGGCCGCAAACGCTCGAGCATCTGGCGATCCTCGAATATTTGAACGTACGGCGCACGATCGTCGTCTTGAGTAAAGCCGACACCGTCGGCGCCGACGATCTCGACTTCGCCGCCGAGCTGGTACGCGAGACGACGCGCGGCACGATGGCGCAGGGCGCGCCGGTCTTCGCCGTCTCGTCGCTCACCGGCAGCGGACTCGCTGCATTGCGCGCCGCCATCCACGAGGCGCTCGTCGATTTACCGCCGCGGGCGCCTGCCGCCCCGCCGTTTCTGCCGATCGACCGCGTCTTTTCGCTGCCGGGGCACGGTACGATCGTCACCGGCACGCTGATGCAAGGCTCGCTCGCGGTCGGCGACCGGCTGCTCGTGACGCCGCTCGGCCGCGAGGTGCGCGTGCGCGGCCTCCAGGTTTTCGGGGAGAAGCGGCAGAGCGTTGGCGGCGGCTCGCGCGTCGCCGCGAATCTTGCCGGCGTCGATACGGCG
Source organism: Vulcanimicrobiota bacterium (assembly GCA_963843945.1). Taxonomy (GTDB): domain Bacteria; phylum Vulcanimicrobiota; class Vulcanimicrobiia; order Vulcanimicrobiales; family Vulcanimicrobiaceae; genus CAWJMF01. The sequence continues at coordinate 1,915,940 of CAWJMF010000002.1, read as the reverse complement.
GAGATCCGGCGCGGTGCCGTGCTGGCGAGTCCCCAGTTTCGGGACGCCGCAAGTTTCGAGGTGACCTTCGCCCCGCGGCCGGAAGCGCTCGGGATGCTGCGCCGGCGCACGCCCGTGCGCGTCTACGCCGGCGCCGCGGAAATCTTGGGGACGCTTGTTTTTGAGACGATCCCGGCGCGCGCGGAGCGCGTCGCCGCGCGCCTGCACTTGCGGACGCCGACGGTTGCGATCCCCGGCGAAGCTTTCGTCGTCCGCCGCCTTTCACCCAAGGATTTGCTCGGCGGCGGCAGGTTCGGCGCCGTCGCGAACGAGGCACCGCCGGCCGACCTCGACACGGATGCGATCGCGATCGGCAAAGCGCTGCACGACGCGGGGTACGACGGCACTTCGCCCGAGCGCGCCGGCGCGGTGGCCAACGTTCGGGTCGAGCGCGCCGCCGAGCTGCTCGAGCGCTTGCGCGCGGAAGGCTTCGCGGTGCGGCTTTCCCGGCCGTCGGCGTACGCCGCAAGCGAGCACGTCGACGCGCTCTACCGGCGCGTCCGCGAGCGCCTCGAAGCGAGCCAAGCCGAGGCTCCGTGGCGCATCGGTCTGACGGCGCTCGGCTTGTCGCGCGCGCTCGCCGTGTCCGAAAGCGGCCTGCTTCGCGTCTTGAACGCGCTCGCCGAAGACGGGCGCTTGGCGCATCGCGCGGGCTACTTTGCGACGCCGGATTTCGTCCCGGCCGTCACGCGCGAGCAACGCGAGTTTTTCGAAAGCGCCTTTGGGCGCGACCCCGCGCAGCCGTTTACACCGATTGCAGCCGGCGAACTCGAGGCGAAGCTCAAGCCCTCGAAGATTCCCGGACTCGCGCAGAGCCTCGAGACGCTCTACGCGAGCGGAGCGCTCGTCAAGGTCGGCTCGGACGTCTATCGCGGGGAGCAGATCGCGGCGATTCGCTTACGCTTGGAAGAGCGGCTGCGGCGCGAGGGTGCGCTCGCGCCTGCCGAGTTTCGCGACCTCATCGGCACCTCGCGCAAGTACGCCGTCCCGCTGCTGGAATGGTTCGACGCCGCGGGCGTCACGCTGCGCAGCGGCGACGCGCGCGTGCTGCGTAAAGTGGCGCTCCGCGAGCAGGTCTAGCGCCGCGGCCGGAATCTTAGTGGTGGAGCGAGAGGACGCCGACGACGATTTCGACCCCGATCAGGGCGATGACCACCGCTTCGAGGAACTCGCTGCGTGCGGCTTGGGCTTGATCGGTAAAGAAACGGTACATCTCGTTGATGCTCTGCAGCTTCGAGTCGATCTGCTGCTGCCAGTCGCGCAAGCCGAGCCGTCCCGCGGCGCCGCGGTACAGCCGCGCGTAGTACGCGTCGCCGATGATTTTCAGCGCGTTGTTGGCCCGATCGGTCAGTTCGAGGATGTCGACGATCAGATAACGCAGGCGATCTGCCGAGCCCTGAGCTTGCTTGCGGCCGAAGAAGCGCGCCCCGCGGCTATGGTCGAGCTTGTAGATCGTATCGAGCTCGTCGTCGAGGCGTTTGTCGTAGGTGCGCAGCTCCACCAGTTGCGTGTTCGCGAATTCCAAGATGTCAAACGTGGCGGCCGCACTTTCGCGCCGGTCGTAGACGAAAGCCGTGTCCCACTGGACCACGGCGAGGTCGTCGTTGAAGTAGGAGAAGTGCGCCCTCAGCGCTTCCTGCTGCTCGAGCTCCATGAGCGGGCGCTCTTCGCACAGTACCAAGCTCGCGAGCGAGGACGCGTAGACCTCGAGCAGTTCGGACGCGACGACGGGTGCGACGAACGACTCGACTTCGAAGATGAAGTAGTCCTCGACCAGCGCCTGGTGCGGTTCGTCGAGCGCGTCGGCGATCTCGCTCAGCGTGCGGGTCAAACTGGCCCGGGCTAGCTGCTCCAGCTCGTGGTCGTTGCGCAGCCGCCGGGTGAAAGCGGCGAAGCCGGCCCAGGATCCAGAAAAGTTGAGGCTGAGCCGGATCGAGACGACGCCGTAGTCGTAGACCTTGGCCCGCACGGCGATCTCGCTCGAGCCGGCCGGCAGGCGCGCGACGATGGGCGGCCGCGGAAACTCGATGAAGCCGGACGAGGCCTCGCGCCGAAGCTGGAGCGGCGCTGCGGCGACCCCTTCCCCGGCGACGCTCACCAGCCGTTCCAGCGCGATCGTGTCCGCCACGTCGTACACGAAGTAGGCGTGGAAGGCCCCCTCGCGGACGGCGGGCGGGTGGCTCGGCACTTGGCGCTCGGCGAGGCTCATCGCCCGGGATTTCGCGCCCGCTCGGCCGGTCGCCCGGGGGACCCGCCCGGCGCAACGAAATAGGCCTGCCGCGCTGTTGTACGGTGGCATAATATGAACGTCGAGAAGATGACCGAGCGCGTCCGGGAAGCGCTCAACGCCGCTTACGAACGGGCTCTCCGCGAACGAAATTCCAGCGTGGAGCCCGAACATGTCCTCGCCGCGCTGTTGGCGCAGGACCAGGGCATCGTCCCGGCTCTGCTCGAGAAAGCCGGAATCGATCCGCGTTCCTTCGGTTCGCGCGTCGATGCGGCCATCGCGGCGTTGCCGCGCATGACGGGCGCAAACGCCGCCGAGCAGCAAGCGACCCTGTCGGGCCGCGCGAACCGCGTGCTGATCAAGGCCGGCGACGAAGCCGCCAAGCTGAACGACGACTACGTCTCGGTCGAGCACCTGTTGCTCGCGCTCTTAGACGAGGGCGGAGGCGCCGCAAAGCTCCTGCACGACGCCGGCTTGACGCGCGAGAAGGCGCTCGCGGCGCTCAAGGAGGTGCGCGGAAACCAGCGCGTCACCACCCAAAATCCGGAAGGAACGTACCAGTCGCTCGAGCGTTACGGCCAGGACCTCACGCGCGCCGCCGAGACCGGCAAGCTCGATCCCGTCATCGGACGCGACGACGAAATCCGGCGCGTGATTCAAGTCTTGTCGCGGCGCACGAAAAACAATCCGGTGCTCATCGGCGAGCCGGGCGTCGGCAAAACGGCGATCGTCGAAGGGCTCGCGCAGCGCATCGTGCGCGGCGATGTGCCCGAAGGTCTCAAGGATCGCCGCATCGTCTCGCTCGACATGGGCGCGCTGATCGCCGGCGCAAAGTATCGCGGAGAGTTCGAGGAGCGCCTCAAGGCGGTCCTCAAGGACGTCCAAGCCTCCGAGGGGCGCATCATCCTCTTCGTCGACGAACTGCACAACGTCGTCGGGGCCGGCCGCACCGAAGGTTCGATGGATGCGGGTAACTTGCTCAAACCGCTCTTAGCGCGCGGCGAGCTGCACATGATCGGCGCGACGACCCTCGACGAATACCGCAAGTACATCGAGAAGGACGCAGCCCTCGAACGGCGCTTCCAACCCGTCTTCGTCGACCAGCCGAGCGTCGAGGATACGATCTCGATTCTGCGCGGCCTGCGCGAGCGCTACGAACTGCACCACGGCGTGCGCATCAAAGATTCGGCGCTGGTTGCGGCGGCAACGCTCTCGAACCGCTACATTTCGGACCGCTTCTTGCCGGATAAGGCCATCGACCTCGTCGACGAGGCCGCCGCCAAGCTGCGCACCGAGATCGACTCGATGCCGGCCGAGTTGGACGAAGGGTCGCGGCGCATCATGCAACTCGAAATCGAGCGCGAGGCGCTCAAAAAAGAAAGCGACGAAGGCTCGAAGCAGCGACTCGCGCGCATCGAAAAAGAGCTCGCCGAACTGCGCTCGCAGACCGACGAGATTAAAGCGCGCTGGCAACACGAGAAAGATGCGGTCCAGGGGCTGCGCGACCTGCGCGCCCAGATCGATCAGGTGAAGACCGACATCGAGCGCGCCGAGCGCCAGTACGATCTCAATCGCGCGGCGGAACTGCGTTACGGCAAGTTGACCGAGCTCGAGAGAAAACTGAAAGAGGAAGAGGCCAAGCTGAGCGCCGACGGCCGTCCCCGCCTCCTTAAGGAAGAGGTCGACGAAGAAGATATCGCCGACGTCGTAAGCCGCTGGACGGGAATTCCCGTTTCGAGGCTGCTCGAAGGCGAGATGCGTAAGCTCCTGCGGCTTCCCGACGAGCTGCACAAACGCGTCGTCGGGCAAGACGAGGCGGTCGACGCCGTGGCCGACGCGATCGTGCGCGCGCGTTCGGGACTTTCGGATCCCAATCGCCCGATCGGGTCGTTCATCTTCCTGGGACCGACCGGCGTCGGTAAGACCGAACTGGCGCGCGCGCTGGCGAGCTATCTGTTCGACGACGAGCGCGCGCTCATTCGGATCGACATGTCGGAATATCAAGAGAAGCACAGCGTCGCTAGGCTCATCGGCGCGCCGCCCGGCTACGTCGGGTACGACGAAGGCGGTCAACTCACCGAAGCCGTGCGCCGGCGCCCCTTCGCCGTGGTGCTCTTCGACGAGATCGAGAAGGCCGCACCCGACGTTTTCAACGCGTTTTTGCAGATCCTCGACGATGGGCGTTTAACTGACGGTCAAGGCCGCACCGTCGACTTCAAGAACACGATTATCATCATGACCTCGAATATCGGCAGCCACCGGATCCTCGACTTCGCGGGGGGCGGCGGGGCCGACTACGCCGTCATGCGCGCGACCGTGCTCGACGAACTGCGCCGCAACTTCAAGCCCGAGTTCCTCAATCGCGTCGACGAGATCGTGGTCTTCACCGCGCTGAGCGAATCGGATCTCGAGCAGATCGTCCAGATCCAGCTCGAGCGGCTGCGGAAGCGGCTGGCCGATCGCCGCATCTCGATCGACCTCAGCGAGGCCGCGGTACGGCATCTCATCAAGGATGGGTACGACCCCGCCTACGGCGCGCGTCCGCTGAAACGCACGATCCAGCGCGAATTGGAAACGCCGCTGGCCCGCAAGATCCTCTCCGGCGAGATACTCGAGGGCATGACCGTTCGCATCGATTACGACGTCGCTCGCGGCGAACTGACCTTCGCCGGCGAGCCGACCGTGCGCTTCGAAGCCGAGTCGCCCCGCTAGGCCGTTACCTTCTCGCGCTTGCGGTCGCGCAAACGTTCGGTTTCGTTGAGCAGGCGTTTGCGGATGCGAATCGACTTCGGCGTGACTTCGACGAGTTCGTCGTCTTCGATGAACTCGATCGCGCGCTCGAGAGAAAGGTCTTCGGGCGGCGCCAGCCGCACGTTCTCGTCGGTTCCGGCGGCGCGCATGTTGGTGAGCTTCTTGGCTTTGACGACGTTGATGGCGACGTCGCTGATCGTCGTTGGCGCGGCCGACGACCATGCCTTCGTAGACTTCCGTTCCGGGCCCGACGAAGAAGCGGCCGCGCTGCTCGAGGCCCATCAGCGCGTAGCCGGTCACCGTACCGGTTTCGCTCGCGACGAGCGCGCCGACGTTGCGGCCGGGAATCTCGCCGCTCCAGGGCTGATGGTCGTAGTACGTGTGCGACATGACCGCGGTGCCGCGCGTCAGGGTCAGCAATTCGCCGCGCAAACCGAAGATCGCACGGGTCGGCATCGTGTACTCGAGCCGGCGCGAATCGCCGACGTTGATCATGTTCGACATGATCGCCTTGCGCTTGCCGAGCGACTCGATGACGGCGCCGGCGTACTCTTCTTGAACGTCGATGACGACGTACTCGACCGGCTCGTACTTCTTGCCGTCTCGCTCGGTTAAGATGACCTGCGGCTTCGAAACCGCTAGCTCGTAGCCTTCGCGGCGCATCGTCTCGATGAGGATCGAGAGATGCAGTTCGCCGCGTCCGCGGACCTCGAACGTGTCGGCGCTGTCGGTGTCGGCGACGCGCAGTGCGACGTTCGATTCGAGTTCGCGCATCAGCCGTTCGCGAATCTGGCGCGAGGTCAGAAACTTGCCTTCTTGGCCGACGAAAGGCGAGGTGTTGACCATGAACGACATCGAGACGGTCGGTTCGTCGACGGAGACCGCGTGGATGCCCTCGGGCGCGGCTGCGTCGGCGATCGTGTCGCCGATGTTGAGCCCTTCGATGCCCGAAACGCAGACGATGTCGCCGGCGTCGGCTTCCTCGACTTCGATGCGCTCGAGTCCGGCGAACGTCAAGAGCTTGGTGAGGCGCAAGCCCGTCTCGACTCGTCCCGTCGCGCGAGACTTTAGCGATCGGCGCGTTGATGCGCGAACTGCCGCGAAAGACGCGGCCGATGCCGATGCGTCCGACGTAGCGATTGTGGTCGATCGCCGAGACGAGCATTTGGAACGGGCCCTCTTCGGCCGGGGCCTCGGGGACGCGTTCCGCGATCGTTTCGAAGAGCGGCTCGAGGTCGTCGCTCTCGTCTTCGAGGTGCCGTTTGGCGATGCCGGCCTGGCCGTTCGTGTAAACGACCGGCGAAGTCGGCTTGCTCGTCGCTTGCGCCCGAGTTCGATGAAAAGGTCGAAGACTTCGTTCACGACTTCCGTCGGCGCGCGCGTCTTTGCGATCGATCTTGTTGATCACGACGATCGCGCGCAGATCGAGTTCGAGCGCCTTGCGCAGCACGAAGCGCGTTTGCGGCATGACGCCTTCGGCGGCGTCGACCAGCAAAAGCACGCCCTGCACCATCTGCAAGCACGCGCTCGACCTCGCCGCCGAAATCGGCGTGTCCGGGCGTGTCGACGATGTTGAATTTGTACGCGCCGTGGCGGATGGCGGTGTTCTTCGCGAGGATCGTGATGCCGCGCTCGCGTTCGAGCGGGTTCGAGTCCATCACGCGCGTGCTCGACGGCTTGCCCCTCGCGGAAGACGCCGCTCTGCTTGAGCATGGCGTCGACCAGCGTCGTCTTCCCGTGGTCGACGTGGGCGATGATGGCGATGTTACGTATGTCGGAACGCGTACTCACGTGCTTCATTATAGCACGCGTCCGGTGCGATAAAGGTTACGTGCCGAAGCGGCGCTGGCGCGAAGCGAAGGCCCGGAGCGCCTCGTGCAGGAGGCTTTCGTTGAAATCCGGCCAGTAGACGGGCGTCGACCAGAGCTCGGTGTAGGCGATCTGATAGAGCAAGAAGTTCGAAACGCGCAATTCGCCGCCGGTGCGGATCAGCAGGTCCGGATCGGGCAGCCCTGCCGTGTAAAGATAGCCGGCCAACACGTCGCCGTCGACCGAGGCGACGCTCAACCTCCCCGCCGCAACGTCGCGAGCCAGCGCGCGGACCGCATCGCAGAGTTCGGTGCGCGCGCCGTAGTTGACGGCCAAGTTGAGCGTGAGGCCCGCGTTACCGGACGTCGCCGCCTCGAGCGTTTGCAGCGCGCGGCGCGGCGCGTCGGGTAAGTCGGCGATGCGGCCGATCGGGCGGAAGCGCACGTCTTCGGCGCCGAGCGAGCGTGCTTCGCGCTCCGAGAAGACGCGCAGCAGATCCATCAAGGCTGCGACCTCGCCGGGATCGCGCCGCCAATTCTCTTCCGAGAACGCGAAGACCGTGAGGAATTCGATTCCGGCACGGGCCGCGGCCCGCGCGGTCGCCGCGAGCGCGTCGGCTCCGGCGCGATGTCCCTCGAGGGGCGAGAGCTGACGGCTCTGCGCCCAGCGGCGGTTGCCGTCCATGATGATTGCGACGTGCCGTGCGCCGGAACCGGACCGCAGTGCCGGGGCGTGTGCGCGCTCGATCACGACGTCGCCAACCGCATGTTGAGCGCCGCGTCGCGCTCGGCGTCACCGGCGTGAACGGCGCGGATCACGCCTTCGAGTTCGTCGATGTAGGCAAGAAAGCGCGCCTTGCCGGAATCGGTGATGCGCACGGTCGTCGTCGGCCGCCCCGGCCCGCGGACGCGCGCCAGCGTGACGATTCCCGTCGCGGCGAGCGCATGTAAGTGGCGGTTCAGATTACCGTCCGTCAAGGCACATGCGTCCTGGAGTTGTTTGAAGGTGAGGCCGCTTTCGTTTGCGATCAGGCAGGTGCAGACGGCGAGCCGTCCGCGCTCGTGAAAGATTCGCTCGAGGCCTTCGTAAGCGAAGGGAGCGGCTTGTTTCATCGCGTCGTCATCCTTGCGCGGCGTCCCTCGGCGCGAACTGCGGCGCCGATCGCGATTTGACCGAGTCCGAAAGCGGCCGGCATGACCCACCAATCGAGCGGGCCGATCCCGGGTACGAGCAAGAGCAGCGTGCCGAACGCGCCGAAAGCGGCGGCGACGTACGCCACGTCGCGCGGGACCATCGCGCGCGACGCAAAGATTCCCAAGCCGTAGGTGATGCACCACACGCCGGGCAGCAGATCGTACACGCCGTGCGACACGAGCGCCAGCGTGATGACGCCGCCCGCCACGATCGCCGGAAGAATCGTCATGCCGACCGTGCGAATTTGCACGCGCGCTTGCGCCCCGCTGTTGCGGGCGCGCCAGACGAGAATGGCGCCGTAGTTGATGGCGAGGGCGATACTCAGGCAACCGAGCCAGATCGCGAGGTACGCGTTGCGCCCGTCGCCCGCCGGCTGCGGGACGAGCGCAAACTGCAAGCCGCCGGCCGCGAGCGCCGCGAATCCGCTCGCGATCGCCGCCCAGCCCGAATAGCCGTCGAACCGCTGAATCTTCGCAAGGCGGTCGCGGACCTCGGCGAGGTCGGCGATAGCCTGCCGCACTTCCATTTCACCTCACTTTGTGAGGCAAAGTAAAGCTCCTGCTAGGGATGGGCGGGCGTTTGGATCGGGATGCTGATCTGCGAGGGGAACACGTCGATCTGGGTCGCGTAGTTGGTCCCGAAGACCGTTGCCTGGCGGTAAGCGACGCGTACGTACATACCTTTCTTGAGATATTTCGTCGTGTGCTGCTTGCCGCCGGCGTAGACGCCTCGGAAGTCGCTGCCGATGATGAAGATTTGATCCTGCCGATTCGCCAAGACGTTGACTTGCTTGGCAGTCGCCGCGGTCACCGTTCCGACCCAGGTCAAGTTCTTGTCGGCCGACGCGGGGCTCGCGGCGAACAACAGCGCGGCGACGGCGAACGGCCGAGCGAAGCTGGCTCTCATACGCCGGCGAGCATTCCACGCGCGCGCCTTTTGGACCGCTCCAACGAACGGAGTGGACCCATCCGGGCGTGGGGAACCCGGCGGGGACGGATGAAGTGGAGAGCATGACGACGCGCATGGTCGATCCCGATCCGCAAGAAACGCAAGATTGGCTTGAGGCGCTCGACGGCGTGCTCGTGCACGAAGGCCCACGCCGCGCGCAGGAGCTCGTCGAACGGATCGTCGAGCGCGCGCAAACCGGAGGGGCCCACGTCGAGCTCGGCGTTCAGACGCCGTACGTCAACACGATTCCGCCTTCGCAACAGCCGCAGATGCCCGGCAACGAAGAGCTGGAAACGCGCATCCGGCATTACATCCGCTGGAATGCGATGGCGATGGTCGTGAAGGCCAACGAGACGTCGTCGGAATTGGGCGGTCACGTTGCTAGCTTTGCCTCCTCGGCGACGCTGTACGACGTCGGATTCAACTATTTTTTCCGCGCCCCGAGCGACACGTTCGGCGGCGACCTCGTCTTCTTCCAAGGTCACTCGGCGCCGGGCGTCTACGCGCGCGCGTTCCTTGAGGGTCGCATCAGCGAAGAGCAACTCGCGAATTTCCGCCAGGAGGTTGACGGGAAGGGCCTGTCGTCGTATCCGCACTCGTGGCTGATGCCGGACTTCTGGCAGTTCGCGACGGTCTCGATGGGTCTAGGCCCGATCCAAGCGATCTACCAGGCACGTTTTCTCAAATATCTGCACGATCGCGGGATCGCCGATACGACCGGCCGCAAGGTTTGGTGTTTCATCGGCGACGGCGAAGTCGACGAACCCGAATCGCTCGGCGCGATTTCCGTCGCGGCACGCGAAGGTCTCGACAACCTGATCTTCGTGGTGAACTGCAACTTGCAGCGGCTCGACGGGCCCGTGCGCGGCAACGGCAAGATCATTCAGGAACTCGAACGCGAGTTTCGCGGCTCGGGCTGGAACGTGATCAAGGTGATCTGGGGCAGCAATTGGGATCCGTTGCTCGCCGCCGATACGTCGGGGCGTTTAGTTCAACTGATGAACGAGTGCGTCGACGGTGACTACCAAACGTTCAAGGCGAACGACGGAGCGTACGTGCGCGAGCACTTCTTCGGACGCTACCCCGAGACGGCGGCCCTCGTTGCGAACTGGACCGACGAACGGATTTGGGCACTGCAGCGCGGCGGTCACGATCCGCGCAAAGTGTATGCCGCTTTCAAGGCCGCGGTCGATCACGCCGGACAGCCGACCGTCGTGCTCGCGAAGACGATCAAAGGCTACGGAATGGGCTCGTCCGGCGAGGCCCAAAACATCGCGCACCAGCAAAAGCACCTCGATCTCGCCGCGATGCGGCAATTTCGGGACCGCTTCTCGATCCCGGTGTCGGACGCCGACATCGGCAAAGTCCCGTTCTATCGGCCTTCGGAGGACAGTCCGGAGCTGGCCTACTTGCACGAGCGCCAAAAGGTTCTGGGGGAGGTTCCGCAACGGCGCCGGCGCTCGTCGCTCTCGCTAGCCGTTCCGCCGCTGGAAGCGTTCGAGGCTCAGCTCAAGGCGACCGGAAGCGGGCGCGAGATCTCGACCACGATGGCCTTCGTGCGCGTCCTCGGCACGCTGCTGCGCGACAAGACCCTCGGGACGCGTGTCGTTCCGATCGTCGCCGACGAGACGCGGACGTTCGGCATGGAGGGACTGTTCCGCCAGATCGCCATCTACTCGCCCCTCGGTCAGCTCTACAAACCGCAAGACGCGGCGCAGCTGATGTACTACCGCGAAGCGAAGAACGGCCAGCTGCTCCAGGAAGGCATCAACGAAGCAGGCGCGCTCTGCTCGTGGATCGCGGCGGCAACGTCGTACTCGACCAGCAACGAACCGATGATCCCGTTCTACATCTTCTACTCGATGTTCGGCTTCCAGCGCATCGGCGATCTGGCGTGGGCTGCCGGCGATATGCGCAGCCGCGGCTTTCTCATCGGGGGCACCTCCGGGCGCACTACGCTCAACGGCGAGGGCCTGCAGCACGAGGACGGTCAGAGCCAATTGCACGCTTCGTTCGTGCCGAACTGCGTTTCGTACGACCCGACCTACGCCTACGAGGTCGCCGTCATCGTGCAAGACGGCTTGCGCCGCATGATCGCCGAGCAAGAGGACGTGTACTACTACATCACCGTCCTCAACGAGAACTACGAACATCCGGCCATGCCCGAGGGCGTACGCGACGGAATCGTCCGCGGCATGTACTTGCTGCGCGACGGCGGCGCACCGGGCAGCAAGCCGCGCGTGCAGCTGCTCGGTTCGGGCGCGATCCTGCGCGAAGTGCTCGCCGGCGCCGACCTGCTCGCTTCCGACTTCGACGTGCAGTCCGACGTTTGGAGCGTCACGAGCTTCAACGAGCTGCGGCGCGACGGCCTCGCGGCGGCGCGTTACAACATGCTGCATCCCGAAGCGCCGCCGCGCCGCTCGTTCGTCGAGACAAGCCTCGCCGAACGCCCCGCGGGGCCGGTCATCGCGTCGACCGATTATATGAAGGCCTTCGCCGACCAGATTCGCCCCTACGTCGAGCGGCGCTACCGCGTGCTCGGTACGGACGGGTACGGGCGCAGCGACTACCGCCGCAAGCTGCGCACCTTTTTTGAAGTCGACCGGCACTACGTCGCGCTCGCGGCGCTCAAAGCGCTGGCCGATGACGGCCTCGTACCGGCTTCGCGCGTTTCGGAGGCGCTCGCGAAGTACGCGATCGATCCGGAAAAACCGAACCCCGTGACGGTCTAACGCGTCGTGAGCTCCGCGATCGAAGTCCGCATTCCGAACATCGGTGACTTCCAGGACATCGCCGTCATCGACGTGCTGGTCAAGCCCGGCGATACGGTCAAGGTCGACGATCCGCTCGTCACGCTCGAGTCCGACAAAGCGGCAATGGACGTGCCCTCGCCTGCCAACGGCGTCGTCGAAGCCGTCGCCATCAAAGTTGGCGACAAAGTCTCCGAAGGCAGCGCCGTCCTCACGCTCAGCGGCGACGCGGAGGCGGCGCCGGATCCGGCGGCGAGTCCTGCGCCGGCGAGCGCTGCGCCCGCTCCGGCCGCACCCGCGCCTGCTCCGAGCGCGGTCGCGCCGGCGGCGCAGCCTGCGGGCGAACGTCTCGTCGAGCTGCGCGTTCCCGACATCGGCGACTTCAAAGACGTGCCGGTGATCGACGTCGTCGTCAAGCCGGGAGACGCCGTCGAGCGCGAGGCGCCGCTGGTCGTTCTCGAATCGGAAAAAGCCTCGATGGAGATTCCCTCGACGGAAGCCGGCCGTATCGCTTCGGTCGCGCTGAAAGCCGGCGACAAAGTCTCGCAAGGCGCGCTCATTGCCACCATTGCCGTGAACGGGGCGCCGGCTGCTCCGGCGGTGCCGGCTGCGGCGCCGTCGGCTCCCGCGGCGCGGTTGGTTCCGGCTGCAACTCCCTCGGCCCGGGCCGTAGCGCCACCGCCATCGAGCGCATCGCCGCCGGCCGCCAGCGGACCCGTGCACGCGAGCCCGTCGATCCGGCGCTTCGCGCGCGAACTCGGCGTCGCGCTTGGCTCGGTGCGCGGTTCGGGACCGAGCGGGCGCATCACCCGCGAAGACGTGCAGAGTTTCGTAAAAGCTGCGCTCGCCGCACCGCCGGCCGGCGGCTCGATGCCGTTCGCTTTGCCGCCTTGGCCGAAGCTCGATTTCGCGCAATTCGGTCCGATCGAAAACAAGCCGCTCACGCGGATCCAAAAGCTCTCGGGACCGAATCTGCAGCGGAACTGGATCACGATCCCGCACGTCACCAACAACGACGAAGCGGACATTACCGAGCTGGAAGCGCTCCGTCAAAAGCTGAATGCGGAAAAACCCGAAGCGAAGGTGACGATCCTCGCCTTCCTCGTCAAGGCCTGCGTCGCGGCGCTCGTACAGTTTCCCGACTTCAATTCGTCGCTCGATGGCGACCATTTGATCCTCAAGAAGTACTACAACATCGGATTCGCCGCCGACACGCCGGGCGGTCTCGTCGTGCCGGTAATTAAGGGTGCCGATCTCAAGGGCGTGCTCGCGATCGCGGCCGAGACCCGCGCGCTCGCTGCGAAGGCGCGCGATGGAAAACTCGGCGCATCCGACATGTCCGGCGGCACGTTCACGATTTCCAGCCTCGGCGGCATCGGCGGAACGTCGTTCTCGCCGATCATCAACGCGCCGGAAGTCGCCATCATGGGAGCGAGCCGTGCGGCGATGCGCCCGGTCTGGAACGGCCGAAAGTTCGAGCCGCGCCTGCTGCTGCCGCTGTCGCTCTCTTACGATCACCGGGTCATCGACGGTGCCGCCGCCGCCCGCTTCAACGCGCACGTCGCGAGCTTGCTGGCGGACATGCGCCTGGCGGTGCTCTAAGGGAGCGACCCTGGCCTAGGAAATTCGGCCGCCCTGGGCGCATTCGTGGCAGAGACCGTGACGCCGGGCTTACCGTGCGTCGCGGCGTCATTTTACTGAGCAAAGGAACGTCTTTATGAATCGTTTTATGGGATCGCTTTTAGCGATCGCGTTCGCGCTATCGGTGGCTCCGAGCCTCAGCGCGACGGCGGCGACGACGTGTCCCGCCGGCCAGACCTATACGAAGGGCTACACCAAGGCCGACGGCACCAAAGTCTCGGGCTACTGCTCCGCTCATGGTGCGAAGCCTGCGGCTGCGGCGACCGCCGCATCGAAGATGGCTCCCGCTGCGGCGGCTACGGCGAAGGCCGCCGCGCCCAACGCAATGGCAACGGCGAAGGCCGCTCCCGGCGCTATGGCAACCTCAGCCGGCTCGATGAGCAAAGCGACGACGTCGACGACGAAAGCCGCGGCCGGTACGACAACCTGTCCGCCCGGTAAGACCTACGTGAACGGTTACACCAAGCAAAACGGAACGAAAGTCGCCGGTTACTGCCGGAGCGCCCCGAGTAAGTAAGCAACGGACCGGGTGCGGCTGCGACGGTGCGGCCGCACCCGGTTCTTTGCGCGCATGGTAGCGCTCGTTTCGGTCCGGGAAGCGATGCCGGCGGACATCGACGCGATCCGCCAGATCTACAATGAGGGCATCGCCGATCGCGTCGCGACGCTCGACGAGAGCCTCAAGAGCGGGGCCGACCTCGAGCAATGGTGGAACGACCACGGCGGCCGCTATTCGGTACTGGTCGCCGAACGCGACGGGAAGATCGTCGGCTGGACCTCCCTCAATCGATATTCTCCGCGCAACGCCTACCGTGGCGTCGCCGACCTCTCGATTTACGTCGCGCGTCACGCGCGCGGAACGGGCATCGGCACGCTGCTTCTCGAGCGGATCGAACGCGTCGCGAAAGCGGCCGAGTTCTATAAACTCGTCATTACCGCGCTCGCCTCGAATCAGGCGGGCCGGGCCCTCTACGGAAAGACCGGTTATCGCCTCGTCGGCACGTTCGCGAACCACGGCCGGCTCGACGGCGCCTTCGTCGACGTCATCGCGCTCGAGAAAATGCTCTAGGCAGGCCGCCCGCCTCCTTCGGTCTGTAGGATTAACGCCCCGGACAGGGTACCTGTCGTCTAGGGCGCCCGTTCCATCGAAGGCGGCCCGCTTCGCAATTTTTCCAAAGTGGAGAGTTCTATGAAAAAGCTCCTGACTGGATTTGCATTCGCGGCAGTCGTCTTGTTGCAGGGCGGCGTCGCGACCGCGCAATCGGCTCCGAAATGTTCGGCCAACGACAAGCCCGTCATGTACGACACGAAGGCGCACACCTATACGGTATATCCCGCGGCGACGTCGGAGGAGCAGCGCCAGAAGAACATGGCGATGGCCAAATCGATGATGGCCGCCAACCCGAACCTCAAGCCCATGTGTCATTCGGCGGCGGTGAAGATGGGCGGCGTGCCCGCGAAGAACGCCGGCATGGGCGGAATGAACTCGATGGCCAAACCGGTTCCGACCGGACCGCCCGCGCACATGCCCTAGCCGCGGAGCTTACGGATCGGGAGAGGGCCGCCAGTGGGCGGCCCTCTTTTCGCTCGGACGACCGGTTCGGGGCGCACACTTTTGCGTGCCGGGTGCGGGCTCCGCATGGAAATGCTCGCTCGGCGGGCGAACCTTGCTTCTGAAATTCAGCCCTCACCAAAAGGACCGGTTCGGATGCGTCAGTTCCTGGTTTCGTTGGCGCTTGCGCTGACATGTGCGCTCTCGAGTTTGTCGCTCAGCGCCGGCGCCGCCACCCGCGGCGCGGTCGTCTACGACGTACCCGACTTCGGTCCCGGCGCTCCGGCGGGAATCGTTTTCGCCGATGTGCTGCAGCAAGCTACGGGCTGGCAAAGCACGACGCCCGATGCGTTGAGTCTCGACTCGAACGGCGACCTTCGCGCGCTCCGTCCGGGCCAGTCCGCCCAGCGCGTCGTCTACACGAGCGAGGCGTATCCGGCCGGCGACTACACCTTGCTCTACGACGGTGCGGGCCGCTTCGACGTCGCCGGCGGGACCATCGTTGCGAGCTCACCGGGCCGCGCGACGGTACGGGTCGGCCCCAACGCGGGAAGCGGCCTCGTGCTGCATTTGAGTGCGATGGACGCCGCCAATCCGGTGCGGAACGTCCACCTCGTCTTGCCCGGCTTCGAGGCGACGTACGCCACGCAGCCGTTCGTTCCAGCCTTCGTCCGGTCGCTGCAGGGTCGCAGCGTCCTGCGCTTCGCGCAGTGGATGAACGCGGACACGTTCGTCGACTCGATCTTTTGGATTCAGCGGCCGCGCGTCGCACGCGTAACTCAGCTCGCGCCGAACGGCGTCGCGCCCGAATATATGATCTTGCTCGCGAACTTAACCGGGGCGTCGCCCTGGTTTACGCTGCCTGCCGGTGCGAGCGATGCGTACGCGTACGGTTTCGCCGCGCTCGTTCACCGCACGCTCGATCCGCGGCTGCACCCCGTCTTCCAATACGGTAATGAGATTTGGAATCCGGCGACGCCCAGCAACGGCTACGCGCGCATGGCCGCGCGCAACGTCGGAATCTCCGGCGACCCGTCGCGTGCGGCGCTCGAGTGGTACACGCGCCGTTCGGCGCGCCTGTTCTCGATCGTGCGGGCGGCATTCGGTTCGAACGCGGCCGCCGTCGTGCGCGCCGCCTCGGGTCCGCTCCCGGGCTCGTCCCGCAACGCCGCCGCCGTCGATGCGTTCGTTCTGCAGTCGCTAAGCGGCCAAGTCGACGCGTTCGCGTTCCCCGTTGCGGAACCGGCCGATCTCGCCGCCGCCCAGCGCCTCGTACCGTCAGCGCAGCTTGCCCTCTACGGATACGCAACGGGCGCCGCGGCGGCACCCGCGCAACCGGCGGCGCAGCTCCAACCCCTCGGCAACGCGCATCTCGTTCTGGGTACCGACCGGCCGGGAGCGGTCGAGCGTCACACGCGCCCTCCGCAGCCCGCGGGCAGTGCCCCAGCTCCCCTTAGCGCGCCTGCAGAACTCGATCTTGGCGGGCGTCCCGGCGTTGCGGGCGCGCTTGGCATACCGCTGCCGAAGATCGATCCGGCCGGCGAAGGCACGCTCGATTGGATCGATCTCCGCAGTGGAGCCCTCGCGACGCGCAAGACGACCGCAAATCCGCAACTCCGCGTTGCGGCGCAATCCGGCGGCGCGTACGCGATCACCGTTCCGGCCGACGTCAGCGAGCGGATCTTGCGCGTCTACGTGACGGTCGACCACGCGCAAGGTGCGCTGAGTGCGACGCTCGGCGGTTCGACGTATACCGACGCTTCGCTAAGCGAGCGCAACGGCACTCGCGCGGGCGTCTACACGCTGGTCTACCGCGCTGCCACGCCCGGTCAGTCTCTGACCGTCCATTTCGCGCCGCAAGCGCCGTCCGGCGGAAGCGTCTCCGTCCAGGCGGCGACGGTCAACGGTTTTCCGCAACCGGTGCGGCCGCCGACCGATGAAGCGCTCTACCACAACGATCTCTGGCGCACCGGCTGGAATACGAACGAGACCGCTTTGACCCCGGCGACGGTGTCGGCGAGCCTCACCCAAGTGCAAACGCTTACCGTCGACGGCAACGTGTTGGCTCAGCCGCTCTACCTGGCCCAGTACACGGTCGGCGGAGCGCCGCACAACGTCCTCGTCGTGGCCACCGAGAACGACACCGTCTACGAGTTCGACGCCGACAGCGGAGCCGTGCTCAACCAAGTCAGTTTAGGAAAGTCCCAGTCCTCCAACGACGTCGGCTGCGGCGACATCCAGCCCACCTATGGGATCACCTCCACGCCCGTCATCAATCGCGCGACGGGCACGATCTACGTCGTCGCGGCAACGGAGCCGACGAGCTACAACTTCCACACGACGATCCACGCGCTCGACATTGCGACGCTCGCCGACAAGGTTACGCCGGTCGACATCGCGGCCAGCGTGAAGCTCAACAACGGAAGCACGCTCAGCTTCAACCCGCAGAACCAGTACAATCGCCCGGGTTTGGTCTGGGCAAATAATTCGTTGTACATCGGCGTTGGTTCGCACTGCGACAACGACGCCGGCGCGATCGGCGGCTGGCTCCTGCGCTACAACGCGAGCTTAACGCAGACCGCCGTGTTCTCGACGATCGCCGATCCGGACGGGGATTGCAACGGCGAGTCGCTTTCGAGCATTTGGATGGCTGGTTTCGCGCCCGCCGTCGACGGAACGGGCAACTTGTACTTCGCAACCGGAAACGGTTCTTTCAACGCAAATGCCGGCGGCCACGACTACGGCGAAAGCGTGATGAAACTGCGACCGGACCTCACGCGGGTACTCTCGACGTTCACACCGAGCGACTACAACAATTTGAACTGCGGGGATGGAGACTTCGGCTCGGGCGGGGCGATGCTCGTGCCGAGCAGCCAGCCGCCGTTGCTCGTGGCGATGGGCAAGGCTTCCGTACTCTACCTGCTCAACACCGCCAGTCTCGGCGGCTGGTCTTCCAACGACGCGGGCGCTCTGCAAGTGATCAACGCGGGCGGCGGCGGAGTCTGGGGTGGTCCGGCGTTCTATAACGGCCCGACCGGAGCGTTTGTATATTACCAATCAGGCGGTGCCGGACTGCAAGCTTACCGCGTCTCCTACGGCGGCAGCCCGCTCCGGCCGGTTCCCGGAAGTCGGGCGCAGCCGGCAGCCTCGGCTTCGGGGCCGCAGCTGATTCTCTCCTCGACCGGAACGTCGGGTGCGGGCTACGGGGGCTCGACGCCGGTCGTCTCGTCGAACGGCCAGCTGCCGCACACCGGCGTCGTGTGGCTCGTCCGGCGCGGCGCGGGACAACTGTACCTGGAAGCCTACGACGCGTTGAACGTCCACACTCCGCTCTTTTCAGCCGTCGCCGGTTCGTGGTCGAATCCGGCAAACAACGGCTTCGTAACGCCGCTCGTCGCGAACGGCAAGGTCTACGTCCCGGGCACGAACGCAGTTACGGTGTTCGGACTGTGATGGGAAGGATGACAAGGATGCGAATCTGGCACGTCGCCGTCGCCGCTGCGACGTTCGCTTTCGTAGCGGGTCCGTTATCGGCAGCCGGCGGTGCTGGAGAGACGACGACCATGGGCCCCGAGCAACTGCGCGGCATCGTCGTTGCCGTGCAAGGAAACGTCCTCACGTTGCGTTTGCGGAACGGACAAAACGAAAACGTCGACATCGGCCCGGCGCAAACGGCGCACCACACCGGCGTCTTGCCGAAAGGCGGCGCCGTCGTCGTCTACGGGAGCCGCGATTCCGCGGGAGTGTTTCACGCCGCCTCGATCGGCCACACCAGCCCGAATCAGAAAGACTGGGCGCCGGACACCTAGCCCACGCGACGCGTCAAGGCTTGTCGAGGTCGAACGCCCTTCACTGAGCGTAGCTGTCGCGGACGGTCTCCAGGCGCGTCTGCCCTCGCGCGGTCGTGCGGCCGTCGATGAGAACGTCGACTTCGAAGCCGGGATACACGTAGCGGAAGCGCTCTTTCTTCCACTGCTGGACCGTCCACGAGTCCTTCGCCGCGCGTTCGTACGGGTACGGCGGCATCTGCTCGCGATCGGAACGCACGTCGGTTCCGGCGAGATATTTGATCCGAACCAGAAAGCCCTCGACGCGGGCGATCTTCAGTTCGATGCTACCAACCGTCGGCAAGTGTCACTCGTCCTCCGCACCTGCGCGCTGGAACCGGCCAGAAATCGATCGGCGCGAGGAGTTGAAAGGCAGGAAGCCGTTATTGGCAAACCATCGGCGAGAGCCCTCGCCCGCCATGGGAGAGTACGGGACTGGTGTCCCGCACGGTCTTCAAAACCGCTGAGGCCGCCGCAAGGGGGCTGGTAGGTTCGATTCCTACACTTTCCCGCCGTAGTTCCTAAACGCTCGATTTCACGCCGTTTTTCCGGAGCTACATGTGCTGATTGCACGCAATTTGCCCGCTCAGCCTAGCTGGCTTCGAGCTTGATGTCAACTCAAATATCCGGTACATTTGAAGGCAGCGCGTCAGAATTTAGACAGCCATCATATAGCGCCAACCGCGGGTCGAATCCCCTCTCATAGGTCATGAATTGATCCGTACGGCGGTGAACTGCGATATCGTAGTCCAGGTCTTGCCTTTGTCCGCGGAAATCTGAGCGGCGGTAGTTCGCTGTTTGCCTTCATGCGAAAAGACGTAGACGTTTCGATAGGTGAGCGTCTTTCCTTGGTTCGGAATCTCAGCTGTGGTGATCCACGTGTCCCCTTCGACCGTCACTTGATTTAAAAACGGCTTCCCATCTTTGAAGATCCCCACCCGAGTGAAGGCTTTTGCGGCGGGACTGTAGCTAAAGACCGCCAGATCGTTCACGGGAGCCCCGTTAGCCGGGTCGCGATTGAGAAAGTCGCAAACCATAAAGCCTCGGTTGGGCGACCAACTGCAGTCGGCGGTACCGTTGTTCGTGTGGGCGTGGCTGTACGCGGTTTCGTAGTCCTGCTCGCTATAACTCCAGCGCCCTTCCCAAATGCCGAGTTGCCCGGTCAGATCGGATGCCTGCGGAGCATCCGGTGTAGCGGCCCGGCCAATTGCCACGAGCGCCAACACCGTTACCAACAATGCTATAATCGAGCTCGTGAACGCGCTCGCGCGACGACGCAATTCCATCAATCACCTCCGACTCAAGCTTGATGTGCTACGCATAATAGCACCGAAGCGTGCGCCGGATGACGCTCGATCTGCAGTCCGAGCCACTTTTGCGGTGAGTCGCCGAGTTTGGTCGCTGAGTTGAAAACGCGGGACAATTCCGGGTTCCCCAGCTTTTGGACCTTACAACTCGTTGGATTCGGTTGCTTCGCCCTGTCGGCACTTATTGCGGACTTCCCCTCGCTCGGGGACCTACAAACGCTGCGCTCCAGCGGCTCGTTCTTGATATGGACGTTTGCTGCCAGCTGCGTTCTGCGATTCGTCTGCAGGTCGCTTGTACGGCGAGGCCTGTCGTGGGTCGCGTTGGAGCTATGGGCTTTCGCGTGGTGCATTCCAGCAGGCTTGGTCAGCGGCTTTCTCGCCGGGCTCACCGCGCACGGTCATTTGCCTGGTTTGTACGCATGGCTTGTACTGTCCACGCAGCTTGTGTTCATTCTCGTTGCGTGGTGCAGCCTGTACTTCAGCATCAAGATGTGGCAGCAATCCACACAGGCGCGAGAGCGGCTACTCCGGGCAGAGGCCGAGGCCCGTGATGCCAAGCTGAGCGCGTTGCGCTATCAGCTCAATCCGCATTTTCTCTTTAACGCACTCAATGCCGTATCCACACTCGTCCTCGATGGGAATTCGTCCGCGGCCACTCGGATGCTCGCGCAGATCGGTGAGCTTCTGAGGACGATCCTCGATGCGCAAACCGAGCTCGAAATGCCGCTGTCCGCCGAGATCGCCTTTATCGAGCAATACCTCGCGATCGAGAAGACGCGCCTAGGCTCGCGTCTGCGCACGGACGTTACCATTGCGTCCGAAACTCTGGATGCGCTCGTACCAAGTATGCTGCTACAGCCGCTGGTGGAGAACGCCGTTCGCCACGGAGTAGCGCCGTTTGTTGAAGGGGGTGAGGTTCACGTTCTAAGTCGACTCCGAGACGACGACCGTGTTGAAATAATGATTCGAAACTCCGGGCCTCACCAGCCACTGCAGCGACCTGATCTCGCCGCGGGTATCGGACTTAGGAACACCGCCGAACGCCTCGAAACGCTGTACCCCGAAAAGCATAAGTTTACGTTAGAGTGGTTGCCGTTCGGAGGCTGTCAAGCAACTATCGAGCTTCCTTTCCGCAAGAACGGAGCCAAACAAAAGGCGCGACCTTGCGCGTCTTGATCGTCGACGACGAGCCACTCGCGCGGCGCGGCGTTTCGCTGCGCCTCCGTCAATTTGCTGATATCGAAGTCATCGGCGAATGTGGCGACGGAAAGACTGCGGTTGAAACAATTCTCGAACTCTCGCCGGACGTTGTATTTCTCGACGTTCAAATGCCGGGCATGGACGGGTTCGACGTGCTCGGAGCCCTCTCGCCGGAGAATATGCCGGCAGTGATCTTTCTTACCGCTTACGAGCAGCACGCAATTCGCGCCTTCGACGTACACGCTCTCGACTATCTGTTGAAGCCGGTGGACGACGAACGCTTTGCGTCCGCCGTTGGCCGCGCACGCAAGCTCCTCGGGACCGCCGCAAAGATGAAGCTGACGGATAGCATCCTGCGGGTCCTAGAGGGACGAGCCAGACAGTACGCTGCACACTTCGTCGTCCGGACTGGGTCGCGGATTAAGGTCGTGCTCGTTGAGGATACCGAATGGATTGCTGCCGCAGGAGATTACACCGAACTGCACGTCGGCAGCCGCCTACACCTTTTGCGTGAAAGCATGAACTCGCTGGAGAAGAGGCTGGACCCCTCGAGCTTCCTGAGAATTCACCGCTCTCGTATAGTCCAGAGCCGCTGTATCACCGAGTTGCGCAGTATAGATAACGGTGAGTATTTTGTGAAGCTTTCCGACGGATCCGAGCACCGCTCGAGCCGGACGTACGCTAAGAGGCTCGAGCAGTGGCTGCACGCCGCAGAGGACGGCTAACCCGGGCATCCGATCCCGCGGCCGAAGTTGGCCTGAATTCGGCCCGTAATTTTCAGAAAAAGGCCGGAGGCAGCGAGGCGCCCGAACGGCGTCAAGCCTTGAAAGCCTAATAGAATTGACAGGTCGATGCGAACCGTTTCCAATCGCGGAGGTTCCCGCGGCGCGGTTTCAGAGCCGGCTCATTAGCTACAAACGCGCCGTTGCGTTTGCGGCGGCCCGCGAAGCTCAGTTCCGGAACGTCAGGTCAGCCTATTGGCCTACTTCTGTTCCGGCTCGTTGCTCGGTGGCGGTGGATGCGGCGTTGCACGAACTGGTTGATGCGTTTGCTGCGCAGGCACCGGATGGTTCGCCGGAGGCTGTGGCGGCGGCGGCGGATGATATGCCGGCGTAGCGCGAGCCGGCGGAGCGTGGTACGCCGGCGCCTGTGGCGGCGGCGGATGATACGCCGGAGTTGCGCGAACCGGGGGAGCGTGGTACGCCGTAGGCTGCGCCGCCGGCGGACGATACGCGGGCGGTTGCGCCGGCGCGGGATGGTAGGCGGGGGTCGCGCGGATTAGCGGAGCGTGATACGCGGGAGGCTGCGCCGGCACCGGATGGTACGCCGGGGTGCCCTTACTTATCGGGGCGACGCGTGGCGTTGGAACGCGAACCGGCGCTGGATGGTAGACCGGGGCGACCCGATCGCTCTGCGTCACCGGAACGTATCCCGACGGGCGATGCGCCGGATCGAGGGGACGCGCCACGGTGGTGAGCGGCGGAGCGTTGTGGTTGACTTTCGCGAGCAGCTGACGGTCTTGCGCCGCAACTTGCACGTGCTGCAGCTGTACGGGCGTCAGACCCAAGTGGGGCCCTTTGGCAATCGCGAGTTGCTGCGTGGTCGCATGCGCTTGCACGCCGTCTGGACCGTTGTAGCTCGGGTGCGGTCTCGTCGGATTGTTGACGAGAACGTCAAGGAAGCGGAATCACTTACCGCATAAGGCGTTAGTCCACTTATTCAAGAACAAATTCGCCGAAAGTAGGGGAGCGCAGGGGAACAAACGAGAGCCGAAAAGCTCGGGAGTGGATAAAGATTATCGAGATACTGTTCTCCGACTGAAAAACCTACAAGCACTCGTTCCGGGGCTTCGGACTAGTCTTTGGAAAGTACTCAGAATAAATGAGCGATTGTCTACTTCAGGTTGTTATACTTTCGCAAGCCGCTGAAACCACCCGGAGGTCGTCGTGAACGGTCTGGCAGTTCTCCGCGCCGTGATCGTCGCGGCCGTTTCCTGCATCGGTTCGCTGCCTTTTCTGGCAGTCTCGGCATCGGCGAGTCCGCCGGCGCACGGGACCATCCACGTCAAAGGCACGGGAACGGACCTGCTCAACAGCGCGCTCGTACACTCCAAGAAGACGACTCCGTCGGGAGAGATCCAACACAGCACCGAGATCGTGGAGTTGCGCGGCGATCTCAACGGCAAGGTGCTCTACGGGGTCACCACGGTCATCGACAACGCGAAGGGAACGCTCACGAACAGCGGAGACGAAGTGTTCTCCGGCACGGTCGCGGGCTCGGCACCCGTGATGATTCACGATGCCAAGTTTCGCTTCGCCGTCAACCTGAAAACCGGAGCGGACCACGGGTCGGTTTATCTAACCGACCGCATAGCGGGACCGCAGGTCCGGTGTCAACTGCAAGTGACTGGAACGGGAAAGAGCGCGGAGGGCAATCCGACGTTCAAGTACGTCGGCAGCTGCACGTTCGGGGGTTGATGAAGAGCGCGAGCGATGAATAATAGCCGATCAAACGCTTGGCAAGCACGACACTCCGGTACGTCTTGCCGGGCCATTGCGTCTCGCCAAATTGCTGCGAAATAAGGGTCTCCGTCGCGAAAGCCCCATCAGGGTTTTCCCGGGCCGACATGAACTCTCGCAAACCGACGCAAACCGCTGCGAATGTGACCTATCCGTGACCCGTCGCGGAGCAGTCGCGAACCGCTAGGACGTGACTTGAGCCAGATCTGGTTTCAGGGCTCAGGCTCGTGTTCTTTCGAATCCGGGTCCTCTTCCTTATAAGCCAGAAGGCGCTCCGTGAACAGCCTTTGCCACTCCGCGGAAGGCTGAACTCTTATCGGCTATTTTGACATCAGACATCGCGAACTTTTTCATCAACCCCCGTTAAGGCACGCTTCGTGCGGGATTCAGCATTCATGGGGACGGCTTCGTAATCATAAGCCAGAGAATGGAGAGCCAGAGGGCGATGGCGAGTGGAGCGGCGAGACGCGGCAACAGCGCCCCCCGCACGAGCGGCAATGTTTGGGGGACCGCAGCGGCGAGGCGTCGCGACCATGGTTCGTCGACCAGAATACCGACGAGCGCCGCAATCGCAGAAAGCACGTAGGACAGCACGAGCCAGCCAGATGCGTAACCGTATGTGTGCGCAAGCGCCAGACCGGACACCACTCCTATCCCGACCGACACGCCGCCGGCTGCGAAGATGCGACTGAAGGCAGTAGCCAAGATCTGCAATACTCGTTGTTCGTCAACGTGCTGCACGGTGACCCGAAAGATGATTCCGGCAATCGGCAACCCCGCGAATGCGAACATCATCGAGCCGACATGAAGCCACAGCAGGAATGCTCGTCCGTCAACCACGTTATACGACGGCGGCTACGGCATCGGCGAGCGATGTCGTTGGATGGCCGATAAGGTGGCTCAGCACGCGACCGTGATCCTCGAGGGCGCCCATAGCCGTGCCAGCACTAGTTTCCGAGAGCATTGTCGCTATTTCGTCCGGCAGACCCATGCCAAGCAGCGCCGTACGGTATTCCGCCTCGCTCATGTTCCGATAGCCAACCGTCTTTCCGGTTCGTTGGCTCACCGCCGCCGCGAGTTGCGCCAACGTGAACGCCTCGTCGCCGGCAAGTTCGTAGACGGTACCGGGGGGCGCCCCGTGCAGCAGGACCAGTGCTGCGGCCTCCGCATAGTTCGATCGGCTCGCGGACGAAAGTCGTCCGTCGCCCGCGCTGCCGATGATCGCACCGTGCGCGATTGCTGGCGCAAGCATCGCGGTGTCGTTCTCCAGATACCAGCCGTTGCGCAATATGACGAACGGCAGTCCGCTCTCGCGCAACATCTTCTCGGTTGCCAGATGTTCGGCAGCGAGGCTCAACTCCGACGTGTCAGCCCGCAAGATGCTCGTGTAAACAATGAGCGACACGCTGGCCCGCGTTGCCGCTTCGATAACGTTCTTATGGTGCGGGACGCGCTGACCGAGGACGCTCGATGAAATCAGCAGCAGCCGATCGATGCCGGTCACGGCTGCATCGAGCGACGCGGGATCAGTATAATCGCCGATACGCGTCGCGACGCGAAACGGCGCGAGTTCGTCCGCTGCTTGTGGGGTTCGGACCATTGCCGTGATGTCAGCGGAGGGGTCCAGGCGGCGCAGGTGTTCGATGACGAGGCGACCGAGGTGACCACTTGCTCCGGTGACGAGGAGACGCGGTTTGTTCGTTGACATGGTGCTCTCCGAATGGAACGATTTGGGCATAGGGTTATACCCATGATGGTCAGCCACGATGAGGCAGCGCTCGGCGAATCGCTCCTCGAATCGAATGAGTGCCCTCGTGGAGTAGGCGGAGCGCAGCCACCCGTCGTACTGCGAGCACGCGAGCGATTCGACGTGCTCGAGGATGCCGCTGGCTGAGCAACGCGTTCTGCAGCGACCGGCGCGATTGAGACATCGCGACGCATCTCAGCCCTAGGAAATCGAGACCTTATGCGTTTCCCTTGCGCTGGGGCGAGTTGCGTCGAAAAATGCCGCCTAAGGTCATTGAGGTGCCTGAAATGCGTTCCTAGGGCGATTCCCGCGTTTGCTTTTGGGCCGGTGCAGTTTTATGCAATCGTTTGCATAGGCGGTTAATCTATACCGGAGGATGACAGCGACGGTATATTCATTTTTCAGAAACTCGGAAGAGCGTTTTCCTTAAAGAACGAACACCTACGTCCGCAGAGCCGTCACGCACCTGGCGATTGGTGTTCACTCGATCTGGTGGGAGATCGCCTCCGAGGGCATGCTGTTCCCCGACAGTGGACGGGAGGAGCTCCCAATTAACCGTTGCGTCCTCCCACCGGACGAAACGTTTGAGTCAGTTCAAAGAAGCACGAGGTTTTAAAGGGGTGACCTGAATGTGACCAAGCTAATCTTGCGGCAAGAACAGTTGGGCGAGGGAAGCGCCTGAACGTTTTATAAGTTGAGCGTTCCCCGTCAATGTGGGAGAGTACGGGACTGGTGTCCCGCCCGGTCTTCAAAACCGCTGAGGCCGCCGCAAGGGGGCTGGTAGGTTCGATTCCTACACTTTCCCGCCGAATGGGGCAGCCCGTCGTGTTGATCTGAGGGCGCGTTTCAGGCAGCGCGGTTCTTTGCGGAACGTTTTTGCAAAATCGACCACGTCGGCGTAAGGGTTCGTGGCGTGAGGGTTTGCGATTCCCTAACTCAATGCTGCAACGTTTCGATGCATTGCCGACGGCGCAAACTAAGTCGAACTAGCGTCCACGTCGCCCCTTGCATTTAGCGCGCCGTATAGACAACCTCGCCGCTGACGATCTTCGCAGTGTATTGGACATTATTCCATTCGTAGTAGGTCACACCGTTGACTTGGGTCGTTTTCACCCCCTGCGGCAGGTACGGGACGTGACGCCAGCGGGGCGGCGATGACGACATAGTTCGAACCCGTCCACTTGTAATAGTATCCGTTAAAGTATGCGTAGTCGGCTGTGCTTCCGCTTACCGCCACGTGGGCGTAGCCTGACGGGAGGGTCGTGATAACGGCGCCGGACGGCGGTGCCACAACGACGTATCCGCTGCCGCTGCTCGCCGGCACATAGAACGTCCCGTCGGCATATTGGTAGGGCGCACTGTTGACGTACACAACGGTGGCCGCCGGCGGCTTTGACGCTACAGCCGCGCCGATCGCGAGGCCGCCAACTAAGCCGACCGCCGCCGCTCCCCACCCGCATCCGCCGCACCCGCCGTAATACGTGCCGCCGTGGTAGTACGAGTCACCGCCGTGACCTGCGCTCGGGAAATGTGGCCGGCGGAAACTGTGAGTTCTCGGGCGTTGGCCCAACGAGAACTCACCGATGAAGAAGTCGCTTTAGCGAGGCGCAGATCGTCTCGATCCTCAAAGAGCTCGACGGCGGCACGCCGGCGACAGAGATCGCGCGCAAGCACGGCGTTCATGCCAACACGATTCGGATCTGGCGCGACAAATACGGTGGCCTTGAGACAAGCGATCTGGTTCGGCTGAAGCAACTCGAAGCCGAGAACTCGCAGATGCAGCGGATCATCGCTCGTCAAGGAACTCGAGATCGATGCGATGCGAGTGCTGGTCGAAAAAAACGGCTGGGGCCCTCGCAGCGAAAAGACGCGGTGAAGGCCTCAAAGACGGGCATCTCGCAACGGTCGGCCGCCGCGTGCTCGGGATCTCCGAGCAGAACCATGCAATACCGCCTCGCCGCGTCGAAGATCCAAAGCTCATCGAGCAAGTGAAGGCTCTTGCCGAGCGCTGGCGGTTTGGCTGTCGCCGATTGATGATTATGCTACGGCGCGAAGAGCTGTCGTCGTCGGGCATTTCGCCGCATCTACCGGCACTTAGCCTTCAGGTTGCGGCCCCGAAAGCGGCACGTTCGCTATGTTCGCGGTAACACTGTTGCGGGGGTGTCGCGGCCGAACGAACGATGGTCCGTGGACTTCATTCATGAGCGTCTGTGCCCGGCCGGCGTACCGATTGCGCCATCGTTGTCGACGATTTCACGGCGAGACGCTGGCGATCGAGTCGGGTTCTCGTTTGGGAGGCGCGGACGTTATTCGGGTTTTCGAAAGCATTTCGTTCGATCGCGGTCTGCCGATGACCATGCGTTCTGACAACGGCCGGAGTTCAGCAGTCAGCGCATGCTGCAGTGGAGCGCAGATCATAATCTTCAATGCTTTTCTCCGGCCCGGAAAGCCGACTCAGAATGCCAAGATCGAATCGCTCAACGGCCGAATCAGTGACGAACTTCTCAACCCCCACGTCTTCGCCGATCTCCGCATGCGAGCTGCAGCCGACCTTTGGCGGACGGACTATAACGAAATGCGGCCGCACTCTGCACTCGGCTATCTCACCCCGCGGGAATTCGCGAAGCATTTTCAAACTACCCAACCCTCACAGTTTTCCGCAGCCTAACTATGCCCTCAGGGCACATGGATCTGTGGCAAGACACCGTCGTCGTCCTTACTTCCGATCACGGCGAGATGGGAGGCGCGCACGGCGGCCTAAAAGGCAAAGGACCGTTCAGCTATGAGGCCAACGCGCACGTGCCTTTGGTGATCGCGCATCCCACCGGCGAAGCCGGTGCTTCAACCTGCGCGCTCACCAGCCACCTCGACCTGCTGCCTACATTCGTTGGCATGACGGGTCTGTCCGAGTCCGAACGGCCGGCCGCAGTGAAGGCCTTGCCTGGCCGCGATTTCTCGGGACTGCTCGGCGACCCGGAGAGCGCAAGCTTTCAAGCGGTCCGGCCCGCGGTTCTCTACAATTACGTGGGCGTGAGTACTGTCGACGGGGACTATCTGCGTCAGCTGATGGTCGCAACCGTATCCGGTCAGCCCGGACCGCCGCTGACACAGGCGAATCTTGAAAAGCGCGGGTTTCTTTCGTTCGTCTTCGACGGCCGCTACAAATTCGCTCGCTACTACGCGCCGAGCGCATTCAATACACCGCAAACGTTAGAGGAAATTCTCGAGAACAACGACGTTCAGCTTTTTGATTTGGAGACGGACCCGGAAGAAATGAATAACCTTGCCGTTGAGTCTGAGAGAAACTGCGCGCTGATCTTGCGGATGAACAGCCTACTCAACGACCTCATGGCAAAGGAAGTCGGCGTAAACGACGGCCGGTTTCTTCTAGAACCTCTGGCCACCCCCGGTCAACGATCCTGACTCCGATGATGCGGCGAACCACGTTGCCGGCGAACCAAATGCGTTCAAAAGACGAACGGATTCTAGGTCCCAGGATGCGTTCCGGTGTGCCGGCAGCGCGGCAAGCCGAGCGACGCTTCCCACACCACCTCAGCCGCGCGTTTGAATCTTACTTCTGCTCGTGCCCGTCCGTCGGTGGCGCTTTCGGCGCCGGATGCGCGGCAGGATGCGGCAGCGGCGGGCGAGGCT
Organism: Vulcanimicrobiota bacterium; assembly: GCA_963843945.1. Lineage (GTDB taxonomy): Bacteria > Vulcanimicrobiota > Vulcanimicrobiia > Vulcanimicrobiales > Vulcanimicrobiaceae > CAWJMF01. The sequence continues at coordinate 1,886,778 of CAWJMF010000002.1, read as the reverse complement.
GCGGCGGATGGTTTGCCGGCGCAGGTTGTGCCGGCGGATGGTTTGCCGGCGGAGCTTGGGCCGGCGGGGGATGATACGCCGGTGTCACGCGCGCGGGCGGAGCGCGATAGGCCGGCGGCGCAGCCGTTGGCGGGCGATACGCGGGCGGCTGCGCCGGTGCGGGATGATATGCGGGCGTAGCGTGGACCACGGGCGCGTGATAGGCGGGCGGCTGCGCCGGCGCGGGATGATAGACCGGAGTCGCGCGGACCACGGGAGCGTGGTAGGCGGGCGGCTGCGCCGGTACCGGGTGATAGGCCGGCGTCGCACGGATTGCCGGCGCGGCGGGCTGCTTCGTGACGGGGACCGGCGCCGGATGATTGACCGGCGCGACCCGATCGCCCGGCGCCACCGGAACGAATCCGGGGGCACGGTGAACCGGGTTCAGCGGCGTCGCTACGGCAGGTACGGGAGGCGCATCGTGATTGTACTTCGCGAGAAGGCGACGATCTTGTGCCGCCGCTTGGACGTGCTGCTGCTGCACGGGCGTGGGACCGAAGTGTTTCTCGCGAGCAATTGCGATTTGCTGCGGGCTAGGGTGCGCTTGCACTCCGCCCGGGCCGTTGTAGCTCGGGTGCGGCCTCGCGGGGTTGTTGACGTACACCGTTCTGTCGACGTAGACGTTCCGCACGATCGCCGTGTTGACGCGCGTGACGTACGTGTTGTAACGAAAGGTATCGTTCGACCAGCGCCCGCCGCTGTAGCCGTTTCCGTAATAGCCTGAGCCGTAGTTGACGCCGCCGTAAAAGCCGACGGCGATCGCCCAGTAGCCTTGATTCCAAAAATAGCGGCCCGTGCTCCAGCTCCAGTAGCCCGGGGTCCAATAGTATCCGGGTTGTGGTGCTGCGACCCACGTTCCGGGAACCCAGTAGTAGCCGTAAGGGCCCCATGCCCAGTAGCCAGGTTGCCAGATGTAGTTCGGCTCGGGAACGTAGGGCTGTTGATACACGGGGAGCGGCGGGGGCGCATACGTGGCGTAGTCGTAGCTTACCGGGACGCTTTCGGTTTGCGGCGCGCCCGCCAGTTCGATATCGACTTCGTTGTTCGCGTCGTCCCAGTTCACCGTGGCGCCGAGGGCTTCGGAAACGAAGCGCAACGGTACGTAGGTGCTGTCGCCGACGATGAAGGGCGCGACGTCGAGGGTTTGCGTTTGTCCATCGACGATCGCTTGGTTCGATCCGATCTGGAGCGAGATGTTGTGCCCGTTGCCGGTCGCGTTGATCGTGCCGTTTGAGTAGACGACGCTGGCCCCGAGCTGTTCGAAAACGCCGCGTAGCGGAACGAAGACGCGACCGGCTTGAACGATGGGAGCGGGCGAGAGCGATATTTGATTTCCGTTGACCGTCACGGCCACTTGTGCCGATGCCGGCGCAGCGGTAAAGAGCACCGTTCCGAAGGCAATAATGGCCGCGACTGCCCAGTCACGGAATAGCCTGAAGTCCATGCTTTCGTCCTTAATGTTGCGGGAAACGGATCTGGCCCCGCCTAGCCTTACGATTCCCCGTTAAGAACGCAGCGTAACGCTCGCAGGCGCTACGCAGCTTAGAGTTGGATGAGGCGAGTCAGGTGCTGCCGGGCGCGGGGACCTCGAAAGCGTTCAAGAGGGCGCATATCGTCACATAGCGTCCGATGAGAAAAGTGATGTCGATGAGCCCCGTCGTCCCAAATGCCGCTTGGGCTTCCTCGAACAGCTCGGTATCGAGCCGGTGGTGCACCGTCAGCTCTCGAGTGACGCGATACGCGAGCCGCTCGGCCGCCGTTAAATCGTCCGATGATTCGCCCGCGACGAGAGCGCGAACGGCTGCTTCGCTGAGGCCGGTGCTCTTCGCAACGGCGCTATGGGCGTAGAGTTCGTAGCGGGAGTTCCAGGCAGCGCCGACGCTCAGAATGACGACCTCGCGCACCCGCGCATCGAGCGATGTGTTGGCCGTTTCCGCGTCGGTGAATTTGAGATACCCGTTGCTGATCGCTTGACGGTAGAGGAACGCGTTGAACGGTCCGACGAGCTGGCCGCCGTCAAGCTTCGCCCGGAACCCCGCCTTCTGTGCCCAGGGAACGCGCTTGGCATCGATCTCGTCGTAGAGGGCCTTCTGTTCTCGATCGAGATCTTGAGGGGAAAGCAGGTCGAGCCTTCCACCGAGCGAGCTGGAATCTCGTAACACGGCGGCTCCCGTCTAGACCTTTGCGTCCGCTTCGCCCTGATTTCGATTCAGTTCGAAGACGCATCCTGCGAGCTTGTAGATCGCTTCGGCCAGACGCGCGATATCGCCGGATTGACGGCCGGCTTGATATTCGCCTCGCGCGATCGCATTCGCGACGTCACCCGCGACTTTGCGGGCCGCCTGCGCCTCGATCTCGATCTCGAACTTCGTCATTCACACCTCCGGAAAATTGAAGCGGGATGAGGGTTTCGTTGGAGCGGGAGGGCCATTCCGCTTGCTAGCGCTACGCCCACGCGAGGGCGCGTTCGACGGCGCGTTTCCAGTCGGCGTAACCGTGCTCGCGCGTCGAGGCGGCCATCTTCGGCTCGAAGCGCGCCTCGGCAGCCCAGTTGCGCGCGACGGCGGCGCGGTCGAGCAGACCCGCTCCGATGCCGGCTAGGCACGCCGCGCCGAGCGCCGTCGTCTCCGCAACCTTCGCGCGCAGGACGGGAACGTCGAGCACGTCCGCCTGAAGTTGCATGAGAAAGTCGTTTGCCGAAGCGCCGCCGTCGACGCGAAGTTCCCGCAATTTCAAGCCGGAAGCCGTCTCCATCGCGGCGATTGCGTCGCGCGTTTGGTAGCAGATCGCCTCGAGCGCCGCGCGCGCGAGGTGGGCTTTCGTCGTGCCGCGCGTCAGACCGACGATCGTGCCGCGCGCGCGTGCGTCCCAATGCGGTGCTCCGAGTCCCGCCAGCGCCGGCACGAAGTAGACGCCGCCGTTATCGGGCACGCTCTTGGCGAGCGGTTCCATCTCGTCCGGCGAAGCGATGATGCCGAGGCCGTCGCGCAGCCACTGCACCGCGGCGCCGGCGACGAAGATCGAGCCTTCGAGCGCGTACTCGGGCGCCTGTCCCGCGATTTGCCACGCGACGGTCGCGATCGTACCGGCGCCGCGCACCGGTTTCGCTCCCGTATGCATCACGACGAACGCGCCGGTCCCGTAGGTATTCTTGGCCATTCCCGGCGCGAAGCAGGCCTGCCCGAAGAGCGCGGCCTGCTGGTCGCCCGCGAGCCCCGCGAGCGGGATTTCGCTGCCGAAGATGCGCGCGTCGGTTCGCGCGAAGGTTCCGGCCGAAGGCCGCACTTCCGGCAGAAGCGCTTTAGGAATTTCGAGCAGCGCGAGCAACTCGTCGTCCCAGCCGAGCGTGCGAATGTCGAACAGCAGCGTGCGGCTCGCGTTGGTCACGTCGGTCAGATGGGCGCGCCCGGCCGTCAAGTTGTAGGTCAGCCAGCTGTCGACCGTTCCAAATGCAAGTTCGCCGGAGCGTGCGCGCTCCGCAAGGCCGTCGACGTTGCGCAACAGCCAGGCGATCTTCGTTCCGGAAAAATACGGGTCGAGCAGCAAGCCGGTCTTCTCGCGAAAGACTTCGGCGAGCCCGCGCGCCGCGAGTTCGCTGCAAAGGTCGACCGTGCGCCGATCTTGCCAGACGATTGCGGGAGCGACCGGCTTGCCGCTCGCGCGCTCCCACAGCAGCGTCGTCTCGCGCTGATTGGTGATGCCGATGCAAGCCACGTCGCTCGGCGGCGTTCCGCTTTGCCGCAGGACCTCACGCGCGCACTCGAGTTGACTGTTCCAGATGTCCCAGGGGTCGTGCTCGACCCAACCCGGCTGCGGGAAGTGTTGCGGAAACTCGCGGAGCGCGGCGGCGAGCTGGTTGCCCGCAGCGTCGAAGAGCACGGCGCGGCTGCTGGTCGTGCCCTGATCGAGCGCGAGCAGGAGCTTCATCTGCTTAGCAACGCAGCGCTACGAGCGGTCGGCGCGCAGGAAGGGCAGAATCTCGGGACGCGCGTAAAACGGGCCGCCCATGCGCGCGACGGGCAAGAGAAGACGCGCGTCGATTTTGCCTTCGCGCATGACCTCGTCCGCGACGCGCACGTGGACGGCGCGTCCCAGGACCAGCGTCGCCGAACCTTCGCCCTCGCCGAGCGGGACGAGCGCGAAGAGCTTGCACTCGAAGTTGATGGGCGACTCGGCGATGCGCGGCGGCTTCACCACGACCGATGGCGCTGGGGTGAGCCCCGCGACCGAAAACTCGTCGACTTCGGGAGGATAGAGCCGGCCGGTCGTATCCATCGCCGCGAGGGTCGCCTCGGTGACGATGTTCACGACGAATTCTTCGAGCGCGCGAATGTTCGCCAGCGTGTCCTTTTGCGGGCGGTCTTCACTTGCCATCGGGGCGAAGGCGAGGATCGGCGGCGCGGCGCCGAACGCGTTGAAGAACGAAAAGGGCGCGATGTTGTGGATGCCTTCGGCGCTCGTCGTCGAGACCCAGGCGATGGGCCGCGGCACGACGCTGCCGATGAGCAGCTTATACGCGTCTTGCCACGGCGCCGCCGTCAGGTCGGCTTCGATGAAAGCGCCCTAGGCTTCCGGTATCAGCCTGACGGATTGGCCGTCTTTTGCCAGCGTCATCGAGACGGGCGTGAAGTTGCTGCCGTGAAAAAGGGGCGTCTCGTGGCCGCAGGCCGAGCACAGTGAGGCGACGGGATCGAGCGGGTTGCGCTCCTCCACGCGATTGCCGAATTGATCGACAACTTGCGAGACGGTCCCGTTCTTAGGACCCGGCTGTCCGCATTTCTTGCAGCTTACGTCGCCGATATGGCGGATGTTCATCCTGGACCCTCTCGGTCTTCATTTTCGGTGGAAACGAGCAAATCTTTACCCCGCCGAGCGGGCCTTTCGGACTAGGCCCCCGGGCGGCCCCTCGCGCTCGGGTTTACCCCCGTTTTAGACTCAACGCGGCCCGCTCACGAGGGCGGGGGCACTCGCATCTGAGGTTGGGACGAGCGTTCCCGGGTACAAACGCCGTATGAAACTTCGCTTTCTTTCGCCCGATTGGGCCAAACCCGCCGGCCTTGTGGCCGCTTTCCTCTTCGCCGCGACGTCGGCGGCGACGTTCGCACCGATCCCCGCGCAGGCTAGCGCCGTCAACGTCGTCTACGGCTACGTCGAGCACGTGTCCTCGACGAACATCAAGATCTACGCCGTGGACGGCAAGCAAACGCTGAGCTTCGAGCTGCTTCCCAAGTTCGACCAGGTCTTCTCGGACGACGGCAAGACGACGTACCAGATGAAAAATCTCAAATCCGGCATGTTCGTCAAGCTCTACTACGACCAAAAATTCCTCGGCATGCGTCACGCCGATCGGATCTTCGTCTATCGTACCAACGGCACGACGCCCTCGAGCCGTCAGTAACGCCTAACTAACAAGGGGTCCGGGACTCTTCACGTACTTGTCGAGCACGGCGGCCACGGTATGATATGCCAGTGCGCCGACCGTGCCCGTCGGGTTGTACCCGCCGTTCTGCGGAAACGAGCTGGCGCCGACTTTCCTGCCGGGGCGAGCCCGCCGCAAGGCAAGACTTCCTGCCGAGCGAACACCCCGACTCCATGAGCAAAGCAGAGCGCGTCCATGCGATTACCGGCGAGATTCGGGCCAACGTCCAGAGCGTGCGCGAAGAGTCCGTCGCGCGAATCACGGGCGACCGCTGGGACATCGGTTTCGTCGGCGAAGTGATCGGCGCGATGGCCGCCAACATGCTTCGCGTTGCCGACGCGCTGGACGAGCTGGTCGAAGACAAGGGCTGAAGCTCGGAATCGTCGGCGCGGGCGCGATCGGGACGCTGTTCGCCGCCTCTCTCGCGCCGCACGCGGAAGTCCGCGTGCTCGTTCGCAACGAAGCGACGCGCCTCGCTATTGGGCGTCGCGGCGGTTTGGCGCGCGACACTGCGCTCCTCGCGCTAGCCGAGGCCGGCAGCGATCCCCGCGATCTCGAGGGAGTCGAGGTGCTGATCGTTGCCGTCAAAGCGTTCGCCACGCGCGACGCGCTGGCACCGCTGCGTGCCGTGCTCGCCCCGGCTACTCCGGTCGTGTCGCTCCAAAACGGGATCTTGCAGGTCGCCCAGATCGAGGAGGCCTTAGGGATCCGCCCGATCGCGCTGGCGCCGACGACGGAGGGTGGCGTGCTCGTCGCACCCGGCGCGATGCAGCGCGTCGGACGCGGCATGACGACGCTCGGTTGGGCGCGCGAGCGCGCCGGCGGCGACCTGCGACCGCTGCGCGATCTCTTGATCGCAAGCTCGCTGCACGCGCGCATCGTCGATCCGATCGAGCCGCATCTCTGGGCTAAGTTGATCGCGAACGCCGCGATCAATCCGCTGACGGCGACGGCGGGCGTTTCCAACGGTGCGATCGCGACCGATCCCCAACTCCGCGAGCGCGCCGGCGCAATCGCGCGCGAGGCGGCTGCGGTCGCCGCCGCCGAAGGCGTCGTCCTGCCGTTCGACGATCCAGTCGCGCACGTCTACGCGGTCGCCGTGGCCACAGCCGAAAACCGCTCGTCGATGCTGCAGGATCTCGAGCGCAAGCGCCCGACCGAACTCGAGGCCATCAACGGCGCCCTGAGCGAGCTCGGCCGCAGGCACGGCATCGCTACCCCCGAGAACGATCGGGCCGCGAACGAGGTTCGAGCGCGCGCGAACGCGTAGCGCGTTCCATGGCTTTCGAACGCCGGCTCACTGCAGCCGCACTCCGCGAGCGCAAGGGTGCGGCTTTTCCGGTCGTAACGGCTTACGACGCGCCCTTCGCACGCTGCGCCGAATCCGCCGGCATCGACGTCATCCTCGTGGGCGACTCGCTCGGGATGGTCGTGCTAGGCTATCCGTCGACGGTGCACGTCGAGCTCGCCGACATGCTGCGCCATGGTGCCGCGGTCGAACGCGGCACGGCCCGCGCGCACGTGATCGTCGACCTCCCCTTCGGAAGTTACGAAGCGAGCGACGCGCAAGCGGTCGGCTCGGCGGTCGCGCTGGTGAAAGACGGCGGCGCCGGCAGCGTCAAGCTCGAGGGCGGCGTGCGTTCGCAGGCGCGCATCCGCGCGATCGTCGCTGCCGGCATTCCGGTGGTCGCGCACATCGGCGTCCTGCCGCAGACCGCCGGACTGGACGGCGGGTTCCGGCGCCGCCGCGATCGCGAACTGCTGCTGGCCGACGCGCAGGCGGTCGCCGAAGCCGGCGCGAGCGCGGTCGTCCTCGAGATGGTCGACGCGAGCCTCGCCGCCGAAATCACGCAAGCGCTGGCGATTCCGACGATCGGCATCGGCGCCGGACCGTCTTGCGACGGACAAGTGCTCGTGCTGCACGACGTGCTCGGGTTCTATCCGGAGTCGCCCCCGTTCGCGCGGCGCTTCGCCGACCTCACCGACGTGACGACCTCGGCCTTGCGCGCGTACGCGGAGGCCGTGCGGGACCGTTCGTTCCCGGGGTGAGCACACACGTTGTCGCTGCGGGCGGCCTGCTTCCGACCGACAGCGGCAACTTCAAGCTCGAGACCTACTGGCTAGACCTTGCGCGCACCGCGAGCCCGCGCGTGCTCTTCGTCGGGACAGCGAGCGGCGACGACCCCGGTTACCTCGCGCGCTTTTACGAATCGTACGGGCGGCTCGGTTGCCGCACCGCGCACTTGCCGTTCTTCCGGCGCACGCCGGTCGATTTACGCCGATTCGTCCTGGACTTCGACGTCGTGCACGTCGGCGGCGGCAACACGCGCAGCATGCTGGCGGTTTGGCGCGACTGGGGTATGGATGCCATTCTCCGTGAGGCCGGCGAGCAAGGCATCGTGTTGTGCGGCTCGAGCGCCGGGGCGATCTGCTGGTTCGAGGAAGGCGTGACCGACTCGCTGGCCGGCGATCTCACGGCGATGCGCTGCCTCGGATTCCTTGGCGGAAGCGCGTGCCCGCACTACGACGGCGAGAAGGACCGGCGTCCCGCCTACCGGCGCATGGTGGCCGCTGGAACGATCGGTCCCGGCTACGCCTGCGACGACGGCGCCGCCGTGCACTTCGTCAACGGCAAGCTGCATGCGGCCGTCACGGCAAAGCCCGCGGCGCGAGTCTATCGTGTCGAGCCCGACGGTACCGGCGCCGCGCACGAGAGCGAACTCGCAAGCACGCTCCTTTAGCGCGCGCTTACGTGGGCCATTCGTACTGATAGAGGAGAGGACGCTCGCCGTCGGCTCGCTGCCAGTTGGCAATGCTGCTCCCGATGCGGCGCCAACCGTTTCGTTCGTAACATTGCACCGCGCCACGCCGATCCGCCGTCACCTCCAGCACCGGCCACAGCGTGCGAGCTCGCGCACCGTGCACAGCCGCCTCGAGCAGCTGCCGCGCAACGCCCGCCCGCCGCGTCTGCGGATGGACGAAGAGGCGCTTCACCTCCGCCAACTCCGGCGCGGCGCGACCGGCCGAGCCGGTGAATTGCGGATCGGCAGTTTCGTCAACGGTCCCGAGCGCGACGTGACCGAGCAGTCGCGTTTCGCAAAGCGCGACCCATGCATCGAGAAAGCCGTCCGGCGTTAGCCACGCGCCGGGATCGCTCGGCCAGGTCGAAGGATATCCGTCCAGCCGCTGAACCGATTCGAGAAGTGCGATACAGTTGGGAAGGTCGTCCGGCGTGCGGAGCCGCACGAACGCGGCGGAGTGCTCCGTCGCGCTTCTCTAGAAGAGCACGGTGGCGAATTCGCCGGCACGAAAGAAGCCGAGGCGTTCGTACAGCGCGATCGCGCTCGCGTTGAAATCGTTGACGAACAAACACAGCGAGGGGTTTTCGTCGAGGAGATGGTCGCAGATCGCGGCCAGCCCGCGCGTCGCGTAGCCTTTTCCGCGATCGGCCGGCGGGGTCCAAACGCCTTGAAGCTGCGCCGTGTACGGAGACTGCGAGCCGACGTTGCATTGAAAGACGATGCGCTGCTCGGCGCGGTAGCACCACCACCAACCGGCTTCGAGGATGCGCCGGGTGCGTTCGCGGTGCTGCGCGGGCGCGACGCTGCCGGCGGCTCGTCCGAACTCGTGCTCGAACATCGCCGCGGAATTGTGGTTGAGCTCTTCGAGATCGGCCGGCTTCGCACGCGCCACGGGCGCGTCTTTGCGCGAACCGCGCAGGTGCGCGCGGTCGAGCGCATAGACGGGTTGACTCCGGCGTATGGCGCGCGGTGCCGGCAAACGCGGCCCCGCTTTCGCCCAGAAGCGCTCGAGCGCCGGGCGCGGCGCGACGATTTCCGACGGCGGGCGCGCCGTCACGGCGCGCTCGGCAAATGCCGCGAGCACCGCACTGCTGGAAGCGCACGGGACGATCTGCCGGCCGAAGTAACAGACGCCGTCGACCGTTCCGGCTCCATCGCGCGAGACGGCGAACGACTCCACGCCGCGCATCCCCATGCCGCTGCGGATCAGCCAATGGACGTAGACGTTGTCGTAGGGCGCTCGCGCGAGGTACGCGAGCGCCTCGGCTTCGTTTCGCGCTGAAAGTGGTTCGAGACGAGAGGTCGCGGCTGCCGCACCTTTCACGAAAGTTTCCGCACGAAGGACGGCTTCGACGTCGGCTTCTTGCTACCGCCGGCCGGTTCGACGGTCAGGGCGACCGCAGCCAAGTTATCGGCCGGTTCGGGGAGCTCGACGAGCGCGGTGCCGTGCCCGTCGGCGCGGAAGGTGATGCTCGGCGAAACGCCCGTCGCGCCCTTCGCGACGGTCCAGGCTTGGAAAACCTTGTTCGGCGCAAGCGGCGGCAGCGAGTGCAAAGCTAAGAAGATGCGGCCGCCGCTCTCGATGACTTCGCCTTGCGGGATCGCAAAGTGCTTTCCGTTCGGCGAAAGCAGCGCCGCCAGGCGCGCGTCCGATTCGTTCAGGCGATCGCGCAGTTCGCTCTCCGACTTCGCCTGCGCCGCAACGGCTTGCTGCAACGCGGCGATCCGCTGCTGGTCGGCATCGCGCTCGGAACGCAACGCCGCGTTGTTGACGGCCGAGAGCAGCGCGACCGCAAAGGACGCGGCAATCGCCAGGTACGCGACCCACGGCTGCCGGCGCGGCGCGGCGAGCGGGCGGGGCTCGACGACCGGCGCGACCGCGTCTTCGCGAATCGCGCGCAGCACGTTCGCGCGCATGCGCGCGCTACGCAGTTCGTCGAGTTCGACCGGCCCGGCGAGCGCAGTGTAGCCGAGCGCGTCGGCCGCGGCTCGCAGCGCCCGATACTCCGCGCGGCACTCGTCGCAGTCCTCGAGGTGGGCCCGCAGCGCCGCTGCCTCGCCAGCCGGCAACGCGCCGAGCGCGAGTACGGCGACGTCGTCAAGGAACGCGTCGTCGTGCGTCATCGCGCCATCCCCGTTTCGAGCGAGACGCGCAGCTTGCGCAGTCCGGCGCGAATGCGCGTCTTGATCGTGCCGAGCGGCGTGGCCGTGCGGCGCGCGATCTCTTCGTGCGTGATGCCGCCGAAGAAGCCCAGTTCGATCGGTTCGCGCTGCTCGACCGGCAGCGCGGCCAAGGCTTCGCGAACGCGGGCGCCGTCGAGCCGCGCGAGCACGACGTCATCGAGCACCGTATCGAGCGGAACGTCGAGTGGAATCTCGTCTTCGCCGCGCTGGGCTCGGCTGCGCAACACGTCGAGCGCGCGGTTCCGGCTCACGCGCGACAGCCAGGCGCCGAAGTTGCCGCCTTGAAACGCCTCGGGCGCGCTCCAGAGCTTCAAGAAGACTGCTTGCGTAACGTCCTCCGCCGCCATCGCGTCGTGCAGAATCCGCGCGGCGATGCCGTAGACGAGTCGATGGTAAGCGTCGTAGAGAGCCTCAAAGGCGCCCGCGTCGCGTTCGCGCACTCGCGCCATGAGCAGGCTCGCATCCTCCACAGCCCCGTGCTTCGGTCATCCGCCGAAACGGCCCTCGAATCGGGCCTTGCTCGTTTAACGGCGGCTCGCCGTGAATGGATGTGCGGCGGTGCGTGCGCGTCTGCTAAGATGGGGCCATGTCGTGCGGGATCGGCGGCTTGGGTATAGCGGCTGGCCAAGAGCGCCGCAGCGCGTGAACGCCCTGCGCGAGCGGCTGGCACGCGCCGCCGCCATTTGCGTCCTCACCGGCTCCGGCATCTCGAGCGAAAGCGGCCTGCCGACGTTCCGCGGTGCGGGCGGCCTTTGGCACACGCACCGCGTCGAAGACTTGGCTTCGCCGGAAGGTTTCGCGCGCGACCCGCGGCTGGTGTGGAGCTGGTACAACGAACGTCGCGCCGCGCACGCGAATGCCCAGCCGAGCGCCGGTCACCTCGCGCTTGCCGAATTGGAAGCGCGCGGCGGAGATTTCACCCTCGTCACGCAGAACGTCGACTCGCTCCACGTGCGCGCCGGCTCGAAGAACGTCCTCGAGTTGCACGGCAACCTGCGGGAGGCACGCTGCACCGGCTGCGCGGCTCGGCGCTCGCTCGAGGGCGGCCTTCCGCTCGAGGCAATCGAGCACGTCTGCGGCGGGCGCTTCCGGCCCGACATCGTTTGGTTCGGCGAGTCGCTGCCGGCGGCGCCATGGGAAGCGGCCGTCGCTGCGGCGCGGCGGGCCGAGGTCATGCTGGTCGTCGGCACCTCCGGACTGGTCAATCCGGCGGCAATGCTTTCCACGCACTTCCCGGGTCCCGGGGCGTTCGTGGTGGAGATCAATCCGGAAGAAACGGTCGTCAGCGCGCGCGCAGACGTGAGCCTGCGCGGCCGCGCCTCCGAGATTCTGCCGCTGCTCGCCGCGTGAGGCACGAAACCGCCACCCGCTCTCGTGGGTAATGGCTTGAAGATGGACGATCTTGCTTTCGTGCGCGAGCGTATTCCGGCGTACGGCGACTACGGGGACGAAAATTCCCGGCACGAGACCGACGAATACGTGCGCGCGTACGTCGGCGTGCGCTTGAGCGAGACGCGGGACCGGCTCGAAGGTCAGCTCGACGAAGCGACGCTCAAAACGCTCGACGAGTTGATCGTGCATTGTCAGTTCACCGATCAGGCGTTCATCCGCTGGATCGACCATGCGCGGCTCGAGCCTCAAACCGTCGCCGCCTTGGTGCATATCGACCGCGAGCTGATCGAGTTAGCCGATCGTGCCGAGGCGGTCTCGGCCGCCGAACTTCGCGCGCTGCTCGAAAAAATGGACATCGCCTTCGAGCAGCGCCGCGAGGCGCTCCCCGCCTCGACGGTTTAGGCCGCGGGAACGCGGGCGCGGCCGGCGCCGCGCGTCGCGTTATATCCGATGAGGGCGCCGCAAAGCACGGCGCCGGCCAAATAGGCAAGTCCCAGCGGGACCTCGCCCAAGACGACTTTGCCGATACCGAACAGCGTCGCGTAGACGAGGCCGCAACCCGCTAGCCAGTCGAGCACCGTAACGCCCAGCGGCTCGTCCTGTAGGACGCCCGGTTCCAGGCGTTCGATCGGCCGCCAGCCCAGCGGATGCGGGCGCACCCGCCGGTAGAATTCGCGCAGCGTACGTTCGCCTTCGGCCGGCGTCAGAAAGGTCACCGCGAGCCAAACCACGGTCGTGACCGGTACCGTGACGAGCAAGGTCTCCGCTTGCGCGTTCGGATCGCTCGCCGGAAAAACGTTGCCGAGGATGATCGCGTTGGAGACGAGCGCCGACGCCGCCAGCGCGGCGATCTCGCTCCATGCGTTCACGCGCCACCAGTACCAGCGCAAAATCATCACGAGGCCGACGCCCGCCGTCAAGTTGAAGAGATACTTCCAGGCGTCACCGACGGAGTGCATCGCGAGCGCGCCGCCGATCGAGAGCAGCATCACGATCAGCGTCGCGACGCGCGAGGCGACCACGTAGTGCCGTTCGCTTTGGCCGCGAACCATGAAGCGCCGGTAGATGTCGTTGACCAAATACGAGGCGCCGAGGTTGAGATGGGTTCCCATCGTCGACATGTAGGCCGCGAGGAATCCGGCGAGCATCAAACCGCGCAGCCACGCCGGCAGGTAGTCGATCATCGCCTGAACGTAGCCCAACTCGGGATCGATCTTTCCGTCGCTTCCCGCGACGCCGTGCGGATAGAGCACGATCGCCGCGAGCGCGACGAGTATCCAGGGCCAGGGCCGAAGCGCGTAATGCGCGACGTTGAAGAAGAGCGTTGCGAAGAGCCCGTCGTTCTCGCTTTTCGAGCTGAAGATGCGTTGCGCGATGTATCCGCCGCCGCCGGGCTCGGCACCCGGGTACGACGAAGCCCACCACTGCACGCCGATGTAGGTCATGAAGGTCAAAAGGGGCAGCCAAGCCGCGTTCGTCGTCGGGAAAAATGCGAGGACCGAATGCGCGGCGGCGGCCGTGACGTCGTGGTTGGCGAGCGCGAGGTCCCGCGCGCCGAGTTTGGCTTCGAGCGGCCCGATGCCGCCGACCGCGGCGACCGCCGCGACGGCCAAGACGATGGCCATCGACATCTTCACCGCGAACTGCAAGACGTCGGTGACCAGCACGCCCCAAAGGCCGCCGATCGTTACGTAGATCGCGGTGAATACGAGGCAGACGCCCAGCGCTTCCAGCCTCGGCACGTGCAGCGTCAGTTCGAGGATCTTGGCCATCGCGAGATTGACCCAGCCCATCACGATCGAGTTGACCAGCACGCCGGCAAAGATCGCGCGCACGAAGCGCAGCGCGGCGGCCGCGCTTCCGCCGTAGCGCAGCTCGATGAACTCGACGTCCGTCAGCACGCCCGAGCGGCGCCACATCTTCGCGAAGAAGAAGACCGTCAGAATTCCGGACATGACGGAACTCCACCAAACCCAGTTGCCGGCGATGCCGTGCTGGACGACGAAGCCGGTGACGGCGAGCGGCGTGTCGGCGGCGAAGGTCGTCGCGACCATCGAGATGCCGGCCAGCCACCACGGTACGTTGCGGCCCGAGAGGAAGAACTCGCCGAGGCTCTGACCGCCGCGTCGCGCGTAGGCTAACCCGATGCCGAGGTTGACCGCAAAAAAACCGACGATGACCGCAACGTCGATCGGGGAGAGGCGCATCCGGGCCGGTTCAACGGCCCGCGGCGCAATCCGGTTCGTCGCTTCACAGGAAGGCGTTCCGGGCGTGCGGTAAAGGTTTGGCGTCCGGATTTCGGGGGTAGCATCTCCCAAACACGGGCAACGGAGAAGTGAGTGAGTGGGGGCGCCACCGTCGTGAGACGGGGGCGCCTTCGATATTTTAGAGAAGGCGAGGCCGTGCGCGGAGCGGCCCTCGGGGTTCTGGCCATCTTGCTGGCGGTCGGGAGCCCGGGTGCGGCGGCTCCCGTTGCGACGGCTACACCGGCCGCCGGCGCGGCCTCGGAACTCCATCTCATCCCGCGGCCGGCAGTAATCGTTCGAACGCCTGGTTGCCTGCTTGACGCGTCCGTGGTCCTGCGCCAGGTCGACCGTCTGGACGCTGCGGCGCCCGAGCGCGAGCTCATCGACGAACGCTGGAAAGCGCTCGGCATCATCTCCGGCTCACCTCCGAGCTCCTTTCGGATGGAAGTTCCCCGGGGGGCCGGTGAGCTCAAAGGGCTCCCCGCTCAGGCCTATACCCTCGACGTCAGAGCGCAAGAACTCCTGATCGGCGGCACCGGCGCGGCCGGCAGATTCTATGCCTGGATGACCCTCGCGCAGTTGCCCGTTCACACGGCGGCGGGCTGGAAAGTGCCCTGCGTCCACGTCGAAGATCGGCCCGCGCTGGCCTGGCGCATTCTCTCGGACGACATCTCGCGCGGACCGTTTCCGACGATGCGCTATTTCGAAGAGCGCATCCGCACGATCGCGAGCTTCAAGATGAACGGCTACTCGCCGTACATGGAGCACGTCTTCGTCGATCCCAAACACCCGCTGCCCGCGCCGCTCGACGGGTTGACGCCGGCGCAGCTGCGCGAACTCGACGCGTACGCGCGCCGCTTCCACGTCGCGCTGATTCCCGAACAACAGACTCTCGCGCACATGCACGAGACGCTCCGCTGGGAGCGCTACGCGCCGCTGGCCGAGCTCCCGCACGGCTGGCTTCTCGCCCCCGCGAATCCGGGCGGCGAAGCGTACGTGCGCGATCTGATCGGCGACGAGCTGGCCGCGGTTCCCAACCCGCCGTTTTTTCACATCGGCTCCGACGAGCCGTCCGATCTCGGGCGCGGCCGCTCCGCGGCACTAGTCGCCGCGCAGGGCGAAGGCGCGGTCTACACGCACCACGTCGTCGAGACCGCGAACTTCGTGCTCGCGCATTCGCATGCGCGCCCGATGATCTGGGACGACGCGCTGTCGCGTCATCCCGAGATGTTCTCCGCGCTACCCAAGCAACTCGTGTTCGTCAACTGGCACTACGGCACCGAGAAGACGTATCTGCCATACATCCAGCGCATCGCTGCCGGCGGCTTCGAACAGATGGTCGCGCCCGGCGCGCTGAATTGGAACGAGATCTATCCGGACATCGACGCGGCCCTCGGGAACATCGATCGCTTCGTCAGCGAAGGGAAAACGGCGAAAGTGCTCGGCCTTTTTCAGACGGTCTGGCACGACGACGGCGAGACGCTCTACGAAGCCACCTGGTATCCGGTGCTCTACGCGGCGGCGAGCGCCTGGGAAAGCACGCCGGTCCCGCGCGAGCGTTTCGCGGCCGACTTTCCCGGCGCGTTCTTCGGCAGCGGCGACGCGCACTACGCCGCGGACCTCGCCGACCTGGCGCGCTGCCGGACCCTGCTGCACGCGAGCCCGCGCGAATACGGCGACTATTTGTTCTGGTCGGACGCGTTCGATCCGGCGCTGGTCGCGATCGGCACGACGCTCGACCTCTCCGCACTGCGCCTCGCCGCCGAGGACGCGCTCGCGCACTTGCGCACCGCTCCGCCTCCGCCGCTTCACGCGAACGCCGCCGCGGTGATGGAATTGGCCGCGCGCCGCTACGACGTGCTCGGCCGCGATCTGCAGATCGGCAGCGAAGCGCGCGCCTACTACGACGACGCGCGCGCCAGTTTGGGCGGGAAGCACGACGCGTTGCTCTACCGCGGACTGAACGTCACGAAGTACCTGTTCTGGGAGCAGCGCGACATGATGCTCGGACTCGAGCCGGCGGTCCGCGAGAGTTGGGCTTACGAAAGCCGGCCGGATCATGCCGCTAGCGTGCTGGAGCGCTACCATCTCGCGGCGCAGACGGCGATCGTGCGCGCGGACCGCGTCAACGCCGCGACCTATCAATACGTCAACGCGAAAACGTTACCAGGCTTCGACGAGATTTTGGGCGTCGGCGGCGCCCCTCGATGAGCGAGGCGTGATCGGACTCGCCATCCTCGGCGTCTTCGTCGCGTGTGCCGCGCTCATGGTCGCGCGCAAGCTGCCCGCGCTGGTAGCCGTTCCGCTGATGGCGCTCGCGATTGCCGCGCTGTCGGGCGCGAGCTTCCTGGATCTCGAAGGCGTGCTCGTCGCGGGGACGGTGCGCTTAGCGCCGGTGATGGCCTACGTGATCTTCGGCGCGTTGCTGAGCCGCGTGACGATGTCGACCGGCATCGCCGAAACGATCATCGCCTACGCGGCCGAGTTCGGCGGCGACCGGCCGCTCGTGGTCGCGCTGATCTTGTCCGCCGCGGTCGCCGCCCTGTTCACCTCGCTCTACGGCTTGGGTTCGATCATCATGGTCGGCTCGATCGTTTTGCCGATCATGCTGACGATCGGCATCCCGCGGCGCACCGCGGCGACGCTTTTCATGCTGGCCTACGGCCTCGGCTTCATCTTTAACGTCTCGCAGTGGGGCTTCTACACGAAGACCTTCGGAGTACCGCGCGAGCAGATGCAGTCGTACGCGCTCGTGCTCGCGGCGATCGACCTGCTCGCGCTCGTCGCGTTCGTGGCCGTGCGTTTCCGAAAGACGCGGGGCTACGCGACCTGGGCGCTCGCAGCGGAG
Source organism: Vulcanimicrobiota bacterium (assembly GCA_963843945.1). Classification (GTDB taxonomy): domain Bacteria; phylum Vulcanimicrobiota; class Vulcanimicrobiia; order Vulcanimicrobiales; family Vulcanimicrobiaceae; genus CAWJMF01. The sequence goes on along the minus strand of CAWJMF010000002.1, from coordinate 1,869,849 downwards.
GAGCCGCCCGCGCGCAAGCGCGTTCCGCTCCCGGCGCTCGTTGCTCCGATTTTACCGATCGTTTTGTATTTCGTCTTCGGTTTCGACCCGGTGCTTGCATTCGTGCTGGCGGCGCTCTACGGCGTCCTGACGACGCGGCCGCGCGACGCGGTGCCCGTCCTGGTCGGATCCGCAATTCGCGGCGTGGAAGATGTGGCTCCCGCGATCTTGCTCTTCATGGGAATCGGCATGTTGCTGGTCGCGACCGGCTTGCCCAGCGTGCGCTTCGCGCTCGCGCCGCTCGTGACGGCAATCGCGCCGCGCAACGCCTTCGGCTACGTTGCCCTTTTCGGCTTGCTGAGCCCGCTCGCGCTCTACCGCGGACCGCTCAATCCGTTCGGCGTCGGAATCGCGGTCTATACCGTGCTCGCAGGCCTGGGGATCTTGCCGCCGGTCTTGCTGGTCGCGGCGGTCATGGCCGTCGTGCAAGTTCAGAACGTCTGCGATCCGACGAACACGCAGAACGTCTGGGTCGCGAACTTCACGGGCGTTCCGGTCGCCGAGATCACGCGCCTGACGCTGCCCTTTCAAGTCGCGGTGGCGACGCTTGCGGCGCTTGCCGCGGTCGCCTTCGGCCCGGGACTGTTCGGGGTGGCCGGACCGCCGGCGTTTTCCGTCGCGGCTGCGGCGACGCCGGTACCCGCGGCTTGGCCCGGACTGTTTGCGCCGGCAAGTGCAAAGGGCACCATCGCCGTCGCGCCGGCCGGCCCCGGCGCCGTCGCGGCGGCGCACGTCGTGCTCCGCCAAGTGAGCGGCTGGAATGGTTACCGGACGCTGTGGCTCGATGCACCGCCCGAAGCGTCCGACTGCGCCGCCAAGCCGTATGCCGCCGTCATGCTCGTGAGCGTGCAGCACTTCGGCGACGCGCAGTCGGCGGGAACCGACGTCGGTATCCAGCTCGAAGATTGCGCGGCGTGGCCCGTCGACGAGTGGCACCAAACCTGCGATGCGGTGCGCGGCGGGAGCGTCTGCGCGCAGAGCGTCGAGGAAGCGGCGCTGTCAGACCTCTTCCGCATTCGCACCTGGGCCATGCTCAACCCGGGCCTGGCGCCGGCGCTCTTCGAGCGGGGGGTCGCGTACGCCCCCGGCGCGCCGCCGACGTATTTCTATTCGCTCTTCAAGACGAGCGACGGACAGATGCGCGCGTTCGTGCGGCCCGGCGGACCCGCCTATGGCGCGGGTCTGCGTACCAACGACGTCGTTGAGAAACTCGACGGCAAGTTCTGGTGGGAATATGGAACCTTTCAAACCCAGCAACGCGCCTACGACGGGAAGCCGCATGCGTTCGTGGTCAAACGCGGCAGCGACGAATTGAGCGTTTCGCTCGGCGAGCCGTTCTTCGCGGCGAGCTGGGACGAGCGTGGCTGACTCACTAAGCGGCGCCGCGCTGCGGATCGGCATCGACGTCGGCGGAACCTTTACCGACGTGGTCGCCGTCGACGCCGCGAGCGGAACGATCGTCGCGCGCATCAAGGTTCCGACGACGCACGCTGCCGCGGCCGGTGTTGCAGCCGGCATCGTCGAGGGCCTACGGCAGCTTCTGGCGACGCCGGGCGTCGACTCAGGGCGGATCGCGTTTCTCGCGCACTCGACAACGCAGGCCACGAACGCGCTGCTCGAGGGCGACGTCGCGAAAGTCGGAACGCTCGCGCTCCACGACCGCTTTGCGTGGATCGCACGCCGCCAGTTGCGCGTGCCGCCGCTTGCGCTTGGAGCGAATGCGGTTTTGGACGCGCCGGTCGCTTACGCGCGCGCGGGAAACGGAACGGCGATCGGCCGCGCGCTCGACCGGCTGGCGGCGCAGGGCGTCGAGGCGATCGCCGCGAGCGACGCGTTCGGCGTCGACCGCCCCGCGCGCGAGACGCAGGCCGTCGAAGCGGCGCGAGCGCGCGGCTTGCTCGCGACCTCGGGCCACGAAGTCTCTTCAATGTACGGCCTGCGCGCCCGCACGCGCACGGCGCTGCTCAACGCGGCGATCTTACCGCGGATGCTGCGCACGAGCGAGATGACGGCCGAAGCGGCGCGCAGCGCGGGCATCGGCGTACCGCTGATGATCATGCGCAGCGACGGCGGTGTAATGGACGTGCGCGAGGTTGCGCGCCGGCCGATCCTCACGATGCTTTCGGGTCCGGCGGCCGGCGTCGCGGGCGCGCTCCTGCACGAGAACGTGACCGACGGCATCTTCATTGAAGTCGGCGGCACGAGCGCCGACTGCTCGGTGATCCGGCGCGGCCGGCCACAGATGCGGCCGGCGCGCGTGGGCGGCCACCGCACGATGCTGCGCACGCTCGACGTGCGCACGCTGGCCGTCGCCGGCGGAAGCCTGCTGCGGCTCGATCCGAACGGCCGCACCCTTGCGGCACTGCGCGACGTCGGTCCGCGTTCGGCGCACATCGCCGGCCTGCGCTACGCGAGCTTCGTGCCGCCCGCAGAACTCGAGGGCGCTCGCGCCATTTTCGTCGCCCCGCTGGCCGGCGATCCGGCGGACTACGTCGCGCTCGAGCTGGCGGCCGGGAGCCGCTGTGCGCTCACCCCGACGTGCGCCGCAAATCTGCTCGGCTACGTGCCGCCCGAGGCCTTCGCGCGCGGCGACGCGGAGAGCGCGCGCCGCGCGTTCGCGATCGTCGCGGAGCGGCTCGCCTGCGACGCGCGCGAGCTGGCGCGGGCACTGCTGGAGCGGGCCGTCGCGAAACTCTCGGCGACGCTGCGCGAACTGATCGACGACTACGATCTCGATTCGAGAACGGTCGAGCTCGTCGGCGGCGGCGGCGGTGCCGCCGCGCTCGTTCCGTTCGCCGCCGAGAAACTGGACTTTCCGTTTCGCATCGCGCGCGACGCGGAGGTCATCTCGCCGCTCGGCGTCGCGCTCGCGCTCGTGCGCGACGTCGTCGAGCGTACGATCGTCGATCCGCAGCCCGAGGACGTCTTGCGCGTGCGGCGCGAAGCGGTCGAGCGGGTCGTGGCCGCCGGCGCAGCCCCGGCGTTCGTGGAGGTCAGCGTCGAGATCGACGCGCGCCGCAACCTCGTGCGTGCTACGGCGTCGGGCGCGACCGCGGGAGCCGGCGACGTTCAACGCCGGAGCGAGGCAACGTCCCAAGAGCGCCGCGAGGCCGCGGCGCGCGCCCTGCGGGTCGCACCCGGATCGCTCGAGCCCGCTGTGGCTTGCGAGGGCTTCGAGATCTACTGCGCGCCGGGGCGCGGCGGCAGCGATGCGTGCGTCGTCGACCGCGCAGCCGTCGTACGTTTCGTCGCGCGCCGCGCGACCGTGCGCGCAACCTCGGCAGGACGCGCCGGCGCCGCGCTGGAGCGGATTCTGGACGAGGCGACCACCTTCGGCGACGTCGGCCGCGCGTTACCCGAGGTCGCGCTGGCGTACGGCTCGCGCGTCGCCGATCTCGGAACGCTGGCCGAGGCGGGCCAAGTGCTGGCCCTTGCGGCCGAGGAGTTACGCGGCTTGCGGCACGACGAGCCCGTTGCGATACTCGCCGCGCGTCGCGACGCTTAGGCTGACGAGCGCGCCGGAGCCCGGCTCTTGGCGACCGGCAGCGCGGGCAAGGCGAGCGCGATCTTCGCCAGCGTCGGCAGAACGCGCGGACGCAGCAGGCGCGGATCGAACGTGCTGAGGTAGCGATTGTTCTCGGTGATGCAGGCCCGCAGAAACTGGCGCCACGTGATGTCCCGCACGAGCGCGAAGGCGCCTTCGGCCGCGAAGCCGGGGCCTTGCGTCTTTTGCTTCGCCGCCGTGGGCGCGAAAGTGGAGACGATCCGCCGCAGCGCTCGAGCGTAACCGAGGGCGGTGCAAAATGCGGTCGCGGGCAGCGACGCTAGGCCGCGGTGGGCCCGCTCGTACGCGATCCAGTTCACGAAGAAGGTGACGTGGCGCGCTTCTTCGAGCAGGATGACCTCGAAAATGTCGGTCAACTCGGGGATGAAAAGTTGGATCTGTCGCGCGAGTCCGAAGATGCCGAACCCGAAGAACGAGTCGATACACTCCTCGTAGCCGAAGTCGATGAACGAGCGGCGGTCCAGCTTCCAAGCGTTTCCGGGCTGGCGTTCGACCGGAATCTCGTAGTGCGCGAGCATGACGTCCAGCAGCCGGGCGTGGCGCGTCTCCTCGACGCCCTGCACGGCCAGGGCCTCGCGCACGAGCGGGTCCGCGACCAGTCCAGCGAAACCCGAAACCATCCTTCCCGCGTTCTGTTCAGCAGCGAGTGCGACTGGCCAAAAGGGAATGGAACGCAAACGGTCGATGGTGGAAGCATCGAGCTTCGGCCATGGAAGGGTCTCCGGTTCGAACGAGCGATGCGTGTCGATGAAGGTCTGACAAAAGAGGGTCTTGTGAGCTTCCGAGCCGTGGGTCATGTTGCTCAATCCCAAGGCGCTCGGACCGAATCCTTCACTCTCGATGCGGCGTGGTTGCTGGCCGCAGCTGCGGGCATTCTGACCTTTGTCTTGCATATCGCCGCAAGCGGCGGCTATGGCTACCAACGCGACGAGCTGTACTTCGTATCGTGTGCCCGGCACCTCGCGTGGGGTTACGTCGATCAGCCTCCGCTGATCGCGCTGATCGCCCGCGTCGCACTCGACCTCTTCGGCGATTCGCTGACCGCGCTGCGACTTTTCCCGGCGCTGGCCGCGGCGGCGACCGTCGTGCTGACGGGCCGGCTGGCGCGCTCGCTCGGCGGCGGCCTTTTCGCACAGGGTCTGGCGATGCTCGCGCTGGCGCTCGCGCCGTTCTATCTCGCCGTGGGCAACCTGCTGACGATGAACGCCTTCGAGCCGCTCTTATGGATGGGCGCGGCCTACCTATTCATGCAGGCCGAAGAGAAGAACGCGCTCCCGCTCTGGCTCGCGCTCGGCGTCGTGGTCGGGCTCGGCCTCGACAACAAGTACACGATGTTCTTCTTCGAGGGCTGCGGCGTCATTGCCGTAGCTTTGACGCCGGCGCGGCGCGTCTTCCGCCGCCCGGGGTTCTATCTCGCGGCCGCAATCGCCGCGATTTTTGTGGCCCCGACGCTCGTTTGGCAATCCGCGCACGGCTGGCCGCAGTTGGAAGTGCTCCGTCACGCCGCGACCGAGAAAAACGTCCTGGTCGGCCCCGTCGCGTTCTTCTTGCAGCAGCTCTTGATGATGAATCCGCTCGCGACGCCGATCTGGATCGCCGGCCTGGTCTATTTGCTGATCTCGCCCGAGACGGCGCGACTGCGCTGGTACGGTTACACCTACTTCATCCTTTCCGCGCTCTATCTGGTGCTCGGCGCGAAAGTCTACTATCTCGCCCCGATCTACCCGGTCCTCATCGCGGCGGGCGGCGTGCCGATCGAGCGGGCGCTGCGCAGCGTCCGCTGGGCGCGCATCGCCTATCCGATCGTGCTGCTCGTCAGCGGCGCGCTCATTGCGCCGCTGGCCTTTCCAATTCTGCCGATGCAATCGTTCCTGGCCTATCAGAGCTTGATCGACGTGCGCGGAATCAAGATGGAACGTCACCCCGTCGGCCGCGTGCCGCAACACTTCGCCGATATGCTCGGCTGGGACACGCTGGTGCGCTCGATCGCGCAAGTCTACGATGCGCTCCCGCCCGCCGAGCAGCGCCAGGCCGCGATCCTCACCGGCAACTACGGCCAGGCTTCCGCGATCGACTTCTTCGGGCCGCGCTATCATTTGCCGCAAGCGATCAGCGGACACAACAACTACTACATCTACGGACCGCGCGGCGCGTCGGGACGCGTCGTGCTCGCGATCGGCGTCGAGCCGTCGCTCCTGCGCGGCGAATTCCGCCGGGTGGAACGCGTCGGGACTTTCCACGACGACTTCCTCCTGCCCGATCAAAACACGCTGCCGATCTATAAGTGCACGCAGCCCATCGGGAGCATGGCCGATTGGTGGCCGAAGGTCCGCCGCTACATCTAAGCTACAACAGCGAGAGCTGCACCAGTCGCGGTTCGGTCGCTACCGCCGGCGGCGGGTCGAAACGAACGCCGCGACGGGCGGTTCCCGCGCGCGCTTCGATACGTGCGGCGAAATCGCGCGGCGCGTATTTACCGCGATAGAGTCGCTCGTATTGCGCCGTCAGCTCGGGGTGCTCGGTGCCGAGGAACGCGAAGTACGAATCGCGCGCGACCTCGCCGAGGTTGAGCAAACTATGCCAAGCGAAGCTCGCGCCCGCGGCCGCGGCTGCCGCGTAGACTTCGCGTAACTGCGCTTCGCCGTCGGTAATGCCGGGCAGCACCGGCGCGACCGCGACGCCGGTCCGGATTCCGGCCCGCGCGAGCCGCTCCACGGCGCGCAGGCGCTGCGCCGGCGGCGCGACGGTCGGCTCGATCTTGCGCGCGAGCGCCGCATCGAGCGTCGGCAGGCTGACGCAGACGCTGATGCCGGCGGCTGCGGAAAGCGCGCGCAAGACGTCGATGTCGCGAATGACGAGCGGGGAACGCGTGATGAGATGCGCCGGGGTGCGGGCCCGCGCGAGCTCTTCGAGGATGCGGCGCGTCACGCGGTAGCGTCCTTCGAGTGGTTGATAGGGGTCGGTCGCGGTCCCGATCGCGACGTGTTCGCCGCGCCAAGCCGGACTCGCGAGTTCGCCGCGCAAGACCTGCGGCGCGTTGATCTTCACGGAGATCACCGAACCCCACTCGTCGACGCCGTCGCGCTCGAGAAATTCGTGCGTGCGCCGCGCGTAGCAGAAGACGCAGCGGTGGTAGCACCCGCGATACGGGTTGATCGACCAGTCGAAGGGCATCCCGTGCACGCGATTGAGCACCGATTTCGCCTCGATCTCGAGGCACCGGACGCCACCTACCCGGAGTTCGCGCATCGAACGTATGTTCGATAGCGAGCGCACGGGACCTACCTCGATGCGTGCGGGTCGCCGGCGCCGAAGGCTGCGGCGTGCGGATCGATCGCGAGCGCGCGGGCTCGACCGAAGCTTCCTACGACGTGCTGGTTGCGGGCGGCGGCAACGCCGGCTGCGCCGCGGCGATCGCGGCGGCACGCAACGGTGCGCGCACGCTGCTCGTCGAGAAATACGGATTCTTGGGTGGAACCGCGACTGCCGCGATGGTCGGCCCTTGGATGACCTTCCATTCGGGCAGCGGCGAGCGCATCGTGGGCGGCATCGCGCAGGAGATCGTCGAGCGGCTCGTCGCGCGGGGTGCGTCGCCGGGACACATCCACGACGCCTCCGACTACGTCTCGACGATCACGCCGTTCGATCCTGAGGCGCACAAGGCGCTGCTCTTCGAAATGATGGGCGAAGCCGGCGTCGACTTGCTGCTGCACGCCTACTTCCTCGAAGCCGAGTGCGGGCCCGAGGGCGCCGTGCGAGCGGCCCGTTTCGCAACCGTCGGCGGAATCCGGGAATACGCGGCAAGGGTGACGATCGACGCGACGGCCGACGCTTTCGTCGCCGCGTCGGCCGGCGTCGCGCTGCAACAAGGGGACGAACGGGGGCGCGTGCAGCCGGCGAGCTTGATGTTCCGCCTCAGTCACGTCGACTTAGCGGCGACGGCAGCTTACCTGCGCGCGCGCCCGGAACAGATGCGCACGAGCTTAGCTCCCGAGGAGCGCAACGCCGCGGCGCTCAGCGCCGTTGCCGGTTTGTACGAACTTTGGGATGCAGCACGCGAGCGCGGCGACGTGAACGTGCCGCGCGAACTGGTGTCGTTCTTCATCTCGCCCTACCCTGACGAAGTCACCGTCAACATGACGCGCGTCGTCGACATCGATCCGCTCGATCCCGACGACCTGACGCGGGCCGAAGTCGCGGCGCGCGCGCAGGTCACGCAGTTGTACGAGTTCTTTCGCCGCAACGTGCCGGGGTTCGCGAACGCGCGCATCGCCGCCACGGCGGCGCAGATCGGCATTCGCGAGTCGCGCCGGATCGTCGGCGCGTACACCCTCACGCGCGACGACGTGCTCTCCGCGCGCACGTTCGAGGACGCGGTGGCGCGCAGTGCGTATCCGATCGACATTCACAATCCCGCGGGAAGCGGCACGACGACCTTTCGGCTGCCGCCGGGCGCCGCGTACGAAATTCCCTACCGCTGCCTCGTTCCGGCGCTGGTCGACGACTTACTCGTCGCCGGGCGCTGCATCTCGACGACGCACGAGGCACTGGCTTCGACGCGGCTGACGCCGACCGTCATGACGCTGGGACAAGCGGCCGGCACGGCCGCCGCGCTTGCGGTGCGCGACGGCGTCGCGCCGCGTCGCGTACGCGCGAGCGAGCTGCGCGCGCGCCTCGAACGGGACGGCGTCGACTTGCGGCGCAGCGCAGCCGCGCTGCCATGAGGTTCGAACTGGCGAACTTAGGCGCGTGGGGCGCGGCGCGTTTGCTGGCGGAGTTCGATCCGGAGAGTTCGACGATTCGCGTCGATGCCGCTGCGTTCGTGCGCGTCCGGGCGCGCCTCGGTCGCGCGGCTGCCGAAGCGTTCGTCGCGTACGCTTTCGCGCACGAGCGTTTCCACGTTCGCCATCCGGCCGGCAGCGAAGCCGACGCGCACGCTTTCGCGCGCGCGCAGAGCGGCGTCGATCCGTCGTGCTTCGAAGCTGCGTTGCGCGCGTGAAGATTTTCGCGGGCATCGACGGCGGCCAGTCCTCGAGCAGCGCGGTGCTCGGCGACGAGAGCGGCGCCGTGTTGGCGCGCGTGAGCGGGCCGCCGGCCGACCTCGTTGGCGAGACGCGCGATTCGCGCCGCCAAGCCGGCGTGCTCGAGGCGCTCCTAGCCGGCGCGTTGGTGCGCGCGGGACTCGCCGCCGACACGCGCTTCGCTTCGGTCGTGGCCGCCATCAGCGGATACGACGAGGGCGAGTCGCCGGCGCCGTCGCTTGCCGTCGCCGCGGATTCGCTGCGTTTCGTGCACGATACGGTCGCCGCGCACGCGGGCGCGTTCGACGGCGGTCCCGGCATCGTCGTGATCGCGGGGACGGGAAGCGTCGCGTACGGCGTCGCGACGGACGGAACGCGTTTGCGCGTCGGCGGTTGGGGCTATCTCTTCGGCGACGAGGGGAGCGCTTTTTGGCTCGGGCGGCGCGCGATCCGCGACGCGATGCGAGCGGAGGACGCGGGTGAGCTCGACGGCCGGCGCGCGGAAGCGATCCTCGCGGCTCTCGGCTTGCCGACGTTGCGCGCCGTACAACATGCCTTCGCCCACGGCGAGCTGACGCGGCCGAAGGTCGCGGCGCTAGCCTCGCTCGCGCTCGAGGAAGCACGCCGGCGCGAACGTGCGGCGGAACGGCTCGCCCGGCTCGCCGCCCTAACCGCGCGGCGACTTGGCGGCCGGCGTTGGACCGTCGCCGGAACCGGCGGTCTTTTTAGCGCGAGCCCGCCGCTGCGCCGGACCTTCGCGCGCAAGGTCGAAGCGGCGCTGCCCAAAGCGACGGTCGTCCCGCCGCGTTACGACGCGGTTTTAGGCGCCCTCCGCCTCGCCTACGATGACGCGGGAGTCGAGCCGGGGCTGCAGGGAGGGGAGCCGTGATCAGCCTCGAGCGCCTGCGCGGCGGTTTGATCGTCTCGGTTCAGCCCGAAGCCGCTTCGGTGCTCAACGCACCGGCGACGATCGCGCTGCTGGCGCGCTGCGCCGTCCAAAACGGCGCCGCCGGCCTGCGCATCGAGGGCTTGGAAAACATCGCCGCAGTACGGGCAGCCGTCGACGTCCCGATCGTCGGTCTGGTGAAGCGCGCGCACCCGGATTTCCCGGTCTATCTCACCCCGGCCCTCGACGACGTGCGCGCGATCGCGGCCGCCGGCGCGGAGCTCGTCGCCTTCGACGCCACCGCGCGCGCGCGCGAACGGGATGCGAGCGTGGCGCAACTCGTGGCGGAGTCGCACCGCAGCGGCGCGCTGGCTTTGGCCGACTGTGCGACGGTGGCCGATGGCGAACGCGCAGCGGCCTGCGGCGCCGACGTGCTGGCGACGACCTTGGCCGGCTACACCGCGGAAACGGCCGGACGCCCGCTGCCTGCGCTCGACTTGCTCGCGCGGCTCGTTGCGATCGCGCCGTGCGTGTTCTGCGAGGGCGGCGTCGCGCTTCCGGCACAGGCCGGCGCGGCTTTCGCCGGCGGCGCGAGCGCGGTGGTCGTCGGAACGGCGCTCACCAACATCGATTGCTTAGTCCGTGGCTTCGCGCAGGCGGCACCGCGCGCAGGGCGAGACGCCCCGATCCGAAACTGAAAAATGGTGCACGCTCGCCATCTCGCAAGGTTATTCCGTCGCCTTTTCGTCGCCGTGCCCTGCGCCGCGCTGTTCGTTGCGCTATTCGTCGCACCGGTCGCTCCGGCGAGGGCGGGAACGGCGATGCACCTGCACGGTGTCGTCCTGGCAGTGACGCCGAACGACGGTCAAGCGATCGTGCGCCACGACGCGTTCGGCGGGATGCCGGCGATGACGATGGCGTTTCGGATAACGCCGCGCTCCGTACTCGGAAAGCTGCATCCCGGAGACATCCTCGACGCGACCGTCGACACCACGACCGACCCCTGGACGCTCGACGAGATCAACGCAAAGCCCGCTCGGCGCGCCGCGCCCGAACCGGAGGTGCTGCAGCACGTCGTTCCGCTTCGCGCCGGTGACGTCGTGCCCGATCAGCCTTTCGTCGACCAGCGTGGCCGGCCGTTCCGCTTCTCGCAGTTGCGCGGACAGGACGTCGTCCTCGCGTTCGTCTACACGCGCTGCCGCGACGCGCGCATGTGCCCGCTGATCTCGTCTAAGTTCGCTACGCTGCAACGGCGGATCGGGTCGCGCTCGATCCACCTGGTCGAGGTGTCGCTCGATCCCGCGTACGACCGGCCGCCGGTGCTGGCGCGCTACGGAACCGAGTTCGGCGCCGACCCGCGCGTCTGGACGCTCGCTGTCGGCGAACCGCAAGCGACCCTCGCTTTTGCGGCGCGCTTCGGGATCACCGCCTTCCCCGATCCGAAGATCGGAATCATTCACGACGAAAACACGGTCGTCATCGGACCCGGCGGAGCGATCCGCACGATGATCGCCGAGACCGCGTGGCAGCCCGATGAGATCCTGGCGGACATCGACAGCAGCCACGGCCAAGCCGCCAACCCGCTGGCACGCTTGAACCTGTGGCTTTCGCGCGCTGCCGTCGCGATCTGCGGGGACGGCCCGCTCGCATTCAGCGGGCTCTTGGACCTCGTCGTCGTACTTGCAATTTTGGCGGTAGCTTCGTTTGCGCTTTTTCGCCTCGCGCGCGTCATTTTCGTGAAGAGCGCTCGACCGTGAAGAACCTTTCGGAAGTGGGTAACCTCGACCAAGTCGCTGCGATCCTATTGGGGAGATGGAGTACATGAACGACGACGATACGCGCCTTTCGCGCGCCGACATGATCAAGCGCTCGGCCTTCGTGCCGATTGCGATCGGAGCTTTCGCGGCACTCGGTGGGCGCGCCGACGCTGCCCCGACGATGGATCCGAAGGCTGCCGCCTACGTCCCGCATCCGGTGGGCGGCAAACAGTGTTCGGGCTGTTCGCTTTACGTTCCGGCGAAGAGCAATCCGATGAAATCCCCCGGCGGCTGCACGTTGGTCAAGGGATCGATCTCGCCCAGCGGCTACTGCAAGTTCTACGCGCCCAAGGCCAAGTAGCCCGGCGGGCGATTAGTCTCCCGCGCCGCGGGCGTAGTGCTCCAGCGCTTCCTCTATAAGGTCCCAGTCCGCCGGTTCCAAACGCGCCGCGCGCTCGATTGCCGTGGGCTGCTCCGACATTAACGCTTGCGCGTACGCCGGCGACTTGTCGCCCGGCGGCCGATCGGCTTCGTCCATTCGGGCGGGGTCGTTTCGGCTGACCTTGATGCGCCGCGCGAGTTCCGCTGCGGCGCTGCGAACGTTCGTTGTTGCCATGCCTGTTTTTTTCACACTGCAGGCCAGTTGAAACAAGCCGCCGCGATCGCCGCGGCCGGAGCGTCCGGCGGCACGTGCGGCGTAAGTCGCAATGCGTAATTGTGCCGCGATATCGGGCGAAGGGAGATGCATCGTCGGCGCTAATAAGGCGCCCCAGGGGGATTGGCAACTTTGGCTCAACACGTCCCGCCGGCGCCGAACGAGGTTCGCTTCAAAGGTCTCGGGCCCGGCTTCTGGCCGGTAACTGCCGGGCTTTTCGTGTTGAGCCTCATCGACGCGTGGTACTTCCTTTTTGGAAACATCGATTGGATCTTGCCCGGTGCTTCGCATCCCGTTGCCGACGTCGCCAACAGCATCGACGGCCTCTTCAAGTTCATGGCGGTGTTTTCAGGCGCGATCCTAATTTTTGTCGCAGGGTACGTCATCTACTTTGCGATCGTCTTCCGCGCGCGGGCGAGCGATACCGCAGACACCGTCGGCGTCCAAGTTCACGATGCGCCGAAACTCGAATTCTGGTGGACGGTGCTCCCCACGCTGCTTTTGATTCTGCTGACGGGGCTCAGCATCGCCGTTTGGCACCGGATCTATTTCGGTACGTCGGCGCCCGCGTTGACGATGGAGGTCGTCGGTCACCAGTTCTACTTCGAGTATCGCTACCCGGGGCTCAAGACGTCGATCTATTCGAAAAGCGACGCGATCCATTTGCCGCTCGGCGTTCCCGTCCAGCTCCTGATCACGTCGAGCGACGTGATCCACCAGTTTTGGGTTCCCGAAATTCGCCTGAAGGCGGCGGCCGTTCCCGGACTCGTCACGACCTTCAACTTCACTCCGCTGCAGGCCGGGACGTACGAGGTCGTCTGCTCCGAGTACTGCGGCGTCGACCATAGCTTGATGACGGGCAAGCTCGTCATCGAACCGGTCGCCTCCTTTACCAAGTGGCTCGACGCCGAGAAAACCGAGGCGGCCGCGGGCGGGGGCGAACTGAACCTCGCGGCTGGAAACGCCGCTGCCGGCAAGCTGCTGTTCGCGCAAAAGTGCAGCGCCTGCCACAGCCTCGGTGGGTTCGATCAGAAGATCGTCGGGCCCGGGCTCAATCATCTCACCGACGATCCCGCCCATGCAACGCTCGTGACCGGCAAGCCGCCCACGCCGGACAACATCGCCGGGATCTTGGAGAACGGCTATACCGGTCCGATCGGCGCGATGCCCAACCGTCAAGCCAATGGGATCTCCGAAAAAAACATCGCCGATCTCGTCGCCTACCTCGTCAGCCTCAAATAGCCGGTAGCCCGGCCAACCTAAGGAAAGATCGCAGCATGCAGTCCGGATCGAGCACGACACACGATACCCACGGGGTTGGGGATCATATCCATCCGCCGCCGGAAGGCTTCGTTCGAAAGTACATCTTTTCGCTCGATCACAAAGTGATCGGATTCCAGTACTTCATCACGGGCCTGCTGATCATGCTCATCGCCGGCTCGTTCGCGGAACTCATCCGCCTGCAGCTGACCAGCCCCAACGGCGCGATCATGAGCCACGAGGCCTATAACTCGATGTTCACGCTGCACGGGACGGCGATGGTCTGGCTCGTTCTGATTCCACTCGTGACCGGCGCGCTCGGCAACTTCGTCATGCCGCTCCAGATCGGGGCGCGCGACGTCGCTTTTCCCTGGCTCAACCTCGCCAGTTTTTGGATCTTCCCGGTAGCGGCGGTGATCCTGTTCAGCTCGCTGCTGTTCGGCGGTCCGCACGCCGGTTGGACGGAGTATCCGCCGGTCTCGCTGCAGGACGGGACGGCCGGGGCGCTTTGGTGCTTGGCGATCTTCACGATCGGCATCAGTTCGACCATGACGGGGCTCAACTTCATGGTCACGATCATCAAGATGCGGGCTCCCGGCATGACCTGGACTCGCATGCCGCTCTTCGTCTGGGCCACCTTCGCCACCGCGCTGATGAACATGATCGCGACCGTCGCGCTTTCGGCGGCGGTCGGCGCGCTGTTCCTCGAGCACGTCTTCAACGTGCCGTTCTTCGACGCGACGCGCGGCGGGAGTGCCGTGCTGTACGAGCACATGTTCTGGTTCTACTCTCACCCCGCGGTCTACATCTTCATCATCCCCGCGTTTGGCGTGATGTCGGAAGTGCTGCCGACCTTCGCACGCAAACCGATCTTCGGCTACAAGATGATCGCGTTCTCGTCGATGGCGATCGCGATCCTGAGCTTCGCGGTGTGGGCCCACCACATGTTCCCGAGCGGCATCGCTCCCTGGCTGCAGATTCCGTTCATGATCCTGACCTATGCGATCGGCATTCCGACCGGCATCAAGATCTTCTCCTGGGTGGCGACGCTTTGGGGCGGCCGCATCCACTTCACCAGCTCGATGCTCTACGCGCTCGGGTTTCTCATCACGTTTACGTTCGGCGGTCTGACCGGCATCTTTTTGGCTGCGGTTCCGTTCGATCTGCACGCGCACGGAACGTATTTCATCGTGGCCCACTTCCACTACGTGGTGGCCGGCGGCGCGGTGATGGGCTTCCTGGCTGCCATCCCCTACTGGTATCCAAAGGCCACCGGCCGGATGTTGAACGAGCGGCTCGCCCAGCTCGGCTTCTGGCTGTTCTTCATCGGCCTCAACGGTACGTTCTTGCCGATGCACTGGCTCGGCCTCGAAGGCATGCCGCGCCGGACCGCCTCGTACGCGGTCTTCGCGAAGCTCAACCCCGATGCGGTCTTTTGGAATCAGTTCGAAACGGTCTTCTCGTTCTGCATGGTTGCGTCGATCGGGTTGCTGGCGTTTAACATCATTTGGAGTCTGCGGCACGGGAAGCTGGCCGGCATCAATCCCTGGGGTGCGCGCACGCTCGAGTGGACGATCAGCTCGCCGCCCCCGTACTACAACTTCAAGAAGATTCCCGAAGTCTCCGGACCGCCGTATAACTTCGATCAGCCACTGCCCTACAGCAACACCGACAACGACCTCCAGCAGTACCCGGAATACGGAAAGGTCGTCATGCCGAGCTCGCAACTCGCCGGCGCCGGAGCGTAGCGGATGGCCGCTGCCGTCCAGGGGCTAACCGGACACGACGCCGTCGCGGCGCGTTACGCCGACGTCGATCCGGTCTACGCCGAAACGCGCGACCTCAGGTTGCTGGGGTTTATTTTCTTCCTCATCAGCGACTGCATTCTGTTCTCGTCGTTCATCTTCGCCTACGTGTACCTTCGCGTGTCGGCTCCGACCTGGCCGCCCTTCGTCAACGGGCATCAGCTGCCGTGGTTCGACACGAGCTTCGCGGCGATGAACTCCGTCGTGCTCTTCGGCTCGGGAGTGACGATGCACTTCGCGCTCGAGAACTGGAAGCACCTCAACAAGCGCAAGTTCAATCTGTGGCTGATTGCCACGATCGTGCTCGGCATCGGCTTCCTGCTCGGCCAGGTGCACGAATACTCGCTGGTCCTCGCCACGACGACGTGGCAAGGCAGCGCGATGGGGGCGTCGTTCTTCACCCTAACCGGGATGCACGGGTTTCACGTCTTCATCGGGGTCTGCTATCTCACGATCCTCGGCATTCAGGCGAATCGCGGCGTATACACCGGTTCGAAGTACTTCGGGTTGACGGCGGGCACGCTCTACTGGCACTTCGTCGACGTGATCTGGGTCGCGCTCTTCTTCCTGTTCTATCTATGGTGAGGCGATGACGGAAGCATACATCGAGAGAGGCGTCGCTTTCGTCGGCGCCATCGTGGTCGGGGTGACGGCGATCGTGCAGCTGAAAAACGATTGGGCTTCGCACGGGCTCGACGCGAACATCACCAAACTCTTGCTCGGCCTCATGGCCGTCGGTTGCGTGCTCGCGTTGCTCGCCGCCGTCAACGTCTTGGGAGTCCACTCGTGAGTCACGATGCCTCGACTGCGCTCGGCAACGGAACCCATCCCCTGCGTCCGACGACGTTTCATATCCCCGTCGGCATCAGGTGGCTCGTGGTCTGCGCGGTCGTGATCGTGATCGTGCAGGGCTCGTTCGTCGCGGGCTCGTCCGGCTTCGGCCGCGTTTGGCCGGCCGCCGACTCGGCTAAGATCCCGCTCCCGCCGGCGACCCTCACGCCGTAAGCTCCGCTCGAGTCTGGTAGCCTAGCGGAGCTGCGCGGGGCCGCCTCTTTCGCCTGCGGCGATGCCGACCCCGAAGGGCGCAATCTCGTCCGGCAGCACGCCGGTCGAGCGTCCGTCGATTTTGTGAATGCCGCCGTAGCGGCTGAACTCGACGACCACCGGCCAGGTGTCGCGACTTCCGATCGCGTGCGGCCACGCGTGCAAGGGCCACTCGCCGAGCGTCTCCCGCCCGGCGCCGAGCGCCGCAACGTAGAATTCCGGCTCGCCCTTCCCCGAGATGCGGTAACGGACGTAACCGTCGACCGTATAGATCGGCGCGAAGGTCTCGAACAGCGCTCGCGCGGACGGGACGATCAAGACGATGGCATACGCCAAAAACGCGAGCGCGGCGCACGCGAAGATCGGCGCGATGAGCAGCGCGATCTCTTGCCGCCGGAGCAGAAGCGCAACCGGCAACAGCGCGAAAAACAGTGCCACGACCAGCGGTTCGATCGCGATCGTCAGGCGGCCGAAGAAGCCGCGAAGCACCACTCGCCGCTCGGCGCGCGTCCAGGGGCGCCGCGCGACATCGGGCGGCTCCGAGGCGCGCCGCGCGCGTCCCATTGCGCTTAGACGGCCTCAGGGACGGAGAAGGCTTCGTGGCGCGCCCGGCTCCGGGCCGGCAACGGCTCGAGCGTCGCCAGCGCCGTCGCGATGACGAAGACGATGAACGTTACCGCGGCGTTCGCCGCGTGCGCCTCGCGCAGCAGCAACGGCATGCGCCAAAGGACGTTCGCAATCCCCAAAGCGATCTGCAAGACCGCCAGCGCCGCCCCGGCGAGCGCCCAGGCGCGCACGCGCACCATGCCGCTGCGCGCGGCGATCGCCGCAGCCCCGAAAGCGGCGAGCACGAAGAGCCCGGCGGCGATGCGATGGAGCATTTGCGCGAACTGCGCTGCAGTCGCGCCGGTCAGCGAACCGTCGCACGAGGGAAAGGTCGTACACGCGAGCCCCGCCCCGCTCGAGCTCACGTACGAGCCGATGCACATCGTAACGTACGCCAACAACGCGGCAACCGCCAAAGGCGCGACGGGAGCGCCGTCGCGGATTGCCGGAAGACCCGAGCCCACGGCCGGCGCCAGGAACGCTAGCAGCGCGAGCACCACGAGGATCGCCAGCAAGATCATCGCGACTGCCCAGTGCAGAACGACGGAGCGCGGGCTGTTCGCCTCATGGATGGTGATTCCGCCCACGACGACTTGCAACGCGAAGACGCCCACGAGCGCGAAGAGCGCCGGAACGACCCCGGCTACGCGCGAGCGTACGCGCCAACCCGCGACGAACGCCGCGATGATGACGAAGCCGACCGTGAGGGCGATCGCCCGGTGCGTCCACTCGAGCACCACGCCGCCGATCAGCGCCGGCACCAGCGCTCCGCGGCAGAGCGGCCAGTCGGGGCAGGTCATCCCCGCACCGTTGATGCGGACCCAGCTGCCGAGCACGGCGAGGGCGAATGCGAGCAGCGCCGCTCCGCCGGCGGCAGCGCGAAAAAATCTCATGGGATTGTCTTCTACGCGCGTTCGAGCGAAGCGGCCTGCGAGTGGCCCGCCTGGGGTTCAGCGCGGTCGTGCGTAGTTACCGCCGGCGCGGAGATGCGGGTGCGCGTCGGTTGCGACGCCCGTCGATTTCCCGTCGATGCGCAGGATACCGCCGTGCACGGTGAACTCGACGAGGGCGGGCCGGACGGCGTCTTGCAGCGCGACGAGGCCGACGCTCGGCCATTCGGCAATGGTTCGCCGCTCCTCGTTCAACACGGCGACGTAGCCGTTCGATTCGAGGTCCGAATCGCGGTCGGGCCTGCGTTGGCGAACGTAGCCGTCGACGACGAAAATCGGCGAGAGCGTTTGCACGAGGGCGCGCACCGGCGCCCTCATCAGGGCGAGCGCGTAGACGAAAAAACAGAGCGCCGCGAACCCGAAGATGGGGGCGATGACCAGCGCCGCTTCCCCACGTGTCAACTTCGCGTCGGGAGAGAGTGGAAAAAAGACGAGGCCGGCCGCGAGCGCCGCGAACACGACGAAACAAACGGCCGGTTCCACGGCGCTGAGCGAACGGCCGAAAAAGCCGCGCAGCAGGTCCCGGCGTTCGGATTTCGTCCAGGGGCGACGGGCAAGCGTGAACTCGCGCTCCCGGGCGCTGAGCGGCATCACCGTCCGTTCGGCGCGTCGAATCGCGCTCCTCGGAGCTTAGCGCGCTTCCTTGCGCTCGCGGTTGCGTGAAAGGAGTGCGAGCGTTCCGAGCGCGGCGACGAGCGCAATGCCGGCGAAGGCGAGATAGGCGTCGCGGTAACCGGTGACGTCGTCGATGTTCGCGCCGACGATCCCGCCGGCGAGCGAGGCGCCGAAGATCTGCCCGATGATGAGAAACACGCTCAGCAGACCGACCGCCGTTCCGCGCATCGAGCTCGGGACTTCGTTCGTTATGATGTAGCGCGTCGGCGCGCCGAGCAACGCACCGAAGCCGACGCCGGCGAGCGCGATGGAAAAACTCGCGAGCGGAAGGGTCGCCTGCGTCAGGGCGAAGAGCGCGAGCCCCGCGGCCGTGAGCAACGCACCGCACAGCAGGACCGCGCGGCTGCCGAACGCGTCGAGCGCACGGCCCGCCAGCGGAATCACGGCGACGAACATCAACGCGCCGAGCGCCGAGATCGCGCCCGCCGCGGCATAGTTGACGCCGGCGGCTGCAACCAGCGCCGCCGGAATGAAGAACAGCGCCCCCTCGAGCAACCCGATCAACACCTCAAGCCCATACGTGAGGACGAGCTGGCGGCCGGCGAAAAGTTGCGGCGCGATGACGGGCTCCTTGGCGCGCCGCTCGATCGGTACGATCGCAAGGAACGCGAGCGCGGACACCGCGAGCGCGCCGAACACGACGCCGTTTCCCAAGCGCGCCGCGTGTACGTCGAGCCGCGTCAAGCCGACCATGATGCCGAGGAGTCCGACGGCCAGCACGGCGATGCCCGCAACGTCCAGCGGGCCGCGCCGGTGCGCCGCCGGGCCCGGTACGTTGCGCTGCGCGAGCGCGATGACGACGATCGCCAGCGGCACGTTGGCGGCGAAGATCCAATGCCAGGAAAAGAAGTGGGTCAGGATGCCGCCGAGGTTCGGTCCGAGGATCGCGGCCAAACCCCAAATTGCGCCGAGCAGACCGAGTGCCGAACCGCGGCGCTCGAGCGGCACGCGATCGGCGATCGCGGCAGTCGCGACCGGGAAGATGCCGCCCGCGCCGATCGCCTGGATCGCGCGAGCCAGCAAGAAGACAACGAACGACGGAGCCACGATCGCGAGCAGGCTGCCCATTCCGAAGAGCGCGACGCAAAGCGTGTAAATCGAACGCCGGCCGTAGCTGTCGGAAAGCTTCGACATCACCGGGATGGCGATGACGTTTGCGAAGAGGTAAAGCGTGAAGACCCAGGCGACGTCGCGCGGCGCGACGGCAAAACTGCGTGCGATCGCCGGCAGCGCCGGCGAGAGCACGCCGAGATCGAGTGCGCCCGCAAAGACGCCGAGTGCCAGCGTCAGCAGCAGCGGCAGATTCGCACGGTCGAAGCGGTGCCCCGCGAGCGCGGCGGACGGCGTTTGTGCGGGCTGCGCCGGCGCCTCCGTCGTCAAGCGGGCAGGTCTAGCCGATGACGCGGTCGAGCACCATCGCCGCGCACATCAAGGCTAGATACACGAGCGAGAACTTGAAGAGCGCGCGGGCTCGCGGCTTAAGCGGCCCTCGAAACAGCTGCCAGGCGTCCCGCATAAAGATCGCCCCGAGGACCGTCGCCGGCACGAAATACCACCAACCCATGATGCCGAGCGGCGTCAAGAGCAGCGACATGCCGACCATGATCGCGCTGTAGACGAAGATCTCGCGCTTCGTCCGTTCCACGCCCCGTACGTTCGGCAGCATTGGAATGCCCGCTTTTTCGTAGTCCGTGTTCGTCATAAGAGCGAGGGCCCAGAAGTGCGGCGGCGTCCAGAGAAAGATCAAGGCGAACAGTCCGAGCGCCGGTCCGCCGATGCCATGGGTTACCGCGGCCCAGCCGACGAGCGGCGGGACGGCGCCCGCAGCGCCGCCGATGACGATGTTGAGAGCGGTCGCGCGTTTGAGCCAGAGCGAGTAGACCAGCACGTAGTACGCGTTCCCGACGAGCGCAAACCATGCGGCCAACGGGTTGACGAAGAAATAAAAGAGTGCGAAGGCGAGGAGGCCGGTGACCGTCGCAAAGAGCAGCGCCGGCAACGGTAAGATGCGTCCGGTCGCAACGGGCCGCAACATGGTGCGCGTCATCACGCGATCGACGTCGCGGTCGATCACGCAGTTGAACGCGCCGGCCGAACCGGCCGCAAGCGCGCCGCCCAGCAGCGTCAGCAGCGTCAAGCCCAGCGGCGGAACGCCGCGCTCCGCCATCACCATTGCCGCGAGCGTGGTGATCAGCAAGAGGTAGATGATGCGCGGCTTGGTCAGCTCGTAGTAGTCGTTGAGGAAGCCGCGCCAGCCGGAAAGCGCCGCCGGCCCGGGACCCTCGAGGCGCGAAAGCGTCGAGCTCACGCAGCCCGCTCGTGGGCGGAGCCGACTTCCAAGGCCGGTGCCAGGCTCCCGTGGCAAAGTGGTCCGTCGGGGCGGCCCAGGCGCGTGCCGCTGCCGCGCACCCGGTTGCCTGAGACGGCAAGCGCGACCGTCAAGGTCGCGCCGGTCACCGCGGGGGCACGAAACAACTTCAAAGCGATACCAGTGTAAGAGCCGAGGGAGGGGGCGACAACGACTAAGGCAGAGGTGCGGCCGCCGCGAGCGGGCTCAGCAGCCGGAGACGGCTCCGTCGGTGTGATTGGCGGCCTTGGCTTCGTCGCTTTGAACGTCGCTCATGCGCGCTTGGAAGTCCGAGGCGGCGGCGAGCAAGAGCTGGTTGGGGCTGGCGTGTTCGAACGACCCGCCGCCGGCACGCTGCGCCGCTGCCAGTTCCGTGGCGCGCGCCGCGCCGCCGGTAAATTCCATCGAGTTGGACGCGAACTGCTGCGAATCGCTCTGGGACGGCGTCAGCACCTCTTGGTAGTCGAGGTAGGCAAGCAGTCCGTTGAAGTCGGCGGCGATTTTGCTTTGGCGGTTCAGCGCCCCGCCGAGCGCGTCGGCGAACGTTTTCAGCTCGACCTTCTGGGTCGGATCGGGCGACTTGGCGGCCATGTCGCGCAGGCGTTTGACTTCGCCGACGCCGGCCATCTCCGACTCGCGCAGCTGGATGGCGAGGTGGTCGAGGTCGTTCATCGCCTGGTGGCGCGCCAGCACGTTGTCCTCGAGGTTTGCGTTGCGCATCCGCGCGATCGAGCGGGCGATCAGCAGGTCGTCATGGAGTGCCGCCGAGATCGCGGCGTTGGCATGGACCACGACGGCCCCGCAGGCGGAGGCGCGCACGCGCCCGATCTCCTTCAAAGGCCCGGAAGAATCGGGCTCGGGGCTGGCGGCACCCGAAATGATGACGAAGATGAGGATCGGGAAGATCATGCTCGTTCTCCCAACCGCGACGCGGTCCGGTATCGTTCGCTAGGCCGCCGCATGCATTCCTCGAAAGCGGCGGCGAAATGAAGAGGCTCCTAGCTCTCGGGGCCGCCCTGGCGATCCTGTTGGCCGGCTGCCGCGAGGTGCGGGTAAAGAGTTACGCGCACGGGACGACCACCGTAGCAGGCACGACGCAGATCGCGGTCGTTCGCAGCGCACACGACCTGGGCGAGTTCGGGATCCACGCGCCGGTCAAGTTCAACCACGAGTTTGGGGTTATTCTGCTGATGGGACCGCACTCAGAAACGGGCTGGCGGCAAGTGATCGAGTCGATCCGGGCGAACGCGGACCGCGTGCGCATCGTCGCATTTGAGAGCGCACCGGCGGACGGTGGGGAACCGGCGCCCGAATACCGCACGTATACGCTTTGGATCGTGCCGAACTCGGTCTATCGAATCGGCTCGAGTATCGACGTCGTCACACCCGGCGGAGCTACCGTCGCGACCACGGTCCTTCGATGACACGCACCCAAACAAGGGGTCAAATGGAACGTAGCGCCATTGCCTCGCTCGATACCCGCGTGACGCGTCTGGGCGTCGTGCTCGAGCCGGACGGAAATCCCGACGAAGCGGAGGGAGTGCTCAACCCCGGGGTCGCGCGTGCGCGCGACGGCAAGCTCTTAATCTATCCGCGCATGGTCGCGCACGGCAACGTCTCACGCATCGGCATCGTCGAGGTCTCGGGAACGCCGGAATCCCCCCGATACGTGCGCGCCGGCTACGCGCTCGAACCGAGCGAGCCGTACGAACTGCGCAGCGCATCGGGCGGCTACGGCTGCGAGGATCCGCGCGTCACGTACGTACGCCTGCTCGACGTCTATCTGATGCTGTACACCGCGTACGGTCCCGACGGGCCGCGGATCGCTTTCGCGCAGTCGCGTGACGGCTACGCGTGGGAGCGTCTGGGCCTCGCCGATTTCGGTGCGCCGGGCCTCCCTTGCGGCGACGATAAGGACGGAGCGTTCTTTCCCGAGCCGGTGATTTCGCCCAAAGGCGTGCCCAGCTTCGCCTTCTATCACCGCCCGATGCTGCACATCTCGGCGCTCGACGGCGCCGCCGCCGTTCCCATCATTCTCGAGATGCCCGCGCGCGACCGGGAAAGCACGCGCATCGCCTACGTTCCGCTCGAAGCGGCGCTGCACGAGCGCAGCGCCCTCTTGAAAGTCGCCGAAAGCACGATCGTGCTACCGCCCGATCACGACTGGGGCCGCGTGAAAAACGGCGCCGGAACCCCGCCCGTGCGGATTGCCGAGGGCTGGCTTTCGGTCTTTCACGGCGTCGACGGGCAATACGACGAAGCGGGGCATTTTCGCGGCATGCGCTATAGCGCGGGCCTCCTGATTCACGACGCCGACCGGCCCGACCACGTGCTCTACCGTTCGCCCGAGCCGCTGCTCTCGCCGTCGACGCCGCACGAGCAGCAGGGAGTCGTCAACGACGTCGTCTTTCCGACGGGAATCGACGTCGCCCCGGCTGACGCGGCGCGGTCGTACGACATCTACTACGGGATGGCGGATACGCGCGTGGGGCGGTTCCATGTCGATGTCGGGGCGAGCGAACTCGCGAGCGCACAGGAGAGTGCGGCGTAGGCCCTAGTCTCTGCCTGCGGGTGGCGGTGCCCACGCGAGTGGCTCCGCCGCCCGCATGGGCACCGCCAACCGAGGCGCGCTAGGTGCTACGGTTTTATGTGATTGCGGCTGGGATTGTGATCGGGACGCTGCTGATCGCTTTGCGGTTTCAGCATGCCGGGCGCGAGCTGGAGGTGGCGGCGGTGCAGACGACGGGGTCGCCGAGTGCGGCGCGGGCGCAGGCGAAATCGACGCTGGTGCCGGTGGAGGTGAGCGGGAATGCGCCTTGGGCGATGTCGGCGTTGCCGGAATGTTTCGAGCAGGTTTTTTCGGCGCAGGGAAAGCCTGCTTACGTTGACTGCCCAGCTGCCGCGCGGGGCCGTGGCGGTTTCGGGCTATGCGGCGTTGCGAAGTGCGGACTGCCGGCTTGAGATCTCGCCTGGACGGGCGCTGGTCGTGCGGGGGAAGCAGCAGCTCGTGATCCCGCCGGTGACGCAGTTTTATCGCTGGCCGGATGAGATCGGTTTCGTGCGCCGCGACGCGGCTGGAGCGGAGTTGCGCGTCTACCGTTTGCGCGGGGGCGGCAGATCGTTCTCGTCTTCCCGGCGACGGGCCATAAGCCGGCGCAACGGGCCGTAGGGGCCGCCGTGTCGTAGGAAGAGACCGATGCTCACCCACGATCCGGCGCTGGCGGAGGCCGTTGAAACGCGCCGCACGTTTGCCATCATTTCGCATCCCGACGCCGGCAAGACGACGCTGACCGAGAAGCTCTTGCTGTACGGCGGCGCGATCAATACCGCCGGGCAGGTCGCGGCGCGGCGCCGCGCGCGTTCGGCAACATCCGATTGGATGGCGCTCGAGCGCGAGCGCGGCATCTCGATCACCTCGACGGTGCTGCAGTTCCCCTACAAGGGCTTCACGCTGAATCTGCTCGATACGCCTGGCCACCAAGATTTCGGCGAAGATACCTATCGCACGCTGCTCGCGGCCGATAGCGCGGTGATGCTGATCGACGCCGCCAAAGGCGTGGAGCCGCAGACGAAAAAGCTCTTTGCGATCTGTCGCGCCCGCCGCATTCCGCTCTTTACGTTCATGAACAAGCTGGACCGGCCGGCCCGCGATCCGCTCGAACTGCTCGACGAGCTCGAAAAGGTCTTGGGCATCGGCGCGTTTCCGATCAACTGGCCGCTCGGCAACGGGCCGTCGTTCCGCGGCGTATTCGACCGGCGCACGCACGAAATCCACACCTTCGAACGCACGCAGCACGGCGCCAAACGCGCTCCGGTGCGGGTTCGGGACGTCGACGATCCGCAGATCGCGAGTCTGACCGACGAGCGCACCTATCGCCAGTTTCGCGACGAGCTCGATTTGCTCGAAGGCGCCGGCGCGCCGTTCGATCGCGGCGCGATGCTGCGCGGAGAAGTTACGCCCGTCTTCTTCGGAAGCGCGGTCACGAACTTCGGCGTCGAACTGTTTCTCGACGATTTTCTCGCGATGGCGCCCCCGCCGGCGGCGCGCTACGCGCACGGTCCCAGGCCCGGCGATCTCGAGGCCGTCGATCCCGCCTCGGACCGTTTTTCGGGGTTCATCTTCAAGATTCAAGCGAACATGGATCCGCGCCATCGCGACCGGGTGGCCTTCTTGCGCGTGTGCAGCGGAAAATTCGAGCGCGACATGCTGGTGCGCAACGCCCGCACCGGCAAAGACGTACGCCTGACGCGTCCGATGAAACTCTTCGCGAGCGAGCGCGAAGTCGTGGACGAGGCCTTTGCCGGCGACGTCGTGGGCCTGGCCAATCCGGGTTCGTTCGCAATCGGCGACACGCTTTGCAGCGGGACGCCCCCGCTCGCCTTCGACCGGATACCGGCCTTTGCGCCGGAACACTTCGCCGCCGTGCGCAACGTCGATACGGGCAGCTACAAATCGTTCGGCAAGGGCCTCGCGCAACTGGCCGAAGAGGGCGCGATCCAAGTCCTGTACGTCGAAGGGCAGATTCGCTCCGAACCGATCTTCGCTGCCGTCGGCGAGCTGCAATTCGAGGTCGCGAAATACCGTCTCGAGGCCGAATACGGCGTGAAGACGCAGTTCGCGCCGCTGCCGTACGCCTTGGCGCGCCACGTGGATGGGACGGCCGAGGCGCTGAGCGCGGCCAAGTGGCCGTCGAACGCGAAGCTCACGCTCGACGCCGAAGGACGGGCGGTCGCGCTCTTCGAGAGCGAATGGAGCCTGCGGCTGGCGGCCGAGTGGAACCCGGCTTTGCGCTTCGTAGAATTTGGAGCGGACGTGGAGCCGACGGAGGTGTCCGGCGCATGAAGTGGAGCAGACTTTTTCTTGCCGTGCCCGCGCTGGCGCTGGCCGCCTGTGCCGGCGAAAACCACTACGAGCAACTCGCCGATCAAGTTACGAAAGCGATCGTCGCGAACGACATGCGCCCGGTCGAAAAGGACTTCAACGCTTTGGCGCGTCCGCAGCTCGAGAATAGGGCCAAAGTCGGTCAGCTTTCCGACGAGTTGAACGCGCTGGGCAGTTTCAAACGGACGCGCGAGCTGCAGGTCGGCAACGAAGCGGCCGACGTCCACACGCTCAATGCCGAATTCTCCAAGGGAAACTGGCAGATCCAAATGCGCATCGATGCCGACGGGAAGATCGCCGCCTTTCGGATTCACCCGCCGCCCGACTCGCCGTGACGGCATCGACCGGTGAAGTGACGTTCGCCGACGTTCGCGCCGCGGCCGCGCGTTTGCACGGCGTGGCGCACCGCACGCCGGTCGTCACTTCGCGCACCCTCGACGAGCGCTGCGGCGCCGAGCTGTTTCTGAAATGCGAGAACTTCCAGCGGATGGGGGCCTTCAAGTTTCGTGGCGCCTACAACCGGCTCGCGCAGCTTACGGCGGCCGAGCGCGCGCGCGGCGTCGTGGCCTTCTCCAGCGGTAACCACGCGCAAGGCGTCGCGCTCGCCGCGCGCCTGCTGAACGTTCCGGCGACCATCGTCATGCCCCAAAACGCGCCCCAGGCGAAGCGCGCCGCGACGCGTGAGTACGGCGCCGAGATCGTGCTCTACGCGCCCGGAACCGATCGCGACGAGTTAGCCGCGAGCATCGCGCGCGAGCGCGGTGCGATCGTCGTCCCGCCCTTCGACGATGAGGCGATCATCGCCGGCCAGGGAACCGTCGCGCTCGAACTGCTCGAAGAGGTCGAAGGGCTCGACGCACTCTTGGTTCCAACCGGCGGCGGCGGCTTGACGGCCGGTTGCGCCCTCGCCGCGACGGCGCTGCGGCCGCAGATCGCGGTGTACGGCGTCGAGCCCGAGGCGGGCGACGACTTCGCGCGCTCGTTCGCCGCCGGCGAGCGCGTGAGGATCGACGTGCCGGATACGATTGCCGACGGGCAGCGGACGCAGAGCCCCGGACGCCTGACGTTTCCCATCGTCAAGCGGCTGTGCGCGGGCATTCTCACCGTCAGCGACGAGCAACTGCGCGAGGCGATGCGCTTTGCTTTCGAGCGTCTCAAACTCGTCGTCGAGCCCAGCGGCGCGGCCGCACTGGCCGCCGTGCTCGCCAAGAAGATCGACCTCGCCGGCAAGCGCGCCGGCATCGTACTCAGCGGCGGAAACGTCGACCCGCGGGATTACGCCGCGATCGTCGCACCGAACGGGCTTCCCGAGCTCTAGCTCTCGACCGAATCGAGCGCGCGACGCAGCAGGTCGCGCAACAGTTCCTGATCGGCCGTGGAAAGGTTGGCGATCGGCGGAGGCGGCTGAAGCATCCGCACCGCGATCTGTTCCATCGTCTCGCTTCCGGCGGGCGTCAGCGCCAGCTCCTTGACCCGGCGATCCATCGCCGAGGGACGGCGCTCCACGAAACCGCGCGTCTCCAGGCGGTCGACGATCGAGGTGACGTTAGACGCATCGCAGCCCAGCGCATCCGCTAGCTCGCTCATCGTGAGCGGCTGGGGCGTGTTCAGCAATTTTAGCGCCCAGCCTTGAAGGGGCGTCAGATCGAACTCGGCCATGAGTCCCGC
Organism: Vulcanimicrobiota bacterium; assembly: GCA_963843945.1. Classification (GTDB taxonomy): domain Bacteria; phylum Vulcanimicrobiota; class Vulcanimicrobiia; order Vulcanimicrobiales; family Vulcanimicrobiaceae; genus CAWJMF01. The sequence continues at coordinate 1,842,689 of CAWJMF010000002.1, read as the reverse complement.
CATGAAGGGTTTGTTTGCCTGAAAGAGCTCGTAGACGAGCTGCCAAGCCTCGCTTCCGGCGCTGGCCGGCGCCGGATCCGACGGTTTGATCACGCTAAGATTCTACTCCAAAACTATTGACAAGGTCAACTATCTTGGTTACAAATAGATTAGTTGATGCAGTAAACAATCTGGGGATTGAACCGTTCTCCAGGATCCGAGGCCCGAACATGCACCACCCCCACACCGAATCTCCAAGCTTTCTCGCCCTCTGGTTCGCCGAGCTTCGCCGCGGCCCGCTCGTCCGCCAGAACGGCTATTTCGATCGGCTCGAGCGCAGCATCGCGGCGAGCGCGCCGGGTGGGTCCTCGCACGCTTGCTAGTCAATGCGAGCGGGCCTTCGTGGAGCCGCGCTGAACAGGACCGGCCGATTTCTATGCAAATTGCACTCGCCGCGCTCCGCTCGCTCTTGGGCTTCGTCTTCGTCCTCGCGGGGGCGGACATTCTCATTCGGCGCGGGGTTTCCGCCGAGCAGTTCGCGCGTTGGGGTCTGCCCTCGCCCGGGATCTTTTCGCTCGCGATCGGAGCGACCGAGGTTGTGTGCGGCATCTTACTTGCGGTCGGCGCGCTCACGCGTCCGGTCGCACTGCTGCTCGCGACGATCATGGTCGGTGCGTTTTTTACCGCCGGCCGTGCCGACGGCGGGTTCAATCTAATCGTGCCGCCGATCCTCTTCGCGCTGTGCGTCTTCTACGCGTGGCGTACGCGGCGTTATGCCGGCCGAACGCCGGCGCGCCGGCCCGGCGTCCAATGAGCGACGTGCAAGACGATGCTCTCGTCACGCTGGCGCGTGCCGGCTCGAGCGAAGCCTTCGACGAACTCGTGGGCCGCTACCAGGCGCCCGTGACGCGTCTCGCCTACCGGCTCACGCGGGATGCGGACGAAGCCAAAGACATCGCGCAAGACGCGTTCTTGCGTGCGTACCGGCGGCTCGAGACGTTCCATCCCGACCGCCCGTTCGCGCGCTGGCTCTTCGTCATCGCGCGCAACGCCTCGCTCGACGCGATTCGCCGGCGGCGCCGCGCGGCGTCGCTGCCGCAGAGCGAAGAGCTGCAGGTCGAGCTCGGACCCGAGGACTATGCGCTGCGCAACGATGAAGCCGAACGCGTGCAACACGCGCTCGACGTGCTGCCCGAGCACTATCGCAGCGTGCTGCAGCTCTACTACGTTTCGGGTCTGCGCTACCGTGAAATCGCCGATGCACTCGGCATTCCGCTCGGTACCGTGAAGACGTACCTCTCGCGTGCCAAACGGCGCATGCGCGAGGAACTCGCGACGCCCGGCATCCAGCTCGCGGCCTAGGGAAGCTCTAGCTCTTCGCGCGGCCCATCGAGTAGAACTCGGGGTTGGGCCGCATGTCGAGTGCTCCCGCCATCCGGTTCGAGAAGCCGAAGAACGCCGCGATAGCCGCGATGTCCCAGACGTCGTCGTCGCTGAAGCCCGCGGCGCGCAGTGCGGCGACGTCCTCATCGCTCGCGGCGAAACCCGTTTCGTTGACGCGCGAAGCGAAGGCGAGCATGCTCTGCCAGCGCGCTGAAAGTCCGGCCGTTCGCCAGTTGATGGCGATCCGATCGGCGAGCTGCTCGTCCTTCCCGAGGATGCGCAGCGCCGCGCCGTGTGCCGTCACGCAGTATTGGCAACGGTTTTCGGCCGAGACCGCCACGACGATCGCCTCGCGCTCGGCGCGCGAAAGGCCGCTCGGCCCTTTCATCAAGACGTCGTGGTAGTGCATGAAGGCGCGAAAGTGCTCGGGCCGCTTGGCGTATGCCGCGAACACGTTCGGGACGAATCCCAGCTTCTCGCGATTTTTCGAGAAGACGTCGCGGATGTCGTCGGGGAGTTCGGCTTCGGGCGTCGTCCCGAAGCGGGACGGCCGGATGGTATCGGTCTGCATTCCGCGAGCTTCGGCATGCGGGCCGCACTTCCGAGCAAGCGCCTCGCCCAAGCGCCCTTCGCCGGCAACGCCTCCTAGCTAGGGGCTCGGGCTCGCCGCGCTTGCCGCTGACGGCAGCGAGTCGGAGAGGGCGAAGTGCGAATAGACTTGGTGCGCGGTGACGTCGAGCCAGCCGAGAAAGCCGCTGCCTTTGACGCGAACGTCGAGACCCGAGGGCAGCACGCGCGTACCCACGCGCGCGAAGCGCTGTTCGAGCCGCACGTAGACGTTCGAATCGTTCCGCTCCTCGAGTGCTGCGATCGGTTCGTGCGTCGCCGGATCGACGTACAGCACGGTGAAGCCGTGTTCGTGCTCGCTGTCGCGGCACTTGAAGGCAAGACTCAGCTCCTCGACCGCGTTGCCCTGGAACTCGACGCTCTTCGCCGAGGTCGCGTCGTAACAGGCGGGTTTGAAAGGGGGGTGTGTGACGAGGTCGTCGCTGTACGAAGTGTCCGCGTTGACTTGGACGCTCGACAGTTTGCCGCTCACGATTTTACCGTCGCTGGTGCGCACGACGACGTGCTGGGTGTCCGCGTGCTTAAAAGGCCCAAACGAGCCTTGCGAGTGGAGAACGTACGAAACGTAGGCGGGCAAGGGTTGCGCCAGGGCGTGGCGGGCGGCGGCGTAATCGGCGGCAGCGTCCAAGGTGGGGGGACCTCCTGCGCTCTCTTACGCGAGGAGGGGGCGCAAGTTTCGTTCGGTCAGCACCGCCTCGGCGGCGCGCAAGCCGGGGATGCCGCTCACGCAGCCGCCTGGCGACGCGCCCGACCCGCACAGGTAGAGTCCCGCCAGCGGCGTGCGCGCGGCAAAGCGCTGGTTCAAAATTTGGCCGGGCAACAGCTCGCCGTGGAAGATGTGGCCGCCGTGCAGACCGAATTCGCGCTCGAGGTCCGGCGGGGCGAGAATCTGCCGCGCCTCAATCGCGTCCGGGAGATTCGGCGCGTAGCGCGCGAGCGTCGCGACGATCGTATCGGCGGCCGCTTCGCGCTTGCGCTCGTCCCACGCGCCGTCGGCGCGCGCGTACGGAAAATACTGCGCGAAGATCGAGAGCAGATGCTTCCCGGGTGGAGCGAGATCGGGATCGGTCGGCGTCTGAATGAAACACTCGAGCATCGGCTCGGGCGAGCTGCCGCGCGTCTGCGCGAGATCGTGCGCGACTTGGATGTAATCGAGCGACGGCGTGATGTGAATGGTGGCGCGATGGTGCGCCGCGGCCGCGCGCCCGGGACGCGCCGTGAAATCGGGTAACTCGCCGAGCGCGAGATTCAACTTCAGCGAAACGCCTTCGCAGCGCCAGCCCGCAAGCTTCGCCGCGAGTTCGGGGGGGCGATCCTCGGGCCCGAGAAGGCGACCGAAGGTGCTAAGCGGATCGGCATTCGAAAGCACGATTTCCGCGCGCAGCTCGTCGCCGCCGGCAAGCACGACGCCACACGCGCGACCGTCGCGCACGAGGATGCGCTCGACCGCGGCGCCGCAGCGAATTTCCGTGCCGGCGGAACGGGCGGCATCCGCGATCGCGTTCGAGATGCTTCCCATGCCCCCGCGTACGTAGCCCCACGCGCCTTGGGCACCGAGCGCGCGGCCGGCGTAATGATGTGCGAGCACGTAGGCGGTGCCCGGATCGCGCGGCCCCGCGCCCGTTCCGATGACCCCGTCGGTCGCGAGCGTCGCTTGCAGAACCGGCGTCCGCACGAAGCGCTCGACGAGCCTCGCCGCCGAGCCCTGCAGCGTCGCGCGCGTCGCTGCGTCGAAATCGCGTTCGCCGGCGTCCGGCGCATCGAACGCGTCGGCGAGGAGGCTGCCCAGCCGCGTCGCCTCGCCCTCGAACGCGGCGTAGCCGGCCACGTCTTGCGCTTCGAAGGCGCCGATTTCGCGCGCGTTCGCGGCTGCATCGCGCCCGAGCAAGAGCGACCGCCCGTCGAGCAAGGGCGTGAACGAGGTCGGATCCTTCGCGTAGGCCGCAAAACCGCGCGCCGGGAGGTCGAGCTCGGCGATAATGCGCGGATGCAGCAGGCTGCAGACGTACGAAGCCGCCGAGACCTTCCAACCCGGCCAGACCTCAAGCGTGACGGCGGCGCCCCCGAGCCGCTCGGCGCGCTCGAGCACGAGCACGCGCAGGCCCGCGCGCGCCAGGTAGGCGGCCGCGACCAAACCGTTATGGCCCGCGCCGACGACCAAGGCATCGTAATCGCTCATAAGGATCGCTTTCGACGCGGGCCCTTCAGGACGTCTTGACGTATCGCGATATATCGTGATATAGATTAAACATGTCACGACACAATTTACATGATTCAGTCCACGAGTTCGCCAACGCCGCCTTTCAGATGGGTGGACGGCACTTCGGACGGCGCCACCGGCACGGGCCGGGATTCGGCTGGGAACCCTTCCCGGGCGAGCGGCGCGTTCGCCGGGGCGACGTCAAGTTCGACATCCTCGAGACGCTGGTCGACCGCCCGCGGCACGGCTACGACGTGATCCGGGCGCTGGAAGAGCGCCGCGAGGGCTATCGCCCGAGCCCCGGCTCGGTCTACCCGACGCTGCAGATGCTCGAAGACGAAGGCTACGTCACCTCCGAGATCTCCGAGGGCAAGCGTGTCTATACGCTCACCGCGGCGGGCCGCGAGTTTCTCGGGCAACGGCCCGAAGAGACGGCTTCGGATTCCGAAGAGCTGCACGACATTCGCCACGAGCTCAGAGACGCGGCCTTTCGCCTTGGAGCGGCCATCTGGCAAGTCGCGCGCGAAGGGGATCCCGTCGCCGCCGGCAAGGTGCGCGAGATCGTCGATCGGGCCCGCCGCGAAGTCTACGCGATCTTAGGCGAAACCAGCCGCTAGCGGCGGCGCTTGCGCTTGCCGTTCGCGGCTGCGTGCCGCGGACGGAAGGGCGCGCCGGCGACGAACTTGCGGTCGTGCCGCAGGGTTTCGTCGACGTCGTCGCAGCCGATCGGCGTGAAGGCGCGGCAATCGTCGGGACGCGCCTCGTAGATTCCGCAGTAGTGCCGGCCCGAACGGTCGCCTTTGAGAAAGATGCAGCGCGAGGCTAGCGCCTCGTCGACCTTGCGCACGTAGCCCGCAACGAAGCCGTCCGCCGAGGGACGCTCGACGATGTATTCGGCGAGCGCCTCCGCGTACGGGATGCCGAAGTGGTCGGCGATGCGCTGCACGTCGCCTTTGTTCGCGAACGGCTCGTAGCCGCTGCAGCACTCGGCGCAGCCCGGCGGACAGGCCACGTTATCCGGCAGGTCGCGCAAGTGTTTGCGCGCCAGCTCGATGACGGCCCCGACCGCTCGCACGAATTCGGGATCGTCGTTATACTTGTAGACCCATTCCTTTTGCGTGACCTCATTGACGTTGTACTTGTGCACCGTCTTTTGGTTATAGACGATCGTCACGTGCTCTTCGTCGATCTCGATCTCGGCGACGTGCTGCATGGGGTCGAGGTCGAGGAGCTCGAGCGACGTCGGCTGGGCCGTCCGCCGCGTGAACTTGCGCAGCTCGCGCAAGGCCTGATGCGAGATGAGGTCGATCGTTTCGTGCATGCTCGACCTTTCGCGATGGCCCGCGTCCGGCCCCGGCGCGAGGCGGTGGGCCATTTGGAGCGAACGCAGCGTTCAACGTTCGACGCTCGGAGGATTCTGCGTGTCCACTCTCATGCGGCGAGTCTCTTGCGCCGCGCTCGCGTTCCTGTGTACGGCTCCAGCCGGCGCCGCCGCCGACGTCCGTGCGAAGATCCTGGGCGCCTACGACGCCGTGAAGTCGTATCACATCACCGTGCTCGGCTCGGTCCGCTCGACCGGCACGTACCAGACGCCCGACCGGTACAAGATGACCACCGTCATCGACGGCAAGCCGCTCCAAACGATCTTCGTCGGCAAGAACTACTGGATCCTCACCGACGGCAAGTGGCAGAAGTCCGACACGACCGCCAACAACTTGGATTTCGACATCGCCGGGCTGCTCCGCAACGCGAGATACGCGCCGCCGTCGCGCTTCGTCGCCCTGCCGAGCGTCGTCGTCAACGGCAAGCGCCTGGGCGCGTTCAAGTTCACCTTCAAGAACGGCAGCGACGAAACGTGCGACTACGATCCGAAGACGTACCTCGTCTCCCGCTGCAAGGCCGAAGACCTGACGATCCTCTACTCCGGCTATAACGACCCGGCGATCGCGATTCCGACCCCGTAGGACGTGCGCTCGGCGAATCCGGCGTGATTTGTCGCTGGGGTGCGTTGCAATTGGGCGGTGGGGACGCCCGCGATTCCCCATCCATGGGGAATCGCTACTACGCCACTTTCCGCTCCCGGCCTCCGGCCTCCGCGGAAAGCTGGAGTCCCCACCGCCCAACCGCAACGCACCCCAGCGACAAATCGGCGCCGGATTCGCCTCGCTTACTAGGGCGCGTGTTCGGGGGCGTCGAGGGCCAGGGCGAGCATCATGCGGATGCCGTTTTCGAGCGCGGCTTCGTCGATGTCGAATTTTCCGTGGTGATGGGGATAGCGGGTGCGTTCGTCGCTGCCGGAGCCGAGGACGAAATAGCACGCGGGCACGCGTTCGGCGAAGAACGAGAAGTCTTCGGCGCCCATGTGTTTGGCGGACAGGACGACGTGGTCGGGGCCGAAGGTCTCTTCCGCGAGCGCGCGAGCGTAGGCGGTTTGTTCGACGTCGTTTGAGGTTACGGGGTAGCGCCAGAGGTACTCGAATTCGTAGCTCGCGCCCGAGCTTTCGCAGACGCCGCGCAGGACGCGCTCGATGCGGTCGGCCATCCGCTCGCGCACGTTCGCGTCGAAGGCGCGTACGGTGCCCAAGAGTTTGACGCTCGTGGGGATGACGTTGTGGGTGGTGCCGCCGTGGATCGAGCCGATCGTGACGACGGCGGGCTCGAGCGGATCGATGAAGCGGCTCACGACCTTTTGGACCGAGGCGACGAATTCGGCGGCGACGAGGATCGGATCGATAGAGAGGTGCGGGGCGGCGCCGTGGCCGCCGAAGCCGTTGATCGTGATCTCGATCGAATCGCTCGAAGCGTAAAACGGACCTTCGCGAAAGCCGAGCGTTCCGGTGGGGAGTTGCGAGAACAGGTGCAAACCGTAAGCGCGCTCGACGCCGAAGCGCTCGAGCATTCCCTCCGCGACCATCGCGCGCGCGCCGCCTTGGCCCTCTTCGGCGGGCTGGAAGCAAAGCACGAGCGTTCCGGCGAGTTCGCGACGACGCTGCGCGATGAGTTCGGCGGCGCCGAGCAGGATCGCGACGTGGCCGTCGTGGCCGCAGGCGTGCATTTTCCCGGCGACGGTCGAGGCGTAGGCGCTGCCCGTTTCTTCCGGTAAGGGCAGCGCGTCCATGTCGGCGCGCAGCATCACGGTTTTGCCGGGGCGGGTTCCGTGCAACAGACCGACGACGCCCGTGGTGGCGATGCCCTCGTGGACGTCGTAGCCGAGCGCGCGCAGGCGCTGCGCGACGATGCCGGCGGTGCGAACTTCCTGGAAGCCCAGTTCCGGATGCGCGTGCAGGTCGCGCCGGAGCGCGATCGCATCGGCGATGACGGGCTGCGGGACTTCGATGGCGAGCGGCATGCGAGGGGCTTCTCGGTCGAACACGAAGCGCCCGCTGCATGACGATCGGCGTCGACCTTGGCGGCTCGCACGTGCTCGCGACGACGGTCGACGACGCGGGCGCCATTAAGAAGCGCTTCGATATCGACGTGGAGGACCGCAGCTTCGAAGCGGTCGTCCGCACGGTCGTCGCCGCGGTCAAGAACGTCTGCGACCAGTCGAAGGAGAGTCCGTCGGCGATCGGCCTCGGTTCGCCGGGCAACGTCGATCCGGTTTCGGGGACCGTCCGCTACTCGCCGAATTTCGGGTGGCACGACGCACCGCTCGGTTTGCGTTTGCGCGAAGCTTTCCAGGTGCCGGTTTACGTTGCCAACGACGCGCGTTGCGCCACGCTGGGCGAGCACGCGTACGGCGTTGGCGTGGGAACGTCCAACTTCGTGCTGCTCACGCTCGGCACCGGGATCGGCGGCGGAATCGTCGCCGAGGGGAGCCTCTTAGTCGGCAACGCGAGCGGTGCCGGCGAGTTCGGACACCATCAGATTCGCGCGACCGACGGCTTCGTCTGCGGTTGCGGCAAGACCGGCTGCTTTGAGGCGCAAGCCTCGGGGACCGGTTTGCTGCGCCACGCGCTCGCGATCGCGCCGTCGTTTCCACGCAGCACGCTGGTGAGCGGCAAGCCCGACAAGCTCAGCGCGAAGGCGATCCGCAAGGCGGCCGAGGCCGGCGACGGTCATGCCGTCGCGGCGTGGCTGCGCTTCGTCGACGATCTCGCCTGCGGGCTCGCCAACGTGATCGCATTCGTTAACCCGGAGATGATCGCGCTGGGCGGTGGCGTTTCGAGCGCCGGCGACTTCATGCTCGACGCGGTGCGCCCGCGCGTCGAGGTGCTGACGACGATGGTTCCGCGCGGAATGACGAAGATCGTGCAGGCGGCGCTCGGCAACGACGCCGGCGCGATCGGCGCGGCGACGATGGCGCGCCGCGGCGGCCTTACGGCAAAGGACGCCCCCGCTCCGAACTAGTCCTCGCGCGCCTCGTGCGCGGGTGAGCTTACAGCGCGGCGGCGATGCGCGGGGGCGGCGGCGCCTGAGCGAGCGTGCCGAGCGCGATGTTGGCGATCAACTCGGCGATGCGCCGCGAGCTGCCGCGCGGAGCGACGCTGCCCTGGCGCACGCGCATCGTTTGCAGCCGCTCGAGATTGGAAACGATGCGGCGCGTCGAGCGCACGACGTCGGCGGTGGTCAAGGCCACGACCCCGATGCCGTTGGTGCGGACGTAATCGAGGTTGCCCCGCTCTTGCCCGGGGATGAAGTCGTAGACTACCACGGGCACTTCGGCGATGCTCGCCTCGGCGATGGCGCCTGGGCCGGCCTTGGTGACGAGCAGATCGGCGGCGCGCATCAGCTCGGCGACGTTATCGCAGTAGCCGAGCACCGTCATCGGAACGCCGAGCGTCGGCGCGAGTTCGTTGAGCTTCGTGCGCAGCGCGGCGTTGCGTCCGGTGATGACGACCAAGTGCAGCGGCAGCTTCGATTTGGCCAGCGCGAGCGTCGTCGGCAGGAGCTTTCCGCCGCCTTCGCCGCCGGCCATCAGGAGCGCGATCGTCTTTTCAGCCGGCAGTCCGAGTTGCGCGCGCAGCTGCTGCTTGGTTTCCGAGACGTCTTCGAACTTGGGATGGACGGGGTGACCGAGCTGATAGATCCGGCTGCGCTCGATGCCGCGCGAGCGCGCGCGCTGGTAGACTTCGCTCGCCGGGACGACGACGGCGTCCACTTCGGGAACCAGCCAGCCTTCGTGCACTTTGCCGAGGTCGGTGATCACCGTGATGACGGGGACGTTGAGGATGCCGGCGTCGGCGCGCGCGCGCAGCGCGGCGTGATTGAGCAGCGGGTGGACCGACACGATCACGTCGGGTTTGTACTCGAGAAAGAGGTCGCGCAGGCGGCGCCGGTAGAGCGGCTCGCAGAAGCGGATGACGCTCTTGAAGCGGCGCTTGCCGTTAGTCGCGTGGTAAAGCGCGCCGTAGACCGGCGGCGCGAAACGCAGGGCCGCGCTGTAGGCCGCGCCGAGCTGGGAGAGCGGGAAGCTGCAGTGCGAGGCGACGTCCTCGATCCGGTGCTCGAAGTGTAACGGCGTTCCGTCCGGTGCTTCGGTGACCTCATCGAGTGCGGCCGTGATCGCGTTGGACGCGCTGCGGTGACCGCCACCGGTGTCAGAGATCAACAGGAGGACGCGTTTTGTCATCAAGCCTCGTATACTCGGGAAGGTTACGCTTGTTGCGCGCGGCGCGTAAGCCGCAGGGCGCGAATGCGCTCGAGCCGCCGTAAGGCGGTGCGGCGCCGGCGCTGGAACGTGCGCACGTAGTTCAAGAACGCCCGGGCCGGAGCGTCGTAAAAACGGAAGAGGTCGCCGAACTCCACGTCGGGGTTGGCGTGGTGGCCGTTGTGGTCTTCGGGGAGGACGAGACCGAAAATCCGGCTGATGCGAACGAGCCAAGGCGGGCTGACCCAGCCGATCTCGCAGGTATGCCGCCACCAGACGTGCAGCTGACCGAGCACCAAGCCGAGGGCGGCGCCGGCGGCGGCGGCCGTCGAGATGGGCATCAGCGCCGCAGCGATGACCATATAAGGCAGCGCGCCGAGGAACCCGTCCATAAGCACGCCGGGGTCCTTCGAGAGGACCGCGTGATCCCAGTACGAGCGCCGGTTATCGTGGTGCGTGCGCAGGTGCAGCTTGAACCACAAGTGCTGCGGGACGTGGTAAAAAAAAGTGGACGCGAAGTCGCCCACGACTAACACGATCGCAAGCGACACGAAGAACATCACGGCGCCGCCTAAGAGCGAATCCTGCACGAACCTAACCTCTCCCGTGGATCGGATTTCATCCGACTTGTGCCGACCAAGCGGGCTTACCTGCCCCGAGCGTTCCGGCTGAGCGCCGTCGCGGCCCTCTTGGTCCTTTCCAGTTGCTCGACCCCTTCAAGCGTCCAAGTGAGCAAGCGCCCCGCGCCGCCCCGCTTGGAGGCGCTCCCCGCCTATGCGCTCGGGTGGAGTTTACCCCACGCGACCGGATGTATTCGCGGTCTACGCCTCTTATGGGATGCCCCGGTCCCCGCGGCCCCCGCCCTCGCCGTCACGCGCTCGATCGTGCGCAGCAATCCGCGGCTCGACCCCTTCGAGGCGCTCCAGCTCGCCGTCGAGGCGCGGCGTCAAGCCGGAGCCGCCGGACTCGACGGCGACTTCTTCGCGGCGACGATCCTCCAGGAATCGGCCTTCGACCGCGGTGCGCTGTCGGCGGCGGGCGCGGTCGGCATCGCGCAGTTCACGCTCGATACGGCGAGCGACGAAGGCGTCGATCCGTTCGATTGGCACGACGCACTGCGCGGCTCGGCGGCGCTGCTCGGCCGCTACCTGCGCGCATACGAGGGCGCCTATCCCGATCCGTATGCCGCGGCCCTCGCCGCGTACAACGCGGGACCGGGGAACGTCGCCTACTACCGGGGCGTTCCGCCCTTCGCGGAGACGCGCGAATACGTCAGCGACATCTACGACCGCTGGTCGCGTTTGATTCGCGACGAAACCGGCGCGGGGTATCTCAGAACTTAAGCGCTTAAATACGTGACGAGCTGTCTCGAACTCAGGCGAGATGCGCGGCGAGAAAGGCTTTGACGCGCGCCCAGGCGTCGGCGATCTCGCCTTCTTCCATTTTCGCCGAACTCTCGCGGAAAAACGCATGCCCGACGTCGGGATAGGTGACGATCTCGTAGGGCGTGCCGTGGGCTTTCAACTCGGCGTCGATGCGGGCGATTTTGTCGGGTCCGATACCCTCGTCTTTGCCCCCGAAGAAGAGCAAAAGCGGGGCCTTCACCTCGCCCACGGCCGACAGCGCGCCGGGCTCGCCCGAGGGAAAGTCGCGCGCGATCTGCCCGCCGTAGAACGGAATGGCCGCCTTGACCTCGGGCAGCGTGGCCGAGAGGAACGCCACCGCGCCGCCAAAGCAGAAGCCGATCGTGGCGATCCGGCCGCGCTCGACGAACCGCTGGGCGTCGAGCCACGCGAGCGTCGCCTCGAGGTCTGCCAGCAGGTTTACCCGGCGGACCGCCCCGGCCGCGGCCAGGCCGTTTTTCAATCCGTCCTGGGTATAGGGCTCGTTGAGAGAGGGATGGGTGCGGTGATAGTAGTTGATGGCCAGCGCCACGTACCCGGCCCCTGCAACCAATTCGGCGATTCTGCGGACCTCACGATTGACGCCGAAGATTTCTTGTAACACGATGACCGCGGGCCGAGGGTCTTCGGCGTCGGGCCGCACGAGAAAGCCCGGCATCGGCTGGCCGTCAACGGGGATCGTCACGTCCTGGGTCTGCACGTTCAACTCCTTGGATGGATGAGGTTCGAGTGATTACGCAACGCGACCAACTCACGTCGATCGACGAGCGCTTCCTGCTTTATCGCGCTCCCGTCGTCGTTCAAACGGAGACCTTCGCGGACGACGTGCGCACGGGCCTCGGCGCCGCGCAGAAGCACCTCTCGCCGAAATATTTCTACGACGCGCTGGGCAGCGCGCTGTTCGAAGCGATCACGCAGTTGCCCGAGTACTACCTTACCCGGGCCGAGACCGAAATTCTGAACCTGTACGCCGGCGAGATGCTGGGCGCGCTCGAGGGACCCGTCGAGTTCGTCGAGTTCGGCAGCGGCAGCGCGCAAAAGACGCGGATCTTGATCGGTGAGGCGCTCGAACGGCAGACGCGCGTCGAGTACCATCCGATCGACATCTCGGGCACGGCGCTGGTGGCGTCGAGTTCGGGCCTGATCGCGGAATACCAGCGTTTGCACGTTACCGCCTACGCCTGCGATTACTTCGAAGTCCTCGCCTCTGCCCGGCTGCGCACCTCGAAGCGCGTCCTGGCGCTCTTTCTCGGCTCGAACGTCGGCAACTACGAGCCCGAACGCGCCGAGGCGCTGCTCTCGGCGATGTCCGCCTCGTTCAAACCCGGGGATGGCTTGCTGCTCGGCACCGACTTGAAGAAAGACACGCCGACCCTCGAATTGGCGTACAACGATCCGACCGGCGTCACGGCCGCGTTCGACAAGAATCTGCTGGGCCGCATGAACCGCGAGTTGGGCGGCCATTTCGATCTCGACGCTTTCGAACACGTTGCCCGCTACGACGCGCGGCGCGGCGCGGTCGATTCGTTCCTTATTTCTCAGCGCGGACAGAACATCGCGATCGACGCGCTGGACGCCCAATTTTCGTTCCGGGCTGCCGAATCGATCCATACCGAATCGTCGTACAAGTTCGCTCGAACCGATCTCGCGCGCTTGGCCGGCCGCTCGGGATTTCGCGTGGCTAAAGTCTGGACGGATCCGGCGGAGCGCTTCGCCGTTAGCTTGTTCGTGATCGTCTGACGGCGTGACGCCGCGCCTGGGAATCACGGCGTCGGTCCCATTTGCCGCGGACGGTTCGCCCGGCGTCGACGTGCTGCCCTACGTGCGCGCCGTGGAGCGAAGCGGCGGCCGCGCCGTGCTGTTCCCGAACGATCTCGAACGCGTCGAGGCGTTGCTCGCCGGCGTCGATGGGATCGTGCTTTCCGGCGGCGCCGACGTCGCGGTCGAGCGCTACGGCGGGCAGCGTTTTCCCGAAGTGCAGCCGCCCCGGCTCGAGCGCGACGCGTTTGAGCTTGCGCTGGTGCCGCTCCTGCGCGAACGCGCGATTCCGGTGCTCTTCGTGTGCCGCGGGCTGCAACTGCTCAACGTCGCCTTCGGCGGCACGCTCGTCGAAGATCTGCCGCGCGAGCTCGGCGCGAACTACCGGCTGCATCACCAGCAAGTGCGCGAGGACGGTCAAGAGCGTACGGAAATCGCTCCCGAACACGTCGTCGCGCTCGACGCGCAAAGCACGCTCGCGCGCTTGCTCGGAACGCGCTCGTTTGCAACGAACTCGATGCACCATCAAGCCGTACGGGCGGTGGCGCCGGGATTGCGCGCCGCCGGCCGCACCGGCGACGGTGTGATCGAAGTGCTCGAGGCGGAGTTCCCGCATCCGTTTTTCTATGCCGTGCAATGGCATCCCGAAGAGCTCGAGCACGACGCGGTTAGCCGCAAGCTCTTCGGCGGGTTAGTGCGCGCGGCGCGCGAGGCGGCGCTCGAGCGCGCGTAGGCTGCGATCGGCGACGATCGCCAGGAGCGCCGAGGCCAGGCTCCCCGCGACGATCTTCCCCGTGTCGTCGCTGCGCAAACCGGCGAAGAGCAGCACGCCGAGACCGCCGGCATCGATCCAGGCGGCGAGGTTGGCGATCGCGATCAGCGAGACCGTCGCGATGCGAATTCCGCCGACGATCACCGGCAAGGCTTGCGGCAATTCGACGCGCCACAGGCTTTGCAGCGGCGACATGCCCAGGCCGCGCGCCGCCTCGCGCATCGGCGCGGGAACGCCTTCGAGGCCGACGGCGACGTTACGCACCAAGATCATCTGCGCGTACGCCACCAGCGCGACGAGTGCCGTCCAAAAGCCGAGTCCGAACAGCGGAATCAAGAGCGCAAAAACGGCGAGACTCGGCAGCGTGTAGATGACGCCCAGCAGCGCCAGCAGGGGTCGCCCGAGCCGCCGGTTGCGCGCCGCGAGGACGCCGAGCGGCAGAGCCAGCGCGAGCGCGATGGCGAGCGCGGCCAGCGTCAGCTCGAGGTGCTGGCCGGTGCGGTAGGCCAGCTCGCCGGGATGGGTGAGGAGCCAAGTCATGCGGACGTCGCGGCGACCGCAGCGCGTACGTCCTCGAATCCGAGGGTCCCGCAGCGCCGGCCGTTTTCGACTACGTCGAGCCGCTCAGGACCGTCGAGCAGGAGCGCCAGCGCTTCCCGCAGCGTTCGCTCGGGCGCGATCTGAAGCGCGCCCGACGGGCTGCCGCCATTTGCCGGCTGCATCGCTTCGCGCACGGTCAGCAGCCCGAGCCGGCGCACCGCATCGCGCGTGTCGAGCAGTTCGGCGACGTAGGGTGAGGCCGGATGGGCCAGCGTGCGCAACGGCGTGTCGGCCTGTACGATCTTGCCGGCGTTCATGACGACGATCCGGTCGGCCAAACGCAGCGCCTCGTCGACGTCGTGCGTGACGAAGAGGATCGTCGTCCCGAGCGCGCGATGGATCCGCAGCGTCTCGTCCTGCAGCGCGAGGCGCACGATCGCATCGACCGCGCCGAACGGTTCGTCCATCAGAAGCAGCGGCGGCTCGGCGGCGAGCGCCCGCGCCACCCCGACGCGCTGCTGTTCGCCGCCGGAAAGCTCGCGCGGCAGCCGCGTGCGATAACGGGCCGGATCGAGTCGCACCAGGGTCAGGAGTTCGTCGACGCGCGCCGCGATGCGAGCGGGCTCCCAGTGCAGGAGCTCCGGAACGACCGCGACGTTTTGCGCGACCGTCATGTGCGGAAAAAGTCCGACCGCTTGGATCACGTAGCCGATGCCGCGCCGCAGAGATTCCGCGTCGCCCGCGAGCACGTCGTGCCCGCCGACCTCGATCGATCCCGCATCGGGCTCGATGAGGCGATTGATCGTACGCAAAAGGGTGCTCTTGCCGCAACCCGAGGGCCCCAGCAGGACGACGAGCGCGCCCGCCGCGACGTCGAGGCTGACGCCGTCGACGGCCGGCCGGTCGCTGCCGGGGTAGCGTACCGTGACGCCGGCGATGCGTACGGGGGCGCCGTTCACGGCGCGGCGTGAGCTTTGAGGAACTCGCGCGCGACGTCGGCCGGCTCGCGCTTCTCGCCGTCGACTTGCTCGTTGAGCCCGCGCATGACGGAGTCCGTCAAGAGCGGCTGGAGCGCGTTGAGCGCGGGAGCGATCGCGGGAAACTTCGCGAGCGTCGCCTTGCGGACGACGGGCGCGACGTTGTAAACCGGCCAAAAATGTTTGTCGTCGACGAACACGACGAGGTTGTCGGCGGCGATCTGCCCGTCGGTCCCGAAGGCGACGACGACGTCGACGTTGCCCGAGAGCAGCGCCGTGTACTTGAGGCCGATGTCGAAGAGCTTGACGTCTTTGAACTGAAAGCCGCCGTAAACGCGCTGCAGTCCGGGCAGACCGTCTTCGCGCTTGGTAAATTCGGGAATCGAACCGAGGCGCAACTGGGGCGCCGCAACGCTTAGCCCGCTCAGCGTCCGGATCCCGAACTTTGTCGCGACGGCCTGCGTCGTCGCCAGCGCCTGCGTGTTGTTTTCCGGCGCCGGATCGAGCCAGACCAAACCGTAGCGCGTCGCATAGGCCGCCTTGACGATCTCGTACGCTTTTTTCGAATCGGAGATCGGCGGCAGTTTCAGCTCGGTGATCAGCGCCGTGCCCGTATATTCCGGGTAGAGATCGATGTCGCCGCGCTGCAGCGCTTCCATCGCCACCTGCGTTCCGCCCAGGTTCAGTTTGCGCGCGACGGTGAGGCCGTGCCCTTCCAGCGTTTGCGCGTAGAGTTCGCCGAGGATCAACTCCTCGGTGAAGTCCTTCGAGCCGACGGCGAGGTCCGCGCCGCGGCCGCCGCCGCAGGCTCCCAGCAAGCTCGTCGCGGCCAAAACGCCGAGGGCGCGTCCGCGCGTCATGTATTTGCCGGCGTCGCGTCTCATCGGCCTTCGTTTCCTCGCGCTCACGCCGAAACTTGCAGCGTCAGACGCCGTTCGATCAGCGCGAGCGCGGCGTCGGCACCCAGCGCGAGCACGCCGACGGCGACCGCGCCTTCCAGCAGTTGGCCCGTATCGCCCGACGCGAGACCGTTGACGATGTACTCGCCCAGGCCGCCGCCACCGATGAAGGCGGCCAGCGTCGCGCTCGCGATGACCTCGACCGTTGCGGTCTTGATGCCTGAGAAGACGACGGGCAACGCGAGCGGCCAGCTCACGCGCCGCCGGATCTGCCGTTCGCTCATGCCCAACCCCCGGGCGGCCTCGATAATCGGCGGCGGCACGCCGCGCAGCCCGAGTTCCGTATTGATGGCGATCGGCGGCAGTGCAAGCAGGGTCAACGCGACGAGCGCGGGCCAAAAGCCGATCCCGACGAGTGGAAGCATGAGCGCCAGCACCGCGAGGCTCGGCACGACGCGCGCGACGTTGAAGGCGCCGAGCAGCGGCTCGCGCCAACGCGGCGAGCGCGCGACCGCCGCGCCGGCCGGCACCGCAAGCAACAGCGCGAGCGCGAGGGCGCTGAGCGCGAGCGCGACGTGATCGCGCACGTGGAGCAAGAGATCGGCCATAAGACAGACTTAAGGAAGCTCTAATTTAGTCCCCCGCCAGTCGCCGCACCGCCTTTTCCGCCGATCCTTCGTCGTTCGCTCGGTTACGATGCGCTGCATCGCGCCCTCGCTCTCTCCTCGACTCGACGAAAAATTCGGCACGGCTTTGTGGCGGCGGACTAAATCAGAGCTTCCTAACGTGGATTTTCGGTGTCCCTGCGCGAAGATGCGGGAATGATCGCTCCGATCGAGCCGGCCGAGTCGAGCCTTAGCCTCGACGACCCTTCGTTGTACTACAGCCGCGAACTCTCGTGGCTCGAGTTCAACGATCGCGTACTGGAGGAAGCCTCCGACCCGCGCAATCCGCTGCTCGAGCGTTTCAAGTTCGCCGCGATCTTCAGCACGAACCTCGACGAATATTTCATGATTCGCGTCGCGCCGCTCAAGCAGCAGATCGAGGCGGAGGTCCACAAGCGTTCGGTCGACGGCCGGCTTCCCGAAGAGCAACTGGCGGCAATCTCGGCGCGCCTGCGCGTTTCGCTCGACCGCTTTACTCACTTGCTGCGCGACGAGCTGTGGCCGGCGCTAGCGCGCGAGGGAATCCGCGTTCGGCGCTATGACGAACTCGACGTGCGCGTCCGGTCGGAGCTCGAACGAACTTTCCACGAACGCGTCTTTCCGGTCTTAACGCCGCTGGCGGTCGACCAGGGTCATCCCTTCCCGTACATCTCGAACCTGTCGCTCTCGCTCGGCGTGGAGATGGAAGAGTCCACGCCCGACGGGACGATCACGCATTTCGCGCGCGTGAAAGTGCCGCCGAGTCTGCCGCGCTTTATGCCCGTCGAGTCGCCGGGCGACGAGAAGCAGTTCGTGATGCTCGAGGATGTGATCGCGCACAACCTGTCCGCGCTTTTTCCGGGCATGCAGATTCGCGCCTCGTATCTCTTCCGCGTCACGCGCGACGCGGACCTCGACATCCAAGAAGACGAAGCGGACGATCTGTTGCGGGCGATCGAATCGGAGTTACGCCGGCGCCGTTTCGGCGAGCCGGTGCGCCTCGAAGTCGAAACTGGAATGCCCGAGCACTTGTGCGAGATGCTGCTCGAGGCGCTCTCGCTGGCGCCGGTCGATCTGTACAAGCTCGACGCCATGCTCGGCACGTCGGACCTGTGGACGATCGTCAACCTGGATCGCCCCGAACTGCACGACCAGCCGTTCACGCCGGCGATTCCCAAGCGCCTGGTGGCGGAGCGAGACATGTTCGCCGCCATTCGCGAAGGCGATTTGCTGCTGCACCATCCGTACGAATCGTTCGATCCGGTCGTGCAGTTCGTGCGGCAGGCTGCCGCCGATCCGCAGGTGCTGGCGATCAAGCAGACCCTCTACCGGACGAGCGGGACGTCGCCGGTCATTCAGGCGCTCATCGAGGCCGCGGAGTCCGGCAAGCAAGTCGCCGCGCTGATCGAACTCAAGGCACGTTTCGACGAAGAGAACAACATCCACTGGGCGCGCAATCTGGAACACGTCGGCGCGCACGTGGTGTACGGCTTTCCGGGGCTCAAGGTTCACGCCAAGGTTATCCTGGTCGTGCGCGACGAGCCCGACGGGATTCGGCGCTACGTGCATTTCGGCACCGGCAACTACAACGAGAAGACGGCGCGGATCTACACCGACCTCTCGCTGTTCACGTGCCGTCCCGAACTCGGCGCCGACGCGACACACCTCTTCAACCGTTTAACCGGTTTCGCGAAGGACGTTCGCTACGAAGAGTTGCTGGTCGCGCCGACCACTTTGCGCACGGGCTTCGTCGAGCTGATCGAGCGTGAAGCGGCGCACGCGCGCGCCGGCCGTCCCGCCGGAATCACCGCCAAGCTGAACGCGATCAGCGACGTCGGCATGGTGCAGACGCTCTACCGCGCGTCGCAAGCCGGCGTTCCGATCGACTTGATCGTGCGCGGTCAGTGCGAGCTCAAACCGGGCATCCCCGGCGTCAGCGACACGATTACCGTGCGCAGCATCGTCGGACGCTTCCTGGAACACTCGCGCATCTACATCTTCGCCAACGGGGGCGAGCGCGAGATCTACATCGGCAGCGCCGACTGGATGGGCCGCAACCTCGACCGGCGCGTCGAGACGATCGTCCCGGTCCTCGATCCCGACATCCAAGACAAAATCGTAACGATCGTCGAGGTACTGCGCGCCGACAACGTCAAGACGCGCTGGCTGCGCTCCGACGGCACCTACGCGCGGCGCCTCGCCGGCGAAACCGAACCGCTCGTCGGCGCGCACGAAGCCCTCCTCGAAGCATCCCAGACGCTCTAGCGTCGCCGCCCCGCCGTCAGGACGCGGCGACGCGCATCAGCGTTTGCTGCATGATGGCGCACGGCTTGGCGACGCCGTCGCGCAGCGAACGGACCTCGCCCGTGCAGATCGTCAGGGTGCGGCCGGCGCGGACGACGCGGCCGTCGGCGATCAGAAGCTCGCCGTCGGCGGGCGCGATTAGATTGATCTTGAATTCGACCGTCAAGACCTCGCTTTGCGCGGCGAAAAGCGTGAGGGCTGCGTAGCCTCCCGCCGAGTCGACGATCGCTGAAACGATGCCGGCGTGAAAGTAGCCGTGCTGCTGCGAGAGTTCGGGACGAAAGGGCAGCGCGATCTCGCAGCGGCCGGGCCCGAGGCTGCGAATCGTCGCGCCGAGGTGAACCATCGCGCCTTGCCGCGCGAAGCTTTCGCGGACGCGCGCCTCGTACGCCGCGTCGGCGGCCCGAAACGGTTCGCTCACGGGGCGGGACGTGCCGCGAGTGCCAGGATGATCTTCCACTCGCGGACGTGCACGGGCTGCACCGACAGACGCGAACCACGTTTGAGCAGCGTCATCGTCCCGGCCAGATCGGCGTTCTCGCGCAATTCGGCGAGCGTGACGGGCCGTTCCAACGGACGCTCGGGAACGACGTCGACCATTTGCCAGATCGGGCGATCGGGTTTCGAGCGGGGATCGTAGTACGGGCTCTCGCGATCGAACGCGGTGAAGTCGGGATAGGCTTCCTTGACGACGCGCACGATGCCGACGATGCACGGAACCTTCGTACTCGAGTGGTAGAAGAAGCCGAGATCGTCCAGCTTCATCTCGAGCATGTTGTTGCGCGCCTGAAAGTTGCGCACGCCGCTCCACTCCGTGCGACCTTCGCGCTCCAAGCGGTCCCAGCCGTACGTGGCCGGTTCGGTCTTGAACAACCAGTAGTTGTGCACTGCGGCGCGGCTTTGTCCAGCGAGGCGACCGTTCCCGCCGTTTCCGGGTGCGACGGTTTGGCGAGCGCCCTCTCGACGTGGTAAACTCGTCTTCATGCAAGAGCGGATCGTTCAAAAAGCCGGTGCCGGCTGGGAAGGCGTCGAGCCGGAAGGCTACGTTCCCGGCGAAGCGACAAACGTCGTTCGTCACACGCTGGTCGGCAGCCGCAAGTCGACCGGCCATGAGCCCGGCCCGCACCTCGAGGTGCGCTACTTCAGCGTGCCTCCGGGCAGCGTCACGCGCCTGGAAAAACACGAGCACGAACACTTCGTCATCGTCGGCGAGGGTGTCGGACATGCCGTGGTCGGCACGACGGTGCGCGAGATCAAACAGCACGACGTCGTCTACGTCGGGCCGCTCGAGCCGCACCAGTTCGTAAATCGCGGCAGCGAGCCGTTCGGATTTTTCTGTATCGTGACCGCGGCGCGCGATTTCTCGCAAGAACTGAACTCCGAGGAGTTGCAGCGCATCCTGGCCTCGCCGGCGGGCGCCTTCGTCGATCCGCACGGCGCGCCGCCGCCGCGCGCCCGCGTCAAAGCCGCGACGTAAGCCGGTAACGCCCGCGTGACGCTCCCGCAATCTCCCTATACCTACGATGACTTGTTGCGCACGCCCGAGGATAACGTGCGCCGGGAGATCTTCGCAGGGGTGTTGCACGTGTTGCCTTCAGGAACGCCGCGTCATCACGGTCATCAAGCTGGCGATGTACGCGCGCTTCGGCGTTCCCGAGTACTGGATCGTCGATCCTGAGGCGGAAAGCATCGAGCAATTTTGGGAAGCCGCGGGCGAGCGCTACGTCCGCCGTGCGACGTACGCCGGGCCGGAGCGCCTCGCCGCAGCGACGCTGGACGGCTTAGCGCTGACGCCGAGCGAGGTTTTCTAGCCGAACGAGCGGCCTTCGAAGGCCTCGAGCGCGGCGCGCTGCGCGTCGCTCCAGGGCGATGTGACGTTGCCGTCGGAACGGACGATCGCGACCCGCGACAGCGCCCGCAGGGACTCCCCGGCGCCGACGAGCGCCTGCTCCATCTCGGCGCTCGAACGTCCCAAGCGTACGAGTTTGGAGCGCACGGTCAGCGGTTCGTCGTAGAAGCAAGCCGCGACGTAGCGCAACTGCAGTTCCGCGGTCACGTGCGCGAACGCGAACGGTCCGCTCTCCGGGTCCTTCGCCGCGATGAAATACTGCAGGCGCCCGAATTCGAGATATTCGGGATACACGGTATTGCTGACGTGTCCGAGGCCGTCGAGTTCGCAGTAGCGGGGCTTCAACCCGACTTCGAAACGAAAAGAACGAAGCCACGCGGCTTCGTTCTCCGGCTCGAACAGCGCGAGCAACGTACGGTTACGTGCGCTAGTGGAGTTTGATGACGGGCGCGGGTTCCGGCTGCCCGGCGAACGTCTCGGCAAGGACGGTTTTCAACTCGCCGTTCTCGTCCATCGGTCCCAAGATATCGGTATCGCCGTAGAACTTGCCGCCGATGAAGACCTTCGGCAGCGTCGGCCAGTTCGTCATCGACGAAAGGACTTCGCGCTTGGGCATGTCTTCGAGGACGTCGACGACTTCGAACGGGTAGCCGAAGCGGCCGAAAAACTGGATCGTTTCGGCGGTGAAGCCGCAGCGCGGCATGTCCTTCGTCCCTTTTCCGTAGACGAGGATTTTGTTGTCCTCGATCTCGCGTTCGATTTGCTGGCGGATTTCGTCGGCTGACATGTCGTTACTCCAAGATTTCGGTGCGGATGGCCATGGCGTGGATCCGGCCGTCGGCGCGGGCCTGCGCGAGGGCGTTCTCGACCATCCGGTGGCGGTCCATGAGGGAGACGCCCGCGAACGCTCGCGACCGTACCAACACGTTAAAGTGGTCCATGGTGCCGGTCAGGTCGACCACGTTGACTTCGGCGTCGGGCATCGCGCGGCGGATCAGCGCAACCATGGCTTCGTTCTCGATCATGCGACGGGGCGCTTTCGCGGCCTAAGGATTGAGTTCCGGCCGTTCGCCGCGGACCGTCTTCCAGAGTTCCCGGACCTCGCGCAGCCCTTCGGGCAGCATCGGAGCGGCCTGTTCGATAAACCGAACCACCCCCGCCGCCGCGATGACGACGGCCACCCCGCCCAGAATCGCGGGGACGCCTTGCAGACGGACGCGCTTGCCGATGCGGATCTTCGAGGCGCGCAGGACCGATTCGACGCCGAGCGATTCAAGCAGCGTACGTGAGCGCATGGAGGCGCGCTTCGCTCCGCGAAGGGGCGCTCCATGCAATCGCCTTCCTTCGCTTGGTCGGTACCGCCGGAATTCAATTTCGGCCGCGACGTCATCGACGTGCTCGGTCGTGAAGATCGGCGCGGACTGCTCTTCGTCGACGCCGCGGGGCAACGGCACGAATCGACGTTTTCGGAGATCGCCGCCGCGACGCGACGCTGGGCCGGTGCGCTGCACGAACTCGGGATCGTCAAGGGCGAGCGCGTCGTCGTGCTGCTCCCGAAAATTCCGGCTTGGCTCTATGCGATGACGGCGCTGATCCGGCTCGGTGCGGTCGTCGTTCCCTGTTCCGAACAGCTGCGTGCCAAGGATCTTGCGTTTCGCGCCAACCACTCCGAAGCGACGACGATCGTGGCGCACGTCTCGAATCACGCGGAGGTCGATCTGCTTCGGGCCCAGTGTCCGGGCGTCACGCGCTACCTGCTTGTGGGCGGCGAGGCGGAGGGTTGGACCTCGCTCGATACGCTCGTTGAAAGCGCGCCCGAATTCGCCGGGCACGCGACGCGCTCGGAAGACCTCGCCTACATCGTCTACACGAGCGGCACGACCAAAGATCCCAAGGGCGTCGTGCACAATCACGCCTACACCTACGCCAAGCGCATGCAAGCCGAGTTTTGGCTCGACGCGAAACCGGACGACCTGCTCTGGTGCACGGCGGGAACGGGCTGGGCGAAGTCGCTCTGGAACGTGCTGCTCGGACCGTGGTCGTGCGGAACGCCGATCGTGCTGCACGAAGGCGGCTTCGTGCCGGTCGAGCGGATGGATCTGATCCGCGATCTCGGCGTGACGATCTTGTGTCAGGCGCCGACCGAATACCGGATCGAGGCCAAACTCGAAAATCTCGGCGAGCGCTGGAAGCTGCCCAAGCTGCGCCACTGCGTCTCCGCCGGCGAACCGCTCAATCCCGAAGTTCTCGCGCTCTGGAAGGCGGCGTTCGGTTTGACGATCCTCGACGGGTACGGTCAAACCGAGAACTCGCTACTCGTCGCAAACTCGCGAACGATGGACGTGCGCCCGGGCTCGATGGGCAAACCGACGCCCGGGCACGACGTCGCCGTGGTCGATGCCGAGGGAAAAGCGTGCGAGCCCGGCGAGGTCGGCGACATCGGCGTGCGGGGCGATCCTCCCACGCTCTTCCGCGGCTATTATAAGAATGAGGAAGAGACCGGGGCGAGCCGCCGGGGCGAGTGGTACCTCACCGGCGACCGCGCGCAAGTCGACGACGACGGATACTTTTGGTTCGTGGGCCGAGCCGACGACGTCATCTCGTCGGGCGCGTATCGTATCGGTCCCTTTGAAGTCGAGAGCGCCTTGATCGAACACCCGGCGGTCCTCGAGTCGGCGGTCGTCGGCAGTCCCGATCCCGATCGCGGAAACGTCGTCAAGGCCTTCGTCGTGCTGCGCGCGGGCTACGAGCCGAACGACGCGCTCGTGCGCGAGCTGCAAGAACACTGCAAGCGCGTCACCGCGCCGTACAAGTATCCGCGCGAGATCGAGTTCGTCCCCGAACTTCCCAAAACGCGTTCGGGCAAGATCCGGCGGGTGGAGCTTCGCCAGGCGGAACTCCAGAAAAAGGGCGCGACCGCCGCGAGCGGCCGGATCTGACACTTCGAGCGCCGTTCGCAGTAGATCGCTAAGCGATGGAAACGCCGCCGTACGATCCGCACGAGACGCAGCCTATTCCGGTCCAGCCGTTGCCCGAGCCCGCGGCACCCGCGGCCGCCGGCGGCTACTTGCCCGCGCCGGGAACGCCCGTTCCCGGCTCGACCCCCGCGCGCTACGTGCACCCCTTCGGCAACGTCGGGGTGTATTTGCTCGGACGCTTCGGCGCGTTCCTCATCGACATGGTGCTGGTCACGTTCGTCTTGGCGTCGTTCGGTCTGCAACTCTCGACGGGCGGCAACCTTGCTTTCGGTGGTCACGACCAAGCCAGCTTTACGCTGCTGGCGCTCGCCGCATTCGGCGCGGCGTCGCTGCTGCTCGTCGTCAGCGAAGGCGTTTTCGGAACGTCGCTCGGCAAGCTGGTGTTCGCGTTGCACGTGCGCCGCAGCAACGGCAATTGGGCAGGCCCGGGCCGCGCGCTCTTGCGCATGCTCTTGCGGCCGTTCGACATCCTTATCATCGGACCGATCCTCGCGCTGATCACGCCGCGACATCAGCGCGTCGGCGACTTCTTCGCGGGGACGGTCGTCGGACGCAGCCGCATCGGCTGGCTCTCCACGCTTCTCGGGCTCGCGATCCTCGCGCTCGTCGGCTACGCGCAGATTCTCTACGGCGGGGGCGTCACGACGGCTTTGACCTTCGCCGCGGAGGGCGCGACGTATCTGCCGCAGTTCTACCGTGCGGCGTCTCAACCGTTCGCCGCGACGCCGACGACGTCGCCCTTGCCGCTGCCGACCGTCGTTCCGCAGGGCTCGACACCGGCGCCGGATGAGACACCCGCGCCGGCGTTGACGGAACCGGCGCAGTCTTCAACCGAAGCGCCCTCGGATGCGCCATCGGCCGACGCTACTCCGCCGCCGGCTGTCGAGACGGGGTAGCTAGGCGACTTTTTGCTCTCGCCATCCTGGCTTCGCAAAAAGTTCGACTCCCCGTCGCTGCTCCGTCACCGCCCGCGGCACGCCCCGCTCAGTGACGGCCGGGACTTCGTTCGCCTGGCGCGTAAGCGAAGCTTTATGAAAGCAGTACGATTGAACGAACTGGGCGGGCCGGAGAAGTTGCACGTTGAGGAGGTTGCGGATCCGCAGCCGGGGCCGGGGCAGATTTTAGTGAAGATCTTGCGCGCGGCGTTCAATCGGCGCGACGTGTTCATCACGCAAGGGTTGTATCCCGGTATCGAATTGCCGAAGACGCTTGGGTCTGATGGCGCCGGCGTCGTGGCCGCGCTCGGCAGCGGCGTGAACGGGCCTGCGGTGGGCACGGCGGTCGTGATCGATCCGCAGATTGGGTGGAGCGATACGCTCGGTCACGCGCACAAGGGCGCGAGTTTGCTCGGGATGCCGCTGGATGGGACGTTCGCGGAATACGTGGTCGTGCCGGCGGAGAACGTGTACAGCAAGCCCGCTGGGTTGAGCGACGACGAGGCTGCGGCGATTCCGCTGGCGGGCGAGACCGCGTATCGGGCGGTGTTCACGCGCGGGCAAATTCGCAAAGACGACGTCGTCTTGATTCCGGGCGTCGGCGGCGGCGTGCAGACGTTCGTGCTGCTCTATGCCGTGCATGTCGGGGCGAAAACGATCGTGACCTCGGGCAGCGATGAAAAGCTCGCGCGCGCGAAAGCCCTTGGGGCGGACGTCGCGCTCAATTACAAGACGAATCCCGAGTGGTATAAGGAAGCGCGCAGCGCGGCCGGGGGCGGCGGGCCTTCACTGATCGTCGATTCGAGCGGCGGCGAGACGCTTGCGCGTTGCTTGGATATTGCGCGCCACGAGGCGCGCGTCGTCGTCTACGGTGGAACGATGGGCGATGCGAAAATCCGCCCGTTTTCGGTTTTTTGGAAGCACTTGACGATCATGGGTACGTCGATGGGCAGCCCGGACGACTTCAAGGCGATGCTGGCGCTCTTCGAGGGCGGTTTGCGCCCGGTGGTCGACGACGTGTTTCCGATGGATCGCGTGGTCGCGGCGGCGGAACGGGTGGCGCGCAGCGAGCAGTTCGGAAAAGTGGTTTTGGCGATCGCTTAGGCGGTAAGCGCGTAGGCCGAAATCGAGGCCGGCGCCGCGTCGAAGCCGAGTTCGGCGGCGGCTACGGCGGCGCTGTCGGGGTCGGCGAGTTTGGAAAGGTCCGGCGCGAGCAGCGCGCTCTCCTCGGCGTTTGGTGCGCGGCCGAGGTCGCGCCGGCGCACGCGGCCTTCTCGCTCGAGGGCGATCAGATAGGCGAGGACCTGACGCGCGGCGGCGGGCCAAAGCACCGGTGAGACATCTTCGTAAAGCCGTGCGACCAATTCGGGGATGGTTTGCGGACCGTCGCGCAAGGCCACCAGGAGGGCGGTCTCGCGCGCTTCGCGATGCGCGATGTATTCGTCGAGTTTGGCGCGCGGATCGTCGATCGGATCGCCGTGGCCCCCGTAGATCCGGTGCGCACCGGGAAACTCGTCGCGCAAGCGGCGCAGCGTTGCCTGGTAGGCGCGCATGTCACCGTTCGGTGGCGCGATCACGACGGTACCCCAACCGATCACGACGTCGCCGGTGAACAACGCCGCGTCGCGCTCGAGATAGAAAACCAAATGATCGCGAGCATGGCCCGGCGCGTCGATCGCGCGGAGCGTCAGGCCGTCGATGGTCAGGTGCGCGCCCTCATCGAGGCGCCGATCGTGCGGGAAGCGGGCGCTCGGGTGGGCGTAGACGAGCGCCCCGGTTCGCCAGGCCAGCGCCTCCGCGGCGGGAGCGTGGTCCGGATGTCCGTGCGTCACGAGGATCGCGACGATGGCGAGCTCGCGGGCGGCCGCGGCCGTGGCAATCGCGTCGACGTGACGCGGAATCGGCGGACCTGGATCGATCACGATCGCGCGTCCCTCGCCGCTGTCGAGCAGATACGTATTCGTTCCGTCGAGCGTCATCGGCGACGGATTGGGTGCGAGAATCCGCGTGACGCGGGGCACCGCTACCACGCTTCGGTACCCGCCGCAAAATCGAACACGCCGTCGTCCCGCTCGTACGGCATCACGGGCCCGACGGCGCGGGCGCGTCCGTGCGCGAGCAGCGCCTCGAGCGATGAAAAGGCGGCCAAGCGCTCGAGATGCTTGCGCGTCGGGAAGATGATCGTGAGCTCGCCGCGCTCGGCGCGGTCGAGCGCTTCGCGCGGCGCGAACCAAGCGCCGTCGTGCACCTCGACCGCGTCGACGGAAGCGAATTGATCGAGCGGTGCCGGAGCTAGGTAGAAGTGCACGTCGAAACGCCGCGGCTCGCTCAGCGGCGTGATCCAGTTCGAATAGTGGGTGAGTTCGCCTCCGTTCAAATAGAGGCGTTCGCGCTCCAACAGCGCCGCAAGCGGCACTCCGGCATGGCGTTCCGCCCGCAGTGCCGCCAGTCGCGACGGATCGAGGGCCGCCGGACGTCCCTCGGCGTCGCTCGCGATGAGCACGCCGGCTTCCTCGAAAAGTTCGCGCAGCGCGGCGATCGCGAACTCGGGTGCCGGCCGGACGGGAGGGCCCACGAGCCGCGCGAGAAGTTCGGGCTCCCGGTCCGCGGCGTCCACGCCGCCGCCGGGAAAGACGTAGGCGTCGGGGACAAAGCTGCTCTGGCTGCTGCGCCGCGCCATGAACACGGCGAGCCCGCCGGCCTCTTCACGTACGAGCATGACCGTTGCCGCGGGCCGCGGGGAGCCGACGCCCGAGCCGGCCGTCACGCGGTGTGCGCGGCGATCACGAGCAACGGCAGAAGCCAGTTGATGACGTGGCCGGTCCAGCAGTAGAGGCACGGCATGCGCGTCACCGCGATGAGGCTATAGGCCAAATACAGCGAAAAGCCGGCCGCGACGAGCGTGGCCAAGAAGGTCGCCTCCCAAACCGCCGCGCTCTCGAAGAACGGGACCGCTGCCGCGACGCACACGTAGTAGACGATGCCGAGCGCTGCGTTGGGCAGGCCGCCGACGACCCGGGCTCGCGGCGAATCGACGACGCTGGGCTCCCTGAGCGCTTTCCGCTGCGCGAGGCGGGCCTTCCGGTACATAAAGGCGGAGGCAAACAAGCCCACAACGCAAAGCACTACGATCGTGGCTTGGAAGATCACCGCGTGAGCCCTGTTTGGCGTCGCGCCGAGGCGGCTCTTGTCTTTACGAGCTCGTTCGTTCTAGCTGCCCTCGTGATCCGTGAAAAGGCGGCGATCGAGGGAACGCTCGGTACCGTCGGCCCCTTCGTCGCATATCCGCTCGCAGTTTTGGTCTTCACCGTCGTCGCGTCGGCCCCGTTCTCGGTGACGGATGCTCTCGCGGTGATGAACGGCGTCATTTTCGGTCCCGTTTACGGTTCGCTCGTCAACGCCGTCGGCCTCGTGTTCGCTGCAATAGCGGGATATGCGCTTGCTCGCCGGACGTCGCACTTGCTGGAGCTGGAGAAGAATATCGAGCGCCTGCCACCTTGGGTACGCCGTTTTCCGATCGGCACGCCGCGTTTTTTGCTCGCGCTGCGCATCATTCCCGGCCTGGGCGGTACGATGGCGACGCAGATCGCCGCGGCGTTTCGCGTCCCGATGTTCGTGCACGTGTGGACCATGTGCGCGATCGCGATTCCGGTGTGCACCGTGCTCGCCGTTTTCGGCGATCGCGCTTCGGCCGCCGTGCACACCTATTACGAGGCGCACCGGCCGCACGTGCGCATGCCGCACATGCACCTCCAGGAACGACTCCACAACTTCTTTCACCACCACCCGAAGCC
Source organism: Vulcanimicrobiota bacterium (assembly GCA_963843945.1). Lineage (GTDB taxonomy): Bacteria > Vulcanimicrobiota > Vulcanimicrobiia > Vulcanimicrobiales > Vulcanimicrobiaceae > CAWJMF01. The sequence goes on along the minus strand of CAWJMF010000002.1, from coordinate 1,814,057 downwards.
CGACGCCACGCCATGACCGTCGCCCTGATCGAAGACCCCGTCGCGCTCGCGGCCCTGTGCGAGCGCATCGAAGGCGCTGAGCGGGTCGCCCTCGACACCGAATTTCACAACGAGAAGTCGTACGCCGCGCGTCTCATGGCGGTGCAACTCGTCGTGGGCGACGAGGTGGCCATCGTCGATCCGCTGCGGATCCGCGACCTGCAACCGTTGGCCGGCGCGCTCTCGCAACGCACGATCGTCGGACACGCCTTGCAAAGCGATCTCAAAATCTTCGCCGACCGCTTCGGCGTGCTGCCGGCCGCGGCGTTCGATACGCAGTTGGCGGCCGCGTTCTGCGGTTACGGGCTTTCGATCTCGCTCGCCGATCTCACGCACGACATCGTCGGGGTCCGCTTGCGCAAGTCGCAGACGGTGAGCGACTGGAGCGCGCGCCCGCTCTCCGAGAAGCAGATCGAGTATCTCGTCGACGACGTGCGTCACCTTTTCGCGCTGCAGGATGCGCTGACCGCGCGGCTCGAGCGGCAAGGCCGTTTGACGTGGTTCGAGGAGGACGCCGAACGGCTCGTCGACCCCGCGCGCTACGCGCCCGACCCCGAACGCCTCTATCTGCGCATCCCTGGCGCGATGCGCATGAATCGCCGCGAGCTCGGCGTTTTGCGCGAACTCGCGCGCCTGCGCGATCAGCTCGCGCGCGAGCGCGACGTGCCGCTCAAGTACATCATCCCGGACGACGTCATGGCGGGAATCGTGGCGCTGCATCCGGCGCAGCGCGACGACCTCGCGCAACTGCGCCGCCTGGATGCCGGAAGCCGGAAGGCCTATGGCGATCGCATCGTGGCAGCGGTGGCCGCCGGCCTCGCGCTCGACGAGCACGACTTGCCGCGCCGGCCCACCCGGCCGCCCGGCATCGAACGCGACGCCGTGGTGGCGTGCTTGAGCGTCCTCGTCAACGCGATCGCCACCGAGAACGATCTCCCGGCCGGCCTGCTCATGCCGCGCGCGGCGCTCGAGCGCGTGGCCCGGGAACTCCCAGCCACGACCGAGGAAATCGCGCGCACGCTCGAGGCCAGCGCCTGGCGCGCCGAGCTCGTCGCCGGCCCGCTGCACGACCTGCTCGCGGGGCGCGTCGCCCTCGCCATCAACGGCACGAATTCGGGTAATCCAAAAGTCGCACGCGTCGCTTTGGAAAAGAACGCCGAACCCGAATAACGAAGCCTCCCCGGCTATGCAAAACGCGCATCCGAACAGCTTCGAAGCCCGCTCCAGCCTGACCGTCGGCGAGCGTTCGTACACGATCTTTCGGCTCGCCGCGCTCGAGAAAGCGGGCATGAACGTCGCGCGTTTGCCGTTCAGTCTGAAGATCTTGCTGGAGAATTTGCTGCGCTTCGAAGACGGACGCAGCGTCGGTAAGGACGACATCGCAGCCCTGGCGCGTTGGAACCCGCAAGTCCGCAGCGAGCGCGAGATCGCGTACCGGCCGGCCCGCGTGTTGCTGCAGGACTTCACCGGCGTTCCGGCCGTCGTCGACTTGGCCGCTATGCGCGACGCGATGGCCGACATGGGCGGCGACCCGAAGGCGATCAACCCGCTGCAACCGGTCGAACTGGTGATCGATCACTCGGTGCAGGTCGACCGCTTCGGCGAACCCGGCGCGTTCGAAGAGAACGCGCGGCTCGAGTTCGAGCGCAACGTCGAGCGCTACGCCTTTCTCAAATGGGGCCAGAACGCGCTCGACGACTTCCGCGCGGTGCCGCCCGACACCGGGATCGTGCATCAAGTCAACATCGAATATCTCGCGCGCGTCGTGTTCGGCGCGGGCAGCGCGGCCGGCGCCGCGGACGGCAACGCGGTCGCCTATCCCGACACGGTCGTCGGCACGGACTCGCACACGACGATGGCCAACGGCCTCGGCGTCTTGGCCTGGGGCGTGGGTGGGATCGAAGCCGAAGCGGCGATGCTCGGTCAACCGGTGACGATGCTGATTCCCGAAGTGATCGGCTTTCGCATCACCGGACGCTTGCGCGAAGGCGTGACCGCGACCGATTTGGTGTTGACCGTTACCGAGCAGCTGCGCAAGAAAGGCGTCGTCGGCAAGTTCGTCGAGTTTTTCGGCGCCGGCCTTTCGAGCCTGAGCGTGAGCGACCGGGTGACGATCGGCAACATGTCGCCCGAATACGGGTCGACGATCGCGATCTTTCCGATCGACGAGCAGACGCTCGCGTATCTCAAGCTCACGGGGCGGAGCGCGGAGCAAATCGCGCTCGTCGAAGCCTATGCGAAAGCGCAAGGGATGTTCCGCACGGACGGTTCGCCGGATCCGATCTTTAGCGACGTGCTCGAACTCGATCTCTCGCACGTCGAGCCGAATCTGGCGGGACCGCGCCGCCCGCAAGATCGCGTCGCACTCTCCCGCGTCAAGGAGTCGTTCAATCGCGCCCTGGCCGAGTGGCAAGAAGCGCGCGACGGCAGCCGGGCCGTGGAATACGCGGTCTCCCGCTTGGAAGGTGAAGGCGGCGGCGGAACCGCGGTGGCGGCGCGCCCCGAAACCGAACTCAGCGACGGTGCCGTCGTGATTGCCGCAATCACCTCATGCACGAATACGTCAAATCCGGCCGTGATGATTGCGGCGGGGCTCGTCGCGCGCAACGCACTTGCGCGTGGGCTGCAGCGCAAGTCGTGGGTCAAGACGAGCCTCGCTCCAGGTTCGAAAGTCGTCACCGACTATCTCGCCAAGGCCGGCCTTCAGCCCGATCTCGACGCACTCGGTTTCAACCTGGTCGGTTACGGTTGCACGACTTGCATCGGCAACAGCGGTCCGCTGCCCGAAGAAGTCGCCAACGCCGTTGCCGAGCACGACATGATCGTGGCGGCGGTGCTGTCGGGGAACCGCAATTTCGAGGGCCGCATCCATCCGCAGGTCCGCGCCAACTACCTGGCGTCGCCGCCGCTGGTAGTTGCCTACGCGCTCGCCGGCCGGATGGACATCGACCTGACGACCGAACCGCTCGGCGAGGGCCGCGACGGCAAGCCCGTCTACCTCCGCGACATCTGGCCGCAGCAACGCCGAGATCGAGCGCACGATCGGGGAGTCGCTCTCCGAGGCGATGTTCCGGACGCGCTACGCCGACGTGTTCAGCGGCGACGCAAACTGGCAGGCGATGGCCGTGCCCAGCGGCGAGCGCTACGCCTGGGACCCCAAGAGCGAGTACGTCAAGAAGCCGCCCTACTTCGAGGGCATGCCGGCGCAGCCGGTCGCTCCCGGCGACATCCACGGAGCCCGGGTCCTTGCCATGCTCGGCGACAGCGTCACGACCGACCATATCTCGCCGGCCGGCTCGATCGCGCGCAGTTCGCCGGCCGCGAAGTACCTGGTCGAGAAGGGCGTCGACCCGGCCGATTTCAACTCGTACGGCGCTCGCCGCGGCAACCACGAGGTGATGGTCCGGGGCACGTTCGCCAACACCCGCCTGCGCAACCAGCTCGTTCCCGGCGTCGAAGGCGGGGTGACCCGCTACCTGCCCGAGGGCAGCCAGATGTCGATTTTCGAGGCCTCCCTGCGCTATCGGGCCGACAAGACGCCCCTCATCGTCCTAGCGGGCAAGGAGTACGGTTCGGGCTCGTCCCGCGACTGGGCGGCGAAAGGGCCGATGCTCCTCGGGGTCCGGGCGGTCATCGCCGAGTCGTTCGAGCGGATTCACCGCAGCAACCTGATCGGGATGGGGATCTTGCCGCTGGAGTACCGCCATGGCGCGACCCGCGAATCGCTCGGTCTCACCGGCGAGGAGATCTGCGACATCGTGGGCCTGACCGAGCGCATCGTCCCCGGCAGTGCCCTGGCCGTCCACGCGCAGAGCACGAATGGCGCCGGTAAAACGGTCGATTTCGACGTAACCGTGCGCATCGACACACCTGACGAGGCCGAATACTACCGCCACGGGGGCATCCTGCAGTACGTTTTGCGCCAATTACGCGCCAAAAACTGAGGTTTTACGGGCTTTTGCGCGGCAGACGCCTCAATAGAAAAGAGGCATAAGCCTCAAGCCGCTGGTCGCTTGGACGCAAGGTAAAGGCGCTTAGTTATCGGTAGGCTTTGAGCACCTCTGCAGATGTCCGCACTTTTGCGGGCAGAAAGGTGCTATAGATCACAATGGCAGCCCTATTGTCGATTTTCCTCTCTCTGTTCTCCTCATCCCGTCACATGATGTCGCCGCTCCCTCGAGTCTGCAGGCGAGCCAACGGCCCGAACTCCTCGTCGCCTACGGCGGAATCAAGTTGCTAGCCTCGCGCCGATAGATTAGTGGAAGAACGATAGTGTCGTGACGTACTATCCGGGATAGGAGGGCGCGGTCTGGATCGTCGGGTCGTGCGGCTTACAGCCGCGCGTACAGCCTTTCGAGCAAGCCGTCGAGGCGTACCGCTAGGACGCTCGGCCACTGTATCGATCTTCTACGTGGCAATTCAACCCGAATGCCGGGAGGTCTCTGATGCTCGCGTGCCCTTTTGCGGGTCGGCCAACCCCAGGCGGCGCTGACCCAACTCGCCCTAATCGGCGACGATTTAACTCATCGCCGATCTGCGCCGAGGCGCATATGCTGCGTGGTTCAGCGCTCGTGCGCTTGTCCCGGTTCGAGGAAGTCCGAGCGCGCGTACGATACGGCGCGAGTTTTTACGTTGGCCTCCGCCTCGGCGGCAGTGCAGGCCGAATTCGATTTTAATCTAGCGCGCTCCGCTGTTCATCGTCGGGGACAACGACGCGGCCGAGGCGTCGGCTTACCGTGTTTTGACTCTCGAAACCTACTCGTTTGAAAGCAGACGCAAAGTATTTCGTCCCGCTCAACCATAGCCGGCCGCGAGCTTTCGAACTCCTAGGCTTCTCGAGGCGCGCCGCGAGCGATATGGCGAGCAGAGCGCGTTTCTTTGCAGAGCCCTTGGCGAACTCGACTTCGAACAGACTCTTGACATTTGGCACGAGCTTTCAGCTGCTCCAATCGTTGTCGGGTCTCGTTCGCGACCTCGCGCTTGAGGCTGAGTCGCGCATCTTGCGCGAACGGCTCGCACGCGAGTGGCCCGTCGACGGCGTCGCCTTTCGCTTTAACGTGTTGCGTGTCGCTCGGAATGAGTTCGGCGCTTCAAGGCGACCACGTGGGTGCGCTTCGAGATTTAAGGAGCGCCGCGGAATTCGCACCCGCGCCCGCGATGCGCCTGGCAGCGACGCTCGATCGCGCATTGCTCGCGCGCGAGCTTCACCAGGCTATCATGGCCCGTGAAGAGTTAGATTATGCCGAGCGCCTGAGCGCGCAAATCGATTGGTCGAATATCTCGGGTGAAGACCGGCACGTACTGCTGCTCCTTGCAGAGGTGCTGACGGACCGAACGCCCGAAAAGGGCCGGCGCGCCATGGAACGCTATCGCGGGATCAAGACAGAGCTCGCGCCGGATCTTTTGGGTATCTCGGACCGCCGCTGGCAAGCCGACGAAGCATTTGCCGAGGGGTCGTGCTTCGCGCCGAAGGGTCAGAACGACCGCGCGATAGTGTTCTTCGCGAAAGGCTTTCGAGATTTGGGATGCAGTCGGCTATCCTTGGCGCGCCGCGCGCGCGGCGCTTGAGATTGCCGAGGTCCGCGGGCGATGCGCGCTTTGCGGAGTACGCGCGGCGGGAGGCCGAGGCGCGACCGAACTCATGGCTTGCGTACCGAGTATCGCAGCTTAGTCGCTGGGACCGATCGAACGTATCCTAGCGGAATTGGGCTCGATGTCCTCGCGCAAGCGGGAGGTTTTTTTTTGGCGGAGTCGCCGGCCTAGGCGTCGCAGAAAGCAGTACTCATGTGCCGAGTCGGCGAATGATCGCCGGACACAAACACGCCGTCCTCTTGTCGTTCGAGGGTCCCGATCGTTATTCGTCGATCGGCGGACTTGGGACGCGCGAGAGCGCGTTCGCGCGCGCGCTCGGCGACGCGGAGATCGAGACGCAGCTCTTCTTCGTCGGCGATCCTACTTTGCCGGCGATCGAGACGTACGCACCGGGCGTTACGCTGCGGCGCTGGTGTCAGTGGATCTCGGCCTACCATCCGCACAACGTGTACGACGGCGAAGACGGAAAGGTCGAAGACTTCACCTTCAGCGTGCCGCCGGTCGTCGCGGACGAGATCGTCGCGCCCGCGATCGCGGCCGGCGAGCGCGTGCTCGTCATCGCGGAAGAGTGGCAAACCGTGGGTGCGGCGATTCTGCTCGACCGGCTGTTGCGCGCGCGCGGGATGCGCGATGCCGTCACGATCCTCTGGAACGCGAACAACACCTACGGCTTCAACCGCATCGACTGGTTCGCGCTCCAGGGGGCGGCGTCGATCACGACCGTCAGCCGCTACATGAAGTTCGAATTGGCGCGCTACGGCGTCGCCGCGCTCGTGGTCCCGAACGGCATCGACGAGGCGCTCCTCGACGGCCCGCCGCGCGATCTCGTCACCCGCTTCCGCAAAGCGTTGCGCGGGAAGCCGGCTCTCGTGAAAGTCGGCCGCTTTGACCCCGACAAGAACTGGCTTCAGGCCATCGATGCGGTCGCCGAGTTGCGCGGCTCGGGTCTCGCGCCGCAACTGATCGTGCGCGGCGGCCGCGAGCCGTATGCGGGGACGGTGTTCGCGCGCGCTTTCGAGCGCGGGCTGCGCGTGGCTTCGGTGACGGCGAGCGGTGACGATCCCGAGGCGCTGGCTGCCGCCCTCGGGGCGTGTGAGGCCGAGGTGGCACACGTCCAATCGTTTCTGCCCGACTCGACGCTCTACGCACTCTACGTCGCTGCCGATGCCGTGCTCGCGAACAGCCTCAAGGAGCCCTTTGGACTGGTCGGTCTCGAGGTGATGGCCGTCGGCGGGATCCCGGTCTGCGGGGCGACCGGTGAAGACTACGCCGAGCCGTTCGTCAACGCGCTGGTCGTCGACACGGTGGACGGCCGCGAACTCGCCGAGTACCTGCGCTCCATCTACGGCGACGATCGCACCGCCGACCGCATGCGCCAGGCCGGCTACGCCACGGCGAACCGCTTCCTCTGGCCGCACGTGCTGGAGACCCTGGGCCACAAGCTCGACTTCATCCTGAGCCGTTAGCCGTCGCACACACGGTTCGAATTCGCATGGGTCCGAGCAGGCAAGCGAGAAACGACTTCCCAGCTTAAGAGCAAGGAGGGTCGAAGCATGTCGAGCGATCCGATGCAGCAGTTCCGGACGACCTGTCTCCGCGTCGGCGAAGCCGCCCGGACGACCGGGCTGACGTTATCGAAGGCGCCCACCGGCCACGCCCTTGTGATCTCCAAGGACGGGAAGTCCGTGAGCTTCCCGATCGTCAGCGACGATCGCGACTGGCGCGATACGACGCCCGAAGAGGCCCTCTACGCCGTCATCCTCGACACGAACGCGTGGGTCTCGGCGAAGATCGATCCCGACACGCTGGCGAGCCTTCAAAATGACGTCGTTCAAAAGGCGGAGATCCCGCTGATGGACACCGACCGCAAGGCCGACATCGACCGCCTTCGCCAGCTGGTCGACGTTGCCGGCGGCTCGGACGCGGTGAAGCGGCTCTGGACCGCAGCCGGCTTCGACGGCGGCGCGCTTGCCGGAGCGGGCATCGCCTAGCATCGAATGTGGCCCGTCTGGGTCTCGATACTGATTGCCATCGGGGCTTTTGGCGCCACCACCGTGGTCGTAAGCGGCAGAGACCGGCGGAGGATTGAGCGGATGCGCCGCGAGCGCGCGAACGACGATCCGGTTGCGCTGTCCGTGCGCTTGAATGACCTGGGCATTTCGCCTGAGGTCGCCGCAGTCGTAAAGCGGGAGCTTGAGGCGCTCGGCTCGATTCCGATCCGCGCGAACGATCGTGTGATGGGAACGATTCTGACGGACCCGGACGACGATCTCTCCTTGTTCTGGGCCCTGTACCGTTATATCCCGGCGAAACCGAGGGACTTCGAATTGCCGGATGCGCGACCGATCGACACCGTCGAGGATCTGGCGCTGCATTTGCAGGCGCTCCGCGACAAATACGGATGGAAAGACCCGCACTCTCCGGGAGGCGGCTACGCCTCGACCAGCGTTTCGATTTGTTGAGCGATGTCGCCGATGAGGCGGTCGGCGTCGTCGCCGCTCGAGCCTTCGGCGTAGACGTTGAGCGTCGGGTCCGAAGCGTCCGGCAGCACGAGGAACCAGCCGCCGTTCTGCTGGACGCGCACGCCGTCGAAGAGTTCGACTTCGTGGCCTTGGTAGCGGTCGACGATCGTGCGCATCACGACGCCCTTGCGTTCCCAGGGGCAGCGAATCGAGCGGTGCCGGAAAAACCAGGCCGGTAGGAGATCGTTGAGCTCGTGGAGCTTGCGGCCTTCGACGGCGAGCATCTCCATGATCTTGACGATCGCGTAGAGCGCGTCGAAGGCCGGCTGGAACTCCGGGAAGATCGGCTCTTGCCGGAAGCCGCTGCCGTAGTCGAGCGTATCGCGTTCGGCTTGCGCCAGCGCCATCATCGAACGGCGGTCGCTGCGGGTGCGCGTGATCGTCGCGCCGAGCGAAGTGGCGAGACGCTCGATCGCGTTCGGGGTCGTGATCGGCACCGCGATGCGCGCGCCGGGCTTCGCGCGCGCGATCATCAGCGTCACGAGCGCCAGCAGGCGATTTCCCGCGATGATGCGGCCTTGATCGTCGATCAGCGCGAAGGATTCGCCGTCGTGATCGACCAGCACGCCGAGATCCGCTCCCAGCGTCAAGGTCACGGTGCGGAGCTGTTCGAGATAGCGTTCGCGATCGTCACGGAACGTGCGGGCCTTGGCCTCGTCGTAGTAGGCATCGAGTGCGACGATATCGACGCCGAGGTTCGAAAGAATCCGGGGCAGCACGATCGACGCGTTGCCGTAGCCGTAGTCGACCACGACGCGGAACTTCGCAGCGGGCAGCGCCCGGGGTTTGAGCGCCTGCAAGAATTCGGTCGTGTACAGCTCGAGCGAACGCGATGGGAACGAGAGCTGCCCGACTTCGTCCATCGCGGTGCGGCGAAAGTCTTCCCGGAAGAAGAGGTTCTCGATCTTCCGTTCGGTGTTCTTGTCGATGTTAACGCCGTTGGCGTCGAGCACTTCGATGAGCACGGAGTTGGGATCGTGTGGGTCGACCCGCGTGTGGATGCCGCCGTCGCCGCCCGTGCGCACCGAGTAGCGCGCCAGGGGAAGCGGAATCGCGCGCTGGTCTTCGACGTTGACCCCGACGCTCAGCAACCCCGAGATAATGCAGCGGTTCAGCATGCGCGCGGCCGGGTGCGCGTCGCGGCTGCTGAAGGCGGTCTGGCCCTGTTTGAGGTGCGAACCGTACGCCTGCCCGAGGGCGAGCGCGAAGGAGGGCGTGATCTCGACGTTCGCGAGGCCGCTGACGCCCGTGCCGCCGAAGAGCGAGCCGGGCCACTTGATGCCGTAGATCAGCGACATCGAGACGATCGCACCCGACGTCACCGATTTGTCCGGCCATAGCTTGATGTTCGGCCGCACGACCGCGCCACTGCCGATCGTGCAGCCGCTGCCGATCACGCTGCCTTCGCTGACCACGACGTGGTCCTTGATGATGTTCCGGTCCGCGATCGTGCTGCCCGAGACGACGGATTTTTCGCCGACGTAGCAGTCCGACCACGAGACCGAACGGTCGAAGTGGGCCTGCTTGCCGACGATGGTCGCGTTGCCGACGACGCTCTCCGTCCCGACGATCGCGCCGGCTTCGACGACGACGTTGCGCCCGAGCACGACCGGTGCTTCGAGACGCGCTTCGGGATGGATCGAGCAGTTTTCGCCGATCCAGATGCCGGGCGAGGTCTGCGTGCCGGGGATCTCGAGGCGCGCGCGCCCGGCCAGCGCGTCGTAGTTCGCCTGCTGGTACTGCTGCAGGTTGCCGATATCGGTCCAGTAGTCTTGCGTGATGAAGCCTTGGACGAGCTTGCCCTCGTGCATCAAGCGCGGAAAGAGATCGCGCGAGAAATCGTACGACTTGCCCGCTTCCATGTACGCGAAGATGCCCGGGTCGAGCATGTAGATGCCCGTGTTGATCGTGTCGGAGAAGATTTCGCCCCACGACGGTTTCTCGAGAAAGCGCGTGATGTGGTGGTGCTCGTCGACGATGACGACGCCGAACTCGAGCGGATTGTTCACGCGCTTGAGCGTGATGGTTGCAAACGCGCCGCTCGACGCATGTTCCGCCGCCAGCGCGTCGAGGTCGAGGTCGGTGAGTGCGTCGCCCGAGATCACGACGAAGGGCGCGTCGCTGAGCAACGGTTCGGCCATCTTCACGGCGCCGGCGGTGCCGAGCGGCGTGTCTTCGACGACGTACGACATCCGTACGCCGAAATCGCGGCCGTCACCGAAGTAGCTCTCGATTTCGTCGGCGAGATAGTGCAGCGTCGCGACGATCTCCGTGACGCCGTGGCGGCGCAGCAGGTCGACGATGTGCTCCATCACCGGCTTGTTGGCGACTGGTGCGAGCGGCTTGGGACGGCGCGAGGTTAGAGGCCGCAGTCGCGAGCCTTCACCGCCTGCCATCACCACGGCTTTCATGCTGCCGGGTCAGTTCGTATCGGCCCGGCTCCTTTCCGCTCGAAGTGCGACGGCAATCGCGCGGACGGTCGGATGCGCGGCGAGTGCCTCGACCTCGAGGCTCATTTTGCGCTGCCAATTCGGATGCTCGAGTACCGTGCCCGGCAGGTTCACTTGATCGAACGAGACGACCGCATCGTCGAGTTGAACGAAAGCCAAGCATGCCGGCGTGCGAGCGAGATACCGGTACGTGGCAACTGCCAGCGGTGCGAATGCTGCCGCTTCGGGCACTCCCCGTTCGACCGCGGCGAGCAGCGCGTGGCCGTCGTCGATGCTCAGGACGTCAGCTTCTGCGAGCGCTTCTAAGAATTGCACGAAATCCCGACGGCGCTCGGCCAGCGCCACGCGTGCGACCTCGTCGGAAAGCAGGCCCGCGGCGCGTCGGGTTTCGATGTCGCGGCCGAGGGCCCAGCCGGCCAGGGGCGGCAGGTCGTGCGTCCCCGCCGTCGCCAGCGCGAGCCGCGGGTATGCCTCGGGCGGTTTGTACCGGCCGCCGGGCTCGCGCTCGAAGGGTAGGAGGCGATACGACAGGATCCGTGCGGCCTCCATGCGTTCCCGGAAGCCGTCGGGGACGTTGCCGAGATCCTCGCCTACGACCAGACAGCGCGCACGTTCGCTCTCGCGCTGAACGGCGCCGAGCGACGACTCCAGCGGGTATTCGACGTAAACTCCGTCGGTCGCACCGTGGCCGAGCGGAATGCGAAACAGGCGCGTCAAGGACATGACGTGGTCCAACCGCAACGCCGCGGCGTGGCGCATGTTGGCGCGCAGCAGCTGTGCGAAGCGTTCTGCACCGTCCTCGCCAAAAGCGAGCGGGTCCGGCGGGGGAAGGCCCCAGTTCTGACCCTGAGGCCCCAGCGGATCCGGCGGGGCGCCGATCGTCTCGCCGAGGACGTAGGCGGAACGGTCCGACCAAACGTCCGGTCCACTCGCGTCGACGCCGACCGCGAGGTCGCGGTACAGGCCGACTCCGAGGGCGCCGGCCGCCGCGGCGACGGCCGCGAGCTGTTCGTCGCTGACGAACTGGACGTACATCGAGAACTCGATGCGTTCGCGCTCGCGCGCCGCAAAACGCGTCACCGCCGGTCCGTCCGGATCGCGATATTCTTGCGGCCACGCGAACCAGCCATGGCTCGCGCCCTTAGCGGTCAGCACCTCGTCGAGTGCCTCGTACTGTGCGAACCGCTCGAGCCGGTCGCCTTCGCGCTCGACGAAAGCGCGAAAGCTCGCGTGTCGCGCGTCGCTCGCTTTGCGGAAGGCGCGATACAGTTCGCGCAGCGCGCCGCGTTTTCGCGCCGAAACGCCGGCGTAGTCGATCAGTGGCGTGGCACGCAAGGCGGCGAGCGCCTCGCGCCGTTCGGTGCGCTCGCGCGACGAGCGCCGTCCCGCGGCGTGCGCGAATTCGGGCACCGCCTCGACGTCGAGGTAGAGCGGATTAAGGAAAAAGCGGCTCGAGGGCCCGTACGGGCTGGCGGCGCGCGGCTCGAGCGGCTGTAGCGCGTGCAACGGGTTGATCCCGACGTACGAGGCGCCGAGCGCCGCTGCGATCTCGACGAAGGCGCGCAGATCGGTGAAATCGCCGATCCCCCAGTTCCGCCGGGAACGCAACGCGTAGAGATTCAGCGAGAAACCCCACGCGCGGCCCCCCTTCGCGAGCGGCTCGGGCAGAAAGGCGCGTGGCGCGATCACCCGGCCGGCCGCGCGCGCGTTCCGAAGAGTTGGAACGAGCGGGCGCGCAACAAGAGCCCCGGTTCGATGGGGAGCGGCGCGCCGATGTCGCTGCGCGGATTTCCGGCCGTATCGATCAGCAGCTCCCAGCCGGCGTCTTGCGGCGGCAGCGCGATCGGGAAATCGCCGTCGTGCGCGTTGAGAAACATCGCAAAGAGCCGCTCGTCGCGTCCGCTGTCGTCCCCAAAGAGCAGACCGATCACGCGCAGGCCCGCGTCGTACCAATCGGCGTCTTCCATTTCGCGGCCGTCCGGTCGCAGCCAGGTCAAGTCCTTGCGCGACGTTCCGGCGAGCGGCTCGCCCTTGAAGAAGGTGTCGCGCCGGAAGGCGGCGCTGCTGCGGCGCAAGGCCACGATCGCGCGTACGAATTCGAACAGGTCGGGATCGTCGGAGGGCGTCCAGGGCATCCAGGTCAGCGGGCCGTCCTGGCAATACGCGTTGTTATTACCATCCTGCGTTCGGCCGCGTTCGTCGCCTGCCAGCAGCATCGGAACGCCTTGCGAAAGCAAGAGCGTCGCGAGGAAGTTCCGCGCCTGCCGCGCGCGGAGGGCGCGAATGGCCGGATCGCCGGTCGGCCCTTCGACGCCGCAATTCCAACTGAGGTTCGCGTCGCTGCCGTCGCGGTCGTCTTCGCCGTTGGCTTCGTTGTGCTTGACGTCGTAACTGACCAGGTCGCGCAGCGTGAAACCGTCGTGGGCGGTAACGAAATTGATCGAAGCGCGTAAGTGGCGGCCTTCGTGCGCGAACACATCGCTCGAACCCGTCAAGCGCGAGGCGAGATCGGGGATCGTTGCGTCGTGGCCGCGCCAGAAGCGCCGGACGCCGTCGCGAAAGCGATCGTTCCACTCGGACCAGCCCGGCAGAAAGCGGCCGAGCTGGTAGCCGCCGACGCCGACGTCCCACGGCTCGGCGATCAGTTTGGTGCGTGCGAGAACGGGATCTTGCGCGACGGCCTTGAGAAAGCCGCTGCGCTGGTCGAAGCCGTGCGCCGTTCGGGCCAACGCCGGCGCCAGGTCGAAACGAAACCCGTCGACGTGCATCTCCGTCACCCAGTAGCGCAACGAATCCATCACGAACTGGAGGACGCGCGGGTGATCGAGATCGAGCGTGTTGCCGCAGCCGCTAGCGTCGTCGTAAAAGCGCGCGTCTTCGGCCAGCCGGTAGTACGATTTGTTGTCGATCCCGCGAAACGAAAGCGTCGGGCCGTGTTCGTTGCCTTCGGCGGTGTGGTTGTAGACGACGTCCAGAATGACTTCGAGGCCGGCTTCGTGCAGTTGGGCGACCATCGTTTTGAACTGGTTGACGTCTTCGTCGTGCAAGTAGGGTCCGTGGGGCGCGAAGAAACCGATCGTGTTGTACCCCCACGCGTTTCGCAAGCGCCGCTCGACTAAGTCGCGCTCGTCGATGAAGGCTTGGACCGGCAGCAGCTCGACCGCGGTGATTCCCAGCGTGCGCAGATACTCCAGGACGTGGGGGGAACCGAGGGCCAAGAACGTTCCGCGCAGGGGGCCGGGGATGCGCGGGTTTTGCATCGTGAAGCCGCGGACGTTGAGTTCGTAAATGACGGTGTCGCGCCACGGCACGTTCGGCGGACGCTCGTCGCCCCACGAGAACGCCGTGTCGACGACCACCGATTTGGGCACGCCGGCGGCGTTGTCGCGCCGGTCGAACGAGAGATCCCCGCGCGGCGTGCCGGTGCGATAGCCGAAATCGGCGTCGCTCCACTTGAGCGTACCCGCCAGCGCCTTGGCGTAGGGATCGATCAAGAGTTTGTTCGCGTTGAAGCGATGGCCGTTGTGCGGCTCGTAAGGCCCATAGACGCGATAGCCGTAGCGCAGGCCGGGCCGCGCGTCGGGGACGTAGCCGTGCCAGACTTGGTCGGTGTGGCCGGGGAGCGCGAGCCGGTGAAGTTCGCGCCGCCCGCGTTGATCGAACAGGCAGAGTTCGACCTTCTCGGCGTGCGCGGAGAAGAGGGCGAAGTTGACGCCTTTCCCGTCCCAAGTCGCGCCGAGCGGATGCGGCTCACCCGCGTCGACGGCCGGTCCCCGCACGCCGATCATACCGGCTCGAGAAAAACGGCGGACTGCGGCGGCAAATAAAGTTCGAGCGCGAAGGGACGGCCTTGCGAACCGGGCTCGACGCTTTCGACTTCCCCGAGGTTGCCGCGATTCGCGCCGCCGTAGGTCGCAGCGTCGGTATTGAGCAGTTCGCGATAGGCTCCGCCCTGCGGCACGCCCACGCGATAACCTTCGTACGCGATGCCGCTCAAGTTCATCGCGACCACGACGAATTTTCCGGTAGCCGGATCCTTGCGCAGAAAGGCTGCAACCGAGCGCGACGCGTCGTTCACTTCGATCCAGTCGAAACCGGCCCAATCGGCGTCGCAGGCATGCAGCGCCGGCGTTTCCGCATACAGGCGGTTCAGATCGCGCACGAGCGCCGTGATGCCTTGCCGGCGTGGGTCGGCGAGGAGATGCCAATCCAAACTCCGCGCTTCGCTCCATTCGCCTTCCTGGGCGAACTCCGCGCCCATGAAGAGCAGCTTCTTGCCGGGATGCGCGAAGAGATAGGCGTAGAGCAGACGCAGTGCCGCGAAGCGCGAGTCGTCGTTACCCGGCATCCGCCCGAGGAGCGAGTGTTTGAGGTGGACGACTTCGTCGTGCGAGAACGGCAAGATGTAGTGCTCGTCGAAGGCGTAGACCAAGCTAAAGGTCAGCTCGTTCCAGTGATAGCTGCGGGCGATCGGGTCGCGCGCGAACAAGCGCAGCGTGTCGTGCATCCAGCCCATGTTCCATTTGAAGTCGAAGCCGAGTCCTCCGCCGGCGACGGGTGCCGTGATCTTGGGCCACGCGGTGGCTTCTTCCGCGGCGGTGAGGGCGCGCGGTACTTCCGCGTGGACGGTCTCGTTAAACGCGCGTAAGAACGCCGTCCCTTCGAGGTTTTCGTTATCGCCGCGCTCGTTGGGAATCCACTGGCCGCCTTCGCGGCCGTAGTCGAGATACAGCAGCGACGAGACGGCGTCGACGCGCAGTCCGTCGACGTGATATTCGCGCAGCCAAAACAAGGCGCTCGCGATCAGGAAGTTCGCTACTTCGCTGCGTCCGAGATTATACGCGTACGTCCCCCACTCGTAGTGAAAGCCTTTCCGCGGATCGGCATGTTCGTACAAGTGCGTTCCGTCGAAGTTGCCGAGGCCGTGCGTGTCGACCGGAAAGTGGCCGGGTACCCAGTCGAGGAGGATGCCGATGCCGGCGGCGTGCGCGCGGTCGACGAAGGCACGGAAGTCGTCGGGCGCGCCGTGCCGGCTGGTCGGGGCGAACTGCCCCGTCGTCTGATAGCCCCACGAACCGTCGAAGGGATGCTCGGTGACGGGGAGCAGTTCGATGTGGGTGAATCCGAGTTCGCGCACGTACGGGATCAGTTCGTCGGCTAGCGCGCGGTAGGAAAACATGCGCTCGCCGTGCGCTCCGGTACGGCGCCACGAGCCGAGGTGCGCTTCGTAGATCGAGAGTGGCCCGGCTCGCGCCGGCGTCGTCGCGCGCGTGGCCAGCCACTCGTCATCCGACCAGTTGAAAGAACTGGGAGGAACGACGATCGAGGCGTTCGCCGGCCGAAGTTCGGAAGCGAAGGCTAACGGATCGCTGCGCAGCGGCAGCAGGCCGCCGCCGGGCCCCGCGATCTCGTATTTGTAGCGAGCCCCGGCCAGTTCGCCGGGGATGAAGATCTCCCACACGCCGCACTCCCGGCGAAAACGCATCGCGTGTACGCGTCCGTCCCAGCCGTTGAAATCGCCGACGACGCTGACGCGCCGGGCATTCGGCGCCCACACCGCAAACGAGGCGCCGCGCACGCCGTCGATCGTCCGCACGTGCGCGCCGAGGATCTCGTAGAGTTTGAGGTGACGGCCCTCGGCGAGCAGCCACACGTCGACTTGACCGAGCAGGGGCGGGTAGCGGTAGGGATCGTGCAGTTCGCGCACGCCGCTCGCCGAGCGCTCGCGCAAGCGGTACGCAAACGGTTCGTCGCCCGGCAGGTTCAGGGCGAAAACGCCTTCGGGATGAATCCGCTCGAACGGCGCGAGCGCATCGCCGCTGCGCTCGTCGACGAGTTCGA
This sequence comes from Vulcanimicrobiota bacterium, assembly GCA_963843945.1. Classification (GTDB taxonomy): domain Bacteria; phylum Vulcanimicrobiota; class Vulcanimicrobiia; order Vulcanimicrobiales; family Vulcanimicrobiaceae; genus CAWJMF01. Next base: position 1,797,613 of record CAWJMF010000002.1, on the reverse strand, counting down.
GGGTGTCGGCGCGCGGGCGGAAAGCGCGCACCACCAGGCCGCCATCGTTTCGATGCATGCCGAGCAAGGCGAACGGATCGCCCTCCTCGCCGCGCACGAGAGCTTCGATGCGGCGTTCGAGCGACGTCACCGCGTCGAGATCGGATCTGCGCTCGGCATCGCTTCGTAAGTCCACTCGAGCGGCGACTTCCCCGCGCCTTCGTACTCGCTGACTTGCTGGACGAGCTTCGCGACGAGGCCGGTCCAGCCGGTCTGATGGGACGCTCCGACGCCCGCGGCGTCGTCGCCGTTGAAGTATTCGTGGAACAGCAGCAGATCTTTGAAAAACGGGTCGCGCTGAAACTTCTCCACGCCGCCGTTGAACGGGCGGCGTCCGTCCGCATCCAACGTGAAGATGGCGACCAGCCGGTCGGAAAGATCGGACGCGACTTCCCAAAGCGACGCGAATTTTCCGGATCCCGTCGGAAACTCAACTTGAAACTCGTCACCGTAGTAGAAGTGGAAGTTCTGCAGCGCTTCGATCAAGAGGAAGTTGAGGGGAAACCAAACCGGGCCGCGCCAGTTGGAATTTCCGCCAAACAGACCGCTGCGCGATTCGGCTGGGTCGTAATCGACGCGAAACTCCCGGCCCTGGAAGTAGATGACGTAGGGATGCGCTTGATGGTAGCGCGAGACCGAGCGGATTCCGTGGGGGCTCAGGAATTCGTTCTCGTCGAGCAGCGGCCGCAAGAGCCGGCGCAGCCGATCGCCGTCGAGGATCGAGAGGAGCCGGCGCCCCTCGATCCCGCGCGTCTCCATGCAGGCGATGTTCATTCGCAGCTCGGGCCGGTTCTGGATAAACCACTCCAAGCGGCGCTTGAAGTTCGGTAAGCGCGCCAAGAGCTGCGGCTGGATCGTTTCGACCGCGAGCATCGGCAGCATACCGACCAGCGAGTGGACCTTCATCGGAACGCGCTTGCCGTTCGCGTCGACGACTTGATCGTAGTAGAAGCCATCGGTCTCGTCCCAAAGGCCCGTTTCGGTCCCCTTGACGTTGTTGATCGCGTTGGCGATGTAGAGAAAGTGCTCGAAGAATTTCGAGGCGATGTCCTCGTAGGACGGATTGTGCTGCGCGAGTTCGAGCGCGATCGCCATCATGTCCAGCGAGTAGACGGCCATCCAGCTCGTCGCGTCGGATTGCTCGATGCGCCAGCCCGGCGGCAGCTTCGCACTGCGATCGAAGAGTCCGATGTTGTCGAGACCGAGAAAACCGCCGGAGAACACGTTGTGCCCGTCGGGGTCCTCGCGATTGACCCACCAGGTGAAGTTGAGCAAGAGCTTTTGAAAGACGCGCTCGAGGAAGAGATAGTCGGCGTAACCGTACATCTTGTGCTCGATCTGGAAGATGCGATATGCCGCCCAGGCCTGCACGGGCGGGTTGACGTCGCTGAAAGCCCACTCGTACGCGGGAATCGCACCGCTCGGGTGCATGTACCACTCGCGCGTGAGCGTGATGAGCTGGCGCTTCGCGAAGCCCGGATCGATCAGCGCCAATACTAGGGTATGGAACGCCAGATCCCAGGCGGCGTACCAGGGATACTCCCAGGTATCGGGCATCGAGATGACGTCGTCGTTGTAGAGGTGGTACCACTCGTGGTTGCGCCCTTGCCAACGCTCGGGCGGCGGAGGCGGCATCAGCGGATCGCCCTGCAGCCAGTCGCGCACGATGTAGTTATAGAATTGCTTGTTCCAGAGCATCCCGGCGAAGGCGGTGCGTTGGACGTGTCTGCGGTCGTCGCTGGCGGGATGCGGGTTGAGCGCGGCGTAGAAGCGGTCGGCCTCGAAGACGCGTTCTTTGAACGTCATGTCGAAGCTATCGTCGATCGGCTCCTGTAAGACCTCGGCTGAGGTTAGCCGCAGGCGGATCTGCTGCGTTTCGCCGGGCGCCAGCAGAAGCGCGTAGTGCAGCGCGAGTTTCGATCCCCGCAATTCCGGATTGACGGCGCTCGATTCGCCGCGCACGATCGCGCGGTCGATCCCGTCCTTGACGTACGGCTGCGCGTTGCCGACGCCGTAGAGCGCTTCGTAGTTGGTCTCGTTCTCGGTGACGAGGACCTGTGGATCGCCTACGTAGGCCAGCCGGTACTCGCCGAGCAGTGCGTGCCGCGCGCAGAACGTTCGGGCCGCCCCGGAATCCGGCTCGAGCACTGGCTTTGGGACCCCCGGGCGCCACGACCACTCGTTGCGAAACCACAGCTGCGGGACGAGGTGCAGCGGCGCGGGCGCTCGGCCGCGGTTGATCGCGGTGATGCGCACGAGAATGTCTTTTTCGTTGTGTTTGGCATACTCGACGCGGATGTCGAAGTAGGCGTCGTCGTCGAAGACGCCGGTGTCGATCAGTTCGTATTCGGGGTCGAGCTTCGAGCGCTGCTCGTTGGTCGCGAGCAGCTCAGCGTAGGGAAAGGCGCGCTGCGGATACTTGTAGAGCGCCGACATGTAGGCGTGCGACGGGACGTTGTCGAGGTAGTAATACTGCTCTTTGACGTCTTCGCCGTGATTGCCCTGATGATTGTTGAGACCGTAGAAGCGTTCCTTAAGGATCGGATCGGCGCCGTTCCAAAAAGCCGGCGCAAAGCAGAGATATTGCTTGTCGTCGCAGATCCCGAAGATGCCGTCCTCGCCCCAGCGATACGCCCGCGAACGTGCGTGCTCGAAAGGAAAGTAGTCCCAGGCGGTGCCGTCGCGGCTGTAATCCTCGCGGACGGTTCCCCACTGCCGGTCGCTCAGGTACGGACCCCAGTGATTCCAGTGTTCGGTCCGCTCCCACTCGGCTTCGATCCGGGCCCGCTCGGCGTTCCAATCCATCCTGTTGCTTTCTCTTATACGGCCCGAAGGTTTCCTTTTGTAAGGCTGACAATGGACGAGGCGTCATGTTGAATCTCGAGTCTGACTACGACTGACGAGCGCCGCGACGCACTGCGCTTTGACTGGCTCGTCTCGCTCGCGTCGCTCTGGTGGATCGCCGGCGTCGTCTGCGACGGCTGGGCCCACCTTCACGTCGACCTTCACGACGAGGGTTTCTTCACGCCGTACCACGCACTGCTCTATACCGGCTATCTCGCAACGGCCGCAGTGGTGGCGTGGAAAATCTGGTCCCGCATGCGGACCGGCATGTCGTTTCGCGAGGCGATTCCGCCGGGCTACGGACCGAGCGTCGTGGGACTCGCGCTCATGGCCGCCGGCGGCGTCGGCGACATGCTGTGGCACATCCTCTTCGGGATCGAACAGGCGCTGTCGGCCGCGCTCAGTCCGACCCACTTGCTGCTTTTCTTCGCGGGCTCGCTGGCGTTTCTCGGACCGGTGCGCGCGCTCGCGGCACGCGGCGGCGGGGCGAGTCTCGGGGAAGAACTTCCGGCGCTGCTCGGTTTTGTGTATTTCCTCACGGGCGCCGGCTTCTTGACGGAATGGACGATGCGCATCGTGGCGGGAGCTTCGCTCGCACCGGGACTGCGTTTCGCGCACGCCGATCCGGCGCTGTTAAGCGAGCTTGCCTTCTATCTCCTCGCTTACGGCATTCTGACGTTCGTCGTACGCGGCATGTTGCTGGCCGGCGTCGCGCTCTACGTCGGCCGCACGTTTCCGGTGCACCCCGGTGCGCTCACCCTCGTCTTTGGATTGAGTGCCGGGTTCACGACGCTGATGCGCGCGGGCGCCGACCCGCTCGCGTTGACGCTTTCACCCGCAATCTGCGCCGGGCTGATCGCGGACCTGACGATCGCGCTGCTGCAACCGGGTCGCGGGCCGCTCTGGCGTCTGCAAGTGCTCGGTTTCATCGTGCCCTGCACCTTTGTTGCGGTGAACCTCGCCGTCGTTGGCTCGCTGTTCGGCGGCTACTGGTGGGAAGTCCACGTCGTTGCCGGTTCGGCCGTGCTTGCCGGCTTCTGCGGCCTGCTGATTGCTTCGCTCATGCAACCGCAAGCGGCGGCGCCGGCTTCGCCGAGCGGAGCGTAAGCCCGACGGCCGCGAGAACGAGCGCGCCGCCGAGCGCCGTTTGCAACGAGAGTCCTTCGTGGAAAAGCGCGGCGGCGAGCAAAGCGGCGATGAGCGGCTCGAGCAGCGTCGTCAACGACACGGTGCTCGGCGTGAACGTGCGCAAGGCGGCGTTGAGCGCGGTGTGGCCGAGCAATTGCGACACGAGCGCCATCGCCAGGATGCCGAACCAGCTGAGCGTCGCGCCGAGCGGCGGCGGTCCCTGGTGCGCGAAGGCGGCGAGCAGCGTCAAGGCGAGCGCTGCCCAGCCGTAGGTTCGCGCCACGATCTGGCGCGTCGGGAGCGGCGGCCCGCTGGACGGCCGGGCGCCGGCGTCGCGGACGACGAGCAGATAGACGGCGATGGCCAGCGCGCCGGCGAGCGCGAGCGCGTCGCCCAGTGCGGCGCGCCCGGGAACCGGCGCCGGCGTCGCGTGCTGCAGCGCGATCAGTGCGACGCCCGCCAGCGCCAGCCCGAGCGAGAGCGCAAACGTGCGACTCGGCAAGCGGCGCTTCGTCAATGCGTCGTAGGTTTCGGTGAAGATCGGGGTGGTCGTAACGAGCAGCGTCGAAACCGCGACCGACGTGTACAGCAGCGAGCCGATCCAGGTCGCGAAGTGGACGGCCAGCGCGACACCCGCGCCTGCGAAGGCGACTTCGCGCCGCAAACTGAGGCGGACGCGCGGATGCGCGACGAGCGCCAAAGCCACCAGCGGAAGCGCCGCGAGGATGAGCCGCAGGGCGGAGACCGCGAGCGGCCCGGCGCCGCCGAGCGCGTAGCGCGCGAAAATTGCCGCCGCGCCGATCGCGAGTTGCGCGCTCAAAAGACGGAGGTACGGCACCCGGCGGGGTTCACGCTTCGTTGTTGACACGCCCCCCGGGTGGGCGTATCGTGGGGTGAGCCTCACGGGAGCCCGCATGACGGGCTGAGAGGGCGATGTTGGTCGCCGACCGTCGAACCTGATCCGGTCAAAACCGGCGGAGGGAGAGACGGTCGAGCCGGCCCGGAAAGGTTTCGAACCATGTCGGCAATCGTCGAGGGTAAGCGCGAGGCGCGCTCGCGGAAGATCTATTCGCTCGGGAGCGACCCGTCGATCCGCGTGCCGATGCGCGAGATCGAGTTGACGAATGGCGAGCGCCACGTCGTCTACGACACGAGCGGCCCATATACCGACCCCGACGTCGCCGTCGACGTGCGCGCGGGCATCGCTCCGCTACGCTCGGAGTGGATCGTGCGGCGCGAGGATACGGTCGAGCTCGAGCAGCCCTCGTCGCTCTATCGGCGGGGACGCGACGCGATGCCCGAGCTTGAAGCGCTGCGTTTCCACACGAAGCGCCGCGTGCGTAAGGCGAAGGCCGGCGCGAACGTGAGCCAGCTGCACTACGCGCGGCGCGGAATCGTGACGCCGGAGATGGAGTTCGTCGCGATCCGCGAAGGCGTCTCGCCGGAACTGGTGCGCGCCGAGGTGGCACGCGGGCGCGCCGTGATGCCGCTGAACGTGAACCATCCCGAGAGCGAGCCGATGGTCATCGGCCGGGCGTTCTTGGTGAAGATCAACGCGAACATCGGCAACTCGGCGGTCGCGTCTACGATCGACGAAGAGGTCGACAAGATGACGTGGGCAACGCGCTGGGGCGCCGACAACGTCATGGACCTGTCGACCGGCAAGAACATCCACGAAACGCGCGAGTGGATCTTGCGCAACTCGCCGGTGCCGATCGGGACCGTTCCGATCTATCAGGCCCTCGAGAAGGTCGGCGGCAAGGCTGAAGACCTGACTTGGGAGCTCTATCGCGACACGCTGATCGAGCAAGCGGAGCAAGGCGTCGATTATTTCACGGTCCACGCCGGCGTCTTGTTGCGCTACGTACCTCTGACGGCGAAGCGCATCACCGGAATCGTGTCGCGCGGCGGTTCGATCTTGGCGAAATGGTGTCTCGCGCATCACGAGGAGAACTTTCTCTACACGCACTTCGAAGAGATCTGCGAGATCATGAAGGCCTACGACGTCACCTTCTCGCTGGGCGACGGTCTGCGGCCGGGCTGTCTCGCCGACGCTAACGACGAGGCGCAGTTCGCCGAACTCGACACGCTCGGCGAGCTGACGGAGATCGCCTGGAAACACGACGTTCAGACGATGATCGAAGGTCCCGGCCACGTGCCGATGCACCTTATCAAGGAGAACGTCGACCGGCAGCTAGCGGTGTGTAAGGAAGCCCCCTTCTACACGCTGGGACCGCTGGTTACCGACGTCGCGCCCGGCTACGATCACATCACCAGCGCCATCGGTGCCGCGATGATCGGCTGGTACGGGACGGCGATGCTTTGCTACGTCACACCCAAGGAGCACTTAGGCTTGCCGGACCGCCAAGACGTCAAGGACGGCGTAATCGCCTACAAGATCGCCGCGCACGCCGCCGACGTCGCCAAAGGACATCCGCACGCGCGTCATTGGGACGACGTGCTCTCGCGCGCGCGTTTCGAGTTTCGCTGGCAGGATCAATTCGAACTCGCGCTCGATTCGGAAACCGCGCGCGCCTTCCACGACGAAACGCTTCCCGCCGACGGGGCGAAAGTCGCGCATTTTTGCTCGATGTGCGGGCCGCACTTCTGTTCGATGAAAATCACCCAGGAAGTACGGGAATATGCCGAGCGCGGGATGGCGGAGAAGTCCACCGAATTCCGCGCGCTCGGCGCCGAGGTTTACGTCTCAGCCGATCCGGGGGCCCCAGCCCCCGAACATTCCGCGGCCACTTGAGACCCGGCCGGCGATGCGAGGGCGTGCGCTGAGCGGGATGTGAACGTCGTCTGCGCGAGCTTCGTCGTCCTCGCGATTGCGATTGTTGAGTTCCATAGCGTGTTGACCGCCTTTCCGCAATCACGATAACAAGGCGAACGTCCCGCCTGCGTCCGCAGCGCGTCCTCGAAACGTCCCGCACCGATCCAAAACGAAGGAAACCCGGGCCGCTCAGTACTCTTGGTAGTTGATCAGCGTCAGCGTACTGGGGTCGACGCTGTAGTCGCCGGGCGCAACCGTGCCGTTCGGCTCCGCGCAGACGATCGTATCGTTCGGTCCGTGGATCACGACGACGTACGGCCGGCACGGGACCTGCATCAAGCCGTAGCTGTTGAGCAGCTGCGCTCCCGGACTACCGCCTTGGACTTGATACGTCGCGTATTGTGGCTGCGTGATCGCGCCGACGACGATCGCCGCCGCGGTCCCGATGGCAAACGCTCCCCAGAAGCCGCCGGCCCAATACGTTGGGTACGGGGTCCAAACCACGCCACGGTTCCAGTACCACGCTCCCGGCCGGTAGATCGGCGGGGGTGGCGGCGGATAGATCGGCCGCCAGCCGTGGTAGGGCGGATAGCGCGGCGGCGGGTAGCCGCCCGGCGGCCGAGGCGGATAATGATAGCCCGGATAGGGAGGCTTGGGCGGGTACCAACCGCCGTGGCCCGGCGCGGGGCGCGGCGGCGGCTTATATCCGCTGTTTGGCGGCGGCCGATTCCCGTTGCCGCCACCCGGCGGCGGTGGTTTGGCCCCGTTCCCGCCGCCCGGCGGCCTGCCGCCATTCCCGTTGCCCGGCGGTGGCTTGCCGCCGTTCCCGCCTCCCGGCGGCGGTTTGCCGCCTCCCTGTCCCGGATTCGGCCGTTGCGGAGCGGGTTTGGTTTGGGGCGGCGCGGGCTTTGTCTGCGGCTTGCCCGGTTGCGCGGGCTTGGACTGCGGTTTTGCCGGGGCCGGTTTCGCCGCCGGCCGGCTTTGCGGCTGCCCCTGAGTCGTTTGGCCCTGCGCCGGCTGTTGCGCCGAAAGCTGGACGGGCAGCGACGCTGCCGCGAAGGCCAGCGTCAATGCCGACGAAAACGCGCGCCGGAGTTTCATGCCGCCGTGGTTCTCCGCGGCAAAGTGGGCGTCTTGCCGCAGAGCCTCTGCGACCGCCGAGCGCTCGGCGGTGTTAGAGACGGCATGAGCTTAGCGAGAGACTGGAAACGCGAAGGCGTTCGCATCGTGGCGAGCGACCAGTTGGACCCGAACACCGCGCAGACGCCTGGCATGAGCCGGTCGGCGGCGATCACGCACGCGCGCGTTGGCGCCGAGAAACTGTGGGCCGGCGCCGTGACGATCCAGCCTGACGCGAAGACCGGCGCACACCACCACGGCGACCTCGAAAGCATTATCTACGTCGTGCGCGGCCGAGCGCGCATGCGTTGGGGCGACGCGCTCGAGTTCGTTGCCGAAGCCGGGCCGGGCGACTTCATCTTCGTCCCGCCCTACGTGCCGCATCAAGAAATCAACGCGAGCGCCGGCGAGCCGCTCGAGTGCGTACTCGTGCGCAGCGGTCAGGAACCTGTCGTCGTCAACCTCGACATTCCGACGGCCGAAGTTCCCGAGACGGTGCGCTGGACGGATTCGATTCACCCCTAGCGGGCGACCGCCTTACCGCGGATGAGATTGACTCGGCGTTCCGCTGGGTACACGACTCCTCGCATGAACTTACAACACTCGAGTCTCGCGGAGGAACGCTAGCAATGGCCGGAATTCTTTGGGCCGTCATCTCCGTACTTTTCGTACTTTGGCTGCTCGGCTTCTTGCTCCACATCGGTGGCGGGTTGATTCATTTGTTACTCGTTCTGGCCATCATCATGGTGGTCATCAACGTGATCACCGGACGCGGCGTCAGGGTTTAAGGAGAACGTTATGGGGCTAAAGGAAGATCTTCGGAAGACCGTCGACAACGTGAAGGACGCCTTCAACGAAGCCGGTCATAAGGCGAATGCCGAAGCCGAACAGACCGAGCGCGACCTCGGCGGCGACGCGCTGACGCCGGGCGAAAAAGTCCGTTCCGTCGCCAATCAAGCGAAGGAAGAGACGCTCGCGGGAATCGACCGCGCCAAGCAGGACATCCGCAGCAACACCTAAGTCGCGGCGCGCGCCCCTTCAGTGCTTCGGCGCGAGGGGGCGCGCCATGCGCGCGTTCGGAAGCGAACTCGACGACGACAAGCCGGCTCCCGTTGTCGCAAATTCTTGGTCGTAGTACGACGCATACGGTGAGGCGCCGCCGGTAGCTTCTCCGAGTCCGACCCAGAGATAACTTTGGTCGACGATGTTCAGGAAGTGACCGGTCGATTCGCCGAAAGGACAACCCACGGCGGTGTCACCTGGGCAGTTTGCTTTTTCGGCCATGAAGGCGGACTCCGCGCCTTGCCAATTCCCGAAGCCGGCCGCGATGTTTTCGCCCCACCCGCCGAAGTACGCGTTGAAGTACGCGTCGCGCGTGGCCGGCGTGGCGTCCTGCGGCGCAGCGCCCGGGGGCGGCGTCGCGGATCCGCCGCCGCAGGCCGAGGCCGGAATGCAGTGGTTGAAATATCCCGTCGTTCCCATGAAGTTCGCCCAATAGCGCGCCGACTCGAGCAGCGCTTCGTCGAACACCAACGGTGCGGCCCCGTTGGCCGCGCGGTCCGCATTGACTTGCGTCAACCAGGCCACTTCATCGCTGGTTACGGCGGCCATGAGCTGCGTCGGCAGGACGTTCTTCCCGGCGACGAGCGTCGTCGTGCGGTGGATCGCGGCGACGTGCACGCTATCGCTCGCGGCAGGAAAGACCATGATGAATTGAGGGCCCGTCGCGGCCGTGGTGAGCGCGAAGGCTCCGCCCGCGTCGGTGACGGCCCTGACGTCGTCGCTGGGCAGCGAGGGCGGCGCCGTCGCGCCGCTCACGAGCGTTCCCCCGACGACTACCACCGCGCCGGAAACGGGCTTCACGCCGGGCGCCGGCGAGCCGTTCGGCAAGACCGACCAGCCCACCCCGCCGCCGCCGACGCCGGCCGTATATGAGGAGAGATCGTAGACCGCTCCGCTCACGTTCCCGGCGCCAGAGGGCGAAGCGCTCGTTGCCGGCGTCGGCGAAGGCGCAGGCCCGAGGCCGCTCCCGCCGCCGCTGCACGCGGCCAATCCCAGCGCCAAAAGGGCGACGGCCGGCCGTTCGCAGCGAGCTCGCATATTCCGACTATCGGATGCCGGCGTACCCGCCCCGGCCGGGGACGCCGGGGTGTGCTCGAGCGCACGCGTAGAAGGATCGAGAGATGGCTCCGACCGCGCGGCGCGACCCGGGCGTCCGTATCCCTGACGACGCAAACGCGGCGACGGTGCGCGCCGGCGAGCACGACGTCGCGCTGACGAACCTGCAAAAGGTCTTTTTCCCCGAAACGGGATTGACCAAGGGCGCTTTGCTGCAGTACTACGCCGACGTCGCGCCGCTCTTGCTGCCACACATCGCGCGGCGCGCGATGGTGATGAAGCGCTATCCGAACGGTGCGGCGGGAGACTTTTTCTTCATGAAGCGGACGCCGAGCGGCGCGCCGCCTTGGCTCGAACTCTGTCGCGTCGAACACGGCTCCGGGAACGTCATCGACTTCCCGATGGTCGACGACCTGGCCGCGCTGTTGTGGATCGTCAATCTCGGGTGCATCGATCTGAATCAGTGGTATGCAACGTGCGATGACGTGAACCGTCCCGACTATCTGCATTTCGATCTCGACCCCGTCAAGGATCCGAAGCAAGGCGCGACGAGCTTCGCGGTCGTGCGCGAAGCCGCGCTCGAGCTAAAGTTGGCGCTCGACGACCTGAAATTTCCGTCCTACGCGAAAACGTCGGGCTCGAACGGCATCCACGTCTACGTGCCGATCGAACGCGGTCCGCTTCAAAAGGAGGTGTGGCGCTTCGCCAAGGCGCTGGCGTTCGCCGTCGCCGCGCGGCGGCCCGATATCCTGACCGCGGAGTACAAGATCGCGAAACGGCCTCAAGGCCGCGTGCTCGTCGACTACAATCAGAACGCTTGGGGCCGCACCCTCGCTTCGGTCTATTCCGTGCGCCCGACCCCACGCGCCACCGTCTCGACGCCGGTGACGTGGGAAGAACTCGAACTCGGCGTCGCGATCGACGACTTTCGAGTCGACAACGTGCGCGAACGCCTCGCGCGAGCCGGCGATCTCTGGGCTCCCTTGCTGCGCAAGACCAAGCGCGTCAAATTGGAGCGTTTCCTAGGCTAAGGCTCGTGCACCGCGTCGTTCGAACGCATGAGGTAGTAAGCGACGCGCGTCTTCAACGCGTCGGGCACGAACTTCTCGGAAACGGCCATCGCCTGATTGAGCGCGCCCGGAACGATCGCCGCGCGCCGCGCGAACATCGCCCTGAGCGCTTTCTCGACGACCGTTCCGCTCTGCATCATGACGGCGCGCTGGTAGAGGGTCGGCTGTTGCTTCGAGACGGCCAGGAACTCCGTGGCCGTGATCCCCGGCGAGACGGTCGTCACGCTCACGCCGGTCTTACGAAACTCGAAGTTCAACGCTTGCGAAAACGAGAGGATGAAGGCTTTTGCTGCGGCGTAGCTGGCGTAGAGCGGCGTCGGTTGGTACGCGGCGGTCGAGGCGATGTTGAGCACGTACCCCTTCCCGCGCGAGCGCATCGCCGGCGTGAGGAGTTTCGTCAGATGTACGACGGCTTCGATATCGACGTCGAGCATCTGCCGTTCCTTGGCCCAGGGGATCGCTTCGAAACGGCCGTACAGTCCGAGACCCGCATTATTGACCAGCACCTCGACAGGTTTCGTCAAGGCTAGAGCGCTCCGGGCCACCCGTTCGCGTTCCGCATCGAGCGCGAGATCCGCAACGAAGACCTCGACGGTCGCGCGGCTCCCGCTTTCGATCTCCGCCTTGAGCGACTGCAGCCGGTCTTCGCGGCGGGCGACGAGGACCAGGTCGTAGCCCCGCCCTGCGAGAGCGCGTGCGAAGTCGATTCCCAAGCCGCTCGAAGCGCCGGTTACCAAAGCGTATGCCGCGTTTGCCATCTCGTGCCCCCCGACGGTTGATTCGGCGGTGCGGAGGGATGCACTTTCCGTAACGGAACCGTCGCAGCAGATGGAGATCAAGGAACCGCCGGGCGAACGCCGCACCGTCGCGCTAACGCTGCGCGGCTGGTTCGTGGGCGCCGCCGTCGTCGGCTTCGTGATCTTAATTTGGCTCGTCGTCGCCAACGCGCTCTCGACGTTCCTGTTGCTCTTCACCGCGATTCTCTTGGCGGAAGGTCTGCGTCCGTCGGTCCATCGGCTCGCAAAAAGGGTGCCCGAAGGCGTCGCGATCCTGGTCGTCCTCGGCGTGGTATTGCTTGCGTTCGTGCTCGCGACGTTCGCGCTGTTTCAGCCGCTCGGAAACGAGACGACGCGTCTGGTGAACGCTCTGCCCGACATCCTGCAATCGTTGCAAAATCAGCTCCTCGAAACGCAGCGTTTCGTACACCGCACCGAAGGCATTCAGACCCTCGCAACCGGCCTGACGGGCGCCGCCAGCGGGCTGCTCACCTCCATCGGTCAGAAGCTGCTCAGCGGTCCGGCGCTGCTGGCGCAATTGGTCGGCGACGGCGTGCTGATTCTGTTGCTGACGGTGGCCTGGCTCTTGTCCGCCGGCGAGCTGGAGGCATTTGTCCTGAGCTTGCTGCCGCCGGCACAGCGCGACCGCTGGAGCGCAGCGTTCGCCGAGATTGGTGAAAAACTGAGCGCCTACGTGCAAGGCGTCGTCATCAACGGCATCGTGACGGGCCTCGCGACGGGAATCGTCTTGGCGTTGCTCGGCATCCCGTACGCGCTGCTGCTCGGTTTCGTCACCGGAATCTTCCAAGCCATTCCGCTCGTCGGCGCGATCATCTCGGGGCCGATCGTGATCCTCGCCGCGCTCGCGACCGCCGGCTGGACGAAGGCGCTCTGGGCGACGGCGGCCTTCACCGCGGTGCAGCTCGTCGATCAGAACGCGTTGTCGCCGATCATCTTCGGACAACGCGTCAAGCTGAGCTTTCTGCTGATCATCTTCTCGACGGTGCTGGGCGGCACGCTGCTCGGCATCGCCGGCGCATTCCTGGCCGTGCCTGCGGCCGCCGCCCTGCAAGTGATCGTCATCCGCATCGTCGCGCCCGCCATTCGGAGCGCGAACGAGGCCTAAGGCAATTCGTCTAGCTGGAGACGCTCGTTTCGAAAACCTTGGGGCAGAGCAGCACGTCGGCCTTTGCGGTCGCGTAGATGTCGATGATGTCTTCTCTGATGTCGAGCTGATAGGAACCCGGCCAGCCGATCCAAGGCGTCGGGAAGGGCAGTTTGACGCGGAGGTAGTGGGCGGTTCCGGTCGTCGTCGGAATGCGCAATGCCGCTACCAATGGCCCTCTGGCGAGAAGTGCGGGATCCGAATAGAGCTGGAGATGGTACGACCCCGGGTCGTATTCGACGTCGCTGCGGACTGGGACCGGCGTCGTAATCGGCTGATTGCAGGTGAGGCCGGATTCAAAAAAGACGAAGGTGGGTTTGAGATAGGAGAACGACGGCGGGGCGGTGCCGTCGAACAGCGACACGTTCGCTTGCGGCGGCGGCGGGGCGTCGGCTAGGGTCTCGGTGAGGTTGCGATTGAGGCCGTCGAGGACGTGCAAATAGTCGACGCGCGAGCACGCGTACTTCGGCGCTTCGATGATGAGCCGGAAGATGCCGGGCGAAACGTCGAATTCGACGACCGCGTCCTTGCCGTCGCGCGTCACGTTGAAGACCTTGTCAAAGGCAGCTACGCCGTTATGATACGTCATGCTGACGTGCATCGGGATCGTGGTCCCGCTCGGTGCTCGCGCGACGGCGCCGCAGAAAATGAGGTGGAGGAAGATGTGGCTCAGTTGATTCATCTGCCGGGCCGCTTCTCGTTCGCCGGCGCCGGCCCATGCCGGTTGTTCAGCCGTCCTCCTCGGGTTCGGGCGGAGGGAGCGTCTCCGCCGAAACGTCGAGCCAGCGTTGCAGCTTCCGCAACGTCGTGTTGTCGATTTTGCCCTTGGCACGCATGTCGATGAGCGCGGCGCGCTGGGCCTCGAGGACGTCGCGCTCGGCGTCCCAGCGTTGCTCGCGATCGGGATTCTCCCGGCTCGGGTCGAGGCGCTGCTCGTAGCGCTTGCGGAGAATGCGCGCGTTCGCGGCATCCAGCGATCCGGCTTGCTCGAGTTGTTCGACCCGTTGCAGCGCGGCTCGCCGCATCTCCGCGCGCGCCTCGGTCACCCCATCCTCATCCTCGCCGGCGGGTGGCAGGTGCAGCTGCCGGATGAGCAGCGGAAGCGTCAGCCCGCCGGCTACGAGCGTCACCAGGATCACGCTGAACGTAAGAAAGATGACGAGGTCGCGGTGCGGCGTATGGGCTCCGCTCGCAAGCGAGGCCGGAATGGCGAGGGCGGCTGCTAAGGAAACCGCGCCGCGCAAACCCGACCAGGCCGTGACGACGGCCTCCCGCCAATCCGGCTGCGCGTGCCCCGAGGCACGGCAGAAGAAAGGCGCATACTCCTGGGCTAAGCACCAGGCAAAGCGCGTCAGCACGATCGTTAGATTCACGATCAGCGCATACCACAGGATCGTCGGCCACGAGTACTCCAAGAGCACCCGGCTGGTGACGCCGTGGAGCTGCAAACCGACCAGCAAAAAGAGAATCGCGTTCGCCAAGAAGACGAGCGTGTTCCAGAAACCCGAGACCTGCAGGCGCGCAGCCGGCGTGATGACCGACGGAGTGAGCCGGTTTGCGTAGATTCCGGTGTACACGACGGCGAGCACGCCCGACAGTCCCAGACGCTGCGCGGTAACGTAGGACAGATACGGCAGCGCGAACGAGATGGTACTTTGCAAGTCCGTGTCTTTGATGCGCCGCCAACCGGCGACCGCGAGCCACGCGGCGGCGACTCCGAGCGCGACGCCACCGAATCCCGCGATAAAAAATTGAAGGAAGACGCGCCACCAGACGAACGCTCCGCTGATCGCCGCCGTGATGGCTGCGGCGTAAATGATCAGCGAGGAAGCGTCGTTCAAGAGACTTTCGCCCTCGATGATCGCCGTCAGCCGGCGCGGCATCCGCATGCGCTCGAGGACGGGCGCCGAAGCGAGCTCGTCGGTCGGCGCCACGATCGCGCCCAAAACGAACGCCATCGCCCAGGTCAAGTCCGGAATCAGCGCGTGCGCGACGGCGGCGACCGCTCCCGTCGTGGCGATTACGAGACCGATCGCGAGCAGCCAAATCGGACCGGCGTTCGCTCGCATGGCGTCGGTCGGCGCGTTGATCGACTCCCAATAGAGGAGCGGCGGCAAAAAGATCACGAGCACGAGGTCCGGATCGAGCACGATCGGCGGCAGACCCGGAATGAAGCCGAGGACGAGCCCGCCGAGCACGAGCGCGATCGGGTAGGAGACGTGCGCGCGCCGCGACCACGCGACGAGCGGAATCGTCACGCACAGCAAGCCGATCACCAGCCAGACCTCGGCTTGGGTGTGGTCGAGCATCACACTAGGGGCAGTACCGCGCGAGCGGTCCGGCTTACTCCCGGGAGAACGCCGCCAGGGTCGCTTGCCCCAAACTGAGCCCTCCGTCGTTGGGCGGCACCGCGGCGTTGATCCAGAGGCGCTCGCCGAATTCGGCGTTCAACATTTCGACGAGCAGCGCGTTTTGAAAAACTCCGCCCGAGGCGACGACACGCACCGCAGCGGCTCGGCGCGCCACGGCGACGATTCCGGCGGCCACGGCGGCGTGAAAAGCGCGCGCCAGCGCGGCGGGATCGCGCCCCGCGAGCCGCTCGGCGACGATCGTTCGCAGAAGCGGACGGTAGTCGAGTTCTCCGTCCGCGTAGGGCAGCGGCAGCGGCGCCCCGTCGACGCCCGCATGCGCCAGGTGCTCGAGCCAGATGGCTGCCTGTCCCTCGAAAGTTTGCTCGCGCGTGAACCCGAGCAGTGCGGCGACCGTATCGAAGAGCCGACCCATCGACGTCGTTTCGAACGTGCGAACGCGACGCGCGATCAATTCGCGGGCTTGCGCGAAGCGTGGCGGAAAGAAGAACGGGGCTTGCTCGAAGGCGACGGCGTCCGCATCGATGCCGGCTAGAAAACCGGCCGCCGCTTGCACCGGAAAACGCGCCGCGGCGTCACCGCCCGGCAGCGCCGCGCGGCGCAAATGAGCGATGCGCGCGAGGCCTCCGGACACCGAGCCGGAAAAAACCTCGCCGCCCCAAATCGAGCCGTCGTCGCCGTAGCCCGTGCCGTCGAAAGCGAAGCCGAGCACGGGCTCGTTCCACGCCCCGCGTTCGGCAATGACGCTAGCAACGTGCGCCCGGTGATGCTGAACGGCGATGCGCCGTCCCGGCAAAGAGCGCGCGTACTCCGTGCTGCGGTACCCAGGGTGCTGGTCGTGTGCGACGGTAAGCTCGGCTTCCGCAACCTCGTACATGCGGCATAGATCGCGCGCCGTCGTGGCGAAGGCTTCGGCGGAGGCGAGATGTTCGAGGTCCCCGACGTGCTGGCTCGCGAAGGCTTGGCCGTCGACGACGAGCGTGATGGCGTTCTTCAAGTCGCCGCCAAGCGCCAGGATCGGCGCACCCTTGGGAAAAGCGGCGACGGCCTGCGGCGCCATTCCGCGCGCACGGCGCAGGATGGCGGTCGCGTGCGGACCGGGCCGGACGATCGAGTCGTCGACGCGTCGCGCGATCGGGCGCTCGCCGATCAGGAATGCATCGGCGATTCCCGCGAGCGAAGCGAGCGCATCGGCGTCGAGATACGCGATCGGTTCGCTCGAGCGGTTGGCGCTCGTCATGACGAGCACGCTGGGCGCACCCGCTTCGAACAGCAAGTGATGCACCGGCGTGTACGGCAGCATGATCCCGAGGTCGCGGTTGCCGGGCGCAACCTCGGGCAACTCCGACTTCGCGCGTGCGAGCACGATCGGGCGCTCGCTCGACCCGAGCGCGCATTCCGCAGCCGCGTCGAACTCGGCCAGCGTGCGCGCGGTTGCGACGTCACCGGCCATGACGGCGAAGGGCCGCTCTTTGCGGAACTTTCGTTCCCGCAGGGCGCGCACCGCGTCTCGATTCCTCGCGTCACACGCCAGATGGTACCCCCCGATTCCCTTGATCGCGACGATCGCGCCCGCGGCGAGCAGCCCGGCCGTTCGAGCGATCGCACCGGGCCCGCGCACGATCCGCTTGCCCTCACTGAGGCGCAGCGCGGGACCGCATTCGTGACACGCTACCGGCTGTGCGTGAAAGCGCCGGTCGGCCGGGTCTTCATATTCGTGCCGGCAGGCGGCGCACAACTCCCAGTCGCGCATGACCGTTCGCGCGCGGTCGTACGGCAGCGCGGTCACGATGCTATAGCGCGGACCGCAATTCGTGCAGTTGATGTAGGGGTATCCGTAACGCCGGTCGAGCGGATCGAACAGCTCGCGCAGGCAGTCGTCGCAGACCGGCAAGTCCGGCGAGATACGTACGCTGGGCGCACCCTCCGCCGCGCTTTCGCGAATCTCGAACGCCGCGAAGCCCTCGCCGGCGACCGGTGTAACCTCAAAGGAAGCCACCCGGGCCGCGGCCGGCGGTTTGGCGCGCAACTCGTCGACGAAGCGCGCGAGCTCGGCGTCGCTCGCCTCGGCGACGACGTGCACGCCGTCTTCGCCGTTGAGGACCCAGCCGCGGACGCCGTGCTTGGCGGCCGTGCGATAGACGAACGGGCGGAAGCCGACGCCCTGCACGATTCCGGTGATGCGCAACCGCACGGCGCGACGCGTGGCGCGGTTATCCGCTGCTAACATAGCAGCCGCGCCCGGCGGCCCCGACTTGGACGACGCTCCCGTCTTCCACCAGCACGGGGACCATGGCGCGCGGCCCGCAGAGTGCGGTCAGCCGGGCTAGCGCGCTGCGATCGCTTTCGACGTCGTACTCGACGAAATCGCAGCCGTTGAGATCCAGCCGCTCCCGAACTTCGGCACAGTACGGACAACTCGGCGTCGCGAAGAGTTCAAGCGACATCGCGCAACCAATCCATCGCATGGCGCAGGGTATGATAGATGGTCGCTTGCGCTTCTTGGATGCGCGGGATATAGTCGCAGCGAACCACGATCGTGCAGTCGGCCAGCGCCTGTCGCACGATCTCGCCGCCGTCGTAGCCGAGCAGTGCGATCGTCCGGTTTCCGCGTTTGCGCGCTTCCTGGAGCGCGGCGATGACGTTGGATGATCCGCCGCTGGTCGAGAGCGCGACCGCGACGTCGTGCGGCCGAAGGTGCGCGATTAGCTGTCGTGAGAAAACGTGCTCGCGTCCGACGTCGTTGGCGATCGCGGTCAGCGTGGCCGGCTCCGCCGCGAGCGACAAGGCCGGCACCGGCGCGAGTCCCGCGGGGGGCGCGACGCAGTCCATCGCCCAGTCGCTCGCGTCGGTCGCCGAACCGCCGTTGCCGAAAATGAGGAGCCGTCCGCCGCGTGCCGTTTCGTGCGCGATGAGTTGCGCCGCGGCCGCAATCGCAGCGCCCTCCTCGGCCGCGACGGTTTCGCGCAGCGTGGTCGCGTCGGCCGCTTTTTGCAGGATCGAGCGCTCGACGTCGCGCCTCAAGCCGGCGGACGAGCGGGTCGTCCCGCCGAGAAACGGATAGAGGAAAGACGACGCCCCGGCATCGTGCGTCGTGGGACGGTGCTCGAGAAAGACGTGAACGCTCTCGTAAAGCAGGTGCCCGCAGATCTCGACGATCTCTTGATGCACGTGCTCGTCGCTGCTCGCGGCCGGCAGTGCGAGATCGGCATCGTGCCCGGGGAAGGCGAGGGTGAATGCGCCGCGCGAGCGCGCCTTCGCCAGGGCGAGCGTCACCGCCGGGTCGCCGCGCGGCGGCCCGAAGCCGGCTGCGACGTCGCCCTCGCGTACGAGCACGGGGAGCGAGTCCTCGAACGAAAGGCTCAGGTCGGAGGCCGGCAGCGCGCGTTTCCCGACCAGCACCGGGTGAACGAACTCGACGGCGACGTGCTGTGCGTCGGTTGCGTAGGCGCCGCGGCCGAAAGCGTACACGCGTCCGCCCGCTGCCAGCCGTTCGGCGACGGCGCAAGCGGCCTCCGCCAGCGCAGCGCCGTGCTTGTCGAAAAACTCGCTTGCGACCGGCGCGCGGCTGCGGATCGCCGCCGCGATGCGCGGCGCGAGGTCCGTCGCCGTGCGTCCGGGCATCAGCATATGCGCGGCAGCGGATCCCCGACGAGCATGTCGATGACACGCGTCCCGCCGTAGCCGTTGACGCCGACGACGCGCCGCCGCGGCTCGGCGCGGACCTCGCCGATGAATGCCGCGCTTTCCCCGCCTGCCACGCCGCGCACCGCCGCGAGCGCCGGGCCGGCGTACTCCGGCGCGACGATCGCCAGGAACTGCCCTTCGTTGGCGATGTGCAGCGGATCGAGCCCGAGCAATTCGCACGCACCGCGAACCGCCGGATGCATCGGTACGGCGTCCTCGTCGAGTGCGATGCCGCAATCGCTCGCTCGCACCAACTCGTTCAGGGCCGTCGCGACGCCGCCGCGCGTCGGATCGCGCATCCAGCGCAGGCCTGCCGCGCAGCCGCCCAAGAGTGCTTCCACGAACGGCCAGACGGGCCGCGTGTCCGAGACCAAGTCGGCCTGCAGATCGAGCTCGCCGCGCGCCAGGAGGATCGTAATGCCGTGCGCTCCGATCGGTCCGGAGAGCAAGACCTTGTCGCCGGGACGGATCGAGGCGGGGTCGAGCCTCGCGCGCTCGTCGGTCGCGCCGATTCCGAATGTTGAGACGTACATCCCGTCGGCCGCTCCGTGCTCGACGACCTTCGTGTCGCCGCCGACGATCGGAACCCCCGCCTTCCGCGCCGCGATCGCCATCGCTTCGATCTCGCTCTCGAGCGTGCTCGAGGGAAGTCCCGCCTCGAGGATGAGCGTCGCCATCAAGGCGACCGGCCGCGCGGCCGACACCGCGAGGTCATTCAGCGTTCCGTTCACCGCAAGCTCGCCGATCGAACCGCCGGGGAAGCGCAGCGGCTTCACGACGAATCCGTCGGCGCTCGTCGCGATACGCGTTCCGCCGATCGAAAGCGCCGCCGCATCGGAAAACGCTTGCAGCACCGGATTGGAGAAGTAAGGACCGATCAATCCTTCGACCAAACGGCGCGATGCGGTACCGCCCGCGCCGTGCGCCATCTCGATGTGCGCGTCGCTGAAGCGCGGGGTGCGGCGCGCCGGCTCGACCACCGTCATGCCGGCGCCTCGGCCGCCGCGTACAGCGCGTAGCGATAGTATGCCGCGCACGCGCCCTCGCTCGAAACCATAAGGGCTCCGACCGGATGTTCGGGGTTGCATTCGGTTCCGAATAGTTTGCACTGCGGCGGCTTGAGGACGCCCTTGAGCACTTCCCCGCACTGCGCGCCGCGCGGATCGGTCACCCGGACGCCGGGAATCTCGAAGACGCGTTCCGCGTCGAAGGCGGCGAGTTCGGGCTTGAGCGCCAGCGCCGACTGCGAAATGAAGCCGAGCCCGCGCCATTCGAAGAAGGGCCGCAGCTCGAAGACGCTCGCCATCGCTTTCAGTGCGGGCAGGTTGCCGTCCCAGGGAACGATCCGCTTATATTGATTCTCGACGCGCGCCTCGCCGGCGTGCAGCTGACGCACGACCATCAAGATCGCTTCCAAAATATCGAGCGGTTCGAAGCCGGCGACCACGACCGGCTTGCCGTAGTCCTCGGCGATGAATTCGTACGGGCGGCATCCGGTGATCGACGAAACGTGACCCGGTCCCACGAAGCCGTCGATGCGCATGTCCGGCGAGTCGAGGATGGCGCGCATAGCCGGGACGATCGTGACGTGATTGCAGAACACGGAGAAGTTCTGCACGCCCAGCTCGCGCGCGCGCAGGATCGTCAAAGCCGTCGAAGGCGCCGTCGTCTCGAAACCGATCGCGAAAAAGCAGACGTGTTTGCCGGGATTCTGCTGGGCGATGCGCAGCGCATCGAGCGGCGAGTAAACCATGCGGATGTCGGCGCCCTGGGCCTTGAGCTCGAGGGGCGTGCCCTTCGTTCCCGGCACGCGCATCATATCGCCGAAACACGTCAAGACGACGTCCTCGCGCTCTGCAATCGCGAGGCCGTCGTCGACGCGTCCGGTCGGCAAGACGCACACCGGACAGCCCGGTCCGTGGACGAGCTCGATGTTCTCGGGCAGCACGTCGCGCAAACCGTGGCGGTAAATCGAGTGGGTGTGACCGCCGCACACTTCCATGACGCGGTAGTGCCGCGCCGGATCGACCGTGCGCGCGAGTTCGCGCGCGACGCTCGAGATGACGCCCGGATCGCGAAATTCGTCGACGTACTTCATCGATCAACCGCTCCGATCCGCGAACGAGTACCCCCGCACTTCCTCGATCGCCAGCTGGTCCTCGCCCATCGCGCGCAACATGCGCAGCTGGTCGCGCGCCTGCTCCTCGTCGATCTTGCTCAGGGCGAAGCCGACGTGAATGAGAATCCAATCGCCGGCCGCCGCCTCGCCCGCCTCGAGCAACCCGATGTTGACGTTGCGCCGCACGCCGCCCACGTCGACCCGCGCGAGCAGCGGCTGTTCGGGGTCGATCTCTACGATTTGGCCGGGGATTGCGAGGCACATGGCTACACCGATCTGGCGGTAACGAGGTGGAGGCGGACGCGCACGAGCGGCGCGACGCTGAGGACGAGCAGGTTGATCGGTTTCAGCCCGAAATCGCGCACGTCGATTTTGACTTCCCCGTCGAGGACCAAGCGCTTGGGCTCGTGATCGAGCGTGAACTCGCTTTCGTAGCGGCGCGCCAGCCCGGCCAGCGTGATCTGGCCGCCCGCGGCGTACCGTCCCCGCGCGCCGGCCGCGCCGATCTCGCGCAAGTCGCCCGAGATCTTGGGAAAGCGCTTGCTGTCGATCAGCTTCCACATTTCCCGGTCTTGCAGCTCGTTGCCGGTGCGCAAACTCTCGACCTTGAACTCGACGTGCATGCGCGGCGCCGGCTCGACGGCGAGGGTTCCGTCGGGGTTCCAGGCCGCATCGACGAACCCGCTCAGCTCGGTTGTTTTTCCATAGGCCGACTGTACCGTCGACATGGCAAAAAAGGTGAGCGACGAGTCGGCGGGCACGACATCGAAGCGCTCGATGACAGACATGCCGTTGTGTTCGCCTCGGCCGCGCGAGCGCTCCTCGATGACCGTCATCCGGACCGCGCGACGAGGTGGAGATGGACCTTCACGACGGGATCGACCTTAACGATCAGCAGGTTCGGCGGCTTGAGCCCGAAGTCGCGGATGTCGACGCTCAATTCCCCTTCGATGCGCACCTCCCACGCGTCGTGGGCGAACGCGAGCTCACCCTCGTAGCGGCGCGAGCGGCCCGCTAAGGTGATATCGCCGGCGGCGAGGTAGCGGCCCGCCCCGGCGGCCGGGCGCAGTTCGCGCAGGTCGGCCGAGACGCGAGGGAACCGCTTGCTGTCGACGATCTTCCACATCTCGCGGTCCTGCATGGCGTTCCCGGAGCGCAACTGCTCGACGGGAAACTCGACGTGCATGCGCGCGGAAGGCTCGGCCGCGAGGGAGCCGTCCGGCTCCCAGGCGGCTTCGATGAAGCCTTCCAAATTCGTCGCCTTGCCGTGGACCGGATGCAAGGTCGAGCGCGCCTCGAAGGTCAGCCAAGAGTCGCTCGACGCGACCGTGAAGCGTATGACGCTTTCTCCCAGCGAAGCGCTCACATGCCCTTCATCTTAGCGTAACGCACCACGTCGGCGGTCAGCGAGGCGATGAAGCCGCTCGCTTCTTTCCGCCCCGAGGAGCCGAACTCGCCGATCGCGCCGCCGAGCGTTTCCAAAAGCTGCTTGCCGAGGGGCGGCTCGCCCGACATCGCGCGCATGCGGTCGTAGCGCGCGATGTCTTTCGACATGCTGGCGAAAAGGCGCTCCGCGCCGAAGGCGGCCGCGAACGCGAGCGAACCGAAGATCAGACCTCTTGGGGGCATGGCCTACTCCTTGTGTCGTTGCCGTCGAGTGTTTGGATGACGAGGCGCCGGATCAAGTTGACCGCCGGTGCTACCGCGGCGCGGACCGGCTCGCTGAGACCGATCGCTTCTTCCGCGGTCGAAGGCTCGCAGCCGACGATCGTGATGGGCGGCGGGTCGCCGCCCGTCAGCTTGAGAAAGGCGAAGACGTTTTCGAGATCCATGCGATGCGCGTCGGGCGCCGCTTGCGTTTCCGCCGGCTCGGGCTCCAACACGTACAACGTTCCCGGTTCGCCGCCGCGCGGCACGGCATCGATCAGAAAAGCGCGGTCGTAGCCGCCCGCCAGCTCGTACGCGAGGTGCAAGCCGCGAATGCCGTAGTCTTCGATCTTGACGCCCTCGATCGGCTCGGCAGCAAGCGTGCGGGCGACTTCGGGACCGAACCCGTCGTCCCCGAAGAAAATGTTGCCGATCCCGGCTACGAGCAGCTTCACGACAGCGGCTCGACTTCGTCGGGATAGAAGAAGAACGCGCGGCCGTACCACTCGTGCAAATCGCTGGCCGGATCGTCGTCCACCGTCACGGCGACGTACATGAGGTTTTCGACATCTTGATGGATGGCCCGCACCGTCGCCGTTTTACCGTCGAGAAAAAGATCCCACGCGTCGGCGCGCCGCTTCGGGTGCAGCACGACGCGCGAACCTTTTGCGATCTTCTTGCCCTCGACGAAGACGCAGTCCATGCCCGGTAGATCGAGCGTCGCGAAGGGATCCGGCTCCGCTGCGCGCTTCGATTGCAGGAGCGTTCCGTGCAGGCGGCCGAGCTCTTCGGGGCCGAAGCGCTCGGCGCGCTCGACGATCGCCCGGGCGCGCGGGTCGGTGGCGCGCGCTTCGTCGCGCTCGCCGTCGGAGAGGCTCAGGACGCTGAGCATCATCAGCTCGTCGACCTCGGTCGCATCGAAGGTATCGCCTTCGCTTTGCGGCGCGACGGCTGGGAAGTCGTAGAGGATGATCGGCGAGGACAGCGCCAGCGGCGAACGCTGCGAGTCGGCCGTCTCGTCACCGACCAGCACGGGCCAGGTGTGCCGGTTGACCAGCAGCGCTTTTGCTTCGGCAGCGTAATCCGGCGGGTCGAGCGCCGAGAGAAAGCGCCCGCCGTGCGCGTAGAGCAGGGTGTGGCTCGAAACGAACGACGTCCGCAACGCCGAGCTGCGCTCGCCCGGCACGACCTGCGACTGGTTTTCGACGCGCACGCGAAGTCGCCGTAGGAGCGGCTGTCCTTCGATGCGCTCGCACTCGACCGCGACGACCCCGTGGAGCGGCCAGCGCCGGCGGCGAATGCGGCCGGCGACTTCATCGTCCTCGCGATAGAGCAGCTCGACGCTCTCCTCATCGGAGAACGCGATCGGGACGGCGACGCGCGTCGCGCTTGAAAGGCGCAAGCTGACCGGCACCTCGCGCTCGACGCCCTCGTCGAAGGTCAGATGCTTCTGCGTTCCGATCGAGAGCGAGTCGACCGGTTCGAAGGCGCTGCCCGACCACGCCTCGACGCTGCGCGCCTCGACTTGCAAGAAGCGTACGAGCACGTCGACCTGCGCGTCGCCGCCACATTCGAGCAGCACTTCGGTTTGTGCCTCGGCGGGCTCGCCGGTTCCGCACTTGGCGTACTCTTGCGGAACGATCACGCCGAACTGCCAGCGAATGCGGTTCTTGCGCGCGGAAGCCGTGTACGGGTAGAGGATGTAGCCTTCGTACAGAACGGCATTCGCGACATCGAGCGCCGGAACGAACTGCGTCACGGCTTTGTCCTTGCAAGCTCGCAAAGGCGTTCGAGCGCGGCATCCCAGGTCGGCAAACCGCTGGCAATTTTGAAGCGGCGCAGCTCGTCGAAGAGCTCGCGATTCACGCGGATCCAGGCGGAATTCGGAAAGACGGCGTCGACCGTCTCGCGCCAGACGCTGACGGGCAGCGCGTACCGCGCTTCGCAGCTCCACGGCACGAATTCCGGCGTCACGCCGCCCGCACGCTCGACGAAGACCATCCCGCTGAAAAGCAGATTCAACGGTATGACGCCGTCCTGCAGCGAGGCCAGATACTTGTGCGCGGCAACCTCGAAGTCGTAGCTGCACGGGACGAGCAGATCGACTTCCGTCTCGTTCTCGAAGGCGACGACCATTTGGGCCACGTGCGTCCAGAGCATCGGCTTGAGCGTGTCGGCGTAGCGCGACGGCTCGCCGAACAATTCGGAGAGCAGCGCGCTCTCCTCGGCGGCGTAGCGCCGCCGCTGCACCTCGAGTTGGATTTGCACGCGCAAGGCAATCGCGTCGACCTTCGCGCCGCTCTGCTCGCGCACGCGCAAGCGCAGCACGAGTGCCGGCGAGACGGCGTAGGGTTCGGCGCGGGCGCCGACGACCTCGAAGGCGAGCGAGGTCACGAGACCCTCGCCGTGACTTTCCCTTGGCTGCGTGCCCGCACTTTGTCAAAGTAGGCGGCGATCTTTGCGTGCGCTTCCTGACCGCCGTCGAAGCCCTTCCACGAGGTGCGGATCAACCCGACCAACTCGTACGCCGCGTCGATGGGAACGACGAATGCCCGCGAGACCTCGCGGTTGCGCTGGACGAGAACCGCTTCGACATCCGGCCGAAGCGAGCCCAACAGCGGGTACAGCGTCGCAATTGCGTTCCACGTCTCGAGCGGGAGCAGCGATTCGGTAGCGCCGGCCGGACTCGGATAGAAGGCGACCGTCCTCTGCTCCAGCGAGTTGAAGAAAAAGAAGGCGAGTCCGATCGGAACTTGCAGCGCGTCCCAGGTCGGATCGTCCACCGCGAAATCCTCGATCTCGGCGTAGCGCGTGGGAACGGCGCGATATTTGCCTTGCGCCGCACCCTCCGGTTCGAAGACGATGTAGCACGGCCGGCACGCGCAGAGGATGCGGCGTGCGGCGAGTTCGATGAGATGGCCATGCTCCGCGGCCACGGGCGTCGCGCAAAAATCGCAGCGCTCGCCCGCCGGAGGCCGTTTCTGCAGCATCTGCGCCAGCAAGGCAACGTTGTCTTTGGCGCCGCGCTCCATCGCGCTCACGCTGGGCTCAGGACCCGCACCGAGGTTTCGAGACCGGGCGGCGCCGTCGCGCCTTCCTCGGCGCGAACTTCGCGAATCTCCGGCACCCGCTCGAGGATCGCCCGTTCGACGGCGAGCTTGAGGGTCGAGGCCGACGCCGGACAGCCGTCGCAACTGCCCTCGAGGCGCAGGTACACGACGTCGCCTTCGATGCGTGAAACCTCCATGTTCCCTTTGTGCGACTTGATGTACGGCAGGACCGACTGCAAAGCGAGATCGATCCGCTCCTCGAGCGCGATCGGGTGCAGGCCGTGCAGGCACAGCAGGCTCTCGACGACGGGGTCGGCGCAGAGCCGTACGAACACTGGCTCGGCCGCATCACCCAGTTCGGCGTGAACGGCGGAAAGAACGCGCTCGAGACCGTCGCCATAGATTCCGACGACCGTTCGGACGAGTTCTTCGGCGCGCTCGCGAGCGCGGCGCGGCGTTTCCGCCGCGTCGAAGCCCGCGAGCAGTTCCTCGATGCGATCGGCCATCCCCGAGACGCCGGCAGCCACGTGGATGGCTTACCCGAACGGAGCCAGCGGCGAGTGGACGGTCTCGATCGTCTTGTCGTTGCCGAGGTACATGTGCACGCCGCAGGGCAGGCACGGATCGAAGCTGCGCACCGCGCGCATGATGTCGATGCCCTTGAACGAGTCCGGACCGTTTTCTTCGTGGATCGGCGTGTTTTGTACGGCGTCCTCGTAGGGGCCGGGCGTACCGTAGACGTCGCGCGGGTTGCCGTTCCACGGCGTCGGCGGCCAGGGGTGGTAGTTGGCGATCTTGCCTTCGCGGATGACCATGTGGTGCGAAAGCACGCCGCGCACCGCCTCGGTGAAGCCGCAACCGATGCCTTCGTCGGGCACGGTGAAGGGTTCCCAGGAACGCGTTCTACCGGCATTGAGCTCCTCGAACGCCTTGTCGAGGAAGTGCAGCGCCGCGGCCGCCGCGTACGCTTGGAAGTAGGTGCGAGCGCGATTGCGCTCGAGCGTGTTCGACCACTTCGGCACTTTCCACTCGAACGAAACCGGCCCGCTCAGCGCGCTCTTGGGCAGGTTGATCTTCACGCTCGTTCCGGTCGCTTTGATGTAGCCGATGTCGACGAGTCCCGAGAGTGCGGTCGACCACATGCGCGCCAGCGCGCCGCCGCCGGTATCGAGCGCCAGGTGGTCCTTACCGTCGAACCAGCGCGGCGACATGACCCAGCTGTACTGGTTCGCGAAGTCGCGCTTCTTCGGCGTCGGCAGGGTGTGCATGTTCCAGGGATGGCGCCGGTCGACCGGATTGCCGAGCGGATCTTGCGGGACGAACGTCTCCTCGTTCTGCCAGTCGTCGTAGTACGAGTGCCCGAGCAAGATGCGGATGCCGAGGTTGATCTTGACTAAATCGTTGGTCACGAGCTTGCCGTCGACGACGACGCCCGGGGTCACGAACATCTTGCGTCCCCAGTTCGTCATGTTCTTGTACTGGAAGTCGCAGTGGTCCGGATCTTGAAACGCGCCCCAGCAGCCGAGTAAAATCCGCCGCTCGCCATTGTGCTCGTAGCCCGGCAGCGCGTCGTACCAGAAGTTGAACAGATCGTCGTGCAGCGGCACGCAGACCTTCATGTACTCGATATAGCGCATCAGGCGCGCGTAGTAATCGGTGAAGAGCTGTTGCGTCGCGACCGTTCCGGTTCCGCCCGCGTAGAGCGTCGAGGGATGGACGTGACGGCCTTCCATCAAGCAGAACATCTCGCGCGTATAGCGGCTGATCTGCAACGCCTGGCGGTAGAAGTCCCCGGTGAACGGGTTGAGCGACGTCATGATGTCGGCGATCGTCTTGTAGCCGTGGATGCCGGCGTTGGGCGCCTCGGTCTTCTTGGCTTTCTCCCAAACGCTCGGGTTGGTCTCGCGGACCATCTTCTCGCAGTAGTCGACGCCGACGAGGTTCTCTTGGAAGATATTGTGGTCGAACATGTACTCGGCAGCTTCGCCGAGATTCATGATCCATTCGCCCATCGCGGGCGGACGGACGCCGAACGCCATGTTCTGCGCGTAGACCGAGCAGACGGCGTGGTTGTCGCCGCAGATGCCGCAGATGCGCGATGTGATAAAGTGCGCGTCTCGCGGATCCTTGCCTTTCATGAAGATGCTGTAGCCGCGGAAGATCGACGAGGTCGAATGGCACTCCGCGACGATTTTCTTCTGAAAGTCGATCTTGGTGTAGATGCCCAAGCTGCCGACGATGCGCGTGATCGGGTCCCACGACATCTCGACGAGCCGCGAGGGCTGCGTCCCGGTAGTCGAGCCGGGCAGATCTTTAATAGCCATGCCAATCCTCTCGTGCGATTGCGGGCCGATCGATCAGTGCTTGGTGTAACCGGTGGTGAGCTTCGTGCCCTTGTGGCGCCAACTCGGCTCTTTGTCGACGGTCGCCGTCGTGTAGCCGCGCAACGTTCGAACGATCGCTCCGTATGCGCCGCTGACGGTCGACGAAAGTTTGCCGCCCGGCGGCTCGTCCATGAAGGGCATGAACTTGTCGGGGAAGCCCGGCATGGTGCAGCCGATGCAGATGCCGCCGACGTTGGGGCACCCGCCGATGCCGCCCATCCAGCCGCGCTTAGGAACGTTGCATTTCACGACCGGTCCCCAGCAGCCCAGTTTCACGAGGCACTGCGGCGAGTCGTACTCGGTTGCGAATTGTCCTTGCTCGTAGTAGCCCGCGCGATCGCAGCCTTCGTGCACGGTGTTCCCGAAGAGCCACGTCGGGCGACCGGCCTCGTCGAGCGGAATCATCGGCGCGCGTCCCGCAGCCTGCCAGAGCAGATACAGGATCGTCTCCGAGAGATTGTC
This sequence comes from Vulcanimicrobiota bacterium, assembly GCA_963843945.1. GTDB lineage: Bacteria > Vulcanimicrobiota > Vulcanimicrobiia > Vulcanimicrobiales > Vulcanimicrobiaceae > CAWJMF01. Next base: position 1,768,860 of record CAWJMF010000002.1, on the reverse strand, counting down.
CGGTTGCGTGGGACAGCCTGGAACGCACACGATCGGCACGCCGGCACTCGACTTCCAATCCCAACCGAGATAGTCGAGGATTCCCATCGCGCCGGTCGGATTGCCGGCCATCGCGTGGATGCCGCCGTAGGTAGCGCACGTGCCGGCGGCGAGCACCGCCCAAGCTTTCGGCGAAAGGCGATCGATCCAACCGCTGAAGGTGATGGGCTGATCGGTTCCCGGCGCGTTGCCGAAACCGGTCCAGTAGCCTTCTTTCTTGATATCTTCGTTCGCGATCGAGCCTTCGATGACGAGGACGAAGGGATCGAGTTCCCCGCGTTCGGCTTTGAAGAACGCTTCGAGAAACTCCGCGCCGCCGAGACTATACTCGATCAACGGCCAGTGAAACTTGACGCCCGGCAGACCGGGCAGCGCGCCGAGCGCGATCTCTTCGATGCTGGGCTGCATCGCCGCAGTCAGCGCGACGGAATCGCCGTCGCAGCTCAGGCCCGCGGGAATCCAAAGAACGTTTACCACCGTGTCCGCCATTGCTATTTGTCCTCGCGTCGTTCGCGGCAAATTCCGTCGTTGCGACGGTTGCGGTACGTGGACCGATTCGTTGAGGCTAGTGCAAGAAACGTCTGATTGCAAGCGCGCCTCGCGGCGTTTTCTCCGCGCGTTCCGTTACCGCGCCGTTACTCGCTTTGCACGAAGCGTCACAGCTTTTTCGCGTCGCCGGAGCGCGCGAGCGCGTCGCACTCGGATGGGTGAGAGCGGCACGGAGCGTCGCGCGCGCAGGTGCGTTACCCAGCCGTTACGCGACCCGATTCGACACAGTACGATTCACATATAAGGGGAGCGCGAAGGGCCGCTCGCGCCGGGTAAACTATGCTATGCTCTCGGAACTCGTCAGTTAGGAAGCGCGACACGTGCACGAGATAACCGTTGCTCTGAGCCTCTTGGACGGCGTTCAGGCGACCGCCGAAGAACAGGGCATCGAACGCGTGAGCGCCGTGCTCGTGCGCGTCGGTGCGCTGAGCGGTATCGTGCGCGACGCGTTGCTGTTTTCTTGGGACGTGGCGACCGCCCAGACGATCGCCGAAGGAAGCGAGCTGCGCATCGAAGAGGTGCCGCTCGTTGTCTTCTGCGAGTTCTGTGAGGCCGAGCGCGCCCCGCGTCCCGGTTCGGGGCTCGTTTGCCCCGACTGCGGGACGCCCTCGCCGCGCATCGTGAGCGGCCGCGAAATGCAACTCGTCGCAATGGAGGTCCCGGCATGAAGATGCGCGTCGTGGAGATCGCGTCGAACCTGATGCTCAAGAACGATGCGCTCGCGGCGAAATTGCGCGAGCGCTTCGCGGCCAGCGGAACGTTGGTGGTAAACCTGCTCTCGAGTCCCGGTTCGGGGAAAACGACGCTGCTCGAAGACACCCTCAAGCGCCTGTCGGGACGATTTCGCGTCGGCGCGCTCGTCGGCGATCAGGCCACGGAAAACGATGCCGTGCGCCTCGCGCGCAGCGGCGCACCGGTTCGGCAGATCACGACCGCGGCCGAGTGCCGGCTCGATGCCGGGATGATCTCGAAAGCCTTCGCCGGCTGGGAAGACGAGCGCTTCGACGCGCTCTTCATCGAGAACGTGGGCAATCTGATCTGTCCGGCCGAGTACGATCTGGGCGAAGATCTGCGCGTCGTCTTACTCTCGGTCACCGAGGGCGAAGACAAACCGCTCAAGTATCCGCTCGCGTTCAACACCTCGCAGGTGGTCCTGGTAACGAAGAGCGACATCGCCGAGGCCGTCGGCTTCGATCGGCAAGCCGCCCGGGAGAGCGTCGGCAAGGTCAATCCGGGAGCGGCAATTCTCGAGGTTTCGACGAAGACCGGTGCCGGGATGGAGGCCTGGATCGACATGCTCGAAACGCGGATCGGCGCGAAGGCGCTCGCGCCCACGAGATGACGCTGCCGCGGACGCGGCTCCTCGCTCGCCTGTCGGCGTCCGAGCCTCGCTTGGTGCGGCTCGTCGCGCCCCCAGGATTCGGCAAGTCCTCACTTGCCCGTCTGTTCGCGCGGCGCTTCGATCGCCACGCAATCTGCGATTGCGCCGGCACCGGGGATCCGATCGACTTTGCCGGCCGGGCGCTTTCCGCGCTGGCCTCGGAGTCCCAATCCGGCGACGCGATCGCGCTCGTGCGGCTGCGGCTGCATGCCACCGGCGCTGACTTCGCCACTTGGAACCGCGCACTGCTCGAAGCTTGGAAAGCGCGCCAAGAGAACTCGCTCTTCATTCTCGAACACGCGGAAGCGATCGCGGAGAACCCGGGCGTGCTCGGCCTGCTGGCGGATTTGCTCGCGGCGCGTCCCCCCGAGCGCGTGATCCTGCTGAGTTCGCGCGACGCGGTCCCGCTCCGCGTCGGCCACTATCTCGCGCCGCACCAGGTCTTGACCCTGGGGCGCAACGAGCTCCGTTTCGACGACGACGAGGCCAACGGAATCTTCGCCGGCACGGAGGTTTCAAGCGAAACGATCGGCCGCATCGTGCGCCTCGCCGACGGTTCGCCGATCGTCCTGCTGTTGCTCGCACTGTTCGCGCAGTACGATGCGAACGTCGACAAGCTGGTCGACCGTTTAGCGGAAATCGAGCCCGGCCGGCGGCACGAGCATCTGCTCAACGACGTGCTGAGCGCGTTCACGCCCGACATGTTGGCGACGACTCTGGCCGCCGCCGCGATCCCGAACGCGTCGCTCGAGGACGTTTCCGCGGCGACGGGCATTCGCCACGCGACGCCGATCGTCGACCGGCTGCTGCGCCTGCCGGGTTTCATTTCGTCCGAGACCGGCGCGTATCAGACGCATCCGTTGCTCCTGGCGGCGCTGCGAACGCGTTACGGCCCCGATCTGAGCGGCACGCTTTTTCGCGCCGCGCGTCAATACGAGCGTGCGGGCGAGTTCCTGCGTGCAGCCGAGCTCTATAATGCATACGGGGACGAAGAAGCCGCCGCAACCGCACTCGATCTCTTGCCCGCCTCGACGCTTCAGTATCCCGCGCCGCGCCTGATCGACGTCCTGGCGAGAATCCAAGTCTCGACTTTGTGCGCCAATCCGGGTCTTTGGATCGCGCTGCTGCCGTACCGGCGCCAGAGCGTCGAGCCCGCTCGGCTCTACGAAGAAGGTTCCAAGCTGCTGCAATCGCTCGAAGCGGACGCGCCGGCGTCGCTGCAGCGCCGTCTGCGCGTCCGTCTCGCGATGCTGGCGCAAGAGCTCGAAAAGTTTTCGGAAGCGCGCGTCCTTTTGCAAGCCGGCGCACCCGCGGCGACGGAGGATGCGCCGGACGAGCAGCGGCTCGTCCTCATGACGTCGGCGATCGTCGCGGCCAAGCGCGGGCGCTTTGCGGAAGCCGACCGGTTCGCCGACGAGTCCGATGCGGTGCAGGGTGCGCGCTATCTACGCTTCGAGGCCGAACGCGAGCAGATCGCGATGGAAAAGGCGCGCTTTCTTGGCGAGTGGCACGACCTTCTCAAGATGGCCGAGGAAGCGCTCTACGCCGCGCAACGCAGTGGGATCACGTCGCGCATCGTAGCAGCGGCGCGCATGGTGGCTTGGGCGGCGTGGTTTTGCAACGACGACGCGCGCGTGACCGCGGTCCAGCAGATGCTTGAGGATTGCGGTGACGGCGAAAGCCGTGCGGTCGCTCGCTGCGTCGATGCGTTGCTGTCCCGCGAGAAAACCGACGCTGCGGGAAGCGTTCTCAACCTCGCGCGTTGGCACGCGGCGCTTGCGACGAGCGACGCCGGCTACGCGGCCGAACTCTTCGACGGGGCGATCGACGAGATCGATGCCGCGGAGAACGATTTCGCGCGGTTGGCGGTGCGCGCGTGCGCGGCGCTGCTCCTGCCGGGAGAACGGCGCCGGCTGCTCGAGGCGCGGGTGATCGCGCAACATGTCGAGTCGCCGCCGCTGCAGGCTTCGCTCGAGCTGCTCATCGATTCCGCCGAACCCAACGATTACGGCATCTTCAAGTATCTCGCGGCGCGAGTCGCCCGTTCGCCGCTCAAGGTGCGCAGGCACGTCTTGGCCGTCGAGGTCGCGCGGGGAGAAGTGCGGCGCGGCAGCGACGCGGTCCACGTGTCGGATCGCGGATTGGAACTGCTCGTCGCGCTCGCGCTTGCGCCGGCCGGCGCGCGTCGCGAGGACCTGGCGAACGCGATTTGGCCCGGTCTCGACGGCGACGCGGCGCTCAATGCGCTGAAGATGTGCGTCTCGCGGACGCGCGCGCAGCTCGGGGAAAAAGAGGCGATCAGCAGCACGAAAAGCGGTTACGCGCTCGGCGAGCGGGTCGCGCTCGACGTGCGCGAGTTCGAAAAGCTGCTGCGCGGCGTACGCGGTGCGGAAGTCCTTTCAGACTCCCTTCGCCGTCAGGTTGCCGACGCGGAGCGTTCGCTGGCGGATCGCGACCGCGCGTACGCCGCCGGCTGGACTTGGTTCGCGCCGCATTCCGCGCATCTGGACGACTTACAGCGCGAGCTTAGGCTCGTGCTGGCGCGCGACTCGCTGCGACGGGACGAGCCGATCGCCCTGGGCGCGCCCGGTTCACTCGTAACTCGGTAAATAGTTCGGTGCCGCCGGCCCGCGATCGGCGTGAGCCGTTTCGATTGCAGCTTTGAGCGTAAGGAGCAACGCCTTTAAGGACGCATTCGCCATGCGCCGGCCGACGACCGCGTCGAAGGCGACACCGGCGAGTCCCCCGGGCGGACCGTAACTCCCGCCGATCGTTAGTTGGCACTTGTGCGGTTCGTGGTCGGTCAGCGCGAGCGTCCCGCTGAAATTGGGATACGGGCCGCCGTTTTTGGGAGTCCAGGTTACGCTTAGCACGCGCCGGCCGGGCGCCGCTTTCGGCTGCGCGATGCGTACGATCACCTCGCGGGCAATGGTGACGTCCCCCACCGGTACGCAGAGCGCCAGGACCGCGGGGCCGCCCTTCGGGCCGAGCCGCTCGAACGTTTCGGCGAGGTAGGCCGCAGCTTCGCCCGTCGGGCAATCGACGACGACGTCTCCATCGATTTGGGTCATCGCGCGCAGTCCTTCCGGAGTTCCATGCCGGCAATGATAGCCGCGGGTTCATGCCTGCGCCGTGAAGATGCCGTGAAGAGGCGAGCCGCTGCGCCGGGCCGCACGCGTTTGAGGCCGTGCTTTGGGGAGATAAGCAAGCACGCCCACCTAGCGGGAGGACGCCCATTCGAGAACCGCCGGCCGGCGCGACGTTCCCGGCCCAACCGCAAATCGTCTATGCCTTGCAGATCGCCGGCCTCGCGGCCGCCACGGTCTACGTCCTGTCGAAGGTCGCAAACTTTTTAGGCCGCATCGAGACGTTCGTTGCGATCGGCGTCGCTGCCGTCTTCTTCGCCTATGCGATTGCGCCGGCGGTCGCCTGGCTTTCGCGTTCGTATCCCAAGCGTCTCGCGATCGCGGTGGTCTACGTCGCTATGGTGTCGTTGCTGTGCCTAGCGGGTGCCGTCGTCGTGCCGGGATTGATGGCGAGCGCGGCGCAGCTCAAGGCCGATTTGCCGTCCGCGATCGCGGCGTACCACGCGCAGGTCGCGAGCGTTCCGTTGATCGCGGAACTTCCGCCGAAACTCCACAATGCCGTGGTCAACGCGCCGGAGCGCGCCGGCGCCGCGCTCGGCAACTTCGGCGTCGAAGCGGCAAGCGGCGTCGTGGCTTTCGGGATTTCCGCGGCGAGCCTCGCTGCGTTCGTCATCGTGGTGCCGGTCCTGGCGATCTACCTGTTGCTGGAGATCGACACCATCCGGCGCGCGGCGCTGCGCTTGACGCCGCCGCCGATGCGGCTACCCGCCGCCCGTTTGATCCGTGAGATCGACTCGATGCTCGGTAGCTTCATTCGCGGCCAGCTGACGGTGGCCGCGATCGTCGGGGTGTTGGTCACGCTCTTGCTGCTCGCCCTGCACGTGCCGTATGCCTTGTTGATCGGCGTGCTGGCCGGCCTCTTCGACGTCGTTCCGTACGTCGGCGCGATCGCCGGATGGCTGCCCGCGTTCTGCATCGCGCTGTTCGTCAACGGTTGGCAGAATGCGTTGTTGGTTACGCTAGGAATCGTTGCAATCAATCAACTCGAGGGCAACGTCATCGTTCCGCGGATCATCAGCGCGAAAGTCGGGCTGTCGCCGCTAACCGTCATCGTGGCGCTCTTCGTCGGCAGCGAACTGCTCGGCGTTTTGGGATTGCTCGTCGCCGTTCCGCTCGTCGCCGTCTTTCGGATCGTCGCTGAAAAAGTCGTCGATGAAGCTTCGCCATCACCCGACACGGACGCCGAGCGGCTGCGGAGCGATGAGAAGCACGCGCAGCAACTCGAGGTGTCGCAGGGGCGCCGCTCTACGTTCTCGGGTTAGGGGAGCGCGGCTGCCGAGCATGCCGAACGTGCCGCCGGCGCCATCCCGTCCCGTGCTTCTACGGTTACGAGACGCGGCGGAGCGAAGCGCGATGCAGCAGCGCGCGGACGACGCCGTCGCTCACCTGCGAGAAGTCCTCGTACCAGTCGCCGACGCCGCCGAACGTCGCGGGAATCGCGAAGCACGCGATCTCGCTCGCGTACGCGTCGAGCATCGCGCAACTTTCCGCCGAGGCGATCGGCGCGGCAACGACGATGGCCGCCGGGCGCTTCATCCGGAGTGCCCGAATTGCCGCCAGCATCGAGGCGCCGGTCGCGAGACCGTCGTCAACCAAAATGACGGTCTGTCCGGCGACTTCCGGAAACGGCCGGCTCGCGCGGTAGAGCCGCTCGCGACGGTCGAGTTCGCGGCGTTCGCTCTCCGCCACGTGGGCCAGCACGTCGGCCGGGATGCCCAAGGCCTCGATGACGTCGCGGTTCCAAACGGACGCACCGCCGGCGGCGACGGCGCCCATGGCAAGTTCGGGATAGCCCGGCACGCCGAGCTTTCGGACGGCAAATACGTCCAGGGCTGCCCCGAGGCCGAGCGCGACTTCAAACGCGACGGGCACGCCGCCGCGGGGCAGCCCGAGAACGACGACGTCGCGCCGCTCGGCGAATGCCGCGAGCCGCGGAACGAGCAGCTGCCCGGCTTCGCGACGGTCCTTGAATCGTCGCGCTGGCCGATGCTGCGAATCTGACGTGGCGTGGGCCATCTCTCGTGAACCTTGCGGACCGCGGGGCGAACGCGCGGCGCCTTGGGACTCGCGCCAGCGGCGACGAAGTCGTTCGGGCATGAAGCCCTTCACTCGAGCGCTCGGCGCGATCCTCTTCGGCGCGGCGATCTTCGCCGGACCGGCCGGAGCGACGCCCGCCCAGCCCCAGTCGCGCGCCCTCACTCCGCAAGAGGCCGCCACGTTTCTCCCGCTTGCCTGCGCCGGGTCGCACAAAGGGAGCGACGGCGACAACCATTGCTCCAAGCTCATCGGCCTTTCGACGGCCGGAGACGCGCCCTTCGAGTTGACCGCGATCTTGTATGGAAGCTTCAGCCACGCGGGATCGGACCAAGCCTACGTGACGTTTTTCACGCCGAGCTTGCCGCACGCGGACAACTTCGGCGGCGGCATCCTATTCGTCCGTGCAAATGCGAGCTGGAGACTGGAGCGCTGGTTCCCCGGCTGGCAAATGGATCGCTGCGCCAAAGTCCCGAACACCGCGCCGCAGCGCGTGCTCTGCGCCACGGGGTTTAGCGGGCAAGGTGAAACGACATCGTCGGTTTGGGTTTGGCGCGTTCCCGCTTCCGGCAACGCGCTCGTTTCCGTCGGCGACGCGCTTTTGCGCGCGGACGATACGAGCGGCATCAATCCCGAAGCCGAAAACGGCTGTTATAGCGGCGTGCCGGCGGGACGCGCGTGGCTGACGTCGATCGAATCGATTGAGCCCGCGACAACTCCACCGTATTTCGCCGTCGCGAACGTGACCTATGAAACGAGTACGGATATCGCGAGCGCCTGTGCGGGAACGCATCCGCGAAAGGTCCGGATTACGAAGGGCCAAGTCCGGTTCCGCGCAGCCGGCGGGAACGTTACGGCGGTAACGCCCGTGCCTTTTGTCGTTGAGCCCTAGCGAGACCGGCCGCCGCCGGAGCCATCGCCGCTGCTAACCGCGAATGGCGTCCGGCGCACGACCGGCGCCGGTTAAGCCGCCAGAAGCCGCTGGAAGAAGGAGCGGTAGCGCTGCAGCGTGACGCGCAGGTCCTCCGTCGAGACTTCGGATCCGCTATTCCAGTTTTGCTCGAGCGCGTTACGCTCTTGGGTGAAGAGGTCGGTCAATTGCGCGACGACGTCGCCCACGAGAGCTTCGGCATCCCGCACCGCGGTCCGAGGCTCGTCGACGAACTCGATTTGAATCTCTTGCCAGCGCGACTGGAAACCCGAGAGCTTGTCGCTCGGCAGGATACTTCTCTCGGCTTCACCGGCATCGTCGGTAGCGGCGCGGACATCAGCCATCGGCGCCGGACGAGCGTTTGAGGGAGCATCGCCCGACGCATCGTTCGCTACCCGCCGCGAGGTATCGGCGTCGGCATCGGCGATCGCGACGCTGCGATCCTGGCGCTCTTCGGCCTGCCTGCGCTCGGCGGGATTCGCCATGCTGTCGCGCGCTTTTTCGAATAGATTGCGATCGTCGTGGGGGCGGTTCGCATCCGGGATCGCGTTTTCGCGCGCGGTCTCCGTGTCGTCGACATTTCGTTGGTTCATCGGATTCTCCAAATTAAGCGGAAGTGCGGGTTCGCTCGGGGACGGGATCGGCGCCGAGGAGGTGCTCGAAGAGCGCGCGGTAGTGCACGAGGGCTTGACGCAGCTCTTCCGTCGAAACTTGCGAGCCGGTCTTTAGCGAAATGGCGTGCGCCGCGCGGTAGTGGGCCACGTCGTCCGCGTGCTCCACGGATAGGTCGGTGACGCGCTGATCGAAATCTTCCATCGGATACCCGCGATCGCGCATGACGTTGACGACGAGCCGATCGGCTTCGGCGATCGCCGCCGCCGGAGCGTCGACGAACCGCGCCTGCACCGCACGCCATTCCTCGGCGTAGCGCTGACGCGCGCCGGGCGGGAGATCGCGCAGGTCGAAGCCCTTCACGCGCTTCTGCCGGGCGGCCAATTCCGCTTCGGCACGTTCCCGCGATCCGGTTTTCCTCACGAGGCGATCGTATTCCGGACCGAACTTCGCTTGCAGACGACTCGAGCGTCGTCGCGCCAGGCTGACGGCGGCAAAGATGAGGATCGCTACGATGATGACGGCGAGCACGATCCAGAAGGTCGGCGTTGGGTTCGTCGTGGTTTGAGCTAGCATGTCGTTCACTCCCAGCGGTTGGCCTCCACGCCTGTACCCAACATGCGTGAATCATCGCGCTCGCTCTATGAGCGGGCGATGTTGAACTTCTTCGCGTGGACTTCGAGCAAACGTCACCTCGCCCGAATGCACGACGCTTGGCGAATAGGAGGTCGAGCACGCCGGGCCTTTGCGGCGATCGAAGGAAAAGACTGGTGAGCTGCCAATGGCTCGGCCGGAACGATGCTCGCGCGCTCCATCCTCACGCTGGCGCTTTGCTTTCTCACCCCGCTCGCGGCACAAGCGGCAACGTTCGTCGTGACCTCGCCGGACTTTGCAGACAACGGCGTAGCGCCACTGGCAGGCGCGGGGCCGGCTTGCGGCGGTGGCACGAACACGTCGCCTGCGCTAGCCTGGAGCGGTGCTCCGGCAACGACGCTGAGCTATGTGATTCTGCTGACGGATGTCGACAACATGGGCTACGTCGGCGTCGCGACGCACTGGATCGCCTACGGAATCCCCGCCTCGATCACTTCGGTGCCGGCGGGATTCGCCGCGCAAGTGCCGGCGCGTTACGTTTCGGGGACGAACATCGGAGGCCAACTGGGCTTCCGCGGGTACTGTCCGCCCAAAGGTGCCGGGCCGCACCATTACGTCTACACGGTATTCGCGACCGACCTCGCGCCCGACGCCTTGGCTCCCGGACTCACGCGCGACGCGCTGACCGCCGCCCTAAAAGGGCACACGCTAGCCGCTGCGAGCGTGATCGCACGCTACGCCCAGGCACCGTAGCCTCGCGCTTCGCGAGCTTTTGTGGATCTAGCGGCGAGAAGTCCCCGAGCCTTCGAGACAATCGTGGCAACGGCCGCGAAAGACGACGATCTCGGAGGTAATTTCGAGCCCCTCACGCGTCTCGAGGCCCGCGACGACGCGCGGCGCCACTTGGTAGCGAACGTCGACGATGCGATGGCAGCTGTCGCAGAGCAAATGCGCGTGCGCCGGTGCGGCGATCTCGAACCAGGCGGCGTCGCGCCCGGGCACGTCGATCTTGAGAATGAGACCGAGTTCGTGAAGTCTGGCTAAGCCGCGGTGAACGGTCGCGTATCCGATTCTCGGGTTGCGTCGCCGCGCTTCCAGAAAGATCTCGTGGACGGTGCGATGACTCGCCGGCTCGGAAGCGAGGATAGTCCGGAGCAACTCATAGTTCTTCGGCAGACGAACCGGCGGATCGGACGTTCGGGCGCGGCTCGTCGTCAGCCCTGCGCCCGAACGTCCTCTGCCCGGAATCAAGCGAGGTCGAACCGGTCGAGGTTCATTACCTTGTTCCAGGCGGCTACGAAGTCACGCGTGAACTTTTCCTGCGAGCCGGCGGACGCATAGACTTCGGCGAGAGCCCGCAGCTGCGAGTTCGAGCCGAAGATGAGATCGACGCGGGTTCCCGTCCACTTGACCTTGCCCGTCGCCCGGTCGCGTCCTTCGAACACGTCGCCGGCGTCCGAGACCTTCTTCCAATTCGTCCCCATGTCGAGCAAGTTGACGAAGAAGTCGTTGCTGAGCGTGCCGGGGCGCTCCGTGAAGACGCCGTGCTTCGATTGTCCGGTGTTGGCATTCAGCACGCGCATCCCGCCCAGGAGAACGGTCATCTCAGGGGCGCTTAACGTCAAGAGCTGGGCGCGATCGACCATCATCTCTTCCGGCCAGACGGTAACGCCGGGTTTGATGTAGTTGCGAAACGCGTCGGCCCGCGGTTCGAGAACGGCGAAGGACTCGACGTCGGTTTGCTCCTGCGACGCATCCGCGCGGCCCGGGGTGAAGGGAACTTGCACGTTCTGTCCGGCGTTCTTCGCCGCTTGCTCGACCGCCGCGCAGCCGCCCAGCACGATCAAATCGGCGAGCGAAACCTGCTTGCCGCCGGACTGCGCGCCGTTGAACTCCGTGCGAATCTTGTCAAGCGCCGCGAGGACCTTCGCCAAATCGGCCGGCTGATTGACTTCCCAATCCTTTTGTGGAGCGAGCCGAACCCGCGCGCCGTTGGCGCCGCCGCGCTTGTCGGAGCCGCGGAACGTCGAGGCCGAAGCCCACGCAGTCGAGACGAGTTGTGCGACCGAGAGCCCCGCCGCAAGAATCTTACCCTTAAGAGCGCTGATGTCGGCGGCGTCGATCTGCGGCTGCGTAACCTCGGGAACGGGGTCTTGCCAGAGCAGCTCTTCCGTCGGCACGAGCGGGCCGAGATAGCGCGAGCGCGGGCCCATGTCGCGATGCGTGAGCTTGTACCACGCTCTCGCGAAGGCATCCGCGAACTCAGCCGGATTCTCGTAGAAGCGCTTTGAGATCGGCCCGTAGACCGGATCCAGGCGCAGCGCGAGGTCCGTCGTGAGCATCATCGGCGCGTGCTTCTTGGATGCATCGTGCGCATCCGGGACGGTGCCGTTCGCCGAGGGGTCCTTGGGAGTCCACTGGTTCGCACCGGCCGGACTCTTCGTCAACACCCACTCGTACTTAAACAGGTTTTCGAAGTAGTTGTTGTCCCACTTCGCCGGGCTCGTCGTCCACGCACCTTCGAGTCCGCTGGTGATCGTCGCATCGCCGTTGCCGTTGCCAAAACTGTTTTTCCAGCCGAGGCCCTGCTCTTCAATGCTAGCGCCTTCGGGTTCGGGTCCGACATATTGTTTGGGATCGGCGGCACCGTGCACTTTGCCGAAGGTGTGACCTCCGGCAATCAGCGCCACGGTCTCTTCATCGTTCATCGCCATCCGCGCGAACGTCTCGCGAATGTCGTGAGCCGAAGCGATCGGATCCGGGTTGCCATCCGGTCCTTCCGGATTCACGTAGATCAAGCCCATCTGAACGGCCGCGAGCGGATGCTCGAGATCGCGCTCGCCCGAGTAGCGCTTGTTGCCGAGCCACGTATCCTCGACGCCCCAGTAAATTTCTTCTTCGGGTTCCCAAACGTCGACGCGCCCGCCGCCGAAGCCGAAGGTCTTAAAACCCATCGAATCGAGAGCGCAATTGCCGGCCAAGACCATCAGGTCGGCCCACGAAATTTTATTCCCGTACTTCTGTTTGATCGGCCAGAGCAGCCGGCGCGCTTTATCGAGGTTTGCATTGTCGGGCCAGCTATTGAGCGGCGCGAAGCGTTGCGTGCCGTTGCCCGCGCCGCCGCGCCCGTCACCGATGCGGTAGGTACCGGCGCTGTGCCACGCCATGCGAATGAAGAGCGGCCCGTAGTGACCGTAGTCGGCGGGCCACCAGTCTTGCGACACGGTCATCAACGCGTAGAGGTCCTTTCTCACGGCCTCTAGGTCGAGTTTTTTAAATTCCTCCGCGTAGTCGAACGCCTCGCCCATCGGGTTACCCGAGGGAGGGTGCTGGTGCAGAACCTTCAGGTTCAGCTGGTTCGGCCACCAGTCTCGATTGCTCAGCACCCCGGCGTCCATGTGCGTGCCTCGCGGTGTGCCGTGCATGACCGGGCACGCGCCATTTTCTTGCGCGGTGAGGGTTGGGTTCTGCTCGCTCATACGATTCCTACTCTTTAAGTGAGTTTGGTTTTCACTCCCACTATGCTAGCACGAAGACGCCGGGCGGAGTCAAGACCTCTCCGGCGAGTTCCGGACCGTGAACCCATGAGGGCACGCTGGTGGGGACGAGCGGACTAGGCATGCAAGAGCACCGGCGGAAAACCGCCGGCGCTCTGCGAGTTCTGCGTCCTTTTTCGAAACGCAGACTTAGTGCGCCGCTGCCGTCGCCTTCAAATGACGGATTTTTATGTCGCCGGCGACGACTTCGATCGGCTTCGTAAGCGAATCGCTGAGGTGTTCTTTGACCCAAGCGAGTGCTCGCTGATTTGCGGCTTCCGCGGTCGCACGATCCGCAAATGCCGAAAGCGCCGCTCCGCGACCGGGAGCGGCTTCACGAAGCAGCGCGTAGTATGCGAAGCCGGGCATGGCGCTCAACAGCGGTAGCAGGCCTTCGCGCACCTGCTTTGTGGTCTCTTCGACTTCCGCGGGCTTGCCTTCGATTCGTCGCATGACGCCGTACCCTGGTTGCGCGTTCTCCACGACGTGGCGGAGGACGAGTTCTCCCATCGTCACGCGCGGGGGTCCGGTCACGAAGGACGCGACGTGCTCTTTTACCCAACCAGCTGCCGTTCCGACTGATTCTTCGGCTTGTTTGTGGTTCTCGAACGTGCTTACGGTTAGGATGCCGTCCGCACCGATTTGTGCGAGCGTGTATCCAACGAAGCCGGGCGCTTTTTCGATCGTAGGGACGAATTCGGCGCGGACGCGCTTGACGAGTTCGTCCGCTTTGCCAGATTGAATCTTGTATTCGCGAATTACTCCGAACATAAGTAGCTCTCTCTGTACCAACCGTACGAGGCTCCCTTTCGTGTGATCTCCGAGATGCCTCGCCTTCAAAGCGAAGAAATGTTCCTAGTTCACTGCGCTTCCGCCACATTCTCGTGGGCGCCGAGCGTGGGCGTAGGACTAGGCCGATGCCGCCGCGGTCGTGGGAACGCCGGCTGTAGCCTCGTCGGTGATGAACAGTTCTGCAAGGGGCGTCCCGGCGAACTGCTGTCCCATGAGCCGAGCGAAGAGCAACACGGAGCTGCGCGGCCTGTGATTCACCACGAGATGTTGGGTTTTCCCGGCGGCGTTCCGGGCCACCGTGACGACGACGCGCGTGGGCTCGCCGCGAATCTCACAGGTGTACTCTTCAATGAAGCCGTTTTCGCCGTAGTCACCGGTGAAGCTAAACTCCTGGTGCTTGTACTCCTCGCGGGCGGCCACTACGATCGCGCGAACGGCTTGCGCGCCATGCGCGATGCCTTGCATCGCCGCGCCCTCTCCGGTGACGTCGTCGGCCAAGTTGTCCAGCCACTTCGGGTAATAGGGGCGTCCCAAATACATTTCGTGCCTCCTCCGCATCCGGCGCCGAGCCGGACGCTGTCAGTGATACCTTGCTGTCGCAATGGTAGCACCGGGTTAGAGCGCAGTCAGGCGAGCAATAGTGTTCATTTTTTCGGCGCCGAGCGTGCTTAGGATCCAAGCGCCGCAAGGGCTGCCTCAATGAGTTCGTCGGGTTCGAGGGCGTCGCCGGCCGCGCCTAAACGGTCCATCGCCTCGTCGCCGAGTTGTCCCCGCAGCGTCGAGCAAAGGAGATCCCACGCATCGGTGCGCATCGGCAAACGCCGAAAGCCGAGCCGGATCTCTCGGAAGCGAAGCGCGCCGAACAATTTTGCGGCTGCCGCTGAGTTTCCCAGCAGTGCCAGCGCTAGTGCCGCATATTCCATTTCGATGTAGGTGAAGTTCCCATACCCGTCGCGCAGCAAGCCCAACAGCTCGCGCAGCGGCGGAATAGCGCTCTCGACGCGTCCCAACAACAATTGTAAAACCACAATTCGCGGAAGCGCGTTAACCGCGACGGCTGGATCGCTGCCGAATTCGCTGTCGATCATCCGCTGGACGTGGTGCAATGCCGCCTGTTTATCTCCCGCCACGTACTCGATCTCGGCTCGACGAATGTAGTAGTTCCGCACGACCACATACTCGTGTCCGAGCGCGAGGGCCGTCGCTTCGGCGGTCGCAAGATAGGCTCGCGCGTCATTCAGCCTTCCTTGCATGAAGCGAATGAACGATCGCGATAGGAGATTGCCGCAGTAAGAAGTCGAGCGTTCCATCCCGTTGGCGACGAGCAGTTCGTGGGCACGTGTCACCGAAAATTCCGCCTCGGTCAAAAGGCCGTGCGTTGCTTGCGCCTGGGCCACGACATTGAACACTTCCGCGAGCGCGATCTGATCGCCCGATTTTTCGCCCAGAAGGACGGCGCGGTCGATCGCCTCGAGGGCGACGAACTCGGCTTGCGTGCGGGTAATGAAAGCTCGGAACAGATAGGCCGATACAAGCGGATGGCGCTCCTGGTCGATGCGTTCGAGCGTGGTTTCGATCCAATGCCGATGCTCGCGCCGCCGGCCCATGAAATCCCAGAGACCAAAGAGGCCGCAGAGAATGCGGCCCGCGAGGGCGAGGTCGTCGCGCTCGGAAGAGTTCAGACACCATGCCACCGCGGCGCGGATGTCGTCAAAATCAGGTACGAGTTCGACGGATCGCTCCGGCAGAAGCATCAAAACCGTGTTCTGCACGTCGTCCGCGATTGCGGCAAACCACCGCGCGTGGCGCCGGGATGCCGAATCGTACGTTCCGGCTCCGCGGAGCCGCTCCAAACCAAATGACCGTACGGAATCGAAGAGTCCGTAACGCACGCGGTCTCCGTCGCTGAGAACGTTGAGCAGCGATTTGTTCGTCAGCGAGGACAACAGCGGGAGGACGTGCGATCGATCCGGCCCCACACCCCCGCAGACCGCCTCGGCGCCGGCGAGGCTAAACCCACCGGCGAAAACGGCAGCCTCGCACAGGAGCGCGCGCTCCTTCGAAGTCAACAGATCGTAGCTCCACTCGATCGTCGCCATCACCGTCTGCTGTCGCGCCGGGAGATCGGGTCGACCCGATGCAACGCTCAAGCGCTCGTGAAGGTCCTCTCGCAGCGCCTCGAGTCCGAGCTGCGGCACTTGTGCGGCCGTCAGTTCGAGTGCGAGAGGAATTCCGCCGAGGCGCCGCGCTATGTCCGTCACGGCCGGTAAGCTCTTCGCATCGACGGAAAACCGCGGATCGGCTACCCGGGCGCGCTGCGAAAAGAGCTCGATCGCCGGTTCGAGCAAAAGCGACGGCAAGCGATAAACGAACTCACCTGCGACGTCGAGCCGTTCGCGACTCGTCGCGAGGATCGAGATGCGAGGGCATCCCTCCAAGATCACGTCTGCCGCGACGGCTGCCTGGGCAACGATGTGCTCGCAGTTGTCGAGAATCAAGAGCATGTGCCGCTTCGCCAACGCCGATGCGAGCTCAGAAACCGTGTCGGCACGGTCGCCGATGGGCGGCCGTACGCTGTTCGCAATTTTTGCGGCGATGAAATCTCCGTCGATGACCGGCCCCAGATCGACGAACCAGACTTCGGGAAATGGATCGCCAAAAACTTGCCGGGCCGCTTCGAGCGCGACACGTGTCTTGCCCACTCCACCGGAACCCGTTACGGAAACCAATCGCGAACGGCGAAGCAACTTAAGAACGCGGTCGACATCCGCTTCGCGACCCACGAACGACGAGCGCGCTGCCTCGACGTTGTGTGTGACGTTGGCGGCCGATTTACCGCGCGCGGCCGTACGCGCGGCTTCGAACGAAGCGCGCTCCTGCGGGTCGAGATCGAGCGCTTTCGCTAGCAGTGCGACCGTGCTGCGGTACGGAGCCTTTCGAACGCCGCGCTCCAGCGCGCCGATCGCCGCTTCACTGACGTTAGCTTTCTCGGCAAGGTCGCTTTGCGACAGACCGGCTCGAACGCGGAACTCGCGCAGGAGATCCCCGAACGCGGAGGCATCGTCGTGCACACGGCCTCGGTTGGCCGCCCTTGAAGCCCCGCCCTACCGGCGGGGCAGTCGCGGAGGCTTTACGTCAGATCCGCGTTTAAAAAAAGCCGCGCCTGTGTCACAAACGACCGGCTGTACTGGAACAGAGCCCCGTGGCCGGCGTCGGGATACACGATGAGGGTAGCCATCGGGAGGTGCTCGGCCAGCATGTATGAGTTTTTTACGGGGATCATAATGTCGCGTACGCCGCTTACGACCAAGCACGGCTGCGAGATCCATCGCAGCTTCTCAAAGCGCTCTCCCTCGTAGCGTTCCCAGGCGCGAAACGCCGCGATCTGGGCCGGCGCAACGTTCGGGCCCGCCAAGGGCTCGCGATCGCTCAGTCGCTCTTGAATTCGTTGAACGAACGCTTTGGCCGCCGCCAACCCAATTTCGCTTTGCGTAAAGAAGAGGCGCGCCAGCCGGTCGTACCCGGTGAAGGTGGAAAAAATGGATCTTATCTCCGGAGTGTCCAGGTGCATGATGTCCTCGCCTCCCTCGGGTGCGGTTCCGGCAAGGATGATTTTGCGGACGAGCTCCGGCTGCTCGGCGACCATTTGTTGCGCGATCATCCCTCCGAGAGAAAATCCGAGGAGATCGAGCCGAGTGTAGCCGAGCGCCGCGACGAAGGCCAAAGCGTGCCGCGCCATTTCCGGAATCGTGGACGGAACGGTACCGGTCGATCGTCCTATGCCGGCGCTCTCGAAGAGCACCACTTCGCGTTCGGACGCGAGCGCGTCGACGACCGCAGGATCCCAATTGTCCAATGTCCCGGTGAAGTGCTGAAGACAGAGCAGCGGCAGTCCCGGCCCGGCACCGAAACGACGATACACATACGTCTCGAGCGGCGTACTAACGAACTGCGTTGGCGTGGTGATGCTGCTATCGGCGAGCATGGGCGTCCCGCCTCCTTATGTCGGCTGCGCGCGCAGGCTCCGCAAACCGGCGCGGACCTCTTCCGCAAATAGCTGCGGCTGCTCCCAAGCGGCGAAGTGACCGCCGCGTTCGACGCGGTTATAGTAGATCAGATTGCGATACGAACGTTCGCACCAACTGCGCGGCGCTTGATAATTCTCGCCCGGGAAGACGCTCACGGCTGACGGAAGGGCGATGTCCGCCGCGTTGTAAAGACTGGTCTTGGTTTCCCAATAGAGACGCCCGGAAGAAACGCCGGTATTTGTTAGCCAATAGAGCGTGATGTCGTCGAGCAGGGCGTCACGCGTGAGCGCGCCGGCCGGATGCCCGTCGATCGTGCGGCCCAGGATGGCCGACACGAAGGGGGATGCGGGTTGATCGTATCCGTCGCCGTGATCGATGAGCCAACTCGCGAGGCCCACGGGCGAATCCGCCAAACCGTAGAGCGTCTGTGGCCGCGTTCCCATCATCAGCGCGTAAGCGCGCTTCTTGGCGTAAAGTACGGTCAGCTGTTCGTATGCCGCTCGCTCTTCGGCCGAAAGGTCCGACGGTGCCGGCGCGCCGCACTGCAATGACTTCGCTACGTCGGGCGGTATGCTCGCGGGCAAGTTGACGTGGATCCCGAGGAGCCCGGGAGGCGCCTGCTTCGCCATGACCTCCGAGACGCCGGCACCCCAATCGCCGCCTTGCGCAACGAAGCGTTCGTATCCCAGACCTTGCATCAGCGCGACCCAGGCGCGCGCGATGCGATCGGTGTTCCAGCCGGGCTCGGCCGGCTTTCCGGAAAATCCGTATCCCGGCATCGACGGAATTACGACATGAAACGCGTCTCCAGCACTTGCTCCGTACGCGGTCGGGTCGGTGAGCGGGCCGATCGCCTGCATAAATTCCAGGATCGAGCCGGGCCACCCGTGCGTCATCACCAGCGGCAGCGCGTCCGTATGCTTTGATTTCACGTGGATGAAATGGATGTCGATGCCGTCGATTTCGGTAACGAATTGCGGCAGCGCGTTCAGCCGCTTTTCGCAAGCGCGCCAATCGTACTCACTCGCCCAATACCGTGCCAGCCCCGCGATTAAGGCGAGGGGCACCCCTTGCGAGCGGTCCGCGACAGTTTCCCGGTCGGGCCATCTCGTCGCTTTGATGCGGTCGCGCAGCGCAACGAGTTCGGCTTCCGAAACGGTGATTTGAAAAGGGCGAATATTCACGAGCGTGCTCCTTTAGCGTCCGGGAAGATGCTCGGTAATCTCTTGGAGCAGCCAGCTGTTTCCGTCGGGATCTTTGAAGTCTGCAAACGAAAGGTAGCTGCGGCGCTCGGGGTCAAGGCCGGAGACTCGCCCGTCGGGCGACGCGCGGTGCACGCGTTTGGCCTCGTGATAAACCTCGCCGACGTCGATGCCACGTGCGACGATCTCCGCACGCGCGGCCGCAATATCGCCGACGACCAGTTCTAAATTCTGTACAGAACCCGGTACGGCCGTGGTAACGTTCTTACCGAAGGCAATCGAACAGGCCGAGCCGGGCGGCGTGAATTGGACGACGCGAAGGTCGCCGTCAGGTGAGGCGAAGTCGACGTCGAGCCGCCATCCGAGCCGCTGGTAGAATTGTTTCGCGCGATCGATGTCGGAGACGGGGAGCATGACGACTTCGAGCTTGAACTCCATGGAAAGTAACCTCCTTTACGCCCGCATCGGACGAAAGCCGGCGCGCAGTTCCTCCGCAAAAAGTTGAGGCTCCGACCAGGCGGCGAAGTGTCCGCCGATGGGCGCGCGATTGTAGTAGACGAGCTTGTGATAGGCGCGTTCGGTCCAGCTCCGTGGAGCCGAATAGATTTCCCCGGGAAAGACCGTGACGGCGGCCGGGATCGAAACGTTCACCGCGCTCAAGAGACGCGCTTTACTCTCCCAAAACAGACGGCCGGAAGAAATCCCGGTGTTCGTTAACCAGAAAAGCGTGATGTTGTCGAGCAAATCGTCGCGCGTTAGGCTGCCGGCTGTATGTCCATCGACGGTTTGGCCGGCCAAGGCCGATACGAACGTCGACGCCGGCTGGTTGTACGCATCGCTGTGGTCGAGCAGAAAGCTCGCGAGGGCGATCGGAGAATCCGAAAAGCCATAGAGAGTCTGCGGACGCGTTGCCAGGTAGACGGCGTATGCGAGATTCTTGCTGCGCAAGGCAACGAGTTGCAAGTACGCCGACCGCTCGTCCGCGGTAAGATCCGCCGGCGGTGGCCCCCCGCACTGCAGCACCTTTCCGACTTCCGAGGGAATCGTTTCGGGAAAGTTCGTGTGGATGCCCAGCAGCTCCGGTGGCGCCTGCTCGGCCATGACGTTCGAAATATGGCCACCCCAGTCGCCGCCCTGCGCGACGAAGCGCGTGTATCCCAGACGTTTCATCAGCACGACCCACGCGCGGGCGATGTGCTCGGGGTCCCAACCGGTGACCGTGGGTCTTCCGGAAAAGCCGTATCCGGGGATCGAGGGAATCACCACGTCAAACGCGTCGGCTGCCGTTCCGCCGTGCGCGGTGGGATCGGTTAGCGGCCCGATGAGCTTTAGCTGTTCGAGAATCGAGCCGGGCCAGCCGTGCGTAACGATGACCGGCAGCGCGTTCTCGTGCTTCGAGCGCACGTGAATGAAGTGGATCTCTAAACCGTCGATTTCCGTGAGGAATTGCGGCAGGGCGTTAAGTTTCGCTTCGCACTTGCGCCAGTCGTAGCCGCCGGCCCAGTAAGCGGCAAGCGCCTGCATCGTCGCGAGCGGGACGCCCTGCGAGTCGTTCGATACCGTCTCGCGATCGGGCCACCGAGTCGCGTTGATGCGACGGTGAAGTTCGGCGAGATCGGCATCCGGAACGTTCACCTTGAAAGGGCGAATCGAGTCCTTGCCCGCAGCTTGTGCAACCTGCGTTCCGGCCTGCGCGGACATTGGAAATCC
This sequence comes from Vulcanimicrobiota bacterium, assembly GCA_963843945.1. Lineage (GTDB taxonomy): Bacteria > Vulcanimicrobiota > Vulcanimicrobiia > Vulcanimicrobiales > Vulcanimicrobiaceae > CAWJMF01. Next base: position 1,748,306 of record CAWJMF010000002.1, on the reverse strand, counting down.
AAAGACGGCGAGCGGCATTGCCGCGGCCGCGGTGGCCTGGAAAAAATTGCGGCGGTTGATGCTCATCGTATGTTCCTTTCGCTCGGAAACGTGCGGTTGTGCTTTCCCGACGTACGCTAACGAGCGCCCTGGCACGCGTCTAGCAACCCGAAGTGTGCAAATCGCGCCGTGCCCTGGGCTTTCTCGAACTGTGTGGACGGCTGTATGGGTTGTCGCTGGGGGGGGCGCTCGCCGGGTGCTAGCATCGCGGTGCACATCGCTGACCTGCCGAGGAGAACCGTGACGATGACCGCAGCACCGTTGCAATCTCGAGACCACCTCCGGACGCTTCTCAAAGGGTTGCGCCGCCGGGTCGATCCGGCGACGGCGACCCTCGGCGAACATGAGCGCTTGAGTTGCCGGCGCGGAAGATCGGTTTCCCAAGAGGAGCTGGCCGAAGCCGTTGGCGTCAGCCGCGGCTGGTATGCCATGCTCGAACGGGGAGAACCCGTTCAGCCGTCGATCTCGATGCTCGGCCGCCTGGCACGCGCGCTCGGCGCGACCCGTGAAGAGCGGTGGGCACTTTTTCAGCTCGCCATTCCGGAACTGCAAGAACTCTCTTAAAGTCGCGTCGCGTCTCAAGCACTTTGGAGCGCGCTGCTCACATTCATTTTCCTAGGCTCCCTCGAACTTACGCATGCACGCATGCAGAAAGGTCCCCAGCATGGCAAACCCTCTCGTTAACGCCATCAAGCTTCTCTTCGCAGCGTCCTTTGCGAGTGCCGCCGCAGGCGCAAACGTCGCTTCAGCCAGCGCCGAAACCGTCGCCGGCGCGGCGACGAAACCCACGATCGTGCTCGTGCACGGCGCTTTCGCCGACGCGTCGAGCTGGAACGACGAAGTTTCGCTCCTCCAGAAGGACGGCTACCGCGTGATCGCGCCACCGAACGCGCTCCGCGGCATCCAAAGCGATGGCAACTCTATCGCCGCATTGCTCGCTACCATCAAGGGCCCGATCGTCCTCGTAGGCCACTCGTACGCTGGCCCCGTGATCGACACTGCCGCGCGCGGAATGGCGCAGGTCAAGGCGCTCGTCTTCGTCTCCGCTTACGTACTCGACGAAGGCGAGTCAGTAGGCGGGCTGGGTGCGAAGTTCCCGACAAGCCAGCTGACCCCGAGTGTCCTGACACAGGTGCCGTTCGCCACGGCGAGCGGCGGAGATGCGGATCTCTACATCAATCCGCAAGCCTTCGCGGCGGTGTTCGCGTCCGGGCTGCCTGAATCGCGGTCAGTCGTCCTAGCGGCGACGCAGCGTCCGCTGGCCGCCAGCGCGCTCGGCGAGAAGGCACCCGCACCAGCCTGGAAGAGCATCCCGTCCTGGGCGGTGCTCTCGGAAACCGACCTCGTGATCCCGCCGGCGGAACAACAGTTCATGTACGAGCGCGCCAAGTCGAAGATCACGCGCGTCGCGGCCGGCCACACCGCGCTCATCTCGCATCCCGACGTCGTCGTGAAGGTCATCGAGGAAGCCGCCGCCGCAACGCGCTAGGTTTCCAACGTGAACGCCTCGGCGCAATGCAGCCCAACGACTGCGTCGCGCCGACGCGCTTCCGGCCCGTTGGATACGCGGAGTTAAGAGGCGCGACCCTCGCGCTCGCACGGCATTATCTAAGCCAGTCGCTTAGTTTCGGCGGATTCACCTTTCGAAAGCGGTGATTTTTTCGAGGACCGTAAATTCCAACGGATGCGGTTCCTCTACTTTGTGGGGTTCTTGGGGCTATCCGCGTCCGTGTTGGTAAACATCTGTACCTTAGCCGGTGTCGATGCCCTCAACGCGCTACTTGTGATCTGGCCCCTCATCTTCGTGGTCAATGGGGCGCTTCAGTTTGCCGGTTTCTACCGCTTCTCTGGCATGTGGCCATGGAGATCTCTCGACGAAGAAAAGGTCCTCGCGGGTCTCCCGCCATGGTCCAGGTATCTCGTTTGGGCTTCTCTTGCCTACTTGGCGATTGGTGTCGGTTCAATGCTGATTTACTTCGCAACTCAGGGTGAGATCCATGGGAGTCAGTACTTCCCCGTACATGGAAAGAGCCGTGTCGCTACACCATTTGACATAAAGAGAGAACACGCGTGGGCGCTTTTCGGCTTTTCAAGCGCGGCGGTATATTTTTTCATCTATCCAGCGCTTCACTTTCTGCTTGGACGTCGAGACGGCAAGATTCCGAAATCTGCAAGATAGGTGGCACTTAAACTCGCGATGTCGCTCTCGGCCGCATCGATGAAGGCTTATGGAAGGAGAAAACCCGCAGAGCCGACAGCAGTGCGGGTCGGATACTGGTGGAGATGAGGAGACTCGAACTCCTGACCCCTTACATGCGAAGCAAGTGCTCTACCAGCTGAGCTACATCCCCAGGGGAGAGACCTGCGTAGCAAGGACTTTCTCGGCCGAAAGCGCGACGGCACGCTGACGTGACCCCTTACCTCTCAAGTTTACCAGTGGCGGCGGCGCAGCGCAATGCTTCCCTTGGGCGCGTAAGCGGCATTGACCGATCAAACGGGCCGGGTGCAAGACCTTTGCAAGCTCAAACTGACTACGCGACGAACTGAGAGCTTGCTGTCAAGAGGCTCGCCTATAGAGCTTTTGCTCACTTTTCGAAACTCTGCGTTCAATTGGATCAATTTAAGCTCGACAGCAAAGCTGTTGGGCGACTCGATTTGAGACAGTTTGGTGCGCGACGTTGGCGCATTTTTCGAGCTGCCAAAGGTACCAGCGTCGAATTCCCGCTCAAACACAAGGCTGCTTGGCGACTCGTTTAGAGAGGCCGTCAGAATGAGATGGAGTCGGGGGTGGGGGGGTACGCCTGAAAACAGGCATGGGGGGTAAATCTGGCATCTGGTCGGCTATTAGGTATGACTGGTATTCGTATTGCACGCGGCCTCCATTTTCTCAGATGAAGTGTTAGCCGTCCGGATCGTCAGAACCACCGTACCAAGGGTGACCGGCCGGGTCGGGATTAGCCGGGATGCTCGGAACGAAATTTGTGGTATCGCGGCCGCCTTGAATGACGCGAAGCGGCGTTACCGGGCCCTTGACCGGATCGTAGCCGCGCTCGAATCGGAGCGACACACCTTCCGGCAGATCGTGTGCCCAATTGAAGCCTTCGGATGTTACACCACTCGGTGCAATGTTTACAATGCCGACCGGCGGCTTGGCGGAGGCGAACTGTTGCGGATCGTCCGCGTTCCCGGAGATTATCATTTCGGTCACGAGCACCAACCCGCTCGCGGTGATGACTAGCCTGCGCTTATCCATTGCTTGTTAGGTTCGACGCGCGGGCGTCAAGGTGATTCTGTAGGACACCACATGAAAAAGCACCCCGCGTAGATCGGAGCGCTTGAATACCGATGAACGATCAGCCGAGTATGACGACTAAGGCCCCACCCTAGACGCTCGCTCTTCTACGAGCTAACCATTATTTGTATAACGTTCGACTTAGCATAAATCAAGTTGTTGGAAGCATCGTATCCTACCGGTCGTAGAGCCTGAACATTTATTGTGCCAGACGGCAACGAGCTGTAGCTTTTTCTTAGATCGAATGTGTTAGAAAACGCCGCCCCCGGAGGAAGCACATTATTGGGCGGAACTCGAGGCAAGCCCGAGTGAGCACAAATTGGAGGAGGGCGATGTCCCGTAAGGGGCAGACCCGCTGCCGTCGTCGCTACGAACTTCGTATCAACAGACTCTATACAAACATCGCCGACACTGATGGTTGTCGAACCTTGATTCGACACTAATAGCGTCAGAAGAATCGGATCGGTCGGTCCGAATGTCGCTTTAGTTGCGGAAAGAGTAATGACCACACCGTTAACAGGTGCCGCATTCTGGGCAGCGGAGGAAGGATGTCCGACTAAGATCGTAAGAGCACCAAGAACCGCACACGCCCTGAAAACGCGCGGTTTGCGAGATGATTGTAACGTCTGGTCCCGACTCATAAAGCTCACTCCGTCTGGAATCTACGCCGCTAAGTACATGGATCGTTCGTGAGAGAACTGTATCCGTCTGGAAGGGAATTTATCGCCGCAGGCTGGGCAGCGGAAGGAGCGCCTGGCGAAGTTTGACCCGCAGTGGGTGAGGAGCTTCCAGATACGTACCGCCACTCATTATGGTACGTGTTTCCAGGTCCCGTGTGCACATAAAGGACCTGCCCGCTCACCGTGAAGGACCACTGCGCGGTACCAATCGACACCCATTTCCCTCGCGTTGCGGCCTGGTAGAGAACAAAGTCTTGGAATTGCAGATGATCCAACGTCGTCCAACCGGTTTGCGGAAGGGGCAAGGCGCGATTCGGAGCGTCTCCTTCCGTCAATGGGATGGAGATATTGACCGGCCCTTGCCAGTACGTGTTTGGAGTTGACCCGCTTCAGTGGAGAGTTCTTGATTGGACATCACGCGGCGCTGAGCCTCACCCGATTCGTAGACCAGGGCGATCGCTAGAAAATCGGCTTTGGTCGCGAGTGGAAGTGCCCCATACGCTAGGCCAGCGGAGAGTGTGATTTTTCGAGGCTCTGCGGCTCTTGGAAGTGCCCCATTCGCTAGGCCAGCGGAGAGTGTGATCTCAGCTCAGGACCCGCAACCGCTTTCTAGACCGAGTCGAACTGTAAAAATCTCAGCTGACAAGGCGGTCGAGAGCCGCTTGAGCGAACTCTCTCGGGGTTCGATTACCCAACGTTGAGTGCGGGCGAATTTCGTTGTAGTCGTGTCGCCAGATCCCTGCAGCGCGACGAACCTGATTAAGGGTTTCAAAGTACGACGGGTTGAGAAATTCCGCGCGGACGCGGCCGTTGAACGATTCGCAGAATGCATTGTCGACGGGCTTGCCGGGACGAGAGAAGTCAAGCTCGACGCGATTCCAAAACGCCCATTTATCCAAAGCCTCGGCAACGAACTCGCTGCCGTTGTCGCAACGGATGGATGTTGGGATGTCGCGCTCGAAACAAACACGGTTGAGAACCCGAACGACGTCTTCTGACTTAAAGCCGGCCGCCGCCTCGAGCGCGACGCATTCACGTGTGAAGAGATCGACGATCGTCAGCAACCGAAACTTCCGATGATCGGCGAGCCGGTCGTGCATGAAATCCATCGCCCAGATTTGATTCGCTTTGGTTGGGACGCTTCGCTGCCGGCGAACCACCGCAGCTCGACGTCGATAGGGCAGCCGAGCCCGTAAATGCAGGCCTTCCAGGGCGTAGAGCCGGTAGACACGCTTGGCATTGACCGCGAACCCTTCGCGCCGAAGAAACACGTGAATGCGGCGATATCCGTAGCGGACGCGGACGGCCGCAATCGACTTGATCCGCTCGAGAAGTGCGGCGTTGAACGGGCTGCTCTTTGCGCGATAGTATTGACTCGCTCGACTGAACTGGATCACCTGGCACGCTCGGCGAGTGCTCACGCCGTAGCTCTTCTTGAGGTAGCCGACGCGGCTGCGTTGCTGCGCCGGCTTCAGAGTTTTTTTGAGATGATGTCCTGCAGCATCGTCTTATCGAGTGAGAGATCGGCGACCAGACGTTTGAGCCTGCTGTTCTCTTCACGCAACTGGCGCAGTTCGCGGATCTCGGGTGTGCCGAGTCCGCCGTAGCGCTTTTTCCAGGCGTAGAACGTGTTCTCGTGGACGCCGAGTTTGCGGATGATCTCGGCGACGGGCGTGCCGGCTTCGGCCTGGCGCAGGGCCTGGGCGATCTGCTCGGGCGAGTGGCGTTTCCTCACGGCAAAACCTCCGGATGTGGGTCGGATTATTGCCGAAATTTCGCGAGTCCCGCTGGTCTAGTTTTTGGGGTGAGGGTCCAGCCCACAACGTCGCGTTCGACACGCCTCGCCGAACCGCTAGGAAGGAGCGTACCTCGCCCTCGGTTACCCCATCAAGGTCGATAGCCCGGGATCCGCACCACTGGACGAATGGATTGAGCTGAAACCGGTAAGCCGCTACAGTCGCGTCGGTGCATCCGGCGATGCGGCGATCCAGTAGGAACTGGGTGACGGCTTCGTGCAGTTGCGGTGCCGACTCGCGCCCAGCAGCCTCTGGAATTGACCCCTTACCTTGCATAAAACATGACCCCTTTCATTTCGAGAGGGGTCATCGTGATCGCGACGCTAAGGTCCTAAGAACCCAGGAACAACGACCTTTTGATGCCGTCGAGCTTATTTGGTGGAGATGAGCGGACTCGAACCGCTGACCCCTTACATGCGAAGCAAGTGCTCTACCAGCTGAGCTACATCCCCAGGGGCGCCGTCTAGTATACCGTCGGCGGCGAACTTTGGCTAGTACGGCTTCGCCGGAGCGGACCCTTTCGGCGTTAGAGGGGCGGCCCTAAGTAGGGGAACTGCCCGAAGTTCAAATGCTTGCCGGTGCACCCGACGTTGTCGGTCGAGAGTTGCGGGGTGCCGCCCGTCCCGTTCTGTTCTTTGCCGTCGTCGGGAACCGGCGTCGCCCCGGTGACCGGATATCCGATCGCGGCATTTGCAGCGGAAACCTGCGGCACGAGGTTGCCGTAGGCGATGCTCAGCGTCGTCGTCACGACGTCGTCGAGCAGGCTTCGTCCGCCGAATTTCCCCGAGCCGTTGCGCGTCCCGGTGCAGTAGTCGTTGATGAAGCCTTGCGACTGGACGCCGAGGTAGCTCGCGTCGCCGGTTTGCGAGAAGTCGGCGATGAGGACGTCGGGAATCAGCATCTCCGACTCCGCGTAGCTCGCGATCGCGGCGCTGCGGCCGGCGGTCCCCGTGATGAAGTTCGTTACGTCTTGGCCGACCGTGCTGTTCGAGGGCGTCGCGCGATTGTTCGCGTTGTGGTTTGCCCACGGTGCGAAGTACTCGTTTGTCCCCGCGTTACCGACCATAGCGATCTGGTAGAAAATCAAGTTCGAACCGGTCGTGCTCGAGCCGCTCAGGGTCGGATTGTTGCTGCAGCTGCTGAAGACGCCGAGGGAAAGTGCCGCGGCCGCAACGAGCGTAAGAGCTTGCTTCATCGGCATTCTAGTTCCCGCTCTCCGAACTCGTCGTTGCCCAGTACGCGACGAGCGAACCGTTGCTGCCGGATTGCAAGAGCGAACGCGGCAGCTCGACCACGAACGAGAGGATGTTGTCGTCGGCGAAATAGTCGACGCCCGGGTTGTTGAAGCCCTGCGGGCACGTTCCGGTGCCGATCGGCGCCGGCAGACAACTCGGCGCCGTGCTCCCCTGATTGCGGTCGGGGTAGATGTTGTAGAACTGCTGCAAGTCGAAGAAGAACGGATCTTGCCGCGCCCCGCCAAACACCGAGAGGCCGCCGACAGAGGAGAAGGGGCGGTTGATGTATCCGGTTCCGCTGTAGTTGCCGCCGTTGATCAGCGTCGTCGTCGATCCGACGCGGCTTGCGGACCCGGGCCCGTAGACGTAGATCTGCTGCGTTCCACTCGCCGGCGGGCTGACCGAGAATTGAATGACCAAGTTTTCAACCGGCCGCGAGTTGATCGGTTCCGCCGCATAGCGATTGTCGAACTTCATGGTGTAGAGGACGCTCTGCGCAAAGAACGTGCTGAGGCCCTTGCCTGGCGGAATCAGCGGGTAGACGTCCATGACGACCACCACGTTGTTCACGTTCGTCGGGCTCGGGAACATGTAGATGTCGGTGAGATCGGCGCCCGGGTTCTTCACCGTGGCCGGGGCGTTCTGGATGTCGAAGCTCCGGGCCGGCGTCCGGCCGTACAGCACCACGACTGCGACGAGCGCGACCAGCGCGAGCGTGCCGCCGAGCGAACGAACGATTTTCATGACCCGTGGGAATACGCCGAGTCCGGCTCAAAGCCTCGCTAGCGCGGCGCGGGCCTCGTCGGCGTAGACCGGGTGGAAGTGCGGATTCAGCGCGAGAGCGCGCTCGAAGCGGCGCTTGGCTTCGGCCCGCTCGCCGAAGTGGAGCGCGATGACGCCCGCATGGTATTGCAAGCGAGCGTCTTCGGTGTCAAAAACGAGCGCCTTGCGGATGGCGGCGCGTGCCTCGCTCCAGCGGCCGTCCATAGCGGCGGCCCAAGCGAGCGTGTCTTCCGTATAAATGTCGTCACGCGCGCGCAGTTCGCGCTTGGCGATTCGGTACGCGTCCCCCAGGTTCGTTCCATGATCGGAGTAGTAGACCGCCAGCAGCCGATCGGAGATGTGCTGGGTGTTGCCGATTCGTTCGACCGTTCGAATCAGGTCTTCGGTCTCCGCCGCGCCTGCGCTGTCGCCCAGCGCGCGTTGTGCGTCCGCCTCGTATCCCAGCGTCTCGGGGTAGGGCACGAGGTCGGCCGAACGCCGTGCCGCGTCGAGGCACGCTTTCCAATCGTGCAGCGCACATTCGAACCGCGCGAGGTCGCGCCCAGCGTCGGCGTATACCGGAAAGACCGCTAGCGCCTCGCGTTCGTCGGCCAGCGCGGCGTCGTTGTCGCCCGCTTCGAACGCCATCTCGCCTTCGCGCAAGAAAAACCACGCGCGCGTCTGCGCCGGCGCGTCGAAGGCGCTGTTTTGTAAACTGCTCGCGCGATGGAGCAAGGCGCGCGCTTCCGTCAAATGTCCGGTTTCCTCGAGGTAACGCGAGCGAACCGTTTCGAGCGCGATGTCCTCCGTCTTTCCGCCGGATGCTTTCGCAAGCAGATGCTCGGCACGCGCGTAACGGCCGACTTCCAGGTCGAGGCCGGCCTCTTGGATCTCGATCGCGGGGTCGCCCGGATCGACGTGCTCGGCCGTCGCGACGCCGTCGAGGGCGTCGTAGAAGCGGTGCAGTGTAAGGTAAGTTGCGGAAAGCGTCATCACGCCGGGCAGATAGTGAGCCTGTGCTTGCACCGACATCTTCGCGGCGCGTTCGGCCCGCAACACGTCGTCGATATCGCCACGCTCGCGGTAGCGCTGTAGGTACTCGCCGGCGAGGCGTGCCGGGCTCAGCATGTCGCCGTGATGGTGGCGTCCGGCGGCCCCCTCCCATACGTGAATCTCCCAGTCGCGCCGTTCGTAGTCAGCGACGACCGGTGCCATCGTAGGCAACGATGAAGCTTGCGCTTCGTCGACGCTTCGCGTCACGAAGAACGGCCACGCGGCAATCGCGCCGAGCGCGATTGCCGCGGGGACCGCTACGCCGAGCGTCGCCAGGCGCTGGTTCATCTAGTGCGGTGAGGCGAGGTACGGGAAGGTCGAGCCTGACGCCTGACTCGTGGCTTGCGCGACGTTGTCGGTCGTCAGGCAGTTGTTTTCTTGATGGTCGTCGGCCACGACGCCGAGCGCCGAGAGCGTGTTTCCGAAAACGGCGCCGAGCGAGATGTCGATGACGTCGTCCGCCGGAGCGCGGCCGCCGAACTTGCTTCCGGTCGGGCTCGTTGCCCCGCCGGTTTCGATCCCGAGGTACGAGGCCGGCGTCGTCTGCGAGACGTCGAAGGCGAGTTCGTCGGGATACAGGACGCCGGCCGTGCCGCCCGACGCGCCGCCGAGAGCGGCGCCATAGGTCGATGCGCGAAACGTATTGGTGAACGCGATGATCGAGCCTTGCAGCGTCGGGTCGTTGTAGGGCTCGACGCCGTTGCTCATCTGGTGGTTCACAAAGGTTTCGAACAGCTCTTTGACTGCGGGCCGCGCGAGGCGTTCGAATTGAATGTAACTCGTATGCATGGTGGGTTGGGCGGGAGATCCACTGCCGCCGCAGGCGGAAAGCGAGGCCGCGAGGCCGGCGAGCGCCAGCGCGCGCAGAATGGTCTTTGTCATCGTGCCGTTACTCCTAGCTTCCCGACGCGGAGCTGGCAGTGCCCCACATATGGACGATCGAACTTGAATAACCGTTGGTGAGCAGCGAACGCGGAACTTCGATCACGAACGAGAGGACGTTGAAGCCCGGCGGCGCGAGTTGGGTCAGCGCGTTCTGAGGCGCTGCGGTGCTGCACGCGTAAGCTCCGGTTCCCGTGCCCGACATCGTACCCGCGGCAAAGCCGTTGAACGTTGGCGTGCCGGTCAGCGTATCGCCCGTTCCCGGGTCGCTCTGACTCGTATGGTTGTGATAATTGCGATCGCCGAGGAACGAGAAGAACTGAAGCAGGTCGAAGAAGAACGGGTCGGCGCGCGGACCCGCAAAGGCCATGACGCCGTTCCCGAGCGTCGTGCCGCTCGTCTGATTGTATTTGAACGTTCCGGTCGCCGGCAGCAGCGTGTTGGTCGTGCCGACTTCGTTCGGGTGACCGGGTCCGTGCAGGGTGAAGGTCTGATCCGCGCCGGTTCCCTTGACGGAGATCTGAAGGACCTCGTCTTCTCCGCTGAACGTCCCGACCGCGCCGTGGACGAATTTGAATTGCCACACGACCGAAGGATCGAAGAACTTGGTCGTTCCCGCACCGGGCAAAATCAGCGGCGTCGTATTCATGACGAGCACGACGTTCGATGCGTTGGCCGGGGAGGGGAAGGCGTACATGTCGGTGATGTCGGCGGACGTGTTCGAGCGGTTCGCCAGGTTGAACGTGTCCTGGTGATCCGAGCTTTTTGCAGGATGCAGGGTGTAAAGGAAGACCGCGGCGGCGATTGCGACGAGTGCCGCCGACGAGCCGAGTATTCGTCTGGGTGCCATGGGGTGTTGTCTCCTCACGAGAGCGTATCGAGTTGGGTGCTGGGCGGAGCGATTTCCGTGCGACGCGTCTTCACGAAGACGTAGACGAACACGGCAAGGAGCGCGACGACGATGACGCCGCTGACGGCGATGTCGGGGACGGGCGATTGCCAGCCGAGGACCTGCGCGAGTTCGTACGCGGCGACCGCCAGTGCGACGAGCGTGACCGACCAGATCCAGACGCGTATCGTCCCCGGCAGTAGGCTCGAGCGGTCGGAGACGAGGCGGTGCACGACCACGCTGTCGAGCGTGTCGGTGACGATCATGCCAAGACAGAACATCGCCCCGACGATCAGCGCTCCGGCGACGCCGCCGTTGACGCCGAAGGCGAGCGCATACGTCGCGATCTGGCTCGAAGTTTCGAAGCCGAACCCAAAGAGAAATCCGACGGGCAGAGCGAGCCAGGGACTCGTGCCTTCGCGCAGCCGCCGCGGCATCAAACGCGTCTTCACTCCGGCCAAGCGGCCATCGCCGCTCCTGAGCTGGCGCAAGTTCAGGAACGCGATGAGCACCAGCACGGCGATGCTGATCCAGGTTCCGATAGCTTCGATCAGAGCGCCGTGCGGCGCAAAGGTCGTGCCGAGGTACCCGACGAGCGCGGCGATCGCGAGCACCATGATCGTGTGGCCGCCGGCGAAGAGCGTCCCGACGAAGCGGCTCAAGAACGGCCGCCTCTCGAACGAGTTGCGCGTTAGGTTGTCGATGGCGGCGATGTGATCGGGGTCGGCTCCGTGCCGCAGGCCCAGCGCGAAGACCGCGAATGCGCCGAAACCGATCATGCGAGCTCCGCCGTACGCCGCGGCCCGAACGGATGCGAGAACGCGAAGCCGGCGATCGCGAGCGCCGTAATCGCACTGACCACGACCGGCGGAACCCCGAGGCCTTGCTGCGCGAAACCTTGACCGACCATGATTGCTCCGATCGCGGCGATGACGACCGCCGAAACGAGGGGACCGTAGTGCACGAAGCGCTCGAAGGCGGGCCGGTCCTTTAGCCAACTCGCACCGCGCACGACGGCGATGCCGAGGCCCGTGAGCGTGGCGGCCAATCCGAAGCTGAACGCGACGATGACGAAGAGTCCGTAAAGGACTTGATTCAGCGCGACGGCCGCAAGCAGGACGACCAGTGCGGCCGGACAGGGTGCGACCCCGCCGCTCATCGCGGCCAGCAGCGTGCCACCGAACTTGAGCGGCGCGGTTCCGGGAATCGCGTGCGAACGCGCGTGCGCCGTGTCATCGTGCGCATGCACGTGGTCGTGGCTCGCGTGACCGTGCACGTGGTGGACGTGGGTGTGATCGTGTTCGTGCGTTCCGTCGTGTGCGTGGGCATGCACGTGGGCGAGCGGTTGCCGCAGGCGGATTTGGCGCTCGACGGCCCGTGCGCCGACGATCGCGATGGCGATGCCGGAGAGGAGTGTGATCCACGGGTAGATCGCTTCGGGAACGAAGTAGCTCTTGAAGAGATTGATCGCGAGCCCAAGAACGAGGACGCCGGCGGTATGGGCGACCGTCAAAGCGGCAGCCAGGATCGCGGCCTGCTTCACCGTCGCGCGCGCGCCGACGAGCGAAACGGCCAGCAGCGTCTTGCCGTGGCCGGGCTCCAGCGCGTGCAGCGCGCCGAGCAGAATCGCTACGAGGAGGGTCAGCGCGACGATCCCGGGATCGCCGGTCCCACGCGCGAGCATATCGGAGAGTTCGTTCGAGCGCACGGCCGACGGTGCGCTGTCCGGCGCGGCCAGAGCCGATGGCGGCGCGGCGACCGCGACGACTCCGCTCGGCCCCAGCGTGGCGCTCAGCGACGTGACATCGCGCGGCGATCCGAGCAACGCGTTCGGATAGCGCAGGAGTTCGTGCGTCGGTTCGGCCTGCGGCGGCGCAACGATCGCGTCTTTCCAACCGAGACGTCCCGGGTAGGTCGCGTCCTCGAAGCGCAACGCGTGCGTCCCGTTGCTCGCGGCGAACGTTGCGCGATAGTCGGCTTGGAAGTAGAGGATCGGTAACCCGCCGGCACCCGGCCGCGTGCGAGCGCGCGCCCCAAGCGGTTCGAGCGCGAGCGGCCGGCCGTCGAGCGTAAGGCGCAATTGCGGCGCCAGTTGGACGGCCTGCGCGCTCGCCCAAGCGGAAAGCTCCGGCTCGCTCATGCGCCCGCTCGGCGAATGCTCGCGCATGAGTTGATACGTTGGGATTTCGGCCATGTCGAGGACGTAGCGCACGTCGATGGCTTTGTCGCTCGCGTGCAGTTTCGTAAGGTGGTTGAGAGTGAAGTTCCCGAGCGGGTGCGGGCTCGCGGCAAGGGCTGACGTACCGAAAAGCGCGCCGGTGAAAACGAAGAAGCGAAGAAACCGGAGCACCGAGGTCATGGCCGCCTCACGAGCTTAAAGATAGCTTCCTGCGAAACCAAATTGCGAAGCTGAATACGTTGACTACATCTATCGCTATCGCAGTAACGCGCGATGGCCGGTCGCGGATGTTCTCCGGCTTCAAAATGCAGGGAACGGCCCGGAGCGGCGCGCAAGTTCGGAATATGGGAATGACTCGCAAATTGAGCGCCGTGGCCTTGCTTGTTGCGCTCGTTGGCGGGCCGGCCGATGCTGCGACCGCCGCTACCGCCGCGCCGGCGGCCGCGGCGCCGATCAACGTTCTGACCACGATCACGACCTTCGTCTCGCTCGCGCAAGCCGTCGGCGGCGCTCGCGTGCGCGTCACCTCGCTCGTGCCCGTCGGCGCGTCTCCCGAAGACTATCAGCCCACGCCGAGCGACATCGAGCGCTTGCACGCGGCCGACGTGTTGTTCGAGAACGGCCTCGGACTGGAGGCTTGGCTCGCTCGGACGATCGAGAACGCCAAGAATGCAAATCTGCGGATCGTCGTCCTCAGCGACGGCTTGCCGCACATCGATTCGAATCCGCATCTCTGGATGGACCCGGAGTTGGCGCGCGCCTACGTGCGCAAGATGCGCGACGCGCTAGCGGCTCGCGACCCGGCCGGCCGCGAGTTCTACGAGCGGAATGCGGCTCTCGAGGACGGGAAGCTCGTGACGCTCGAACGCTACATCCGCGGGCGCATCCTGACGATTCCGCCGAGCTCGCGCGCGATGATCGTCTTCCACAACGCTTGGCAATACTATAACGACCGCTTCGGCATCAAAACCATCGGCGTAATCGAACTCTCGCCCGGCCAAGAGCCGAACCCGAAGTACGTCTCGGACTTGATCCAACTGGCGCGGGCGAATCACGTCAAGGCGGTCTTCGCCGAACCCGAGTATAGTCCCAAGCTCGTGCAAGCGCTCGCCGAAAGCGCCGGAATCAAGACCGTCCAAGATCTCTACGACGACTCGATCGGCAACGACCCGCGCGTGCACGACTACGACAGCATGTTGCGTTACGATACCGAAACCATCGTGAAAGCGCTGGGCGGAACACCGTGAGCGACGCGGTCCGGATTCGCGAACTGACCGTGCGCTATGGCCCGGTCGTCGCGCTCGAGAAACTCGACCTCACGCTCGAGACGGGTCAAGCGCTCGGCATCGTGGGGCCGAACGGATCCGGGAAGTCGACCTTGCTCAAGACCGTCGCCGGTTTGGTCGACCCTGCGAGCGGAATACTCGAAGTCTTCGGCGCGGCTCCGCGTTCGCTCGAGCCCGGAACGATTGCATACGTTCCGCAAGTGGAAGCGGTCGACTGGTCGTTTCCGGCTTCGGTCTACGACGTGGTTGCGATGGGCCGCTTCCCGCGCCTGGGACCTTTCGCGCGCTTTTCAAAGCACGATCGCGCCGCGGTCAAAGCCGCCTTGGAAGCGCTGCGCATGTGGGAGCTGCGGGGCCGCCATATTTCGCAGCTCTCCGGCGGCCAGCAGCAGCGAGCCTTCGTCGCGCGCGCGATCGCGCAAGAGCCGCGCCTCTTGCTCCTCGACGAGCCGACGACGGGCGTTGACGCCGCCACCGAAGAAGCGCTCCGCGAGCTCGTGCGCGGGCTGGTCGCACAAGGTTTGCCGGTCCTAATGACGACGCACGATCTCGAGCGCGCGAACGACTGGTTCGACCGGCTCATGGTCGTCGATCGTAAAGTGCTCGCCGAGGGGGACCCCGAGACCGTGCTCGATTCGGGCGCCTATGCCGGCATTCGCGAACACACGCACACGCACGGCCACCTGCGGTGAGCGACCTCATTCTCGCCCCGTTTCAATTCGAATACATGCAGCGCGCCTTCATCGCGGCGTTGATCGTCGGAACGCTCTGCTCGACGATCGGCGTCTACGTCGTCTTGCGCAAGCTCGCGTTCATCGGGGACGGAATCGCGCACGCGTCGTTCGCGGGCGTCGTGGTCGCGTACATGCGCGGTCTCGACTACTATGTGGGCGCGGCGATCGTCGCGGTCGTCACCGCGCTTTTGATCGGCTTCGTCAACCGGCGCGGAAACGTGTCGCTCGATACCGCCATCGGCGTGCTCTTCACCGGCGCCTTCGCCTTGGGCGTCTTTCTCATGAGCCGCCTGAAAAACTACGCGGTCGACTTGCAGAGTTTTTTGTTCGGGAACATCCTGGCCGTGTCGCAAGGCGACCTGATTCTGATCGTATCGCTTGCGGCGCTGGTCGTTCTCAGTTTGATCCTGCTCTACCGGCCGTTACTCTATACCTCGTTCGATCCGGTCGTAGCCCAGGCGAGCGGAATCAACGCGGGCTTTGTGTCCTATGCGCTGCTCGTGCTCCTGGCGCTGACGATCATCATTTCGCTCGAAACCGTCGGCATCGTGCTGGTCGCGGCGCTCCTGGTGACCCCGGCCGCGAGCGCCTATCAACTAACGCGGCGTTTCACCAGCATGCTGGCCCTGTCGGCGACGATCGGTGCGGGCTGCGCCGTCGTCGGCCTCTACGCTTCGTACTACTTGCAGTCGGCCAGCGGCGCGACGATCGTGCTGTTGGCAACGGCCTGTTTCTTCATCGCGATGTTCGTCGGCCGCTTGCGGCGCCGCTCGTCTACGGACCTTGCAGCGCCGCGAGCGCCGCGCGCTCTTTGAGCGAACCGAGACCGGTGACGAGGTCGTAGCCGCTTGCGACGTCACAGCCGTTGGGTCGCACGTTGACGCAGCCCTTGATGGTCGGGGGCGGCGAGGGGACGACGCCGACGAAGCCGAGCGGCGGCGCGAGGTTGCGCGGATGCAGCGTGTTGTCGACGTAACCGCGATCGTTTGCTTCGGTCACGTCGCGATACGCTTCGGGATGGGTGCGCGCGAGGGCGTAGAGATCGCCTGCAGCGAGCAGCCGCTTTTCTTTCGGGAGCGGCGCATCGATCGCGGCGAGTTGCGCGCCGACGATGGCCGCCGACTCGCTCGTCCCACCGACGCCGCCTTCACCATAGCCGTGCCAGAAGACGTAGAGGTGGCCCGCCGCATCGGCTGAGAGGTCGGGGACCATGCGGTCTTCGACGTCGTGTGCCAGCGCGAAATCCATCGGGGCTTCTTGCCAACGCGGGCGCGGCTCGAGCGAGATGCCGCCGCCGGAAGCGTGCGTGCCGTCGTTCCAGGGGCCTTCGTCGTATTGGCCTTGGCGTTCGCCGAGCGACGTGCCGCCCGCGCAGATCACCATCGAAAGGACGCACGGGTAAACGACGGCCGGTTGGTTCGCGCCGAACACGCGAATCCCGAGCGCGCCGTCGTCGCCTGAGGGGACGACGATCGGGATGCCGCGCAGCGCTGCTTCAAGATAGACGATCGGCGTGGGGCCGAAGGTCGCCTCGAGCCGATCGTACAGCGGTGCGACTGCGAAGGGAAAGACGATGACGTCCGGACTTGGGTCGTCGTCGAGGGCGCGCTGCAACTCGAGGGTCCCTTCGCCGCCGCGTAAACAAACCTCGTCGTAGCGCACTTGGATCGTGGCACGCGGCGCCATCGTCAGCGCCGCGTCGACGTCCATCGTCGGCTCCTGGCCTTTGTCGTCACGACCGCAGACCTGTTCGGCGCTAGGCGCGGTGATCGATTTCTCACTGACGACCGATGGGTCGAGCAGCATCGGCAGCGGCGCGGGCGGTTCGGCCGGCGACGCGCGGCTTCCAGGTGGGCCATGCCGGTCCGGGGTCTCGCCGAGCGGCGCGAGCGTCTCTCGATCGCCGCGGGCAAACTGCTTGAGGTCGGACAGCTGCATGCGGTCGGACGAATCCTCGATCAGCGCGATGCGCATCCCCGAACCGCCGTCCGGAATGGCGTCGTAGGCTGCGCGAAAGCGCGCCGCGCTGAACCACTGCCCGCGCAGGGTCGTCGGCGGACTCGGCGTTTCCACTTGCGCGAGCCGCGGCGTGAAGGCTTTGATCGCGCCGCGCACCGCGCGCACGCCCGAAACCGGCAGCGTAACGGGACCGACGGGGGCGACCACCGTCCGGCCGCCCTGCTGCCAGAGATCGTAGCGCGTCAGCAGCGCCTTCTCCGCTTGCGAAACGGTGAAGTCGCCGCCGACGACGAGCCGGTTGGAAGAGGCGTAGACGTTCGTGGCGCCGTGCGTCGAGAACCACTGCACGAGGATCGCAATCTCGCTCGGGTCCCGGCCGTAGCGTGCGGCAAACTGCGCCGCGCTCACGAAAACCCGATGGGTCGACGAAGCCGGATCCTCCATCGCGAACGCGGTTGCGTCGAGCTTCGGATCGCGCGGTTCGAGCTCGACGGAGAGGTGGATCTTCAGCGCCGTATCGAGGCGAAAAGTCCGCGTGTACCCGGCTAAGAGCGCCGGCGGCAGCGTGAAGCGCGAGGCGGCCGCTTGGCTTGGCTGGGCCGGCCCGAAACACGTTGCCAGCAGCGTCCCAGAAAACGCAGCGAAAAGGCGGGAACGCGCGGTCATTGAAGAGTCTTTTCCGCCGGCAACCTCGGGGTCTTTCCAATGCAGCGCAAATCGTTCGTTCGAAGCTTGATCGGAGCCGTCGGCGTTTCGCAGCTCGTGCGCGTCGCGCCGGCTCTCGCGCTCGACGAGGGCGCGCTCGGCCACGAAGTCTTCAATCAGATGCGGGACGACGGCGACCTGCTGTTCGACTCACCGTATTACGAGCATTTGAACGAAGTTGGTTCCGTCGTCGCGCTGGCGGTAAAGGATCGCTATCCTTATCCGATCCAGTTTCACATCGTCAAAGGCGAATCGGCAAACGCTTTCTCGGTGCCCGGCGGGCACATCTACGTCAACGAGCCGCTGCTGCGGCTCGCCGCCAACCGTGACGAGCTAGCGGGCGTGCTCGCTCACGAGAGCGGCCACATGGTCCTGCATCACGTGGCGAAACGCATCGCCAACGAAAACACGTCGAATACGATCGGTACCATCCTGAGCCTGCCCGCTCAGATATTCCTCGGCCCGCTCGGCGGCCTGGGCGCGCAGTACGCGCTGAGCCAAATGCAGACGGCGCAGGATATGAACTTGTCGCGTCACATCGAGGCGGCCGCCGACGAAGAGGGCGCGCGCATCATCGCCGGCACGAACGACTTCAACCCGCACGGTTTGATCTGGTTCTTCCACACGATGATCAAGACGTACGGCGACAACGGCTCGTACTGGCTGCGTTCGCATCCCTACAGTTCCGCGCGCATCACCGACTTGAACAATCTCTTCGCCGCCAACCCGCAGCTTTTCGCAAAGTACGACGCAACCGACAAAACCGACGAAGTCTACTGGTAGCTCACTCCGCCGGACGTTCCACGCGGTACGCGCTTGGAGTGATCCGGCTGAGGAAGCCCGCATCGGCCAGCGCCTCGAGGATCTCGCGCGTCAGGCCGCGCTCGTTCTTATTGGGCATGCCGGCCCAGCGCATCGCGACCGCGCTCTCTTCGAGCGTCGTGCCCGGGTCGAGCAGGCTCGCGACGAACGCTGACGACAGGTTGAGCTTACGCATGCGCTCGGCGAATGGTGCGAGCGCCTCGGCGAGCGACATGGGGAGTCCAACGTCTGCGGGAATGCGCGGTTCCCGCTCGGGCCGGAGCGCTTCACGAACCAAGCGCGCGGCGGCGTCGGGACGTTCGGCCGTAATCGAGTGGACTTCGAATCCGGCGCCTTCGAGCGCCTCGACCGCGCGGCGCGCTTCGGGCGAAGCCGTGTCGGTCAGGAAAGCGATCCGGCGTGCGCTCATATCTGCAGCGCACGCGGGTCGAAGCGGGCGCAATGCTCGCGATACGCCGTTTCGATCGAACCCGGGAGCGACTCGTAGTAGCGCGCCTCGTCGAGCCGCAGCGGCAGGGCCGGTTCGGCGAGCGGGCGCCGTTGGCGCGCGAACTCGCTCAGGACCTTCGCAACGGGCTTTTCGCTTCCGTCGTTGCGGACGATTCCAAAGCGAAATTCGTGCGGCGCTTCATCGAACGGCGGCTGCGCGATCAATTCCGGAGCGTAGTCAGTCCAGCACCACCAGAAGGCGCCGAGCGCGCCGCGGGCGTGAAGCTTTTCGAGGACTTCGCGCGCGTAGAGCGCCATCTCGCTTTCATCCAAGCACGGAATAGCGCCCGCATCACGCCCTGCGTCGGCGCACGCGGGATTTCCGAGTTCGCTGAAGAGCACCGGCTTACGCGCGAACGTCCCCGCGAGTTCGTAGAGGAACGGCACGACTTCGGGGTCGGCGGTGCTGCGGGCGAATGCGCTGTAGGCGGGATAGCCGTGCATCGTCGCAAATTTCCAGGGCTCGCAGAGCGACGACAAGCGGAGGTTGCGATCCTCGCTCAGATCCTCGCCGTGCGTCCCTCCCGTGACCGGCAAGTTGGAACTCTCGAAGAGGTCGTGCGACAGGGCGGCGCTCCAGTGCTCGGCATCGTGCGCCGACGCGGGGATGCGGAGGTTGGAGAATTCGTTGCCGAGATCCCACACGAGGATGGCCGGATGGTCGCGCACGCATGCGCCGAGCGTCCGGACGAACGCGCGCTGGGCTTCGAGCAGTTCGCCGGTGTAGAAATCGCCTATTCCGCGGCGCGTGACCTGCCCGTTCGTGACGGTGCGAAAACGTGACTCCGTCTCGCCCGCTTCGAGCGTCCACTCCGGCATCCAATTTACGCCGCTCATGTGTCCGCAAAAAAGCGTCGGCATCACGCGCAGTCCGCGTGCGTTGGCGCGTTCGATGAGGGTCTCGAAATCTCGAAAAGCGGGCACTGAGAATTCGTCGGGCCGCGGCTGGAACGTCTCCCATCGCAAGAAAAAGCGAACGACGTCGAGGCCGAGCGCCGCGATGCGCGCGAAGTCCTCGTCGATTTCCCCGGCGTCGAAGCGCGACCACATCCCCATCGCGCTCGTACGCGGCCAATAGTTCACCCCGAGTAAGAAGCGCGCCATGGAGTCCGGCTTTGCCGGGCCATCGAGGTCGCCCCTCCGGACCGCGCGAAGGCTACGGCGATGGAACGCAGCGCGAAGGTCGGCATCATCATGGGGAGCCTCTCGGACCTCGAGACCATGCGCGCGGCGTCGACGACGCTCCACGAACTCGACATCCCGCACGAAATGCGCGTCGTTTCGGCCCACCGGACACCCGATTTGCTTTTCGACTATGCTTCGACCGCCGCGGCACGCGGGCTCAAGGTCATCATCGCCGGCGCGGGCGGCGCGGCCCATCTCCCCGGGATGACCGCCGCGAAAACCCAGCTTCCGGTGATCGGCGTTCCGGTCCGCGGCGCAACGCTGGACGGGCTCGATGCGTTACTTTCCATCGTGCAGATGCCCTCCGGCGTCCCGGTCGCCGCCATGGCGGTCGGCAACGCGACCAACGCCGCCCTCTACGCCGCTCGAATTTTGGCGCTCGACGACGATGACTTACTCGTACGCCTGCGCGAGCGCAGCGCGGCCGCGGCGGCGCAGGTCGAGGCGCTCAAACTGTGATCGAGACCATCGGGATACTCGGAGGGGGGCAACTGGGCCGGATGCTCGCGCTCGAGGCGAAACGCATGGGATACCGCGTGGTAACGCTCGAGCCGTTCCCCAACTCGCCGTGCGGGCAGGTGGCCGACGAGCAGATCGTGGCCGCCTACGATGACGTCCGAGCGATCGGCGAATTGGGTGCGCGCAGCGACGTCGTCACTTACGAGTTTGAGAACATTCCGCTCGAGTCCGTACTAACTCTGGAGCGTGACGGGCGACTCGTGCGGCCCGGCAGCGACGTGCTCAGGATCACACAAGACCGGCTGCTCGAAAAAAGCTTCGTGCGCGATGCGGGTTTCGCCGTGGCGCCCTTCGTGCCGGTACGCAGCGCCGACGACCTTCCGGCCGCGCTGCGCGAAGTCGGTCTTCCCGCAGTTCTCAAGACCGCACGCGGCGGTTACGACGGCAAGGGTCAGTGGGTCGCGCGGAGCGAGGCGGAAGCGCGCGAGGCGATCGCCGCCGCCCGTGGCGCCGCATTGATTTACGAGAGCTTCGTTCCCTTCGATCTCGAGGTAGCCGTCATTTGCGCGCGCGACGCCGGCGGCACGATCGTTCGCTTTCCGGTGACGGAGAACGTCCACGATCACGGCGTTCTCGCCACGACGATCGTGCCCGCGCGAATACCCGATGCCGTCGCCGAGCGCGTGCGCGAGACGGCCTCGCAGATCGGCGAGCGGCTTGCGATCGTGGGCGCTTACTGCGTAGAATTTTTCGTTCGCGGGAACGACGTGTACGTGAACGAAATCGCCCCGCGGGTGCACAATAGCGGCCACTACTCGCTCGATGCGTCGCAAATCTCGCAGTACGAGATGCACGTGCGCGCGATCTGCGATCTGCCGCTCGTGCCGCCGCAGATGTTCGCTCCGGCCGTCATGGAGAACATTCTGGGAACGGGTTCGGGCGATCATCTGAGCGGCATCGACCGGCTCCTGCGCGATCCCGACACCAAGCTGCACCTTTACGGAAAACGTCACGCCGCGCTGCGTCGCAAGATGGGGCACTTCACGGTCCTCGGAGCGACGATCGAAGACGCGCTCGTACGAGCCGAACGCGGTCGCGAACTGCTGGCGTGGACCGCGAACGCCGGCGAACCTCGGCTCGTCGAAGCCTCATAGATGGCTTCGCGTAACTTGCGCTGGGTCAGGCGCTCGCTGTGGGCGGGCTTCGCACTCGCCTGCGCCGCCCCGGCGTCGGCCGGAGCGAGTCAGAGCGCGTTCGACGCGCTGGTCGACCGGTTGCGAGCCGTACACGCCTACGAGTTCGACGTCGATGCGACCGAACACGCGGGCAAAGTGACGAAGGCCGCGACGATGCACGTCGCCGTCAACCTGGACGATCACAGCGAGCAGCTCGTGATCATCGCCGGCCCGCATCACGGTTCCGTCGTGTCCTGGACCGGCGGACCTGAAGAGTCGGTGAAACTGCCGGGAATGATGAGCTTGATTCCGGTACACGGCCCGCTCCGCGACAGCAAATTTCTCTCGCTGCGCGGAAACGACATCCGCGTCGCGGAGTTGCAAACCATCCTCGATTGCTACGCGGCGCATCGCGACTCGATGGTCGAGATGCCCGGTCCGATCGTCGACGGAGAACCGACCGTTTCGATTTCGGTGAGTTCCAAAGACGGCGTCATGTGCGACGGCAACGATTGGGAGCAAGAGCGCGCGGTGACCCGGGACGAAGTCCTCGTCTCGAAGACGACCGGCCTGCCGCGGCGCCGGATCCGTTACGAGGGCACGACCCTCGTCGAAGAGTGGGACCTGCGCGACTTCGAAACGCACGGCGGCCCCGAATTGCGGCCGCCCGAAGGGACCAAGCAAGCCTCGACGCGCTGAACCGCTCGACGGGCGTTCGAGCGACCTCCGAAAGCGGCTGCCCGTGTAGCCGTCGCAAGCGGGAATTAAGTTGCCTCCCGGGACAAAAGAACCGCGTGGAGGCAGCTAGATGAACACTCGACTCTTCTTTCTTTTCGGGGCGGCCCTCTCGATCGGGCTGATCGCATCGGCGTCCAGCGCGGCGGGAGGCGGGTTCACGACGGCCCAGGCTACCGCCGGCGCGAGCATCTACGCGGCGCGCTGCGCGCAGTGTCACGGCGCCCAGTTGCAAGGCGGTGCGGGCCCCGCACTCAGCGGTTCTTCGTTCCGCGCATCGATCAACGCGTCGTACGCGACGGCCGGAAAACTGTACGACTTTACGGCAAAGCAGATGCCGGCGAACGCACCCGGCAGCCTCAGTGCGACGCAGTATGCCGACGTCGTCGCCTTCATGCTGACGCACAACGGCTATCCGGCCGGCGACACGGCGCTGACGGCCCAAAACGCGAGCGCGCTGCAACTCGCCGGAGCGCGCCTCTCCACGCAAATGACGGCAGCCGGCGCCTCGAACGTCGAGATCCAGCGTGCCGCGCCGCCGATCCGGCACGTCTTCAGCGCACTGCCGAACAACGCGAACGTCACGATCACCGACGACATGCTCGCGGGAGCGGCGAACGACGCGAGCGATTGGCTTATGGGCGGCGAATCCTACACTAACGACCGTTATTCGACGCTCAGTCAAGTCACGGCCGACAACGTCGGCTCGCTGATGCCGGTCGCCTTCGCGCAAACGGGCTTCACCGCAAGTTTCGAAGCGACTCCGGTCGTCGTCAACGGCGTGATGTACCTTTCGACCCCGGTCGTCCACAGTCAGATGAAGGTGCTCGCGCTCAACGCGGCCACAGGCGCCCGGATTTGGGAAACGACCTACAACCTGACGCCCTTCAAGATCTGCTGCGGACCCGTCAACCGCGGTGTTGCCGTCGCCTACGGCAACGTCTACGTGCTGACCCTCGACGACCACCTGGTAGCGCTCGACGCAACGAACGGCGCGCTGAAGTGGCAGACGAAGGTCGCTGACCCGACGACGGGTTACTCCGAAACCATGACGCCCACGGTGTACAACGGCAGCGTCATCATCGGCAGCGCGGGCGGCGAGTGGGCAATCCGCGGCTTCGTCGCCTCGTACGACGCGAAGACCGGCAAACAGCTCTGGCGCTGGTGGTCGACCGATCCGAAAACGTACGAGGGCGATTCGTGGAAGAGCGGCGGCGCGATGGTTTGGACGACTCCCGCGATCGATCCGAAGCTGGGACTCGCGATCTTTTCCACCGGTAACCCGAATCCCGACCTGAGCGGCATTCACCGCTTAGGCGACAATCTCTACAGCGACTCGATCGTCGCGCTCGACCTCAAGACGGGCGCGCTGAAGTGGTACTACCAAGAAGTGAAGCACGACGTCTGGGACTACGACGCGGTCAGCCCGGTCGTGCTCTTCGACGTCAACGTGAACGGCACGACAGTCCCCGCCGCGGGCGAAGCCGGGAAGGTCGGCTGGTTCTTCATCGTGGACCGGCGTACCGGAGCGCTGATTCGCAAGTCGGATCCGTACGTGCTCTTCTCCAAGAACATGTTCTCGACACCGACGAAGACCGGCGTCGTGATGCTGCCGGGTGCGAACGGGGGCGCGGAGTGGTCGCCGGCGGCGTGGTCGCCCAAGACGCACTACGCCTACGTCCTCGGCATGGACCAGTTGATGAACTTCACGACGCAGCCGGAGAAGAACGAACCGGGCCAGCTACGCCTGGGAAGCGCTTTCATCAACGTCCAGAAGGGCGGCATCCAAGATGGGCGCTTCGTCGCAATCGACACCGAGACCGGAAAGATTGCCTGGACCGCGATGACGGATCAGCCGCTGATCGGCGGCGCGCTCGTGACCGCCGGCAACCTCGCCTTCATGGGCGAGGGCAACGGCGACTTCGACGCGTTTGACGCGACCAGCGGAAAGAAACTCTGGAGCTATCATTTGGGCGCCGGAGTGAACGCACCGCCGATCACGTACCAAGTCGGCGGACAACAGTACGTCGCGGTCGCGGCAGGCGGCAACTTCCAGCTGAACTACCCGCTGGGCGACGCGATCGCGATCTTCAAGCTCGGCAAGTAACGAACCGCGCTCGGAAAAAGCGCCAGCCCTTGGACCTAACGAGCCGGTCCCGGTAATTCGCCGGCCGGCTCGCCGCGTTCGCGACCAGAGTTGCCCCTGAGCTGAAAGGCCGGACTTCAGGGGCGGCGAGAACTACGCCGCATGTATGAGAAGAAGTTGTTCGCCGGATGGCGCGATCTGGATGCGAACGCGCACATGGGCAACACGGCCTACTTGGACAAGTCGGTCGACGTTCGCATGATGTACTTTGCGGAGAACGGCTTCCCGATGTTAGAATTTGCGCGGCTGAAACTCGGCCCGGTCGTCATGAAAGACGAGGTCGAATATTTCCGCGAGTTTCATCTGCTCGACGAGATGACCGTGACCGTGAGTCTAGCGGGACTCTCGGAGGACGGCAGCCGCATGAAGATGCGCAACGAATTCTTCCGCAAGGAAACGTTGGCCGCGCGGGTCACGACGACCGCCGGCTGGATGGATTTGGCCAACCGGAAGCTCGTCCGGCCGCCGGAAAAACTGTTGCAAGCGCTGCGCAGCCTCGCGCGAAGCGACGACTTCACCGCGCTGCCGAACGTCGGCAGCGCGGTAGCCGCACCGCCCGGTTAAGTTAAGCCGGCTTCGTGTAGATTGCCGTCAATTGGCGTTCGGCTTCCGCGAGGGCTGATTTCGCGTCGCCCGTTTGGCACGCTTTGGCGAACATATCGACGACCACGAAGCGGGCCACGGCTTCCGAGGACTGCTTGTTGGGATCGCCGGGCCAACCCGGCCAGCGGCCGTACTTCACCGAGTCGTTGAAAGGCTTGAGCTTCGGCCGGTCGTGCCAGAGCGAGAGTTGATCGAGCGCGGGACCCGGATAGGCGCCCAGCCCGCTGAAAGTGAGCCACTCGATGTAGTTCGCGCGGTCCATCAGGAACTCGATGAGGCTCTTGGCCGCGCCGGGATCCTTCGTCCACTTCATGACGGACATGCCGAGATTCACTTGAAGCATCGTGCGCGCCTTAGGCCCGGCGGGGCGAATGCACGTGCCCGTGATTTGCGCGAGGGCGGGATCGCGGTCGGCCGCGACCAGGTAGATGCTGGCTGCATTCTCGGTACAGGAGATCGTCTTGGCGAGATAGGCGCGATTGTTCGACGAGTCGTCCCAAGAGTAGACGCTCGGGTCGAGCACTTTGTCTTGCCACATCTTGATCGCCCAATTCAGCGCCGCCATCGTTTCGGGGCTGTTGATCGCGATCGTCTTGCCGTCTTTCTTGACCTCTTGTCCGCCGAAGCCCCACATGACGCCGTACCAGAACGTGTTCGCGTCGCCGTTGGCGTGACCGAGCGCTTCCCCGACGGGAATGCCGGTCGTCTCTTTCACTTTCTTCCCGTACGTGTAGAGTTCGTCGAGCGTCTCCACGAAGTGCGGTTTGCCGACTTGCGACCAGAGGTCGATGCGGTAATGAAACGCCGCCGGCGTGTAGTACCACGGCACCGTGCGGAAGACGCCGTTGACCCGCGAGTTCGCCACGATCGAAGGATAGAAGGGGCCGTTCTTCTTTTCGATCTTTTCGACGACGTCGCTCACGTCGTTGCAGAAGTCCGCGAACAGCCACGGCAGGTTGTACTTCATTTGGATGATGTCGGGGCCCGACCCGGCTTGCACCAGCGCCGAAGTCTTGGCCAGCATGTCCTGATCGGGAACGAACTGGATGTCGGCGCTCCAGCCCGGGTTCGCTTTGCCCCAGCGCGCGAGCAGCTCTTTGAGCTTGACGTCGCCCTTGGGGTTGTAGTTGGGGTACTGCATCATCGTCAGCGACCCGCCGGAGTTTACGTTCGGCGCGGCGATCGCTGCGGACGCTCCCAAGCCGGCCGAGGCCGTACCGGCCGCGACGCCTTGGACGAATTTCGATCGTTTCATGAAAGCGCTCCTAATCTTAGCGAGTGACGATTGAACCGCGCGTTCCGACGAGGAAATCGAAGTCGACTCCCCGGTCGGCTTGCATGACGTGGTGACGATAGAGGCGCGAATAGCCGCCGGGCGCATCGGGAAGAGCCGACCAGCCGGCGCGCCGGGCGGCGAGTTCGCTCTCGGGAACGTCGAGCTGCAGGCGACGCCCCGGCACGTCGAGTTCGATCGCGTCGCCGTCCTGCACCAGCGCGAGCGGGCCGCCGACTGCCGATTCGGGGGCGACGTGTAAGACGCACGTGCCGTACGCCGTGCCGCTCATGCGCGCGTCGGAAATGCGCACCATGTCGGTGACGCCGGCCAGAATCATCTTGCGCGGGAGCGGGAAGTTCCCGACTTCGGGCATGCCGGGATAGCCGGACGGTCCCGTGCCTTTGAGCACCAACACGCACGACGGATCGACGTCGAGGTCCGGGTCGTCGATCCGGTTCTGATAGTCCTCGATGTCCTCGAAGACGACGGCGCGCCCGCGCGAGTGCAGCAGCTGCGGCGAAGCCGCCGAGGGCTTGATCACCGCGCCGCCCGGGGCCAAGTTCCCGCGCAGCACCGCGATGCTCGCGTCGGTCTTGACGGGTTGCGCCATCGTGCCGATCACGCTGCGGTCGTGCGACTTCGCGGCCGCAACGTTTTCGCCGGCGCTCTTGCCGGTAGCCGTGAGCGCGTCGCGGTGTAGCAGTTCGCCGAGCTCGGCCATCACCGCGGGCACGCCGCCCGCATTGAAGAACTCTTCCATCAGGTATTGGCCCGACGGCTTGAGGTTGACGAGCAACGGGATGCCGCGGCCGAGCCGATCGAAGTCGTCGAGTTCGAGCGCGACGCCGGCCCGGCCGGCTAGGGCCAACAAATGCACGACGGCGTTGGTCGAGCCGCCGATCGCGACGTTGACCCGGATCGCGTTTTCGAAGGCCGCGCGCGTCAAGATCTTTGACGGCCGGAGATCCTCGCGCACCATGTCGACGATGCGCCGGCCGCTGCGCTGCGCGAGCGCATAGCGGCGCGAGTCGACGGCGGGAATCGCCGCGTTGGCCGGCAGCGTCATCCCCAGCGCTTCGGCCAGCGAGGCCATGGTCGAGGCCGTCCCCATCGACATGCAGTGCCCGGTGCTGCGCGTCATCGCCAGCTCGAGATCTTCGAATTCCTCGGGGCTCATGCGTCCGGCTTTGACTTCGTCGGTGTAACGCCAGAGGTCGGTACCCGAGCCGACTTGCTCCCCGCGGAAGGTTGCGTTGAGCATCGGACCGCCGGTTACCATGATCGCCGGCAAGTCGACGCTTGCCGCGCCCATCAGTTGGGCCGGCGTCGTCTTGTCGCAGCCCGAGAGGAGCACGACGCCGTCAATCGGATTGCCCCGGATGCTCTCCTCGACGTCCATGCTCATGAGGTTGCGATAGAACATCGTGGTCGGACGCATCAACGTCTCGCCGAGCGAAATCGTCGGGAACTCGACGGGCAATCCACCCGCTTCGATGATACCGTTTTTCACCGACTGCGCCAGGGCGCGCAAGTGCAGGTTGCAGGGCGTCAGCTCCGACCACGAGTTACAGATCCCGATGATGGGCTTGCCGTGCAACTCGTCGGGCGGATAGCCCGCCTTGTTCATGAAGCTGCGGTGCGGCCAGGACTCGCGACTCCCGGCTCCCGCAAACCAATGCGAACTACGAAGCTCCATACGCTCCCGCAACCCGTTGCATAACGTCGAGTGACCTTTTCCGGTCAGTAGTTTAGAACGGGAGGAAAGTTTCTCCCGCACGCCGCAAGGCGACGGCGCAGCTTTATCGCACGACGAAAGGCCGGCATTGGCCGCAACCGCCGAGAGTTCGCTCAAGCCGACGCGCGAATTCGCGCTTGGGCGCCTGCTGAATCGCGAGGCGCCGCTCGGTTACGCCCTGCTGCTTGCCCGCGCTGGCGATCCTCATCGTTTTCGTCGCCTATCCGTTCGCGTTCGGGCTCTGGCTCGCGCTGACCGACTCGACGATCGGTCACCTCGGCCACTTCATCGGACTGGCCAACTTCGCGTACATCCTGCGCGATCCGATCTTCACGCAAGCGCTGGGCAACACGATGGCCTACACCTTCGTGACGGTCTTCTTCAAGCTGACCCTCGGGCTGGCGCTCGCGGCCGTGCTCCACATCGATTTCAGGTTCAACCGCTTCACCCGGGCTGCGATGCTGCTGCCCTGGATCATCCCGACGGTGCTCTCGACGCTCGCCTGGCTCTGGATGTTCGATTCGACGTTCAGCGTTTTCAACCGGATGCTGGCGTGGATCCACGTTACCGGCCCCGATTGGCTCGGCGAGTTTCCTTGGCCGATGGTCTCGCTGATGACGGTGAACATCTGGCGCGGCACCCCGTTTTTCGGCGTCTCGCTGCTGGCAGCGATGCAGATGGTTCCGGCCGAACTGTACGAGGCCGCCGTCGTCGACGGCGCAGGCCCGTGGCGCCGTTGGCTGCACGTGACGGTTCCGACGATCCGTCCCGTCATCCTCATCACGACGCTGCTCTCGATCATCATGACCTTCGCCGATTTCCAGGTGATCTGGATCTTGACCAAGGGCGGTCCGGTCAACCAGACGCAGGTGCTTAGCACCTACGCGTACGTCGTCGGCATCCAGGGCACCGACATCGGCATCGGCGCGGCGATCTCGCTCTTCATGTTCCCGGTTCTGTGCGTTTCGATCGGAGTGATCTTGTGGTTGCTTCACCGGGAGTAAGGACGGGCCGGAAAGCGATCGCGGTCGCGAGCGTGCTCGTGGCACTGGTCTTCACGCTCTTTCCGTTCTACTGGATGCTGGTCTCGGCGCTCAAGCCGGATAAAGATCTCTACAACGCGCAAGGCAATCCGTTCGCGTGGCACGGCATCACCTTCGCCCACTTCGCCTTTCTCTTCACCCAGACGCATTTTTTGCAATGGCTCGTGAACTCGACGATCGTCGCGACGGCGAGCACCGCGATCTCGCTGGCGTGCTCGATTCTCGCGGGCTACTCGCTGGCGCGCCTCCGCTACCGCGGCGCGGGCGTCCTCGGCTGGACGTTCTTCGTGACCTACCTCGTCCCGCAGACGCTGCTTTTTCTGCCGTTGACCGCGGTCGTCGTGAAATTCCACCTGCTCGGCTCGCTGCTCGGGCTGATCCTCGTCTATCCGACCTTCCTCATTCCGTTCTGCACCTGGATGCTGATGGGCTATTTCAAGAGCATCCCGCGCGAACTCGAGGAGTCGGGACTCGTCGACGGCTGCAGCCGCCTGCAGGCGATGTTCCGTCTGATTTTGCCGCTCGCGATTCCCGGCGTGCTCAGCGCCGGGATCTTTGCCTTCACGCTCAGCTGGAATGAGTACATCTACGCGCTAGTCTTCATAAGCGACGGCGCGATGAAAACGATTCCGATCGGCGTACCCTCGGAGCTGGTGCGCGGCGACGTTTTCTTTTGGGGCGAGCTGATGGCCGGCGCTTTACTCGGCTCGGTGCCTGTCGCGCTGCTCTATTCGTTCTTCGTCGACCAGTTCGTCAGCGGCCTCACGGCCGGCGCGGTCAAGGGCTGAGCCCCCTCAGCAATACGCCAAGCCGGTCTGGGAATCGAAGACGTGGACGCGCTCGAGGTTGAGCGCGACGTCGAGTTTTTGTCCCGCGCGAACGTCGAGTTCGGACGGCGCTCGAGCCGTCAGCTTCTGATCGCCCGCTAGCAGATACAGAATCTGTTCGGGACCGAGCGGCTCGACAACGTCGACCGTCACCGGCATCGTCCCGCTCTGCGGCCCTGCGGCAATCCGGACGTCCTCCGGCCGGACGCCGAGGCTCAGCTCCTGCGCTGCGCCGTTCAAGGCGGCACGTCCCGCGGCTGGAAGCTCCAGCGAAAAGTTGGGCGACTCGAGCAGCGTACGCTCGCCGTCGCGGCGCGAGCGGCATTGCAGGAAGCTGATCGAGGGCGAGCCGATGAAGCCGGCGACGAACATATTCTTCGGTGCGTCGTAGAGACGTTTGGGCGTGTCGATCTGCTGGATCTCGCCGTCCTTCATCACGACGATGCGGTCGCCCATCGTCATCGCCTCGACCTGGTCGTGGGTGACGTAGACGATCGTGGTTTCGACGCGCTTGTGCAGCTTCACGATCTCGGTCCGCGTCTGCACCCGAAGCTGCGCGTCGAGGTTCGAGAGCGGTTCGTCCATCAAGAAGGCGGCCGGATCGCGCACGATCGCGCGCCCGAGCGCGACGCGCTGGCGCTGGCCACCCGACATCTCCTTGGGCTTGCGCTGCAGCAGACCGCCGATCCCCAAAATCTCCGCAGCCTCCTTGACTCGCCGGTCGATCTCGCTTTGCGCGATGCGGCGCATCTTCAGGCCGAACGCCATGTTGTCGTAGACGTTCATGTGCGGGTAGAGCGCGTAGTTTTGAAAGACCATCGCGATGTCGCGGTCTTTCGGTTCGACGTTGTTGACCAGCCGGTCGCGGATGTAGATTTCGCCGCTCGAGATGTCCTCGAGGCCCGCGATCATGCGCAGGGTCGTCGTCTTGCCGCAGCCCGACGGGCCGACCAGCACGAGAAACTCGCGATCGGCGATCTCGATGTTGACGTCCTTGACGACGGCCTGATCGCCGAAGCGTTTGTACAAGGAACGAAGGCTGAGCGACGACACGGGAGGGGCTTTCGCTTCGCTTTGGGTCTCAGCCTCGCGGCGTATCGGGCAGCGCGAGCGGGAAACGCGGCTTGGGCGGCATTTCGGTAAATGCCATCGGACGATCCCACCAATCGTGTGCGCGCGCCGCGAGCCGCTCGGCGCTCGGCGGCGGCGGACTTCCCAGCCGTAGCGCTTGGCGGTAGGCATCGAGGTATCGCTCGACCATCCGCTCGACCGAGAAGGTCGACGCGACGCGTTCGCGGCAGGCACGGCGCGAAAGCGACGCGAGCTGCGGGACGCGCGCCGCTGCCGTATCGATCGAGTCGCAGACGAAGCCGGTAACGCCGTCGACGACGATTTCGGGAACCGATCCGAGGTTGGCAGCGAGCACCGGCGTTCCGCACGCCATCGCCTCGATGAGGGTGAGACCGAAGCGCTCCGGTCGCGTCACCATATGCACCAGCGCCAGTGCGCCGCCCAGCAGCTCGTTGCGGGCCGCACGCTCGATCGGACCGAGAAACTGCACGCGGTCGCCGTCGATGTGGGGCTCGACCTGCGTTCTGAAATACTCGACGTCTTGCGGGATCCCGGCGATCTTCAAGCGGATGCCGGCGCGGCGCGCGATCTCGATTGCGAGATGCGCACCCTTTTCGGGGTGAAACCTCCCGAGGAAAACGAGATAGTCGCCGGGCCGCTCGACGAAGCTGAACTCGTTCGGATCGATACCGTTGTACGTCGTCGCCAAGTAGTCGAGGCCGGGATCGCGATCGGCGTCGCTGATCGAGCAATAGAAGCTCCGCCCCGCCGCCGCATAGTACGCCGCGAGGATCGGCGGACTCGAAAAGCCGTGGACGGTCGTCAGCAGCGGCGGCTTTTGCGCGGCCAGCGCATAGGTCAGCGGCTTCCAGTCGAAGTTGTTGTGGATCAGGTCGAATTCGCCGGCGCGCTCGAAGAGGTTCGCGACGTGCAGCGCGCTCGCGACTTCGCCGTTTTGAGCGGGATCCTCGCTGAGCCCTACGGGGACGACGGCTGCCAAGCGCGCGCGCGTTCGCGAGTTACCCGTTGCGAACAGCGTGACGTCGAGTCCGCGCGCGCTCATGCCCTCCGCGAGGTTGCTCGCCATTTGTTCCCACGGCCCATAGCCTGGGGGCGGCGTCGGGAAGGCGATGGACCCGAGCAAAGCGACGCGCAGCCCGCGCAGATCCGCATCGATCACAGCCCGAGTATTCCGAGCGCGGCGCGAAGCTCATGCCGGTGTTATCATGCCGGTATGGCCGCCGATGCGACGCGCGAACTCCTCATCCTCGGAATCTTGCGGCGCGCGCCGATGTCGGCGTACCACGTCGATCGCGCCGTTCACGGCCACTCGCCGCTGTACCGGCCGCTCAAGAGCGGTAACGTCTATTACGCCCTCGATCGGCTCGCGCTCGAGGGGCTGGTCGTCGAACGCAAGGCGAAGGCGGCGCGCGGGCCGAGCCGCACGAAGTCCGTCTATCGCCTCTCGGCGGCCGGCGAACGGCGCTTCCGGAGCCTCTTACGGGAGACGCTGCTCGACGTGCAGGCCGGCGATGCGGCGCTCCAGGTTGCCTACGTGCTGCTCGGGCAGCTGGCGCGCAGGGTTGCCGCCGAACTTCTCGCGGAGCGGCACGCGCGCTTCGTCGAACACGAGCGCCGGCTCGGCCGGCTGCTCGGCGACATCGAGTCGCGCGGCGGCTCGGCCTTCATCGCGCACAGTCACTCGTTCAATCGGGCGCGCGCCGAGCAGCGTTTTCTGCGTGAAGCGCTCGCGCGGCTCGACGACGTCAAATGGTCGCCGTCGTGGGAACTCGACGACGGTCCGATCGTCGACGAGAAGCGCAGGCTCTAGGCGAGGTCCGCGTGAGGCTTAGCGCTTGTCGAGCACCACGTGGAAGAGCGCGAGCGTCGCGATAAGGCCGAACGTAACGCGATGCGCGAGGAACGACACGCGGGAAACGGGCTTCGCTCCGAGCAGTGTCAACCCGAGCACGATTTGCGTGAGGATTGCAGCGAGTGCCCCGGTCGCGAGCCAGATGCCGGTCGGGTCGGCGCTCCCCATCGCCGATGCACTGGTCGAGAGGTGCGCGACCGTCAAAACGAGCAACCCGGCCGCGAGCGCCGCGTGAATTCCCAGCACGTAGCGCCGCGGACGGCCTTTGCGCCGTTGCAGCAGGCGCCCGGCCAAAGCCGCAGCGGCGACGGCGGCAAGCGCCGCCCAGCCGCTGAGGATGCCGAAATCGTTCACCCTTTCGCTCGGGCGACCCGGACGTAGCGCGTCACGACGACGAAGCGCGAAGCTCGCGCGCGACCGGTCGAGGTCGCAATCGCGTCGACGAACAGCACCGCGCCGGGCGCGATGTCGGAAGGC
This sequence comes from Vulcanimicrobiota bacterium, assembly GCA_963843945.1. Lineage (GTDB taxonomy): Bacteria > Vulcanimicrobiota > Vulcanimicrobiia > Vulcanimicrobiales > Vulcanimicrobiaceae > CAWJMF01. Next base: position 1,714,899 of record CAWJMF010000002.1, on the reverse strand, counting down.
GCGCCCATGACGATCGGCACGCTGCCGCCGTAGGCGAGCTCGACGTGCGCGCCGGTCGTCGCGTATGCGGAGTCCGTTCGCCGCGCGAGAATTTCCGCGTCCAGCGTCGTTCCGCGAACGGCGTCCACGCGGACGACGAGCTTGACGGGTTGCCCCGCCGGAGCGCCGGCGAACTGCTGGGAAGTGAGGGTTACGGGCGCCCGCATCTGCGCTTCCGCCCAGAGCATGGGGAGCGCGAAGACGAGTGCCAAGAGGAACGCTTTGAGAAAGGTCATGGCGTAACTGTACGGCACGAGGCCCGCAGCGCAACGCCGCGCCGCGGCCTTTTTACTTCAGGCCGAAGTAAATCGGTGCTTCCGGCGCGAGCCGGGGCCTATTTGCGCAGCAGGCCGAGAACGTTGAGAAGTGCGGAGACGGCGATGGTGGCCGGCCCGTTCGGGCGGCTGCCGTTCGCACTGCGCGGTCGCGCGCTCGAGCCGTTCGAAAACCCGTTGGCGCTCCCGTTCGCGTGGCTCGCACCGTTGGCCGAACCGTTCGAGTCGCGCCTGAGACTGCCGTTCGAATCGCTCCCCGTGCCTCCGCCGAGCGCCGCGGTCCCATCCGGGTCGCGCTCGGCCGTAAGCGAGAGAAATTCCGGTGCGGTCAGCGGCCGCGCCGTCGTTTCGATCGGCTGCGCTTCGGGGATCTCGTCGCCGCGCTTGAGGCTAATCGCGCGATCGTGCAGGCGCCGGCCGGAGATCATCACGCGGCCCTCGAGATTGCCGACCATGTCGTTGTAGGACGCCACCGTGCGGTTGAGGCTGCTGCCCAACTCGGCGATGTACTTGCCGCTTTGCGCGAGACGTTCGTACAGCTCGCCGCCCTCGCGCGCGATTTCCGCGGCGTCGGCTTCGAGCGTGCGGTGCTGCCACGAAAGCGCAATCGTGCGCAGCATCGCGATCAAATTCGTCGGCGTCGCGAAGATGACTTTGCGCGTATACGCATATTCCAGAAGATCGGGATCTTCGTTGAAAGCGGCGCTGAGGATCCCCTCGCCGGGAACGAACATGATCACGAAGTCCGGCGAACCGAGGTCGGTCCGCGCGTAGCTGCGTTTTGCCAGCGCGTCGACGTGCGCGCGCACGCTGCCCGCGTGCTCCTTGCTCTTGAGGTTGCGCGTGACTTCGTCGCCCGCTTCCATGCCGGCGATGTAGGCAGCCAACGGAACCTTGGCATCGATCACGACGAAGCTCTCGCCCGGCAGGTGGACGATCATGTCGGGACGGTTGCTGCCGTCCTCGTGGTCCGCCAGCGCCGGTTGCACGTCGTACTCGCAGTGCTCGGTCATGCCGGCCATCTCGACGACGCGTTGCAGCGTGAACTCGCCCCACCGCCCGCGGCTGCCGGAACCTTTGAGAGCCTGCATGAGCGTCGCGGTGTTGACCGACAGATTCGATGTCTCGCGTTGCAGTTCGGATTCGCTGCGGATGAGCGATTCGAGCTTACTTGCGACGTCGCCGTATTCGTCTTCGCGTTTACGCTCGATCTCGCCGACCGCCGCCTGTAACTTCTCGAGCTGTTCTTTCACGGGGCCCACGAGATCGGCGAGCGCCTGTTCCTTGAACTCGCTCGAATCTTTCGTCTCGGCGTTCTCGCGCGCGCTTTCGCGCTCCATGACGTCTTTGGCGAGCTCGGCAAGCTTGGCCGAGTTGCTGTCGAGAACTTCCGCCCCGACGGCGCGAAACGTTTCGACGAGCGAGGTCTTGGCGGTCTCGAACGAGGCGCGTTCCCGTTCGAACGATTCGCGCTCGGCTTTCAGACGTTCGGCTAGGCCGGCTTGCTCCGATTTGGCGGCGACGAGCTGGGTTTGGAGGTCGGCCCCGGCCTCGGTCGCTTGCGCGAGAGCGGTCCGGGCCTGCGTCAGTTCGCCGTCGCGAGCGACGATCTGGGCATTCATGCCCTCGATTTTGCTGCGAAAGAAAAACCAAGTCACGATGCCCGTGAGCAACGCGACCATGACGACCGTGACAAACGCCGACGTCTGATCCATGACCTAGCCTGACCCACCCTTAAGAACTGAAGGGCTTCGTGCCTTACCCTTGCCGCCCGTCCTGCCCTTCTAACCTGCCCCAAGACGTGACGTAGCGGCGGGCGGGCGTCCTCCCGGTCGCCTGAGCCTAAGGGGCGCTCCGGACCACCGCTTTGCCGCTTTTATAGACCGCCTGAGGGTCCCGGAAAGCGCGCAGGTCCTCGCCGATGTCGCGTTTGAGCAGCAGCACGTCGGCCACGGCCCCGGGACGGAGGCGCCCCCGCTCGGTGCCGATCAGGTCGGCGCCGCCGGCGGTGGCGGCGAACAGCGCTTCGCGGGCATCCATGCCGAGCATGGTCTGCATCAGCTCGAGCTCGTACGCGTAGTTCTCGTGGAAGTTGAAGGGCGTGCCGGCGTCCGAGCCGCCCGCAAACCGGATGCCCGCGGCCCGCGCCCGGCGCAGGTTGCCCTCGGCGTGTTCGGCGATCTCGCCGGCTTTACGGGTCACGAACTCCGGCAAACCGGCCTCCGGACCAGCCTCAACGATGCAGCGGATCGCGGCCAGGGTGGGCACGATGTACGTGCCGCGCTCGAGGGCGAGCGCGATGCCTTCGTCGTCGATGAGGTGGCCGTGTTCGATCGAATCGACTCCGGCGCGAATCGCGTTCTTGATGCCGTTCGTGCCGATCGCATGCGCGGCACAGCGCATGCCGTGCTTGTGCGCCTCCTCGATCCCGGCGCGCAGCTCTTCCTCAGAGAGCTGGTCGATGCCCGGCACCGCGCCTTTCGTCAATACGCCGCCCGTCGCGATGAACTTGATGCAGTCGGCCCCGGCTTTGCGCTGTTCGCGGACCGCCGTGCGTGCGTCCCAGGGCCCGTCGGATTCGCGGCCGCCGAGTTGCCAGCCGTGGCCGCCGGTCATGCAGATCGGACGTCCGGCGGCGAAGATGTTCGGTCCGACGGAGGTGCCGGCGGCGATCGAATCGCGCAACTCGATGCTGAGGTTCTCGGAGCCGCCGGGCTCGCGAATCGTCGTAACGCCCGATTCGAGCGTCTTGCGCGCGTTGCTCGCGGCGAAATAGGCGCGCTGCACCGGCGTGGTCAGTACCGTCACCGTCATCGTGTCGGTCCCGCCGTTCATCTCCAAGTGCGCGTGACAGTTGATCAGCCCCGGAACGACGCAAGCGGCTTCGACGACCTCGGCACCCGCCGGCACTTCTTCGCCGATCGACGCGACGCGCTCGCCGTCGATCACGAGGACCCCGTTGCGACGCGGCTCGCCGCCGTCGTTGTGATGCAGCGTTCCGAATTTGATGGCGAGCATCAGGCGGTTTTTTCACTGAGAAACACGTCGGTTCGGTAAGCGACGGGCACGAGGCGGCCCGGCGCTGCAAAGCGCGAATGAAGCATGGCCAGCTCAGCTACCATGGCCTCATAGCGTTCGCCTTCACGCGGCGTCGACGACGAACTGCGCAGTCTCCCCACGAGAGCGTCGTAGTCGCTCTCGAGGGTCCAGGGAAACGACAGGCGGCGGTAGTCGCGAAAGCCGCCTTCCTGTACGACCCCGTCGATGGTCTTCGAGTCAACACCCAGCGCCGCAATCATGGCTCGTTCGCCGTACCGTTCGTGTAGGTCGGCAAACGCGTCGGTGAACGGGTCGCCGCGCTCGAAATGATTCCACGCGAGTGCGAGGCGGGCGCCCGGGCGCAGGATGCGCGCGATCTCGGCGACGGCCGGCGCGTTCGCGAACCAGTGAAAGGCTTGGAACGCCGTGACGAGGTCGACCGATGCGGACGGCAAGCCCGTGGCGGTTGCGCTGCCTTCGCGCACGTCGAGGTCTGCGGCGCGGGCTTGTTCCCGCATTTCGCCGCCGGGTTCGATTCCGAGTGCGCGGCAGCCGCGTTCGGCCAAAAGGCGCAACGAGATGCCCGTCCCGGCCCCGAGGTCGACGACGTCGAGCTGCGCGGGATCGCCCAGGCCGCTCAGGATCGCATCGATTGCGGCGGCGGGGTAGCTCGGGCGAAAGCGTGCGTAGTCGCCCGCCCGCACGGCGAAGCGCGCGATCGAATCGTTGTCGCTCACGCTTTGAGCGACTCGACGCGGCCGACGGCCGCGTCGATCACGTCGAAGCAGCGGTCGACGTCGTCGCTGGTATTGTAGTGCGCGAAACTCAGGCGCACGGCGCGTCCGCCGGCGTCCGGCGCCAGTGCCTGCAGCAAGCGCGGCGAGTAGAAGTCGCCGACGCGCGCTTCGATGTTCGCGCGTTCGAAACGCTGCGCGAGCTCTTCGCCCGTCAGCGAGGCGACGCTGAAAGCGAAGACCGGCAGGCGCTCGGCCTCGGCCGCGCGTCCGTACAGGTGCACGACGTCGCTGCGCTCGGCGAATTTCGCGCGCGCGTAGGCGCATAACTCGCTCTCGTAGCGCGCGATCAAGCCGAGCGCGAGTCGCGGCATCTCGGCAACGGCGCGCAGGTAGTCGAGCGTTCCAAGCCAGCCGGCCATTGCCTCATAGCTTTGCGTTCCCGTTTCGAGGGTCCAATAGCGCGCGTCGCCGCCCGGAACCATCGCGTCGTCGGCGCGGATATAGCGCTCGAAGATCCGCCGGCTCGCATACCAGAAGCCCGCGTGCGGCGCATAGATTTTGTAGGCGGAGAAGAACGCGAAGTCGATTGCCGCATCGAGTTCGATTGGAAAATGAGGAAAGGCTTGCACGCCGTCGACCACGACCATCGCGCCGGCGCGCCGGGCCGCTTGCGCGTAGCGCGTCACGTCGAACACCGTCCCCGTCACGTTGGAAGCCCAGGGCAGCGCGACGAGTACCGGGGCGCGCTGCAAGTACGCGCTGAAGCGCGCTTCGTCGAGGTCGCCGCGACGATCGACCGGCACGATGTCGATCTGCGCGCCGAAACGGCGCAACCAAACCCAGGGCGCGACGTTGGCTTCGTGGTCGGCGGCGGTGACGACGACGCGGTCGCCTTTTTGGATCGAGCTGGCGATCAGGCGCGAGAATGCGAGTGCGAGCGACGTCCCGTTGGCGCCGATGCCGACTTGGGCTACCTGCGCCCCGACGAGCGCGGCGAATTCGGCTTTCGCCTGATCGACCATCGCCGTGGTGGCCTCGGTCCGAGCGAAGATCGAACCCTTCTGTGCGTTGTCGTACGCGAGGTAGCGTTGGATCCGTTCCAGCGCCGTGTCGGGCAGCTGCGTGCCGGCCGCATTGTCGAGCAGCACGCGGCCGTGTGCCGCCGCCGCCATCACCGCCGGGAAACGGTCGCCGTTCACGCGCGAGCGAGCTGTGCTTCGAGGGCTTGATAGGCGCGCGACGGGATCTCGCGGCCCAGAACGCCGCTAATGAAGCGCGAGGCATCGCGCACGCGCTCGAGCTCGACGCCCGTTTCGATTCCCATTCCCTGCAGCATGTACAGCAGATCCTCGGTCGCAAGGTTTCCGGATGCGCCTGGGGCGTAAGGACAGCCGCCGAGTCCCGCGCTCGAAGAATCGAAGATCGCAACGTTCATTTGCAACGCCGCCAGGACGTTGGCGAGCGCGGTCCCGCGCGTATCGTGGAAGTGCATGGCGAGGCGCTCGACCGGCAGGTGCGCCTGCAGCGCGGCGCACACCTCGACGACTTGATTCGGCGTCGCGACGCCGATCGTATCGCCGATCGAAAGTTCGTCGACGCCCATTTCGGCCAGCGCGTCGGCCACGCGCACCACGCTCTCGGGCGCCACTGCACCTTCGTAGGGGCAGCCGAACGCCGTCGAAATGTAGGCGCGCACCCACACGTCGTCGCGCCGCGCGGCGCCGACGACGTCGCGGAAGGTGTCGAGCGACTCGGCGATCGTCATGTTGATGTTGCGTTTCGTAAAGCTCTCCGAGGCGGCAGTGAAGACCCCGATCGCGCGCACGCCCGCGGCACGCGCCCGATCGAAACCGCGCATGTTCGGAACGAGGCACGGGTACGTTACCCCCGGACGTTGCTCGATGCCGGCCATCACCGCCTCGGCGTCGTTGAGCTGCGGGATCGCAGCGGGCCGCACGAACGACGTCGCCTCGATCAGCGCCAGACCGCTGGCCGAGAGCAAGTCGATGTAGCGGATCTTGTCGGCGGTCGCGACCACGCCGGCCTCGTTTTGCAAGCCGTCGCGCGGACCCATCTCGCAGACCTTAACGCGAGCCGGGAGGGTCGAGAGCGAGAGGGCGGTTATCTTCATTCGAACTCCACGAGCGTCGCGCCGCCGGTGACCAGGGCCCCCGCTGCGACCGCGACGCTCTTGACGACACCGGGACGGCTTGCTTCGATGCGGTGCTCCATCTTCATCGCTTCCAGAACGACGAGGAGGTCGCGCTCCGCGACCAGGTCGCCGGGTTTCACGGCCACGCTAACGATTTTTCCCGGCATCGGTGCGGTGATGCCGCCGTGCGCCGCCGCCCCCGCGCCGCGGGTGCCGAGTTGGGGCGGCTGCGCGAAGGCGAAGGCGAAGCGCTCGCCCTCGAAACTCACCTCGACGCCGCTCCGCCCCACGCTCGCGCGGCCCGCGCAGCGGGCGCCGGCACTCCGAACGGTGACGCGTTCGCCCGAGGTCTCGAAGGTCAGCTCGCCGCTGAAGTCGCCGGTAAGCTGCCAGCTGCCGGGGGCGTCGCCGCGCGAGGCGGCGACCGCCACGTGACGCTGCCGTCCGTCCAACGCAACCGGAATTCCAACGCCGCCGATTCGCCACGCGCGCGCGTCCTCGAGCACGGCCCCGATCGCGAGGAGGAACGCTTCGTCGGGTTCGCCCGTGGGATCGGGCGTCATGAAGTTCTCGTGCTCGACGAGGAACGCGGTCGTCGTGTAACCGGCCCGGAACGTCACGTCCCGCGCGATTCGCAGCTGCAGCGGAAGGTTCGTCGGGACGCCGTCGATGCGAAAAGCCTCGAGCGCGCCCGTCAACCGTTCGACCGCGCTTTGACGGTCGGGGCCCCAAGCGATGAGTTTCGCGAGAAGGGAGTCGTAATAGACCGAGACGTCGCTGCCTTCGCGTACGCCGGCGTCGACCCGGATGCCGGGCCCGCTCGGCATTTCCCAGTGCGCAATCTTACCGGTCGCCGGCAAGTAACCGGAGGCGGGATCTTCGGCGTTGATGCGCGCTTCGATGGCCCAGCCGCGCGCCGCGATCTCGTCTTGCGTGAGCCGCAGCGGCGCACCGCTGGCAATCGCGAGTTGGAGGCGCACCAAATCGACGCCGTGGACCGCTTCGGTGACGGGATGCTCGACTTGCAGGCGCGCGTTCATCTCGAGAAAGTAGAACGCTCCGCTCTCGTCGAGCAGAAATTCGACCGTGCCGGCGTTCACGTAGTCCGCGGCACGCGCGGCGCGCACGGCGGCTGCACCCATCGCGGCGCGCAGCTCGGGCCCCAGGGCCACCGAGGGTGCCTCTTCGATTAGCTTCTGATGACGCCGCTGGATCGAGCACTCGCGCTCGCCGAGGTGCAGCGTCGTGCCGTGAGCGTCGGCGAGGATCTGAAATTCGATGTGGCGCGGACGGACGACGTAGCGCTCGAGCAGGACGCGCTCGTCGCCGAACGCGCCCGCGGCTTCGCGCTTGGCGGACTCCAACGCCTCGTCGAAGCGATCCAAATCCGTGACGACGCGCAGGCCGCGTCCGCCGCCCCCGGCGGTCGCTTTAACTACCAGCGGCGCGCCGATCTTGCGCGCTTCCGCACGCAGGCGCTCGGGCGTTTGCTCGGCGCCGTCGTAACCCGGCAAGACCGGAACTCCGTGCGCGCGCACGAGTTGCTTAGCGGCACTCTTGTCGCCCATGGCTTCGATGGCGCGTTCGGGCGGCCCGACAAAGATGGCGCCGGCTGCGCGTACCGCGCGCGCGAAGCGTGCCTGCTCCGAGAGAAAGCCGTAGCCCGGGTGCACGGCGTCGGCGCGCAACTCATGCAGCGCCCCGACGACGCGCGCCACGTCCAAGTACGATTCGCTCGCGGGTGCGGGACCGATGCAGGCCGACTCGTCCATCGCACTCAAATGAAAAGCCTGCGCGTCGGCTTCGGAGTAGATGCCGAGGGGCACGATGCCCGCTTCGCGCGCGGCGCGAGCGATCCGCACGGCGATCTCGCCGCGATTGGCGATCAGCAGACGGCGGATCGGACGGACTTCGCTTACTCCATCCAAGCCGGCCGCCGCTTTTCGAGAAACGCGCGCAGGCCCTCTTGACCCTCGGGACTCGTTCGCTGTTCGGCGATGCTCTTCGCGGTCAGTTCGAGCGTATCGCCGTACGAGGTTTGTGCGACCCCGGCGAAAAGTTGTTTCGCAACCGCGATGGCGCTCGGGCTCGCCGAGAGGAACGTCTTCATCGCGCTTTCGATGGTTGCGTCCAGCCGGTCTTCGGCGACGACCTCGTGGACGAGGCCGATCGTTCGCGCGTGATGCGCGCTGAAGCGTTCGCCGCTCAATCCGAGCGCCCGCATCTGGCTAAGACCGATCTTCGCGATGACGAAGGGTGAGATGACGGCGGGCACGATGCCGAGTTTGACCTCGGTAAAGCCGAAGAAGGCGTCTTCGGCGGCGACCGCGAGATCGCAGACCGCGGCTAGTCCCGCGCCGCCGCCAAGCGCAGCGCCTTGGATTCGCCCGATGACGGGCTTGGGGACGCCGTCGATCGCACGCAACATGCGCGAAAGCGCGCGCGCGTCCTCAAGGTTTTCTTCCAGGCTGAGCTCGAGCGAGGCTTGCATCCAGTTGACGTCGGCGCCGCCGCAAAAGGCCTTCCCCTCACCGGCGAGGACGATCGCGCGAACCTCGCCGTCGGCTCCTAGCGATTCGAATGCTTCGTGCAGCTCGGCGATCAAGCTCGCGTTGAAGGCGTTGCGTACGTCCGGCCGCGTCATGGTCACGCGGGCGACCGCTCCATGCCGGCGGACCGTCAGATGCTTGGGCTGCATGCGAGCGCTTTCGAGGGGCGCTGTCGGCTCCCTTACTCCCCACGGCGCGCCGGGGTGATAGGATGGGCTTATGGATACCACGGCAGGGGTGGCGCCGCGCGCCGCGACCCGCGAGGACGATACACTCGTCCTTCGCCACTCGGTGACGACGCGGATCAGCCATTGGGTCGGTACGCTGGCCTTTTTCGTGCTGGTGATGAGCGGTCTGCAGATTTTCAACGCCGCGCCCTACTTGGATGCGGCGCTCAAGAGCGACCCGGCGCACCGCGTGCTGATGATCGGTGCCGAACCGACGGCCGACGGGCGCGGCACCGGGTACGTCGAGGTCTTCGGCAAGCGCTTCGCAACGGGACACGTGCTCGGTTACACGGACGACGGCATGGGCGGCCAAACGGCCCGCGCCTTTCCCGGCTGGATCACCTTTCCGGGATTTCAAGATCTCTCGGGCGGACGGCGCTGGCATCTGTTTTTCGGCTGGCTCTTCGTCGCGGCCGGAGCGGCGTATTTCGTCAGCGGCATCTTACGTAAAGACCTCGCGACGATCGTCCTGCGACCGTCCGACGTGCCGAAGCTCTTGCCGATGCAGCTCTACTATCTGCGCCTGCGCAAAGATCCGCCGCACTACGGCAAGTACAATCCGTTGCAGAAGGCGGCCTACACGCTGGTGTTGTTCGTTTTTTCGCCGCTCATCGTGCTCTCCGGCCTGGCGCTTTCGCCCGGCATCGACGCGATCGCCCATCCCTTGACCTGGGTATTCGGCGGCCGTCAGTTCGCGCGCTTGTGGCACTTCGCGTTCATGCTCGCCCTCATCGGCTTTTTCTTTACGCACGTCATCTTGGTGCTGAGCACGGGATTCTTGAATAACATGCGCTCGATGATCAGCGGACGCTATCGTCTCGGCCACCACGAAGGGCTAGGCCCATGAAGCGCCGGCTCTTCCTGGCGAGCGGTAGCGCGGCCCTCGCGGGCTGCAGCTCCGTAACGAACGGCTTGACGCAAAACAACGCCGTGATGCGCGTGATCGGTTCGGCCGAAGGTCTCAACCACGTCGTCATCGGCACGCGCGGCTCGGCGCAGCTCTACAAGGAAGCGGACGTCGATCGGGACTTCCGCGTCAACGGCCTATCGACGCCGTCCGATTCGAGCTATCAAGCGCTGGTGCGCGAGAACTTCGCCTCGTACCGGCTGGCGGTCGACGGAAAAGTCGAGCGTCCGCAGAGCTTCTCGCTGAGCGAACTGCGCGCAATGCAGTCGCTTGCGCAAATCACGCGGCACGACTGCGTCGAGGGCTGGAGTGCGATCGGGAAGTGGGCCGGCGTTCCGCTCGGCAAATTTCTCGCGCTGGTGAAGCCGGCGCCGGACGCACGCTACGTGATCTTTCACTGTCTCGACCGCGACGATTCCGGCACGCCATACTATGAAAGCCTGAACCTGCATCAGGCCGCCCATCCGCAAACGTTGCTCGCGCTCGACCTCAACGACAAGCCGCTGGATGCCGATCACGGCGCCCCCGTTCGCTTGCGCATCCCGACGCAACTCGGCTATAAGAGTGCGAAGTGGGTCGGGCGCATCGAACTGGCAACGGATTTCGATCATCTCTTCGGCGGCAGCGGCGGCTACTGGGAGGACCAAGGCTACGAATGGTACGCGGGCATCTAGCGTAGCCCGCGTCGTATTCGCCGCCTAGTAAATCGCCACGCCTCCGACGCATTGAGACGCGGCGATGTTCGCGTCGCTGTAAACGGCCGAAGGGGCGAGTCCGGCGGAGAGCGGCTGCGTGGAGGTCGGGTAGACGATCAGTTGTCCCGGCAAGTCGATGCAGTTGGCGGAATAGATGTTGCCGGCGGAATCGAATGCGAGCTGGACGGGCCAGTAGGCGGCACCCATCCCGGTTGAGTCGCACACGTTGGGCGTAGCTCCGGCGCCGAGGTTGCCGCTCTTGAAGAGGCAAATGCCGCCGCCCGGCGGGGCGCTGTTGCTGCCCGCGTAGAGGTCGCCGGCGGAGTCGAAAATCAGCGCGGAAGGCGCGCCCAGTCCGCTCAGATAGTGATTGACGCTGCCATAGCTCGCGCTCTTGAGGAGCACCGCAACGCTTGACGAAGCCGGGCTTCCGTTGCACGTCACGTAGAGGTCGCCCGCCGCGTTGAAGGCCATCCCAAAATACGAGGCGCTGTCGGTACAACCACCGACGGGTACTTTATGCGCGGCCACGAGCGTGGCCGTCACGTTGAACGGCCCGGTGAACTCGTAGGCCGAAATCGCTCCGCTGTTCCACGACGCAATCCACAGATTCCCCGACGGGTCGAAGGCCATGGCATTCGCGACGACTCCGCTCGGCAAGGTCAAGACGACGCTCGGCAAACTCGTCGAGGTCAGCGGCGTATCGAAGATGCCGACGATCGCCGGCGGGTTCAACCCGTTCAGTCCCCAGAGGCGTCCCGAGGAATCGATCAGCAGAGGCCCGGTGCCGGTGAGTTTGTTGGCGCTGGAGCCGTAGACCGTTACTGCCGGCGCGGACGTGGAGGTCAACGGATAGCTCACGGCGCCCAGCGACGCGGCCCCGACGTTAAGGTTCCGGGTCGAATAGTAGACGTAGTGGTCGGCGGCGGAGTGTGTCGGCGACGGCGACGGCGTCGGCGTCGCCCCCGAACTCGTGGGCTTTGGAGTCGGGGTGGGGCCGGTGGGAACCTTGCTGCCGCTGCCGCTGCCCGAGCACGCGCCGAGCGCCGCAGCGAGCAGAAACGTGGCCGTCGAGCCGGCTCGGACGATTCGCTTTAGCCGCGATGAGAACCCGGAGCTTGGAAACATGTCGTTCGAAACCTATCCCGCCGCAGCGCCGGCGACTTGTGCGCCTTCGCTGGGCTCCTTCCCTTTCCCACGGATGTCGGACACAGCTGCCGGCGCGCGTTCCGGGAAAACGTGCGAGGCGAAGGCTCGCGCGGACACTAAAGTGCGGGAATGAAGCTCGGCCGCGACTTCAACGCACTCTGGTTCGGGCAGTCGATTAGCTTATTTGGGAGTGCGGTCACCGCGCTCGCGCTGCCGTCGGTCGCGATTCTGACGCTGCACGCTACGGCACTGCAAGTCGGAATACTCAACGCGCTCGCGTTCGCGGCGTTCCCCCTTTTGGGGCTCGCGGTCGGCGTTTGGGCCGATCGCATTGCGCGCCGGCCGATCATGATCGTGGCCGACGTCGTGCGCGCCGCCGTGCTCGGCTGGATTTTGCTGGCGGCTGCCATGCACCGTCTTGGCTTCGTGCAACTCGCGGTCGCGGCGACTGTGATGGGCATCGGCAGCGTCTTCTTCGAGATTTGCTATCAATCGTATCTGCCGTCGCTCGTCGAGCGCGCGGCGCTGCCGGGCGCGAACGCGCGTCTCGAGTTCTCGCGCTCGGTCGCGCAGATCGCCGGCAACGGGCTGGCCGGCCCTTTGATCGCTGCGATCGGCGCGCCGTTCGCGCTGGGCGTCGACGCGCTTTCGTTCGTGGTGTCGACGCTCTCCCTCGCGCTGATTCGCACGCGCGAGCCATCCAAATCCGCGCGCTCGGCCGGGTCGCCCTCGTTCCTCGCCGAGCTACGCGAAGGCCTCGGCGTCGTCGCCGGTTCGCCGATCCTCCGCTCGATCGCCGGATGCACGGCGACGTCGAACTTCGGCTCCTCAATGACCGGTGCGGTTTTCCTGATCTTTGCGTACCGGCAGCTGCACCTCTCGCCGACCGTGATGGGGATTGCCTTCGCGCTTGCCAACGTCGGCTTCGCGGGCGCCGCGCTGGCGACGTGGTTCCGGCGTCGCTTGGGGCTCGGCCCGACGTTGGCGCTCGCGTCGTTCGCGGGGGGCGTCGTCGCGCTCGGCCTTCCCTTAGCCGCGCTCGCTGCTCCGGTAGCGATTATTTTCGCGGTCGAGCTGCTGACGACGTTTCTCGTCCCGATCTACAACATCAACCAGGTGAGTCTGCGCCAGGCGATGGTGCCGCACGAACTCCAGGGCCGCATGAACGCGACGATGCGCACGTTCGTGTGGGGAACGATGCCGCTCGGCGCGCTGGCGGGCGGATTTCTCGGGAACGCGATCGGGAGCGTGCCGACGATCCTTACGGCCGGCGCGATCCAGCTGCTCGCGAGCTTGTGGATCGTCGCGAGCCCCGTCCTGCGTTTGCGCAGCGAGCCAGCCGTTCCGGCGGCCGAGGCTTAGCCGGCGACGGCTTTCGCCGCGCGCTCGGGCGCGAGCGCGACCCAGCTGCCGGCCAGCACCAGCGCAGCCCCCGCGAAGTCGGCGAGGCGCAGCACCTCTCCCCCGAACATCACGCCGACGACCACCGCGACGACCGGGATCATCAGCGCTGAGAGGCCAACGGTGCCCGAGTCGACGCGCTGCAGCAGCCAGTGGTTCAGGTAATACGCGATGACGCTTCCGCCGGCGGCGAGATAGAGAATCGATGCGAGCGAGGGGAGCGTCAGCGCTCGCGCGAGCTCGACGTGCTCGAAAGCGAGCCCGCTTGCGAACATCAGCGCGCCGCCCAACAGCATCGCCGGCGGTAACGTCGCGAGAGGTTCGGCGTGTGCATAGCGCTTCAAATAGACGTTCGCGAACGCCGAGGCGGCCGAGGCTAGCAGCGCTGCCGCGATGTACGCGAGGCCGGCCCGGAAGTTGCCCGAGAACGAGATCGCCGCGACGCCGGCCAGTGCGAGCAGCGCTCCGAACAGCATGCGCGGCGTAGCCCGTTCGCCGACGAGAACGTGCGCGAAGGCATACACGAAGAACGGCAAGGTGCCGAAGAGAACGGCGACGAGCCCGGACGAGAGTTGCGTTTCGGCGAGGTACGTGAGCGCGTAGGTCAAGCCGAACATCGTCAGCGCCAAAACGAGCACGAGATGCACGGGAGGCGCGGCCTTGCGGAAGTCCGTCTTCATTCCGAAGGCGATCGCGTAAAAGGCGAGGCCTGCCACGAGGAACCGCACGCCGGCGCCGGTCAAGGGCGGAAGTCCCGCGAGCGAGACCTTGATTCCAAGCCAGGTCGTGCCCCAAATCAAAACCATCGCCGCGTAGGCGGCGATGATGGAGGCTCCGGGCGCAGAAAAACGCGCCCACGACGGACGAATCGCGGACAGCATAGCAGATGTCACAACCGCCGCGAGGAGCGATTGGTTGCGCCGCGCGGCATCGCCGGGCTCCGCGCTACATCCGGAAAACGCCGAAGCGCGTCGCTTTCGGCGCCGCGTACGCGGCGAACTCGAGCCCGAGCGCGAGTACGCGGCGCGTGTCGAGCGGATCGATGACGCCGTCGTCCCACAGCCGCGCGCTCGAGTAATAGGGGCTCCCTTCGCGCTCGTACTTCTCGAGGATCGGCGCTTTGAAACGTTCTTGCTCGTCGTCGCCGAGGGAACGCCCCTTGGCCTTCTCTGCATCCATGCGAACCGTCAAAAGGGTCGACGCAGCCTGCGGGCCGCCCATCACCGAGATGCGCGCGTTCGGCCACATCCAGAGTTGGCGCGGCGAGAAGGCGCGCCCGCACATCCCGTAGTTTCCCGCGCCGAAGCTCCCGCCGATCACGACCGTGAACTTCGGGACCTCCGCGCAGGCCACGGCCATCACGAGTTTGGCGCCGTCTTTGGCGATGCCGCGATGCTCGTATTCTTTGCCGACCATGAAACCGGTGATGTTCTGCAAGAAAACGAGCGGCGTGTTCCGTTGCGTGCAGAGCTCGATGAAATGCGTTCCCTTGAGCGCGCTCTCGCTAAACAGGATGCCGTTGTTGGCGAGGATGCCGACCTGGTGCCCCTCGATGCGCGCGAAGCCGCAGACGAGCGTCGCGCCGTAGAGCGGCTTGAATTCGTGGAAGAGCGACCCGTCGACGAGGCGCGCGATGACCTCGCGCACGTCGTACCCGATTCGCGGGTCGGCCGGGATGACGCCGTACAGCTCCTGGGGGTCGTAGGCCGGCGGTTCGGGCGGCGCGTCTTCGCGCGAAGGCGCGGGCGGTGGTGCCAGGTTGGCCACGATCGAGCGCACCAGCGCGAGCGCGTGTTCGTCGTCGTCGGCGAAATGATCCGCTACGCCGGAAATGCGCGTGTGCACGTCCGCGCCGCCCAGCTCCTCCGCGCTCACGACTTCACCCGTCGCCGCCTGCACGAGCGGCGGACCGCCCAGGAAGATCGTTCCGTAGCCGGCCACGATGATCGTTTCGTCGGACATCGCGGGAACGTAGGCGCCGCCTGCGGTGCACGAGCCCATCACCGCGGCGATCTGCGGGATGCCTTCGCTCGACATGCGCGCTTGATTGTAAAAGATCCGTCCGAAGTGGTCGCGGTCCGGAAAGACTTCGTCCTGCATCGGTAAGAACGCGCCGCCGGAATCGACGAGATAGATGCAAGGCAGGTGATTCTGCTGCGCGATCTCTTGCGCCCGCAGATGCTTTTTGACCGTGAGCGGATAGTACGTCCCGCCCTTGACCGTCGCGTCGTTGGCGATCACGACGCAGTCGCGCCCCTCGACCCGCACCACGCCCGTGACGATGCCTGCCGCGGGGGTCGGGTCGGCGTACACGCCGTCCGCGGCTAAGGCGGAGAATTCGAGGAAGGGCGAGAGCGGGTCCGCGAGCCGGTCGATGCGTTCGCGCGCGGTCAACTTGCCGCGCTTGCGATGGCGGGCGACGGCCTCGCTGCCGCCGCCCTCCCGGACCCGCTCCAGGCGAGCCCGCAGTTCCGCGACGAGGCCGCTCATGCGCGCGGCGTTGCGGACGAACTCCGCATCGCCCGGCGCGACGCGCGATTCGAGCAACTTCATGTTGCGCGCCTCGTTCGACGCCCGGCTGCGGCCCCCGCCCGTCACATTTGCGCGCTCCCCCGCTTAACGCGCGGTTAGATTCGGCTGGGGGCCATGCGTTTCGGCCCGCCGCCCGTTACAATCGCAAGATGGATCCCGACGCCACGTTCCGGCCCGCCGGCTCCCCGCCGGCTTCGCCGTTCGCACCGTACTCCGGGCCTTGGAATGCGCGGCTCGCCGCGCACTTGCTGCGCCGGGCGGGTTTCGGCGGATCGCCGGCCGACGTGGCGCATGCGGCAGGCCTCTCGACCGGTGCCGCCGTCGATGCGCTGATCCGGTTCCCCTCGACTGCGGCGCTGCCGGCGCCGCCCGGGTTGCTCGACACGCAAGGAATGGCGCTCCAGCGCCCGGCCGACATGACGGCCGAACAGCGCATGGCACTGGCCCAAAGCCGGCGCGCGCAAGAGCTCGCCAACGTCGAGTGGTGGCTAAACCGGATGCTGGTTTCGCCTGCGCCGCTGCAAGAGAAGATGACGCTGTTCCTGCACGGTCACTTCGCGACGGCCAGCGGGACGAAGGGCATCTACGGCACCGACATCGTCGATCAGAACAACCTCTTGCGCGCCTACGCGCTGGGCAACTGGCGCGAGTTGACGCACCAAATCGTGCGCGACCGGGCGATGCTCAAGTGGCTCGATAACGCGCGCAGCGTCAAAGCGCATCCCAACGAAAACATGGCGCGCGAGCTGATGGAGCTCTTTACGCTCGGCATCGGGCACTACAGCGAGCAGGACGTGCGCGAAAGCGCGCGAGCTTTCACCGGTTATACGTTCCAGCGCCAGACCGGACAGTTTTTCCTCAACGCGCGCCAGCACGACGACGGCGACAAGACCTTCCTCGGGCAGAGCGGCGACTTCAGCGGCGACGACATCGTCGACATCATCTTCCGGCAGCCGGCTTGCGCCGAATGGTTCGCCGGAAAGGTCTTGAGTTTCTTCGTGTACAGCGAACCCGAGCCCGAGCTGGTCGCGAATTTCGCGGCGGTCATCCGCAAGAACGACTTCAACATGGCTCCGGTCATGTCGGCCCTGTTCCGCTCGCAGCTCTTCTACTCGGAACGCGCTTATCGCGCGCTGGTCAAGAGTCCGGTCGAGTTCGTCATCGGTTCGTACCAGCTGTACGGGGTCGCCCAGATCGATCCGACGGTCGTGCCGCTGCTGCGGCGCATGGGCCAGCTGCCGTTCCATCCGCCGAGCGTGAAGGGCTGGGACGGCGGCGCGCAGTGGCTCAACACGCAAACGCTGTTGGCCCGCGAGAACTTTGCGAGCGCGCTGCTCGGTTCGCCTGCCATGGCGCCCGGTAAGACCTGGCTGCTCGACGGCCTGCCCCCGAGCGGCAGCGCGGCCGCGCAGAAGCTCGTCGGCGCCATCCTGCAAGGTGACGCCAGCCCGGCAGCCTCGGCGCGCTTGAGCGCGTATCTCGACGGCAAGGGCACCTCGGCCGACGCGGCCTTGTCGGTCGAGAACTTCGAAGAGCGCATGCGCGGCGCCGCGTACCTGACGATGGCGATGCCCGCCTACCAATTGAGCTAAGGAGCCTTTCCCCAAATGAAGCGCAGCGGTTTTCTCCTCGGTGCGATCTCCGGCCTCAGCGTCGCGGCAAACGCCGACTCGTTCTTCGGCCGCGCACTCGCGCAGCCGCTACTGCCGGGACTTCCGGGCGGCGTCGACGAGCGAGTGCTCGTGATCGTCAACTTGCAGGGCGGCAACGACGGGCTCAACACGATCGTCCCGCACGGAATGCAGCCGTACTACCGCTACCGTCCGACGCTCGGCATCGCGCAGAACGACGTCTTGCAGATCGACGACAAAGTCGGCTTCAATCCCGAGATGCGCTCGCTCAAAGCGATGTACGACGCCGGCAACGTTGCGATCGTGCAGGGCGCGGGGTATCCGCAGCCCGATCACTCGCACTTTCGCTCGACCGAAATCTGGCAAACCGCGGCGCCGGATCGCTACGAGAGCACCGGCTGGATCGGACGCTTTTTGGACGCGGCCGAACTTCCGGGCAGCAACCTCTTCAACGCGGTCGCCGTCGCGCCGGTCTTGCCCGAAGTGATGATCTCGCGCAAGACGGACGTTCCGGCAATCGCCGGTTTGCAGGGCTACGGTTTGACCAGCGACCGCCGCACCGACACGCGGGCCGCGTTCGCCTCGATGGTCCACGACGACCGCGTGCCGTTCCGTTCGCCCTACCTCGCGACGGTCGCGGAGATCGAAGATCACGCGCAGCGCGGCTCGGAAGAGTTGCCGAAGTTGATCGAGGGCTATACGCCGAGCGGCACGTATCCCGCAACCCCGCTGGGGCGCAGCCTCGCACTCGCCGCGCAGATCGTGGGGAGCCGCCTCGGCACGCGGGTGATCTACGTGCAGCACGGCTCGTTCGACACGCACGCGGGGCAGAAGCCGACCCAGGACCGTCTCCTGCGGGAGCTTTCGGACGCACTCAAGGCGTTTTACGACGATCTCGCCGCGCACGGGAACGACAAGCGTACGCTGGCGATCACGTTCTCGGAATTCGGCCGGCGGGTCGCGGAAAACGGGAGCCGCGGAACGGACCACGGCGAGGCAGCCCCGATGTTCCTGGTCGGCGGCGGGATCAAGGGCGGCCTCTACGGCGAGCACCCGTCGCTCGACGTGCTCGACAACGGCGACGTGAAATACACCGTCGACTTCCGCAGCGTCTACGCCACCGTCATCGAAAAGTGGTTCGGCCGCCCGACCACGGGCATCATCGCGGGCTCGTTCCCGACGCTCTCGCTCCTGGCCTAAAACGCCTCGTTCGGCCGGGCAAAAGAAAAGAAGCGGCACTGCCCAGTCGCGCCGCTTCTTTTTGTCGTCTTGCCGACGAGTGTAAGGTACCGAACGCCCGTTACAGTCCCGTTACTGCAAGCGCCGCAGGGCGGGGGGAAAACCATCTAGAGAGAAAATCTCCGAATATGGAGAGCCGCGCGGAATTCTTTGTCGGTCAGAGTGCCTCGCTCACGCGGAGCGTGACCGCCGAGGAAGTCGAGACCTTCGCCCGGGCGACGGGCGACGTCAACCCGGTCCACCTCGACGAGACCTACGCCGCTCGCACCCGCTTCGGGCACCGGATCGCCCACGGGATGCTGATCGCTTCCTATATATCGGCGCTCCTCGGCACCAAGTTCCCGGGACCCGGCACGATCTACATGAGCCAGGCCCTCAAGTTCTTGCGGCCGGTCTATTTGGGCGATGAGGTCACGGTGACCGTGACCGTCAGCGCCTACCGCTCCGACCGGGCGATCCTCACGCTCGACGCGGCGGTGCGCAACCAGCGGGGTGAAAAGGTCCTCGGCGGCGAGGCCGTTTGCCTCGTGGAGGACGTGCTGACGAAGGCCGTGCGCGCCTCGGGCGCCGCGGCCGGCTAGGCTCCTTGCCAATATCCACACTTAGGTGTAGAATGCACATATAGGCATGAAGGAAACACTGAACGGTCAGGACCACTCGAAAACCGACGCAGGGCTCCCCCCGCGCGGCACGCCCAAAAACTACCTCATGGCATGGCTCCTGGTGATGCTCAAGGACCTGAATCTCCACGGCTACGAGATCATGAAGGCGCTCCGCGAAAATTTCGCGGTCGTCTCGGACCCCGGAACCGTGTACCGGGCCTTGCGGCAACTCGAGCGCGACGGATACATCACCTCGTGGTGGGATCCGAAAGAGCAGGGCCCGGCCCGGCGCGTCTACACGCTAACCGGGGCCGGAAACGACGCGCTCAAAGTTTGGAGCTCCGCGCTCGAGCAGTACCGGACCAATCTCGACGCCTTCTTCAGCCTCTACACCGGAACGTGGCAAAAGGGCCACCCGCAACGCGTGGGCAGCCCCAAGCCTCCTGAGGAGAAACTATGAAAAAGGATTCGATCCCCGCGCCGACCGTCAAAGAGACGACCGCCAGCTACCTCGAACTCACGAGCGCCGGCTACACCCTCTTCATCGACGCCTTCGCGACGGCCAACCGCCGCAGCCTCGATTACTTGAAGTCCGTCTACGAGATCTCGTCGCGCCCGTACGGCTCGACCGCGGTCGAAGCAACCGTCCGCGACAACTTCGATCGGGCCAATCAGATCGTGTCGCTGACCGTCGGCGAACTCCAGAAGAACGCGCAGAACGCGTCTGAATTCGCCGAGAAGCTCGCGGCGCACGGTTCCGAGTGGCAGGAGACGGTTGCGGCCGGCTTCCGCGGCGCAGTCGAGAGCAGCCTTTCGAACATGAGCTACGTCAAAGAGACCGCGACGCAGCAACTCGACGAGTTCTCGAAGCGCATCGACGAAGCTCAGGCGCGCGTCCAGCAGACCGTCAGCTCGAACTAACGCCCGGGCGCTGCCCGACTAACTGAGAAACGCCTTCAGGGAGCGACCCGTGCGCTCTCCGAAGGCTTTTTCATGGAAACGACAGCGCGGGCAATTGCGCCCGATCCGACTCACCCGAAGCCCTTGCTGGGACGCGTCGCCGTCGTCACCGGCAGTTCGCGCGGCATCGGCGCGGCGATCGCGCGCGAACTCGCCGCTTCAGGCGCGACGATCGTGGTGAACTACGTCAGCGGCGCGGAAGCGGCCGCCGGCGTCGTCGCGCAGATCGAAGCCGCCGGCGGATCGGCGCTGGCGGAGTGCGGCAACGTTTCCAACTTCGAAGACGTGTGCGCGATGTTCGAACGCGTCAAGGCCAAAACGGGCCGGCTCGACGTCGTCGTCAACAACGCCGGGATCCTGCGCGATCGCACCTTCAAGAAGATGTCGATCCAAGATTGGCACGAAGTCATCGACACGAACCTGACGAGCGTGATGAACTGCTGTCACTGCGCGGTGCCGCTGCTGCTCGAAAACGGTTGGGGCCGGATCATCAACATCTCGTCCTTCGTCGGTCAGATGGGGAACTTCGGACAAGCCAACTATTCGGCCGCGAAAGCCGGTATTCTCGGCTTTACCAAATCGCTCGCGATCGAGCTCGCGCGCTACAACATCACGGTCAACGCGGTGTGTCCCGGCTTCGTCGAAACCGAGATGTGGCGCTCGGTGCCGCCCAACATTCAAGAGAAAATTTTAGACCGCATCCCGATGCACCGGGTGGCGAAGCCGGAGGAAATCGCGCGCGGCGTGCGTTTCCTCGCCGTCGAGGGCGACTACATGACGGGCCAGTCGTTGAACATCAACGGCGGGATCTACATGGGATGGTAACGCCCGGCCGCTGAACGCTTCAGGCGTGATAACGGTTCGCTTTCTGGGCACCGGCGGGGCCCGCTTCGTCGTGGCCCGGCAGATCCGCGCTTCGGGCGGGATGTGGTTCACCTTCGGCGGCGGCGCGAGCGGAACGACGCAGATTCACGTCGATCCCGGCCCGGGCGCGCTCGTGCGCGCGCTTTCCTCCGTTCCGCGCTGCGAGCCGCCCGAGCTCGACGCCATCGCGCTCTCGCACAAACATCTCGATCACGCGGGCGACGTCAACGCGATGATCGAGGCGATGACGCAAGGCGGCTGGAAGCCGCGCGGCGCGTTGCTGGCGCCGCGCGACGCCTTCGAAGGCGAGCCGGTTATCTTCCCGTACGCTCAGCGCTTCGTTCCGGTCCACCACTACCTCGAAGAGCGCAGCGGACCGTATCGCGTCAAGGACGTCGAGGTGCGGACCTCGGTGCGTCATCGGCACGGCGTCGAAACGTACGGCCTGCACTTCGCGCATCGCGGTACGACGGTTTCGTATCTTCCGTGCGGCCGTTTCTTCGAGGGCTTGATCGAGGACTACCGCGCGCATTCCCCCGACGTGCTGATCGTGAACGTCTTGCGCTACCGCGATTCGATGAACGTCGATCACCTCACGTTCGACGAAGCGCGTGCGGTCATCGCCGGGATTCGTCCGAGGGTCGCGGTGATGACCCACTTCGGAACGCGCATGCTCGAACGCGATCCCGACGCGTTGGCGCGCGAACTCGAAGACGAGCTCGGCCTGCGCGTCTTCGCCGCCCACGACGGCTGGCTGCTCGACGCCACGACCGAGGTCGCGGCGGTCGCGCGTGGATGAGGCCGTTGAGATCGAGGTCGTTCAGCCCGGCCGGACCCACGCATTCCGCCTAGAGCACGAACGCGACGCGCTCTCGGAGCTCTGGGGCTTCCGCGTGGTCTGGCACGAACAGCGCCACGAACTTGCCGCAACCGCCGGCGGCGCGGTCGTCGGCGCGCTCGGACTGCGCATCGCCGCCTCGCTGGCGCACCTGGAGTCGCTCCTCGTGGCGCCTGCCTGGCGGCGGCGCGGCATCGGCCGGCGCCTGGTAGCGCGGGCCGAAGAGCTCGCCAACTACTACAATTGTCATAAGCTGACCCTCGAGGTCCCGCTCGAAGGCGCCGCGCGCGAGTTCTTCGAGGGCGCCGGCTACAAGCTCGAAGCGACCCTTCCCCAGCATACGTTCAAGCTCGACGTCGCGGTGCTGCGCAAGTTCCTCTTGTAGTGTGGCGCGGCGCGGCGAGGGCAGGTAGCTGCGCGAATGGAACAACGAAGGCGGCAGTTTCTTCCATGGATTGGAGCTGGGGTGATCGTTAACGATATCGAGATCATGTTCGGCGGGCAGGCGGGCGACGGGAGCCTGACCACCGGCGATCTCATCGCGGGCGTCTTCAAGCGAATGGGGCTCGAGGTCTACACCTACAAAGACTTCCCGTCGCGCATTCGCGGCGGTCACACCAACTACGTGATCCGTGCCGGCGAGCATCCGCACTGGGGAATGGCCGACTTCGTCGACGGCCTGGTGGCGTTCGATCTCGAAGCGGTCGAAGCACACATCGACGAAATGCGTCCGGGCGGCTTCGTCGTCTTCGACAATACCTCCGAGCAGATTCCGGATCACGTGCGCCGGAGCGACGTGCACTGGTACGAGATCCCGCTTGCAAAAATCGCGAAAGCGGATCTCGGTCTCGAACTCGTGCGCAACACGATTTCGCTCGGAGCGCTGGCCAAGTTGATCGGCATGGATCCCGACGTCGTGCGCAACGACGTCGCCGGCGTCTACAAACGTAAGGGCGAGAAAGTCGTCGATCTCAACATTCGCGCGATCGAAGCCGGCGAGGAGTACGTCGACCGCCACTTCGCCGAGTGGCCCAGCGGCTATGCGCTGCGCAAAAGCGACGACGGCGACCGCTTGATCATGATGGGCAACGACGCGATCGGTTACGGCGCGCTCGTGGCGGGCTGTCGCTTCATGGCCGGTTATCCGATCACGCCCGCGACCGACGTGCTCGAGTGGATGGCGAAGTACCTGCCCAAGTTCGGCGGCGTCGCGGTGCAGGCCGAGGACGAGCTGGCCGCGATCAACATGGTACTCGGCGCGGCCTTCACCGGCGTGCGCGCGATGACCGCAACTTCGGGACCGGGTCAGGCGCTGATGACCGAAGCGATCGGGCTGGCCGGCGTGCTCGAGATTCCCGTCGTCGTCGTCGAGTGCGCGCGCACCGGTCCCTCGACCGGCATGCCGACGAAAACCGAGCAGTCGAACCTCAACCACCTGATCTTTTCGGGACACGGCGAGATCCCGCGCATCGTGCTGGCCCCTGGGACGATCGAGGACTCGTTCTACCTCAGCGCCGAGGCCTTCAACCTGGCAGAGAAGTATCAGTGTCCCGTTTTCCTGTTGACCGAACAGGCGCTCTGCCAAAGCAAGGCGACGCTGCCGCGCCTCGACCTTTCGCGCGTCGCAATCGACCGCGGCAAACTGCTCGACGAACCGGTGGTTTTCGGCGAGTACGAGCGTTTCGCGTTCGCGCCGGACGGCGTGTCGCCGCGCGTCGTACCGGGCCTCGAGGGCGGCATGCACTTGGCGGCGGGCTCGGAGCACAACCCGGCCGGCGTCATTACGGAGAACGCCAAGAATCGCGCACGGATGATGGAGAAGCGCATGGGCAAGCTCGATTCCATGCGCGAGGACCTGCCCAAGCCCGCCGTTCACGGCGATCCCGCCGCCGAGATCGCGATTCTCGGGTACGGTTCCAATTGCGGGCCGATCCTCGAAGCGCAGCACCGGCTTAGGGAGGAGGGCGTCGCGACGCGCTTCTTCGAGTTCCGGACGCTGTGGCCGTTCCCCGAAGACGAGGTTCGCGAGTTCATCGCGGACGCCCGGCACGTCTTCGTGGTCGAAAACAATTTCACCGGACAGCTCGAACGCCTGGTGCGCTATGTGGTTGGTCCCCTCGAGCGGATGCACGGCGTGCTCAAGTACAACGGGCGGCCGTTCCGTCCGATCGAGATCGTCGAACCGGTGCTGAAAGTCGCGGCGCCGCGTGCGCTCGCGGAGGTGAAACGCTGATGGCTATGACGATGTCGCCCAAGGACTTCGCGACCGCGACGCCGTCGTGGTGGTGCGCCGGCTGCGGCGACTACGGCGTGCTGTCCGCACTCAAGCAGGCGATGGCGGAACTCGGCAAGCAGCCCAAAGACGTCGCCTTCGTGTCGGGTATCGGCTGCTCGGGAAAAATCTCGGGCTACCTGCACTCGTACGCGTTCCACGGCGTACACGGGCGCGCGCTGCCGGTCGCGACCGCGGTGAAGCTCGCAAACCGCGATCTGACGGTGATCGCGGCGGGCGGCGACGGCGACGGTTATGCGATCGGTGCCGGGCACTTCCTCCACGCGGTGCGGCGCAACCCCAACATGACCTACATCGTGATGGACAATCAAACGTACGGCCTCACGAAGGGCCAGTCGTCACCGACGAGCGCCAGCGGTTACGTCACCGGCACGAGTCCCCAAGGCAACCCGGACGCCCCGATCAACGGGCTGGCGGTAGCGCTCGCGGCGGGCGGCTCGTTCCTCGCGCGGGGTTTCTCGGCGCATCCGAAGCTTCTCGTCGACCTCATCAAGCAGGCCGTCGAATTCGAGGGCTTCTCGGTCGTGGAAGTGATGTCGCCCTGCGTCACCTACAACAAGATCAATACGTACGCGTGGTTCAAGGAAAACGTCTTCTACGTCAACGAGCGCCCGGAATACGATCCGGCCGACCGCGCTCACGCTTTTGACGTGCTGATGAAATCCGAGAAGATTCCGCTCGGCGTCATCTTTAAGAGCGAGCGCGCGACGTTCGAGGCCATGGCCCATCTGCCGCCCGAGCCGCTGGCCGGGCTGCGGCTCGAAACGCGGCTGCCCGAACTGGAAAAAATCCAGAACGCCTACGTCTAGAACGGGCCGAAGCGACGGCTGAAAGTCTTCGCTCGATCCTGGTGCTTAAAGGCTTTTCGGTTCCTCAACGATTCGCATTTGCGATGGTTGAGGAAGACCATTCTCGTAACAAGCTCGTTCGTTCGAGGTAGTACTTCGATGGTTCACATGTGCCGTCGGGAGGCGGCCGAATCATGGAGTCGTTCCAGTCCTCGATTATCCTCGTCGCCGCGGTGCTGCTCTTCGGAGCGGCGCTTTCCGGCATTCGCGTCGCGCAGGAATACGAGCGCGCGGTGATCTTTCGGTTCGGCAGGCTGCAAGAGACGCGCGGCCCGGGCCTGTTCTACGTCATTCCGGTCGTCGAGAGCGCCAAGATCGTCGACATCCGCACGCGCACCGAAGCCGTCGAGCAGCAGGAAACGATCACCAAAGACAGCGTCACGATACGCGTGAACGCGGTCATGTGGTATCAGATCGTCGACGCCGCGCGGGCGGTCGTGGCGGTTGCGGATTTCCGGAGCGCCGCCTATCAGGTCGCTCTCACGAGCCTCCGGAACATCATCGGTCAGCACGCGCTCGACGACGTCTTGCGCGAACGCACCGTCATCAACGAGAAGCTGCGCGAGATCGTCGACAGCGTCACGACACCGTGGGGGATTCGCGTCACGCTCATCGAGATGAAAGACGTCGAGATCCCGGCCGCCATGCAGCGCGCCATGGCGCGCGAAGCTGAAGCGGTTCGCGAAAAGCGGGCGCGCATCATCAAGGCGGAAGCCGAGAAGGACGCATCCGAGCTGCTCACCGCCGCCGCGGCGCGCATGGCGGGCAACCCGATCGCGCTCGAACTGCGGCGCTTGCAGACGATCAGCGAGGTCGGCGCGGAAAATAACTCGAGCACGATCATGCTGATCCCCTCGGAGTTCACCGACGCCGCCCGCGCAATCGGTGCGAACCGGAGCTTGCCCGCAGCCTAGGCTGCCACGAGTAACGCCTGTGGTAGAGAAGTGTCCCGCGGGTTTTCCGCGGGATACTTCTGGCGCGTCAAGAGCGCCGCGCGAGCGCCTTAACGCTGCGGAAAGCCAGGTAGCTCGAAGCCGGGGGTAGCAGCCCCTTGGATGGCCCTATTCCTTCAGCTTCCTAGGAGCCGCTAAACGCACGCGCTAGCGGCGGGCGCGGCGCGAAACATTGGGATAGGCTCGCTGTAAAATACCCGTGCGACGTCCATGGGCATGCGCGCTTTGCGCGGTCTTAATCTTCGTGTTGCCGCAAGCTGCCCGCGCGTCGGTGGCTCCCGGGCAGATCATCAAAGCCGTGAAGACGTTGTCGCCGCCGGCGCAGGACGCTGCTCTGACCGACCCCGTCTGGTCGACGGCCGTGCGCGCAACGGGCTTCGCGAACGCGACCCAGCGCGAACCCGCGCGGAACGCGACGACGGCGCTGTTGCTCTACGACGATAAGAATCTCTACGTCGGCTTCATCGCCGAACAAAAGGACGCGCCCCTTACCACGTCCCAGGCGGTCAACGACGTCGGTTACGGGCTCGACGACGAGGTGACGATCTCGATCGACCCGAGCGGCAGCAATTCCCGCATGTACGCGTTCACCTCGACGCCGGCAGGCGTCCGCTATGAGTTCTCCTCGGAATCGTCGCGCTATCAACCGCCTTGGAAGACGGTTGCCTCCGTTACTTCCGATGGCTACCGCGTCATGATGACGATTCCGCTGGCCGACATGCGCGTCGGAAACGGCAAGACGCAAAAATGGCGCATCAATTTCAGCCGCTACATCGCCGCGCATAACGATCTGCTGACCTGGGCCTACGATGCCGGCTCGACCTCGTACTGCTCGAACAACTCGTACGGCACGACGATCTACTGCGACTCGACGCGCTGGCCGATCCTTACGGACATCGCGCTCTCGGGGGTTGGGAAGGCGCCGCCGCCCTACGCCGACGTCTACGCGCTCGGGAGTGCCGGCGGCGACAGAAACGTCTTCGAGACGACGCCGCAAAACTTTACCGACCAGCACGAGCGCAACTTCGGGCTCGATGCGACGCTGCCGTTTACCCGCTCGATGGCGTTCGTGCTCGCCCTCGCGCCGGATTTTTCGAACGTGGAGACCGATCAGGCGACGATCGCGCCGCAAGAGTTCGCGATTCAGTATACGGAGTATCGGCCGTTTTTCGCGCAGGGCTCAAATTATATCTCGTCTTTGCCTTCGATCGGCGTAAACGGGCCGTCGAATCAGATGTTCTACTCGCCCTCGCTCGGCATCGTCGACGACGGCTTCAAAGTCGAGGGAACGGCCGGCCAAAGCGCGATCGGCGTCCTCGATACGAAAGGCGACGGTTTCAACGATCAAGCTTTCGGCTATTCGTTTCAAAAGCCGGACGGAACCCTGCAGTTCGCGTTGCAGGGCGTCGACGCGAATCATCCGGACGTCACCGACCGGACGCTCGGGATCGGCAGCTTTTATCAGAATCTCCACTCCGGCATTTCGGCGATCGTGAGCTACGAACAGGAGACGGGGACGCTCGTCAGCGCGCCGAGCCTCGGGCATCAGTTGCTCCTCGGGGAGATCACGAATTACGGCCTCTGGCAGTACGGCGTCCTTTACCGCGACGTCGGACCGGACTTCAATCCGGTCGACGGGTACACCGCGAACCAAGACATCCGGGGTCCGCAGGCGTTCGCGGTCTACACGGGCATCGCCAAACAGCAGAGCGCGATCAAATTTTACCGATTCTCGGTCGTCGCGGATCGTTTCGTCGATCGCAGCGGCGCCGCGCGTCAGGTCGACACCAGCGAATCCGCCGCGATCGAGCTCAAGAACCTCCTCAAGCTCACGCTCTCGACGGACGCCAGCGAGTTGCGCACGTACTCCCAAGCTTACCCGTTCTATACGGGCGGGACGAACTTCGCCTTCGACACCAATCAAATCAGCCTGAACTATCGCGACGGCACGCCTTCGCCGACGGACGCCTACTATTCGTTCGGCCCCTTCGCGGTCGCTTGCGCGGGCCTCCCGGCTTTCCCCTTACCTTGCGCCGACGCGGTCAATACCTACGCGGCGGCCTACACGCAGCAGTACAGTTTGACCACCACCCGCGCCTTCGCCCACGGTCTGGGCGTCACGCTCCAATACGCCGGCACGCTCGAGCGTCCGTTCACCGGCGTCAGCGACGCGCAATTCTTGCGTCGCCTCTCGCTCACGCGTGCGCTGGGCGGCGACGCGCAAGTCGCGCTCAGCCTTCAGGACATCAACGGCACCGGCGGCTTTGCCGCGCCCGGAACGAACCTCGCCGTTTCCTATCACAAGCGCTTCAAGAATCAAAGCCAACTGTACTTCGAGTACGGCAGTCCCGCTTCGTATCACACGCTGCAGCGTTTTATTCTCAAGTACGTCTACCACATTGGGGCGGGCGGAGCGGGAACCTAGTGTTTCTGCGGATGCGATACGGTATGCGGTGGTGTGCCCTCGTGCCGCTGACCCGGGGAGCCGTAGCCGGCGTGCGCCGGAGGCGCCCCATAGGCGCGCGGTGCGCTTTGGTAGGGCGCGCGCTGCGGCACGTTTTGGTACGGCGCACGTTGCGGCGCGATTTGATACGGCGCGCGCGGCGGCGGCTCGTAGGGACGAGGCGCGCTTTGATAGAGCGGATGCGGGGCCTGGTAGGGAGTGACGTTTTGATACCGTGCCGGATACTCGGTGCGCGACTGGCCGCCAAACGCGCCGGGGGCGCCGAAACCCGAACGCGGCGCGCCGGAAAGCGTTCCGAACGGGGTTTGCCATTCCGCCGGCAGGCGGGGGCGCGCGCGCAGCGAGCCGTCGTAGAGGTAGACGTTTCCCGAGCCGCTGGTCGCGTTGACCGTGGCGCCGCCGCCTCCGCCTAGCGAAGCGTAGCTATGGCCGTCGTGCGTGTCGACTTGCGCGTGGCCGTCGAACATCGTGTAGACGCGGCCGTTGTCCGAGACGCTCCCGCCGAGTTCGGCCGGCCCCGAAGCGACGCCGACCGCGACGTCGCCGTGCTCGGAAGCGAAACGTGCGAGTCCCGGCTCGAAGGTACCGCGGTCGTACACGATCGAGCCGTTCACGTTGGTCACCTCGATTTGACGCACGTTGTCGCGTTCGAAGACCATCGGTCCGAGCGCGCCGCGCGCGCGCAGCCGGCCGAACGACGAGTCGGAGACCGCCAGCGTTCCGCGCAGGTCTTGCACGAAAGCGTCGCCGCTCATGTTGTGCAAGCTTACGTTGCCGTTGCGCATGTGCGCGATCAACGTCCCGTTCCGGTAGCCGTCGACGCTCAGCGAGCCATGGCCGATCTGGACCCCGAGGACCGGCGTGTTGGAGGGCACCGTCACCGTCAGCGATCCGAGAAAGGCACCTTTGACGACGACGACGTCGCGCGGTCCGGGCGGCAGCGTGGAGACGACGAAGCTTTCCGCCGGAAGGTTGATCGGCGTGCCGTCAGGGGCGACGATCCGGCCGGGTGAAATCGGCGTCGGCGGAAAGACCGCCGGAATTCTGTTGACGTGCTGCTCCAAGGTATAGAGCGACGGATCCCCTTCGATTTGCACGTCGGGGCGATCCCAGGTCCGGATGGTGACGTTTCCGTCGAGGCCCTGAACGCGAACGATCGGCGCGCCGGCGCCGCCTGGGACCGTCGTGACCTCCGAGAAAGCCGGAGCGGTAGCGAGGAGCCACGCGCCCAAACCGAACACGAGCGCGCGGGCCGCGCCGAGTCGAGTGATGAGCACCCCCCTAGGGTACCCGCTCAAGCCTGCGCGGTCATGAGAGTCACGTGAAGGCCGGAAGGGTGACCTTGAAGGCGGTGCCCCCGGCGGGGCGCCGTTCGGCGACCACGTTCCCGCCGTGGATCCGGGCGATGCTGCGCACGATCGCGAGCCCCAAACCCGTGCCCTCGACTTCGCGGTTGCGGGACTTGTCCGTCCGGTAGAAGCGGTCGAAGATGCGTTCCAGCGACTCCTCTTCGATGCCGACGCCGGTGTCGGCGACGACGATCGTCGCCTCGTCCGGCGTGGCGGCCAGGCTAACCAGGATCTCGCCCGACTCGGTGAACTTGACCGCGTTCTCGATAAGGTTGCTGACCAACTGACGCAGGAGGTCGCGGTCGCCGAGGACGCGCGGCCCCGCGCCCTCGAACGCGGGCCGGTACTCGAGGACCAGGTGCTTCGCTTCCGCCAGCGGCCGGCCGAGCTTCACCGCTTCGCGCACGACGGGGTCCAGCAAAAGCGGTTCCCGTGGAATGCCGTCGCCGGACTCGGCTTTGGCCAGCAGCAACATCCCGTTGATCATGCGCGCCAAGCTCGAGCTCTCGTCGCGAATCGCGCGCAAGCTCTCGGCGCGGATTTCGGGGTTGCGATCCGCCCAGCGCTCGAGCATTTGCGCGTTCGCGTTGATCACCGTCAGCGGCGTCTTCAATTCGTGCGAGGCATCGGAGATGAACTGGCGCTCGCGTGCAAAGCCCTCCTGAAGGCGATCGAGCATGTCGTCGAAGCTCGCGGCCAGACGCCCCAACTCGTCGGTGCGGGCCGAGGGTCCGAGCCGCCGGTCGAGCTGGTCCGAGCGAATCTGCCGCATCGCGGCGTTCATGCGATCGATCGGACCGACCGCGCTGCTCGCCAGAGCGAACGACCCCACCACGACGACGATCGCCGAGACGAGCACCACGATCGCTAAGAGCGTGCGGGTCCGCGCCAAGGTTTGGTCGTAGGTGCCCAGGCTCTCGCCGACTTTCACGATGAGCGCGACGTCGGGTGCGTGGATGAACTCGTCGCGCACCAGCAC
The DNA here is from genome assembly GCA_963843945.1 of Vulcanimicrobiota bacterium. GTDB lineage: Bacteria > Vulcanimicrobiota > Vulcanimicrobiia > Vulcanimicrobiales > Vulcanimicrobiaceae > CAWJMF01. Next base: position 1,684,177 of record CAWJMF010000002.1, on the reverse strand, counting down.
GTGTCCGACCGGCGTCGCCTGCTCCGAATAAAGGACCGGCGTCGTGCGTTTGAGCGGACTGCGCCCGAAGATCATCGCTCCCATGTTCGAGCTCTTTGCCAACGGCGCACCGGCGGCGTTGTCGACCTCGACGTACGTCGTCGGCGAAGACCAGCGATCCAGGTTTCCGGGCAGGGTGAGCGTTTCTTCGATCGGGAGCGCTTCGCCGATCGAACCGGTCCCGTTGCCGTGGACGACGCTCGCGATATCGGTTCCGATCCGGTCGACCGTGGCGCGCGCGCCCTCGAACAGGATGGCGCGCAATTGGAACGTCAGAACGAGTCCCACGACGACGATCACGCCGAGCAGCAGCAGCGCGTAGAACGACGCGATGCGCCAGCGGAGCGAATTGAATTTCACCGCGGCCGTTTCGTCGTCGCTAATCCTTGAGCGTGTAGCCTACGCCGCGCACCGTTTGGATGAGTTTGTCTTCGAAGCCGTCGTCGATCTTGCCGCGCAAGTAGCGGATGTAGACGTCGATCAAATTGGAGTCGCCCAGAAAATCGCTGCCCCACACGCCGTTGAAGAGCTCGTCGCGGGTGTGCACCTTGTTTTTATGAATCAGCAGGTATTCGAGCAGTGCGTACTCCTTGGCGGTCAGCACGATTGCTTTTCCGTCGCGGGTAACTTCGTGGCGCTCGCGATCCATGACCAGGTCTTTGCTGGCGAGCAGGTTCGAGTGGGGATGGCGCTCGCGCAGCCGCGCGCGCACGCGCGCCAGCAGCTCGTCGATCGCGAACGGTTTGGTCAGGTAGTCGTCGGCGCCGTGGTCGAGCCCGCTCACGCGGTCCGGGATGCGATCCTTTGCGGTCAGCATGATGATCGGCACGCGGCTCTTCGAGCGCACGCGCGAGCAAACTTCCATCCCGTCCATCTTCGGAAGCATGAGGTCGAGGATGACGAGATCGGGCTCCTTGAGCGCCTTCTCGAGTCCGTTGAGGCCGTCGGTCGCAGTCTCGACGTCGTAACCTTCGTGTTCGAGTTCGAGACGTAAGACGCGCAAGATTTGGGCGTCGTCTTCAACGACCAGGACGCGGAACCGCCGTTCCGCGACCGCTTCGGTCACGAGCGGCCCGAGCGAACTGCCAGGCGGCGCGGCGCGACGTTATAGAGCGAGACGCCGAGCGCGACGACGACCCCGCCGGCGAGCCAGGCGAGGGTCGTGGGGTCCGAGAGCGCGGCGACGAGCATTTGGAGGCCGCCGAGAATCTGGGCGTTGAGCTCCCGGCTTTGCGCGAGCGCCAGCGCGAGCCAGGTTCCGACGGCGAGCAGCGTGCCGATGAAGACGATCTCCCACGTGCGCAACGCGAGGCCCGGCATCGGTACGGCGTAGACCGTCGAGGCCAAAATCGAATCGCGAAGACCCGCCGGCGGCTCTTCGAGTGGTAGCGCCATCAGCGCGCGGTCGAGGTCGTCGTAATCGCCGTTCATGTGCTCAGCTTCTTCCGCAGGAGTTCCTTCGCTCGAAATAAGTGCGTCTTGACGGTACCCATCGGGAGGCCCAGAACCGTCGCGATCTCTTCGTATTGCCGTTGCTGGAGGTGATAGAGGGTGATGACGGTTCGATACTTCTCCGGCAACTCGTCGATTGCTTGGCGCAGGGCGCGGGCCTCATCACTTCTTAACGCCAGTTCGGCCGGCCCGGGGGATTGATCGGCCCGGTCCGGCAGCTCCGAGTCGCTGAAGCGCTTGAGCTTGGCCAGCCGGTCGCAGCAGGCGTGGTAGGCGATCGAAAAGATCCAGGTCGAGAATTTCGCCCCCATCCGGAACGTCCCAAGAGCGCGGAAAGCCTTGAAGAACGCCTCCTGGGTCGCGTCCCGAGCCTCTTCCCGGTCCTTCATCGTCCGCAGGCAAAGGTGGTAGACCGCACGGTCGTAGCGCTCCACGAGCGTTCCGAACGCCTCCGGCCGCCCGGCCAAGGTCTCCAAGACCAAGTCCGCGTCGGTCGCTTCAGTCGTGCCGAGCGTGCTCACGCGCGGTTCCCTCTCGGCCAGCGAGGATGCCACGTCCTCGTGTACGCCGAACGTTGGAGGCAAGTTTCGTGAAACCGGTGGCCGTCTGCGCCGTATCTCCGGCACAATGTTCGAGCTACGCTTCCCGGGAGTGCGCTAAATGCAAGGCGACATGTCCGACCTGGTCCCGCTCCTCGCCATCTTCTGTATCTTCGGAGCGCCGGTTCTCGCCTTCGTGATCTTCCGGGTCCTGGCCCACCGCGAGCGCATGGAAATGATCCGCCATGGCATGGCGCCGGCCTACGCCCAGCGCGACTGGAAGGCGGCCCGCGCAGCCACGCCGATGGCCGCCCCGCTGGTCCCGCCGGACGACGAGGGTTGCGGCGCCGATCCGCGCCGTACCCTGCGCAAGGGCATCACCTTAACCTTCATCGGGCTCGCGATCTTGACGGGTCTCTCGTTCATCGGAATGCACGATACCGGCAACGGCTACGTCTTTCATCCCGGACCGTGGCTGCTCGGCGGCTTGATCCCGATGTTCATCGGCATCGCTCAGGTGCTCATCGCGGTGCTCTCCGGCGCAACGCTCGGAACGCCGCGCTACGCGTCCGCGCCGCCGCCGAATCTCTACGGCATTCCAACCGCACCGCCGGCGGCGGGCGCTGCGCCGACATACGAAGGCAGTTACACGTATCGTCCGGGCGCGACGCAAGAACTGCGCAAACCCGGCGACATCGAGCGCGGCTGACCGCGGCTTTGAACGTTCGCCCTTACGCGCTCGCGCTCGCGGCGCTGACGCTCGCAGCCTGCTCGGACAATCCCGGCGTCAACCCTGCGCCGAGCGGTCCCAATCCAAGTTCGGTGCTCGTGACCGTCGAGGTCGGTGGGATGCCGACGGCGGGCATAAGCGTGACGCTATCGACGCAACTCAATAACGCCGTTCCCGTTCCCGGAACGATTTTGCAAACCGTCACGACGGGTCCGACCGGCCAAGTCACGATCGGCGGCTTGCCGGCGACGGGCCGGCTCTGCTTGAGTGCGACGCAGTCGGCGCCCGGCTATGCCGTGGCGACCGGCGCCTGTCACTCGCAGCCGATTCCCGCGACCGCCACGCTGAACTTCACCGCCGCTTAGCCACAAAGAAGAAGGGGACGCGCCGTCGGCGCGTCCCCTCTTCTAGTATTGCGGTTATTCCTTACAGTGTACGAGGGCTATCGCCCATCCGCCCGTCGTGCGCGTTCGCACGAGATAGCCTTCCTGCGTGCGATCGTAAATCTGGAAGCCCGCTCTTAGCGCGTCAGCTAGCGATTTGAAGACCACGAGTCCTGCCATTGCTCGGTCCTCCTTTCTTCCCCAGGTTGTTCCCGGAGAATCATCTTCCATCTCTATTAACGGATATCGGTAGCAGATGTATACGTTCGGATGACAAAAGCGGATTAAATCTTGGCTAATTGTGACGCCGGAGGGCCGTGGGAACTTCCCGCGGAGGCTGGAAATGAGCGGGAAATGCCCGCTCTCGAGACCTCGCCTGCGATTCACCGGACGTCGGTGTGCGATCGCCGTGAAGAGTCGGTGGGGGTCGTGGTCCTCGGCCTCGAGGCTCCTGAACTCGCCCGGACGGCGCGTCCGGGGCAGTTCGTGATGGCCGTTCCGCCCGCGGGCGAGCGGGCGGCGACGGCGCTCGGCGTCTACGAAGCCCAAAGCGGCCGCGTCTCGCTGATGCTCGTGGTCGTCGGACCTCGCACGCGGGAGCTGGCAAGCTTGCCCGTCGGCGCAACGCTCGATCTGTTCGGACCGCTCGGGAACGGTTTCGACCTCGCAGCGCTCGGTGCCGAGCCTGCGCTCGTCGCGGGCGGGGTGGGTCTCGCCTCGCTGCTGCTGCCGGCGCAAGCGTTACTCGCAAGCGGTGCGCGCGTCCATCTCTACTACGGCGCTCGCGACGCGTCCGCGCTCGTCGATGCCGAGCGCTTTGCCGGCCTCGGTTGCGGCGTTTCGCTGGCCACCGACGACGGGTCGCGCGGGCATCGCGGTTTCGTCACGGAGCTGTTCGTCCGCGAGCGGCGCGAGCACAGCGCGATCGCCGCGTGCGGTCCCTCGCCGATGTTGCGCGCCATCGGCAAGATCGCAGCCGAGCGCGGCGTGCGCGCGCAGCTCTCGCTCGAGGAAACCTTCGCGTGCGGCGTCGGCGCGTGCTGGGGCTGCGTCGTGCCCTTGTCCCGCGCCAGCGCACAAGCTCCCCATTTTCCCGCTGCGGGACCGGGCGAAGCGCGCGACTTCGTGCACGCGCGTATTTGCAAAGAAGGCCCGGTGTTCTGGTCGGACGAGTTGCGCTGGTGATTTCGACCGAACCGGACCTGCGCGTACGCCTCGGAAGCCTCGAGTTGAACTTTCCGACGCTGATGGGGAGCGGCTGTTACGGCTCGGGTGCGGAATACGCGCCGTTCGTCGACCTCGCCAAGCTCGGCGGCGTCGTGCTCAAGAGCGTCACGCGCTTTCCACGGCTCGGAAATCCGGCGCCCCGCCTCGTGCCGACGCCAAGCGGCATGCTCAACGCGATCGGTCTACAAAACCCCGGCATCGAGTCGTACCTCGAGCACGACGTGGCCGGTTTTGCCGAGCGCCCCTGCGCCGTGATCGGGAGCGTCGCCGGCTTTTCGGTCGACGACTACGCCTACGTGACGGAGCGACTGGCGCGGCGCGACGAGATCGACGCGATCGAGTTGAACATCTCGTGCCCTAACGTCGGTTCCGAGGGCGAGACGTTCGCGTGCGATCCCGAGCTTGCCGAACGGGCGACGCGGGCCGCGCGCGGCGTGACCGGCAAGACGCTGATCGTCAAGCTTTCACCGAACGTGACCGACATCGCGGCCATCGCTCGCGTCGTGGAGCGCGCCGGCGCCGACGCCTTAGCCGTGATCAACACGGTGCGCGGGATGTCCGTCGACGTCGAACGCGCCGAGCCGCGTCTGGGCAATACGAGCGGCGGTCTGTCAGGCGCGGCGATTCGCCCCATCGCGGTTCTGGCGGTCTGGGAAGTCGCGCGCGCCGTGCGCATTCCGATCGTCGGGCAAGGCGGAATCGAGACGGCCCGCGACGCGCTCGAATTCATCCTGGCCGGTGCGAGCGCCGTCTCGATCGGAACCGGCAACTTCACCGATCCGCGCGCCCCGCTCGCGATCGTCGACGGATTACGCACGTACATGCAGCGAAAGAAGGTCGCGCGGCTTTCGCAGCTCGTCGGCCGCGCCAACCCCGGCTTCGTCGGAGGAACGCCATGAACGTCACGACCCGCCCTCGCTTGATCGTCGCCGTCGACGTCGCAACGCTCGTGGAGGCGCGAGCGCTGATTGCGGCGCTTGCAGATCTCGACGTGATCTTCAAAATCGGCTACGAGCCGCTCTACAACTACGGTGACGAGATTCGCAAACAGCTCGAAGGCAGCGGCGCGGACTATTTCGTCGACGGCAAGCTGCACGACATTCCGCGCACCGTCGCCGCCGCGGTCCGGGCCATCGTTCGCCCCGGCGTGCGCATCGTAACCGTCCACGCGCTCGGCGGGATCGCGATGATGCAGGCGGCGGTCGAAGCCTCCCTCGAGCGCTCCGCCGAACTGGGCATCGAACCGCCCAAGCTGTTCGCGGTGACGCTGCTGACGAGCCTCGGAATCGAGGACCTCGGCGAGCTGGGGTTGGCGGGCGGTCCCGGGGAGAACGTGATCCGGCTTGCGGCGCTCGCGCGCGACGCGCGCTGCGCGGGCGTGGTCTGCAGCCCGAACGAAGTGCGCGACCTCAAGGGGTTCTTCGGCGCGGACTTCGAGGCGCTGTGCGGCGGAATCCGGCCCCAAGGCACGACGCACGACGACCAGAAGCGAACGGCGACGCCGCGGCTTGCGGTCGAAGCCGGGGCCGACTATCTCGTCGTTGGGAGACCGATCACTGAGGCGGCGGACCCGGCAGCCGCGGCGCGCCGGATCCTCGCGGAGATGGACGCTGCCGCCGTCGCAGGCTGACGCGCTCGCGGCGCAACTCGCCGCGCGCGGAGCACTGCTGGACGGTCACTTTCGACTGTCCTCGGGACGCCACAGCGATCGCTTCATCCAGAAGTTCCGGATCCTCGAAGATCCCAAATTGGTCGAACCGCTTGCGGCGGAGCTGGCCGCGGCGGCCCGCGCCTACGCGCCGACGGTGGTCGTGAGCGCCGCGGTCGGCGGGATCGTTCTTGGCTACGAGGTCGCGCGCCAGCTCGGAACGCTCGCCGTGTTCGTTGAGAAAGAGGGCGGCGCGCCGGTCTTGCGGCGCGGGTTCGCTTTAGGGCCGAACGATCGGGCCTTCGTCGTCGAGGACGTTGTGACGACCGGTGGTTCGGTGCGCGAAGTGCTCGACGTCGTTGCGCGCAGCGGTGCGAGCGCGGTCGCCGTCGGCGCGATCGTGCGCCGTCAACCGATCGATTTCGGCATCCCGACGCTCGCGCTGCTCGATCTGCCGGTCGAGTCCTACGATCCCGCCGACTGCCCGCAGTGCGCGCGGGGCGAGAGCCTCACCGAGCCGGGTTCGCGTTTCGTCAAATAGACGGGCGCGAAAGCCGGGCTCTAGCGGCCGAACACCGCTACCGTGCGCGTGATGCTGCGGACGCCGTCGGAGAAGTCGAGGGTGAGGCGCGGCGACGACGTGGTCACCGTGATTTGATCGAAGGTGCTGGTGCCTGAGGCCACGGCGACCAGCGGGCCGCCCGGCGATTCGTGTACGCGAAGTCCCGGAAAAAGGCTGCCGTTCCAGGCCAGCAGGACGTGCGATTCGTCGACCGAGATGGTCTCGACGGACGGTGCGCCGTGCATCGCGGCGCTGCGTTCCGTCACCGCGGTGCCGATCGTCAAGCGCAGGCGCGAGAGCTCGCGCGCGATGGCTTCGGGCAGCGGCACGAACGTATGAAAATCGCCGCCCGCGGTCATCGTCTGCGCGAAGATCACGCGGCCTTGCGCGTCGAGACCTTGCAGGACGCCTTCCGGTGCGGCGGGCGCATTCGCCGGAAAGCGGCTCGGGACGACGGAGACGTCAAACGCCGGATCGAGCGAGGGATTCGTCCGGTCGGCTCGCCCCGAGACTTCGAGTGCGGGGCACGTCAGCCCGGCCGGGACGGCGCTCGCAACGGCCGGCGCGCTGAAGGGCACCTGCGGACAACGCGCAGTTGAAGCCGGCAACTTCGTTTGCGCGGACAGAGCGGCGAAGGTAACGGCAGCGAGCAGCAGCACGGAACGGAACCTCGCAAAGGCGAATCGTCCCCTACAATGCCACGCTCTCCGCTGGATGGCCTCCTCCGCCGCACGCTGCGCGGCTTCGCGCCGTACAAGCCCGGCACGTCGGTGGACGAAGTGCGACGCCGCTTCGGAATCGCACATCCCGTGAAGCTCTCGCAGAACGAAAACCCGCTCGGCACGTCGCCCAAAGCGCTGGCCGCAATGAGCTCGATCCGCGCGCTCAGCGACTACGTCGAAGACGATCACCTCGACCTGCGCATGCGGCTCGGTGCGGCGTACGGACTCGGCCCCGAAGCGGTCGTTTTGGGTCACGGCAGCAACGAGCTCATCGCGCTCGCCTTCACGGCATTCGTCGATCCGGGCGAAGAGGTCGTCATGGGCAGGCCGACCTTCTCGCTGTTTCGCAAAGATGCGCACGTCTTCGGCGCGCGCGCGCTCGAGGTGCCGCTGCGCGACGGCGTTCACGATCTCGATGCGATGCTCGCCGCCGTTACGCCCTCGACCAAACTCGTTTTCGTCTGCGATCCGAACAACCCGACCGGCACGCGGGTCGAGCCCGGTGCGTTGCTGCGCTTCGCACGGGCCTTGCCGGAGCACGTCTTGCTCGTCGTCGACCAAGCCTACCGCGAGTTCATGGACGCCGGTGGAAGTGAAGGAACCGCGCTGTTGGCCGCGCGGCCGGCCACCCTCGTCACGCGCACGGCCTCGAAGATCTACGGGCTGGCGGCCGTGCGCTTCGGTTACGGCTTCTCTTCGCCTGAGATCGTCGCGGCGCTGAACTCGGTGCGCCTTCCGTTCAACGTCGCGCGGCCTGCGGCGGTCGCCGTCCTTGCCGCGCTCGAAGATCGCGACTTCGTGGCGCGCAGCATCGACAACAACGAGCGCGGCAAGGCGTTTCTTTCCGGCGAGTTTCGCCGGCTGGGCCTGCATGCATATGCGAGCGCGGCAAACTTCATCGCGGTCGAAGTACCGGTCGGCGCCGACGAGGCGTACGAAGCGTTGCTCGAGAGGGGCGTCATCGTCCGTTCCGGCGATGGGCTCGGGATGCCGGGCCGCTTGCGCGTGACGATCGGAACGCCCGCCGAAAACCGCGCCTTCGTCGCCGCGCTCGAAACGCTGCTCGCCGAGTGGCGCTCGGCACCGGCTTCGATCGCGGGAGCCGCGACCTGAGAACCGAGGTCGCCGTCCGACCCGGCCAGGCAGCCGACCGTGCTTTCATGCTGGACTTGGGACGGCGCACCGTCGCCGACAGCGTGTCGCAGCTGCGCAAGCCCTCCCCGCATCTCGTCGCCGCCGGCTACGAGCGCTTGATCGACTTTGCGCTCGATCAGTCGCATGCGTCTCTCATCGCCACCGCCGGCGGCGAGCGCGTCGGGTTTCTCCTCATGCTCGACTCGCTGCCCGACGAAGTCACCGCGTTACCGCAAGCCTTCGTCGTCTACATGGCGGTCGAGCCGCACGCTCGCCGCATGGGTGTCGGCGCAACCCTCCTCGCCGCGGCGGAATCGGCCGCCCGCGCGCGCGGCCTCGAGTACGTCGCGCTGATGGTTACCGAAGAGAACGAGGCCGCGCGGGAGCTGTACGCGCAAGCCGGCTACTTCACCGAGCGCCGTCTCCTGTGCAAGCCGCTCTAAGCTCGCCGCGCTGGCGCCGCCGGGCCTATTGGCTGCTCGGCGTCGCCGCGCTCGGTTTCGCGGTCTACTGGTGTGCCGCCCACATCCCGCGAACGGTCACCGCCTTCGTCATTGCCGCTTTCATCGCGTTCGGCGTCTTTCCGATCGTGCTTCGGCTCGAACGCTGGATGCCGCGCGTCGTCGCGATCGGTGTCGTCTACGTCGCTCTCTTGGCTGCCGTCGTCGCGCTCTTGCTGCTCGTTTTGCCTGCAACGATGGTGCAAATCAAAGCGATCGCATCTGACGCGCCGCAGTACATCGTCTTCGTGCAGACCGCCTTCAATCAAGCGGAACTGTGGCTGCACGATCATTTCGGCCGCTCGTACCTCCCGCAAGATTCCGGCGGCGACCTCAACGGCTTCGTGAGCGCGAAAACCTCGGCTTTCGTCAACGCCGGCCTGGGCTCGATCACCAACATCGTCGTCAACGTCGCGTCCGCTGCCTTAATCACCATCGCCGCGCTCGTCCTCTCGGCGTTCTTCCTCTTCCAAGGCGAGCACGTCGGCGACGCCTTCTACAATCTGCTCCCGGCGCGCCGGCGCTTCCGGGCACGGGCGCTCGGCAACGAACTCGGCCATGTCCTCTCGAGCTACGTCTCCGGCCAAACCGTGGTCTGCTTCGTAACCGGCGTCTTCGTCTGGGCGGCGACTGCGCTCGTCGGCTTCAAGTTCGCGGTCCTCGTCGGCGTCTTCGCCGGCGTCTCGTACGCCGTACCCTTCGCCGGCCAAATCCTCACCCACGCCCTCGCCTTCATCCTGTCGCTCCCGCAAGGCGCATCGACCATCATTTGGGTCCAAGCGTTGATCTTCACGATCTTTCGCATTTCCGACAACATCCTGGTCCCGCGTATCATGGCGCAAAGCGTCGGCGTCTCGCCGATCGCCGTCATCTTCGCGACCTTCGCGGGCGGCGAACTCTTCGGCGTCCCCGGCCTGCTGCTCGGCATCCCCGCCGCCGCACTCGTGCGCGTCGCCTGGCGCTTCTTCCGGTCGGCACCGGCGCTCGGGGACGACGAGGCACTAACGCTCTCAGCCCACAGCGTGGAGGAGTCTAGCGTTCCGCCGCGGGGCACGACGTTGTAGCAGCGGAGCTTCCGAGCTTTTTGCGGAGCCCGGAGGGCGAGAGCAAAAAGTCGGAGAGTAGCGATTTCGCATGGATGCGAAATCGCGGGCGTCCCCGCAGCTACAACGTCGTGCTCCGCGGCGGAACGCTAGACTCCCGCCCGCTCCATAGCCTCCGGAGCGCTTACGCCGAGGAGGCCCAACCCGGCAGCGAGCACCGTCTTGGTCGCGTGCGCGAGGCCGAGGCGTGCGACCGTGAGTTCGGCGTCGTCGCCGAGGACCGTGCAGTTCATGTAGAACTGGTGGAAATCGGCAGCGACCGATTGCAGGTAGCGCGCCAAACGCTGGGGCGCGAGGCCGTCGACGACGGCGGAAACCGTCGCGGGGAATTCTGAGAGCCGGCGCGCGAGCGCGAGTTCGCTCGGCTCGCTGAGGCGCTCGAGATTTTCGCCGGTGGTGGCGCGCGCGAGCAGGGCGGGCGGGGCTTTGCGCTCGATGGAGGCGATCCGCGCGTGGCCGTATTGGACGTAGTAGACGGGGTTTTCGCTCGATTGTTCGACGGCTAGCGAGAGGTCGAAGGTCATCGGCGAGTCGGGGCTCGGCATCACGAAGAAGAAGCGCGCGGCATCGACGCCGACTTCGTCGATGATCTCTTCGAGCGTCAGGACTTCGCCGGCGCGTTTGCTCGAGGAGACGACTTCACCGTCGCGCACGACGGTCATCTGCTGCGCGATGAGGACCGAGATCGCACCGGGTTTGCCGAACGCCGCCGCGACGGCCTGAAGACGCGCGATGTAGCCGTGGTGATCGGGGCCGAGGATCAGGATCGCACGGTCCGCGCGCTGCAATTTGTCGTAGTGGTAGGCAACGTCTTGGCCGTAATAGGTCGGCCGGCCGTCGCTGCGGACGACGACGCGATCTTTGTCGTCGCCGTAGTCGGTCGCACGCATCCAGAGCGCGCCGTCTTTTTCGTAGACGAGGTCCTTGGCCCGGAGGGCCGCGATGTGGGCGGCGATGGCGCCGCTTTCGTGCATTTCGCGTTCGCTCTGCCAGCGATCGTAGCGGACGCGGAATCGCTCGCAGTCGGCCCGTTGCTCGGCGACGAATACGTCGCGTGCGACATCCGAAAAATACGGCAGCCAGTCGCTCTCGGGCGCATCGTCCCAACGCGGACCCTCGCGTGCGCGCAAGTCTCGTGCGATCGGGATGAAGTATTCGCCCGGATAGCCGTCATCGGGAAACGGAAACTCGGCCTCGGCGAGCTGCCGGTAGCGCGCATAGAGCGAACGCGCGGCGGTGGCCATTTGCGAACCGGCGTCGTTCATGATCCACTCGGTCGTGAGGTCGTAGCCGCAGAAGCGCATGGCGCGCGCGATCGAATCGCCGATCGAGAGGGTGCGCCCTTGCACGACGACGAGCGGGCCGGTCGGATTGGCGCTGCCGAATTCGAGCGAGATACGCTCGCCGGACGGCGCGCCGCGCCCGAAATCGTCCCCTTTGCGCAAAATCTCGGCTATCGTGCGTTGCCAGTAGGCGGGGGCCATGCGGATGTTGATGAAGCCGCCGGCGGCGTGCGCGCCGGCGACCAGGCTGCGCAGGCCGGGTTCGTCCGCGAAGGCGCGCTCGATCAGTTCGCTCGCGAGTTGCTGCGGCGCACGCCGCGCGCTCTTGGCGAGCTGCAGCGCGACGTTCGAGGCGAAGTCGCCGAACTCGAGGTTGCGCGGCGCCTCGAAGACGACCGCCGGAGCGCCGCCCGGGACGAGCGCGCCGGCCGCGCGCTCCAGCGCCGCCGCGATGCGCGCGAGGTCTTCCGTCGCGCCGCCGGCGCTCTCAATGGTGGTAGGGCTCATTCCGCGCGATCTTCGCTGCGCGGTAGAGCTGTTCCAGCACGAGCGCGCGCGCCCACTCGTGCAAGAAGGTCAGCTGCGAAAGGGACCAGATGAAGTCGGCGCGCGCCGCGAGCGCCTCGCCGGCTCCGTAGGCGCCCGCGATCGCGAAGACGATGCGCCGCGTGCCCGCGTCGGCCAGCCGGACGAGCTGCGCGGCGAGCTCCGGACTCGTCAGCTCCGTGCCGCGTCGTTCCAGCAGCCATACGACGTCGCCGGGAGCGAGCGCCGCGAGAATCCGCTCGGCCTCTTCGCGCATGGCGCGCGCGGGATCGCCCCCGTGAGCCGGCGCAACCTCGATCTCGTCGTAGGCTTCGTAACGGCTCAAGCGCGTGCGGAAATCGGCTGCAGCTTGCGCCACGTACGCTTCGCGTATTTTCCCGACGGCGATCAGGCGGTATTTCATGAGCTGAGAATTGGGCCTCCGGCAAGCTGCCGCTCCTGCGCCAATGCGCCCGAATGCCTCGCAGCGCTTTTCAACCTTGCGCCATTCTGGGAATCGCTCCGCTTGCGAGGTGCGGGCGAGGTCGCGCAAGGAAGTACTGCGGGTGATGTTCTTTCTCGCGACGACGATTGCCGTCGTCACGCCCGGCGCGCAGGCCGCACCAAGTGCGGCGCCCGCCGCCGCCAGCCCCGCGCCCGGCGCGACGCCGCCGAAGGAAATCGGGCGCGTGCGTTCGTCCGCGTACTGCACGATGTTGGGTCGGCGCGTCGCACCGGCGCTGGTCGGCTTGATGCGCACCGACGAGGCGATCGGGGCCGGTCACCGCGTCTTCTCGAAGATGAGCGAAGACACCGTCATCGGCTCGGCCAACCATCTCGATCTCGATCGCCGCTACCTCAGTCAAGTGGTAACGGTCGCCTCGCATAACCTCATCGTCGTGAGAAAACTGCTCAGCGACCCGACCTATTTTCCGCCCCAGCTCAAGACGGACGACGATCGCGAAGCGGCCGAGTTGAAAGCGAAGTTGGAAGCCGTCGCGACGCAGCAAAACGAGGCGGTCAACCTGCTTGCCGGAACGCTCGAGACGGATCTGATGGGCCAAATGCAGTCGCAGCACGATACGAACATGTCGAGCACGATCCAGAACGGCAACGCCTCGCCGCAGCCGACGACCGATCCCTCCCAGTTCATGAGCGTTGCCGGTTTGCCGACGAACGAACCGAACTCGCAGTATTCGCAGAAGGCCCTAGCGTCGGGTACGACGCGCAAGCAGACGATCTACGACAATCTCGCGACCGGTCTGGAACTCGAGCAGCGGCGCATCGCGGTCGTCGAGAAGGTCGCCTCGGCCGCGGTCGTCGCCGCCGTGCCGCTTTGCACGGGTCCGCAAGCTCCCGCACCCGGCGTCGAGCCGGGCGCGCCCGGCGCGCCGCAACCGACGCCGACACCGCAGATGACGCCGATTCCGCTGATCATCCACCGCGACTAAGCCGGGCGCGCGCGGCCGAGCGTAAAGGCAGCGCCCTCGCTCGTAACGGTTCCCTCGATCTCGAGCGCGATGAGCGCGGCGAGGATCGCGCCGGGTTCGGCTTGCAGGCGAATGACAAGTTCGTCGAGCTCGCACGGGCCGGCGGCTAGCCGCTCGAGCAGCATTGCGCTCAAGCGATCGCGCGCGGGCCGCCGCGCCGGCGCGTTTGTCGCCTGAACCGGCACGAGACCGAGTGCTTCGAGTACGTCGGCGGCTCCACGCACGAGCGTCGCGCCGTCTCGAATCAAACCGTTGCAGCCCGCGGCTTTGGGGCGCTCGACGTCGCCCGGAAAGGCCAGAACGTCGATTCCGAGGTTAGCGGCCCAACTCGCCGTATTGAGGGCGCCGCTCCGCTCCGCGGCCTCCACGATGACGACGGCATCGGCCAGCGCCGCCACGACGCCGTTGCGCTGCAGGAACTGCCAAGGCCGCGCCGGCTCGCCGGGCGGAAACGGCGAGAGCACCGCGCCTCCGCCGGCGAGCATCGCCTCGGCCAGCCGGCGGTTGCGGGCCGGGAAAAAATGGCGGTGGCCCCCTCCCAGGACGCCGATCGTCGGCGCTCCGGCGTCCACCGCGCCCGCATGGGCGGCACCGTCGATGCCGAGGGCCAAGCCGGAGATCACGCACACTCCCGCCGTCCCGAGCGCCTCGCCCAGAGCGCGCGAACGCCGGCCGGCCGCCTCGGAGGGCGCCCTCGTGCCGACGACCGCGACGGCGCGGCGCTCCAGTCCGGCGAGCGAGCCGCTCACCCAAAGCCCCTCGAAGCGGACCTTCCCGGCGCGTTCGGGATGCCGCCGGAAAACTTCGGAACGCGGTACGAAGCGAGGCTCGCCGAGTAGCATCGCCACCCCTTCACGCCGAGGCGCTCGAGGCGAAAGTCTCCGCAACGCGAGGAAACCGACCGTGCCCTCAGAATGGACGGCGGGAATTGTGACCGCCAACCCCTGCGGCTATCGTCGGGGCGTCCCGCGGCCGCGGAGGACTTTGGATTCCATGGCAGCTCAAGCCTATTGCGTCAAGTGTAAGACCAAGCGCGACATGAAAGACGCCGTTCAAATCACGATGAAGAACGGTCGCCCCGCTACCGAAGGCAAGTGCCCGGTCTGCGGGACGAAGATGTTTAAGATCGGCGCGGCCTAGCGAGCTTGGCCGCCCCCGTTTGCCGGGGGCACGTCTTGTGGCTTATACTCGTGAAGGGCCCCATATCTAGTGGGGCTGCTTCGTGGAGGCCCGCTACAACTGATTTGTCCGAGTTGCCGGAAGAGCGAGACGCGCGTGGTCGACTCGCGCGACGACGAATCCGTTGTGAGGCGCCGGCGGGAATGTCTGGGCTGCAAGCACCGCTTTACGACCTACGAGCGGATGGAAGCCCCGCGCCTTTACGTCGTCAAAAAAGACGGGCGGCGCGAGCAGTACAACCGCGATAAGATCGTCGGCGGTTTGCGGCGCGCCTGCGAAAAACGCCCCATCTCCGAAGCGCAGATGGAAGAAATGGTCGCCTCGCTCGAGCGCGAGCTGTTTTCGCGCGGCGAGAGCGAGGTTCCGACGACGATGATCGGCGAGAAGCTCATGGAGGCGTTGAAACGTCTCGACAAAGTCGCTTACATCCGCTTCGCCAGCGTCTACCGCTCGTTCGACGACATCGGCAGCTTCGAAGCCGAGCTGGCGGAGCTCTCCAAGTAGCGAGGAAGGCAAGCGCATGGGATCGATGGCCGTCGCATGTTACACGCCCAAACCCGGTCGCGCCGAAGAATTGCTCGAACTCGTGCGTAATCATCTGCCGCCGCTGCGCGCGGAAGGCCTCGTCACCCCGCGCGAACCGGTCGTGATGCGCGCCGCCGACGGCACGCTCGTCGAGATCTTCGAATGGGTCTCGCAGGAAGCGATCGCCGACGCGCACGGCAACCCAGTCGTTGCCGAGTTGTGGCAACGCTTCGCCGCGGTGTGCACGTATCAGCCCCCTTCGGCATTGCCCGAATTCCAACAGCTTTTCGCGCACTTCGAACCGGTGTGAAGAACCCCGACGGCGCGTCGATCGAGGTGCGCATCCTCGACGAACGCATCCGCGCGTGGGGCCTGCCGCGCTATCAGAGCGACATGGCTGCTGCGATCGACCTTCACGCTTGCCTCGACGCCCCGCTCGTGCTCTTGCCGCAAAGCCCGGCCGAAATCGTTCCGTCGGGGATCGCGCTGCACATCGCCGATCCCGGGATCGCCGCGCTCGTCGTTCCGCGCTCGGGGCTCGGCCACCGCAAGGGTCTCGTGCTGGGAAACCTCGTCGGTGTGGTCGACGCCGACTATCTCGGTCCCGTGCTCATTAGCGTTTGGAACCGCAGCGCGTCCGGGTCCGAGGCGATCGTTATCGAGCCGGGCGAACGAATCGCGCAGATGCTGTTCGTCCCGATCGTGCGCCCGAGCTTGCGCGTCGTCGACGAATTCTCACGAAGCACCGTGCGCGGCGCGGGGGGTTTCGGCTCCACGGGTCGGGGCGCGTGAAGATTTACGTCGTCGGTCACGGTGCGGTCGGCACGTTTCTGGGGGACGTGTTGCGCCGGGACTCGGCGCAAATCGTGTACGCACCTCGCGAGCTTAACGAGGTCGTGCCGGTCGACGCCGACCTCGCGATCGTCGCGGTGAAGTCGTACGATACCGAGTCGGCGATCGCGACTTTGCAGCGGGCGCTCGGGCCGGAAAGCAAAGCGACGATTCTCTGCCCCCAGAACGGCGTCGGTAACGAAGAAAAACTGGCGGCCGCGTTCGGCGCCGACCAGATCGTCGCGTGCGCCTTGACGGTGCCCGTCGAGGTTTCGCGCGACGGCGGCAGCGTGCCGTCGAACGCCGGCGGCATCGCGCTCGCGCCGGTGGGTTCGAACGCGCACAACTGGCTCGTCGCCGCCTTCGAGCAGACCGCCGTTCCGGTCAAGGTCGCCTCGGACTATCGCGCGCTGAAGTGGTCGAAACTCGCCCTGAACATTGTCGCCAACGCCTCGTGCGCGATTCTCAATGTCGTGCCCGAGCGGCTGGTGAAATTCGAGGAGGTTTTCGCGCTCGAGATCCGGGCGATCCGCGAGTGCCGCGCGGTCATGCAAGCCATCGGCGTCACGCCGATCGACTTGCCGCGTTATCCGGTGCGCGCGCTGCAGAGCGTCGTCTCGCTGCCTTCCCCGGTCGCGCGCGCCATTCTCGCCAACCGCATCGCCGGCGCGCGCGGCCGCAAACCGCCTTCGCTGCTGCTGGACTTACGGGCGGCCAAGGGCGAAACCGAGGTCGAGGTCCTCAACGGCGCAGTTGCGGCCTGCGGCCGAACGCACGGCGTGCCGACGCCGGTCAATTCGGTTTTCGCCCGCGTCCTCGCCGATATCGCGCACTTGCCGCAGCTGTGGGCCAAGTATCGCGAGCGCCCCGCCGCGCTCGCGGCGGAAGTGCGTGCCGAAGAGCAGCGCTGGCGCGCTGCCCGCAATCGCGCCTGATCAGTCGGGCTGCTGGAAGACCCGGCTTTTCCGGATGTCGACCTCATCGATGAGGCGCAGATCGCGCGCCTCGATCCTGCCGCCCTGCTCGAACAGGCGCGTCGCTTGACGGAGCCGGGCGCGGTCGATCGCGTTGCCGATGCTCCGGGCGTTCGCGAACGGCCCTTGTTTTTGGCGCAGCGAAACGTATTCGCGAAACGCCGCTTCGGCCGCCGGACTGAACTCATAGTTGAGGCGCTCTAAGAGGCTGTGCGCGATCGCGATAAGTTCCTCGAACGAATAGTCCGGGAAGTCGAAACGGTGCACGACGTTCGAGTCGAGCCTCGGATTGCTCCGCAAAAAAGCATCCATGCGATCCCTGGCGCCGGCGAAGATGACGACGAGCTGCTCGCGCTCGTTTCCCATGCTTTCCAGCAGGAGCTGCACCGCTTCGCCGCCGTAGTCGCGCTCGTTTTGCGGCCGGTGCAAATCGTACGCATCGTCGATGAGGAGCACTCCGCCCATGGCGCGTTTGAGCACCTCGCGCGTCTTAGGGGCGGTATGCCCGATGTAGTTGCCGACGAGGTCTTCGCGGGTCGCGCTGACGAGTTGGGCTTTGCGAATATAACCCAGCCGGTACAGAATCTCGGCAACGCGCTGCGCGACCGTGCTCTTGCCCGTCCCAAGACTTCCGGCGAACGACATGTTGAGCGGCGCGCGCGCGGTAGCGAGACCCGCTTTCCCGCGCAGCGAGTCGCCCAGTAAGCGATGCGCCAACTCGCGCATCCCCGTCTTGACCGGTAGTAAGCCGATCAGCTCGCGATCGAGGCGGGCCAGGACCTCGGCGACGTGGGACGAGTTGAAGGCCTCGGCGAGATTGAGCGTCCCTTCACTGGAAAGTTGCTCGCGCTGCTCGCTACGCAGTTCGACCCGCTCGCGCTCGACGCGCGCCAAGTAGTCGCTGATCGGTCCTTGCGGGGCCTCGGCCGGCGGCCGCTCGTCCTCGTTCACCGTCGTTCCCGCTCGCGCTCGGCCCGCGTTGGGCCGGGCGCGAGGGCCGGTTCGAGCCGGACGGCTGCTTGCGGCCGAGCTCCGGTTTCGCAACGCCGCGGCGAGCTCCGGCGCGCCATCACGGTCGCCGGTTCGGGCGGTGGAAACAGGGGCTGGCTGGAGTTACGTGCATGCGGATCCCTTGGCAATGACGGTCGGCGCGCGCGGGAGCCGGCCACTCGGGTATCGGTCGATTCGTAGTCGAACGTGATGTCCTTCCAGGCGAAGCCTGACCGGGTGAAATGCGGTCGCGCTCGTGAGACGGCCTTCGCGGTGCGCCGGCGCCGCATCTCTCGCCGGACCGGGGGCGTTTCGTGACCGGCTCCCGGCAGGGGTTCCGACGCTTGCCTCTGACAGGTAGTATCCTGGCGAACCGAAGGGAAAAACGTTGGAAGGAACCGGTCTGAGCGCGAACATGCTGCCGCTCATCGAGGAGCATTTCGGCTTTCTCGTCGAGGCGCACGGCTTTTCGCTAACCCAAACGAGCGAGGTTCCATCGGGCGCGTGGTACCGCGCGCCCGAGCGCGCCGTGATCGTCGTTTACGATATGTTGCGCGACTCGACCGTCGACGTCACGCTCGAACACAAGGGCCGCGAGGACTCGCATCTCCTGGGCGATATCCTCGCCTTCAGCAGCCCGGACGCGGCGCGGCGCGAGGAGGTTCGCGGGCGCGAGGCGGTCTCCGCGGAGTTGGGCCGCCAGGCGAAGATGCTCGTCGACTTTTGCGACGATTTCTTGCGTGGGGACGTCGCCGGCTTCCGGCGTCGCTTCCGTGAGGCGATCCTCGTGAAGCGCTGCCGCGAACTCGCCGTGCGCGAGTTTTACAACGGCGACCTGCGCCGCGCTGCAACGTTCTTCGATTTCCTGCGCGACTACTGGACCGAAGCGGACCGCGAGCATTACGAGCGCGCCTCGACCGGTCAAGGTGCGCTCGCCAACTTGCGCCGCAAGCGGTAGACGACGCCGCGCGCCGTCTCGGCGGCGAGTTCGAATGCGCCGTGCTCGTCGAACGCGCGCCGCTCGACCGGCGTATGATAGAGCACGATCGTCTCGGCGGTCCGTCGCGCGAGACGCCCGATCACCGCTTCGAGCACCGCCCCGCGAAACGGGTTGAACAAGTACACGACGAGGTCGCCGCGCGGCAGCGCGAAGCGCAGCGCATCGGCGCAGACGAGCCGCACGTCGCGGCAGCGGCGCCGCCCCGCGAAGGCCGCCAAATTTTCGAGCGCCACTTCGTGTAACGCCGGGGAGATTTCCACGCCGACGATCTGCCGGAACGGATACGCCGTCGCGAGCAGGACGACGCGACCCATACCGGAGCCGAGATCGACGAAGCTCGTGCCTTCGAGCGGCAGCGGCACCGCGGCGAGGAGGCCGGCGAGGTCGCTCACCGGCGTCGCTTCGTAGTGCGTCGCGTCGCGCAGGCTAGGTCCGATCGCCTCGGGATCGAGCGAGCCGAGAAAGACGAGCGCTTCGGTCGTGACCCCGTAGCGCGCGTCGAACCGAAGCCCCGCGCGCCGTCCGCTGACCCGTGGATCCACTTACTCGGCGAACTCGCGGCAGAGTTGCGGTGCGAGCGGGAGCGCGAGCGGCGCGGCCACGTCGAGCGGGGCGAGCAGCGCCGTGCACGTATCGTACGGTTCGAGCAGTACGGCCCACTCGCGCGCGTCCTTCGACGCGATCGTGCGCTCGATCGCGCTCGCGGTGGCGGCCGGATCGCGCGCGTCGTCGCGCAGCGTTTCGGGCAGCTCGATGCGTTCGCAAAACTCGTTCCAGAAATTCGGTTCGAGTGCGGCGACCGCGAGCGCGCGACCGTCGCGCGTCCGGTACGTCCGATAGCGCGGGGAGCCGCCGGTGAAGAGCGTGCCGGCCCGCGCGCCGAGCGCGAAGGGCTCCAGGTTGCGCGCCATCGCTACGTCGAGGTGCGTTCCGCGGCCCGTTCGTGCGCGCTCGAGGAGTGCGAGCAGCACGTTCATGAAAGCCGGATAACTTCCGGCGGCGATGTCGGCCAGCAGCACGCCCGGCACGACCGGTTCCCCCGAGCGCGTCGCAAGCAGCGAGAGTACGCCGCTTCCGGCGAGGTAGGAAAGATCGTGACCGGCGCGCTGAGACTCGGCGCCCGATTGGCCGTACCCGCTGAGCGAGCAGTAGATCAGGCGCGGATGAGCGGCTGCGAGCGTCGCGTAGTCGAGTCCGAGTCGCGCCATGACGCCCGGCCGAAAGCCTTCGAGCAGCACGTCGCAGCGACGCAGCAGCGGCTCGAGCTGTGCCCGGCCGCTTGCGTTCTTGAGATCGAGCCGCATCACGCGTTTGCCGCGATTGAGTTGCGCGTAGGTCGCGGGAGCGTCCGGCCAACCGGGAATCGAGCTGCAGAGTGGATCGCCCGCCGGCGGTTCGATTTTGACGACCTCGGCGCCGGCCTCCGACAAGAGGAGCCCGGCCAGTGGTCCCGGGAGGCGGCTCGTGAAATCGAGGACGCGTACGCCCTCGAGCGCGCTCATCCGCGAACGATGACGCGGACGGCTTTTGCTTCGTAGCGCGGCAGTTTACCCTCGTCCGCGACCTCGACGTGGACGCGGATGCCGAGGCGCGCCTGCAGCGCGCGTGCGACGTCTCGTGCGATTTCCGCGTGGTCCTTCTCGGCGTCGCTGCGCCGCTCGATCGCGATGACGGCTTCGTCGAGCACGCGGTCCTGCCGGTCGATGTAGATTTGCCACGCTTCTTTGACGGTGTCACCGTGGGCCGCGATCACGTCCTCGACCTGCGACGGAAAGACCATGACGCCGCGAATCTTCAACATGTCGTCGGAGCGGCCGATGATGCGACCGATCAACGGAAGGCCGCGCCGCCCGCAGCGACAGCCGTAGGGCTCGTCGGCAAGCCGCACGAGGTCGCGCGTCCGCCAGCGCACGACCGGCGACGCTTCTTTGTCGAGCGTCGTGATCACGATCTCCCCGATCTCGCCCGGAGCGACGGGCTCCAACGTCTCGGGATTCACGAGCTCGGTAAGAATCGTGTCCTCGTTGATCAGGTGCAGTTGATCCGGATCGTGCGAGTAGGGGCAGGAGATGCCGAGATTCGGACCGCCGGATTCGGTCGAACCGTAGATGTTATGCGCAACGAAGCCGGGCGGCATCGCCGCTTCCAGCTCGTCGCGGAACACGGCCGAAACCGATTGGCCGCCGAAGAGACCCACGCGCAATTTCCAATCCGTCTTGGGATCGATCCCGCGACTCTTGGCGAGATTGATCAGCGTCATCAGCCAGAGCGGCGACATCGTGCAGGCCACGTACTCGTGATCGCGCAGCCACTCGACGACCGTCTCGGCGCGCCCCGGACCGATGCCGAAATTCGTCGCACCGTACGGAAGCAGCGCGAGGTCCATCGCAACGCCGCCGATCCACAGCCCGTAACCGTAACCCTGATACACGCGATCGCCCGGCCGGATCCCGGTGCAGCGGAAGATGCGCGCCATTTGGCTCGGCAAGAGTTCGGCCGCATCGCGCCGGCTGAAGCCGAACATCACCGGCAAGCCGGTCGTTCCCGAGGTCGCGACGAAGCGCGCGACCTCTTCCATCGGAACGGTCAAGAACGGAAAGGGGTAACGCGAGCGGAGATCGCTCTTTTCGAGCATCGGTAAGGCGCGGAACCGTTCGCTCTCGCCGAGGCGCGCCGGATCGACGCCGGCCTTTGCGAAGTACTGCTTCCACTCAGCCGAGCGGGATAAGCGTTCGCCCAGCGCGCCGAGTTTGCGACGCTGCAGCGCCTCCAATTCGGTGCGTTCCAAGCGCTCGATCGCCGGATGCTCGTACTCGATGGCGTAGTCGACCATGAGCATCGGTTCCGCCGGCTTTTGCCGGTGCCTCCCGGGACGCGGCCCTCGCCGCGGAGTCCCGCCGCGCCGGAGAGCGGTTTAAGAGCCCTGCGCCAAACGATAGTGCTGGGCGATTTCCGGCGCGCCCAGGACCCGCGGATAGAGCGCGACGTCGTCGAGCGCGCCGGCGAAAAAGCTGCCCAAATCGCGCGTTCCGAGCCGGAGGGGTGCCGGGCCGTGCGCCGGCACGATGTCGTAGCTCGCATACCGCGCACCGCGCGTGCTGTGCGGGCTCCCGCGCAAAACCGCGTCGCGATAGATGCTCACGCCGGCTTTCTTGTCGGCGCGGTCGCCGGGATCGTAAACGGCAACGACGTGGATCCAGCGTCCGGGCGTCAACTGGTCTTGAAAATACGCACCTGCCCCTTCCCCGCCGGCGGGATTCCAAATGTACGCGGAGATCCGGTTCGAACGCGAGGGCGAATCGAGGCTGTAGAAGCGGAAGCCCCACTCGAAAGCGCCGCTGTCGCCCTTGCCCAGCCAATGCACGTACTTTTGGTCCGTTTGTCCTTCGAAGTTCAGCGAGTCGGGGCGCATCCACACCTCGACGGTTAAGCCGCGACCGCTGTCGGGCTGGCTGAACTGAAGGCTGTCGGCAATCTCGACGTAGTCGCGGCCGCCACCGAGCCGCACCGAACCGTCGGCGTCTCCGGCGACTGCACCGGGCTCGTCGAAGGCGGGCGAGCCTTCGAACGTCCCGTTGTGGCCGTTGCCGCTCGCGTCGCGCGCGACCGGCCCGCGGCGCTCGCCGAGGCGCCAGTAGGCGACGGGCCGCTCCGCGAGGATCGCCTGCGCGTACGAGTCGGCGCCGAGACCTCGCTTCGGCAAACCCGTCAGAGCGCCGAACGAAACGGCGCCGGCGGCAAAGGCACGCCGCGTCGTTCGTGGTGAAGATTGAAACGGCATCTCGGCTAGGAGCCGAGCGGAGCGCGCGTTGTCCGCATCGCGCGCGTTTCGCGGACGCCGAAGCGGCGCTCCTTTTGGAACGCGGGAGTTCTCCACGACGGGTTGAACCGGCAAGAGCGCATGAGCAGGGTGTACGAAATTCCGGTGGAGCGTATCGACGGCGTCCCGTCGACGCTGGGCGAATTCGCGGGCAAGGTGTTGCTCGTCGTCAACGTTGCATCGAAGTGCGGCTTTACACCGCAATACGCGGGGCTCGAAAAGCTCTACGAAGACGAACGCGCGCGGGGGCTCGTCTTGGCGGGCTTCCCGGCCAATAATTTCGGCGCACAGGAACCCGGAACGAACGGTGAGATCGCGACCTTTTGCTCGACGGCCTACGGCGTGCAGTTTCCGATGTTTGCCAAGATCTCGGTGAAAGGTGCCGATCGGCATCCGCTCTATCGCGAGTTGACGGCCGCGCAGCCGGTCGCTATCGAACCGCCCGGCAGCGATTTGCGCGCCGAGTTGGGACAGTACGGCAACAAGCAAGACGACTCGTCAGAGATCCTCTGGAACTTCGAAAAATTCTTGATCGGGAGGAATGGCGACGTCGTCGCGCGCTTTTCGCCCGACGTCGCGCCCGATGCGCCGGTGCTCCGCTCAGCGATCGAGCGCGAGTTGGCCAAACCGGCCTGAGCGTTTGAGCGGTAAGAACGATGCCGAATAGCCCGTTACCCGGAAGCGAGCGTCAACCGTTGCCCGGCGCTCGAGCCGTCGCAAAGGCCGACCCGCACGAGCGGCTCGACGTCACCTTCGTCCTGCGCCGGCGCGCGCAGCCCGAGTTCGCAGCGCGCGTGGCGGCCGCCGCAGCGGGCGACGATTCGAAACGTATCGCGCAAAAGGACTTCGCGGCGCGGTTCGGCTCCGATCCCGCCGACGTGAGCGCCGTACGGGCCTTTGCGGCGCAATTCGGCTTGACCGTTTCCAGCGAAGCGCCCGAGCGGCGCACCGTCGTACTCTCGGGCACGGTCGCACAGTTCGAGGCCGCACTGGGCGTCGCTCTGCATCGCTTCGAGCACGCCGGCCGAACGTATCGCGGACGAACCGGACCGATCTATTTGCCGGACTCGCTGCAGGGCATCGTCGAGGCGGTCTTAGGACTCGACGATCGTCCGCAAGCGAAGGCCCACTTTCGCCTGCGCGAACGCCGCGGCAGGATCGTTGCGCACGCAGCGACGACGTCCTATCCGCCGACGCAAGTCGCGACCCTGTACGATTTTCCAGCCGGCACCGGCTCCGCCCAGACGATTGGGATCGTCGAACTCGGCGGCGGCTTCAGCAGCGCCGACTTGCAGACGTATTTTGCGCAGATCGGCGTTGCGCCGCCCAACGTTACCGCCGTCTCCGTCGACCAGGCGACGAACGCTCCGACGGGCAGCCCCGACGGTCCCGACGCCGAGGTCATGTTGGATATCGAAGTCGCCGGTGCGATCGCCCCCGACGCGAAGATCGTCGTGTACTTCGGGCCCAACACCGACGCCGGATTTCTCGACGCGATCACCACGGCGATCCACGACACGGTCAACAAGCCTTCCGTCATCTCGATCAGTTGGGGCGGCCCCGAAGCCTCGTGGACCGCGCAAGCGATGACGGCCTTCGATCAAGCCTTTCAGGCCGCGGCGACGCTGGGCATCACCGTTTGCGTCGCTTCCGGCGACAGCGGCTCGAGCGACGGCGAAACCGATGGCCAGAACCACGTCGATTTTCCGGCGTCGAGTCCGTACGCCTTAGGCTGCGGCGGGACGAGCCTGAAGGCCGCGGCGGGCACGATCGCTTCGGAGACCGTCTGGAACGACGGCGCGGCCGGCGGCTCGAGCGGCGGCGGCGTGAGCACGTTCTTCGCGCTTCCGCCATGGCAGGCCGGTCTGGCCGCGACGGCCGGCAAGACGCGGACGCCGCTCGCGATGCGCGGCGTACCGGACGTTTGCGGCGATGCCGACCCCAATACCGGTTACAGCGTTTTGGTCGACGGAAGCGACACGACCGTCGGCGGAACGAGCGCGGTCGCGCCGCTATGGGCCGGTCTCATCGCCCGAATCAACGGCATCGCCGGGAGGGCTGCCGGATATCTCAATCCGCGCCTGTACGGCACGCCGTCCGCGCTGCGCGACATCACCGCCGGTAACAACGGCGCCTTCTCGGCTTCGGCCGGATGGGACGCCTGCACCGGCCTGGGAAGTCCCAACGGCGCTGCCGTCGCGGCGCTCTTGAAATAGCACTTCTGCGGACGGCGCTTTTGTTCGCGTTGGCCTTCGCGCTCGGCGCGGGCGACGCTACGGCCGACAGCGGGCCGCCGCCGGCGACCACGCTTGACGTCAACGTGCTGCCGGTTTCGTACGTCGCCAACGAATTCGCTTACGGCTTCAGCGCCGTTCCCGAGCCGCTGCTCGATATCGAGGCAACTTTTCGGGTTTTCCGGCATCCGGTGCTGTTCGATCAAACGCTTTCGGAACTCGCTTATCCGCATCCGGCCGGCTACGTGACGAACATCGCCCAGGCGGGCAGCCACTACCTCGGCGCGCAGAACATCTTGGAATATCATAATCAACAGTGGCTGGGAGTCGGCGTCGGTCCCGGGTATTTCCTCGAAGCCTCGCAGTGGTTTCGCGGTTCGAATAATTTCTACAACCTGATCGGTCTCGGGATCGCGGGCGAAAAGGTCCCGGATTTTCGCCGCAACTTCACGCTCTTCGGCCGCATCGCGTACTACCCGAAGGTCGTCGACGAATCGCGCGGTGGCGTCATCATCGAGCACCGGCGCTACCCGGTCAACTACCAGCTCGAGACTTTTACCGCCGGCGCACTCACGCGCATCGGGCGCGGGAACGGTTTCCTGCGCTACGGGATAACCGGTGAGCTTTTGCAGCAGACGGTGAACGCGCCGGGTGACTCGACGAACATCAGCGTTTTCGCCGGGTACTTGCTGCGCGTCATCTGACCTCGCGAGCGAGGACTCACTTTGGGCATCGCGAAGCCCAGGCAGCCTCGTGCTCCCCGATCCCAAGCCTCTGTCGAACGCGCAACTTGCAGTCTTCACGGCGCCGATTCTCGGCGTCGAATTCATTATCTATCCGACGCTGGCGATTTTGCCGTCGTTCTACGCGGCCTTCAGCGGAAAAGGAGCGGCGGAGTTCGGGACGGCGTTGCTCGTTTCGCGCTCGATCTATTCGTGGAGCGGTCCGCTGGTCGGATACCTCAGCGATCGGTTCGATACGCCTTGGGGCCGGCGCAAGCCCTGGATGATCGCCGGCCTCGCGCTCGCGCTCGTCAGCGTCGTCTTGCTCTTTCGTCCGCCGGCCGGCGCGGGACCGGTCTACTTCGCGGTCGCATCCAGTTTGGCGCTGGCCTCGTTTAGCCTGATCGACATCCCCTACATCGCGTGGGGCAGTGAGATCAGTCGCGTTCCGAAAGAACGCTCGCGGATCGCGATGTGGCGCATGGCCGTCGCGAACCTAGCGCTGTTGCTCTTCCTGGGCTTACCCTACATCCCGATCTTCGGCGGCTCGGACTTTCTCAATCCGGTGGTCATCGGGCGGCTCGGCATCGTTGCGTTCGTGGCCGTGGCGATAACCGTTCTGCTGGGCGTTCGTTTCGGGCCGCCGCCCGTGGCGGACCTCAGCGCGGCGCGTCCGTCGGAATCGTTCGGGAACCTGATCGGCCACATCGCTTGCAATCGGCCCTTTTGGAGCCTCGCGGGAGCCACCTTTCTCTCGTACATCGCCTACTCGGTAATTTTGACGCTTCAATTCGCGTTCGTCGCATCGCTCGGCCTCGTCAAGCAGTTCGGCATCGTCTCGATCGTTTCGATTCTCGCCGCGGTGATCTGCATGCCGCTCTGGAACGCTTTCGCCGCGCGCGCCGGAAAACGCCGCAGCTGGGTCATCGGACTCGCGCTCGCGATCCTTTCCGCGCCCTTGTATTTCGTCGTCGCGCGCTTCGCGGGTCCGCTGGCGGCAGTCTATGCCTCGCTGATTCTCTTCAACGCAGCTTCGGTCGTGCAGTTCATGCCGTACTCGATGATGGGCGACGTGGTCGACTACGACGAACTGCGTTCCGGCACGAACCATGCGGGCAATTACTCGGGACTTCTGCTGGTCCTCATCCGGCTGACCACGGCAGTGGGCGGAGCCTTGGCCTTTTACGTCCTCGCGCTCTACCACTTCCGGATCGGCGCCGCGAACGCACCGGCCGCCCAAAACGGAATGTTCGTCGCGTTCTTAGCGCTGCCGGCGGTTCTGAACGCGCTCGCGCTCGCGGTCGCGCTGGCCTATCCGCTCAGCGAGCGGCGTCACGCCGCGGTAGCCCGCCGGTTGGGGAAACGCCGGCAGATTCAATCGACCCGCGAGGAGGCCGTTTCATGACGATCGACGAGACGATCGGGCGCGCGCTGCGCGCGATCGACGATGCGACCGGCGAGATCCGCGAAAACAGCGTCTGGCTTTCGAACACGAGCACGCCCTGGCGCGAACTGCCGCAGTTCAGCGAAGCGGAAGCCGCACGCCGGGCCGCTCTGGGTCGCGACCTGCTGTCGCGGATCGATGCGCTCGAGCAGAACGCGCTGCCGCGCGAACTGCGCCTGACGCTGCGGGTGGCGCGCTACAACGCCGCCGTTTGGAGCCGAGAGGACGATTGGTGGTGGGTCGTTTGCGATCCGCTGCGCATCGGCTTCTTCGGGCTCTTCGCGCCGACCGCGTACACGGGCGGCTTTCTCCTCAACTCGATCCATAAGGGGCTGCGCGCCTTTCCCTTCGCGAGCGGCGGCGACCTCGATCGCTACGCCGCCCTCTTAGTCGACTATTCGCGCCTCCTGGATCAGTTCGCGGAGCGCACGCGCGGGCAAGCCGAGCGCGGTATCCGGATGCCGAAGGTGCAGTTCGAGCGCGCCGTGCAACTCTTCTCGGCCTTGCGCGCGGCCGCACCCGCGACGCTTGCGGTCGAGGCGAGCCGCATAGCGGAGGCGGCGCGGCCGGGCTATCCGGCAGAGTTCGAGCGTATCGTCGCCGCGCTGGTGATTCCCGCCTACGATCGCCTCTTAGCGCAGCTCGACGAGGCCTATCGCCGCGCCGCTCCCGCTGCGATCGGTATGCAGCAGTATCCGCGCGGAGCCGAGATCTACGAGGAACTCGTGCGGCTGCATACGACGCTCCCGCTGACGCCGGCCGACGTGCACGCCGCCGGCGTCGAGCGCATGGAACGCCTGGCTGCGCGAAAACTCGAGATCGCGCGCTCGGCCGGCTTCGCGGACGTCGCGGCCTTCGAGCGGCACGTCGAAAGCGATCCGCGCTGGCGCGCGCGCACGCCGGGCGAACTCGAGGCGATGTTCCGGCGCGCGGCCGACCGCATCGCGCCCGAACTGGCGGCGCGTTTCGACGTGCTGCCGAAAGCCGAAGCCGCTGCGGCCGCTCTCCCCGCCGAGGTTTCGGGTTCGATGACTTTCGGGTACTACGAACAGCCGTCGCCCGCGCATCCGCGCGGCACGTACTATTTCAATGCACCGAATCTGATGCAGCGGGCTCTCCCCAACGTCGCGGCGCTCACCTATCACGAGCTGATGCCGGGGCATCACCTTCACATCGGGACGCAGCTCGAGAATGACGGTCTGCCCGAATTGCGTCAGCGTACGTTGATCAACGCCTTCAACGAAGGCTGGGCGGAATACGCCGCGACGCTGGCCGGCGAGATGGGTATGTATCCGACGCCCGAAGAGCGCTACGGCCGCCTCACGATGGAGGCCTTTGTGACCTGTAGGCTCGTGGTCGACACGGGAATGAACGCCGCCGGCTGGACGCTCGAGCGCGCGCGCACTTATATGCGCGAACACAGCGGGATGTCGGAGACCGAGATCGACTCGGAAACCGTCCGCTACTCCTGCGACATCCCGGCGCAGTCGCTGGCGTACAAGCTCGGCGACGACTACTTTGTCGACCTGCGCGAGGAGATGCGTGCGCGGCTGGGCGATCGCTTCGACATCCGCGACTTCCACGCCGCCGCCTTGTCGCCCGGAAGCCTACCGTTGCCGCTCGTCGCCGAGAACGTGCGCGCCGCCGAACCGCGGTCGCGCGGTAACGGCTAGGGTATCGCGCGCGCTCGACGGCGCGGCTCCGGTTCGGAAGGTCAATTCGATCGGGGCATGGGCGCTCAGCGTGCCGGACGGAATCGATAGCTCCGGATCGTTGGCCACGTCGAGCGCTTCGGGCCTCGCGCGTTTGTCGCAGGTTTCGTCTTCGCCGAGGCTGACGGGCAATGCCGCGACGATGACGAGGTGACGGAGAACCGTGCCGGAGGTTTGGGCTCGAGCAATGGCCGAACGGAGGGCCGCGTCGAGCGACGACTGCTGCGCCTGCGCGACCGGCGTATCGCAGTCCGCTACGGCGAGTTTCACGCTATAGCTCAGCTGCACTCCCCACGAACGGTACGCGCGTCGGAGATCGTCGACCACCTTCGCAACGGCGCTGCGTTCGCCGGTTTTCATCAGGATCTGGTAGCCGATCGGCGGGAAGTCGCCGCCCGTCGTTTGGAGCGCGACGTCTTCGACGAACGCGTGGTTGCGCAGGATCCGTACCATTGTGGCGGGCGCGGGAGGCGATCGATTGACTCCGTACCGCAACGGGTCGATCTTGACGCTAAGCCGCACGCGATCGGCCGGCACGGTCACCGGCATATCCTCGCGCACCACCAGGCGCGTTTGCCACTGCGGCAGTTCGATCGGCACGACGTACGGTGGAAGATCGACGAAGCGAAACGGCTCGCGGATAGCGGGCGCCGGCGTGCCGACGGCGATTACGGCGTGCAAATCCGCGTCTGAGGTTGGTCCGGGTGAGGGTGTAGGCAAAAGACGTTGCCAGGCTCCATCGAGGCTTCCGGCCGGAGCCATGGCAACGCCGGCTACGCTTAACGCACTGCGAGACGAAAGATCGATTCGCGGATATTCGGCGACGAGGCTGACCCACTGCACTGAGGCGCCGAGGCCTGCGGCCAAGGAACGCACGCGCTGCAACGCGAGGTAAATTGCGACGGCGCGGGGTTGGTACCCGAGACGGTCCGCGTCCGGTGCGTTCGACTGCGCGACCGCGTAGATTTCCGGCCGGTCTGCGCCGATTCGCGCGCGTACGAACAGAACCGCAAGGTCGCTCGGGTCGCGACCGGTATATTGGGTAGCGCGCAGATTTCCGAAGGCAAGGCCGCTCAACGGAACCGGCCCGCTGAACCCCTTCGTATCGCGAACGCGGACCACAATCGGCTCGCGGTTGCTGCTGCGTTCGTCGCTGCTCGACCAATCGGTTGGAACGAAGGGCCGGAACGGTTGCGTTTGCGGGTTCTGCTCGCCTCGAACGGTCTGCACTTCAACGAAATCGCCCAAGTTCGGCCCAGAGGCTGCGGTGACGTCCCCGTCGCCGAAGAAGCCGAGGGATCGCCGTGCGCTCTCCTGGGCCGCCGCCGCAGCAGCCGGTACAAACCGCGCGACATCGCTCGAGTCCGGCGCGAACTCGGTCGAGACGAGCTTGACGGATGGACCAAACTCGCGCAGCGCATCCGAGATCGCCGCGCTGACGCTCGGATCGAGCCCCTGGTTTCGTAACAGGATTCGAACTTGAAACCCGTCGCGATCGCTCAGGAAACGGTGCTCGGCGCGCAGGCCGCGTTGCGCGAAGATGCTCGTTACCTTGACTGCCTCGGGTGCATCCGTCGCATTCTTATTTTCGGGAGCTAAGAATTGAAACGCGATTTCGAGATCGCGTTGCAAGAGTGCGCCGCTCGCTTCTCCGCGAGCGATGAAGAGGGGCCGGTTGTCGCGCAAACCATCCGCTTGGAACGTCGCATTCGGATCCGGGAGCAAGGCGTACGTCCGCTCGGACGTCTCGAACAGTCGAGACTTACCGTCGATCCTGAGATAGAGCTTGAGAGCGACGCTTTCGGTGCACGGATCGCTGAGCACCTCACAGCTCGGAAGCGTGAGGGGAAAGGTTCGCGTCTCGTGCGGTTTGATCGGTATTCCGCCGTGGATCGAGATCCGCCGGAACAGCGGCACGACGTTAACATTTCCCGAAGCGTTGCGGACGGCGAGGAAGACCGAAAAGGGGTCATACGAGATCGCGACGTCGGCCGGATTGGCGATCGTAAGCAAACCGGACGGCGTCTCAGTTGAGAGAAACTGAGCCTTCGCGAGCGCAAAGGAAACGGCCGGAGCGGGACTCAGCGGCGCCTGCCCCTGGACCCCGAGCATCGTAGCCCCCAGGGCTAGAAGAGCCGCTAGTGACCGAAGCCGCATGCGCGAACGAGTTCTCGGAGTCGCGTCGTCGCGACCTGTGCTTGTTGTGCGCTCGTTTTACGCCGGCGTCGTCCGGTTCGGCGAGACTCGCATCAAGCCGCGAGGCCGCGCCGCTCCAGCGAACGGTAGGCGATCGCTTCGGCCACGTGGGCGGCGGCGATCTCGTCGGCGTGCGCGAGGTCGGCGATCGTGCGGGCCACGCGCGCAACGCGGTCGAGGGCGCGAGCGGAGAGCTGGTTTCTGGCGGAGGCTGCCCGCAGGAGAGCAGTCGCATCGGCGCCGAGCGCGCAGAAGCGGCGGACGTCCCGGCCGGCGACGGCAGCATTCGTGTGGACCGGCGTTCCCGCGTAACGCCGCGCCTGAACGGCCCGCGCGGCTTCGACGCGACTGCGAATCGCGCGCGACGGCTCGGCACCTTGCCGCGCGAGCATCTCCTCGAATGCAACGCGCGCGACCTCGACGTGGAGATCGATGCGGTCCAAGAGCGGCCCCGAAAGCTTTGCGACGTACTTTGCGATCGCCGCATCGTCGCACCGGCAGTCGCTGGTGCGCGAGCCGCGGAAGCCGCACGGACATGGGTTCATCGAAGCCACGAGCGTCAAACGCGCCGGAAAGGTGAACGAGCCGGCCGCCCGCGCAATGGTTATCGTGCCGTCCTCCAGCGGCTGACGCATCGTTTCCAGCACCGTGCGGCTGAATTCCGGCAGCTCGTCGAGGAACAGGACGCCGTGCTGGGCGAGACTGATCTCACCGGGACGCGGAATGCTTCCTCCGCCGGCCAGCGCGCTTTGGCTGATCGTATGATGTGGCGCGCGGAACGGCCGGGCGGTCACGACGCCCGAATCTTCGGCGAGCAATCCGGCGACGCTGTAGATTTTCGTGACGTCGAGCGCTTCGGCGGCGGACATCGCCGGCAGAATCGAAGGCAGGCGTTGCGCCAGCATCGTCTTGCCGCAACCCGGCGGTCCGACGAGCAGCACGTTGTGTCCGCCGGCAGCGCCGATCTCGAGCGCGCGCTTCGCTGCAATCTGTCCGCGCACGTCCGAGAAGTCCCCGAGCGCCTCGGGCTCCGCGCAAAATGGTTTCGTTTGTGCGAGGTAGCGAAACTTCGCGCCGTGGCCTTGTAGCACCGCGACCGCATCGAGCAAGGCATCGACCGCGTACAGCTCGACGCCGTCGACCAGGGCCGCCTCGCGCGCGTTGGCGCGCGGGACGATGCAGCGCCGCAACGCGGCGTTGCGCGCGCCGATGACCATCGGCAGAATTCCGCGAACGGGACGAAGGGTGCCGTCGAGCGCGAGTTCGCCGAGGGCCACGAACTCTTGCAGGGCGAGACGGTCGACTTGCTCGTCGATCGCCAAGAGCGCGAGGGCAACGGGTAAATCGAAGCCCGGGCCCATCTTGCGAATGTCGGCGGGTGCCAGATTGACGAGAAGCTTGCCGGCCGGAAAAGCGCAGCCCGAGTTGACGATCGCGGAGCGGACGCGCTCGCGGGATTCGCCGAGCGCGCGGTCGGGCAGCCCGATGATTTGGAACCCCGGCGTTCCCGGCGAGCTGTCGGCCTCGACCCGGACGACGTATCCGTCGATGCCGTGCATCGCAGCCGTGAGAGCGAGAGCGAGCAAAAACCGGCCTCCCCGGCCCAATCACGCCGCCGGCAGGCGGACGCTAGGGTTCGCGCACCTCCGCGCCTTCGTGCGGCGGCGCAGCGTCGGGCAAACGTGGGCTAGCGTACAGTTGCGCTGCTCGGCGTCGATCAAATGATCCAGGTCACACCCGAAATGCGGGAGTAACCGCGAAGCGGCGCGCAGCTTTCAAATGGCTTCTCGACGGTCGAGGCGCCGAGGCGGCGGCATGATGAGCCAAGCGAATATAGCGATGTTAGAATCGTACGCAGCCCGCGGTCACGCGGCCGGCTTCGTACTGGTGGCGGTGCTCCTAGCAGTGCTGCTGCGCGGATTCTCCGGGAACCAATTGCTGTATCGGGCGCTTTTCGGTGCGAGCGGCGCGTTCTTCGCACTCTTAGCGCTCGCCGGCGGGCTCGAGTATCTGTACCCTCACGCCTCGACGCTCCACTCCACCAATTTGCTTACCGGCTTCTTCGGATTCGCAGCGCTGGCGACGCTTTGGATTTCCGGAGTCTTTAGTCAAGCCGCACGTCTGGTCAAATCGATCGGTGAGTCCGCTCCGGCGGGAACGGTCCGGACGTCGCGTTCTCCGCTCGACCCGAGCGTTCGCGGCGAGTCCATGGGACCGGATGCGCAGGCGGTCTTCGATCCCGAAACGAGTTGGACGGCCGACGCCGAGACCGTGCGGCTTGCGCCCCGCGGCGCGCTCGGCATGAAAAGCGCTCCCGCGATCGACGACCTCATCGCGACGAAGTGTGCCGAGCGTCCCGCGAAGATCGTCCTCGATTTCCGCAACGTCACAGCGCTCGATGCCGCCGTGGTGCAGACGATCGTCGATTGCTATCGACGATATCCCGCTTCGCGATTCGCCTTCGTCGCGACGCCCGATAGCGCACCCCATAGCAAGTTGACGCTGCTCGGGATCGACCAGATGATTCCGATTCGGCCGACTTTGTCGGCTCGATAAGCCGTTGCGCCTGATCCCGCGCGGCGGGATGGCGGCCGCCGGGCACGGTGCTGCCCGGAGGAAGTCCGTCGATGCCGTGCATCGCCGCGCCTAAGGGCGACGGGCGAGCGAAAGCGGGCTTCAGCGCCTCACCCAGGCTCTGACGTCCGCACGGCAAGGCTCCGCGGGGGCTGAGCGGGATCGCGACCGAGGCCGGAGGCGCCCCGTCGACGCCCTTGAAGCGCCTTAATACTTTCCACACGTTGCACAGGCACGGTTACCGCGAATGTGGATAAGAGCGGAGGTTGACCAGTTGAGCGACCGTCACATCGAGACGGCGGCGGTGCGGGCCGGGAGCTTCGAGACGCCGTCAAATCGGGGCTCGAGCCCTCCGCTTTTCCAGACGTCGTCCTATGAATTCGAAGACCTGGCCGACGTCGAGGCGATCTACAGCGAGCTTCGCCCTGGGCGCATTTACGGTCGTTACGGGGGTCCGAACGGGGCTCAATTCGAGGCGGCGATGGCCGAACTCGAAGGGGCGGAGAGCGCGGTGGCAAGCGCCGCGGGCATGTCCGCCATTGCCGCTGCCGTCAGCCTCGGCGCAGGCGGCGGCGGCCCGATTTTGGCGACCCGCGAGATCTACGGCGGCACGTACGATCTATTTGAGAACGACTTCAAACAACGCGGCTTTCCGGTCGAATACGTCGATCAGGCCGATCTCGCGGGCGTCCGCTCGGCCCTCGGGCGGCTGAGGCCCGCCGTTCTTTATCTCGAGGCTTTGACCAACCCGCTCGTCCGGGTCGCCGATCTGCCGGCCTTGGCGGCGCTCGGCCGCGAAGCCGGTGCCCTCGTCGTGGTTGACGCCACCTTCGCCTCGCCGGCGCTGCTGCGCCCTCTCGAGCACGGCGTCGATCTCGTCGTGCACAGCGTGGGGAAGTATCTCGGGGGCCACGGCGACGTCGGTGCCGGCGTCCTCGCCGGCCGGCGCGAGCTCGTCGAGCGGGCCCGGGCGCGGCTGGTGCGCGGCGGCGCGACGATTGCCCATTTCGAGGCCTGGCTGGCCCTCCGGGGCTTACGGACCTTGGCGCTCCGGATGGAGCGGCATTCGGCGAACGCCGTCGCCGTCGCCGAGTTCCTCGCACGGGCGCCGGAAGTGGCGCGCGTCCATCACCCGTCGCTCGCGGAGCATCCGGACCACGCACTGGCCGGGCGTCTCTATCCGCACGGCACCGGCGGCATGCTCGCCTTCGACCTCGCCGGAGGCAAGGACGAGGTGGAACGTTTTCTGCACGGGCTGCAGATGATCTCGATCGTGCACAGTCTCGGCGAAGTGGCGACGACGATTTCCTATCCGGCCGTAAGTTCGCATCGAGCGCTGCCGCTCGAAATGCGCCGCGTTCTGGGCGTGTCGGAGGCGACGCTGCGGCTCTCCGTCGGCGTCGAGAATGCTGCCGACATCGTTGCGGACCTCGCGCGTGCGCTCGCAGGGCTCGGCGAACGCGTTCGCGCATGACGAAACTCCGTCGAGCGCAATTGCGCCCGTGCGGAGGTTTTGAAATGCCCACTCGTTCCGTCGTCTCGTTGCTCTTCCTCGCGATGCTGTGCGCGTGTACGGGCAACTCGAGTTCGAGTCAGTCTTCGACCTCGGCAAGCGGCGGCTCGAGTTCCGGCGCCGCCGCTTCCGGGACCGGTAAGACGATCGGCGTCTCGATCCAGAACCGCGAAGCGCAATTCTACCAGGACATGGAAAGCGGCATGAAGTCCGAAGCCGCCAAATACGGCTACGCGCTCGTCGTCGTGGATGCGAGCCGGGACAATACCAAGCAGCAGAGCCAAGTCGAAGACTTCATCTCGCAGAAGGTCGCTGCGATCGTTCTGACGCCGTACGATTCGCAGGCGATCGGCAGCGCGATCGCCGAGGCGAACAAAGCGAACATCCCGGTCTTCACGGCCGATATCGCGAGCACGTCGAAAGACGGTACGGTCGTTTCGCACATCGCTTCGGACAACGTGCAGGGCGGCGGTCAAGCGGCGAAGCTCATGTGTGCGGCGATCCCCGGCAAGTCCGGAAGCGTCGCGATTATCGACGAGCCCGAAGTGACGAGCGTGCAAGATCGCGTCAAGGGCTTCCGTGCGGGCCTCGCGTCGGGTTGTCCCAACGTCAAGATCGTGGCCGACATCGACGGCGGCGGCGAACGCGCCAAAGCCAACAACTCGATGGAAGACATCCTTCAATCGCACAAGGACATCAAGGGCGTGTTCGGCATCAACGACGACTCCGCGCTCGGTGCGGCGAAAGCGGTCGAGGCCGCCGGTCTCAAGGGCAAAGTGATCGTGATCGGCTACGATGCGACGCCGGAAGCGCGCACGGCCATCAAGGACGGCTCGATGTACGGCGACGCGATTCAGCACCCGGATCAGATCGGCGCCAAGACGATCGATGCCATCAACGCGTACTTTGGCGGGACCAAGCCTCCGGCGAAGATCGCGGTTCCCGTCGGGACGTTTACTGCTGCCGACGCTAAGTAGGTCGTTGTTGGTCTGGGTGTGGCCGGGGGCGGGACGCATGGCGGCCCTGCGACCGCTGGCGATTCCCCATCCTTGGGGAATCGCCGCTGCGCCGCTCGTCGCTCCCGCGCCTCCGGCGCTTCGCTCCGAGTCGGAGCTCGCTGGGCCGCCATGCGTCCCGCCCCCGGCCACACCAGCCGAACGCGTGCTTGGCGGGGGGCTTTGGGGCACGTCCCGCTGGATCGGAGTTTGTTGAGTAGCGAAGCTTTGGGGCCGTTGCTGGTTATGAGCGGGATCGTGAAGGTGTTTCCGGGGGTTCGGGCGCTGGATGGGGTTTCGTTTGATGTGAGGCGCGGGGAAGTGCATGCGCTGGTTGGTGAGAATGGGGCGGGCAAGTCGACCTTGATGAAGGTGCTGGCCGGCGCGTATCGGGCGGATGCGGGGAGCATTGCGATCGATGGGGTTGAGGTGCGCATCGATGGGCCGAAGGCGGCCGAGGCGCTCGGGATCGGGATGATTTATCAGGAGTTCAACTTGGTGCCCGAGTTGAGCGTGTTGGACAATATTCTGCTCGGACAGGAGCCGCAGCGAGGGTTGTTTTTGGATCGGGCTGCGGCTTTGCGCGAGGCGACGGCGGTGTTGTCGGAGTTGGGAATTGCCTTGCGGCTCGATCGGGCGGCGCGCCGTTTGTCGGTGGCGGAGCAGCAACTCGTCGAGATTTCCAAGGCGCTCGTGCGGCACGCGCGCTTGATCGTGATGGACGAGCCGACGGCGGCCTTGACGGATCGCGAGATCGACGCGCTGTTTGCATTGATCGGCAAGTTGAAGGCGCAGGGCGTTTCGTTCGTCTATATCTCGCACCGGCTCGAGGAGCTGCCGAGGATCGCCGATCGGATCACGGTGATCCGGGACGGCCGGACGGTCGAGACGCGCGCGGCGGCCGATATGCCGCAGGAAGATCTCATTCGCTTGATGGTGGGACGACCGCTCGACGCGCATTTTCCCGCCTTGCCCGAGGTTGCGGCCGATGCGGCGCTGGAACTCGAGGTACGCCATCTCGAGGCGCCGGGCGTGCACGACGTCAGCTTTTCGGTGCATGCCGGAGAGATCGTCGGCCTCGCGGGATTGGTTGGGGCGGGACGGACCGAGATCGTGCGGGCAATCGCCGGAGCGGACGTGCCGCTGCGGGGCGAAGTCGACGTGGCGCAGCGCCGCGTCGTGGTGCGCGGACCGCACTCGGCGATCGCCGCGGGCCTCGCCTTGATTACCGAGGATCGCAAGGCACAGGGGCTGGTGCTCGGGATGAGCGTGCGCGAAAACACGACGCTGGCGCACCTCAACAAGTTCGTGCGCTGGCTGTTCGTCGACCGCGGGGAAGAAGAAGCGGTCACCAATCGCGAGATCGCGGAACTCCACATTCGCACGCCGAGCGCCGAGCAGCTCGTGCGGAATCTCTCGGGCGGGAACCAGCAGAAAGTCGTCCTCGGGAAGTGGCTCATCGGCGAGGCGCGCGTCTACCTGTTCGACGAGCCGACCCGCGGCATCGACGTCGGCGCGAAGGCCGAGATCTACGCGCTGATGCTGGAGCTGCTGCGCGGCGGCGCCGCGATCGTGATGGTCTCGAGCGAGTTGCCCGAAGTGCTCGGGATGTCGCACCGCATTCTCGTCGTACGCGATGGAAGGATCGCTGCCGAATTTGCTCGGGCCGAGGCTACGCCGGATAAAGTCATCGCCGCGGCGACCGGGGTCGCCGCTTAGTGGCGCAGGCCGGCGAGGTCAAAGCGCAGCTCGAGGCGAGCGCCGAACGCGCGCGCGGTCGCGCCCAGCGTGCGCAGTGGCTGCGGATGGGCGGTGCGCTCGCCGGGTTGATCGTCGTCGTCACGCTCGTCAACCTCTTCTCGCACGGCGCATTCTTGACAGCCGCCAACCTGACCAACGTGCTGCGTCAGATCACCTACAACGCGATCCTTGCGATCGGGCAGACCTTCGTCATCATCACCGCCGGCATCGATCTCTCGGTGGGTTCGCTGATCGAATTGACCGGCGTCGTGATGGCCTCGTTTGCCAACGCTTTCCCCCTCGACAACGGCTTCTTCTTGGTGGTCGCGACTTTGGCCGTGGGTTTGGCGGTGGGCTGCGGCGCGGGTCTCATCAACGCGCTGCCCGTCGTCAAGCTGAACTTGCCGCCGTTCATCACGACCCTCGCCATGATGCTCATGGCGCGCGGACTGGCCTTCAAACTCGCGCACGGCCGTCCGGTGCCCGTCAATTCTAGCGCCTTCGACGCAATTGGGACGGGCTTTCTTTTCGAGGGCTTCTTCAAAAACTTCGGCCTTCCCGGAATCCCCATCGTCGTGTTGTGGATGCTCGTGCTGGTCGCGGCGTTCGCGATCGTCTTAACGCGGACGCGTTTCGGCCGCTACGTCTTCGCGATCGGCGGGAACGAGGAGGCCGCACGTCTTGCCGGCATCAACGTCGCGCTCGTCAAGACGATGGTCTACGTGATTTCGGGCGGTTGCGCCGCGGTGGCGGGACTGCTCTTGATGGCCAAGTTTTCGTCGGGGTCGCCGAACACCGGCATCGGCAGCGAACTGCAATCGATCGCCGCGGTCGTCGTCGGCGGCACGAGCCTGGCGGGCGGACGCGGCAGCGTAATCGGCACCTTCTTTGGCGCGCTGCTCATCGGGTTGCTCAACAACGTGATGAACCTGCTCGACATCGAGTCCTACACCCAAGACATCGTCCTGGGCGCGGTCATTCTGCTCGCGGTCATCGTGGACGAGCTGCGCAAACGCTACCTGCGGACCTGATTCAAGCGTCGTTTTTGTAGACAAGTAAGCCCGAAACAATCCGTTTTGTTCGGCGGCGAGTTCACGGTTAGAAGACGCTAAGTCCTAGCTGCGGGAGGCACCGCCATTTTCGCGACGCTTGCCCTCGTTGTGGCGCAGACGGTCTTGCCGCTGCAAGTGCCATCGACCGCCCCTTCCCCGTGTCCCTCAAGCTCGCCGAAGGCGGCCATCGCGCCGTCTTCCAGCGCGACGCCGGGGCCTTGTCCGAGCCCCGCGCTCAAAGAGATCGGCGCGGTGAGCGCGGTCGGGCGCAACTCGAATCTCGTGGGAGTCGCGATGGCAGCCTCGGCGGGTACGATCAGCCAAGTTCAGATTGCGAATCAGCCGCTGCTCCGCCCCGGGGACATCCTCGAAAACATCCCCGGCCTCGTCATCACGCAGCACAGCGGCGAAGGGAAAGCCAACCAGTACTACCTGCGCGGTTTCCAGCTCGATCACGGAACCGACCTCGAGAGCACGGTCGACGGCGTTCCGGTAAATTTGCCGACGCATGCGCACGGTCAAGGCTATTCAGATATCAACTGGCTCATGCCCGAGATCGTCAGCTACGTCGAATTCAAGAAGGGGACGTACTACGCCGATCAAGGCGATTTCTCGACCGCCGGCTCCTACAATCTCTTCTACCGGGATACGATCGCGCCGGTTACCTCCTTCGGCGAGGGCGACTTCGGATACGACCGTCTGTTCACCGCGGGTTCGCCGGTGCTCGGGGGAGGCCATTTGCTCTACGCGGCCGAGCTGTATCACGACAACGGCACGTTCGTACAACCCGACGAATACCACAAGTTTAACGGCTTGCTACGGTACACGATCGAACGAGGTAACGATAGCTTCGCGCTTACGACCAGTGCGTACAATGGCGCTTTTCGTTCAACGGATCAGATTCCGCAGCGTCTCGTCGAAGAAGGTGCGATCGGTCCCTACGGATATGTCGACCCAAGCGATGGCGGCAACACCTATCGGTATGCGTTATCCGGGCAGTGGATCCATACGGACCCGAACGGACTGACGAAGCTTTCGTTCTACGCCGTCGACAATTTTCTCGATTTATTTTCTAACTTCACCTACGACTATTTCGACGCGAACAACTATTACAACGAGACGGCGAACCCGATTACGTGCAACGCGGCCTTCACGACCTGCATGCCAAACGCCCGGGGTCAGCCGCGCGCGCCGAACTACTCGTCGTACTGTCCGGCTTACACTGCACCGAAGGGGGCGATCCCGGGCTCGCTGACGGCGGCGCCGTACGACTTCCAGTGCGGCGATCAGCGCGAACAAATGGATAAGCGCGTGTTCGAGGGAGCGAACCTCACCCGGTCGTTCTCTACCCCGGGGACGATTACGACGGTCGGCGCCGGGTTCACGAATTACAATATCTCAGGGCTGGGCCTCTTTCTTACCAACGACCGAGTGCGGCTGCCCGGCGGCACGCTAAGCGACGATCACGTCGTCGAGCGGCCTTCCAACATCTTCGTGCAGTCGTCGCTGCGCTTGGGTCCGAGACTTCGCTTCGATCCCGGCATTCGCGCCGACTACTATACCTATAGCGACGCGGCCTACGACCCCCACAACAGCGGAAGCGGTGCGGCGGCCATCGTGAGCCCCAAAATGAACGTGGCGTACGAGTGGACGCCCCACGCCGAATTTTACGCAGACTTTGGCGACAGCTTTCATTCGAACGACGTGCGCGGCGTGACGTACTACGACGATCCGCAGACCCACGCGCACGTTAACGCTTCGGGCCAAATCGTCGGGCAGAACCCGCTGCTCAATCGCTCGGTGGGAGAAGAGGTGGGCTACCGCTACTCGACCGCCCAATTGACCACGACGGTCGCGCTTTGGGAGCTCTATCAGGCGAACGAACTTATCTTCGACGGCGACCACGGCACGACGTCGCTGGGCGGCCCTTCTCAGCGGAAAGGAGTCGAGCTGGCGAACTACTACTTGCCGTTACGATGGCTGACCATCAACGCCGACTTCGCGACGTCGACCGCGCGTTTCTTAGACGACCCGACGCACCAGGGAACCGGCGTCCCGGAATCGTTGAACGGCGTGATCTCGCTCGGTGCCACCGCCGAAACGCCCCACTACGCTGCGCGGCTGCAGATGCGTTACTTCGGACCGCGGACGCTCGATACGCAGGGCGACGCGCACTCGCCGCCCTCGACGATTTGGAGCGCGCAGCTCACGGAAAAACTTCCCAACCATCAGCATCTCAGCTTCGATGTCTTCAACATCTTCAATGCGGAGGTGCCGGACGTTTCGTACTACTACAATTCTTGGCTCCCCGAGGATGCGAAGAACCCGGCAAACCTCAGCAATTCCGCGACCAATCCGGCCTTAGGCGGTGCGGGAATTGCGGACTATCACTTTCATCCGGCCGAAAAGCGAGCCGTGCGCCTCACCTACGCGACGAATCTCTAACGGCGCGCGCCTTGGCGCGCTCACTCGGGCACGAGCCGCTTGCGAAACTTGATCAGGCGGTCGACTTCTTCGAAACCACAGGCTTCGTGCGCGCGCAGCGAGGCCTCGTTATGCACCTCGGTGTCGGAGGCAATTTCGCGAAACCCGCGTGCGCGAGCCCAAGCTTCGGCGGTCCGCAGGAGCTCTCGTCCAACCCCGCGCCCACGGACGGCGGGCTCGACGTACCAGCCTTCGACGTGCGGCACCGGCATCGAGTCGCAGCCGTCGGAGAACGGCCGGATCGCGATTTCGACGAAACCGAGCAACTCGGCGCCGTCGTCGGCGACGAATGCGGCCGCGACGATCGTCGCGGCGTCGCCGTCCACGAAGGCTCGCGCTTCCGAAGCGAGTACGGCCGCGTCGACCTCCGGCCAGAGCAGGGCGCGCAGTCGTGCCCACGGCGCCGCGTCGCGCGGCTCGGCCCGCCGGACCGCCGCTATTCGCTCCACAACTCGATCGGCCGGCCGTCGGGATCCTCGACGATCGCGCGCATGCCCCAGGGCCGTTCCTCCGGTTCGGCGAGGACGTTTGCTCCTAGGGCCTTGACGCGCTCGAGGGTCGCGTCGAGGTCGTCGACCACAAACCCCGGCCAGGTACAGCCGCCGTGCCGAAACGGCGCGGCGCTGCCGGCCGGACCTTCGAACACCGCCAAGTGGATGCCGTTCAACTCGAGGGCAAAGTGAGGTTGCTCGCCGTCGCCGTGATCCTCGAGTTCGAACTCGACGCCGAGAGAACGATAGAACGTCACGACCTCTTCGAGGTGCGACGTGAAGAGAATAAGCGAACCGAGCGCCGTCGCCACGTTACGGCGACTCGCTGACGAGCGCGGGCCGAATGCCGTCGGCTTCGAGCCAGCGCTCGAGATGGGCGACGTAATCGGGACCGAACGAGTCGTTCAAGCAACGCACGTAGGCACGGTAGACGCCGTCTTGACCGCTTAGGACGTAGTGCTCGAGGACCCTGCGATGGACGAGCATGTATCCGTCGCGCAGTCTAAGGCCACCGTGGACGAGCGCGACCAGCAT
This sequence comes from Vulcanimicrobiota bacterium, assembly GCA_963843945.1. Taxonomy (GTDB): domain Bacteria; phylum Vulcanimicrobiota; class Vulcanimicrobiia; order Vulcanimicrobiales; family Vulcanimicrobiaceae; genus CAWJMF01. The sequence continues at coordinate 1,641,830 of CAWJMF010000002.1, read as the reverse complement.
CTCGCTCGGCGAGCGCTCGGGATGGCGTTCCAGCCGCTCGAGAAACCATTCGTCGAGCGCTCGCGGCAGGCGGACGGAGCGGGTCGGACCGGCCTGACCCGAGCCCTTTGGGCGTGACACCGGTTAGCCGCGCTCGTCGGCGTGTTCGCGCTCGTCCGCGTCGTGATCGTGGTCGTGATCGTGGTCGTGGTCGTGGTCGTGGCGGTCGTGGTCGTGGGCGTGTTGGTGGCGCGTCCCGTCGGCGTGCTCGTGTTCGTGTAAGTGGTCGTGTTCGTGATCGGCGGGAGCGTCCGGATGGGCATGCTTCGTCCCGTCTGCGTGGACGTGCTCGCGGCCGGTGTCGGAAGAGGAGCTCATAGCGGGGCTTTTGGCAGCCCGCGGCGGCGACTCTTGCCGGGCGACCTATCCGGCGCCCGGGATCGTGGCTTCGGTCTCGGCCGGAATGTTCTTGAACAGGCTACCGCGGTTGCCCTGAACGCCGATTAAGACGTCGCAGCTCGCGCTGGCGGCGATGGCCTCGATCGCACGGCCGAGCGGCGCGCCGGAATACTTACCTTCGCGGTATGCGCCGATGACGATCAAGTGCGCGTCCCGCTCGCGGGCTAAGTCGAGAACGCCTTGGCTCACCGAGCGCGTCTGAACGACCTCCGTTTTGATCTCGACGTTGTTGGCGCGCGCGATGGCTTCGGCGCCGGCCAGAACGCCAAGCGCTTTGCGATGCTCTTTTTCCATCTCGGCGTTGCGCGGCAGCGTCAGCGGAACTTCGATCACGTAGAGGGCCAAGAGCTGCGCTCGTTCGCGCCGCGCGACCCGTACCGCCAGCGCCATCATGTACTCCGAATGGATCTCCTCGGCAAACACGATGATGATGCTGCCGACCATTTCCTCAACTTCGCGTTCGACTTGCCGGGCAGTTCGTTCGGCGGTCGTGACGGGCGGGTGGAGCATCCAGTAAAAGGTCGCGATGACGGCGGCGACGACCGACAACGCAATGACGATGCCGGCGACCGTGACGTGAATCTGGCCGCTCACGGCCGTCGCCGCGCGGCGCGATAGTCGCGGAAGCGCACGACTGCCAGCGCGACCAGCGCCAGGCCCATGACGTAAGCCGGAACGGCGGCGCCCACCGGTCCAACGCTCAGGTAGGTGCGCACGATGATGACGACGCCGAATAGCGCAAACAGCGTCGCCGTGACCAGGCGCGTGCGGGCGTACGTCTCGCTGCGGACCAGCCGTCTCATCGCGCCGAAACCTTCGCGGCGCGGCGCTCGTCCATCTCCTTGACGTTGGCTAGGTACTCGTCCATCAGTTCCAGCTCGCCGGCATCTTGGAGGATGTTGATTTGGGCTTTGCGCCAGTCGTGTTTTTGCGAGCGGAAAACGGGCAGCCCGCGGCTCTTGCGGTAGATCAAGTATCCGATTAAGCCCAAGATGATCCAAGACGGTCCCGCGATGCGCCCGATCAAGTGGGTGATCATGGTGAACGTCAGGATCGAAGCGATGCCGAAGAAGCCGATGACCGCCACGACCGGGAATTCCACCCGGTTCCCTTTGTAGGTGAACGGAATGTTGAAAGGCATTTTAAACTTGCGCGGAGTTTGCGAATCGTTCAAGCGCAGCGCGATGACGGCGAGGAACACGAACGAGTAGCTGGCGGCGGCACCGAAGGCGTAGAGGTCGCCCAGGAACGTGATGCCGTCCTCGCCGCGAAAGAGCTCGGCATAGGTCGACTTGAGGTTCGGCGAGAGACTCGGCAGCGAAGCGAAGATTAGTTCGATCAGCGCGACGCCGCAGAAGCTGAGGATCGAGACCACCGGCGTACGAAAGCGCGGGTGGACCCGGCGAAAGACGCTCGGGAGCAGGCGCGTGCCGCTCATCGCATAGGCGATGCGCGAGCTGCCGAACACCCCGCTGTTGCTCGAGATGAGCAGCAAGATCGCGCCGAGGACCGGGACGTATGCCGCGGCTAGCGCGCCCCAATACGGGACGTACGATGCGAGGACCGCAACGGCCGCGCCGTTGTTCTCCTCACTGCCGAGGTAGTGCCAAAGCGCTTGGACGTGGCCCTCTTTGTCGAGCGGCAGCGGATGCCAGGGGTGCATGCCGAGCGCCAGGTTCGAGTAGGCCAGCGCGAAGATCAAAATCGTCAAAATCAGCGAAATCGAGGTGCGCGGAATGACCGAGGCGGGACGTTGCGTCTCCTGCGCGGCTTGCGCAATCGACTCGAGTCCGACGAACGAGATGATGGCGAGCGACACGCCGTTCATCAGGTTGAACGGCGTCGGCCACGCGCTCTGCATCGTGTGCACGAGCAATTCAGGACTGAACGCGAAGAGGAAACCGAAGAAGAGGATCGCGGTTTCGCTCACGACATCGAGGCCGCTGACGAGCTCGTTAAAGGCCGAACTCTCGCGTACGCCGATGACGTTGAGCAGCGCCAAACCTCCGATGACGGAGAACACGACGACGAAGTGAACCCAGGGATGCGCCGTAAAACTCAAGATCGGGATGAGTTTGCTCAGGTAGTCGATGCAGCTCCAGGCAAACAGGACGATGTCGATCGTGAAGTCGAGCAGCACGGCCCAGCCGGCGATGAATCCGAAGATGTCGCCGAGCCCGCGGAAGACGAAATACTGGCCGCCGCCCGCGACCGGATAGGCCGCGGCGAGCTCCGTGTAGGCGAGGCCGATGCAGACGTACACCAGTCCGGCAAAGAGAAAGGCCACGTTCGAAGCGCCGGCGGCGGCGCCCAGCACGAGGCCCAGGCCGACGAAAATGTCGGCCCCGACGTCGGAATAACCCCACGAAAACGAGCCCCAGGGTGTAACCGAGCGTCGTAACGAGGGACCTTCGGTTGCCGTCTTTGGGCTGACGCTAGCCGCCATCGAGGCGCAAGCGTCCCCTTCCCGACGTGCGAAGTCCTGCGGCGGGGTCGCGAATGGTCACGTAAAGGCGTTGCGATGCAATGCGAGCGAGCCGCGCTCGACGGTGAGGACGTCGAAACGCGCTTTCGCTTGCGGCGCGAAAAATTGAAGAAAATCTGCGGCGAGTGCGCGCAAGCGCTTGCGTTTGCGCGCGTCGACCGCGGCGAGCGCCGAGCCGAAGCGGCGCGACTCGCGCGTTTTGACCTCGATGAAGGCGAGAATCTCGCCGTCCCACGCGACGATGTCGATCTCGCCGCCCGGGCCGCGCAGGTTCCGTTTCACGATGCGATAACCCAGCGAGCGCAGGTGCGCGGCGGCCGCGTCTTCGCCGGCCTTGCCCAGCTGCGAGCGGGCGTTCACGCGTCGAAGTCGTCAAATAGACTCAAGTTCGCGCGCACGCTGAGGAAGTGCCGGCGATGGTGCTCGCACGGACCGAATTCTCGCAGCGCGGCGATGTGGCGTTCGGTTGCGTAACCCTTATGCTCGGCGAAGCCGTACTGCGGGAAGAGCGCGTCGAGCTCGTGGAGCAGACCGTCGCGGTGAACCTTCGCGACGATCGAAGCGGCCGCGACCGTAGCGCATTTCGCATCGCCTTTGATGACGGGCAGCTGCTCGCCCGCGAACGAGCGGATTCTGACGGCATCCGTCAACAGGTACTGCGGAATCAAAACGAGCGCGGCGAGGGCGCGTTCCATCGCGAGAATGCTGGCGTGATAGATGTTCAGGCGTTCGATCTCGTCGACCGACGCTTCGCCGATCGCCCACGCGAAGGCGCGGGCCTTGATCGTTTCCGCCAGCTCGCGCCGCTTCTCGGGTTGAACGCGCTTGGAGTCGTTGAGGCCGGTCAACATCAGGGGCCCGTTGGCGACGACGCAGGCGGCAACGACCGGTCCGGCGAGCGGACCGCGACCGACTTCGTCGATTCCGCCGATCAACTCGAAGCCGCGTTCGCGCGCGGCGCGCTCGTAGGCGTGCAGCCGCACGAGGCGGCGCCGTTCGCGTTCGCGCGCGAGTCGGCGCTTGTGCTGCTGCTCGGTCACGCCGGGTCCTCGAGCGTCATCGGGCCGAAGCGGCCATCGCCGAATTCTTTGAGAAAGGCGGTTGCGGCATTGTGCGTATCCACCAGATTACCGCGCCGGACGAAGCCGCGCGATTGCGCGAAAGTTTCCAAATCGGGAACGTTCGCCGCCGGGCGCTCGGCGGCGGCCCAGCGCGCAAAGCGCGTCACGAGATCTTCGGGGTCGTAGCGCGCCCGCGGGACCGCGCCGACCAGTGCAAGCTTCCACTGCGCCTCGGGCGTATCGATTTTCGGAACGAGGATCCCCGCGGTGTCCATGAGTTCGAGGTTCGGCGCGACGCGAAACCATTGCGCCGCGCGCGTCACGCCGGCGCGGTCTTCGGCGCGCGCGACTTTCTTGCCGACGATGGCGTTAATCACGGTCGACTTGCCGGCGTTCGGGATGCCCAGCACGATCGCTCGGCGATTACGCCGTGCGCTCGCGAGTCCCTCGAGCGCCTCGTGTAAGCGCGCGACGCCCCCCGGCGTCTTCGCGGCAATCGCGATCGCGCGGACGCCTTCGCGCTCGAGGCGTTCGAGCCAGGTTTGGGTCAAGGCGGCTTCGGCTAAGTCGGCACGCGTCAAGACCATGAGCGATGGCTTGCGGCCGGTGATCCGGCCCAGCGCGGGGTTCGCGCCGCTGCGCGGAACGCGGGCGTCGACGACTTCGATCACCGCGTCGACGCGCCGCACGTCTTCGGCCAAGCGGCGCATCGCCCGGACCATGTGGCCGGGATACCACTGAATGACGGCTTCGGGTGCGTTCAGCGGACGGGTCCGATGTGGCTCGGCGGCCAGACGCCGAACATCGCGCGCCCGACGATGTCGGCGGCCGGAACGAAGCCCCAGGCGCGCGAGTCGTCGCTGTTCGCGCGATTGTCGCCGAGCACGTAGTACGCGTCGGGGGGCACGACGACCGGCGGCGCGCTGCGCGTGTCGGGAAAGCGGACGTAAGGCTCGACCAGCGTGCTGCCGTTCAGCTCGACGGCGCCGTGCGAAATTTGAATGCGGTCGCCCGGCACGCCGATGACGCGCTTGAGGTAGACCGACGGCGCGGAGCGCTCGTGACGAAACGCGATTACGTCGCCGCGATGCGGCGTTCCCATGCGGTATGCCAGCGCGTTGATCAGCACGTACTCGTCCGAATCGATCCGCGGTTCCATCGAGAGTCCGCTAACTTGACCCGGCCGTAGGCCCATCACCGCGAAGATAATGAGCGCGAGCAGGACGAGTTGCCATGCGAGGTTCGCCGCCGATCGGACGCGCTCGTTTGGCGACAGCACGAATCGTCGTTCGCGGAACGCGCCCTGCCTCCCGTTATTCGCAGCGAAGTAGGCGAAGCGCTAGTGCAGGATGCCGAAACGGTTGGGCGGCCAGAACAGCAGGAACGCGTGTCCCGTGAAGCCGGCCTTCTTGCCTTTTTGCGGGCCGTTGGCGAACGTTCCGCCGGCCTGCGCGAAGCCCCAGATGTGCGAGTCTTCCGAGTTGTTGCGGTTGTCGCCCATCATGAAGTAGCAGCCGGCCGGGATTCGATCCGGCGCCTGCCACATCGAACGCGGCGGAACGTTGGCTTGCTCGGGATCGAGCGGCGTTCCGTCGACGTAGATGCCGTAGTTCTTGATCTCGAGCTCGTAAACGGGCTTCTGCGCGATGTAGGGTTCGACGAGCGGCTTATCGTTGCGGTAGACGATGCCTTCGTGCACGCGCAGCTTCTCGCCCGGGCTCCCGATCAAGCGTTTGATGAAGTCGTTCGGTTCCGGAAGCGGCGGCGGAAAGACGACGATGTCGCCGTCGTGCGGTGGAGAGAGCCGGTATTCGAACTCGTTGACGAGCAGGACGTCGTGGATTTGCAGCGTCGGCTCCATCGAACCCGACGGAATGAAGAACGTCCGGACCACGAACGTGATGAGGAAGAGCGCGACTAGACCCGCGACGATGAACGCGTCGAGGTATTCCTTGACGACCGCACTGAGGGTGGGCGTTGCCGCAGGCTGCCCTTCGTTCGTTCCCGCGACTTGGCTTCGCGTCGCGACGGCGCCGGGTGCGAGCGCCATCGAGGGCGACACCGCTGACGCAGCCGTGCTGGAAGAATCAGCCCCGGCCGGCACCGCCGTCGTGGGCGCCAAGCTGCCGGGCAGTATCGTCATGAGGAGACGAACGACCGCGAAGACGCAAATGAGTGCGAAGAGTTCGAGTGGTGTCACGCGGCTTCGCCGGTCGCGCTAACGCGCGACCTTTTTTTCTTTGATGCGCGCGGCTTTTCCGACTTTGTCCGACAGATAGTAGAGGCGGCTGCGCCGGACGATTCCGCGCTTGCTGACCTCGATCTTATCGACTCGCGGGCTATGCAGGAGGAACGATTTCTCGACTCCGACGCCGTGCGATAGGCGGCGCACCGTGATGGACTCGCCGGCCCCGCCGCCCTTGCGGACGGTAACGACCCCCTCGAACATCTGGACGCGCTCTTTTCCGCCCTCGACGATCTTCGAATAGACCTTCACGGTGTCGCCGGGCCGGAAAACCGGCACGTCGGCTTTTAATTGCTCGTTCTCGAGCAGGTCGATGACGTTCATATCTCTCTCGCAAGCCACATACTGGGGCGGCCTCGGCTGAGTTACAACCGGGCCGCGGGACAACCTTGGGATTCTAACACGGGCGGAGAGTCAAATCAATCGCGCGAGTCCGGCGCCGGGAGGTCGGCTCGCCGTTCTGCGGTCCGGGCGCGCGACTGCTGCCGCCGCCAAGCGGCGATGCGGGCGTGGTCGCCCGAGAGCAAGACCTCCGGCACCTCTGCGCCGCGGAACTCGGGCGGCCGCGTGTAGGCCGGGGCCTCCAGGCCACCGGTCGAGAACGATTCCGCCTCGAGCGAGGCCGGATTGAGGGTCCCGGCCCGCTGGCGCACCGTCGCGTCCAGGAACGCTAAGGCTGGAATTTCACCCCCGGTGAGCACGAAGTCGCCCAGGGAGTACTCGCGTGCGCCGTAGAGCTCGACGAGCCGCTCGTCGATCCCCTCGTAGTGCCCGCAGACGAGCACGAGCCGGTCGAGCTGCGAGAGCTCCACCGCGTCGGCGTGGGCGAAGGGCTTCCCGGCCGGCGAGGTGACGACGATCGCCCGCCGCTCGCCGGAGGGCGCGGCCGCCAGGATTCCGTCCAAGATCCGCGCCAGCGGCTCGATGCGCAGAACCATCCCGGGACCGCCGCCATAGGGCCGGTCGTCGGCGCGCTCCGCTCCGCTCAGCGCATCGAGAATGTGATGCAGCCGGATACGCACCACGCCGCGCTCCTGAGCGCGGCCCAAAATCGAGAGGCCGATCGCCGGGGCGAACATCTCGGGGAAGAGCGTGACGACGTCGACGTGAAGGAGAGCGTTCAATGCGCCCCTCCTTCGACGTCCGCCGCTGGTTTGCCGGGTCGCGACGGCCTCAGGGCCCCTACGAGCGAGCGGTCGCCGCTCTCGAATTCGGCGACTACGAGGTCGCTTTGCGCGAGGCTGAGGCCGCCCTGGCGGCGGCGCCGGACGAGCCGGCTCGCGCCGGCGCCCTCAACAAGTGCGGCGTGGCGCTCGTCGGCTTGGAGCGCCGCGACGAGGCGCTCGGGGCCTTCTGCGAGGCGCTCGAATGCGCCGGCAAACACGCCCCCGCGCTCGTTAACATCGGCAATCTGCTGCTCGAAGAGGGCGCGCTTGAAGACGCGGTCGACTACTATCAAGCCGCGATGCGGGCCGATCCGGCCTATCCGTTGGCCTATCGCAATCTGAGCGTCGCCTGCAAGCGGCTGGGCCGGCCGGGAGAAGCGGTTAGATACCTGCGAGTGGCGGATCGGCTCGAGGCGCGCCGACGCCCTGAACGTGCGTGATTTCTTCGAGATACTCGAAGAGTTTGGGCAGCGTGATTTTTTCCAGTTCGCCGCGCTCTTCGAACGTGTCGCCTTCGCCGCCCTCGTCGCGGAGATAGCAGCGCGATTCGACGTCGCCGGGCGATTCGCTGAGGAACGAGACGGCAAACCCTTTGCCCATCGTTTCGTCGTAGATGCGCATTGCCGACGGATTCAGGATTTCAATCGAGTGGGTGGAATTGTGTGCATCGAAGATCGTAATCGTCAGGTAGTCGCGGTTGACGACCTCGATCGATCCGACGACGAAAGTGTTTTTGGTCGAAAAGAATTCATGACCCCGCTTGTTGCGCGAGGAGACCTCGTAGAAGACGCGATGCCGTACGAATCGCCCAAGTATCTTGCGCAGCGTCGAGATCGACGCCAGCGTCTCGGTGCGGTTCCCGCGCGTGTAGATGATCTTCAAGCGCCCGCCGCCAGTCCTTTGCACGTAGTTTCGGCCCGTTTGGGTGGACGCGCAGCGTTGGACGAGCGGCAGGAGGAACCCTTTGCTCTCGCCGGCTGACATGCTGATCCTGGGGGCAGCTGCGCTGCTTTTCTTCGGACCGGATCAGCTTCCCAAGGTCGCGCGCCGAGCGGGGCACGTCATGCGGGACATCCAGTCGACCTCGCAGTCGTTCATCCGTGAGATGGAGCGAGCGGCCGACGATGCGGAATTCCGCGAGGCGACGGCTCGCATGGAGTCCGTGCCGCGCGTGGCCGAGCCGGCCACGGGTCCCACCCCCGAAGGCTCGGCCATCGATGCGGAAGCGGCGGTCGCGCGTTCGGCCGCAGTGAGCGTCGATTCGGACCCGCCCGTCGCGCCGGCAGCATCGTCCCTCGAGCCGGCGGCGCGGTCCGTCGAAGACGCACAAATTTCGCCCGGCGCGCCGCCCCTGACGGAGCCGGCCGGAGCAGCGGTATCGCCCGAGGGCGGCGCGTCTAAGCCCGGGTCAGAAGTTTAGGCGCGAGCGGAATTCGTTGACCCGCGACTCGACGACCGTGCGGACTTGCTGGTTCAGCTTGTCCTTTTGCTCTTCGGGCAGGCGAGTGTAAATCAGGTATCCCGCGGCGGAAACGATTCCACCGAGAACGCCGATGAGCAGCGTGCGGCCGGTCTCGTTGGAGCTCGCGCCCGCATCGGGCTGCGATTCCTTTGCGCTATTGTGGTTCCGCTCTTCGGAGATCGGCTTGTAGAGGTCGGTCATGGTTCTCCGGTTCTTCGCTCAGTTCGAGGAGGGCTCCGCTTCGGGCAGGATGCGGATGCTGCCGGGATATTGTACCGCAAGGGCGTCGAGTGCATGCGCCGCGGTGGCGACGATGGCGCGCACACTTGGGCGCGAGCGCGACGCCTCGGGCCAGCGCAGTTCCAGGCGGCTGCTGCGCCGCGAGCCTTCGATCGGGACCTTGGCGACCTCGGACAGCCCGAGCCACGCGGTCTGCAGGATCGTCGAAACCGCCGCACACACCACGTCGCTGCCGCTCTGGGCCCAGCCGGCGTGGCCGGTCGCTAAAAACGAAGACAGCCGCCGGCGGCTGTCTTTGCGGATGCGGATCGTGACCAAGGCTGCCTAGGAGGGCAGTTCGATCTTGTCGATGCGGACCTCGGCGAAGCGCTGGCGGTGGCCGGTCAGCTTGCGAACCCGCTTCTTGGGCTTGTACTTGAAGACGAGGATTTTCTTGTCTTTGGCCTGCTTAACGACGGTTCCGACGACCCGGGCACCCTCGACGTGGGGCCGGCCGACGGTGACGTGGGCGCCGCCGGCGCTCGCGAAGACGACCTGCTCGAAGGCGATTTCGGCGCCGACCTCACGGTCGATCGCATCGCAACGGATCGTGTCGCCTTCGCTGACGCGGTACTGCTTGCCGTCCGCCTCGATGATCGCGTACATAACTGCGGTAGTCTATCATCGGGCCGCTGGGAAGTCAATTTGAAAAGGCGTCCCTCGGAGGTCCGCCCGCCGGACTCCGGCGGGCTCCCCGCGCACGGCGAAGAAGGGAGGCGAGCTTTGTCGACTTTGCGCCGCGTTTTGACCACCTGTTTGGCTCTCTGCCTCAGCGCCGCCGCCCCCAATGCCGCGCCGCAACTCAATCCGGTTTTTTTCGCGGTCTTGCCGCGGTTAAAAGCCGAAACGACGGCCCCCGTCCGGTTGCCGGCGACGCTCTATACGAGCGGCGTCCGGCTTTTCGCCGAGGTGACCAGCCACGACGCGCACGGCTACGTCGTCACGCTCGCGACGCAAGAGAGCTGCAGCGTCCGGGCTTGCGTGTACGGCATCGTCGTGGTCGGACAGAGACGTCAGCACGACCCGGCCGCTTTCAAGACGGCGCGAAGGGTGCCGCTGGCGCACGACCTGGTGGGATACATTTTCGAGCATTGCGGTGCGAATTGCGATCCGCCGTACATCGCGTGGGGCGACCGCACCGGCGAGTACGCCATCTACATGAAAGGGAAGCTCTCCGATCGACAATTCGTCGAGATGGCGAATTCGATGACCGTCTATTGACGCGGTGCGCTCGGCTACAGCGACCAGAGGTAGGCGTTCCAGGTGACGGTGACGCCGTTGGGCGAGAAGCCTTGGAGCGACGGATTCATCCCGAAGCGCGCCTTCGGGTAATAGAGGAAGACCATCGGCAGATCTTCGGATAGGATTCGCTCGATCTTCGCGTAGGCGCGCTTGCGGACGGCGAGGTCGTAGGAACCGAGTGCGACGCGTTCCTCCGCGTCGAGCGCGGGATTGCAGTAGCGCGAGACGTTCTGCCCCGCGGGAGCGACTGCCGAGCAGGTGAAGAGCGGGGAGTTGTCCGGGTCGGCGCTCGAACTCCAGCCGGTATTTGCCAAGTCGAAATTTCCGGACGGGAGGACGCCCCCTTGAGACGCCGGCGCGAAAAAGAGCGACGCACCGACGACTTTGATCGTCACCTCGATGCCGACGGCTGCTAACATCTGCTGGACTTGCACGTCTTCATTGTGACCGGTCGTTCCGCCGGCGGCTTCGGCCATCTCCAGCGTCAGGCGTTTGCCGTCCTTAACACGGATGCCGTCAGACCCCGGCTTCCAGCCCGCCGCGTCCAGCAACGCCGTGGCTTGGGCCGGGTCGTACGCATAGTGCGCGACATCGCTTGTGTGCGCCCAGGAGATCGGCGCGATGTCCTCGTCGGCGATCTCGCCGGTGCCGAAAGTATCTTTTTGCACGATCGACTCGCGGTCGATCGCGTAGGCGATCGCGCGCCGGACGCGCACGTCGCGCAAGACCGGCCGGCTGACGTTGAGTTGGAGATCGATAAACGTGAACTGCGGCGCGAGCAGGGTGCGAATTGCCGGATTGTCTCTGACCTCGCGGTACGTGGCCGAATCGAGTTGGGCGAGGTCGGTTTCGCGGGTTTTGAGCATGACGCCGGCGGTCGTCGTACTTGGAACGAATTGAATGAGAATGCGCGCGAGCTTTGGCTTACCGAGAAAGTAATCGTCGTTAGCCACCAGTTCGATCGATTGTCCGCGGTTCCAGGACACAACCTTGAAGGGTCCGGTGCCGATCGGATGTTGGTTGAAGTCGACTTGGTTTAGGCTGCTCTCTTTGCCCAGCAGGTGCTCGGGAATAATGCGAGGCGTCTGGCCGCCGCTGAAAAACGTGAGGACCGCGGGCGCGTAGATCTTCTTGAGGCGGAAGATCGCGGTGTACGGATCGGGCGTGTCGACGCGCGTCACGAGGTCGTACCCGGTCCGGGAGCTGACGTTGTTGCGCGGGTTCATGACGGCTTCCCAGGTGAACTTCACGTCCTTGCTGGTAAAGGGCACGCCGTCTTGCCATTTGACGTTGCGACGGAGATGAAAGGTGATCGACAACCCGTCTTTTGCGATGTCGCCGTTCCCCACGGTCGGCACGCGCGACGCGAGTTGCGGAATGATTCGTCCGCGATCGTCCGTAACGACGAGAAGGTCGAAAAAGAGTGCCGAGAGATTTTCCTCGTCGGTGTTGGTAGTCAGAACCGGATTGAGAGTCAGCGGTTCGGTGATAAAGACGTAGCGCAACGTGCCGCGCGCGCCGCCCGGCGAACTCGTCTGGGCGGACGCGGCGGTCGCGAGCGCAACAAGCGAGGCCAAAGTAAAGCCGAGGAAGCGTTTCACCCGGCCTTGCTTACGACGGAGTTACGCGGCGGCCTCCGCGCAGGCCGGGCCGTCGTCCAGCCGCAGAGTCAAGCACTTGGCCGATCCGCCCGCCTTGTGAAATTCCGAGAGGTCGGTCGCAAAAACGCGATAGCCTGCGTCGTGCAAGCGCTCGCGCAGCCGCGGAGAGGCGTCGTGGAGCACGACCGCGTCCCCGACTTCCACGGCGTTGCAGGCGAACGCCAGCGCGTCTTCGATGCCGACTTCGATGAGATACTCCGGCTCGACGATCCGGCGCAGCATCTTCTGCGCGTGCGGCGAGAATGCGTCCATGTAGGCCAGAAGGTGCCCGCTCGCAAGCGGACACAAGCAGGTGTCGAGGTGGTAGAAGCGCTCGTCGACGAGCAGCAGCGGAATCGTGCGCGCGCCCAACGTTTCGGAGATCTGCGCGGTCGCGGCGCGTTCGGTACGCCAACCGTAGCCGGCATAGAGCGCGGGCCGGCGCCGGTCGAACAGCGCATCGCCCGCGCCTTCGAAAAACGTCTGATCGAGGAAGGTGGTCGCGAACCCGTGCTGCGCGAGCCACGCACGATACGCACCCTGTTCGCGACGGCGCTCGGGATGACGGAAGCTGCTGAGGATCGCGAGCCGTCCGCTGATCAGTGCGGCATTTGCGGTAAAGACGAGATCGGGGACGCCGGGACGCGGTTCGATCAGCTCCACCGTCACGTCGCCCGCGCACTCGAGCACCTCGACGAAGCGTTCCCACTGACGCACGGCATCCAAGGTCGGCATTCCGACGTTACGGGTCATCCACGGATTGATGTCGTACGCGACCGAAAAGTTGGTCGGCGGACACATCAGGAGCCTCGTCGCCATTTGTCAGTAGTCTAACCTTTGAAAGCGTGTGAGTAACTCAACAAAGGTGACGCCTGCGGGGTGAGGAGCTATCCTTGAGGCGCCTCGACGTAGACGGCGTCGCCTTCGACCCGCACGGGAAACGTCCGCACCGGCAGGATCGCCGGAAGGGTTAGCGCGGCGCCGGTCTTGACGTCGAAGTAGGCGCCGTGACGCGGGCACATGATGCGCTCGCCCTCCAACTCGCCCTGGTCCAGTTCGCCGCCGTCGTGCGTGCAGACGTCCTCGATCGCGTAGATCGAGCCGCCTACGTTGCACAACAAAATCGGTTTGCCGTCGACGAAGACCTTGCGCGTCGTTTCGGGTGCGATCTCGGAAAGTTTGGCGACCGGCTGCACGTTGCTCACCGCAAGAGCTTCGCGAGCCGGCCGCACAAAACCGCTCTAGACCGTCACTTGCGAAGCATCGACGTCTTGCGCGCCGTCGACGGTGCGTGCGATGACGTCGCCGAAGAAGCGTCCGCCGCCGACGCTGCTTGTTCGTCTTTGTGTCCGCCGAAAAGTCTGTCGAACCAACCCATAACGCCCCCTTAAGGGTTCGCTGCATTTCGCCCGCGCAGTGTAGGCGATGATGCAACGCGACTCCTTGAGGATAACGCGCAATTGTTGCGACTGCGCATTCTATTTTTGCGCGCGACGCTCGGAGCGCTGCTGCGCGGTCGCGTGGAGGCGAACTCTCTGAGTTAAGGCGCGCCTTAAGGTACGCCGCGAGTCACGCCGTACCTAGCCGACCGCGCCTTCCATTTCCATCTTGATCAGGCGGTTGAGTTCGACGGCGTATTCCATCGGCAGTTCCTTGACGAAGAAGTCGAAGAAGCCGTTGACGATCATGCGCGGTCGCGTCGGCTTCCGAGAGCCCGCGCGACATCGCGTAGAAGAGCTGCTCCTCGCCGATCTTCGAGACGCTCGCCTCGTGCTCGACGGTGGCGCGCTGCTCGTTGATCTTCATCGTCGGCTTCGTGTCGCTCGACGACTTGTCGTCCATGATCAGCGCGTCGCAGCGCACGCGCGTCTTCGCGCCGACTGCGCCCGGGAAGATTTCGACGAGCCCGCGATAGGTGGTCTTCCCGCCGTGCGCGCTGACGCGACTTGTTCGTGACGACCGAGGTCGTGTTCGGCGCGGCGTGGATCATCTTCGCGCCGGCGTCTTGATGCTGGCCTTCGCCGGCAAACGCCATCGAGAGGATCTCGCCGCGCGCACCCTCGCCCATCAAATAGATGGCCGGGTACTTCATCGTCAAGCGCGAGCCGATGTTGCCGTCGACCCACTCGACGGTCGCGTTCTTGTACGCGACCGCGCGCTTGGTGACGAGATTGAAAATGTTGCGGTACCAGTTCTGGATCGTCGTGTAACGGATCGAAGCGCCTTCCATCGCGATCAGCTCGACGACCGCCGAGTGCAGCGACGCCGTCGAGAACTGCGGCGCGGTGCAGCCTTCGATATAGTGCACTTTCGAACCGTCGTCGGCGATGATCAGCGTGCGCTCGAACTGGCCCATGTTCTCGGTGTTGATCCGGAAGTAGGCTTGGAGCGGCGTCTTGACTTCGACGCCCGGCGGGACGTAGACGAACGAGCCGCCCGACCAGACCGAGGAGTTCAGCGCGGCGAACTTGTTGTCGCCCGGCGGAATCACGGTCGCGAAGTACTTCTTGACGATCTCGGGATGGTCGCGCAGCGCCGTGTCCATGTCGCAGAAGATGCACGCCGTCTTTGTCGAGGTCCTCGCGCACGGAGTGGTAGACGACCTCGGACTCGTATTGCGCCGAGACGCCCGACAAGAACTTGCGCTCGGCCTCGGGGATGCCGAGCCGGTCGAAGGTGCGCTTGATGTCCTCGGGGACGTCGTCCCAGTTTTGGCTCTGCTGCTCCGACGCTTTGACGAAGTAGTGAATGTCGTCGAAGTCGATCTCGTCGAGCAGCGCGGTATCGGCCCAGTCGGGCATCGGCTTGGCACGGAACATCTCGTACGCCTTGAGGCGGAAGGCCGTCATCCAGGCCGGCTCGTTCTTCATGGAAGAGATGCGCTCGACGATCTCCCGCGTCAGGCCCTTGGCCGACTTGAACGACATAGGCGTCCTCGGAGTCGTGGAAGCCGTGGCGATAGTCCTCGATCAGGGTCTCGGGAGCGACGTTTGCGGGCGTTGCCATATCCTCTCTAGGCTACGGCTCGAGGCCGTGATAGTCAAGATACTTAAGGGTATTGTTGAAAATCTCGGCCGGAAAGTCCTTTACAGGGGGGTCCCTGGGGGGTATGATGGGCGGCGGACCCCAGGACTCTCCTATGGTTTCTGTGGCCCACGCCGTCAAAGCGGCAAAGGGGGCGGCACGCCCAACGTGCCATCGCGGCGAGACGCTCGCCTGCCGATCGCTCGGCAGCGCCGGAAAGATCTCGTCGAAAGGTCGGGGACGCAAGTGCACCGCACGCGCCAGCCGACGCAGCCTGGAGGTGGGATTCCCCAGCCAGACCCGAGGAGAAAAATTGGAAGCACGTGGGACGCACATCATCTGCGAATTGTCGGGCTGCGACGCCCGCACCCTCACCGACGTCGAGCGCGTCCGCTCGATCATGGTCGCGGCGGCCCAAGAGGCCAATGCGGAGATTTTAAAGGTCGCTTTTCATCGATTTCAGCCACAGGGCGTCTCAGGCGTCGTCGTGATCGCCGAGTCGCACCTCTCGATCCATACGTGGCCCGAGGCCGGCTATGCGGCGGTCGACTTCTACACCTGCGGCGACCACACCGACCCATGGCGCGCCTGTGAGTACGCCGCCCAGCACCTCGGAGCTCAGACGATGCTGACTACCGAAGTCAAGCGGGGAATAACCTCGCGGAACGGTCAGTACACTCACGTCGTTCACGAGCATGCGGGGCGAACGATGGCGAAGCGCTCGGCGTAAACTCCGGCGGTCCCTCCGGGCCGCCCTAAGACGGAAGGGATCCTTCGATTTTGGCTCGACCCAGTTCAGCGCTGCCGCGTACGATCGGGGCCGTCGTGGCGGTCATGTCCCTCGCCATGGCAGCCTGCTCGAGTTCGACCAGCCCCACGCCGAGCCACACGCCGAGCCCGGTCCCTACCGTGACCATTCCCGGCGCTCCCACGCCTACCGCGCCGGCTAACTCGACCGGCGTCGCCTACGTTCCGGATGCCGGCCTCGTCCCGGGCTTCCAAGGGGTCCAGGTCGTCCACTTCGAGGACGTCAGCGGCAACTTGCTGCCGGGTCCGCAGCCGCTCAACATTCGATTTGCCGGTTCGGTCGGCGTCATCGGCTTTACCGCCGACGCCACCGACGTGGTCGCGGCGCTGTCGCTCACCGGCAACGCGCCGTACCATTTGGCGCAGGACGTCTTCGGCGGCTCTACGAGCAGCCTCGTGCCGGTTGGAGCGCCCTACGATATGGCCGTCGTTCCGGTGACCCCTCCCACCACCGGGCCAACCGCGTCGCCGAGTCCGACGCCGCTTGTGCCGCCTGTCGTTCCGGATGCGTATTCCATCGCGCTGCTCGGAACCGGTGCGACCGGCGAAGCGCTGGTCACGGGCGCGGGCGCGGCCGGCATTTTGGGCGTCACCTCGTTGACGAACGCTCCGCCGCAGTACGGCGGCTTCATCCCGTTCGTGGGGGGCACGATCAATCCGCCGCTCTACCCGCGCACCAACATCGTTATCGCCTCGGACACGACCTATGCGCTCGTGCGCGGACCGCTCGACCTGCTGGTCGTTAGCGTCACGCCGAGTGCGAGCGGCTACCATCTGCAGATCACGCAGTACAGTTCCGCGCTGGGGTACGGCGCTTCGGCAAGCTTGCGCGGCGACGGCGCGATGGCGGTCTCGCAGGAAGATACCGGCCGTGCACTCTTCGCGTTACCCGGAGGCTCCAACGCCATCGAACTCGTCACCGGCCTTCCGAAAAACGTCACGATGACCGCGAGCTTACCGCTTCCCTCGCGGCCGCACGCGGTCGCCATCACGACGTCCGGCGCCTTTGCCGTCGTCGGGGCCGACGCGGGCTTCTACATCATCTCGGGCATCGGCAGCGGTCAGTTGATGATCAATGCACCGTTCGCGCCGAGCCCGACTTCGGGCATGGCCAACAGCCCGGCATACGTCGCCTGCGACGGCAGCACGCGCTACCTGCAGAACATTACGAGCGTCGCCTTCGCGTCGAACAAGTATATCGTCTTGTACGGAACGTCGCCGGGAGTCTCGTGTCCGTCCGGACTGAACTCGTCGATCGTCGTGCTCCCGTTCAATCCGGCGACCGGCTCGACGCCGACGCCCGAGCCGACGCCGTCACCGTCGCCGAAGCCGCCGCAGGGTGTGACGCCCTCGCCGACGGCGAGTCCGATGCCGACGCAGTTCACCCAGAACGGCGTCGTCACGCTGCCGAGCGACTCGTCGCTTATGGTCGTGCGGTAATTCTGTTGGCGTGGCCCCGCCGGAGGTGCGTCGAGCGGACGCTGCCCCGCCGGAGTTTGGACGCGCTGCATCGCGCCGCGGGGACGCCCGCTGCTCCGCCACTTTTCGCTCTCGCCCTCCGGGCTCCGCGAAAAGCTGGAGGCCCCGCTTGCGCGACGCAGCGCGTCCAAACTCCGGCGACGCGTGCCGGCCGGCAACGGACGCAGCGCCTGCGCGAAGTGTACGTGCCGCGTGCCTAAGACGGAGCGGTGGCAGTGGTATGTGGAGCGGTTCTCGGAGACCGAGGCGCATCAGCATGCGGTGGATGAGACGTATTTTGCGGGACGCACGCGGTTTCAGGATGTGGCGGTTATTCGGACGGCGGCGTTTGGGAAGATGCTCGTCATCGACGGGGATACGCAGAGTTCGCAGGCCGACGAGAAGATCTATCACGAGAGCTTGGTGCATCCGGCATTGGCGGGACTCGAGCAGCGCGCTGAGGTTTTGATTTTGGGCGGCGGCGAGGGGGCGACGCTGCGCGAGGTTTTGCGGCGGCCGGACGTGCGGCGTTGCACGATGGTCGACATCGATGGGGAGGTCGTCGAGCTTTCGAAGCGATTCTTGCCGGAGTGGTCGGATGGAGCGTTCGAGGATCCGCGAGCGCGCGTCATCGTGGGCGATGCGCTGGCGTTTTTGCGCGAGGATCCGGAGACGTACGACGCGATCGTTTCGGATTTGACCGAGCCGCTGGAGGACTCGCCCTCCAATCCGTTGTTCTGCGGGGCGGTCTTCGCGGACATCAAGCGGCGGCTCGCGCCCGGCGGCGTGTACGTCTTGCAGGCCAGCACGGCGGGATTTCACAACGTCGGCTTGCACGCCAAGATGGCTCGCTCGCTGCGGGCGTCCTACCGTTACGTGCGCTCGTTTTACACGCACGTCCCGGCCTTCGATAACGATTGGGCTTTCTTGATGTGCAGCGATGCGATCGATGGCGCGGCGCTCGCTGCCGGAACGCATCGACGCCTACGTTGCGGGCCTGCGCGGCTCGAATTATTTCTACGATTCCGAAACGCACCGCCGGCTCTTTAGCTTGCCGCTGTACGTGCGCCGAGCCTTGGCGAAGGACGGCGACGTCTTCGCATGACCCGGAACGAGCGGCTCGCGCTGCTCGCGGCCCTCGGGCTGATCGCGCTCTTCTTGGCGCCCGTTTTGGGAACCGCGTTTCTCGGGGACGACACCTACAACAACTACCTCGACGGCTGGCGCGGCTGGGAGCACCTCTCCTTCGCTCGCGGTTTGGCGCTGTTGTTCGCCGCGACCAACCTCAACAACGGACGCTTTTATCCGGTTTTCCCGCTGTTGCTCGCCGGCGAATTTCACCTCGTGCACGCGGCGCTGCTGATGAAGTCGCTGGTCGTGGCGGCGGTGCTGTTGAACGCTTTCACGTTCTGGCTGGCGCTGCGCCGTATCGTGCCGGCGCTGGCCACGCCCGCGCTGGCTGTTTTGCCGGCGACGTTGCAGATCCGTTTCTACCAGGACCCGATCGTGGCTTTCTCGCTGCACATGCAGCTCGCGCTCGAATTCGTGCTGCTGGGCTTCCTTGGCCTCGCGACGTTTGGAACGGGCGGACGCCGCACGGCGCTTGCGCTGGGCGCGTCGTGCTATGCGCTGGCCTGTCTGACGTACGAAGCGACGTACGCGTATGCGCTCGCTTTTGCGGCGCTGGCGCGTCAGTCCGTCGCGGGAGTGCGCACGCGCAACTTCGCGACCCTGCTCTTTTTCGTCATTCCATTAGCGTGTGCCGTTGTCGCGCTTACGATTCGCGCCCACGTTGCGCTGGCGCCGGACAGCGCGTATCGCGCACACTGGGATGCGCGCGCGATTGCGGCCACGTTCGTGCGCGAGGTTGCGGGCGGCGTCCCGTTGAGCTATGCCGCCTTCGATCCGGGCGGCTTCTTACGGCCGCTCGCCACGCTCGCGAGCGCGGCCGGTTGGGCGGGCCTGGCGCTGGGCGCGTTCGCGGCGCTGCTCGCATTCGCCGTCCTGGGACGCGCGACGCCGCCGCGGGAACTGCGCTTCGCCGCGCTCTTCGGCTTTCTGTTGGCGACGTCGCCGGCGTTGTTGGTCGTGCTCTCGGGACGTCAGCAGCGCGAGGTCGTGTGGGGGCTCGCCTACACGCCGGTCTACCTGCAATACTTCGGCGTTGCCTTGCTGCTCGCGGCGGGGGCGAACGCGATCGTGCGCGGGCGGCGATCGGCCGGCGCAGCGCTCGCGCTTGTCGCCGGCTTCACCGTCGCCGCGACCTACGGGTCGAACCGCCTCACGCTGGCTCAGTTCGCGACCTATTGGGGCACGACGGTTTTGCCGAGCGCGCTCGATGCAGGGCTGCTTGGCGACGCACCCGAGGGTGCCCGCCTCTACGTTGACGACAGCTACCCGGTCAACCGTCAGCTCGACGCGGCCAATTGGAGCGCGAAATATTTTTATTACTTCCATTCCGGCAAACGCTTCGAGGTGCGGCCGCTCGCGCAAATCGGAGAGGCCGGCGCGCCAAGCTACGCCCTTCTCGGCGCGTTCGAGGGAGGCGCTCGCGGCGAAGCCGCCGCGGGCGCAGTCGCCGGCGTCGCGCGCAGTGCGGGGAGTGCTCCGATCCCGCTGGTTGAGAACGCGACCGTTTACGCAAGTGGGCCTAACGGCAAGGCGCTGCGCGCCTTTCGCTCGCAGTGCGGCGCCGTGACGCTCGAGTCGGTGTTGCACGGCGCGGCGAGCGGGGTGAGCCTGACGTATGGCGCCGGCTTCTTCCCCGAAGAGCGGGCACCCGGCGCGCGTTGGCGCTGGAGCGGCCGCTCGACGGAGCTGAGCCTGGCGAATCCGACCGAGCGCCCTCGCACGGTGGACCTTTCCTTCGCGCTCCGCCCGGCGCGCGATGAGCCCGCGCCGGTGCACATCGGTTGGCCTGCCGGCGCAAAGGCCTTCGTCCTGCACGGCGAGGACGCTGCGGTCGCGCAGACGCTGACGCTTGCCCCGCACGTTCGCCTCGCGATTCCGCTCGAGGTCGGCGGCGCCGCGTACCGGCCGGCGCACGATTCGCGCCTGCTACTTTTCCAACTGCGCGATCTGGTGCTGAGCGAGCCCGCGTGCGGGGGACTCGAACGGGACGCTGCGGCGTCGAACCGAAGGAGCAATCCGTGAAGCAACCTCTCGACGTCGGCGCCGCGATTCGAACGTGGGACAAGCAGAAAGCCAACTTCATTCAGACGCTCGACTTGCATCTCGAGCACGTCGACCACGGTGAAGCCCGCATGCGGATGCCGTTCCGCCCGCAGGTTCTCAACCAAGCGGGCGCGGTGCACGGCGGCGCGATCGTCAGCTTGTGCGATACGAGTTTCTACGTCGCGCTCGCCTCGCTCTATGGGCCGATGCAGCCGACTGCAACGGCGTCGCTGACGTGCAGTTTCCTGCGGCCGGCGCTGGCGCCGCACGACTTGATCGCGCACGCCAAAGTACTCAAGCCGGGGCGCCGCATCGTCTACGGTGAGGTGCACGTGTACAGCGGCGAAAAGCTCGTCGCGCACGCGACGCTGAGCTTCCTAAATATCGAACTGCCGAGCGAGCGGGTCCGGGAATGAGCGTCGCGCCTACGCTGCGCCGCACGGCCCTCTACGACGAGCACGTCGCGCTCGGCGGGCGGCTCGTACCCTTCGGCGGATTCGAAATGCCGGTGCAGTACGCCGGCATCATTCGCGAACACGACGCGGTTCGCCGCGCCGCGGGCCTCTTCGATCTTTCGCACATGGCACAGTTCGAGCTGCGCGGTTCGCGCGTTGGCGAATGGGCCGACGCCCTGACCGTCAATGCCGTTTCGACGATGAAGCCGCTTCAGGCACGCTATAACATCTTTTGCAACCCGCGGGGCGGCGCGATGGACGACGTTTTGTTCTATCGTTTACCGGATCGTTGGCTGCTCGTCGTCAACGCTGCCAATGCGAACAAGATGTGGCCCTATCTCAGCTCGCACGCCGAACCCGAAGCCCGCTTGACCAACTTGCACGGGCAGCGCGCGCTGATCGCGGTTCAGGGACCGCGCGCCGTCGAGATCGTCGCACCGCTGGCCGACATCGACGTGTCCTCGCTCAAATACTACTTTTGTGCGGAAGGGCGCATCGACGGCGTGCCCGCGATCGTCGCGCGCACCGGGTATACGGGCGAAGACGGGTTCGAGCTTTTTCTGGACGGCGCCGAAGCGCCACGCATCTGGCGCCGCCTGCTGGAAGCCGGCGCGCCGTACGGCCTCGAGCCGGCCGGTCTGGGTGCGCGGGACATGCTGCGTCTCGAAGCGGGAATGCCGCTGTACGGCTTCGAGCTTGCCGAGGACGTCTCGCCGCTGGCCGGCGGTCAGGCCTGGGCCGTAAAAATGAACAAGCCGCAATTCGTCGGCAAGGACGCGCTGGCGGCGCAGCTCGCCGCGGACGATTATGCGCGGATCGCCGGACTCGAACTGGACGGCCGCGTCCCGGCGCGCGGCGGCTACGCGGTCTTTCAAGGCGAGCGGCGCGTGGGCGAAATTCGCAGCGCTTCGATCGCACCGTCGCTCGAAAATCGCAACATTGCCACGGCGCTCGTTGCGGCCGAGGCCGCCGCAGTTGGAACCAAGCTCGACGTCGAAATTCGCGGCGCGCGTCAACCCGCAACCGTCGTTACGCTGCCCTTTTACCGCCGGCCGTCATAAGGAGAACCATGTCGCAGCCCCAGGGCCTTCTTTATAGCAAGGAACACGAGTGGTTGAAGGTTGACGACGGCGTCGCAACCGTCGGCATCACCGACTACGCGCAGAATTCGCTCGGCGACATCGTGTACGTCGAACTGCCGCGCGTCGGTCAGCAGATCGCTCAATTCGCAAGCATCGGGGTGGTCGAATCGGTCAAAGCGGTTTCGGATCTGTTCACGCCAATCGGCGGCGAGGTCCTCGAGATCAACGGGGCTTTGGAATCCGACCCGGCCCTGGTCAACCGCGACGCCTTCGGCGGCGGCTGGCTCTACAAGGTCAAGGTCAAAGACCCGAGCGAGACCAGCAGCTTGCTCGGGCCCGACGCGTACGACGCGCTGGTCGCCGAGGGCGCGCACTGAACGGAGCCGCGCGCCCGCCGCGCAACCTTCCGCAGCTCTCGTCGCGTCGAAGCGAAGGCTGACATGTACACACCGCACACCGATTCCGACATTGCGGCGATGCTCGCCGTCACCGGCGCCGCCTCCCTCGAGGAGCTCGTGCGCGTTCCGGATGCCGTCGCCCTCAAGACGCCGCTCGACGTCCCGCCGGCGCTGCCGGAAATCGAACTCGCGCGCAAGATGTCGGGCTACGCGGCGCGCAACGCAGCCGTCGGCTATCGCTCGTTTGCTCGGAGCCGGTGCCTACCGGCACTACGTTCCGCCGGTGGTCATCGTCGCTTGCGATGCGCGGCGAGTTTCTGACGGCGTACACGCCCTATCAAGCCGAAGTCTCGCAAGGCTACCTGCAAGCGATCTACGAGTGGCAGACCTACATCTGTTTGCTGACCGGGCTGGACATCGCCAACGCATCGGTTTACGACGGTGCGACGGCGCTAGCCGAAGCGCGCGATCATGGCGCGTCAATGCGACCGGCCGCCGGACGATCCTCGTTTCGCGCGGCGGTGCATCCCAACTACCGCGCGGTGCTGCGCACGTACGCGACGGACTCGACTCGACGTCGACGAGCTTCCCCTCGCGGCCGACGGCACGACCGATCTGCGCGCGCTCGAAGCGCGCCTGGCGGACGGCCGCTATGCGGCCGTCGCGTTGCAGTCGCCGAACTTCTTCGGCGGCGATCGACGTGCCGGGCGAGGCGGCGCGCGCGCTCCTCGCCGCATCGGGAACGGTTCCGATCGCCGTCGTTGCCGAAGCGCTTTCGCTCGGCGCGCTTGCAATCCGCCCGGCATCGTGGGGCGCGCAGATCGTCGTCGGCGAAGCGCAGTGTTCGGCGTCGCCGCTCGCCTACGGCGGTCCGTACGTCGGCTTCATCGCCGCGACGAACGAACACATGCGCCGCATTCCCGGACGGCTGGTCGGGCAGATCGCTCGACAACCGCGGGACGCACCGCGTACGTGCTGACGCTTGCAGGCGCGCGAGCAGCACATCCGCCGCGAACACGCGACCTCGAACATCTGCACCAATCAAGCGCACTGCGCGCTGATCGCGACGATCTATCTCGCGCTGCACTGGGCAAGACGGGTCTGCGCGACGCTGCGCGGCGCTCAACCTCGAGCGCTCGCGCGATCTGGCCGAACGCGGTGACTTCAGCGTCGCGGCTTCGAGCTGCGCTTCGCGGCGCCGTTCTTCAACGAGTTCGTCGCTGCGACGTGCCCGAGCCGGCGCCGCCGGCGTGCTCGAGCGACGTTGCAAGCGCGCGGAATCCTCGGCGGCGTCGATCTCGGGACGCTGGTATCCCGAGCTTTCCGACTGCATCCTCATGAACGCGACCGAGCTGACGACCGACGGCTGACATCGACGCGCTGGTCGCTGCGCTCGCGGAGATCGCCGCGGCGCGCGTGCCGACGGGTGCGGCCCGTGCTGAGCCGCTGATCTTCGAGCTCGGCCACAGAGGGCCGCGCGAACCGATACTTTCGAGAACGGGCAAGCCGCTCGACGCGATTACCTCCCGGCCGAACACGTGCGCGACGAATTGCCGCTTCCCGACAACAGCGAACTCGACGTCGTGCGCCATTTCACGCGGCTCTCGCAGCGCACGTTCGGCGATCGATCTCGGCTTCTATCCGCTCGGCTCGTGCACGATGAAGTACAATCCGCGCATCAACGACGCGATGGCGTCGCTGCCGCGAGTTCGCGCGACCTGCATCCGTTCGCGCCCGACGAGCTGGCGCAAGGCGCGCTGGCAGGTGATGTACGATCTCGAGCGCTCGCTCGCGTCGCTCTTCGGCATGGCGCGCGTTCTCGCTCAATCCGGCCGCCGGCGCGCACGCCGAACTGCGGCGCTGCTGATCGCGAAGACGTACTTCAAAGACGCGGCGAGACGCAGCGCGACAAGGTCATCGTGCCCGACACCGCGCACGGCACGAATCCGGCATCGGCGGCGATGTGCGGCTTCAAGGTCATCTCGCTGCCGAGCGACGAGCGCGGGCGCGTCGGCGTCGAGGAGATTCAAAGCGGTGCTCGGCCCGGATACGGCCGTCTGCATGATGACCAACCCGAACACGCTCGGCCTCTTCGAAGATCACATCGCCGAGATCGCGCGCGCGGTGCACGCCGCCGGCGGCCTGATGTACTACGACGGCGCCAACGCCAACGCGATCATGGGCAACGCGCGTCCGGGCGACATGGGCTTCGACCTCATGCATCTCAACACGCACAAGACGTTTACGATTCCGCACGGCGGCGGCGGCGCCGGCGCACGGTCCGGTCGGCGTTGCGGCGCATCTGGTCGACTATCTTGCCGACGCCGGTCGTCGTGCGACGCCGAGAACGGAACCGGCGCGCCAGCGATGGCTTACGTTCCGCTCGATTTCGATCGGCCCGAAGTCGATCGGCCCGATGCGCTCGTTCTGGTCGAACTTCGCGCACGCGGTGCGCGCGCTCGCCTACATCTACGCCAACGGCGGCGAGGGCTTGACGCGCGTCTCGCAGCTCGCGGTGCTCAACGCCAACTATCTGCGCGTGCAGGTCGCCGAATTTCTCGACGACGCCGTATCCGCGAGACCTGCCGCCACGAGTTCGTCGCCTCGGCGCAAGACGCTCAAGCGCGAAACCGGCGTGCGCGCGCTCGACTCGCCAAGGCGCTGCTCGATCGCGGCTACCATGGCGCCGACGATGTACTTCCCGCTGCATCGTTCCGGAGTGCCTGATGATCGAGCCGACCGAAACCGAATCGAAGGAAACGCTCGACGATTTCGTCGCGGCGCTGCGCGAGATCGTCGAAACGGCGCAAGCGCGACCCCGACGAGCTCCTTGCCGCGCCGGTCAACACGGTCGTCGGCCGCGTCGACGAAACGCGCGCCGCGCGTCAACCGGACCTACGCTGGGTACCATCCGCGGGCTAAGCCCGATTGCTCCTCGCCGCGAACGGTCGATGACCAGGTCTTTTCAGTAGTAGCGCACTTCGGCCGTGAAGGTCAGCGTCGTTTTGCCGTCCGCCGGAACGCGGAGGTGCCAGGTCGCCGTGCCGCTGGAACTCTTTTGGTGTGCAGCGCTTTCGCTGAGGATCTTCCACTCGCCCGGAATCGGTTCGACGACAACGACGTCCTGCGGGATCGTCTTGGCGTTGGAGATGACGAACTCGTAGGAGCTGTCGTACACGCCGTTCCCGGCGATATGGAAGTTTGTTTGCTTGCGGCGAGCGGTGACGTCAAACGAGTCGCCGACGTGCAGGCGGACCTCTTCGTTGCGTGGCGTGTGGTCGATCGAGTCCGAGCCGAGGAACTGGGCGGTTCCGCCGGCGTCCTTTTTGTAAAGGCGCACGATCCCGGCCGGCAGCGCGATGCCGAGGTCGCCGTTCTTGTTGAGGAACGTGAGGTACACGCCGAGTTTCACGTGCTGGCCGAGATCGGCGTTTTCGCGATTGTAGTAGTCGGGACCGCCGCGCATCTCGAGTGTTTTGTGGAGTGGGATGTTGCGCGCGTTGAGCAACGAGACTTGTTTGGTTTGGTTGTTGAGAACCGAGGTCGTCCGGCCCAACGTGTAGAGGTGGTATTCGAAGTAACTCTGCTCTTGGAATTGCGGCTGGACGAAAGCCCCCGGCACGCTCGCGATAGCCGACCAAGCTGAGTTGCGATTCCCGCCCCCGCCCTGAGCGACGATGTTGACGTTGCCTCCCACAAGCTGCAGGTGGGCGTTGGGGAACGACGTTCCACTGTCGTTCGTGAGCGTGACGAGTCCGCTCAGATCCAGTCGTTTTTCGTTGGGCGAGACACTCCCGACGTAGTCGGCGCGCCAGCTTAGTCCGCCCGTAATGTAGGTCAAGTCGAGATCCTGTGCCCCGGCGGAAGCCTCGTCGATGTCGAGGATCAGCGTCGGTCGATCGCGCAGCCCTTCGGGTAATTTCGGAAAGACGATGCGGCCCACAACCTCGGTTTCGATGCGGTCTGGATATTGCAGGACGATGCCGTTGTCGATCGAGAGCAGCTTTGCGTTCTCCTGGTACGGAAGACCGGGTACCCGTCCGTGCACCACGACGACGTCTCGCCCGACATATTTGGCGAGGATCGCTTGTGGCTGCAGCACGTCGTAGTCGAAGTTCTGCTCGAGGACGCGTACCGAACCGGGTCTCGTGAGGCTGGCGAGAATCGCGGTCTCGGCTTGAATCTGGGCTCCAACGTCGCGCCAGGCGAGATGCTCGAGACCGCCGCGTAGATCGATCCGGCGCGTATCGTGCACGAGGGCAATCCCGCCGTTATAAATCGTCACGTTAAGTCCGGTGCGATTCGCGTCGCTCGTAACACGCTCCGTTGCGTCGGCGCCGGCCAACGAGCCTGCCGCCGGCAATAGCAAAACGGCGCAGACGAGAGCGGCGAGCGCCCGCACCGTTACCAGAACCATACCTCGGCCGTGAACGTCAGCGTCGTCTTGCCGTCGGCGGGGACGCGCAGATGCCAGGTGGCCGTGCTGCTTGACGTCTTCTCGTGCGGCGCGGATTCGGCGAGGATCTTCCACTCTGCCGGAATCGGTTCGACCACGAGCACGTCTTGCGGCGTCGTCTTCGCGTTCGAGATCGTGAATTCGTACGAGCTGTCGTAGCGGCCGGGCGAGACGATGTGAAAATCGGTCTGCTTACGGTTCGCAGTGACGTCGAACGAGTCGCCGACGTGGAGGCGGACGTCTTCGTTTCTCGGCGTGTGATCGATGTTGTCGGATCCGAGAAATTGCGAGGTACCGGAGTCGTCGTTTTTATACAGACGCACGATACCTCCCGGCAGTGGAACCCCGAGATCTCCGCCTTTATTGGCGAAGGTTAGGAAGACGCCGAGCTTTACGTGCTGCCCGAGGTCGGTGTTGCCTCTGTTTGCATAATAATTCGCACCGCCGCGCATCTCGAGCGTCTTGCGGAGCGGCACTCCGTGCGCGCTCAGAAGCGAGACCTGCTTGGTCTGATTGTTCAGAACCGAGGTGGGGCGCCCAAGCGTATAGAGGTGATACTCAAAGTAGCTCTGTTCTTGAAATCCGTTGGCGGTGTTGGTCTGTACGGGATTGAACGCACCCATCGCGCGCAATTGAACCTGGTTCGGTGGGTTCACGATGTTGACGTTGCCGGCAACGAGCTGCAGCCGAGCATCTTCGAATGAGGTGCCGCTCTGATTCGAAAGCGTCACCAAACCGTTCAAATCGATCCGATCCTCGGCGCTGTTGACGACGCCGACGTAATCGGCGCGCCAAGTCAAACCGCCGGTGATGTAGCTGAGGTCGAGGTCCTGCGGCCCCTTCGCGGCCTCGTCAATATCGAGTACCAGCGTGGGCTGATCGCGCAGATCTCCCGGCAGCGCGGGAAAAACGATCCGTCCATTCACGCTCGTCTCGATCCGATTGGCGTACTGGAGAACGATGCCGTTCAGAGTGGAGAGCAGCTTCGCTTTCTCTTCAAGCGGCTGACCGG
Source organism: Vulcanimicrobiota bacterium (assembly GCA_963843945.1). Lineage (GTDB taxonomy): Bacteria > Vulcanimicrobiota > Vulcanimicrobiia > Vulcanimicrobiales > Vulcanimicrobiaceae > CAWJMF01. The sequence continues at coordinate 1,613,946 of CAWJMF010000002.1, read as the reverse complement.
GTTGCGCCGAGTAATGCACCACCGTGACTTCCCGGCCGACGTACTTGTTTAGGATCGCCGACGGCTGCAGCACGTCGTAGTCGAAATTCTGCTCGATGACGCGGACGGAGCCGGGCTTCGTTTTGCTTTCGAGGAGCGCCGTGACCGGCTGGATCTGCGCGCCGACGTCGCGCCAAGCGATGTGCTCGAGTCCGCCGTGCAGGTCGAGATGCCGCGTATCGTGCACCAGCGCGATGCCGCCGTTATAGACCGTAAGGTTCAGTGCTTTACGATCGGCGTTGGTCGTGACGCGTTCGGGACCGTCCGCTGCGGCGAGGGCGGTCAGAACGGCGAAGGTGCTCAGGGCGACGGTCGAAACGAGCCGTTGGTTCATCTGGGACCCTCCGAAGGGGCGCTCGGTACGGCCAAAACGCAAAAGCCGGCCCAATCGTTACCGGCGAGCTCGCCGGCTCGCCTGCTGAAGGAGAGCAAGGTAAGCAGGCGTTAGCGGCCGTGCGAAGCGGTTTCTTCTTGGGGCGGGTTGCTAGAATAGAAGAAAACGGCGCCTCCCATCGGGGGGCGCTTTTCCACCGGAAAGCGGCAGATGAGGATCAAGTACGAGGTCTCAGCCGGCGGGCTCGTCCTGCGCCGGACGGATCAAGGGATCGAAGCCCTGCTGATCGGCCGCGGTGCCCCTCGTGTCTGGTCCCTGCCCAAGGGCCACGTCGAGGCGCGCGAGACGCACGAGATGGCCGCCCTGCGTGAAGTCCGCGAAGAGACGGGCTGCTGGGCCGAGAGCCTCACCAAGCTTTCCGACATCTCGTACTGGTTCTACCTCAACGGGACCAAGCACAAGAAATCGGTCCACTTCTACCTGATGCGGTACCTCTCGGGCGACACCGCCAACCACGACCACGAGGTCGACGAGGCTGCCTGGTTCGAGATCAAAGCCGCCAAGAAAGCCCTCAAATACGTCAACGAGAAGCGCCTGGTCGACCTGGGCCTGGACTATCTGACCGCGATGGAAGGCGACCCGTTCGAACTCAAGCCCCTCTCGACCCCGGCCGCAGCCGATCAGGCGGTGAGGGAATCGGCGACCCGCTGAAGGGTCTAGAGGACCTCGGACCCGACGAGACTCGCACCTTGCGGGTCTCGCTCGATGTCTTCGACGGTCCGCTCGACCTGTTGCTCCACCTCGTCCGGGAACATCAGCTCGACATCGCGACCGTCCCGCTGGCCAGCGTGGCCCAGCAATATTTCGACTACATCGCGGTCATGCACGCGCTCGATCTGGAGCTGGCGGCCGAGTACCTGGTCGTCGCGGCGACGCTCGTCTTCCTCAAGTCGCGAGCCCTCTTGCCGCCGGTTCCGGCCGAGTTCCTAGCCGAGGGCGAGGAAACGGCCGAAGAGGTCGAGGAGCGCCTCCGCCGCCGCCTGATCGCCTACTCGAAGTACAAGGGCGTCGCCGACGAGCTCCGCATCAGGCGCGAGGAGGCCGAGGCCTTCTACTACCGCGAGGGCGGCGACCCGTCGAGCGAGTTCGTCCAGCGCTACCGCATCCTCCCGGAACGCTTGGCAGCGGCCCTCCAGGCCGCGATGCGCGCCGCTAAGCCGGAGCGACGATCGATCGCGCGGGAACGTTTCTCGATCGCGCGCCAGATGGAATTCGTGACCCGGACGGTCCGCCAGCGCGGGGCGATCGAATTCGTCGAACTGTGCCGAGGCCTCGACCGGGGCGGCATCATTGCGACCTTCCTCGCGATCCTGGAGCTGATCCGCCAGCGGCGCTTGGACTTCGTCCAGGTCGAGCCGCAGGAATCACTCCGCCTCCTCCCCCTCGAACCAATAGGAATCCATGCAAACTGAGCTCATCGAAACCGGCGAACTGAAGCGCTTCCTCGAGGCGCTTCTGTTCGTCGCGAGCGAGGCGCTCTCGATCGGCGCGCTGGCGAAGCTCACCGGCGCGACGCACGTCGAAGTTGCCTCGACGCTGCAGACGCTCGCCGAGGAATACGCCGAGCGCGGCATCGTGCTGCGCGAGATCGCGGGCGGCTACCGCTTCGCGAGCTCGCCGGCGGCGCGCGAGGTCGTGGAAGCGTACTTGCTGCCCGCGAAAACGAATTTGTCGGCACCGGCCCTCGAAACGCTCGCCATCGTCGCCTACTTGCAGCCGGTCACCAAAGCCGAGATCGAAGCGGTGCGCGGCGTCAACGTCGAGAGCGTCGTCTCGACGCTCGTCGACCGCCGCTTCATCTTCGAGGCAGGACGGCGCGACGTACCCGGCCGGCCGGCGGAATATAAGACCACACCTGAATTTCTCGAATCGTTCGGATTGCGCTCGGTCGACGAGCTGCCGCCGGTCGACCTCGAGGCGGCCAACCTGGAGTTGCCGCTGCCGATCGCGACCGAACCGGTCGCTCAGAGCGAAAACGCCGGGGAGCAGAGAGAGGAACCAGTATTCAGCAGCCCGAGTTGACCGGCGCGGCGCGCGCCGTTTGGAACCAAATCGAGGAGAACTCGCAAGCCGTTGCGCTCTCCCACGAACTCATCCAGCCCGGCGAGCAATTCACGCTCACCGACGATCAGCAGAATGCGTTCACGACGATCTGCAGCGGGCTCGCCGGCGGCGAGTTCGAGTTCTTGCTCAAAGCACCGACGGGTTCGGGAAAGACCGAAGTCATGCTGCGCGTGGCGGTGGCCGAAGCGCTGCGCACCGGCGGTTACGTTTGTCTCGTCGCGCCGACGCGCGATCTCGTCCGCCAGGACTGCACCTACTTCCGCGAACGGCTCGAAGGCACGGGCCTTGGGGTGGGCGAGGTGCACGGTGGCATCTCGCCGGGCGAACGCCGCGCGATGCTCGAGGGCTTACGGAGCGGCGATATTCGCTTTCTCGTGGGCAGCGCAATGCTGATCTCGAGCGAGCCGCTCTGGGACGTGCTCGACCACAGCGCGCTCACGATCGTCGACGACGTCAATGCCTTCGACGAGCGCGAACACTTGCGCTTGCTCGAAGATCTCGATTGTCCGCTGCTGTTCGCTTCGGCCACGCCGAACGAGCTGCGCGTGTTCCTCGAGCGCGTCGGCGCCTTCGCCAACGTCGTCTCGATGCGGGCTATGCCGTTCGACGTTTTGCCGACGAAGGTCCACAAGATCTCCGGCGTCTGGGGCGAACCTGCTGCCGAACAGCTGGCGCGCGCCGACGCATTGATTCGCGAACACCTGGAACGCAAGTCCCGGATCTTCGTCATCGCGCGCACGCGCGGCGACGTGCCGAAGCTCGCGGCGCGCCTCGAGGCGACCTACGGCATTCCGGTGCAGCAATTGCGCGGCGACATGGCGGATAGCGCCGAGCACAAGCGGCGCCACCGCAAGAGCGGCGTTCGCGTCTACGGCGATTCGACCCGCGTCGAAGAGATGCGCGCGTTCACCGAGCGGGTTCCCTCGATTCTCTCGGCGACCAACTTGGTGGGCAGCGGCCTCGACATTCCGGCCGCCGATCTCATCGTGATCACCGACGCCGACGCTTTTGGCGAAAGCGAAGTGGAGCAACTCATCGGCCGCGTGGGACGCCGCGAGCGCCCCTCGGATGCGGTCTTGATCAGCGAAACGACGTTCGAAAAAAATCCATCCCGCGCGATGGGCGGCCGGGGACGCGCGCAAAGCTTCATGCCTCGCGGAATGCGTTCGCGCTCGCTGCGTTTCCGGCGGTGAGCTCGACGAGCTTCGGCTCGTTCGACGAACTAGCCGACGACTATCAGCGCTTTCGCATCGGATACGCGGACGAAATCTACGATCTGCTGCGCGAGCACGCCATCGAGCCCGGCTCGCGCGTGCTCGACCTCGCCTGCGGAACGGGGATCGTCACCGCCCGGCTCGCGGCGGCGGGCTGCGTCGTAACGGGCGTCGACGTCTCGGAAGGCATGCTCGCCTACGCCCGCTCCGTAACGCCGCATGCGACCTTCCTGGCGGCTGCCGCCGAGCAGTTGCCGTTCGCGTCGCATTCGTTCGACGCGGTCACCTGCGCGCAGGCGTTCCACTGGTTCGATCAGGCTCGCGCCATCGAGGAGTTGCGGCGCGTCGTGCGTCCCGGCGGTACGATCGCCGTTTGGTGGAAGGGGTTGATGCGCGGCGATTGGGTCCGGCACGTTCGCGAAGACGTTGCGCGCGAACTCGGACTCGAGCCGCCGCATGACTTGCTCGCGCAAGGATTCCCCGGCTTTGCCGACGCCCCGCTCGAGGATAAACGCCTGCGCGTCGTTCCCTGGTTGGCGAAGATGCGGGTCGCCGACTTCCTCGGGTACGAGCGCTCGCGGGCCCGAGCGCGGGACGCCTTCGGCGAGCAACGCGACGCCTATCTCGAGCTACTAGCGGCGCGGCTCGGCGATCCCCAAGCGGTGCTTCCGCTGAACTACTTGCACTATCTCTACCTCGCGCGCGTCCCGCAAGCGTCACAGGCCGGCTAATGCGTCTCGGATTGCACGTCCCCGTCCAGCGCGGGTACGACGCGGCCGTCGCGTATGCGCGGGAGCACGGCGCACATGCGATGCAGTTCTTTCACGGCAACCCCAAGACGTATCGGCCGGGCGCGCTCGACGCACCGGCGCTGGAGCGCTTTCGCGAACTGCGCGCCGAAGCCGGAATCTGGCCCGCGGTCATCCACACCTCGTATCTCATCAACCTCGCCAGCGCCGACCCGAAGATCGTCGCCGGCTCGCTGCGGCTGCTCAAGCACGATCTGGCCGGGGCGGCCCTCGGCGACATCCGCTACGTCAACACGCATCTCGGTTCGTACGGCACGCGGCCCCGCACCGAAGGTTTTGCCTCGGTCGTCGCCGCGTTGGAAGACGCGCTCGCCACGATTCAACCCGGCGTCAACCTAGTTCTCGAAAACTCCGCGGGTGCGGGCCAGCTCTGCGGCGGTACGCTCGAGGAACTGGGCGAGTTCATCCGGGCGGTCGACCACCCGCAACTCGGCGTGTGTCTCGATACCGCGCATTCTTGGGCGGCCGGCTATCAGATCGACTCGCAAGAAGGCGTCGATGCGTTCATCGACCTCGTCGAGGAGACGGTCTCGCTCGAGCGAGTCCACGTGTTTCACTTCAACGACACGCAGGTTCCGCTGGGCGGCCACCGCGACCGGCACTGGCATATCGGCGACGGCTTTATCGGCTATGCGGGTTTTCGCGCGCTCGCTACGCGGCCCGAGCTTCGCGACAAGACCGCGATTCTCGAGACGCCGGGCGAGCCGTCGGACGACGCACGCAACCTGCAAACGGTGCGCTTGATTTTCGAGGGAGCGCTTACCTAGAGGGTGATCGCGCATTTCGACATCGATGCGTTCTACGCCAGCGCCGCGCAGCGCGACGACCCGTCGTTGCGCGGCGTTCCGCTGGCGGTCGCAGGCAGCAGCCGGCGCGCGGTCGTGCTAACGGCCTCGTACGAGGCGCGTCCCTTCGGGGTACGTTCGGCGATGCCGCTGTACCGCGCGCGCGAACTCTGCCCGCAACTCGTCGTCGTGCCGCCCAACTTCACACGCTATCGCGAGCTCTCGCGCGCCGTTTTCGAGATCTTCGAGCGGCGCGCCAGCGCCGTCGAAGGCCTCTCGCTCGACGAGGCCTTCGTCGCTGTCGAATGCGACGAGTTCGGCGAAGCGATTGCGTACGCCGAGGAGGTCCGGGCGTGCGTGCGGGGCGAGGTCGGCCTCACGGTTAGCGCCGGCGTGGCCGCGCAGAAGATGGTCGCCAAGATTGCCTGCGAGGCTGCGAAGCCGGACGGACTTCGCGCCGTTCCGCCGGGAACGGAGGCCGCCTATCTGGCGGAGCTTCCGGTCGGGCGGCTGTGGGGCATCGGTCCGAAGACGCAAGCGCGCCTTGCAGCCGAAAACGTCACCCTCGTGCGCGAGCTGGCGGAACTCTCCGACGAACGCGCCTTCCAACTGTTTGGGCGCGGCGGGAAGTTCGTGCGCGAGTTGGCGCGCGGCAACGATTCGCGCATCGTCGAAGCCGACCGCGAGACCCGCTCGGTTTCGGCGGAGGAGACCTTCGAATACGATTTGCGCGAGGGACGCGACCTCGACGCGGCCTTACGCGAGCTGTCAGCCGACGTCGCGCGCCGGCTCAGCACGCACGCGCTGCGCGGGACGACGATCGGCATCAAGGTACGCCGCGCCGACCGCACCACACTGGTGCGCCAAACGACGGTTGCCGTCGCCACCGACGACGAAGCGACGATCTACGCAGCGGCTGCGCGCTGCCTCGAGCGCGCCGAACTGGCCGGTGCGCCGGTACGGCTGCTCGGCGTGCGCGTGGCTTCGATTACCGAGGAGCCCGCGCGCGAGCTCTCTCTCTTCGCGCCGGAACCCCAAGCGACGTCCTAAAGAAGCCTAGCCGCGTTCGAGCAAACGGAGGTGGACGCGGCCGCTGAAGTTGCCGTCGCTTTCGATGCGACGAAATGCTTCGCTGCGAACGCGCGAGGCGAGCTCGCGCCGCTCGGCCAATGCGACGCCAAGTTCGCGGTGGGCGCGCTCGAGCTCTTCGCCGGAACTATCGGCGATCGTCCGTTTCAGCGTCGCGATGCGCTCGTCGACGCGCTGCGCGAGTTCGCCCGCTACCTCGCGCTCGGCTTCCCGAATGCGCGCGATGAGCCGTTCCATTTCTTCGACGGTCGGCAATCCGCGGCGCGGGATCGCTCCGGAGGCCACCGGCCGCGCGTTCCGGCGCCCGTTCCCGCCACTCCGTGGCGGTGCGTCGAAGGCGGGGTAAATGCGCACGATCGATGCGATCTTTTGCGGTCCCTTCGGCGACTGCAGACCTTCGGCGATGTGCGTTTCGACGAGCTTCGTGCGCAGCGCCGTGTCGTTGATCCGTTTGAGGTGCTCCGGATCCGCGTCGCCGGGAGGCCGGCGCCCGCCCGCAAAATCCGCCGGGCTCGCGGTCGGAAGCGCAAGCGCGCGCTCCAGGAGTCGTTTACGATCGCTCTCTGCCATGCGCCGGTCTTCGCCTTACGTTAGCGCCGTACTTCCTGGACCTCCGGCGGTGCTACGCGCTTGACGATCCGACCGCCCTTCATTACGAAGACCACTCGCTCGCACGCGGTGATATCTTCCAATGGGTTACCCTGCATGGCGATGAGGTCGGCACGCTTTCCGGCTTCTATAGAGCCGATTTCTTCGCTTAGGCCCATCAGTTCGGCCGCCGTCGTAGTTGCGGCATCGAGCGCCTCGGCGTTGGTCAAGCCCAGGGCCGACATCGAGACGAGTTCGCGGGCATTCAATCCGTGTTGCGCGGCACTCAACGCGTCACTGCCATTTGCGATGCGTACCCCAACCGAGCTGGCGTCAGCGAGCACGCGGCGCGACACGTCGAGAAGCTCATCGAGGCGCGCTCGCTGCGCCTCGTCCTGTGCCTCGAGCCAGCGAAAGTAGAGGATGCTCAGAGTCGGCACGAGGTAGACGCCCCGTTCCGCCATACGTGCGAGTACTGGGCGGCTCGCGCGAGTGCCGTGCTCGATTGAATCCACGCCGCCTTCGACCGCATTGAGGACGCCGGCATCGCTCGTGGCATGCGCTGCTACTCTTCGGCCGGCACGGTGCGCCTCGTCGCAGGCGGCACGAATTTCATCGGTCGTTAGCGTCGGAGTGATGCGAGACGCAGCCATATCGCGTAGCGTTCGTGGGAAATCGACGTAGAGTTTGATCAGGTCTGCGCCATAGCGGATCTGTTCGCGTACGGCTCGGCGCGCCTCGTCGGCGCCGGTGACGAACTGAGCGCCACCCGGAAAGCAGTCGTGATCGCTCGAGACGTCGAGGGGAAAGTAACCTCCGGTCGCGGCGATTGCGCGCGTCGCCACCTGCATGCGAGGTCCCTCGATCAGGCCTGCGTCGATCGCATCGCGCAGCGCCACGTCCGAGTAGCCCGTCCCCTCGCTCTCGACGTCGCGCACTGTCGTGAATCCGGCGCGGACCGTGGCGGCCGCATTGGCGGCACCCTCCAGCGTACGATAAGAGTTCGACTTGTGCAAAAGCTCTACACCGAACGATGATGGGTCGCGGTCGAAGCGGGCGAGCAGGTGGGTGTGGCAGTCGATCAAACCGGGGACGAGGGTCAACCCGGCGAGGTCGATGCGCGGGATTTCTGCGGAAAGATTCTGTTCGTCGCCAATGCGAACGATTCGCCCATCGCCGATTTCAACGGCGGTCCGTTCGTGCCGTTTGAGAGGGTCCGACCCGAGAAGTGCATCCACCACGAGGGTACAGCGTGACTCCATGCTAGGCGGGGCCCACCGCGCCGGCCAGGATCTCGCGCACGCCCCTCTCGTCCCACGTTGCCGGGTAGCCCGTGACCGTCAGCGTGACGATCCCCGCGCGGCCCCAGAAGCGCGTGTATCCGATTTTCGGCGTTACGTTCGACTCCGGACAAGAGAAAGTCTCAAGCTCGAAAACCTTATCCTTGAAAGCAATCCGCTCGGGTCTCTCCGTAATCGGCTTTGGGCACTTCCCGCGGAACAGCACGCCGATCATGCTGCCAAACACTCGCCGGCCGAAGGCATCTGGAGCGTCGTCGCCTCGCTGCGACGCGTTCGCGAGAACGTTGCTTTGCAACACGATCTTGGTGCGCTCGTCGGTCGATGCGAGCGTGGCGCTCGACGAGCCGAGAAACTCGGTCGCCGCAACGACCCGGTAGCCTGCGGGAATGGCGGCCATCCGGGCCGCGATGCGGTGTCGTTCGGCAGCGCTGGAGCTCGGCGCCAAGTGGCGCGCTGTACTAACGAGAAAGACCGCCGCCACGATTCCGGAAAGAACGACGAACCCGAAGATCGACCCGAGCAGAATCAGCACGAAGCGTAGCTCGCGGCTCATATGTGGTCGGCGCTCCAGCACGGGTCGGCCGGCCCTTCAAGTATCGCAGTGCGGTTCGCCAGCCACCACGAGCGCGCGAGCGAGGTGAGCGGTGCGAGCATCAGGATCGCGTCTTTGCGCGGTCGCACCGACCCGCGCGGCAGCACGTCGCGCGCGCCGGGCGGCGGCAGCCAGCCGCCGACGCGGCGCAAGTCACCGGCAGCGGCCCGCAGTAGCGCCGGCAATACCGCGCGGCCGGCTTCACCCTCGAAGCCGAAGTCGTCGACGAAGAATGTATCCTTGCTGGGAACGCGCCGCCCAAGCGCGTACGCGATCGCGCTGCGTCCGCGGCGTACGACCAGCTGCACGCGTTGCGTCGAGGCGTCGACGGGGCGCGACCACATCCCGCGCATCCAGTCCCACACCAGCGGCGTCCGCTTGAAACTCCAGGGACGCTCGCTCTCGAGCGCATCGAAACAGCGGCGAACGGCGGCCCAGTCGGACGCTTCGAGCGGGACGCCGCCGGCCGGCGAACCGTCGAGCGACGTCGCGCGCAGGCTGATCGCGCGTGAGGGTAGGGTGATGAACCCGAGCCGTTCGTAAAACGCCGGATGAATGTCCGAAAAGAGAAAGGCGGCGTCGCGTCCAGCCGCGCGTTCGTCATCGAGCAGCGCACCGAGCATGGCGCTCGCGTAGCCGCGCCCGCGCAAGAGCTCGGGGGTAAAGACGGCGCCGATGCCGGTCGCGCGCAGCGTCTTTTGGCCCCAGCGAATTTCGCGATCGTAGAGCTTACACGAACTCACCAGTTGGCCGTCGAGACGCAGTCCGACGGTGAAGCGGCGACGCTTCAGGTACGCGGATGCCGCCATGGCGCGGAACTCGTCGGCGTAGCTCTCGAAGCTCCGTTTGCCGCCCCACATCCCGTGCGTCCCGGGCAAGACCTCGCGAACGTAATCGTCGGGGCCGATCGTCGCCAGAATCACTCCGCTGACTAGAACGTTCAAGCGGCCGGCGCCTCTTGCAGGGTGCGGTTCAGACGAAGGCGACGGTCTCGTACGTTCCGGCGAATTGTCCCCGCCCATCCCCCCACCGTTGCATACACGGCTCGGAAATCGTGGTGAATTTGAGTCGCCGTTGTCGAGATCGGTCAGCGACGGGTGGCTACCGTAGACGCCGCCCTTGACCTTTCCGCCGGCCACGAAGAGCGGCATCGCGGTCCCGTGATCGGTGCCGTTCGAGGCGTTCTGCGCGACTCGCCGGCCGAACTCGGAGAACGTCATCGTCAGGACGTTGTTCGCGAGGCCGTGCGCCGTGAGGTCTTTGTAGAACGCGAGCAGTCCGTTCGACATGTACCCGAGCAGCCGGTCTTGCTGAGCGCGCTGACCCGCGTGCGTATCGAACGAGCCGATCGAGACGAAGATGACGCGCGTTCCGACGCGCGAGCCGGCGATCTGCGCGGCGAGTTTGAGCTGTTGCGAGAACGGATCGCTCGAGTACTCGGCCATGAACTTGTAGCTGGCGATTTTCGCCTTGAGCACGTCGCCGCCGTGCATCGCGTTGCGCGAAGTCGTCTCGATCAGACTGAGGTAGGGCGACTGCCCGGGCCGCGCGCCGTCGTAGAGCACGCCGGCCATGGTCTTCGAGGCGGAATCTTTTCCGGCGTTGTAGCCGAAGGTGTTGAGCGCGCCGATTGCCGGGACGTCGACGTGCTGTGCGATGAGCGCCGTCGGAACCGTGTCGCCAAGTGTCACGGCCGTGAAGAGCTCGGCGTCGGAGGCGGCCTTGGCGGCGGGTACGGTGCGATCGAGGTAGCGGCCCAACCAACCGGTCGTGAGCGGACGGTCGGGCGACCCCGTTTCCCAAATTTGCGTCGCCTCGAAGTGCGAGCGGTTGGGATTGGGATAGCCGACGCCTTGCACGATCGCGAGATGGCCCTCGTTGTAGAGTTCGCGCAGACCGCCCATCACCGGATTGAGGCCGATCCGATCGTCGATCGGCAACACGGTCTTATCGGCGATGCCGATCGTCGGGCGAACGCGATGATACGCATCGTCGCCGTACGGCACCACGGTGTTGAGCCCGTCGTTCCCGCCGCCCATTTGCACGACGAGCAGGACGTTGTCCGGGTCGACCGTCGATCCGAACGCCGGCTGCACTTGCGCGTCGGCGGCGCGCGCGAAGAACGACGGCATCGTGCCGCCCAGGACGGCGATGCCGAGCGAGCGAGAGATGAAGGCGCGGCGGTTCGACATGGAGTGCTCCGTCTAATTCAGTTGATTGGAGGGGAGGTTGAGCGTCAGCGCCAGCGCGCCGCGAATTTTCTCTTCGTAGTTCTCCGGCCCGAGCGGAACGGGTTGCGAAGCGCCGGTCGAATTCAAGTAATCGACCAGCGTGCGCCGGACGTCGCTCGTGACGTCGTCTTGAACCGCATCGACGACGATGGCGGCGAGCACCTTGCCGGCGTCCATGCCGCCAGCCTGTTGCACGACTTGATCGGGCGTCCAGGCTGGAAACGTCGCCGAGTCCGGCTGGTTATTGGCGGGAGCGGCGGTCATCGCTGGCGTGGCCATCGCGCCCAGCGCCGCGGGGGCGGCCGCTTTCGGCGGTGAGGTGCGGATCAGCCGATTGACGTAGTTGAAGCGCGCCAGCAGCGTCGCGGTGTTGATCCACGTCGGGCCGCCGTCCCAGCCCTTCACGCTGGGAGGAGCCATCGGCTCTTGACCCATTCGCTGCAGCCAGCCGATCGTGTCTTTGGGCACCGCCTTGACTTGCATTAGGCGCTGCAGACCGATCACGAATTCGATCGGACTCTTCGCGGTCTACGAATCGGCGTGCGCCGCGCGCAACTCCTCAAGGATCTCGGGCGCGGCTCGGCCTTTGGTCGCCCGTCCGCCGGCGCTGACGTACAAACGCTCGCGCGCGCGCATCGCCGCGCTCGCGAACGCCCGCCGTTCCTCGTCATTATAGCGCTCGGCGACCTTCAGGATGAATGAGGCATAGGTGAATTTTGCCGTCCGGGCGGCGCGCGCATCGTCGCCGACGTTCTCTTTGGGGATCATCCCGAGGCCGGGCGTGAAGAGGAACGCATCCGGTGCATAGTAACGCGGAAAGGCGCCGGCGCGCGCGTCGACCACGAAGACGTGATCGAACTCGCGTCCCTTGGCGGCTTCCACGTCCAGCAGCATGACCGAGTTACCGGCGACCGGATCGATCGCTGAGAGGTCTGCGTCGGCCGCCGCGCTCTCTTCGGCAGCTTCGAGAAAGTCACCGAGCGTTGCCAGCGGACGGCGTTGCACGAACGCTTCGATCTCGCCCATCAGGCGTTCGATGCAGCCGCGCGCGAAGCGGCCGCGCGCGTCGTCGGAAAGCGCGGCCAGCGTCGTTTCGGCAAGCATCGTACCCACGAACTCCGGCAGCGAAAGCCGGCGCTCGAGCGCTTCCCAGCGCTGCAGTGCGGCCCGGAACGCCTGCAGCCGCTCGCGCGCCTCGGCGGGTAATTCTGCGTCCACGTCGCCGCGCGTGACGTTGCGCGCGAGCCGCACGTCGCGCCGCCGGTCCCAGCGTTTGCGCGTCTCGTCGACTTCTTCGTTCGGCATCTCGAACAGCAACGCTTGGGGATCGGAAGCTTCGCCGCAAAGCGTTGCAACGCTCGCGTCCGCCAGGTTGAGCCAGGGCGCCTCGAGGTTACGCAGCAGCCAGTCGTGCCGGTACGGATCGTAGTAGGCCCAAAGCGGAGCGAGTGCATCCGCGGTTGCCGGGAACTCGTACAGACTCGCTTCGCCGGCGACGTCGAGTGGAACGTTTCGCGCGAGCAGCGCGCCGGCGAAAGGATGGGAGCTGCGCAAGTTGCGGGTGATGACGGCGATCCGCTCCGGTGCCGCGCCGCGCGCCAGCAACGTTGCTACGGTCTCGGCGACGTAGCGCACTTCGTCGCCGAGGGTGTCGGCGCGATAGAGCTCGACGGCCTGCGTTCCTGGGGGCGCCGGCTCGAGGCGCGGCATCTTCATCGCGATCTGCGCGGCACGAACGACCGCGGCGGGACAGCGATATTGCGTCGACAGTTCCACACTCGAAGCCGCGGCCTTTAGCAGTGCGGTCCCGCGCGCTCCGGCAAACTCGCGCGTGGCTTGAGCCGGGTCCCCCGCAACCGTCACGCCGGCGAGCGTCTCGCCGAAGAGCGCCTTGAGCAAGCCGATTTGGCCGAGGTTGAGATCCTGCGCGTCGTCAATCAACGCGTAGCGCGCGGATTCGCGGGCGCGTGCGACCGCAGCCGGGTCGCTTTGGAGCGCGCGCGTCGCCTCGAACACCGCGTCGGGCGCGGTCATACAGCCGCGTGCGACGAGGGAGTCGACGTACGAGCCATAGAGGCGCGTCAGCACCTTGATCAAATCGATCTCGCGGCCGCGCTGCCGTTCGAGTTCGGCCGGCGAAACGCGCAGCGAGTCGCGATACTTTTCGGGGGTTGCCATGAGCAGGCCGGCGTCGGCGAAATTCGGCGGTTTTCCGTAGAACTTAGTAGCGCCTTGAAGGCTGCGCGTGCGGAACTCCTCGGGCGAAATCAGCGCGCCACGCAGGCGGCGAATCAAACGAAACGCCGCATCGGCGAAAAACTCGGGCGCGCGTAAGCCGGTGATCTCGGGATCGATCTCCGCGCCGAGCAGCTCGGTCCAATCGAGCGAGAAGAGGTCGCCGCCGACGGCGTGAAAGAGCGTTGCCGCGCGCACTTCGTCGATGATCTCGGGCGGCGCCGAGCCGTTCTCGCGCGCGCGATCGGTCAGAAGTTCGAGCGCGAGCGAATCGAGCGAGAGCACCCGGCAAGCGGCGAGCAAGCCGGCGGCAGCGGCGCCCTCGCGGACGCGTACGACGCCGCGCGGACTCGCCGCGCCGAGGACGACGGCCCCGGGCGCCGCGGCGGCAGCCCGGCTCGCGCGTTGTAAGAGAACGGTGCTCTTGCCGCTTCCGGCGGGACCCGTCAAGGCCAACAAGTCGGCATCCAGCGGATGCTCGAGCGCGCGGCGCTGCGCATCGTCGGGCGCCCAGAGCGGAGCGTTCATCGGCCGAAGCGGTCTTCGCGCTGCAGCGGCCGCTCGCGGCAGGCGTTGAGGTACAGGCAGTAGCGACAGTTGTCGGGATCGTCGGTGACGGGAAAGTGTCCGATCGACTCGTCGCTGAGAATGCGCGCGATCTCGATCATGCGTGCGCGGGCGCGCTCGAGTTCGACGATACCGATCGTGCCGGTAGTCGCGGGGTCGTAGCCGCCGCGCGGCGCCGCAACCGGGACGACCTCCAGCTCGATCGGGCGCACCTCGCGGATCGAGTCTTTCAGCGGGACGAGCGCGAGGCGCGTAACCCGGTCGCCTTCGGCGGTGCGTGCCCAATAGTAAAAAGGAAGCTGAAAGTCGAGAAAATTCGCGACCTTGGCCCGGAACTCGGCGGCGCTCTCCACGATCGTTCCGGTCTTGTAGTCGACTACGGTGATGGCGCCGGTCGCATCGTCGCGGTCGAGACGGTCGATGAAGCCGACGAAGGCGTATCCGTCGAGAAGCGCTTCGACGCTGGCTTCGGTGCCCACGACTTCGAAGGGCGCCTTACGCGAACGCTCGAGGAACCATTCCAGGTAGCGTACCGCGGTGCGACGCGCGCGACGGCGCAGCAGCTCGTACTCCACGTTGGTCGGAAAGCCGCTGCGGAAACGGTCGAACGCGGTCGCGATCCAGGTTTCGAGCGAGCGCGCCAGGGTCTCGGGCGGCGCCGCGCCGGCCCGCGGAAACTCCTGATGAAATCGTTCGAGCGCCCAATGGAAGGCGCTGCCGTAGACCGATGCGGCCGAACTCGTGTCCTCGACGGCGGCGCAGACGTACTTGTAGTACCATTGCCGCTCGCACTGCGCGAACGTGCCGAGCGATGACGCGCTGAAGTGCCCGCGCCGCGAGCGAACCCCGCGCGCGAGTTCGCGCTGGTAGGGACCCAGAACGTGCAAACGGTGCGTGGCGGTCTCGCCGCCAGCACCGGCTGTCGCCGTTTCGAGCGCGGGGCAGAGTTCGCGGACGTCCCAAGTTTGCGCCCGCTGCGCGCAGGCGGCATCGAGCCGCGCGGCCGCCGCCTCGAGCGCGTCGAGCGTCGCGAGTTCTTCAACGCCGCGCAGCTCGAAGGCCGTGGAGACCGTTGCAACCAGCTCGCGCGCCGAGCTGCCTTGCGCGCGAAACGCAGCGCGCAGTTGCTCCAGGGCTCGCACGAAACGGCGGCTCGCGAGTTGCGCCTCGTGGGCCAGCGGAACGCGCTCTTGCGCGATCGTTTCCAGCAGATCGTGCCGCGGTAACGCGATCGCTAGGAGCGCACCGGCGTCGGCGCGCGGGACGCCCGAAAACGGCGCGCGCAGCAGTCTGCGCGCGTCTTCGTCGGAGCCGCTCGCGGCGTAACGGACGGCGTCGGATACGAACGCCGCGAGCCGCGGACTCATCCCATGGGAACCTTCGATCATTGCGCTGCTTCAAAGCTTCGTGACGTCGCGCGCGGGACCCTCAGCCCTAAAGTTGAAGGCAGGAATCTGATGGAAAAGATCGTCGTCGGCGTCAGCGGGGCAAGCGGGAGCGCGTACGCGCTGGCGGCACTGCGCGCGCTGCGGGCGCGCGGCGACGTGGAAATCCATCTCATCCTCAGCACGCAAGCGAAGCGGACGATCGAGCTCGAGACCGATTCGAGCGCTGCGGATTTCGAAGCCTTAGCGCACGTCGTCCATCGCGACGACGACTTGGGCGCCTCAGTGTCGTCGGGATCTTTTCTGACCGCGGGCATGCTGGTGATCCCGTGCTCGATGAAGACCGCCTCGGCGATCGCGTACTCGTTCAACGCCAACCTTCTGGTTCGCGCGGCGGACGTCTGTCTTAAGGAGCGACGCCGCCTCGTTCTCGTGGTCCGCGAAACGCCGCTTCACCTCGGGCACCTGCGCACGTTGACCCAGCTCGCGGAGATCGGAGCAGTCATCTTGCCGCCGATCCCAGCCATGTACGCCAAACCGCAAAGCGTCGACGAGATCATAGCCCACACGGTCGGAAAGGCGCTCGATCAGTTCGGCATCCCGAACGACTTGTTCAAGCGCTGGAGCTAGGAGCGGCAAATCTCAGGAAGCGCAAGACGTACCGGTACGCCTACGGTGTGGACGGTCGTCTCCAGGGTGCGGCCGTCCCAGCGGTGGAGAGCGAAACTCGGCAATTCGAGACGCAGTCCATAGGCACCGGACGCGCTGCGGGTGACGGTCAGCTGATGCGCGGTGCTCGGTGCCGTCGTGACGGGCGTGTTGCCGATCCACGTGCCGGCGGCACGGTGGATGTGGCCGCTCGCGATGCCGACGATCTGCGGATTGCGTTCGACGATGGCGCGGAAGCGGCCGACGTGACGGAAGCGCTGACCGTCGACCGGCGGGACGCCGATCTCAAACGGCGGGTGGTGCAAGAAGACGAAGGTCGGACGGCGTGGCGCAAGCGCGAGCGCCTCTTCGAACCAGGCGAGCCGATCGGCGTCAAGCTCTCCGCCAGGCCGTTTCGCGTGGGTTGAGTCGAGGCCGATGAGTCGAACCGGCAGCGTGTTGACGACGTACTGCAGCGGCCCTCGGCGCGGAAGATAGGCATGATCGTGGAACGCGGCGCGGAAGTGCGTCGCGCTCGTCATGGTTGCCCGGAATGACGAACAGCGGTGTCGTCAGTTCGCTGAGGATCTTGCGCAGCCGGCGGTATTCCTTCGGCTTTCCGCGCTCGACCAGGTCTCCCGTCGCGACGACCACGTCCGGTCGCGGGTCGAGCGCCTCGAGCGCGGCGATGCAACGCCGCAGCGAGCGCGCCGTGTGCACCATGTGATGCAGCAGCTTGCCCTTGGGCCGGATATGCGTGTCCGTGATCTGGGCGATCAGCACGACGCTATGCTACGCGCCCTCAGTGCCACCAGTGTGGCACTCGTGGGCTCCTCGCTCGATGTGCTTGAGGGCTATTCCTTGAGCATGCGTACGACGGGAACCGTCTGACCGTTCGCGAGCAGCACCTCGACCCGGTCGACTTCCTTATAGCCGTGGCGCTCGTAGAGATGGACGCCGGTCAATGTCGCCCCCATCTCAAACCGCCGAAAGCCCGCGGCGCAGGCCGCGTTCTCGCTGGTTTCCAGGAGGAGGCTGCCTAAGCCGCGGCGCGCCCAGTCGGGGTGCACGAAAAATGCGCGTATCTTCGCCGGGTCGACGCCTGGGTCGAGCAAGTCGTTCTCGCGCTGCGTCCACCGGTCACCGCCGAACAGTGTCTTGCGTTTGCTCCAGCCACCGCAGGCGACGATCTCACTCTCGATCTCGACCACGAGATAGGTCCCGTCGTCGATCAAGGTCGTGTCGACGCCGAAGATGGTCTCAAGCGCGCCCTCGATCTGCAGCTGCGTATAGTCGCAGCGCTGCAACTCGCGCACCGAACGCGCGATCACATCCGACAGCCGTGGGATGTCGGCGCGCGTTGCCAGCCGAACGCGAGGCGCGCCCTTATCGGTGCCGACTGGCCGACTCATTCGTTCGGGATCTTAGCGCGGAATTGCGTACTTACGTGCGCTGCCATCGTTAACGGTGATCGAGATCGCTAAGCTAGGCGTAGTACGGTTACCGACAGTCGTCCTCGTAGGCTTTAATTATGTCTTTCACCGGTGGCAGGCTGCCGTAAAATTTGACTGCACCCGTTTTTTTATTAACAAAGATTGGCCCATTCCCGGCTAAACGATGAATACTGCGGGTTTCAGCAAATTCTTTGGTGTTGTAAAAAAATACCCAAGCCGACTGCGTCTCAATAGTGTGTTTTTCGAGAATCACCCAAGTTTGGTCGGGTGGCGTTCTCTCAAAGAGGCTATCTACTGCCCGATCCATTGCATCTTTCAGTTCAAGCATCTTTCTCATCGCCTAGGACTCGTTTGCAAGAAGTGAAGATTTTTGAAAATTCTGGAACATTTTCTAATCCGCGCGACGGCGAGAACTTCGAAGGACTACTAGCTGGCCGTCCTCTTGTTTTTCGAGTCCGGGCTTCTCGCCGGAACGGTGTCGGCAAGAGTGGGTAAGAGGGGCTACGAGTTCTTCGGAGGGTCCCCTTCGTGCCAGCACTCAACGTTCGCAAAACGCCTTACCGCCGGCCGGCGCCAGCCACCTCGTCTGCCGGAGCCCGGCGCTGCCGCCGCAAGTTCTTGCGGATTTTCCCGAAGGCCTTTCGAGACGAGACGTACGTCGATTGGGAACGCGACTACAAATGGCTGGCGCACGAGAGCTGGCAGCGCGACCTCAACCAGAAGCGCCATGGGACGCTACTGGAGCGTGGAGATTTTCGCACGATCGCCGACGAAGCGGTACGGATCGAAGCTCGAACGAACCTCATCTTCTCCTTCGAAAAGATGGCGCTGCGCGATGCGTTGAAGCCGGCAGCCGGAGCTCGCGCCTTTGCCGAGGGCTTGTTCGATTTCTTATATCGCGGCGACGAACTCGAAGCGCGCTTCGAGCGCTGGTGCGCGGTCGTCGCGAAGCTGCCGCGCCGGCAGACGCGCGTATCGACCTGGCCGATCGTAACCGTTTTCGGGTTCATCGCGCAGCCGCGCGAACATATCTTCCTCAAACCGAACGTCACGCGCGTTGCGGCGCGCGAGTACGGATTCCCGTTCCACTACGAATCGAAGCCCTCGTGGAAGACGTACGCGAGCTATCTCGAATTCGCGTCGAAGGTCCGAAAAGACCTCAGCGATTTGCGGCCGCGCGACTTGATCGACATTCAATCGTTCATCTGGGTCCAAGGCTCCGGCGAGTACGAGGAGTGACGCAGTGGCGTCAGGGAGCGAGGGACCTCGTCTTGACGATGCCTGCGAGGCTTTGAGGCATTGTGACGTGGCCACTTGGTCCGGATTGAGGACGGTGAACCGCGTTCAGACTGCATCCGTCTTAAAGCGTGGTGCGGCTTGTTAGGCCGAATGCCTTCGACTCGAAGTGGAAACGCTAGTCGGCGAGGTTCCCGAGCCAACGCAACGCACTGAGACTCGGAAGAAAACAGTATTCGCCGCCGCGCGTGGTGACGAATCGCGACAGCCCCTTTAGCTGGCGGCGCAGGGGCCGGCGAGGTATGACAAAGGTTCCCGCTCCGTCACCGGCCCCCGAAACCGGATCGCGGTCCTTGCCGTCGCCGAAGAATGCACCGTCGTTCATCCACTCGGATTGAACGAATTCAAACTGGCGTCCGATGTTCGCGCCGACGAAGGCGAACATCAGACCGCGGTCGGCACCGTCGTCCTCGAGAATTCCCTCGGGAAGCGGCGGACCGTAGCCGCTGCCACGCCGAATCATGCGGTGGATCCGCATGACGCCCGCAATATCCGAGTCGCGCGGGTTCATCCGGCGAATGTGCGAACCGAGCGGCGTCTTATAGCCGATCGCGTCATCGGCTCTAAAGAGAAAATTATTGTTGCGCGCTCCATCGACGCCAATCTCAGGGCTGTCGGCATCGGGCGATAGCGCCAGTGGCGTGCCGCTGCGCCAACGCCCCATCATTTTCGCCGCGACCAATTCTTCGTCGGCGGCGTCGGTGGCATTGGCCCGAAGATACTGGCGGAACGCCGCCACCCGCTGATGGAGTTTGCGAAAGACGACGTAGCTGCCGTTTCGACCGAGCTGATCGGGCCGCGGAATCATCGGCGCATCGCTCATTTCGTCCGGATAGCCGAGCACGAACTCACCGGCCTTGAGCGGTACCTCGTTTGGGTTTGTTCCCGGAACGCCGCTGCCCTCAATTGCCGGATGGCTAATGCCGTCTTTAAATCCGAACGGCTCTTTCTCGTCCTTGAGCACGTGGCAATCTTGACGCCATATGGCCTCGATACCGGGTAACTGTCGTAGTGCGCCTTGCGCACGTTCGAGCGCGGTCCCAAGCTGCGACTCGCCGTCGGATACGGCGGTGATCACGACGTGAGCGTCGGACGTTCCCAGCGGCTTCTCCCAATGTTCGGGGCTACTCTCGCCTACGTCTCCCAAGGCGCTGGCGCGAGCCGCCATGCCTTGCACGAACGGTGCGGGGAAGGTCTCGAGCGATGCCGATGGAACGCCGAGCGCGCGAAGCCCTTGAAATGTGAGCGCCGCGCTAACCCAGGTATCGCGCGTGGGGCTCTCTGGATGAGCCGCTGATGGCAAGACGGTACTCAGGCGGCGCATCAGTTCGCGTCCCGCAGTCCGGTCGTCGATGCGTAAGATGATGTACGTCGCCGCAAACGGAGTGGGACGCGGCCGAAGTGCGCCGCTTTGGATGTCGGCTAAGTCCAGCGCCGGCGCCGCGCTCATTTCGTTGCGAGGTTCTTCCAGAAGCGTTCTAGGCTTTCGTCTCCGCCGAACAGGGTGGTGAAGATCGTCGAATCAGCGAGCAAGATATCACCGGCGCGGTCGCCGGACGGTGGCATCCAGAGGAACATGTTAAGCTCGCGATTCCCGGCCTCCGTAAACGGGTGGGGATTGGACATGTCGATAGGCTGCCTGGCCAACACGTGGATCGCTTTCGAATCGTCGGTAGTCACGGCATAGTGCGGCAGATGCATGTGAAAAACGAGCGTGCTGACACCGTCTAACCAACGACGGCGATCCAGATCGGCGGCTATCGAGAGCGGAACGGTTTTCGTCGTGTCGGGATGGGTTGCGGGTCGCAATCCCCAGCGGTTTTGGACCGGCACGCCGAGCCCTCGCATCAGCGACCGAACATACGTAGCGAATCGCTGTTGGCGCGGAACCAGTGGATCGCCATGGTGAGCGTACTCCATGTCGCGCTCTTTGAGGTCATCGGAAGAACCGACGTCGTGGTGCGGTCCTAGAATTAAGCACGTTCCCTCGCGAGCGAGAAAGGCACGAAGCGCCTCAACCTCCTCGGGCGCGGCTTCCTCCTCCATGGCCATGTGGTCGAGACCGAACACCATCAGCGTGTCGGTGTCGGCAAGGATCCGTTCGTCGATCGGCTGCTTCTGCCCGGCCTGATCCACGCGCTGGTAGACCGCCACGGGCCGATCCGTCGCCTCCCCCACGGCGCGCTGAAAGCTGACGAGCGAAAGATGAAACAGCTCGAGCGTTCCCTCGATGCCTTGAAGGAACATCTTGTCGGAATATGCTTCCGTTTCGTAGCCCGGCCAGGCCACGCGACGCACTTCGGTCATCGTCGAAAAGCGGTTGTCTAGGACTCGGATATCGCGATTCGATTCCCAGGGATAGCTCCAGGTCCAGTAAACGCTGAAGCGGCGATTTCCCTTCGAGTATTTCCGCGGTATGTGGAGCTGGTTATACGTCCGACCCGTATCCGCGCTCATTGCATTTGGTCGAGCATGTGGCCCAAGGAGCGCTTCACATGCAGGGCTTTCTTGATTTCATCGGCGGTGACGAACGGATACTCTCCGTACTCCAGGAAACTCGGCCGATGGTGATCGCGCACGAACTTGGTGAATGCCGGCACATTGGTCTTCCAGTCGTCAGGAAAACCTTCAAGATTCTCAAAGGACGTGCTCAACCCAATTTTCCCGAAAAGCGCCACTGCGTCGTCGGTGTACTTGTCGAAGTCGGTGTCGAAGATGCCCTGGTACATGAAATACGTCTCGTTGTTGATGTCGAAGAGGACCCACTTAAGATAGTGCAGCTTGAGCGACGCCAAAAAGGCGGGGTCGCCTTTTAGCGCGTTTTCAATCTTGTCGGCATACTCACGCATCGCGGGCTCGCGGCCGGGCTTGAGTTTTGCGATCATTGTGAATCCATAGCATGCCGGGGTTCTGGGGAAGATTGGTCCGTATTCGCCGTCCTTACGCTCGAAGTACCCACCCTTAGGGATCGCCATTGCCTGAGGCTTGCTCCAATCGCCGTCTTGCGTAGCCATCGCCTTCTCCTTATTATATTGAGGCGGTCGGGGTTCGAGTCTGCACCAGAGCGGACCTCGCCGATGGTATGATAGACAGATGTTACCACCCCCGACCCCCGCACCGGTTGCTTCGCAGGCCCCGGTGCGTTCCGATCCCTGCGGTGGCGATCAGGAACTGCTGAAGAAGTACCTCTCGGCGTCGCCGTGCGTCTTCGTAGCGGGTCAAGGTGCCGTGCAGATGACGTATTCGGGCACCAACGTCCCCGAGATTCTCACGCATACCGCCGGCGGCAAGACGACGACGTATACAATCTCGAGCCAGGCCTTCGGATATCCCGGTGCGCTTCTTCACGTTGGCGTATCGCCGTCGTCGCAAATCACGGTCGTGTTGCCATCCTATTCCCAAATCAATTCGACGCAGAACGGCTCGGCGTCCGGGACCGACGACATCGAATTCCGCTACAAACAGCTTGTTTATACCAATCCAAAGGGAGGCGTCTTGGGCGGCGTGCTCGCATCCTATCAGGCGCCGACGGGATCGCCCGCACTCACAGCTGGGGGCCCCTCGTACGAAATCAATCCACTGGTCAATATCGCCTTAAACCAGGCGCGATCGATCGGCGAGAATTTCTCATTCCCCGTCACGAACGCGACCTCGACGCAGCCGGGTGCTTCGCGGACTTGGAGCTTCTCGCCGCAGGCCGTGACTTTCTGGCGCTCTCCGGGCGGTACGCTGCTGGCAATCGTCGGGCAGTATGGGTTTTCGACCAACAGGCTTTATCTGACGCTGAATAGCGCGCAGCTGATCGCGCGGAACTTTCAGATCCAGGGGACGTACGGCGGCAATAACGCGCCGGTCGACTACGTGAATCCCGTGCAGGATGTGCCGCACGCCGCGGGCACGGCCTATAGCCGGTCGTTCACGATTGGATTCAGTTATCTCATGGGCTATAGCGAGGCTCCGGGGCGGTGAGTGCGACGCGTGAATTCGACGTCGTCGTGATCGGCGCCGGTCCAGCCGGGACCGCCGCAGCCTTGCGTGCGGGCGATCTCGGCGCGAAGACGGCATTGGTCACGGATGGCGCCTTTGGTGGAATGGCCGCAAACGAAGGGCCGATCCCCGTACGCGTCTTGGCACATGCGGCGCGCTTGGCGCGCGAAGCACGCCAATTGGCGCAGTACGGCATTGGAGGGGAGCGGCCGTCACTTGACTATGAGCGCTTGGTGGCACGCGCACGAGAAGTCGTCGGTGAGGCGCGCCGGCACTCCACCCTGCTGCAGCAGATCGAAAACGCCGGCGTCGAGTACTTCGAGCATGCCGGAACGGCAGAATTCGTCGATGCTCGAACGGTCCGCAGCGCGTCCGGATCGACGTTTCGCGGCGAGCGAATCGTCATTTGTTCCGGCGGCGTCAGCCGTGCGCTGGACGTTCCCGGCGCAGAGTTGACCGTTACTCCGGCCGCTGCGTTCTCCTTGAGCGCCCTTCCAAAATCCATGATCGTGATCGGCGCCGGCGCAACGGGCGCGCAGGTTGCGTCGATCTTCAGTGCACTCGGGTCTTCGGTGACTCTTTGTCAGGCCGGTCCACGAATCATCGCAAGTGAAGACGCTGAAATTTCGGACGCCGTCGCAGCGGCATTCCGCGAAGACGGCATCGCGATTTATCAAGGCTTTGGAAGGATCGAACGAATCGATCCCGTGGCGAACGG
Source organism: Vulcanimicrobiota bacterium (assembly GCA_963843945.1). Lineage (GTDB taxonomy): Bacteria > Vulcanimicrobiota > Vulcanimicrobiia > Vulcanimicrobiales > Vulcanimicrobiaceae > CAWJMF01. Next base: position 1,590,550 of record CAWJMF010000002.1, on the reverse strand, counting down.
CGTTCGCGTAACCTTGGCGGGCGCCCAGCATCCGCCCCTTGAAGCTGAGATCGTTGTCTGCGCGGTTGGCTGGACGGCCTACACCGAAGCGCTGAAGTTAGAGCGGGCCGGCGTCGAAACCAATTCGCGCGGTTTCATCGAGGTCGACGACTCGCTTCGCACGAGCGCTGCGCACATCTATGCAGCAGGCGACGTTCTCGGCCGTTCGATGCTCGTTCCGCCGGCCGTGCGCGATGGATTCATTGCCGGAAACAATGCGGCGGCGGCAGACCAGCTCACCGTGCCGGCCGGCGTAGAACCCATCGGTAGCTTCACCGATCCCGAGTACGCGAAAGTCGGATTGACCGAGGACCAGGCCCGCGAGCGACACGATGTCGTAGTTTCGCACGCGTCGTACGCCGAAACAACGCGCCCGATCATCGACGGTCGAACTCGCGGATTCTGTAAACTGGTTATCGATCGGAGCACGCGCCGAATCCTCGGATGTCACATCGTCGGCGAGCGGGCGGTCGAGGTAGCTCAGATGGCCGCAATCGCCATGACTGCTGGAATGACCGTCGACGCCGTAGCGCGCATTCCGTTGTCGTTTCCAACGTATGCGAACGTCTTCGGCCGCGCCACATTGCGTGCCGTCCGAAAACTCGGCATCGCAGCGAATATCGAAGTTTGAGTTTCGTCATAGCCCTGAGCGAGCCGTCCGCACTGCCTATTCCGTCTCGTGTCGGAGGATGGCCTCGGCCAGCGCGACGTCGCCGATTCGATCGACGTTGACCGCGATCTCGGGGTGCGAGCAAACGATGGCGCGAACCGGCGCGCCGAGCAACGCGCTCGCGCGACGCTCGGCGGCGGCAATCGAGAGCGTGCGCAGCGCGTAGCTCGCGAGCACGTCGTACCCGAAGATCGCGGCGAGTTCGAGCGGGTTCTTGCGCGCCGCACCCAGGCGGTAGAGAAAGCGCTCGAGCGCCGGGAAGATGCGTGGCCGTAGCGCGAAGACGCCGCCGCCGCAAAACGTCCCGTCGCGCAGATGCGCCCACGTGTGCGGCACTTCCGGAAAGCGCGCGCGGTGCACGGAGCGCTCGACACACGCATACGCGAGGTCAGCCGTTTTGCCCCGAGCGAGTCCGATAAACTCCTCAATCGCTTCGCGATTTAGCACCGGCAGGTCGGCGCTCGCGATCAAGACTAGCTGGCCGGAGGCAGCGCCGCTCAAACCCGAACGCAGACTATCGCCGATGTACGGTCCGTCGGCGCGTACTTCGTCGGCAAGTTCGAGTCCAGAGAGACCGCGCGCCGCGGACGGCGCGACGACCACGATTCGCTCGATCTCCGGTGTGCTGCGCAGTGCGCTCAGCGTGCGCTCGAGCAGCGTCTTCCCCGCGATCGGCACGAAGCACTTGTTTGGAACTCCGGGAGTGAGCGCCGCGACCGCGTCCGGCGGACCGCCCGCGAGGACGACCGCGTTCATCGCCAAGCCGGGTCGTGGTGAAACGGCACGCTGAAGATCTGTGCGCAAGCCGCCGCGTCGATCCGTCCGGCGCAAGCCCTCGCCTCCGGCTCGTTTTCGAACAGCGCAAACACGCACGAGCCGGAACCCGAGAGCAAGACTCCTCTCGCTCCGGCGTGCTCTAAGGCTTCGGCTGTTTGCGCCACCTCCGGGAAAGCGGCCAAAATCACGTCGTGAAAATCGTTGCTCAGCTCGTCCTGCAATGCGGCGAAATCGCCGCGCTGCAGCGCGTCGACTGCCTTTAGCGTCCGGCTTTCCCCACGCGGGCGGCTGAGGGCCGACGTTCGCGCCGCGTCCAAACGCCGGTACGCGTCGGCGGTGGCGACTGCGACGTGGGGCTGAGCGACGATCGCCCACCACGCCGGCAGCGCGCCGAGCGCGGTGACCCGCTCGCCCGTCCCCTCCACCAGCGCCGCAGTGCCGCTCAGGAAAAACGGCACGTCGGAACCAAGCGCTCGCGCGACGTCCAGCCAATCGCGCTCGGGTCGCGGCCCGAGCGATCCGTCGGCCGCGGCGCGGAGAATCGCCGCCGCGTCGCTCGACCCGCCGCCGAGGCCTCCGCCGACCGGAATGCGTTTCTCGAGAGAAACCTCGAGCGGCGCCGTGACGCCCGCGGCCTCGAGCGCCCGCTCGATCAAGTTCTCGCTCGCCAAGGTCGGTTCGCTCGAGTGGAAGCTCGGCGTCGCCGCCGGCGTCAGCGAGATCCGGTCGTAGAGGCCCAGCGGCAGCATCAGGCTGCGCAGCGTGTGATATCCGTCATCGCGCCGCGCCAGGATCTCGAGCGTCAGGTTGATTTTCGCCGGAGCGAGCAGGGTGGGCATCGCTTCGCACTTCGCAAGAGAGCCGCGCTTGCCCCCGAAGAGCCGAGGCGTGGTTTCCAGCTACGACGCTCAGCACAACGAGTTCTGCGCCTACGTGCTACCGGAAGCGGAGACGCCGTTCGGGCTGACGCTCGGGAATTTCAAGACGTTCGCGTCGAGCACGCCCAAGGGCGGAATCCGCGGGCTGTGGGACGCGGACACCGATCAGATCATCTTCGGGACGCATCAGATCGCGTATCGTTTGCGCGACCGCGGCCGGACGCTCTTTCCGTATCAGATCGAGCGCGAGTTCACGTTCCTGCCGTACGCCCAAATCTCGGAGTTCGCTCTCGACGAACGCTTGCTCGTAACGGAGTGCTTCTACGTACCCCACGGGCCGAAGCACGAGCGCGCCGTCGCTTTCGTCGTCGAGGTGACGCTGCTAAACTCGAGCCGCGAACCGGTCGACGCCGCGATCTTTCCGTGGGCGCTGCTGGTCGGCCAGCGCTTCTACGGCGAACCCGAGAAAGAGGTCCACGCCGCGATCGACGGGCCCAACCTGCGCATTTGGAACGGCGACACCGGTGCCTCGCGCTGGTGGGGCGGATCGCGCGCGCCGCACGCCGTCGTCGTATCGTTGCGCGAACAGGTTTTACTGGCCGGGATGAAACGCGGCGTCCTGCGCGAGGAAGGCCATCTCGAAGAAGTGACGCCGGCGCTGGCCGAGTACGTGAGCGGCCGCATTTTCGGTGCGGCCGAATACCGCGTGACCGTCGCCCCCGGAGCGCGCGAGTCGCTGCGCCTCGCGATCGTGTTCGATCCGCGCGGCGACGCATACTCGCGCCCGATGTTCGACGACCTGCTGGCCGACCCGCGCGCGCTCCACGAGACCCAACGCTACTACGCGCGTGCGCTCAGCGACGCGCGCTTCATGGTGCCCTCGCCGGTCGTCAGCCGCGGCGTCGTCTGGGCCAAATGCAACATGCTGCGCGTCATCAAGGAGTATCCGCAAGGTTGGGGCTCGACCAACTCGCCGCCCTCGGACATCCTGGTCTCGCGCGACACGTCCTGGTTCGTGCACGGCTTCGACTACTTCTTGCCGGAGTTTAGCCGCGACGCGCTCGAGGTCTTCAATCGCGCGGTCGAACCGTCGGGACAGGTCGTCGAATACGTCCGCGGCGTCAGCGGCTTCAAGACGTCCTACGACCTCAACATCAACGACGATACGCCCTTGCACCTCATCGCGATCCTGCACCACTACAACGCGACGCTCGACGAGAAGTGGGTCGCGGATCTCTTGCCGCTGATCGTCAAAGTCGCGGACTACCTCCTCTCGCAGCGAGACGAAAACGGGCTCGTGTATTGCAACGCCAAGGGTGTCGACATGTACGGCATCAGCTCGTGGCGCAACATCATTCCGTACTACACGCTGGACGGCGCCGTCACCGAGATCAACGCGGAAGCGGTCTTCGCGCTCGAGGCGGCGGCGATGCTGTGCGCGGTGGCCGACGACCACGCGCATTGGGAAACGTACGCGCGCGAAGCTTCGGCCTTGCGCGAGAAGATGATGACGCACCTCTTCAATGCCGACACCGGCGCCTTCGTCCTCAACTACGACAAGGAACACAACTATCAGGACAACTTCACGGCGGACGAGGTCTTCCCGGTGCTCTTCGGCGTCGCCGGACCCGAGCAGCGGTGCGCCATCCTGCGGCGCCTGCTCGAGCCCGATTTCGTCACGCCGGTCGGCTTGCGCACGATCTCGACGGCCGACTCGTGGTACTTTCCTTCGCACGGCTTCGGCCTGCTCGGCGGCGTGTGGCCGGACCTGACGCTGTGGTTCGCCATCGCGCTCGCACGCAACGGCTTCGTCGAGGAGTCGGCGCGCTGGCTCGAGCGCATCTACGCTACGATGGAAGCCGGTGCCGCGCGCAACACGGTCCCGGGCCAATTTGCCGAGTGGTTCGACGGCGGCTCGCTCACCAATCGCGGCATGTACCTCTCACCCTGGACCGGAGCGAAGTATCTGTGGGCGGTCGCCGAAACCGTCGGCGGCCTCGACGGGTATCGCACGAGCGGACGCCCACACCTCTCGCCGCAACTTCCGCTCGGCTGGTATTGGTCGGCCGGCGTGCGCGTGCATTGGGGCGCGCGACGCTGCACCTACGTCGTCGACGTGAAGCGCAAGTCGATCTTCGGCGACATGCGGGAAGCCTCGGCCGAAGAACCGTACCGCTGCATCTATGCCGGCACGCGACGTCAGCGGCGAAGTCTCTACCTCGCCGATTGAAGTCGGCGCAGTTGCGTTCGAAGACGAAGCCGGCGCCGTCCGCGTCTTCTTGTGCAATCTTCTTGACGAAGGCCGCGACGTGACGCTCGAGTTCCGCGGACGCGTCCTGCGCAAGCGGGTCGCAGCCGGCGAGCTGGCCGAGGTGACCTTTGCGGGCCGTCCGCTCGATCGCGAAACGCTGCCCGCCTCGCCCGACTTGACCGGCGCGGCACTCGTCGAGACGCCCGCTTAGTGCGCAGCCGCGCGACCCTTTCCACCGTGCTGCTAGCCGGTGCGGCGACGCTCTTGATTGCGCTCGTGCTGGGGAACGATATGGGGAGCCGGGTCGTCTCGGAGGTTGCGGCGCGCATCCCGCAGTTCGCACCCAGCCCGACGCCGGTTCCCGAGCCGAGCGGAACGGGCGACGCCGGGGCGGCAATTGCTTGGAAGAGCACCCACGTCATGGCGGTCGCGACCGATCCGGGTTTCCCCGACCCGCGCGTCACGCCGGCCCCGCCGCCCCCGCCGCCGCGCCCGAAGCCGACGCCCAGTCCGTCACCCAGCCCAACGAGCGCCCCGGAAGACGGCCACTACACCTCGCCGCCGCTCCCCATTCCGCTGGTCAGCCACGGGCCCGGCGAGGTCTCCCCGGAACCAGCCCCCAGCGTCTCGGCCGGGACGCTCCTACCTAGTCCTTAACCATTCCGGGCTCCGCCGTGTCATGCTCTGGTAGACTGTAGGCAAGATCGCTAATGAGGAGTCACTGGGTGGAGCAGGGTTCGAACGGAGCGCAAACCGGGACGGTCGCCGTCAAGCGCGGACTCGCCCAAATGCTCAAGGGCGGCGTGATCATGGACGTCGTGACGCCCGAGCACGCCCGGATCGCCCAAGAAGCCGGCGCGGTCGCGGTCATGGCGCTCGAGCGAATCCCGGCCGACATCCGCGCCGCCGGCGGCGTCGCGCGCATGAGCAACATCGACCTGATCGCGGACATCATGGACGCGGTTACGATTCCGGTGATGGCCAAAGTCCGCATCGGCCATTTCGCCGAGGCGCAAGTCCTTGGCCGCGCTTGGGCGTCGACTACATCGACGAGTCGGAAGTGCTCACGCCCGCCGACGACAAGTATCACGTCGACAAGCAGCCCTTCACGGTGCCGTTCGTATGCGGTGCGCGGGATCTTGGGTGAAGCGCTTGCGGCGCATCGCCGAAGGCGCGGCGATGATTCGCAGCAAGGGCGAAGCGGGCAGCGGCAATATCGTCGAAGCGGTGCGGCACATGCGCGCCATCCGCGACGGGATCGCCGAGCTGTCGGCCGCTGCCGCCCGAGGAACTCGTCGCGCGGGCGCGCGACCTCGGCGCGCCGCTCGAACTCGTGCGCGAAGTCGCGCGCGAAAAGCGGCTCCCCGTCGTGCTCTTCTGCGCCGGCGGAGTCGCGACGCCGGCCGACGCCGCGCTTGATGATGCAACTCGGCGCCGAAGGCATTTTCGTCGGCAGCGGGATCTTCAAGTCGAACGATCCGAAAACGTTCGCGCGCGCGATCGTCGACGCGACGACGCACTTTGAACGAGCCCGAGATCGTGCTCGAAGCCTGCCGCCGCATCGGTAAGGAATCGGAAGCGATGCCCGGTCTCGACTTGCGCACGCTGCGCCCCGACGAACTCCTCGCCGTCGCGCGGTAGTTAGCCCGAGGGCGTGAAACCGGTGGTCGGCGTGCTCGGCGTGCAGGGCGACGTCGAGGAGCATCTGCGTGCGCTGCGAGCCGGCGGCGCGGAGGCGCACAGCGTCAAGACGGCGTCCGAGCTGGCGGCCGTTGACGGGCTCGTCATTCCCGGCGGCGAGTCGACGACGGTGATAAAGCTGCTGCACCGCTTCGGGCTCGACGAGCCGATTCGCGCCCGCGTACGCGACGGGATGGCGCTCTGGGGCACGTGCATGGGCCTCATCGTTGCCGCGCACGACGTCGCCGATCTCAAACAAGACGACGCTCGATCTGATCGACGTCACCGTGCGCCGCAACGCGTTCGGGCGGCAAGTCGCTTCGAGCGAAGTTCCGCTCGCGATTCCCGCGCTCGGGCCGGCGCCGTTTCCGGCCGTCTTCATTCGCGCGCCCTGGATCGAGCGCGCCGGACCGGAGGTCGAGGTCTTGGCGGAGCACGGCGGCCACGGCGTTTTCGTCCGTGAGAAGAACGTGATGGGCACGTCGTTCCACCCGGAGCTGACGAACGACCCGCGCGTGCACGCTTACTTTCTCGAGATGGTGCGCGAGAGCAGCGGCGCCCGAAAAGAAAACGCCCCGCCGGACTGATCCGGCGAGGCGCTCTCGAAGAACGCACTTGCGTTCGGGGTGGAGAGTTACATCCCGCCCGCGACCCACTTGGTGCCATCGGCCCAAGTGACGGAAACCGCCGAGCACGTCGCGGTTTTTCCGCCGTACGTTACGTCGTTGTAGAGTGAGAAGTGGTGGACGATCGGGGAGCCGGGCGCGAACGTTCCGTCGTCGATCACCTTGCGCAGGTAGGTCGTCTCCGAATTGCGGTACTTCACGGCGAAGGTGATGTGCGAGGCCGTCTTCGGTCCCATGTTGGTGTAGTCGATTTGGGTGCCGCTGGCCTTTTTGCTCATCGCCTTAGGCGTCGTGATGAAACATTGGGTAATGCGAATCGGGCTGCTGGCAGCCTGCGATTGCGCGACCGGCGCTAGCGCGGCGAGCAAGACGCCCGCGCCAATGGCGGTCAGAGTACGCTTGAACATAGAGTTCCTCCAGGAAAGGGAATTGCAGCGTCTTTTGAAGTGACGAAAGCAGGAACGCGCGCTACTGCGGCGCTCAAGGGCTAGCGTTACACTATATCCGCGCTCAAAACCTTGTGGGCCGGGGCCTCCTTCGGCGGGGAAGCGGCCCCAAGTCGGCGTATCTGGAGCCCGAGATGCTTCGCACGACGCCGGATGGTACCACCAAGGCGAGCGCCGATCGAACAGCGTGGGACCCGCGCGGTCCCAGGGCGTTGCGCGCGAGGGTGGGCCGGACCGTTAGCAGGGCGAGGGCGATGGACCTCGCCTTTTTCGTGCCGTCACCCGGGGCTTGGAGGTTCGAGTGACTGACGTCCTCGTCCTCAACTTCACGTACGAAGCGCTCAACATCACCTCGTTCCAGCGGGCGGTCAAGCTGCTGTTCTCGGGAAAGGCCGAGGTCGTCCACGGACGCGACGCGAGGCTCGCCTCACCGAGCTTCGAGATGCGCCTACCGTCGGTCATCCGGATGCTCTACTACATTAAGCGTCCGACCCAAAAGGTCGCCCTGACGAAGAAGAACATCCTCTTGCGCGACGACTACACCTGTCAGTATTGCGGATTGAAGGGCGAGCGTTTGATGACCGTCGACCACGTCGTGCCGCGCAGCAAAGGCGGCCCGTCGACGTGGGAAAACCTCGTTTGCGCCTGCATGCGCTGCAATAACCGCAAGAACAACCGCTCGCCCGAGCACGCCAACATGACGATGCGGCGCAAACCGAAAGCGCCCAAGTACATCCCGTGGATCCGCGTCAAGCGCAATACGCTGCCCGACGAGTGGCACAAGTTTCTGTTTCTTTACAACGTGTCGATCGAGGAACGGGTCGAGTAAGCTCCGCTCTTGCGGACCCACGGCGCAGCCGCGGCGGCGGCGAGCGTCTTGAGCGCGTCGCCGATCGCGAAGGGTAAGACGCCGAGCGTGAAGGCCGCGTTCCAGCCGATGAAGTGCGCGAGCCACGCCGCACCGCCGGCCAAAACGACGAGCGACCCGGTCAGAATCGCGAACGTCCGCCCCGCGAAACCGTTCCAGAGACCGCGGTCGAAGAGCCAGCCCGTTACGAAGGCGGCCAGCGGAAACGCGATGAGGTAGCCGCCGGTCGGGCCGAAAAACGCCGCGAAGCCCGGGGCGAAGCCGCCGGCCGGCGCAAAGACCGGCAGCCCGATCGCGCCTTCCGCGAGGTACGCCAGTGCGGCAAGCGTCGCTGCCCGCGTTCCAAGCAACGCTACGACGAGCGGCAGCGCGAGCGTTTGCCCGGTGATCGGAACCGGCGAGAACGGAACGGCGAACGACATTTGGGCGCCGAGCGCAATGAGCGCCGAGCCCGCGAGAACGAAAACGGCCGTGCGCGCCGGCGAGCGGGGTGCGGCAGCCTGCCGCGAGGTAACGGTTCCGGCATTCATTACGCACGACTTTTGCGGACGAGCACGGGCCCTCCCCCCTCGTCTGCCGAATGGCGAGGCAGTGGACCAGAGCCGGACGCCGTATTTCGACGTGCTCCTCGATTACGTGGACTCCGGTGTCATACCGTTCCACACGCCCGGTCACATGCAGGGCCGGGGCATGGATCGCGCGCTGCGAGATTTCTTGGGCGACAACGTCCTGGCGATCGACCTGACGCAGATTCGCGGACTCGACGATTTGCTGCAGCCGAGCGAAGCGATCGAGGAAGCGCAAGAACTCGCGGCCGAGGCCTACGGTGCCGACCATTCGTTCTTTTTGATCAACGGATCGACGAGCGGCAACCAGATCATGATGATGACCGCCGTCAATCCCGGCGACAAAATTGCGCTGCCGCGCAACGCGCACAAGAGCGCGATGGGCGGGCTCATCATGAGCGGTGCGCAGCCGGTTTGGATGCGCCCCGAGGTCGACGACGCGCTCCATATGGATCACACCGTCACGCCCGGACACGGTGCGGCGCACGCTCGACGAGAATCCCGGCGTGAAAGCCGTCTACGTCGTCAGCCCGACGTACTACGGGGTGGCTGCCGACCTCGAAGGCATCGCCGCGGTCGTCCACGCCCGCGGCATCCCCTTCCTGGTCGACGAAGCGTGGGGGCCGCACTTTCACTTTCACCCGGCCTTGCCGATCGACGCGATGGAAGCCGGCGCCGACATGTGCATCAACTCGACGCACAAGATGCTGGGCAGCCTCTCGCAGACCGCCATGCTGCACCAGCAGGGCGAGCGGATTCGGCTCGACCGTCTCAAGGCGGTGGTCAAGCTGTTTCTGTCGACGTCGCCGAACCTGGTGCTGGTCGCCTCGCTCGACGTCGCGCGCAAGCAGATGGCGACCGAGGGTCGCGCCCTCCTCTCGCGCACGATCGAACTCGCCAACGACACGCGCCGGCGGCTCAATTCGATCGACGGCATCTACTGCTTCGGCAGCGAGCAAGAAGGCCGGCCCGGCGTGTTCGATCTCGATCCGACCAAGATCACCATCACCGTCAAGGAACTCGGCTACACCGGCTATGAAGCCGAAGAAATTCTGCGGCGCCGCTACAACGTGCAGTGCGAGCTCGCCGATTTGTTCAACTGCTTGGCCCTGTTCACCATCGGCACGACGCAGGAGGCGGCCGACCGGCTCGTCTACGGCGTGAAAGAACTTTCCCGCGAGGACCGCCCGATCGACGTCTTCTCTCCGTCCGGCGTGCTCGAGCGCCGCTTGAAGACGGGAACCTATAACCTTCCGAAGATTCCGCCGATCCGGATGAACCCGCGGGAAGCGTTTCTCGCGCAGACCGAGTTTGCGGTCTTCAAGGCGAGCGCGGGCCGGATCTGCGCCGAAGTGATCACGCCGTACCCGCCGGGGATTCCGGTCATCTCGCCGGGTGAGGAGATCACGCAAGAGATCATCGACTACCTCAACCTCGAGAAGAAGGCCGGCGTCCGGATGCAGGGCCCCTTCGACTCGGAACTCCGTTCGATTCGGGTAGTATCAGGAGTGTGACGATGCCCGCACCAAAAGCAGCCGAGCGTACGAAGGTCCTCGAGACCGGATCACTGAAAATCGAAGCAACGGTTACGGCCGGAAACATTCCGGCGCTGCCCGATTCCGTAACGAGGATGCGCATTGGCTCTTAACGCCGAGTCCGTCTCTCCGCACTGGGAACTCACCCAACTCCTCGATATCTTCCCGCTCCCGATCCGGCAAGCGCTCGTCCGCCTCCCGAACCTCGAAGAGCTCATCGAAGTCGTCCTCGACCTCGGGCGTCCGCCCGAGGCTCGCTTCCCCGACGATTTCGCTTACTTGTCGGATCATGTGGTGACGTACGAAGATCTCGCGCACGTGAGTTCGCGGCTTTCTGATGTTCGGCGCGGACAATCGCGCCGGCATCGAACAAACGTTGCATCGCATTTCGGCGATCCGCAATCGCACCGGAAAGATCGTCGGCTTGACGTGCCGCGTCGGACGCGCCGTTTACGGAACGATCGATATCATCCTCGACGTCGTGCGCAGCGGCAAGTCCATCTGCTTGCTCGGGCCGCCGGGCGTTGGGAAAACGACGATGCTGCGCGAGTGCGCGCGCGTGCTCTCGGAGGATCGCAAGCGCGTCGTGATCGTCGATACCTCCAACGAAATCGCGGGCGACGGCGACATTCCGCATCCCGGCATCGGTCACGCGCGGCGCATGCAAGTCCCCGATCCATCGCTCCAGCATCACGTGATGATCGAGGCGGTCGAGAACCACATGCCCGAAGTGATCGTCATCGACGAGATCGGAACCGAAGCCGAAGCGCTCGCGGCGCGCACGATCGCCGAGCGCGGCGTGCAGCTCATCGGAACCGCGCACGGCAAGACACTCGAGAACATCTTGATGAACCCGACGCTGTCGGATCTGGTCGGCGGCATCAGCTTCGGTCACGCTCTCCGACGAGGAAGCGCGGCGGCGCGGTACCCGCAAGACCGTGCTCGAGCGCAAAGCCCCGCCGACCTTCGACGTGCTCATCGAGATCAACGATCGCAATCGCCTCTCGATCCACCAGAACGTCGCCGACATCGTCGACTCGCTGCTGCGCGGCTACGCGCCGCAGCCGGAAGTGCGCCAACGCATGCCCGGCGGAAACGTCGCCGTGCTGCAGGAAGCTGCGCCCGCGGTTCTCGCCAAGGGAGCGCGCGCGCTGGACGCGGAGTTCGAGGCGGTCCTCGGCCGCGAGGGCGAACTCGACGATGCGGAACGCGAAGGCCTCAAGCTGATCTTCCCGTACGGCGTCTCGCGCAACAAGATCGAGCGCGCCATCGCAAACCTGCGCGTCGGCGCCTCGATCGCGCGTAAGTGGGACGACGCCGACGTCGTCCTCACGCTCAAGACGCTCGAACGCAAGGAGTCGGAGAAGCTCCGCTCGATTGCCGCGGAGAACGTTCCGATCTACTCGATCAAGACGAACACGGTCGCGCAGATCATGGCCGCGCTCAAGGATCTGTTCAACCTTCCGACGCTCGACACCGAAGAGATCGCCTTGCGCGAAGCCGACGAAGCCATCTACAAGGTGCTGCTCGAGAACAAGCCGATCGAGCTTTCACCACAGACGTCGTACGTGCGCCGCCTGCAGCATCAGATGGCCGAGCAGCACCGGGTGCAGTCGCGCAGCACGGGCCTCGAGCCGAACCGCCGCGTGCTACTGTACCGCGCGCCGGACCTACCCTATGGGACGGGAGCTTCAGCCTAACTGTTCGTTAGCGTCGAGGGCATCGAGGGGAGCGGGAAGTCCACGCTGCTCGCCCGGTTGGGCGAACGCATCCGTGCGGCCGGTCACGCGCTCGTGCTAACTCGCGAGCCCGGCGGCACGCCGTTCGGCGATCGCATGCGCGCGGCGTTCGTGACGCCGGGCGCTGCGGTCGACCCGCTCGCCGAGGCCTTCGCACTCAACGCCTCGCGCGCGCAGCTCGTCGCCGAGATCATCGACCCCGCGCTGCGGGCCGGAAGCTGGGTGCTATGCGATCGCTACACGACGGCGACGCTCGCCTATCAGGGCTTCGGACGCGAGCTCGATTTAACACTGCTGCGCGAGCTTTGCTCGATCGCGACGCGCGGCGTCGAACCAAACCACGTGCTCCTGCTCGATATCCCCGTCCCGCTGTCGCGGGAGCGCGTCGCGGCGCGCGCGGCCGCGTTAGGGCAGTCGACGGACCGGCTCGAGCGCGAAGACGACGCGTTTCACGAGCGCGTCCGCGCCGGCTATTTGGCGCTCGCAAGCGAGGATCCGCGGATCGCGGTGCTCGACGCGACGCTCCCCGCAGACGAGCTGGCCGAGGTCGCCTGGGCGAAGATCGAGGCGGCCGCGTGATCGGCGTGGAGGGCGAGTTCGACGTCGTCGGCGCGCGGGCCGCGCTCGCGTACTTCGCAACGCTCGACCCCGCGCGCATTTCGCACGGCTACCTCTTCACCGGCCCGGCAGGCGTCGGCAAGAAAACGTTCGCCCGGCGGCTGGCGCAATCGCTGCTTTGCGAGACCCCGAAGTCGACCGTTCTCGGCTATTGCGGCCACTGCATCGGCTGCAGCCTTTTCACCGCGGGCACGCATCCGGACTTCGTTTTCCACGAGGGCTCGATCAAGATCGGCAAGGAACCGGGAAGCGCTTTGCACGACGAGGATCTGACCGCGCGCGATCTCGTGCGCGAACTCGCGCTGCACGGTTATCGCAACGCCCGGCGCATCGTCGTGTTAGGAGACGTCGAGTTCGCGACGCACGAAGCCGCTAACGCGCTGCTCAAGTTCTTCGAGGAGCCGCCGGCGGGTGTGGTCGTGCTGTTGACCACGAGTTCGCCCGGCACGCTCCTCGCCACGATTCGTTCGCGTTTTGTCGAGATCGCGCTCCAGCCGCTCGATACCGCGACCGTCGAGGCCGTGCTCGTCAAGGACGGCGTCACGCCCGCGCAAGCCGCGCTCGCCGCTAAGGTCTCGCTGGGCAGCATCACGCGCGCTCGTGCCGTCCTGGGCGAAGACGACGAAGGCATGCGCGGCGCCGCCTTCGAGTGGTTCGCCGAAACGCTGCAGGGCGAAGTGGCCGATCAGAGCTTTCTGCGACTCGACGACCGCAGCCTGACGGGCGGTGAGAAACGCGCCATCGTCGCCGAGCTGATCGAAGTGGTGCGGGTCGCGGCGCGCGACTGGGCGGCGCTCAGCCTGGCGGGCGACGAGGTTCCGCTGCTGGCGGCCGACCAGCGGAAGCGCCTCGAGAATCTACCGCGCCGCTCGCCCGAAGCGACGATCGGACTCCTTGCGGCGCTTTCGGAAGCCGAACGCCTTTCGAATACGAACGTCTCGGCCGGCCTGATCGTCGACTATTTGCGGATGCAGCTCGCGCCGGCTTAGGCGCCGAGTTATCCGGGTTCGTGCCCGCGGCCGCGGCGGCGGCGGTTCCACTCGTCGAACCGGCCGTCGACCCGATCGAAGCGCCGATTCACGTCGTCTTGCATCAGCTCGAACCGGCGGTCGACTTGCTCGAACCGTTTGTCCATCACGGCGAAGCGCGTCTCGACCGCGCTTCGGAAATCGAGCATCGCCTCGAGCATCTCGTTGAAACGCGCGTCGACGGCGCTCTTGAAATCGAGGAGCGCCTCGAGGACGTCGCCCGTCGTCGGTTGTTTGTCGCCGTTCATCTGCATGAGACTAGTCGCTCGAGATTACCACGATCGGCCCCGCATGTTAATACCGGCGCCCATAAGAGACGTCGTTGTACGTCTTGGCCAGAACGAGCGCGACGTAGCCGGCCGCGATCGCTTGGATCAGCGCCCCGAGAAGTGAAGCGACGACCTCGGAGTACCCGATCGGGCTGAGTAGAAGCAGCGAAGGCAGCGTGCTCTGCGCCAGAATCGGCAAGACCAGGTAGACGAGGACGTAGACGACCGTCACCAAGATCGTCGCGGGCACCGCGCTGCGCGCTCGATCGAGGGAAATCTGAAGCGCCGCACCGCCGGGAACTCCGCCGATTGCCGCGGCCGGCAGCGTATAGATGAAGAAGAACATCGCGACCGCTTGCAACAAGAGCGCGCCGACCGAGCCGACGAGGCCGCCGCCCAGCGCCGCGGCCCAAAGGATGAAACTGAAGCCGATCGCGGCCATGAAGATGTCGCCGGCCTTGCGCCGCGCTTCGTCCCAGGCGTGGTCGAAGGGCGCGCGGCCGGTGCGCCAGGCGCTGTCGGCGACGATGAGCGAGACGCACAGCGCGAACGAGTTGAGCAGCTGCAGCAGCAAGCCCACGATGCCGCTCGTCGCGCCCGCCAGCGGCCCGCCCACGTCGGAGATCGAGAGCAGGCGGAGAACCAGTACTTCCGCAACGGCGATCAGCAGCGGCGCGAGGACGACTGCCGGGAAGCGCACCAGCAGGACGAAGGCGCGCGCATAGGTTGCGACGTCAACGCGCATCAGCGTTTCACGCCGCTCAGAACCGCGCGCCCTTTAAGGCCGAGCCGCAGGAGCAGGTGCGCTCCACCGGCGTGGCTTCGATGATCTTGAAGATCGCGCTCTTCACGCGCTCGTTGTTGCTGGCGAAAATCTTCATGACGGCCTCGTGCGTCACCGGCTCGACGTCCGGCATACCTTCGAGCCCGACGTCGTAGTCGGTGATGAGCGAAATGTTGACGTAGCAGATCTCGAGTTCGCGCGCGAGATAGCACTCCGGATACTGGGTCATGTTGATCACTTCCCAGCCCGCGTCCTGAAACCACTTCGATTCGGCGCGCGTCGAGAAGCGCGGTCCTTGGATCACCACGATGGTCCCACGTTCGTGGGTCGTGACGCCCGTCTCGCGCAGCGCCGCGATCGCGATCGGCCGCATCTGCGGGCAATACGGGTCGGCGAAGCTGACGTGCGTCGTAATCGGGCCGTCGTAAAACGTGTCGGCGCGCCCCGTCGTCCGATCGACGACTTGGTCGGCAACGACCATCTCGCCCGGCTTCACGCCGGCTTTGAGGGAACCGCAAGCAGTCGGCCCGATGATACGCGTGACGCCAAGCTCTTTCATCGCCCAGAGGTTCGCGCGAAAGTTGATCGCCTGTGGGGGATACTGGTGCAGCTTTCCGTGACGCGGCAAGAACGCGACGCGCTTGCCCGCGACTTCGCCTAAGGCCAGCCGGTCGCTCGGCGCGCCGTAGGGCGTCTCCACCACGACCTCGCGGGCGTTCTCGAGCAGTGAGTAAAAGCCGGATCCACCGAAAACGCCGATCTCGGCTCGTTCCGTCGTCAACATCGACTCCTTTGGTAAGGGGCGGCGGGCGGAAAAGTTTCGCGCTGCCAGGGGCCCCGAGTTCGTGGGGTAGCGGCGCGCTCCCCTCGAACTCGAGGCAAGTGCTCCGTTCGCTCGCGATTCTGGCGCTCGTTGCGCTGACCGCCTGCACGCGCGTCGATACGGCCGGTCAGTCCGGACGCCACGCGTGGACGCGGCCGGGCGTCCTGCGCATCGCCGATACGAGCGACCCCGATCAGTTCGACTCGCTGCTCTCAACGATGGACCTCGTCGAGGACCTCTCGTCGCTCGTGATGTCGTATCTCGTCATCTCGGACGGCAACGGCCGGTTGATCGGCGACCTCGCGAGCGACGTGCCGAGCCTCGCGAACGGCGGGATCTCGAAAGACGGAAAGACCTACGTCTACCACTTGCGGCACGGCGTGCTCTGGCACGACGGCCAGCCCTTCACCTCGCGCGACGTCGCCTTTACCTGGCGCGCCGTCGTCAACCCGAAGAACAACGTCTTCCACCGTGAAGGCTACACGGAAGTCGCAAGCATCGAAACGCCGGACGACGCGACGGTCGTCGTGCGCCTCAAGCGTCGCTACCCTCCGTTCGTCAGCCGCTTTTTCACGTCGCTCCAGGAGGGCGCAAAACCCATTCTGCCGGCGCACCTGCTCGCCGCGCTGCCGACGATCAACACGGCGCCCTTCAACTCCGCACCCGTCGGGACCGGGCCATTCAAGTTCGTGCGCTGGGAACGCGGCCGCCGGCTGCTCTTCGTACGCAACGAGCGCTACTTCAAAGGCATGCCCAAACTCGAGCGCATCGAGTTCTCGGTAATTCCCGACGACAACACGATCTTCGACGCGCTCAAAACCCACGAGCTCGACGAGGCCAACCTGGCGACCACGCAGTTCGACCGGGCCCGTCACCTCGCCGGCGTCGTCGCGCAAATGTATCCCTGGAACGCCGAAAACGTCTTGATCCTCAACAACGGACACCCTGGCCTGCGCCACGTCGAAGTCCGTCAAGCCATCGCCATGGCCATCGACTATCAAGCGATCATCGACAAAGTCACGCACGGCGTCGCGGTGCGCGCTCACGACATCGTCCCCCCGACCGCGATCGGTTACACCGACAACGAGCCGTACCGCTACGACCCGCCGGCCGCGCGCGCGCTGCTCGATAAGAACGGCTGGCTCCCCGGCCCCGATGGCGTGCGCCGCAAAGGCCCGGAGCGCCTCGACTTCACGATGGCCGTCTCCGCCGGCTCGGCCAACGAGCGCAACGTCGCCGTTCAGTTGCAGCAATACCTGCACGACATCGGCATCGCGCTCGCGCTCAAACAATATCCCTACAATATTATCTTCGCCTACGACGGCCCCATCGTCACCCGCAACTACGACTTCGCCGGCTACAGCTACACGCTGCCCTGGGACCCCGACAACACCGCCTACCTCGGCTGCGACCAGTTTTCACCCAAAGGCGAGAACGTCTTCGCTTACTGCGACCCAACCGTCGACGCCGGCGAACGAGCCGGCCTCAGTACCGACGACCCCGCCGAACGCGCCGCCATCTACCATCGCGTCGAACGCCGCATCCACGAAACCGTCCCCTACATCCCGATGTACCTCGTCCGCCGCCCCACCGCCCGCAACCCCGACCTCAAAAACTACAGCCCCTCCCCCGGCATCGCCCCCTGGTGGAACGCCTGGCAATGGTCGCTCTAAGACCGATCCGCCGTGCAATGAAAGGATGACCTGAAAATGCGAGACACGACATATCTCAAGACGTTATGCAGCTACGCGCTCGTCGCGCTCCTCGCATCGTTGATAACGTTTCAAATGACGCGACCATCACTTGCCCAAGTGCCCACGGGACCGTTACACGTCGCGGCAACTCCTTGCTTTGCACAGCAGACTGGAAACGCCGGCGGCGATGTCGCGACGGGTTTCGCGGGCGACCACGTCATCGGCTATGCCGGCGCGCTTGCCTGTTCCGGCAACGGGGCGGTTCGCTACATCGTCCTATACCAAAACTGAAGCAGCAAGTGCTCAACGACTGAGAGGCAACCAAAACAAACGATCGCGCGCGTTCGAACGAGCTTCGTCTGCGCTGGGTCGTGGTGCGATACGTTGGTTGCGCGGGGCCTCCAGCTTTTCGCGAAGCCCGGAGGGCGAGAGCGAAAAGTGGCGGAGTAGCGATTTTCCAATGGATGGAAAATCGCGGGCGTCCCCGAGGAGCCAACGTATCGCGCCACAACCCAACGCAGGCGCCAGCGAGAGAGACTACTCCCGAAAATCGCTCGGCTTGAGTTCCTCGATAAACTTCTTGAACCGCTGCGACTCTTCAGCCTCAGCCTTCTTGTCGGCCACCGTTTCCTCAAGCACGATCTTATCGGAAACGAAGATCGGAGCTTGCATGCGCAGAGCCAGCGCGATGCAATCCGACGGACGCGCATCGATCTCGCGCGTATCGCCATTCTGCCGCACGATCAGCTTGGCAAAGAACGTCGAGTCTTTGATGTCGTGAATGACGATCTGCTCGAGCGAGGCATGAAGCGATTCGAGCATCGTGCGCATGAGATCGTGCGAAAGAGGACGCGGTACTTGCGTCCCTTCGAGCGCGAGAGCGATGGCGGTGGCTTCGAAGGGGCCGATCAGGATCGGCAGGTATCGTTTGCCTTCGAGATCCTTGAGGATCACAACCGGGTCGTGGGTCAGCAAGTCGATCCCGAGCTTGTCGACCTTCATCTGGCGCATGTCCAAAAATCCGACGTGTCCAGGACGAATCCTTGCGCGACACGAACGGGACGGGTCGGCTTTTCAACACCATGGCACTTTCTTGCGGTATCGTTGGTCTACCGAACGTCGGCAAATCGACCATTTTCAACGCCCTAACTCGCTCGGCGCAAGCTCTCGCTGCCAATTACCCTTTCGCGACCATCGAGCCGAACATCGGCGAAGTTCCCGTTCCGGACGAGCGTTTGAAGGTTTTGGCCGAGATCGAGCGCTCGCAGAAGATCGTCAACGCGAGCGTGCGCTTCGTCGATATCGCGGGTTTGGTGCGCGGAGCCAGCTCGGGCGCCGGTCTGGGCAACGCGTTTCTCAGTCACATTCGCGAGACTGACGCGATCGCGATGGTCCTGCGCTGTTTCGTCGATCCGGATGTGATCCACGTCGAAGGCGAGGCCGATCCCCTGCGCGACGTCGAGATCGTCAACATCGAGATGGCTTTGGCCGACCTGGCCACGCTTTCCAAGCGCCGCGAGCGCCTCGAGCGCGAGGCGCGCGTCAACCCGAAGATCGGCCCCCTCCTCGAAGCCGCGCGCCGGCTCGAAGCGGCCCTCGAGGCGGGCCGGCCGGCCCGCTCGTTTCCCAAAGACTCCCTCGAGGCGCAGCTTGCCCGTGAAAGTTTTCTTCTTAGCGCCAAGCCGATGCTTTACGTCGCGAACGTCGACGAAGCACAGATCGGAGCTCCGGGAGCGCTGGCGCGAAGCGTCTTCGACTTAGCCGAGCAGGAAGGCAGCCGAGCGATCGCCCTCAGCGGCAAGATCGAAGCCGAACTCGCCGGCCTGAGCGAGGCGGAAGCCGAGGCCTTCCGGGCGGAACTGGGGATCGAGCGCAGCGGACTCGACAGCTTGATCCTCAGCGCCTACGACCTGCTGGGCCTGATGACGTTTCTCACGGCCGGCGAGAAAGAAGTGCGGGCCTGGACCATCGACAAAGGGACGAAGGCCCCCCAAGCCGCCGGGAAAATCCATTCCGATATCGAGCGTGGATTCATCCGGGCCGAGATCGTCTCGTACGGCGACTACGCGCGCCTGCGCTCGAAGGACGCCATTCGGGCGGCCGGCTTGCTTCGGAGCGAGGGCAAGGAGTACGTCATGCAGGAGGGCGACGTCGTCGATTTCCGCTTCAACGTGTGACGAACCGGCTCGCCCGGGACGTTGTACCGTTGTCGAACGAAGTCCCGGTGTGATTGGCCAAATGTAGGGAAAAAAGTTTCCTGGCCCAAATCTTGTGGGCTAGTTCCGGAGGATTGGACGGGAAAGCGTGAGCGATATGTTGACCGCCGTGCGCGAGGTCTCGGTTTTTGGCGACGCGATCGCCTACTTCAACGAAGCGGCGGCCTACCTGGATCTGGATAGCCGCATGCGGCGCCTCTTGACGAAGCCGTCGAGGCAGATCATCTTCTCGATCCCCTTTCAGCGGGACAACGGCGAACTCGAGGTCTTCACCGGCTATCGGGTACAGTACAATTTCGCGCGCGGTCCCGCCAAAGGCGGCATTCGCTACCATCCGGGCGTGACGCTCGACGAGGTCACGGCGCTGGCATTTTGGATGACCTGGAAGTGCGCGGTCGTCGACCTGCCGTTCGGCGGCGGAAAAGGCGGCGTCACCTGCGACCCGACGACGCTTTCGATGGGTGAACTCGAGCGGATCACGCGCCGCTACGCAGCCGAACTCGTCGAAGTCGTCGGGCCCGACAAAGACGTTCCGGCACCCGACGTCGGCACGACCCCACAGATCATGGCCTGGTTCATGGACACCTACTCGATGCACCGCCGCGAGCACGTTCCCGGCGTCGTTACCGGCAAGCCGCTCGAGATCGGCGGCTCGCGCGGTCGCGTCGAAGCGACCGGTCGCGGCGTGTCGCTCGTGACGCTCGCGCAACTCGAGGCGATGCACCTTCCGCCGCGCGGTGCGCGCGTTGCCATTCAAGGCTTCGGCAACGTCGGCTCGATCGCGGCGAAACTCTTGGCCGAGGCCGGCTGCAGCGTGGTCGCGATCTCCGACGTGACGGGCGGGTACCACAACGCCGCCGGCATCGACGTGCCCGGCGCGATCGCGTACGCGCAAGAGCATCACTCGCTCGACGGCTATCGCGGCGGCGATCGCATCACGAACGATGCGGTGCTCGAACTGCCCTGCGACGTGCTCGTTCCGGCCGCGCTCGAGAAGCAACTCACGGTGCGCAACGCGGCCAACGTGCAGGCGAAGCTCATCGTCGAGGGCGCCAACGGACCGACGACGCCCGAAGCCGACGAGATCTTCAACCGGCGCGGTATCGTCGTCATTCCCGACATCGTCGCGAATGCCGGCGGCGTTACCGTTTCGTACTTCGAGTGGGCGCAAGACCGCGCCGGCTACTTCTGGAAGGAGTCCGAGGTCAACGAGCGGCTCGCCGACGTCTTGCTCGAAAACTTCGCTCGCGTTTCCGAACTCGCGCAGATGCGCGGTGTCACGCTGCGGACGGCGGCGTACATGCTGGCGATCAACCGCGTCGTGCAGTCGATGCTGGTACGCGGGGTCTACGCCTAAGCAGCGTTACCCGAGGGAACGAATTTCGGCGTCCAGCCAGCGCTCGGCCCAGGCCGCCAGGTTGGCGAGGGTTGGGGCGAGTTCGCGGCCGGCGGCCGTCAGTTCGTAAACGACGCGGAAGGGCGGGCCGGGGTCGACCCGTCGCTCGACGACGCCGTCGGCGGAAAGTTCGCGCAACACTTCGCTGAGAAGGTGCTCGGCTAGCTGGGGATGTTTTTCCTGAAGCTCGGCCAAGCGCTGCGGGCCGCGGGCCAGCTCGAGCACGAGCGAAGCCGTCGACCGCCGCAAGAGTAGTTCGACGGCGGGCATGAGACTCAAGGGGCGCTCCAAGCGGTCGGGCCGGAATGAATAGGCAAGGCTGACCATATACTACGCCTTCGGACGCTTGCCCGGTCGCTCTTAGAAGGCTCTCGCGGAAGTAACCAATCTCACAGCCAATTCCAACGGACGCGTGATGCCCTTTCCTGAGCTCCTCGAACTGCTCGCGCTCGGCGCGTTGCTAGGGTTTCTCGGTGGTCTGCTTGGGATCGGCGGCGGCCTCTTTGCGATTCCCCTGCTCGCCGTCATCCTCAACCTCGACGAGCAGCACGCGCAAGGCACGTCGCTCGTGATGGTCGTTCCGAACGTCTTGCTCGGGTTGTGGAACTATGCCAAGCGGTCCCAACTCGATTTGCGTTTCAGCCTGACGCTCGCGGGCGCGGCCCTCCCGCTGACCTTCGTCGGGGCGCACTTCGCGACGCACGTTCCGAGCTCGCCGCTGCGTCTCGCCTTCGCGGCGTTCACCTTGTGCATCGCCGCGGTGATGCTGTGGCGCGCCCTCGGACCGAAGCGCCAAGGGACGGCGCGCCCGCCGTTGCCCTGGCCGTTCGCATCGCTCGTCGGAGCGTTCGGCGGGTTTCTGTCGGGCGTGTTCAGCGTCGGCGGCGCCATTTTCGCCGTGCCGCTCATGTCGCTGCTTTTCGGATTCTCGCAGTCCGCCTCGCAAGGCTTCGGCCTGGCGCTGGTGGCTCCGGGGACGCTGGCGGGCCTGGCCGCCTACGCCGCGGCCGGCGACGTCGATTGGCCGGTCGGTTTCGCGCTCGCGATCGGCGGCGTGTTGACGGTGCCGTACGGCGTGAAACTCGCCGTTCGCCTCCCCGAGCGGACCTTGCGGCTGTGCTTCGCCGGGCTTATGGTGATCAGCGCCGTCACGCTGATTCTCAAGCGTTGAGGTCCGGCGGCGTCCAGGCGTAAGGAAAACCACATCGTTTGCGCCCGGCCATGCGTTATAGTGATGCCATGCCCGAACGTCTGGATTTTTCGCCGCCCCCCTCGCGCCGTTCGGTGCTCGGTGGATTCGGGGCCTTGGTTGCGGCCATCGCCTGCGGCTCGCCGCCGGCGCGCGCGGCGACCTATGAGGTAACGCACACCGACGCGCAGTGGCGCGCGCTGTTGACGCCGGCGCAATATACGGTGCTGCGCCAGGGCGGGACCGAATTTGCCTTTTCGAGTCCGCTCGACAAGGAATTTCGGCCCGGTACGTATCTGTGTGCGGGTTGCCGTTTGGCGCTGTACGACTCGAGCACGAAGTTCGACAGCGGCACGGGCTGGCCGAGCTTTTTCCGTCCGCTCCCGGATGCCGTCTCGACCGCGGTCGACCGCTCGGACATGATGGTGCGGGACGAAGTACACTGCCGCCGTTGCGGCAGTCATCTCGGGCACGTCTTCGACGACGGGCCGAAGCCGACGGGCTTGCGATACTGCATGAACGGCGTCGCGCTGATCTTCGTGCTGCGAGGCTGACGCCTCGCCGCAAACGCAGCCACCCTCCGCCCTCGCGCTCGCCGGATTTGTGAAGCGCGCACGACTCGCGCAGCGCGATGCGCCGCCGCGTGAGCGCATCGTCCGGCCCGCGCCGGGGCAAGAGTCGGTGTGGGATTTTCCGCGTCCCCCGCGCGTCGAGGAGGTCGTGCGGCGGGTGCGCGTCGAGTTCGGCGGTCTGACGATCGCGGACTCGCTGCGCGCGCTGCGGATCGTCGAAACGGCGGGCGCTCCGTGCTACTACGTACCGCCGGCAGACTGTCTATCCGAAGCGCTCGTCAAGACCGATAGCTGGACGATCTGCGAGTGGAAAGGCGTGGCCTTCGCGTATGACGTCGTTGCGGGCGGCCGGCGCGTTCGCGCCGGCGCCTGGAGCTATCCGGAGCCGCTGACGGATCTCGGCATGGGCTACGAGCGCGTGGCCGGCTACTTCGCGTTCTACGCCTCGAAGATGGACGCGTGCTTTCTCGACGACGAGCGCGTCGCGCCGCAACCCGGCGGTTACTACGGCGGCTGGGTCGACGCGCATCTAACCGGACCAATCAAAGGCGAACCGGATTCAGGCAACTGGTGAGCGCTTACTTCGGCTGGTTCTTGCGCTGCTGAAAGACCATTAACCCCGCCGGGTAGTCGAAGACGATGTTGAAGTGTTTGAGGAAATCGAACCCGACGAGCACGTCGCGATCGCTGGGCGAGCCGATGGTGGCTTGGCCGACGCAAGCCGGCGGCGCATTGTAGCTGATTGGTCCGAGCGACAGACTTTGCAGCTTGCCGCACTCGACCATCTCGTAACTGCCACCGACCCCACCGGTTAACCCTTCCGCTGCCAGCGAACTCCGGTCGATCAAGAACTTGAGACCGTGGTTGGTGATTAGCGCGCGATCCAACAGAACGTGGAGCGGATCGCCGCTGTCGAGCGTAGCTTGAACTTCGACGCGATCGTTGAGCTTCATCGGCACGACCGGCTGCTGAGTAGAGAGATCAACCAACACGGCTACGCCTGCCGACGTATCCGGTTGCAGTTTCGCGGGGTCGAGAATCGTGAGAGTGGAGTCGTCAAGGTTCAGGACGACCAAGGCGCCGGCGAAGAGGTCGAAGCCGATGAGACCGTCTTTCCCTTCCTGCTCGAAACCTTCGAACGGCGCCGAATAGACGACGACGTTGGAGAGCGTGTTGTCTCCCATGGTGAACGTCTTCACCGTGCGCTCCCTCATGTCGACGCTGCCCCCGATGCCCTGGCCCTTTCCCGCTTCTCCCGATTCGAGGTTCGCGCGTTTTGCGAAACTCGTCGAAAGAAGAATGCTTCCCGCGCCGGTATCGAGGAAGAAGTGCCCCTCGACGCCGTTTATCTTGGCGGTGACGAAGACGCGTTTGTCGGTAACGTGAATCGGAATGGAGTCACCGTTGCCGAAGACCCAGTGCGCGCTCGGGGGTGGAGGGGCCAGCTGGCTCGGATCGATCGTCTCGTTCGGGGTCGCCTTCTCGAGCACGGCCGTCCAGCCACCGACGGTGTAGCGGCTGATGAGTTTCTTGCCCGGCAGCGGTTCGACCGTGTCGACGAAATTATAGGTTCGCTCGAAGCCGCCGCCTGGATCGAGGACCGCGCGCCGGTATGCTCCCGTCGCTTCGTCGATGTAGAGGTCGACGGGAAGCGAAGCGTCGATTTTCACGCGCACGACGCCGTAGCTCTTGCCGTCGATCGTTTGTGCCGGCTGGAGCGTACCCGTGGCTTGCGTGGCCGCCTCGTCGAAGATCAGCTTGAAGGAAACGATCGCCTTGGCCGGATCCCCCAAGAGTCGAGTAGTGAAGCCGTTGCTGCCCGATTGCCAGAGAAGGGTTCCGGTATAGCCTTCGTGGCCCTCACGACCGTTACGCTCGGAGACATAATCGTCGCGCTGCAGCACGCCCATCTGGCGTTCGGTTTGGCGAAACACGACGGAGCCGTCTTTGGTGTGGCTAAAGGTCCATTGCGTCACCAGCGTCTTGAACGTGCCGTCGTTGAACGACCAGCCGGCATAGGCCTTATGCTTGGCCAGCAACGCCTGTGCGGATTCGTCGGCTCGAACCGGCGTCAAAAGCGATGCGAGGAACACCGCGCTGCCCGCAATGGCGAACAAGCCCCGACTCAAAGCGCCGCGCGCCGCGGACCGCATCTGCATGGAACAGACTGTACCTACGCTCGGCGGAACTCCTGCGTCGTTAGCTGGGTGCCGCCACCCGGCGGACGGCGCGCAGGCGCAGCGCGCTGACCAGCGCCGCCGTTGCAGCAAAGGCCGCCGCGATCCACAGCGCGATGCGCAGCGGTTGCTCGAACTCGCCGTGACCGTGGAGCGAACCCGCGACGAGCGTCGCGCCGGCCGTTCCGAGCACCACTGCAACGATCGCCGCCCCGAGCGACTGGCCCGTAACGCGAACCGTCGCGAGGATGCCCGAAGCGTTGCCGCTGTATTCGCGCGGGCCGCTGCCCATCAACTCGCGGTTGTTGGGCGCTTGGAAGAAGCCGAACCCGGCGCCGCAGACGGCACTGCGCCAAACGATGTCGAGCGGCGCGGCGTGCGGCGGCAGCGAGGCCAGCAGTGCGAGTCCGCTCGCAAAAACCGCCAGGCCGCCCGTCGCGAGCAGCGGTGGAGGAAAACGGTCCGCCAGATGGCCGGCGACGGGCGCGATGAACGCGATTGCCACCGGCCACGGCGTCAATAGCAAACCTGCGGCGAACGGCGAGTACCCGAACACCACCTGGTAGAGAAAGGGCAGCGCGACGACAGCCAGACCTTGCGCCGTGAACGATGCCAGCGAGGTGGCCGCCGCCAGTGAGAAGCGCTCGATGCAAAAGAGTTCGAGGTGCAGCATCGGATGTTCCAGGCGTTGCTGCCGGCGCACGAAGAGCGCGAGCAACGCGATGCTGGCGGCCAGCAGGAGCGCCGTGACGAGCGACGGCGTTCGATGCGCGAACCCGTCGAGCGCGATGACGAGCAGCGCGATTGCCGGACCCGAGAGCAGCGCGCTCGGCACGTCAAAGCGATGACCGTGACCGGTTTTCGAGGGCAACAGGCGCGTTGCGAGCGTGAAGTCGAGGATTCCGAGCGGCACGTTCACCGCGAAAAGCCACGGCCACGGCAACACGGCGAGAATCGAACCGCCGACCGTCGGACCCGCCGCCGAACTCGACGCGACGACGAGCGCGCTGATCCCTAGCGCTTGTCCCAAGAGCCGGTTCGGAAAGATGCTGCGAAAGAGCGCCGGAGCGACGCTCATGATCCCGGCGCCGCCGATTCCCTGGAACGCACGCGAGACGATCAGCTGCATGAGCGAGTGCGAAAGCGCGCAGGCCAGCGAGCCGAGCGTGAACACGGCGAGGCCCCCGGCGTAGATGCGCTTGTAGCCGATCGAATCGCCCAGCGCCGACAGCGGCAAGAGCGTCATGATGAGGCTGATCTGAAACGCGTTGACGACCCAGATCGTCAGGGCCGCATCGGTGCGCAGCTCGCGACCGATCGTCGGCAGCGCGACGTTCGCGATCGACGTGTCGAGGACGGCGAGAATCGTCCCGATCGAAACGACGGCGACCGCCGGCCAGCGCCGGCTCGGCGGCAGGCCGTCTGCGACTTGCGCCAACGTAATCGCCTAGTGGAAAGCCTGTTCGGCGTGGTACGAGCTGCGCGAGAGCGGGCTCGAAACCACCTGACGGAAGCCCTTTGACAAGCCGAGCTCACGCAGGCGCGCGAACTTCTCGGGCGTCACGAATTCGACGACGTCGAGGTGACGCTTCGTAGGCTGAAGGTATTGACCCATCGTGAAGATGTCGACGCCGGCCGTTCGAGCGGCGTCCATGGTCGAGGCGATCTCTGACTCGGTCTCGCCGAGTCCGAGCATCAAAGAAGTCTTGGTGTAGCGGACCTTGCCGCTCTGCTTGGCGTGGCGCACGATCGCCAGCGACTGCTCGAAGTTGGCCCGCTTATCGCGCACCGTCGACTGCAGCCGCGGAACGGTCTCGAGGTTGTGCGCGAGCACTTCCGGCTCAGCCTCCAGCACGACGTCGAGCGCGCTGAGGTCGCCTGCGAAATCGCCGGTCAGGCATTCGACCTTCGCCTCGGGCACGAGCTTGTGGATCATGCGCACGGTTCCGGCAAAGATCGCCGCTCCACCGTCGGCGAGATCGTCGCGATCGACCGCGGTCAGCACGAGATACTTCCAGCCCATGTCGCGCACGGCTTCGGCGACGCGCTTGGGCTCGAGCCAGTCGACCTCTCCCCGCGGGCTTCCCGTCTTCACGTTGCAGAAGCGGCAGCCGCGCGTACAGGTGTCCCCCAGGATCATGATGGTAGCCGTGCCCGCACCCCAGCACTCGCCGATGTTCGGGCACATCGCTTCCTGGCAAACGGTATGCAGCTCGAGCTTCTTGACCTTTGACTTGAGCAACTCGTAGCTCTCACCGTGCGCCAACTTCACCTTGAGCCAATCGGGTTTAGGCAGCCGCGGCTTCGACTCGCTTTGGTTCACGACGGATCCGTCCCCGGGCTCGCTTCGGACGGCGCTTTGGTCTGCGCTTCCAGCTTCTCCTGAACGCGCGCGAAGCGCACCGCGATCAAGAAGAACGCCGCGATCAAAACCAAGCCCAAAAGCTGATTCTTTCCGGAAACGTAGAGCGCGCCGATGATCGCAAACGGCGTCGCTACGAGCAAAGCCCGTCGCATCAGCATCAACCGCCGTGCCGGCTCCATCCCGCTCAGCATGCCGCCGCCTCGCGCTCGAGCCGAACCCCGAACGCCCCAGCCAGCGCCGTCAGCAAGACCGGCCGCACTTCGTCGAGCGAAACGTCGCGCCCTAACTCGCGCGCCATCGACGTGATCCCAAACTCCGGCGTCCCGCAAGGCACGATCAACCGGTCGTAATCGAGCGCAACCGAAACGTTGAGCGAGATCCCGTGCAGCGACGCCATCTGCCGCACCGCAATGCCAACCGCCCCAATCGCCCGCTCCCCGACGTAAACCCCGCGATGCTCCGCCTTCCCACTCGCCTCAATCCCAAACCTCGCCAGCGCCTCCACCATCCCGCGCTCCAACTTCGAAACGAGCGGCACCACCTCCCGAAACCGCTCCAATTTCAAAATCGGATAAACCACCAACTGCCCCGGCCCGTGATAGGTCGCATCCCCACCCCGCTCCACCTCAACGCAATCGATGCCCCGCTCCGAAAGAGACGAGCGAGAGAAGAGCAGATTCCCCCGCTTAAAATTGCGCCCCAACGTCACCACCGGCTCATGCTCAACCAAAATCCAAGTATCCGGCGACTCCCCACGCGCCACCGCCGCATGCACGCTACGCTGCAGCTCAAGCACCTCCCGATACCCGCGTCGCCCAAGCTCCAGCACGCGCCCCATTCTTTCCACTATAGGCAGCGCGATGGCAGGTGGTGGCGGCGCGGTGCGATTGCTGCTGCGGGGCTTCCGAGCTTTCCGCGGAGCCGGGACGGCGGGAGCGGAAAGTCGGAGAGTAGCGATTTCGCATGGATGCGAAATCGCGGACGCCCCCGCAGCAGCATTCGCACCGCACCACCACCACCGGACCCAAAAGCCGCTACCTAAACCCCAACCGGAGTCTTAGGCTTCGGATTGACAATATGTATCGCCTTACCATGCGCCGCCTCCGCCGCGTCCATGATCGACTCCGTCAACGTCGGATGCGGATGAATCGAAAGCCCGATGTCCTCGAGCGTCGCGCCCATCTCGAGCGCGATGACGCCTTCGCCGATGAGCGACTCGGCCTGCGGCGCAACGATGTGCATGCCGAGCAGCAGATCGCTCTTCGCGTCGCCGACCAGCTTGATAAGCCCGTCCGACTCGTTCATCGTGCGTGCCCGGCCGCTCGCGATCAGCGGGAACTTGCCGATGCGCACCTCGTGACCCGCGGCCTTGGCTTCTTCCTCGGAAAGCCCCACGGTCGCGACTTCCGGGTCGGTATACACGCAGTTCGGAACGGCAACCGGATCGTAGGCCGAAGAGCGATCGCCGGCGATGACTTCCGCCGCGACGGTCCCCTCTTTCATCGCTTTGTGCGCGAGCAGCGGTGCGCCCGTGATGTCGCCGATGGCATAGATGCCGGGTACTTTCGTGCGCCGCTGCGCGTCGACCGTGAGGAATCCGCGCTCGTCGGTCGCAAGACCGGCGGCTGCGAGGTTGAGGTTGTCGGTAACCGGCCGGCGGCCGACGGCGACGAGGGCCATTTCGAACTCGCGCGTTTCATCTTTTCCGCTCGTGAACTCGCCGTTGATGACGGCCTTCACGCCGCTGCCGGACTTCTCGAGCGAGGTCACCTTCGTTGCAAGCGCGATCTCGACGCCCTGCTTCTTGAGGATGCGTCCCATCGTCTTCGATATTTCGAGGTCGGTGCCGGTGAGAATTTGCGGCAGCATTTCGACGACCAGCACCTTCGCGCCGAGACGCGTGTAGACGGTCGCGAATTCGAGTCCGATCACCCCGCCACCGATGACCAGCAGCGACTTTGGAATTCGCCCCAGGCGCACCGCGTCGTCCGAGTTGATGATCGTCTCGCCGTCGCGCGGCCAGGCTTTCACGTCGATCGGTGCGCTGCCGGTGGCGATCACGACGCCGTCCTTGGCTTCCCACGTTTCGCTTCCGCCGTCGCGCTTCTTAAGGCTGACGACTTTCGGCGAGACGAACGAGGCTTCGCCGTAGGCGAACTGGACGTTGTTGGCTTTAAAGAGGGTCTCGACGCCTTTGACGTTGGAGCCGACGACGTCGCTGGCGAACTTCGCGACGCCGGCGCGGTCGACTTCGGGGGCGGCGACCGTCAAGCCGATCTTGCCGGCTTCGCGGATGTGCCGCGCGACCTCGCCAACGTGCAGCAACGCTTTCGTTGGAATGCAGCCCCAGTTCAGGCAGACGCCGCCGACTTCGTCCCGGTCGAAGCAGACGACGCTCTTGCCCAGCTGCCCTAGGCGAATGGCGGCGTGGTAACCGCCCGGACCGGCACCGATGACAATGGCGTCGACTTGCTTGTCAGCCAAGAGGTTTCTCCTTTGCGCACGAGGCTTAGCGCGTTGTTCAACCCCTAAAGAGCGGGAGCATTTTCGCCCGGAACCCAGCCATTGGATGGCGAAATAGCCATCCAATGCGCGATATCGGCTGGCCGAGCGCGATCCCCACCGTCGACCGGGACAGCATCGTTCCGATCTACCAGCAGATCTACGAGGATCTGCGCGAGGCGATCCTGACCGGCACGCTCCCGGAGTCGACCCGGCTGCCGCCCGAACGGGCTCTGGCGGAGCGGCTCAACGTGAACCGCAGCACCGTCGTCCACGCGTACCGCGAACTGGTCGCCGACGGGCTGATCGAACAGCGCGTCGGGTCGGGTTCGCGGGTGGCGCGCCTCGCCGCCGGCGGACAGCCGCGCGCGGCCGAGATCCCGTGGTGGGTGAGCCTCCCGCCCTGGCGCGTCGGCGCGTACCCGACGGTCCTGGGCGAACTGGCGGCCACGTTTCACGGCGAGCGCATCTCGTTCGTGCAAGGCGTACCGCCGGTCGAGCCGTCGCCGCTCGGCGAGTTGGCGAAATCGTTCGAGCGGGTCGCCGGCGATCCGGACTACGTCTTGTCGTACGGCGATTCCGAAGGCCATGCGCCGTTGCGAGAAGCGATTGCGGCGCGCATGCGCGGGCGCGGCTGCCGCGTCGAGCCGCGCGAGGTTCTCGTGCTTACCGGTTCGACGCAAGGCATCACGCTCGTCGCGCAGAGTTTGGCGGAGCCGGGCGACGAGATCATCGTCGAAGCGCCGACCTATCCGGGCGCGCTGCAGATTTTCCAAATAGCCGGATTGCGCGCACTGCCGGTCGCCGTCGACGACGAGGGCATGCGCGTGGATCACGTCGAGGCGATCTTGCGCACGCGCCGGCCGCGCTTTATCTACACGATGCCGTCGCTGCACAATCCGACGGGCGTAACGCTGAACGCCGACCGGCGCGAACGGCTCGTGACCCTGGCGCAGCGCGCGCGCGTACCGATCGTCGAGGACGACCCCTACGGGGAGCTGGTTGCCGGCGGACCGGCGCCGCTGGTGACGCATTCGCCCGACTACGTCGTCTATCTGAGCACCTTCTCGAAGACGATCGCACCTTCGCTGCGCCTCGGCTGGCTGACCGCGCCCCGTGCGATCTACGAGCGGCTGCTGTTGCGCAAACAATCGTACGACATGGCGACGAGCCTTTACGTTCAGGCCGGCGTTTGCGACTACTTGACGCGCGCCTACGATCCGCACGTCGTGCGCCTGCGTAAGGAAATCGCGGCGCGGCGCACGCTCGCGCGCGAGACGATCGCCGCGGCGTGGCCCAAGGGAATGCGCCTGGCCAACGGCGCCGGCGGTTTCTATCTCTGGGCAACCGCGCCGCGCGAAATGCGGGCCCGCGCGCTGCTCGAAGCCTCCGAACGCTTGGGTGCGACGTTCTTGTTCGGAGAGGCATTTTTTGCCGAGTCGGGTGGCGACCATAATTTCCGCTTGGCCATCACCACGACGTCGCGTGACGAAATGGTCGAGGGCATCCGGCGCATCGGCCGCGCAATCGAGCAGGTCTCGGCGCGCTGAAGCCGATCGCCGAGGCGCTCTTAGCCTGGCATGGAGAAGCCGGCCGCGCCGCGCTCCCTTGGCGCACGCAACCGACGCCGTACCGCGTCGTGGTCAGCGAATTCATGCTGCAACAGACGCAGGTCGAGCGCGTGGTACCGCTCTTTGAACGCTTCGTCGCACGCTTCCCGTCGTTCGCCGCGCTAGCGACGGCGCCCCAAGCCGATGTCGTGCGCGCTTGGAAAGGCCTCGGCTACAACTCGCGAGCGGTGCGCTTGCACCGTTTGGCGCGGGACGTACAGGAGCGTCTCGGCGGCGAACTTCCGCGCGCTGAAGCGGAACTGCGGGCCTTGCCCGGGATCGGTCCGTACACGGCGCGCGCGATCCTCGCCTTCGTCTTCGGGGACGACGTCGTCGCACCCGACGTGAACGTGCGGCGCGTCGTGGAGCGCACCCAGTTCGGGCTCGAGTGGCCCGCCCGGCGCACCGCGCGCGAGATCGACGACGCGGCCGCCGAGCTGGTTCCGTCCGGCCGCGCCTTCGCGTTCAACTCGGCGCTCATGGATCTCGGCGCGGGCATCTGCACGGCGCGCGCGCCGAAGTGCCTGCTCTGCCCGCTGCAGACGCATTGCGCGGCAGCGCCCGTCGACGCCGCCGGGCTGGCCAGGTTGGCCGCACTCCACGCCCGATCGCGCGGTCCGCAGGCACGTTTGCGCTACGAGGAAACGACGCGCTTCGCGCGCGGCCGCGTCATCGACCGGCTGCGCGATTTGGCGCCGGGCCAGCGCATCTCGCTGCTCGATTTGCAAGGCGCGGTTGCGCCCCATTTGACCGCTCACGAGCCGGACGTCGTCGCACGAATCGTGCGGGATCTCACACGGGAGGGCGTCGTCGAGGCCGGGGAACGTGGGCTGCGCCTGGCTGAGTGACGAAGAAGAGAGTAATGCCTCTTCTCGATCGGGCTGCGATGATCGTGGCGTATCCCGCGCGCGAATGGCCGGCGATCGCCCGGGAGTCGACCGCCTTGGAACCGCTGTTCCTGGGGTACGCGCTGCCGCTGGCCGCAATCGGCCCGGTTTGCGGCGTCCTGCGGCTCTCGCTGTTCGGGGTCGCGGGCGCGCGGGGGGCATACCACGTTCCGATCCTGACCGCGGTCATCGAGGGGCTGCTTTCGCTGGCGCTGGCACTGGTCGCGGTCTACCTGCTGGGGCAGCTCGTCAATACGCTGTCGCGTCCCTTCAGCGGAGAACCCGACTTCGAGCAAGCCCTCAAGCTCGTCACCTATTCGTACACGCCGATGTGGCTGGCGGGCGTGCTCCTGCTCTTACCGCAGTTTCTGATCCTGCGCGTGTTCTCGAGTCTGATCGGGCTCTACGCGGTGTATCTGCTGTACCTGGGGCTGCCCCCGTTGCTGAAAATTCCGCGTGAGAATGCGCTAGGGTTCGCCGTCGTGGTGGCGATCGCCGCGATCTTCCTCGGGCTCATCTTCGACTTCGGGATCAGCGCGCTGCGCCTGGGCTTCGGCCTGCGCGGATAGCTTCGCCTCCCGGAAATTTCGCGCCCGGCTGTCGAATTCGGCCGCGCCGGCTCGACGTCCGGGTAGGACACTCACACACCGAAGGAGTTGCAGATGAGATTTCTCGTCATGGTCAAGGCCACCGCTCAGAGCGAGGCCGGCGCTCTGCCGAGCCGCGAGATGGTCGAGAAGATGGGCGCGTTCAACGAGCAGCTTGCCGCCGCCGGGGCGTTGCTCGCCGCTGAAGGGCTTCAACCGAGTTCGAAGGGCGCGCGCATCAAGTACGCGGCGGGGAACGGCAGCGTCACCGACGGACCGTTCACGGAAACCAAGGAGCTGGTCGCCGGCTTTTGGATCCTCCAGATGAAGTCGAAGGAAGAGGTCGTCGAGTGGCTCTTGCGCTGTCCGTTCAACGACGAAGAGATCGAAATCCGGCAGATCTACGAGCTCGAAGACTTCGCTCCGATCTTCGCCGAAGCGGAGGGCGTGAAATGAAGTTCGTCTCGATTTTCACGATCGACCCGAGTACGTTTGCCAACCCGCCGACGGAGGCGCAGATGGCCGAGATGGGTCGCCTGATCGGTGAGATGCAAGGCGCGGGCGTGCTCCTCGATACCGGCGGCGTCATGAGCGGCGACGGCGGTTTCCGCGTTCGTCGCGAAGGTTCGAAGGTGAGCGTTACCGACGGACCGTTCGCCGAAGCGAAAGAGGTCGTCGGCGGCTTCGCGCTCTTGAAGGTTCAAACGAAGGACGAGGCAGTCGCTTGGACGAGACGCTTCCTGGAATGCGCGGGGAACGGAACGGCGGAGCTGCACGAGGTTACGGAACTCCCGTAAGCGCGGCGCCGTGAACGCGACCGACGCCCATCGCACCGTCGAAGCGATCTGGCGCATCGAATCACCCAAACTCATCGCGGCGCTCGCACGGTTGGTGCGCGACGTCGGTGCGGCCGAGGAACTCGCTCAGGATGCCTTCGTCTCCGCGCTCGCGCAGTGGCCGGAGACGGGCATTCCCCGCAATCCGGGTGCCTGGCTCATGGCCGTCGGGAAACGGCGCGCGATCGACCGCTTTCGCCGAGACGAGGTGCTCGAGCGAAAGTACGCCGGCGTCGCGCTCGACATCCAGGAACAAGCGGGCGAAGACCCGGAGTCCGTCGCGCTCGACGACGGCATCGGCGACGACTTGCTGCGGCTGATCTTCGTCGCGTGTCATCCGGTGCTCTCGATGGAAGCGCGCGCGGCCTTGACGCTCCGCTTATTGGGCGGTTTGACGACTGCCGAGATCGCACGCGCCTTCCTCACGAGCGAATCGGCGATCGCGCAGCGCATCGTGCGCGCGAAGCGAACCTTGTCCGAGGCGCGCGTGCCGTTCGAGGTTCCCGGCCCGGCGGAACGCGCGGAACGCCTCGCCTCGGTCCTCGAGGTGATCTACCTGATCTTCAACGAGGGCTACTCCGCGACAGCGGGCGACGACGCAATGCGGCCCGAGCTTTGCCAGGACGCACTGCGCCTCGGGCGCGTGCTGGCACGGCTCGCTCCCGCTGAGCCGGAGGTCCACGGACTCGTGGCACTGATGGAACTTCAAGCGTCGCGCCTGCGAGCGCGCGTCGGGCCTTCCGGCGAGCCCGTGCTTTTGCTCGAGCAAGACCGCGGGAAGTGGGACTACCTTTTGATTCGCCGCGGACTGCTCGAACTCGAGCGCGCGCAACCCCGCGGCGGGGCGCTCGGGCCGTACGCACTCCAAGCGGCGATCGCGGCCTGTTATGCGACTTCGCCCAGCGCCGATCGGATCGATTGGTCGCGCATCGCCGCGCTCTATGACGCGCTGGCTCAGCTACTGCCCTCGCCGGTCGTCCAGCTCAATCGGGCGGTCGCGATCGGCATGGCCTACGGACCCGCCGCCGGCCTCGAACTCGTCCAGGTGCTCGCCGGCGAGCCCGCGCTGAAGTCATATCATCTGTTGCCGAGCGTTCGCGGCGACTTGTTCGAGAAACTCGCGCGCTTCAGCGAGGCGCGAGCGGAATTCGAGCGCGCCGCCGCGCTGGCCCAAAACGCGCGCGACCGCGAGCTATTGCTGCGCCGCGCGGCGCAGTGCGCGTGCCGTTAAATCCTCCTCACGTTGTCGATTTCCGGCGACGCCGCTCGACGAGAAGGTGAGGGCGCTCCAAAAGAAGCGCCTGCGTTAAGGAGGATCATCGTGAAAATAGCAGTCGTGATTTGCCGGATCTTGCTCGGCCTTTTGTTCGCGGGCGCCGGATTGAGCGGTTTCTTTCCGATCAACAATCCGCCGCCGGCTCCGCCGGGGCTGGCCGCGGTCTTCCAAGACGTGTTCTTCAGGTCGCGTTGGGTCCTGTTCGTCGACGCCGTGCAGGCGATCGCCGGCATTCTCTTGCTAGTGAATCGCCTCGTACCGCTCGCGCTCGTGCTGCTCGGCGCCGTCCTCTACAACGTCGTCGCCTTTCACGTGACGATGATGCCCGCGGGCTTGCCGATGGCGTTCGTCGCGGTGTTGCTCTGGGGGTTTGTCGCCTGGCAGTACCGCTCCAGCTTCGCGCCGTTGCTCGCCGCTCGACCGCGTCGGGAAAAAGTCTAGCTACATACGCAGCCCTACGCCTGCAATTGTAGTCCTTAACCGAAGAAGCCGGGCAAGTCGGAGTAGCGCTCTTCCTTCCACGGGTCGGCTTCGTTGTGGTAGCCGCGCACTTCCCAGAAACCCTTCTGGTCGTGGTCGAGGAACTCGAGCCCCTTGATCCACTTGGCGGATTTCCAGAAGTAGAGTTTCGGCACGAGCATGCGAACGGGTCCGCCGTGAATCGGCTCGAGCGCTTGCCCGTCGAATTCGTACGCCACCAAACAATCGTCGCCCAGCATCGACTCGATGGGCAGGTTCGTCGTATAGTCGTTGTCGGCGTGCTGCACGACGTGCGTCACCGAAGGCTTCGGTTTGGCCCGCTCGACCAAGCGGCGGAACGGAACGCCGCGCCACTGGGTCGCTTTCTTCGACCAGCGCGTCACGCAGTGGATGTCGCCGCGCCATTCGACGGTGGGCTCGCTGCGAAGCTCGTCCCAGCTCAGTTCGTACGGGTTCTCGACCAGGCCGAAGAAGCGCAGCCGCCAGCGGGCCGGGTCGAAGCGCGGCACGTCGCCCACGTGCAGCACCGGAAATCCGTCGGTGACGGTTTGGCCGGGAGGGACCGTCGGGTCTTTCGTCTTGAAGAACGGCATCGTGGCTAAAACGCCGGTGCGCCGTCCCGCGGTTTCAACCGCCCCGAAAATCCCGTTCCCCGCGCGGAAGGTTCCTCGCGCGGTAGCGCTCGAGGAGTTGGCGCTTCTCGAGAAGGCCTATCCGCAGGCCGTCACCGCTCTCGAGTACGAGTCGCCCTTCACGCTGTTGATCGCCGTCATTCTTTCGGCGCAGACTACGGATGCGCGCGTCAACTTGACGACGCCGTTTCTGTTCGCAGCCTATCCGACGCCGCAAGCGCTTGCGAATGCGAAGCTCGAGGACGTCGAGAACTTGATCAAGTCGACCGGCTTCTTCCGCATGAAAGCCAAGAGCATCGTCGGCGCGGCCCGGGGCATCGTGGAGAAGTACGGGGGTCAAGTCCCTTCGACGCGCGAGGAGCTCGAAACGCTGCCGGGCGTCGGGCGCAAGACGGCGAGCGTCGTGATGTCGGTCGCGTTTCAGGAAGCGGCCTTCGCCGTCGACACGCACGTCTTTCGCGTTTCGCACCGGCTCGGTCTCACGCTCGGGAAAACGCCGCGCGACGTCGAGAACGACGTGGTCAAGCTCGTGCCGGCGGCCAAGCTGCGCTTCGCGCATCATTGGCTGATCTTGCACGGCCGGACGATTTGCAAGGCGCCGCTTCCGCAGTGCGAGCTTTGCCCCGTGCGCGCGCTCTGCCCGAGCGCGCCGATCGTCGCGCGTTACTTAAAGCGAAAGCGGGCCAAGGCCGTCGAGGTGCGCCGGGCGCGGTAGCTCGGCGTCCTGCGCGATCGTCTTGAGCAAGCGCGAGGGCGTCAACGCTTCGCCGTAGCCCTCCTCGGTGGAGAGCTTCGAGAGGTTGATCAAGGCCGGCACCCCGGAACTGGGATCGAACTGATACTCGCCATCGAGGTCCAGGCCGCGGACGACGACGAGCTGACGATCCATATCGAGGTTCAACTCAACCCGCTTTTCGGCAAACCTAAGACGAAGACGCAGCGGTTTCTCGAGGCGTACGAACGTGACGCCGGGCTTCCCGAGAATCGAGTTCAGCCGGCGAACGGCCAGCTGGAGCGCGTTGGCAAAGGCTCCGAGCGCACTTGCAGCGTCCGACGAGTCGACGATGCCCTCGACGCTCGCCGCCGAATCGATCGCGGCCGAAAGGTCTTTCCGCGCGCGCAGGCGCTGCGCGAGTGCCACGATCGGATTAGGGTTTTCGTCGCCGGAGTCCATGTCGAATGTTTCAACACGTGGCGGCAGGCTTCCGGGCAGTCGCCATGCGAAGGGCGAGTGCTATGAAGGAGCAGCCGAACTCGCTTGGCATCAGCGTCGACAACCGCATCGTGGGCGTGGGTTCGAACGGACGGACTGCCGCGCGCATTCCCGATACGCCGGAGCGCAAGCGGCTCGAGAAGCAGCGCGGCATTCGCGAGATCGTGTTCGGCGCTCAGGACGGGCTGTTGACGACGCTCGGCATCGTGACCGGCGTCGGCAGCGCTTCGAACGACCGGGCGACGATTCTGATCACCGGAGGGCTGTCGCTGCTCGTCGGCGCGCTCTCGATGGGCGTCGGCGAATACCTCGGCGGTAAGTCCGAGCGCGAAGTCGTGCAGAGCTCCATCGACTTCGAGCAGCGCGAGATGCTCGACATGCCCGAGGAAGAGTTTGCCGAACAGGTCGCTTATTACCGGCTCAAGGGATTCACCGACGATGAGGCACTGATGATCGTCGAACGCCTGAAGAAGAATCCGGAGATCTGGTTGCACGAAATGGTGCGCGACGAGTTCGGCATCGATCTGCGCGAAGCCGACGCCGGAAGCTTGCGCTCGACCTTCGCGATGGCCGGCTCGTTCGCGCTGGGCGGCGCGATCCCGGTGCTGCCCTACGCGTTCGCTATTCCGCTCGGCGTAGCCATGTGGATCGCGTTGCTGTTGGCCGCCCTTGCGCTCTTCGGCATCGGCGTCTTCGCGGCGCGGCTCTCCAGGCGCAATCCGTTTTCCAAGGGCTTTGAGATCGTATTTTTCGGCGCGCTCGTGTTCGGCGTGGCCTGGGCCGCGGGCCGATACATTCCGCCGCTCTTCGGCCATGGCGCGATCAGCGTCGGGGGCTAACGCGAACGGACGCGACCTCGCGGCCGCGCCCGTTGCATCCGAGTCTAGGAGTAAAGAAGCCGGGGTCTACTTGGCTTTGGCGGTCGCCTTGGCGGAAGGCTTCGGCGGCTTCACGGCCGTCGAGGACTTCTTGTGCGTGGCGGGCTTCGCCGATACGGCCGGCTTGGCCGCGCTCGAGCTCGATGGCGAGCTCGTGGTCGCGGCAAAGGCCGGTCCGCCCGCCAACAGTGCTACTGCGGCGAACGTCGCGAGGATGTTCTTCATTCAGACACCTCCCTTCGTCACGGATTGAGACCGGACATACCGGTCCTAATCTGCGTAACGAACGGAACTCGCCGACGTTCTTAAAATCTGATGAGTTAGCGGTGCTCGATTAGCTCGTGCTCGCGCCGTTGGCGGGCGGTTTCCATTTGCCCACCATGCTGCGCGCGATGACGAGCCGCTGGATCTGCTGGGTGCCTTCGTAGATCTGCGTGATCTTGGCGTCGCGCATCATGCGCTCGACCGGATACTCGGTCGAGTACCCGAAGCCACCGAGGATCTGCACCGCGTCGACGGTGACCTTCATCGCCACGTCGCCGCCTTTGAGCTTGCAGAGCGCGGCCCAGGTCGTCAGGTCGGGCGCGCCTTCGTCACACTTGCGAGCGGCTTCGTAGAGCAACAGGCGGGCGGATTCGACTTCGACGCGCATGTCGGCGAGCATGAATTGGATGCCCTGCTGCTGCGCGATCGGTTTACCGAAGGCCATCCGCTCTTGCGCGTACTGCGTGGCGTAGTCGAGCGCGCCTTGCGCGATGCCGACGGCTTGGGCGGCGATGCCGGGCCGCGACTTGTCGAGCACCTTCATCGCCGTTTTGAAGCCCGTGCCTTCTTCGCCCAGCAGATTCGCCGCGGGAACCTCGCAGTTGTCGAAGACGAGTTCCACGGTCGGCGAACCGCGGATCCCCATCTTCTTTTCGAGTTTGCCGACTTTGAAGCCCGGGAAGCTCTTCTCCACGACGAACGCGGAGATGCCGTTGCGGCCCCTTCGCCGGATCGGTCACGGCGAATACGCAGATGACGTCGGCCACGCTGCCTTGCGTGATCCAAATTTTGTTGCCGTTTATAATGTAGGTGTCGCCGCGCTTCTCCGCGCGGCAGCGCATCGAGCCGGCGGCGTCCGAGCCGCTGCCGGCCTCGGTCAAGGCGTAGGCGGCGGTCCACTCACCGGAAGCGAGTTTGGGCAGATACTTTTGCTTTTGGTCGTGCGAGCCGGCGATGATGATCGGCAGCGCGCCGAGTTCTTGCACCGCGATCATCAACGCGCTCGAAGCGCACGCTTTGGCGACTTCCTCGACGACTTTGACGTAGGTGAGGAACGAGCCGCCCAAGCCGCCGTATTCGGCCGGAAACGGAATGCCGAGCAAGTCGTTGCTTGCGAAAAGCTTCTGAACGTCCCACGGAAATTCGCCGCTTTCGTCGATTGCGGCGGCACGCGGCGCCACCTTCTCCGCGACGAGCTCGCGAACGACCTGAAGGATCATCCCCTCCTCTTCCGAGGCGGCGCTGGGCGGAACGGCGACGGCCATACTCTTCTCCGATTCTCACATGAAGCGGCTGGAGGTCTTCGGTGCGGGAAGGTGCGCCTCTTGCGCGCGGGTCCGAGCGAGGGTTTGGACGGCGCGCTGCCAAGCTTTAGCGACGATGGATAACGATGGATAAGGTCGTGGCGAGCCCCGCGGAAGCGGTGAAGGACGTCCCGAACGGCGCTTCGCTCGCCGTCGGCGGTTTCGGACTAAACGGGGTTCCCGAAAAGCTCATTGAGGCGCTCCTCGCACAAGGCGCGACGCAGCTCGAGACCGTCTCCAACAACTGCGGGGTCGATGGTTTCGGCCTGGGGCTGTTGCTGGATAAGAAGCGCATCCGGCGCACCACCGGCTCGTACGTCGGTGAGAATAAAGAATTCGAACGCCAGTTTCTCACCGGCGAACTCGAGGTCGAGCTGGTGCCGCAGGGGACGCTCGCCGAGCGCTTGCGCGCCGGCGGGAGCGGTATCGCCGCGTTCTTCACACCGGCCGGCGTCGGGACCGAAGTTGCCGACGGCGGTTTGCCGTGGCGCTATCGCTCGGACGGTTCGGTCGCGCTCGCCTCACCGCCGAAGGAAACGCGTGCCTTCAACGGCCGCACCTACGTGCTCGAGAAAGGGATCGTCACCGATTTCGCGTTCGTGCGCGCCAGCAAAGGCGACCGGATGGGAAACCTCGTGTATCACAAAGCGACGCGACAGTTCAATCCGCTCTGCGCGATGGCGGGAAAGATCACGATCGCCGAAGTCGAGGAACTCGTCGAGCCCGGCGAGATCGACCCGGAGAACGTCCACACGCCGGGCATCTTCGTGCAGCGCGTGGTGGTGGTCGGCAGCGCCGGCAAACGGATCGAGCGCGTGACGACGCGCAAACGGGGAGGCTAAGCGTGGCCCTTACGCGAGAAGAACTCGCCCGGCGCGTCGCGCGCGAATTGCGCGACGGCCAGTACGTTAACCTCGGGATCGGTTTGCCGACGCTCGTGCCGAACTACGTCGATCCGTCGATCACGGTGGTCTTGCAAAGCGAGAACGGCATCTTGGGCATGGGCCCTTACCCGTACGAAGGTGAGGAAGATCCCGATTTGATCAACGCCGGAAAAGAGACCGTGACGGTTCTGCCCGGCGCGTCGTTCTTCGATTCGGCGACCTCGTTCGGAATGATCCGCGGCGGCCATATCGACGTCGCGGTCCTGGGCGCGATGCAGGTTTCGAGTCAAGGCGACCTCGCGAACTGGATGATTCCCGGCAAGCTGGTCAAGGGTATGGGCGGCGCGATGGATCTCGTGCATGGTGCCAAGCGCGTGATCGTCATGATGGAACACGTCGCCAAGGACGGGAGTCCCAAGATCCTCGAGCAATGCACCTTGCCCCTTACCGGCAAGGGCGTCGTGAATCAGATCATCACCGATCTCGCGGTCCTCGACGTCACGCCCGAGGGCCTCGTGCTGCGCGAATGTGCCCCCGGCGTTTCGGCCGAGGAAGTGCGCGCGGCAACGGCCGCTGCGCTGCACGGTGAGCCCGCCGTCGCGGCGCGGAGCTAGCGCCGCTAAGCGCGCTCGAGCATCGAGATCCCAGCCCCGTTTTCGTCGAAGCGCGAAGCGGCGAACTCGATCGCCAGCAAGCCTTCGAGCACGATCACGATCGCGCCGAGCGTCGCTCCGATCAGCGCGTTGTGCGTGAGCATGCTGACGAAGCCGAACAGCATCGCGGCGGGTAAGAGGAAGATTCCCGTTGCGACCGCGCGCACGAAGAAGATCGGGCCGCGCGCGTCGATGCGGCTCGGATAGGCGGCGTAGAGCGCAACGCCGAGCGCGTTGAGGCTGGTCCACAGGGCGATCCCAAGCGGAATTGCCAGCAGCGCCGCGAGCGCGTCACCGCCTGCGATAGCGAGCGGCAGCAAGAAGGCGGCGAAGGCGAGACCGTTGCGCCAGGCTTTCGCGAAGGTCCACGCGATGATGCGCGAGCGAAGCGAAGCGTGCGAGACCCACCAAATCGGCTTCGCCAAATCTTCCAGCAAGCTCACCGAAGCGGCCAGCGGCACCAGCACGACCAAGGTCATCGCGAAGCCGACGAGCGGCAGCACGAGGCCGCGGTCGCCGTTCGCGTCGGCCCACGCGACGGCGCCCCCGAGTCCGAGCCAGAACAGAAAGGCCAGCAGCCAGCGCAACGTGCCGCCGCGGCTCCGTCTGAATCCGATCCACTCCTTCCAGACGATCGTCAGCGCGCCGGCCGGAATGCGTTCGGCGCGAACCGACGAGGCCGCGTCGACGAGCTGTTCTTTGCGCCGGCGGTTGCGCCATTCGAACGAGTTCAGCGTCGCGGCGTAGAGCTCGGGGACCGAGTCCCGCGCCAAGAGCACGATCGACACGATCAGGAGAAGCGGGATCACGCAGAGCAGCAGCGGCGCGGTCCAGCTCGAAACGATCGCGCCGACCACGTTGCCGGGGTCGAAGTGCAGCGCGAGGGCGGTCGCC
The DNA here is from genome assembly GCA_963843945.1 of Vulcanimicrobiota bacterium. GTDB lineage: Bacteria > Vulcanimicrobiota > Vulcanimicrobiia > Vulcanimicrobiales > Vulcanimicrobiaceae > CAWJMF01. Next base: position 1,548,444 of record CAWJMF010000002.1, on the reverse strand, counting down.
GTGCCGAAACGCCGCTCGCCTACGGCGCCCGCAAAGCCGATCGCGGCGTACAGGGCGCCTGCGGCGGCGAGCGTCCATCCTAGCGGCGCGACGAAGCCGCCCCAGGGTTTGCGGGCTAATAGGAACGCGGGCAACTCGGCGGTCATGATAGCGGCGGCCGCCGCGACCGCGGCGACCAGGCCCCGGCTGAGCTGTTCCGGACCGGTGCTGCGCGGCACGATCAAGATGAAGGTAAACAAGATCGAGAACAGCCAGCGTGCCGCCGTTCCGAACAGTTTGCGAATTTGCAACCAGACCGCGAGGGTCAGCGGCGGGATGCCCGCGTTGACGAAGAGCAGCGCTTCGGCGGTCGAGCGAAAGGCGCTAACGCGCCCCGCTGCGGCGACGCCGATCGTCACCCCGAGCATCGCCAAAAACGCACCGGCCGCGGCGGTGCCGAGCGGGTGAGGTCCGGTCCCCAACATAGCGGGCGGTCGCGGTCCTGCGAAGCGGTTGTACGACCCGGCCGCGATGACCGCGGCGTACGTCGCCCACAGCGCCAGACGTCCAGGTGAGGTGACGATGCGGCGCAGCTGGTTGAGGAGATAGCGCCCGTCGAGATACGCCAGCGCGCGCATCAGGCCGTGATTTCGAGAAAGGCATCCTCGAGCGATCCGGCGGTTGCGACGCGCTCGCGCAATTCGCCGACCCGTCCGCTGGCGATCGCCGTCCCCGCTTTCATGATGACCAGCTGATCGCAGATCGCTTCGGCCGATTCGATCAGGTGGGTGCTCACTACGATCGACGTGCCGCCTTCACGCAGCGAAAAGATAAGCTCGCGCAGTTCGCGTTGGCCTTTCGGATCGAGGCCGATCATCGGTTCGTCGAGCAGCAAGACCGGGGCGCCGGCAAGGATCGTCGCCGCGATCAGCGTCTTTTGGCGCATGCCCTTCGAGAGCGCTTGCCCGAGTTTGTCGCGCTGCGCCGCGATGTCGAGGCGCTCGAGCAACTCGTCGGCGCGGTGCTGCCAACCCGGCCCGAGACCGACGCTGCGCGCGACGAAAGCCAAGTGCTCCCAGACCGTCAGCATCAAATAGACGTCGGGCGTTTCGGGAATCAGCGAAATCGTGCGGCCCCGGTTCGAAGTCAGGCGCGTGCCGTTGAACTCGATGCTGCCGGCGTTGGGCCGCAGCAGCCCGCACAGACACATGAACGTGGTCGTTTTGCCGGCGCCGTTCGGACCGAGAATGCCGAGAATCTCGCCGGGCGCGAGCTCGAAGCTCAGCTCGCGAACCGCGACGGTCTTACCGAAACGCCGGACGAGCCCGTCGACGCGCAGCCCGGAAGTCAGGCCGCGGCCTTATCCGCGCGGCGAGTACATGACGGTCGCAGACGCCGTGTACTTCTGCACTTGGCCCGGGAAAACGACGGTCACCGTGAGGTTGTCGCTGCCCGATCCTTTGGTGGGAGCCTGGTACACCGCGCTTTGCCCGTTCTTCGCCGGCGCGATCGTGCCGTGCGCCGGCTTCGCCCACGCGATCGCCGCGCCGTTTAGCGAGAGCGGGTTGCCCTTCGCGTCCGTTGCCGTCACGTCAAAGGTAATTCGTTGGCTGTCCATGAGCGGTTGCGAGAGGTTGGCCGGCGGCACGGGCTTCAACAGGATGTGGGGATACGAGTTGTCCGGGCGTCCGTCATCGATGACGACTACGTGCACGTCATCGGTTCCGACCCGGGCTGGAGCGGCCGGTTCCGCCATTTGCGCGTTTGGATGGACCGGCGTCACCGGCCCAGCCGAGCCGCCGCACCCGGCGAGCGTCACTGCCAGGAACGCCGCCGGAATCAAACCGCGCCGGTGTCTCATAGGAGGTTGTGCCTTCTCACGTGTCAAGGAGACCGCCTGCCGCAGCAACCGCGGCGGCGCGTGACTCCACGCGCATCTTTCGTAAGATGCGAGCGACGTGTCCGTTGACCGTCCAGGTGCTCAATTTCAGCTCTCCGGCAATCTGTTTGTTGCTTCGGCCGCGACCGATCAAACTTAAGATCTCGAGCTCCCGCGCCGTCAAGCCGGTGGTGCGATTTTCGGCGCGGGCCTTGAGCACGTCGCCGTAGCGCGCGAGCACCTCGGAGCCGGGGGTCGTCGAAAGCTCGGCCGCGAGGCGCGTTTTGTAAGCAACGAACGCATTCTTCGCCCGCTCGAGGTCGCCGCCGGCGAGTGCCACGTCGAGCGCCAAAGTGACGGACTCTTCGTCGAGCGGATCGATGGCGAGGGCGCGTTCGACCAAAGCGCGGGCTGCGGAGGCGGAGCCTGACTTCAGTTTAAGTTGGGCGCTCGCGCGCAGCGAGGCGGAGAGCGTCGTGCGCCAAGTGCGAACGTGGGGCGCGAGCCACGGCGCAACCGCGTCCTCCTCGGGCACCGCCGAAAGCAAATCGATTGTCCGGGCCAGCAAGGACTCGGCTTCGGCCGTTGACTCGCGGGCCCGTGCGAAGACGGCACGCCGGAAGGCCGCCTGGGCCTCCAAAGCGTCGACGAACGCGACCAGCTCCCGGCGCAGGCCGAGGGTTGTTCCGTCGTAGGTCACATAGTGTCCCGAGCCTTCGACGGCCGGCTCGAGCGCGCGCCGCAGGGCGTGCAGCGTAACGCGCAAGCTCGTCTCGGCCGCCGCTGCGCTGCTCTCGGGCCAAAAGGTGGACAGCAGCGCGGCTTTCGGCACCGGCCCGTCGGCGAGGGCCAGAGCGCGCAGCATGTCGATCGCTTTGCGTCGCGACCAGCGCGCATCGCGTTCGTCGATCGTCTCGTCGCCGACGGAAATGCGCAGCGGCCCGACGAGGTAGATCGCGAGCGGCGCGGCGTCGGCGCGCGGGAAAACTTCGAGCGCGGTCGCGGCCGCAGCGGCGATCGCCGCGTCCTTATCGCGAGCTAGCCGGACCAGCGTCGGGCGGCGCTCGAGCCGGCCTTCGCGTGCGATCGCCGAAATTGCCCGTACGCGCGCGTCCTTCGGCACGCCCACGTCGAGCGCGAGCGCGGCCAGTTCGTCGTCGCCGGCCCGCCGCGCGGCTTCACCGAGCAGGGCCGTGGCGGCTTCGGGCTCGACGTCGTGGCGCAAGGCCCAGCCCAGCGTCAGCGCCGCCGATCGCGGCGCCGAACGCAAGGCGACCGCCGAGCCGTCCCGCTCGAGGCGCGCCAGCATCGCGCGCAACTCAGCCGGTTCGAGCAGGTTGAGGCGGGCGCGCGCGCCGCAGGCCGCGATCCCGGCGAGCTGCGTGTAGAATTTGTCGTGCAGCGGCTCGAACTGCGCGAACGCGGCGGCGTAGCGTTCGGCAGCTTCGGGGAGCTCGTCCGACACCGAATGGAAGAGGCCTTCGAAGAACGTCACCAGAGCCAACTCGCGCGGATCGCGGTTGCTCTGGGCGAAGGCGCGCGCCGCCGCCAACTCGCGCCGCGCGTCCGCCGGCCGGTTTGTTAGAATGTAAATCTCGAAGCGTGCGGCGTGGATTTCGAAGCGGGTCGTATTATTCGGCCACTCCTTCAGCAGCCGCGTCGCTTCGTCGAGCGCTTCGTGGGCCTGGTCCACGCTCGGAACGGGCTGTCCGAGGCTAGCGCGTGCGAGCACCACGCAGGCGTCGGGCAGATCGTCTAGTTCGTTGTACGAGCGTTCCCACTCGACCGCGGCCTCCGCGAGCGCCAGCGCGCGAAGCGGATCGCCGCACAGAAAACAGTACGCCTTGGCTTGCACTTTCAGCGCGCGTCCGATCAGATAGTCGGCGCCCCCGTTCGAACGCAGTAGATCCTCGGCGAGCTCGGCGTGCTCGAGGGCCCGATGCCATTCGCCTTGCCAGCCGTAGATCGTGGCGATCGTCGTCATGACGTCGGAGCGCTGGGTCGCCGCGGCGCGCTGTAAACGTTCGGCTTCGGCGAGGTACGGCTTCGCCGCTTCGTAGTCGAACTGCGCTGCGAGCGCTAACCCCATCGTGATTGAGGCGGCCTTGACGTAGGCGTCGCGTTTCTGCCCGCACCGTTCGGCATAGCGGAGTGCCTCGCCGAAAAGTTCGATGCTCTTCTCGAAGCGCCCGTGGCCGCCGGCGCGCAAGTCGCCGGCAAGCATGCCGCGCTCGATCGTGCAAGCGCACGCCGTCGCGAAGTCCTCCAGCGCAAGCGCGCCGCGCGCCGCGCGCTCGTAAGCTTCGGCCGCTCCCGCGAAGTCCCGCCGGCGGCGCCGCACCGTCGCTTCGAGTTGGAGCAGAAAGGGACGCTCGAGCTTGAGCGCGTCGGGCAGGTCGGCGAGAATCGCGGCGATCCGGTCGACGTTGTCGCCGTACTTCAGAGCGATCAGCGCATCGCCGACGTGGTCCGCGGCCGAGGCGAAGTCGCCGGCCTCCATGTACTGCGTGACGGCGCCGGTAAGGTCGCCGCTTTCCTCAAGCAGCCGCGCGTAACGCAGCTTGAGTTGGTGGAGCCGCTCGGGCTCCTCGCGGCGCAGCGTCGCGATCAGAAAATCGCGGAAGAGATGATGGAAGCGGTACGTCTTCGCAGCCATCGGCTCGAGGTACAGGCTTCGTGCGACGAGCGATTCGAGCGCCGACGCACCGTCCGCGGCACCGACGACCCGCTCGAGCGTGCGCGCGTCGAGCGTCTTGGGAATCGCGCACCCCAGCAGCAGGGTACGGATCTCGGCCGGCTGCGCGCGCAGCACTTCGTCGGCGAGGTAGGCGAACAGCGAGTGTTCGGAATCGCCGGCCGCCGGCGCGTCACCGCGCAATCCCGGCGCCGCCTGGAGCGAAAGGCGCAGCGCCATCGCCCAGCCGTCGGCGCGGCGCACGAGCGACTCGAGCACGTCGCGCTGCAAGGGCGTGCGTTCGCTGCGATCGCTGGCCAGCAGCTGTGCCGCTTCGCTTGGGGTAAAGCGCAAGTCGTTCTGCGTGAAGTCGATGGCGCTGCCGGCCGCGCGCAACTTGACGATCGGCGAAAAGTCGAGCGGAAAGCGGCTCGCGATCGCCAAATGCGCGCGCGGCGGCAAGGCGCGCAGCAAACCGGCGACGATCTCGCGGACGCCCTCGTGGCCCTGCACTGTGTGAAAGTCGTCGAGGAAGAGCACGACGTCGCGTTCGCGCTCCTCGGTTGCCGTCAACAGTTCGTTTGCCAGCGCGCGGGCGCAGGCATCGGCGTCGGCTCGCCCTTCGGCGAGCAGCTCGAGCACCGAGCGGCCGAATTCGGGGATGGCTTGCCGAAACGCGGCGTCCAGGTAGGCGGCGAAGGCGCGCACGTCGGCGTCCCCTTCGTCGAGCGTGATCCAGGCTGCGCCGACGTCGCAGCGCTCGGCCCACACCCGCAGGATGGTGGTCTTGCCGAATCCAGCGCCCCCCGTGAGGGTCGTCAGGGCGTAGTCGCAGAGGGCCTGCGCGTGGTCTTCGAGGCGCGGCCGGGCCACGGCCGTCGAAGGCCGAGGGGTCAGGACTTTCGTCAGCGTTACGGGGACGTAGGTGGGCACCCGTGTCATCTCCCTGACGTGACCTTACGAGGCGGTTGTCGGTTCCCTTTGGTCTAGCGTTGAAAGTTCGTCGCCGGCGGGCCGGAACTGCGTCAGGTAGAGGCGGGCGTACGCACCGCCGCGCGCGAGCAGGGCGGCGTGCGTGCCGCTTTCGACGATCTGCCCCCGCTCGACCACGAAGATCACGTCCGCGGAGAGAATCGTCGACAGCCGGTGAGCGATCACGAGGCTCGTCCGCCCCGCCATGAGGGGGACGAAGGCAGCCTGGATCAGCGCTTCGTTCTCAGAGTCGAGAGCGCTCGTGGCTTCATCGAGAATTAAGATTTGCGGATCCTTGAGCAGCACGCGCGCGATCGCCAAGCGCTGACGCTCGCCGCCCGAAAGCTTGTGCCCGCGCTCGCCAACGACGGTCTCGTACCCTTCGGGCAAGCTCGCGATGAAGTCGTGAATGTTTGCCGCGCGCGCGGCCGCCTCGAGCTGCGCCTGGGTGGCGTTGGTCAGCCCGTAGCGCAGATTCGCGCCGATCGTGTCGTGGAAGAGATACGTTTCCTGCGTTACGATGCCGATGTGGCGGCGCAGCGATTGCACGTCGAACTCGCGCAAGTCGTGTCCGTCGATCAGCACGCTGCCGGCCTGCGGATCGTAGAAGCGCGGCACGAGCTGCGTGATGGTCGTCTTGCCCGCGCCGGAGTGGCCGACGAAAGCGGCGACTTGCCCGGGCTCGACGTGGAAGCTCACGCCGTCGAGCGCGACGCGCTCGGGCGTGTAGGCGAAGTGCACGTCGTCGAAGCGAAGATCGCCGCGCACGTGCTCGAGCTTGCGCGGCGGCTCGACCGTGGTGGCCCCCTCGGGCTCCATGTCGAGGTATTCGAAGATCCGCTCGAAGACGGCGAGCGCGCTGACGATCTGGACTTGCGTTCCGGCTAAGGCCGAAGCGGGGCCGTACAGGCGCCCGAGCAGCGCGACGAAGGCGACGATCGTCCCGACCGTCAAGCCGGCATAAATCGCAAGATAGCCGCCGCTCAGCCAAACGATCGCCGGACCGATGGTGACCATCGCCGCAATCGCACCGATGAACCAGCGGCCGACCATCGCGAGCTGAACCTCGAGCTTCATGAGGGCCGTGCTCACGTCGTAGAAGCGCTTCCCCTCGAACTTCTCGCGCACGAACGACTTGATCAGCGTGATGCCTGAGAGCGAGAGCGTCTCTTGCGTCAGGCTCTCGATCTGATCGCGTTTTTCACGGGTCTTCTTGCGTATGGCGTACATGCGCCGTCCGACGAAGCCCAGCGGCGCGATCATGAGCGGCACGACGGCCAAGGCGATCAGCGAAAGCCGCCAGTCGAGGATCAGCATCGTCACGATCGTGGTCGCGATCGTCGCGAAGTTGGTGACGACCGAGACCAGCGTTCCGGTAACGACGTTGTCGATGTTGTCGACGTCGCTCGAGACGCGGTTCATGATCTCGCCGGTTTTCGTTCCGGTGAAGAATGCGATCGGCATCCGGTGCAGGTGCTCGACCAGGCTCGTGCGGATGTCGCGCATGATGCCTTCGCCTACCACCGAGTTCAAGTAACCCTGATAGACCCCGAGGATGCCGGCTATCAGTGCCGAGAGCACCATGCCGCCGACGTCGAGCCACAGGCCGTGGATGTCGTGCCGGGCCAGCGAGCGATCGATCAGATCCCGCGTGAACAGCGCCGGAGCCAGCCCGAGCCCCGAGCCGAGCAGGATGCAGATCAAAACCGCCGCCTCCTGCTTCCAATAAGGAAGAAAGAAGGCGCCGACGCGGCGCCAATCGACCGCGCGCTTCGGGCGCGGCTTCTCGGGACCGTACATGCTGGACCACATCAAGTGGACCGGAGGACCGCCTAACATCTCTCGATATGACCGCAGGCGGGTCGCCCGGGTTTCCGGTCGCTCATCGCGTCACTGCGCAGTTTCGGGGCTATGGGTGAAGAGTGGGGGCGATTCGAGGGGCACGCCGTCGGTGAAGAAGAGGCCGATGCGCGGATCGGTGAGGTGGACGCCGCTGAACCGGAAGATGGCGACGACCACGGCGATCGCGCCCAGCGAGAGCAACGCGAGAAGCGCAGAGCCTTCGTGGACTCCGCGCAGCAGCGCGTTCGTCACGAGGTCGCGCAAGGCCGGGTCGAGGCCGCGAAGCGAGGCGCCGCCGGCAACGTACTCGTGAATCGACGCGTTCCGCAAGGCCGCGGCCACGCCCGGGTCGTGGACGTGCGCCGCGCTGCGCCAAGCAGCGAAGGCGGTCATGACCGGCCCGGTGAGATAGGTCGCGTTCATGCGCAACAAGGCCAGCAGCGCAATCGCACGCCCGACGTAACGCGCGCGCACGCCGAGTGCCATCGTCAGGAGACCGGGCGCGATCGTGAGGCCTCCCCCGAGGGAAAACAGGAGTACGGCGAGTGCGACGATCCCGGTTTCGGCGGCCGCCGGGAAATTCGCGGCCAAGGTCGCGCCCGCGGCCAGCGACGCCAAACCGGTCAGCGCGGCGACCGAGCCCCAGCGCGTCGCGACGACGCGCGCGTAAATTGGTGCCGCGACGAGCGCGCCCGCTACGGCGAGCGTTAGGATGCGCGCGACGGTAAGCTGATCTCGTCCCTGCACGAACGTCAAAAAGAAGCCGATCCCGCGCATTCCGGCGGCGTACGCGCCGCTGGCGAAAACGCATGCGAAAGCTCCGATGAACGGATAGGCGCGACCCAGTTCCTTGACCGGAAGAAGCGGATTGGGCGTACGGGCTTCGACCACAAACAGCGCGACGAGTCCGCCGTTTCCGAGCACGAGCGGAAGCCACACGTGCGGATCGGTCCAGGGATACTGCTGGAAGTAGAAGACCCCGGCGAAGTTGAGGATCGTCGTGCCGGCGGCCAGCAACAAGGCCGGCCAATCGACGTAGTCGGACGAGCGCGTGGGCTCTTTTTGCGGGAGCGTCTGCCAGGCCAGCCAGAAGGCCGCGAGTCCGAGAACGAATTCGATCCCGAACAGATAGCGCCAGCCTTGCGGCACCGAGGCCGCCAGGGTGCCTGCCAGCGGCGCGAACGACGCGACGCCGAAGAGCGCCCCGATTGCGATTCCCGTCGTGGTTGGAAGCTTCGCTGCGCCAAAGGCCGAGATGAGCGGCCCGAGCGCGATGACGAGCATGAAGCCCGTGACGACGCCGTGCAACACTTGCGTGAAGATCAGCAGGCCGACGTTCGTCGCTACCATACCCGCGCCGGCTGAAGCGAGCGAGACGACGAGCGTCGCGAGGTAGAGGCGGCGTGCCTCGACGTGGCGCCCGAGTTCCGCCGCGAGAATTCCGCCGAACGCGATTCCCGCCTCGCCTAACGTCGGCAGCCACAGCAGCGAGAGCGGCGGCGCGCCGAGATCGCGCGCGATCGAGGGAAAGACGTAATTGAGCGCCGAGCCGTTGGCGAGCCCGGGCGAGATGCTGAGGACGACGAGGATCGCGTTCGCGGCATACGACGCTGCGAAGCGCGGTCGCGTCACCTAGGCTTGAACTTTTCCGTTGCGGAGTTCGGCGAGTTCCTCGAACAGTTCGCGCTCGCGATCGCTGAGCTTCGAGGGGAGCATGCCGATGAGCCGCACGTACTGATTTCCGTGGCCGCTGCCGCGCGGCTTGGGCATTCCCTTGCCGCTGAGGCGCAGCAACTTATTGCTCTGCGTGCCTTGCGGGATCGTCATCGTCACGTCGCCCGACATCGTCGGGACGCGCACCTCGCCGCCCAGCACGAGATCGTAGATGCTGACCGGCAGATCGACGTAGAGATCGTCGCCTTTGCGTTCGAACTGCCCGTCGGGCGGGAACTGCGCGACGAGGTAGAGGTCGCCGTTCGGGCCGCCTCCGCTGCCGCTCGAGCCCTGGCCGGAAAGCCGGATACGCTGACCCGGCCGGACGCCGCGGGGAATCTTCACGTCGAGCTTACGGGTGCTGATGACCCGGCCGGTGCCGTGGCAGACGGGGCAGATCGCGTTGTCGACGACCCCGGTCCCGCCGCAGCGCGGACAGGTATCTTCGATCTGTAAGTTGACCTGCTTCGTGCCGCCCTGGTAGGCGTCGCGCAGGCTCAAGTCGATCGTCGTTTCCAGATCGCCGCCGCGCCGCGCGAAGCGCGACGAGCCCGTTTGGCGTTGCTGCGGTTGACCGATTCCCGAGAAGAACGCGTCGAAGAAATCCGAGAAGCCGCTCGGGCCGCCGCCGGACTGATCGAACTGGCTGAACACGTCCTCTTGCTGCGCCGAGCGGTAACGGCGCTGCGTTTCGGCTTGTCGTTCGGCCTGTTGCCAGTTGCTGCCCAGCGCGTCGTACTTCTTGCGCTTCTCGGCGTCGCCGAGAACCTCGTACGCCTCCTGGAGTCTCCTTGAACTTTTCCTCGGCGCCCTTCGGGTTGTTCGGGTTCGCGTCGGGATGCCAGCTTGCGCGCGAGTTTGCGATAGGCCGATTTGATGTCTTTAGCCGGCGCGTCTTTCGGAACGCCGAGGACCTGATAGTAATCCTTGTAGTTCAAGCGCCCGGTTCGTCGTGGCTCGCGCGTTTGCTGACGATGACTTGTGCGGGCCGCAGCAGCTCGTCGCCGAGCACGTAGCCGCGCTGCACTTCCTCGAGCACGAGTATCGTCGTCGCCCTCCGGAACCTCGCGGCTTCGTATCGCTTCGGCGATGCGCGGATCGAAGGGCTTGCCGACGACCTCGACGGGTTTCACGCCTTCGGCGGCGAGCAGCGCCTCGAAGCCCTTGAGCGTCGCCTGCAGACCGTCGCGCAGGCCGTCGCGAGTCTTCATAGGTTAGCGCGCGCTTGAGGTTGTCGAGTACCGGCAAAAACTTGCCCAGCAGCGCGCGGCGGCCGGCTCCGAGCCGGTCGCCGGCAATCCGTTCGGCGCGCTTGCGCAGTTCTCGATCTCGGCTCGCGCGTACTGGAGTTCTTTGTAGCGCTCTTCGGCGAGCGCTTTGGCGTCGGCGAGTTGGGACGTGCGGTCGTCCGCACCGTCCCGCTCGACCTCCGCCGTTTCCTGGGCGTCGGTTTCCATGCTCTTCCTCACGTGGCGAAGGCGCGCTCCGTCGAGCGTCGTGACGACGCCGTCGGGAGCGCTCCGCGCGGCACTCTACTTCGCTTCTTTGAACTCGGCGTCGATGACGTCTTCGGCTGGCGCCGAGGCGTCGTTTGCCGGACCGCTTGCCGCGCCGTTCGCACCGGCGGCGGCACCGTCACCGGCACCGGCCGAAGCGCCGTTGGTCGCGGCGGTCTTCTGGTAGAGCGTCTCCGCCATCTTGTAGGAGGCTTGCTCGCAGCTTCTCGGTCGCGGCTTTGATCTCGGTCGACCGTGCCGTTTTCGCTACTTGCTTGCGCAGGTCTTCGAGCGCGCTCTCGACCTCGCCTCGCATCGCCGCATCGAGCTTGTCGCCGACTTCCTTGAGCGACTTCTCGGTCGAGTAGATCAGGCTCGAAGCGCGGTTGCGCACTTCCGCCTCTTCCTTCTTGCGCCTTGTCGGCAGCAGCCTGAGGCTTCGGCTTCACGCACCATCCGCTCGACTTCGTCCTTGGAGAGATTGGTCGAAGCGGTGATCGTGATCTGCTGCTCCTTGCCCGTGCCCAAGTCTTTGGCGCCGACGTTCACGATGCCGTTGGCATCGATGTTGAACGTCAACTTCGATCTGCGGCACGCCGCGCGGTGCGGCCGGAATCCCCTCGAGCCGGAACCGTCCCGAGCGTCTTGTTGTCCCGCGCCATCTCGCGCTCGCCCTGGAGACGTGGATGTCGACCGAGGTCTGACCGTCTTCGGCGGTCGTGAAGATCTGCGACTTCTTGGTTGGAATCGTCGTGTTGCGATCGATCAGCTTGGTCATCACGCCGCCGAGGGTTTCGAGGCCCAGCGAGAGCGGGGTCACGTCGAGCAGAACGACGTCGCGAACTTCGCCGGCCAGAACGCCGGCTTGAATCGCCGCGCCGATCGCGACGACTTCGTCCGGATTGACCGACTGATTGAGTTCGGTCTTTACCGGTGAGCTTCTTGACGAGTTCCTGAATGACCGGCATGCGCGTCGAACCGCCGACCATCACGACTTCGTCGATCTTCGAGACGTCGATCTTCGCGTCGGCGAGCGCCGCTCTGGAACGGTCCGCACGCATGCGATCGGTCAGATCGGCGGTGAGCTCTTCGAACTTCGCGCGCGTGAGCGTGACGTCGAGGTGCTTGGCGACCGTCCTGATCGGCCGTGATGAACGGCAGGTTGATCGTCGTCTGCGTCAGCGTCGAGAGCTCGATCTTCGCCTTCTCGGCGGCTTCGGTGAGGCGTTGCATCGCCTGCTTGTCGCCGCTGAGGTCGATGCCCTTGGTCCTTGCGGAACTCGGCGACGAGCCAATCGACGACGCGCTGGTCGTAGTCGTCGCCGCCGAGGTGCGTGTCGCCGTTGGTCGACTTGACTTCGAAGACGCCGTCGCCGACTTCGAGGATCGAGACGTCGAACGTCCCGCCGCCGAGGTCCCAGACGAGAATCGTCTCGTTGCCCTTCTTTTCGAGGCCGTAGGCGAGCGCCGCGGCCGTCGGCTCGTTGATGATGCGCAGGACTTCGAGTCCCGCGATCTTGCCGGCGTCTTTGGTTGCCTGCCGCTGCGCGTCGTTGAAATATGCGGGCACGGTGATCACCGCTTTGGTCACGCGCTCGCCGAGATACGTCGATGGCGTCGTTGACGAGTTTCTGCAGGATCATCGCCGAGATCTCTTGCGGCGTGTAATCCTTGCCGTCGATCTTGACGTTGTAATCCGTGCCCATGTGGCGCTTGATCGATTTGATCGTGCGGTCCGGGTTGGTGACCGCCTGACGCTTCGCGAGTTGCCCGACGAGCCGTTCGCCGGTCTTGGTAAAGGCGACGATCGACGGGGTCGTCCGGCTGCCTTCGGAATTGGGAATGACGGTGGGCGTCTGGCCCTCCATCACGGCGACGACCGAATTAGTCGTGCCAAGGTCGATACCGACCACTTTAGCCATGAAATCTTCTCTCCGTTTCCGATCGGGTGGACCATCTGCACGCGGGTCTGAGCCCGCGACCTCGGAATTGCTTCCGTGCTTCGCCTTGCCGCTTATCCACGACCGAGAATGCGCCAAAATTCATGCCCGGCGCGGGGCAATTGCTCTTCTTTAGATACCCTAAGGACCTTTGCCGGTTTCGCCTTGCCCCCCAAAAAAAGAGACGCGCGCCGCTCCGAAAGGGCGGCGCGCGTCGCTTGCCGGGTGTCCCGGCGAGAGGCTAGGGCTGCTGCGGTTCCTGGTCCTGGGGCGGCGCTACCGCGGCGTCGGCCGGACGTTCCGTGACCTTGACCGCGACGAGCTTCTTGACCCCGCCGCTCCAGATCTGGAAGTTGACGGTCTGACCGGGCTTCGTGCCTTTGATCGTCGAGACGACGTCGTCGTTGCTGGTGACGTCCTTGCCGTTGACCTTCTGGATCACGTCGCCGGGCTGGATGCCCGCCGCGTCGGCCGGGCCGCCCTGGATCACCTGCTGGACGGCGACGCCCTTACCCTGATAGTTGAGCTGGACGGCGACGTCGGGGGTAACGGTCTCGAGCGCGGCCCCGATGTAGCCCATATTCGTGCCTTGGTGGGTACCCGGGTTCTTCTCGAGGAGGGCCAGCTGCTCGCGGACCTCGTTGGCGGGGATTGCGAAGCCGATGCCCTGCGCGCCGGCCTGCGGGTTAGCCGTCGACTGGTTGACGCCGATCAGGCGCCCCTCGTCGTCGATGAGCGGACCGCCGGAATTGCCGGGGTTGATCGGCGCCGAGGTCTGCATCAGGCCCTTGAATTCCTGAACCGAACCGCTCTCGTTCTGGATCGGCTCGTCGCGGTTGAAGCCCGAGACGACGCCGACCGTGACCGACTGCTTCAGCTCGAAGGGCTGACCGATCGCGATCGCCCATTGGCCGGCTTGCAGCTTCGACGAATCGGCGATCTCGACGGGCGGCGGAAGCTTCGTGTAGCCCTCAACTTTGAGGAGCGCCAGATCGACGCCGATGTTCATCGCGAACAGGTGCGCCGGGAGACGATCGCCGTTCGGAAAAACGACCTCGATCTTGCTGACGTTGCCGCCGGTCGGCGGGCGCACGACGTGCGCGTTCGTGACGATCAGGCCGTCCTTCGAATAGACGAAGCCCGAGCCGCTGGCGCGCGCGTGGTACGAGCGAACCTGCCCGCCCGGTGCGCCCGGCGTGCCGCCGAAGAACTGCTGGAACGGATCGACGGGCAAGACTTGGCGGCCGTTGACTTGGACGTTGATCGCGACGACCGAGGGCGAGACGCGTTTGACGGCGCTGACGATCCGGTCTTGGTCGCTGGTGCCCGAAACGAGCGGCGCGGCGCTGACCGCGGGCGGCGTGTTGCCGGGCCCCGCGACGCCGCTGAAGTGGGTGCTGGCGTAGAGCATCATGGCAAAGCTGCCGACGATCGCTCCGACGAGCCCGATCATGAGGGTTGGGATGACGCGAAGATTTTGCATCAGAGTCTCAATCAGTCTCCTGGGCTGGCGATTTGGATGAATGCCGCCCTTCGTACTCGCTAAACACCGAAAAGTCTCAGGCCAGTTCCGGGAAGTTCATTATTAAGCCATCGGCCCGGTGCTAGCAAGCCCCGGACCGTCGGCCACGACCAGGCCGTCGCGGACCCGGATCACTCGCTTGGCATGGCGCGCCACCTCGGGATCGTGCGTGACCATGATGATCGTGCGGCCGCCCGCGTTCAGGGCGGCGAACAGCGCCATGATCTCTTCGCTTGTCTGGGAATCGAGATTTCCGGTCGGCTCGTCGGCTAAGAGCACGGCCGGATCGTTGACCAGCGCGCGAGCGATCGCTACGCGCTGCTGCTGGCCGCCGGAGAGCTCGTTCGGCTTGTGGTTCGCCCGATCGGCGAGGCCGACTTCGGCCAGGCGCGCCGCGGCGGCGCGGTCGCGCTCCCTCGGGCGGAGGCCCGCATAGAAGAGCGGCAGGCCGACGTTCTTGAGCGCGTCGGTGCGGGCCAATAAGTTGAAGCCTTGAAAGACGAAGCCGAGCTTGCGCAGCCGGATGGCCGCCAGCGCGTCGTCGTCGAGCGTGCCGACGTCGATGCCGTCGAGCACGTAGCTTCCGCTGCTCGGCCGGTCGAGGCAGCCGATCAAATTCATCAAGGTCGACTTGCCCGAACCCGAGGGGCCCATGATCGCGAGATACTCGCCCGCCGCGACTTCGAAGCTCACGCCGCGCAACGCGTGAACCTCGAGTTCGCCCATCGCGTAGGTCTTCGTGACGTTGCGCAAATCGATCGTCTTACTCATAGCGCAGCGCTTCGATGGGATCGAGCCGGGCCGCGCGATAGGCGGGATACGTTCCGAAAACGAGGGTGACGATCGTCGCAAAGCCGACGGCGATGGCGACGGACTGCAGCCACGGAATCGGCGCGACGAAGCCCGAGATCTTCACCAAAGCGAAGGTATCGATGGCCCAGCCTGCCAGCAGTCCGAGCACGAGACCGATGCCGCAGCCGACGATCGAGAGCAGCAGCGCCTCGATGAAGAACTGCGCGAGCACTTGGAAACTGGTCGCCCCGATCGCTTTGCGCACGCCGATCTCGCGCGTGCGCTCGGTAACCGAGACCAGCATGATGTTCATGATGCCGATTCCGGCAACCACCAGCGAAACGGCACCGATCAGGGCGACGACGATCGTGAGCACCGCAAAAATCGAATCGACCGAACTCGAAAACGACTTGCGGTCGAAGGTTTGATACTCGACGCGACCCGCTTTGCGATCTTTGAAAAACTTGACGACGCCGGTCTCGGTTTCGGCGATCTTGCTCGCATCGGCGACGAGGAAGCGTGCCGCGAACAGCGAGCGCGAGCGCAAGAACTCGCGCTCGTAGGTCGTGTACGGAACCGCGACGTCCCCGCCGAAGGTCACGGGGATGAGTCCTTGCGTCGGTTTATCCTCGACGCCGACGATCACGTAGCGATGGTCGCCGATCCGCAGGCTTTCGCCGGTAGGATCGCGCCCGTCGGGAAAGAGCCGCTGCCAGGCCTTGTTCGTCAAGGTGCAGACGTGCGCCGAAGAGGCGACTTCGCCGGCCGAGAGCGCGCGGCCGTAGAGCAGCGGAATCGTCGCGAAGCGCACGTCGGAATCGGCCGAGACGCGCAAGCGCGGGCGGGCATGGCCGCTCGTCACGATGAGGCTCACGCCGCCGGCCGGAATCGCGCTCACGATGTTGGGGAAGAGCTCTTTAGTCCGCTCCAGGTCTTTGTAGGTGAGCGCGGCTTTGGTGAAATCGCCTTGGCGCTGGTTCGGAAACAGATAGAAACTGTGATCGTTCAGACTGCCGAGCACGCCCGAGACCGCCCCGGACATGCCCTTGCCGAGAATTTGAATGGCGATCACCGCGGCGACGCCGATGATCAAGCCCAGGATCGTCAAGAACGTGCGCGTCTTGTTGCCGGCTAGGACCCCGTACGCTTCGGAAAAGAAGGCGCCGATCACGAGCGCAGCGCTTCGATCGGGTCGAGCTTCGCGGCGCGGGTTGCCGGATACGTGCCGAAGAGCACGCCGACGACCATCGAGAAACCGACCGCGACTGAAACGATCAGCAGCCAGGGAATCGGCGCAGGCCCGAGCATGCCGGCTACCACGCCGTACATCAACAGCACCAGCGAGACGCCGAGCAGCATGCCGATCCCGCCGCCGATCAGCGAGAGGATCACCGCCTCGAGCAGAAACTGCATCGCGATGTCCCGCGCGCCGGCGCCGATCGCCTTGCGGATCCCGATTTCGCGCGTGCGCTCGGTGACCGAGACGAGCATGATGTTCATGACGCCGATGCCCGCCACGAGCAGCGCGACGCCGCCGATGGCCGTTAGGCCGTACGAGATGACGTCGATCGTTCGCTCGAAGGCACCCTCGAACGAGGCCGCGTCTTGCGTCTCGTATTTGGCAAGCGGGCCGTGGATGTGACGCAGTTCCCGTTCGATCGCGTCGCGGACCTCGGGCAGCGTCGCTCCGGGCTGCCTGAAGACTTGCAGCGAGTCGATCGGGCTGCCGGCCATCTCGTGAAACGTCGTATAAGGAATCTCGACGTAGTCCGACCCGCCGATGTTGTTGAAGATTCCCGCTTTAAGTTCGTCGTAGACGCCGATGATCGTGAAGCGCTCGCCGTTAATGCGGACCTCCTCGCCCAAAGCGCGCCCGCCGTGGAACAAGCGGGTTTCGAGCGGCTGACTGATGAGCGCGACGCGCGCCGCATCGTTCACGTCGGTGCGGCCGATGCGCCGCCCTTCGCGCAAGGTCAGCGTGTCGGTGATGTAGTCGAATTGGCTGACGACCGTGGAGTCGTAGTCGACGCCGTTGGCGGAGAGCTTGTACGTGCGCTGGTAGTTCGGGTAGACGTGGGTGGTCACGTCGGACGTCGCCGCCGCGATTTGCGCGACGTCGCGATATTGGATCGTCGCGGCAACCGGGTCGTCTTGCTGCAGGTCGACTTGGACGATGATCCCCGGATCGCCGAACGAGTCGAGCGTGCCGGCGATCCCGCCCGAGGCGGCTTTGCCGACGCCGAGCACGGCGATGACCGAGGCCGTTCCGATGATCATGCCGAGGACGGTGAGGAACGAGCGGCCGCGGTTGCGCCAGAGCGCTTCGAGCGCTTCCTGCGCGTAGGCGAGGAGCCGGCTCACGGGCTGGCGGAGGGTCCCGCCGACGGCGACGGCGCAGCCGTGACGCGCGCGCCCGGCGCGAGCGCGGGGTTCTTATCGGCGACGACGACGTCGCCCGGATGGAGGCCCGCGCTCACGACCACCTGCGTGTCGTTCTGCGGCCCGAGCTTGACGTCGCTGCGCGTCGCGACGCCGTTTTTCACCACGAAGACGTAATCTTTGCTCTTGTCGTCCTTGTGCAATGCGTCGATCGGAATGGCCAGCACGTGGGGCAAATCGTGCGTCACGATGTCGACGTCGACGGTCATGCCGTCGCGCAGGAAGGGCAGCGTGCGGTCGAGGCGGATGGTCGTGAGGACCTGGCGCGAGGTGTTGGACGGATCGTCGGACTTCTGGGCGAGCGGCGAGATGGAGACGATCCGGCCGCTCAGTTCTTTGCCCGCAAAGTCTTCACCGCTGACGATCGCCCGCTGACCGAGCGCGACGGCGGCCACGTCTTGCTCGTCGACGCGCGTGCGGACGATGAAGCGGTCTTGCGGCGCGAGCGTGAAGAGGGCTTGTCCGGTCGCGATCGCTTCGCCGGGCTGAATCGGCCGCAGCGGATCGTTCGGCTGGGTGGCGACGCTCTCGACGATGCCGTCGAACGGCGCGCTGACCGTCAAGTGGTCTACCTGTTGGCGCGCGTACGCGAGATCCGCTTCGGCTCGGGCTGCGTCGCCGCGCGCCGCCTCGAGGTCGCCCAGCTTCGACTCGCCTGCGGCGGCCTTGGTCGCATCGAGCGCCGCCTGCGCCTGGCGCAGCGCATCCTCGGCGGCGTGCACGCGATCGGTCAGCACGCTTTTTTGCCGGTCGAGTTGGCCGCTCAAAATGGAGCGCTGCTGCTTGGCCTGTTCGTAGGCGACGTTGGCTTCCTCGTATTTTGCTTGCGACGTGTCCAGCGTATCCTTCGAGATCGCTTTCTGGGTGTAGAGGTCTTGGTTTGCCTGATAGATGCGCTGCGCTTCGCGCAAGTCCGTCGCGGCGCGCTGGACCGCGGCGTCGGCGTCGAGGCGCTGCTCTTCGGCCGTCGTGCCGCCGTAGCCCAAGCCTGACTGCGAGCCGGCGATCAAATCTTGTTTAGCCTGGACGAGCTGCGAACGGGCCGAAACGACGGCCGCCTCGGCCTGCACGACCGACGAGCGGTTTTGCTTCGGGACGGCGACGCTTGACTCCGAAGCGCTGCGCGCCCGGCCTTCGGCGGACAGCGCGCTGTCTTCGGCATCGTGCAAGTTCGAGACGATCTGCGCATTGACGATCGTCGCTAAAACCTGGCCGGCGCGGACGCGGTCGCCGGCTTGCACGTCGATGAGGCCGATGTTTCCGGGAACGCCCGCCGGGATCGTGACCGTACGCGGCAGCTGGATGACGCCCGTCTCGGGAAGTTTCGTGCTGAAGGTTCCGTACGCCACCGGTACGAGACGCACCGGCAACGCGCTCTTGCCGGGCCGCGATGCGATGACGCCGATCAGCAGCAGCAGCGCGAGACCGCAGATCGCCAAAATCGTGTTTCGACGGCGGTTCATAGGCCTCGCAAGTCCGCGGCGCTGAGCGGATCCGCCGGACCGAGCGAAACCCGCAGTTTGACGATCGAGACGACGTAGGCAACCTGCGCGGCAACCAGGTCGTAATCGGCGGAGAGCGCGGTCTGCTGCGTCTGCGTGATGTCGGTGAACGAGATGAGCCCGTTCTTATATTGCAGCGCGGAGATGCGGGCCGATTCGGTTGCGAGCTGGGCGCTCTCCTTCGCGAGCGTCAGCTTCTCTTGATCCGCTTGCGAACTGCGCAAGGCGGAGTGCACGTCCGCGTCGACGCTCGCATAGGCGTTGAGCAGCGCCACGCGCTCCGATTCGATCTGAGCGTTGGCGGCTTGGTGCGCGGTCGCGCGCGTGCCGTAGTCGTAGAGCGGAATTTGGAACGTCGAAACGAGGCTCAACTGCCAAAAGCCCGGCCGGTTGCGATTGACGTTCGGCTGGAGCACCGGCGGCGGGAAGATAACGCCCGGAAAAAGGGATTGGTCGAGTTCGTAGCTGGCGATGGCGGCCTGGTTCGCTGCATCGATCTGTTCTTGTTCTTGGACGAACGACGTCGGGGAGACTTGGCTGCCGAAGGCGCCGCCCAATTGAAACGTCGGGTGCAAGTCGCTGTCGACTTGCGCGGGCACCAAACGCGCCGCGTCGAGGTTGTAGGCCGCCCCGAGAATCTCGGGGCGGTGCTGCTCCGCGATGGCGGTGAACTGCTCGGCGGAGCCCGGCGGCAGCGCCGGCTCGGGGACGACCTCGGGCAGATCGAAGGCGCAATCGATCGGCGCGCCGATTTGCACGGCCAGCGATTCCCGCGCGTTGGCTTCGTCGACGCGCGCCTGCACGAGGTTCGAGAGGCTGCGCGTCACCGCGACCTGCGCGCGCAACACGTCGACCCCGGCGACGCGGCCGACTTTTTCGCTCGCGCGGGCCGCGTCGAGCAGGGCTTGCTGGAAGCGCAGGTCGCCCTCGTCGACGATCACGACTTCGTGCAACGCCACGAGATTGTAGAACGATTGTGAAACGCTCGTGGTGGTTTGCTCTTGCTGCTGGCGCAGGTTTTGCTTGGCCGCGTCGACTTGCCGGCGCTGTTCCTGCGCCGTCAACTGCACGGTAAAGTTGTAGACGTTGTAATTGGCTGAAAGCTGCGCGGTGTTCTGGGAGAAGTTGCCGACCGGCTGCACGCCATACTGCGCGAAGGAGCCTTCCGTGTTCGCCGATTTGAGGATTTGGTTTTGGAGTTGGCCGGTGAAGCTCGGATACTCGCCCGCGCGCGTCTTGGTGAAGGTCGCCACGAGCTGGGAAACGGCCGCCTCCTGCGCTACGATCGCCGGCGCGTGCGAGAGCGCGTAGCGCACCGCGCCGAGCGCGTCGAAGTGCAGCGCGCCGGCGGGAACGGGCGTCGGCGCTTGCGCCGGAGCGAACCGCGGCGTGTCTTGCGCAGCTGCGGGAGCGATGGCGAGCAACCCGGCGAACGCCAATCCGAACAACCCCGGGGCCGCGCGGAACGGGATCATCGTGCGGCGAGCGTCGCGATCGAAGCCGAGAGCAATAGCAAGACGAGCGCGGTGGTCAGAGCGAAGCTTCGCGAAACGCGAGCCACGATTTCAAGCCCCAGCATCGTCAGAAAAGCCGACCAGACCGCGAAGACGCTAAAGCTAGCCAGAAATGCGTACAGCTTCGCGCCGGCTTCCGGCGCGAGCCATGCAAGGCTCGGGAGCGTCGAGAGGAGGTCGCGCGGCGAATCGAAAGCCGCAGCCCCTTTTATCGCGACGATGAGACCGATGTAGAGGTACGCGACGCCGAAGCCGACGATAGCGACGTGCGCGGCGAGGGCGAAGAACTGCGAGTAACCCGCGTCGCCCTTGCCGATGGCGCGCACGATCAGGAACACGGCGGCCATGAACGCGACGACGACGATGACGATGATCGGGTAGCCGACCCACGCGTACTGTTGGATCGTCGTGGCCTGATCCAGAAGCGCGTGCTGGCGGTCGGCGGCCATCCCGGATAAATTCGGATCCGTCGCAATCCTGCGCTGCAGCTCGGCTACCGCGATCCGTACGCCGGCCGGGGTTTGCAGAAACGCTCCGAGCGTGCCGAGAGCGCACGTCATGAGGTAGGCGATCAGCCACCTCGGCCGCTCGCGCAGGGCGCTGAATGCGGCGTGCGGCGCGACGATCGTATCCCAAGCGACGGCAAGCTCGCTACGAACGAGCGGAGCAGACGAATCGGCGTTCATGCGGATCCTTTGGTTCAGGTACGCGGACCGGATACCGGTGTTTCAGCTTTTATTCGCCCCGCGCGAACGAAGCCCGTCCGGTTATTGGCCCTGGACCGCGATCGACAGCAGCGAGAGACTCAAGGCGATGCCGAAGGCGAGGAAGAGCGCCCGGACGGGCTTTTCGCCGGAGATCGCCATGTAGCCGTACGCGACGAGCAAGCCCGTCCAGAGAAAAAAGACGTCGAACTGGGAGAGGAACCCGACTTGAGCGGTCGTGCCGTGCGGATCGAGGACTGCGAGCGTCAGCGGGAACGCGGTGTTCAACTGGTTGAGGTTGACGTAGCTCGCCGGATTGTGCAAGCGAATGATCGACGCGTCCAGCGCGAATCCGAGGGCCATGGGGATTCCGCAGTTCGCGGCGAGCGAGAAGTAGGTCGCGAAGGACGTCGCCTGCCCGCGAATTCGCGCGGCCGTCGTCAGGACCATCGCCGTCAAAGCCCACGCCGCCAGCTGAATGAAGGTCTGGTTGAAAAGCAGGATCACCTGATCTTGTTTGATCGCGTCGGCTACGGTTTGGGCCGGCACGCTGCTGCCGGGCGCGCCGGACGCGGCAAGCGTCGCTTTCGTGACGTGCGCGAGCGCCGGCGCGATCATCACCGCGCCGGCCGAGGAGAGCATCAGCACGATGAGTGCCGCCGGGAGCCATTCGGGGCGAGCCTTGATCGCGGCGAACGCACGGGCCGGGGCGATCAAAATATCGCGCGGCAACGCGAATCCGGCGCGGGGCGCTGGGCTTTGCGCCTGATCCTCGGGGAGTGGCTTCACTGCCACTCATTTTGGCGCGATGCGCGAGTGGCCCCCCGTGCGCGGACTCGCGCAGCGCGGACGCTAGCGGTGGCGGAGCAGGTCGTCGACCGAGAGGCGTCGCTCGACCGCTTGCGCGGCTCGCTCGAGGCCGGCCTCGCGCAATTCGAGCAAGCGCAGACGCAGATACGAGGCGAAGCGCCGCCGCGCGCGCGCCGAGTAGAGATCGGCCGGCGGCGCGGCGCGCTGCTCGCGCTTGGGACGGCCTCGGGGCTCGGAGGGCTTCGGCGTCGAAGGAGCGTGAAGGGCGTAGGTCGCGAAAACGGCGAGTAGCATCGGTCGGGCCTCCCCGGACCAATCACGCCGTAACCGGCGCGGCGCAAGCCGGAAAGACGATTTTTGAAGAACCAGAACGGCCAAGCCCCGGCCGGAACCTCGCTCGTATTGCCGCAACCCCCCAGCGAACCGTACTTGCGCATCGTCCCGCTCGGCGGCTGCGGCGAGATCGGGCGCAACATGACGGTGATCGAAACCGCCGACGACTTGATCGCCGTCGATTGCGGTTTGATGTTTCCCGACGACGAGATGTTCGGCGTCGACATCGTCATCAACGACTTCTCGTACATCCGCGAGCGGCTCGACAAGTTCCGCGCCGTGCTCGTCACGCACGGCCACGAGGACCACATCGGCGGCATCCCCTATTTGCTGCGCGAGTTCGACGTGCCGATCGTCGGCACGCCGCTGTCGCTGGCGCTGATTCGCGCCAAACTGCGCGATCACAAACTTCCCGAACGGACTTTTCGCACCGTGCACCCGGGCGACACCGTCGAATACGGCAGCCTGAGCGCGAAGTTCGTCCACATCAATCATAGCGTCGCGGGCGCCTGCGCGCTCGCGATCGGAACGCCGCTCGGGACGGTTTTTCACACCGGCGACTTCAAGTTCGATCAGACGCCGATCGACGGGAAACCGGCCGACTTCGCCTCGATTGCGGCGATCGGCGAGCGCGGCGTGCTCTGCATGCTCAGCGACTCGACCAACTCCGAGCGTCCCGGCCATACGCCCTCGGAGCGCGTCGTAGGCGACGCCTTCGCCAACATCTTCGCGCGCGCCAAGGGCCGCATCATCGTCACCTCGTTCGCCTCGAACGTCCCGCGCATCCAGCAGGTGATCGATCAAGCGCTGCGCTTCGAGCGGCGCATCGCGTTTCTCGGACGCTCGCTGCAGAACGTCGTGCATTACGCCACTGAGTTGGGTTACTTGCGGCTTCCGCAAGAGCGCGTGATCAAGCTGGAAAGCGTCGACGAGTACCCGCCCGACGAGGTCGTGATCATCACGACCGGTTCGCAAGGCGAACCGATGTCGGCGCTCTCGCGCCTAGCGGTACGCGACCATCCGCGCTTGAAGATCGTGCCGGGCGATACGGTGCTGATCAGCGCGACGCCCATTCCCGGCAACGAGAAGAGCGTTTCGCGCACGATCAACAACCTCTACCGGCTCGGTGCGACCGTGATCCACGGAACGGCGCAAGGCACGGCCCACGTTTCCGGGCACGCGTCGCAAGAAGAGCTGCTGCTGATGCTCAACCTCGTGCACCCGCGGTACTTCATCCCGGTGCACGGCGAGTACCGGATGCTGGTGACGCACGCCGGCCTCGCACAGAAGACGGGTGTCGAGCCGCAAGACTGCTTCGTCATCGAAAATGGGGACGTGATCGAATTCACCGCGGCGGGCGCGGAAAAGATCGGACGGACCTACGGCGGCAACGTCATGGTCGACGGCAGCGGCATCGGCGACGTCGGCGAAGCGGTGCTGCGCGATCGCAAGCATCTGTCGGCCGACGGGATCATGATGGTCGTCGTGACGGTCGACGCCGAAGAGGCGCGCGTCGTAGCCGGACCCGACCTCATTTCGCGCGGCGTTTTCTATCTGCCCGAATCGGAAGCGGTCGTCGGCGAACTGGAGCGCACCGTCGGCGAGATACTGCAGGGTTGTTCCGCGCAAGGCATCCGCGACGTTGCGACGGTCAAGGAACATATCCGTCAAGGCCTCTCGAAGGCCGTCTTCAACAAGACGAAGCGCCGGCCGATCGTCATCCCGGTCGTGATGGAAGTCTAGCGCAAACCTCGCTTAGCGGTGCGTCGAGGTTCGCGGACGCGCGTCCAGCACGGCTCCGCCGCCGTAGGCCTGCGCCAGGAAGGGTGAGATCGTCAGATCGGTCTGACCGGCGCCACCGGTGAGCGTCGGCGTTTGGCTGCCGTTGCCCGGTTGGGCGGCTTCGAACGCGGGATAGTCGCAGCCGATCGCGGTGACGATGTAGGTATCGCCGGCTTTGAGGCTCGGCGCCGTCGCGCCGACCGCCGCGGGTCCCAAGGCGTCGGGGAGTGCCGCGCTGCCCGCGCCCGCGCCCGTGATTTCGAGCGCGTAGAACGACGGCGTCGTGATGTCGACGATTTGAACCAGCGTTTCGGTGACGCCGGCCGGCGCGACGACCGAGACCGTTCCGCCGCCGCTGCCGTCTTCAACGAAGGTGGGTGCGGGATAGGCAGGCAGACCGGCGACCGACGACAGCGTCGCGGCCGTTGCGTTCACCGTTCCGCCGCTCACTTGCGGCGTCGTGGGGACGCTTACCGAAAGCGAATACGAACCCGCGACCGGCTTGGCCGCGAAGGTGGTGAAGCCTTCGGGAAAGCCGTAGAAGCCGATCGGGTACGTTCCGTTTTGCGAATATGGAAAGAGCGGCGGGCCGCCCAAGAACGGGACGTAGTCGACCGTTTTTGCCGAATCTTGAAAGGGCCAGCCCGTCGTCGCGGGCAGCGCCTGGAATTGCGCGGCGTAGAACGGCGCACCGTCGCCGTTTCCGCCGTACGGAACGTAGCTCGGCAACGCCGTCGTGTTGTCCGGAGCGAACCCGTAGGCGAACGCGCCGCCACTCATGCCGAACGTCGCGGTGATGCGATTTGTGCCCGCGTCGCTGCCCGCATCCGGGACCGATGGAACGCTAAAACCGGAGGGGCCCGTCAGGGTCGGCGTGTTGTTGGTCGAGGGCGAGAGGCCCGTCTTGTCGCGGAAGGTCGTGACCACGTTCAAGTTCACGCTGCCGTCGGGGAACGTCGCCGTGCCGACCGCGACCTGCAATTTGGCGATGCCGTTGATCGACGGCTTGCTGAAGGTGTTGTTCGAACTCGACGTACATCCGGCGGCGAGTCCGAGAACCAGCGCGGTACCGGCCTTGACTGAAAGACGCAATGCAGATCCTTACGAGTGACGCGTGGGCCCGGGCGTTCGGCGAAAAGGGTCCCGGCGGATTAGAAGAACAGATTACGCGCTTTGGGCAATGTTCATTCCTCGCGTTGAAAAAGGCGCCGGGCGCTGACCGCGCCGGCCATTTCGGCGAGGGTCGAGGCCGGTCCGAGCGCCGGGCGCTCGGGCTTGGCCGTCACGCTGCGCAAGCTAAGGCGATCGCCGGGTGCGATCGTCGGTGCGCTGCTCGTCGGCGCGATCGCCTGCGCGGCGGTATTCGCACCCTGGCTCGCGCACGCCGACCCACTGGCTCAGAACCTGGCGCTCCAGACCGCGCCGCCGAGCTGGCAACACCCGATGGGAACGGACAAGCTGGGGCGCGACGTTTTCAGCCGCATCCTGTACGGAGCGCGGATCTCGATCCGCATCGGCTTCGTGGCGGTAGGCCTGGCGATCACGCTCGGCACGGCGATCGGCGCGCTCGCCGGCTACGCGCGCGGCCGCGTCGACGACGTGCTGATGGGCGCGATGGACGTCATGCTGGCCTTTCCGCCGATCATCCTGGCAATCGGCATCACCACGATCCTCGGTCCGAGCATCACGAACTTGATGATTGCGGTCGGCGTCGTGTACATTCCGCAATACGCGCGGCTGGCGCGTTCGGCGGTACTCGCCGTCAAGGAAACGGAATTCGTCGAAGCGGCGCGCGCGCTCGGTGCCTCGAGCGTCGTGATCCTCGGGCGCCATATCTTGCCGAACATCTTGGCGCCGTTGCTCGTGCAGGCGACGCTCGGCATCGCGACCGCTGAACTCGAGGCCGCGGGGCTCTCGTACCTCGGGCTCGGCGCGCGACCGCCGGCGCCCGAGTGGGGCGCGATGCTGAGCGACGCGCGCGACTACTGGCTCTCCGCCCCGTGGGCGCTGATCTTCCCGGGGATCTCGATCACCGCGCTCGTGCTCGGCTTCAACCTGCTCGGCGACGGATTGCGCGACTCGCTGGACCCGACCGAGCGCTAGGGTCCCGCTAGCGCGTGGCCATCACCCTAGCGCTCTTCGCCGCGTTGACCTACGGCGCGGCGGATTTTTTGGGCGGCATCGCGAGCCGCCGTTCGCCGGCGGGCGTGGTCGTCGTGCTCTCGCAGCTCGCCGGCGTCGCGGTTTTCCTCGCGTCGCTGGCGTTCGTGCCCAGCCACTTCCACCGCGGCGATCTCGTTTGGGGCGCGTTGGCGGGCGTCGGGGGCGCGCTTGGAATCGCCGCGCTCTACGCCGCGCTCGCGATCGGGCGCATGGGCGTCATCTCGCCGCTTACCGCGGTGATCGGCGCGAGCGTACCGGTCGTTGCCGGGCTCGCCCTCGGCGAACGCCCTACGGTGCCGGCGCTGGCCGGCATCGCGCTCGCGTTCGTGGCGGTCGTCCTGGTTTCGGCCGATCCGCAAACGCTGCGACTGTCGTTCGAAGAACCGGGTCTCGTCCTAGCGATCGTCAGCGGGCTCGGAATCGGACTGATGCTCGTCGCGCTTTCACGCAGCGCGCCGGATTCCGGCATCGCGGTGCTGGCGCCAACCCGCGTCGTTTCGGTGCTGCTGCTGCTGGTGTGGGCGCGCAGCCGGCACGAGTCGCTGCGCGTTCCGCGCGGCGCACTCGCCGTCATCCTCGGCGCCGGTGCGCTCGACATGGCGGCCAACGTGCTCTACGTCGTCGCGACGCGCAGCGGCTTGCTGGCCGTCGTTGCCGTCATCACTTCGCTCTACCCGGCCTCGACGGTAATGCTCGCGCGCGTCTTCTTGCGCGAACGGCTCGCGCCGTTGCAGTGGGCCGGAGCCGCCTGCGCGGTCGCCGGCGTCGTGCTCATCGCGCTGTAACGCGCTACAGTGAGGCCCTCAACACACTAGGGAACTCCTCGTGATGCGTTCACGTGAATGCCCCTTTGCTCGAAGTATCCACGGACGTGCGGCTTCAACTTCTCGAGAAGTTTTCTCTCACGCGTTACGATGTGATCCGCGTGCCCTACGATGGCAGCTTCGAACAAGGCATCGTCGTTCGGATCGGGCGAGCCTAATTCTTGATGCTTTATCGGCACAACCTCTGCCTCCGCGCAGAGTAGCACCTCAAACGCCTCGACCCAGTCGGTGGGAACGCCGGTAGACATCAGCGTTTCGGCCGACTCGTTTACAAGCGAACCGCAGGTCACCACGGTGATTTTGCCGTCCAAGAAAGCTTCCAAAAACAAAACGGGACGATGAACCGTCCCGCCCTATGAGAGCCGCGACCCACACCATCGCGTCAACGACAACGCGCAGCCCTATACGCGAACCTTGTGCTTCTCGATCGTCTTGACGGCGCGCGGTTCGCGAACACGATCGCCGGATTTCTCAGAAGCGATGCGACGCCGAGCGGCAGCTAACTTGTCCAGGTCGTGTTCTTCCATCGCGGGGACGCTCTCGCGAATTCGATCGACTGCAATGCGTATCTCGGACGCCCAATGCTTGCCGGCGAATTCATCGGCCAGAAGGCGATTGATGGCGCGGCGCACGAGATCTGACATGGTCGAATCGGTCGACGCGGCGATCATTTTCAGGGCACGGCGCTGGTTTTCGTCAAGGTAGATTTGGGTCCGCGTGCTCATCGTGCAACCTTCGTTTGCCAGGAATTCGCCCTTGGCCGAGGTAATATGCTAATATACACCATGGTGTATATCAGGACGCCGGAAATGTCAACTCCTTAGCCTCGTGAAGCAGCACTTTCCGCGCGCGCGGTCGCTGTTTCTGCCCGCCAGCCATCCGCCTGAGGCTTGTGATCGGTAAGTCTATTGGTTCCCACCGGGCGGCTGGAGCCACCCTCTAAAGAGGCAATCGACCGTCAAAAAGCTGGATGGATCGAACCTACAGCGAGGCCCAGACTTCGAGCTTGGATTGGACTTTGGCGATCACGGCGTCGGTGAATTCCGAGGTCGAGGCCGAGCCGCCGAGGTCGCTTGTGGCGATGCCGGCGCGAACGGTCTCAAGCACGGACTCGTAGATCGCGCGGGAAGCGCTCGCGGCTTGCGGGGAGGGGATGTGCGAGAGCAGCGCCGCGCAAGCAAGGATCATCGCCATCGGGTTGGCGACGTTCTTGCCGAACAGACGCGGCGCCGTGCCGTGCGGCGCCTCCGCCATCACGACCGTCGGTTTGAGGGAACGGTCGAACGCGAGCAGCACGCGATTCCGCGCCGGCGATCGAGCCGAAGAGCTGCATGACGAGGTCCGAGAGACAGTCCCCGTCGCGATTGAGCGACGGGATCACCATCGCCTCGCCGCCGGATCGAGATCAGCAGCGCGTAGGTCGCGTCGATGAGCTGCGGCTCGTAGACGACCTCCGGATAGCGCAGCGCCGCGTCGTCCATCTCTTCCTTGAGCATTCCCTCGTAGACCGGACTGACCGTGTACTTGGGGCCGCCGAAGACTTTCGCGTTCGTCTTGCGCGCGTGCGAGAAGGCGTACTCGGCGACGACGCGGCAGACGCTGCGCTCGATGCGCTCGGTGCGGAAGGCCACTTCGTCGTCGCCTTCGCCCTCGCGCCATTCGTTCGCGCCGTAAGCGTCGCCGACGGCCATGCGCACGACCGAGATCGGCGCGTGGATTCCGGCGACGGGGCGAACGCCGCGGAAGTCGGCGTCCGGTACGCACGATGACCTTACCGTCGATTTCGCTGCCGCAGGATGGCGTTCGGCGAACCGACGTCGCCCTTGTGCTCGGGCGTGATCGTCGCGGCCTTGAGGCCAAGTCCCGTGCGCGTCATGGCGCTGGCGGCCTCGTGCACGACGCCGTTTTGAGTTTCGCGGCGCCGCTCGAGCGAGAGGTCGAAGAGCTCGAAAGCCAGTGGCATGCCGATGACCTGCGGCTCGATGACGCGCAGCGCCTCGACGAGTAACTCTTGTCCGGTCTGGTCGCCTTCGAGCACGACGATCGTTGGCGTTGCCATCGGGCAGGAAGTCCACGCTTCGCGCCCGCGAAGCCTGCCGCCACCCGTATTAAGGAAGCCGCGCCGCGCGCGAACAGGTGTGCGACGCGAGCCCCGATAACGTCTCCCTCAATGGCACGCGGACGCCGTAAGGCTCGTGCGACGCAGCGGCTCAATCTCGAGATTGCCGGAATCGCCGCGTTCGGCATCGCGGTCCTGTTGGGTATTGCGCTGGCGGCGCCCCAGCACTCGGGCTGGATCGGGGCCGCGACGGCCGGCGTCACGGTGGCGCTGTTCGGTCAGGCCGCATGGCTCGTTCCCGCGTGTCGTCGCCCTCTTCGGCGCCATCGTCTTTCTCGAGATCAACGTTCCGCGCATGATCGCGACGCTCGGTGCCGCCTCGCTCGCATATTTGCTGATCGTCGACGCCGCCGAGGACAAGCACGGCGGCATCGTCGGCACGGCGCTGGCCCAGCTTTTGCGCACGCTCTTCGGAACGACCGGCGCCGCGATCGTGCTCGCGCTGCTGGCGGTCGTCGTCTTCGTGTGGATCACGAACGTTTCGGTCAAGCGGACGATCGGGCGCGGCTTCGCCGTCGCGAACGGTCTGCGCCGCGGCACCGCGCGGGTGACGGCCGCGCTCGGCCGCAGCGCCGGCACCCTATCCGGGCCGCGAACCCTGCGCGAGGCGCTGCACCTGCCGGCAGCGCGCAAAGGAAGCGCGCTGGCGACGGTTGCGCCTGCGCCGGCCGTCGTCTTCGACGAGCGTCCCGCGGTGGCGCACGCGGAAACCCTGGTCGAAGAAGACGACGACGAGTTCGAGGACTACGACGAAGAGTTCGATGAAGACGACGAGGACGAACTCGAGGAAGAAGACGCGGAGAGCGAACTCGAGGCGGCGCCGGTCGTCGGCGAGTACGAGCCGCCGGCCGTCGTTCCGAGCGAGCCCGGCCGGCGCAGCTACCGGCTGCCCGACCTCGCCCTGTTCGATCCGCCGCAAGCGCAGCTCGTCGACGACTCGCAATCGCTCGCGCGTGCTCGAAGATACGCTGGCTTCGTTCGGCGTCGGAGCGAAGGTCACGCACATCGAGCGCGGGCCGTCGATCACGCGCTACGAGCTCAAACCCGACCGCGGCGTGAAGATCTCGCGGATCGCGTCGCTCGCCGACGACCTCGCGCTCGCGCTGGCAGCAACGTCGGTGCGCATCGAAGCGCCGATTCCCGGCAAGTCGGCGGTCGGCATCGAGATTCCGAACGCGCACGATCGTCGATCGTCGCGATTTCGCGAGATCTTGCAGGCGATGCCGCAACGCGGCCAGGTCCCGCCGCTGCAGATGGCGCTCGGCAAGGACATCACCGGTCGACCGGTCTTCGGCGATCTCGGCAAGATGCCGCACTTGCTGGTCGCCGGCGCGACCGGAAGCGGCAAGATCGGTCTGCCTCAACAGCATCATCGCCTCGCTGCTCGTTTCAGCGCGACGCCGGACCAAGTGCAGATGCTGATGATCGATCCCAAACGCGTCGAGCTGACCGTGTATAACGGCATTCCGCATCTGATCAAAGAGGTCATCACCGACCCGCGGCTCGCCGCCGGCGCGCTCTTCGAGATGACCAAAGAGATGGACGCGCGCTACGAGCGCTTCGCCAAAGCCGGCGTCCGCAAGATCGAAGAGTACAACGCGAAGTTCCCCGACGAGAAGCTGCCTTACGTCGTGATCGTCATCGACGAGCTGGCCGATCTCATGCTGGTCGCGCCGGCCAAAGTCGAAACGACGATCTGCCGGCTGGCGCAGCTCGCGCGCGCGACCGGGATCCATCTCGTGGTCGCAACCCAGCGTCCCTCGGTCGACGTCATCACCGGCATCATCAAGGCGAACATTCCCTCGCGCATCGCGTTCGCGGTCAGCTCGCAAGTCGATTCGCGCACGATTCTCGACATGGCCGGCGCGGAGCGGCTGCTCGGTCGCGGCGATATGCTCTATCTTGCCGATCGATGCGCCCAAACCGGTGCGCGCGCAAGGCGCGCTCATCACCGGTGCCGAGGTCTCGCGGCTCGTCGCATTTTGGGCGGCGCAGTCGCGGCCCGACAACCTGCTCGACGTCGAGGTCGCGCCGATCGAAGACGACGAGCGGCGCGCCGTGCGATCCGCTCGCGTACGAGGCTGCCAAGTTCATCATCGAGACCAACTACGCCTCGACCGCGCAACTGCAGTCGCAGTTCTCGATCGGGCATCCGCGCGCGGTGCGTTTGATGAAGCAGCTCGAAGAAGCCGGCGTCGTCGGCCCGCACGAGGGCACGAAGCCGCGCCGCATCAACCTCACCCTTTCCGATCTCGAGACCATCGCGGGCCGGCTCGGCCGCGACGACCAAACCGACCTCTTCGCGCAAGGCGCCTAGATGCGCGACGCGATCCTCTACGGCGTGCTGGCGCTGGGCCTTTGCGTCGGACTCGGGGTGATCGTGTGCAACCTGCCGCCCTTGCACTCCGACATCGCCGGCGAGGCGTTCGGCGGCGTGGCGCTACCGCTCGCGGCATTCTTGACGCGCGCCGGACTCTTTCCGGTCTACGCCACGCTCTGCGCCGGCTTGCTGGTCCTCGCGTTCGTGCGGCGCGAGTACCTCGCGAACGTTACGATCGCGGTGATCGCCCTCGTGATCGTCTGGCAAGTGAGCGACGCGCTGAAAGCGATCTTTCACCGCCCCCGGCCCGAGCACTGGTTCGCTCTGCGGGAAACCTCGTATTCGTATCCCAGCGGTCACGCGGTGCTTTCGACGGCCTTCTACGGCTTCGGCGCCTATCTCGTCTGGCGCAGCGCGCTGCCCTTTAGCGCGAGGCTGGCGATCGTGGTCGCGATCGTGTTGTGGATCCTGGCGATCGGCTGGTCGCGCCTCGCGCTCGGGGCCCACTTTCCCAGCGACCTTCTCGGCGGCTACCTGCTCGGGGCGAGCGCTTTGTGCTTCGAGATTGCCGCCGCCCTGCGTACGTCAAAGAAGCGCGCCGTCTAGCGAACGCCGGCTGCCCCGATAAAAGTCGCCTCGCGCCGCGGGAGTCGTTGCCGGACGGATGGTCGAAGAAATCCGGCGTAGGTTCAGTACCGTTTCGTTCACGGGGTAAAGCTCAAAAGTGCCGTTCATCGCCGATTCCGCGCTGCGCGCCGTCGAAAACAAGCTCGACGAGGGCATTCCGCTCTCGAAGGAAGACGGCGTCGCGCTCTTCCGGACGCACGACCTGCACACGCTCGGCCGCTTGGCGAAGCGCGAAAAAGAGCGGAAGAGCGGAAACAAAGTCTTCTACGTTCTGAACCGCTACATCAACTCGACCAACGTGTGCTACGCGAACTGCAAGTTCTGCTCGTTCGCGAAGGACGAAAAAGACGCCGCCGCGGTGCGCATGGGCGCCGACGAAGTGTTTGCCAAGGCGCTCGAGACGGGTTCGAACTTCAACCAAATCCACATCGTCGGCGGACACGATCCACGCCAGCTTTCGCTGGATTATTGGCTTCCGCTGATGCGCCGTTTCAAGGAAGCGCTGCCCCACGTGCAGCTCTCGCTCTTCACCGCGGCCGAGATCGACTATCTGGCGCGCCGGCATCGCCTCTCGTACGACGACGTGATGGCGCAGTTGCGCGAAGCCGGCCTCGACAACATCAACGGCGGCGGCGCGGAAGTCTTCAGCGCGCGCTTCCGCAAGCTGGTCTGCCCGAATAAAGTCGATGCGGAAAATTGGCTCAAGATCCACGAGGTCGCGCATCGTCACGGCATCGCGTCCAACGCCACGATGCTCTACGGCACCGTCGAAACGATCGAGGAGCGGGTCGAGCACTTGATCGCACTGCGCGAGTCGCAGGAGCGCTCGCCCGGCTTCAACGCCTTCATCCCGCTGGCGTTCCATCCCGACGGCAACGAGCTGTCGCACTATGGGTGGACGACCGGCCTCGACGACATCCGCATGTTCGCCGCGGCGCGGCTGCTGCTCAACAACTTCGATCACATCAAGGCCTACTGGATGATTCAGGGCCTCAAGGTGTGTCAGGTCGCCCTGCAGTTCGGCGCCGACGACATGGACGGCACGCACGGTTCGACCGACGAGGAGCGCATCTATCACAGCGCCGGGACGCAGTCGGGTCAGTACGTCGACGATCGCGAGTTCCGCCGCCTCATCGAGGAGGCCGGCTACGTCGCGGTGCGCCGCAACTCGACGTACGACGAGTTCGCCTACGACTGGAAACCCGGCGAGGTGCTCGTTGCCGCTAACTGAGCTCCTCGAGCGCGCCGCAAACGGCGGCCGGCTGAGTTACGACGAGGGCGTCGACCTTTACGAGAACGCTTCGCTCCACGATCTCGGCGCGGCGGCACACCATCGCCGCATGGCGCTGTATCCGTCGAACGACGTCACCTACGTCATCGACACGACGATCAACTACACGAACGTCTGCAACGTGCACTGCACTTTCTGCGCGTTCTTCCGTCCCGAAAAGCACGGCGAGGGCTACACGATGTCGCACGACGACGTGCTGGGCCGCGTGCGCTGGGCGGCCGATCAGGGTGCGACCCAAATCATGATTCAGGGTGGCGTCAATCCCGAGCTGCGGCTCGATTGGTTCGAACGGCTCTTCGCGCGCGTTCGCACGGAGTACCCCGACGTCGACATCCACTCCCTCTCCGTTTCGGAGATCGTCGGCCTGGCGGATGTCGAGCGCATGCCCACGCACGACGTGTTGGCGCGCCTCAAGAGTGCGGGCTTGAAATCGCTGCCGGGTGCGGGCGCGGAGATTCTGGTCGAACGGGTGCGCAAGCGAATCAGCGCGCGGAAAGTCAAGCCCGACGCGTGGCTCGGCGTCATGCGCGAGGCGCAGCATCTCGGCATGCCGACGACCGCGACGATGATGTTCGGCTCGATCGAAACTCGCGCCGAACGCATAGCGCATCTGGAAGCGGTGCGCAGCCTGCAAGACGAGACCGGCGGCTTCACCGCCTTCATCCCGTGGTATTACGTCCCGTTCAAAACGCCGCTGCGCGGCAAGGAATCGACGGGGCTCGAGTACCTGCGCGTGCTCGCCATCTCGCGGCTCTACCTCGATAACGTCCCGCACCTGCAGGCCTCGTGGCTCACGCCGGGCCTCAAGATGGGGCAGCTCGCCCTCTTTTACGGCTGCGACGATATGGGCGGGACCATCCTCGAGGAGCGCGTCGTCCACGACGCGGGCTCGACGAATGAGGCGACCCGCAAGCAGCTCGAGGAACTTGTGATCGGAGCCGGTTTCCGGCCGGTCATCCGCGATACGTACTGGAATTTGCGGCCGGAAATGGCGCTCGCGACGGCCAGTTAGGGGGGTATAGTCCCCAGTTAGTTGAGGACCGCGAGGCGCGCGTGCTATTATGTGCGCAGAGTCACTCCCCCTGGCGGAGGTTTTCCTTGGCGGCGGTAACCGGTTTCCCCACTGAAGCGCCACCGGATCCCGAGTTGCTGCGCCTCTCGGCGCAGAATCCCGGCTGGAAATTCGAGTGCGACGACTACGGGGCGCTGATCGTCAGCCCGACCTCCAGCCCGCTCGGCCGGCGCGGCCCGGCGTTCAAGCAGCTCGAGGCCTTCGCTAAGTTGGCGGGCGGGCAAGCGTTCGATTCTTCGATGGGCTTCCGCTCGGCCCGTGGCGCCCTGTTTTGCCCCGAAGCGTCGTGGGTGGGGGCCGAGCGCGTCCCCTGGGTGATGGCGGGCACCGGATTCCGGCGTATGATGCCCGACGTCGTCATCGAGGTCGCGTGCTATACGGACAACTGGGTCAAGCTCAAGAAGAAGATCGACCGCTACGTCGAGGAGGGCGCCCGCTACGCGATTGCCATCGAGCCGCGTTCGCGCCGCACTTACGAGCGTGGCGAGCGCCCCGAAGCGCTCGCGATCGATCTGTCCGCCATAACGGACGCCTAGCGCCGTTTCCCCGGCACCGATCGCGCTCCGCGAGCTGCAGCGCGAGGATTGGCTGCGACTGCGCGAACTGCGTTTGCACGCGCTGCGCACCGAGCCCGGCCGTTTCTTTAGCGCGCTCGGCGACGAAACCGGGCACGGCGACGAGCATTGGATGCAGCTCGCCGCCGGCGACGAGAAACATCAGCTCTTCGGTCTGTTCGACGGCGAGCAGCTTGTCGGCATCAGCGGCGTCTTCGTCGATCGTAACGATCCGACGGGGCGCACCGCCTCGCTCGGCATGTCGTACATCCTGCCCGCCTATCGCGGGCGTGGTCTTGTCGCGCGCCTATATGAAGCGCGTTTAGCGTGGGCGCGGGCGCGGCCGAAGTTTTTTCGCGCGGTCGTCGGTCACCGCGCTTCGAACGAGCCGTCGCGGCGAGCGATCGTGCGCTGCGGCTTCACCTGGACCGAGACGAAGCCGTACAGTTGGCCGGACGGAACCGATGAGGAGCACGTCGGATACGAGCTGCTCCTGCGCGACGACTAAACGTCGGCGAACGCGACCGTCGATGGCGCCGGGATCGGCAGGGCATCTTCGCGCATCCCGTCGAGGTGAAACGCGATAGCTTCCTCGATGTTGCGTCGCGTTTCGTCAACCGTCGCACCGGTCGCGACGCAGCCCGGCAGATCGGGGGCGTAAGCTGAAAAGTTGTGCTCGCCCTGCTCGACGATAACGGGATACCTCAAGATAGCCCCTTCGGCTCGGGGACGCCGTCTTGATTGATCTTCACCGCGTATGCGACCCGCCCTGAGGCGCGATCGATCGATAATTCGACGACGGCATCGGACGCTGGGCGGCGAGCGGCCGGCGGCGGCTCACCGTCGGCAGCCAACCCTTCGAGATGCATAGCCGCGGCTTTGCCGGCGGACTCGAGGGCTAGGCTTGCCGTTTTCGCGACTACACCGACGCCGGGTAAGTCGGGCAAGTATGCCCCGTAGCCCCCGTCCGAGGCTCGTTCCAGGACGATCGAATATTTCAAAAGTGAAGCCCTGCCTTCAGCGTCGGCGCCGGCTACTGTTACGCGTCCGGCCTTCGTCGGATGTTTATATCGTTGTTGACTCCCCTCTTGGTTAACGAGTTGCCAGCCGTCCTTTCGGAGAAGCTTGCGAACGTCTCGGAACTTCAATTCTGCCTCACTCGCTCGCGCAAGGTTCGTATCACGCGGTCGGGGCAAAGCGAAAGGGCTCTTAACCTCGATGCGATTCGTTGAGTTCCGGGAGATGGCGGTCCCGGTCTCGCGCTACAGCGATCCGTCGGTGCCGTCGGGCGGGCTCGACACGAGCATCGTGGCGCTGCGGACCGATGTCGTGCGCGACGGGAAGCCCGTTGTGGGTTACGGGTTTTCGTCGATCGGCCGGTTCGCGCAGAGCGGACTCATCCGCGAACGCTTTGCGCCGCGGCTGATGCGCGCATCGGATGCGGACATCGCGAGCGAGGACGGGGCGAACGTCGGTCCGTTCAAAGCCTGGAGCGTCATGATGAAGGGCGAGAAGCCCGGCGGCCACGGCGAGCGGTGCGTCGCGGTTGGGACGCTCGACATGGCCGTCTGGGACGCCGCGGCCAAGATCGCCGGCGTGCCGCTGTTCCGCTTTCTCGCCGCTGCGCTGCAGCGAGAACCGGTGACGGCTCCCGTTCCGGTTTACGCTAGCGGCGGATATTTGTATCCCGCTGACGATGCGGCGCGCTTGGCCGAGGAAGTCCGCGCCCTCGTGGCCCTCGGTTATGCGGACGTCAAGATCAAGATCGGCGCGGCGCCGCTCGGGCAGGATCTGCAGCGAATCGAGATCGCGAAGTCGCAGCTTGCGGCGAGCGGACGGCTCGCGGTCGATGCGATGAACCAGTACGACGCGCTGCGCGGCGTCGAAGCCGCGCGGGCGCTCGAGCCGTTCGGTCTGTGGTGGTTCGAAGACGTTTGCAATCCGCTCGATTTCGAAGCGCTTGCGGCGGTCGCCCGAATCTACGCCGGCGCGCTCGCGGCAGGCGAGGCGCTCTTCTCAGACGACGAGGCGAAATTGCTCGACGCGCACGGCGGCCTACGGCGCGAGCGCGACATCCTCCAGTTCGATCCGGTGCACTGTTACGGCGTGACGGGCTTCCTGCGCATCCTCGACGCGATGCTCGCGCGCGGTTGGCCGCGCAGTGCCTTCTGGCCGCACGGCGGACACTTGTTCACGCTGCATCTCGTCGCCGCGCTCAGCCTCGGCGGCTGCGAAATGAACCCGCTTTCGTTCCGGCCGTTCGGCGGGTTACCGGACGGCGTTTCGCCGGAAAACGGACGCGTCGCGCCGCCCGGCGTACCCGGTATCGGCTTCGAGACCAAGGCGGAGTTGCGCGAGCTCTTCGCGAGCCTCGCGTCCTAGGATCAGGTCTCGACGGGACCGCCGTCCGGAATGCGCCGGACGATCTCGTGCGCGAGTTCGTTGGGATCTTGGCCGGACGGAAGCTCGACGGCGATCCGGGGAAAGCGTTCGCCTCGCGTTTCGATCACCAGGCAGTCACCCTGTCCGCTGACGTCGGCGAAAATCAGACCGGACTCGTTCGCGAACACGCCGGCCGCTTTGAGAAAGCCGAAATTCGTTCCCTGCAGTTTATACTGCAGCTCGAGATCCTCGTAATCGCTCACGTAGGCGTTCGTTACGTGCTCGAGCGGGATGCGGAACGAGCCGTGAAAGGCCAGCAGCTGGTCGGTCAGCGACAGGTTGATTTCCAAACGGTCGTCGACGATCTTCACGGAAGCCACGTACGAGTTACTCCTGCGGCGCGCGGGCGCCGGCGATGGCGAGGGTGCGGTTAGGCCGGCTTGAACGTCGCGGCGAGCCGCTCGCTGCCGCGTGCGAGCAGTCCGACGTCGGAGCCGACTGCCACGAATTGGACGCCTTCCTCGAGATACCGCTTCGCTTCGGACTCGACGGTCATCAGGATGCCCGCAGCTTTGCCGGCGCGCTTGACCCGTTCAAAGGCCGCGTCGATGGCCGCAACGACCTCGGGGGCCTGAGCGTTGCCGAGGTGTCCGAGCGAAGCCGACAAGTCGGACGGCCCGATGAAGATGCAGTCGATCCCGTCGAGCGCGGCGATCTCCTCAAGGTGCTCGAGCGCGACGGTCGTCTCGAGTTGCACGATGACGCACAATTCGTCGTCGACCTTCTTGAAGTAGTCCTTCACGCGGCCCCACCGGTTGGCGCGCGTCGCGACGGCGACGCCGCGAAAGCCGCCCGGCGGATAGCGCGTCGCCGCGACGGCGCGCTTCGCTTCCTCGACGTTCTGCACGTAGGGGATCAGCAGCGTCTGCGCGCCGACGTCGAGCACGCGCTTGATGATGACCGGATCGTTCCAGGGCGGCCGTACGATTGCCGAGACGCCTTCATACGGCGCGATCGCCTGAAGCTGCGACATGACCCCAAAGACCTCGCTCGGGGCGTGCTCCATGTCGATGACGATGCAGTCGAAGCCGGCGCCGGCGATAACCTCCGTCGAAAAGTTGCTGCACAGCGAATTCCAAATGCCGAGCTGCGAGCGGCCTTCGCGGAGTGCCGCCTTGAAATGGTTCCGCGGAATCTCCAACTAGAGCGCCTCCCGGATCGTGGCCGCACCGAGAACTTCGCCGCCGTCTTCATCGTAAAGCGCGACGAGCTGCCCGGGCGCGATCGCGCGCTCGGGCTGCTCGAAGTCGAGCCGTATGGTTCCGCCCGGTTCGATCGAGGCGCGCGCGAAGTTGAGCGGCGCGCGATAGCGCGTCATCGCTTGGACGCGTACGCCTCCGCCCGCGAAGCGCTCGGGCCGGATCAAGTTCAACTCGTCGGCCCGTAGCGCGTTCGCGTAGAGCTCTTCCTCGCGGCCGATGACGATCGTTCCGGTGGTGGAATCGATCCGCGTCACGTAGCGCGGACCGTCGTTGAAGTTCGTTGCCGGCAGGCCCCGACGCTGTCCGACCGTGTAGTGCGAGATGCCGGCGTGCGCCCCGATCGGCTCGCCCCGCGTCGTAACGATCGCGCCGGCCGGCTCGTCGAGCGGCGCGGCGCGCTCGAGCACGCTGCGATAGTCGCCGCCCTCGACGAAGCAGATGTCCTGCGAATCCGGCTTCGCTTCGACCGGGAGCCCAAAGCGCGCCGCTTCGGCGCGCGTCTGCGCTTTGTCGAGCGTGCCGAGCGGGAGCAGCAAGCCGTCGAGCTGCGCCGGCGTCAGTTGCGCGAGCGCGTAGGACTGATCTTTGAGCGGATCGGCGCGAAAAAGATGCGGCCCGCCGGCAGTGTGTTCGAGACGCGCGTAGTGCCCGGTTGCGACGTAGCGCGCCCCCAAGCGCTCGGCGTAGCGGCCCAGCGTCCCGAGCTTGACGAAGTTGTTGCAGGCGACGCAGGGGTTCGGCGTCCTGCCGCTGCGATAGTCGGCAACGAAACGCTCGATCACGCCGCGCCGGAACGTCTCCTCGAAGTCGAGGACGTAGTGCGGAATCCCGATGATTGCCGCGCAACGCCGCGCGTCGTCGAAGTCCTCGGCACCGCAACACGATTTCGCGTGCCGGCCGCGCGTGGGCGCGTACATCTTCATCGTGACGCCGACGACGTCGAATCCCCGCTCGGCCAAGAGGGCGGCGGCGACGGCCGAATCGACTCCGCCGCTCATCGCCGCGACGACGCGTACCTTCACGGACATCCAGGCTACACTACAGGATAACCCGGCAACGGCGCAAACACAAAGCGCATGCCTGGGCTCGGGGATGAGTTTCGCGCTGCCCGCGAAGCGAGGCATTTAGCGCTAGCGGACGTGTCCGACCAGATTCACATCCGGTCGGTGTACCTCCAAAGCATCGAAGAAGAAGACTGGGCGGCAATCGCCGCCCCGGTCTACGTTCGGGGCTTCATTCGAACGTACGCGCGCTTCTTAGGGCTCGACCCCGAGGCGGCCGTCGAGGCCTATAACGACGACATGGAGGCGGCCGAGCGGGAAGCCGACGGGCCCGTCCGCGTCGCCCCGGCGCGCCGGCGCGGACCCTCGATCTGGATCTGGATCGCGGCGGCGGCGGCCGTCGTCTTGCTCTGCTTCGTTGGGTATAGCTACTACCAGCTGCAAACCTCCGGGAGCGCCACGGCGGTCTCGGAGGCGGGCGGCTCGGCCGAACCCTCCTCGCCGGAGCCGGGAGCCGCGGCGGCGGTCTCCCCCGGGGCCGACGCCGGCTCAGCCTCGCCCGAGACCAGTGCGGCCGTCTCCGCCGGCGGCGCGAACGCGGGCAGCGCCGCCGCCTCGCCGGCGGCGAGCGTGGGCGATCTCGTCTCGACGCCGAGTCCGGCCCCGAGCCCTAGCGCGGCTGCCGCTTCCTTGGAAGTCTCCATAACCGACCGTGCGTGGGTGCGGGTCGACGTCGACGGACACCGCCGGATGGAAGGCATCTACCCGGCCGGGACGATCAAGTCGTTCCGCGGCCACAGCGCCTACATCCGCACCGGGAACGCCGGGGGCGTCGGGCTCGTTGTGAACGGGAAGGACCTCGGGAAGATGGGCTCCAGCGGTGAAGTCGTGGAGAAGACGTACACCCTAGCCGAGGAGTAAATGGCGGATTCATCCTTCGACGTGGTCTCCCGCGTCGACGCGCAAGAACTGGACAACGCGCTCAACCAGGCCCGCAAAGAGATCGCGGGCCGCTTCGATTTCAAGAATTCCAAGACCGAAATCGAGAACACGGCGACGACGATCACGATCCTCAGCGACGACGAACTCAAGCTCAAGAACGTGATCGACGTCCTCCAGAGCAAAGCGACCAAGCGCGGAATTTCGCTAAAGGCCTTCGAATACGGAAAAGTCGAACCGGCCACGC
Source organism: Vulcanimicrobiota bacterium (assembly GCA_963843945.1). Taxonomy (GTDB): domain Bacteria; phylum Vulcanimicrobiota; class Vulcanimicrobiia; order Vulcanimicrobiales; family Vulcanimicrobiaceae; genus CAWJMF01. The sequence continues at coordinate 1,507,750 of CAWJMF010000002.1, read as the reverse complement.
AACAGTCGTTCCGGCAGACGATTACCGTTCGCAGCGGCATTCCTAAGGACAAGATCAAGCCGCTCATCGAGGCCATCAAAGCTTCGAAACTCAAGGTCCAGACGCAGTATCAAGACGAGCAGATCCGGGTCTCGGGCAAGAGCCGGGACGATCTGCAGAAAGTACAACAGCTGCTGCGTTCGCTCGACTACGAACTGCCGCTGCAGTTCATCAACTACCGGTAGACGGAGCATCTTGGAAAAAACCGCATCGCGCGTCGCGTTCGTGAGTCTCGGCTGCGCGAAGAATTTGGTCGACTCGGAAGTCATGCTCGGCAAGCTGGGCTTGTCCGGTTGGGACTTGGTCGCCGAGCCCGCCGACGCGGACGCGGTCGTGATCAACACCTGCGCTTTCATCGACCCGGCCAAAGCGGAATCGACCGAGACGATCCTCGCGCACGCCGACGCCAAACGCCCCGGTCAGCAGCTGATCGTGGCGGGCTGCCTGGCGCAGCGCTACGGTGAGGAGCTACGCGCCCTCGTGCCCGAGATCGACGGCATCGTCGGGACCGGCGCCTACGCTTCGATCGCCGAAGTGCTGGACGAAGCGAAGCGCGGCCTGGCGCCGGTACGCTTGGGCTTCGAAGCCGAACCCGAACACGATTTTTTGCCGCGGCTCATCACGACGCCGCGGGCCACGGCGTATCTCAAGGTTGCCGAAGGCTGCGACCATCCTTGCACGTTCTGCATCATTCCGAAGTTGCGCGGGAATTTCCGCAGCCGCAGTACCGAGTCGCTCGTCAAGGAGGCGACGGCGCTCGTCCAAGGCGGCGCGCGCGAATTGATCCTCATCGCGCAGGACACGTCGATGTACGGCCGCGATCGCGGCGCCCGGCGCGGCGGTCTTGCCCATCTGCTCGAAGAGCTCCACGAAATCGACGGCCTCGAGTGGATCCGTCTGCTGTACCTTTATCCCGCGACGGTCGACGACGAGCTGATCGAGACGATGGCGCGCTTGCCGAAGGTCTGCAAGTACATGGACATGCCATTGCAGCACGCCCATCCCGACGTGCTGCGCGCGATGCGCCGGCCCTCGAACGGGGAGCGCTATCTCGAGATCCTCCACGAGTTCCGCAGCCGTATTCCGGAGATCACGATGCGCTCGACGTTCATCGTCGGCTTCCCCGGCGAACGTCCCGAGCACGTCGAGTACCTCGAAGCCTGGATCGAGCGCGCCGAGCTCGACCGGGTCGGCTTCTTCGCCTACAGTCAAGAAGAGGGAACGCCCGGAGCGGAACTGGCCGAGCAAGTCCCGGAGCGGGAGAAGCGCAAGCGGCTCATTCGGCTGCGTGACGCCCAGCTCCGCGCCTCGGCGCGCGCGCGAGCGAAACGCGTCGGCCGCACGCTGCGCGTGCTGGTGGAAGAGCGGCGCGCGCTGCGCAAGGGCGATCCGCTGCGCGAAGCGCTCGGTGCGACGCAAGCGCTTGTCGGCCGTTCGATGGGCGAAGCGCCGGGCGTTGACGGTGGGATCTTTTTTAACGGCGAGGCGCAAGTCGGCGAGTTCGTCGAGGTCACGCTGATGGGCGCGACCGCGTTCGACTTCTACGGAATGTTGCGCGAAGCCGCGGTACCCGCCTGATGGGCAAACACCTAGCACCCGAAAGCCCGGCGACGGGAGGTTGGCGCCGCGCCTTAGCCGGCGTGGTGCTCGTGCTGGGGCTCTGCCTGGGAGCGCTGGCCGGCATCGTCACGGTGCAGGCGGTCATGCAGAAGCGTTCGCCGCAAGACGTGATCGCGGCGTATTTCATCGAGCCGCCGCAAGCCCACTTCCACAAAGACCGCATCAACATTCTGCTGCTCGGCATCGACTACAACTACAACGACAAAGACATCGAGTACTCGACGAACGCGCGCAGCGACACGATCATGGCGATCTCGATGGTCTTCCCCACCGCTCAGTCGCCCACGCCGCGCCTGAACGTGCTGTCCGTGCCGCGCGACATGGACGTCGTCATGCCCAACGGGCACGAAGACAAAATCAACGCGGCCTACACCGGACCGAAAGACCCCCGTGTCGCCGCGCACAGTTCCGAGAAAGTCGTCGCCGACTTTCTCGGTCTTCCGCCTCCCGGTTTCGATCGGTTTATCACGCTGCGCATCGACGCGACCAAGTCGTTGATCGATGCGATCGGCGGAATCGACGTCGTTCCGGATGAGACGATGAACTACGACGACAGCTGGGGTCACCTGTCGATCCACTTCATTGGCGGCAAGAAGTACCACATGAACGGCGAGCAGGCGGTCTCGTATTCGCGCTTCCGTCACGACGAGTGCGGCGACCCCTGCCGTATCAAACGCCAGCAGCAAGTCATTCGCATCACGATCCAAAAGCTGAAGTCCGACAAGTTCAACGACCTCATGCACGTCAATGCGCTGCTCGCGGTCGTGCAGAAAAACGTGTATACCGACATCTCCAACGCCGAAGCGCTCAGCATCGCGAACGCTTTCAAGTCGATCGACTTGTCGCAAGTGAAGACCGAACAGATCCCATACGTTGCCGACAAGGATCTGGCGTGCTGCGGCAACGTGATCATCGCGGACGACGCGGCGAAGAACGCGCTGGTAAAGAAACTCTTTCTCGAGCCCGTCATCCCGCAAGTCGCGCCGAGCGCGGCGGCCGTTGCAGCGATCGCGCCCGCGCAAGTTCGCGTCGTGGTGCTCAACGGCAGCGGTATTCGCGGCATGGGTGCCAAGATGGCCGCACTCTTGCAGAAGCAGGGGTTCGTCGTAGCCAGCGTCGGCAACGCCGATAAGTTCGGCTACGATGCCACCGAAATTCACACCCATTCGATCGCGACGCCGCTCGCGGGCGAGCGCGTGCGAACCGCAATTCCGTTGAAGACGGCATCCGTGGTGGCCGACGCGTTGCCGGCCGGTGCCAAGCCCGCGACCGATGTGACGGTGATCGTGGGGCGCGACTATGCGGTCCCGCCGCAGAGCGAGGCGTCGGCGGTTAAGTGAGGGCGTTCCGGCTGGCGGCGGTGCTCGTCGGCATCGCGCTCGCCGGCTATGGCTTCTATCGTCTGGTACTGCACGTGCGCGCCCCGGTAATTCCGGCGATCATCGACCGTACGGCCGACGCGCACGAAATGCTCTCCTCGAGCTTGGACGCGCGCGTGCACCGCTTCATCTACGACCGTCCGCCGGCCGACCGGTCGGGGAGCCCACGCCTCGTCGCACTCACCTTCGACGACGGCCCTTATCCGGTCGAGACGCCGCTGCTGCTCGACGTACTGGGCGACTTGCACGTGCCCGCCACATTTTTCCTCATCGGACGCGATGCCGAGCAATTTCCGCTGCTGACGCAACGCATCGAGCGCGAGGGGCACGAGATCGCGAACCATACGCTGACGCATCCGCCGAACTTCGAGGCGCTCGACACCCGCGCGGTTCAGTTTCAGCTCGAGGGCGGTGCCGACGCGCTCGAGACGATGGTACGCGACCCATCGATCCGCGCCTCGATGCGGCCGCCGCACGGGCGCTTCACCGAGGCAACCGTACGCGCCGCCCAGGCGGCCGGCTACAGCGTGGTACTGTGGAACGACGATCCCGGCGATTGGCGCTCGGTACCCGCCGCAACGCTGGTGGCGCACGTGGAGCAGCACGCAACCGCGCCGGATATCATCTTGCTGCACAGCGGCCGGCTAACCACGATCGAGATGCTGCCCGAGATCGTCGCGCGCTTCCGGAAGGCCGGCTTTACCTTCGTGACGGCGCGCGATCTGCTGCGCCGGGTACCTCATTCCATCGTGAACCATCCGGCCAAAACGCCCGTATGAGCGTCGCTCGCGGCGCAGGACCGAGCCCGGCGGCCCGACGAAGCGCCCGGACTTGGACTCCCGGCCAAGCCGGCGGGCCGGAACTCCCAGAACCGGGAAGCGGTTACAAGCACGAATGGCTTTTCTAAAGACCCTCTTCGACGGCAACGAGCGCGAAGTCGCGAAGTTGCGCAAAACGGTGGTTGCGACCAACGCCTTCGAACCGGCGATGGCCGCGCTGTCCGACGAAGAGCTGCGCGCGAAGACGGTCGAGTTCAAGGAGCGCCTGGCGCAAGGCGAGGCGCTCGACGACATGCTGCCCGAGGCGTTCGCGGTCTGCCGCGAGGCGGGGAAGCGCGCGCTCGGGATGCGCCACTTCGACGTCCAGATCATGGGCGGCCAGGTGCTCCACGAGGGCAAAGTCGCCGAGATGAAGACCGGCGAAGGCAAGACGCTCGTCGCGACCCTCGCTGTTTACGCGAACGCGCTGCTGGGCAAAGGCGTCCACCTCGTCACCGTCAACGACTACCTGGCCAAGCGCGACGCCGAGTGGATGGGGCCGCTCTACGAGTTTCTCGGCCTGACCGTCGGCGTGATCCAGCACGACCTCGAGCCGGCGCAACGCCGCGCCGCCTACGAGTGCGACATCACCTACGTCACCAACAACGAAGTCGGCTTCGACTACCTGCGCGACAACATGGCCTGGCAGTCTCGAAGACATGGTGCAGCGCGAGCTCAACTTCGCGATCGTCGACGAAGTCGACTCGATCCTCATCGACGAGGCGCGTACGCCGCTGATCATCAGCGGTCACGGTCAAGACGCGACCGATCTCTACGCCAAGTTCGCCCAGATCATCCCGCGGCTGATCAAAGACGAAGACTTTACCGTCGACGAGAAAGCGCACGCCGTTCCGATCACCGGAAAAGGGCGTCGCCAAGGTCGAGAAGATGCTCGGCGTTTCGAACCTCTACGACCAGCGCAACCTCGAGCTGACCCACCAGCTCAACGCCGCGCTCAAAGCCTGGAATCTCTTTCACCGCGACCAGCAGTACATCGTCAAGGAAGGTGAGGTCATCATCGTCGATGAGTTCACCGGCCGCTTGATGTACGGGCGGCGCTATTCGGACGGCATCCACCAGGCGATCGAGGCCAAAGAAGGCCTCAAGGTGCGCAGCGAGGATCAAACGCTCGCGACGATCACCTTCCAGAACTACTTCCGTCTCTACAAGAAGCTGGCGGGCATGACCGGTACGGCGAAGACCGAGGAGCGCGAATTCCGCGACATCTACGGGCTCGACGTCGTCGTCATTCCGACCAACCGCGCCGATGGCGCGCAACGACATCGCCGACATCGTCTACAAGAGCGAGAACGGCGAAGTTCGAGGCGGTCGTCGACGAGATCATCGAGGAGCACGCCAAAGGCCGGCCGGTCTTGGTCGGCACGCGCTCGATCGAGAAGAGCGAGCGGCTGGCGACGATTCTGCGCCGGCGCGGCGTCGAGTGCAACGTCCTCAACGCGAAGTACCACGAGCAAGAAGCCGAGATCATCAAGGACGCGGGGCAAGTCAGCGCCGGTGACGATCGCGACCAACATGGCCGGCCGCGGCGTCGACATCAAGCTCGGTGACGGCGTCGCCGAGATGGGCGGCCTGCACATCATCGGCACCGAGCGTCACGAGTCGCGCCGGATCGACAACCAGCTGCGCGGCCGCGCCGGACGTCAGGGCGATCCGGGTCGCACGCGCTTCTACGTGTCGCTCGAGGACGAGCTGATGCGGCTGTTCGGCGCCGAGCGCATCCAGAGCATCATGGACGCGGTCGGTTTCACCGACGAGACGCCGATCGAGGCGAGCCTCATCACGCAGCTCGATCGAGCGCGCGCAGTCGCAAGGTCGAGAACCACAACTACGAGATCCGCAAGCAGGTTCTCGAGTACGACGACGTCATGAACAAGCAGCGCGAGGTGATCTACGCCGAGCGCCGCAAAATTCTTGACGGGCGAGAGCGCTGCGCGATTTCATGCTCGCAAACGCTAGCGCGACAAAGTCGATCGAAGCCGTCGATCAGAATGCGCCGGAGAACGTGCATCCCACGCGAGTGGGATCTGCAAGAGATCCTCAACGAGCTCGAGCTGATTTTTCCGGTCAAGCCGACAAGCTACGCGCTTGAAGAACTCGAGAAACTCGATCGCGAGGCGATGCGCGCGCGGCTGGCTGAGATCGGCGATCGAGGCGTACGAGGCGAAGGAAGCGCGAGTGACGCCGGAATCGATGCGCGTGGTCGAGACAGCGCTATATCATGCTGCCGATCATCGACCGCCTGTGGGTCGATCACCTCTACGTGATGGACGCCCTCAAGACCGGCATCGGTCTGCGCGGCTACGGGCAAAAAGACCCGCGCGTCGAGTACGAAAAAGAAGCCTACGAGATCTTCGAGGACCTCAAGAGCAATATCGCCGACGAAGCGATCAAGGCGGTGTTCCACGTCGTCGTCGAAGCGCAAGATCCGAACGCGCTCGCGTCCGAAGCGTTCGACGGCGTTGCCGACGGGATGCCGACGTTCGAGCCGATTCCCAGCGGCGCGCTCGCTCCGCCGCCGGACCTCGCCGCTCCGCCGCGGCTCGATCCGAATTTTGCGGCGCAGTTACTCGGCCCGGCGCCGGGCGGCGAGCGTCCGCGCGACCTTCACACCAACCGCGAAGACGACTCACCGCGCAAACCGGTGCGCTCGGCCGACAAGGTAGGACGCAACGATCTCTGCCCGTGCGGTTCGGGCAAGAAATTCAAGCGCTGCCACGGAGTTGTAGCCTAACGGGCATGGGTAAGGGAGATAGGCCTCCAAACAGCGCCCCCCAGCCGCCAGGTCGGCAAAATCGCGTGCCCCGCAAAACCCCGTGGCACAAGGATTTGCGCGACACCCCAAAATCCGTCGCGGTCAACGCAACTTCATCGCCAATTCATCGCGACGCGCAATGCGCCGGATTCGCGCGTGGTATAAGGGTTTACGCGAGGCGGTGTTATGCGATCGGGATGCGGCGGGATGCGGCCGGCCATGCCAATTTCATCGATTAGGTCGCAGCGTGTCGACCGTTATGCTGACGGATGCTTCCATGATGACGGTGGGGTCGCCCACGTTGTCTAGGCGCTGAGTAAATCGCCTCGGATCTGAATCGGGTGGGAAATTCAGTGCGCCGTGGCCACAGTCACCTTGACGTACGAACGGCCCAAGTACACCTATAGAACGAATGCGGTACAACGCGTTTGCTGCTCCGCCCGATACCGAAACTGCTTGCGCGTAAGCGGAGAGAGCCGCTGCGGAAATAGCTTGTTCTTCGAGCGGCAAGCAGCTGTACGCTGTAGCGTGATAGAGAGCAGTCGATTCCGCGCCAGCCTGGGAGGCGAATCGTCGTGACGCTGCTACGAGACGAGCGATACGTTCGTTCGTCGGAAATTGAATCCAGCCGCCGGCTGTTAGGTCAAAGGGTTGACTGGGCGACGTGTCGCGCACAAAGTCCTCGCCGCTGTCAAAATAGATGGCTTGCGAGAGAGACGAACGCTCTCCGTCCGTGAAGGCCTTACCGTCGCGATGGAAGTGGAAGAGGATGAGAGCTGTCCTACTCGGTGCGCGCACACTAATCGTTGCGTTCGCGACATAGAGGCTTCCCGTGACGAAAGGAAGGCTCTTGTCTATAGGTTGGTGAGCGATATTCCTCCCTGCTTCGTACACCGAATTTGCATACGCAGTCGGAGTGGGCATGGCGGGCGAGTGCGTAGGATCAGCAAGGAGACCCAGAAAAACGCCGACTGATTGCGTCGGACCTGTCTCGAACGTTAGTGGCGGATCTGCAAAAGTCTCATCGCCGGCGTAAGCGATTAGGCCATCGACGGTCACCGTACGAAAACCAAGGGCCGAAGCGGCGATTTGTGCTCGCCAAATCGCTTGCTTTAAGGCGAATGTCGGCATGGCGACTTCTTGTAAGACGGAATTCTCACGAAGCGATGTGCCCGTCGCGAAGACCTGTTGGGACGAGGACGACGCGACGTAGTGCGCTCTAGCGACTGCGTTTTCTGGAGGTGCGGCAAGAGAGGTTACCCAGGAGATACCGTTGACTCCAAGCTCGTCCGCTTTCACTTCGGATTGACGAGCTGGTGCAGCATCGAAAAACGCGTCAACCGTCCGAGTAGAGGCGACATCGATATCTCCGAACTCGCTCCCAGGCAGCGCTAGGCCGACAAGGTGCCCGGAGCCGCAGCTGACGTCGGCGCGTATATCGTCGTAGCTCACTAAGGGGACGTGTAAGATGAGTCTGGTTAGCCGTGAGCCTATCACGGCGCTCAAGTGTGAGGCAGTCTGCTTTGCAGTCAGGTAGGCCTCACGGCTCGCGCGGGCATCAAGTGCATTGCAGTCTCGAAGATAACGGATGCCGAAACCCGTTATAGGATTCACAAAGCCGCTGTTCTTTTGAAGAATACCGATCGTCCGTAAGAAAGCCTTTACGGAGGCATCGGTCGGGTCGTTTATCGTTACGGTAAGCACCGGAGGAATGGTCGATGAAGTGGTCGAGATTGTTTCCGCCGGCACTCCGCTGAGTATTAAGAGCGCCCGATCCCTCTCCATGAGGTCGGGGGCTATTCCCTGATTCTGCGCCTTGGACCCTAGGTCGAACACGCGATTGAAAGAGACCGCATCGGCCCGAGTAACAACCGTCTGACGGCTACTGGACTCGACTATTAGCCTGTTTGAGTTCAGCGAGCAAAGCACTGGCGCGGAGTCACCTTTGGGTTGATCAGAGGACTTGACGCATCCAGCCACGGCAAGCGAAACCTCACCTGAGCCAGCTTCGGTCGGCTTCGAGTTCATAAAGCCGACCGAAACCGCGGTTGCCAGTGTGGCAGTCGTCAAAAAGGCTCGGGTGACGGTCGAAACGTTGCCAGGAATTATTCTGTGCTCCTTATCTCGAAGCCGTCAGCGCGGCCACGCACGCCGTATCTAACAAGAATGCCCAGGACCGGGAAGACATACGCGGTGGTGAACGGTGTTGGGAAAACCGATTCGTCCCACGCCGCAACGGAGAGCGACGGCGCCGCCGCCAAGCTGCCTAGGTGTAACACCAAGGTTTATGCAGCATATCGGATGACCTCAATCCTGGACAAACATGGCGTGAACAAGTGTCTGATAACCAGTGGAAAACCAGATCGTTCCGTCTCGTGCGAAATCAATTTCGGCGTCTCGGCGGCCTTCGACGTGCACCGGCGCACATGCGACTTGCTCGTTAAGCGCGACATGGCAGAGAGCATATCCAAACCAGACCCAGGCGTCTCCGTTTGGGCCAATGCTGAACGGCAGAGACGGAGGTATCCTAGAGAATTCTTTGGGTTGCGGCATCAGCAGTAGCATCCTCGGAGTGCCATCGGTCTGCTGGTGTACAACTCCAAAAGACGTTGTCGACCAGCCGCACGGGATGATGGACGTCTGACGAATCTCAAAGTTTCCGCCCGCGATCTCATAGTTGGTTGTCAACGACCGCGCGAACATCGTCCCGCACTCAAAGCTTCCGCGGAGGCCTGCGGGCAATGGGACCGGAACGAATTGCTGGTCTCCGGAGCGGAGTGCAAAAAGAAGGGCCGCGTCCTTTGGGTCGGCTGCAGATCGGCGTCGCAGCCAAAGCGTCCCGGCGCGATCGACCCCTAGCACGTCGAAGCCGGTTTCCTTGCCCACGCTGTCCCTAGTGGGGACATCGTATAGATCGGAACTGAGCCTATTCTCTCCCCACACTCTCACGGAGTCGTAGGTGGCGATCGCGGCGGCTATTCCGAATCCGGAAACAAGGCTACCGCTAATGAGGACGTCGCGCGCAACAGGAGAGAGCTTCATGTTGTGGTCGATGCGCATCACGTGGCCGGGGGCGCGTTGCTGGCGATCCGAGGCTAACCAAACGGTTGTTCCGTCAAATCCATCGAGGACAAAACTCGGAGCGGATAGGAGGTCGCTCGAAAAAACGAAGGTGTTAAGTATTTCTAGATGAGCCGACGCCGGCACGACACACTCGCGGCAGCTAGGTTCGCCCCCTGCAGGCTGGCTAGCGACCGACAACGTCGCGAGAACAACTGCCATCAACACGCTAGATCTGATCGTCACTGCGCCACATCGATGCGGTTGGACGCGTACCCGTGCCAGGCGCCCTGCGAAATTTTCCAGTACGTTACGGTGACCTCGGTGCGCCGAAGAACGATGCGCTGAGGCCATCCGTCACAGTATTTCGGGGCTGAAAAACATACACCGAGGCGACGCCCGTCGACCTTCATATCGCGTCCAACCGTGAATTGCATGAGATATCCATCTGCGTTCTTTAGTTCGAAGCCACCAGCGTCCGCGCCCACGCCGTATCGAACGAGAACGCCTTTGGCCGAGTAGAGGTGCACGGTTGGGGAGGGTGTCGGGAAAAACGATTCTCCTGACGCGGCAACCGAGAGCGAGACCGTCGCCGCCAAGATGCCTAGGGTTAGAGCAGCCCAGAGCTCGCGGCGGCACATGATTGGCGAGCGTTCGACAACAATCTATCGCGGTCTTCGTAGGGCGAGCGAATGCACCGCGGCCCACAGGTCCCTTTGCGTCGTCATGTGCGGAACGCGTTTCCCCTGAACGATGACCTGGAGATTCCGCCGGCTGACCTTCGCCTTTCAAGCGACAGGCTTGATCCCGATGGCGAGTATCGCGCCGATCAGCTCCTCGAGTTCCGCGTCGGGATCGTGCGGCTCGAACCGCTGGTTGACGAGCGACGTTTTCTCTCCTAGGAGTTCAGCTATCGCGCCGTCGGCACTCGACGCGTCGATCTCGCTCTCGTCTTCGGGTCCATCTGCAAAAAGTGTCTCCTTGCCAGTCTGCTGGATCTCGGTCGCCCGAACGATCATCGGGACGAGGAGGCCGCGCGTCTCAACCGTTGGCTTCTCTCCGTCCGGCGTGCAGAGCTTTGCGACGCACGCGCGGCCGAGCCAGTGCTGCGCCTTCTTCCGTATCGTCGCCAGCACATACTCACGTTCATCGTAGGAATGTCTTGAGTGAAGGTCACTCCAGGATAGATCTGTCCAGCGCGCCGGGTCCTTTTCAAACGGCGCCACGAACCGCGTGCTGCTCGGCTCCGGAGGAGTGGGTCGTCCGGAGGTGCCGGGTCCGACCAGCAGCGATCTCGAGGTAGCGCTGCACGAGAGCATGAAGCGAAAGGGCGCAATCTTTGCCCCGAGCTGCTGCTCCTCAAAAACGTCGGTGATTGCGGTCGTCGAGAAAACGAGGCGCTGAACCGCCGGCCGGTCGTACCAGTGAGGAAGCTCGCCCTCGAAGGTTTCGTACTCGGGTAGACCTTCGAGCTGGTTCTTGATGACGCGTCCCCAGGCGTCTTCGATCCATGCTCATGAAGGGTCATCACCGAGTCCTCGAATTCTGTTCCGTTCGTCGGTAATGCCTCGCTCAAACCGTGTCGTGCATGACCACTAGAAGTTAAGGTCCCCCGCGTGATGCTATAAGCCTTTGCTAGCTGCAAGAACGCATAATAAAGAAGTAAGGGACGGGACGCCTTGACATCGGCAACCTTCGCAGCCCTAAAAAGGTCTTCGCCCTGCGAAATCAGGGCATCAATGTGTTCCTTATCCGTGGCTTTGCATCTGCGAAGCGCGCTATTTCGAATAATTTCCCAAGGGCTTGAAGCGTAGAGCCTTGATTGCAAGAAGTCCCTTCGCTTGCCCTCACCGGTAGGCCAAAAGCTGAACGGAACGATTCGGCTCTTTATGTAAAGCGGGACCCCGGCTCGCGCGACTGCAATTGGCATTTCAGCCCCCTGTAGGCATCCATTAACATGATAGCCATTATTTCGGTAAAAATCGGGGTCAACTTTTCGCGGCCTAGCTCTGATGTGCGCTGGGGAAATGTGGCCAGCGGGAACTGTGAGTTCTCGGGCGTAGAGCCCAGCGAGGAACTCACCCATGAAGAAAAGTCGCTTCAGCGAGGCGCAGATCGTCTCGATCCTCAAGGAGCTCGACGGCGGCACGCCGGCGACAGAGCTGGCACGCAAACACGGCGTTCACGCCAATACGATTCGGATGTGGCGCGATCGATACGGTGGCCTTGAGACAAGCGATCTGGTTCGGCTCAAGCAACTCGAAGCCGAGAACTCGCAGATGCAGCGGATCATCGCTCGTCAAGCGCTTGAGATCGATGCGATGAAAGTGCTGGTCGCAAAAAACGGTTGGGACCTTCGCAGCGAAAAGACGCGGTGAAGGCCTTGCAAGCCGAGGGACTCTCGCAGCGCCGCGCGTGCTCACTTGTGAAGTGCCCACGCAGAACCGCGCAATATCGGTCGCTTCGAGCGCCGGAAGATCCAAAGCTCATCGAGCAAGTGAAGGAACTTGCTGAGCGCTGGCCACGGTTTGGCTATCGCCGCTTGATGATTATGCTACGGCGCAAAGATATTACGCTGTCGTGGTGGCATTTGCGCCGAGTATACGGGCAGCTTAGCCTTCAGGTGCGGCCGCGCCGAAAGCGGCACGTTCGATACATTCGCGGTAACACAGTTGCCGGGGTGTCGCGGCCGAACGAAAGATGGTCCGTGGACTTCATTCACGACCGGTTGGCCCTGGGCCGGCCGATTCGCGCCATGGTCGTCGTCGACGACTTCACGCGTGAGTGCTTGGCGATCGAAGTAGGGTTCTCGTTTGGGAGCCGCGACGTTATCCGAATATTCGAGAGCATTTCGTTCGATCGCGATCTCGCGACGTCGATGCGGTTTGATCGAGGAAGCGAGTTCACGAGTCGAGCGATGCTGCAGTGGAGCGCAGATCACCAAGTCGCTCTTCAGTTCTCCGATCCCGGAAAGCCTACTCAGAATGCTCAGGTTGAAGCGCTCAACGGCCGAATCAGGGACGAATTTCTCAACCTCCACGGCTTCGCCAATCTCGCTCATGCCAGAGCAGCAGCCGAGAGTTGGCGGGTCGAGTATAACGAAACGCGGCCGCACTCAGCACTCGGCTATCGAACCCCGCGGGAAGCCGCGAATGATTACCAAACTACTCAACCCTCACAAGTGCCCGCGGCCTAACATCCCAGCGCACATCAGAACGATCAGTTTCGGGCGAGAAGGAGAGCTCGGGAACGCTTAAAAATTCAGAGGAGCCGCGCCTACGAGTTGCGCGCCCAACTGCACAGCACGCGGCCTTTGAAACAAATCCGTTGCGAACAAGTCGTCATGTCGAGCCCGACTGAAGGAAGTGAACCATGACAAGCCGTTCAGAGGGCCAGAGGAGCGACGGAAGAGCTGCCTCTGTGGACCGCACGGTGCTTCCTGTTCCACCGCCGCAGTATCCGCCAATTACCGAGCTTGATGCGAAGAACGCTACCGCTCCGCCTCGATTCGAAGTAAAAGCGCCCAAGGGCGCACCGAACGTCGTCGTGATCCTACTCGACAACATGGGCTTTGGCGACATATCGACATTCGGCGGCCCGATTCAGATGCCGACGCTGGACCGCCTTGCCAAGACCGGCCTACGCTACAACAATCTCAAAGTGCCGCCGTTGTGTTCGCCCGCCCGGGCGGCCCTACTTACCGGTCGCAATAGCCATACCGCAAACTTCGGCGTCATCTCGGAGATTGCCACCGGCTTCCCTGGGTACACCGCCAGCCGTCCCGACAGCGTCGCGATGTTGCCACAGATGTTGCGCCTCAATGGTTACAACACGGCCATGTTCGGCAAGTGTCACGAGCTGGCACCGTGGGAAGGCAGTGCCGTTGGGCCTTTCGACCGGTGGCCCGTGCATAGCGGCTTTGAGCGGTTTTACGGCTTCATGTCCGGCGAGGCTGACCTTTTTCATCCGGTGATTTACGACAATATGACCCGGCTGGATATGCACTTCGGTGCGGATTACTACGCGAGTACCGACATAACCGATAAGGCGATCACGTGGCTGCGTTCGCAGCGTTCGCTTGCGCCCGAAAAGCCATTCTTCGTCTACTACGCAGCAATCGGCACGCATGGGCCGTTCCAGGTTCCCGATGCGTGGCGCGACCGGTACAAGGGTAAGTTCGATCAGGGCTGGGACCAGGTGCGCAGAGAAACCTTGGCCAGGCAGATCGAGCTCGGAGTCGTGCCGCCGGGCACCGACCTCGCGCCGAAGCCTACGGGGATTCAAGAATGGGACGACTTGACAGCCGATGAGAAAAAAGTGTTTGCCCGATATATGGAGATTTATGCGGCCTTTGCCGAGGTGACCGACTACGAAATCGGTCGATTCATCGACGAGATCGAAACCCTCGGCGAGATGGACAACACACTAATCTTTTACATCACCGGTGACAACGGATCAGTTTTTCAAGGCGGTCTTAACGGGGCGTTCAATGAGTTGTCCGTGTTCAACGGGATGCCCGAACCCCTGGACGTGGCGCTGAAGAACTTCGACGAGATCGGCGGCCCCAAATCGCATATCCTGTACAACAATGGTTGGGCTTTTGCCGGAGCGACGCCGTTTGGGTGGGGTCACCAGGTGGCCTCGTACGGCGGCGTTTGCCAACCGATGGTTGTCCACTGGCCGAAGGGCGTCGCAGAGAAGGGTGGCCTTCGCACGCAGTGGATGCACATCATCGACATCGCACCCACGGTCTTGGAGGCAGCGGGTATCCCCGAGCCGGGCGTCGTGTACGGCGTTCGACAGAAACCATTTGAAGGCGTAAGCGCGCTCTACACGTTGGATGACCCCGACGCCAAGTCGCGCCACGTAACGCAATACTTCGAGATGGCAGGCAACAGGGGCATCTATCAGGACGGCTGGTTCGCTACGACGGTCCATCGCCCACCGTGGGAGCCCAAGGCACGGGCAACACTCGAGAACGACAAGTGGGAGCTATACAATGTGGAGGAAGACTTCAGTTGCGCCCACGATCTAGCCGCGAATTATCCCGACAAGCTGTCGAAGCTCAAAGGAGTCTTCCTCGAAGAGGCGGTCAAGTACAATGTGCTTCCGCTTGATGACCGTGCTTGGGAGCGCTTCAACGCCGCCCTAGCGGGCCGTCCCGACTTGATGGAAGGTCGCACTGAGATGACCGTCTATGAGGGGATGAAGGGCATCCCGGAAAACGGCTTTATCAACGTCAAGAACCGCTCTTTCGTAGTAAGGGCCGACATCGAGGTTCCGGCGGCTGGCGCAGAAGGCGTAGTCATTGCCCAAGGCGGCGATATGGGCGGCTGGAGTCTTTACGTCAAGGATGGCGCACCGCGGTTCGCCTGGAACTTTCTCGCTCGCGAAACTTACAAGATCATCGGTCCCAATCCTCTGCCAACCGGCAGGGTCGCGCTACGCTTCGAGTTTGCCTACGACGGCGGTCTAGGCGCCGGTGGCAACGGTGTTCTCTTCGTGAACGATCAGGAGGTAGCCTCAGGGCGGATCGAGCACACGCAGCCTTTCGCCTTTGGTGCCGAAACGACGGACGTCGGCGAAAACATGTACACGTGTGTCAGCGATGACTACAAAGTGGGCGATAACAAGTTCACTGGCAAGATTCATAAGGTGACCGTCGCGATCGGAAAGTCCAACCTCAGCGAAGAGGCCCAGAAAGCCCTCGCGGAACTGCGCATGAAGAAAGCGATGTCCGGTTAATCGAGTTAGGCCCTCTTGAGTCACGCAAAACATCGCTTTTTCTTCGGGTGGTGTACGTCTCGCGCAGCGTCCTCAGTAGAAATTGTTATAGTCGCTTCTCCGCCGCATGGCGGCCGCATATACCCATGTGCTGCAAAGCATTGCGCCATGGGAGATTCCGGCGCATTGCGCGTCGCGTGCGCGTCGCGAGAATAGACTAGGCCGTCACTCTGGATGCCCCGCTCTGAGACGCTCATTACCGGGTCTCACGGAATTTCGCTGGGTTGCCCGTGCAATGAGCGACGCGCGAGACTTAAGGTTAAGCGCCTTGTAAACGGCCTTCACATGATTTCTGACCGTGAACTCGCTGCGCCCCAACCTCTCCCCGATCTGACTAGTTGAGAGGCCTTGAACAAGTAGGTCGTATACCTTCCGCTGCGCGGGCGTTAGGGTTTCTACGCCTGGGAGTTCAATCAATCTCTGGTCGGGTGCGGAATTGACAAGCCAGCTCTGCGGATAAACACTTAGCAACTTAGCGGCTCGTTCGCGCCATTCCCTCGTGCCGGTCATATCGGCAAGCGCTAGTGCAGCACGACCGGCACGCCAGCGATATCTCACGGAATCGTAGATCTTATATGACTGTGCTAACAGCCGTGTCGCCTCCTCGGCTTCGCCTAACGCACGTTGTACCATCCCTAGGGAATAAGCCTCAAGAGCAGTTACTCTCCGATCGTCTGCTGAGGCTAGAACCGGAGCGAACGCGCCCGCGGACTTGCGATATTCGGTTATTTGAGCGAGAGCAAGTGGTCCGTCGTGAACCGCGAAAAGCTCCGCGAGCAAGCAAAGCGCAAAGCGCTCCTCGCCGTCGAGTACTCGCCAGTCCACTGCCGAGGCCAACTCCCGTGCGTCGTTTCTTTCCTGTTCTGCCCACCTGCGCTCACCGAGGCATTGCGCCAAATAGCTGCGATCGCAAAGAGACATCACGCGCCAAGCTGGACTCGGCGCCACAACAGATGCTTCCTTTAATCGGCGGAAGGCGTTAAAGTAATCGCCCTCCAGAGCGTGGCACCAACCTACTGCCCGGAGCGCGGTGAAATGTACGTCCGCAAGATCAGCAGTCCAAGGGACGGAAGAGAGTTCCGAGTACGCGGCCTCGCGGAGAGCCGGGCTGTATAACTCACGCGCTAGATAAGAGATCTGGGCAACGGCATACGCCCACGGCAGAACGCTCGGCTCGCGGATGTTTTGGACAAAGGCAAGCGCTTCAAGCAATACTGCGCCCTGCTGAGTCATGTCGCCGCGGGAGGCCAAGACCGCGCCTTGTAGGATGTAGCGCTGAATCTGAACGCGCTCAGGTGCTTGGTTTATGTCAGCGCCTTTGAGGATCCGATCGGCCGCGTCAAGCTTGCGCCGCATCCAGGCGACTAATGCCTGCTGGTAGCGGACTTCCCCGGCAATTGCTGGCTCCGCTGAAGACAACGACAACGCTGTCTTGAGCCGAGACTCCGCAGAGGAAAAGTCTGATAGGCGGGCATACGCCGCACCCTGCAACATCGTGGCCTCAGCACGCGAAGATCTTGTTGTGAAAGCCTTCGAGTGCTCTGTCGCGTACACGAGAGCACGGGCCGGGTCGCGAAAGAGGAAGACTCGCGTCCGCAGGAGCGCTTGGCGCGGGTCGACAGCACCGTCGTCGCTCTCCGCTCTTTCGAGCAGTTCCGCGGCCTCAGAGAAGCAAGCCCGGCGATAAAGGTCTTGCACCGCAGACAAATCGACCGTCCGCCTGGACGCCACTGCACGACTCACCTGCACGCGGTTCGTCCCTTGGCTGGGGCTAGCCTTTTCATAGCCTCATAGATGGCTAAAAAGGGCTATATCGCCCGTCGTTGAACGGCTGTGGCAGATGTGTCGGATAATGAAGCGGATCTCCACCCTCTTTGCCGCTGCGATTGTGCTACTCGCAGCCTCCATCGCGTGCGAGTCACACGGCGGCGCAGTACCAGCCTGTTGCAGCCCGACGCCAAGACCAACTGCGTCGTTCACTCCTGTCCCATCTCCATCGCCAACGGCGACGCCAATGTCGACCACAGCGAGCGTCCTTGAGGCAACTCCCGTCGTATGGTCGGAGGACTACTAATGCTTCACGGAATGGGCGCCCAGCAAATCGCGCTGAGTTCTGTCCTACTGGCTTTCATAGCCGGTTGCTCCGGGACGAGCGGTGGCGGCTACGCATGTCCAGCGCTCGCCCTGGTTGGTCCGCGGCTTCTTTACCCGATCCCGGGAGCAACGGGGATTCCCGATGGAGCCGGCATCTTCGTGTTCGACGGCAGCACGCTCAGTTCGGCCGCCGTAGTGCTTACAGCATCAGGTCTTCCGACACAAGCGCTTGGAAACTTAAAAGCGCCGGTTCCGACCCCAATACCTAGTCCAATTGCGACGCCATTTTCAGGCGCTGACAAACTTACCTACGTTTCGCATGGGTCACTGACTGCCAACACGACGTTTCAAATATCGTTTGTGAATCAAGCGAACGGTTCATGCATCGTGCCGATCGGTGGTTCCTACAACTTTACTACTCAATGAACCACTCCACTGACAGTGCTGGCGGGCGTTTAATGCGCGACTTATTCTTCGTCCTTCCTGTATCTTCAGCGTTCGCGTTATCAAGTTGCTCGCAAGGCGGAGGGACGACCATTGGATGTCCGGGAGGTCCGTATCCGGTCATTCAGATGCTTTACCCGATTCCCAGCGCGACAAATATTCCGACCGATGTTAGCCGTGTAGTCATTAGCGCACCCTACCCGTATTCAGGAAGCCTTGCAACCGGCGTGCCGATAGAACTTCGAGCTGATTCGACGGCGAGTATCGAGGGGATTCCGACGGCCCTGCCGACCACGCTACCTCAGTCGGCTGCAACACCAGATCGATCGGGCGTTGACTACGCCGTCTCATTGCCAAATCTCAGCGAGTCGACCACGTATCATGTGTTCGCAACTACCGCAATTCATCAGTGCGAGCCGCCGACTCAAGAAATCGGAATGTTTAAAACCCAATACTCTCGCTTGCCAAAGTAAAAAGCTGAGCGGTCACGTAACGGGCCGCCGCCACAGGACTCTTTCCACGGACGCGCCGGATGCGTCGTCTAATGTGTGATCGCTTGTGCACCGCAGTTCGTAGATGGATGCGCCAATGGCGCGAGCCAAGAATGGGGGCGAAGGTGTATCCGGGCGAGACCTTCGTGGTCGCAGTTGTGCTCGCTGTGATTCCCTACACAATCGTTCGTGGTCCCGCCAACCGGATCGCGCGCTTGTGGATCCGCACACCTCCGCGCGACGACCATTAAGGTCCAAGTTGGCCGGTCCGCCTGAGCGGCGCCGAGATGATTAGTGAGTCGGAAGAAAGACCACGCTTAACGCGCGGTCGCCGCTGGCAACCGTTATCGTCGATCCGGTCATCGGCGTCAACGTCCCTGCGGTGACCTGAGGGCGGAAAACGTCGTAGGTTGAAACTGTGAGATCTCGGGCGATTGGCCCAAGGAGACCTCACCGTGAAGAAGTCGCGATTTACCGAAGCCCAGATCGTGGCGGCCCTTAAAGAGATCGACGGGGGTACGCCCGCGACCGCGATTGCGCGCCGGCTCGGAGTTCATGCCAACACCGTTCGCGGCTGGCGAGACAAATACGCCGGCCTCGAGACAAGCGACCTGGTTCGGCTGAAGCAGCTCGAGGCCGAGAACGCGCAGATGAAGCGCATTATCGCTCGCAAGGAACTCGAGCTTGACGCTGTTCGGGAGCTTATCGAAAAAAACGGCTGGGGCCCTCGCAGCGCAAAGACGCGGTGAGGGCGCTCAAAGAACTGGGCATCTCGCAACGGTCGGCCTGCCGCGTGATCGGGATCTCCGAGCGAGCGATGCAATACCGCCATCGCCGCGTCGACGATCCCAAACTGATCGAGCGACTCAAGGCTCTTGCCGCAGAGCGTCTGCGCTGGGGCTGGCGCCGACTCATCATCATGATCCGGCGCGAAGGCTGGACAATCGGCGAACGGGCCTTTCGCCGCATCTACCGTGCCCTCGGGCTGCACGTCATGCGGACCCGAAAGCGGCACGTCCGCTATGTCCGCGGTAACTCTGTTGAGGCCGTAACTCTGCCGAACGAGCGCTGGTCGCTCGACTTCATGCATGCGCGTCTGATGCACGGCCGGACGTACCGGTTGCTCAACGTTGTCGACGATTTTACCGGCGAGACGCTGGCGATCGAGCCGGCCTTCTCGTTCGGAGGTGCGGACGTGATTCGGGTTCTCGAAAACATCGCCTACGAGCGTGGTCTGCCGAAGACCCTGCGTTCCGACAACGAGCTAAGTGCGGTTGTCAACTATTCTGGGACAAAGAGTCATCGTTGTGCGCCGGGGATTGTACGCACTTTGGACCAGCCACGATTGCAACGACGGCTTAGACAACAAGAGCTCTTACCATGATGACACAAGGTCCCGATCGGGCCTTCAACGAGCTTAAAACAGAGTTCTTGTCCAAGCGGGAGATCCGAGCATTATCTACGAGGTCGAAATTGCCTCGACGGCACCGAGTGAAGGGATTCTCCCGTTACGCTACTTCTTGTAGAAAATGGCGATAATCGCTGTTGGTCTTGATCAAGCCGTATACCACTCGCGCCATTTTTGCAGCAACGGCGGTGTACGCTTTGCGCTTAAGATCTGTGTCCTTCGGGTTGCTGCGAACGTAGTCGTCGAACTTTTTACGGAAGCCGTTCCGCCGCTGCGCGACTGCGACACGGCCGGCCATCCAAAACGCGCAACGAAGTCGCGCATTGCCTCGCTTCGAGAGCTGTGGAACACCTCGGCGTTGGCCCGACTGCGATGTCGAAAGGTCGAAGCCGCAGAACTTCAAAAACTTTCGGTGATGACTGAAGCGACGTAGATCGCCGCCTTCTGCAAGGATCGTCAAGCCCACAATTGGACCGATACCGGGAATCGTGCGAAGCCTCTTGTAGTCAGCATGAAGCGCGAGACGATTATGTATGTCCTTCTCCAATCCGCGCCGCAATTTAGCAAGCCGAATATACTCCTCGAGTACAAGGCGAAACATCTGCATGGCCACGGAGCCCGATAGGACGGGGATTCCGACGATTTGCTTCGCCGTCTCGTAGTACTCGCCGACGAGCCGCCGCCGAACGGTAGGATGACCCTCGTTGCCTTTGACAGTCTTTTTCAAGAACGCGGCCTTCGTGTAGGCCAAGACGTCGGACGGACATGGAGCAAGATGAAAGACGTCGAGAAACCACTCGGATCGTGAAGACGCAATAAATTGCTCAGCTTCAGGGAAGTAGAGCGGCAAGAAATGCGTCATTAACGTGTGGTAAACGCGAACTTTCCGGTCGACGATTTGGCGATACGTTCCGAGCAGTTCTTGAAGGTCGTGTGTACCGTCTTCGAGCGGATCCGAGAAATGTTGCGTCACGCCGCCTTTAAGTAGGTGCAGAATGACCTGAGCGTCTTTCGGATCGTTCTTATCCCAAGAATTATAGAGTGCTTCACGAGTCCGATTTGTCGCGATCGACGACACGAAATGCACTTTGTGACCGCGACGCAAAAGAAAGTTTGCAATCGGCCTGTGATAATCACCCGTTGGTTCAAGCGCCACTTCGCATGAAGGCGATAGCGTCGCAAGATACTTCGCTAGTTTCTCAAAGTCCGCTTGCGTATTCGCGACGCTTATGCACTTCCGCGCTCCATCTGAACGCTCGACCAGGACCTCGTGCGTTGCCTTCGCGACGTCGATCGCCACCCAAACGGTCTGGCCGTGGCTTTGCTGAATCGTTTCATAGGTCGTTGTCTCCGTGGGAGATGTGTCAGATACACCTCCGTTCTAAGCGGGGGCAACCACCCCGTTTCGATCGTACCACGGCGCGAGTTCTGCAGTCATCGCATGCTGCGCTGGAGCGCTGATCGTAATCTTCAATGGCATTTTATCCGGCCCGGGAAGCCGACGCAAAACGCCAAGATCGAATCGCTCAACGGTCGAATCCGTGACGAACTCCTCAACCCGCACCTCTTTCGCTCGATCACCGAAGTTCGAGCTGCGGCAGACCTTTGGCGCACGGACTACAACGAGGTTCGACCCCACTCTGCGCTCGGATATCTCACGCCGCGGGAATTCGCGGCGCGTTTTCAAACTACCCAACCCTCACAGTTTTCAGCAGCGTGAACTATGCCCTCAGGTCACGCTGGCCCCTATGGTCGTGTGAATATTTCCCGTTGGTCGCCAAGCGAGCCCGGTCGGCGTGTGTTGTGCTCGAGACTGTCAATTGTCTGTTGGGTTGCGGCTAAATCGCCTTGGTTACCGAGCTGCTGGTACAGATCGAGTGCCTGCTTCAATGGCTGCAGGGCGTCGGCGTACAGTCGCTGTTTGATATCAAGTTCTCCCATGCTGAAGAGAGCGTTCGCCTCGCCGTCAAGGTCGTTCAGGTCCCGGTAGATCGCGAGAGCGCTTTCTAGCGATGCCAGCGCGTCCGCGTATCTGAGCTGGTCCGTTTCGACGTCGCCAATGTTTCTGAGAGCTCGGGCTTGACCATCGCGGTCTCCGACTTCCTGGAAGAGAGTGACTGCCTGCTGGTGCGACCGCAGCGCGTCGTCGAACCGGAGTAGCCGCTTTTCAGCGCGGCCGATGTCATCGAAGGCGTTTGCTTCGCCGTCGCGGTTACCCAAATCTTGGAAAATCGCGAGCGCTTGTTGAGCGAACTTGAGTTCGTCGTCGTACTCGCCTAGCCGCCGGAGAATGAGACTTATTTGATCCAGGGCTTGCGCCTCGCCGTCGCGCTCATCCAATTCGCGGGAGATCGCAAGCGCCTGCTTTCCGGATGCTAGCGCATCGTCGTAGCGGCCTCGCATGTAGCCAACGAAGGCGATGCCTCGGAGCGCTCCCGCCTGCCCGTCGCGGTTACCAAATGCGCGAAAGAGCGCGAGCGCATTCTCGAGAGATTGCACGGCGGCGATGTGATGGCCTTGACGCTCTTCGATCGTCCCAATGATCACGTCGCTTTGAGCCTGGCCTTCGAGGTCGCCCAGGTCGCGGAAGATCGCGCGCGCCTCCTCCGCTTCCCGCATCGCTTGCGTATATTGGTCCCGAGACAAATAGCCGCGGCTGATGTCGTTGAGGACTTCCGCCTCGCCATCGCGATCGCCCGATTGCCGGTACAGGGCAAGCGCCTCATTCTGGGACTCAAATGCATCGGCGAACCGGCCTTCGTTAAATTGAACGTTGCCGATATTGCGTAATGCTGCGCGGATGTCATTGTCATTACCACTCTCTTTGGCGGCCGCGAGTTGTTCCCGATAGAACGCTTCAGCACCGCAAGGTCTGTAAACTTTCCTAAATACCACACCTTGGTTGGATGATACGTAGCTTCTGACCGTCCGTCCGCAGTGAGCGCATCGATCAACGATACTGCTGTCGTTTCCTTTCCGATCTGGAGGTAGCCCGTTTTCGTGATGTCCACAGCGCCACGAGTGCAGGTGAAGGTTACGGCTCCCTGCGTTTGATCGATGGAAAAGACCGTTCCGTGAACGCCGGCGACTATCGATTCGCTCGATCGAACGCGGAAAAAGTCGAGCGATTTCGGTACGATGCTGAAGAGGACTTCCCCAGAGTCACTCGCGACGAGCTCCCCGGAACCCGTGCTGACGAACGTGACGCTCGAACCCGGCTCGAGCGTTGCGGTGCTCTTTTCATCTGAGCTGACGACAATAACCACGACGCTTGAAGGGACATCGATTCGGGTCCCGTCGGGAATCGACTCATCGCGCCGGATGACGTTCTCCTCGTGTCCAGCGGAGTACGTCACTTTCACACCGGCAGCCGACGCGACGGACTTTCCGTCGAGCAAGACCTGTTGCACCGTGTGTGTCCGCGTCGGCACCACTGCTTCGAGCGAGAGCGTCGGCGAGAGTATGGTCGCGGAACTCGCAAGGATAGAAGCTAGGAAAGCGTTCCCGACGCGGTAACGAGCCCTGCGTCGCGGACCCAGTCTGGCACGGGGCATCCCGGTCCGTAACTCAATAACCACGTCGCTTCTTCCCGGTCAAGCCCTCGGGAATCCTATATACCAACTCTCCGGCTTATCGCCCACACCGCTCGCCGAGGGTGGCTCGAGCATATCGCGGGCGATCGCTAACGCGCCGAGCCGGCCAAGATCCCCACCGCCACGCCGCTCCGCCGAGGGGGGGCTCGTTTTGAAACCCCTTATCGCCTATCCCGTTAGGCTACAACTCTTTCCGAGTGGAAGGGGCCCGAAACCGCGCCACCCCCGCCCCCCCGGCTCGCCCGCGTCAGCCCGTTGCCCATCGCCCGGCCGCACAGCCAGAATCGCGCAAAGCCTTACGTCACGGGTGTTTGCGCTGCATCAAAAATCTCCGCGCATCGAGTACGTCGAGCTCCACGATCGCGGATCTCGAGCATGCTCGTCGCTCGGATCGAGCATCGCAGGGCCTCGCCGCAAAGCCTTATGCCATGGGCGTTTGTGGCACAATTCCAACGAAGATGCAAAGCGTGTCGCCCTGTCCAGGCAGAAGTTCAAACGCTGTCACTATTCGGTCGCCTGCCGACGCTGGGGTAAGTGCGTAGGCCTCGGAAACAGCGCCCCTTGTCCTCGCCGGCCGGAAATCCGGTGCGCCGCAAAGTTCCGTGGCATAAGGGTTTGCGCTACGCCCTTAGCTCGCGTCGGTCAGCTGAACTTCATCGCCAATTCATCGCGACTGCCAATGCGCCGCAACCGCCCATGGCGTAAGGCTTTGCGCGGTGCCGGGTCATGCGATCGGGGTGCGGCGAGAATGCGATCGGGAGGTCTCGGCTGCTTTCACGCTAGGATAAGAGAGTTCACTGAGCGGATGCTAGGCTTCTATGCTCTTCGACGCATTGGTCTTTGGCGAGATCCGGACACACCCGTTTAGGGCTATCCTAACGGTAGTCGCGATCGCGGTCGCGGTCGGGATCACGCTCGCTGTCGTACTTGCTACCGCGACTACCGCAGGGGCATTTGCGTTCGAATCCGACTCGCTTGACAAACATGTAAACCTCCAAGTATTCGGCATCGGTCAGACTCTCGACGAGCGAGCCCTTGCGAGGATTCGCTACCTGCCAGGTGTCGAGGCAGCGTACCCAGTGTTGGACGGAAACGTCGGGGTGACCGGCGGTCGCCTAGGCCCGGAGATATTGCGCGTGCGCGGAGTGGATCTGCTCAAGCCGTTGCCCGGCGTCTCCGGGATCCCGCATCGTGAACCGAGCACCTTCTCTCGAAGCGGGTCGCTAGCTTCGGCCGAACTAGCAATGGCCGGCGATGGGGTCATACTTACTGCTGACTTCGCGAATCGGCACGGTCTTAAATCCGGCAACGACTTACACGTACAGGTCAACGATCGACCTTCCGTGCTCCGAGTCGCGGCCGTCCTCCCGGCATCGGAAGTTGGCGCGGAATCCGATACGGCTTTCGTCGACATTGCCACCGCCCAAACGCTGTTCCAACACTTCTTCGTCTTAGATCGGATCGACGTTGTTACCAGCGATGACATCAATGGTGTGCGCGCTCGAATCGCGAGACTGCTGCCCGCTGGAGGACGAGTCGTGGCACCGGATGATTCGCGCGATGCGGTCGGACGTCTGTTTGAGTATCTTGAGCAAGATCTCTTCCTTCTTTGCGCCGTTGCACTTCTTATCGCGATCGTCGTGGTTTACGAAGGAATCGGTACGTCGATCGAGCGTCGTTCATCGGACATTGCGATTCTGCGCTCGCTAGGAGCGACAAAAAGCCAGATCTTTCGTACTTTCCTACTCGAAGGTACCATCTTCGGCTTTTTCGGATCAACTTTAGGTTATGCTCTCGGTGTCGCCTTTGCTAAGGCGATGATTTCGGTTGTCGCTGTCCAGATGGTTGAGCCGCGGCACGTAAGGGTCGAGCTTGACGGTTTCGTCGTTCTTTCGGTCTTTGCAATCGGGACGGCTCTAGCGGCACTGAGTGCGGGAGCCGCAGCTGTTGCAGCCATGAGAATCCGGCCGGCTGCTGCGATGGCGGCGCGTGGTACCGAGCTGCAAGGCGATCCGGCTCGGCCCGTTCGTCGGCTCGTGACTGTATTATCGATCTTTGCAGCTTCAGTCATAGCTCCCGAACTTTCAGCCGGGCGCTGGCCAAATCTGGGATATGTTTGCGTCGCGGCGCTCGTGTTCGTATGTGCTCTCTGCGTGTCCCCAGCTCTTCGAGGTATCAGTCTCTTGGGCGCAGCTCGATACGGAGCTGCTTCCTCTCTCGCTCAAGTAACTCTAGCCTCATTTAGACGTCTACCGCGGCGCGTGGGAATCGCCATTACATCCCTTGCGATTTCAACAAGTGCCGTCGTTGCGGTCACGATCGTCGGTGAGTCGTTTCATTTCGCGCTGAACGAGTGGGTAAATCAGTCGTTCCTTGGCGATCTCGCCATTGTGCCAGCCCAAAGTGCACGGCTTGGCGACGGGATTTTCACTCCGACCGTAGGACGACGAGCCGCGCGCGTGCCCGGAGTAGCGCGGGTCAACGGAGTAAGAGCTCTTGAGCTAAGCCTGAGAGGCGAGACGATCAAGCTGCGCGGTGAGGATGCTCTAAATAGAGAGCAACTAGGAAAAAGCCGTGATTCATCGATTGGTGTCTCGATGAGTAGACGGCTAGCTCGTCGACTCGGTTTGCGCCTCGGTGATGTTTTCCCGATGCCCTCTCCAACCGGCTCGGTAGAGCTGCGCCTTCGGAGCTGGCGAACCTCCGCTCCTGAGGGTGTTGAAACTATTTCGGGGCCGCGGCAGCTAATAGTCCAGCGCTACCGTGACGATCGTGTCGACTCGTTTTATGTCTTTACGAATCCAACCGCAAACCTTCTTGAGGTTCGCAGCACGCTCATTCGAATACTTGGTTCGTTACCCGCGGTAGTCTCGACCACCCTGGAACTCCGGCAACAAGCAGTTGGCGTCGTGGACGAAATGAACGGCTTAGTGGAGGCCGTTGCCATGATCTGCCTCCTCATGGCGGCGATCAGCATGAGTACTAGCGGTGCTGCCTTTATTCTCGAGCGCCGAAGAGACTTTGCGCTTATACGATATCTCGGCGCTACATGCGGAGATGTTCGTCGGATTGCAGTGCTCGAGACCTTTATCCGTTCGACCGTGGGCACTGGGCTTGGCGTTATTCTAGGTCTCTTGGTCGGTACGATCCAGCTTGAACTAGCAAATTCTGCTGGCCAGGCTATTGGGCTTCATGTTTCCGTTGGCGCAGTGCTTCTGATTGGCGCATTCCTTGTGGCGGCAGCGCTCGGGTCGGCTATTCTACCCGCACGGGAAGTCGGCTTCATAGATGCAAGTTTTGCGAGAGGAGCAGAGTGAAGGCAAGAATTGCGGCGCTCACCCTCTTCTCGATGCTAGCTCTGGGAGATCCGTTGCAGTTAGAAGCTGGGGTTGGAGATCGGAAAGTTCCCATTTGTGCTGCGGGAGCCGACGCGACCTCGATGGCGGCGTCAGGCGATGTCCGAGATCAGTGGTGGCGGATGATGGCGGAACTCAAGAGCGAAGACGGGCGCCGCTATGATGTCACGGCGACGTTTGTACGCTTTGCGATATTTGGAAGGGATCGTGTCAGCCGCTGGTCTGCCCCGGCCGAGGTTGCGGCCACGATCGCGATCGTAGACGAAGTCAACACCCGAAACATTTCGGACATGCGGCTCGATCGTGCGGCCCTGGGCTTGGCGGGAGCTTCCACAAAAAGCCTCGCCCTTAACGTAGGCGACTGGACGCTTCGCGGTTCAGCCTTAGTGGGCTTGCGCTCGGACATTGCGCATCTGCACGTGTCTTTCAAAAGAGCGCAACTTGACCTTGACAGCTCACCTACGAAGCCGCTCATCAGAACACGCCTGGATGCAGGCTGCGACTATGCGTTCACTAGGCTAGATATTAAAGGGTCAATTCGGATAGACAACGTGCGTAGTGTTGTCTCAGGCGAAGGCTGGCTGGATCATCAAGTCCTGATCCAGGGTCTCCGCGGAGTGGTGGGCTGGAGCCGCTTCGCGATTCAGTTTGAGGATGGTCGCGAGCTGTTTCTAAGCGTTCTTCGAAACGCGAATGGTTCAGTCTCACGAGCATCGAGCGGCTTCTTGGTGGCAAAGAACGGCTCCGTAGACAGACTCGGATTATCGGACTTTTTCGTGGACAATCGTGCTCGGACTCACGAGGTGAGCAGTGGGACGAGCCATCGCTATCCGTCGTTATGGGAAATCGTCGTGCCGAAGGCGGCCCTCGACCTAGAAGTCTATCCTATGGTGCAGGATCAAGAAATTGCTAGTCCTGACTTTTCTACTTCGGTTTATAACGGGGCCATCTCGGTCGAAAGTATACCGGAACCCGAGCGCTCTCATGGACGAGGCTTCGTTGAACTAACGGGTTTCGATCAGCCCGTTCACCTTTGACCACAGCCACTAAAACAGGCGCTCTGGAGTTAGCGAAGCGGTGCAGCTTTGGGGTTTGGAAGAGGAACCGAGTCAGTTCGGACTCTTACGACGTACCCGCAAGCGACAGCATCACTTCGCCAGACGCCTTCTACGCGTTTTGGATCGACCGCGAAGGGACATTTTGGCTTCGGCGTCATTATGGCGACGCTCCTCAAGGCTCACCCTTCCTATTTGCGCTTCGATCCGGAGACAAGCAGTTCGTGCCTGTTTCTTTGCCTGCGGGAGTTTGGGAAAGCTTTGAATGCGACTCGATGTTCGCGCGATCAATGACTCAAACGTTCGAGATTGAGACCGGTACCCTTCGGCTTCGCCCGTTCGTAGGCGCAACTTGCGCTTGGTCGCGGGATGCCTATGGTATCGTCCATCATCGCGCCGACGGCACATCACACGAACTCCAGCTACTAAGCTTCTCCGCGTGGAACGGGACCATGCCTCGTGACCTGTCCTTCAGCATTGCGCCGAACGGTGACGTCTGGGTTTGGGCGGCCCGCTCACTCTGCCACGTTACACCTGACGAGCGCGTCGCGTGTGGCCCCGCGCTTCTAGGGATTCGATCGCATGGGGAAATAGGCTTTGCGAGAGACGGTACGATTTGGTTCTTTTCGAGTTTTCAAACGCTGGTTCATGCTAGGTTTGTCGAAGGATGACGTCCGAGAAAAAGCCGCAGATGGTTACGCGCCTCGAGGCCTATTTTGCTTGCGGGAGCATGCTTGATCGAAGCGACGATGGCAGTCCCAACGCAACAATGGAGCTGTTTCGCATTGACATGGAGATGCGCGAAGACACTAGCCGCTGCCAGGTCTCGACTGACCCAGCCTTGCTTCAAACGTTTTCCACGCTTTGGGGCTCGGCTGAAAATAGGGTGGTGAGCGATGCTTTCACCGTTTGTCTAGGCTTCGTTGCGCTCGAGCTGATCATCTTGCGCCGACTTACCGACTCATCTTTTGCAGAGGAGGTGTTGTCTGCGATTAGGTTCGGGTTGCCTTCGGAGTTAGGAAAGCTATGGCTAACGACTCTCGCACCATAGCCGACCCTTCCGGCGACCTAAGTGAAGTGGCACGCCGCGGAATAAACTTGCTAGGACGTACCTGTGCAGCCCGAATGAAGAATCAAATCTGCCGGACGCGTTGGATGCGGCTCGTCCCTACTGTGCTAGCACTCACCATCTCGGTTTGCGCGACACCTTCCGCTTATGCGGAAGACGTGACGATCGACCGCATATTTACCTCCAGTTTCGGCATTGCTAATGCGGCGAACGATCCACGTGGCCGTGTTCTAGGATTGTGGTTCGTGAATTTCCAGACGCACCCGTTCACGATAGACACTCGGCACGTGATTGCGAAACTTACATGCATGCATTTCTGTCAACCCCACACCACGCGCACTCTTGCGGCTGCTGATAACGGTGACATTAGGACGGTCGGAGCTTACGATCGGTCAACGGCTGCCGTGGCCGTGCCAATTCCGGACGATCTGCCCTGGGGTATCTACAGCTTGACGGTTCTTGACGATGGTCGCGTCGCTCGGTCTCTCGATGGCGGATTTGAGGCGTTACCTAAGATAAACGCAGTCATCTCAATCCCAACGTTTAATCCAAAGTCGGACCTCGATGAACACCTTCGAGCAATTCGTGCCGAATACGTTGGACGGACGGTACAGGGGTTCGGTCCTCTCTCCATCGATTGCGATGATCCAGATGCCGAGGCGAAAGAGCAAGCTCGCGATGCAGTTATCAAAGAGATCCAAAGCAAGAAACTCTACAATCCGATGGTGCCACCGATTCCTCAGGGGCCAATCACGCAAGCGTACCTTGGCAACGAGCCATCGCTAGTCGTTTCGGCGATAGATCGGCCGGTCGGCCCAACCCGCGGTTGGAAGATTGGCGGCCCGGTAGCCAGCCGAATAAATTACGACTATAACTTCGTCGCGGTGGCGCCACTCGAGATCAAATTTACCTCAGAGAGTTTTCACGCGCCCTGCGTAAACCCGCATCTCTGGCTGGCCGACTTTTGGGAAGTGCATCGTGTTCTTTGGATTCACGCTCCGACACATGAGCTGGAGTCGACTGCAATCGTAAAGGGGATGCCAAGGCTGACGGTCGCGCACATCCTTGGCTTCCCGTCTCTCTTTGGGACCGTGGAAGAGATGAACCAGCTCGACTTTTGGCCCTATCTCCCAGTTCTACCACCGTTTAGTTCGAGCGTTCGTTTCAGACACGGGCTTGTTTCAGAATATCAACCGCCCGGGACGCCACCGTAAGGCTTCCCTCGCACGAGCGCACGGTCCGCTGTTGGGTTGTCGTCGAAAGACGCGGAAGTCTCCGAGTGGCCCGTTAATTGGTGCAAGTCGTCTGCATCCCAGCGGCATACCCATTGCATAGACCGGTGCCCCGCGAAGCCTTATGCTACAGGCGATTACGGCGCATTACGCGTCGCGTGAATTTAGCGATGAAGCTCAGCCGCGGCGCGATCGCGCATTGCGGGAACGCTTTGAGCCAGAGGCCGGCTGCGGTCATGGGCTTCCTACCGGATGTAACGCCTTGCGCCTTGGGTTCCGAGGGTCAGTCCGGCCGCAGAAAGGACGTCATCTGCTCACCACTCTGGAACAGCGCAAATCCGCCGATGCAGTTCCCAGTGAAGATCCAGTGCCGCGTTATGGAGCCTGGTTGAATAATCTTGACGTCTGACGGAGAGAACCTAAAATCGGTAACAATGGGGCTATCGACAAAGACACCCTTGTTCGCTGAGCATGGCCCCGCGCAAGGGTAACTATAACCGATTTCCCGCGGATCGTTCGGTAACCATTGCAGCGCATGCGCCGCACGCGAAATTCCATCGACACGGACATGGTGGCCAGGAAGAAGCTCCGCGCTCGCGCTCTCATCCTTGGCGTTGTAGCAAGTGAAGGAAAACCCGGGAGCGACAGCTCTACGACCGTAAAAGAGACTCCGAAGTTGAGCAATCTCCGGGTCAATAACGAGGGGTACGAGACCCTCCTCGGGGGGCAATCGTCTCTTACCGTCCAGCGAAGTGAAGACCAGCCAGCCCTGCCGATTGAAACCGCGGCGGAAAACCTGGCCAGGACGGCTTCCTCCTCCCCACGACTGCGTCGCAATGTAGAGAGCGTTACCTTGTCCTGCGTCCTGAGGTACTGGCGCGATCAGAAGCTTTGAACTGCTCGACAACTTTAAGCTGAGCGAGATTGCTTCGATGGCGTAGGGTTCCTTCGCAGGCGGGAGCGACTTTGTGAACGTGAAGTAGAAAGAGGAAAATGGGCCGACGTGCGGCGCTGGGTCGTCCGAGGTTCCCACCTCGATCGTGCGACTCACGGCATCACGTGCGATGACCTGAATCTGCCGCGCGTAGACCGGAGCGTTGCCGCTTATGAACCCGACGACGATCACATGAACGGCGCTAGGACCCGGTTTCACCTCAAGGTCTGACGGCGGCCCTACAGTTGCCGTTGGAGAGGGACTTGGGATCTGCCTTGCTGAGGAGCTTGGAACATTCCTGACCGCGGCGCGCTCAGACGAATCAGCAGCCGACCTCCCCGCGAAAGTCATCACAGCCGCAAGGGCAACGAGCAGCGTCATCGATGACGTCATGCGCTGGGTCATCTCTTAACCCTGAGGACGATCACCCGCTTCAGCTTAGCTTACGCTACGTGAACTTCCCGCACTGAGAGCGTCCTGGTTTTGTCGAGAAAATCTTGTCTCGCATCCCCGTCGCATGCCGACCGCATAGACAACTGCCCCGGAAACCCTGATGCCTTTGTTTAGTCGATCGCGGTCGGTTCGCCCGCTTGAGCACAGCAACGGCGCAGATCCCGAACGCATCGCAAACGCATCAGCATTTCGAACGTTTCGCAGGTCACCCGTGTGGCCGACGATTCCGGCGGCTACAATCGACGAAACTCCAGTTAAGCGGAGCAGTTCGGAGAACCGACTAGCTAAAGGGTGAATCGCCGATTCCACTTCCGCGATTTGCTCGTTGTAGAGGCGGACTGCAGCAATCGCAAACCGTATTTCCTGGAGCACTGCAGCTGCTACGGTTGAAGAAGTCTTGGTGCGTCGAGCACGCTGCTCGACCAGATGAAGCGCTTTCTCGCGATAAAGATCACGAGGAAGATCGCCGAGCTGCAGCCGAAAAACCGCGGTGCGCAAGCGATTTATTGCCTGAACCCGCGCATTCACCAATTGGTCGCGATGGTCGTAGAGTAGGCGCAGCTCTTCGTGAACGTCGTCGCTGTAGTAGCGGCCTAAGCGTTCCTGCTCACGTAGCACAACCTCTGCAATCGCCCTTGCGTCGATTGGATCGGATTTACCTGTTCGTGTTCCAAAGGAGCGATGGCGCTTCGTAAGACGACCAGGCACTTCGTAGACTATCGCATTTGGACCGAATAGGTAGTCTGCGAAGAGGCGACCATACGCGCCGGTACCTTCAATGCCCCATACAGCCTTGCCGCGTCGACGCACCCGCTTGAGGGCCGTCTCGAAGCCCGCCGTTTCGTTCCCGATGTCGAATCGGTCGATTTCTTTACCGACGGCGTCGATGACTACAACCGATAGCGAATCCTTGTGAGAATCAACTCCTGCGACCAAGCTCATATGTTCCTCGCAGTCTCGAGCGCGAACCGGCAAGTCTTTACAGAGCGTTTCAGCGTTCGTCTTTGAAGCCAGAGTTCGCGAATCGTGAAGTGCTCGCCGGCAGGTCATTCACAAACCACTTCGGGCAATTCAATAATAAGCCAGAACGAGCGTCTATCATATTATCATGTAAAGATTCAATAAACGCGTTATCTGTGGGCTTCCCTGGGCGCGAAAAATCGAGACCGATCTTATTCCAGAACGCCCATTGATCAAGCGGCTTTGCGACGAACTCGCTGCCGTTGTCGCAACGCAGCACTTTCGGCGTTCCTCGCTCGCGGCAGACTCGCTTGAGGACGTTAACAACGTCGTCAGAGCAAAAGCGCGGTGCAACTTCGAGGGCGACGCATTCCCGTGAGTAAATGTCGACGATCGTCAGGAGCCGGTACGCCCGGCTGTCAGCAAGTCGGTCATGCATGAAATCCATGCTCCAAACATCATTGATGCAATCCGGAACGAAACGCTGTGAGCGCGGCGTAGCCGCCCTCCGGCGATGGGGCAACTTCGCCCTCAAACTCAAGCCCTCCAAGGCATAGAGCCGGTAGATCCGTTTGTCGTTGATCTGAAATCCGTCGCGCCGCAAAAGGACGCCGATCCGCCGATATCCGTAACGAACGCGCGCTGAAGCGATGGCTTTTATGCGTTCGCGCAGCGCCGCGTTGAGCGGGCCGGCTTTGGATTTGCAATAATACGTCGCGCGATTGAATTTGATGACCTGGCACGCCCGGCGCACGCCGACGTCGAAGGTCGCCATCAGAAAGCCGACGCGCTCGCGCTGCTGCGCCGGCTTCACAGTTTTTTTGAGATGATCTCTTGGAGCATCTTGCGATCGAGGCTTAGATCGGCCACGATCGCCTTGAGCTTGGAGTTCTCTTCCCGCAATTGCCGCAGCTCGCGAATCTCAGGGGTGCCAAGGCCGCCAAAGTGGCGCTTCCATGTGTAGAACGTGTTCTCGTGGATGCCGAGCTTGCGGATGATCTCGGCGACTGGTGCGCCGGCCTCAGCCTGCCGCAAGGCGGCAGCGATCTGCTCGGGGGAATGGCGCTTTCGCATGGGGCAAAACCTCCGAATCGTAGGGAAGATTTTGCCGATTTCTCGCGAGTCCCGCTGGTCCAGAATTTGGGGTGAGGGTCACCGTCGTGCGGTGGCTCTAACAAGTTAGCTTGGGAAAGAGGGGGCACGCCGACGCCCAATTTTGCTTTATGCAAATCAACAAGCTACAACTGTGCGGAGTGAGTCGAAGCCAACTCCGTTAGCCTGACATCGCTTTCCTCATGCGCAACTCTGCGAGAGCTTTCTGCGCCTCCTCGCTAAGGTTGGACTTTCCGATCGCGACGGTAACCTTATAAATCTTGCCGGTGAACTTGTTTTGACCTACTTTGTAGTCGTCGCTGACGCACGTGTAAAGATTCTCTCCTACATCCGTCGTTTCCGCACCAAATGCGAACGGCTGCGTGTGCTCGACCCGCCCTAAGGCGACTTCCTGATTGTTCACGAAGATCACACCGTTACCACCCGCGGCCATACCGCCGTCATATGCAAACTCGAAGCGTAACGTCACTCTCCCGGCGGGCAACCGTGCCGAGCCGACGATCTTATAAGTCTCGCGAGCGAGAAAGTTCCAGGCGAACCGGGGTGCGCCGTCCTTGACGTAGAGGCTCCAGCCACCCATTTCGCCGCCTTGGGCGATGACCACACCCTCAGCACCGTTCTCCGGGACCTCGATGTCAGCTGTAACCACGAAAGAGCGGTTCTTGACGTTGATGAACGCGTTTTCGGGGATTCCCTTCATCCCCTCATAGACGGTCATCTCGGTGCGACCTTCCATCAGATCGGGCCGGCCCGCTAGAGCGGCGTTGAAGCGCTCCCAGGCGCGATCGTCAAGCGGAAGCACGTTGTACTTGACCGCCTCTTCGAGAAACACTCCCTTAAGTTTCGCAAGTTTGTCGGGGTACTGCGCGGCAAGGTCGTGCGCGCAACTGAAGTCCTCCTCGACGTTATAAAGCTCCCACTTGTCGTTCTCAAGTGTAGCCCGTGCTTTGGGCTCCCACGGCGGACGGTGAACCGTGGTGGCAAACCAGCCGTCCTGGTAGATACCCCGGTTGCCCGCCATCTCGAAGTATTGCACGGTGTGCCGCGACTTCGCCTCGGGTTGATCCAACGTATATAGCGCGCTTACGCCTTCGAACGGTTTCTGTCGAACGCCATAGACGACGCCCGGTTCGGGCACACCTACTGCCTCCAAGACCGTCGGCGCAATATCGATCATGTGCATCCACTGGGAGCGCAGGCCGCCCTTCTCCGCGACGCCCTTCGGCCAGTGAACCACCATCGGCTGGCAAACGCCGCCGTACGAAGCCACCTGGTGCCCCCATCCAAAGGGCGTGGCGCCGGCGAAGGCCCAGCCATTGTTGTACAAAATGTGCGATTTCGGCCCCCCGATCTCGTCGAAGTTTTTCAGCGCAACCTCCAGGGGCTCGGGCAGTCCGTTGAACACCGACAACTCGTTGAAAGCGCCGTTGAGACCGCCCTGGAAAACCGAACCGTTATCGCCGGTAATGTAAAAGATCAGGGTGTTGTCCATTTCGCCCAGCACTTCGATCTCGTCGATGAACCGCCCGATTTCGTAGTCGGTCACCTCGGCAAAGGCCGCATAGATCTCCATATATCTCGCAAAGACTTTTTTCTCGTCGGGAGTCAAATCGTCCCATTCCTGGATTCCCGGCGGCTTTGGCGCGAGATCGGTGCCCGGCGGCACGACTCCGAGCTCGATTTGCCTGGCCAACGTCTCTTTGCGCACTTGGTCCCAGCCCTGATCGAACTTGCCCTTGTAACGATCGCGCCACGCTTCGGGGACCTGAAACGGACCGTGCGTACCGATCGCGGAATAGTAGACGAAGAACGGTTTCTCGGGCGCCAGCGAGCGCTGCGAACGCAGCCAGAGGATTGCCTTGTCGGTGATGTCGGTACTCGCGTAGTAGTCGATATCGAACTGAGGATCCAACCTGGTCATATTGTCGTATATGACCGGATGGAATAGGTCGGCCTCGCCCGACATGAAACCGTAGAACCGCTCAAAGCCGCTATGCACCGGCCACCGGTCAAAAGGACCGACAGCGCTGCCTTCCCACGGTGCCAGCTCGTGACACTTGCCGAACATGGCCGTGTTGTAGCCATTGAGCCGCAACATCTGGGGCAACGTCGCAACACTGTCAGGACGGCTCGCAGTGTACCCCGGAAAGCCCGTAGCAATTTCCGAGATCACGCCGAAGTTTGCGCTATGGCTATTGCGGCCGGTAAGCAGCGCGACTCGGCTGGGAGAACACAATGGCGGAACCTTGAGGTTGTTGTAGCGCAGTCCGTTCTTGGCCAACCGATCCAGCGTGGGCATCTGGATCGGCCCACCGAAGGTCGAAATGTCGCCGAAGCCCATGTTGTCGAGAAGGATGACTACGACATTTGGCGCGCCCTTCGGCGCCTTTACTTCAAACCGCGGAGGAGCTGTTGCGTTTTTCGCATCGAGTTCCGTGATCGGTGGGTACTGCGGTTCTGGTATGGGTAGCACGGAGCGGTCCAAGAAAGCAGTTGTCCCGTCACTCTTTTGGCCCTCTGACTGTTCTGTCATGGTCAGCTCCACTTCGCACGCTCGGCAGCAATGATTTGCGCGCAGAGGTTTCTTCTCAAAAGGCTTCCGCTCGTTTAGTCGCGCATACAACTCGCGCGCGCGACGTCTTTTTGACCATTTGCAAGGCCTCCTTCTCGCGCGAGACCGAGGTTTCTTGAGGTTTGTGCTCTAGCTGCATCGGTTCGCAGAGTCGAAGAAGTCGAGTAAGGTCCGTGCCTTCACGTCCGTCGAATCATCGGTTGACCGAATTCGAGTGTCCGCTAAACTAAGATGCAACCGCGCTCTAGCCCGTTTAGGTTCTCCGGTTGTTTGCCAGCTTCGTTAGCGGACTAGCCGCTGCTCCGAGGTTTGCTAGCGGAGGGACGTTGGGCGTGGCGTATAGAGGAGTGCTTTATGGACGAATCCGCTACTAGGATCTCGATGCTCCAGCAGCGCTGGGCGAAACCCACTTCAGGTGATATCTACGACGAAGACGTCATTTGTGACTTCCCTCAATCCGGCGAACGAATACGCGGGCGCGCGAACCTAGTCGCTCAGCGCTCCGCAGACCCAGATCATGCGAGCGTCTCTAAAGTGCGGCGGATAATGGGCAGCGGCCCGGTTTGGGTAAGCGAGGTCGTTATCATGTACGGCGGAAAGCCTTGGTATACGGTCAACATCCACGAGTTTCGAGGTGACAAAGTATTCCACGAAACTCAGTACTTCGCGGAGCCGTTTGCTCCGGCGCCGTGGCGGGCGCAATGGGTCGAGCGAATAGGGTCGGATTGATGCGCGCCTGTAGTGATGATCTGCGTTAGAGCAGGCGACCATCGACCCGGGCTCGTCGTGACGTTCGCAGGAGCGGCCCGCGCGTGAATTGACCGCTTCCGAGAAACACGGGTTATCGGTAAAATCTCACTTATACCTCAAACGGCAGGTGAAATGTCGCAATGAGCGATGTACGAGTCGATTCGAAGAACTATCAAATGCCACCGTCGGAAGGCTTCACGGTCGCGTACTTCCTCACCGTAGCCGACGTCGATCGGTCGGCAGCATTTTACGAAAAGGTGTTCGGAGCGCGCGTTACGGACAGGGGCGTACCTCTGAGCGGGCGAGTCTTTATCCAAATTGCGAATACGTGGATCATCGTCTATGTTGGCGGCGGTCCAACGGACGACAAACCAAACATTACGCTAAGGGCGCCTACAAACCCCGATGAAGTCAGTAGCTTTATGAACATCCGGGTTGCTGACATCCAATCCTGTTACGAGCAATGGCGAAACAGAGGAGCGCAGTTTCTCACCGAACCGAAAGATCACGGTTTTGAGTTCCGCTGCTACATACGCGACCCGGACGGCTATATCATAGAAGTAGGACAAACTAAGTAGGGCCTTTTGGAACCCATGTCGGGAAAGACTGCGGTCATTGCTAGTGCTGCACGGCTTAGATGGGGAATCCCAGCTGCCGTATGACCGTTGCAAAGCCGGAACTGCCGCTGTATCGGCTGTACGTGTTGCGAGCGTCCTACGCGCTCATAGGCGTCGCGCAAGGGTTGAAGACCTGGCCGGCGATCCTGCACCGTACCCGTCCCTGGGATTTCTGGCACGGCGTCGGGGCGAGCTTTTTCGGAGCGCTGACGCTCCTCGCACTGCTCGGCATTCGCTACCCGGTGCGCATGATGCCGCTGCTGATCTTCGAGTTTACCTGGAAGCTCATCTGGGTGCTTGCAGCCTACCTGCCACCGTATCTCGCGCACGGCGTCGATCCCGACCTCGCCGACAACTTCTTCTCGATCTTCCTCGGCGTCGTGGTCGTCCCGCTCATACTTCCTTGGGGTTATGTGTGGAAGAACTACGTTACCGCCCCCGGCGACCGCTGGCGCTAATGAAACGTGAGGAGCAACGGGAAGATGCTCCCCAGGAAAGTGTCCGGCGCTGACGCCGAAGAAATAACGCGCTTCCCCTAAGTCCCCTTGCTCTGCAATATTGCGAAGGATGAACCTGCTTGAAAACGACCGTCAAACTCACAAGCAGCGGGCTGCTTGCCGTTCTGCTATTCTGTTTTGGCGCCGCGCCGTCCGCGGCGGCCGACCTATTCTCGGGACAGGTTCTTGTCGGCGGCGCACCGGTCGTAGGCTCGACGGTCGTTTTGTGGTCGGCGGGCACGGGCGCTCCGTTGAAGCTGGGGCAAAGCCGATCCGACAGCGACGGTCGTTTTCATTTCGATAGTTTTTTTCACGGTGACCAAAGAAATTTCGATCTCTACGTAACGGCTAAAGGTGGCCACCTGGCCGCCAAAAATGCCTCGTCCAGCGACGACGCTCTGGTGCTCCTAACCGTCTTGGGAGATAAGTCACCCGGCAAGATCGTCATCAACGAATTGACGACGGTTGCATCGGCATACACGAACGCGCGATTCATCAAGGGTGACGAAATTTCGGGGAACGCTCTAGGGCTTCGTATAGCCGCGGCTAATGTGCCGAATTTAGTCGACGTGGGCACCGGCACGTGGGGTCG
Source organism: Vulcanimicrobiota bacterium (assembly GCA_963843945.1). Taxonomy (GTDB): domain Bacteria; phylum Vulcanimicrobiota; class Vulcanimicrobiia; order Vulcanimicrobiales; family Vulcanimicrobiaceae; genus CAWJMF01. Next base: position 1,469,047 of record CAWJMF010000002.1, on the reverse strand, counting down.
AACGCTAGTCGATCCGCTCAATAGCAATCAGAGCACGACGCTTGCTACCTTCGATACGCTAGGCTCACTGATCACAGCCTTCGCAAGCACCACGACCGGAGACTGGCGCGGAAGATTCCTAGCTGCGTCGACACCGGACGGAGCTTCGGCACCTAGCGACACGTTGCAGGCCGCCGCGGGCATCGCTCGTGAATCCTGGGCGCATTCCAAAGAGCTGTACGCACTTTTCGATCAGGCCTATCCACAGCCGAAGGATGGCAGCAGACGCGCAGCCCCCTTCGTTCCCTATTTAGCGTACGTGCCCGCTGATTTTGCTCTTATCGTCCGCTTTGCGGGCGGCGGCGTCGGATCGCCGGGCCGGCTCATGTTCGACGCGGACGGAAATCTGTGGAGCGGCCAAAACTGGATGCCGGGGTCGCAATCGGGCGTCGTCAGGAGCATTGGCGGCGGGGTGGTGAAAATGGCTCCGGACGGAACGGCACTCTCCCCTGCGATTCTCGGGTTCTCGGGCATGGGCATCGACGGCGTCGGATGGGGAACCGGAGTCACCAGAGATCGCGTCTGGGCCACCAGTTTTAACGGCAAGATCCTCGTCATGGACTTTAACGGCAAGCCCGTGGCGACTGAGGCTGACTTTCCGTTTAAGAAGCCGATGCTCGGCTTAATGGGCGTCGGTGTTGCGAAGAACGGCGACGTTTGGATTGCCGACGGATCGGATAATCAGTTGCTTTTCTTTCCGGGCGGAAGCATCAAAGACGGACGCATCGTCAAGGTCGCGGGTTTGAAATCGCCGTTCGACATCGTGATCGACGCACAGAATCGCGTGTGGGTCAGCAACTCGCAGTCCGAGACCGTGGTTCGCTTCCCGGCGAACGATCCGTCAAAGGTTGAAACGTTCAGAGTCGGGCTGATCGTTCGTGCTTTAGCTCTCGACTCAAAGAGCAACGTGTGGGTGGCGAGTAACACCTCCCTAGATTTTCCGGTTCCGAAGGTGCCGGACGGAGCGTCCATCATGCAGCAGTTCGAAATTATGGGCGCTGCCATGCTGAAGTATCCGAAAGAAACGGGCGTCGTAAGTATGATACGACCTGATGGTACGCAACCAGACCCAGCCGGTTACAGCGGCGGTGGAGTCGATGTTCCGTGGGGACTAAACCTCGATGGCAACGACGACGTTTGGGTGGGTAACCTATCGCCATTGACTCCAGGTGTCGTGTTCATGGCGGGAGACGGTACTAAGGGTCACGCGGCGGGGACGAAGAGAGGAGATGTCCTACACGTCTTTCAGAGCGGAAGTCTTCAAATGATCACGGACGTGTCGATCGACGCCGCGGGGAACGTTTGGGCTGCCAATAACTGGTATGACCCTCGGACTGCCACCTCATCTGATCCTATCCGCCGCACGTCGACGTGGGGTCCGGGACAGGGGATCGCCGTCATCTATGGCGCCGCCGCGCCGGTGAAGCCGCCCCGTATGGGAGCCGTGATACCCTACTAGCTATCAGCTGTGCCGATCAACTCCGCAGGCTCGGTGATCCTGCGGAGTCTTTCGGTCAGTCGCGCATCGATCTGGCCACGTCGTCAAGAACGTCGATTGGCTGGATTAAACCGTCGGTGCGGGATAAGCCATCCAGTTTTGGACACCGATGCCAAACCAAACGAGTGTGGCACGGGTCGCTACTTGGTTTGCGTTATCGCCGGCGGGTTCCACGTTCCGTCGATCACCGACGGTGGCTTTGTCTTGGGCCAGTACAAGCGAAGGTCCATGTAGAACGCGCCGGCCGGGGCGGGCAGCCAATTATTCACGTGAGTGCTCGGCTGCGCATGCGAGATATAGACGTCGATCGAGCCGTCAGGATTCACGTCGAGCTTAGGCTCGCTTAAGCTGCCAAGTTTATAGCGGTTAAGGGGATTTGGGACGAAATATCCGAGGCCCTCGTACATCGTCAACGACCAAAAGCCATCGACCGGCGGGGTCATGCCCTTCGCGAAGTGGACGCGGTAGTCGTTAGCACCCGACATCGGTTTGCCCGCACTGTCGACCTTGCCGATCGGATACACGGCGTCTTCGGGGATATTCGCTCCAAGACCAAAGAGCGAGAAATACGCTCGCCGCAAATAATGTGTGCCGTAAGAGCCGCCGCCGGTTGAAACGACCCACCCATTGGCAACGCGAGCGCCGATAGCACTTGGCGCAGCCGCAGCGATTGTTTTCTGTCCATTCTTTACCGCGGCATTCAGCGCCGCTGATACTACCGAATCCGTCTTACTGATGTCGAAGGGCTTCCCCGCTACGATTCCCAGTGTAGCGAGCTCCGCCACCAGCTGGCTATCTGCCGCCGGGTAACCGTATGTGCCCATAAGCGCTGCGAGTTTAGAGAAGAATGTTTGGGCGTTCATGGCTGCAATCTGGTCCGGCGGCGCTGTCTTCATATCGATTGACGGATTCACCGAGCCGGCCGGCGGCACGTACGTTTTCCCCCAGTGTGAAAGTGGTGTCAAGGAGAGTTGCGCTTGCAGTTTGCCGACGTTTGCGTAGTCGCTGGGACCGTAGCAGGCGCTACGCCCGATTATCCAGATCGTCGAGGTGGGTGCTTGAATCTTCGTGAGGCCTGACGGCAGCGTCCCGGTCCAGCCGGGTCCGACGATTGCGAAATCGCCGCCCTTTTCATATCCCGTGCGAGTTCCCGGCGATTGAAACACGTTCGTCCACATGTCAAGCATTGGCATGAGAAAATAACGGCCCTTGTAATCAGGCACGTGAAGCACCATCGGTTCGCTTGAAACATCGACCCACGCCGCAGAATAAAGAGTGTCAGCGTTTGGAGCGACGACCGCATGGTTTTCAGGTGGTGGAAACTCGGGAATATTCGAGAACTGGCCGATTGGTGCGGCAGACGTTAGCGTGGGCTTGGAAACGTTGGTGGCCACGGTCTTAGTAACGTCCATAAGAACGATAGGGAAGCCGTAGGTGTAAGCGTCCAACGCTGCTTTATTCGCCGCTTCCTGAGTCAGCGCCGCATTCGCTGGGGCACCGACGCCAAGCGTCGCCAAAAGAACGGCCGCCGTCGCGACCATCGCAGTTGCGCGCACTTTGGCGGACGCAAGCAATAAGCTCATTCGATCTCCTTAACAAACGGCTATCGCGGCAAAAAAGGCAAAAAAAGACACGACTCCGATAGAACCCGCGCGAATTTACCCGTTGTGTCGAACGCTGAAGTTCGACATGTCGCTGTGCTCGCCTGTTGCCTTCTAATGCAGCAGATTTCGCGAGAATCAGTTCAGGTTCGATCTCGAGGTTTAACTGTCGAAGTCAGCCAGCGCAGAGGCTCTGGATAAAACCTTCTTGACCTCGCTTTATCCTGCCATCTATAAATGCCGGCCCGACCTCAGTCCAGCCGTTGGATGACCACGCCGTGCCGCATGCTCACATGGAGGCACTTACATGACCCGTTCGCGCAAAGTCTTCCTGGCCGGCGCCGCTCTGGCGCCAGTCGCCTTGCTTGCGGAAAGTGCTTCGGCGGCCGTTGGCGACAGGGCCATTCTGCTTACGCTTTACACCGCTCCCGGGGACGCCGATGTGTTCGATAAGTACTACTTTTCAACGCACGAAGCGTTGGTCAAACAACTTCCGGGAGTCGTGTCGTACGCGGTTAGCAAGGCTCCCGTCGGGATGCTGGGTTCCGCGTCGTCCCCCTATCATATGATTACGATTGTGGGTTTCGAATCGATGTCGCATCTGATGGCCGCGCTAAGATCCCAGCAAGCCACCAAGGTGGCCCAGGACACGAAGAACTTCGCGAGGACTGCTCTGGTTTTCTATTTCTCGGTGTCGCAAGCCTGAGGCTCGCGAGGCGATCCGGATAAGATCTTCACAACCGCTTCCTAGAGTCAGTGCAGCGGCCGGCGATTCGGCCGGAAAGGACTCATCGTGGTTAACGCGCTCGGTAGCCAGCTTCAGGGCATTGGCAGTAAGTGGTGGTTGCTGCTCGTACGCGGTATTGCGGCGATCGTCGTCGCCATCATCGCATTCATGCAGCCTGGCGCCGCCCTCGTTTCGCTCGTGCTCGTGTTAGGAATCTACGCCTTCGTCGCAGGCGTCCTCGCAATCGCGGCGGCGTTTTCGTTGATCGGCGGCGACCACTGGTGGGCGCTGCTCTTTGAGGGCATCCTTGGGATCGTCGTGTCGTTCATCATTTGGTCGTGGCCGCTAGCGAGTACGCTTGCCTTTGTGTACTTCGTTGCCTCGTGGCTGATCGTAACGGGAATTCTGCAAATTGCGGCCGGCATTCGGTTCCGCGACGCTATCGCCAACGAGTGGATGTATATCATCGCTGGGATCGTCTCCGTGGCGTTCGGCATCTGGGTGTTCCGAAGCCCGCTTGAGGGCACCCTCGCGACGGCGTATCTCCTCGCTTGGTACTTCCTGTTCTTCGGTATTCTACAGATCGCGCTCGCGTTTAGGCTTCGCTCGGTTCATACCGCGGTCGCGAACGTCGTTCAAAAGGCCTGATCCGGTTTAGGGACTCGACGCAGGTGCAGCCATCGTCGCTCGCGCGTCCAAGGCTTGGCGCGCGAGCGCTTGCAGCGTTTCGACGTGGGCGCGCGGTAGGTCCGGCAACTTCGCCCGGAGTGCGAGGGTGGTGTCCCGCAGCAGGTACTCGAGTTGAAGCCGCGCCAGAGCTTGCGCGTCGCCGGGTGTCCCGGCCGCCGGCGCCAGCCAAAGGTGCGCCAGGCGTTTAGCGAAACGCATTTGGGCGTTCCGCCGGACGACGCCGGCCTTCGCGATCGTCCCGTTGGCAAGATCGCCGTAGAAGCCGTTCCGCGTCCAATCGAAGAGATCGGTCAACGTCATCGTCGTGCCGGGCGAATATTTCGTCGACAGCTCGTCGATGCGCTGCAGCGTCAGCGGTGCGAATAGCTCGTTGAGTGCTCGCTCCTGCGTTTGTGCGGCAACCTGAACCACCGCGACGTCGTGACGCGGCGAGGGATTGTAGATCCAGGTGCCGTCGGGACCGAGCGAACTGAACTCGCTATACGTCAGCCGGTTGAGGACGTTCGGGTTGAATTGCCAAGCCGTATCGGAGAAGAGATACTCTTGCAAGACCTGCCAAGCTGCGTACTCGTCCGTCCGCGAGACGGGTTGCATCGGCGGCGCACTGTGCGGATCGCCGGCGTTTGCACGTGAGATGTATTCTCCGCCAATGATGTGCGCGGGCATCACTGCGTCGCGCGCATAGAATCTTAGCGGAACGGAAAAGGCGCGGCGGGCTTCGTCGAACGGCTCGCCCGATTTCGGAAAGCGTCGATCGACCGCGTTCATGAGCGCATGCAGCATGGTCAACTGCAGCTTCTCCCACTCGAGCGGATGGTTGGTGAGATCGTCCTGCTGCACCCTCGGGTCGACCGCGTGACCGTTACCGAATTGGACGTCTTCATCCGATGCGAACCGGTACAACGGGTCCGACCAGCGCGACGCCAGTTTGTTGAGGGCCGGCAGCTCGGCCTCCGGAGTCGCAGCGTTCGGAATGTAGCCGTAGCCGTACTGAACGGCATAGTAGTCATACGGACCGACCACGAGCTGGAAGTAGTCGCCCTGCCGGGTTCCCGCCGGCCAGAGATTGACCGGGGCGTATTCCATCACGCTGCTGGCGACGCCATTCTTCGCGGTGAAGGCGGGATCTTGGAGTTGGCCTGCCGTGTAAGCCATCGACCCGATGAAGTTGTGCTGCAGCCCAAGGTCGTGGCCGGATTCGTGCAAGATGATCGAAATAATCCAGCCAATCGTAAATTGCTTTTCGAGCGCCTCGTTGTCGGCTAGTCCGCGTGCCGGTGCCGCGACGTAGCGATAGTACTGCGGCCCGAATAATCCGACCACCGCATCGACGTTGATCCCGACGTTGATCTCCTCGCCGGTGCGTGGGTCGTTGATGATGAGCGCCTCGGCCCCGTATTGCGGGGACGAGGTATCGAACCAACTCACCATATTGTTACGGATGTCGTCGAGGTCGAAGGTCGCGTCGCTAGGCTGCTGTCGTACCTGGACGGCTCCCTGAATTCCGATACGGGCGAAGACGTCGTTCCAGGCCAGCAAGGCGCTTCTCACGGCGTCCCGATAGTCGACCGGGACGTCGTTGCTGATCGTGAAGACGATCGGGTTCTTCGCCGGCGAGGGCTGACCGGGTGTCTGCGGATTGAAGTTCCAGCGGCTGATGTAGTTGACGTTCCGCGAAGGGTTCTTGTCACTTTGGAAGTTGAGGAGGGGCTGTTCGAAATAGCCGACGCGTGGATCCGCAATCCGCGGCATATAGCCATTTTGCGGTGCGGCTACGATGTTGTACGTCATCCGAACCTCGACGCTGCGCGCGTCGGGCACGTTGTCGATCGTGTCGGGGGAGTCGGTTGCCCACGTTTGGTCGACGCGTAAGATCGTGTTTTGTGGAAAGCTCTTGGTTTCGGTGAAGAACGTCCGGGCGGCGTCGAGATGGTACGCATGGCCGGGCTTGGTCACGACGCTATCGAACTGCGCCTTGAGATTCGCGACGTCGCCTAAGAACGCGGCCGCGGAAAAAACGACCATGGTGTCGGATTGCGCCTCGACCGGCGCGATGGCTACGATCGAGCTCGCGAGGGAAGCCTGCGCGCCGGCTGCCTGCGGCGAATTCGGATCGACCTTGGCAATCGTGTTCGGCCAGCGGATCACGATGGTGTCGTCGACGCGCTCGAAACGCATGATGCGGGCCGGTGCGACGTACGGCTCGCCCGGCGCGGGGCCAAAGCCGCCGATTCCCGTGGCGGGAACGGCAACTTCGATGAAGTCCTGACCGAGCTGCGACTTCGATACCGCTAAGTAGACCTTGCCGTTCTTTCGAATGACTCCGATGAGCCCGTTCGCGACCGTGGCGCCTTTCACGAACGCGTCGTACTTCGCCGGTTCGGAAGCGGCCGCCGCCGCCGCATCACTCGTCGCCGCGAGGGCGCGAGGACCGGGCGCAAACGTTACGGCAACAAGCAGAGACAGCCCAATAACACGGCGCATGCAAACCTCTTCGGCGGCGATCCGGGTGCTTTAAGTACGCCGATGAACCAAGCCCACCCTCGCGTCGAATCAGATGCCGTAGAACTTGAGCTGGGGCCAAAGCTGGGGCAGCGGTGGATGCAGGCCGCGGCAAACGACGATCGGGCGATCGTGCTCTCGCGGCATGACGTAGGGCGATTCGCCATAGCGTGCTGCGACGCGTAGCGAATCGCACCGGGCCGACCACACGGCGGGGTCGACGTTGACTGCGATGACGACGGCTCCGTCGAAACCGCGGGGCCCCCAGAGGAAGTATTGGTTGTTGCCGCTGAGCGCCGGCGGTAACCCGGACCCGAATACGTCGATCGCGGCAGCTTCACCGTACGTCGACGCAAAAATCGCGGCTCGCGCGCGATCGCTGGGCGGCAGAGAGGCGAACACTTCCCCGACGCTCGCGGCCAGTTCGCGCCAACCGAACTCATACGAGAACACCTGAGTTAGCGGCGCGCCGAGCGAGGCTTTTTCGACAGGGCGGAGTTTGATCGGCATCTCGTCCACGGTCGTCTTCAGCTTCGCCGGCGAGTAAATCGGCAGCACCAACGGCAGCGCGAGCGCGCCCTCGGCGGCAGCGAGAACACACCAAAGCGCGATCAAGAAGCGCGGCAGCGCGGTACAGGCGGCGGCCCCGAGCGCGAACATCGCGGGGTACGCGCCTGCGAGGTAATAGTTCTTACCGTGGGTCACAAACACGAGAACCGCCGATGCGACGAACGCAATGGCGAGGAAACGAAAGCGCGCGAGTCGCGGCGAGACGAAGGGCGCGACGATGCCGGTTACCCAGAGCGGCGCGAGCAGGAAGTTGATCGAGAAGATCTGGTCGATCGCAAAGACGAGCGGCGTACCAGTGTAGTTGTCGGCGTTGTCGTTGTGGATGACTTCCAGGAAGGGCAGCCCATGCACGAGCTGCCAGGTCGCGTTGGGGAGTGCGACGAGCGCAGCGACCGCGACCCCGATAGCGAGCGACGCCGAACGCAGCGAGGAGCGCTGTGCGGTCGCCGCGAGCCCGATTGCAAGCGCAAGGATCCAGACGATCACGCCGTAGCGCGTCTCGAAGGCGAGGCCCGCGAGAGCGCCTGCCCACCACCACATCCGCGGCTCGGCTTTGACGACGGCTCGGGTGACGCAATAGGCGATGGCGGTCCACGCCAACGGCTCGAGCGCCGAAGTCGTGAGCGTGGCCGTCATTGCCGTGAGCATCGGGGATGCGGCGGCGGCAACGGCGGCGAGCCACGCACCGCGCGTCGTCGCGCCTAGAAGCTGGGCAAACGCGACCGTGAGCGGCACCAGTGCGACGGCGGCGAGGACTGCGGGCAGGCGCAGAAGCCAGACGTGCGTTCCCCCGAGCTGCGTCAAGGCGGAGAGCAGCGGAATCAGCGGCGGCTGATCGACGTAACCGAACGCCGGATGCCGGCCGCAGACGATGAAGTAAAGCTCGTTAACGAACAGATCGTAGCGGCCGGCCGTTACGAGATGCAGAAACGCGACGACGGCGCCTACGATGGCCACGGCCCAGAGTCCCCCGCGCGTTACGACGGGAAGTTGACCGGGTGGCCTCAACAAATGTAAAGCCCGCTTGGAAAGGGCAGAGCGTCGGCCGATTGCGACCAAGACGCCCCGTCGTCGAGCGATACGTAGAGGTTTCCGGCAGCGTCGATCAGCGCAACGACGGAATCGCGCGTTGCGATGCAGTCGGTATCCACTTTGCCGTCGAGCCACAGCGGAAGGCCGCCGCCCAAGGTCTGCAACGGACCCTCGCCTTCGAGCGGGCGTCGATAAACGGCGCCTTGCGCCGCAAACGGGTCGGTGGAGGCCGACACGAAGATGTCGCTTCGTCCAAAAGCGACGGCGGAGCAATACGGGGCATGCAGTCCTCGAGCTTTCGATCGTCCACGTCGTTCCGGCGTCGCGACTCGCGCAAAGGCCCACCGCCGCCGCCGCTATCACGACGTCGGGCCGGGCCGGATGGGCTAAAACTTGATGGACGTCGCTCTCGATATCGATGGTGGGCTGCCAGCTTCGCCCGGAATCGGTCGATCGCGGAATTCCGCCGACATGGACGTTGGCCAAGAGTGCGGCTCCGTCGCAGGTCGCCGTCATCGAACGGATTCCCAGCGGTGGTCCCATCAGCTTTCCGTCGACGAGCGCAGTACCGGCATACCACGCGTCGCGGCCGGCGACGTCGTCAAAGCTCGTTAGGCGCTGTTGCGTTCCGTCAGGCTCGATGCGAAGGATCGATGCGTCGTCCGTTCCGGCAAAAACGACGTCCCCAATTGAGACGCAGCAATAAAGGTCGAAATCGCTGCTCGCAAGCTGAGTCCACTCGCCATCGGAAGATCGTCGCAGGAGCGAATGCCGGTCGACGACGGCGAAAACTCCGCCGCGCCCATCCTCTGCCAGACTTCGAACCGGCTCACCGGCAAGCTCCTGGCGAATCGTCTTTCCGTTGACGCTGAAGAGCCCACTGTCCCAGGTCGCCACCAGAATGGAGGGCGGCGACATCAAGGCGCCTCCTCGCTCATCGTGTTTTGCTTGCCGGCGAGGCGAAGCGGAGCGACCGCAGCCAGACCTCGACCGCAGCGTTGACCCGTTCGTAATCTTCGGTCGCGCACAGGTCGAGGAGAAAGCCGCGGAACGAAGCGAGCAACATCGTCGCTCGGGTCCGCGCATCGCGTTTCGTTGCGCCCGCGCGCTCGAAGGCGCTCCCGATGAAATCGAGCCAGCGTTCGATCGCGCCCGGGAAAAAGTCGGGGAAGCGCTTGCGGTCTTGCAGCGCCAGGCCATACATCTCGAAGAACAGCCGAAAGAGGGGGACGGTCTTCGGAGTTGCCGCGGCATTCCAGATGTCGCGGCACACTTCTTGCGGCGTCGCGCCCTGCGAGCGGATCGTTTCGAAGAGTGCGCGTTGGCGGTCGCCCGCACGCCGGAGTACGGCCACGGTTAATTCTTCCTTCGACGTGAAGTGGTACATGAGCGCGGCAGCGCTGACGCCGATGCGTTTGGCAAGCGGGCGTAACGAGAGCGAGCCGATTCCGTGTGCGAGCACGTCCTCGAGGACGCGATCGATCAACTGCGAGCGATTCGCCTCGTCGGCAGGTCGCGGCACGTCCAGAGCTTAGCATAGTCTGAACGATCGTTCAAGGTATCCGGAAAAAAACTATCTCTCGATTCCGGCGCCACTCCCCGCGCGGAGGGTGGGTTTGGTATTGTACTCAGCTTCAGCCTAAAGCGCGCGGGGATAGCGACACGTGAAGGCATCGGTGGTGACCGCGTACGGCGGTCCGGAAGTGATGAGATATCAGGACATGCCGGATCCCCGGCCGGGCGCGGGCGATGTCCTCGTCAAGGTTGCCGGCATCGGCATCAACCCGGAAGACATGCTCGAACGAAATGGCGCCGTCAAGGGATGGCAGCTGCACTTTCCGGCGATCATCGGCCTTGACGTCTCGGGAACGGTGGCCGCGCTGGGCGACGGCGTCACCGGCCTTAAGGTTGGTGACCGTGTCTGCGGCTGGTCGTACCATACGTACGCCGACCTGGTCGCCGACAAGGCTGATCTTTTCGCCAAGGTGCCGGAGGCGACGGACCTGGTCGACGCGGCCGCGATTCCGCTCGTGGGCGTGACGGGCAGCCAGTTGATCTCGGTCGCAAGCGGGTTGCAGTCGGGCCAGACGGTACTCGTCTCGGGCGCGGCGGGCGCCGTCGGGCGCTGTGCCGTCTACACGGCGAAGGCCTCGGGCGCGCACGTGATCGCCGGCGTGCGGCGTTTTCAGCTCGATCAAGCGAAGAGCATCGGTGCGGACGAAACGGTCGCCCTCGATGACCCAGCCGGCTTCGCGGCGATTCCGCAAGTCGACGTCGTGGCGAACACGCTTCGCGGAAAAACGGCAACGGCTTTGCTCGCGAAGGTCAAGGCCGGCGGGACCTTTGCATCGGTGACGGGAGAGCCCGACGGTGCGAAGGACTATCCCAAGGTGCGCGTCGTTCCGTTCGTCTCAAAGCGAGATCGAGCGGCCATCGCGTTTATCGCCGACGCCGTAAGCGCCGGCAGGATGACGATCCCGATCGGAAAGCGCGACGAGCTGAAGAACGCCGGCGCCGCGCAGGCCGAGTTCACCAAGGGCGGTATCGGAAAGGTGCTGCTCGTCCCGTAAGTTCGACTCTCGAACCTGGATAACTACTCTCTATCCGAATTGGAGTCTTCAATGGACAAAGTGCAAGTCGAGCAGAAGAGCTATGAGATGCCGCCGCGGGAGGGATTTACCATAGCGCACTTTCTCACCGTGGCCGATCTCAAGCGGTCCGCCGATTTCTACAAAACGGTCTTCGACGGAGAAATTGTAAGCATGGGCGACGGAGACGCACCGCCGTACATCAAAATCGCTAATACATGGCTCATCATCAACGTGGGGGGCGGTCCCACGCCCGATAAGCCATCGGTGACGCTGAGCGTGCCCCCCGACCCGGATCGGCTCAGCAGTTTCATGAATATCCGCGTTGCCGATATTCAAGCGTGCTATGAACTATGGCGCAGCCGGGGAGCCAACTTCATCACGGAGCCGCTCGACAAGTACGGCGAGATCCGCTGCTACATCCGCGATCCCGACGGCTATATTATCGAAGTAGGACAAAGCAAGTCAGGCTTCGCTTACGGTTAGCGCCACGCCGCCCGCCTCGAGCGCGCGACGAATCGACAATCGAACACACATTCGCGCGAGCATTTCTAGGTTCCGTGGGTTACGATGAGGCCGTCCAGCTAGAACGTTCGGGGGTTTCGATGTCTCAGGGGAGCCATGTTCGCCGCGACTTCTTGAACACCGCCGCCGTCAGCATGGCTGCGGCGCAACTCGGTATCATCGGTTGCACGCAATCGAAAACGACACAGAGCCCTTCAGGAGGGAATACCGCCGTGACTCAAGTCCAAGAGACGGGCAGCGCTACGACCGCCGTTCGTCCTTTTCCGCACGTGCACTATTCTGATTCCGAACTCACCGATTTGCGCCGGCGCATCAATGCAACGAGGTGGCCCACGCGTGAATTAGTGAAGGACCAGACACAAGGCATTCAGTTGGCGACCGCTCAGGCGCTCGCAGGCTATTGGGGAACCGACTACGATTGGCGCAAGTGCGAGGCGCGGTTGAATGCCATACCGCAATTCGTGACCGAGATCGACGGACAAGACATCCATTTCATTCACGTGCGCTCGAAGCACGACGACGCGTTGCCGCTGATCGTCACGCACGGGTGGCCCGGCTCGATCATCGAGCAGCTGAAAATCATCGAACCCCTGACCAACCCGACGGCGCACGGTGCGAGCGCCTCGGACGCTTTCCATCTGGTGATCCCGTCGATGCCGGGCCACGGATTTTCGCCCGAACCCAAAACGTTAGGCTGGGATCCGGTGCGCATCGCGCGGGCCTGGCTCGTGCTGATGGAACGGCTGGGTTACGACCGCTACGTCGCGCAGGGTGGTGACTGGGGCGCTAACGTTACGCAAGAGCTGGCGCTGCTCGAGCCGGCGAAGGTTATCGGTATCCACACGAACATGCCGGGGACCGTTCCCGCGGACATCTTAGCCGCGGCAAAATCAGGCGCCAAGTCACCGGTGGCGCTTTCCGGCGACGAGCAGCAGGCGTTCGACCAGTTGAGCGATTTCTACGCAAAGCATCTCGGTTACGCGGTCGAGATGTCCAACCGCCCGCAAACGCTCTACGGGCTCAGCGATTCGCCGGTTGGCTTGGTGACTTGGATGCTCGACCACGACAAGGACAGCTACGAGATGATTTCGCCCGCGTTTTTCGGCCACCCGGGCGGCGTGACGCGCGACGACTATCTGGATAACGCGACGCTCTACTGGCTAACGAACACCGGCATCCCGTCGGCTCGTTTGTATTGGGAAAATAAACTCGACTTTTTCGATATCAAGGGGGTCAACGTTCCGGTTGGCGTGAGCGCTTTTCGCTACGAACTGTATCAAGCGCCGCGCAGCTGGTCCGAAAAAGCGTATCCGAAGCTCGTCTACTACAAGCGGCATGACGTGGGCGGCCACTTTGCAGCCTGGGAACAGCCGCAACTCTTTAGCGAGGACGTTCGCGCGAGCTTCCACTCGCTGCAAAAAGGCAGCTGACGGCGGCTGTCGATCCGCGTAGGCCGCGGAAAGGAATATCGTTGGCGCGTGGTTCTATTGAGCGATAGAACCGTTAGCCCGGGTGCTTCCTGCTATGAAGCCCCCGTCTCGGTGCTTTTCTAGAAAGAGAGCGTACCCGTTCATGAGCATTATTGCTTGGCTCGTCGTCGGCTTAGTCGCCGGTCTTCTCGCGAAATACGTTGTGCCCGGAGAAGGCCCGGGTGGGATCGTCGGTGACATCGTCGTCGGTATCGTCGGGGCGTTTATCGGAGGATGGGTGTTCAATCTGCTAGGTCACTCGGGCGTAAGCGGAATCAACTTCTACAGCATCTTCGTCGCGTTTATCGGGGCGGTCATCCTCTTGTTTCTCGTTCGCGCCGTAACGCGCAGCCGGACGTAATCGTCCGTGCGCCCGAGGGCCGCGTAAAGCGCTGGAGCCCTCGGGCGTCGAAGTGGAGAGGGCCGCTCGTACGAGAAGAGCCGGTTTTGTTTAGTGTTTGTTTATTTTAGCGTTTATTTAAGGAGGGTGTTGTTTTGTACAAGCTGGTAACGGGGGCTCTGAGTCTAGCCGCGATCTTGGCCGTGGCATCCTCGGCGCCGGCTCAGCCGACCTCACCAGGTCCCGCGGCGCCGCCGGCGGCCGGTGCCATGGCAGCACAGCCGGCGGTCCACCATCTCGTCTATCAATTTGGATATAACACCCAGGCAGCCAGCAGCGGCCGCAGCACCGGAACGACGACCATCGACCTCGTCGGACCGGCGGCGGACGGCGGGATGACGGTGACGGCAACCGATGACTGGTGGAATGGCGCTAAGCCGCGCCAGAGCTACACCTGCGAAGTGTACCCGAACGGCGGGGTCACCTGCGCGAAGCCTCCCTTCGCCTTATCACCCATTCAGGCGGTCATCGTTCCGCTTCTCGGACGGAAGTATTTCGCCGCCTTATCCGGCTCGTCGAGCGCGAGTTGGACGCAGCACTATAACGTGCGCGCGACGTTCTTCCCGAGCGCGAGCGGAGGCTTCGCAGGACAGGTCTACACCTGGAACTGCACGGTCGGCTTGACCGGAAAGGGGCCGCTTTCCCAAGGGTCGCGGCTCCTCGTGGTCGAGGTTAAGGGCGCGATGACGCAACAAGGCGGACGGCGCATCACCGCCAACGAAACCGCGAATCTCGCCTTCGACCCGCACATCCACGTGCCGGCGCTCATTAACTCGGAGTTCACCTTCGTGCCGACGATGAGCGTAAACAAATACGCGGTGCAGTTGAAGCTCGTCAAAGCCTCACCGCAATAGGCTGATGGCGGGGAAACCGGCTCTAGGCGTCGATCGGCTAGGCAGGGCGGATTTCGGACTGGGACTCGACCGCCGTCGGGGAGAGCGCCCAGGTGAGCGCGTAATCCGCGACGGCTTCCCAGCCCGGCACGGCACCCGTAAAGTGTGGTCGCCCTTCGAACTCCTTGAACGCGGTGAGCCCCGGCGACTTGCCGACCAACTTGAAGTTCGAGCGCGAATAGCCGGGGGGAACGAGGTGATCCGCGCCTCCGGCAATCAGCAGGAGCGGCGGGCGGTCGGCTTCAGCATCGATTCGCGTTGAAGCGTTGGGCACGATGTTTTCGAACGATCCTTCAAAGAGCACGCGATTCGCGCACGGAATCGCGTAACGGTCGTAAAGATCTTGCGACGTTTCTTCGCTGACGGTGTTGGCGAAAGCGTAGCGGAACTGCTTCGGCGTCAGCATCGTCGCCTCACCGATGTTGAGCGGATTTGCCAGAACCGGCGCCGACGCTTTCAACGTTGAAAACGGCAAATCGAGGACGCCCGCCGGAGCAACCGCGTCGATTGCGACGACGGCCTCGCCCAGCCCTCGGTACGCCAAGAGCTGTGCGAAGAGCCCTCCGAACGAGTGTCCCATGATGATTGGCGGCGCGTCGAGCTTGCCGATCAGATCCTCGAAGTAGTCGACCACGCTCGAGATGCTTTGATGTTTTAGCGGAGTGGGATCGCGTCGCAGCTCGTCAACGGTGCCGCTCATGCCCGGCCACCCGGGCGCCATGACATCATGCCCGGCAGCAGAGTATCGCTCTACCCATTTGTCCCAACTGGACCAGTTGAGAAACAAGCCGTGAATGAGAACGATCGTCTTGCGATCGTTCGAAGTACTCGATGACATCGCTTACCCGATCGTCTTGAAGAATTCGAGAAGATCGGCGTTGATCGTCTCGGCGTTCGTCGTGGGCATGCCGTGCGGGTAACCATGATAGGTCTTCAAGGTCCCGTTCTTCAGCAGTTTCGCCGATAACGGCCCCGCGTCGGCGTATGGAACGATTTGATCGTCGTCGCCATGCATGACGAGCACGCGCACGTTGATTTTTTTGAGATCGTCGGTGAAATCGGTCTGCGAGAAGGCGACGACGCCGTCGTAGTGCGCCTTGGCGCCGCCCATCATGCCCTGGCGCCACCAGTTCTGGATGTTCGCCTCCACAGGTTTTGCCCCGGGCCGGTTGTAGCCGTAGAACGGCCCCGAAGCAATGTCGTAATAGAACTGCGAGCGATTAGCCGCAAGTTGAGCTTGTAATCCGTCGAACACTTCCTTGGGAAGTCCGCCGGGATTGGCAGCCGTTTTGAGCATTAGGGGCGGCACGGCGCTCATGATCGCTGCTGCGGCGACGCGGCTCTCGCCGTGCCGGCCAAGATAGCGGACGACCTCGCCGCCTCCGGTCGAGTGCCCAACGTGGATGGCGCCCTTTAGATCGAGGTGTTCCGTCACTGCCGCGAGATCGTCGGCGTAATGGTCCATGTCGTGACCGTCGCTCGTCTGCGTGGAGCGGCCATGGCCGCGGCGGTCCGCAGCGATGACGCGATACCCGTGATTCAGGAAGAACATCATCTGCGTGTCCCAGTCGTCGGCCGACAACGGCCAACCGTGGCTGAACACGATCGGACGGCCCGATCCCCAATCCTTGTAGTAGATGTTCGTGCCGTCTTTGCCGGTAACAAAGCTCATCGTCTCTTCTCCTGACGTGCGTAGGTGAGTCAGAACGCTCCACAAGGCTCGCGCTCGCGCGGCCGGCCGGACCGGCGGCAGCAGCGACGAGGTCGCCGCTCGCCTAGTACCTTCGGTATGACGGGATTCCCAAGCCGAAAATAACACCGCAAATGCAACGAATCCTCGTTCGGGGCGCCGCTCTGCCCGGCGCAATGGCTTCGGAAGACGCGCGTGGAATTTTGGCGGCCTCATGCCGGTCGCAAACGAGCGGAGTGCAGCGGATGGACCTGCGCCGAAGGTCGTGCGCTGGTTGCTCGATTCGGACCCGGCGATCAGGTGGCAAGTCATGGACGATCTCGGCGACGAACCCGCCGACGTCGTCGCCGCCGAGCGGGCGCGCGTCGCCGCGGAGGGTTGGGGCGCGAAGCTGCTCGGGCTTCAATCGCCGGAGGGCCAGTGGGGCGCCCGCGACGACGAGGGCTGGATGACCACGATGGACGCGCTCGTCTTGCTGAAGGATCTGGGAGCCGATCCCCGCAGCGCGAGCGTACGTAGAGCGGTCGAGCGCGTGCGCGAGCGCATCCGCTGGACGCAGCTCGACGGAAGACCCTACTTCGAGGGGGAGACCGAGCCGTGCATCAACGGGCGAATCCTCGGAACCGGCGCCTATTTCGGTGAGGCGAGCGCTCGGCTCGTGGATCGTCTTCTGTCCGAGCAACTCGCAGACGGCGGTTGGAACTGCGAAGCTCCCGCGAGCCGGCGATCCTCGTTTCACACCACGATCTGCGTTTTGGAGGGGCTCCTTGACTACGAGAAAGCGCGGGGCGCGGCGTCTGCGGTCTCGGACGCTCGGAAGCGTGCGGAAGAGTATTTGCTCGAGCGTCGCTTGCTCCGCTCGCGGTCGTCCGGCGAGCTGATCGACCGCCGCTGGACGCGCTTCGCTTTTCCGACGATGTGGCGCTACGACGCGCTGCGTGCGTTAGAGTATTTCCGGAGCGCCCGAGCGGGACCGGACGAGCGGGCCGCCGAGGCGCTGGACCTCGTGCGGAAGCGACGCCACCAGAACGGCCGCTGGCCGCTGCACCGGCTCCACGCCGAGCGCATCGACATCGACATGGAAGCCGGCGTCGGGAAGGCGAGCCGTTGGAATTCGTTGCGCGCTTTGCGCGTTCTGAAGTGGTCCGATGGCCCGCTGGCCGTAGGGTAAGGCACGCCCGAACTAAAACACTGTCAACAATAGACTCTCGTGCGCCGGCGAGCACGGTTAGGCCGTGCTCGGTCCGCCCGGAGTTGCTCTCAATTGGTTCTCACGACTTGGAGGAGCTAGAAATCATGAAAAACCGACTCGCGGCGTCATTTCTCGGCGTGGCCGCACTGGCCGCCCTGACGACGGTCGTTGCGTTCGCTCAAGCGTCGCCGACGCCGGAGGCCTACTTGCCCGACGTGAAGATCGACCAGTGCTTCGTGCAAGCCCCGAAGCTCATGTCGAAGCTGGGGAGCGGTACCCAGATCGTGTATGAAAACATCGGACACAAGACCTACAGCAGCGTGACGTTCGTCGTCGGCTATCGCAACGCGGAAACCGAGTATCTCCGCAAGATCACCGATCAAGGCACGTTTGCACCCGGCGCTAAGATCAACCACCACTTTCTTCTGTACAACGACGTAACGTACGCCGGAAAGAACACGACCACGTGCGGAGCGATCTCCGCGCAACCCTAGTCAGGCTCCGAACATAGGTCGATCCGTAGAGGGAGTGTCCATGCCCCTCTTAGAGTCGTACGCCGGGAAACTCGGCTAGAGAAAGAGCCGCGGTCCCGAGCCCGC
Source organism: Vulcanimicrobiota bacterium (assembly GCA_963843945.1). Classification (GTDB taxonomy): domain Bacteria; phylum Vulcanimicrobiota; class Vulcanimicrobiia; order Vulcanimicrobiales; family Vulcanimicrobiaceae; genus CAWJMF01. The sequence goes on along the minus strand of CAWJMF010000002.1, from coordinate 1,451,032 downwards.
GTCTTTCTTCATTTCTGCAGCTTCAAGTCGTTGAAATAAATAAGGGCGCGCGCCACTAGCAGCCCGAGAACGAAGGCTCCTGCCACCAGCATTATGCGCCGTTCGCTTAAGCGAAGCTCTCCTTGCGACTCGCGTACCGTGCGAGCGAAGTAGATGAAGCAGATGATGATGACGGTAATCGCAAGGGAGCTCGCCAGGGTAGTCGCCAGAGGGACCACGCCAGGGATGTGGGGCAGGATCCCAAGGAAGAGTGTGAGCGCGAGCCCTAAGACGAGCGCCAGCTGTGACTTGAACGGCCGCGACCACTCCTTCAACGCGCTACTACTCCGTCGAAACCAACTGGTTTAGAACTATTCCCGGCTCGTAGGTTTCGTAGTAGAGAACCTGCGTTTCCCCGAAGACTTGACCTCCTAGTGAGCGGCGGCCGCTGCAGCTCGCTCCATCGTTTGCACTTTTTGCTCGTCCTCGGGACTGAGGACGCTCGGGCCGAGCGAGATCTCGATTTTCTTCAGCGTCCCACCGAAGCGGTTCGGCGACGCGTAGTCGTTGCTCACGGGCGAGCCGGTGTCCATTCCTACGTCAAACGTTTCGTCGGCTGAATAGCGCGCCGGAACCGTTTGGCCGATCCGGCCCTCGCCGACTTTCTCGCCGTTCACGAATAGCGTTGCGGTGCCGCCCTTGCCCGGGCCGCCTCCGTCGTATTTGAACTCGAGGCGGATGGTTGCCGGCCCCGCCGGCAGAGCCTGGGAACTCGCGATCTTGTAGCGCTGCTGCGAGAACCAGTTGTACTCGTACGCCGGCTTTCGATCTTTGATAAAGAGCGTGTAACCCGCCACGATCCCGCCGGCCGCTACGAGGACGCCGTCGCCGCCGGTCGCGGGCATTTCGATCGTCGCGACGATCGTGTGCGATTTATTCTTGACGTTGGCGGCGGAGCTTTCGGGGATCCGCACCGCGCCAGGGTAGTACACGAAATCCGTGCGCCCCGCGATGAGACTCGGCCGCAAACTCGGATCGGCCCGCTCGGCAAACCGGTCGTCGAGCGGCAAGACATTGTACTTCATCGCTTCGATCCAGAAGATCTCTTTCAGTTCCTGAAGCTTCTTCGGGTTCTGTGCGGCGAGGTCGGCGTATTCGCTGAAATCCTCGTCGACCTTATACAGCTCCCACGTATCGTCATCGAAGGAGAACGTACCGGAGGTCTGCCACGGCAGCCGCCCGTGCCGGCATGCCGCGATCCAGCCCTCGTGGTAGATGGCGCGGTTTCCAAGCATCTCAAAGTACTGCGTCTGGCGTTGACCCCGCGCCTTGGGATCGTCGAAGGTGTAGACCATGCTCGTGCCTTCGATCGGCTTCTGGGGCACGCCGTTGACTTCGTACGGCTCGGGGACGTTTGCCGCTTCGAGAATGGTCGGTACGAGATCGATCACGTGGTGGAACTGGGTCCGCACCCCACCCGCGTTCTTGATGCGCGCGGGCCACGACATGACGACGGGATTGCGCGTGCCGCCAAAGTGCGAGGCGACCTGCTTGCCCCACTGGAAGGGCGTGTTCATTGCCCAGGCCCAGCCGACCGGGAAGTGATTGTAGGAGCTGGGGCCTCCGATCTCGTCGATGTGCTCGAGCACGTAAGACGTGTCTTCATGGCTTCCGTTGAGCGACGACATTTCGTTGAAGACGCCGCTTAGCGTGCCCTCCATCGATGAGCCATTGTCGCCGATTTCCCAGATCACCAGCGTGTTGTCGCGTTGACCGACTTCGTCAAGCGCTTCGAGGACGCGCCCGACTTCGTGGTCGGTCTGAGCCGTAAAGGCCGCGAACGCTTCCATGAGCCGCTCGGCGACCCGCTTCTCATCGGCGTTCAGCGAATCCCAGGCGGGTATTTCCGCGGGCCGTGGCGTGAGCTTCGTGTCGGGAGGAATCATCCCGAGCTTCAGCTGGCGTGCGAAAGCCTCTTCGCGGTACTTGTCCCAGCCTTGACTGAAATGGCCCTTAAATTTGTCGATCCAGGCTTTCGGCACGTGGTGAGGCGCATGGGTTGCACCCGGCGCGTAGTAGACGAAGAACGGTCTGTCGGGGGTAATCGATTTTTGCTTACGGATATAATCGATGACTTCGTCGGCCAACGCCTCATTCAACGTATAGTCGTCCTCGCGGCCTTCGGGAACTTCGAGCTCGACCGGTGCCGAATCGCGATAGAGCGCAGGCGCCCATTGGTTTGCTTCGCCGCCGATGAAGCCATAAAAATGGTCGAAGCCTTGCATGCAGGGCCAGCGATCGAACGGCCCCGAGACGCTCGTCTCCCAGTCTGCGATGTTATGGTTCTTGCCGAAGAACGCGGTGCTGTAGCCGTTCTGCCGCAAGATCTCCGAGACCATGGCGGTCGACTTCGGAATTTGACCGCTGTAGCCGGGGTATCCCGAACCGATCTCGGTGATGACGCCGGTACCGACGGAATGGTGGTTGCGCCCGGTGAGCAATGCCGCGCGGGTCGGCGAGCAAAGTGCCGTCGTGTGAAAGCGCGTGTAGCTCAGGCCGTTTTTCGCAAGGCGGTCGAGCTGCGGCGTCGGGATTTGGCCGCCAAACGTGCCCCACTGTCCGAAGCCGCAGTCGTCGATCAAGACGATCAAGACGTTTGGAGCGCCTGCGGGCGCGGTGACGATCGGAATTTTGTCGGGCTTCGAGTCTTGGTACGTACGACCGATAACGCCCTTGAAACGCGGATCGGGATGGGGCAAAACGTCCAGCACCTGTCCGTTGGTTGACGATTCCGCCATTGGTCGATCCCCTTTCGCTGAGGCCTGTCGGTCGTTCAAGGAAAAACAGAATCTCGGGCATGACTCAAAGGGCGCACCCGAGATCTAGTTCAGGCTTTTTTATTCCGCGAGAAAAGCGACGTCGCGCGCCGTTTCCTTCAGCGCTGGGGCTATCGATATCCTGGCCGGCGGCGGCTCGCTTGCCCTTGGAGGTTTTGCGACGTAGCCTTCGCAAGTCGGGGCGAGTTCCCCAAGCGAGCCTTACGGGAGATGCTGTCAAATGTCCGAGCTAAACGGCGCCATACAGCGCGAGATTCTGCCCATTCCCGATCCCCAATTCGCCGGCGCCACGATGTACGATGCGAAAGATCCCGACAGCAAATTCCCTCCGATCGAGGAGTTGCGCCCGCCCGAGGGTGCGCCGAACGTCTTGATCGTGCTGATCGATGACGCCGGTTTCGCCGCCTCGAGTGCGTTCGGCGGCGTCATCAATACGCCGACGGCGGAGCGGCTGGCGAAGGGCGGGATCAAGTTCAATCGCTTTCACACGACGGCGCTGTGTTCGCCGACGCGACAGGCGCTGTTGACGGGGCGCAATCATCACGCGGTCGGCATGGGCAGCATCACGGAACTCGCAACCTCGGCGCCGGGCTACAACTCGCTGCGGCCGAAAGCAGCCGCACCGCTGGCCGAGATCCTGAAACTCAACGGTTACTCGACGGCGCAGTTCGGTAAATGTCACGAGGTACCGGTTTGGGAGACGAGCCCGATGGGTCCCTTCGAGCATTGGCCGACCGGTAGCGGGTTCGAGCACTTCTACGGATTTCTCGGGGGAGAGACTAATCAGTACGCACCGGCGCTTTACAAAGACACGGTGCCCGTCGAGCTCCCGCCGGATCCGGACTACCATTTTACGGTCGACATCACCGACCATGCGCGGGAGTGGGTCGGTCAGCAACGAGTCTTGATGCCCGGCAAGCCTTTCTTTATGTATTTCGCGCCGGGTGCGACCCATGCGCCCCATCACGTCCCGAAGGAGTGGGCCGACAAGTATAAAGGCAAGTTCGATCAAGGCTGGGACAAGCTTCGCGAGGAGATCTTCGCGCGGCAAAAGCAGCTCGGGGTCATTCCCAAGGATGCTGAGCTCACGCCGCGTCCGGCTGAGATTCCGGCTTGGGATTCCATGGATCCCAAGCTCAAACCAGTCTTGGCTCGCGAGATGGAAGTGTACGCGGGCTTCCTGGAACACGTCGACCATCATGTCGGCCGGTTGATCGACACCCTCGAAAAGCTTGAAGTGCTCGACAACACGTTGATCTACTACATCGTCGGCGACAATGGAGCGTCCGCCGAAGGCACCGTCAACGGCACGTTCAACGAGCTGTTCATGCTCAACGGCGTGAGCGGCGTCGAAACGCCGGAGTTTCTCCTGGAGCGCGTCGACGAGTTCGGCGGCCCGAAGGCGTACAATCACTATGCCGTGGGTTGGGCGCACGCGATGGACACGCCGTATCAGTGGACCAAGCAGGTCGCCTCGCATTGGGGCGGCACGCGCAACGGCACGATCGTGCACTGGCCGCGGGGCTTCAAAGCGAAGGCGGAAGTGCGCTCGCAGTTCCATCACGTGATCGACGTGGCGGCAACGGTCCTCGACGTGGCCGGGCTTCCGCACCCGGCATCCGTCAACGGCATCCAGCAGATGCCGCTGCACGGCACGTCGATGCGCTACGCGTTCGACGACGCGAAGGCGGCCGAATGCCACGAGATCCAGTACTTCGAGATGTTCGTCAATCGCGGCATCTATCACAAAGGCTGGACCGCCGTAACGCGACACAGCACGCCCTGGGTCGTGGCACCCCTGCCGAGCTACGACGACGATGTCTGGGAGCTGTACGGTCCGGGTGACTGGACGCAATCGAAAAATATCGCGAGCGAGAACCCGGAGAAACTGCGCGACCTTCAGCGGCTGTTCCTCATCGAGGCGACGAAATACAACGTGTTGCCCTTGGACGACCGGCGGGTCGAACGCTTCAACTCGGACCTTGCCGGCCGCCCGACGCTCATCAAGGGCGACACGCAGTTGCTGTTCGGCGGCATGGGCCGTCTCACCGAAAATTCCGTTCTCAACCTCAAGAACAAATCGCACTCCGTTACCGCGCAGGTCATCGTGCCGGAGGGCGGGGCCGAGGGCGTCATCGTTGCGCAGGGCGGCGCTTTCGGCGGTTGGAGTCTGTACGCGAAAGGCGGAAAGCTCGCGTACTGCTACAACTGCTTCGGCTGGAAATCGTTCTTCGTGCACGGCGAAACGTCCATTCCCGCCGGCAACCGCCAAGTCCGCATGGAGTTCGCTTACGATGGCGGTGGTCTGGGCAAAGGCGGCACGGCGACGCTTTTCGTCGACGGCAAGAAAGCCGGCGAAGGGCGTGTCGAGATGACCGTCCCGATGATGTTCTCCGCGGACGAGACGTGCGACGTCGGGAGCGACACGGGCACACCGGTAAGCAGCGAGACGCCCGGCGAGAACGCCTTCAACGGCAAGGTGCTCGGCGTCCAACTCGACGCCGGAAAGTCCGATGCAGACCGTTTCATCGCTCCGGAGGATCGCCTCAGAATCGCGATGGCCCGGCAGTAACTCCGATGCGATCTATCGCTAAGGACGATAGGTCAACGAAAGCACGAAGCTTGTCGCCGGCAAGGCATAAGAGTCGGTCGCGATGGGCCCATTCAGGCCGCCGTAGGGAACGCCCGCGCCCTGGCGAGTAAACTGTTGCGCATAGACGTCCGTAAGATTCGTTCCGGCGAGCGTGAGTTCGCAGGCTCGCCAGCGGTACCCGATGGATGCCGCGAGCGTTGCGTACGGGGGCTGATCGAGTTCGTTGTACTGGCCCTCGTAGACCAGCCCGGCGCTAAAGTCAAAACCTCGGGAAGGCGTGGAGGCGATCGAAAATGTCGCTTTATGGAGCGGCAGGCCGAGCGTCTGCTCGCCGGCGACCAGCGTTCCGTCTTGGATGTACGGCGGGATCTTCGTCAAGTAGGCGCTGTGGACCGCGTAGGCTGCTTGCACCGAAATATCGGGCGCGAGGCGGCGATTCACCGAAAGTTCGAAGCCCTGGTAGACGCCGTTTCCCGCGTTGACCGGAAAACTCAACGGGCAAGCCGGGTTCCCCGGCGTATCGCAGTTGGGCACCGGCTGCGGAAGATACGTGGAGGACGGTTGACGCAGATTGACGCGATAGATGTCGAGCGTCGCCGAAGTCCGGTGTAGGCCGGTCGCAAAGAGGTGCTCGAATCCCAAACTGTACTCGGTCGCGTAGTCGGCCTTGAGGTTGGGGTTTCCGACCGAGACGTACCCGTTCACCGGGGGCGGCAGGACGGGCGGCACGTAGAGCTCGGTCAGCTGCGGCGCCTGAAACGTGGAGCCGACGGAGAAACGAACGGCGCTTTGCGCGGTCGGCGTCCACGCAAATCCGAAGCGCGGATCGAGGTTCGTTCCAAAGGTCGAGTAGTCGCTGTAATAGGCCGCGAAGGTGTAGTGCAGCTTGGCCGTGGGATCGATCGAGTAGCGTAAAAGTGCCGAACGTTCGGTTTGAGCGAGAGGCAACGTGCTGACGCCGGTCGCGCCCGCGCTCGAGTCGTCGAGCACCGTCGCGCGCTTCGACGGGTAGCGCCGCACCGCTTCCGTGTTGATGCCGCCGGGAACGAAATCGGTAGTCAGTTGTTCGTTCTGGATCGCGTACGCGATCGTTAGGGAACTCCGCGTCAGCGCGTAGTTGAGCGAGAGGCTCGCGTCGTTGAGAAGATCCCGATCGTTATAGAGATACGGCGAGGTGTCGGCTCCCGGCCCAAAAACCGACTGTGAGACGAACGAGGAAAAACCGCGGAGGAGCGCCGTCGTCCGGGTGATCCCCGAAGAGTCCGGACTCCCCAGGGGCACGCCGATGTCGAGTCCGTAGCTCGCGTTGTGCGCCAGCATCGTCGTTCCGGCGAAGCTGTCGAGCTCCGGGAAGGACGTGGACGTCGCCAACGCCGCATCGGACGGGTGCCGGAGCGCGGCGTCGCCGCCGCTGGCGCCGCCGGGAGCGGGCACGGAAGAGAGGCCCGCGGATAAGTCGCGGAACAGGCTCTGATCGTGCAGCGTGAAGGCGGCGAACGCGCCGGAATTGCCGATCGCGTAGCGCAGCATTCCAAGGAGCGTCGAACCCTCGACGGCGCTGCCAACCTGCTGCACCATACCGCTATTCGCATCGATCACGGTTTGGTTGACTTGTCCGTTCGTCCAGGTCTGGTGAGCGGATGCGGCATAGCCGAGCCGTCCGTCACTTCCGGTCGTTTGCAGGGTTTCGAAATACGACCCATACGAGCCGGCGCTGAAGCGCGCTTGAGCCTGCGGCATCACGGTCGGTTCGATCGTTCGAAGGTTGATCGCGCCGTCGATCGTGTTCGGTCCGACGAGCGCGGACGGTGAGATTCCTTTGATCAGCTCGATGTTGCCGTAGTCGGCCGGGTCCAGCAGCGAGAGGTCGAAGTCGCCCGTGTTCCCGTTGTTGATTGGGTGCCCGTCGATCGCCACGAGCGTTTCGGTCGGATCGGGTCCGCGGAGTGCGACGGAGGTCGGGAGTGAGGTGACGCTTCCACCCAGAGGATGGACGAGCGTCGCCGCGACGTCGTTCTGTAAGACGTCGCTGATCTGCGTATAGCCTTGAACGGCATAGGTTTGCGGGTTGATCAAGCTGATGGAGGCCGAGGTCGTCGAGATCGCGTCTCCGCCCCGCGTTTGAACGCTGCCGACCGTCAAGAGCGACGTCGTCGAGCGCGAAAGGATCAACGCGAGCGAGGTGGTGACCCCGGACCGTACGTCGATCGTGCGACCGGTCAGGTCGCTGTAGCCCTTTGCGCTGACGCTGACTGCGTACGTACCAGCCCGGATATTTTCCGCTCGGAACTCGCCGCGTTGCGCTGAGGTGACGCTCGCGAGATGCCCCGCGCCGTTGAAGCTGACGCGCGCGTTGGCGATGGGCGCGCCATCGGCGGTGGTCACCGTTCCGTCGACGGCACCGAGGTCGGGCGCGTCCGCAACCGCCATGCCGGGGAGCCACAGCGACGCTGCAGCGCAAAGCAGCGCATAAGAGGCCGCGCGCCGCGCGCGACGTAGAATCGATGCCCGCATGATCCGCCTTTCGAAGCCACGCGCGATAATCTCCGTCGAGCGCGCGGCGTTCGACGAAGCGTTAGCGTGGGGGAGCTAGTGTCGGCAGAGCAGGCGCTGAGGCGGTGCGCGCAAGCCTGCGTGGCGGGCCAAAGGTGCGACGGAGCCGCACCCGCGAGCGCGCGTGCCGACCGAAAAGCCGGCGGAGCGGGCGGCGGCGCGCCGCCCGCAAAAGAACGCTGCTAACGCAGCCAGAATGGCGTCCGTCGACGAGATCAGCCACGCGAAGGCCTGATAGACCGCGAGCCCTACGGCGGCCGCTACGGCCGCGAGTATGCCGATCGAAAAGAGCGGCGCACCGGCCAGCAGATCGCCGAAGTCGTCGATTTTCGTGCCGCTGCTCAACACGTCGAGGGCTTCCATCCCCACGAGAACGGGGAAGGCACAGACGGTCACCGCAACGATGAAACCGCTGCGGCTCCGCGGTAAGGAACGGCGCAGCAGGCTGGTGAGGCTCGCACCTTCGCCGGCGAGGGCCTTGAGCGTCGCCAGGATCAAGCGGCTCGCGACGGGAGCGAGCAACAGGACTGCCCCGATGACCGCGACCGCTCGCGATTGGTGCGGAACGGCGTCGTACGCATCGCGCGTCAGGAAAACGTCGCCCAGCAGATCGATCGTGGCGTGCGCCAGCAACGCCGCAACACAAACGGCGAACGCACCGAGACAAAGACGCACGACTCGCGCACCAGCGATCATGTCTGGGAAGTATGTCGCGGCGAGGTTAAGTTGACGTTAAAGCTCCGGTTTGTCCGGCTCTTCAATGGTGATAAACGTAATGACGTCCCACGCATTTCGGATACCGAGGAGTATCAACAAGAGCGCTCCGCCGGCGAGCGCGAACAGCGCTTCTCGAGCGGCGGTGGGAAGGAAGATCGCGCCGCCGAGAACCGTTCCGTAGGCGACGCAGGGCACCCACGTGAACCAGACCCAATCCTCGAGATCCGGCGTGTACGTCCGAAGCCGCCGCGCACGGTACATGAGCGTGAGGATGTAGCCGATTCCATAGAGCGCTCCGGCTCCGAGCAGAACCGCGGCGGGGAGCAGCGAGGGCCAGGGCGCGCTGAGAACCGCAGAAATCACCAGCGCCGCACTGAAATGGAAGACCGTGGGGGTGTTGAACGTCGAAACGCCGTCGTGCGTCGTGCGGCCTTGCGCGTTCGTCACCAAGCTGATGACGACGAACATCAACCCGGTGAGGGCGGCCGCCGACGAACCGGTCATGACGTAGAAGTTCGACCACTGGGTCAGAATCGGCGAGGCAGTGTCGGCCATCTCTCGCCGCGTGACTTCCAAGGCGTGGAACGGGGCACCCGCCGTGCCTAGGCCGGTGCCGGTTCGCTTTCAGCGGCGCGCAGGATCTCGATGATTCCCCGAGCCTCGCCGGCCAAAGCTGGCGAGGGCGACGGCCACGATGCGCGTCTCGCGGCTCGCCTGCGAAGAGGGGAGGGTTTCGACGCTCCAGCGCTCGCCCGACAGCTGAAACAAGCAACGTTCGCGCGGGGCGTCAGCAAAGTAGAGCGTCCCCTTCGCGCGCGCGACGACCGGCAGCATGGCTCGTGCGGCGTCGTGGAAGCGCGCCCGGTCGAGCATCTTCTCCGTTCGGAACGTCAGCGCGATGAAGGCAGGATGGGAGCCTTGCGGAGGTTCGGCGGCCTCCCGAACGGCGAAGTGCGGATCGAAAGCGACTTCGGCGGGAAACGCGTCGCCCGCGCGCGATTCGAAGACGCGAGCGTTCCCGGCCGCCTCCTCGACCCACCGGCGAACCTCCGCCTGGCGAGCGGTGCCGATCAGATCGACTTTGCTGAGCACGACCGCGCCGGCGGAAGCTAGCTGCCGGCGAACCAATCCGCCGACGTACTTGTTGCCGGCCCGTTCGAGGATCGTTTCGGCATCTGCCACGACGATCGTGCCCTCGACCGAGAGTGACGGGTGACAGGCCGCGAGCCGTGCGACGGCTTGCGGGTCGGCTACGCCGCTCGCCTCGATGACGATTCGCTCGGGAGGGTCTTTGCGCGCCAAGAGTTCCTTAAGCGCGAGGATCAGGTCGCCGCCGATCGTGCAACAGGTACAGCCGTTGGTGAGTTCGAGCGTATCGGTACCCGACGACGCGATAAGTTCCGCGTCGACATTGACGCTTCCGAAATCGTTGACGAGCACGGAGTAGCGAACCCCGCGCGCATTGCGAAGCAAGGCGTTTAGCAGGGTCGTCTTGCCGGCGCCGAGATAGCCGCCGATCACCCAGACCGGTATCGTCACAGGCGCCTTAGGCCCGCTTGTAAACCGTCTTTCCGTCTTTGACCGTCTCCGACACCTTGATGTCTTTGATCGCCGTGGGGTCGACCTTCGTGGGGTTCTTGTCGAGGATCGCAAAATCGGCGAGCTTGCCCGGTTCGATCGAACCCTTCTGCGTCTCTTCGCCGTATTGGTAGGCGGCGTCGATCGTGAGCGCACGAAGGCCGTCGTGCGCAGAGATGCGCTCGTCGGGGCCGATCACTTGGCCGGAACGCGAGGTGCGGTTAACCGAAGTCCAAAGGATGAACATCGGATCCAGCGGCGTTACGGCGAAATCGCTGTGATTCGAAAAGCTGATCCCTTTTGCACGGGCGGAGCGGGTGGGGCTCATAAAGTACGCCCGCTCCTTACCGAGATTCTCGACGTGAACGTCGCCCCAGAAGAACGTGTGGTTGGTAAAGAACGATGGGAGAAAGCCGTACGTCGCGTACTTGTCAAGTTGATCGGGCCGCACGAATTGAGAATGGACGATCACCGTGCGTTTGCCCGCGGGAGCTCCGGCCGCTTCGTGCGCCTCGAGCGTCATGTCGATCGTCGCATCGCCGTTACAGTGCATCATGAGCTGCACGCCGTTGTCGTAGGCGAGTTTCACAAGCTTATTGAGGTCTTCCGGCGTGATGTTGGGCTCGCCGCGCCATTCTTTCTCGCCGCTCGGGCCGGGCGTCAAGAGCGGCTCTGACCAGAACGCGGTCTTGCCTTGCGGCGAACCGTCGGCGATGGCCTTGACTCCGCCGATCCGGAAATGATCTCGATACGGACCGTTGAACGGCTCGGATTTGCTTTCGACCACCTGCGGAAACTCGAGCCAGTTCACGTAACCCACGACGTCGAGATACAACCGCTTCTCGTCGGCCGCCTTGTGATAGAGCGGACGCGTCGGCGGCTCCATCGGGGCGTCCTGAGCCGTCGTGTACCCGTTGCTGGCATAGAGTTCTTGCGCGGCCTTCATCGAGTCGAGCTCTTGCGCTTCGCTCGGCGACGGCATGTTCATGAAGATCGGCAAGAACGAATGCTCCATGACGAGGCCGGCCGCTTCCGTACCGCCGGCGATGCGCGCGGTCATGCCGCCTGCCGGTGTCGGAGCGTTGAGGTCGAACTTGACGGCCTTGAAACCCGCGGTGTTGAGCACCGCACCGTGCAGCGAAACGTGCAGAATCAAGACTGGATTGTCGGGAAAATGTGGATCGAGATCGGCGCGGGTAAGCTCGCGGTCTTCGTCCATTGAGGTAACGTCATAGCCGTATGCCCTGACCCAGTCGCCGGGCTTCAGGCCGAGCTTCGTTTTGCTCGCCTGGAGCGCGGCGATCAGCTGCGGAAAAGTTTTGACCTCGCCGGCCGGTGGCGACGAGACGTTTGCCCACGTTCCCAAGCGGACCGCGTTAATGAAGTGACTGTGTCCGTCGAGGAATCCGGGCAGCAGCGTGCGGCCCTTGAGATCGACGACCTCCGTCGCCGGTCCTTTCCAAGCCATGACCTCGTCCTTGGAACCGACGGCGGAGATTTTCCCGTCGAGAATTGCTACGGCTTCGGCGGTGGGATGACTGTCGTCCATCGTGACGATGTCGCCGACAAAAATTCGATCCGCGGTTCCGGAACTCATGAATTGAAAATCCTCTCAAAAAACAAATGGCGCGGACTCTTAATGCCGCGCTTCAGCCGGGTGCTCTAGTTCGCTTGAGTTGGCGGTTTTCTTTCAGGAACGTTCCTCGCCGTCCGGCCCGCTCCAGTACTCCTCAAACCCGCGGAGCGGCGTGGAACGAATTTGAAATCGCACGGCCAGAAGCCGGATTGCAAAAACGACGGCGATGGTGACCCAGGCTGAGATAAACTGTCCCGCGGACGTCAGCTCGAACAAGACGAGAAAGACGCCGCAACCCAACAGCGCCAAACTTTCATCCAGGGTCCCGGGCTTGAACATCGCCGGCTCTTCGCGGTTGAGAACGTCGCGCAAAATACCGCCGCCCACGGCATTGACCATCCCGACGACGGCGACGCCGATGAGCGGCAAATCGGCCGCAAGAGCGCGATTCATGCCGACGACCGCGTAGGCTCCGAGGCCGGCTGCGTCGATCAAGCTCACGACGTGTCCCAAGTGCCGCCAGTGCTGCACGCGGGCTCCGAAAAACAAGACGAGCACGACCGCGAACGCGATGATGTAGAGATACACCGGCGCCGTGAGCAGCACGGGAATCGTCTGCAGGAAGATTCCGTCGCGTAACAAGCCGCCGCCGACCGACGATACGAGCGCGACGGTCGCGATGCCGAGGATCGCGTAGCCCCGCCGTGCGCCGAGCAGTGCTCCGCTGACCGCCCACAAGAACGTCGCCGAATAGTCGAAGTACGCCGGCAGAAGAAAGGCCTGATGTTCGATTTGGCTGAGGTGCTGCTCGACCGGCATCCAGCGCTGCCTTCGCTGGCGGCGGAGCGGGTCCCGGCCCGGGTCAGGCGCCCGTGAAAGTGACGTGCAAGAGGTACGTTCCGGCTACGGGCTTGCAATCGAGTTGCTCGGGAGTGTAGGTACTGGCCCGTGCAACGCGCAGCGCCTCCATATCGAGCGAGGGCGTTCGCGACGAGCGGTAAACCGACACGCCGGTAATTACGCCCGATTCGGTCAGCGCGACCTTGATGTCGACAACGCCGGTGGCACCCAATTCCCGGGCCGATTCCGGATAGTTCGCCGGGGCCATTTTCGCGACCGAAGCATCCACGTGCGGGTGTGAAACTCTGGTTAAGGCGCCTTAAGGAGCGAGCGAAGCATCCAACCGGGTCGCGATTGACAGCGCGTCGCGCACGTTATCGCCGACGCCCAGTCCGCGATAGGCGTTGCCCGCGAGCGCGAAGCGCGGATACGCGATCTCGAGTTTTTCGATCGACGCGACGAGCGAGCGATGTAGAAGTCCGTATTGCGGGATCGCCTTGGGCCAGGTGAATTCGTGGTAGGCGACCGGCGCCGCCCCGATCCCGAGGACCTTCTTCAGATCGGCAAGCACGATGGCTCGGACGGCGTCGGCGTCGAGCGTCGCGATCTCGGGATCGGTCGCTCCGCCCAGAAAAATTCGCAGATACGCGATCCCCGGCGGCGCGTGATCGGGCACGATCGAGGAGGTGTAGAACGCGCCCAGCAGGCGCACGCCCTGATTTCGCGCGGCAAGGAAGCCGAAGCCGTCGAGCGCCACCGGTACGTCCTCCGTCCGGAAGGCGACGCCCACGACGCGCATCGGGGCGTAGGGAATCTCGCGCAAGCGTGTGGCGAGTTCGGGGGCGAACGCTTCGACCAAACCTGCCGCGGCGTCGGCCGGCGTCGCGACGACCGTGCCGTCCACCAGCGCCTCGCCGCCCTCGTAGACGATCCGCCAGCCATTTGCGTTCGGTTCGAGGCGCTGCACGGCGACGCCGCGACGCAAGTGACTTCCCAAACGCTCGGCCAGCCGATCGGTGAGCGTTTGCATTCCTTCCGCGAAACTGCAGGTGTTCGACGTCGTGCGCGGAGCTCTCAGCATGCCGCGGATGACGGAACCGTGCTCGTTCTCGAGCACGCGCAAGCGCGGGAAGATTGCGGCGAGGCTGGTCGTCGCGGCGTCGCCGCCGCTGATGCCGAGCACGGCAGGCGACACGAGGCGTTCGGCGACTTCGCGCCCGAAATGCCGTTGCGCGAACGCGGCGACGCTTTCGTCGTCGGCGCCGGTCTGCTTGCCGGCGAAGAGCTCGGCGGCGGCGCGCAATTTCCCGCGCGGCGACAGCAGCGACATCGTGAGCACGTCCGGCGGCTTCGCGGGCAGGGCATGCAGCGCTCCGTGCCAGTAGATGAAGCGCTTCTTCGCCGCCGGTTGCGCCGGCGCGAGCGCTTCGCTAAGGCCGAGCTCGCCGATCAGCGTTTGCAACTCCTGGGCGCTCGAGAGAATGCCGCTCGGTCCCCACTCGAAGAGGAACCCATCGACTTTCTGCGATCGTATCTTCCCGCCGGGGATGGCCTCCCGCTCGAAGACGACGACGTCGTGCTTCGAACTCAGCCGGTATGCCGCGGTCAGCCCGGCGATGCCGCCGCCGATGATCCCGACCGTGCTCACGCCGGTGCGGGCGTTGGCTTGAGGCACAAGGCCGCAAGTGCGTCGATCCACGCCGGATCGTCGTTGAGACACGGCACGTAGGTAAACGCCTCACCGCCCGCTTCAAGGAAGGTCGCCCGGCCGCGCAGCTCCATCTCCTCGAGCGTCTCGAGACAGTCGGCGACGAACGACGGACAGACAACGGCGAGCCGCTTGATGCCGCGTGCGGGAAGTGCGGCGAGTTCCCGGTCGGTGAAGGGCTCGAGCCAGCCGCCGCCGAGGCGCGATTGAAACGAGAAGCCGTAACCCTCCGGCGCGAGTCCGAGGCGTTGCGCAGCGCCTTCCGTCGTGGCGATGATCTGATGGCGATAACACGTTGCCCACGCTGGAGAGGGCGTGCTGCAGCAATCTCCCGAGCGCAGACAGTGCGTGCCGGTCGGGTCCATCTTCCGCACGTGACGTTGCGGTATGCCGTGGTAGCTGAACAGCACGAACTGCGTGCCGGCCGGAACGCCGGCGCGCATGCGCGCGGCGAGCGCATCCAAATAGCCCGAGTCGTTATAGAACGGCGGCAAGAAGCGGTACGGGACTTTCGTGTCTCGCAGCGCCGCTTCGACCGCGACTTCAACTGTTTTGGTTGAGGCCATCGCGTAGTGCGGATAGAGCGGCACGACGAGCAGTTCGTCGAGTTCGCCGGCCCGAACGAGCAGCTCGTCGAGCCCGCGGCGAATCGAGGGTTCGCCGTAACGCATCGCGAGGCCGACCGGCACCTCCATGCGCGCCTCGAGTGCCGTACGCGTGCGTTTGGAGATGACGATCAAGGGCGAACCTTCGGCGGTCCAGATCTTCGCGTAGGCTTCAGCCGATTTGGCCGGACGCGTGTTGAGGATCAAACCGCGGACCAGCAGCGCGCGCGCGACCAGCGGCAGGTCCAAGACGTCGGGATCCATCAGGAACTCGTCGAGATAGCGCCGTACGTCCGCCGGCGCCGGTGACGCCGGCGAGCCGAGATTAACGAGCAGGACGGCTTGGCGCGTCACGATTCGAGCGGACGCTCTGCGAACCAATCGCGAGGTCGCAAATAGGCGCTCAATTCGGCTTCGCGGCTGCCGGGCTCGGGGCGTTCGTCGTAGGCCCAGCGCGCGAGCGGGGGAAGCGACATCAAAATCGACTCGGTGCGGCCGCCGCTCTGCAGACCGAAGTGGGTTCCGCGGTCGTAGATCAAGTTGAATTCGACGTAGCGTCCGCGCCGCATTAGCTGAAACGAGCGCTCGCGCTCGCCGTAAGCGTCCAGTGCGTGTCGCTCGACGAGCGGCAGATACGCTCCGGCGAAAGCGTTACCGGCATCGTCCATGAACCCGAGCACGTCCTCGAACGACTTCGCTTCCGCAAAAGCCGTGCGCGCTTCCGACTCGCCGAATCCCGCGGCGTCAAGGTAGTCGTAGAAAATGCCGCCGACTCCGCGCGTTTCTGCGCGATGCTTGAGGTAAAAGTAGCGATCGCACCAGGCCTTGAAGGCCGGATAGAAGCGCGCGTCGTGCCGGTCGCACGCCGCACGCAAGGTGCGGTGAAAGTGTCGCACGTCGTCGAGGTCGGGATAGTACGGCGTCAGGTCGGCGCCGCCGCCGAACCACCAGGCGCTGCGCGCGCCGTCGGGCGCTTGAGCTTCGAAATAGCGATAGTTGCAGTGCGCCGTCGGCGCGTGCGGGTTCCGCGGATGGAGCACGACGCTCACGCCTGCGGCGAAGAATCCGTGGCCTTCTAGCTCCGGGCGCTGCGCAACGACGCTCGGCGGGAGCGCGGCGCCGGTCACGATCGACGTGTTAACGCCGCCCCTTTCGAAGACGGCACCGTTCGCGATCACGCGTGTCGAGCCGCTGCCCCGAACCGCGTGGCCCCCGTCGCTCTCCCACGCATCGATCGTGAATTCGGCCGGCTGGTTCGCGGACCGCCCGCCAACCTCGCGTTCGATGGCGAGCACGCAGGCGCAGATGCGCTCCTGGAGCCGCGACACGAGCAGGGCTGCCGCGCGCCGGACGGCGGGAAGTTCCTCAATCATATTCGCTTGTAAGTATGAACGGTTTCGACCAAATGCGCTACCGCGTCTATCGGCGTGTCCGGCCAAATCCCGTGACCGAGGTTGAAGACGTGCGCCCCGCCGCGCCCCTCCTCGAGAATGCGGACTGCCTCGGCCGCGAGCGCGTCCCGGCCGGCGAAGAGCATCGCCGGGTCGAGGTTGCCTTGCAGCGCGCGGCCCGGGAACTTTTTTCGCGCGAGCGTCAAGTCGGTGCGCCAATCGACGCCGACCGTCTCGCACGGAATCTCCGCGATCGCATCCATCAAGTGGGCAGCGCCGAGTGCGAAGAAGATGCGCGCCGTCCCCGTTCCGGCCAGGCTTTCCATAATGCGCTTGTGGTACGGCAGGCCAAATTCACGGTACGTCGGTTCGTCGTGCAGTCCGGCCCAGCTGTCAAACAGCTGGATCGCATCGGCGCCGGCCTCGGCTTGCATGCGCAGGTACTCGATCGTAAGGACGGTCAGTTTTTCCAGCAACGCATGCACGACGGGGGGGTCGCTGCGCAAGAGTTGCCTGAAGCGAGCGTATTCCTTACTGCCGCTGCCTTCGATCAAGTAGGCGGCGAGCGTCAGCGGTGCGCCGCCGAAGCCGATGAGGCCGACGGTTGCGGGGAGCGCGGCTTTCACGATCCGGAGCGCCTCGCCGACGAACGGAGCGATTTCGGCGCGGAGGGTCAGCGACTCAACCTGCACCCGCGAGCGGATCGGTTGCTTTATCGAGGGCCCGGGCGAGAATTCGATCTCGATTCCAAGCGCTTCGAGCGGGGTCATGATGTCGCTGAAGATGATCGCCGCATCGAGCGGAAAACGGCGCAGCGGCTGAAGCGTGATTTCGGCTGCAAGCTCGGGCGTGCGCGTCATTTCGAGAAACGACGATTTAGCCTTGAGCTCGCGATACTCGGGGAGGTAGCGTCCGGCTTGACGCATGAGCCAAATCGGTGCGCGCTCCTCCGAGACGCCGCGAACCGTTTGAACGAAACCCATCGAGCACGCGGGTTGGCGGCCGTCGTGAGGGAGGCCTTTCCCCGGCGCCTTCACCGGAATTTCGCCACCTCTTCACCGCGGGGCGCTAGCCTCCGGAGCGTGACGACGGCTGACTTCGGCGCTGCGCCCCGGTACGTCTATTGGGAAATGACGCAAGCGTGCGGACTCGCCTGCCGGCATTGCCGGGCGACCTCGAAGCGCGTGCCCCATCGCGACGAGTTGACGACCGAAGAGGGCAACGCGTTGCTGCGCGACGTCGCCGCATTCGGCGACGCTCCTCCGACCGTGATTTTTTCAGGTGGCGATCCGCTCGAACGCTCGGACCTTTGGGAACTGCTCGACTACGCGCATGACCTTGGAATCCCGACGGCGGTCACGCCGAGCGCGACGCCGGCGCTTACCCGCGAAGACCTCGTCAATCTCAAGGCGCACCACGCCGGCGCGATAGGCATGAGCTTGGACGGCTCGCATGCCCCGGCGCACGATCGAATTCGCAACGTGGCGGGCTGCTTCGCGTCGACGATGCGCGCTTGGGAGTGGCTCGCCGAACTGGAGCTGCCGCTCCTCGTCAACACGGTCGTATCTGAAGCGACCGCGGCCGACCTGCCCGCAATCTATGCGCTGCTTCGCACGAAGCGCCTCGTCCGCTGGAGCTTGTTCTTTCTCGTGGCCGTCGGCCGCGGCCGCCATCTCGCCCCGATTTCGGCCGAGCGCGCCGAAGCGATCATGCACTGGATGCACGAGCTGTCGCAAGATGCGCCATTTGCAATCGGCGCGACCGAGGCGCCGGCCTACCGGCGCATCGCGCTCGAAGCGATGTTCGCCGCCGGCTGGCCGGAGTCGCGAATCGCAGCGACGCCGCTGCATGCCGGCTTCGGCATCCGCGACGGCAGCGGCGTCGCCTTTGTGTCGAAGACCGGCGAGGTCTTTCCGACAGGCTTTCTGCCGCTCTCCGGCGGGAACGTCCGGCAGCGCGGCCTCGTCGACATCTATCGCAACAGCGAGCTCTTCACGCGGATCCGCGACCTGACGAAACTCAAAGGCAAGTGCGGCATCTGCGAATACCGCTCGATCTGCGGCGGGTCGCGCGCGCGCGCCTTCGCGGAGAGCGGCGATCCGCTCGAGAGCGACTCGCTCTGCACCTACCGTCCGGCGGCGCGCTAGGAACTGTTCGGCGGTCCGTCGCAGGCGTGCGCATGCGCTCGTTTCTTGCCGCGGCCTTTTTGGTATTCGTTTCCTTCGGAAGCGCTGGGGCGCAGCAGGTACCGGCGCGTCCGCCCGATGGCACCTACCTCTATAATTGGACTCAAGGCGGAGTGGTCGCCGGCCAGTCGACCATCGTGATTCAGACGCAGGCGACCACGGTGCAGATGCGGACCGACACGAATCTTCCCAGCGTCCAGCTCGCGGGCGGGACGGGGATCTTCGGAAGTAAAGTGCTCGAACTCCAATCGTATACCGGCTATGCGACCGTGAACGGACAAAATACGTCGATCGACCTCAAGCTTGTGAACGGCGCCGTCGTCGGGACGATCAAGAGCCAATCGGTCACGAACCCCGTGAACGTCTCACAATTGGCCGCCGTCAATGCGATCGCCGTTGACGACGGGACGATGGGTACGTTTCTCTTGCTGCCGGCGCAGCTCAACGCGCGCGGCGCGAACAGCTTTCAGTTGATTCCCATCGTCAGCGGGATTGCGGGCTTCGTGACCTTTACGACCTCGACTGCCGGTCCGTATCCGTACGGCGTCCCGACGACCGACATCGTCGGCAACCTCGGTTCGGGAACGACGTTGTGGTACAACCCGTCCACGTTCGTGGTCGATCAGTTCGCGCGCGGGCCGCTAGTCGCGACGCTGGTCAGCCGCCACTAGCCGGGCTTCGCACGAAGTGTCTTCGCAAAACGCCCCCGCAATCGCATTCTACATGAGCTTGCTCGTGCTCGCGACCGGCGCACTCCGCTATGCCCGGGCCACGCTCGAACGGAAGCGGCCCGACCCTTTCGCCTTCGTGCTAGCGGGCGCGGGTGTCGTCGGGTTGCTCGTGGCGTTCTACCTGTACTCGAACGCCTCGCACACCTTGGCCCGCTGAAACGGCCCCGGACTTACCCTAGAACTTGTCCGGCAGATAGGGCACGAAGCCGTCGGCGGCGGCATCGACGCCGAGCTGAAACGTCTTATTGATGTTCGCCTGATCGTCGAAGCCGCCGACTGCGACCGGTAGCTCTTTGTCGGGGCGTAAATACGCGAGATCCGATGCGGGCAGATATTGCAGGAAGGTGTGAAGCAGCGAAGATTGCGTGCCGATTTGCTGCGCGAGATCCGGCGAGAGCTTCAAAAATTCGCGCTTCGCCGTCGATTGGAAGTACGTTTGGGTGAGCTCGGACTCGAGAATCTTGCGCTGCATCGTTCCGAACGAGGCGAGTCCGACGTCGATGGCATTCGGCAGCGCCTCCTGTTCGAGCGGGGGATCGAGCAAAACGACGTCGATCGTCTTCGAGACCGTGCGCGCGATCGAAACGGGCGAGTTTGCGGCCACACCGCCGTCAACGTACTGCCGCGGCTTTCCGTCGGTCCCCACGATCGTCACCGGATCGAAGACCAGCGGAATCGCCGCCGACGCCTGTAGCGATCGAAGGAGAATGTCGTCGCTCGCCTCCCGGATGAGGACCTTCGGGCCGACGGTGATGCGTAGCGAGCGCAAAATGAACTCGGGCAACGTTCCGGTCGTGTCACCGGGACGGCGGTAGAAGTATTCCGGGCGCTGCGCGTTGAGGTCCGTCGCCGCCCACACGATCGGCATCAAGAGGGGTGTCGCCGGGTCGACTTCGCGCTTGAGCCATTCGTAGACGGGATCGTCTTGCGCCACGCCTTGTTGGTCCTTGGCGAGCGCCGTGAGCCGGACTGCCGAAAGAAGCCGGTTTGCGAGGCCTGCCGATCCTTGCGTGACCTTGTCGTACTGCGGCTTGAGCCGGATGACGTTCTGCTGCGAGATGGTGTGCCACATCTTGTGCAGCTTCGAATATTGCCCGGTCGCGACGAACCAGGCATTCAGCGCGCCGATCGAGGTACCGCAGACGAATTGGTACGGGATCAGCGGCGTGCCGTCGACCACTCCGCGAACGCGGGCCATCTCGCAAATGAGGCCGGCCTCATAAGCACCGCGCGCGCCGCCGCCGCTGAGCACGAGCGCGGCTTCAAAAAAATTCGGGTGCTCGACGGTATGCTCGACCGGCGGCGCGGCCGCAAGCGCGGCCGGCATCAACCCCGCGGCGCCAAAACGGAACAGAAACTGCCGCCGGTTCGTCTGCGGCGGTCGCGCGCGCGACTTCACGCGGTCAGGGAGCCCTGAGCCGAAAGACGTGCATGCCGTCGACGTTGGCGACGAGCGTGTAGTTTCCCGTAACGTAGCCGGCGAGCTCCGGAAACGACTGCAGACCCTGCAGTCGCGGAATCTTGAAAGCCCAATCGGAGGGGCCGACGCTGTCGACGAAGATCTCCGGGCGATTCGTCCGTAGGTCGTTGAGAAAGCGGCGCCGGTAATAGTCTCGGTAGCGACCGTGGATGATCGCGAACTGCGTGATCGCATCGCGCGTGCCAAGCAGCGAGCCTGTATCCACGTAAAGCTGCGGCGAATATCCCCAGATGGCCATCCGTCCTTGCCGGATTGCGGCGATCGTTTGCTCGACGGCGCTTTTCGCGGGTGCAGCTGCGCTTGCGGCGTTTGCGAGCAGCGCCGGACGCTGCGCGACCGCAAGCTGCGCGATCGGAACGGCGCACGCCAGGAGATAGACGGCGAAGCCGGCGTAGGGAATCCACCGCAGCCGCGGCGGAGCGCTCTCGCGCAGCGCACCGCCGAAGGCGACGACGGTCAGCGTCAGGGGTTCGACGATCAAGAGCCAGTAGTGCGAGTAGTAGTCGTGGTGCGCTGCCGCAATCGAGTACCAAGCGACGAGAAGCAAGCCCAGCCCCGCGGCGGGTGCGGCCCAGAGTTGGAGAAACCGGCGGTTTCCATTGCGCCAGGGTCTCGCGAGCGTCGCTCCGAGCCACAGAGCAGCGAAGGCGACGATCGTCACGAGCGAAGCCGGAAAAAACATCCGATATTCGGGCGTGAAGAAATAGGCCCATTTCAGGTGAACCGTTTCGCGGGTGTGAGAATACGTCAGGGACTGTGCGATGTAGGAGATGAAGAAATCCCGGTAGCCACCGCGCAAGGTGACGGGAATCAGAATTGCGACCGCCGGCGCCACGCAGCTGAGCAAAAAGATCCCGATGCGGCGCCAAGCGACGGCGAGCGGCCGGTCGTGCCAAAACAGCGCGGCGACGACCAGACCGGCGCTCGCAGCCGCGAGTGGCACCCCCTGAAGCTTCGCGAATGGAATGGCACCGCAACAGAGCCCTGCAACGATGAGGGAGGCGGTCCCCAAGCGTTTTTCGGAGGCAATGACTGCAGCGAAGGCAAGCGCGATCGTGACGAGTACGATCGGGAGCAACTCGCTGGCGTACATGCGCAAATCGAAGCTCGAGCCTAAGCCGAAGAGTAAGATCAGCACGCCGAGCGAGAGCCGCGCGAGCGAACCGCCGTAGATCGGGCGGACGACCCAATACTGCGCGAAGATGAGCGCCACGATCAAACCGCTCGAGACCAGGCGTGCGTCGAAGACTGAGGGCGGCACACCGAACGCAAGCGGCAGGCTTAGGAGGTAGGTGTCGAGCGGGCCGCTGGTCGTGCCGTCGAACGAGACCCAGGGCACGGGATCGTGCAGCGCGGTCATCGCTTGGGCCAACATCTGCGACTCGTCGATGAACACGTCCCGCGCATACAACGTGGGCCAGCGCAAGAGCAGAAAGCAGAGCACCGCGATCGTAGGCGACAGCACGTCCCAAACGCGTTGCGAACCGACCGCGTCCGGCAGCGCGGCTCGAACGCAGAGGTATACGTACGCCAAGACTCCGAGAGCGCAAAGCTCCCAGTAGGCCACGGGCGTCGCCAAAGCCGTTGGAATCAATCGGGTCGCGCTTTGTGTTCCGGGGCTGCCGTGCCTTCACTTCGCGCGGAGGCCGCCGCGCCGGAGCGGAGAAACTTGGGACCCGTGAGCGACTCGCAGATGACGACGATCGGCCGGCTACAGGAGCGCCTGGGCGCGCTCAAGGTGCGGCTTTGACTACGACCGGAAAGCGCGAAGCGTAGCGGAACTCGATCAGCGCTCGCGCGCCGAGGGCTTTTGGGACGACGCGGAATCGGCCCAAAAGGCGATGAAACGCCTGGCCGATCTGCGCGCCGAACTCGACGAGATCGACGCCGTCCAAGGGCGCCTCGATGAAGCGCGTGAGACGCTCGACGTGCTCGGCGACGAAGCCGGCGCGGCCGACGAGGTCGACACGCTGTTGGCGGACGCCGAGCGGCGGGTCGACGCGCTCGAGATGGCGGCCAACTTCGATCGCGAGTACGACGACCACGGCGCGATCGTTACGATTCACGCCGGGGCGGGCGGCGTCGACGCCGCCGATTGGACGCAGATGCTCGCACGCATGTACCTGCGCTGGGCGGAGTCCAAGGGCTTCGGCTCGGCCGTTGCCGAGGAATCTCCCGGCGAAGAAGCGGGCTTGAAGTCGATCACGTTTTTCGTGCGCGGCAAGAACGCGTACGGCATGCTCGAGAGCGAGCGCGGCGTGCACCGCCTGGTGCGCATGTCGCCGTTCGACCAGCAGCACCGGCGTCACACTTCCTTTGCCTCGGTCGACGTCGTGCCCGAGATCGAAACCGGCGAGACCATCGACATCGAAATCAAGCCCGAGGACCTGAAGGTCGAAACCTTCAAGGCCGGCGGTGCGGGTGGCCAATACGTCAATAAAACGGAGTCCGCAATCCGCATTACCCACGTTCCCACCGGCACGATCGTCGCTTCGCAGCAAGAGCGCTCGCAGATGCAGAATCGCGAGGTCGCGATGAATATCTTGCGCGCCAAGCTGGTTCAGCGCGAGATCGAAGAGCGGGAGGCGAAGCTCAGCGAGTTGCGCGGCGAACGGCGCGCCAACGAGTGGGGCTCCCAGATCCGCTCGTACGTCCTGCAGCCATACACGATGGTGAAAGATCATCGCACCAACGTCGAAACGGGCAACGCTTCGGCCGTGCTCGACGGCGACATCGACGGGTTCATCTGGCCGTACCTGCTGCAGCGTCGACGCCTCGACGTGGCGGCGAGTTAGCGCCGATGGCACGCATCGACGTCGTCGTCGTCTGCTGGAACGACAAGGAGAAGATCGCGACGGCGCTCGACTCGGTGTACGCGCTGCCCGAAGTGCGAGACGATCCGTGGCTCGCCCACGTGGTCGTTTCCGACAACGGCTCGACCGACGGCAGCCGCGATTTCATTCGCGACCGCTACGCCGGCCGCGTCGAGATCCTCGAGAATGGGGGAAATCTCGGCTTCGCGGCCGCGTGCAACCGCGCGTTCGCGGTAACGAACTCCGAGTACGTCTACTTGCTCAACCCCGATGCGGAGTTGAAGGACGGCGCGCTGAGCTGGATGCTGAACTTCATGGACGCGCACCCCGCCTGCGGCATCGCCGGCTCGCGCATCTACAACAGCGACGGAACGATTCAGGAGTCGTGCGGCGAGTTCGATACCTGGACCGGAGCGTTTTTGCGCTCGAGCGCCTGGGGGGACTGGCCCTTCCTTCGCAACTATGCAAACGGCGCGTCGCTGCGTGAATGGGGACATGCCGGCGAACGTCGCGTCGACCTTGCGATCGGCGCCGCGCTGGCGATCCGGCGGAAGGTCATCGACGACATCGGGCCTTTCGACGAACGCTTCTTTCTCTATCACGAAGAGGTCGACTTCGCGAAGCGCGCGGCTGCCGCGGGTTGGGAAACGTGGTACGTGCCTTCAAGCGAGGCCATTCACGAAGGCATGGGCAGCGCGCGGGGCCAGTACAGCGTCGAAGGCCGGAAGCAAACGTCGCGCCGCAAATATTGGATCAAACATCACGGTTTGCTCTGGTACCTCGCGCTCGTTACGGCCTTAGTCGGACGCTACGTGCTCTACGCCTTCGCGCTCTTCGCGGTGTTTGCGGCGCTAAGCCGGACGCTGAGGCGGCGCTGATGGTCGCGCCGGAAGCCGTTGTTACGTTCGATCGGCTCGACGGCTTCCGCATCGTCGCGACGCTCGGACTCGCGCGCGGCGAGGCGATCTGCCAGCGCAACTTGCTCCGAGCGACCTTCCGCTCGATCGGGGCGTTCATCGGATTCGCGCCCGTGGAATATTTGACGGATGCCGAGCGCGCTCGCGCAGAAAGTTTGGTGGCGTTGCGCGGGAACGCCGCCACACTCGGCGCCAACGGCGTCGTCGGCGTGCAGTTCGATTCGCGCGAGCAAAACGACGGCTCGACGCGGGTGGTCGCGACGGGCCGGGCGGTGATTCTCGAACCCGAACCGCCGCACGTCCGGTGAGCCTCGCCGAACGAGCCGCGCGCGAGCGGCGCATCGCCAACGCCGCGGCAATCGTCGAACGCTGCCGCAAGTGCGCGATCGGCTCGACGCGCACGAACAGCGTGTACGGCGAAGGCGATCCGTGCGCGGCGCTGATGGTGGTCGGCGAGGGCCCGGGCGAAACGGAGGATCGCCTCGGCCGGCCGTTCGTCGGCCGGGCCGGGGAACTGCTCGATAAGATGCTGCTGGCGATCGACCTTCCCCGGGAGACGGTTTTCATCTGCAACACGGTCAAGTGCCGTCCGACGTTCGACGACGGGTCGCGCCTGCGTAACCGCGCACCCGATCCCGCGGAAATGGCGAATTGCCGTCCGTATCTCGACGAACAGATCGAGATCGTTCGGCCGCGCGTGATCCTCGCGCTCGGCGCGCCGGCGGCGAAGTCGTTTCTGGGGCCGGCCTTTTCGATCACCAAGCAGCGCGGGCAGTGGTTCGAAGGGCCGAACGGCATTCCGCTCATCACCTCGTTCCATCCGGCCTACATCCTGCGCCAGACCGGCGGAGAGTTAAACGCGTCCAAACGGCTCGTTTGGAGCGACCTCAAGGCGGTGCGCACGAAGCTCGACGAACTGGCCTCCGATCCGCAAGTCCAGGTCATCGTGGAGCAGACCGACCTCTTCTCGCTCTGACGTTTTTGCCGGCGAAACGCAACCCGTCGCGTGGTATACTGAGCGCCATGGCCAAAACCGGCGAACAGATCTGGTTCGACGAAAAAGCGCGCGCGGCAGGGTTCGAAAGCGGTGCGGCGCTTGCGTTGAAACGTGGACTCAAGCCCTACCGCATCGGACAGTTGTATCGCGCCGCTGCGAAAGAGTTAGCCGGCGAGCTGCGGCAGATCAGCGTGTTGCCGGCCGAACTGCGGAACGCGCTGCGCGCTGACGGTTTCTCGCTCGAAGCGGTCGCGCCGGTCGTCGTTCAGCGTTCGGGCGACAAGCAGACTTCGAAGGGACTGTTCCGGCTCGTCGATGGTTCGGAAGTCGAGGCGGTGCTGATGGAGCACCACGGCAACCGCACGACCGTCTGCATTTCGAGTCAAGCCGGCTGCGCGTTCAAGTGCTCGTTCTGTTCGACGGGCCAGGCCGGCTTCACGCGTAACCTCAAACCGGTCGAGATCTTCGACCAGGCGCGCTTTTTCGCGCGCGAGCTGAAAACGCGCGGCAAGAAAATTACCAACATCGTGTTCATGGGGATGGGCGAGCCCTTTCACAACTACGATGCGGTGATGGACGCGGTGCGTTTGCTCAACGATCCGCACGGATTCGGCTTGGGTCACCGGCACATCACGATCTCGACGGTCGGCCTCGTTCCGCAAATCGACCGTTTCGCGACGGAAGGCGTGCAAGTTAACCTCGCGATCTCGCTGCACGCGCCGACCGACGAGCAGCGTTCGGCGATCATGCCGGTCAATCAGCGCTTCCCGATCGACGAGTTAATGGCCGCCTGTGACCGCTACGTCAAGCAGACCGGCCGCAAGGTCTTCTTCGAGTACATCATGCTCGCCGGCGTCAACGACGACGACGCGTCGGCGCGCAATCTCGCGGCACTGATGCGCGGACGCCTCTACCACGTCAATCTCATCCCGTACAACGCGACGCCGGACGCCGAACTGCGCGGAACAGCCGACGTGCGCATCCGCGCCTTTCAGAAGATCCTGGAGGCGTCCGGCGTGCCGACGACCGTGCGCGTACCGATGGGCCGCGACATCGCCGCCGCCTGCGGGCAGCTCCGTGCCGAGACGCAGCCGAAAGCGCAACGGGGTCTTGCGGGGGCACCATCGTAGGTGGCGGCCTGGCATGACGTGCGGCGAGTCGCGACCTCCCTGCCCGGCGTAACCGAAGAAGTCTCTCGCTCCGGGACGCTTTCGTGGGCAGTCAACAAGAAGACGTTTGCGTGGGAGCGCCCGCTTCGGCGCGCCGATGTTGAGGCACTCGGCGCCGCGGCACCCAGCGGTCCTATCTTAGGCCTCCGCACCGGCGACCTGGAGATGAAAGACGCCTTGCTAGCAAGTCTGTCGGACGTCTTTTTCACGACGCCGCACTTCAACGGCTATCCGGCGGTCCTGGTGCGGCTCAACGCCATCTCCATCAGACAACTTCGAGCCGCGCTCGTCGATGCGTGGATCTCGCGGGCTCCGAAACGCGCCGTGGATTCGTACCTGACATCCGTCAGGCGACGCTAAGAGGGCGTCGACGCATCCGCAGCGGCCGGCTAGAGAGGCGCTTCCGCGGCGACGGCAAGGTCGTCGAGAACCGGCACGAAACGCGGCGCCATTTGCGGTCCGATCAGCGGGCCGAAGAGAAAGGCGAGCGGCCCCGAGAACTGCGCGCTCTGGGCGATCGTGCTGCCCGACTCGTTCGGCGCTATTTCGCAGACGAAGGCAATCGTCGTGAGCGGCGGTCCACTCATGCTCATGGTGAGGCCGCGCAGAGGTTCGACGCTAGCGAACGTGACGTCGTGCCTGCTGCCGCGCGACGTCTCCATTGTGCCGGCGACTCCCGCGGCGAGCGGGGCCGTCCAGCTCGCACGCGGATGCCGGAGTTCCAGCGGGTCCAGTTGCCCGCGGAAGCGGCTCCTTCGAAGGCGCTCGCAACCAGCGTTCCGGGGGGAGGCGCGGGCGCCGAACCCTAACCTCGGCCGAGTGACGACGAACGAACATTCCACGCACGTGACGATGGAGGAAATCACCGCGCTGGCAAAACGGCGCGGCTTCATCTTTCAGTCGAGCGAAATTTATGGCGGTATCGGCGGCTTTTTCGACTACGGTCCGCTCGGTGCCGTGCTCAAGCGTAACGTCAAGGACGCGTGGTGGCGCGAGATCGTCGAATTGCGCGACGACGTCGTAGCCTTCGATTCGTCGATCATCATGCACCCCAATACCTGGGTTGCGTCCGGTCACGTCGCCCAGTTTCACGACCGCTACGTCGACTGCCGCAACTGCAAGCATCGTTTTCGGGCCGACCATCTGCCCGCCGGCGACAAGTGCCCCGATTGCGGCATGACGGGCACGCTCACCGAACCGCGGACCTTCAATCTGATGTTGCGCACGCAAATCGGGCCGATGGAGGACTCCGCCTCGCTAGCCTACTTGCGGCCCGAAACTGCTCAGGGCATCTTCGTCAACTTCAAGAACATCTACCAGAGCGCGCGCAAGCGCCCGCCCTTTGGTGTCGCGCAGATCGGCAAGTCGTTCCGCAACGAAATCACCCCGGGCAACTTCACCTTCCGCTTGCGCGAGTTCGAGCAGGCCGAGCTCGAGTATTTCGTGCCGGACGACGGCAAAGATCTCGCTTGCTACGACGAGTGGGTCGCGGCGCGGAAGAAATGGTACAGCGACTACGGCGTCAAGCCGGAGCGCCTGCGTTTCTACGAGTTGAAGGCCGAAGAGCGGCCGCACTACGCTAAAGCCGGTACCGACGTCGAGTATCTCTTTCCGTGGGGCTGGGGCGAGCTCGAATCGATCGCCCATCGCGGCACCTACGATCTCGACGCGCACATGGCGCTTTCGGGCAAGGATCTCACCTACTTCGACGAGGCGACGAAGACGAAGTACACGCCGATCCTCATCGAGAGCTCGGCCGGCATGGACCGCACGACCCTCACGATGCTCGTCGACGCCTACGACAGCGAGTCGATCGTCGACGAGAGCGGAAAAGAATCGAAGCGCACCGTGCTGCGCTTTCATCCGAGAATCGCACCCGTGCAAGTCGGCGTCTTTCCGCTCGCCCGCAATAAACCCGACCTTGTCGAGCGCGCGCAGACGATCGAACGCGGTTTACGTCCAGCTGTTCCGCTCGCAGTACGACGAGGGGAACGTCGGTCAGCTCTACCGGCGCCAGGACGAAATCGGAACGCCGTACTGCATCATGGTCGACTATCAATCGCTCGACGACGCCACCGTTACCGTCCGCGACCGCGACTCGATGCGGCAAGACCGCGTCGCGCAAGATGGCCTCGTCGCCTACCTGCGCGAACGAATCGGATAAGGGCGCGGCTGGACTTAGGGCAGGCAACCTTCAGCCGCCCGCTCGCCAAACGAGCGAGTGTGATGTGATCCGCCCGGCGTGATGGGTCGCCCTGAAATGGGGAGAACCGCCTCATGGCAATTTTATTGCGGGGATTAAAAGCACTCTCGATCGTTGCCCTTCTCTTCGCGATACCCGCGCGCGTTTCAGCACAAGTCGAACTCAGTTTCGGCGTTTCGGTCAATATCGGACCGCCGGCTATACCGTACTACGTCCAGCCGCCGTGTCCGCAGCCGAACTGGGTCTGGACGCCCGGTTATTGGGCCTGGGGTCCGGCGGGCTACTATTGGGTGCCCGGCACGTGGGTTCAAGCCGCGGATCCGGGGCTGTATTGGACGCCCGGTTACTGGGGGTACAGCGGCGGCAGCTACGTCTGGTACGCCGGCTATTGGGCGCCCCAAGTCGGTTTCTACGGCGGCATCAATTACGGCTACGGTTATGGCGGTAACGGATACTACGGCGGCCGCTGGCATGGAAACCAGTTCGAGTACAACACAGCCATCACGAACGTCAACCGGACGTACGTGCGAAACGTGTACGTCAACCGCACCGTCGTGTACAATAACTTCACGCCCGGCTCGTCCCACGTGAGTTACAACGGAGGGCCGGGCGGAGTTTACGCTCGCCCGACGCAGAACCAGCTAGCCGTTGCGCGGGAGCGTCGCGTGACGCTGACAAGCATGCAGCGCGAGCACATTCAGACCGCTGCAGGCGATCGCAA
This sequence comes from Vulcanimicrobiota bacterium, assembly GCA_963843945.1. Taxonomy (GTDB): domain Bacteria; phylum Vulcanimicrobiota; class Vulcanimicrobiia; order Vulcanimicrobiales; family Vulcanimicrobiaceae; genus CAWJMF01. Next base: position 1,421,438 of record CAWJMF010000002.1, on the reverse strand, counting down.
CCTCTATGCCTCGGCGAATCACGGACGTCCGCCGGTGGTTGCCGTCGCGAAACCCTATTCGGTAGCGCACAAACCTAGCAACTATGCTCCGGTTCGGACTTCCGACGAGCACGCTGCCCAGAGCCACGTCGTTGCTCGCGGACCGACCCACACAGCAGCGGCGCCTCAGCATGCGTACGCGCAGCCGCAGCACGCGCAGCCGCAGCACGCGCAACCGCAGCACGCGCAACCGCCCAGCATGCGTACGCGCAGCCGCAACACGCGCAGCCGGCTCAGCATACGTACGCGCAGCCGCAACACGCGCAGCCGGCTCAGCATACGTACGCGCAGCCGCAGCACGCCACGCAACCGGCTCAGCATACGTACGCGCAGCCGCAGCACGCCACGCAACCGGCTCAGCATACGTACGCGCAGCCGCAGCACGCCGCGCAACCGGCTCAGCATAGCTACGCACCGCCGCAGCATGCGCAGCAACCGGCCCAGCACAGCTACGCACCGCCGCAGCATGCGCAGCAATCGGCCCAGCACAGCTACGCACCGCCGCAGCATGCGCAGCAACCGGCGCCGGCCCAACACCCGCAGCAGGCGCAGCATGCCCCGCCCGCTCAGCATCCACAGCAGCCGCAACACGAGGGGCAACCACCGCACTGAACGTTAGCTGAGAACGGGACCACAAAAAAGGAGCGTCTCGGGTCGCCGAGGCGCTCCCTTTTCATTTCCATCGCGACAATTCGAAGTCCGGCCGCGGAATCTTCAGTCTTTTCGTTAGAATCTCGTCTATTTGGGAATAAGAGCTCGTTGGCCTCACGAAACGTGAATCTCACGCGTGTCGATGCTGACGATCAGGATTTCAGGAAAACATGCTTAGCATTTTTCGCTTATTTAGTATTTCTCTCGTCGCGGCGCTCTTATGCGCCGTTCCGTCGCAATCGTCAGCTCAAGTCACTTTCGGCATCGGGCTTGCCGTGAACATCGGGCCCCCGGCCCTTCCCTACTACCAGCAGCCGCCGTGCCCGACGCCTAATTACGTTTGGATGCCGGGCTTTTGGGCTTGGGGTCAGGGCGGCTACTATTGGGTGCCTGGAACCTGGGTCGCTGCCGCCGATCCCGGCCAATATTGGACTCCGGGCTACTGGAGCAATAACGGCTACAACAATTACGCCTGGAACCCAGGGTACTGGGGAGTTCAGGTCGGCTACTACGGCGGCGTCAACTACGGCTATGGCTACTACGGGAACGGCTACGGCGGCGGCCGTTGGCAGGGGAACCAGTTCCAGTACAACACCGCAGTCTCGAACGTCAACAGAACCTATATCAACAACGTCTATGTGAACCAGGGAGCCTACAACAACTCCTACGCGAACGCGAGCAATCGAGTGAGCTACAACGGCGGCCAAGGCGGCGTTCAAGCGCATCCGACCGTCATGCAGCGCGCGTACTCGAGCGAGCGGCACGTCGCGCTGACGCCGATGCAGACCGCGCACATCCAGACTGCCTCGAGCGATCGTAATATGTATGCGTCGGTCAACCGCGGTCGCCCGGCGCAAGTTGCCGTCGCGCGTCCCTATTCGGCAAATACGAGACCTGCGAATTACGCGCCGGTTCGGACCCAAGATCGGCAAGCCGCTCAGGCTCACGTGGTAAGCCACCCGTCGTCGACGAACGTTTCCCACGCGACTGAAAAAGCGCCGCAGCACGTCAACACCGTGAGCAAGGCGCCGGCGCAACCGCAACAGCATGCCGCGCAACCGCAACCGCAACAGCACGCCGCGCAACCGCAACAGCATGCCTCGCAGCCACAGCAGCACGCGTCGCAACCGCAACAGCATGCCGCTCAACCGCAACAGCATGCCGCCCAACCGCAACAGCACGCTTCGCAACCGCAACAGCACGCTCAGCAGCCGCAACAGCACGCTTCGCAGCCGCAACAACATGCCGCGCAACCGCAGCAGCATGCTCAGGCTCCGGCGCAGCCGCAGCACGCTCCCGAGCAGCACTAGGACTGAAGCTTGCCTGCCGGTCACGGCAGGCCTCGCATCCGGCAGGCGTCTCAGGTTGTGGCCTGGGACGCCTTTTGCTTTTGTTGAGACTGAAATTGCGGGTTGTCCGTCGAAAATCTGAGCGAGAATGAACCAACCGCAACTTCGCTCAAATGCAGTGCCGGCCACGAACGGGATGCGCAAGCCGGCAATTGCCGCAGCCTTTTGCGCGGCGCTCGCCGCGTGCTCGGGCAACTCGCCGCCGAACCCGACGTGCAACGTTGCCACGATCTACCCGAGCGTTCAACTCGTCTATCCGATTCCGGGCGCGACTGCCGTACCCGTCGGTCTGACGGTCTTGCTCTACAACGTCGCGTCGAACAGTTCGTCGCTCACCAGCGTGCCGATCGGCCTCGCCATCGGCGCGTCGGCTCCGGTCTCGACCGTTCCCGCTCCGCTGCCCGCACCGCTCCCAAGTCCCACCGCAACCCCGGCCTTCGCGACGTTCACAACGAGCGCGGTGTCGCTCTCGACTCTCGCTTCAGCGACAACCTATCAGGTGATCGCGACGCAGTACTTGGACGTGTGCGGCACCAAAACGGGCAAGACCCAGCAGGCGAATATCGGCAGCTTCACGACCGTCGGGAGCCCGAGTCCCTAAGCGACGCCGGCGATCGCCTTGCGCAAGCGGGCGAGCCCGTCACGCGCCTGCGCTTGGCTGAGGACGAGTGGCGGCACGAAACGCAGTGTGTTCTCGCCGGCGGCGTTGATCAAGAGATGTTGCCCTTCGCGCGCCGCCGTGGCGAAGGTCGCGGCTTCGTGCGGAGGGCGTACGGGTAGGCCGAGCATCAAGCCGCGGCCGCGCGGCGCGCTGAAGAACTGCGGATACTCCGCGGCGATCGCCCGCAGCCCGTCCAGTAGGAGCGCGCCGACCGTTTTCACGTTCGCGTCGAGATCGATTGCGTCGCGCACGTCGAGGTGTGCGAGCGCCGCCGCGCAGGGTACGGGTGAGCCGCCGAACGTCGTGCCGTGGTCGCCCGGCTGCAGTGCGGACGCGAAGCGCTCGTCCACGAGCATCGCGCCGATCGGCAGGCCGTTAGAGAGCGCTTTCGCCAGCGTAATGACGTCGGGCCGCACGCCGAACTGTTCGAAAGCGAAGAGCGAGCCGAGCCGGCCCATTCCGCACTGGATCTCATCGAAGATCAGCAGCGCGCCGCGTTCGTCGCATAAACGGCGCGCCGCGGCGAGAAACTCCGGCTCGGCCGGCTTAATGCCGCTCTCGCCTTGCACCGGCTCGACGATGAAGCCCGCGACGGTTTCGTCGAGCGCCTTCTCGAGCGCCGCGACGTCGTTGAAGGGCGTGAACGCGAAACCGAGCGGCAGCGGCTCGAAGCCCTCGTGGTATTTCTTCGTCGCGGTCGCGGCCAGCGCGCCCATCGTCCGGCCGTGGAACGACCCTTCGCAAGCCAGAATCGTGCGGCGCTTCGCGTCGCTGCGCCGATAGGCGTACTTGCGCGCGAGTTTGATCGCCGCTTCGTTCGCCTCGGCGCCCGAGTTACAGAAGAAGACGCGCGCGAAACCCGAGCGTCGCGCCAGCTCGCCGGCGAGCTTTCCGCTCGGCTCGTGGCGGTAAAGGTTGCTGCAGTGAACGAGCGTTGCGGCTTGCGCGGCGATCGCGGCCGTGATCTCCGGCCGCGCGTGGCCGAGCGCGCAGACCGCGATGCCGGCGACGAAGTCGAGGTAGCGCGTGCCGCGGTCGTCGATCAGCTCGCAGCCTTCGCCCCGCACGAACGTGACCGGCGCGGGCGCGTAATTGCCGAGGAGGTGGGCTTGACCGCTTTCTTGCGCGAGTGCCATCGTCAGCGACTTCCCTTCGCTAGGTCCGGTAGTGGGCGTTGATGCGCACGTAGTCGCGCGAGAGGTCGCAGCCCCAGGCTGTAGCCGAGGCCGGCCCGAGGCCGAGCTCGAGCTGCACGCGCACGGCCGCTACCTCCATCTCGCTGTGCGCTTCGGCTTCGGACAGAATCTCGATCGCGCCGCGGTCCACCCAGAGCTTGCCGTTGAGGTACAAGCTCCAGCGATCCGGATCGATGCCGGCGTTGACGCTGCCCGCGGCGGCAACGATCCGGCCCCAATTGGGATCCTCGCCGTACAGCGCGGTGCGCACGAGATTCGAATTGACGATGGCGCGCGCGACCAGGCGGGCTTGCAGGTCGTCGCGAGCCGAGGTCACGTCGACCGTGAGCGTTTTGGTCGCGCCCTCGCCGTCGCGTACCATCGCGACCGCGAGATCGTGGGTCACGGCGCGCAGCGCTTCCGTGAAGCCCGGCGGCGGCCCGTCGGCGCCGGCCGGGGCGAGCGCGTAGACCGCGTCGTTCGTCGACTGGCACCCGTCGACCGAGATCATGTTGAAACTATCGTCGCTCGCAGAAACGAGTTCGGCGTGCAAGGCTTCGCGCGACATCGGCGCGTTCGTCGCGATGAAGGCCAGCATCGTCGCCATGTTGGGGGCGATCATTCCCGAGCCTTTGGCCATGCCGCCCACCACGTAGCGCTGCTTTTCGTGGTGGAAGGCGTAGGCCGCGAGCTTCGGCTCGTTGTCGGTCGTCATGATCGCTTCGGCGGCATCGAAGGACGCTTCCATGCCCGCTTCGAGATCTTTCGCCGCCCGCTCGAGGCCTTTCGCGACGCGATCCATCGGCAGATAAACGCCGATCACCCCGGTTGAGGCAACGATGACTTGGGTCTGCTCGATGCCGAGCAGCGCGGCAGCTTGGCGTGCGGTCGCGCGCGCGTCGCGCTCCCCGCGCTCGCCGGTGCAGGCGTTGGCGCATCCCGAGTTGCAGACGATGGCGCGGATCGACTGGCCGCTCTTGACGATGTGCTCTTCGGAGACGAGCAGCGGCGCGGCTTTGATCTCGTTGGTCGTGATCACCGACGCGCACCCGTAGGGCCCGTCGAAGAACACCAGCGCGAGATCCGGCTTGCGCTTTTTGATCCCCGCCGCGACGCCCGAGAGCCGCAGCCCCGGGACCGCCCCGAGGCCGCCGCGCAGCTCGATCAGCTTGGTGGCTTCGCCGGAGCGTCCGTCAGACGACGACGTTGCGATCATCGAGAGCACTCTCCTCAGGGAATCCGAGCATGACGTTGATGTTCTGCAGCGCTTGACCGGCCGCGCCTTTACCGAGGTTGTCGATCGCGCAGATCACCCGCACGACGCGACCGGAACGCGAGAGGTGGATCTCGGCGTCGTTGGTTCCGGCAACGCCGCGCAGGCTCGGCGCGCGCTCGAACGGGAGCATGCGCACGAACGGACTGCTGCCGTAAGCGCGCTCGAAGACGACCTGCAGCGCGGCGTCGTCGGGCTCGCGCGAAAAGAACGCGTAGCAGTCGGCCAGCATGCCGCGCCGCAGCGGCACCACGTGCGGCGTGAACACGAGCGGCACGTTAACTCCGGCTGCTTCGAGTTCTTGGACGATTTCCGCGTGGTGGCGGTGTCCGCCCAGACCGTAAGCGCGCACGTCGCCCTCGACTTCAGCGAAAAGCGCGGAGGTTGCCGGTTTGCGCCCGGCGCCCGTGATGCCGCTTTTCGCGTCGACGACGAGCTGTTCGATTTCGCCGGCGAAATGCGCGAGCGGCAAGAGCGCCAGCAGCGTCGCGGTGGGGTAACACCCGGGATTGGCGACGAGCCGGGCCGAGCGGAGTGCGTCGCGATAACGTTCCGTTAATCCGTAGACCGCTTCGCCCGCGTTTTGGTGCAGGCGAAAGGCGTCGGAGAGGTCGACGACGCGCACGCCCTTCGCAAGAAAGGCCGGCGCGGCGCTGCGCGCCAGGCTCTCGTCGCCGGCGAGAACGACCACGTCGTCGGACGTTGCCTGCTCCGCGACGGCACCGGGACCGTCGAAGCTGCGCGAATTCGTGCGCAGCTCGGGAAAGTGCGTCGCAATCGGTTCGCCGGCCTGCGAGGCGCTTTCGATCGCGCCGAGTTCCAAGTCGGGATGGCGCAGGACGAGCCGCATCAGTTCGCCCGCCGCATAACCTGCCGCCCCAAGCACGTGTACGCGCGTCATGGCGCTACCTTCCCGAACTGCTGCTCCAGGACTTGCCGCAACTCGCGAATTGCCGTCGCGACGGCATCCGGCCGGGTCGATCCGGAAGTTTGCTTGGCGCGGACCGAGGCGAGCGGTTCGAGCGGCGCGGACAGCGGCGAGTCGAGGTGCGCGGCGCGCGCCAGCGCGTCGAGATCGCTCTGCTGGAGCGGACGCGCGGCGTGCTCCGCTGCGGTCACCGCTTCGCCGACGAGCGCGTGCGCGTTGCGGGCCGGCACGCCGCGCGCGATCAGCGCGTCGGCGATATCGGTTGCAACGGTGTAGCCGTCGCCGGCTTGCGCGCGCATCGCGGCGGCGTTCCACTCGACGTAGCCGAAGGCGCGCCGGAACGCGGCGAGGGCTGCCAAGCCGCGCTCGCTGCCCCGAATCGTTGCGGCCTTCGTCGCCTGCAGATCCTTGTGGTACGAGAGCGCGAGGCCGCCGAGCGAACTGAGCGCGCCGAGGAGTTCGCCGTTGACGAGCGCCGCCGTGCCGCGCACGAACTCGAACGGATCGGGATTGCGCTTTTGGGGCATGAGGCTCGAGCCCGTCGAGGCCGCGTCGCTGAGGCGCACGAACCCGAAGGCCGGCGTGGCCCACACGACCAGTTCGCCGCTGACGCGCGAAGCTGCGAGCGTCGCGCGCGCGATCGCGTGGAGCAGGTCGAGCGCGAGGTCGCGATCGCCGATTGCGTCGAGTGCGTTGCGTGACGGCGCGGCGAAGCCGAGGAAAGCGGCGCTCGCGGCGCGATCGAGCGGCAAGGTCGAGCCGCTGCAGGCACCGGAACCGAGCGGCGACGATTCGCGCGCGTCGGCTGCCACGCGGCTCGCCCGGCGCGCCGCGCGCGCGAAGCCTTCGGCCACGGCCTCGAGCCAGAGCGCGAGCAGAATCGGTTGGGCGGGCTGCAGGTGCGTCGTCGCGGGAACGACGATTTCGCGCGCGAGTGCATCTTCCGCGCGATCCAGCGCGTCGCGCGCGATCGCGACGCAAAGCGCGGCCGCCCGCTCGGCGCGGTCTCGTGCGTAAAGGGTCAGCGCCGTCGCGACTTGATCGTTACGGCTGCGGCCGGTATGGAGATCGGCACCTGCCCCGGGTGCGAGTTCGCGCACGCGCGCGTCGATCGCGCCGTGGACGTCCTCCGCACCACTGGCCCGCGCGTACGCCACGAACGCCCCGTTCGCGACCTCGGCGCCGACCGTTTGCAGGGCCTCGTCCAGCGCTTTCGCGCGCGCCGCGTCGATGAGTCCGCCGCCGAGCAGGGCCTTCACGTGCGCGCGCGAGCCGAGCACGTCAAAGGGCGCGAGGAAGAGATCCTCTTCGAGCGAGGAGCCGAACGCAAGCAAATCGGCATCCGGGGGGCCGGTAAAGCGGCCGCCCCATTGCAACTCCGCGGGCACGGTTACGGTCGCTGGGAGCCGGCGAAGGCGTCGCGCTCGACGCGCGCGCCAAGTTCGAGCGGAAGCCCCCAAAGCTCGATGAAGCCCGAGGCCGCGTCGTGCTTGAAGCGATCGCCGTGCCCGTAGGTCGCGAGCTTCTCGTCGTACAGCCCGAAGGGCGAGGCCGAGCCGTCGACGACGGCCGCGCCTTGGTGCAGGCGCAGACGCACGCGGCCGGTCATGCGCTCGGCGAGCGCAGCGTTGAAGGCGTCGAGCGCGCGGCGCAGCGGCGAGGGCCAGAGTCCGTCGTAGACGAGTTCGGCATACTTTTGATCGAGCGAAGCTTTGAGACGCAGTTCGTCGCGCGTCAAGACGAGCCGCTCGAGCGCGCGGTGCGCCGTAATAAGCGCGATCGATCCCGGGCACTCGTAAACCTCGCGCGACTTGACGCCGATCACGCGATCTTCGATCAGATCGATGCGGCCGATACCGTGCGCACCGGCGCGCGCGTTGAGCTCGGCGACGAGTTCCGCGCCGTGCAGGCTTTCGCAGGCGGGGACGCCGCGCTCGAAGTCGATCACGATCGACTCGGGCTCGTGCGGCCGTTCGGCAGGCGCGGCCGTCCAAGCGTAAGCGTCCTCGGGCGGCGCGTTCCAGGGATCTTCGAGCACGCCCGCTTCGATCGAGCGGCCCCACAAGTTGGCGTCGACGGAATACGGCTTCTCGACGGTCGAACTGACCGGCACGCCGTTGGCCTGTGCGAAAGCGATCGCGTCGGGACGCGAGAGCGGCTTGTCGCGCAGCGGGGCGAGCGTCTTCAGCGCCGGATCGAGCGCGCGTACGGCCAGCTCGATGCGCACCTGGTCGTTGCCCTTGCCCGTGCAGCCGTGCGCGACGGCGTCGGCGCCGTAGCGGTGCGCCGTTTCGACCAGGAGCGCCGCGATCAGCGGGCGCGAGAGCGCGGCCGAGAGCGGATAGACGTTTTCGTAGAGCGCGTTGGCGCGCAAGGCCGGCAACGCAAACTCCTCGATGAAACGCTCCTTCGCATCGACGAGCAGCGCGTCGCTCGCACCGAGCGCGAGCGCTTTCGCTTTCACCGCATCGAGCGCTGCCGATGCACCGCTACCGGCGGTGCCGTCGCTTTCCCCGAGATCGAGCGTCATCGCGATGACGGAGTGGCCTTCCAGTACGTAGCGCTTAAGCAAGACCGACGTGTCGAGGCCGCCCGAGTAGGCGAGCACGATCGTGCTCACTGGACCTGCTCCGAGCGAAGGTCCTCGAAACGTTGCTTGACGATCGGTTGTTGCGTGGCATCGGCGAGAATGACGAGCACCGTGTCGTCGCCGCCCAACGTGCCGATCACTTCGCTCCAGCCGGAGCTGTCGATTGCCGAGGCGAGCATCATCGCGCTGCCCGGCGGCGTGCGCAGGACGATCTGATTGAGCGAGCCGCGTACGTCGAGCACGAGTTCGGCGACCATGCGATGGAGGCGGCTGGTGAACGCCGGCCCGAGGCCCGGCTCGACGTACTTGAACTGCGAGCCGGCGCCGTTCTTCAACGGAACCTTTGCGAGCCCGAGCTCCTTGATGTCGCGCGAGACGGTCGCCTGCGTCACCTCGTAACCTTGCGACTCGAGCAGATGCGCCAGCTCTTCCTGCGAGTGCACGGGACGCGTCGCAATGAGCGACAGAATCGCACGCTGGCGAGTCGATTTCATACGGGCAATCCTCGCAGATCGGTCAGAAGCGCGACGAGCAGAGCCTTCTGCGCGTGAAGCCGGTTTTCGGCCTGATCGAAGACGACACTTTGCGGCCCATCGATCACGGCCGAACTCACTTCCTCCTCGCGGTGCGCGGGCAGGCAGTGCATGAAGAGTGCGTGAACCGCGGCAGCCGACATCAACTCGGGCGTCACGCGGTAGGGAAGGAGCGCGGCAGCGTTGCGCTCGGTGAGGTGCTCGTCGCCCATCGAAGTCCAGATATCGGTGTAGACCACGTCGACGTCGCGCACGGCGCGAACCGGCGAGGTGAAGGCACGCACGAGGGCGCCGTGCGGCTTACCGAGATGCTGCAGTTCCGCCAGGAAGGCTTCGGAAGGCCGGTGCGTCGGCGGACAACCGAAGTTCACCGAGATGCCGGCCATCATCGCCGCCTCCGCGAGCGAGGCTGCGACGTTGTTGCGCGCGTCGCCGATGTAGGCGAGGCGCAGCCCCTCGAGCGTGCCGAAGCGCTCGCGGATGGTCAGCAGGTCGGCCAGAGCTTGGCACGGATGCGCGGCCTCGGAAAGGCCGTTGATGACGGGGACGGTCGCCGCACCGGCGAAGCGCTCGAGCGGTTCGTGGGCGTGCGTGCGGACCACGATCGCGTCGACGTAGCGCGACAGGACGCGCGAGGCATCCTCGGGCGTCTCGCGCGAGCCGACCATGAAGTCGCTGCCCTGCGGCGATGAGGGCGTGGCCGCCCAGCTGCGTCATCGCGACCTCGAAGGAGGCACGCGTGCGCAAGCGACGGCTTCTCGAAGAGCATCCCCAGCGTCTTGCCGCGGAGCATCGGCAGTTGATCCGAGTTGCGGCTCGTCTTGAGGTGTACGGCAAGGCCCAGGATCGTGCCGATCTCGAGCGGCGAGAGATCGCGGACCTGAAGAAAATTGCGGCCCCGCAGGGCAACGTCGGCGACAGAGGCGAGCACGATCTGTATAATTATGCAGAATATGCATGAAATTGCAAGGGGACTCGGGTGGTAATCGTTCTCAAGTACGGGGGCAATGCGCTGGCCGCGACCGATGGGCCGGATCCGCTGCTGGACGAGATCGCCGAGCGGGTCGCGGCGGGTGACCGGGTCGTATTGGTGCACGGCGGGGGGCCGCAGATCGACGCGGCCTTGGCCGAGCGCGGGCGTGCCGCAGCGGCGCGTCGCCGGGCTGCGGGTGACGGATGCGGCGACGCTGGCGGTGACGGAGAGCGTGCTGTGCGGGACGGTCAACAAGGCGCTCGTGCGGGCGCTGCTGGCGCGTGGCGTCCGGGCTGCCGGGATTTCGGGTCAGGATGGCGCGCTGCTCGTGGCGCGGCCGATGGCGCGGGTCGAGGGTCAGGATATGGGGTTCGTCGGCGAGATCGAGCGCGTGCAGCCGGCGGTGCTCGAGGGATTGCTCGCCGCGGGGATCACGCCGGTGGTGGCGCCGCTTGCAGTGACCGCTGACGGACGGACGGCGCTGAATGTGAACGCGGACACAGCGGCGGGGGCGATCGCTGGTGCTCTCGGCTGCCGACGCTTACATCATCGTGACGAACGTCGAGCGCGTGCGTCTACGGGTCGACGATCCGTCAAGCGGCATCGGGCGGATCGATGAAGCCACTGCGCGCTTCTATTTGGCTGAGGGTGTTTTCGCCGGCGGAATGCTGCCGAAAATGGAGAGCGCTCTCGATGCCCTCGCAAGGGGCGCAGGAGCGCCATTATTTGCGGTTCGGGGCAAGGCGCGATGTCGGGAGCCTTGCGCGGCGGGGGGACGACGGTCGTCCGCGCGTCGCGCGATGGCTAGTGGCCGCCGCGGAAGACTTTAGCGGAGCCTCGGGTGCTGGCGAGAGTGCGCTGTAGCCGGCGGATTCAGAACCCAGACGTCGATGTCTTCCGAACCCGCGCCGACAAACCACAAATTCCCGTCGGCCCCCAATGTGATCGAGCTGATGTACTGCTCCCCGAGTCCGCCGCTGAGCAGGGGAATTGAATATTGTTGAGTGACGGCGCCATCGGTCGTCATTTGGGTTATGATGCCGGAGTTTCTGGAACCGCCTGCCGGCTGCGCTACGAAATAGACGAATCCACCGGCGCTATATAGCGTCTCGGTTGACCATTCCGTTGACGTAGAAGCGAGGTACCCGCTCATGGTGTACGTCGTATAAACTCCCGCCGGCGTGATCTTAAAGACGACGGCGAGGGCCGAGGTCTCGGCGTTATTTCCGGGCCCAAACATTCCCGTCCGAACCGGCGGCAACGCCCCGCACGTTCATTCCGGCGGGCGGAGAAAAAACGGTAGCGACTCCGGAGGTTGTCAACCGAATCACGCCGCTCGTTCCCGCCGAGAGCCACAAGTTTCCGTCGGGGCCAGCGGCGATTTCATACACCGTCTCGGGGAGCGCAAAGCCTGTGTAGACGCCAGCCGGCGTCATCTTGCCAACGATCGACGGATTATTGCCCTCCGTAAACTAGAGGTTGCCGTCGGATCCAAAGGCGATGTAGTAGGGACCCACGATGCTTCCGGTCGGTAAGACCCAACGCTGCGCGCCTGAGAGCGAAAGATTACTGATCGAGTTGGCATTTTCGTCAGCGGTCCAGAGTGTGCCATCGCTCCCGACCGTTATTCCAATTGGATTCGCCTTCGTGGTGTCGCCTGGAATCACAGGATACGATACCGTGGCTCCGCTCGGAGACAAATAGGCAATTTCGCCGAAGAACGTCTGCGTGAACCACACATTGCCGTCGGAGGCCGTGACGATTTGCGAGGGCTGGGAGTCGTTGAAACTATAGTACCGGAAACTCAATCCCGAGAGCAGCGGTGGTGCGGTCGGCGCGACAAACGGTGTCGGCGTGGGAGTCGCCGGCGGGGATGCGGTCGAGACCGGCGGCGCTGTCGGTACCGAGGAGGGAGTTGGCTTCGGCGAGGACGTTGTGCTCGGAGACGCAGTCGAGACCGGTGTCGAGGTCGCCGTGGGCTTTGGGGCAGGCGACGTCGTACCTCCGCCGCTGCAAGCAGCGACACAGAGCAAAAGGACGAATAAAGAAGAGTAACGCTGCGTCATCGTGCTCTCAGCATCGCGTGGGACCCGAGGTCTAAATCGTTAGGGTGCGCAGTTTTCAACGTCCGCCGCCGAGCGTGGAGCTCCTGCCGCCGGCCCTCGTTCTACTATTTATTTGACCCGGAAGCAGCCTGATCGATCGAGAGACGTGAAACATGCCGCACCGCGGGAAAGTAGCCGCCATCGTCCGGGCCTCTCTACAAATGAGGTTAGTATCGGATCTACGTGTTTCTCTCGAAGAGCCGAATCCCATCGACTTCGATCACGAGGTGGTAGGCGCGATGCACGAATTGATTCAGCTCGGGAAACGATTCGAGGCCCTGGGTTGCGCGGTCGGTGAAGGCAAATGAAATCGGTGAGACCGCATCGATAAAATACAGCGGTCTGTTCCGTTGCATGTCCGAGAGATAGCGTTCACGGTAATACGGTCGGGCGGGACCATTTTCGATCTGGAATTGACCGATTGAATCGCGGGTCCCCATGATCGCATGCGTAATCACAAAGTACTGCGGCATCCATCCCCAGACCGCCATGCGGTCGCCGGGTCGAACGCTCTTCCGGATGGCCCGCGAAACCTCCGAAGGAATCATCGACGTTTGGGTCTCGCCGTAGACGTACTTTTGGAAGACATTACCCTCGGTTAAGCGGATGAGAATCGGCGGCGCCAGAGCTACGACAGCGATGAGCGATCCGAGCGCTACTGTCACAGAACGTGAGCCGACGAGTTTTGAACCTTGCCACGAGCGTAGCGCTAGGCCGCTCATGCTGCCCGCTAGACCGCTGAGGGGGAGAACCAGGAACAATAGGTAGTGCAGGAACCCGCGCTGTGGTTGTTCCGCAGCGTAGACGCCGACCGCCAGCGTGAAAAGGAAAAATACCGGCAGCCACCATGGCGCGGGGCCGCCACGCGGAACTTTTCGTGCCCTGGCAAGCACTAGGGCGATCGCTGAAGCGACGCAATCGCTATGCAACTTACTTCGAATACTGCGAACAGCGTCTCGCCGAAGAAGAACGTCCTCCCCGCGAAGTGGCAGCAGTTGCTCCGAACGTACATGTATGGAAGCGCGACGTAGCTCAGCACGAAATCCCGAAATGCTCCGGAGGCCGCCACCGCCGGCAAGATGAGGAGGGGACAGGCCAGCAGACCTAGCGCGAACAGGCCAATGGCTCTGCGCTTGATCGGCGCTAACGCGCCATTGCGAACGATCAGGTACACCGCCGTTGCGGCGAGCAGCGCTACGAACGGTATCGCCTGTAGCTTCGAGAAAGGCAAAGCCCCAAGGAGAATCCCCGCGATAGCGATTTTCCCAAATGACAGCTGGTCGCGTTTCGAAGTCATGCTCAGAACGAGGTCCATCGTGACTGCGATGAGACATATCGATAAAAGCTCGCTTGGATAGTCCGTAAACTCCGGCGACGTCTCCAGCGAAAAAAAGACGAGCGGCGGCAGCGTCGCAAGGCGTCCTGCCAGTTCTCCGTAGGTCCGCTGGACGATGTCGTAAAGGGCGACCAGCAGGATCACGATAAGAACCGCGGCGATCAGCCGATTACTAGCGTATGTCGGAAACATTCCGACGAGTCGCGGCAGGTCGAGGATAGCCGAATTCAACGGTCCGCTGGTCGTTGGATCGTAGAACTTCCACGGAATGGGATAGTGCGCGAGCGTAAGCGCTTGGGCGAGCATTTGCGCTTCGTCCACGCTTATGAAGTCGTCGAATCGCATCGAAGGCCAGCGCCCGATCAAGACCGTCAGGGTCGTAGCGAAGAAGAAGAACCCCGTCGAGGCAAAGCCTGACCGGCGCAGCCTGGGCGGCAAGGCGGGTATGACGGCGAGCAAAGCGCTTAGCAAGCTCAGGAAGACGACGCTCGCGCCGTAGATGGTCGGAGAATTGGCGAGCGCGTTTAGGATGTTTGCGATCACGCTACCGTAGCAGCTTGCGGTGAGGCCGCCAGCCTCGGAAGTGACGAAACGGTGCGGGCCTCTGTACTTTAGTTTTCTGCCATACCGGCCTCAACGCTCCCTTCTACCGATCCACGTACTCTGGTCTCGGATAGCGCACATTAGCAGAGCGACATCGTCCGCTATACTGAATCCGCCCGTGCGCCGATCTCGCGTACGTGCCGAAGCACTTCGACTCTGGTCGTTTCACTTTCGACTCCGTTCGGGCGGCGGTTTGGTACCCAGGTGCTGAAGTGCTATCGTACAAATATTCCACAAAGTGCCTTGTTTTAATGCACGATCCAACGCCGGTCCATGCGCTTTTTTAGAGAAATAGCGTCCTATTTTGACGAGATTCGGCGAGGGGTGGCTCGTTTTTCTATTTCGCCCGTCGCGGCAGTCGCTTTGCCAGTCGGCGCAATCCTGCTGCCGGTCGCGCTCTACTTTTGGTTCATCGCTCGCAACGGCGTCAATGTGCCACGATGGGACGACTGGGAAATCATACCGATAGCGAGCGGATTGCTACACGGAAACCTGTCCGCTTCGATGCTCTGGTCGCAACACAATGAGAACAGGATGCCGGTCGCTTACCTGTTCGATCTCTTGTTCACGCGTTGGGGAAACCTCAATTTCCGGGCCCTAATGTTCTTTAGCGCGTCTTTGATCGTTGTGGCTTATGGGCTCCTCGCCTGGTCGTACTTTCGAGGTCGACGCTTCGGCTGGTGGGCGCTGGTTCCGGTGGCGTTCATCGGATTCAGTCTCGCGCAACACGACAACCCACTGTGGGGCTTTCAGATCGCCTGGTATCTGGTCACGGTATGTCTCGCAGCAACGCTCTACTGTCTTATAACCGTCGAGGAAGGTACGCAGTGGAAGTTGATCGGCGCAATCGCGGCCGCCGCCGTCGGCTCGTTCTGCTCGTTTCAAGGGCTGTTGATTTGGCCGGCCGGTGCGGTCGTCTTGCTCTTAAGGAACGGCCGCCGCGGGATCATTACCCTGTGGGCCCTCGCCGCCGTCGCCGTCGCCTTCGCGTATTTTGCGGGCTTCAACCTTGGCGCGACGGGTGGCGGATCCGTCCCTGAGGCACTCGCGCGCCCAGACCGTTTCGTGCCGTTTCTTCTCGTCCAAGTTGGCAGCGTAGCAGCCGGAACGATCCCAGCTTCGCCCTGGGGCTATGCCGGGCTTGGAATATTCGGATTCCTGTTGCTGGCCGTTAGCGCCGTCGTCGTTGTTTCCGCCTGGCGGCGTCGACCGGACCCGCAGCTCGCGTTAGCCAGCGCACTGATCGTGTTTGCGCTGCTGTTCGATATCTTAGTCTACATCGGCCGAAGTGCGTCGGGCGTATTTTCAGCGACGACATCGCGATACACGACCTACAATCTACTACTGCTCCTCGGGAACTATTTCGGTCTTCTCGCTCTGCTGCGGCTGACCGTCGGCCCCGAGCTTCGAAGGATAAAGGTCATCGCCGCGACCTTCGCCGCCCTCCTGACGGCGCAGGTCGCGGCGTCGTCGGGCATCGGCTTAAGCGTCGGCGAGGCACAACGAATCGCGAGCCTCCAATCGGATGAAATAACGAGAAACTATCTGGACGCGACCCCGAACCAGGTCCAGACATACGAGTACCCCAACGTCGAGGTGTTCAGGAAACTCGCGGCCCTGGCGCAACGCGATCGGTTGTCGACCTTTTCGAATGCAGGGAGATGCGATGCTTCTCAGGGCTGGGCCCCTCATCTCTCGTCAAGGCAGTCTCATGGCAGCGTCGATCCGATGCCACTTTCCGCCGACGGTTCGCTTCTGCTTTACGTAAATGGTAATCGGGGGGCTAGCGAGGCTTGGCGCGTTTTGTCCGACCTCTATATCAAGCGTCCGGATCTCGCGGCAAGCTATCCCGCATGGGGCATTACGTTTCCGTCCTCGTTGCTGGCCTGGGCGGGAACGCCCAGCGCCTCGACGTACGCGCGTGGCGCCCTAACTTCATACCAAACAGAGTATCGGTCGATGTTCGATGTTGCCAAGAGGAGCCTCGCGGAGGGACATCACGCGCCCGATTTGCCCTATGTCGTTATGCCGGTCCCGGCTGCTTTGAGCGCGATGCTCTTAGAAAGCGATCGTGCGGTGGAAGCTTGGCGCGTGCTTTCGATTTTGTATTTCGAACGTCAGGATCTCGTTCGAGCCTTCCCGGGCATCGATCCTGAATTTCCGAAACAGTATGTCGATTGGGCCGTGAATTCAGCGAAATCGGAGGACGTCGATGGCACGGGCAGCCTCTTGCGCGGGTACACGGTTGAACTTCGAGCGATGCAAAACGTAATGGCATCGGCCCCCCATCAACCAGACGGACTTGCCAGCGAAGGGGTACTGCCCGCACCTCGCTCCTTGAACGAACTTCTCGCGAGCGACCCGGCAACGTACGCGGCGTGGATGCTGGTCTCCGCCGCCTACCGGAGCGACCGGGAGCCGCATCCCATTTCTGAGGCGAACTCCGAATGCTTAGCCCTTAACCTCGTGAGTTGGGCCGGTCGCGTGGGGTCTTCGCAGCCACTCTTTTTGACGTACGCAGGGCAAATTAGCCGAATGCGTGACGCTCTGGAGCGGTGACGCACGAACCATCGCCGACCCGCGGATTACGGCGAAAACGGGTTAGAGTGGCGGCGCGGCTTCATCCTTGGCGGAGATTCGCGGTTCGCCGACGAGCGGCCATTTGATCGCGAGGGTCGGATCGTTCCATCGAATCGAGCGTTCGCGCGACGGATCGTAAAGCGCGCCTTGCTTGTAGAGAAAGACGACGTCATCGCTAAGCGTGAGGAAGCCGTGCGCGAACCCGGCTGGGACGTAAAGTTGCTTGTGGTTGTATTCGGAGAGATGGAAGCCTTGCCACTTGCGGTTCGTCGGCGAACCCTCGCGCAGGTCAACGATTACATCCCAGACGCGTCCGCGCAAGACTTGCACGAACTTTGACATCTCGACGTCGTAGTGGAGCCCGCGGATCACGTTTTTGGTTGAAAACGAAACGCTGTCTTGGAGAAAAGTATCGCCGATCCCGGCCTCCTGGTAGCGCCGGGTAGTGTAAATTTCCTTGAAAAAGCCGCGATCGTCCTCGAAGACGTCGGGAACGAAAACCTTCGCCGCGTCAAAAATCGTGTCGATGACCTCGAGCGCCATGCGGCAGGCCTTCGACCGGATAGCGAGGTGCTCTTGCAGGCCTAGAGCGGTGCGGCGGGCGGGTCGGGGTGCCCTAGATGCGTAGAGCGTAGCCGCCTTTTTCGAATCCGAGGTTTGGGTTGTAGCACGGGTCTTCCGCCTCGAGACCGCGCCAACGAGTCCGCATCAGCTCCAAATCGGGACCGAAAGGCTTGAGCGAACCCTTCGCGCTGCGCTCCTGCGCGAGTGCGTAGACGATCACGTGCGGAATAAATACGTTGTCGTACCCTGCGCGTCGCAATCTTAGGCAAAGATCGACATCGCCATATCCCATCGCGAATTGTTCGTCGAACCCGCCGGCGCGCCGAAAGACCTCGCGGCGCATCATCAGACAGGTGCCCGGGAGCGCCGAAAAATTGTTAATCGAGCGAAGCGTGGAGAAATACCCGAACGCATCGCGCGGAAAGGCGCGGTGACCCGAAACGATGGCATCGTCCGTCCCCAGGATGAGGCCCGCTTGACGAACGGTTCCGTCCCCGCTAAGAATCAACGGCCCGACCGCGCCGACGGTGGGTCTCTGGGCCTGTTCGACAAACGCGCTGAGCCAGTCGTGAGTCGCGACTTCGGTGTCGCCTTCCATGAAAACGACGTATGGCGCATCGGACTCGGAGATCAGCTTGTTGCGGAGATGCGACGGGCTGCAAGGAGAAGCTTGAGTCGGCGAGGCGTACCCGAGGATCGGCTGTCGCGAGGCGACGGCAAGCGTCGATCATCGCGAGCTCCGTCGAATCCGGAACCAATACGATTTCGAAGTCCGGATAAGCATCGTGCGAAAGGATGGACTCAAGGCAACGATTCAGGTTCGCGGCATCCGAACCGGCGGAAACCACGATCAACACGCGTCCGGGGAGCCCAATCTGATAGCGGACGAGGTACGTGCCCGGACAATCCGGCGGCGCGAGTACCGTCCCCGGTTGACCGCGGCGCTCGATGGCTTCGGCGATGGCTCGCTGAGCCGCGACCACCGCGTAGGGCTTAGTCGCTATCTTCGAAGCGGTCGACTCGGTGTGGATGCGCCAGTGATACAACACCTTCGGCACGTGGTGGATGCGGTGCGTGCGCTCGACGAGCCGCAATACCAAATCGTGATCTTGACTACCCTCAAATCCCTCGCGCATGCCGCCAAGCTGTTCGACTAGCGAACGCCGATAGACGCCCAGATGCGCCGTATACATGCGTGAGAGAATTGAATCAGGACACCAGTCAGGTTTAAAATATGGATCGACAAGCCGTCCCGTTGCGTCGTCCAGCTTGTCTTCGTCGGAATAAACGAAATCCGCATCGGGCGACATGTTGAGCGTCAAAGCCACTTCGAAAAGGGCGTCGGGGGTCAAGACGTCGTCGTGGTCGAGCAAGCAGAGGAAATCGCCGTCTGCCAACTCGACCGCGGAATTGGTTGCACGCGAAATGTGTCCGTTCTCGCTCCGGAAAACGGTCTTGACGCGCGGGCTTCGCGTGGCATATTCCGCAAGGACGCGACGAACGTGCGGCTGCGGCGACGCGTCGTCCGCAATGCACAGCTCCCAGTTCTCGTAGGTTTGCGCAAAAACGGAATCGAGCGCTGCGCGCAGGTGCGCCTCAACGGTGTCGTACGTGGCCACGATCACGCTGAATTTTGGCTGGTTCGCAAGCGAGCGCGACAGCGTCCGAAGCCGCGCAAGGTCGCTCGGCCGCAGTTTGCGGCTCTCGAGCCACCGGGCGTAGGCCGCGTTCGGCTCTTCCTCGCGTTCCAAACGGAGTGCGTCCTGGAGGTTGAGATTCTCCGCGTGAGCGAGGCGCAGCGCTTCGTGCATCTGCTGGAGACTCGGCCGACCCTCGCTCAAGCGATCGTCCCTACGGCGTCGGAACCACCCGCGACTGGCATCCGCCTCGGCTTCGACCGGCCCCCGAGCCGCCCTTCGCTAGCGCAAATATATGGAAAGAATCTTCCAGGACAGCGAGCGTCGCTCGCCAATTTTCGACCCTCCCATGGCTAAGCTTCTCGAAACGGCGCCCTCGAGCGGAACGCGGAGCCCGAAGCGACTTTTCTTCTTCGAAGAGGGCAGCAGCGAGATGCGCGACCTCCTCGGGGGCAAAGGCGCGGGCCTCGCGGATATGACCGCGCGCGGGCCTGCCGGTGCCGCCGGGCTTCACCATCACGACCGAGGCGTGTCTCGAGTTCTATCGGCTCGGCCGGCGGATGCCCGACGGGCTCGAGCGCGACGTCGACGCGCGCTGTGGCCGAACTCGAACGGCGAACCGGCAAGACGCTTCGGCGGCGAGCGCGAGCCGTTGCTCGTTTCGGTCCGCAGCGGCGCGCCGCGTCTCGATGCCCGGGATGATGGATACGATCCTCAACCTCGGGCTCAACGATAATACCGTGGTCGGTTTGGCGGCAGCTTCCGGCGACGAGCGCTTCGCTCTGGGACGCATATCGGCGCTTCATCTCGATGTTCTCCGACATCGTGCTCGGAGTCGAGCGCTCGGTGTTCGATCGCAGTCATCGCTGACGAGAAGGAGACGCGCGGCGTCGAGACCCGATACGAAGGTCGACGCGGCAGGCTTGGGCGAGGCGTCGTCGACGCGTTCAAGCGGAGCGTTCGAGAGCAGACCGGCAAGGAGTTTCCGCAAGACGTTCGCGAACAACTCAGCGCTCGCGATCGAAGCCGTCTTCGATTCGTGGAACTCGCAGCGCGCGATCGATTATCGCCGCTTCAACAAGATTCCGGACGATTGGGGAACGGCGGTTAGCGTCGTCTCGATGGTTTTCGGGAACATGGGCGACGATTCGGGAACCGGCGTCGCATTCACGCGCGATCCGAACACCGGCGAGCACAAGCTGTTCGGCGAGTATCTGCGCAACGCGCAAGGCGAAGACGTCGTCGCCGGGATCCGTACGCCGGAGAAGATCGCCGACCTCGAAGATTTCGCGCCCGGCGTCTACGCTCAATTCGTCGATATCGCCGATAAGCTCGAGCGGCACTACCGCGACATGCAAGATCTCGAATTCACCGTCGAGCGCGGCAAGCTCTATATGCTGCAAACGCGCAGCGCCAAGCGCAGTGCCGAGGCGGCCGTCCGCGATCGCGCTCGACATGGTGCACGAGGGCATCATCGATCGCGACGAAGCGGTGCGCCGCGTCGACGCCGCCTCGCTCGATCAGCTCTTTCACGCGCGCATCGACCCGCGCCAGAACGTCGTGGTCGCCGCGAAGGGCCTCAACGCCTCGCCCGGCGCCGCGTCCGGCTACGTCGTTTTCGAACCGGAGACGCCGTCGCGTGGGACGCGGAGGGGAAGCCGACGATCCTCGTTCGCGCTGAGACGACTCCCGACGACGTGCACGGCATGATCGCCGCGCGAAGGCGTGCTGACCGCGAAGGGCGGCGCGACTTCGCACGCTGCCGTTGTGGCGCGCGGCATGGGCAAGCCGTGCGTGGCCGGCTGCGAGGCGCTGCGTGATCGACGAACGCAACCGCACGGCGTCGCTGGGCGGCCACCCGCTTCACGAAGGCGACTGGATCACGATCGACGGGACGACCGGCAACGTCGTGCTCGGGATTCTCAAGCTCATCGATCCGCCGTCGGAACTGCCGGACTGGCTCGCGAAATTTCTGGGCTGGGCCGACGACGCGAAGCGCCTCGGAGTCTGGGCCAACGCCGACACGCCGGAGGACGCACGCAAAGCGCGCGAGCTCGGCGCGACCGGCATCGGCCTTTGCCGGACCGAGCACATGTTCATGCAGCCCACCGCCTGCCGATCGTGCAGCACATGATCCTCGCGACGACGCTCGAGGCGCGCACGGCGCGGCTCGACGAGCTGCTCGTGTTTCAGCGCGAGGACTTCAAGGGAATTTTGGCGCGCGATGGCCGGGTATCCCGTGACGATCCGGCTGCTCGACCCTCCGCTGCACGAGTTCCTGCCGTCGCTCGATGACCTGCTCGTCGAGACGACCGAACTCAGGTTTACCGAGGGCGTCGACTCCGCTCGCTTTCGCGCTCGCGACGCGCTCCTGACGCGCGTACGTCAGCTGCACGAAGAAAATCCCATGCTCGGACTGCGCGTCTGCCGCCTCGGCATCGTCTATCCCGAGATCTATGCGATGCAAGTTCGCGCGATCTTCGAAGCGGCTTGCGGCTTGCGGAGAGAGCGGCGTCGACGCTCGCCCAGATGTGATGATACCCGGCGTCGGGACGCGAGAAGAGATGCAGTTTACGGCCGACGCCGCGCGCAGCCGTCGCCGACGAGGTCATCGCGCGTGAAGGCGTGCCTGTCCCGTACCATATCGGAACGATGATCGAACTGCCGCGAGCCTGCGTCGTCGCCGACGAACTTGCCGAACGCGCCGAGTTCTTCTCCTTCGGCACCAACGACCTGACGCAAACGACGTACGGCTATTCGCGCGACGACGCGGACCGTTCGTTCATCCCGGTCTACCTCGAGAAAAAGATTTTGGCGGAGAGTCCCTTCCAGGTGCTCGATCGGGTCGGCGTCGGCGGTTTAATGCAGATGGCGGTCGAGCGCGGCCGCTCCGCGCGCGCGGCCTGAAGATCGGCATCTGCGGCGAACACGGCGGCGAGCCGTCGAGCGTCGCGTTCTGCGAAGAGATCGGACTCGATTACGTTTCGTGCTCGCCGTATCGCGTCCCGATCGCGCGCCTGGCAGCAGCGCAGGCCGCATTGGCGCATCCGTAGGCCGCGATCGTTCAAGCCAGGACTGGCACCTGCGTAAGTTCTCGCATCGTTTGTTTCATAAGTTCCAGCCGGCGCGCGGTCACCTCCGCGCTCGCTAGCGCCTCGCTCGACGTGCGTCCGCTTTTGCGCAGCGAAATGTAAAACTCGCAACCCGCACCGTCAAAGGACTTAGCTACTTCGAACGTCGTCTGCCCGAGCAAACGCAGCTCCTCCATCACGAGCAGGAAGCTCGACGGAACGAAGTGCCACGCATGGAAATCGACGTAGTCGGAATCCGGGCCTTCGTTCAGCGTCGTGAGCGTCAAGCGCGCTTGTTCTAGATTGTGCGCGAAACTCAACTCGCCTGACTGATTCTCATCCCAAGCCCCCGAGCCGTTCCGCAAGCAGCTGTACGCAATATACTCGAAGGCCGTGAGTTTGAGTGACGTTGATGGTGATTTTGGTTTGCCGCTAACACAGCCCCCGTCAGCGTCAATGGCTTGAAAAAATCGAAGCAGTAGCGTTTATCCGGAATGACGAGCGTGAGAATCCCGCCGATATGCAAAAGGTTCTCGACGTCCTTGAAAAAGCCGAGCAGGTCGGGATAGTGCTCGATAACGTGGCTGGCGATGAAGAAATCGTAGGTGCCGCGCCGCTCCGCTCCCAGAAGTTCGTCCAGCGGCTCGCCTTTCCAAACCCAGTCGACCTCTTCAATCTTCGAGATGTCGACGCCATGTGGGCGATATTTCTCGACGAGTTGCTCGCGCGTGGCGTGGTCGATCGTCTCGACCTTCCAACCCTCCGATTTGGGGGCGATAGGGTTAAAGCTCGGTCCGATCTCGAGGCCTTTCATCTGCTTGTCCAGCAGACAACGGACCTTGTCGAGGCGCTCCACGCTCAGACCGGGACGCCCGCGGGTGTTTGGCGCTCGCGCAAGTAGTCGCGGATGCCTTCGCTCCAGGTGGGCATCGGGGGGAAGCCGAGGGCTTCCATTGCGCCGTGCCGCAGCGCGGAGAACTTTGGCCGCCGCGCCAGCGTGGGGAACCGCTCGGAGGTCGTCTCGCGCAGTTCGGTCGTGATCCCGGCTTGGAGCAAGATTTCGCGCGCGAACTCGTACCAGGTGCACTGCCCGGTATTCGTGACGTGGTACGTACCGAAGACGCGCCGCTCGACGATGTGTCGGATGGCTTCGGCGACGTGGCGCGTATACGACGGCGAGAACGTAATATCGTTGACGACGTCGAGAGGCCGTCCCTCGCCCGCCTGGGTCAAAATGCGCTCGATGAAGGTGTAGCCTTTGACGCTGCTCCCGCGCACGCCGTAGAGCCCACTCGTCCGAATGATGAAGTAGTCGTCGAGATGGCGTTTGATGAGCAGCTCGCCCGCGAGCTTTGAAGTGCCATATGCGCTTAGCGGGTTGGTCGGCGAGTTCTCGCCGTACGCGACCGGCGACTGACCGTCAAAGACATAGTCGGTGCTGACGTGCACGAGTTGGGCGCCGGCCAACGCGCACTGCGCAGCCAAGTCATCGACGGCGAGCGCGTTGACGGCGAAAGCACGGTCCGGCCGCGTTTCGCAGATCTCGACGTTGTGAAACGCCGCCGTATTGATGACGACGGCCGGCCGGTAGCGAGCTAAGGTACGGCTGACCGACGACGGCACCTCGATGTCGAGCGCCTTATGGTCGAGACCGATCGGGCCTAGATCGGCGAAGGCCCGTACGAGATCCGAACCGAGCTGACCGCCGGCACCAACGATGAGAACTCGCACGTTCGCCCTATCGAACCGCGGCGGCGAGCGGCGGCAGCTTTCGTTCGCTCGCGCTCGGCCGCTACGAGGTTCGCCGCGAGGTGTAAGCTTTCGAACTGGCCGGCGTCGGTCCACCAACCGCTCAAGATGTCGTAGCAGAGATCGCCGGCGTCGATGTAGGCGTTGTTGACGTCCGTGATTTCGAGCTCGTTGCGCGCGGACGGTTTGAGCGTGCGAATGTAATCGAAAGCGCGTTGATCGTAGAAGTACACGCCGGTCACGGCGTAAGGGCTCTTGGGGATCGCCGGCTTTTCGTCGATGCGCACGATCCGTTCGCCGGCGATCTCCGGGACGCCGAATCGTTCGGGGTCTGGGACCTGTTTGAGGAGGACGCGCGCGCCGCTGCGCTGGGCCTCGAAGCGGCGGCGATATGGCGCGATGTCGTCCTGCAAAATGTTGTCGCCCAGAATGACGCAGATGCGGTCGTTGTCCGCGAAGTGCTCGCACAGGCGCAGCGCGTCGGCGATCCCGCCCTCTCCTTCCTGATAGGTGTAGTCGATGTGCTTGAGGCCGAACTCGCGCCCGTTGCCGAGCAGCCGCAAAAAGTCGCCTGCCGAGTTACCGCCCGTGACGATCATGATTTCCGTGATGCCGGCACGGCACAGCGTCTCGAGCGGATAGTAGATCATGGGCTTGTCGTAGACCGGCAGCAGATGCTTGTTGGTGACCTTCGTCAGCGGCCGCAGGCGGCTGCCCAGGCCTCCCGCCAGGATGATTCCCTTCATTAACCCCCTCTTTCGGCATACTGGCGGCGGTAATACTCTGCGAATTGCCCAGTTTTAATGGGACGCCACCAACCCGGGTTATCGCGATACCAGGCGACCGTCTCGGCAAGGCCTCGCTCGAACTCGATCTGCGGAGCCCAGCCCAGCGCGCGAGCCTTGCCGCAATCGAGCGAATAGCGGCGGTCGTGACCCGGCCGGTCGGCTACGTGGCGGACGTGGGTCTCGAAGGTCCGGCCGCAGAGTTCGACGAGGCGCTTGGTGATTTCGAGGTTAGCCCGCGGGTTGCCGCCCCCGAGGTTGTACACGTGCATGTCGTCACCGTTTTCGAGGACGTGCAAAACGCCGCGTGCGTGGTCCTCAACGTGGATCCAATCGCGAACCTGCCTGCCGTCGCCATAGAGCGGGACCGCTTGGCCGTCGAGAAGATTGGTCGTGAAGAGCGGGATGAGTTTCTCGGGATACTGATTCGGGCCGTAGGTGTTCGAGCCGCGCGAGATGACGACCGGCGTGTGATACGTGGTGCCGTAGGCGAGGACTTGGAGATCGCCTCCGGCTTTGCTGGCCGCGTACGGCGAGCGCGGTTCGAGCGCGTCCCCTTCTTTAGAACTTCCGCTCGGAACGTGGCCGTAGACTTCGTCCGTGGAGACCTGCAAGAAACGCGCGACGTTGTGCCGGCGAACGGCCTCGAGCAGAACGTGGGTACCGAGCACGTCGGTGCGCAGGAACTCCTCGGGGTCGAGAATCGACCGATCGACGTGCGACTCGGCCGCAAAGTTGACGATCGCGTCGACGCTCGATTCGCAGATGGCCCGTTCGACGGCACGAGCGTCGCAGATGTTTCCGCGGAAGAATTTGTAGCGCGGATCGGGCTCGACGTCGGCCAGGTTGGCGGGGTTCGCGGCGTAGGTCATCGCGTCGAAATTCAAAATGGAAGTCCGGGACGTTCGCGGAGCGCGATGCGGATGAAGTGCGAGCCGATGAAGCCGAGGCCGCCCGTGATGAGCCAAGTGGTCATCGAGCCACCGCGAGTACCGGTCCGAGCGGTTCTTCGCGCCTGACGTCGAGTCGCGTAGTTCTCGTGATCCTGGGTAAAGTTCCGGTTGTAACACGGATCCGGCCAATTCTTCGTGTCCCAGCGAGACAGCATGATGTTGATCTCGCGGAGAAAGCGCGACTGTTTATCGTTGGTCGTTTCTTGTCCGCGGCTTTTCGACTCGAAGTGATAGAGTTGGACGTGCGGAAGGTTGACGATGCGATAGCCGGCTTGCACGATCTTGAGGCACAGATCGATATCGTTGAACGCGACGGTGAGCTCCTCGTCGAACCCGCCGGCTTGCTCGAAGACTTCGCGCCGCGTCATCAGACACGCCCCGGTGACCGCCGAGTAGTTGTTGATCGCTTTGAGCATGTTGGCATGCCCGTTGGCGGAGAGTTTGAAGTGTTTGTGGCTGTGACCCGCCACGCCGCCAAGACCGATGATCACCCCGGCATGCTGCACCGTATCGTCGGGATACAGCAAGAGCGCACCGACCGCACCGATCGAGGGACGCTGCGCCTGCTCGACCATCGCGGCGATCCAGCCCTCGCTCTTGGCTTCGGTATCGTTGTTGAGAAAAAGCAGGTAGTGGCCGGTGCTCTGGGTGACGGCGTAGTTATTGATGCGCGAGAAATTGAAGGGCACGTCGTAGCGCACGACCCGCACGCGCGGTTCCTTTTTGGCCCAGCGCGCAAACGTCGCCAGCGAGGCCGCTTCGGTGCTCCCGTTGTCGAGCAGGATCACCTCGAGATCGTCGTAGCCGGCTTTGGCAAACAGCGACGAGAGACAACGGTCGACGTCCTCGCCGTGATCGCGCGTCGGAACGATCACGCTCACCCGCCGGCGATCGCGGATCGCGTAGCGCACGAGATAGACCCCGGCGCAATCGTCGCGCTCGCTGACGGTGCCCGGCTCGCCGCGCCGCGCGAGCGCTTCGGCGATCGCCGCTTCGGCGGCGCGGGAGCTGTACGGTTTGGCCCGCGCGATCCCCGACGCCGAACCGGCGTGCTTGCGCCAGTGATAGAGCACGCGCGGGATATGGTGGATCTTCTCGGTGCGCTCGGTCAAGCGCAAGACCAGATCGTAGTCTTGGCTGCCGGAGAACTCGGGACGTAACCCGCCGAGCGCTTCGACCAGCGAGCGCCGGTAGACGCCGAAGTGGCAGGTGTACATGCGCGAGAGGAACGAGTCGGGCGACCAGTCGGGTTTGAAGTGCGGCTCGCAGTAGAGTCCCGCTTCGTCGATCTTGTCTTCGTCGGAGTAGAGCATGTCGACGTCGGGAAAACGATTGATCGCCAGCGCCGTTTCGAAGAGTGCGTCGGGCGAGAGGGTATCGTCGTGATCGAGAAAGCCGACGAACTCCCCGCTGGCCAGCTCGAGTGCGGAGTTGCTCGCACGCGCGATGTGGCCGTTCTCGCTGCGGTAGACGACTTTGATGCGCGCATCGAGCGCGCGATACTCCTCGAGTACGTTGCGCACGTGGGCTGCTTGGGAAGCGTCGTCGGCGATGCAGAGTTCCCAGTAGGGATACGCCTGCGCGCGCACCGATTCGAGTGCCTCGCGCAAGAACGCTTCGGGCGTTTCGTACGTCGCCATCACCACGCTGATCGTGGGACGCAACGGGAGCGTCTCCGAAACCTCACGCATCCGCGCGAGATCGGAGCGCCGGATCGCATTGAGCGAAAGCCAGCGCTCGTATTCGTCTGCCAGCAGTTGCCGTCGCCGTTCGATGAGCATCGCCTCGAACATCGCCGCGCGGTCCCGTTCCGCCTCACGCACGCGGTTCGAGACGTCGGCTTTCAGGTCGGACGGATGCCGCGAAATCCGGGGCAGCTCCGCTACGACGAGGGGAGGATCGATCTTACGGAAACCTAGCGCTGCGGCGAGGCTGCGAAACGCGCGACGCATCAACGCGAAGCGGCTGCTCTCGACGACGGCGTACGCGGCGCGTAGCTCTTCCAAGCGTCGCCGTGCATTCGCGAGCTCCTCTAGACTGTGCGAAAGCTCCGCCGCTTTGACCGAGTTACGTCCGTTCATCGAGCCCTTTTGAAGTTAGGATTCAGCGATCGCCCGCAGGAATACCGAACGGGTTGATGTCGAAGGAGCGGGTACCGGCTTCGTCCTCCTCGAGGCGGTTTTTCTTGCGAACGGTCTCCGGACCCCTTCGAGGAGAAAATTGCCCCTCTTTGCCGCTGGAACCGGGAGAGCAGACGTGATCGACCCGAGACGCAGCCTGTATCCTCGTCCTCAGCTCGATCAAATCAGGGAGCCCGACGCCGAAACGAGCCACGCGCTCATGCTCGAGATGATCGGGGTCGGCAAGCGCGTTCTGGAGCTTGGCTGCTCGAACGGCTACATGTCGCGGCTCTTGAAACAACGGAATTGCCAGGTCACGGGTCTCGACGTCGACCCCCTCGCGGCTGCCGAAGCGCGCGCGTTCTGCGAAGAAGTCATCGTTGCCGACCTGGACGCTCGCCCGCTCGTCGATCTGCTTCCCGGTACCCCGTTCGACGTCGCGGTCTTCGGCGACGTTTTGGAACACCTGCGCGACCCGTGGCGAATTCTCGACGAAGCGCGCGCTTTTCTGGCACCGGGCTCGTTCGCCGTACTCTCGATACCGAACGTCGCGCACGGCTCCGTTCGCCTCGCCTTGCTGCAGGGCTCGTTCGACTATCAGCCGCAGGGTCTGCTCGACTCGACGCATTTGCGTTTCTTCACGCTGCGTTCGGTGCGCGAGCTCTGTATGCGCAGCGGCTATCGAATCGAAGAGATTCGCCGGACCAAAGCCGATATTTTCGCGGCCACGGATCTCTTACCGTCGCTCGATCCGAACGACTTCGATGAAGCGCTCCTCGCTCAGATTCGCAAAGATCCCGAGCACGACACGATCCAATTCGTGATCAAGGCCGTTCCGCTGAGCGACGAGGAAAAGATCTCAGCGATGGTGACGCGAGTCTCGACACTCGAGCTCGAGCTTCGCGGAACGGCCGATAAGGCCGAACGGCTGCAGAGCGAGCTAGATGCGATTCGTACCGAAACCTCCGCGCTGCTGGTGCAGAACAACCAGTTGGCCCAGGAGCGCCGAGCCGCCGATGCCGAGTTCGAACGCGAGCGCGACGATCTGCGCGCCGAAATCGCCAAGGCTCAGTCGCTGGCGGAGTCCGAGCGCGAAATGTTTTCCGCGGCATTCGAAGAGCATCGGGGCATCGTCGAGGCCGAGGTTCGGGGCGAACTGGAGCGACTGGAGGAAGATCTCCGCGACCGACGCGAGACGGTTGCCGATTTAACTGCCGCGTTGACGTCTGCGCAGCAGATGCGGGATAGCCTCTCTGCCGAGTTACGCTACTATCAAGCGAGGATAGGGGAATTCGAAGCAATTCGCGAGACGGCGAGTCAATTCGAACAGCGGAACGTCTCGCTTACGAATGCGCTCGAGGAAGAACAGCAGCGAGCGGCCGAACTGGCGGCCGATCTCGAGTTGCGCGAGCGTACCTTTCAAGAAGTGAAACGTGACCTCGAGCGTGAGTTAGCCGGGCAGGAAGAGCGCTTTGCGTTCGAACGGGGCGAGCTCTCGATCGCGGCCGAATCGCGCGCCGGCTTGCTCGAGGCCGAGTTGAATGCCGCGCGCGGAGCGCTCGCGACGGTCGAGGCAGAGCTTGACTCGATGCGCCGGGAGCGGACGACGTCTGAGGCGTCGGTTTTGCGGCTCCATCAGATGACGCTCGAGCGGACTCGGTCGGAGTTGCAGAAAGTGTTGGAAGAGATCGCTCTGACCGATGCCGCGATTCAAGCGACGTATCGCAGCCGGCTATGGACGCTAAAGCGCTTGTTCGGCCTGATGCGAAGAAGCTCCGGGGGGAAGCGGCGCCGCTAGCGGTTCCGGACGGGCTCTTCTATTTCAATCTCCAAGGGATAGGTCGATTCACCGACGGCGCTTTCGTCGCCGGCGACGCCGATGAGTCCCAAACGGTGCTTCCCCGGCGCGAGCGACGCGGTTCCTAAGCGGGCCGTAAAGCCGGTAAATCGCGCCTCGGGGACGTTCTGATCGCGCAGGACGTCGTCCCGAGCGATTCCGTAAATGGCCCGACTGCATTCATCGCCGACGGTGACGAAGACGCGTTTGCACGGCATTTTGCGTTCGAGATCGAACGCCCAACCGCGGATCACGAGAATCGAGCCTCGCGCAATCTTCGGAAAGCTCGACGACGCGTCGGAGGGCTCTCCCATCGTCCCGATCTCGTCGACGCCCACGTGAATCGATCCGGCGCGAGCCGGGGGCAGCGTTGGGATCTGTTGTCGCCCCGGCACGACGTCGAACGAGAAGCTGCTCGACGTTGCGAAGTATCTCGAGCCGCCGCTCGCGAGCGCGTAAAGGCGAATCACGTGCGGCGCGAGCGCGGCGCCGCCCGTAGACACGATCGCCCGGAAGCCGGTCGTGACCAAACCTTCCTGCTGAAAATGCACCGCGATATCGTCGCGGCGGGAGCCATACGTAGCCTCGACCGGGAAGCGGTCGTCCATCGTGAGTACGACCTGAGCCGCGGGCGCCATCGCAAGGGGATCGAAGGTCCAGCCCCGCACGACCAAGCTGCACCCGCGAGCAACTTGCTTCGAGGGGGGTATCTCCTGAAGCTCCGCGGCGCCGTCGAGTACCTGGACTTCATCGATGGAGCCCGGCGCTTGCTCCGGATGCCTATCAAAGCCGGCCGGGAATCGGAACAGCATTGGATTCACTACTAGACGGGAAGTTTGCGGTCTCCTTCAGCTCCTTTCAGCGAGGGGTGCCCGGCTGTCGGAAAGTGCGATAGTTTTTAAGTGAACGATTCCGAAGAGCGGCGGCCGACGTCCGAGCACGAGACGAACCTCCAGCCGCTCATCGAAGACATGCGGCATCGGATTCGCTCGATGGAGCTAAGCCGGTTCTGGAAGCTGCGGAACGTCTTTTTCGCCCTCAAAAAGAGGCTTGGCTTATCGGCCGACGGCGCGTGGGAACCTTATCGCGTGCCGCCTCTGTTGGCGAGCTCGGCAGCTCCGGCCGCGCCCTATGCGGTCTGGCTCCGCCGGAACACGCCGCGCGCATCCGATCTCGCGCGGATGCGTGAGGTTTCGGAGACGCTCCCGTTGCGTCCCACGATCAGCGTGGTGATGGCGACGTACGAAACGCCCGAAGCGTTCTTGCGCGAGGCACTCGAATCGGTGCGCGCGCAGGCGTATCCCTACTGGGAACTCTGCATCGCCGACGACGCTTCCCAAGCAGCCCACGTGCGCAACGTACTCGAGGAGTATCGCGCGCTCGATGCGCGCATCAAAGTCGTCTACCGCAGCGAGAACGGCCACATCGCGCGTGCGAGCAACTCCGCACTCGAGCTGGCCAGCGGGGAGTTCGTCGGCTTTCTCGATCACGACGATACCCTCTCGCCCGACGCACTCTTCGAAACGGCGCTGGCGATCAATCGTTTTCCCGACGTCGACATGCTCTACTCCGACGAAGACAAGATCGACGAAGCGGGACTCTACTGCGAGCCGCACTTCAAACCCGACTGGTCGCCCGACTCGTTCCTCTCGCGCATGTACACTTGCCACTTCGGCGTCTACCGGCGCGCGCTGGTCGAAGCGCTCGGCGGGTTCCGTCCCGAGTTCTCGGGCAGCCAAGACTACGATCTGGTCTTGCGCTTGACCGAGCGCACCGAGAAGATCCACCACATTCCGCGGGTGCTCTATCACTGGCGCAAGCACGCCGGTTCGGCGTCGGGGATCGCGCGGGCCAAACCGTACAGCTCGCGCGCCGCCGAAGCGGCGATCGCCGAAGCGCTCGCGCGGCGCGGCGAGCCGGGCACCGTCAGCGAGCGCGACGATTGCGCCGGGGTCTATCTCGTGCGCTACGCGATCCGCGATCGCCGGCGGGTGAGCGTGATCGTGCCGACGCGCGATCACGGCGAGGACGTCGACCGTTGTCTCTCGTCGCTCTTTGCCAAAGCCGGTTACGACGATCTCGAGGTGATCCTGCTCGACAACGGGAGCACCGAAGCGGCCTCGCTGGCGACGTTTGCGCGCTGGGCCAAAAAGGAACCGCGCGTGCGGGTCGTGCGCTACGACGTGCCCTTCAATTTCTCGCGCATCAATAACTACGCCGTCACCCAGAGCACCGGCCACTACCTGCTTTTTCTCAACAACGACACCGAAGCCAAGAGCGAGGGCTGGATCGCCGCGATGGTCGAGCAGGCGCAGCGTCCTTCGATCGGTGCGGTCGGTGCGCTGCTGCTGTATCCCGACGATACGGTGCAGCACGCCGGGGTGATCATCGGTCTTGGCGGCGTGGCGGGTCACAGCCACAAACACTTCAAACTCTCCGCCAACGGGCATGCCAACATGCTCAAAGCGATCAACAACTACTCGGCGGTCACCGGGGCGTGTCTGATGACGCGGCGCGAAGTCTTCGAGCAAGCCGGCGGGTTCGACGAGGAGCTCACCGTCGCGTTCAACGATATCGATCTGTGCCTCAAGATCGTGCAAGCCGGCTATCGCATCGTCAACCTTCCGCACGTCCAACTCTATCACTTCGAGTCGAAAAGCCGCGGACACGACGTCGGCACGCTCAAAATCGCGCGCAGCCTCTCGGAACAGGCCAAGATGCGCGAACGCTGGGCGGGAATCATCGCGCACGATCCGAGCTACAGCCCGCACCTCACGCTCGACCGCGAGGACTACTCGATTCGGGTGGAGATCGCCTAATCGCTCAAGCCGGGAGCAGCGGCGGCGCCGCGACGGAGTCGCGGTAGCTTGTGGTAACTTCGGGCGCGGGGCCGACCATTGCGACGCGACCCTCCTGCATCCAGACAGCGCGGGTGCAGGCGTTTCCGATAAACTCGAGTTCGTGCGAAACGAGGACGATCGTAGAATGTTCGGTCCACAGCTGTTGCATGCGCAAGTTGGACTTCGTTCGGAAGCTCTGATCGCCGACGGAGAGCACTTCGTCGAGCAACAGAATGTCCGGATGGACGTCGGTAGCGATTCCGAAGCCCAAGCGCGCCAACATCCCCGAGGACAGAGCCTTGAGCGGCTCCGTCGCATGGTCTTCGAGCTCGGCGAATGCCAAGATGGACGCGACGCGCTGTCGCATCTCGGCCTCCGGAAAGCCGAGCAAAACGCCGTAAAACACAATGTTGTCGACGACCGACATATTCGGGTCGAATCCCGCGCCAAGTTCGATCAGGGGCGCGATCCGCCCGTGAACGGCGACGCGTCCCGAGCTCGGCGTCAAGATGCCGCAGATGACCTTCAACAGCGTCGATTTACCGGAGCCGTTCGGCCCGATGATTCCGATCTTCTCGCCCTTTGCGATCGTTATCGACACCTCATCGAGGACCGTACGCCGCTTCGGCTTTCGATAGCGGTTCGTCAACGAATGGAGAATCAGGCGTTTTAGGTCGTAGGTCAATTCCTCTTGCGTGCGCCGCTTTAGCGTTACCGCGCTTAATTCGATTGCGGCCTTCACAAGAGGTCCATAAATTCTTTACGGAGAGAATGGAAGATCGCTAGCCCAACCGCAAGCGTAACCACCCCGGTCAAGAGACTCCAGCCGATCAGTAGCAAATCGGGCGTCGTATGGGTCAGAGCAATTTGCCGGAGGCTACTAATGATCGGTACGAGAGGATTTAGCGCGAGAAACGGCCGCACGCGCAGCGGTACGATATCGACCGGGTAAAAGATGGGGCTGGTGATCCAGAGCACGAACAGCACGAGCTCGTACATATACGGCAAGTCCCGGAAAAAGACGTAGAGCGCGCTGACGATAAACGAGAAGCCGGCCGTTACGAGCAGAAGCGCCAGCGCCGGAAAAGCGACCGAAAGTACGTTCAGCAAGGTGTGGCTGCCGAAGGCGGCGATCAATAGCAGCACCGGAAGCGTTCCCACCGCGAACTGAAAGGCGTTCGAAGCAACGATCGAGAGCGGGAAGACGCTAACCGGGAGACGGACCTTGTTGAGCAGGCCGCCGTTGTCGACGACGCTCGGAAGAGCTTGGGACGTCGTATTTGAGAAAATGTTCAAGACGGCGAGACCGGTGAACGTCGCCAAGACGTAGCGCAAGACGGAGTGCCCGTAGTACGCAGAAAATGCCGTCCCAAAGATCGCGGAGTAGATCCCAGTCATCAGCAGCGGATTGGAAAGGGACCAGTACACGCCTAGGATCGAGCCGCGGTACCTCGTCTTCAGGGTGCGGCTCGAAAGGATGCGAACTAGGTCGAGATATCTCTCAAGTCCCATCGGGACCGCGCGGCTCTTAGGCGCACCGAGTTGTGCTTTCGGACCGCTCAAACGTTCGAGCATCAGCTCTTTGGTTCTGGCAGAGTGACCGTCACCCTATCCGGAAACTTGAAGAAGCCCCGTTGGTCGCTCGCAACCACCCCAAGCTGTAGCTCGTTCGTCCCCGGGTGCAAGACCGACGCGGGCACGTCGACCACGAAGCCGGTCTTGACGAGCCGTGGGTTTTTGAGAAAGGCCGCTACGTCAGGCCTTCCGCGCCCGTACTGGCTCGAAAAATCTAAGCGCCGAGAATCGTTGACGATTACGAATAATCCGCTAGCCGCATCGCCGGCGACCGGATCGGCTACCCATCCGCGCAATTCGACATCCTCGGCGCCATGCAGGACGGGCTTCCTCGTCTCAGCGAGCTTGTCGCCGTCCCTTACGGCGACGAAATCGATATTGCCTTGAGCCGGCAGCGTGATGTTCGGAAGGTTGTCCAACGCTTGCTGGTCGAGCGGTACAGCGGTACCGGTCTCTGCGCCGACGTTCTCTGCGATAGACAACTCGTGCGACGTCCGTTTCGAGGTCAGTTGCACCGGATGCAGTAGCGAGCCGGCGACGAAGGCCGCAAAAAGAAGAACGGCGAGAAGAATTGCTAACGTCGCGTCCCGGTTCCGGCGAAAGGAAAAATAGGAAAGCGCCGCACAACTTGCTGCCAAGATGAGTGTTGCCGTCAACTGCAGCGGCATCGGACAACGACGTTCCCTTTCGGAGGGTCTTTTTTTTCTCGCCGTCGAGCCCCGGAATCCAGCCTCGCCGAGGGCCGATTGACGCGGAGCGTCTCCAAACCGGGCAGATCCGGCATTAGCCCGCTCGAGGTGCTGTGTGGCCTCACGGCAATAGCGATTCCTTTAGTTCTCGCAAGTTTCATCTTCCGATACACCGTGAACGTACCGCATTGGGACGAGTTCGAGTGGGCGCCTCTCATTCTGCACTTGCACGCCGGGACGTTAACCTTTTCGGAACTGTGGGTTCAGCACAACGATCACCGTATGTTTTTCGGCAGGCTGATCGCTTTAGGTCTTGACCGTCTGGGCGGCTGGAGCCAGCTGCGTGAATGCCTGGCGAGTCTGGCCGTCGTGGTCGTGGGCCAACTCTTCCTCCTCGGACTGCTTCGGGCGACGTTTTCGAGACGCGTCGCTTCGGTCGTCCTAGTGATCGACACGTTTCTGCTGTTTGCGCTATCGCAAGAGGGCAATTGGATTTGGGGATTCCAAACCGTTTGGTTCCTCATCAACACCTGCGTTTTAGCCGCCGTTTGGCTGCTGAGCGAATCGCCCGTCGGGTTGCAACGGCTTCTCTTGGCGGCGGCCTTTGCGTACGTGTCCTCGTTTTCGAGTCTCTTCGGCCTCAACGTGTGGCCTGCCGGTTTAATCGTGCTCGCATTAGGAGTCCCTTTACGCTGGAGCCTGCTTGCTGTGTGGTCTGCCCTCGGGGTCGTCGCGTTCGCGCTTTATTTTTACCACTATCAATTTCTCGGGCACTCTCCGGCCGGTGCGGAGCACGTCTCGCTAGCGGCGTCGGCAATCTATTTTCTCGCATACCTCGGCGGCCCGTTTGGGGGCTGGGCGGGATCGCCCGTCTCGGCAACGCTCGGCGCGACCGGTTTGGCCGGATACGTGGCAGCCGCCATCCTCCTTCTTCGAAACCCGCCGGCGGCGCTTCGCCCGAGGGCCGCCCCCTGGATCGGTCTCGGCTCGTTTGCGATTCTTTCCGCGGCGGTCACGACGCTGGGGCGCGCGGGCCTCGGCGCTCATCAAGCGCTGGAAAGCCGCTACATCACCCCGTCGACGATGCTTTGGATTTCGTTGGTATCGCTCTGCGTACTGGTCGTGTCGGCGTTCAAACCACCGCTTGCCGTCCGCGCGGCGCTGGGGGTCTGTCTACTGGGGGGTGCCGTGCTCTATGGGTTTGCGTCCATGCGCGGCGTTTCCGATTTTCGCGCCGACTATGCCGATAGGCTCAGCGATTATTACTTGGCCCGCCGCGTCTCGCTCGATACCGACGAACAGCTGTCACACTTGTACCCCTCACCGAGTGAGGTTCGTGCGGACCTTGAGGGCCTTCGAGATATCGGTCAAGGCCCATCGGCAACGGAGCGACCTTAGGCGGGGAGGGCGGTTCGCTACCTGCCGATAAACGGATAAGCTTGCGTACTTTCTCGAGGGCCTAGACGTGCCGACCGTGGACTCCGCTTCAACGAGGACCCCTTCGAGCTTAGGCAAGAACGGGCTCGCGACCAAGCTCTACGATGCCGTGATCGTCGGCGGTTTCGGTCACGTGGGGCTACCCCTTGCGGTGTCGCTCGCCGGCGCCGGCCGGCAAGTGTGCGCGCTCGACATCAACGCCGCGGTAGAAAAGCGAATTCTAGCCGGGGAGGTTCCGTTTAAGGAAGACGGCTGCGAGGAGGTCCTCCGCGCGGCGCTCGCCGGTGGAACCTTCCACACGAGTCTCGATGCGAAGGTCGTATCGCAAGCTGACGTCGTGATCGTCGTCATCGGGACGCCGGTCGACCGCCATCTCAACCCCGAATTCGAGCCGATCCGTGCGCTCATGGACACGTTGTCGCAACACCTTATCGACGGCCAACTCGTCGTGCTGCGGAGCACGGTTTATCCCGGCACGACGGATCGCCTAAAACATCTCATGAGCGAGACCGGAAAAGACGTCGAAGTTGCCTTTTGTCCCGAACGAATTGCCGAAGGCCAGGCCATGGAAGAGCTTCGAACGCTTCCGCAGATCATCTCTTCCTACTCTAACGAGGGACTGCGGCGCTGCCGGGAGTTGTTCGCGCCGCTGACGACGGACGTCGTGGAACTCGCGCCAATCGAAGCCGAGCTCGCGAAGCTGTTCACCAACACTTGGCGCTACACGTTGTTCGCTACGGCGAATCAATTTTATATGTTGGCCAACGATCATGGCGCGGACTTCTATCGGATTCACCATGCGATGACGCACAACTATCCGCGCGCGAAGGATTTGCCGAAGCCGGGTTTCGCTGCGGGACCGTGCCTGTTCAAAGACGCGATGCAACTCGCCGCCTTCAACAACAACCGCTTCTATCTCGGGCATGCCGCCATGCTCGTAAACGAGGGCTTGCCGAATTACTTGGTGGATCGGCTCAAACGGCGCTTCGATCTTTCGAAGTTGACAGTCGGCGTGCTCGGCATGGCTTTTAAGGCGAATAGCGACGATAAGCGCGAATCGCTCTCATACAAGCTGCGGAAGGTCTTGGCATTCGAGAGCTCCGCTGTCGTCTGCTCCGATGTCTATATCGACGAGCCGGGGTTCGTCACTGCCGACGATTTAATCCGGCGCTGCGACGTCATCGTCCTCGGCGCACCACACCGCGAATACCGCGACCTTGCTATTCCTGAAGAAAAGATCGTCGTCGACATCTGGAATATGTGGGGCGACGGATGCGTCCTTTAGCGAACGCTTTCTAGAGCGGCTCGATGCTAGCGCTGGTTTGCCCCGTCTACAATGAAGCCGAGAATATCGGAGCCCTCCTCGACGCGGTAGCGGAGAAGGTTCGGGTCCCGTGCGAGCTTGCCGTCGTGTATGATTTCGAGGAAGACACCACGCTGCCGGTCGTCCGCTCGCGCTTGGAAGGATTCCCTTCCCGATTCGCTTGATCCGCAACGAGTACGGCCGCGGCGCCCTCAATGCAGTAAAAACCGGCCTTGAGAGTTGCTCGACGCAAACCGCCGTCGCGGTGATCATGGCCGACCTCTCCGACGATCTCAACGACATCAACACGATGTACCAGCTTATCGCCGACGACAAGTTTGACGTCGTCTGCGGGTCGCGCTACATGCGCGGCGGCCGCCAAATCGGGGGACCGCCCATCAAGAGCATGATGTCGCGAACGGCGGGCCTTTCGCTCCACCTATCTCGCGGGCATTCCGACTCACGATGCGACCAATAACTTTAAGATGTACCGGGGATCGTTTCTCGGCGCCACGCAGATCCAGTCGCAAGCGGGTTTCGAGATCGGCTTGGAGATGGTCGTGAAGGCTTACGTCGGGGGGTACCGTATCGGCGAGATTCCGACAACCTGGCGCGACCGGGTTGCCGGCACGTCGCGCTTCAATATCCGAAAGTGGCTCCCACACTATCTACGGTGGTATCGTTACGCATTCCGGCGGCGCGCCGCCGCCCCCAACTCCAGGAGACCCAGTTTGAAGAAGATTTTGTGCCTCGGTGGTGCCGGCTTTATCGGATCGTACGTCGTCCGCGAATTGTTGAACGCGGGTCATAGCGTCACCGTCATCGACAACTTCTCGAAATACGGCTACATCGAGCACGATTTTTATGACCATCCGAAATTCCGCCTCGAAATCAAAGACGTTCGGACGATGTATCCCATGGAGTTCAAGGGCTACGACGTCGTCCTGTGTCTGGCTGCCCTTATCGGGGGTATCCGCTATTTTCATAAGATACCGTATCGCATTTCTCGCGACAACACGGAACTGCTCGCGCACGCGATCGATTCCACGTTAGCCGCGGCACCTGAGGCGCTATTCGTCTACTTCTCTTCTTCGATGATCTACGAACGAATGGACCGTCCCGTAACCGAAGCGGATTCGCTGCAGCAGCCCGTCCCAATAACGAACTACGGAATGCAAAAACTCTTCGGCGAATTCATGACGCGCGGAGCTCACCAAGAATTCGGTCTGACGTATCTCATCGTCCGACCCTTCAACGCCGTGGGGAGCGGGGAATTGCCGGACATCAAGTCGGACGGAAGCGTGGAGTTCGGAATGTCGCACGTCATTCCCGATTTTATCTACAAGGCGATCGTCAAGCAAACGCCCTTCGAGATCTTCGGCGATGGCCGGCAAGTGCGAACCTTTACCCACGCGAAGGATATTTCGGAGGCGTTGCGTGCGATCATCGACAAGGGTCTCGTTAACGACGACTTCGAACATTTGCGGACCGAGTACGGAGAACGTTTTCGACGGTCTCGCCAAAGATTTGGGCGCACGTAAACCGGGGCGTCGCCTTTCCGCCGGTGAAGTCGATGCCGGTCCCGCCTGCCGACGTACGCTTTCGAATCGGGCTGAACGAGAAGCTGCGCGACGCCATCGGCTGGGAACCCAAGTACGGCATCGATTTCATCATCGAGGACACGCACAAATACGTTGCTGCTTCGATGAAGAATAAAGCGGTATCGTAGCAATCGAGTCCGCCGTGCGGCTCAAATGGGGGGCGCGCGTGCTGGTCGCGGCGCTCGTGTTCCTGCGTGCGTTTTTCGACCCGTACCCCGCTGGAACGGGCCTCGGCCCCTCCTGGCAGCTAGGGCTGACCCAGGCGAGTCTTTCCGGCCTCGTGTTCGGACGGGACGTCGTGTTCACGTATGGCCCGCTCTCGTATCTCGCCGTTGGGGTCGGCGTCGGGCCGTTCTATTGGCAAATGCTCGCGTGC
Organism: Vulcanimicrobiota bacterium; assembly: GCA_963843945.1. Taxonomy (GTDB): domain Bacteria; phylum Vulcanimicrobiota; class Vulcanimicrobiia; order Vulcanimicrobiales; family Vulcanimicrobiaceae; genus CAWJMF01. Next base: position 1,382,105 of record CAWJMF010000002.1, on the reverse strand, counting down.
TCGGTCATCTTAGCTCTGCTCGTCGCAGGGCTGGTAGCCTACTGCGCTACCGAGACGGGCGGGATTCTTCCCGGTTCTCGGCTTCTTATTGGTTATCCTCGTCTGCCTCACCGACATCATGCCGATCGACATGCTGACGCTCGGCCTTATCGTCCTTTTCACGCTTCCGCTCTTTCGGGGCCCAAGGCCGGCCGCACTAACGGCACCGGCTCTCGGAGTGGCGTGCGGCGTCGCTCTTCTCATGAAGTTCAACATCGGCGTCGGCGCGTTCGCCAGCGCTTTCGTTTTGTTCGGACTTGGGGCTCTACTTGGAGCGTCGGAAAACAGGGGCGCCGAGTTACGTGCAGTGTTTGCGCTTTGCGTCGGGTTTACCGTGGCTTCGACGCTCCCGTTCGCGCGTTTGGATCTTGGGGATCCCTATCGCGGTGGCGCTGGCGGCCGTGGCGCTGACCTGCGCTGCCTTGGTCTCACGCCCCTCGGTTTCGAGACGGACTCTCGGAGTCGGCTCTACGGTCGCCGCTGCGTGCGCAGCGCTCCTCGTAACCCCAACGTTCCGAGCTTTTGTCGGGACCTCGCTGCAAGTCGCGACGGGCTATTCGGGCGCGATGTCCTTTGACGGTCCGCGCTGGGAGCTATGGTTTGCAGTCGGGATGCTCGCACTGCTCGGTCTGACGTTCGTTGCAAATCGCAAAGCGCTTTCCGTCCCCGTCATCGCCGCGCTGCTCGTGAGCCTGTTCTTCGAATACAAAGAAGGGTTCGTCCGGCAGGATCAGCACGTGATTTACGCGTTTTGGGCAATCCTCTTGGTTGCGGGTTTGGTCTTGCGTCTGTCGGCCGATCGGCGTCTGCTCGCCATTAACGGCCTCGTCACGTTGCTGGCGTTTTTCGCCCTCAGCGTGGTTTGGCGCGCTGCCGACGCAGGAGGAGCTCCCATTGCCGCCTTGACTCCCAACGCCTTTGCGCTAGATTTCTACCGCCTGACGACGGCTTGGCGCAGCGACGCTCAAGTCGCCCGAGCATACCGGGACGGTCTGGCCTCGGACCGCCTGACGCCGGCGGTCGTGAGCGCGATCGGTGCCTCTTCAGTCGACGCCGGCCCCATCGAGACGTCGATCGTTTTTTCGAACGGCTTCAAATGGAATCCGCAGCCCGTGTTTCAGGCATATTCGGCGTATACGCCAGAACTCGATCGTATGGACGCCGGGCATCTGCGAGAGCACGGGGCCGACCGGGTGCTATTCAATTGGGACTCGATCGACGGGCGCTATCCACTCTGGGATCAGCCCGATGCAGCGCGTGAAATGCTGTGCAACTATGCTGTCGATCCCCATATCCCAGGGCGTGCCGCGACTGCCGGGGGCGAGGAGCTGCTCGTCGTGCGAACGAGTCAGCGATCGGTGCGGACCGCTTAAGCAGTCAACTGCCAAGAACTATTCGTGGGGCGAAGACATTCCGATCGACGCCTCCGGCGACGAACTCGTCTTTCTGAAACTCGACATTCGGTACAGCCCGCTCGGGCAGTTCTTGAAGCTGCTCTTTCGCGCTCCGGCAGTTCATGCGCTCGTTAGGGACTCGCAGGGTCAAGTGACGGATTACCGAATCGTCGTGGAGGATTCGCAGGACGGGCTTCTCATCGCTCCGTTACCGCAGAGCTTGGAACAGTTGGAGGCCCTCTTCGAGAGGAGAAGCATCCCGCGGATCCGCAGCGTCGCGGTGGTTACCGAAGCTGAATATTACTTTCACAGCACTATCGCATGTACATTTGCGCTGACCGGGTATCGCGCGGCTGAGAGCGAGACGACACGAGGCAGATGAGCCAGACGCAATTCAACCTGACCAAGTTCGCGGCAAAATACTGGCTGGAAACGACGATTGGTGCGATCGCGATACTTGTTCTGCTGGTCGGGATCATCGTTTCGCAAACCAACCGTCAGGACACCAAGGGGCCGGCAACCGCGGACTCGGCGGATGCGGGTACTACGACTCCGGCGGTGCTTGCGGTTCTGCCCGGCGCGGCCATCGTGACCCTCGACGCGTTGCGGTTCAACGATAAGAAACAGCCTTTTCACTATCAGAAAGATGCCAAAGTCACGCTCACGAACGGGCAGGCGCTGGAGATCGCGGGCTGGGCTATCGATCCAAGCACGCAAACCGCGCCCTCGACCGTCTTCGTTCAGGTTGACGGCTTTGCGCGAGCACAAGGCTTGATGGGTGATCGTCCGGACGTCGCGACCGCACTGAAGAACCCGCAGTATCAGAAGTCCGGCTTCGGCATCACCATACCGCCGGCATTGTTGGCGCCGGGGACGCACCACCTCGCGTTCCTCGTCGAAGACGCGAAGAAAACCGGCTACTACGTCAATCCTGACTGGCTTACGGTAGTCGTCGCGCCGCGCCACCTCGTGGCCGCACAGGCGCGTCAGTTGCCGGGGACGACGAACCTTTCCCTCGACAAAGTCTTTGTCGGGAACGGGACGTCAGTCGACATGAGCCAGTCGCCGGGCGCGCGCAACCCTGCACGCCGACGAATCGGTCACGCTGCAAGGGTGGGCGCTCGACGGTCGAGCAACGGCCTCGCCGGAGGCGTCAACGCGGTGATCGACGGCCAAAAGGATATCGCGGGCGCCTACGGCCTTGCGCGGCCCGACGTGGGCTCGGCTTTCGGTAGCCAACTCTTAGCGCCGTCCGGGTTCACGGTTACGATTCCCGCCGGATCGCTATCCAAGGGCGTGCATCAAGTGAGCTTGAGAATCTTTAATAGCGACGGGTCGGGCTACTATCTCTTACGGGACAAGGTGCAGCTCACCGTCGACTGAGCGCGTCAGGAGATACGGCGAGATTCCCTCAGTAGCTGGGCGACGTTAAAAAGGGCGCGGCGCCGGAAGAGCGTAAGCGGCCCAGGCCTTGCCGGAGGCGGGGTACGTCGTAGTTGAGCTGAGTCACCGGCGGGAACATGGCGTCGAGCAATTCGCGGTCGGACCGATGTTCGAAGTCCCGCACGATCGCTAGGCCGTGCACTTGCTGGGCAGAGAGCGTCTGCATTTCGCGCAGTCCAAAGACCTGGGCAAGAATAAAAGCTGCGAAAGAGATTGAGGCTGCGACGCAAGTTAGGCGCGAACTCCGGCCCGGAGATACTCCCATATCGAGGACCGCTAATCCCGTGAGCGCGAGCCACACGAACGTTGCGAGCGTAACGTAACGTCCGCTCAAGGCCTCGGCACTCCCGTAGCCGCCCCGTGCGTACGCCACGGCCAGCGCCGTGCTGAGGGCGAAGGTCCCAAGACCGAGCCACGGCGCGAGTTGCGAGCGTGTGCAACGCCCGGCGGTCGCGGCGTGGACCAAGCGCCAAGCCAAAAGCCCGAACCCTGCCACGGCCACCGTGCCGGCGGCGATTGCGCCGGTCTCGCCGGCCCACCCAGCGACCGGCCCACCCAGAAAGACGAGCGCATAAAGAAAGAGACTTTGCGCAGTTGGCGCTTGTGGCAAGTCCTCATAACCTTGAGCGTATAGAATGGCGCAGAGCACGGCAGAAACGAGCCACACGCAAATATAGGGTGCGCTCGGTCGTCGGCGCACGGCAAGAATCGTCGCGCCGAGGGGCCATGCCAGCGGGCCGGCTCCAAGAGAGAAAGTTGCGATCGTCGCGGACGCTGCTGCCGCCGCAAACGAGAATGGCGTTAGGCCATCGGGCGACAACAATATAACGACAGCGCAAACGCACAACGTGCAAACAAAGAATGCTAGTTGGAACCCCCAGAGCCAGTTCTGCGCTTGCGCTAGTGAAAAGAGCAGTAGCGAACAGGTTAAGAACGTGATGGGCTGGGCGTTGTTAGGGACGGTTCGTCTCACGGCCGAGAGCAACAGCAGCTGGGTCCCGAGCGCTAGGAAGATGCTGAAATACATCTCGCGCATTGGACTCCAGCCTCGCCGCGCGAGCCCAATTGCAATCAGCGTTGGAACGGCGAGGCGGTGCCCGTGCCACTGAAGGGCGACGATTTCAGTTGCTCCGGCTTTGCCGGAGGCGATATCGAGGATCAATTGACCCAGACCCACTCGTCTCTAATCGGCAAATCCACGCCGAACATCGTCACGAGCCCAGCAACGAGTACCGGTAGGCAAAAGGCTGCTACGTAAAGCGCGCGCGGTATCAGTGCGCTGTGCGATTCGGCGGCCCAGGATACGCTCTTGCTTAACGACGGACTTACGCGATGTTCTTGCGGCTCGAGTCACCGGCGAGTCGAGAACTGCTGGCCTCAAAGCGAGGCGGCTCGGGATCCCGTGGAATCCGTCCGAGGGCGGTTTGATAACGCATGCGCACGACTCGTTGCGCCGAGATGATCCGCTCCCGTACGCCTCTATCCGTCGCGACGATCTGCGCCAAAACCGCCACGCTGAGCAAATCGTCCTTGTCGCGAAGAGGATGCTCGAGTCGCCGACGATCTCTTGCGCAGCGGTCGACTTGTACGCCAGGACCGGCACGTCGAACCACATCGCTTCGAGGAAGCCTTCGACCGGTGGCGCGACCTCGTCGAGCGACCAGAAGAGGCTCGCGGTGCGATAGACCGCTTGCAGCTGCGGGGTCAGCACGTCGCGCGCCAACAGCACGTGATCGACGAGATCGAGCGAGCGCACCTCGGCATAGAGTCGCTCGTAGATCGCGTCGTCGACGTGGCCGCGTCCCACGAGCACGAGCCGCGACTCGCGGTCGAGGGTCAAATAGTGCAAGAACGTCGTGAGCAGCTGATTGAGCGGCTCGATGGCGCTGAGCGACCCGACGTAGATCAGATTCGTGCAGCCATCCTGGAGGGCTTTGGCCAGCGGCCGGTCGTCGTCGCGATCCCAGATGCGCGGATCGACGACGGGATGCTTGAGCGCCCCGTTCGCATACACGCCGTTGGAGCCGGCGGCAGAGGCGGCCGGTGCGGAGCCGACGCGGCCGGCGCCGGCCCGGGCGTGATCCCGAGCGCGCGCTCGTAGTTGTCGATCACGAGTTCCCAGTCGGCGGCCCGGTGCGCGTAGGCCGCGCCCCGCTCGCCCATCGCGTCGAGCGTCGCGTTTTCCGCGACGTCGATGTTGTAGAGCGCGCCTTCCCAGGCCGTGGTCGAACCGGCCAGCAGGCCGCCGCCCACCTGGCGCACGACCGTCGCGGTCGCGAGGCAGTTCTCGTGCACGATGACGGGCTTGCCCGCAAGCCACGCCTCGATCATCACGCGCGAGTAGCTCTCCATCAGGCTCGGCTGAACCAGCGCGCGCATGTGCTGGAGCAGCTCGCACTTTTCGGCTTCACCGACGGGACCAACGTCGATGATGTCCTTCGTCGTGTCGCCGTACGAGGTCGGCCGCTGACCGGCCAGCACGAGCTTGAGCCGCGACATCGGATGGCGCCGCTTGAATTCGCCGAACGCATGCACCAGCAAGCCGATGTTCTTGGCCGGATCTTGCCGCCCGAGGTAGAGCACGTAGTGCTCTTGGCGGGGAACGAACGTTCCGATGCTCTCCGCGTCCTTGCCGGTCGACGGGAACTCGTCGACACCTTGACCGACCACCGTCGATTTCGGGATGATGCCCGGACCGAAAAGACCGAGCGCGATCTCGAATTCGCCCTCGCTGTTGAAGAGCAATCCCTTCGCCCGGTGCACCGCCTCGCTGACGGCCGGCAAGTACGCGTACGCCTCGTCGTGCAGGCAGGGCTGCAGATACGCCCGCTCGGCCACCTTCGCGATTCCGGTCAGCGTCGTTCCGTACAGATACGGAATGAAGACGATCGAGTGGTAGTCGCGGCCGTGCGTTCCCAGATAATGCACGAGAGCCGGCGAGTTGATGTTCTGGTCGGTGAAGACCGCCGCATCTTCATCGCCGATCGGGCTGACGGAACGCTTGAGATCTTTCGCTTCGAGGCCCGTCAGGATCGCGTTGACGCGGGCGAAGGCGCGCCGGTCGCGCTTGGCGACTTTGAAGCGGCGCACGGTAAAGTTGTCGACCTTCTCGACGCCGGCGCGCAGCCGATTGCGCGACCAGTCGTCGTCGAACGACGCCGAGCACGTCGTCAAGACGTCGACGCTGTGTCCGCGGGCGGCGAGGTGATGCGCCAGTTGCCAACTCTGCTGTTCTGCGCCGCCGCGAAGCTCGCTGCCGAACCACGGCGTGACGATCGCGAGACGCACTAGCGCTTCAAGGCCTCGACTTCTTGCCGTAAGGCTTCGATTTGTTCGATCAGCTGACGGTTCAGGCTGATCGATTCGCGGAACGCGGCGACGAGGGCTTGATTGACGTGACGCTGGTCCTTGAAGACGAACGACAGACCATCGAGAAAAAGCTTGCGCACGCGCATAACCCGGAAGAGCGGGCCGCCCAGGTGCGAAGGCCACTGCGTGCGGACCTGCGTTTTCTGATCGGCGATGTTCGCGAACGCTTCCAGCGAGTTGATGAATACGTTGTTGCGCAGCTTCACCGCGTTGACGGGGAGCAGCTCTTGGTGGCCGTTCTGGCGCAGCTCCTCGACGCGGCTGCGCAGACGCAGCATCAAGGCGTCGACGTCGATCTCCGGGTTGGCGGTCTCAAGCATCTTTCGGCGCGCTTCTGCTTCGGTGCTCGGGTTCACCTCCGCTCGTATATTAGCTTCTCCTTAGCAAGCGCGGCGATTCCAATTCCTAAGAGGAGCCACCAATACGTCCCGATTTTCGGGAAAAAGGTCAAGCAGTCGAATATTTGGTGAAGACCGAGGGCTAGGCTGGCCGCCGCGATGCCCCCCAAAAGGGGGGCTCGCGAACCGCGGGGCCACAGGGTTCGGACTGCGGCGACGGCGGTCCAAACCGTTGCGAGAAAAAGCGGGATCCCGCCCTCTGCCAACGCTTGCAAGTATGCGCTGTTGGCGTGCGTCCGGACGCCGATCAGGCCGACGCTCGGAAGCTCCAGCTCGTAGTTGCCGGCCCCCACTCCCAGCAGCGGATGCGAGATCCAAAGGGCGATTGCGGCGTGCCAGAGTTCGCCGCGCGTCGCGAGGCCGTTCTCGCGCCCGATCTCTTCGACCGACAGAAAGCGCGGCAGCAGGCCGAACGTGGCCAGCAAGCCGACGGCGAGGACGACCGCGCCGGCCGCGGGGAGCAACGTTGCGGCGCGCAGGCGCAGCCGCCCCGCGATCGCGAGCACCGCGACGCAGCCGACGAGCGCGGCCAGAACACCCGAACGGGAAAGCGTGAGAACGTCTGCCAACGCGGCCAGCGTCAAGGCCGGCGCCGCCCAACGGTCGCCACCGGCGAGAACGCGCGCCAGCAGCAAGGGGATCGCGAGATCGAAGTAACCGGCGAGTTGGTTTGGACCCTCGAGCGGTCCCGCGATGCGCGGCACCACATGGCCGCCGAGCATGATGCCGGAGGGCGCCGCGGTGAATAACTGGGCAAGGGCGAGCACGGCCACCGTCGCCGCGCCAAGCTCGATTGTTCGCCAGATCACTTTTTCGTCGCCGTCGGCGGCGAACGCGACCGCGGCGAAGCCGAAGGCGGCTGCATACTCGAGCGTTTTCAGCGTTTCGCGGGCCACCGCGTCGATGTAGACACCCGGAATGGCCGAGAGCGCAGTCGCCGCCAAAATTGCGAGCAACCCCAGAACGAGCGGACGCGAGCGCGGCGCGGCGAGCACGGCGAGCGATGGCCGGCGCAGCGCGAGGCCGAGCAAGCCTCCGAGGAGCGCGACTTTCGGAAACGTGATCGTCGTGCCGAAGAGGTAGCGCGCGTGATCGAAGGGATCGAGCAACAGGACGAGCGCGAGCGCGTAAACCGGCCGGCGCCGCGCGAGCAGCAGCGCGAAGACGCCGAGCGCGAAGAAGATCGAGGCCGAACGCGCATCGAGCGGCAAGCGGTGCGGCAGCGGCAGCACGACGGCGCCCATCGCGAGGAGTTCGCTCAAGAGTGCGTCGCGTCGAGCGCCAGAAAATCGTCGAGGTAAGCGCGGTGGCGCTGCACGACGTCGCTCCAACGATAGTTTTGCTCGACGAAGCGCCGGCCTTGCGCGCCGAGCTCCCGCGCGCGGCCGAGTAAGCCGCTCGAAAGCAAGCGTGCAAACTCATCGCCGTTGGCGTACCACAAGCCCCCGCCGGAGCGGCGGCATTGACCGACGAGCACCGGCGAAAGGCCGTTGGCGAGAATCGGCGTGCCCAGCGACCACGCTTCGAGTGCGACGATCGACAAGCTTTCGTAGCGCGAAGGCATGATCAGCATCTCGGCGGCGGCCAGGGCGTTCCACTTTTCGCTTTCGGATAACTGGCCGAGCGCGATGACGTCGCGGTGTTTGGGCAGCGCCATCTCGAGCGGACCGGCCAGCACGAGCTTGCGCTCGACCCGCTCGGTGCGGCGCAGCGCGATGAACTGTTCGATCATCTCCGCGCAGCCTTTGGCCCGGTCGACGCGCCCTAAGTAGAGCGCGAACTTTTCGGCGATGCGGTGCGTCCAGCGGAATGCCTCCGGGTCGGCGGCACCCGGCGGATCGATGCCGATGCCGATCGCCGGGCCGAGGCTTCCGAGTTCGCCGAAGCGGCGTTCGACGAGCCGACGCTCGTCAGTCGAGACGAAGACGATGCCCCGCGGCCGGCGGAAGAACTCGTCCCAAATCGGCAGGTAAAAGGGCCACTCGTCGTGCGCCAGCGGGACGAGCACCGTCGATTCGCCCGCGAACGGCAGCACCTGATACGTCGTTGCGTACAGGTACGTGTAAAAATAGATCGCGTCGAACGTGCGCGCGTTGCGCTCGACGAATTGCTGAAGTGCCGAACAAACCGGACCTTGCGCGGCGATCCAGTCCTGTTGGCGCCAGAGCGGGACTGGCTCGCCGCCCGCCAGTTCGCGGCTGAGCCGGTCGAAGACGGCCTGGTCGCGCGGAGCGTCGACGCGAAAGCGGCGCAAGGGGACGCCTTCCGCCTCGTCGGGGCCTGGTTCGTAGACGTTTTCCCAGGTCGCGTAGTCGCGCGCGCAGGTCGTGAGTATCTCGACGTCCCACGCTTCCTTGAGATGCGCGGCCGTCTCGAGGCAGAGCCGCTCGGCTCCGCCCGCGATGTCGGAGCCGCAGCGCTGCACGACGAAGGCAACGCGAGGTCGTCGGGCGGAGTGCGGCACGAAGCGTTCTCTTCGTAATCGGCCGCGCGGACCTTCCGGGCTCAAAAATACGCGGAGGAAACGATGAGGGTTCTGGTCACCGGCGGCGCCGGCTACATCGGTGCGGTGCTTTGCCGGCGCCTGATCGAGCGCGGACACGTCCCGGTGGTCCTCGACCGTTTCTTTTGGGGTTTCGAGCCGTTGGCCGGCATCGATGTGGTCACGATCGCCGGCGACGTGCGCGAGTGGCGCGACGAATGGCTCGAGGGGATCGATGCGGTCGTTCACCTGGCGGGCCTGTCGAACGACCCAACCGCCGAGTACAACTTCGAAGCGAATTGGCAAATGAATGCGGCTGCGAGCGACACGCTGATCGCCGCTTGCAAGCGGCGCGGGATCGAGCGCTTCGTCTACGCTTCGAGCGCTTCGATCTACGATACCGAGCAATCCTCGCACGAGCTGGACCGCTCGCCCGTCATGTGCGACGAGACGGCCAAAGTCGATCCGCGCGGCGCCTATTCGATCTCGAAGCACTATAGCGAGGAAGCCTTTCTCAAAGCGGCCGACGGGCGTTTCGCACCGGTCATTCTGCGTCAAGGAACGGTCTACGGCTACAGCCCGCGCATGCGCTTCGATCTGGTGGTAAATACGTTCATCAAGGACGCGGTCGTCAAGCGGCGGCTGCTGCTGCACGGCGGCGGCTGGATGTGGCGTCCGCTGGTCGACGTCGACGACGTCGCCCGCGCGCAGGTGCTGATGCTCGAAGCGCCGCTCGATAAGATTCGCGGTCAGATCTTCAACGTGCTCGAGGAGAACTATCAGATCCGCCAGCTCGCGATGCTGGTCGCCGGCTCGCTCGCGCTCTTACCCGAGCCGATCCACGTGCGCCTCGAGGAGGCGCCGCTTCCCAAGCTCGTGCGCAACTACCGCATGTCCAACGCGAAGCTGAGCAATACGCTCGGCTTCACGCCGTCGCGCACGGTTCTCGAGAGCATCGCCGATATGCTCGAACGCCTCCCGCTCGACGACGTCGAGGAGCTCAGCCATCCGCGCCACTACAACCTCCGCTGGATGACGCTGCTCGAAAAAGTCCACGCCGAACAGACCCGCTTCCCTGCGATCTACTGAGGCGCGGACTGCAAGAGGGCGTTGCAGATGCGGCGCGCCTCGGCCAGATCGGCGGCGGTGCGCTTGACGAAGAGTTTGCGCCAATAGGCCTTCCCCGAAAGCTTCGCGATGAGGTCGGAGGCCTCGCGCGCGTCGATCAGCCCGTTACGCGTTCCGACGAAGACGGTCGGCGCGCCGCCGTCGACGCCGAGCGGCAAGCGATGCATGAGCTGTTCCTGCGCGTCGGCCCAGACGGCGTCCCCGAAAAGCGCGGTCAGAGCGCGAACGCACGCCTCGAAGCGCGAGAGGTCGCGTTCGGCGTTGAATTCGGCGGCGAGCCCATAGATCGCGTGCCGGTTGCGCAGCGCCTGGGCGGCTTCCCCGTGCGACGTGCGGAACGCATCAAGCACGCGAAAGTCGTCCCACTCGAGATACGCTTCGATCGGATCGAGTGCGCGTGGATGGGGCCACAGCTCGCGCAGCGCTTCCTGAAGCACGCGCTCGAAAACGCGCGTCGTGTGGTGGAAATAGACCGTCGCGAACATCATATAGCGGGCCAGGACGAACGATTCCAGCGCGACGACGCCGCGCGCGTCGACGCCGAGCAGCGGCACCGCCCCGCGCAAGTACACGCGCAGCGAACCGATCAACTGATCGGCGTCGTAGCGGCCGTTGATGATCCCGGTGAAGTACGCGTCGCGTAAGAGGTAGTCCATGCGGTCTGCGTCGAGATTCGGGCCGCTGACGATCTCCTTGAGCACCGGGAAACGCGATTCGGGCTTCCCCGTCACCAGCGCGGCAACATCGCGCGCCTCGACGCCCAGACGGTCGAGCGCGCTCGCGATCTCGGGCAAGTCGAGGATCGCGCGCGTCCGCTCTTCGTGGGGGCCGAGGACGGCTTCCGAGGCGTGGCTGAAGGGTCCGTGCCCCACGTCGTGCAGAAGCAGGCTCGTGCGCAGGAGCCGGCGCTGCGCTTCGAAGTCGGCTTCATCCGCGAAGTAGCCGCTCTCGTCGTGCCGCCGCAGCGAGGCGATGACGCGCTCTCCGGCCGCCAGCGCACCGAGCGCGTGCCCGAAGCGCGTGTGCTCGGCGGCCGGGAAGGCCAGACTCGCCAGCCCGAGCTGCCGCAGCCGTCGCAGCCGCTGCATGGCGCTCGTATCGAGCAGCGCGACCTCCGCATCGTCCAGCTCGATGAAGTGATGGATCGGATCGAAGATGCGCTTCATACGTGGCTCCGAGCCTTTCTTCATGGGGTCTCACTTCGCGGCCGGCGAGCGAGGCGCCGTTTTCAGCGGGGCTGGAAGTTCTGGGTCGAGCTCGGTGGAAGCGCCGGTAACCGCGGCCCCTCACAGGCCGCGAAACGCTGCCGGAGGAGTGTGTTGGGAATGGACCTGCTTGCGCGGTTTCGAGCGAATCCGCTGCCCTTTGCCGATCTTCTCGGAATCGAGCTGGCCAGCGCAACGGCCGAACGCGTCGTCGGCGAAATGACCGTTCGCGCGGAAATCTGCACGCATCCGGAGGTGCTGCACGGCGGCGCGATCATGGCCTTTGCCGATACGCTCGGCGCTCTCGGCGCCGTCGCAAATCTGAAAGAAGGCACCCGCACGATCACGCTCGAGAGCAAGACCAACTTCCTCGGCACGGCACCGCTCGGCGCGCGCGTCGTCGGCGAGGCGACTCCGCTGCACCTCGGACGGCGAACGTCGGTGTGGCAAACGCGAATAACGACCGAGGACGGCAAACTCGTCGCGCTCGTGACGCAAACGCAACTCGTGCTCTGACCGTGGGGACCCGAGCGGCAACGTCCGTTTCCCATGGGCCGCCGCGCCGGCCGTCGAAGTCGCGAGGATGAATCCAAGGGTCCTTGCCGCGCTCGCGCTCGTCTGCACCTTCCTTGCAGCCCCGTCGCTCGCGGCGGATAGCGACGCCGCGCTGCAGAGCGCGCTGCAAGCCGATCTAACGAAGTACCTCGCCGCGCGAGCGAAGCCCGAACACATCTCGGCGCTTTCGCTCAGCATCAACCTCAAAGGCGAGAGCGAGAACATCAACGTCGCCGCGGGGACGACGCAGTGGGGCGGAAGCGTTCCCGTGACGCCCGCTAATCTGTATCAGATCGGCAGCAACACAAAGGCCTTCACCGCAGTCGCCCTCCTGCAGCTCGAGGCCGAGGGGAAACTCACGATCCAACAGACCGTGGGGCAGTGGCTGCCGCAATATCCGGCGTGGAAAAACGTCACGATCGAGCGGCTGCTCAACATGACCAGCGGGATTCCGGAATACGACCTCGTCCCGTCGCTCGGAGAGGCGATGGTGAAGAATCCGTACCAGACGTTCACGCCGGCCGCCCTCGTCGCGTACGTCTATCCCGATCACAAAGGTGCGCCCAAAGCGACGACCGGCTGGTCGTATTCGAACACGAACTACGTGCTCGCGGAAATGATCGTCGAACGCGCGACCGGCAATTCGTACGAGAGCGAGATCGAGCGGCGTTTCCTGAGCGATCCCAAGCTTGCCGACACGTTCTACCGGCCGTCGCTCTACCCGTCGTCGCTGCTCGATCGCATGGTTTCGGGATACTTTTTCAACACCGATCCGGGCAACGAGCCGTTCAAACCGTTTCTCGGACGCGACGTGAAGGGCTTCAGCCTGTCCTGGGCGCGCGGCGCCGGCGGGATCATCGCAACGCCCGAAGACGTGACCTACTGGTCGCGCCGGCTCTACGAGGGCGACCTGCTCGCGCCCAAGCAGCGCGCGGAGCTCATGCGCATCGTTTCGCTTAAATCCGGCAAGCCGATCGCCGTAACCGGTCCGAAGGACCCGCGCGCTTTTGGTCTCGGCGTCGCGCAGAGCACCGTGCCGGGTTTCGGAACGTTCTGGTACTACGAGGGCGAAACGCTCGGCTACCGGATGATCTACTTCTGGCTCCCGAAGAGCGACGCCGTGATCGCGCTCGGCCTGAACAGCCAGCCCAACGGGAAGCAAGATCAGGGCGGCCCGCTCTTGATCACGATCTACAAGACTTTGCACGCCGCGGGGAAACTCTAAGAGCTTCGTGCGCCTCGACCAAACCCAGATCCGCGAGATCCTCGCCCGAACCGACATCGGCACCCTGATCGGCGGTTACGTCCAGCTCACCAAACGCGGGCGCGACCTGGTCGGGCTCTGCCCGTTTCACGGCGAGAAGACGCCCTCTTTCCACGTCCATCCCGATCGCGGTTTCTTCAAGTGCTTCGGTTGCGGGGAAGGCGGCGACGCGATCAAGTTCGTGCAGCTGCTGGAAAACGTGCCCTTTCCCGAGGCCGCGCGCACGCTCGCCAAGCGCGCCGGAATCGAGCTCGAGCCCGAAACGCCGGCCGCGGCGCGCGTACGCGGTGAGAAGGAGCAGATCTACGCCGCCAACGAGCTGGCCGCCGCATTTTTCCACCGGCTGTTGCGCTTGGCCCCGGAGGCGGAAGCGGCACGCGCTTACTGCGCCAAGCGCGGCTTGACGCCGGCCACCATCGAGTCGTTCAAACTCGGTTTCGCGCCGCCGCAGTGGGACGGGCTCGTGCGCGAGTTGAGCGCGAACGGTGTCGACCTCGCGCTGGCTGCCAGAGCCGGGCTCGTCAAGCAGGGCCAGCATGGGTACTACGACTTTTACCGTGCGCGTCTCATGATTCCGACCTACGCAACGACGGGCGAAGTCGTCGCCTTCGGCGGCCGCGCGCTCGACGACAGCGAGCCGAAGTACCTCAACACCTCGACCACGCCGGTCTACACGAAGGGCCGCGGCCTGTTCGCGCTCGAGCGCGCCCGGCGCGCCGTCGGCGAGCAAGACGCCCTCATCGTCGTCGAGGGCTATCTGGACTGCATCGCGCTCCACCAAGCCGGCTTTCTCAACGCGGTCGCCTCGCTCGGAACCGCGTTCACGCCCGAGCAAGCGGCGCAGCTGCGCAAAGTCGCCGAACGGATCTTCCTTTGCTTCGACGCCGACGCGGCCGGCGGGGCTGCAACCGACAAGTCGATCGACGTGTTGATAGGTGCCGGTTGTCTTCCGTACGTTGTCGCTTTGCCCGCCGGGGAAGATCCCGATTCGTTCGTGCGCGCGCACGGCGCAACGGATTTCCAAAGGCTTCTGGACGGCGCGATCCTGTTCGTTCAGTTCAAGCTGGACCGCGAGATCGCCGAGCTGCGGGCGAAGAACCTGCCGCCCGCCCAGGCGGCGAGGGACGCGGAACTGCGGGTTCGCGGGCTTCCGCGAGAGGAATGGGACCGTTGGCGCGTTTACGTCGCGAACGCTCTCGGACTGGCTCCGGACGATCTGCGCAAGAGCCGCTTCGTGGCCAATCCGGCGAACTTTGCGCCGAGCGGAGCGCGCTTCGTACGGCACGCGGCACCGGCGGCGCAACCCCTGGGCCTCGAGCGAGACGTCCTGATGACGCTCCTCGACGAACCGGCCCTGGTCGCAGAATACGCCGGCAAAATCCCACAGGAGATGTTCAAGGACGATCGCTACGGCCGGATCTTCGCGACGCTGGTGGAGCGCCGAACGGAGCTGGTCGCGGCTTCGGACGTGTTCGCGAGCTTCGGCGACGACCGGGACGCGGTCGATACCCTGGTCGCGTTGCAGCAGGCGGACCGCTCGTCCAAGGTGCGATTCCAGGACTCCGCGGCGCGCCGAGCGCATCTCGACCGCATCGTTGAGGTTCTCAATGAGGGCGGCCTCGACCGGAGACTAAAAGAGTTTGAGATCACGATCGATGCCCGGCTGGCCGCCGGCGAACCGATTCCGGAAGCCGAAAGAGCCGAATACCGCAAGCTCGTAGAAGAACGGGACCGCAGGAGAGCCAAGCGTTTAGGGACGCGGTAGTCCCGCCGTCCCCAAAAAGAGAGGAGGTGAGTTAGCAAAACATGGCACGCAAAAAAGCCGCAGCACCGGTCGCCGACGCTGCCAACGCCCCATCGCTCGAAGAAGCGATCAAGAAGCTGATGGAACGCGGCAAGAAGCGCGGTTCCTTGACCTATGAAGAAATCAATGCCGTTTTCGAAAACGTCGAAGACGTCAATCCCGAGCGCATCGACGAGCTCTTCGAAGAGATCGCCGCGATGAGCATCGAGATCGTCGACGAGCAAAAAGAAGAGAAGCCGGCCCAGGACGGGAGCGACGACGAACGCCGCGGATACGCTGCCGGCGGGACTCTCGCTCGACGACCCGGTCCGCATGTACCTCAAGGAGATCGGGCGCGTCCCGCTGCTCTCGATGGACGACGAAAAGCGGCTGGCGATGGCGATCGAAGCGGGCGAGCTCGAGGCCCAGAAGAACGGCCTCGCTCGCAACGCAGGTCATCGACGCCGGCGACGAAGCCAAACGCCAACTCACCGAAGCGAACTTACGGCTCGTCGTCTCGATCGCGAAGAAGTACGTCGGCCGCGGCATGCTCTTCTTGGACTTGATCCAGGAGGGCAATCTCGGTCTGATCCGCGCGGTCGAGAAGTTCGACTACCGCAAGGGCTACAAGTTCTCGACCTACGCGACGTGGTGGATTCGCCAAGCGATCACCCGCGCGCTAGCCGATCAGGCCCGCACGATCCGCATCCCCGTGCACATGGTCGAGACGATCAACCGCTCGATCAAGATCTCGCGCCAGCTGCTGCAAGAGCTCGGCCGCGACCCGACGGTCGAAGAGATCGCGCGACGAGATGGGCCTCACGCCCGAGAAGGTTCGCGAGGTCATCAAGATCTCGCAGGAACCGATCTCGCTCGAGACGCCGATCGGCGAAGAAGAAGATTCGCACCTCGGCGACTTCATCGAAGATCAGGAAGCCGTCGCGCCCGCCGAGGCGGCCTCGGTCATGCTGCTCAAAGAGAAGATGGCCGACGTCCTCAAGAATCTCACCGAGCGCGAGCGCAAGGTGCTGGTGCTGCGCTTCGGGCTCGAGGACGGCCACCAGCGCACGCTCGAGGAAGTCGGTCAGGAATTCGGCGTGACGCGCGAACGCATCCGTCAGATCGAAGCCAAGGCCTTACGCAAACTCCGCCACCCCTCGCGCGGCAAAGCGCTGAAGGACTACTGGTCCTCGGAGTAAAGCCCCGCTCGGGCCGAATTAGAGCCGCCAGGTCGCAGGCGTTAACGTCGCGGCGCGGCGGCGTGGACGATCACGGCTGGGACGCTCGCCTCGTGAACGACGGTCCGGACTGTTTCCGCGATGACGCCCGAGGGGTCGTGCCGGCCGATCGCCATGATGAGGATTCCGACGCCGGTCGTGTTTGCGGCCTTTCGGATGTTTTCGGCCGGGTCGCCGTCCGTGACCGACACGGTCGTCGAATCGGCGAGCGGACCGACCACGGAGCGTAACCGCTGCGCGGCACCGGCGACGACCCTGCCGGCTGCGTCGTGCGCATCGTCGATGGCGGGAAGCGCATTGCGGACATCGGCCCACATCGCGGTCTCGCGCGGGGGCCATTCGTTCAAAATACATTCCGCTTCGCTGAACGCGCGCGGCCGAAACAGCGCGACGAGGCCCTCGAGTGCGTCCAGCGCATGCCCCGAACCATCCCAGGCTACGACGAGCTTCATCTTGCTCCCTCAGCAGTTTCCAGGCCCGCGTTCTTCGGTTCGTACCTTCAGGGAAGCGTCCTCGTGCTTTCGGTGTTAATGTTGGGGGAGGGATCGCCGCTTGCGCTCTCGGGCTCGAACAGCACGTCGTAGCGCAGCTTACCGCCGCTCACGCGCACCCCGGGAGTCAATTTGTGCGGTTGAAGTTTTCCGTCGTGCATCAAATGGCGCACGTCGACGCCGTGCAGCAAAGTAGCGGCGTCCGAGATGAGCCGGCGGTGACAGCGCCACCAAACGGTTTCCGAACACATGATGGCAACCTGTGTGCCGGCCGAACGCGCCAGCAGCTCGCCCAAGGCGTCGCCGAATTCCTCCGTTTCCATGTAGTCGGCATACGCACGAAATGACGGATTGCGCAGCGCGACGTTGCTGCTCTCGGCATTGCGTTTGCGAAAACCGCCGAGGGCCGGCTGCCAAAGGTACGCGCTTCCGCTGAGTTGCGGGAGCCATTGCTCGAGCTCTTCTCGCCGGAATTGAGGATGGCGCCGGCTCTTCGGCACCGCTCGTACGTCGACGATCGAGTCGATTCCGGCGTTCCGAATGAGCCGGGCGAGCTCGTCGGCGCTGGAGGTCCCGTGCCCGAGGGTGAGCAGCTCGGCCATGCGAGTCCATTAGACGTTGCGGTCGACATCCTTAGGAAGGGTTAGAACGCAGCTCGCTTCCTCGGCCCAGCAGCGCTGACGCTGGGTGCGTTTCTCTCGACTAGACGAAGTGGAACCAGTGACGTTCGTTCAGCATGGAGCGCTGCGCGGCTCGTTTGATCGCTTGCAGGGCCAGGAGACGAATCAGCACGATGCCTGGCGAGAAGACTGCCCAGTAACGCCGAAAGCGCCGCTCGGCGTCCGGACTCGTGGTCGCAACGCGGGTCTCGGTGATGCAGCAGCTCCCGCGACCGCGCGGTTCGACCCGGATCGTCCACGCGATCTTCGCGTATCCGGGCTCGGCGAAGGCGGCGAACCGCGAAGGCTCGACAGGCCGAAAAACGACGTTCCCCTCCCAGGGCTTCGTGACGGTTCCGAAAACGAGGCCGTCGCGATCCTCGGCTAGGATCGACCAGCCAAGCTCGTGCAAATACTGGAGAAACGGTCCGCTGCCGAGCGGCTTGTACGATGCGTGCGTGAGGAACGCGCGTAGCGCGAAGAGACCACTCACCAGTGAGCTTCGCTGAAGCTCGAGTTCGCGCGCGGCGCACATCACCACATCGGGCGACGCGTTGACAAAAACTCGTTGCCGCTCCTCGACTTCCGGGACGGGCAAAAAGTCCTCGAGCGGGGTCTTTTCGGAGGACGGCGGGGTCGGGTAGCGCAGCCACGTGCGTAACCCATACGCCCCCCAAGCGCCGGCGCAGCAAAGGATCGGCGCGGCGAGGATCCCCGCGATTTTCATCGTTCGGCTGAAAATCATTTGCGGGTCCCTCGCCGCGTGGTCGTCGCTAGAACGTAATCAGCGGCTTGATGACGTTGTCGGTCTTCTTGTCCATGATCTCGAACGCGCGCTCGAGGTCTTCGAATTTGAACGTATGCGAGGTCAGCGGCGTAGGATCGACGCGTCCCCGGCTGAGGATTTGCAGGAGTCGCTCCATGCGCAAACGTCCACCCGGACACAGACCCGTTCTGATGGTTTTCTCCGCCATTCCAACGCCCCAGGCTTCGCGGGGAATCGGCACGATGTCGCCGTGTCCGTGGTAGCCGACGTTTGAGACCGTCCCTCCGGCTTTGGCCACGCGAATGCAATTTGCGAAGCTTACCGGGTTTCCCAGCGCTTCGATGGCCGAGTCGACGCCGATGCCGCCGGTCAGCGCCAAGATGCGCTCCACCGGGTCTTCCTTCGTCATATCGATCGTGACGTCGGCTCCGTAATATTTCGCCAGTTCGAGACGCGACGCGATTCCGTCAACGGCGATGATCAGCCCCGCGCCGCGCAGCCGCGCTCCTGCCGTAGCCATCAATCCTACGGGGCCTTGCGCGAAGATTGCGACGGTGCCCCCGATTGGGATCGCGGCATTCTCGGCGCCCATGAAGCCGGTCGAGAGCATGTCGGCGCAGTACACCGCCTTCTCGTCCGGAATGTCGTCCGGGATGAGGGCCATATTGGCGTCGGCTTCGTTGACGTGGAAATATTCCGCGAACACGCCGTCCTTGACGTTGGCGAACTTCCATCCGCCGAGCGGTTGCCCCGATTGCGAAGAGTGGCCCGCTTGTGATGCGAGGTCGCCCCAATCGGGCGTGATCGCTCCCACCAGGACGCGGTCGCCCGGTTTGAAGAGCCTCACTTCGGAACCTACCGCGCTCACGATGCCAACCGCCTCGTGACCGAGTGTGAGATTTTCGCGCGGGCCGATGGCGCCGTGAACGGTATGCGCGTCGGACGAGCAAATGAGCGCTCGCGTCGTCTTGACGATCGCGTCGCTCGGTCCCGGCGTGGGAATCGGCTTTTCGACGAAACCGACTCGATCGAGTCCCTGCATCACGAAGGCTCGCATCGTCGTTGCGTTAGCCATTCCTCGCGGTGCCTTTTCTAAACTGGCAATTGCCATGTAACCTACCTCCGGCACGAGCGTACGCGCGCACCGTGAAGACCGCAGGAAGGGTCGCACGAAGAAACCTTCACGTCTGCGCTTTTTACTCGAAGCGGAGAGCGTCGATCGGATCGAGATGTGCAGCTTTCGAAGCAGGGTAGTATCCGAAGAACACGCCGGTCAGCGCAGAGAAAGCGAACGCCAGCGCCACCGCCGCGGGCGGAACGACCATCGGCCAGTGGCCGACCGCCGCGACCGCTCCGGCGCCCGCGACGCCCAGCACGATTCCTATTCCGCCGCCGATGGCGGAAAGCATGACCGCCTCGAGCAGAAACTGTTCGAGAATGGCGCTCGCGCGCGCCCCGACCGCAATCCGCAAGCCGATCTCCCGCGTCCGCTCTGTAACGGAGACGAGCATAATGTTCATGATGCCGATGCCGCCGACGAGCAGCGACACGGCGGCGACGCCCGAGAGCAAGTACTCCATCACCGTCGCGCTCGCCGAAGCTGCACTCGCGATGTCTTGCAGGTTGCGAACGTCGAAATCGTCTTGCATGTTGCCGAGGATACGATGTCGCTGTTCGAGTATCGAGACGATCTCGCGTTGCACGAGCGGAATTCTTTCCTGCGCATCGGCCGACACGAGCAGGACGCTGACGAACGTATTACCCGTGAGGCGCTCCATCGCCGAGGTATAAGGAACGACGATCGTGTCATCCTGATCGGTCCCGCTCGCGCTCTGCCCGCGCACGGCGAGCGTGCCGATCACCGTGAACGGCACGTTGCGAATGAGCACGATTTTGCCGAGCGGCGATCCCCCGCCGGGAAAGAGGTTCGTCCTGACCGTTTGGCCCAGGACGCAGACCTTCGCCGACGACGTAACGTCGGCTTCGGTGAAGAACGCGCCGGAAGCCATGTTCCACTGCCGGATGTACGTGTAGGTCGGCGCGACGCCGCTGACTTGCGTGTACCAGTTGTTGCTTCCGGCGAGGACCTGCGTGCGCACGCCGGCCCCCGGCGATACGGCCGCCACGTGCGCGAGCTTCACCAGCGCGAGCCCGTCATCAGGCGTCAGCGTCGAGGCCGCGCCGGTGCCGGTACGGACGCCGTTGAGGTTGACGCTGCCCGGGATCACGATGAGGAGATTGCTGCCGAGGCCCGTGATCTGCTCCGCGACGGCGACTCGCGCCCCATCGCCGATCGAAATCGTGATAACGACGGCCGCGACGCCGATGATGACGCCGAGCATGGTCAAGAGCGAACGAACCCGATTGCGAACGAGCGCCTCCCACGCGACGCGCAGCAATGTCCTGAACTTCACCGCACGACCGCCGCGGAATGCGCCTCGACGGCCTCGTCTGCGACGATCTTGCCGTCGCGGAACGTTACTATCCGCTTCGCTTTGCGGCCCACGTCGGGCTCGTGGGTCACGAGCAGGATCGTCATTCCTCGTTGCGCGTTAAGATTGGCGAAAAGGCGCATGACGTCTTCGGACGACTTGGTGTCGAGCGCGCCCGTCGGCTCGTCGGCCAGGATCAGGCTCGGATTGTTGACGAGCGCGCGCGCGATCGCAACGCGTTGCTGTTGGCCGCCCGACATCTGGTTCGAAACGTGCTCGGCCATCTCCGGAATTCCGACGATCTCGAGGGCTTCGAGCGCTCGGCGGCGCTGCTCGCGTTCCGAGACGCCGGCGTAAATCATCGGGAGCGCGACGTTCTCGAGCGACGAGGTGCGTGGTAAGAGGTTGTAGGACTGAAATACGAACCCCAGCCGCCTGCAACGCAAGTCCGCTAAATCGTCCGAGCCGAACCGGGCGATGTCCTGACCGTCGAACAGGTAACGTCCCGAGGTCGCGCGGTCCAGCAGCCCGATGACGGCCATCAAGGTAGATTTTCCCGAACCCGAAGGTCCCATGATGGCGACGAACTCTCCCCGCTTGAGGGTGAAATCGACGTCGTCGACCGCGACCACGTCGTGTCCGTCCATCGGGTAGATTTTCCGGATCTTTCGCAGTTCCACCACCGGCGCCGCGGCTTGCATCAGCGGCCGCCGCCGACGGGGCGGCTTTGCGTCGCTTGGCCGGCGGTCAGGGCGGAGCGCGCGGCGCTTTGTTGCGTCGACATTTGCGTCGAAGTGTCGGCGACGACGACCTTGCTCCCGGGTTGCAGCGTTCCGTCGATGGGAGCGACGGCCGCTTCCGTATCGCTCACGAGCAGAATGCGGACGGGACGGCGAGCGACCTTCCCACCCGCGAGCGTAAAGAGCCGGCCGGTCCGCCCGGCAACGATCGTGCGCGTCAACGAGGCCTCGGTCATTCCCCAAGGTGATGCACCCGCTATCCCTCGTGCCACGGGGAGACTCGTCGCGCTCTGCGGCGGGGCCCACTGCAGGGCCGCAACGGGAATCACGAGAGCGTGCTGGATCTTGGCGACGTGGATCGAGACGTTCGCGGTCATCCCCGGCAGCAGCGCACCGTCGAGGTTCCGCACGTAGACGACCGCATCGTAGGTTACGACGTTGTTGACGGTCGTCGGGTTCTGGCGGACTTGATAGACCTTTCCGTGGAACGTTCGGTTCGGATACGCTAAGACGGTGAAGTCGGCGACGTTGCCCGCTCGCACGCCTCCGATGTCGGGCTCGCCGACGGCGACGTCGACTTCCATCTTCGAGAGGTCGCGAGCCACGGTAAAGAGCGTAGGCGTCTGCAGGCTCGCCGCGACCGTCTGTCCGATCGAGACGTTGCGTTGAATGACCGTGCCCTCGACGGGAGAGATGATAACGCTGTGATCTTCATTGTAACGGGCCTCGACCATTTGCGCATGCTGCACGTCGATCGCGCTGTGTTCCGCGACCGCCGAGGCCCTTGCGCTCGAAGCCTGTGATTCGCTGGCTCGAACCGTGGCGAGTTGCGCCTCGAGTAGAGCGCGGGATTGATCGACGGCGATGCGGGCCGCGTCGTACGCGGCTTGCGCCGCCACGAGGGTCGAGGCGTCACTGTCGGCCTGCGCTTGCGCGATGAAGCCTTGGGCCAGCAGCTGCCGGTCGCGATGCAGCGTCAGTCGCGACAGAGCAAGTGCAGCCTTCGTTTTACCCACTTGGGATTGCGCGGAAGCGAGGACCGCACGGGCGCTCGCTCCGTTTTTGAACGCCACTGCCACGTTCGATTCGGCACTCGAGGCGCTGGCCACACCTGCCGCGGCGACCCCGTGCGATTCTTTTTCCGAGGCGAGCGCCGCATCGAGTTGCGCCTGCAGGCTGGCCGGATCGATCCGGGCCAGCACTTGTCCCGTCCGGACGACGGAGTTATAGTCGACGTCGAGCTCGGAGATCGTGCCCGAAACTTGCGTTCCGACGAGAATCAAATCTTGTGGATTGACCGTTCCCGAGGCGGTCACCGTCTGAACGAGGTCCTTGCGCTCGACCGTAGCGCTAACGTAAGCGACCGGCGGCCGCGCATAGAGACGCGCGACCAACCACGCAGCGATGAAAGCGATTGCGATCGCGACGAGAAAGCCGATGCTGCGCCGAACCAAGCGCGCCCTTGCGTCGGGCCGCCGGTCCTCCGGTTCCGGCAGGCGCAAGCCCTGGCCGAGTGCCGCGACGGGCTCGCGCATAAGCTCTTTCACCCCGACACGGTAGGGGCGGGAGATGAAGGGCGTATCCTTTACGGAGGGCCGGCGTTCACACCGTCTTCAAGATCCGGGCGGGCGTTCGAGCGAACCTCCGGGCCCGAAAATGGGGAACGTTTTGAGGACGCCTGCTCTGGCAGTCTTTCATCAAGCCACGATGGCCCAACCAAAAGGCGAGCATCGTTCGATACTCGCCACCACCGAAAGCCAAAGGGAGAATGATGAAAAGCCTGATTTGTGCCCTCACCCTGGCGGCGCTGGCCGCTAGCACGGTAGCCGCAAATGCCGAAACGACCTCGAGCGACGTCGCGCTCGTTAGCAAAGCCGCAAGCTCGCCGGCGCTCTATCCCGCGTTCAAGTACGCCTTCTCCGACATCGCTCCGTTGACGATCCAACAGGAAAACGCCGTCGCGGAAGCCGCTCTGGAAGGCCAAGGAGCTCCGCTCCACACCAACTAGCGCGTGACTGCATCGTCGACCAACGCGTCAGAACGGGGATGGCCGTGAAGATCGCTTCGCGACCGTCCCCGCTCGCGTCGTCAGCCGCTACTTACATCGACGCCTTTGCGCCGGCGGACGGCGTGAGGTCGGGATTCTTTTCGGCGAAGGCACCCTTCGGATTGTGGATCAGCCAGACTTGGAGATCCCAGATCGCCGGGAACAAGAAGACGAAGCGCACGTCGCTCGTCGACTTCGCTTTGCCGGCTGCGACGACGTCGGCGAAAGTCGCCTGACCGCTCGGCGGGACGCGCATGCCGCCGTACACCGTCGTTCCGTTCGGGCCTCGGACGCCGAAGTGAATGTGCGCGCCGATCTTACCCCAGCGGCTCGGATCGACCCCCCAAAGTTTCGGCGCGGCCGCCGAGTCGGCTTGAAGCACGGAGTAGTCCGCACCGATCAAGCGCCCGTTGACATCGTACCAAAGTTGGCTCGGATGGGCTGGATCGGTGCTCGTCCACTGCTCGTTCGCGTAGCTGATCGCACCGGTGTTGTCTTCATCGGTAAAGCGGATGTAGTGCGCGTGCATCGCGCTGGCCGGAGTGGGAAAGCGCGCTTGCAGATCCGTCGTGATCGTCGCGACGAAGGTCGCTTCGCTAGCGGTCGGGTGGCCGTCCATCTTCGGGGCCATGGCTTGAGCGGCGGCAAGCGCCGGGACGAACGCCATTGCGGCGCAGAGAGCGAAAAATTTCTTCATGCTGCGCTCTACGTTGGCGAAGGCTGGCTCCCTGTCGCGGGCACGGCACTCGCTGACGACGTGCCCTGCGGCGTAGGCGTGGCCGACGGGGACGGGGTGGGCCGCGGGGTCGGACTGTCGGTCGGCTCGGGGCTCGGCGTCGGTGGCCGACGCGTAGGTTTCGGACGCGGGCTTGGCGTCGGTTGTGCCGTGTAGACCGGCGGCGGCCGGAAATCGGCGTGCGGCGGATCGAAGTTCGTGACGATCGGCGGAGGCGTGGCGATGACCACGGCATTGCGATTGCGCGCGTCGACCGAGGCCGCCGTGAGGGCACGGAACGACGATCCGGCGGGCAACACGAAGTCGTGGCCCGGCCGGAACATCTGGAAGAAGACATAGTACGGCACGAAAATATCGCCGACGGTGTCGGCGCTGCTTTGCGTCGCGACCTGTCCGGCCGTCATGTCGATCGTCAGATATTCGTGCGGCGCGCGAACCGGCAGCGGCCCGATGCCGGGCAATTGCAAGGGCTCGAAGTGCACTTGGACGATCCCCATCTGTTCGCCGACGCCTTTGTGGCGCGTGCTGAGGATGTCGATCGTCGCCGGCGTGCCGGCCGGTGCGACCGTCACGCCGCCGACGACGAGTGGATCTTTGAGGTGAACTTTGACCGTCGTCCCGGGCTTGCTCTTGGCCGAACTAACCTCTTCGTCCAACACGAAGTAGATGTCCGAGCCGACCGGCAGAATCCCGAAGACCGTTGCGGTGGGCGCCGGACTCGGACTGGGACTCTGCTTTCCGTGGGGTTGCGCGTCGGCGTCGGGCGCCGGGATCGCGCTGCTCGAGTGCGGCATTCCGAAAAAGGCCGCGAACGAGACGACGGCGAGGAGCGCGGCTGAGCCGCGCACGCTCAAGCCGGTAGGGTTACGAAGCCTTCTTGGCGCTCGCTTCGGCGGCAGCTGCAGCAGCTTTCTTGCCTTCCTCGATCAATTGCTTGACCTTTTGGCCGCCCTTTTGTCCGATCTCTTCGTAGAAAGACGGACCGTAACGGTCGCGGGTAGCTTCGCCGCCCTTTTTGCCGCCCTTCTTGCCGATCTGCTCGTAGAACTCGTGGCCGTGCGCGAGCTTGGTGGCTTCGCCGCCCTTACGCCCGATCGTCTCGTAGAACTCCGGGCCGTACTTGAGCTTGACGGTCTCGCCGCCTTTTTGGCCGGCTTCGCGGACCGTCATCCCGCCGCTCTTGCGCTTGGGTGTAGACACTTCTTTTCGGTTACCTTCCCTATTGTAGTGGGGCGCGGTTGCTTCGCCTAAGAGGGGCGGAGACTGAACGCCTGTCAATATTCAACGCAAAGTCTGCCCGGAAAGTTGGCGCTCCATCGGAAAGCTGGCTCTTTTCTTCTCCAGCGCTCTCGTCGTCGCCGGCGTGACGGTGGCCGCGGCTGCTCCGGCCGGTCCTATGGGGCCCATTCTGGCCTCGGAGCTGGCCAAGAAACCCGATCCGGCTTTAGCCGGGCTGCTGAACTCGGCGAGTCCCGAGGTGGCCGCGCGGGCCGCGCTGGCCCTAGGGCGCATCGGCGCCCCCGAGAGCCGTCCGTTGCTCCGCCCGCTGCTGCGGGCCTCTGAGCCCCGCCTACGCGCCATGGCGGCCTATTCGCTGGGATTGGCGACCGACGGCGACTCCCTCGCGGCGCTGACGGCGCTGGCGACGGACGACGCCAACTCGGCCGTCCGTTATGCGGCCCTCGACGCCGTGGGCCGGATCCTCGCGCAGGACGCGACCCTGGCCGCTGCGGCGCAGGCGCGGGCGATCGAGACGGAGCTGGCCGACCGGGACGCGACCGTGCGCGGCCACGCGGCCGCCAACTCGGACGTTTTTCGCAAGTCACCCTGGGCGGCCGAAACGGCCGCGGCGCTCGCCCGCCGGTTTACGGCGGAACGGGATGCCGACGTCCGCTGGCACCTCATGTGGGCGCTTTTCCGGGGTTATGCGGAGAGCGCGGACCGGGACGTCCTGCTCGCCGGCCTGCGCGATCCGAGCGATCTCGTGCGGATCGAGGCCGTTCGCGCCTGGGGACGGCGCAGCGACCCCGACGCGGCCGAGTTGCTGCGGCCGCTGCTGAACGATCCGTCCTGGCGCGTCCAGCTGCAAGCCCGCGAGGCCTTGCACCAGATCGCGAAGGAGCCGCCGACGACCGACCTGACCGCCTTGCCGCCCGGACTGCACTTTCCGACCCCGCCCCCTGCCGGCGAGCGCGAACCCGCGCTTCCGCATTCCGTCGCGAACAAGCCGGCCGCACCCGCGCTCGCCGACATCGGGTTCGTCCCGCTTTACGCGCCCTCGACGGCGGCCGGCATGAACGGGCCGATGCCGGGCGCGCATCCGCGCGTTCGCATCGTGACCAGCAAAGGCGACGTGGTGCTGCGCCTCTATCCCGAGTGGGCGCCCTTCACCGTCGCCAACTTTTTGCGGCTCGCCAACGGCGGCTACTTCGACGGCAATCGCTGGTTCCGCATCGTGCCGGACTTCGTCGTGCAGACCGGCGATCCGCACGACAACCCGGACGGCGACGCCGGCTTCGCTATTCGCGCCGAGCTCAATCCGGTCGAGCAGCGCTCGGGCGCGATCGCCATGGGACTGAACTACGAGAACGATCGCGCGCTGCGCGATTCGGCCGGCTCGCAATTCTACGTCACGCTCTCGCCGCAGCTCCATCTCGATCGCGACTTCACCGTGTTCGGCGAAGTCAGTGAAGGGTTCGACGTTCTCGGCCGGCTGATCGAAACCGATCGGATGATTCGCGTCGAGCAATTGATCGACGGGTGATCGGCGCGACGGAGTGTCCGCGCTTGCGCGGCGCGCGCCTCACGCTCGAACCGCAGCTCGCCGTCCACGCCGAAGCGATGTTCGCGCTCCTCGACGACGACGCACTCTGGGCTTATACGGCGCGCCAAAGTCTCGAGAGCGTCGACGCGTTGCGCGAGCGCTTTCGCTTGCTCGAGACGCGACGCTCGCCCGATGCGCGGGAACTCTGGCTGAACTGGATCGTCGTGGTGCAGTCCGAGGAGGCCGGCTTCGTGCAAGCTTCGGTCCAAGAAGAGACGGGCGAGGCGCTCGTCGGGTACGTCATCGCGAAGCGTTTTTGGTCTTTGGGGCTGGGCACCGAAGCGGTCGGCGTCATGCTGCAGCATTTGGACGGCGCGCTCGGAGTCAGCCGCGCCGTCGCCTACGTCGACGAACGAAACGTGGCTTCGCTGCGGTTACTCGGAAAATTGGGCTTTCGCCTAACGGATCGCAGCGACAAAGAAAACCAGCGGCTCGAGCTCGCGTTCGACTCGTAGCGCGAGGCCTTGGTAGTCGTGGGCCTCCGCGTGACTGAAGCGCAGAAGGCTTGACGACGTCTCGCCTTAGGAGTAATAACATTGTATGAACAAGGAGCAAGGCACGCCCGCTCCGGCCGCGCGCGAGGCAGCGGCGGAGCGTCAGTTCTCACCGCTTTCCGGTGAGGACTTCGACGCGCTCGGGCTTCACGAGGCTCGCGTTTTCAAAGCCGGCAACTCGCTTGCGATTCGCATCCCGAGTGGCGTCGCGAAGAGAATCGGACTCGAAGACGGCACGCCGGTAGAGGTAGCCTCCGGCGATGGGATGCTCTACATCCGTAAGGCGCCCTCGCAGGCGCTCAACGATCTCATCGAACGCATTACGCCGGAAAACTCGCACGCGGCGCTTTTCGATGAGGCGGTCGCCGCAGAGCGTTGGTAGACGCCTACGTACCGGACGTCGGGCACGTCGTGTGGCTATCCCTCGATCCTCGGCGCGGACGCGAGCAGACCGGCCGCCGGCCCTTCCTCGTCCTGTCCGCTCGCGCGTACAACGGAAAAACGTCGCTTTCGGTCGGCGTTCCGATAACGTCGCAGCGCAAAGGCTATCCGTTCGAAGTGCCGCTGCGAACCCGCCGTTCCATTACCGGCGTGGCGCTCGTCGATCAGGTCAAGAGTTTGGACTGGCGCGCACGCTTTGCGGAATTCGCCGACGAGGTATCGCCGGGTACCTTGCGTGCGGTACGTAGGCTGTTGGTTACCTTCCTCGATCTTGGTTAGCGGACTCTCGTCCAGCGAGCAACGCGTACAGCCACGCGTCGAGGATTTGACCTTCGCGATCGGTGACCGCTCGGCGCAGGATGCCTTCGCGCACGAAGCCGCACTTCTCGAGGACGCGCGCGGAGGCGACGTTCGGCGCGAAGACGTACGCTTCGAGGCGGCGCAAGCCGCGCTCGCCGAAGGCGTGGGCCGCGAGCAACCCGGCTGCTTCGCTCGCGATACCCTTGCCCCAAGAGCGCCGTCCGAGCCAGTAACCGAATTCGGCGACACCCTCGGATTCATAGCGCAGCGGGCGAATGCCCACGCCGCCCGCTAACGCGCCGTCGACCTCGATCGCGAAGTTGTCGGTTGGACTTTCCGCCGCGGCTCGCCCGATCCAATCCCGCGCGTCTTGCAGCGTATAGGGGTGCGGGAACGCGCGCGTCATCCAGCGCGCGACGTCCAACGCTCCGGCTTCGACTTGCAGCGCATCGACGTCGCCGGGAGCGTAGGGACGGAGCAGACAACGACGGCCGCGCAGCTGCACGCCGGCCTCAGCGTGCGAAGATCGAGCGCAGGGCGAACAGCGCGTTCTCTTTGCGCTCGGTGATGCGCCGGTAGAAATAGCCGGCCCAGTGCGTGCCGAACGGCACGTAGACGCGGACGTTGAATCCCTCGCGCACGAGTTCGCGCTGCAGATCGGGACGCACGCCGTAGAGCATCTGAAACTCGAAAGCGTCGGGCGAGATGGCGCGCTCGGCGACGAAAGCTTTGACGGCGGCGATCAGGCGTTCGTCGTGGGTGGCGATGGCCGGGTACTTTCCGCGCGTCAAGAGGGCTTCGGCGGAGCGCAGGAATTCGCGCCGGATCGAGGCCATGTCGGGGAACGCGAGCTCGACCGGTTCGTTGTAGGCGCCTTTGCAGAGCCGGACCCGCGCGCCGAGCGCGATCGCGTGTTCGACGTCCTGCGGCGTGCGGCGCAGGTACGCTTGCAGGACGATGCCGACGTTGTCGTGGCTGGCGAAGGCGTGCTCGAAGACGCGCAGGGTCGCGTCGGTAACGCTCGACCCCTCCATGTCGATCCGCACGAAAGGATCGGGCAGCGTCGCGGCGCGCGCCAAGATCTCGGCCAAGTAGCGCGAGCACATCTCTTCGTCGATGAGCAGACCGAGGGCGGTCAGCTTGAGCGAGACGTTCGTGCGGACTGCGCCGCGCTCGATCGCGGCCAGCATCGCCAAATACGTGTCGCGCGTGTGCTGCGCTTCTTCGGGGCGCACGACGTCTTCGCCGAGGAAATCGAGCGAAGCGCTCAAGCCTTCGGAGTTGAGCGCGGCGACCGTGGCGAGCGCCGAGTCGATGCTCTCGCCCGGGATGAAGCGTTTTGCGAGAAAGAAGAAGCGGCGTTGAAAGATCGAGTCGGGTGCGAGGAGTCGGTCGATGACGGCCATCGAGAACTCTGCGTTCGACGGTCCGTAAGCGCGGCCTTCGAAGGAGCCGGGCGGCTCCGGCCGTAGTGCGCCTAGAATGATCTCCGTCGCACTGCGCGTAGCGCTTCTTGCCGGATCGCTCGCGCTCGACGTGTTTGCCGTGTGCGTGGGCGTCGGAATGAAGCCGCTCGCGCGGCCCCAGCGCATCCGCATCGCCGTAGCGTTCGCGCTGGCCGAAGTCTCGATGACGCTCATCGGCGTCGGTTTGGGCGCGCTGGTGGGGCGCCTCTTGGGCGAGATCGCGGGGTATCTCGGTTTCGCCGCGCTCGTCGGCGTCGGAACGTACATGATCTTCGAAACGACGTTCGGCGGCGAATCCGGACTCGATCTCTCCTCCGGATGGGGCCTTTTCCTCGCTTCGCTCTCGATCAGCTTGGATTCGCTCGGCATCGGCTTCTCGGTCGTCTACATCGGCGTACCGCTCTGGGAAACGCTGCTCGCCATCGGCTTCGCGTCGATCCTTTCGTCGACGCTGGGGCTCGTTTTCGGGCGTAAGCTCGGCCAGGTGATCGGTACGCGCGCCGCCTTGACGGCGGGCATCGTCTTGGTCGGGACGGGCGTACTCTTCGGCACGCTGAAGTTCGCGGGTCTGCAGTGAACGCGCTCGCCAAGATCTGGCTCGGAGCAGGGCTTTATGCGGCCGTCTTTTTTGCGTTGGGCGCAAACCGCTACCAGACGTACCATTCGGGTGCCGACCTCGGCTTGTTCACGCAGAGCATCGCGAGCGTCTTTCACGGTTTCAGCAACACCGTCGAGGGCGGAAGCCACTTCACGGTGCACTTCTCGCCGATCCTGTACCTGTGCGCGCCGCTGCTGCTCGCGACGCGTTCGCCGCTTTCGTTGATCGCGCTGGCCGCGCTTGCGGGCGGCCTGACGGGACCGCCGCTCTTTCTGTTCGCGCGCCGGCGCATGCCCGAAAACCTCGCGCTCGGCGTTGCCGCGGTCGGGCTGCTCTATCCGCCGCTGGCCGGGGTCGTGTTCGCGGACTTTCACGAGAACGTCTTCGCTCCGGCGTTGACCCTGTGGCTGATTTGGGCGGTGGATGCGCGCCGCTTCCGGCTCGCCGCGCTCTTTCTCGTGTTGTGTCTGGGCGTCAAGGAAGACCAAAGCTTGATCCTGGCCTGCGCGGCGCTCTTCGCCTACGCGTATTTTGCGCGCGCGCGCGAGCCCGCCGGCATGCGCTTTGCCGGAGCCGCCTTCGTGCTCTCGCTGGTGACGTTCTTCGCTTTTTTCGCGGTCGTACGCCCGCTCGCAGGTGCGAGCGAGGCCTGGTCGCCGCTGCACTTCTACGCCTGGCAAAATACGGCGGAGGCGGGAAGCACGCCCTGGTATTCGATCGGGCGACCGGCGTATTTTCTCGAAGCGCTGCTGCCGCTGGCCTTCGTGTGTCTCCTCTCGCCGCTTTTTCTGCTGGCCTTGCCGGGCTTTGCCGAGTGCCTGTTTTCGCACGATTCGGTCACCTACACGATGGGCCAGCACTACGCCGCGCCGTGGATCGGTTACGTGCTGGCGTCGTTTGCGCTGGGCGTGGCGCGGCTCGACGTGCAGCAGGTGCGTCGCGCCGTTTGGGCCGTGCGCGCGGCGGCCATCTTGTCGCTGGCGAATTTGGCGTTCGCGAGCCCGACGCATTGGGGACACTACCTCGGCGCGCGCAGCGCGCACGACCGGCTCGTGGACCGCGAGCTTGCGGCCTTACCGCCGGCGCTCGAGGTCGGGACGCACGACGAACTCTTCGCGCACTTGGGGCTCGACCCCAACGCATCGCTCGGACTCGGGCGGACGCCGCGGGCGGTGCTGATCGATCGCAACGACGCGACGTCGTTTTGGGTCGAGCGGCTCTTGCCCCTCTTGCAGCAAGAAGTGGCCGAGGGACGGTATCGGCTCGTGCGCGACGTTGACGGAGTCGAACGCTTCGAGCGCGTCGAAACGCGCTGAGATGGACGTTGGAGCCGCACTGCTCGCGCGCGCGCGGGCCATCGGGGCGAGTTCGCTCGCCGTCGTCGGAACGAGCAAGAATGCGGGCAAGACGGTCGCCATCGCGGCACTCTGCGCGGCGCTCGAGCGTGAAGGCACGCCCTTCGGACTGTGCTCGATCGGACGCGACGGCGAAGCGGCCGACGCGCTCGACGGAACGCCGAAGCCGCGGCTATTCCTGCGCGCGGGAACGCTCGTCGCTACCGCCGCCGCGCTGGTGCCCCGTCATCCGGCAGCCGAGATCGTGGCCTTTGCGGAGGAGAGCAGCGCGCTCGGTCCGATCGTGTTCGCGCGCGTGCGCGCTGCGGGACGTTTCGAGATTGCAGGTCCGCCGCAAGCCGCTGCGCTGCGCCGCGTCGCGGCGCGCTTTCCCGAATTCGGCGCGCGCTTCGTGCTGATCGACGGCGCCGTCGACCGGATCGCCGCCCTGCGCGACGGCGAGGACGCGATCGTGGTCGCGACTGGCGCGGCCGGCGCGCCCGAATTGGCCCACGCCGTCGAGGATGCGGCCGCACTGGTGGCGCGCCTGCGCGTGCCGCGAGCGAATCCGGACGGCGAAAGGTTGACGATCGCGGGGGCGCTCGATCTCGAGAGCGCGCTGCGTTTGGCCGCCGAAGGCGAGAAGCGCCAGATCGTCGTCCGGGATCCCACGCGCATCGCTTTCGGCGGCAAGGCGTACTTGCGGCTCGCCCAACGGCTCG
The DNA here is from genome assembly GCA_963843945.1 of Vulcanimicrobiota bacterium. Classification (GTDB taxonomy): domain Bacteria; phylum Vulcanimicrobiota; class Vulcanimicrobiia; order Vulcanimicrobiales; family Vulcanimicrobiaceae; genus CAWJMF01. Next base: position 1,349,757 of record CAWJMF010000002.1, on the reverse strand, counting down.
ATCTGCGTTGCGAGCGGCCGCTTCGGCCGGTCGCGTGCACGATTGCCTCGATCGGGGTCGAGCGCAGTTTCGAGCCGGCCGCGTTCTTGCGCGCTGTCGCGCGCGCGACCGGTCTGCCGGCGTTCGACGTCTACGCCGGCGCCGCCGCGTGAACGTTCCCTGGAGCGCCGCGACGGCCCGCGCGATCGGTGCCGATTGGCTCGAGGCGGCAATCGCGCCGGCAGCCGACTTCGGGCGGCGCGCGCGACGCGACGAACGCGCCTTCGTCGCCGGCGATGAAGCGGCGGCGCGGGCCGCGCTGGCGGCCGTCGCACGCGCCGCGGCGGCCCTTGCAAGCGAAGCGGTGGAGGCCTTGCGTCAGGCAATCGCCGCAGCGCCCGATCCCGGCCCCACGCTGGCGCGAGCCTCCGCCGGCGACGTGCTCGCCGACCCCGAGTTCTTCGAGCTGCAGCGCTTCCTCGACGCACTCGCGCGCGTGCGCGCGTTGGCGCGGGATGTGGAAACGGCGCTTCCCGCGCTTCCTGCAGCGTTCGAGGAACTCGAGGCGGCGCTCGCGCCGGGCCGCACGCCCTCGCGTGCGTTTTACTTGGCGGACGATTTCGACGCCGAGCTCGCGCGGGCGCGCGGCGAGGCTGCCGCCGCTCGCGCGGCTTTCGACGCGGCGCGGAGCGCGCTCGAGGCACGGGCCGCGCACGCGCTCGGGGTCGAACGCTTGCGCGAGGGCGAGTTCATCGTGATGCGCGAACGCATTCCGGCCGGCATTCCGCCCGGCGTGCACGTCGTGCGCGAAGCGCCGACGTACGTCCTGTGCGAGCTCGCTTTGGACGAAGCGGCGCTGGCCGCGCTCGGCGCGAGCGAGACCGCCGAAACCGCCGTCGCGTCACGCGAGGAAGAAGTGCGCGCCAGGTTGTCGGGGCTCGTGCGAAGCGCGGCGCCGCGTCTAGCGGAGGCCTGCGCGCAGTTCGGCGCGCTCGATAGCTTTTTGGCACGCGTGCGCTTCGCGCAACGATACGAAACCGTCGAAGTCGAGATCGGCGAGCCCGGAACGGCGCTCGCCTTCGAGGCGGCGCGCTTTCTGCCGCTGGAAGAACGTCTAGCCGAGTCCGGGCGCACCTACGAGCCGATCTCGCTCGCGCTCGAGCGCGTCGCGGTCGTCACCGGTCCGAACATGGGCGGCAAGACGGCGGCGCTGCGGACCTGCGGCTTCATCGTGGCTTGCGTCGCGCTGGGCGTGCCGGTTCCGGCTCGGCGCGCGCGCCTGCCGCTCTTTTCCGAAATCGTTTGGATCGGCATCGGGCGCGGCGCCGAAGAGACGGCGTTGCTGTCGTCGTTCGGCGCGGAACTCGTCGAGGTGCGCGCGTTGCTCGAGCGCGAGCGCGTTCCCGCCCTCGTCCTCGTCGACGAGTTCGCCCGCACGACGTCGCCCCGCGAGGGACGCGCGCTGCTCGTCGCACTTTTGGAGACGCTGCAAGCGCGCGGCGCCTATGCCTTCGCCGCGACGCACCTCGGCGACGTCGCCCTCGCGGCCGGCGTCGCACACTACGCGATCGCCGGGCTGCGGGCGCTGCCCGCGAACGGGAGCGCGCCGCTTCCGCTGGAGGCCGCACTCGGCTTGATCGCGGGCGCGATGGATCACCGCTTGACGCGCGCGCAGAACGGCGCCGCCGCCGGTTCCGACGCACTCGTGCTGGCCGGGATCCTCGGACTAGAGCGCGAGTTCATCGCGCGCGCAGAGCGCTTCCTCTAACGAGGCGAGCGCTCCGCAACGCGCGCTAGGGGTTGCTGGGACTCATCAGGTTCCCCGCGGCTTGGTATCCGCCGAGCCCGATGAGCGCGTACAGCGCGGCTAACTTCGGCGTGCCGAGCCCGATGATTTGATTGTAACCTGCCGGACCCGTGCCGGGCGGGTTGTAGGTGATCGAGAGATTGCTCGACGGAACGAACTGGTTGTAGACGGTGTTGCCTTCGCCGATCGCCTGTTCGTAGTAGAGCAAATTGTTGATGTTGCCGACGGGGAAGCCGCCCTTCGCCCCGACGCCGGCGTTGACCGCGGTGACGCCTTCGGCGATCCAGGCGGCGAACTCGGCCACCGACTCGGCGGTGCCGTAGCCTTCGCCGCAAGCACCGTCGAAGCAGACCACGTCCGAGCTGAAGTTGGTGACGTTGGGTGCGCCCATGTGCATGGCGATGTCGGGAACTTGGCGGCCGCCGCCTGAGGGCAGACCGATTGCGGTTTGAAATTCGGGAGCCGCGAAGATTTGGCTCGCGCCGCCGCCCGAACCCCACGTACCGAAGCCGCTCGAGACGGGCGTCGTCATCGAGCTTTCGCTTACGTAGGTCGTGTTGAGATCGGTCGAGACCGAACTCGTGGTGAGCAGCGTCGTTCCGCCGACGCCGGTGACGTTGGGGTCGGCCGCCAGCGCCGAGACCGTCGGGCCGGCGCTCTTATAGAACTGCCAGCACGCGTAATTGCTCGTGTTGCCCGACGAGAAGAGCCAGGTTTCTCCCTGCATGCTTCCTTGCAGAAACGTATCGTCGTAGATCTGGAGCAGCAGCTGGTTTTCGCCCGAGAGATAGTCGAGCTCGCAGTTGCTATAGGGCGTCGCGATGACGTCTTCTTGACTGTAGTTGACGATGTACGAAAACGCGTCGAGAAAGCCGAAGCTCGAAACGGCGTCCGCGGCGTACTGGTCGATCGTCGCGCCGGGCGCGCTGCCGCCGATCATTTGGGCGGCTTCGCTCGCGACGAAGGCGTCTTCCGTGACGTTCGTTTCGGGTGGAATCGAACCGGGGAACTCGAGGTGATTGATGACGGGAAACGGGACGCTCCCGCAGCTTCCGGAGGACGGCCCGAGTCCGTAGTAGCACCACAAGGCCTGATTGTCGGCGTCGCTGGAATCGGAGTAGCCGACGATTGCGATCGAGTCGCCGAAGCCGTTGGCCCAGGTGTACGACGGTTCGCCGTAGGCTTGCAGCAGTTCGCCCGGATAGTAGGGTCCGGTCGTCCCGTTGAGCGCCGCCGGACGCGGAGTGCGAGCCGAGAGCGCCCGATGCTTGAAGGTCCGCACGACGGGGCCGCGCGCGCCGTCCGCGTACATCGGCGGCAAAGCGTTGAGCCCGACCACCGCGGCGCCGAGCCGCCGGAGTGCGGCCGGCAGCGTGACGGGCGTGCGCGCGTCGACGTGCACGCGGCTTCCGTCGCGCACGAGTCCCATCTTCGTCGTAAATGTGCGCTCGATAGTGGCGACCGGCGCGCTGACGTGGATGAATTGCGAGTCGATCCGGCCCACCGCGAAGCCTGCAGCGCGCAGCGTTGCGGCCGCACTCTGCATGTCGGAGCGGAGCGGCGCGTAGCGCGCGGCAAACTGTGCCGGGGTCAGCCAGCGGTGATAGAGCGCGGAGTGCGGCGTCGCGAGTCCGGCCGCCAGCGCGACCGCTTCGCTTCGGTTGCGCAGCGGCAGGTGCACGAGCAGGTTCACCGCTTGTCCCGGCTTCGCGTAGCCGAGAAAGGGAAGCTCGCGCGCGCGCACCGCGGCGACTTCGGCCGGGCTCGGCTGAACGCGCGCGACCGACGCGGCGGCCCCGAACGGGGCGCTGAAGAACGAAGCGGCGGCGATGCCGGCCACGAGCTGAGTGGCTCTCACGGTGTACCTCCGGAAATGTGCGCCCTAAGCCAAGAAGCGCCGGCGAGTCCTCGCCGGCGCTTCTTGTTTGCCTTTAGGCGACCCGAATTTCTGCTACGGGTTGCTAGGTGTGATCGAATCCTGCGCGTGCGGATAGGTCAAGCCCAGGATACCCATCAGGTTGTTGAAGTTGGGCGTGCCCACCCCGATGACCTGATTGTAGCCGGGCGAGTTGACGCAGCCGACCGGGCAGTACGAGCCCGGGTTGTAGTAGGTGTACAGGTTGTCGCCCGGGATGAACTGGTTGAAGGCGACCGTGCCGAGCCCGATGGCCTGTTCGTAGTAGAACAGGTTGTTGATCTGCCCGACGCGGAAGCCGCCGCTCGCGCCGATCGAGGCGTTGACCCCCGTCACGCCGTCGGCGATCCAGCCGGCCAGCTCCGGAGAAGACGCGCTCGTTCCGACGAGTGCGGCCCAGCCGCCATAGTATGGGGTGTAAACCCAATCCGAGGTGAACGGCCGCACGAGTCCGCCCATGTGCATCGCGATATCGGGGACTTGGCGTCCGGTTCCGTACGGCGCGCCGTAGGTGCCGTTGACCGTGCCCGGATCGAGCCCGATTGCGGTCTGGAACCCTGGGGTCGTGAAGAGGAGGCTGACGCCGCCGCCGGATCCCCAGAGGTAATCGGGTTCCGAGGCCGACGATTCCGCGCCGTATCCCGTTCCGTACCCGTTGTCGAAGTAGGTCGTGGTGAGCTGCGTCGTTCCGCCGACGCCGGTGACGTTCGGGTCGGCTGCCAGCGCGGAAGTCGCGAGGTCGCTGTAATCGCCCTCATAGGCGCAACCGTACGCGCCGTTGTCGCCGGACGAGAACAGCCAGGTTTGGCCCTGCATGCTGCCCTGGAGCCACGTGTCGTCGTAGGCCTGCAGCAAGTAGAAAGGCACGTAACCGATACACGTAGTCGAGTTCGCACTCGCTGTACGAGGTCGTGATAATGTCGTCGACGTCGGCGTTGGCGATGTACGAGTAGGCGTCGAGGAAACCGAAGTTGCCGGCTTCATCGGCCGCATATTGATCGATCGTCGCGCCCAGCGCGCTGCCGCCCGCCATTTGGGCGTCGAGGTCGGCTTCGGCGCTCGTTCCGTCGGTGTTCGGCGGGACCGAACCGGTGAAGTCGTAGTGGTTCACCGTCGGATAGTCAGCATACGTGCCGCCGAAGGCGTTGCCCGGACCGATGCCCTCGTAGCTCCAATAGATCTCATTGCTGATGTCGGTTGAATCCGAGTAGCCGACGATTCCGATGTGCATGCCGGTACCGTTTGCGAAGGTGAAGTCCGGTTCGCCGTACGTCTGCAGCAGCTCCGCGGTGAAGTACGGGCCGAGAGGGCCGCCCCATGCATTGGTATGCAGCTTCTGGCTCTTCAGGCCTTTGGCGAAGGCTTGCGGCCTGCCGGCATTCTTGACGGCGACGTGATTGTAGTGGAAGTTCGGGACCGCGCTCAGCCCGATGACGTGCGCGTTGAGCCGCGTCAAGGAAGCGGGTACGTTCACCGGGGTGCGAGCGTCAACGTGGTTGGCGCGGCTGGCCGCGTCGCGCACGATGCCCATCCGCGTGCCGAAGAAGCTCTCGATCTTGGCAGTCGTTCCGCTCGCGTGAACGTTCTGAATGTCGATCTTGCCGACGGTGAAACCGGCAGCTCGCAGAACCGACGCAGCGCTCTGCAAGTCGGCTTGCGACGGCCCGTAGCGTTGCGCGAATTGCGCCGGCGTCAACCATTTGTGGTACATGGCCGACTTCGGCGTCGACATTTGCGCGGCGAGCTTGACGGCCTCAGCCTTGTTCCGGAGAGGAAGGTGCACGAGGAAGTTGATGGGCTGAGTCGGCTTAGCGTAACCGACGAATGGAAGCATTTTTGCGTGCAGGGCGGCGATCTGCGCGGTCGACAGGTGTCCCGCTACGCCGCGAGTTGTGGTGGCAGACGCAGAGGCAACGCCCGACAGGGGCGCTGCAAGAAGCGCTGCGGCCGCGATCCCTGCCACGATCTGGTGTGGTCTCAAGAGCAACCTCACGATCCGGCTTTAGGCTCGGAAGAAACGAAGTGAGTGGATAATGCAAAAACCGAAGTGCTGGGACACATCCCGGCCTCCCGCTTGGCTCGTTTGCTCTCCGATGCGGGTGCTCCTCGCGAGCTCGGACGGCCCTTATGGGGTGTGACCGGATAGTCCAAGAGGGGAAGATTGCCGGGACCCGCCTAGCGGGAATGGGAAAGGCGCCGGCGATCGCTCGCCGGCGCCTTTGAGTCGCTGACTAACTAGGGATTGCTTGCCGTGAAGGTGTCGCCCGCTGACGGGATCGGTGAAAGTGGATACAAGCTGAGGGTGCCTTGGAATTTGGGCGTACCCAATCCGAGGACTTCGTTGTAGCCCGGTCCGCAAGCCGTGCTATATGCGAAGTTGTCGCCGCAGATGTACTGATTGAAAACGTCGTCGTGCCGTAGCCGTTGCCTTCCCACGTCTCGTAATAGAAGTAGTTGGCATTGCCGAGGTACGGGTTCTGCCCGCCGCCGGCTGCGTTGAAGCCGGTGACGAGTTCCGCTTCATACGCCGCGAACTCCGGAGCAGCGGCGCTGGTGCCGATTAGTGCAACGAATCCGCCGTAAAGCGAGCTGAAGATCCAGTCGGAGCTAAAGCAGCTGGGATTAGGAGAGCAGGATGCTTCCGGCCCACCCATGTGCATCGAGACGTCCGGAACGAGCCGGCCGAAACCGTACGGTGCTCCCGGATGCTGCGTAACCCCCCGTCGGGGATCCCAATGTACTGTTGGTAGTCGGGGGTCTCGAAGAGGACGCTATAGCCGCCGCCGGAGCCCCAAACTATGGGACCGTACGACGACGACTGCTCGTAATTGTAGCCGGTGCCGTAGCCGCTATCGAACGACGAGGTGTCGAGGAGGGTCGTTCCTCCGACGCCGGTGACGTTCGGGTCGGATGCGAGCACGTTGACCGACAAGTCGCTGGCGTCGCCGGTGCCCGGGTAACATCCAAAGGCGCCGTTGTCGCCCGAGGAAGCGATCCAGCTGACCCCTTCGGCCGCGCCCTGGAGGAACGTGTCGTCGTAGGCCTCGACGTAATAGAACGGGATCAGCCCGTAATAGTAGTAGAGTTCGCACTGAGAATACGACGTCGTGACGTAGTTCTCGAGGCTATTGTTCGCGATGTACGCGTAGGTGTCGAGGAACCCGAAGTTCGAGACCGCGTCCGAGGCGTACTGGTCGATGATCGCGCCCGGGGCGCTGCCGCCCGCCATCTGGGCGTCGAGCGACGCTTCGAGGCCGTTGTCGTCTTCGTTCGGCGGGATCGACCCGACGTTCTCGATGTGATTCACCGTCGGATAATTGCCCAGCGTGCCGCCCGCGCAGCCCGCGCCGAGACCGTAATAGCACCACAAGCTTTGATTGTCGTAATCGGTCGAGTCCGAGTAGCCGACGATCGCAATCGAGGTGCCTGCACCGTTTGCGACGTTGAAAGCCGGCTCGCCGTACGCCTGCAGCAGTTCGGCCGGAAAATACGGCCCGTACTGTCCGAAGAACGCCGTCGGATGCAAGTTGCTCTTGTGACCGTTCTGTCCCCGGAAAAACCGCATCCCGTGCTTGCTCAGCGCGAGGTGATCCGGATGGAAATTCGGGCGCGCGTTGAGGCCGATGATTTTCGCGTTGAGCTTGGAAAGCGCCGCCGGCATCGCGATCGGCGTGCGCGCGTCGACGTGCATGATCTGGCTCGTGCCGTCGCGGACGAGGCCCATCTTCGTGCCGAAGAAACGTTCCATGGTCGAAGCGGGCGCCGTGGCGTAGATGAACTGGCGGTCCATCTTGGTGACGGTGAGTCCGCCCGCATGCAGCGCGGCGGCCGCGGTTTGCATGTCCGAAGCGAGCGGCGCATAGCGCGCGCTGAATTGCTCGCGCGTCAGGAACTTGTGGAAGAGCGGCGAACCCGGCAGCGCCATCTGCGCGGCCAGCGATTGGAGTTCCGCCTTATTGCGCAGCGGGAGATGGACCATCACCTTGACGGGCTGTGTCGCCTTGGCATAGCCGGCGAACGGGAGCAGCTGCGAGCGCATCGCGGCCACCTTGGCGGCCGTCATGTGCGGGATCTGCGGCGCGGGCCCGATATGAATTTGCGCCTTCGACGGCGCAGCGGCGGAAGCAACGCCCGCGAGTGGCGCTACGAACAGGGACGCGGCCGCGATCCCTGCTACGATTTGAATCGGTCTCAAGTTCAGCCTCACGATCCGGCTTTGCAGGCGCGGAAGATCGAGTGAGAAGTGGGAAATGCGGAAATGAGAACGCCGGGATACATTCCGGCCTCTCGCCCGCCTCGTTTGCTCTCCAACTGCGGCGCTCCTCGCGCGCGGGTGCGGGCTCTCTGGGATGTGAGCGGCTAGTCCAAGGGGGGAAGAGGCCCGGGACTGCCAAGCGTCAGGCATGCAGCCGCTCATCCTCACCGTCGCGGCCGTCGGCGCCGAGCTGACGCCCGCTCAGACGCCGCATCTCCCTGTAACGCCGGCGCAACTGGGGCGGACCGCGGCGCGCTGCCGGGAAGCAGGCGCGTCGATCATCCACGTGCACTGCCGCAACGACGACGGCACGAACACGAGCGACCCGGCGCGCTTTGCCGAGGCTCTCGCAGCGATCCGGCGCGAGAGCGACCTCATCGTGCAGTTCACGACCGGCGGCGCGATCGGAATGAGTGCCGCCGAGCGTGCCGCCCCGCTCGCGCTCGCGCCTGAAATGGCGACGCTCACCTGCGGGACGGTCAACTTCGGCGAGGAGATTTTCGAGAACGGCTTCCCGCTCATGCGCGGAATCTTGCGCGAGATGCGCCGTTACGGCGTCCGGCCCGAACTCGAGATCTTCGACGCGGGCCACCTCGCCAACGCGAAGCGGCTGGCGACCGAAGGGCTCCTGGAGTTTCCCCAGCACTTCGATTTCGTACTGGGCGTGCCGGGCGGCCTCGACGCGAGCGTTCCGCACCTCGTCGATCTCGTCCGGGATCTGCCGGCCGGCTGCACCTGGTCGGTCGCCGGCGTCGGCCGGGACCAGTTGCCCCTGGCGGCGGTCGCGATCGCGATGGGCGGCCACGTGCGGGTCGGCCTCGAGGACAACATCTATTATACGAAGGGGCGGCTCGCCTCGAACGAGGAACTCGTGGCGCGCGTGGCGCGCGTCGCCGGGGAACTCGGCCGGCCGGTCGCGACGCCCGACGAGGCCCGGGCCTTGCTCGGTCTCACAGGAATACCGGCCGCAGCACCCTAAACTCGCGGACTCCTACGCGCCGGAGGGCGTGAACGCTGTTCAATTACGTCGTGCGCCGGAGCATTCAAGCGATTCCGCTGCTCCTGCTTATCTCGGTGATCCTCTTCTATATCTTGCATAACGCGCCGGGCGGTCCGCTCGCGCCGTACCTGCAGAATCCGCACATCACGCAAGCCGACATCATCCGGCTCAAGCACAACTTCGGACTGGACCGGCCGGTCTACGTGCAGTACTTCGCCTGGCTTAGCAAAGTGCTGACCGGCGACCTCGGCTATTCGACCTCGAACTCCGAGCCGGTGCTCACCGCCATCCTCGAGCGGCTGCCCGCGACGTTGCTCTTGATTGGAACCTCGCTTTCTCATCTCGCTTGCGATCGGGGTGACCTTCGGGATCATCGCGGCGCTCAAGCCGTACTCTCCGATCGATTACGCGATCACGACGTTCGCGTTTTTCGGGCAATCGATGCCGGTCTTCTGGTTCGCGCTGATGATGCAGCTCGCGTTCGCGGTCGCCGGCATCACCGCGTTCGGCTACCATATCGCCTTGCCGTCGGCCGGCATCTCGTCGATGCGACGATTTCGATTTGGGCGACCGGATCGAGCACTTGATCCTGCCCGCGGTCGGTCTTGAGTCTGCTCGGCATCGCGACCTGGAGCCGCTTCATGCGCAGCTCGATGCTCGAGGTCATTCGCACCGACTACATGCGGACCGCGGCGGCCAAGGGACTGAACCGCGCGCAGGTCGTCCTGCGCCACGGCCTCAAGAACGCGCTGATCCCGCTCGTGACGATCGTCGCCCTGTCCCTGCCCGGCCTCGTTGCCGGCGCGATCGTCACCGAGTCGATCTTCGCCTGGCCGGGGATGGGCCGGCTCTTCTATCAACGCGCTCGGCCAGTTCGACTTCTCGCTGCTGATGGGCTACCTGATGATGGTCTCGTTCCTGGTGGTGCTCTTCAATCTGCTCGCCGACGTCGCGTACGCGTGGCTCGACCCGCGCGTGAAGTACGACTAGGCGAGGAACGCGAAGATGGCAACGACGCTCGCCCCCGGCGCCCTTCCCGCGCCGATCGTCGAAGATGAAATCCAGATCGAGCGGCACGGCGTTTGGAAGCGCTTCCGGCGCCACCGTCTCGCGCTCGCCGGCGCCGTCGTGCTCGGCTGCATCACGCTGGTCGCGGTGCTCGCGCACTGGCTCGCGCCGGCCGATCCGAACTTCATCGATCAAGCGCACTGGTCAGGGCTATCCGCTCGCACCCGGCGTCGCGGGCCACATCCTCGGCACCGACGAGATCGGGCGCGACCTGCTTTCGCGCCTGATGTTCGGCGCGCAGATTTCGCTGACGGTCGCCTTCTTCGCGGTCTTGATGGAACTCACGATCGGCACCGTGCTCGGTGCGATCGCGGGCTACTACGGCGGATGGGTCGACTACTCGATCATGCGCGTCACCGACGTGTTCTTGTCGATCCCGCTCTTGCCGCTGCTGCTCGTGCTGACCGCGATCGTCGCGGCCTCCTCGAACAAGGCGTCGCTCGGCTTCGGCGTGATCGTCGTGATCATCGGCGGCCTTTCGTGGCCGCCGGTCGCGCGGCTGGTGCGCGCCTCGTTCCTCTCGCTGCGCGAGAAAGAGTTCGCCGAAGCCGCGCGCGCGCTCGGCAACCGCGACGGGCGCATCATCTTCCGCCACCTGCTGCCCAACGCCGTCGCGCCGATCATCGTGCAGGGCACGCTCGAGGTCGCCAACGTCATCATCCTCGAGTCGACCCTCTCGTTTCTCGGCTTCGGCATCCAGCCGCCCACGGCGTCGTGGGGCAACATGCTGGCCAACGCCGAGTCGAACATGGCGATCGCGCCCTGGGTCGCGATCTTCCCCGGCCTGTGCATCCTCGTCACGGTGCTCGCCATCAACTACCTCGGCGACGGCCTGCGCGACGCCCTCGACCCCAACATGAAATAGTTGCGTCCGCCCTTCCGAAAGGGTACGATACCGAAGTTTCCCCGGACCCCTCCGCGCGCGAGTGGCGAAATTGGTAGACGCACTAGCTTGAGGGGCTAGCGCCCGCAAGGGCGTGCTGGTTCGAGTCCAGTCTCGCGCATGGATATTTGCGGGCGCTAGCCGCGGGGCCCGACGGCGGCCCCCGGAGGCGCAGGGTGTCCCGGCGAAACCTCCGGCGCGCTGCTTCGTACAACCGTACGAACCCGGCTAGCGCTTAAGAGGAGTTCTCGACCGTGTGGCTGACCCGTTTCGCGATCAGGAACCCCGTCATCACGGCGATGTTTTTCATCGGCCTAGCGGTCTTCGGGGTGATGTCCTACTTCGCGCTGGGCGTCAACCTGTTTCCGAACGTCCAGTTCCCCTACGTCTTCACGGTCGCCAGCTATCCCGGTGCCTCGCCGGCCGAGATGGAGAAGCTGGTCATCAAGCCGATCGAAGACCAGCTCAACGGCATGGAAAATCTCGACCGCCTGACCGCGACGGCGCAGGAAGGGTCGGCCACGGTCGTCGCGCGCTTCAAGCTCGATACCGATCTGAACTACGAGACGATCGACGTGCAGCGGCGCGTCGACACGGCGCGCATCTACATGCCCTCGGACTTGACGCCGCCCTTCGTCGATAAGGAATCGACCGCCAGCGATCCGATTCTCGAGGAGGCGCTCAGTTCCAAGTCGCTGAGCGCCGCGCAGCTGAGCGACATCGTCAACAACCACATCGTACCGGAACTCAAAGGCGTGCCCGGCATCCTGGAAGTCGACTCCGCCGGCGACACGATTCGCGAACTCCACGTTTTCCCCGATCAGCAGCGCCTGCTCGGTTCGAACTCGACGCTCGAAGACGTCTACAACGCACTCGTCAACAATAACGCGAACTTGCCGGGTGGACGCATCGACGCGCCGACGAGCGAAACGACCGTTTCGATTCACGCCGACATCCAGCAGCCGCAGGACATCCTGCGCATCCCGCTTCCGATTCCGAACGGCGCACAGAAACTCGTCACGATCGGCGACGTCGCGACCGTCGAAGACGGTCACGTCGAGCAGCGCCGGCCGTCGACCTACAATGGCGCGCCCTCGATCCTGCTGGACATCCAGCGTCAGGCCGCGGCCGACGAGGTGCAAACGACCGCCGCGACGCGCGCCGAGCTCGCGAAGATCAAGAAGAAATATCCCGACATCACCTTCAGCGAGATCGACGCATCCGCCGATTACACGCGCGCCTCGATCAACGGCGTCCTGCAGAGTCTGCTCGAAGGAATCTTGCTCACGGCGATCGTGATGCTGCTCTTCCTGCACGCCTGGCGCAACGCGCTGGTGGTCATGATCTCGATCCCGAGCTCGCTGCTCGCGACCTTCATCGTGATGCGCATCATGGGCTTTACGGTCGACATCATCTCGATGATGGGACTCGGCCTGACGATCGGTATTCTCGTCGACGATTCGATCGTCGTCCTCGAAAACATCACCCGGCATCGCGACATGGGCGAATCGCCGCTCGACGCCGCCTACATCGGGCGTACCGAGATCGGCCAAGCCGCAATCACGATCACGCTCGTCGACGTCGTCGTCTTCCTGCCGATCGCGTTCTTGACCGGCATCATCGGCAAGTACATGCGCGAGTTCGGCATCGTGATCGTGGTCGCGACGCTCTTCTCGCTGCTGGTCTCGTTCACGCTGACGCCGCTGCTCGCCGGACGCTGGTCGGTCAAGCAGCGCAGCCCGGCGGTGCCGTGGTGGGCAGCCTGGTTTCAGAACCTCTTCGAGCGCATGCAGAACTACTACGTAGCGAGCGCGCTACCGTGGGTGTTGCGGAACCGCATCCTCGTGCCGATCGTGTGTTTGGTGCTCGTCGTCGGAGCGATCGCGCTCGTGCCGCTCGGGCTCATCGGCTCGGAATTCATCCCGTCCTCGGCGACCGGCGTCTTGTACGGCTCGGTGACCTACCGCGTCGGGACCCCGCTGGCGACCACGCAAGAGGGGCTCGCCAAGCTCGACAAAGAGTTGCTGAAGATCCCTAACGTGCAGGCCGTGCTCAGTACCGCCGGCGCGAAGCGCTCCGGGTTCAGCGTCCTCACGGGCGGCAACTACGCGGAGTTCACCGTCGTTCTCGACAAGGCACATCGCCGCGCGACCGACGCCGTCGTGGCGGAAGCGCGCAAACTCGGCTGGGTCGTCCCTGGTGCCGATTATCAAGTCGCAAGCGAAGGCGGCGGTGGAAGCGGCGCGGAGATCTATTACACGCTCAAGGGTCCCGACGACGTGCTCAACCAGGCTGCAGAGAAGTTGGCGGCGCTCCTCCGCGCGCAGCCGGGAACGGTCAACGTGATTACGAGCGCCGAGACGCAGGGTCCGCGGCTGAACATCCACATCGATCCCTCGCGGGCCGAGCAGCTCGGCGTGGCCCCGGGCGACGCGGCCTTGGCCGCGCGCATCGCGATCGGCGGCGCGGTTCCGACCAAAGTGCGGCTCGAGTCGGGTCTGACCGACTTGCGGATCCAGTTCGATACGAAGGACCGCAACGACATGCAGAAGATCACGCAAGTCCGGGTGCGCGCCGCAGACGGGACGCTGGTTCCGCTCTCGAGCGTCGCGGACTTTACGGTGACGTCGGCACCCACGAAGATCGAACGCCAGAATCGCGAGCGAGTGGTGCGCGTCTTCGGTGCGATCGACCACAGCACGTCGGTGACGCTGGGTCAAGTGCTGAAACCGGTCAAAGCCGCCTTGGCGCAACCCGGCTTCATGCCGCCGGGCGTCGACGCGGGTTCGGACGACGGGGACTCGCAGCTCTACAACGACACCTTCAGCAGCATGGGCCTCGCGCTGCTCACCTCGTTCTGCCTCGTCTACACGTTGATGGTCATCCTCTACGGATCGTTCGTCGAACCGTTCATCGTGATGTTCTCGGTGCCGGTGGCGATCGTCGGCGCGCTCGGCGGCCTTGCGATCCGCCATCAGACGCTTAACCTGTTCTCGTTGATCGCGATCATCATGCTCTTCGGGCTCGTCGCCAAAAACGGCATCCTGCTGGTCGACTATGCCAACCAGCAACGCCGTAAGGGGCTCCCGGTCGTCGAGGCAATGAAGGCCGCAGCCGCGACGCGCTTCCGGCCGATCTTGATGACGACGTGCGCGATGGTCTTCGGCATGCTGCCGCTCTCGCTCGGGCTCACCGAAGGTGCCGAAGAGCGCGCTTCGATGGGAACCGTGCTCATCGGCGGATTGATCAGCTCGCTGCTGCTGACGCTCGCCCTCGTCCCGGTCATGTATAGCTGGATCATGGGCTGGGTCGAGCGGCGCGAGGCGCAACACGCGCGGCGGCTCGAGGCGGAACTCGGCGTACCCGACTTCGAGCGGTCGCCGGTCGGAGTCTGAGCGAGCCGCAACGCGCCGTCCTCATCACGGGGGCGGCGCGCGGTTTGGCCCGGGGGATCGCTCGCGCCTTCGCCGCGGACGGCGACCGCGTTGCGATCACGTTCCGGCCCGGCGGAACGCCGCCGGATGACGCGCTCGCCGATTTGCGCGCGGCCGGCTGCGATGCGTTCGCGATCGAGGCGAATCACGAATGGCCCGGTGAAACCGAACGCAGCGTGCACGAGGCCGAAGCGCGGCTGGGACGCATCGACGTGCTGGTGCACGCCGTCGGACCGATCGTCGTCAAACGCTTCGCCGATTCGACGCTCGCCGACTACCGCAGCATGGTCGACGGAAATTTCACGAGCGCGGTCGAGGCCGCCTTTGCGGTGCTGCCGGGCATGCGCGCGCGCAAGTTCGGCCGGCTGATCTACTTCGGGATGAACGGTTCCGACGTCACGCATCCGGCCTTCAAGATGAGCCTCTATGCCGGCGCGAAGGCCGGTGTCGTCGCGTTCGCGCGCTCGCTCGCGCTCGAAGAGGCCGCCGGCGGCATCACGGTCAACGTCATCGAGCCTGGTGACATCCGCAAGAAGACGTTGGATCGCGCCGCGGCAGAGGCCGTACCGGCAAAGAATCCGACCGGGCACGCCGGATCGTGGGAAGACGTCGCCTACGCCGTGCGCGTGCTCGCCGCGGGCGACGCGAGCTTTTTGAACGGCGTCGTGCTGCGCGTCAGCGGGGGCTCGGCGGAACCGTACGAGTGATCCGGTTCGCGTGGTTCGCGGTCGCGCTGGTTTTCGTGCTGCGCGCGATCGCGGCGTTCGCGTTGCCGCTGACGGGCGACGAAGCCTACTATTGGGAGTGGAGCCGCCGGCTCGCTTTCGGCTACGCCGACCATCCGCCGGGCGTCGCTTGGACGATCGCGGCCTTCGCTTGGCTCGGCCATGCGCCGGGTTTCGTGCGCTTGGGTTTCGTTTTGTGCGGCGTCGTCACGTCGCTCGCGCTGGCGGCGTGCGCGATCGAACTTTCGGGCGATCGCCGCGCGGGCGCGGTCGCCGCGCTCGCGATGGCCTTGACGCCGCTCGCCTCGCTCGCCTTCGGCACGGCGACGCCCGACGGACCGTACCTCATGTTCTGGGCGCTCGCGCTGTGGTTCGGGGCGCGCGCCTTCGCGCGCGACGAGCTGATCTACTGGCTCTTGCTAGGAGCTGCGCTGGGGGGCGTGTTGCTCTCGCGCATCTTGGGCGTCGCGCTGCTCTTCGGCGTCGTCGCGTACGCGCTCGCGCCGCAGCAGCGCGCGGTCTGGAAGCGAGGGATGCCCGTCGCGCTCGTCACCTGTCTGCTGGTCTGCCTGCCCTGGCTCGTTTGGAACGCGCAGCACGGCTGGGTAACGTGGACCTTCGCGCTGCTGCACCGGCACGACGAACGCCGCCAGTTCGCGCTGCCGGGCGTGCTCGCAACGCAAGCGATCGCCTACACGCCCGGAATCTGGCTGGCGGTTCTGGCCTGCGTGGTGCGGCCACGCAACGCGTTTCTAGCCTGGACCGCGCTGCCTCAGTTCGCGCTCGTCATGGTGCTCGCGCTCTTCGAGGCGGTCGAGACGTATTGGATCTTCGGCTTCTTCGCGTCGCTGTGCGTGATGCTGGGACTCGCCTACGTGCAGCTCCCGGCGCGTGCCGCTCGCATTTGGACGTGGATCGCGGTCGCGCCGGCGTGCTTCTTACTCGCCCTGCTCTTTGCCGCCACGATCGAGCCCGCGCCGCTGTATGCGCTCGCCGAACGCGGCGGCCTCCACCTGCGCAACAGCGGACCGTTCGAGATCATGACCTACGCGGCCGTCGCCGGGGACGCCAAACGGCTCGCCGCCAGCCGCAACGCGATCGTGATGACCGACGGGTACGGTTTCTCCTCGGTGATCGACTTCGACGCCGATGTGCCGCCGGTCGTCATCGGCTACGATTGGCAAGGCCGCGAGGCGCGCGCGTGGTATCCCGACTCCATGCATCCCGCGCGCGCGCTGTTCGTGGACAAGGAGCCGCTTTCGACGCGGCCCGACTTCCGCAAGCATTTGGCCCGGGCGTGCCGCGAAGTCCGCGACGCCGGATCGCACGCCTACGGCTTCGTCGATCTGCCGCCGCGCGAATACTATTTCACCTGGTGCGAAGATCCCGTGCCCGACGGCCCTCGCGATCCTGCGCTGGGAACGCGAGTGAGTGTGACGCGCTCGCTCGACTACATTCCGCTGACGGCCGCCGCCGGGCGCGCGCTGACCGGCGCGGAGTTGCGCCGGCTCGCGACCGAGCGCATGCGCGAACTCCGCTACGCCTTCGTCGGCACCGAATTCTCGCCCGCGAATTCGGGCCTGCGCTTCGACGTCGTCGGCATCGCACGCTACACGCGCCAAGTGCGCATCTACGAAGTGAAGTCCTCGCGCGGCGATTTTCTCAGCGATGCCAAGTGGGAGCGTTATCTCGACTACTGCACGCACTTCGCGTTCGTCGCGCCGGCCGGAGCGATCCAGCGCTGGGAACTCGCGCCCGAAGTCGGTTTGATCGAATACGGCGCGCCGGAGTTCGAGCGGATGCGCCGCGCGCGCCGCTTCGGCTTGACGATTTTGCGCGAGGACTGTTTGCGCGCGGTCCGGCCCTCGCGGCGACTGCGCCAGCAGGTCGGCGACGCGGCGTGGATCGCGCTGCTCGAAACGCTCGGCCTCGGGTCCCGCGGCGGAAGCTGCGACGAGACCTTCAACGAGGGAGCGGGCATTTGAACGCGCGCGTTCCGTGGTGCTGGCTCGCAGCGGCGTGTGCGCTCGCGCTGACTGCGTGCGGCGCGGAGCCGCAAGCGTCCGCGCCCGTCGCGAGCCCGCCACCCTCGCCGGCGCCGACGGCTTCGCCGGCACCGCCGCCCTGGACGCCCGCGCAACGCGCCGACCTGGTCGAGAAGCTCGGCTCGACGTTCGAGTCGGACGTGTTGCAGCAAGGCGCGGGTTTGGCGGTCGTGGCCGCGGACGGCACGACGCTCTTCGCGCGGCGAGCCGGCGTCCCGGTCGCGCCGGCCTCGACGCTCAAGCTGATCGTCGCGGCCAGCGCGCTCAACGCCTTCGGAGCGCAGCACCGTTTCGTCACGCGCTTCGTCGCGCTCGCGCCGCCCGACGAGCGCGGCGAAATCCACGGGCCGCTGTGGCTCGTCGGCGGCGGCGACCCGCTGCTCACCTCGAACGATCTGCGCGCCGGCGTCGGCGCGCTCGTGCGCGCCGGCGTGACCCGCATCGACGGACCGATCGTTCTCGACGACACGGCTTTCGCCGGGCCGAACGTCAACCCGCACTGGGAGAGCGACGACCTCGAGGAAGCCTACGCCGCGCCGACGAGCGCGTTCTCGCTCGACGGAAACACCGTCGAGTTTCACGTCACGCCGGGCACGCCGGGCGAGCCCGCGCTGGTCACCGTCGAACCGGCGAACGACCTCATCCACCTCGACGGCTCGATCGCGACGGTCTCCGCCTCGAGCGATTCGTTCGTGACGATCGATCGCGCGCTTGCCGATGCGCCGGCGGCGACGAAGCCGCTTTCCAACGACTTCCGGCTCGACGGGCGCATCGCTGCCGGCGAAATGCAAAAGTTTTGGAAGCCCGTCGTCAACGTGCGCGACTACGCGCTTGGCTCGCTCAAACTGATGCTCGCCGAGCGCGGCATCGCCGGCGACGGCGAACTCGAAACCGGCGCCGCTCCCTTAGCCGCGCAGCCGCTTTGGACGCACTATTCGCAGCCGCTTTCCGCCATCGTTGCGGAGATGCTGACGAACTCGAACAATCATAGCGCCGAGCAACTCTTGCGCACCCTCGGCGTCCGCGCCGGCAAAGCGGGAACCGACGCCAACGGCATCTCGGCAGAACGCGCCCAACTCGCGCGGCTCGGCGTGGCGCGCACGGGAATGACCGTCTACGACGGCAGCGGACTCTCGCCCGACGATCGGGTCGAGCCGATCGAACTTGCCAAGCTCGTCGCCGCCGAGCTCGCCGCGCCCGCCGGCCCCGATTTCTTGCGCGGTCTGCCGCGCGTCGGACTCGACGGCACCGTGGTGCATCACAATTTGAACGACGCGCTAGGTCGCGCGCGCGCCAAGAGCGGACACATCGAGGGCGTTAACGGGCTTGTCGGAACCGTGCTCACGCACCATCACGGGCGCGTCGCCTTCGCCTTCGTCGTCAACGATCCGCGCTACCAGGCGGGGGCGATTACGGACGAAGAAGACCGGGCGCTCGACGAACTCGCCGATTACTGACGTCCGCTAAGGAGTATCGATTGAAAGCGGTGTCCGCTGGCTCGAAGGCCGCCGTGCTCGCGTGCGCCGTGATGCTCGCCGCTTGCAGCGGGAGCGGCAGCACGCCCGCGAAAAATGCGCCGCGCGCGACGCCGACGCCCGGCGCATCAATCTCTCCGACGCCGACGCCGGCCGCACACGCAAGCGCGACCCCGACGCCGAGGACGAGCGCGACGCCCACGCTCGCGCCGACGTCGACGCCGACGCCGGGCGGCACGGCCTTTGCCGCGCTGCACACCTACTACTTGTCAGCGACGGGAAGCGACGCCAACAACGGCACGTCGGCGACGGCTTGCGGCACGAATTGCGGTCCTTGGCAGACGCCGAAGCACGCGGTCCAATGCGGCGACGTCATCATCGTGGCCGCCGGCAGCTATGCCTCGGGCCAATTCGGCGTGGGTAATTGGGGCGCCGTCGGTTCGTGCCCCTCGAGCTCGGGCGGCATCGACGGAACGGGCGGCATCTACTTCGCAACGGTGCTCTGCGCGGGACCGAAGATGACGAGTTGCAACGTCAACGGCGGATCGAATGAAGCCTTTCGCGTCGATCAGTCCAATTGGGCGGTCGAAGGTTTCTACGGAACGCAGCCGGCCTCGGCGAACGGAGGTTGTTTTTCGGCGACGTCCGAGACCGCCACGCCGCTGCATCACATTGCTTTTATCAACGACATGGCCGTCAACTGCGCGCTCGCCGGATTCGACAGCTACTCCTGGAACGGCCTGACCGGTGGCGTCGACCAGCAGGCGGTGGTCGGAACGATCGCTTTTAACGGCGCTCCGAGTACCAACGGGTCGGGCCTTTGCGGGAGCGGCATCTCGCTGATCCCGGTCAACGGACCCGACACGAGCGCCGGCACGCATATTTTCGTCGCCGGCGCTTTTTCCTATAAGAACGTCAACGCGCCGGCCGGCGCCGGCTGCAATACGGACGGCGAAGGTTTGATCTTCGACTCATGGGGGATCTTTTCGTATCGCAATCAGGCGGTGGTCGAGCAGAGTGCGTTTTGGTCCAACGGCTCGGCGGCCTTCGAAGCGTTCCCTCAAGGGAACCGCACCTCGCAAGACGAGGCGCCCATCGTCTTCATCAACAACACGGCCTACGGCGACTATCAGGACCCGAAGAATCCGGGCGGCGGCGAACTGCTCTTCAATCAGATCTATCCGGCCGGGACCGGCAGCTACACGATCGAGAACAATATCTTCGAAGCGACGGTCGCAAGCGCCGGAAACAACGGGACGACGACGGTGAAAGGCGCCGAGATCGACTGCGTCAACCCGTGCTCCCAGATGACCATCAGCGGTAACTACATCTGGAATCGCACGCCGCCGACCACAACCTCAACGGGCGGCGAAAACACGCACGCTTGGATAAACAACGTCGACTCGGGCGCGTCCTGGCCGTGGGGCGCGAATACGTACGACGATCCCGCGCTCGCAAACCCCGGCGCGCTGCCGGGCTCCGCACCCGACTGCTCGGCGTATGCGAATACGACGGCCTGCATGGCCGGGCTCGGCGTCGTCGCGGATCTCACGCCGAGCGGCGCTGCGGGAGGGAAAGGCTATCAGCCTCCCGGCGCTTGTCGTGCCGACGCATATTTCCCGGCGTGGCTGAAAGGCGTCGTGTATCTATCTTGGAGCGGCTCGGCTTTGAGCGAGAACGCCGGGCTGATATCGAAACCTTGCAACCTCTAAAAACGCGACGCGCATCGAATTCTCATCATGAGAGGCCTGTGAGAGTTTGGCCGCGCGCGTAGCATCGCGGAAGGCGAGCGGGTACAGTTAGGGTCGTACAAACCGCTAGGGAGACCCGCTCATGTCACGTTTTCTTCACTTCATCAAAGCCGGCGCAGCCGCACTCTTACTTTTCGCGGTGCCGATGCTCGGAATGCCGGCTCCGGCATCCGCCCAATTCGCGATCGGCCTTTCCGTCAACATCGGTCCGCCGGCGCTGCCCGTCTACGTGCAGCCGCCCTGTCCGGGACCGAATCTCATTTGGGCGCCCGGCTACTGGGGCTGGGGTCCGGCCGGATACTACTGGGTTCCCGGAACGTGGGTTGCCGCGCCGCAACCCGGCTATCTCTGGACGCCGGGCTACTGGGGTTACAGCGGCGGCTACTACGCGTGGCACGGCGGCTACTGGGGTCCGCACGTCGGCTTCTACGGCGGCGTGAACTACGGCGCCGGATATTTCGGCGTGGGATACGTCGGCGGCGGCTGGTACGGTAACGCGTTCCGTTACAATACCGCGGTGACGAACGTCAACACGACGATCGTCCACAACACCTACATCAACAACACGGTCGTGGTGAACAACAACACGACGGTGAACCGGGTGAGCTACAACGGCGGCCCCGGGGGCGTTGCGGCGCAGCCGAGCGAGGAACAGCGCAGCGCGATGCAAGAGGAGCACCTCCCGCCGACGCCGGAGCAAAAGCAGCACGTTTCGGTCGCCGCGCACGACCGCAGCAATCTCGCCTCGGTCAATCACGGGCAGATTCCGCCCGAGCGCGCCGCCTACACGCAGCCGCTGAACAAGGAAAATCGGCCGGCCGGCTACACGCCGCTCCAAGCCGAAGACCGGCAAGCCGCGCAAGAGCACGTGATCTCGCAGCCGCACGCGTCCGGCGCGTCGAGCGGCTACGGCGGTCAGTCGATGCATCCGTCGGGCTCGGCGTACTCGCAACATTCCGCGTCATCGACGTACGCGCAACATCCGCCGGCCTCGACGTACTCGCAGCATCCGCCGTCGTCGACGTACTCGCAGCACCCGCCGGCGTCGGCGTACTCGCAGCATCCGGCGCAGCCGTCGTACGCGAAACCGGCGCCGCAATCCGGACACCCGCAAGGGCAGCCGCAACATCCGCCGGCTCAGCACCCCGAGGGCGAGCCGAACAAGTAACCTCCGTCTTCCCCGGAGGTTCGGAGGGCCGGCGCGAACAGCCGCAGTGATGCAGCTCGACGCGCCGGCTCTTTGCGCGATTCTTGGGCGGTCGCTCGGAGCCGGCGACTACGCCGATGCCTTCTACGAACGGCGCGTGACGCGTTCGTTCCGCTTGCAAGACGGGCGCATCCACGAAGCCGGGATCGCGCTCAACGCCGGGGTCGGCGTGCGCGTCATCTCCGGCGAGCGTGCGGGCTACGCGCACACCGGCGACCTCTCGCCGGAATCGCTGCGCAATACCGCTCGCGTGGCGGCCCTGATCGCAAAGGACCGCAACAGCGGTAACGGCAGCACGCCGCTCGCGAGCGCGAGCGGAGCGCAGGGCAACTATTACGGACCGCTCGAGGCGCGCACGTTGCGCGCAGACTCGGCATCGTACGTGGGTCTTCTCGAGCGGGCCGACCGCGCCGCGCGCGCCTTCGACTCGCGCATCCTCTCCGTCAATGCGACGATCTCGGACGAATTGCAAGAGGTCGCCATTCTCACCAGCGACGGCGCGCTGGTCAGCGATCGCCGGCCGCTGGTCACGCTCTTCGTGCAATGCGTCGCAAACGGCGCGCGGCGCGGCACCGGAACCTGCGGCGACGGCGGACGGACGAACCTCGATTACTTCGTCGCGCGCACCCCCGAGTCGATCGCGAGCGAAGCCGCTCGCGTCGCGTGCGTCAACTGCGAAGCGGTGGATGCTCCCGCCGGGGAGTTCGAAGTCGTCGTGGGACCCGGTAGCGGCGGCGTGCTCCTGCACGAGGCCGTCGGCCACGGACTCGAAGGTGACTTTAACCGGCACGGAACCTCGCTCTACAGCGGCCGGATCGGCGAGCGCGTGGCGAGCGAGCTGGTGACGATCTACGACGACGGCAACTTGCCCGAAGAACGCGGGAGTCTGAGCGTGGATGACGAGGGGACGCCCGGCCAGCACAAGGTTCTCGTGGAGAACGGCATCTTGCGCGGCTACATGCAGGACCGACTCAACGGCGCGCTGATGGGCGTACCCTCGACCGGAAGCGGACGACGCCAGTCGTTTCGTTTCTTGCCGCAACCGCGCATGTGCAACACCTACATGGCGGCCGGCACCTCGACGCACGACGAGATCGTCGGCTCGGTCAAACGCGGCATCTACGCCAAGTCGTTCGCCGGCGGTCAGGTCGAGATCAGCAAGGGCGACTTCGTCTTCATGCTAGCCGAGGGTTATCTGATCGAAGACGGCAAGCTGACGGCGCCGGTGCGCGGTGCGACGCTGATCGGCAACGGGCCCGAGGTCATGACGCGCGTGGTGCTGACCGGCAGCGACGCGCGCTTCGCCACGCGTTCCTATACCTGCGGTAAGGGCGGCCAAAGCGTGCCGGTCGGCGTCGGCATGCCGACCGTGAAACTGTCGCGCGTCACCGTGGGCGGTTCGGCGCTTGGCTGACGCGCTGGAACTGGCCGACACCGCGGTCGAATTGGCGCTGGCCGCCGGAGCGAGCGATGCGGAAGCGACCTGCCGCGTCGTCGAGCGTTTCAGCGTCCAGGCCCGCGACCGCGAAATCGAAAAGCTCGAACGCTCGACGGCGCGTTTCTTGACGGTACGCGTCTTCGTCGACGGCGCGAAAGCTTCGCTTTCGACGAACGACTTCGGGTCCGGTGGTCTGCCGGCGTTCGTGATCGAAGCGGTCGCCGCGGCACGTTACGTCGCGCCCGACGCGCTGTCCGGCCTGCCCGACGAGGCGACGGGCGCCGCCGGCGACGAGGATCTCGGAATCTTCGCGCTCGACGTCGAGCGGCGCGATCCCGAAGCGAAGCTCGACGACGCGCTTTTGCTGGAGCGCTCGGTGCGCGAGTTCGATCCGCGCATCGTCAATTCGCGCGGTTCGCGCGCGGGCGACTCGAGCGCGACGACCGCGCTCGTCAATTCGCGCGGCTTTCGCGGTTCGTACCGCAGCACGAGCGTTTCGCGCGGTACCAGCCCGATCGCCGCGGATGGCGAGCGCAAGCGGATCGCATCCTACGGTTCGGCCGCTCGCAGCTATGCCGAGCTCGAGCCGGTCGCGTCCGTCGCGCGCTGCGCAGCGCGGCGCGCGGTCGAATCGATCGGCTCGCGCAAGCCTGATACGATGCGTTGTCCGGTCATTTTCGAGCGCGACGTCGCCGGCTCGCTGCTGGCCGACCTCTTCAATGCGGTCAACGCCCGCAACGTCGCGCTCGGCAATTCGTTTTTGATCGGCAAAGTCGGCGAGCGCATCGGCAGCGAGCTCGTCACGATTCACGACGACGGACGCCTGCGCGCGGGTTTGGGAACCTCGCCCTTCGACGCCGAAGGCGTGCCGACGCAGAACACGCTCGTCTTCGAGCGCGGCGTCTTGCGCACGTACCTGTACGATACGTACTACGCCCGCAAACTCGGTGCGCGCAGCACCGCGAATTCGGCCGGCGACGGGATCGGTCCGAATAACTTCTACCTCGAGGCCGGCAGCGGAACGCTCGACGAACTGATCGCCGCGACCGCACGGGGCGTTCTCGTGCTCGATACGATCGGTTTTGCGGCCGAGACGGTGAGCGGCACGTACAGCCGCGGCGCCCGCGGATTCCTCATCGAGAACGGCGCGCTTACGTCGCCGCTCGACGAGTTCACCGTCACCGGAAACATTGCCGCGATCTTAGGCGCCGTCGACGCGGTCGCGGCGGATCTGCGCTTCGATTCGGCGATCGTCGCGCCCTCATTTCGCGTGGCGGAAATGACGGTCTCGGGAAACTAAACGGTCACCCGCGTCCGAGGGGCTCACCGACCGTCGAAGAAGGCTCCCGTATGGCTTCACCAACGATAGGATACACGATCATCATGCGCCTCGAGATGCCGTCGCATCCCGGCGCGTTCGGCTCGCTCGCATCGGCAATCGGCGATGCCGGCGGCATCATCGGCGCGGTCGACATGCGCTCGGTCGGTAAGAACCACGTCACCCGCGACGTTACGGTGACGGTCGCGTCGGATGCGGTTGGCCTGGCGGTTCGCAGCGCCGTCGAACGGCTCGAGGGCGTGCGCATGGTCAGCCTCTCCGACTCGACCTTCCTCGCCCACTTGGGCGGCAAGATTTCGGTCGAGCCGAAGATTCCGGTCAAGACGCGGACGGATCTTTCGACGGTCTACACGCCGGGCGTCGCGCGCGTCTCGATGGCGATCGCTGCCGATCCCTCGAAGGCCTTTCAGCTGACGATCAAGCGCAACACGGTCGCCGTCGTGACCGACGGAACCGCCGTGCTGGGTCTGGGCGACATCGGTCCGCTCGGTGCGGCCCCGGTGATGGAAGGCAAGTGCATGCTTTTCAAGCAGTTTGCAAACATCGACGCTTTCCCGATCTGCCTCGATACGAAAGACGTTGACGAAATCGTCGAAACGGTCGTGCGAATCGCGCCGATCTTCGGCGGCATCAATCTCGAGGACATCAGCGCGCCGCGCTGCTTCGAAATCGAGCGGCGTCTCCAGGAACGCTTGGACATCCCCGTGATGCACGACGATCAGCACGGGACCGCCGTCGTCATCCTCGCGGCGCTTGATCAATGCCGCGGCCGTCGTGGGCAAGCGGCATGGAAGATCTCACGGTCGTCGTAGCCGGCAGCGGCGCGGCCGGAACGGCGACGATGAAGATGTTGCTGGCCTCGGGCGTGCGGGACGTCATTCCGGTCGACCGCGCCGGTGCGCTGAACCGGATCGATCAGTACGACAACTCACATTGGACTTGGCTTGCCGAACACACGAACCGGGAGAACCGGCGCGGGGCGCTGGGCGACGTGCTCGTCGGAGCCGACGTCTTCATCGGCGTTTCGGCGCCCGGCATCTTGCGTCCCGAGGACATCAAAGGCATGGCGCGCGATCCGATCGTGTTCGCGATGGCCAACCCGACGCCCGAGATCATGCCCGACGCCGCCGCACCGTACGTCGCGGTCATGGCGACCGGGCGCTCGGACTTTCCCAATCAGGTCAACAACTTGCTGGCCTTTCCGGGGATCTTCCGGGGAGCGCTCGATTGCCGGGCCGAGCGCATCACCGACGGCATGAAACTGGCCGCGGCGCGCGCGATTGCCGGCATCATCACCGAGGCCGAGCGCGGGCCCGAATACGTCGTACCATCGGTCTTTGACACGCGCGTCGTCGACGCGGTCGCGCGTGCCGTCGCGACGGCGGCTATTGAGGAAGGCGTCGCGCGCCGACAACTGATGGTGACCGAAGGCGAGGAAATAGCGGCGCCGGTCTGACGGGAGGCTATGCCGGGCGAGGCAGTTGGCGCGCGAATTCTCATCATCGAAGACGATCCGATCGAAGCCAAGGACGAGGCGTCCCAGCTTGCCCGGGCCGGCTACGACGTACGCATCGCTTTTACCGGACGCGATGGCCTGCGGCTCCTGAGCGAGTACCGGCCCGACGTCGTGCTGCTGGGTCTCGCCCTGCCGGACATCTGGGGGCTCGACCTGTGCGCGACGATCGCGCAGACGAGCGACGCCTACATCCTCCTGACGAGCGGCTATAGCGCCGAAGACATCAAGTCGACCGGCCTCGAGCTCGGCGCCGACGATCTCTTGATGCGGCCGTTCCCGAGCGAAGAGTTGCTGGCGCGCGTCAACGCCTTCTTACGGCGGCGCGATCGGGTGCACAGCCTCGCCACGCCGCGCCTGCAGTTCGGCGACGTCGTGCTGGTGCGCGAGCGCCAAACGCTCGAACACGAAGGCGGCTCGAGCGCCGACCTCACCCAGCTGGAATTCAGTTTGCTCGAGTACCTAGCCGACGCCGACGGCCGCCTGTTGACGCGAGCCGAAATCTTGGAGCACGTCTGGCACGACGTTTCGGGCGTGGCCACTCGCGTGGTCGACGTGCACATCGGCATGCTGCGCAAGAAGCTGCGCGAGGTCGGCTCGCGCCTCCGGATCAGCTCCGTCCACGGCATCGGCTACCGTTTGGACGAGGGCTAAGCCGCCGGGCCGGTTGCTTGGGCTCAGGGGTCGCGCCGTACGTGAGTCCTAAATGGCCTCGGTAATGCATCCAGCTTTTCGCCGCTGGGCCGCACCCGCGGCCCTCTTCGCCTTTGCGCTTATGCCGCCGGCCGCGCTGGGCCAAGGCCCGGCTTCCCCCGCGGTAACGTTCGAATCGCCTGCCGGGGCCCGGCCCGCCGGTACGGTCGACACGCTCGAACCGTATTCGCGCATCCTGCCCTCGGGACGAATCGTCTCGCCTGCCGGCAAGAGCGTCGTAACGGGCATGGGCGCGCTCGGCGTGGCGCTGACGCCCGACGATCGCTTCGCCATCGTGTCCAACGGCGCGGAAGGCCAAGGCGACGAGGTCAGCGCGCTCGACGGCATCACGCGCGGCGGTTCGTCGCTGGCGGTCGTCGATACGGCGTCGCTCGAGGTAGTCGACCGTTATCGCGCGCCGGGCGAAAGCTTCTTCGCGGGCATCGTCGCGCTGCGCGATCCGCTCAATGCGGCCAACGTCCTCGTGCTCGCCTCGGGCGGTCCGCAAAACGCGGTCTACGCTTTCGATCTCGACGGCTCCGGGCACCTGACGCGCGACGCGCATCACACGATCGCCGTCCCGTCCACGGATGCGCGCTCCGCGAGCGCGGGGCACGCCTATCCGAGCACGATCGCGCTGGCGCCCGACGGTTCGCGCGCCTACGTCGTCGATCACCTTGGCGGAGACGTCATCTCGATCGATCCGGCAACGCGCGCGACCAGCGGAACGGCCGTGGCGGTTGGATTCTTTCCGTTCGCGGCGGCCGTCGTGCGTTCGCAGCTGGCCGTCGCCAACGAAGGCCTCGGCGCTTACGCGCCGCTGGCCGAAGCCGGCCGCGGCGCCGCCCTTCGCGACCGTTCCCGAAGATCTGCAACGGGCTTCGTCGCTGTCGTTGATCGCGCTCGACGCGAGCGGGAGCTTCGTGCCGCCGCAGCTCGCGCTACCGCTCGACCGGCGCCCCGACGGCCTGCGCATTGCAGGCGGCGCGCAGCCTGCGGCGCTCGTTGCGATGCGTACGAAGCCCTATCTTTTCGTCGCGATGAGCAACGTCGACCGGGTCGCGACCGTCGCGCTCGCAGGCTCGCCGGTCGTGGCCGGCGGTACGGAACTGCGGCTCTTCGATCGGGGACCATACGGAACGCAGCCGAGCGCGCTCGTCTTGAGCCGGGACGAGAAACGGCTCTACGTCGCACTTGCCGGAATCAATGCGATCGCCGTACTCGACGCTAGCGATCCTCAGCACTTGCATCGTCTGGGACTCATTCCGACCGGCTGGTACCCCGTCGCGCTCGCGCTCTCGCACGACGGCCGTTCGCTCTACGTCGTCAATGCGAAGGGCATCGGTCAGGACCGCGGCTTCCAGGGGGACCGTCCGCTCGCGGTGAGTCCGCGCGGCAACGTGCTCGAAGTCGCCGGCGATAGCAGCGCGGTGTGGTCGACGCTCGAACGCATCGACCTCGGCGACGTCAACCTGCACGTCTCGACCGCGCACGCGCTGGGTTACCAGCGCAGCGTTCGTCCGGCGCGTCACGATAAAATCGTTCCGTTGCTCGGCACGTCGCGCTCGCGCACGCTCCGCCACGTCGTCGTGATCGTCGAGTCGAGCAAGACCTACGACGCGATGCTGGGCGATCTCGCCGATGCCTCCGGTGCTGCCTACGGCCCGGGCGATCCGGGGCTGGTCGCCTACGACCGCAGCCTCACGCCGAATCTGCACGCGCTCGCGCAAACGTTCGGATTGGCGGGCAACTTCTACGCCGACGCGTGGAGCAGCAGAGCCGCTCCGCAGTTCGCCGCCGCCGGGCTCGCGGCGCTCTTTACCGAGCGCTTCGCTTTCGAGAGCCCCGCCGCGGGCCTCGGCTACGGCCAGGATCCCGAGGATTATCCGCGCGCTGGATACATCTTCAACGCGCTGGCACTCCACGACCGGAGCTTCCGCGACTACGGCGAGTTCGTGCAGGTCACCGGGTACGCGCCCGACTCCGCCGGCACCGGCCTCGGTGGACGCTTCGCGTTCGACACGCCGGCGCCGCTCGCGCTCATGGGACACGTCGACTTGCAGTACGCGAGCCTCAACGCGCACGTCCGCGATACGGCTCGCGCGGCCGAGTTCGTGCGCGATTTCGACACGCTCGCGCAGGCCGGTGAAACGCCCGAGTTCACCTACGTCTCGCTCCCCGGTGACCGCGGGGTCGCGGGTAAGGACCTGCCCCCGCTCGCCGATCAGGTCGCCGACGGCGATCGTGCGCTGGGCACGATCGTCGCGTACTTGACGCACTCGGCGCAGTGGCGCTCGACCGCGATCTTCATCATGGCGGGCGATTCGGCGCTCAGCCGCGACCACGTCAACCTGCAGCGCGCCTACGCGATCGTCGTGTCGCCGTACGCGAAGCGCCATTTCCTCGGAATGCGTCATACCTCAACCGCCGGCGTCTTGAAGACAGAAGAGGAGATCCTCGGTTTGCCCCCGCTCTCGCTCGGCGATGCGCTGGCGACCGACCTGAGCGATTTCTTCTCGCCCAAGGCGGACCTGACGCCGTTCGAGCCCAAATAGAGGGCATGATCTCAGCGACGTTACAAGCGCCGTTCGCCGGCGGTGCGGTGGCAGCGTTGCAGGGCGCGATCGTGGTGCGAACGTCGCCGGAACTCGAGCGCGAACTGCCGCTGCACGGCGAACCGCACCTCATCGCGAGCCGAGCGCGCGCGCAGCAGGACGTTCTACTGGGACGCTTGGCGGCTAGCGGTGTGGCGACCACGGTTCTCGACGCGCCCGAACGTTCGCCGCTGGCCTCGCTGTGCGCCGACGACGCGGTCGTCTTTCCGGCCGGCGCCTTTCTCATGCGGCCGAGCGATCCCGCCCGCCGCACCGAGCCCGCCGGGCTCGAGGCGGCGCTGGCGGAGCTGCGAGTTCCGATCGTGGGCCGCATCCAAGCCCCCGGCCTGTTCGACGGCGAGGATGCGATGCTGCTCGGCGAGGTGCTCTACCTCGGCGTGCCGGCCTTCCGGCGCAGCGACGTCGGCATCGCCCGCGTCGCGCGCGGCAACGCCCACGGCCGGGCGCAACTCGCGGCGTACGCGGAATCGATCGGCCTGCGCGTCGTCGAGGTTCCGTTTTCCGAGGAAGCGCGCCGCCTGCGTTCGGTCGTCTCGCCGATCGATACGGAAACGGTGCTGTTCGCACCGGGCTTGGTCGACGGCAGCGCCGCGTTCGCAACGCTCGAACGCATCGAAGTGCCGCTTGGAGAAGATTTGGGCGCCGGCGTCCTCGTGCTCGGCAAGCGCCGCGTGCTCGCCAACCTCCGCTTTCGTACCGTCTTACCGCTCTTGCGCAAGAAGAAGGTCGCGGTCGACGCGATCGATCTGTGGGAATTCGGGAAGCTCGGCGCCACGCCGGCGGCGCTGGTCCTCGCTCTCAAGCGCGGCTGATGCGCATCGCGATCTTTTCCGACATTCACGGCAACGTCCGGGGTCTCGACGCGTGCCTCGTCGACCTGGCCGAACAAGGCGGCGCGGACGTGCACGTCGCGGCAGGCGACCTGTGCATGGACGGTCCGCGCCCGCGCGACGTGCTCGAGCGCTTGGAGACGATCGGCGCGGCTTGCGTGCGCGGTAACACCGACCGTTACATCGGCGACGTGCAAACCTTCGCGGCCGGCGACGAGGATTTTCCGCAACTCGACTGGCAGCGTGCGGCGCTCGGTCCCGAGTGGACGCAGCGTTTGTTCGATCTGCCTTTCTCGCTGCGCTTCGGCGA
Organism: Vulcanimicrobiota bacterium; assembly: GCA_963843945.1. GTDB lineage: Bacteria > Vulcanimicrobiota > Vulcanimicrobiia > Vulcanimicrobiales > Vulcanimicrobiaceae > CAWJMF01. Next base: position 1,319,475 of record CAWJMF010000002.1, on the reverse strand, counting down.
AGGCGCCGGCGCCCTGCTGGTGGTTCACGCCAACCCAAAGAGCGACGACGAGCACGTCTGGCCCGATGCCGACGACGCGTTCTTGGCGCGCGCTTTTGCCGGGGTCGAAGAGCGCGCGATCGCCTTCGGGCACCTGCATCTGCCCTACGTGCGGCATTGGCGCGAGAAGCTGCTGGTCGACGTCGCTTCGGCCGGTCTGCCCAAGGACGGCGACCCGCGCGCGAGTTACGCGATCTTCACGCAGCGCTCGGACGGTTGGCAGGTCAAGCATCGTCGCGTCGCCTTCGACGTCGAAAAAGTCGTGCGCGACATCGAGAAGAGCGGGATGCCCGATGCGAAGCAGCGGATCAAAGTGCTGCGACGGCATCGTTACAAGGAGTTGGATGAACGGATCCCGTGAAGCGCCGGCCGTGCGCGTCGAGCATCTCTGCAAGAGCTACGGCACGTTTCGAGCGGTCGACGACGTTTCGCTCGCGGTAGACGCGGGCGATTTCTTTGGTTTTCTCGGACCGAACGGCGCGGGCAAGACGACGACGATCAACGCGATCGTCGGCCTGGCCAAAATCGACGCGGGCGCGATTTCGGTCTTCGGCCACGATACGGTTCGCGATTGGCGCGCGGCGCGCCGGCTGATCGGACTCGCGCCGCAAGAGTATAACTTCGACCGCTACCTGTCGATTCGCGACATCCTGATCTACCAGGCGGGCTACTACGGTTTGCCGCCGCGCGCGGTACGCGCTCGCGCCGACGCGTTGCTCGAGCGCTTCGGCTTGAGCGCGAAGTCGCGCGAAACCTATACGCACCTGTCGGGCGGGATGAAGCGCCGGCTTTCGCTCGCGCGCGCCATGATTCACGAGCCCGAGCTGTTGATTCTCGACGAACCGACCGCCGGCGTGGACGTCGAGCTGCGCATCGAGCTATGGGAACTGCTACGCGAGCTCAACGCCGCCGGCACGACGATCATCCTGACCACGCACTACCTCGAAGAAGCCGAAGCCCTCTGCCGCAACATCGCGATCATCGAGCGCGGCCGCATCGTCGCGATGGAGTCGACCGCGGCGCTGCTCGCGCGCCGCGGGCAGACGACGTTGAGCGTCAAAGTCGATCGCGATCTCGAGCCGCTGCCGGCCGCGCTGGCCGGACTTGGCGCCCGCTTCGAGCGCGCCACCAAGACGCTCCACATCGACGACCTGCCTCCCGGAGCGATCGCCCCGACGCTGGCGGATTTGGAACGGATGGGCTGCGAGATCCTCGACGTCGATTTCAAACGCTCGAGCCTGCAAGACGTCTTTCTCGACTTGGTCAAACGCTGATGCGCGCCAATCCGATCGGTTTTGGGACGCTGGTCAAGCGCGAGCTCGTGCGGACCTACAAGGTCATCAACCAAGTCGTCTGGCCGCCGATCATCACGACCATCCTTTACGTGCTCGTCTTCGGGTTGGGCCTGGGCAGCCGCGTGAAAAGCATCGACGGCGTTTCGTACGCGGCGTTCCTCATCCCGGGGCTGATCATGCTGCAAGTGATCGATCAAACCTACGGTGAGTCGTCGAGTTCGCTCTTCCAGAGCCGTTTTCTCAACGCGATCCAGGAGATGCTGATCGCGCCCATGTCGGCCTTGGAGATCGTGGCCGGCTACGTCGCGGCGGCGGTCCTGCGCGCCTTGATCATCGCGCTCCTGATTCTCGCCGTCGGGTTCGCGATGGTGCGAACGGTTCCCCAAAATTGGCCGCTCTTTTTCGGCGTCGTGGTGCTGGTCGCCGCGCTCTTCGGCGGCCTCGGCTTGATCAGCGGGTTGCTCGCCGAGAAGTTCGATCACATCGCGGTCCTTCAAACCTTCGTGATCACGCCGCTGATCTTCGTCGGCGGAGTTTTCACGACCGCGCAATTTCTTCCGCCGCTGGTGCGCCACATCGCGCTCTTCAATCCGATGTTCTATATGATCGACGCGCTGCGTTACTCGTATACGGGACACGGGGACGTCCGGCTCGGACTGTCGCTCGGCGTCGTGGCGGGCCTGACCGCGCTGGCGCTCGGCGTGGCCCTCGAGATGACGGCGCGCGGGTACAAGCTGCGCACCTGAGCCTGCCGCGTCCGGAGGGAACCGGCGGCGCGCCGGGTCGAAGACTGGCCGGATGAAACGCCTCGCCGTCAGCTTGTTCGCCGCGGCCCTCGCCGCGGGCACCGTCTCCGCCCGCGCCGCCGGCGCGCCGGCGCAGCCGGCCCCCAATCCGCCTGCCTTGACCGGCCCTCAGGTCGGTGCGGCCGCGCCGGACTTCACGCTCAAGACGATCGACGGGAAGACGGTGACGCTCGCGAGCTTTCGCGGCAAGACGCTGGTCGTGAACGTGTGGGCGACTTGGTGCCCGCCCTGCCGCGAAGAGATGCCAGACCTGATCGCGAGCTACGGCAAGCTGCGCCTCAAAGACGTTGAGTTTCTCGGCGTCGATACGACCGAAGAAGCACCGATCGTGCAAGCCTATGCGATCGCCAAAGGCGTCCCGTATCAGCTGGCGATCGATTCGGATAAAGCCTTCGAGCGCGGCTACGACATTCAATATTTCCCCACGACGTACGTGATCGATCCGCAAGGCATTCTGCGCGCACGCTATATCGACATCATCGCGCCCTCGCAGCTCGCGGCGCTCACGGCCGCCGCGGCGCAAGGTCAAAGCCTCGCGATCGCCTCGCCGCAACAGACGAAGATCGACGCGCTGCTGACGCAGGGGACGCCGGCCTTCAGCGGGAGCGAAGCGGCGATCGCCGCCGACGCCCGCAAAGCGGACGCCACCATTGCGAAGGCCGACGAGCTGCTCGACGCGAGCGACCCGGCTGCCGGAAATCCGACGGATCTGCTCAAGACGCGCGCCGAACAAGCGGCCCTGCGAGATCGCGCGATCGCGGCCCTCGCCCCGGTTGCAACGACCGACGACGATAAGGCGCTGCTGGCGCGTCTGCGCGGCGACGCGGCCAGCGCACTCGAACAGTGGAGCGAGGCGCGTGACGATTATCAGGCGACGCTCGCGATTCTTCCCAAAGATGAAGACGCGCTGGGCGGCCTCGCGACGGCCGCGGCCCGGCTAAAACAGTACGACCTCGTCATCGATACCGACCAGAAACTCGCTGCGCTCGATCCGGCGAGCGTCGGCGACTTGATCGATCTCGGCATCGCCTATGCGGCGATGAAGCGCTTCGACGAATCGTATGCGGCCTTCGCGCGCGCCACGGCGCTCGGGCAAGCCCACGTCGCCGCCAAACCGCACGACGCGCACGCGCTGCGGCTATTGGCCTCGGCCTACTTGTACTCCGGTCGCGCGCACGTCAAGGGCGGCGATCCGGCGGGCGCGCGCACCGAATTCGAGGCAGCGCTGGCGACCGCTGCGAAACTGCCGCCCAAGGACTCGCGCCACGACATGGACCTCGAAGAGGGCCAAGAAGCGATCGTCGCTTTGAGCCTGGTGGGTCCGTCGAAGACCTCGCTCTCGATGGCGCCCTGGACCGGTGCCGAACTGCCCGGCAGCGTGCCTAACACGATCAAGTACCGTTTGGTCGTCGCGGGAACGGCCGGCAAAAGCGTAGCGCTCACGACGGCCGGCGTGCCGAAGGGTTGGGTCGCGTCGTTCTGCACCGATCGCGTCTGCGCGCCTTTCAAGGTGAGCGTCAACATCCCGGCATCCGGGGTGAAGATCATCGAGTTCCAGCTCGTGCCGCCCGACAAGGGTGCACTGCCCGGCAAGGTGCGCGTGATCGGCAACGACGGCGCCGAAACCGCGAGCGTCACGACCTAGCGCTTAGACTTTGTCCGGGTTCCGAGGCCTGGGCTTTGTCAAGTACAGCGCGACCCCGATCAACAAGATTCCGACGGCCAGATAGAGCAAGTCCAGCGAGGACTTCACCGGCAAGTCGAGCGCGTACTCGAAATAGCGCACGATCAAGATCAAGAAGATGACTTTCGCAAGTTTCTCTTTGAGATCGTCCAGCGACTCGACCCTGAACGCACGCTTCGAGGTGGGGGACGCGTCGGCGGCGCCGATGTCGCGGATAAAGAGCTCGTAGATCCCGAGCGCGAAGATCAGCAAGACCAATGCGAAGAGGAAGCCTTCCACGAACTCCGCGACGCCGGCGATGATGTCGCCGCGAAGCACGTCGCGGGTTTGGGGGTCGTGCCCGACCGTCGCATAAGCCGCGACGCTCCGCAGCGTTTCGGCGATGTCCAGGCCCGCCACGTAGAACATCGCGAGCGAGGCGATCAGACTCGCGAGCACCGCGAAAATGGTGATGAAGCGGCTATTCCAAAGGAAGCCTTCGAACAATCGCTCCAGCCGTCGCATCGGCCCGGACTTCACACTTCGCCGGTTTAGCGCCTCCCGGCCGCTTGTCCGGCAGGGTCCGCCGGATCCGTTTCCGTAGCGTTTCGACGATGACCGGGCTACGGATGCGCTACCGTGCGACGCCGGATAGCGCGAGAGCTGCGCGCCGGTCGGTGTCGACTTTTGCTCAAGCCTGCGGCTTCTCCGGCCAACGCCTCGCCGACCTCGAGCTCGCGACGGGTGAGGCGATCTCCAACGCCATCGAGCACGGGAACAAGCTGCGTGGCTACTTCGAGATGCGCTGCAGTTTCGACGGAACGAAGCTCGTCGTTGAGGTCAAGGATCGCGGACGCGGCTTCGAGGCGCCGGCCCAACCGGCGCCCGGGCCCAACGATAAGCTGCGCGGCTGGGGCCTCTTTCTGATGAAGAACTTGCTCGACCGCGTCAGCTATTTTGAGAACGGTAGCGGCGTGCGGCTCGAAATCCGCCTGCCGGAAGCGAACGCGAACGGGGACGAGGCTACCTCGTAGCTTAGGCTCCGTCCTCGGCTGCCGGGAAGTCGAAGATCCGGCACGGCTCGCCTTTGGCATGCGGAAGCGCACAGTGCTCGCAAGCGTCGATCGCGTCCTGCGTCGCCTCTTCCAGCGTCAGCTTCGCGTCGAGCAACTCGTCTTTCTTGGCCGGCGTGGGCGCCCGTTCGACCGCGACTTCAGCGCGGGCATGCGCCTCGGCGGCGGCCCGCAGGTCGAAGATCGCCTCCACTTTCGGTTTCATCGAATAAGGATGCCACGAAGGGGAAGAAACTAAACCTCTAAGGGAAGAACGGGTTGTGGGCCTTCTCCTCGGCGACCGTGGAGGGCGGCCCGTGGCCGGGCATGAGGACGGTCGCGTCGTCGAGCGCGAAGATCTTCGTGCGGACGCTGTCGAGGATGTCGCGGTAGCCGCTGCGCTCGCCGAACGCACCACCGACGCTGCCGGCGAACAGCGTGTCGCCGGTGAAGAGCGTCGAGCGGAATAGAAAGCACGACGAACCGTCGGTGTGGCCGGGCGTGTGCAGCATCCGGATCGCCGCGTTTTCGCCGAACGGCAGTTCCTCGCCGTCGCGGATCGGCAGCGCCTGGTGCGCGAGCTTTCCGATTGCGGCGACGTCGGACCGGTGCATCACGATCTGCGCCTGGGGAAAGGCTTTGGCAATGTCGCCGGTCGCGTCGCAGTGGTCGGCGTGTTTGTGCGTGATGAGGATGTAGCGCAGTGCGTACGGCCCTGCGCCGATCGCGCGCATCAAGTTCTGCGGAATGCCGGCCGGGTCGATCAGCGCCGCCGTGCGTCCGTCTTCCAAAAAGAACAGATAGCCGTTCGAAGGATGCGGGTCTTGCGGATGGTGGCGCACGTCGGGCGGTATGCTCACGTGCGGTTCCCAACGCTGCGCGGCCGCGTCGGCGAGCTTACCGGGATCGAGTCCGAGCGCGCGCGCGAGGGCGCGCGCTTCCTCCTCGCCCGGAACGCCGTCGCCTCGCGTCCAGGCCTCCAGGTCGTGGACGGTCAGACCGGTCTGAGCGGCGATCTGCGCGTCGCTCGTTCCGGTGCCGCGTTTGGCCTTGCGGAGTATGTCGCCGAATTCATCCTCGAGCACGCTTCCATTCTCCGGCGCAACCGGAGACGATTCCCCTGCGGTCGAACCCTCCGGAATGGAACGGCTCATCATCATCGGCTCGGGCCCCGCGGGTCTGACCGCGGCGATTTATGCCGCGCGCGCGAACCTCGCGCCGCGTGTCTTCGCCGGCGCGCAGTACGGCGGTCAACTGATGTTCACGACCGAAGTCGAGAACTATCCCGGCTTCCCGAACGGGATCATGGGCCCGGAGCTCATGGAGCACTTCCGCGCGCAAGCCGAGCGTTTTGGCGCGCTCATCCACAACCACGACGTGACCGCCGTCGATTTCTCGGAGCGGCCCTTTCGCGTCTGGGCCGACGACGTCGAGTACCTCGCCGACAGCGTGATCGTCGCGACGGGCGCGAGCGCGCGCTGGCTCGGGATTCCCGGTGAAGAGCACCTGCGGGGGCGCGGCATCTCGACCTGCGCGACCTGCGATGGCGCATTTTTTCGCGAGCGCCACATCGTCGTCGCCGGCGGCGGCGACTCGGCGATGGAAGAAGCGCTCTTCCTGACGCGCTTCGCTTCGCGCGTGACGGTGATCCACCGGCGCGATGCGCTGCGGGCCAGCAAGATCATGGGCGACCGCGCGCTGGCGCACCCCAAGATCGAGTTCGTCTGGAACACCACAGTCGAGGCGGCCAAGGGCGAGTTCCACCTCGAAGCGCTCGTTCTGCGCGACCTGCTGACCGGCGCCACGCGCGAGTTTGCCGCCGACGCGCTCTTCATCGCCATCGGGCACGATCCGAATACCGCGATTTTCAAAGATCAGCTGGCCTTGGACGCCGTCGGCTACATCGTCTCGCCGGACGGCGTGCATACGAGCGTGCCCGGCGTTTTCGTCGCCGGCGACGTCTACGACATCCGCTACAAGCAGGCGATCACCGCAGCCGGCATGGGCTGTCGCGCCTCGATGGACGCCGAGAAGTATCTCGAAGAGCTCGATGCGGAGCGCGCGGCCGGCGGCCTCGCGACGGCGGCCTCTTCGCTTTAGCGCTTGAGCGAATGTGCGCTTCGGCCGGAAGGTCTGGGGCGGCCTGCGATTAACCGCTGGGACGAGCGCGCTCTTAGCCGAGCGCCCGTTTTGAATTTTGGAGGGAAACCGTGCGCAGACTCGTCTTTTCGGCCGCGATCGTTGCGGCTTTGTCGTTTTCGGGCGGCGCGATCTTCGCCGCATCGAGCGCGCTGCAGTCGAGCGCCCGCCAAACGATGGGTGGCGGCTCCGTCTGGAGTTGGGTCCAGCGCGGCCCGGACGGGAAGCCGCAAGCCTTCGGAGTTTCGTTCGACGAGGCCGCCCTCGACGGTCTCAGCAAAGACGAAACCGAGATCCCCGTCCCCATGCCGGCCGACGCGCTGCTGAGTTATCGAACCGCGGTGATCGACTGGCACCCCCACGGTCATCCGCCCGCGAAGGTTTACGACGTTCCCCATTTCGACTTTCACTTCTACGCGATCGACGAAGCGTCGCGCCTGGCGATTCTCGAGAGCGGCCCCTTAGCCGTGATGACGCCGCCGGCGAGCGACGTGCCGCAGGGCTTCATGGGCAGCCCGAGCGTCGCGGCCATGGGCCAGCACTACATCGCAGCCAGCGAGCCTGAGTTCAACGGCGGTCACTTCACGATGACGCCGATTTTCGGCTACTACGGCGGCAAGCCCGTCTTTGTGGAAGCGATGGTGACGCTCTCCGCGTTGCGGGCGCGGCAAGAGACCAACGCGGCGCTCGCGCAGCCGGCCCACTGGGCCGTCCCGGGTCTGCATCCGACACGCTGGAGCGTGACCTACGACCCGCACGCGCACCGTTACGACGTTGCGTTCGGGGGACTCAGCCCCTAGGCGCGCCCGCGCCCAGCGCCACGAGGATTTCCTCCGTCGAGGGGGAGCCACGCTTGTAGAAAGCGATCTTCCCGTCGCGTCCCACGGCCACGACCGTGCGGTTGACGAACCGCAGCGGCCCGAGGCCGAGTACCGCGTCGTACCTTTTCGCGACTTCGAAATCGGCGTCGACGAGTAACGGCGCGCTGAAGCCGTGTTTGGCGATGAACCCTTGATGCGATTGCGCGCTGCCGTTGTTCACGCCCCACACGGTAATGCCGGCGCCGGCGTAGCGCGCCGCATCGTCGCGCACGGCACATAGCTGTGCGGTGCAGCCCGGCGTGTTGTCCATCGGGTAGAAGATGAGGACCACGGGACCGCGCGAAAGTGCCTCGGAAAGCTGCACCGCGTCGCCCTTTTCGGTGCGTAACGTGAAATCCGGCGCGGTGTCCCCGGCGCTGAGGTTGGCCATCGGTCTCCTAGCTAGTGAAACAACTCCGCGAAGGCGGCGTCGATGGTGTCGTAGCGAAATTGGTAGCCGAGTTGCATCGTTCGTTCCGGCAGGACGCGCTGACCTTGCGCGATCGTCGAGGCGCCTTCACCGAACAGGAGCTTGAGCGCGAACTCGGGCACCGGGACGACCGCGGGGCGCTTGACCGCGGCGGCCAGCGCTTTCGTGAAGTCGGCGTTCCGCACCGCGATCGGCGCGGTGCCGTTAAGCACGCCCTCGGCGGTGACGATCGCGCGAATGTAGATGTTCACCAAGTCGTCGATGTGGATCCACGAGTACCATTGCCGCCCGCTTGCAACGGGGCCGCCGGCGCCGATCATGAAGATCGGCAGCAATTTCGCGAGTGCGCCGCCGTCGAGCCCGAGCACGATGCCGGTCCGGATCTTGGCGACGCGCATGCCGTACTGGGCGGCGCGGTCGGTCTCCGCTTCCCAAGCGACGCAGACCTCGGCCAAGAAGCCGTCGCCCGGCGGGCTCGATTCGGTGAACAGTTCGTCGTCGCTCGTGCCGTAGTATCCGATCGCGGAGGCGGAAACGTACGCTTTTGGCGGCTGGGCCAGCGTCGCGAAGCGCTCGATCAATGCGCGCGGTGCGTCGACGCGGCTCGCGCGGATCTTCTCCTTGACTTCGGGAGTCCAGCGCTGCGCGACGGGCTCGCCCGCTAAGTTGACGACGGAATCGGAACCATCGCAGGCCGCCGCCGCAACGGCCGGGTCGCGGAGCGATGCGGTGACGACCTCGTGTTTATTTTGGCGCAGGACCGCGCAGAGGCGGCGCCCGACGAAGCCGGACGCTCCGATGACGGTGACGCGCACGCTTCAGCGCACGCTCGCCAGAGCGTCCGCGCCGACGATACGCTCGAGTTCTTCGATCTCCTTTGGAATTGCCGCCGTGAGTACCTCGGGCGCGCCCGCGGTGCACAGGACGTCGTCCTCGATGCGCACGCCGATACCTTTCCAGCGCTCGGGCACGTTGCTGTCCGGCTGGACGTAGAGTCCCGGTTCGACGGTCAGCACCATGCCGGGCTCGAGCGTACGGTAGGCGTCGTCGTCGTTCTTGTAGCGTCCCGCGTCGTGAACGTCCAAACCGATCCAGTGTCCGGTGCGGTGGGGATAGAATTCGAAGAATTTGTTCTCTTCGATCAGCGCATCGATCGAGCCCGAGAGCAACCCGACGTCGACCAAGCCCTCGGTCAAGACGCGGACGGCTGCCTCGTGGTAGGCATTGTACGATTCGCCGGCCCGGACGCGCTCGATGCCGGCTTTCTGTGCGCGCAGTACGATCTCGTAGATCGCGCGCTGCTCGGGCGAGAACTTTCCGTTGACGGGCCACGTCCGCGTCACGTCGCTCGCGTATACGTCGACTTCCGCGCCGCTGTCGACGAGCACGAGGTCGCCGTCACGCAGCACGTCGCGATTGGTATTGTAGTGAAGGATCGTAGCGTTCGCGCCGCCGGCGACGATCGACGGGTAGGCGACGTCTTGCGCGCCGGCGAGCCGGTAGTGGTATTCGATGATGGCTTCGAGCTCCCACTCGCCGAGGCCGGGGCGCGTCGCGCGCATCCCGGCTTCGTGGCCTGCGAGCGACGCGGCGGCTGCGCGGCGCATGATCGCGAGCTCGTCCTCGCCTTTGCGAACGCGCATCTCGTGCAGGATCGTGCCCGGCTCGACGAAGCTCTGCGGCGCCTTGCCGCCGCGCCGCACGGTGTAGCGCGCCACGCCGACCGCATCGAGGATCGTGCGGTCCATGCGTTCGTTCTGCGAGAAGCCGTAGTAGAGCCGCGTCGCGCCGACGAGCAGCGCGGGAAGGCGTTCCTCCAGCTCCTCGATCGGGTGCGCGGCGCCCATCCCGAGTTCGGCGACGGCACCTTCGATGCCGGCCCGCCTCCCCGTCCAAATCTCGGCCGTGCGATCGCGCGGCCGCAGGAACAGGGTCACCGGATCGGCGGCCTGCGGAGCCAGCACCAGGACCGCTTCGGGCTCGCTAAAGCCGGTGAGGTAGTAGAAGTCCGAGTTCTGCCGGTACTCGTACTCGGTGTCGGCGTTACGGGTCGCGTGACGGGCAGCCGGAATGACCGCGACGGCGTCCGGGCCCATGCGGCGCGCGAACTCGGCGCGCCGGGCGGCATAGTTGCTCATAGGGGCTTAGACTTCGTGAACCGGCCCGGGCGTCTTGCTCGGGCCGGCTCACTCAAAGCCGCTGGTCAGTCCGGAGCGCGCTAGTGCGCCTGCGAAACGCGAGCGCGCGGGCGCGCATCCCTCGACGAGCCGGTAACGTTGAGGGTAAGCGTCGCCGAGCGGGGCGCCGGCTGCGCGGGGCCGTCGTGCTCGGTCACCGTGATCGTGCAAGGGCCGGCGGCTATCGGGATGATGTCGAATTCGGTGAACGGACCCACGGCCGGGAAGAAGGCCGAACTCGACGTTCCGCTGGAAACCTTCGGGCTCTCTTGCGGACCGCCGGGATCGGTGTAGCCGGGCGGCGCGTCGCCGTTCTCGTCGGGACCGTTATCGATCACGCACGTGCTGCCCGACGTGGCGAGATAGAAACCGCCGCAGATCGCCGGCGAGGTGCACGTGCCGGGTGGAACCGAGACGTACGTCGGGTCGTCCGCCACAAGCACGTCGACTTCGTTGCCCACGGTCGCGCCGGTCGTGGATGGTGCGGGCGTCGCGCTGTTCCCGGTAGTGTTGCAGTTCTGTTCGGCGCTCGCCGGCAGACAGATCTGCAAATCCTGGACGTTGCCGACGATGACGTTTTGAATGGTCGGCACGGCGAACTGCGAGGTACTGCAGGTGATTGGACCGGAAGGCGCGGGGCTGCAGAGGTACTCTCCGGCCGGACCGTCGAGCCCGATGAAACTGAGGTCGGGCAGCGGCGACGCTATGGTGAAGGTGACGTTGGTCGTTCCGAATCCAACGGTCGCGGAATCGACGGTTCCGAGGAGGCAGTAGAATTGCGGGATGCCCAAGATCGGAACGCCCACGAGCGGCGCAGCGAGCACGGGCGGAGTACCCGTGTATGCTGGGGCGCAGCCCGATGAGAAAAGCGAACCGCCGCCGCCGCCGCTGTTGTAAGCCACGGTCAGGCCGGGCAGCGCGGCGGTGTTCGAAGTGAGCATCGCGGTTCCCCCGCCGGACGAAAACGGGATGCCGACCTCGGCCGTCGAGCCCTCAGGGATGATGCTCAACGCGGTTTCGGTCCGTGGCGGAAGGGTGATCGTGGCAACGTCCGATGTGAAGGTAATCGAGTTTCCAATCGCCGTGATGTCGCCGACCTTCAAGGAGGAGGCGATCGGCGGAGCGGGCTCGAGCTGATAGAAGCTGACGCCGAAGAGCGTTCCATCGACGCTGCACGGTAAACTCAGCGAGAAACCGTCGACGTTCAGCACGATCGGAAAGCGGAACGGGTTGATGAGAGGTATCGTCAAGGTCGCCGGACAGGAGTGCGTTCGCGAGAAGTTATGCAACCGGCTGACGGTCGCGAGTTGCGGCTGCTGAACGCCGAGCAAGATCTTCGTGCCGGCCGGGACGCCGCTCGCGTGCAGCGTCAGTGAAGCCCTGTACCCCCCCGAAAGGGGGATTGCATAACTCGTCGAGCTCGTCGAAAGCGAGGCCGTTACGGTCCGTCCCTGACTCGCCGAAGCCGCGGCGCCCGGCGCTTGCGCCTGCGTAGGCGCGACGGGTGCCTCGCTTCCTCCGCATGCGGCGAGGCCGAGAGCGAGTACGGCGAGACCGGCTCCCAAGACGAAGCGAACGCGATCCAACTGCAAGGCAACCTCCCGCCCTCTTAACGAGTGCATTCGGAGTAAAGCAACCTGCTAAAGCTTTTTGGGTGAGCCTCCGTTGCCCTGGTGCCAAGCCTTCTCCTCCGCTCGAAAGCCGGACTGAGGAGCATCGCGCGGAACGTTCGGCAGATGGAGTCTGGCGGGAGCCGCTCGCGAGGGACGATCGAAACAGCGGCGCTCCCTTCGGGGACGGTGGCTTTCATGTTCACCGACATCGAAGGGAGTACGATTCGCTGGGATCGCGACCGGGTCGCGATGCAGCGCGCCGTGCGGCTGCATGACGAACTCATGCGAGCGGCGATCGGGCGTCACAACGGCCACGTCTTCAAGACGATCGGCGACGCTTTTTGCGCCGCTTTCCACCTGGTGGAGGAAGCCATGGGAGCGGCGCTCGACGCGCAGCGGACGCTCGCAGAAGGCGACTTCGCGGACGTCGACGGCATTCGCGTGCGCATGGCGCTGCACGTCGGAACGGCCGACGAACGCGATGGCGATTACTTTGGGCCGACCCTCAACCGCGTGGCGCGTTTGCTCGCGATCGGCCACGGCGGCCAGGTGCTCGTCTCGGGAACCGCTGCCGAACTTGCCGCCCACGCCATTCCCGAAGGCGCGACGCTCAAAGATCTGGGAGAACACAAGCTCAAAGACCTCTCGCAAAGCGAGCACGTCTATCAGCTCGCGGGCGCCGGACTCCCGGCCGAGTTCCCAAAGCTGCGTTCGCTCGGTGCCGTCGATACGAACCTGCCGCAGCAGCTCTCGAGCTTCCTCGGCCGCGAAAACGACGTCGCGGCGATCGAAAAGCTTTTGGACGCGGGGCGGCTGGTCACGCTTTTCGGTGCCGGCGGCCTGGGAAAGACGCGGTGCTCGCAGCAACTCGGAGCGAAGCTGCTCGAACGTTTCAGCGATGGGGTTTGGTTCGTCGACCTCGCGCCGCTGAGCGATGCTGCCCTCGTGCCGAACGAGGTCGGCGCGGTCTTCGGCGTGCAGGAACCGGCGAACCGGCCCATGCTCGAAGCGCTGGTTTCGCGTCTCGAACGCAAGAACGCGCTGATTCTCCTCGACAACTGCGAGCACGTGATCGGCGAAGCTGCGAGGACCGCGGCGGTGATTCTGGCAGCTTGTCCGAAGATCAAGATCGTTGCCACGAGCCGCGAAGCGTTGAAGATCGGCGGCGAGGTCGTGTACCAAATGCCGCCGCTGGCGGTTCCCGGGGCCGGTAAGGGATTGGCCGCGGAGGCGGCGCTCGCTTTCGGCTCGATCGCACTCTTCGACGACCGTGCGCGCGCCGCGAATCATTCGTTCCGCCTGAACGACGAAAGCGCACCGGTGGTCGCCGAAATCTGCCGACGGCTAGACGGCATTCCGCTGGCAATCGAATTGGCCGCCGCGCGCATGAAGATCCTCTCCCCGGGCCAGCTCGCCCGCCAGCTCGACGAGCGTTTCCGCATCTTAACGGGAGGCGACCGTACGGCGCTGCCGCGGCAGCAAACGATGCGCGCCTTAATCGACTGGAGCTACGACCTGCTCTCAGAACAAGAGCAGCGGCTGTTCCGCGACCTGTCGGTTTTCGCCGGGAGTTTCTCGTTACAGACGGCGACCGACGTGTGCGCGAGCGACACGGTCGGCGAGTTCGACGTTCTCGACCTTCTCGCGTCCTTGATCGACAAATCTTTCGTGCTGAGCGAGCCATCCGAAAACGATACGCGCTACCGCCTACTCGAATCGATTCGCCAATACGGCCGCGAAAAGTCCGTGGAATTCGGCGAAGCGCCCGGGCTAAGCAGCCGGCACGCTTCGGCATACGCCGTGCTCGCCGAGCGCCTCGAACGCGAGTATGAATCCGTCTCGTACGGGCCATGGCTCGACGAAGCCGAAAGTGAGTTGGAAAACGTTCGAGCTGCGCTGGCCTGGTCGTTTGGCGATTCGGGCGACGTGCTAATTGGGCAGCGTATTGCGGCTACGCTGCGACGCGTCCTCGTCGCGTTCGCCGCAACCGAGGCGCGGCGCTGGGTCGCCAGCGCTCTCGATGCGGTGAGCGAGGCGACGCCGGCGCAATTAGCGGCGAGACTCGAACTGGCCGAAGCGACGTTGGCTTCGACGATGAACCAGTTTCGCGCAGCCTCGAGCGCTGCGGAGCGCGCGCTTGCGCTCTTCGAGACGCTGAGTGACGCGCGAGGCATCGCGAACGCAGAGCGTTGGGCCGGCCGTTCGCTCGTCTATCTCGGTGAGGTCGACAAGGGCGAAGTGCTGCTGCAGAAGGCGCTCGTCGCACTGCGCAAGCTGGGCTTCAAGCGCGAGGGCGGCGTGTTGCGCGACCTGGCCGCCGCCCGCTCCCTCAAGGACGACGTCGTCGGCGCGCGCGCACTTTTTGCGCAAGCACTGAAGAGCTTCCGGGACAGCGACGACGCGTACAACGTCGCGGTTACGGCAGGCACGCTAGCCGAGGCCGAATTTCGCTGCGGCGATGGGGAAGCTGCGGTCGCCGCCGGCCAGGAAGGCCTTAAGGCGGCGCGGGCTAGGCGCCTCGAGTCGCGCGTCATTGCATGGCTGCTAACGAATCTCGCTGCGTTCAATCTCGCGCTCGCCAGGTATGACGAAGCTCGCGAGTACGCACGCGAGGCGCTGCGCTTGCGACACGACGCTCAGATCGACATCTACGTGGCTTTTTCGTTACAGCATATCGCGGGCGTTGCCGCTCTGCGCACACCGGAATACGGCCGGCAGGCGGCGACCGTGCTCGGCTTCGTCGACGGCCGCCTCGAACAACTTGAGGTCACCCGCGAATATACGGAGCAGTTGCTCTACGATCGTATCGTGGCGGCCTTACGCGAAGGCCCGGAGGCCGCAGCCTTTGTGGACGAGATGAATGCCGGCCGGTCGCTGAACGAAGAGGGCGCGGTCGCGCTCGCCTTGACCGTGTAGTTCTTCGTCGCCGGTTAGGTGGCCACCGGCGCCGGCGAAGGCGAAGAATTGTGCTTCTTGCTCTTGCTTGAGGGCGACGCGCTCGCGGCCGGGGTAGCGCCGGCAGCGGTACTCGATTTCTTGTGGTGTTTGCTCGAACCGCTGGCCGTAGGACTCGGTTTTGCCGCCGGCGCGCCCATCGCGCCAGGCGACGCGATCGCAGCTCCGCCCGCCGTCGGCGGCGCAGACGGCACATGACTCGCTGCCTTCCCACCGCCGCCGGTCTGCTTGGAGAGTCGATCTCCGGCCCTATCCGCAGCCGATTTACATTGATACTCGCCGTGCTTCGTGTTGCCGTAGTACTGATCGCCCTTCTCGTGATAGACCTTGGTCGAGGTGTTGACCCAGACGACGGGATCGCCGGGGGCGCAGACGGGCGTCGTCGCCGCGGAAGTCATGCCCGGAACGAGCAACGCGCTGCAAAGCGCGGCAATGCAAGAAAGACGTGCTAAAAAGCGCATGCGGCGCGGCTTCGACGGCGGCTCAGTCTGCGCCCTCGAGGAACTCGGTGAGAATCGCGGCGGTTTCTGCCGGAAAGCGGTCGATGAAGAAATGCCCGGCGGGCAGGTTCGCGGTTTGCACGCGCTCGCAGCGCTTGCGCCACTCCGCTTCCATGTCGAAGAGCCGGTGCATCGCGCCCTTCGAGCCCCAAAAGACCAGCACGGGGCAGGCCACTTTCTTGGCGAGATCTTCGCCGTCGTGCGCGAAGTCGATGCTTGCGGCTGCGCGATAGTCGGAACACGAGCCGTGAATCATGGCGGGATCGTTCCAGCAGCGGCGGTACTCCGCGAGCATCCCGGGGTCGAACTCGTCGAGGCCCGCGGCGCCCCAGCCGGCGATCGAGGTTTCAAAAAAATAGTCCGGATCGCTTGCGATCAAGCGTTCCGGAAACGGCGCGGGCAACGCCAAAAAATACCAGTGCCAATACGCACCCGCGATGCGCCGGTTCGTTTCGGCGAACATCGCGTAGGTCGGCACGATGTCGAGAACGGCCAGCGAGCGCACGATGCCGGGGTTATCGAGCGCCATCCGATGCGCCGTGCGCCCCCCGCGATCGTGACCGACGACGTGGAAGCGCTCGAACCCGAACTGGCGCATCAGCGCCACTTGATCGGCTGCCATCGCCCGAAACGAGTAGTTGGCAGCGTCGTGCGCGCAGACGGGTTTGGACGAGTCGCCGTAGCCGCGCAGATCGGCGGCCACGACGCTGAAGCGCTCGGCGAGCAGCGGCGCGACTTTCGCCCAGAGTGCGAGATTCTGCGGGTAGCCGTGGAGGAGCAGGACCGGCGGACCCTGTCCGCCGGTCCTGCAATTGATCGTGACGTCCCCGACCGTGACTTGGCGGCGCTCGAATCCCTCGAACACGCGCGCTACGCTACTTCGGCGGCGGCGCGAAGATCGCGGGATTATCCGGCGGGAGCTTCGGGTTGGTCCAGGTCGTGCCGTTCTCGTACACGACGTGCAGCGGCGCGCACACCGGCAGGCCCGTGCTGATCGGGAAAACGTTCGGGCTGATGCCGAACTTGTGCTTGATCTCGGCGCCCTGCGAGAACGTGCCGACGTCGCGCACGATCGCGACGAGTTTGCCGTTCGCGACCAAGCCGAAGTCGATGCTCTTCATCGGATGCGGCGTGAGGTTGACGTAGTCGATCGCGAGTTCGGCGGACGAACTGACCGGCGGCTGGTAGTAAGCGCGGTTATAGTAGCCGGGGTTGTAGTAGTACGGCCGTCCGGGGTAGTAGGCGGGAGCGTAACCGGGGCCGTAGGCGTAGCCGCCGGGCGAGCCGGGATTATGCTGCGGATCGCAGCGGTTCACTTTGATCAGGCTCGCTCCGGGCTGCGTCGACGCGGCGGTCGCAGGGTTCGTCGCCAGCAGCGGCACGGCGAGCGCGCAGGCCTGGACGACTCCCAAAACGGCGAGGGAACGCGAAAGAGTGCTCATCCTGCCGTTGTTGGCGAATGCGGCGCCGCTCCCTCGCCGTTCGCTATTGGGACGTAAAGGTCGACATGAAACGCGGCGCGCAGTTCGAGCCCAAGTCGTTCAGGTAGACGTTGATCGCGGTTGCGGCGGGTAGAACGTAGCCGTTGGCAGCGCTCGCCTGGTAGATCGGATTGGGAAACGACGGCGTTTGGTTCGGCACCGGCAAGGGCGGCGTGAACATCGCGACGGTCAAGAGCGACACGAACGACGAGCTGCCGTTCGGCACGAGCAACGCCTGGTACGAGCTGCCGAGACCCTTCGTTGAGGCGAAGATAACGCCGAGGAAGTTGTCGGGAACTGCCGTCGCACCCGGGGCGGGATAGGCGACGACGACGGTCCCCTGCGGTGCGCCGCAAACCGGTGCCGGCGAAGAGTTTCCGTTGCACGCGGAGACAAGCGCGGCCGCACAGAGCGCTAAGAAGATCCGGCCGCGGACATTCGAGATCGGGTTCAGGTTCACGGTAGCCTCCGTTGCGACCGCATTCGCCGCGCAGCTCGAAAAAGTTTTCCCAGACTTACCCAATTTTCAGCGCGCTAGCCGAGCGCGGCAAGCAGGCTCGCGCTCTCGTCTTCCAGATGTTGGGCGAAGACCTTGGGGTGCGTCAGGTAGAAGACGCACATCGCGTTGAGGACAAAGCGGTGACGCGCCGGCGAAGCGATCGCCCGGAGGCGGCGCGTCGCCGCCTGCGCCAGGGCGCGCATCCGCTTGATCGCCTGCGCGCTCGTCGCGTAGCACTCGAAGAAGTTTAGCTCGCCGTGTTCGCGGTCTTCAGCCCGGTCGATGTAGTAGTCGAGCAGGATGTGCAGCGCCGAGACGCCGGGGAAGTAAGCGGCGAAGGTCGTCGCGACGTCGGCCGGCGCCGGAGCCTTTTGCGCTGCGAGGAAGAGCATCGCGAAGACGGGCAGCGAGGAACCGCAGGCGGCCGCGAACTCCCACCACTCGAGTTCCGGAAAGCGCGCGCGGTTGCGCTCGTACCAGGCGCGGCACACCCGCTCCCGTTCGCCGGAGACGAGGTGCTTGAAACTTTGCAGCTCCGCATAGAATTGCGCGCTCTCCCGAAGCTGCGGGGCGACGGCTGCCAACGACGGTAACTCCGCGACGCCGCTTCGCACCGTCGCGACGAGCCACGCCAAGTAGCCGCCGTCGTCGCGTGCCGGTCCCGCGCGGTAGTAGTCGCCCGGCGCGTGCGCTGGGTCGACGGCGTCGCGCAGCGCCTCGTGCAGCGCCGGATATGCTTCGGCGGGGACGTCCGGCAGCCGGTCGCAGAGGTTGTCGAGGTAATCGTAGATCGTCTCGAGCGCGGCGACGGTTCGGACGTAGCGGCGCGCCATCGCCGCGGGCAAGAAGGTCGCGAAAATGCAGCCGCCTTGCACGTGATAGGCTTTGGCGTCGATGCTTTCGAGCGCTTGGGCGCGCAGGGCCCCGTCCGGAATGCGCTGGGCGCGCCGGCGAATCGCCTCGAGTTCGCGCGTCGCCTGCGGCACGACGCGCCGCAGGAAGCGAAAGGTCGAAAGCCAGCCGCGCGGTCCGAGCGCGATCAGGCGCCGCAGACGCGTCGGCCGCGAGAAGACGGCCTCGAGGGTCAGTGAGAGATCGCGCGCGAGTGCCGTCAAATGCCGCCGACGAAGCGCCCGGGCGCGAGCGTGCCGTTCGGATCGAAGCGCTGTTTGAGCGCGCGCATGTGCGCCAAGCCGGGCGGATCGGTGCCCCACATCGCCAAGCGCTCGCGCAGATGTTCGGGCGCGATCAAGACTTGGACGCGCTGCAATTTCTCGTGGAGGGCGTCGTCGAAGACGACCGCCGCACGCGCGAACTCGTCCGCGTTTTCGGCTCCGACGCGAGCGATCAAATCGCCGGTCCGAAGATCCTCGATCGACTCGAGACCGAGCACGTGATCTTGCGCGAGTTCCGCGCTGAGTTCGAAACGCGCGCCGAGATCCGAGGGCAGCCCGAAGCTGCGATACGTCGCGCCCCGCTCGCCAAGCGGGCTGAGGTACGCGTCGACGAGCCTCGTAAAGGCCACGCCTGCTTCGCGGTCGAGGAGTGCCGTCTCGGGTACGCCTGCGGCCCCGAGGGCCGAACGCAATTCGCGCGTCGCCTTGTCGATCGTTGCGGCCGAGCCTTCGTAGAAGAGCAGAAGCCGCCCGTCGAGACCGTCGCGGCCGGGGACTTCGCCGCCGAAACCGCGCACGAGCAGAGCGGCGACCGGTTCGTAGGCGAGCGCGGCGAGATGCTCGATCGCGCGCCGCCGCGTCCCCTCGGGCAACGGCGCGAGCGCGGCGCGGCGCGCCGCCGGCAGCGGCAGCGTCTTGAAATTAGCGCGCACGATCGCGCCGAGCGTGCCGAGCGAGCCGACGTACAGGCGGCTGAGATCGTACCCCGTCGAGTTCTTGACGACCATGCCGCCGGCGTGCGCCAGCGTTCCGTCGGCCAGCACGACCGTCGAGCCGATCACGAAGTCGCGCGGGCGGCCGTAGGTCGCGCGGCGCGGACCGAGCCAGCCGCCGGCGAGCACGCCGCCGATCGTGCTGCGCGCGGCGAGCGGTGCGTCGAGCGGCACGAATTGGCCTTTGGCGGAAAGCTTCGCGTCGAAGGCCTTGACGGTCATTCCAGCTTGCACGGCGATCGTCAAGTCGCGATGTTCGTAAGCAACCAGCTTCGAAAGCTTGACGAGGCTGATCGCGACGTCATACCGCGAGGGTGCGTGTCCGATGCTCTGCAGCGTACCGCCGCCGAACAAGACGGCCGTTTCGCCTTTCGTCTCGCACTCGCGCAGCAGTTTCGCGAGGGCTTCGACGGAGGCCGGCACGGCGACCGCGCGCGGCGTACGCTTGCCGAGCCGGAACGCTTCGGGATCGGCGTGCGCCGCTAGAGCCACGCGCCCGCCGCGACCGCAGTTTCCGGCGTCCGGGCCTCGCCGCAGATGGCGCCGCTGGGAAAAATCTTGTCGGGATTGAAACGGCGCGCCGGATCGAAGACGTCGCGCACGCGGGCCATCGTTGCGAGATCGTCCGTGCTGAAAACGCGCGGCATCGCCGCGCGCTTCTCGAAGCCGATGCCGTGCTCGCCGGAGATCGTGCCGCCGAGTTCGATGCAGGCGCTCAAGATGTCGGTCCCCGCGGCGATGACGGCTTCCACCTGGCGCCGTTCCCGCCGGTCGAAGATCAGGAGGGGATGAAGGTTCCCGTCGCCGGCGTGAAAGACGTTGCCCACGAGCAGCCGGTGTTCGGCGCAGATCGCATCGATGCGGCGCAGCGCTTCGGGAAGCCGCGTGCGCGGGACGCACGCGTCTTGGATGTAGTAGTTAGGCGCGATGCGTCCGATCGCTCCCGCGGCGCCTTTGCGCGACGCCCAGAGCGCTTCGCGTTCGCGCGCATCGGCGGCGGAGCGCCACATCGTCGCACCGTGCGCGCGCGCGATCGCCGCGATCGCGGCTTCGCTCGCGGCGACGTCGTCGGGCTCGCCCGCGATCTCGACGAGCAGCACCGCACCCGCATCCAAAGGAAAGCCGGCGTGAAAGTGGGCCTCGACGGCTTGCGTGATCGTTTTGTCCATGATCTCGAGCGCCGTCGGCACGATCCCGCTCGCGATAATCGCCGAGACCGCTTCGGAGGCCGCTTCGACGTCGCCGAACGAGCCCAGGCAGACCCGAATCGCGCGCGGCAAGCGCAGCAGGCGAAGGTCGACCGCGGTCACGACGCCGAGCGTTCCCTCGCTGCCGACCAGGACGGCGCTCAAATCGTACCCCGGCTCGTCGCTCGAGACGTGCACGACCTCGCCCGAATCGTCGACGAATTCGAGCCCGAGAACGTGGTTGCTCATCGAACCATAGGACAGCGCGTGCGGACCGCCGGCGTTGGTTCCCACGTTGCCGCCGATCGTCGCAATCTTTTGGCTAGACGGGTCGGGCCCAAAGAAGAGTCCGGCGGGTAGGGCGGCCTTCGAGAGTTCGAGGTTGATCAAGCCCGGTTGGACGCGCGCGCGCCGGTTGCGCGCGTCGAGCGCGAGAATCCGATTCATGCGCGCGAACGAAACGACGATTCCGCCGGCGACCGGCGCCGCGCCACCGCACAAGCCGGTCCCCGCGCCGCGCGGTACGAGCGGCTCGCCGCACTCTTGCGCGATGCGGACGATCGCGCTAACGTCGCGCGCGTCTTTCGGCAGGACGACCACTGCCGGCAAGCGTTCTTCGCTGTACGCGTCGGACGCGTAGACCGAAAGATCTTCGGGCTCGCAGCGCACTCCCTCGGCGCCGAGCGCGTCGTTCAGACGCTCGTGCAGGCGCGAGGCCGGCGCTGTCTCCATGCTCCGTCCTACGCAGGCCCTTCGGGATGTTCCTGGATTGCGAGCCTCAGGCCGCCTCATGCGGATAGAGGAGATACGGCGCACGCAACGCCGCAAAAGCGCGCTCGCCCGGAACCCACCCGCGCAGGATCTCTTCGGCGCCGGCACCGTCGAGCAAGCCGCGCCGCAGCGAATCGGTTCCCCAATCCTTGTCGAGCCCCGCCGCGCTGTGAATCGAGATCGTCGCCGGCGCGATCCTGCGCACGGTGACGAGGATCTCGACGGCGGTTCGCACCGCGCGGAAGGCGCGACGGTTGACGACGATCAGCTCGACGCCGCTGAGCGTCTGGCCGGCCCAGAAGCCCGAAAGCGGCGTCCAGGCGGCGGGACGGAAGTAGACGCCGGGAATGCCGCGCGCGTCGAGCGCTTCCGCCAAACGCGCGCCGTCCAATCCGAGCGCGCCGGCGTACTTGAACGGCTTCGTAAAGCCGGTGCCGTTATTGATCCCCGCGCCGTCGATCAAGCCGGTCGCGGGATACACGAGCGTCGTATCCCACTCGGGGATGTTGGGTGAGGTCTGCACCCATGCGAGTCCCGTCTCGGGCCAAAACATCGCGCGGGTGTAGCCGCGCATCGGGACGACGCGCAGCGCGCAGCCGATGCCGAAGTGCTCGTTGAAAAGCTTGGCGAGTTCGCCGACCGTCATTCCGTGGCGGATCGGAATCGGGTAGAGTCCGATGAACGATTCGAAGGCCGGCTCGAGCACCGGACCCTCGACGATCGCGCCCGAGATCGGATTGGGGCGATCGAGCACCCACACTTCCTTGCCCGTGGCCTTGGCAGCCTGCATCACCGAGGCGAGCGTCCAGATGTAGGTGTAAGCGCGATCGCCCACGTCTTGAATGTCGAAGAGCAACACGTCGATGCCCTCGAGCATTTGCGCCGTCGGCTTGCGCGTCGCGCCGTACAGGCTGTAGACCGGTAATCCGCTGCGCTCGTCGACGTACGACGCGACGTAGGCGCCCGCCGGCCGATCGCCGCGGAATCCGTGCTCGGGCGCATAGATGGCCTTGAGGCAAATCTGCGGATTGCGCCGGATCGCGTCGACGATCGATTCCAACTGCGACGTCACGCCGGTTTGATTGGTGATGGCCCCGACGCAGCGGCCCTTGAGGTCGCGCCACGTCTCGCTGAGAAAAATGTCGTCGCCGAGCGAGATATTCGCTGGAGGAAGCGCCGCCGCGCCGGCACGAAGGGCCGGTGCAGCGTACCCGCCGGCGCTTGCCGCGGCTAGGAGTTTGAGAACGTTGCGACGATCGATGCGAAACCCGCTCCTGCGACGAATGCTTGCCGCTTCGTTCCGCAAAGCGTCCCCGATTGCATCCCGCGCCGCTGCGCGATATCGTCTACGGCGCGCTGCGCTAAGTTTCGGCGTTCGGTTTTTGTGGCCGCAGCCGCGCTGCGAAACGCTTGAGTTGCCACCATTTGCTGCCGTAGGTCTCCTGGATCAGCGCCTCGGTGCGCGTGGTTTCCCGGCGGACGCGCCGCGTCTCGTGCTGCACGCGCTCGATAAGGTTTTCCGCTAGGCGGTCGTAGGCGGAAACCGATTCGTCGAGCCGCGTCTGCAGTTGCGCTAGCGCGGAGGTCAGCTCGTCGATCTTTCGCGCGCGGCCGGCAAGCTCGTTTTGAAGTCCGCGAAGCTCGCGCTGCGCCAGGCCCAGCTCGTGCCGGTACGACGCTTCAAGGGAAGCGCGGCGCTCGAGTTCCGCGGCTTCGATCGCATCGCGTTCCGCCCGGAGTACCTCGGCCTCGCGTTCCAGCTCGGCGATTTGCGCGCGCTCGCGCTCTAAGTCCGGCCGGATCCGCAAGCGCAAGGCCGTCGTTTGCTCGAGATCCGGAAAGGGCTTCCCGTTGACGGCGGTTTGGAACGCCGCCTCGCGTTCCACGTAACTGCGCAGCGCGCCATCCGCTAATTCCCAGCCGAGCGCATCGAATCCGAGCCGGACGAGTCCGAGCAGGAAGTCGCTTTGACCGGGAGCGCCGGGAGCGCACTGTTCGACGGACAGCAGCGTGCTGAACAGGGCGCGAAAGAAGATGTAGCCGAGGGTGACGTCGCCGTCGGGTTGCCATTCCTGATCGATGAAGCGCGTGCCGCCGTCGTCCAGCAGCACCAGGTTGCGCGGCAGCGCGTCCATCGCGCGCGCCGGCAGCGAGAGCGACGGTTCGAGACGGGGCGGCA
The DNA here is from genome assembly GCA_963843945.1 of Vulcanimicrobiota bacterium. Taxonomy (GTDB): domain Bacteria; phylum Vulcanimicrobiota; class Vulcanimicrobiia; order Vulcanimicrobiales; family Vulcanimicrobiaceae; genus CAWJMF01. The sequence continues at coordinate 1,295,941 of CAWJMF010000002.1, read as the reverse complement.
AGGCGAAGCGCTCGCGCAGAGCCGCGAACCAGGGCGCGAGCAGGGCGATCCACGAGCCGACCTCCCAGCCGTCGTGACCGGTCGCCGCGATTAAATCTTCCTCGAGAACCCGGCCTTTCCAAAGCGGCTCGTCGGAGAGGGTGAGCCCGAGGCCGGGAACGTCTTCCCCGCCCTCGTACATGCGCGCGCGGCGCACCCAGACGCCGTCGGGCTCGCGCACGAAGCGCGTTTCCTTTTGCAGCGAGCGGCGTCGCGTCGTGCCGTAGTACGTTGCGAGCAGCCGTTCGTCGCGCTTGAACGGCGCATCGGAGGCGACGACCAAGAACGAGTTGGCCAGTTCGGAAATCAAGCCGTTGCGCCAAAGCGTCGGCCAAACGCGTTGGAGTGCGAAGCTCGTGCGCGCCGGTTGCTGCGGATCGCGGCAGGCGGTTTGCGCGATTGCCCACGCGAAGCCGTCGCCGGCTTCGGCCCGCGCGCCCGCCTCCGTCAAGACGAGCGTCGGAAACTTATAGTCGGGAAAGGGAAACCGCCACTGCTGTTCTTTCAAGCCGGCGCCGGCGAGGAGGCCGCGAAGCGTCGAGCGCCCGAACGTCACCGCCGACTCAGGCCCGTAGCGGTTCTCGATTCCGGCCATCGGTTCGCCTAAGTGGTCCTCGGGGTACATGGCGAAATACTTCAGCCCTAATTGATTCTCGATCGCGAGCACCAGTTTACCGCCCGGACGCAGACAGGCCCGCGCGCGAGCCAGCAGCGCGGTGACTGGATCGGCATCGGCGGACGCCGCGAAGCTGCGGGCGTACTCGAGGACGCCGACCATCGTGACGGCGTCGAATTTGCCGAGCGCAGTGAGGTCCGCGAAGTGGCCGGCGACGACCGCGACGTTCGGCAGATCGCGGCAGCGCGCGGCGGCGATCGCGGCGCGGCGCGGGCTGCCTTCGACGGCGATGACTTCGGCGGCGTTCTCACCCAAGAAGCGCGTGAGCGCACCGCAGCCGGCTCCGATCTCCAGCACGCGGCCCTGCAACAGCCCGGCGAGCGGGCGCAGCAAGAACGTGCGATTTCCGGATAGATGATAGCTCGAGGGAAAGTCGAGGATCCGGCTTTCCAGCTCCTCCGAGCCCGCGCTGAGGTCGGAGGCCGCGTGCATCGCCGCCAGCAGCCGGTCCTCGAGTTCGTCACCGTCGGAGTAGGCGAGAACGCGCACGGGCGCGCCCCCGGCCGCGTGCCAGACGCCGTCCTCGAGACCCTTGACGTAGTTCGCCGCGAATTCGTCGGAGGCGACTCTAATTGGAGAAACGGCCAATGCGATGCTGTCGATACGTTCCGCGGTACCCAGATTTGCGGCCGGCCCCCGCCGGGCCGCCCGTCGTTATTTCTAGTATTGCAAGGTGATACGAACTCGCCCTGGCGGGCGTTCCCCAGAATCGAAAAAAGCGCGCGGGGCCGAGCCTGCTCGAGGGTCCTAGGCAAACTCGGGTTTGCGCGTCTCCGGGATCAAGCGTGCGGCTGCGGCCAGTTCGAAGAGCGCGTCGATGGCGGCGATGCCGTCCTCGCCGACGTCGCGCGAGTACTCGTTGACGTAGAGCGCGATATGCGCGTGCATCACGTTTTCGTCCATCTCGAAGGCGTGCTCGCGCACGTAGGGAGCTACGGCGGGACCGTTGGCGTCGGCGTAGGCGAGGCTGCGCCGAATCGTCGCGTCGATCGCAGCCACCCCGGCGCTCGGGAGGTCGCGTCGCGCGAGGATCGCGCCGAGGGGAATCGGGTGGCCCGTTTCGCGCTCCCACCACTCGCCCAGGTCTTCGACTTGCGCCAAGCCGGCCTGCTTGTAGGTGAAGCGCGACTCGTGGATGATCAAGCCGGCGTCGACCTCTCCGCGCGCGACCGCGTCGACGATCCGGTCGAAGCGCATCGGCACGGCGTCGATGGGCCGCTGCAAAGCGAGCCGCAGGAGGAGGTACGCGGTCGTCATCTCGCCGGGGATTGCGATGCGCGCGTGCGCGCGGAAACCCGCCAGCGGCGCCGCGCTGCCGTCCGGCCCAGGGCGCGCTACGACGAGCGGTCCGCAGCCGCGCCCGAGCGCTCCGCCCGCGCGCAAAATCCGGTAGCGGTCGAGCAGATAGGGGATCGCGCCGTAACTCACCTTCGTCAACGCGTGGCGACCGCTCAACGCTGCTTCGTTCAGCGCTTCCACGTCGTCGAGGACGACCTTCACCGGCGGCGCGCCGTCGATGAGCCCGTTCGTCCACGCGGCGAAGATGTACGTGTCGTTCGGACACGGGGAGTAGGCTAGGGAGAGCGGCTGCGCGTCGCTCACTTTGGCTCGGATCCGAGGGTATCCAAGATCGTTTCGAGTGCGGCCACCGTCGCGCGTGCGCCTGCGCGAAAATCCCAAGCGCGCTCCGCCCGGTCGCCGACGTAGTTCGAGATGCCGCGAATTTCGAGCGCCGGAACGCCGGCTAACTCGGCGGCGCGCAAGATCGAAAAGCCTTCCATCGATTCGACATCGGGCGCATAGGTTCGCGCGAAGCGCTCGCCGGTCGCGCGCGTCGCGGTCACGGCGCTGACGGTGAGGCCGCGACCTTGCGGAAGGCCGGTCGCCGCGCAACGTTCTAGGAGTGCTGCGTCGGAGAAGCTGCGCTCGACGAGCTGCGCGCCGCCGGGCAGCGTAAACTCGCCGCCGCCTTCGAGCCCGAAGTCGGCCAGCACTTCCTCGCGCACGAGCATCGCGTCGCCGACGCGAGCGCGTCCCGGAAATGCGCCCGCGATGCCGGCGTTGACGACTGCGGCGTAGCCGCCCCCGGCAAGCTTACGCGCAACCGTTGCGGCTGCTTCGACCGGGCCGACGCCGCAGGTGAAGACTTCGATGCCGCCGCGCGCCGCAAGGCCGTGCAGCTCGGCGGCCAACGCGCAGACCACGAGAATCAATCGTTGTGCGCGCGCCGCGGCGCCAGCCGCGCTTGCAGCAGGGCCACGATCCAGAGCGGACCGATCAGCAGATGCTGGATGTTGGTCAGGAAGGCGGGACTTTTGCCTTCGTACGCATGTCCGACGAATTGGAAGATCCAGCCCACGACGAACAGACCGATCGCAACCGGCCAGCTCACGAGCAGCGAGACGAAATACGTGACGACTAGCGCGAGCACGGCGCCCAGCGCCGCCGCGCCGGCCAGCCGGACGTAGTAGAGGGAGACGGCGGCGATCAGCACCATCGCGAGATCGAGCGGACCGAAATGCGCGAGCCGCGCGAGCGCGACGAGCGCCAGCACGATCAGCGGGATCCCGATTTCGTGACAAACGAGGTTGCGTTTGTCGCGGTGGTACGTGGCGTATTCGGCCAAGAGCGGAAGATCGAGCACGGTGCAGTTCCTAACGAACGCCGATGAACTTGTGCGTCTGCAGCGACAGCCGGTAGCGAGCCGGAGCGGCTTGCGCGGCCGCGAGCGCCAAAGCGACGTTCGCCGGTTTGTTCCCCTCGGGTTGGAGAAATACCGTCACGGGACGGTCGCCGAACGCCTCCAGCCACTCGTGCGGAACCCGTCCGTCGACAATGAGTTTGACCTCGTCGGCGCGCGCCGCCATCGCCGGATGGAGGCGCTCTTTGGGCGACACGGTCAGCCACACGCCGTCCGGGAGCGCGACGGGAATCGTTCCGTTCGACTCGATGTGGACCCGCCGGCCGTCCGCTTGCAGCGAGGCGATCAAGGCCGAGCTTTCCGTCTGCGCCAGCGGCTCGCCGCCGGTGAGCACGACCATCGGGCAGTCGCCGCCCAACTCGCGCACGCGTGCGACGAGCTGCGCGGGCGTTGCAAACGAGCGCAAGGAGTAGTCCGTATCGCAGAAGCGGCAATTGAGGTTGCAGCCCGCGAGGCGCACGAACACGGCCGGCGTGCCGGTCCACGTTCCTTCGCCTTGCACGCTGTAGAACAGCTCAGCGACTCCGAGCATCTCCCTCGCGCACCACCGCGCAGGCGGTCGGCGTCTCCCAGACGACGATTTCGCACAGCCCGGCTACACGCGGTGCGAGCTCGTTCCAGATCCACAGGGCGATGTGTTCGGCGGTCGGGTTCGGCAACACGTCGTTGAGCGACGAATGGTCGAGCCGCTCGACGACGGCCGGCCGCACGATGCGCGAAATCTCGTCGAAGTCGAGGACCATCCCGCGCGCCGGCCCCTCGAGCTGCAACGCGCCTTCGACGGCAACTTCGAAGCGGTACGAGTGACCGTGCAGGCGGCTGCACTTTCCGGGATGATGCGGGAGCACGTGCGCCGCTTCGAAGCGGAACAGCTTTCGAATCTGCGTTAGAGTACCCCGCCGCGCGCCATCGCCTCCAGGCGCTTCTTGAGGTCGACGAGGAACCCGCTCGCGATCGCCCCATCGACGACCCGGTGGTCGAGCGACAAGCACACGTTCATCATCGAACGCACCGCGATCGCATCGTCGGCCGTGACGACCGGCCGCTTGACGACGGCCTCCATCGTGACGATTCCGGCTTGGCCGCCGTTGATGATCGGCGCCGACATGATCGAGCCGTTGGCGCCCGTGTTGTTCACGGTGAACGTTCCGCCGCTCAAATCGTCGGCCCCGAGTTTTCCGGCGCGCGCCCTTTCGATGAGCTTGCCGGCGGCTACGGCTAAGCCGCCGATCGAGTACTCGTCGGCGTTGCGAATCACCGGGACGATGAGGTTGCTGTCGAGCGCTACCGCGAGACCGACGTTGATCTCTTTATTGACCGCGATGCCTTCGTCGGTGAAGCGCGCGTTCATCAGCGGAAAGGCGCGCAGCGACTGCACGACGGCGTGTACGAAGAAAGGCAGCAGCGTCAGGGCGTAGCCTTTCTCGCGCTGGAACTTCTCTTTCTCGGCCGAGCGCCAGGCCCAGAGCTTGGTCACGTCGACTTCGACCATCGTCCACGCGTGGGGTGCGTTGCGCTTCGATTCCAGCATGCGCTGTGCGATGATCTTGCGGGCTTGCGTCAGCGGGATGAGGTCGCCCGGCGCGGCGCTGCCGTAGCTCGGTTTTCCGGCCGGCGCGCTGCTGCGCGGCGTGGCAGGCGCCGCAGCTGCCGCAGGCTCGGGTTCGAGCATGATCGTCGCGGCTGCGACGGAGGCCGGGCCTTCGCGGCCGGCAGCCGCGAGCACGTCGGTCGCCGTAATGCGTCCGCTCGCGCCGGTGCCGCGCAGCGCGCTCAGGTCGACGTGATGTTCGCGCGCCAAGCGCCGCACGGCCGGCGAGACGCGGCGCAGAATCTCGGGCGCGTTGACGGCTCCGTTCCGTGGCGCGGTGCGCCGTTGGACGGAACGAACGAGTGCCCCGGAACGGGTTCGTCGGCGCCGTGCCGGTCGGCTTCCCGGCGCAAGACGACTTCGCGCGCGTCGAGCGAGGGTTGCGACGCGCGCGGCGGCGGATGGTACGGCGGAGGCGTCGCCGGCGCAGCCTGTGCGGGCTGCGGCGCTTGCGCCGTCTGCGGCGGCGGTGCGCTTTCGGTGACGCCGGTGGCCGCTCCGACCTCGTCGATGATGGCGATCGGCGGCGCCGGTCGGTACCGTCTCGCCTTCTTTGACGATCAATTCGCGAATGACGCCGCTCACCGGCGACGGGAACTTCGGCGTTGACTTTGTCGGTCGAGACCTCGACGAACGCTTCGTACTTCTCGACGCTGTCGCCGACTTTCTTGAGCCACTGCGCGACCGTCCCTTCGGTGACGGTTTCACCCAGCTGCGGCATCGTGATCGTCGTTGCCATCAGAACTGCGACCATTTCGCGCATCGCGTCGGCCATGCGCGCGGTGGGAGATCATGAACTCTTCCTCGAGCGGTTGCGCGTAGCCCATCGCCGGCACGTCGGGGCCGCACAGGCGCCGGATCGGCGCGTCGAGATCGAAGAAGCGCGTCCTCGACGACCATCGCGCTAATCTCGGCGCCGATGCCGCCGAACTTGTTGTCTTCGTGGACGATCAGCAGCTTGCGCGTTTTCTCGACGCTGGCCAGGATCGTGGTCCGATCCATCGGGCGGATCGAGCGCAGGTCGATCACTTCGACCGAAAGACCCTCGGCTGCGAGCTTGCTCCGCCGCCTCGAGCGCCTAATGCACGTAGAGGCCGTACGAGACGACGGTCAGCTGCGTCCCTTCGCGCTTGACGTCGGCCTTGCCGATCGGAATCGTGTAGTGGCCGTTCGGGACCTCGCCTTTGATGAGCCGGTACGTCTTCTTATGTTCGAGGAAGAGCACCGGATCGGGATCGTCGATCGCGGCAGTCAAGCAGGCCTTTGATGTCGGCCGGGAACGAGGGCGCGACGATTTTCAAGCCCGGCACGTGATAGAAGAGCGCTTCGATCGAAACCGAGTGCGAGAGCGCGCCGCGCACGCCGCCGCCGTACGGCGTGCGGATGACGAGCGGACAGGTGTAGTCGCCGTTGCCGAGCGATATCGCGTTTTGGCCGCTTCGCCGACGATCTGGTTGAACGCCGGATAGATGAAGTCGGCGAACTGGATCTCGGCGATCGGACGCAAGCCCTCCATCGCCATGCCGACTGCGACGCCGACGATCGAGGCTTCGGCCAGCGGCGTGTCGATGATGCGTTCGGCCCCGAACTCGTCGATGAAGCCCTTCGTGATCAGGAAGACGTTGCCGCGAGCGCCGACGTCTTCGCCGAGGATGACGACGTTCGGATCGTCGCTTCAGCGCCTCGTACAGCGTCTGCGCGCACCGCCTCGACGTTGTTCAGCGTGGTCGCTCTGCGGTGAAGCTACTGCCATGGCTGCCAGGCCCTTCGTGGACGTGGGTGTAGAGATCGGCGCCGGTCGGGTAGGGCATCGCTTCGGCGCGGTCGGTCGCTTCGTTGACTTCGCGCAAGACGTCGCGCTTGAGCATCGGCGCAAAGCCGCGTCGTCGATGATGCCGGTCTCGAGCAGCAGCCGCTCGAAGCGCGGCACCGGATCCTGATTGCGATGCTGCTCGATCTCCTCGCGCGTCCGGTACGTGCATGTCGTCGTCGTCGGTGGAGTGTGACGAGGAAGCGATAACAGGTCGCTTCGACCAGCGTCGGGCCGCCGCCGGTGCGCGCCCGGTCGAGCGCCTTTTGACTGCAGCGTAGGTGGCGATCGGGTCCGACCCGTCGAAGCCTTGATCCCGGGCAGGCCGTAGCCGGCGGCGCGCTTCTGCACGATCGACTCGATCGCCATCTGGTGCACGCGCGGCGTGGAGATCGCCCACTCGTTGTTTTCGCACAAGGAACACGACGGGCAGCTTGTGCACGGCGGCAAAGTTGATCGACTCGTGCCACTCGCCCTCGCTCGTCGAGCCGTCGCCGAAGGTGCAGAGCACCGCGCGGCCCGCTTCGCTCACGGTACTTCATGGCGTACGCCGCTCCGACCGCGTGCGGCACTGGGCGGCGATGATCGAGCTGATCGACATGACGCCGATGGCGCGATTCGATGAAGTGATTGGGAAACTGCCGGCCGCCGGAACGGTCCGCGGCGCGCGCGAACAGCGAGAGCAGGATCGTCGAGCGGATCGAGTCCGACGCCGACGACCAAGCCAACGTCGCGGTAGTACGGAGCGAGGATGTCTTTCCCGCGCGCGAACGCCTGCGCTGCGCCGGCGTGAATGCGCCTCGTGGCCCTCGCTCCCCGTCGCGAACGGAATCTTGCCTTGACGGTTGAGCTGGAAGCCGCGATTGTCGAGCGTGCGTTGCAAGTGCATCAGCCGCAGCATCGCCAACAGCTGATCGTCGCTGAGGCCGTGTCGCTCGAGTTGCGGCGACTGGACCACTTTGGCCATCGGACCTCCTTACCGGTGGGAAACCCGTAATACTCGCGGGCCGCGGTCCGTATTTCCTTTCGGGATGCGAAAACCGCGCTACCCGGCAGCTTGGGCGAGCACCCAGTCTCGCCAATAAGGGGGCAACTCGGGAACGAGCATCTCGCGAATCCGTTCGCGCTCGAAGAAATAGATGCGCGCCATCTCCGCGAGCGTCAAGCGGTGATCCGGCTTCGCGCTTACCTTCACTGCGTCGCCGGCTGCGACATCGCCCGCTTCGACGATCGCGAGGTACGCGCCGGGCCGCAGCGCCTGCGCAAAACGCTTGACGAAAGCCGGATCGTCCATCGTCATCGCGAGCTTGTAGCAGGGTACTCGGGGCGAGGTGACTTGCAGGAGCGCCGTGCCGACGCGCCAGCGCTCGCCGACCAGCGCGCCGCTGACGTCGATGCCGCCGAGCGTGAGGTTCTCGCCGAACTTGCCCGGTGCGAGCGGGCGGTCCAGCGACTCGCTCCACCAGCGGTAGTCTTCGTCCGCATAGGCGTATAAGGCGCGCAGCGGGCCGCCGTGGCTTTCGAGATCGGCCTGCCGGTCGTCGCCCAGACTGGCGCCCCGGATCGGCACGCGCCCCTCGACCGGTTGCTTGAAGATTCCGGTCGCGATGGCTTGCCCGTGGTATTGCACGGTGCGCACGTCCGCGACATTGACCGACAAGACTTTGCCGCTCAACGGCGTCCTCCGGGAAGAGCAATCGCGAGGTTCATGTGCCGTATGATTCGCCGGGCGAGTGAGGAGTTCCAAATTAGGGTTTTGGCCGGTGCGCTCGAGAATATCCTCACGGTGAAAAGGACCGTAGGGCTGGCGCTCGCGCTGACGGGTGCGCTCTTGAGCGGGAGCCCGGCCGCGAGCGCGCAGGACGCGCCGCCGCCGATGGAGATCTTGCAGCACGCGCTCGGCGTTTGGAACGCGCGCCCGACGCCGGCCTTCATCGCGTACGACTTGAACTTCCGCGGTACGCGGAAAAACCGTGAGTTCACGCGAGACCTTCACGTGCAGTACGACGCGGGCGATCGTTCGTACGCGGCGCGCGTCCTGTCGGCTTCGGGCAGCGAACCGATGGGGGTCCACGCCGAACGGCAGCGTCTCTTCCCCGACGAAACCTTCGGCCTGGTCCCCCGGGTGCGAGCCGGAACGCAAGACCCGTCCGACGCGCGGCCGATTCAAACCCTCGCCGTCGAACGCGCCACCACGCGCTATCCGTATGAAGTGAGCTTCGCGGGAATCGAATCGGTCCGCGGCCACAGCGCGTACCACCTCCACTTCGCGCCGCGCGGCGATGCGGAACGTTACCCCGTTCGCGACGTATGGATCGATACGGCGAGTTTCGACGTGCGCCGCGTCGTGGCGCACGAAGTCGAGCACGCGGGGATCCTCAGCGTTCCATTCTTGCTGACGGTCGAGTACGCGGAAGCCGGTCCGTACTGGCTGGTCGCGAGCGGCGAGGCCGGCGCGACGGCGCACCTCGTGCTCTTCACGATCAGCGCGGAAGGCGCCGCGACATACGCCAACTACCAGTTCCCGCAGGCTCCGAAGTAGCGGCGGGTGCGCTCGCCCGACCGTTGAAGTGCCAGCCATGATCGCGATCGAAAAAGTGCCGACGGACGACCTCATCCGGGTTCGGCGCGAACTGCACCGCAAGCCCGAGCTGTCGATGCTCGAGCACGAGACGGCGGCCTTCGTTGCCGACGAATTGCGCAAGCTGCCGCTCGACGCACTGCGCACCGGCGTCGGCCAAACGGGCGTGCTTGGGACGCTGCAAGGCGGCAAACCCGGCCCGGTCACGCTGCTGCGGGCCGACATGGACGCGCTGCCGATCACCGAACTCGTCGAGGCCCCGTACGCCTCGGAGCGCCCTGGGGTGATGCACGCCTGCGGCCACGACGGTCACGTCGCGATCCTGTTAGCGGCAGCGCGTACGCTCTGCGAGCGGCGTGCCGAAGTTCCCGGTACGCTGGTCTTTTGTTTCCAGCCGGGCGAAGAAGGCAGCGCCGGAAACCGCTTGATGATCGAAGACGGCGCGCTCGAGAATCCGCACGTCGATCGGACCTTCGCGCTGCACCTCTACAGCGGTCTCGAGGTCGGCAAGATCGGCGTGCGCGACGGCGCTTTCTTCGCCTCGGCCGACGAATATTTCTTGACGATCAAAGGCAAAGGCGGGCACGGCGCGATGCCGCAGATGGCCGTCGATCCGGTCGTCGCCGGCGCCTACTTCGTGACGATGCTGCAAACGATCGTCAGCCGCGAGATCGCGCCGAAAGATCCGGCGGTTTTCACCGTCGGGAAGTTCCAGGCCGGCACGACCTTCAACGTCATCCCGGACGAAGCGACGATGATGGGCACGGTGCGCTGCTTCGACCCCGAGGTGCGCGCGAGTATGCCGGTGCGTCTCGAACGGATCCTCAAAGGCCTGGGTGAGGCGATGCGCGTCGACTACGACTTGCGCTATCACTGGTCGTATCCGCCGACCGTCAACGACCGCGACGATGAACGACCTCGTGCGCGAGGTCGGGCGCGAGGTGCTCGGCCCGGAGAACGTGGTCGAGCACGACATCATCATGTGGGCCGAGGACATGTCGTTCATGCAGGAACAGCGCCCGGGCGCCTACTTTGTGGTCGGCGCCCGCGGCGGCGAGTCGACCGCGTTCCCGCACCACAACGCGCGTTTCGACATCGACGAGCGCGCGCTGGACGTCGGCTATAAGATGATGGTCGCGCTCGGGTTGCGGTCCTAGGCGTTGCCCCGCAGCCCGGCTCGCCGCAATTGGTGGCGGAACGTGGCGGTCGTTTTGGTCGGCTTGTCTCTCTTGTTGCCAAGAGGCGCACGCGCTGAAGACGTGGACAGCACGCTCGCCCGCTTGCAGGCGACGATGTCCAAGGTCACCTCGTTCGCGGTCGAAATACGCGGCTCGAGCGGCACGGTGAATGGACGGACGACGAAAGTGACGGGCGAGACCGTGGTCGTACTTCCGAATCTCCAGTACAGCGTGATGTCCACGGACGACGGCACGAGCGAGACGCTCTTCAATGGCTCCGTCGTCTACCGGCGAGACAGCGGCAACGCGTGGTCGGCCTACAGGTCGTCGGGTCCATCCCTCGACCCCGCGACGAATCTCTTGCTGCGACGCAATCCCGGGGTCAAATTGCTTCCGGATCGACTCGAAGCCGGCGTCGCGGTCGGGTCCTTTTTGTTTCCGTCGACCCCGACGCCGCCCGGGCCGTTTCTCGCGTCCTCGATACGATGCACCTACGACAAAACAACCTTTCTGCTCAAGGCTTGTAGCATGACGATGCCCGACATGGGCATGCTCCTCGTCTTAACCTACACCAAGTGGAACGACCCGGCGAACGTCGTGACAATTCCCCACGACCTGCCCTCAACGCCGCCAGGCCCTCCGCCGACGCCGGCTCCGTTTGTTGTTCCTAGCCCGAACCGCGGCGCGTCACAGCCCTAGCGCTTCACGTTCGTGCCAGGCGCCGGGCGTTCGATGGCAAGCGGCGCGCGCGAGCCGGGAGTCGGCACCGTTCCCGATTTTTCGGTCATCGGTACCGCGAAGGGTCCATTTGCACGTCGAAGAAACGCGTCGTCGTGAAGGCCGTGCAACTCTCCGCATACGGTGGAGTCGACCAACTCCGGATCGTCGACGTCGCAAAGCCCGACCCGGATCAAGGCGAGGCGCTGGTGCGCGTCGTCGCGGCCGGCACAAACCCGGGCGAGATCTCGATTCGCGAAGGGTTGCTCAAAGAGCGCTTTCCGATGGACTTCCCGTTCGGTCAAGGCACGGACTTTGCGGGACGCATCGATGCGGTGGGAGCCGGTGTTGCGGAGCTTGCGCTCGGGGACGAAGTGCTCGGCTGGACGGAGCGGCGCTCCGCTCAAGCGGAGTACGTCACGACGAGCGCGTCGCGCCTCATCCGTAAGCCGCCGCCGCTCGATTGGTATCGGGCCGGAAGCTTGTTCGTCGTCGCGACGACCGCCGTTGCGGCGGTGCGCGCCGTAACGTTGAAACCGGGCGACGTGGTCGCGGTGAGCGGCGCCGCGGGCGGCGTCGGATCGCTTGCGGTCCAGCTCGCGCGGCGTTCCGGAGCCCGCGTCCTCGGTATCGCGAGCGGCGAAAGCGCTGAATTTTTGCGTTCGGTCGGCGTCGAACCCGTCGCGTACGGCGAGGGACTCGCGGCGCGGCTGCAGGCACTCGTACCAAAAGGTCTCGACGCCTTCATCGACCTCTTCGGCGGTGGATACGTCGAGCTCGCCGTGTCGCTCGGCGTTGCGTCCGAGCGCATCGAAACCATCATCGATTTTGCGGCTGCGCAAAAGTACGGCGTCAAGGCGGACGGTTCGGCGGAGGCCGCGTCGCGCGAAACCCTCGAGTCCGTCGCGAACCTGGTCGCGTGGGGCGAGATCGGCATGCCGCTGACCGCGATCTATCCCTTCGCGCAGGTGCGCGACGCCTACGTCGAACTCGCGCGTCGCAAAGCGCGCGGTAAGATCGTGCTCGCGCTCGACGAGAAGATCAGCGAGCCCATTCGGCCGCCGAAAACGGAGCTCTAGCGGCCCCCGGTTTGTGGTGGCCGGTTTCATAGAACAGGCGCCGTTAGGAAACTCGCTTCCGCATGGTGCGTCAAAGGGACAAAAGTCGCGCGTCCCGTTCAACCAATGTCCAAGAGCGTGCAGCGAATGGCGAATGACGCGCGCGCCGATCGGGCCTAGAATCTAAGTTCAATGTGGCCTCTCCCCGAGGAGCACGACGCCTGCGGTGTCGGCTTCCTGGCCGACCTCGGCGGGCCGGCGTCGCACGGTACGGTGAAACTCGCGCTCGAAGCGGCCGGCGCGATGATGCATCGCGGTGCGCGCGCGGCCGACGGGCGCACCGGGGACGGGGCGGGCATCCTGTGCGAAACGCCGCGCAATTTGCTCGCGCGCGAGCTTTCGAAAGTCAGCCTGCAGGCCGCCTCGCGCCACCTGGCTGCGATCTGTCTGTTCTTGCCGCGCGAACCCGACGCCGCAGCCTCGGCGCGCGCCGCCATCGAGGCGCGCGTGCACGCGGTCGACGTCACCCCGTTGCGTTGGCGCACGCCGCCCGTTCACGACGAGATCCTCGGCGTGCAAGCCCTCGCGATGCGCCCGTCGTTCGAGCAGCTGATCGTCGACATGGGTCCCGGCAACGTGCGCGAGCGGATGCGTGCCGCCGCGCGCTCGATCGAGAAGGGGCTGCGCGAGTTCGGCCCGAGCGTCTCCCTGTTGTCGTGCTCGTCGACGTCGGTCGTTTATAAGGCGCTGCTCTCGTCGGACGAGCTGGGCGCGTATTTCGACGACTTGCGCGACGAGCTGTTCGCCTCGCGCTTCGCGCTCTTCCATCAGCGTTTCTCGACGAATACCGCGCCGTCGTGGCGGCTCGTGCAACCCTTCCGGCACGTCGCGCACAACGGCGAGATCAACACGATCACCGGCAACCGCGCTTGGCTCGAGGCGCGCGGTATCAAGACGCTCAAGGGCGCGAGCGATTCGTACGACTTCAACACCGCGGTCGACGCGATGGTCGGCGCCGGTTACCGGGTCGACGAAGCGGTCGATTTACTGCTCGCGCCCGCGATCGAACGCGGCGACGCGCGCTTGCGCGCGTACTACGACGCGCACGTGCCGACGGTCGAGCCGTGGGACGGTCCGGCCGCGATCGTGTTCGCCGACGGCGATACGATCGGCGCCGCACTCGACCGCGCCGGCCTGCGTCCGCTGCGCTGGAGCCGGACGGCCGGCAACAAGGTGCTCGTTGCCTCCGAAGCCGGGATCGTCGATTTCGGCGGCGACCCGATCGTGCGCCGCGGACGCCTCGGGCCCGGCGGCCGCCTGATCGTGCGCTTCGCCTCGGGAGAAGTCGTCGAGACCGAGCAGTTCCGTAACGAGCGCCGCGCGCAAGCCGACTTCCGCGAGGTCGTCGAAACCTGGAGCTTTCCGCTGCACGACCGGGTCGAGTCGGGACCGGAGCACGATCTCGACGCGCACCTGCACCGCTTCGGCGCGACGCGCGAGGAGCTGAAAGACGTCGTCGGCATCCTCGCGAGTGCGGCCGAGCCGACGCTCTCGATGGGCGACGACGCGACGCCGGCGTTTTTCGAACGGCGCGCGCCCGTCGCCGAATACCTGCGCGAACGTTTTGCGCAGGTGACGAACCCGCCGATCGATCCGCTGCGCGAGGCGCTGGTTTTCGATATGCGCGCCTGGGTAGGATCGGGCGACATCAACGGCGACGTTCCCGGCGCGTATTCGGCCGTGAAGCTTGAGAGCGCCGTGCTTTCCGAGCTCGACTTCGACGCGCTGCGCTTCGACGCGCGCCTGCGGCAGCAAGCGCTCGCGCTGGAACTGGGCGAAGGCTCGCTGCACGAGCGTCTGCTCGGCCTGTGCGACGAGGCCGAGCATGCGGTGCGGGACGGATCGTCGCTGCTCGTGCTCGACGACCGGCGCGACGCGGCCATGGTCCCGGCCTTACTCGCGGCCGGCGCGATTCACCAGCGCCTGGTGCAGCGCGGCTTGCGCATGCAGGCCTCGCTCGCGGTGGCCGACGGTTACGCGCGCGACGCCCACGCGATCGCCGCGCTGATCGGTGCCGGCGCGAACGTGGTTACGCCCTGGCTGAGCCTGCGCGCCGCCGTTCGCGCGGGCAGCGGCACGGCCTACGTCACGGGCCTGCGCGCCGGCCTGCTCAAGATTCTTGCCAAACTCGGCATCTGTACGCTGCGCTCGTACGTCGGGGCGCAGACCTTCGAATCGATCGGACTGCGCCAGGATGTCGTCGAGCTGTGCTTTCCCGGGATGGCGGCCCACGTGCCGGCCGTCGGTTTCGCCGAACTCGAAGACGACGTGCGTGCTTGGTTCGCCGAATCGCGCAAACCGGAGAATCCTTTGCCGGACCGCGGGCTGTTCCGTTTCCGGCGCGAGGGCGTGCGTCACGCCTTCGATCCGAACGTCATCAAGACGCTGCGCGCCAGCGCGATGCACGGCGATTACGCAGCCTTCGAAAAGCTTTCGGACGCGATGGAAGAACGCGCGCCGGTCACGCTCCGGGACCTGTTGCAAGCGATGCCGTTGCGCGATCCGATCCCGCTCGAGGAAGTCGAACCGATCCCCTCGATCGTCGAGCGCTTCGTGACCGCGGCGATGTCCCACGGCGCGCTCGCTTCCGAAGTCCATGCGGTCATCGCGCGCGCCACCAACAAGATCGGCGCGCGCAGCAACTCGGGCGAAGGCGGCGAGCATCCGTACCGCTACGACCGCCAGGTCGACCGCGGCCGCAGCCGCATCAAGCAGGTCGCGTCGGCGCGCTTCGGCGTGGGCGCGACGTACCTGGCGAGCGCGGACGAAGTCGAGATCAAGATGGCGCAGGGTTCGAAGCCCGGCGAAGGTGGCCAGATTCCGGGCTTCAAGGTGACCGCAGAAATTGCGGAATTGCGCGGCGCATCGGTGGGGCAAGCGCTGATCTCGCCGCCGCCGCACCACGACATCTACTCGATCGAGGACCTGGCCGAATTGATCTACGACCTGCGCCGCGCCGCGCCGCACGCGCGCATCGCGGTGAAGCTGGTCGCGCAGTCGGGGATCGGCTACGTCGCGAGCGGCGTCGCCAAAGCCGATGCCGACGTGATCCATATCAGCGGACACGACGGCGGAACGGGCGCCTCGCCGCTCTCGTCGATCAAACATGCCGGCTTGCCGTGGGAGATCGGTCTCGTCGAAACGCACCACGCGCTGCTCGCGAACGGATTGCGCTCGCGCGTCAAGTTGCGCGTCGACGGCGGCTTCAAGAGCGGGCGCGACGTGATCATCGCGACGCTGCTCGGCGCCGACGCCTGCGGTTTCGGCAGCGCGCTGCTCGTCGCGCTCGGCTGCATCTACGCGCGCCAGTGCCACAAGAATACGTGTCCGGTCGGCATCGCGAGTCAAGACCCCAAGTTGCGCGCGAAATTCGCCGGGACCGTCGAGGAGGCCGTCGCTTTCCTCGAGTTCGTCGCGCGCGACGTGCGACGCCGCATGGCCGCACTCGGCGCGCGGACCCTCGAAGAGCTGCACGGCCGCTCGGATCTCCTCCGTCGCCGCACGCTCGACGATCCACGCTTGCAGGACGTCGATCTCAGCGCGATCTTGCGCTTGCCCGAACGCGCCGAGACGCCGCGCCGCCCGGCGCTCGAACCGACGCACCTCGACGATTTGGTCGCGCGGCCCTGGGTCGCGCGCCAGCGCGAGACGCCCACGCTGCCGATTCGTCCCGCCGATCGCGCCGTCGGCGCGCGCATCGCGAACGAGATCGTGGTGCGACGGAGCGAGGACAAACCGGTCGAACGCGTCGAGGTTCGCTATCGCGGTTCGGCCGGGCAGAGTTTTGGAGCGTTCTTGACGGACGGTATGTCGCTCGACCTCGAGGGCGACGCGAACGACTACGTTGGCAAGAGCATGGAAGGCGGCCGCGTCACCGTGCGCGGCTTCGGCGAGCGCGTGGAACCGGTCGCCGGCAACGCGTGTTTCTACGGCGCACGCGGCGGCGAAGGCTTCGTGCGCGGCAGCGCCGGCGAGCGTTTTGGGGTGCGCAACAGCGGCGCGGACCTCGTGGCCGAGGGCGCGGGCGATCACTGCTGCGAGTACATGACCGCCGGCCTCGTGGCGCTGCTCGGTCCGGCGGGAAAGAATTTCGCCAGCGGAATGAGCGGCGGGGTCGTGTTCGTCGCAACGGGCGACGAGCGCTTCGATCCAGCCGAACCGGGCATTTCGCTGGGTCCGACGACCTGCCGCCTCAGCGTATGCCGGCCCGACGACCCGGACGTCGCCCGGCTCCACGCTCTGCTGCGACGCTATGCCGAAGCGACCGGCTCCAGCCGCGCGGCGGCGCTGCTCGCCGATTGGCCGCGCGCGCTCGACCGCTTCGCGAAGCTCAGCCCGGAAGAACCCCTGCCGGAACCGGCGGCCAGCGTGGCCGCATCAGAATCGCTGGCGCGCTGAGCCTGCCGCTCGCGGCCTCGGCCTAGGGCTTTTTGGCTTCGGCGGCCGCGGCCGCGCTGGCGGCTTCGACCATTCGGCGGGCCTGATCCGCCATCTGCGCGGCGGTCGCCCGCGCTTGCTCCGCCGACTCGCGCGCAGCGCTGGCGCCGATCTTGACGAACTCGTTGAGGTGCCCGAGCGCGGTCTGCGCTTGGGCGGAGGCGATGCCGCCCGTTTCGACGGCGTGCTTGCTCAGCGTCGCCTGCAGTTCTTGGGCTTGGCGCACCGCCTCGTGAAGCTGCGGCTTGACGTCTTCGGCCGTGCGGTTCATCGCGTCGGCCATCTGCTTTTGAAAATCGCGGCCTTGCGCGAGCAACTGTTCGACGGCTGCATTCCAATCGGTGCTCATCAGATCTCCCCCGTTCGTCCGTCGTTGACCGTCAGAACCCAGCGGACCGCTCGTGCGTATTGCTCGAGCTCCCGGGTCGTTCGCTGCAGCCATCCGAAGGACGGGTCGTATACCGCGCGCTTCCCGCGCGAATCGTCCTGCTCCCGCACGTAACGGCGCGCCGAATCGACCTGCCGTTCGACTTCTTCCCACTCGGCCCGCAAGGTGGCTTCCGAAGCGTCCGATAAACGGCGGATGAGCGGAGGTGCGGACGTCTCCGGGTGCCGCATGGCGAACTCCAGGCGCGCCAAGGTGTACGCGCTGGACGTCGTGATGAATGACCCTAGGAGCTGAACAAGGCGCACTTCCATCGCCAGCGGCTTTTTCCATGAACCCGGGTCCCTTCCCCACCGGGCGGAGGGCACTTTCGGGACAACCAGAGGACTGTGAGCGACCGCAAATACGTGATCGTCGGCAACGGGTTTGCCGGCACGACCGCCGCCGAGCAACTCCGGAAGGCCGACCCGGCCTGCAGCATCGCGCTCTTCACCGACGAGCCCTACCCCCTCTACAACCGCATCGCGCTGCCGCCGCTCCTGCGCAAGCAGGTCACCGAGGCCAAGGTCATCATGCGGGACGACGCCTGGCACGAGAAGCACGCGATCGGCCTGCACCTGCGGACCCGCATCGACCGGATCGATGCGGTGGAGAAAGTGGCGTACGCCGGCGCGACGGGGTACCCGTTCGACGCGCTGTTCGTGGCGACCGGCGGCCGCCCCAATCCGAGTACGGCGCCCGGTGCCGACGGCGCCGAGAACGTCTTCAACTTTCAGTACATGGACGACACCAAGGCGATCTCGCAGCAGCTCGAAAGCGCCAAGTCGGCGGTCGCCGTCGGCGGTTCGTTCATCGCCTACGAGTTGGCCGAGGCCTTCGCCTCGCGCGGCGCGGAGACGCACTGGCTCTTGCGCGGTCCGCGCTTCCTGCGGCGCATGCTCGACGAGATTGCGGGCGAGATGATCGACGACGCGGCGCGTCAGGACGGCGTGCACGTGCACTACGGTGAAGAAGTGCGCGAGTTCGTGCGCGCGAATGGCGCCGTCACGAAAGTCGTCACCACGGGCGGCCTCGAGATTCCCGCCGACTGCGTCGGCGTCGGTCTCGGGCTCACGATCAACATGGAATTGCTCGAGGGTACCGGGATCGAGACGAAGACCGGGATCGTCTGCGACGACCGCCTCGAGACGAACGTCAAGGGAATCTTCGCCGGCGGTGACGCGGCCGAGTTCTACGACCCCGTCGCTGAAATGAACTATCGGCTCGGAACCTGGAACAACGCCGGCGCGCACGGCAAGGTCGCCGCGATCAACATGGCGGGGGGCGATCAGCGCTACCACGACGTGCCGGAATACTCTTCGAAGCTCTTCACCGAGCAGACGATCACTCAGTTCGGCATCTCCCCCGAATATCGCGAAGACCTCGAGATGGTGCGCAAGATCGACCGCGAGAAGAAGCACTATCGCGCCCTGTTCTTTTTTGCGAACCGGCTCGCCGGCGTGGTGATGATCGGCAAAGGCAACCGCGCGGGGAAACGGCGTTACGTCGAAGCGATCAAAGCCAAGACGGAGTTCGCGCCGAACGAGTGGGAAACGATGCTCGATTGGACCGCCGACTAATCAGGGCTGGGGTGGCTCGTACCGAAAGCCCGCCGCCCGCAGTTGTTGCATCCGGACGAGAACCTGCGGGACGGGTTCCACAAACGTATTGACGCCCGACCAGACTCCGCCGTACTTGCGCGCCTGCTCGAGGTATTCTTCGATGTTGACGTCGTCCATCAAGCGCCGGCCCGCCGCATGAATGAGCAGCCCTCGGAAACCTCCGGGTGCGAGGTGAGCTCCGTAGCGGTCGCGCGAAAACACGCGAACCCTGTTGAGCGGGCTCTTGAGCCATCTGACCGCCGACACGTAGGTGAGGAGCATTTCGTTCCAGACTGCGGTGTGACCGAGACGAATCGCCCCCAATTCGTGGCCCAGCGTGAAGGCCACCACGTCCAGCGTTTTCTCGTAGTCGATGTCGAACATGGCCTGGTGCAGCACGATGTAATTTTCCCGCCAAGAAGAGTACGTCTGCGAGAAGGGCTTGATCGTGCTGTTCGTTATGAAAAGCTCGGGCACGTTCGCCATTCCGAGCCTTCGGCAGTGCTCTTCTAAGATTGCGTACACCTTGGGAAACTGACCTCGCGAGAGCCGAACGGAATTACCCCGAATGTATGCTTCACGCTGGTTTCGGCGCAAGACGAGCAGCGGTATTCCGACGAGCGCCGTGATCGCCAGAAAACGTGCGACGCTGACTTGCTTCTGGAAAAATGGGTGAGCCTTCAGCCACTCCGGCTCGTGCACCAGAAAAGCGATCGCAACGGCCATCAGCGTAAAGTTAAGAATCACCGACGCGATGAAGTACCTTCGCTCGAGCGGGTGTCTCAAGGTTCGTTCGTCGGCGATCGCGATCTCTGCAAATCCCTCGTATGCGATACTACTAAAGAACGTTGATCGCCCGCGCCGCGGCGATCGCGATGACGACGAGCGAGACGAGCGACTCGACCATCATGTACATCCGGGCCGTGGTCGTGAGCGGTGCAGTATCGGTCGGGCTGAACGCCGTCCCGGTCGTGAACGAGAGGAAGATGTAGTCGAGAAACGCCATCGGTTGGTTCGCCGGCTGCCCTTCCGGTCGCGGAAAAACAAAGTGGCGCTCGCCGAGAAGGTGGTAGATGATCGCGAAGACGACGATGTTCGAAACCCAGATCAGCACCGCGGTTTCGATGAGGCGTACGCCGTCGATCTTCGACGCCTCGTAGATGACGAGGTGAACGATTTTGCTCAAGGAAAGCGCGACACCGCCAGCCATGATGACGGCCGCCGCAAGCATCACACCGCGGGTCAGCTTGCGTTCGCCGACGATCGTCGTGTAGACGGAGAGGAGGAAAAGGGTGCCGACGACGATGCCAAGCACCGCTCCAACGATCGGCGTGCCGATCGTGTAACGGTTCGGAAGGCCGTTGAAAAGCAAAACGCAGACGAGCAGTGCCGCGCTCTCACCCCAGTCGCGCCGGCGTGGCGCCGTCAACGGCCGGCCGCCGTCAGGACTGCTCGTGATCCGGTACTTCGTGTACGTCGGGAGGGCTGACCTTCGCAACGTCCCGGTCGATGAAGTTTGCCAGCGGGCCCATGAAGAAATTCAAGCCGATGATGACGACCGCGCCGAGCGCGGCTTCGTTAAAGAGACCGATGCCGGCCAGCGCGCCGATGGCAGCGCCCGACCAGAGCGTCGCGGCGGTGTTCAGTCCGCTGACGCTCATTCCGTCCTTGAGGATGACGCCGCCGGCGAGAAAGCCGACGCCGGTCACGACGTTCGCGATGACTTGCAGGTTGCTATCGGCACCGAAGGACGGGGCGATCGTCGCATACAGCGTCGCGCCGACGGTGACGAGCGAACTCGTCTGCAAGCCGGCCGCGCGGTGCCGGATTTGCCGCTCCAGGCCGATCGCGAGGCCCGCGATCGTTCCGACCGCGAGCCGAAGCGCCATCTCGGTATTGCTGAGATAGTGCGGCACTTGGTGGAGATCGCGGAGCGATGCGGTGTCGATAGTGTGCCTCGGATTCCTCGGAAGTATCCTTCCTGTTTGCGCTCTCGTAATTAGAGCGGTTATCAGATATCGTACCGTTCGTTCAGGTCCTGCTCCGAAACGCGCCACACTGCATTCGGGCCAACACCGGAAGTCGCGGCGGTGCTGAAGAACTCGCTATTTTCAGCGGCGGACCGGCGTCTTTCGGCGACCGGGCGCTATTCGCGCTCACGAAAGGTTTGATTCGCTCATGAGAACCGCACGGTATATCAAAGCGCGAGCCGTTGCGCTTACCGTCTATCTCGGTTTAGCGCTCGTGCCGCTACTCTCCGGCGCCGCGCTGGCTCAGAGCGCGCCGCCCGTAGCGCCGGCGACGCCCGCGGCGGCGGCAACGCCCGGAGCCTTGCCGACACCCGCCGTCCCTCTAGGCGCGCCGTCCGATCAGACCGCTTTGACGCCGGAAGAGCTGCAAAAGCTCCAAGAGCAAATCATCAAAGCCTCGCAGAATCCGGTTGGAAATATCGCGATCGTTCCTTTCCAAAACAACTTCAACTTCGGCGTCGGCCCTTACCAGCGGTTGCAGTACAACATAAACCTGCAGCCAGTCGTCCCGATCGTGCTCAATTCGCAATGGAACTTGATCGCACGGACCATCATCCCGATCATCGACAATCCGTCGTCAGCGCCCCCCTCGGTTTGTGCCAGCGCGTTCGGATGCGGCGCCACGTTCGGCATCGGCGACTTGAATCCGCAGTTCTATTTCGCGCCGACCAAGCCGGGAAACCTCATCTGGGGAGCGGGCCCGCAGTTCTTGTTTCCGACCGGAGCGCCTTCGCAACTCAGCGCGGGGAAGTACGCCGTCGGGCCCGCGATCGTCGGATTGATCATGCCGGGCGACATCGTGACGGGCGTCTTGATGACGCAGTCGTGGTCGATCGGCGGAGACCCGACGAAACCAGACATCAGCACGTTTTTCATCCAGCCGTTCTTAAATTACAACCTCAAGCATGCGTGGGCGATCTTTGTCGGCAGTTCGGGGATTACCGACAACTTCAACGCGACGCCGCAGCAGGGAAAGTGGAACGTTCCCATCGGGACCGGAGTCACGAAGACCTTTAAGCTCGCGGATCAGCCGATGCAACTCGGCGTGCAGTATTTCGGAAACGTCGTTCGGACCATGAGCTCGCCGAACTATACGCTTCGATTCAATTGGTCTCTGCTCTATCCGATCAAACGTGGACTGAAGCTTCCATAATTTACGCGCGAGATCGCAACTGCGGGATCGCCCATCGCTGCGCGGATGTACTAGGAAGGCCGTCGCTTCGCCGGATCGAACTCGGCCTCAAGGCCTTGTCCGAGCGTTGCGCGAGCTTTTTCCGGGCTCTCGGTGTCTTGAGGTTCCCAGGGCTCCCACTCTTCCCAGCCCAGCGTCTGCGCCGTTAGACGGAAACCGACTCCGAACAGGACCGCAATCGTGGTGGCCACCGCTTGCGATAAGCCGAACGTTTCGTTCAGGAGAAGATACAACACTGCCGTTGCCGCGGCCGTTAGCATCCAGAATTCGCCCCGTACGAGTTGTTTTGGAATGACGTTGCAGGCGACGTCGATGATGAAGCGTCCGCCCGTGGTTGCGATCACGCCGATCAGGACCGCGGCGACGTAACCCAGCTTCGCGTCGACCGCCGTCTGCGCTCCGACGATCGCGTACCACGGAAGCGTGAAGGCCGTCATGAATTGGAACAAACCGTCTTTAAATTCTTTCGTGCTGTAGTAGTCGAGCGTCAAGGCGAGGATTGCCGCGGCGAGGCAGAAGATGAGATACCACGGGTTCACGAGCGGAGAGGGGATTTTGTTGACGAGGATGTCGCGCAGCACGCCCCCGCCGATTCCGCCCGCATAGGCTAGCGCGATCACGCCCACGACGGTGAAGTGGTGGTAGTGATCCGGACGGCGCGCCAGCAGCGCGCCGTTGAAGGCGTTCGTCGTCGCCGCGATGAGGCTGACGATGCCCATCGTTCCGAGGGCGTCGAGGGGGAAGTTGACGATCGAAGGTTGCATTGCGCTGTCCGCTTCAGGCCGCCGCTGCCGCCTCCCTCGTCCGCTGGTAGATGATGCGGATGGGCAGACTTAACACGAACGAGACGATGAAGTACGAGAGGATCGTCGGTACGACCAGGGTGTCCGCGAAGCTGCCCGTTCCGATAAGGAGACAGAGTCCGATGTTCCGCAGTTCGGTAGCAACCGAAAGCGTGCGCCGGTACTGGCGATCGGGTCCCCCGAGCAGAAAGCCGATTGCCAGGGCGAAGAGGGCAATCGCCGCGATGATGAGCAGCCGGCCAAACCCGTAGACCGATGCGAGCGACGAAACGATTTTCGGAAAAACGAGCACCAGAAGAACCAAGACGGCCGCAAAAAAGACGATCCGCAGGATCTTGGCGAGGTTGGCTACGACCGGCGCCGGTAGGCGCGGGCCGATGAGGGCACCGGCTACGAGCGGAATGAGCTGAAACAAAACGAGCGTCGTGAGAAACTTCGAAGCCGGAACGTTGGCCAAGGCGTCCGGCGGAAGCACGAGCGACGCGGTTATCGGTATGGTGATCACCGAAAGTGCCGAGAACAAGAACGCAATCACCAGCGAAAACGCGAGGCTGCCCCCTTGTTTGCGGCCGGCGGAATTGACGAGAAACGGAACCCCGGGCGCCATCGACATCAAGAGGATGCCGATCGAAAAATCCTCACCCACGTTGAAAAAGTGGACGAGCAAGAACGCAAACAACGGCAAGAGCACGAAATTTGCCAGCAGCGCGCGACCCAGCAGCCCGTACTCCTTGAGCGTGGCTTGGAGGCGCTGGAAATCGACTTCGAGGCCTGCACCGAGCATCGTGCAGATAATCATGACCAGGGCTAAGATTTTCGGAAGTGCCATGGCGCCTTTACCTGGGAATGCGCCGCCGCGTCGCTGTCGGCGCGACGGCGCATTGTGCGGTGTTTAACCGGTCTTAACTCCCGCTGTGGGAAGCGATCGCCTTTTCAATCTGGGCTTTGACGGCTTCCATGTTAAAGGACGCGCCCTTTTGCATCGGCGGGAACTCGACGAAGGTCTGCGCCCCCTTGGCCACGACCTCTTGCACGAGCACGAAACGCCAGAATTCGTACGCGAACCAGTTGTAGTAGGCGAGCGATCCGGATATGCCCGTTCTTTCGAACGGATCTAGCCGCAAGTTAACGAGGATCGGCCAGTCGACCTTAACGGTGCCGCCGAGCCAGCCGTTGGGCTGGTCGATGAAGCGGTACTTGTAATCGTTGTAGCGGACCGCGCCGAGCGTACCTTCGGCGAAGTAGAAGATCTCGTGGCGATTGGACGGACCTTTCCCGGTGATGACGTTCGTTTGATCGTAGCCGTCGAGGTGGACCTTGTAGGTACGATCCCCGAGCTGCTTTCCGCTTTGCAGTCCGGCGACGATGTTTGGGTCGCCGGCGGCGGCAACGAAAGTCGGGAACCAATCGAGTCCCGAGAAGATCCCGTTCTCGACTTTTCCGGCTGGGATCTTTCCGGGCCAGCGCGCCACGCAGGGCGACCGGAAGCCGCCTTCGAGCACGGTGCCTTTGCCGCCGGCGAAGGGCGTCTGACCGCCGTCCGGCCAGGTGAAGTTCTCCGTCCCGTTGTCCGTCGTAAAAACGACCAGGGTGTTGTCGTCGAGGCCGTCGTCTTTGAGCTTCTGCATGACGGCGCCGACGATGTCGTCGAGCTGCGCCATACCGGCTTCCGAGATGGACCAGCCGTTCTCCGACGTGCGCAGCTTCTCGTACTTTTCCGAGAGGTGCGTGACCACGTGCATGCGCGTCGGGTTGAGCCAGCAGAAGAACGGCTTGCCGGCGGCCTTTGCGCCGTCGATGAACTTCAGCGCGTGCGCCAGGATTTCGTCGTCAACGGTTTCCATCCGGTCGGGATAGAGCGTCCCCTCGTCCTTGATCTTCTGTTTGCCGACCTTTCCCCAGCGCGGCATGACCGTCGGATCGTCAACGTCGGTGGCCCAGCTGTGGACCATGTTGCGGGGGCCGATCTTGTCTAAGAGTGCCTGGGGATAATTCGCATGCGAGGGATCCTCCATCGCATCGAGGTGATACAGGTAGCCGAAAAATTCGTCGAAGCCGTGAACCGTCGGAAGATACTCGTTGAGATCGCCCAAGTGATTCTTGCCGAATTGGCCGGTGGCGTAGCCCATCGATTTCAGGGCGGTCGCAATCGTCGGCGCTTCGGCCGGCATTCCGACTTTCGCGCCTGCCTGACCGACGGTTGTGAGACCCGTTCTGATCGGCAATTGGCCGGTGATGAAGTTGGCACGCCCGGCCGTGCAGCTCGCTTCGGCGTAGTAGTCCGTGAAGCGAATTCCCTCAGCCGCCAGTCGATCGAGATTGGGCGTGCGGCTCGCCATCATGCCCTGATGGTAGCAGCCGAGATTGAAC
Source organism: Vulcanimicrobiota bacterium (assembly GCA_963843945.1). Taxonomy (GTDB): domain Bacteria; phylum Vulcanimicrobiota; class Vulcanimicrobiia; order Vulcanimicrobiales; family Vulcanimicrobiaceae; genus CAWJMF01. Next base: position 1,270,673 of record CAWJMF010000002.1, on the reverse strand, counting down.
CAGCCGATGTCGTCGGCCATAATCGCGATAATATTTGGTTGCTTTGCTGTAGCCACTAGTGTCATGTCTCCCGCTCGAGTCACGAGCAGCGATACGGAGGGTGGCGGACGATGAAGCGCGGCGCCCGAAAACGCGTGGCCCATCGCCGCGAATCGTAGCCCGCCGGGCCAACCCGGCGCTATCCGATTCCAGCAAGAAAGACAGTCGCCCGGCTCCCAGAATCGGTGGCAGGGTGGAAGCGTCTCCCCGGTAGCCTGAAACTCAAGGCCGGCGCGCCGGTATTTCTCGCCGCTCTTTGAAAGGTGCAATCGATGATCGTCGTGACCACGGAAGACGTCGCCGGTTACCGGATCGTTAAGACCTACGGCCAGGTGTACGGCGTCGTCGTGCGGAGCCGCGGGCTGGCGGGCAATATTCTGGCCGGTTTGCGTACGATCGTGGGCGGTGAAATTCACGAATACACCGCGATGGTCGAAGATTCGCGCCGGCAAGCGATCGATCGGATGTCGCAAAACGCGGCGACGATGGGCGGGAATGCCGTCGTACGCATGATGTTCGATTCCTCGGAAATGGGTCAGACGATGAACGAAGTCGTCGCATACGGGACCGCCGTGACGATCGAACCGGTGGCGTAGCGATGGGTTTGCGCAACGCGGTCCTGCTCGTGCTCGGCTTCGGGGTGGCGCTCGGCATCGGGGTAGCGATCACGCACTGTCCGCATCCCTGGATCGTCATGGCCGTCTACTGCGCGCTCGGCATCGTCGCGATCTTGATCGAACGCGGCCGCTATCGCCCCAGGCTCACCGGCTCCAATTTCAGGCCGACGGCCGAGCGCTTCGCCGACCCCGTGACGGGTCAGCTGGTCCAGGTGTACGTCGACGAGGCGACGGGCCAGCGCGACTATCGCGCCATCCAAAGCGGCCCGTAGGCGCCTTCCCGCCTCGTCCCGAAACCGCTCAGGACTTTGCAGACGGTGGACGGCGCGACCGCGCTCGACGAACTAGCCGCGGTCGTCGGACGAAAGTACTGCCTCACGGCACCCGCGGAATTGCGGACCTACGAGTGCGACGGGCTGACCGGGATGCGCGTGCGTCCGCTGGCCGTCGTTCTGCCGGCCTCGACCGAAGAAGTCGCGGCCTGCCTCAAGATCGCGCACGCACGCGGCATACCCGTCGTGCCGCGCGGCGCCGGCACGGGCCTTTCCGGCGGCGCGTTGCCCTCCGCCGACGGCATCGTGGTCGGCCTCGCGCGTATGACGGAGATCCTCGAGGTCGATTTCGAAAACTTCCGGATGCGCGTCCAGCCCGGGGTCATCAATCTCGACGTGACCAAAGCGATCGCGCCCTTTGGGTACTACTACGCGCCCGACCCGAGTTCGCAGAGCGTGTGCTCGATCGGCGGCAACATCGCCGAGAATTCGGGCGGCGCGCACTGCCTCAAGTACGGCTTCACCGTCAACCACGTCGTGGCGGCAACCGTCGTCTTGGCCGACGGACACATCGTCGAACTCGGTTCGGCGGCAAGCGATCCGCTGGGTTACGATCTGATGTCGGTCTTGGTCGGCAGCGAAGGGATGCTGGGCATCGTGACCGAGGCCGTCGTGCGCATCCTGCGCGTCCCGGAAACGACGCGGACGTTTTTCGCGACGTTCCCCTCCACCGACGAAGCCGGAGCGTGCGTTTCCGCGATCGTCGCCCGCGGGATCGTTCCGGCCGCCGTCGAGATGATGGACCGGCTGGCGATCGAAGCGATCGTCAAAGCGACCGGCGTCGATTGGCCGCTCGATGCCGGCGCGGCGCTCCTCGTCGACGTCGACGGCACGCTGGCCGAGGCCGAACACACCGCGCAGCTCGCGAGCGACATCGCGCGGCGCAGCGGTGCGCTCGCCGTGCGCGCGCCGCGCGACGACGCCGAACGCGCCCTGATGTGGAAGGGCCGCAAGAGCGCTTTCGCCGCGATGGGCCGGATTAGCCCCAACTACTACGTGCAAGACGGGGTCATCCCGCGTTCGGAGATCGGGAAAGTACTACGCGAAATTGCCGAGCTCGGAGCGCGCGAGGGTTTCCGCATCGCCAACGTGTTTCACGCTGGTGACGGCAACTTGCATCCGCTGGTGCTGTACGACGCGCGCGTACCCGGCGAGGAGCACCACGCCGAAGTCGTCGCCGGCGAAATCTTGCGCATCTGCATCAAGTACGGCGGTTCGATTACGGGCGAGCACGGCGTCGGTGCGGATAAAGCGGTTTACCTCGGCGAACTCTTCAATGACGACGACCTCGAATCGATGAACTCCATCCGCTGCGCGTTCGATCCGGACCGGTCGTTCAATCCGAACAAAGTCTTTCCGACGCCGCGGCTCTGCGGCGACCGGCCGGGCACCTACGTGCCGCACGCGAGCGAACAAGCGGACAGCGCGGGCCGGGGTTGATCGAGCCCGGCACGACGGTTTCACCCGGCAGCATCGCCGAGGCCGAGCGCGTCATGCAGGCGGCGGCCGGCGACGGTAGGACCTTGGCCTTCCTCGGCGGCGGAACGGAGATCCGTTACGGCAATCCGCCCGAGCGCGTCGACACGCTCTTGCGCACGGGCCGGCTCAACGCGATCGTCGAGTACGTGCCGTCCGACATGATCGTGACGGTCGAAGCCGGGGTCACCCTGGCCCAGCTGCAACGCACGCTCGCGCCCGAGCGGCAACGGCTGGCGCTCGATGCACCTTTGCCCGAGCGTGCGACGCTTGGCGGTCTGCTCGCGACGAACGCCTTCGGACCGTTGCGCGCGCGCTTCGGCACGCTGCGCGACCTGATCGTGGGCATCTCGTTGATTCGAGCCGACGGAGTTCGCGTGCGCGGCGGCGGCAAAGTCGTCAAGAACGTTGCCGGCTTCGATTTGCCGAAGCTGATGGTCGGGGCGCTGGGTTCGCTCGGTTTGATCGCCACGGCGACGTTCCGGCTCCATCCGCTTCCCGAAACGTCGCGCTGGCTGCGCGTCATCGTTCCGACGGCCACGGATCTGCGCGAGTTTTGCGCGGCGATCGTCGCGCGCCATCTCGAACCGAGCGCCTTACTCGCCTTTCGGATCGGTCGCGCCTTCGAGACGTGCGTGCTCTTCGAGGGCTTCCAGGCCGGCGTGGAAGAGCAAAGCGCGGCGCTGGCGGCTATCGCCGACGCGCGCACCTTCTCGATCGACGAGGCGCCGAGCGACCTGATTCCGCGCGACCACGAACGGGTGCGCACGTTCGGCAGCGTGCGCTTGCGCCTCTCGGCCCCACCTTCGGCGCTCGAACGCGTGACCGAGGAAGCGCTCGCGCCGCTCGAGGCCGCCTTCGCCGAAGCGCAGACGGTGCTGTACCCGACGCTCGGCGCCGCCTTCATCTCCGGCAACCCGGGTGAGGAAGGGCAGTTCGTGCGCGCCGTGCTCGACGCGCGCGCCGCGCTCGAAGCGTACGGCGGGACGCTCGTCGTGCTCGAGCTCGCGCCTGGGACCTTCACCGGTCCGCTCGATCGCTTCGGCAACCTGCCCGCTTCGTTTTTTCTCATGAAGCGCCTCAAAGAGCGCTTCGATCCGGAGCGTCGCCTCAATCGCGGCCGCTTCCTCGGAGGGCTCTAGTGGCGGCCGAGCAGCGCACGATGGACGACTTGCTGGCCGATTGCGTGCACTGCGGCTTTTGCTTGCCGGCTTGCCCGACGTACCGTTCCTGGCACGACGAGCCCGACTCCCCGCGCGGCCGCATCGACTTGATCGCCGGCATCCACGACGGAACGCTCGAGTTGAACGAGACCGTCGTCGGCCATCTCGACGCGTGCTTGGGCTGCATGGGCTGCGTCACCGCTTGCCCTTCGGGCGTGCAGTACGATTTGCTGATCGAAGGCGCGCGCGCGCAGATCGAGGCGCGCTACGAGCGTCCGACCGAGGACGCGACCTTCCGCGAACTGATCTTCGCGATCTTTCCGTATCCCGAGCGCTTGCGGCTGCTGGCGCCGGGGCTTTTGGCTTTCGATAAGCTCGGCTTGCGCGGGCTCGCGAAAAAACTCAAGCTCTTTTCGTTCCTGCCTGCGCGCTTGCGCAAGCTGGCCGAACTCGCGCCGCCGCTGACCGTGTCGCGCCTGCGGGCGTCGTTGCCGCCCTTCACGCCGGCGCGCGGTCCCAAGCGCGGCAGCGTTGCGCTGATCGCGGGTTGCGTCCAACGCGTATTCTTCCCGAACGTCAACGCCGCGACGGTCCGCGTGCTCGCCGCCGAAGGGTTCGACGTTCTGATACCGCAGGTCCAGGGCTGCTGCGGCGCTCTCTCGCTCCATGCCGGCCGCGATCGGGAGGCGCGTGCGTTCGCCGCGGCGCTGATCGCGGACTTCGCCGCCGCTGCGCCCGACGTCGACGCGATCCTCATCAACGCCGCCGGCTGCGGCTCCACGCTCAAGCAGTACGGCGAACTTTTTGTGAACGAGCCGGAGATGTTCGGACCTGCCGCGCGCTTCAGCGAAAAGGTAAAGGACGTCAACGAGTTTCTTGCCGGCGTCGAACCGGTCGCGAAGCGGCGCTTCTCGCCGATCAAGGTCGCCTATCACGATGCCTGCCACCTAGCGCACGCGCAGCGCATCCGCGTTCAACCGCGCGAGCTGCTGCGCTCCATCCCGGGCCTGCAGCTGCTCGAGGTCCCGGACGGCGATCAGTGCTGCGGCAGCGCCGGAATCTACAACCTCGTGCAGCCCGAAAGCGCGGCTGAAATCGGCGAGCGCAAAGTCGACAACGTCCTCTCGCTCGACGCCGACATGCTCGCCAGCGCGAATCCGGGCTGCACGCTGCAGATCCAGTCGATCCTCGCCGAACGCGGATTAAGTCTGCCCGCGGCGCACCCGATCGAGATCCTCGACGCGACCTTGCTGTGAGCGGGCCGGAATACGGCGAACTGGTCGCCGCCTGGAAGAGCTTGCGCTTGCGACGTCCGGGACTGACCGTGCGCGAGGTCGCGACCGTCGGCTCGACGCGCACGCTGTTGATCGCCGAGAGCGTGCCCGGAGGCGGCATGGAAAATGCGCGCGCGACGATCGCGCTCGCCGCGGGCGTGCACGGCGACGAGCCGGCCGGTCCATGGGCGCTGCTCTCGATCGTCGCCGACGGATTGCTCGACCCGGCCTACGCCTATCGCATGTGGCCCTGCACCAATCCGAGCGGCTACCGGTTGGGAACGCGCGAGAACGAAGAGGGGGCCGACATCAACCGGAGCTTCACGCGGGGCGGAACGACGCCCGAGTCCCGCGCCATCATTACCGCCAACCGCGACCGTAAGTTCGCGCTGTCGCTCGATTTGCACGAAGACTACGAGGCCGACGGCTTCTACGCGTACGAGCCGCTCGTCGACGGTAAAGCGCCGCTCGGTGAGTTCGTCATCCGCGCCATCGAAGACGAAGCCTTCCCGATTCAAGACCTGCACGCCGCGTTCGATATCGTGTATCCGCCGAGCGACGGCCGGCCACCCGCGCACCTCGCGCACGGCCGCGTCATCACCGACGCCGAGGCGGAGGCCACGTTCCTCGGCGGTCTCCCCTACAATCTGTTCCTCTTACGGCACGCGGCCAAGCGCGCCATGACCTTCGAAACCCCGCGCAAGCGCGACTGGAACGACCGCATCGCCATGCACCGCGTCGCGGTCACGACCGCGATCGACCGGCTGGAGGCACTTATCGCCTAACGATAATTTCGCTTACGCTGGTGGATCGCGAGTTGATTTCCCTCGGAATCCTCGCCGATTGCCATAAAACAGCTGGGGTTATCCATGGGGTCGCCCATCGCTACGCCGCGGGAGCGCAGCTCGGCGACCGCCTCGCGCGCATCCGCGACGGCGAACGTGACTCCGTTTCCGCGCTCCCAAGGCCAGTTCGCCTCGGCGGGGTTCCAGAGCTCGAACGTCGAGCCGTCGGGGAGTTCGAATTCGGCGCCGTTCTCACCGATCGTCGGCAGCGGCAACTGCAGTACGTCGCGGTAGAAGGCGATCGCGCGCGCGAGATCTTTGACCATATACGTGTGAACGTCGATCCCTGTTATGTTCATGCTGCGTGAATTCAACGACTGATTTGCAAATCTATCCCGTTTGACTTAAGCCAAGGCCCTCGCGGCGGCTACATATGGAACGACGTAGGGGCCTTCGGGTAAGACGGCGAGGGTTGCGCCGCGGCCGGCGCGTTCGAGCGCGGCTCGCACTGCCGCGCTCGGGTCGCGGATCGGGCGCAACAGTGCGGCCGTCACCATCTCGTCGGGCAGCGACGAGTACAGTTCGACCTCGGCCGCGACTTGCACGAGCGCTTGACTCTGCGCCGCCCACTGATCGTACAAGCGGTAACCCGGCGCCTCGATCATCTCGAGCAATTCGCGCGGGGTCGAGCGCGAGCGCAGGATGTCTTTGAAGTTTCCGTGATCGGGAAGGCCGTCGCTCAGCTCGGCGCACAGCACGATCGTGCCGCCGGGCTTGGCGATCTGTGCGGCCGCAGTCAAGCCCTTTCCGCATTGGTAAAGATTCTGATCGAGCGGATAGCCGCCGTTCGTGGTGAGCACCACGTCGAACCGGTGGGGCACGGCGCGCGCCGCCGTCGTGCGGCAGAAGGCGCAGCCGCGCGCGTGCGCGGCCAGATAGTCGCCGCAGAAAAAGCCGGTGATCCGCTTTTGCCGGTCGAGCGTCACGTTGACGAGGAAGTGCGGCGGCGCCAGCGCGGCGACTTCGCGCGCCATCCCGGCGATCGGATTTGCCTCGAGGTTCAGCCAGGTCGAGCCGGGATCGCCGACCATCTGCGCGTTGTGGAAAAACGTGACGGTCTCGATGCCCGCGACGCCGGGCATGACGCCTTTGGGTCCGCCCGAGAACCCGGCGTAGAAGTGTGGCTCGATAAACCCGACGACAATGCGCTTGTCGGCGGCGAGATACTCCTTGTTCAAGAACGCGCGCGCGCCGCGCGACGTCATTCCGACGAGTGCCGACTGCGCCGGGTCGTGGGAGTCGTGGTCGATCACGCGCACGCGTGTCAGCGTCTCGGCGCCGAACATCTGGACGAACTCCGCCGGCGTCGTGGCCCGGTGCGAACCGGTGCCCACGATGACGGTGATCTGCTCCGCGGGAACATGCGCGAGCTCGTCGAGCAGCCAGGGAATGAGGCGTTCGTTCGGCGTCGCCCGCGTGATGTCGGAGGTAACGATCACCACCCGGTCGGTCGAGCTGACGAGCTCGCGCAGCGCCGGCGCCTGGATTGGTTCGCGAACCGCCGCCTGGAACGCGAGCAGCTCGTCGGGGAGCGCAGGCGGATCGGCCGGTTCGACGACGAGCGCGTCTCCGGGAACGTCGACCTCCAGGCCGGAACGGCCGTAGGCAAGCTTCAGGCGCATGCCGCGCTTCTTCGCCGCCCGGAGCCAAGACATTTGCCCCGCTTCTGGAAGCAGACAGGGTTATGCCTGAACGCGACCAGCTCGAAGTCGATGTCTTGATCGTTGGCGGCGGACCCGCCGGACTCGCCGCGGCCATTCGCCTGCGTCAGCTCGCCAAAGAACGCGGGAAGGACGACCTTTCGGTCATGTTGATCGAAAAGGCCGGCGACATCGGCAACCATGGAATTTCCGGCGCGGTACTCGACCCGAAGGGTCTCGATGAGTTGCTGCCCGATTGGCGCGCGAGCGCGCCGGTTGAAGCGCCCGTCTCGAGCGACGCCATGTGGTACCTTACCGAGTCCGGCAAGATGGCCGTCCCGGCAGCGATGATGCCGCCCATGATGAAGAACCACGGCAAATTCGTCGCCAGCCTGCAGAAGCTCACCAAGTGGCTAGGCGGCGTTGCCGAGGAGCTCGGCGCCGACGTGTTCCCGTCGTTCCCGGGGCAGGAGCTGCTTTGGGACGGCGAACGCGTGATCGGCGTGCGCGTGGGCGACAAAGGCGTCGACCACAACGGCCAGCCGAAGGCCAACTACGAGCCCGGCCCGGATTTGCTCGCGAAGGTCGTCATCATCGCGGAAGGCCCGCGCGGAACGCTCGCCAAGCAGGCGATCGAGAAGTTGCAGCTCGGCGCCGATCGCGATCCGCAAGTCTACGCGGTCGGCATCAAAGAGCTGTGGCAGTGCGCGCCGGGCAGCATCAAGCCGGGCAGCGTCGCCCACACCTTCGGTTTCCCGCTCCCGAACGATACCTTCGGCGGCGGTTTTCTCTACGGCATGGCGGGCGACGTGCTCGACATCGGTCTCGTCACCGGCCTCGACTACGAGGACCCGACGACCGACCCGCACGACCGCTTCCAGCGGTACAAACAGCATCCCGCGATCGCCAAGATGCTCGAAGGCGCGAAGCTGCTGCGTTACGGCGCGAAAGCGATTCCCGAGGGCGGCTTGTACGCGATGCCCCGGCCGTACGCCGACGGACTGCTCTTGACCGGCGATTCGGGCGGGTTCCTCAACGGCATGCGCCTCAAAGGGATCCACCTCGCGATCAAGTCCGGCATGCTGGCGGCGGAGACGGCGATGGACGCGCTCGCCGCGGGCAACAGCGACGCGGCGACGCTTGCGAGCTTCGAGGACGCCTTCAAGAAATCGTGGGCCCATGCGGAGCTGCGCATCGCGCGCAACTTCCATCAGGCCTTCAAGGGCGGACTCTTCGCCGGCATGCTCAACGCCGGGCTCTCGATGTACGCGGGCGGCCGCGCGTTCGGATTCATCGATCGCCTCAAAGGCGAGGCCGGCTACGCGCGGATGAAAAAGATCACCGAAACGCCGCCGAAGGCCGTCAACGCCCGCACGAAGATCGACAACGTTCTGACCTTCGACAAGCTCACCGACGTGTTCAACAGCGGGACGATGCACGACGAAGACCAAGTGCCGCATCTGCACGTCGCGGATACCGGCATCTGCGCGGAACGCTGCACGGTCGAATACGGCAACCCCTGTCAGTATTTCTGTCCCGCCAAAGTTTACGAGCCGCTTTTCGAGCGAACCGGAACGAACGGCGACGCGAAGTACGACGGGCGCTTACAGATCAATTTCAGCAACTGCGTCCACTGCAAGACGTGCGACATCATGGACCCCTACCAGATCATCACCTGGGTCCCGCCACAGGGCGGCGAGGGACCGGTCTACACGGGCATGTAAGCCGGCCCTGGTCAGTCCAGCGCGAGCTCGTACTCGATCGTCACGGGAGCGTGGTCGGAGAAACGTTCGTCACGGTAGATCGAGGCGCTGCGCACCTTGCCGGCGAGGTCGGGCGTGACGAGCTGGTAGTCGATGCGCCAGCCGCGATTGCTCTCGAACGCGCCGGGCCAGTTGGGCCACCAGGTATAGCGCTTGGGGGCGGCGTCGACTTCGCGAAAGGCATCGACCCAGCCGAGCGCGAGGACGTCGTCCATCCAAGCGCGCTCGTGCGGCAGAAAACCGGTGACCTTGGCGTTGCGGACCGGATCGAACGTGTCGATCGGCTTGTGCGCGATGTTGAAGTCGCCGCACAGGATGTAGCTGCGCCCGTCGTGCCGCATCGCCGCGAGCGTGGCGAGATATCGTTCGAGGAAGCCGTCCTTGACACGCTGCCGTACCTCGCCGCTGGTCCCCGAGGGAACGTAGATCGACGCGATGCTCGTGCGTCCCCAATCGAAGCGGACGAAGCGTCCTTCGGCGTCCATGTCGGGCATGGCGAACCCGCGTACGACGTTGTCGGGCGGCCGCTTCGCGTAGAGCGCCACGCCGCTGTACCCTTTCTTTTCCGCGTCGACGAAGGCGTAGCTATACTCGCCCAGGTCGAGCGCCTCGGGCGGCAGCTGGTGCTCTTGGGCTTTGGTCTCTTGCAGGCAGAGCACGTCGGGCGACTCGCGGCGGAGCCAGGCAAAGAAACCCTTGCGGGCTGCGGCGCGGATTCCGTTGGCGTTCAGCGTTGTTATACGCAGGTCTTAACCCCCCGATAAGCTTCCTTTTGCACAATGTGTGAGGCCCGGCTCATCGGCCGCGCTCGACTAAGGAAGAAGAAGCGTGCAGCAACTACTTAGCCATATAACGGCTCAGGAAGTCATCTTTTTGGTCCTGGCCCTGGCCTTGGCCCTGAGCTTCGAGTTCGTCAACGGTTTCCACGATACGGCAAACGCCGTGGCCACCTGCATCTACACGCATTCGCTCAAGCCTTGGATCGCCGTGGTGTGGTCCGGAATGTGGAACCTGATCGGCGTCCTGACCTCCAGCGGCGCCGTCGCCTTCGGCATTCTCGCGCTGCTCCCGGTCGAACTCGTGATCAACGTCGGGACGGGTGCGGGCTTCGCGATGGTCTTCTCGCTGCTGATCTCGGCGATCATCTGGAACGTGGGAACCTGGTACTTCGGGTTGCCGGCTTCGAGCTCGCACACGCTGATCGGCTCGATCGTGGGCGTCGGACTCGCAAACTCGGTCCTAACCGCGGGCCATCAGTTCGGCGACGGGGTCAATTGGGGCAAGCTGCAGGACACCTTGCTCGCGCTGCTCGTTTCGCCGATCGTCGGATTCTTCTGCTCCGCCCTGTTGCTGCTGATCATGAAAGCGTTGATCAAAGATCCGGCACTCTATACCGAACCGCCGAAGGACACGCCGCCGAAACCTTGGATCCGCGGGCTGCTGATCCTGACCTGCACCGGCGTGAGTTTCGCGCACGGCTCGAACGACGGGCAAAAAGGCATGGGGCTGATCCTGTTGATTCTGATCGGCATCGTGCCCGGCATCTACGCGCTGAACTTGGGCCTTTCGCAACCGGCCTTCGCGCAAATCCAGGCTGCCGCGGTGTCCTCCGGCGCCGTACTCAACAAGCTCGCGAAAAACGAGACGCTCCCGCCGAAGGACGCGTCGGACGAACTGAATATGTTCCTCAAATCGAAGGGAACCGTCACCGACAGAACCTTCGCCGCGCTGAACACCGACAACAACGAGATCGAACAAGCGATCAAAGGCAAGACGCAGCTCAGCGACGTTCCGGCAGACGACCGTGCCGGGCTCCGCAGCAACATCTATCAAGTTTCGTCGGCGATCGCCAAGCTGAAAAAGAAGAATGCCTTGGGAGCGAACGACGCCGACGCGGCGACGCTGACGGGTTACACCAAGCAACTCGACTCGACCACGAAGTTCATCCCGACCTGGGTGAAGTTCGCCGTCGCGATCGCGCTCGGCTTCGGAACGATGATCGGCTGGAAGCGTATCGTGGTGACCGTGGGCGAGCGCATCGGCAAGAGCCATCTCACCTACGGTCAGGGCGCCTCGGCCGAGATTATCGCGTACCTGACGATCCAGGCCGCCGATCGCTTCGGGCTCCCGGTGAGTACCACGCACATCCTCTCGTCGGGTGTGGCCGGCACGATGTGGGCCAATCGTTCCGGGCTCCAGATGCAGACGTTACGCAACATTTTACTCGCGTGGGTCTTGACGCTGCCGGTGTGCGTCTTCCTCGGTTCGATGTTCTTCGCGTTCGGGTTGCGCGTCGTCGCGGCGTTCGGCGGTCACTAGTTCGGGCTTCCCCTAGCCGGCGCTAAGCAGAGGCTCCCGCGACCGCTCGAACCGAAGACGGCCTGCGTGATCGTCGTCATCGGCGCGGGCCTGATCGGGCTCGGGATCGCCTACGAACTCGCCAAGCGCGGCGCGGAAGTCCGGGTCGTCGATGCCGGCGCGCCGGGGCGCGCCGCGTCATGGGCCGGTGCCGGCATGCTCGCGCCGTACACCGAGTATCCGGACGACGCCGAGTTCGCTGTGTTCTGCGCGCGCTCGCTCGAACTCTACCCGGCCTACGTCGAGGAACTGCGCGCGAGTGGCGCCGTCGACGCACGCCTGCGGCTCGAGGGGATCGTCGAAGCGGCTACGAGCGAGCCGGAAGCCGAGCGGTTGCGCGGTCGCGTCGGGGATTTGGAGCGCCGCGGCGTCGCGGCCCGCTGGTTGACGGCCGCCGACGTGCGCCGTGCGGAGCCGTCGCTTGCAGCGACCTACGGCGCGTCGCTGATCGAAGCCGAAGGGCAGGTCGACAATCGCCGTCTAGGGCGCGCGCTCGAAGCCGCCTGTCTCGCGCGCGGCGTCGCGTTCGAGACCGGTCTCGGGCCGGTCGCCCTCGAGGCCGACGCACGGCGCGTCCTCGGAATCCGTTCGACGGCCGGGTTCCGGCCCGCGACGGCCGTCGTCAACGCCGCGGGTGCGTGGGCCGGGGAACTCGCGGGCGTCCCCCCGAGCGCGCGCCTTCCGGTGCACCCGGTCAAAGGCCAGATGCTGGCGCTGGCGGCTCCGCCCGGCCTCGTCAACCACGTCCTTTGGGCGCGGGACGTCTACTTCGTGCCGCGCGATGACGGCCGGCTGCTCGTCGGCGCCACCGTCGAGGAAGCCGGATTCGACGTGCGGGTGACGGCGCGCGGCCAGCAGCGCTTGCTCGAGGCCGCGCTGGCGGCCGTTCCGGCGCTTGGGGACCTGACCGTCAGCGAATCGTGGGCCGGCTTGCGCCCGGGCTCGCCCGACGGCAAACCGTTTGTCGGCGCGACCGCCCTCGGCGGGTACTTCGTGGCGGCCGGCCACTATCGCAACGGCATCCTGCTCACGCCCGTCACCGCCCTCGTGCTGGCGGATGCGATCGAGGGGAAGCCGGCCTTGCCCGGCTTGGCCGGGGTCTCGCCCTTGCGCGACACACAAGAGGCGCTTGCCGCAAGCGCGAACCCTTCCTACTCGTGAACGCAACGATCAACGGCGAGGAACGCGACCTGCCCGCCCGCACCACGCTCGGCGCGCTTCTGCGCGAGCTCGGCATCGCGACGACCGACGGCATCGCCGTCGCCGTCAACGCGCGGGTCGTGCGCCGGGGCGAACTCGAGGCGCGCGAGCTCGGGGAAGGCGACGAGGTCGAGATCATTCGGGCGGTGGCCGGTGGGTAACCGTCGCCGGCTGGGAAGAAAAGCCGTACATGGATAGCTCGCTGAGAATCGGCAAGTACGAGCTTCGCTCGCGCTTGATCGTCGGCACCGGCAAGTACCCTTCGCTCGACGTCATGCAGCAGGCGCATGAGGCGAGCGGCGCCGACATGGTCACGGTGGCGATCCGGCGGATCAGCCTCGACGATCCGACGGGCAAGACGATGCTGGATTACCTGGATCGCTCGCGCTATACGATCCTGCCGAACACGGCAGGCTGCACGACCGCCCGCGACGCGGTGCTGACGGCGCAGTTAGCGCGCGAGCTGCTCGACACCGATTTGATCAAGCTCGAAGTCATCGGCGATCCCGACACGCTTTATCCGGACACCGTCGAAACGATCGCGGCCGCGCGCGAACTCGTCGCCGACGGCTTCACCGTCTTGCCGTACATCGTGGACGATCCGACCGCTTGCCGCAAACTCGAGGAAGCCGGCTGCGCCGCGGTCATGCCGCTTGCCGCGCCGATCGGCAGCGGACTTGGGATCTGCAATCCGCATTCGATCGCGATCATCAAAGAGCGTGCGGGCGTGCCGGTCATCGTCGACGCCGGCGTCGGAACCGCGTCCGACGCGGCGCTGGCAATGGAACTCGGCGTCGACGCCGTCTTGATGAACACCGGAATCGCCGCGGCGCGCGACCCGGTCGCGATGGCGCGCGCGATGCGGCTCGGCGTCGAAAGCGGACGCCTCGCCTTCCTGGCCGGCCGTATGGAGAAGCGTCGCTACGCGAACGCTTCGAGTCCGCCTGCCGGCTTGATCGCTGCGAGCAAGGAACGATGAACGACGAGATCACTCCCTCCGAACTCAAGTACCGGCTCGATGCGGGCGAGGACGTGTTGATCGTCGACGTGCGCGAAGACGACGAGTTGGCGAAGGCCAAGCTCGACGGTACGCTGCACATTCGCATGGCCCAGATCCCCGATCGCTTGAGCGAGCTCCACCCCAAGGATCAGGATATCGTCGTGCTCTGTCACCTCGGCAGCCGCAGCGGACGCGTCGCCGACTTTTTGCGCGAGATGGGCTTCAGCAACGTGGCGAACCTCGCCGGCGGGATCGACGCGTGGTCGCACGAGGTCGATCCCAAAGTCCCAACCTACTAGAGAGCCTTAGCGCCGAGCGCGCACGAACCAGTGGACCATCTGCGCGGCACTCGCTGCGTCGTGGGCCCAACGTCCGGCCGTTTTTGCCGCGGAGCGCTCCTCGAGCGAATCGAGCGTGAAGGCCCCGAGTACTTGCCGAACCTCGCCTTCGGTGAAATAGACGTGCGGGACTCCGGCTTCGTCGCCGTCTTCCGGTGCGAACGCGCCGTCGCCGAGATCCCGGCCTTGGCCCGAGCGCGGGTCGGAGCACGAACCGAGCACGAGGTGGAGCCGTGCCCCGGCACGCGCGGCCGCAAACGCGTTGTTCAACGCGCTCCGAACCCGCGTGCGGTTGCCGTGCAGCAGCGCGTGCGTGCTGAGCACGCCGTCGTAGCCGCTCTCGAAAGGAAAAGGATCGTCGAACGAACCCGTCGCCAATCGCAATCCGGCCTCAGCGTGGAAGCGTTCCGCCAGCGATGCAATTCGCGCCGCGTCGTCGTCCAACACATCGACGCGACCTCCGGCCGCCAAAAGCGGCGGAAGGTTGCGGCCGTTCCCCGCACCGAGCACGAGGATGCGAGGCGTGACCAGCCTCACTAGCGACGCAGCGAGTGAGACGCTCAGCGGATGCGCGGCGTCAGTCACAGACAATGGGACCTTTGGCCTAGGCGAGGCCTCGCCGATGATAAGGACGTAGAGTAAGTGCTAGCCACGCTTGCTTCTCACAGAATGGGAAACACTCGAATGCTTGAATCCGGCGCTAAGCTGCCGGTCGTCCGTCTTGCCGATGACAGCGGGACGACGATCTCGACAAAGGACCTTTTGGGTAAACCTCTGGTGCTGTACTTCTACCCCAAAGACGATACCCCGGGATGCACGAACGAGGCGAGCCAGTTTCGCGACATGTACAAAGATTTTCAGAAGAAAGGCGCCCAGATCGTGGGCGCGAGCCGCGACTCGGTCGCGTCGCACCAGAAGTTCAAAGAGAAGTACGGCATCCCGTTCAGGCTCCTGGCCGACGTCGATTCGAAGCTTTGCGACGCGTTCGGCGTCATCGTCGAGAAGAACATGTACGGGAAAAAGTCGATGGGCGTCCAGCGCTCGACGTTTCTGTTCGATGCGGCCGGAAAACTGATCCACGTGTGGCCGAAGGTCTCGGTGAACGGCCACGCCGAGGACGTGCTGTCGAAGCTCTAGTGGAGGGCTTTTCACCGCTCTCGGCCACGGCACTTCGCGTGACGGTGCTCGGATCGAGTTCCTCGATTCCGCGGCCCGGTCGCGCCTGCAGCGGTTACCTCGTGGAAGGGAACGGAAGCGCCCTCGTGACCGACTTTGGAACGGGTGCGCTCGCCAACCTGCGGCGCGTCATGCCCTCCGAGCAGCTCGATGCCGTCGTGATCAGCCACATGCACGCCGATCACTTCATCGATTTGATCCCAATGCGCTACGAGCTGAAATATGGCCCGCGCGACAACGGGCGCCGGCTCCCGCTCTACTTGCCGCCGGGCGGCGAGGCGATGTTGCGCCGGCTCGTCGAAGCGTTCGCCCGCGAGTCGCCGCACGATTTTATCAACGAAGTCTTCGAGGTCCACACCTTCGACCCGCACGTTCCGGTGCGGATCGGCGAAATCTCCGTGCGCTTCACGCAGACGGTGCACTTCATTCCCACCTTCGCGACGCGCTACGAGGTCGATGGTTCGAGCTTGTGCTATTCCTCCGACGCCGCGCCCGACGCCGCGCTGACCGCGCTGGCGCACGAGGCGAACTTGTTTCTCTGCGAGTCCACGCTCTTGCCGAACGAGCGCGAGCCCGGCGCGCGCGGACACATGTCGGCGGCCGAAGCGGCTGTCATCGCGCACGAGGCCTCGGCGCAACGGCTGGTGCTCACCCACTACCCAACCGAGACGACTGCCGGCGAACTCTATGCGGAAGCCAAAGCGAAGTACGACGGCCCGATCGCGGTTGCCGACGATCTGGACCGGCTGGAGTTGCTCTAGCTAACGCTCTTCGGCTTGCGCGCGGCGGATGCGCTCTTCCTCGACCTCGTCGGAAGCCGGCTTGGGTATGGTGTGCTGGAGCTGATCCTCGACGACCTCGCGTACGAGCTCCGGCGAGGCTCCCGGGATGATTTGCTCGACGATCTTGCCATGCACGGCGGCTTCGTCGTCGGCGGGCGTTTCTTCCATCGCGTTGGTCCTCGCTTGCTTGCGGTTCTTCCGGTTTACCCCGGGAGCGGTGCTTCAACCTCGGCGACGCCGATCATGCTGTCGCGCGTAACGAGCGCCGCAAGTTCCGATTCGTCGAGAGCTTCGCTGCCGGCGGGCCGCAGCGGCAGCACGAGATAGCGCATGTCGGCGGTACTGTCGTGCACGCGCACCGTTCGCTCGGGCGGAATCTGCAGCCCGAACTCCGCCAGCACGCCGCGCGGGTCGCGCACCGCGCGGGAGCGGTAGGGGACGCTCTTGTACCAATCCGGCGCCATGCCCAGCAGCATGCGCGGGTAGCACGAGCAGAGCGTGCAGACGATCAGGTTGTGGACCTCCGCCGTGTTTTCGACGACGACCAGCTTCAGCGCCCCGATCGCGATGCCGAGCTCGCGGACGGCGGCGCTCCCGTCGGCCAGGAGCCGCGCGCGAAAGTCCGGATCGACCCAAGCCCGCGCCACCACGCGCTGCCCGTACGACGCGCCCTCGCGCTCGTACATGAATTCGACCTTAGCTTCGACCTCGCTCTGCGTCAGCAGACCCCGCTCGACGAGCAACTCGCGGAAAGCGCGCTCGAGAAACTCGTCGGTCCGGTCGGCATGCTGGTGCGGCGCTTCGCTCATCGCCCGTCGCTTTCGAGCCAGTGTTCGTAGATTTCGACGTCGAGCGTGTCGCCCGCCGCTCCGCGGTAACCGGTCCACACCTCGCCTTGTGCGAAGCGAACGCGGTAGAGCGGAACCGGCTTCGTATCGCGCCGTCCCAGCGCAAGCTCCTCGGGATTGCGGAAGCTGCCGCAGATCCGCTCGATCGTGCCGCGCTTTCCGCGCAGGTAGCGCGGCGTCCGAACGTGCGCGGGAGCCTCGCGCACCGCAACGCGCACGCGGTCGCCCGGCGCGAAACGCGCGCTCAGGGCGGGCTCGTTTCTGAAGCGTGCGCGTGCTCGTGGGCGTGCGCGTGCTCGTGCTCGTGCTCCAGCGCGAGCGCCGTCGCGCGGCGCTCGAGTTCGGCCGGATCGATAAATCCGCGCCCTGCCATCACGCCGATCATCGAGCGCAGCCACTTCGCAAAGTAGGGAAGGTCGCGGTACGCTTCGGCGGGCAGGCTCTCGATGCCCAAGCGCAACTCGTCGACGGTCATGAGCGGTCCGCCCGGCCGGCTCGCGTCGGAGAGAATCCACATCAGGGCGTCGACGCGCAGCTCCCAAGGCATGAACGCGTGCTGTTCCATCGGGATCGGGCCGGCCGCCGGCATGCCGCCGACATCGTGCTGTGCCACGGGCGATTAGTTGTCGGTCTTGGCTTCGCCGCGCGGCAGGGAGAATTGAACGAGCGCCTTGATCGGTGCTAGCCCGCGGCTGATCACCGCGTGGACGTGCACTTCGAGCCGGAGTTCCTCGAGCCGGCCCTTGGCGAGCATGACCTCGCGACCGTTGGTCACCACGTCCTCGAGCAGCAGCACGCGCTGTCCCGCTTCGTAGGGACCCTCGACGTACTCGTCGGCGAAGGCTCCGTACGCTTTAGGCGACTTGCGGACGACGATCATCGGGATCCCGGTCATCTGCGAAACCGCGGTGGCGAGGATCACGCCGCCCAGTTCGGTGCCCGCGATCAGGTTCGGCTGCACTTCGCTGACGATCGGCGTGAAGAGGCGCGCGATGCGGCGCAACACGTCGGGATCGGCAAAGAGCCGGAACTTGTCGATGTAGTAGTCGCTGCGGATTCCACCGGCGAGCAGGTAATCGCCGCGCGTCAGCGCCCGCTCCACGATCATGTTCACGAGCCAGCGCAGTTCCGGGATCTGCGCGAGCCGGGACTTGTGCGGGTCTAGATCGCCCATTCTTGCGCGTTCCAGGACGACGTGACCGGATTGGGACGGAACCCCTTGAAGTCGGGATTGATCGGCTGCACCTGGCGCGGCCACCAGACGGCGAGCGAAGGGACGTCGCGGGTGAGCAACGCTTCGATGGTATCGTACGCCGCTTTGCGTGTGGGGATGTCGAAATTCGTCAGAGCCTTCTCCTCGGCCGCGTCGAGCTCGGGGTTGCAATAGCGCGTTTCGTTGCTGCCGTGCGGCGGTATCGCTTTGCACATGAAGAGTTGCGACTGGTCGGGATCGATGCCCGCGACCCAGCCGTTCCACGACAGATCGTACTTGCCGTTCTGCAAGATCCCGCCCTCGGCCATCGTTGCGAAGAGCAGCGTTCCGAGGTAGAACTTGATCTCGGAATCGATGCCGGCGCTGTGCAGCATGTTCTGGACCTGCACGACGGCCAATCGGCGCGTCGCGTTGGTGCTGTTGGAGACGAGTACCAAACTGAGCCGCTGGCCGTCCTTCTGGAAAATTCCGTCGGGCCCCGGGGTCCAGCCGGCCTCGGCAAGCAGCGCCTTCGCCTTGGCGACGGAGAACGGATAGCGCGTGATGTCCTTCGAGTGCGCCCACATGAACGGCGGCAGATCTTGGTCGGCCGCGGTGGCCGAGCCGCCGGTTAGATCGTGCACGAGTTTTTCGTTGTTGACGGCGTAGGCGATCGCGCGGCGCACGCGCACGTCGTCGAGCGGCGGATGCTTGGTATTCATCTGAATCCGCTCGTACTCGTTGCGGTCCTGCAGCACGACCTTGACGTCCGGAACGGTCAGCAATGCCTTGTACTCGTTGGGCGAGGCTTCGAACTGCCAGTCGATGTCGTGCGTCCGCAGCTGGTTCAGCTCGGTATTCTCGTCGGGAATGAATTTTACGACGATCTCTTTGAGCTTGGGGGCGCCGCGAAAGTAGTCTTCGTTCGCGACGAACGTCATATGATCGCCGCGCGCCCACTCTTTGAGTTTGAACGGTCCGCTGCCGACCGGTTCCGCGTTGTAGGGGATGTGGTTGATGTCGGGGAGCTTTCCGAGAAGATGCTCGGGCAGGATCTCGAACGCATCGTCGCTCTCCCCGAACACCGTATTGACGAAGGGCGAGAATTTCTGCTTGAGGTGAAAGACGATCGTATGGTCGTCCGGCGTATCGACCGACGAAACGAGGTCGTAGCCGTTGCGCTCGATGACGTTGTTCTTCGGGTTCATGATCGCGCGCCAGGTGAAGGCGACGTCGTGGCTGGTTATCGGGACGCCGTCCTGCCACTTCGCGTCGGGCCGCAAGTGATAGGTCACGCTCGAGCCGTCTTTGGCGATGCCCCCGTTCTCGAGCGTGGGCACCTCGCTGGCGAGGTCCGGAACGGGCTTGCCCGTCTCGTCGACCGTCACGAGCACGTCGAATAGCAGCCGGTCGATCATGCCTTCGGTCGTGTTGGTCGAGAGGATCGGATTCAGCGAATTCGGCGGGGTCTGCATTCCGACGCGCAGCACGTCGGGCTGGGTCCAGGCATGCCGTCCGGACGCCGATTCGCTACCGGTGCCGACGCGCGTACAGGCGGCAAGCGCGAAAAGCGAGACCGCGCCTGCTAGAAATCTCCGCACAACGCGCTGGTATTAGTTAAACCGCCGCAGTTTCCCGTAGCTGCTGCGAGATCTTGGGCGGCGCGGGATCGAAGCGCTCGTGGCGCCAGCTGTAGGTCCCGAGGCCTTGCGTCGCGGTGCGAAGTTCGGTGATGTAGTTGCCGAGCTCGGCCTGCGGCGCGCACGCCACGACGCGCTGGAAGCCGCGCCGTTCGGCGGGCTCGAACGACAGCACCTGGCCGCGTTTAGCGGTGATGCCGCTCAAGATCGTCGAGGCGCTCTCGTCCGGCACGATCGCTTCGAGGTGGACGACCGGCTCCAGCAAGACCGGTGCGCAACGCGGCAGCCCTTCGCGCATCGCGAGCGCCGAGGCCGTCTTGAAGGACTGTTCGCTCGAGTCGACCGCGTGGAAGGCGCCGTCGATCAAGGTGACTTGCAAGTCGACGACCGGGTAGCCCGCGATCGGGCCCTTGCCGAGCGCCTCGCGCACGCCCTTTTCGACGGCGGGGAAGAACTGCTTGGGCACGACGCCGCCCACGATCGCGGTAGCGAAGGTAAAGCCGCTGCCGCGCGGGCGCGGTTCGATGCGCAGGGTGACGTCGGCGAACTGGCCGTGACCGCCGGTCTGGTGCTTGTAGCGCGCGTGCGAGTCGAAGGCTTGGGCGATCGTCTCGCGGTAGGCGACGGACGGCGCGTGCATGTCGAGTGCGAGGTGATACTTGCGCGCCAGCCGCTGCATCGCCGTCGCGACGTGCACTTCGCCTAAGCCGAGCAGCTGCAGCTCGCTGGTGAATTCGGCCCGCTCGAGGCGCAGCAGCGGATCTTCTTCGATGATGCGCGCGAGCATCTGCGAGAGCTTGGCTTCGTCGAGCTTTTCTTTCGGTTTGATCGCGACGGCGAACAGCGGCGCGGCAACTTCGGGAACGGGCAAGACGGTGGTGCTGCCGTTGGTCACTAGCGTGTCGCCGGTTTGCACGCCGTCGAGCCGGGCGATCGCGACGATGTCGCCGGGTCCCGCGCTCGCGATAGGCTCTTGCCTTTTCCCCTGCAGCCGGTACAGGCCGGCCGCACGGACCTTCAGGCCGTCGCGCGTCGTATCGACCAGCGCCGTGTCGGCGTTAAGCGTTCCGGTGAAGATGCGGACGACGGAGAGTTTGCCCGATTGCGCGTGGATGATCGTCTTACAGACTTGCGCGACGAGCGGCGCCGCGGGATCGCCTTCGGGCGCCGGAAACTGCTGCTCGATCACGTCCAGCAGCGCGCCGGCGGAGATGCCGATGTCGGTGAGCCCCGCTCCCACGAGCACCGGGACGAGCAAGTCGCGCGAGGTCTCGTCGCGCAAATCCTTGCGCACCTCTTCCAGCGGCGGTTCGATGCCCTCGAGCAACTCCTCGAGCAGGTGATCGTCGAAATCGCCGAGCGCTTCGAGCAGAAGCGTGCGCGCTTCTTGCACAGGTCCCGCCAGTTCGGCTTCGATGGGAACTTCGACCGCGCTGCCCTTTTCGAGCACGTACGCGCGCCGTTCGGCCAGATCGATGTAACCTCGGAAATTCTCGCCTTCGCCGATCGGCAGATGCTCGGCCACGATGCGGTTGCCGAAGGTCGCGTTGAGTTCGGCGAGCGTACCGCGGAAGTCGCTGCCCGGTTTGTCGAGCTTATTGACGAAGAAGCAGTGGGGCATCTTGCGCGCTTCGAGAAACTCGACCAGCGCGCGCGTCTGGCGCACGCGAGCGGGATCGGCGTCGATAACGATGACCGCCGCATCGGCCGCGAGCAACGCCAGCTTCGCTTCCTCGACGAATTCGACGAAGCCCGGACAGTCCACGATCGTCAGATCGATGGCCGGCGTCGAGGCGTACGCGAAACTGACGCACGTCGATTGGCCGCGATCGATCGATTCGGGCTCGTGGTCGGTGGTCGTCGTTCCGTCGGCGACGGAGCCGCGTCGCGGGATCGCTCCGCACTGCAGCAAGAGCGCTTCGATCAGCGTCGTCTTACCCGCGTGATGCGGTCCGACGAACGCAACGTTGCGGCGGCGGGCGATCTCTCCCATGGCGCGTTACCTCCGTTTAGCTTTTTTCGCTGGGCCTTTCTTGACTGCGCTCTTCTTAAGGGCCGGGGCGCGTTTGGCGCTGGGCTTCTTCGCGGCGGGGCGCCGGAGCGGAGCGCTTTTCTTCACGGAGGCCTTGGCTTTGAGCGGGGCCTTCTTCTTTACCGCGGCTTTGGCGCCGGCTTTTTTCACGATCGATTTCTTAGCAGAGGCCGAGCGGATGGGCGCCTTCGCGGCCGCTTTGCGTGCGGGCGGCGCTGCCTTCTTGGCCGGCACGACGCGCTTGGCGACGGCTTTGAGCGCCGGCTTACCGGGCGGCTTCGCCGGAGCCCGTTTGGGCGCGGCAACTTTCGGCGCCGCGGCCTTGGGCGCGGCCGTTTTCCCGGCGGCTTTCGGCGGCGGAGCTTTCGCGGCGGGTTTCGCTGCGACGGCCTTCGCGGGCGGTGCGTTTTTCGCCGCGCCGAGTTTGGGCGCGACCGCTTTGGCGACGGCTTTCACGGCCGATGCAGCCTTGGCCGCAGCCTCGCCGAGTTTGGCGGCGGCTTTCGGCCCGGCGGCGGCCCGCTTCGCGGCGGCCGATTTCACCGCGGTTTTGACGGCCGAGGCGGTGCGCTTCTCGCGCTCGACGTGCTCCTCGACTTCGTCGGCTTGACCGCCGACGCCGCCGTTGCGGGATGCGGCCGCCAGCTCGGCGCGGCCGAAACCCGTCACGCTGCTGCCGACCGGCGGCGGCGGCGGGACGGCGCGGAGCTTGAGCAACTCCTCGGTGGCTTTGAGCGCGACCCGCGCCAGCCGGCCGTTAATCGGAAACGCGATCTCGTTGATCCCGGCGGCGTCGAGCAGGCGCAGCACTTCGGCGAATCCGCCGCCCTGGTCTTTGGGGCTGTGCGCATCCGAGCCGACGGCGATCTGAACGCCTTTGGCTTTGGCTTTCTTCAACAGGCGCAGCGTCGCGTCGCGATACTTTTGAAGCTGGATCTCGTCGCCCTCGAAGATGCGGTAGAAGTAGCGGGCGTTGATTTCGATCGCGAAGCCGCGCGCGAGGCACGCTTCGACGAGCTGATCCTCGTAGCGCGACAAGACCTCGTCGCTGGGCCAATGGCCGAACTTGGCGGGAACGTAGAAGTGGCCGACGATCTGTCCGGGCAGCTTGTCGATCGCCTCGAGCAGCGTCGCCATGTACAGTTCCCAGGTTCGCTCGGTGCCGACGATGTCGAAGACGTCCTTGAACTCGGGATTGTCGAACGGCCATTGCCAGCCGGCGCCGTGCTCCGGGTGATCGATGGTCAAGAAGTGCACCGAGCGGATCATCCCGTCCGGCTTCATCGCGTCGACGATGTTCTGCGCGTCGGGGCGGCTGCGCGGGTCGTTGTCGACCTCCGCCCCGATCGAATAGTGCATGCCCTTGCGCAGCCCCTCGGAGACGACGGCCGCGTGCCCGAGTTCCACCCCGGCGGTCTCGGCCGCGCCGTAGAGATCGCCCGCCGCCGCCAGCTTGAGCGCGCGCCGGACGAGATTGACGGCGGCCGGATCCTCGAACGTCAGGTAGTTCATGTGGTCGGCGACCATCATGAAGCGGGGCGACCCGCGCCGGCAGGCATGGAAGAACCATAAGAAGAGCATCCGTCCCGAATAGGGGATCGGCCGCTCCTCGGCATATGGCTTGTGCTCGCCTTTGGCGTGCCCGTGGATGTCCGGGATCGCGTCGATCCGCGGGTCGCGCTCGTTATCGTTCATCTCTTCCCGCGTCGATTCGAGCAAACTCGGCCAACGCCATCCTGAGAACAAAAAAAAGCCGGCACGATGGCCGGCGGACTTGGGGTGAGTACGAAGCGCAGACTAGGTCTGCGCACCTCCAATCATCGCGATGTTTCGTTGATTGCCTTCGGAACTAACGATGATCACCTCCCTTGGGTCCGCCGAATAGCCTTCGTTTCGTTTATTTCTGAAGGAGCCGCGGACGTCTTATGGCGCACAGAGTTGTGCCTGCGGGCGCTCGGGCCCTGCCGCACCGGGGCACCGCCTGACTACGGCTTGCGGTAACCTTCCATGCTCAGGATGCGGGCTTTCAGCTCGACGCCGTAGCCGTACTGGTGGAGCGCGCCGGTCGAGTCGACCACCCGATGGCAGGGGAAGAACAAGGCGACCGGGTTGCGCGCCATCGCTTGGCCCACCGCGCGGGCGGACTGGGGATGGCCGATTTCGCGCGCGATCCAACCGTACGAGCGCACCTGACCGGGCGGAATCTCCGCCGCCTTGCGCAGCGCGGCCCGTTCGAATTCCGTCAGCTCCGAGACGTCGATGCGGTCGAAGTCGACATGCCAGGTCCGGAAGTAATTCTGGACGGCTTCCCGGATCCAGCCGGGGGGCTCCGCGGCGCGAACCGGACGGCTCAAGCGCCGTTCGATTTGGGCGCGAACCTCTTCGATGTCCTGGCCGCGGTCGATTCCGACGAAGCTGATGCCGGTGTCGCGCCAGGCGATGAATAAATCGGCGAGCGGCGAGCCGACTCGTGCGAACGCGTCGGCCTTCGAGTGCCGGTATTGCTTGCGGACCGTTTTGATGTGATCCAGAATACGCGGCACGAGGCTGGGCGGCGGTTCGACGATCGGCAAACACGACAGGCAGTAGGCGACGCCTTCGAACTGACGGTACAGGTCTTGACAGTGCCGGCACGAGCGGAGGTGGACGACCGCGTGTTCGCTTTGCGGTTCGCCGCCGCCGCGCATTTCATCCCACAACAGTTCGACGTCACTGCATCGCATTGATATCTCCGTTCGGCACGAGGCGCCCGACTTGCGGGCCGAGGATTCGCCGCAGTATTCGCACGGCGCGGTGCACGTGCGATTTTACCGTCCCGATCGGTTGGTTCAAGATTTCCGCGATCTCCGGATGACTGTGGCCTTCGATAAACCGCAGCGTCGCAGCCGCACGCAAGTGCATCGGAAGCTGAAGCAACGCCTGCTCGACGAGCGCCATGTCGGCGCCGCGCTCGACGATCGCTTCCGGCTGTTCCGGTCCTTCTTGCGTGTGATTCAGCAACGCATCGGGATCGGCCAGCGCGTCCAGCGCGACGTTCGTCGGGCGCTTCGAGCGTAATCGGTTTCTCGTTACGTTTAACGTAATCGTATAGAGCCAAGGTTGCAGTCGCAGCTCTGCGCGTTGTTCAGGCGTCATTTTACCAAGCGCCCGGAACGCGCGCACGAACGCGTCTTGCACGATCTCTTCGGCGTCCTCGCGATTACCGGTCATGCGCAGCGCGAAGCCGTAAAGGCGGCGCTGGAACTCGTCGACGATCTTCTCGAAGCCCTCGGTCGACGGAATCGAGCCCCCGGAACGCGGCGGCCCCGCAGCCGGCGCCGCCGGCTTGCGCTCCACGGTCCTCGCCGGTGGAACCACGCGATACTCCTGGTGCAGGAGCGGGGCAAGGGCACTCACGAGCGCCTAGACCGCACCCTAAGGCTTAAGAGTTTCGCGCCTTCTTCGACGTCTTGGCAGCTACCCGCTCGGGGCTCGCGGCTTGTGCTCGCCGGGGGGGCGGGATGCATTGCCGCCTCGGGGACGCCCGCGATTTTCCGTCCATTGTATTTCCAGCATCTCGCCCTCCGGGCTTCGCGGAAAGCTGGAGGCCCCGCTACGGCGACGCGCCGCGACGGCCCGACCGCAAGCCAAAGCCTCGGTCCGCTTAGCGGGGAGACGGGAGGGGTGGGGGGATTGGGGGGCTGGTGTGGGCGGTGCTGGTTTGGGTGGGGGCGGTGGCGCGGATGAGGCGATGGTAGACGATGGTGACGGGATCGGCGCCGGCGCTGTTCGAGAGTTTTCCGGTGATCGTCACGGTTGCGTCGAGGGCTAAGAGGAGGGCGGAGTCCAGGTCGTAGTAGGCGGTGCCGTGCAGGACGATCGTGCCGATCAGCACCAGGCCCGGACGGTCGGGGAGCGAGCCGCGCATCGGACCGCCCGCCTCGAAGCGGATGCCGAGGGCTTGGTGGGAGCCGATCGTGCCGGCGGGGATGCGTTCCATGCGGCCGCGCAGCGAGGCGCCCGTTATCGGCGAAGGGATGTTGAACGGCAGCGCGCCGCGCAGGCTGCGCAGGTCGGCGAGCGTCGCCGGGTCGAGTTGGACCGAGAACGGCTGGTTGAGGACCGTGAGGTAGTCGGGATCGTGGTCGGCGGAGTCCAGCACCTGACCGTCGGGCAAGAGGTCGGTAACGTAGTCGCCCTTTGCCTCGGTGTCTTGTCCGAGTTCGGTGCGCACGTAGCGGCACTTCGCGTCGTAGCGCGTGGTACGTCCGTGCCGCGTGGTCGTCAGCGTTTCCGTACCCTGGTAGGTCGTGTCGCTGTGAATGTCGCCCGCGCCGATGACATAGGAGTCGGCTCCGCTCACCGTGTAGCGCTGATCGGCGAGAGCCGCGCGGGATTGCTCGCAGACGACCGCGAGAGCGACCAGTATCACGACTCTTGCGCGCATGCTCAGAAGTAGACTCGGGCGCGTGCGCTCAGGTTTCATTGTGAGGGCGCAGCGCAAGGGATTGGTTCGCGCGCCGACGATGTAGAGACTCCCCATGCCTTTGCCGCGCGCACTTCTTCTGGCCGTCGCCGCACTGGCCGTGGCATTGGGCGGCCCGCAGCCGGCGCCGGCCGTTGCGGTGGAGACGCCGCTGGCCTCGAAAGCTGGAGACGCTCTACCTGACCGCCTTCGATGAGGCGATCAACCGTCACGCCGTGCACGAGCGCGACGGTACGACCTACGTTTCGACCGGCGACATCTCGGCGGAGTGGCTGCGCGACGCGAGCGCGGTCATGGAGCCGTACATCGGCCTCGCCACCAGCGACCCCCGGGTCGCGCGAGAGTTGCGCGGCGTCGTCGCGCGCGAAGCGCGCTACATTCTGATCGACCCGTACGCGAACGCGTTCTCGGTCAATTATCGCGTGGTGGAGCGAAAGTTCGAAGTCGATTCGTTATTGTACCCCATTTGGTTCGCAGCGCGCTATTGGCACGGTACCGGCGACCGTTCGATCTTCACGCCCGAGGTGAACCGGGCGTTCGAACGCGTGTTGGCCGTTCTGCGCGACGAGCAACACCACGACCGGCGTTCTCATTATACCCACCCCGATCTCGCCAACGGCGGCCGCGGCGGCGCGGTGCGCTATACCGGGATGATCTGGACCGCGTATCGCCCCTCGGACGACCCGGCACGCTACCAATACAACATCCCCGACAACATGTTCGCGGCGGTGACGCTGCGCGATCTGGCCGGCATCGAGGAGACCGTCTATCACAACACGCGCGACGCCGCCGACGCCTGGGGGCTCTCAGTCGACATCCAGCGCGGCGTCGAGCAGTTCGGCGTGCTGAGCGTCAAGGGCATCGGCCGGATGTACGCCTACGAAGTCGACGGTCTCGGCCACGCCAACCTGATGGACGACGCCAACTCCCCGTCGCTCCTCTCGATTCCGTACTTCGGTTATCTGCCCAACGACGACGCGGTGTACCAGAATACGC
Organism: Vulcanimicrobiota bacterium; assembly: GCA_963843945.1. GTDB lineage: Bacteria > Vulcanimicrobiota > Vulcanimicrobiia > Vulcanimicrobiales > Vulcanimicrobiaceae > CAWJMF01. The sequence goes on along the minus strand of CAWJMF010000002.1, from coordinate 1,243,497 downwards.
GGCGCTTCGTTCTGTCCGAGCGCAATCCGTACTACTTCGTGGGGAAGTACGCGCGCGGCATCGGAAGCCCGCACACGCCGCACGGGAACGTCTGGCCGCTCTCGCTGGTGATGCAGGCCCTCACCTCGCGCGACCCGGCGGAGGTCGAGCGCGTTTTGGGCTACATCGCCGCCTCGGACGTCGGCGACCATCGCTTGCACGAGTCGTTCAACGCCGACTGGCCCGAGTCGTATACGCGCGACGACTTCGCCTGGCCGAACGCCCTGTACGCGAAGCTCGTCCTTACGCACCGCGGCGGCGTCTCGGCGGCGCTTTCGCGCTAGCGCGCGTTAGGCACGCCTAGATCAGCCCGCCGTCATGCGACGGCGGCGGGGCTCGGTCGAGAAGAAGCGTAAGGTCGCGACCCCCGCGCAGACGACGACCGCCTCGGCATCGTCAAACAGCCGGCCGTCGACGTCCACCACGAACCTTCGCGCGCGCAGTCCGGCGAGCGTCGCGCGAATCCCGCGCTCGCGTTTGTCTTCGGGAGCGCGCGGTCCGAGCGCCTCGCAGACCGCCATCCGCAAGATCTCGTCGAGACGCAGCGGCGTAGCCTGCGCGAAGGCTTGGCAGCCGGTCGAGGCGACGGTTCCGACGTCGATCGGAATCGCGATGCGAATCACGGAGCCTCGCTTCGCGTCCCGCAGTCCACGTTCTTGCGAGGCCGAGGGCGTGCGGCGACGAAGTTTGCGAAACGCATGAGTGACAGGCCGCGGCGGCGCTCCACGCAACGCCCGCGTGCGCCGGAGCCAAAGTATCCGCTTCTGCCGATCGTCTTGGCGGTTGCGCTGGCCGGTTTTGTGATCGGCGCCGCGTTTGCGTTTTACCAGCGCAGTCAAGCGGGAGTACCGTTGCCGCTCGCGACGCCGTCGCTGCCGCCTGCCATCGAAGCAACGCCGCTTCCTTCGGCGCGCGCAGTGCCGTCCGTTGCGAGGAGTCCGGCGCCGTCCCCGACGCCGAGTCCGACGCCCGTGCCGAGCGCCTCGCCCGCGCCGTCCGCCACGCCCTCGGTAGCGCCGAGTCAATCGCCGACGCCGAGTGCATCGCCCTCACCCGCGGCGTCCGCTTCGGTCGCCCCGAGCGACGACGCGGACAGTACCTTCGCGCGCCTCGCCGCGGTCGTCGTGCGCCAGTATCTCGCCGCCTTGCAACGCGGCGACGAGCCGGCGGCGTACGCCGCGTTCGGTGCCGTGCCCGGCGCGACCGGGATAAGCTTCGTGGAGAAACGGTACGTCGACCGCACGACGCGAATCGTGCGCGTATCCTCCTCGGGAACCGACGACGAGGCCACGGTCGACGTCGACTTGGAGACCGGCGGCACCACGTACTTCGCGCAATACGTTTTGACGCGCGCGCCTTCCGGCGCCGCGGTGATAGAGCGGCATACGATCGCCAAACCTTAGGGAGTCACGATGACCGACGAAGTCTTGATCGAGAATTTGCTCGACACCCACGAGCGGGTGCCCGCGCCCGACGAGGTTCGGGGCTGGGCGGGAATTCCGGATCAAGACGCGTGGAACGCGCGCCACGCACGCGATCCGCTCGCCTTCTGGCGGGCGTGCGGCGAGCAACTCGCCTGGCACACGCCGCCCGCGAAGACGCTCGAAGGGGGTCTCGGCAACGCCCTCTGGTTCACCGGCGGGCGTTTGAACGCGACGGTCTCGTGTCTCGACCGCCACGTCGCGACCCATCCCGACGCGACTGCCTACATCTATCTGCACGAAGACGGCTTCGAGCGGCGCACGAGTTATGCCGAGTTGCTCGCGGCGACGAACCGCCTGGCCAACGCGCTCAAGGCGGACGGGCTCAAGGCCGGTGACCGCGTTTGCATCTACATGCCGCTCTCCCTTGAAGGCATCGTCGCGATGTTGGCTTGCGCGCGCATCGGCGCGATCCACAGCGTCGTTTACGCCGGCCTCGGGGCCACCGCGCTGCGCGATCGCATCGAGGACGCGGGCGCCGAGATCGTCATCGGCGCGGACTGTACCTACCGGCGCGGCAAAGAGATCGATCTCAAAGTCATCCTCAACGACGCGGTCCGGAACTGCCCGCTCGTGCGGCGCGTCGTGGTGCTTCAGCGGAAGGCCTCGCGCCTGCCCTTGGCTGCCGTCGAACGCGATTGGGCCGACTACTGCGAGGCGCAGTCCGAAACGTGCGCCCCCACGATCGTCGAGGCGAACCACCCGCTCTTCATCTTGTATACGAGCGGCACGACGGGAAAACCGAAGGGCGTCGTGATGACGCACGGCGGCTACTTGGCCGGTGCCAGCGCGATGCTCAAACACACCACCGACGTCGGGCCGGACGACGTCTACTGGTGCACCAGCGATATCGGCTGGATCGTGGGCCATTCGCTGATCGTCTACGGCGCGCTCGCCAACCGCTTTCGTTCGATCATCCGGGAGGGCGCGCCGGACCATCCTTCGCCGGCGGCGGTCTACGACGTCATCGCGGACCAGCGCGTCACCAAGCTCTACACGGCACCGACGCTAGCACGCATGCTGATGCGCCACGGCGACGAGCTTCCGAGCAAGCGCGATCTTTCCAAACTTCAGGCCATCTTTTGCGCGGGCGAACCGCTCAATCCCGAAGCTTGGCACTTTCTCTTCGAGGTCGTCGGCAAAAAACGCGTGGCGGTGTGCAACCAGTGGTGGCAAACCGAGACCGGCGCGATGATGCTCGGCTTTCTGCCGGCGACGGCGGTCCATCCGGACCGCAGCGGAAAGGCCTTCGGGCCGATCCAATTCGACGTCGTCGCGCACGACGGCAGCTCGATCCCCCCGGGCGCCGGCGGCCTGCTCGTCATCCGCAATCCCTGGCCCCACATGTTCTCCGGGATCTGGGGCGACCCGGCGCGCTACGCCCAGTACTTCGAAGAGATTCCGGGATGCTACACGGCGGGCGACGTCGCGACGATCGACGCGGAAGGCTTCGTCACCGTGCTCGGCCGCGCCGACGACGTGCTCAACGTCGCCGGCCACCGCATCGCGACCGCCGACGTCGAGAGCGCGCTCGTCTCCCACCATGCTTGCGGCGAGGCGGGAGTCATCGGCAAGCCCGACCCGATCAAGGGCGAGAGCATCAAGGCGTTCGTCGTTCTGCGGGTCGGCAGCTCGCCCAGCGACGCGCTGCGGGCCGAGCTGATCGAGCACGTCCGCTACCACCTGGGGCCGATCGGCACGCCCGGCGAGGTCGAATTCGTCGGCAAGCTGCCCAAGACGCGGAGCGGAAAGATCATGCGGCGGCTGCTCAAGGCGCAGGAAGCGGGACTCGAAGTCGGCGATACGACCACTTTGGAAGAATGATCGCCCTTCAACGCACTTATTTGGAGGATTTTAACCTATGACCATGAGGATGCCCGCGGCCTGGGTCGCGCTCGCTTGCGCGCTGTTCGCCGCCGGAAGCTCCGGCGCGCTGGCTGCGCCGGCGACGTTCCAAGCCGACATCGTCAATCCGGCCGGCAAGGTGATCGGTCAAGCCACCTTCGTCGGCGTCGACAAGGGCGGCGTTCAGATCACCGTCGACGTCACCACGCTAACGCCCGGCATGCACGGCATGCACATCCACGAGTTCGGTTCGTGCAATCCGCTGCCCGACTCGACCGGGAAAATGCAGGCGTTTGGCGCGGCCGGCGGTCACTTCGATCCGCAGGGAACCGGTCACCATCTCGGGCCTGAAGGTGCGGGGCACGCCGGAGACCTTCCTATGATCAACGTGAGCCAGACCGGTCACGGCCGCATAACCTTCTACGACGACAAGCTCAGCGTTGCGCCGGGACCGAACAACATCGTCGGACGCTCGATCGTCATTCACGCGAACGCCGACAACTACACCGACACGCCGCCGGGCGGCGGCAGCGGCGCGCGCGTCGCCTGCGGCGAGATCGACGCACCGAAAGCCCAGTAGTTCCGATAGCGGAAGAAGATCGCGCAGCGCGTCCGGAATCCGGGCGCGCTGCTCTCGTCTAAGCCGGCACGCGTCCCTTGATTGCGTTGGCGCGCCCTTCGTAGGCGATGCGTCCGTCGGCGGCGATCGGAAGCTGCTCGCGGAGGCGCGCGCGCAGCTGCTCTTTGGCAACTGGGGTCAGTGCCCCCATGGCCTTCCCGACCGGCCCGACGGGCAACGTGCTCGAATCCCAAAAATCCTCGAAGCTCGAGAACGTAACCGGAATGCTGATGGCTCGCGCCTCGATCGACTCGAGTCCGGCGCCTTCCCAGAGCGCGTGCAAGGTCTCTGCGCGGGATGCTTCCGGATTGGGCGGATGGGGCGGCTCCAGCCCGAGCGATTTCATCGCCACGGAAATCGGATGCACGGGTACTCCGCCCGCCTGGAAGTCCCACATGTAGGTCGCGACGATCCCGCCCCGCCGCACCACACGCGCCATTTCCGCAACGGCTCGCACGGGATCGGGAACGAACGAGATCGCGAGGGCCATCACGGCGACGTCAAAGCCGGCGTCGGCGAACGGCAGCTCCTGGGCGCCGGCCGTTTTGAAATCGACCCGCGCCATTCCCGGTCGCGTCCGCGCGTGCGCGAGCTGGCCGTCGGATGGATCGACCGCTGCAACCGCGGACGGCGCGGCGCGAGCGACGAGTTCCTCGGTAAAAGCACCGTTGCCGCAACCGACGTCGAGCCAACGCAAGCCCGTCGGCGCGTCGAGCCACGCGAGGAACTGCTCGCCGACGAGCCGGCTCCAGCGGCCCATCAGCCGTTCGTACGCTTTCCCGTCGTTGAAAAGGCCGGTAGCGGGAGCGTCGTTCATAAGACATCCTCCATCGAACCGCTCACTTTCGTCACACGTGCAGGTAGCGGCTCAGCACGTCGGTGTTGCCGCGCAGTTCGTCGGGCGTGCCTTCGAACTTGACGGTGCCCTGATCGATGACGTAGCAGCGGTCGGCGACCGCGAGCGCCGAGTAGAAATTCTGCTCGACGAGCAGCGTCGTGATGCCCTTGGCTTTGATCTCGCGCACGACGTTTTCGACCTCGCGCACGATCAACGGGGCGAGCCCTTCGGTCGGCTCGTCGAGAAGCAGCAGTTTCGTATCTTGCACGAGCGAACGCGCGATCGCCAGCATCTGCTTCTCGCCGCCGGAGATTTCGTCGCCTTTGTTCTGCAAGCGTTCTTGCAGTCGCGGGAAACGTTGATAGACTTCCTCGAGGGTCAGGCCCGGGCGCTGCGCCGCGACTTGAGCCAGGCGCAGGTTCTCGAGCACGGTGAGGTTGGTGAAGATCCGGCGTTCCTCGGGCACGAGCGAGATGCCGCGCCGGGCGTTGGTCATCATGTCGGCCTGGGTGACGTCGATTCCATCGAAGGTCACGCGGCCGCTGCGCGCCGGAACCCAGCCCACGATGCTCTTGAGCGTAGTGGTTTTGCCGACGCCGTTGCGCCCGAGAAGCGCGACCGTTTCGCCGCGGCGCACGCGGAGGGTCATGTCCTTGAGGATGTGACTCTCGCCGTAGTACGTGTTGAGCGCTTCGACCGAGAGCAGCGTGTCGGTTCCCGCGACGGTCGCGCTCACTCGGCGTACCCGCCGAGATAGGCCTGCTGCACGGCGTGGTTGGCGCGAACCTCGGCGGGCGTACCTTGCGCCAGCACGCGGCCCTGATGCAGCACGGTGATCGAATCGGAGATGCCCATGATCAAGTCCATGTCGTGCTCGATGATGAGGACCGTCATCCGTTTCGCCAAGGCGCGGATCAGGGCGTCGGTCTTATGGACTTCCTCGATCGACATGCCCGCGACCGGCTCGTCGAGCAGCAGGATCTGGGGCTGGGTCGCCAGCGCGACGGCGATGTCGAGGCGTTTCTTATCGCCGTGCGAGAGGTCCCCGGCCCGGTCATCCGCGAGCGAGCCGAGGTCGACCAGCGAAAGCGCTTCGCGCGCGATTTCGTCGACGGCGCTTAGGCGCCGGGAGAGGCGGAAAAATTCCGGGGCGAACGAGCCCTGGATTTTCGCAAGCGCGGCCAAGCGGCAGTTCTGCAGCACCGTTTCGTCCGGATAGATGTTGGCGGTTTGAAACGCTTTGGCGATGCCCCGCTCGACGCGCTTGGGCCCGTCGAGGTGAGTGATCTCCTGGTCCTTGAAGCGAATCGTCCCGCTCGTCGCATTGCTCAGGCCGGAGATGAGGTTGAAGAAGGTCGTTTTCCCGGCGCCGTTCGGTCCGATGACGGCCCGTAACTCGCCCTCGCGAACCGAAAAATCGATGTCGCTGTTGGCGGCGAAGTTGCCGAACTTCTTGCCCAGCCCGGCCGTCGAGAGGATAGCGTCGCTCACCTTAGGGCGCCTTCACGCGCAGCGCGTCGGCCAACACCGCTCGCGCGCGCTTCCGCTTGAACGCACCGAGAATCCCGCCGGGTAAGAAAACGATCACCGCGACGAACAGGATGCCTTCGATCAAACGCCAGGCGTCGGTCTTCGCGCTGATGACGTTCTGCAGGTACATGATGACCGCAGTTCCGACCATCGGGCCGAGAATCGTCTTGACGCCGCCGACGATCGTGTAGATCACGAAGTTGCCGCTCGTCTCGACGGTCAGCGAGTCGGGCGCAGTCGAGGTTTCGTAGAGGCCGCGCAGCGCGCCCGAAAGCCCGCTCAGCGCGCCGGCGATCGTAAACGCCGCGAGTTTGTAGCGCTGCGGATTGAACCCGACGAAGGTGCTGCGCTGCTCGTTTTCCCGGATCGCTGCGAGCACTTCGCCGAACTGCGAGCGAATGAGCGTGCGCATGAAGGCGATCACGAGCAGCGCGACAACCGCGACGAAGGCGTACCAGTAGTGCAGCTCGTTGAGGTTTCCGAACGGCCCGAGGTCCAGCGCCGGGAACGCCGTGGTCAGGTCGATGTTCCGGAAAAACCAGAGCGGCGGGGCGGTAATGCCTTGCAATCCGTCGTCACCTTGCGTGAGATCGCGCCACTGAAAGACGATGAAATAGAACATCTGCGCGAACGCGAGGGTAACCAGCGCAAAGTAGATTCCGTAAAGCCGGACCGTCAGCGCGCCGATGACGAAGGCCATCACCGACACGAAGAGCACCGCGAGCGCGATGGCGAGCCACATGTTCGGAAACTGCGGAAAGAATCTCGAGACGGTCAGCAGCGCCATGTACGAGCCGACGCCGTAGAACATCGCTTGGCCGTACGAAAGCAGCCCCGCGTAGCCGAGCAGCAAATTGAAACCGGCCGAGGCGATCCCGACGATGAGGATCTGCGTTGCGAGCCCCGGATATCCGCCGATCGGGTGCATCGCGAACGGGAAAAGGATCAAGCCGAGCACGAGCCACCCGTAGAAACGAAGCTCGCCCCTCATCCGTGAATCACCTCGCTCTCGCCGAAGAGACCTTGCGGCCGGACGAGCAATACGAGTGCCATTGCGATGTAGATGATCACATCGCTGACGGCGGGCGCAATGAGCGTGGTCAGGCTCTGGAGTTCGCCGACGAGAATGCCGCCCAAGACCGCGCCCCAGAAGCTGCCGAGGCCGCCGATTACAATCACGACGAACGAGGGCACCAGGAACGAGAACCCCGTGTTCGGATCGACGCTGTAGATCGGGCTCGCCGCAGCCCCGACGAGCCCGGCGAGGGCCGAACCGAACGCGAAGATCACGGTCGACGCCAGTCGCACGTTGCCACCGAGCAGCTGTACCATCGTGCGATCGCGAATGCCGGCGCGTACGATGAGACCGTAATCCGTGCGCTCGATGAAAAGCCAAACGGCCAGCACGAGCACGACCACTCCGACGCCGAAAACGAGCCGATAAGCCGGATATTGCGCGAAGCCCAAATTGAACGAGCCGGAGAGCCACTCCGGCACGGGATACTGACGGGTCGTACCCCCGAAGATCAAGCGCAGCGTTTCTTCGAGAACGATCGCGACGCCGAAGGTCACGAGGATCTGCGACGTCGGCTCTTTGTCGTAGAAAAAGCGCAGTAGAAAGCGGTCGAGGACGACGGCCAAGGCTGCCACCGCGATCGGCGCCACGATGAGCCCGGCCAGCAGTCCGAAACGCTCGGCGGTCACGAGCCCGACGTACGCGCCGACCGTGTAGAACGCTCCGTGCGCGAAGTTCACCAGGCGCAACATCCCGAAGATGATCGTCAGGCCGAGCGCGATCGCGACGTAGACGAGACCCCGGATGAAGCCGTCGAGAAGCTGTCCCGGAAGTTGCGTGAGGATGGCGTCGATGGTCAGCAGTCTCCTGGGGGAAATAGAAGGACCGGCCCTCGGAAGAAGCCGGTCCTCGGGGTTGGGTCTCTAGTTACGACTTAGGCGCTCTCGATCTTGCACTTGCTCGCCGATTGCGGGATCGCGACGGCGTCGCCACCGTAGACCTGCAAGACGTTCGCGAACGCGAAGGGATCCTTGCGGTTGGCGATCGGCACGCCTTCCATCACGAGGCAGCTGTTGATGCCCTGGTGGTCCCACGCGCGCCAGTACTCCGGCTCCTTGGTCGCGGTGAAGTGGTAGTTCTCCATCTTGGCGATGAACTTCGCCGGATCGAGCGAGCCGGCGCGTTCGATGCCGGCCTTCCATTGATACATGTTCGTGTACGCGCACTCGGCGCCGTTCGAAGGCGGGACGCCGTAGAGCTTGATGAAGCCGTCGACGAACTTCTTGGCAGCCGGATACTTCTCCGCATGGTACTGCCAGTAGAAGGGCGCCGTCGTGACGATGTTGTCGAAGTTCGAGCCGGTGCCCTTGGCCATGTACTCGTCGGCGAGGGGGACCAGAATCTTCGTCGATTTCGTGAGACCGAACTGCGCCGCTTGATTGAGCGCGTTGACCATGTCGCGACCGAACTCGGTGATGACCAAGACGTCCGGCTTCGCGGCTTGAGCCTGGCTAAGAGCGGAGCTGAAGTCGGTCGTGCCCAGCGGCATGAGGACGTTCTTCACGAAAACCGCGCCCTTGGGGACGAGCACCTCGCTCAAGCTGTCGTAAACGGAGTGGCCCCACGAGTAGTCGGCCGTGATATGGAACCAGCGGCCCGTGCCGTACTTGCTGAGCAGCGTCTGCGCGAGCGCGTGCGCCGAATTGTACGCGTTGTTGTAGCGGCGGAAGGTGTGGTAGTGGCAGTTTTCGTTCGTCGTCTCGTTACCGTGCGTGAGCGTCGCCATGAAGATGACTTTCTTCTCTTGGCACAGACCCGAAACGGCGATCGCGGTTCCGGTGCTCGATCCACCGGTGATCATGACCGCATTGTCGCGTTCGATCATGCGGCGCGCGTTCTCGACGGCGACCGGCGCCTTCGTTTGGTCGTCCCCGATGCTGGTCTTGATCTGCATGCCCATCACGCCACCGCTCTTGTTGATCTCGTTGATCGCCATGCGGTAGGCGCGCAGCTGGTCGGCGCCTTGGTCTGAATACGGGCCGGTCTGGGGAACGTCGAGACCCACGACGACTTCGGTCATGGGCGCGGCGATGACGTTAATGCTGGCAAACGTCGCGGCCGACGCGGCTAACCCGCCGGCGATGAACCGGCCGCGGCTCGGCTTGAGAGCTTCGAGTTCCACGCGGGACTCCTTTATAGTAGGGCGCGTTAGGCTAAAGTAGGGCGCGATAGGCGCTATAGAAAACCGGATTTCCGTTACGCGGTCTGGGGAGATTCCCTTCCTCCCAGCGGTCTCCCGCCGGAAGATCGACCCAAGAGGTTCTGAGAGCGTCCTACGCATAAGGCGTTTCTCACATGCGTCTTTTCCGCTGGATTCGGCCCTTTGGGCTGCTGGTCGCGTTTTCGGCGGCGCTGACCGCCACCGGTAGCGCGGCGCCCGCGACGCAGATCACCGGCATCCGGGTCGAGACCGAACCGAACGGCAACCCGGCCGTGGTCATCCAGTTCAACGGGCAGCCGCCGCAGATTACGCCCGTCGGTAACGGGACGTCGCAAGTCACCCTTTTGATCCCAAACGTCGTCCCCGGACCGCTGGTCCCGCCGCTCACGACCGGCAGCGGCGGGATTCAGAGCGTGGCGATCACGCAGTCGGCCGGCAGCACGAGCGTTTTCATCCGCCTATCGACCCCGCAATCGATCCGCTACCGGGCGACCGGTAACGTGGCGATCCTCGACCTCCCGGCGCAGAATCCCGGGAACTTCCTCTTGCCCGGCGCAGCCGCCGCCTCCAACACTCCGCCTCCCGCGGGCCTGCAGACCGTCGTCATCCCGCTGAAATATGCGGACATCAGCGAGATCGCCGGCGTTCTGGTGCAAGGTTCGAACATCGCTTCCAACGACAACTTCAACCCCGTCCAGACGAACATCGGAACGAGTCAGCTGAACGGATCGTTCGGCGGCGTGACCGGCGGCTTCCAGGGCGGCGGCACGACGCAGCAGAGCTTCGGCGGCGGTTCCGTTTTCGGTGGCGGTGCGAACGGCAACGGGCTAGCGCAGCGGCTCAACGACAGCATCGCGGTCGATCGGCGGCTCAACGCGATCATCCTGACCGGAACGCCCGAAACGATCGAGGCGTACCGAAGCACGATCGAAAAGCTTGATGTCGCGCTGCCGAGCGTGATTCTCGAAACCGAAATCGTCGAACTCGACGAGAACGCGGCTCGCAGAACATCGGCATCGATTATTCGCCCGGCGGTACCGGCGATCGTGGTGAGCGGGGCGCCCTCGAGTTCCTCGACAACGGCGGGCGGCGTTCAAAACGGACTGACGATCGCGACCGGATCGAAGCCGCTCGGGCTCGATTTCGCTTGCCGCGAACTTGTACGCGCAAGTCATCGAAAGGTGACGGCAAGGTTATCGCCAAGCCGCGCATCCTTGCGCAGAGTGGCCAACAAGCCTCGATCTTGACCGGCGACGCGATCCCGATCCTCACCTCGGTCGTCTTGACCGGTGCAGCGCGGTGACCTCGCAACAAGTCTCCTACGTCAACGTCGGCGTCGACCTGCAGATCCTGCCCCGCGTCAGTTCGGACGGCTACGTGACCTCGCACATCTACTCCGAGGTTTCGAGCGTGACGCAGTACGTTCGGGCATTCCGCAAATCAGCCAGCGCACCGCGAGCACGTCTGCGACGGTCAAGGACGGCGAGTCGTTCGTGATCGGCGGCCTCTTAGAAGATAACGAAATCAAGAGCTTGACGAAGGTGCCGTTCATCGGCGACATCCCATTGATCGGCGTGTTCTTCCGGTACCTTTCGACCTCACACACGCAGTCGAACCTTTATATCGTGGTTACGCCGCACATCGTCGGCAACATCGCGCACCCGCCGGGCCCCCAACCGTACGCGCCCCAGCCGGTCGTCCCGACGGTCACGCCGCCCCCCGCGGGCGCCACGCCGGTTCCCGCGCCGACGCATGAGGCGAAGGCGGCCGAGTTCGACTTAGCTAGCCCGGGCGCTTGCGCCGATTAGGGAGCGGAGGTCGTCGCCGACGAGGTGCTCGAGTCCGAGTGCGACGAGGAACGTGAAGATCTCGGTCGGCACCAGCAGCTCGAGTTTGTTGGGGACGGCGGGGAAAAGCAAGACGGTCGCGGCCGCCACGAAGATCAGGCCGATCGCGAAGCTGGCGAAACCCATGGCCAGCGAACGTTTTTCGCGGACGCGGCGCACGTCGCGCAGGACGGCCGCGGGCGAGCGCGTTCCGATGTTCCAAATCGCCAGCGCGAGCGTCTCGAGGACGATCGCACCGGTCAAGCGCAGGAAGGTTTCGGCTACGAAGGCGAGCTCGATGGCTCGCTCTCCGCGCGCACTTCGTCGGGCCATGCGGCGATCTCGCCCAGTGCCGCGCTCTTGAGGACTTTGAGTCCGAGCATCGCGCACTTCATGCGCGCGGGGCTGATGCCGATCCCGATGTCTTCCAGCACGCGATCTTGCTGCAGGCGCGCGACGTCTTCGACGCGTTGACCGCGGACGTGCTCGCTCAGCATCGAAGCAGCCGCCTGGCTAATCGCGCAGCCTTTTCCCGAAAAGCGCACGTCGGCGACGCGTCCGTCCTCGACCTTCAACTCGAAGCGCAGCTTGTCGCCGCACAGCGGGTTGAGGTCCTCCGCGCTCGCATCGGGCGCGTCGAGATGCCCGAAGTTCCGCGGATTCCGGTAGTGGTCGAGAATATATTCTTTGTAAAAGTCGTCCATTTTATATGGGGGGGAACCCCCCAACCCCCCGGCGCGGGCTCCCGCGCCTGTCCATGGGTCGGCCGCGTTTTTCGCTGCGGGTCATCGACCCGCTGCGCGAAAAGATGGTCGAGTCCGGCAAGGCTTTCATAGTTTGAAGATGTTGGCGGCGTTAGCTATGGCTTCGGCTAGGCGGTCGACGTCGCGTTCGGTATTGTAAAGGTAGAAAGAGGCACGGGCGGTTGCGGGCCAGCCCATTTTCTCCATCAGCGGCATGGTGCAGTGGTGGCCGGCGCGGATGCAGACGCCCTTTGTATCGAGGATGGAGGCGAGGTCGTGCGCGTGGATGTCGCCGAGGTTGAAGGAGATGACGCCCGAGCGATCTTCGAGGCGGCGCGGGCCGTAGATGCGGAGGCCGCGCGGTGCGAACTCGCCGAGCCGGCGCAGGGCATAGGCGGTCAACTCGCGGTCGTGGGCATGGATCCACTCCATGCCGACCGACTTGAGATAGTCGACGGCGACGCCGAGCGCGATCGCATCGGCAACGTTGCTCGTGCCCGCCTCGAACTTCCAGGGCAGCTCGTTGAAGCTGGTCCGCTCGTAGCCGACCTCGCGAATCATGTCGCCGCCGGTCAGGAAGGGCGGCATCTTTTCGAGCAGCGCGCGCTTGCCGTAAAGGAAGCCGATGCCCGTCGGGCCGCACATCTTGTGACCGCTCGCCGCGAGAAAGTCGACGTCGAGTGCCCGCACGTCGACCGGAAAATGCGGCACGGACTGCGCGGCGTCGACGAGCACCAGCGCCCCGGCCGCGTGAGCGCGGGGGATGATGAGCTCGAGCGGGGCGATCGTGCCCAGCGTGTTCGAGACGTGCGAGAGCGCGACGAGCTTGGTGCCTTGCAGTTTGCGGTCGAGATCGTCGAGGCGGTGCAAGCCCTCGTCGTCGACCTCGATGAAGCGCAGCTCGGCGCCGGTTTTCGCGGCGAGCAGCTGCCAGGGCACGAGGTTCGAATGATGCTCGAGTTGCGAGGTGAGGATCGCGTCGCCCGGTTTAAGGTTCTCGAGGCCCCAGCTGAACGAGACCAGGTTGATCCCTTCGGTCGTGTTCCGCGTCAAGACGACTTCGGCGGGTTCGCGCGCGTTGATGAAGGGCGCGACTTTGGCGCGCGCGCCTTCGAACTCGTCGGTGGCGCGTTGGGCGAGTTCGTAGACGCCGCGATGGATGTTGGCGTTGTCGTGCGTGTAGTAGTGGGTCAGCGCCTCGATCACGGCGGCGGGCTTCTGCGACGTCGCGGCCGAGTCGAGGTAGGTCAAAGGCTCGCCGCGCGACGTTTTCGTCGCCAGGATCGGAAAGTCGCGGGCCAGCTGGGCGGCGCGCTCGTCGAGGGCCGGGGCGATCATGCGGGCGCGTCCAGCTTTGCGGCCAGCGTGACGCGGATACCCTCGCGCAACGACTCGCCCGGGAAGCGCGCGACGGCCGGCTCGAAGAAACCGAGCGCGATCATGCGCTCCGCTTCGTTACGCGCGATGCCGCGGCTCTGCGCGTAGAAAAGTTCGTCTTCCGAGATCGCGCCGACGGTCGCACCGTGATAGGCCTTGACGTCGTTGGCCGCGATCTCGAGCGCCGGCACCGAGTCGATGTGCGCGCCTTCCGAGAGCAGCAGCGCGTCGTCGCGCAGCGAAGCGTCCGAACCGTGCGCGTGCGCGACGATGCGAATGTTGCCGAGATAGCGCCCCTGGCCGCGACCGATTCCGGCACTGCGCACGACGGTCTCCGAGCGGGTGTTGCCGTCGGCGTGAACCACTTCGCTCTCGAGGTCGACGTGTTGATCGCCGTTGGCGAAGAAGAGGGCCGTGAGCTGCGCCTGCGCGCCGCGCGCATCGGCGATGCTGCGAAAGCGGGAAACGCTCAGTTCCGAACCGAGTTCGGCGAGGCATGCGTCGAGGCGCGCGTCGGCGCCGAGCGTCGCGCGGCGCGTCATGATGCTGCGGGCGGCGCTCGAGAGCCGCTGCTCGGCTACGAAGCTGACGTGCGAACGTGCGCCAGCGACGATCTCGGTGATGCCGCAGACGAACTCGTGACCGGACATGCGCTCGCGAATCGTCGCGCGCGCGCCTTCTCCAAGGACGATGAGCGTATACGGGAAGGCGGCGGCACCCTCAGCGCGATAGTCGATCTCGATCGGCTCGTCGAGTTGGACGCCGGCGGGAATCTCGACGTACGTTCCGCCGTTTTGGAAGGCGAGCGCGAGCGAGGCAAACTTGTCGTCGCGCGTGTCGACCGCTTTCCCGAGCAATTCCGGTACGCTGGCACCGAGGCGCTCGATGCGCACGCCGTGTCCGCGCGCCGCACTCTCGGCGCCGCTGTTGACGTTGCCGTCGCCGATGATCTCGGGCCCGAAGGGAACGAGTTCCGACAGGTCGAGCTTGGCGAGGTCGTGTTTCCAGCCGCGGCCGGTCCTGGCGGCGCTGCGCGCCGGCAATTCCTCGTAACGCGCCAGTGCGTCGTAACGCACGGCGGCAGGGAACGCGCCGGGACCGCGCTGCGCGAGCAACGCCTCGAGGCTCGCTTTCGAAACGCCGCGCACGAGGCTCGGGCTAAGCGACGCCACCCGCGACCTCTTCGCGGATCTTGTCGTAGCCTTCGCGCTCGATGACGTTGGCGAGTTCCGGGCCGCCGGATTTGACGATGCGTCCGTCCATCATGATGTGCACGTGGTCGGCCGCGATGTACTGCAGAATCCGCGGATAGTGAGTGATGATCAAGAAGCCGATCGACTTGCCGTCTTCCGAAGCGCGCAGCGCGTTAACGGAGTTGCCGACGGCCTTGAGCGCGTCGACGTCGAGGCCGGAGTCGGTCTCGTCGAGGATCGCGTACTTCGGCGCGAGCATCGCGAGCTGCAGCATCTCGAGGCGCTTTTTCTCGCCGCCCGAAAAGCCGTCGTTGACGTAACGTCCCAAGAACGCCGGATCCATGTCGAGCTCGTCGAGCTGCTCGAAGATCAGCTTGCGGAACTTCGCCGGCGGAAGGTCGCCCGGATGCAGCGATTGGCGCGCCGTGCGGATGAAGTTCGCGACCGAGACGCCCGGGATCGCGGCGGGGTACTGAAACGACAGAAACAAGCCGAGCTTAGCGCGCTTGTCGGGCGAAAGCTCGAGCAGCTCGGCGCCGTCCAGGCTGACCGAGCCGGAGTCGACGTGGTAGCTCGGGTGACCGGCCAGCGAGAACGCCAGGGTCGACTTCCCGCTTCCGTTCGGACCCATCAAGGCGTGGACGGTGCCCGGGGCAACCTCCAGATCGATGCCCTTGAGAATCTCGTTGCCCTCAACGCTCGCGTGGAGGTTTCGGACGCGTAAACCTTGCTCAGCCATACCCGGTTTATGGTAGGCTCGCGGGCCAAGAAAGTCAAGGAAAGTATGGACTATCTTCGCTTTTCGTGCTAAAGTCGCAGCAGAAACCATGCAGGACGCACGCTTCTTCCAGTCGACCCGGGGCAAGATCGTGTCGGCGCTCCGGCGCCGCCACACGGCTTCGGCCGTGGACCTGGCCGGCGAGTTCGGGCTGTCGACGAACGCGGTGCGCCAGCAGCTGCTGACCCTCGAGCGCGACGGCTACGTCGCCGAGCGCTCCGTCCGGCGCGGCCCGACCAAACCGACCCTCGAGTACTCGCTCACCGCGAGCGCCGAAACGCTCTTTCCTCAACAGTACGACCGGATGCTGACCGCGGTGCTGCGCGAGGTCAAGTCGTCGCTGGGCGAAGGCGCGCTCGACACGGTGATGGGAAAACTCGGAAAACGAGCCACGGCCAAGCTGCGTCAGCGCATCGGTGCGCCCGACGTCAAGGGCCGGGCCGAGGAGCTCGCCGTCGCTTTGCGCGAGAACGGCGTCGATTCGGACGTCGTGCAACGCCCCGACGGCACGATCGAGTTGCGCGAGCACAACTGCCCCTACTCGCAGTCCATCGCCGAGCATCCCGAACTGTGTTCGATCATCCACACCGTCCTGCATGAAACGGTCTCCGATTCGAGCAAACAAGTCGAGTCGATCGCAACCGGCGGCAGCGCGTGCCGGTTCGAGATCAAAGCGAGCTAACGAGAGGATCGCCCAACACGTGAATTTTGCGAAGTTTCAGGAGCTGGTCGAGAAGCGAACCGGGTTCCGCACGATGGAAAACCCGATGGCCAGCGGCGAGTACTTCAGCGACTCGTGCGGCGATATGTACACCTATTACCTCAAAGTCGGGCCGGGCGACGTGATCGAGGACGTGTCCTATTTCACCACGGGCTGCGGCTTCGGTACGGCGACGTGCAGCTTGCTGGTCGACCTCGCGCAAGGCAAAACGCTCGATCGGGCGTACGCGATCAGCGAAGCCGACATCGAAGCCGAACTCGACGGATATCCCGAGAAGAAGAAAGATTACCCCGAGCGCTCGCTAGCGGCGTTGCGCGCCGCGATCGACGACTTTCGCGCGAAGCGCGCGAGCGGTGCGATCTCCGATCGGATGCTCGAAGACGCGCGCGCCGAACTCGCGGGTCAGCGCGCCGCCACCTTGCCGGGCAACGGCAAGACATCGCAAGACGAACAAAACGAACCGTCGCTCGCAGCCGATGACGGGAAACTGCTGATCAAGCTGCACTAACGCGCAGCTGCTTACCAACCCGCCGGCAAAATGAATCTGCCGATGAGGAGTTCGAGCAGGCTCGCGCAGACGAGTCCCGCACCGAGCGCTGCAAGCAGCTCCTGACGTGCCATTCGGTCTGCCGGTCGATCTTCGGTTGCGACCGTGCCGAGATCGGTCGAGACCAGCACCGCGCGTCCGTTGACGAACTGCACGAGCCCGGGCGTCCCGGGCTGGCCTTTCGCTTCGTTCCACACGATCATATTCGCCTCGGTCGGGGCGATCTCGACCGATTGGCGGTTGCCGGTAGCCCAGGCATCGATGTCGAGGAAGTAACTCTCGTCGCCTTTCGTTCCGCGCACGACGTGGGCCGAGAGGCTCGCTTTATGCACGGAACAGGCACCTTGGTTGGAGCCGATCGCGAGTTGCGTTCCTTGACGGCAACCCCACTCGCTGCGATAGGCCTGGTCTTCGCGCGCGTCGCCCGGAAGCTGCCAGGCCGCATACGCGAGCAGCGCCAGACCGCCTCCGAATTCGAGGACCAAGCGAAACGTTTGGTTGCGCGTTGCCGGCGTGCGCCGCCCGGGCGGCACGATGCGCCGCAAGAGCAAGAAGAGGCACATGAGCGCGAAAGGCAGCGCGAAGCCGAGCTCGATGCTCGTCATACCATCGTTAATAACGCGCGGCGCTCGCGAGGTTTCGCGGAGCGGGCAGCGTGTGATTCGGGCCCGCTCAACGCAGGAGAAAGGGGTTCGTCGCGCGCTCGATGCCGACGGTCGTGACGGGGCCGTGTCCGGGAACGACCGGTGTGTCGTTGGGGTAGACGAAGAGCCGGCCGCGGATGCTGTCGACGATATCTTCGAGCGTCGATCCGCCGAGGTCGGTGCGCCCGACGCCGCCGCGGAAGAGCGTGTCGCCGGTAAGCAGCGTCGTCTTGCCGTCGTGCTCGAGCGCGAACGAGACGCTGCCGTGCGTGTGGCCGGGCGTGTGCAGGACGCCGAGCGTGGCCCGGCCGGCCCTCAAACGATCGCCTTCGAGCAGCTCGCCGTCGAGTGCGGGCGCGCCGGGCTCGGGATAGCCGAGCCAGCGAGCTTGTTCGCGCAGGGTCGCGTACAGCGGAAGGTCCGCCGGGTGCAAGAGGCCGGGCGCGCCCGTGCGTTCGCGCAACTCGCCGAGCGCGCCGATGTGATCGACGTGCGCGTGCGTGTGCACGAGGTGCGTGGCCCGTACGCCCAGCGCGTCGAGCCTCGCGAGGATGCGCTCGGGCTCGGCGCCGCAGTCGACGACGATCGCCTCGCCGGCGGCGGGATCCGCAACGATCGTGCACGTACAGGCGAGCGCGCCGAGCGCGAGATGCTCGACGACTACGGAATCCGGCATGCGAAATCCCGATAGTCGGTGTTGAAATACCCGAGCGGCGCACCGTCGCGCGCGCCCGTTGCGACGACTTCCCCGATGAAGATCGTGTGCGTACCGACCGTGTGTTCCTCCGCGAGCGTGCAGTCGAGATATGCGAGCGAACCGTCGAGCACGGGCGAACCGGTGCGGTCGGCGTGGTGCGCGATCTCCGGGAACGGGTCGGCCGATCCCTTTTGCGCGAAGCGACGCGCGAGTTCGGCCTGTTCGAGTGCGAGCACGTTGACGCAGAAGACGCCCGCGGCGGCGATGATGGGGTGGCTGCGTGCTTGCCGGTTCACGCAGATCAACACCATCGGCGGTTCGAGCGAAACGCTTGCGAACGCGTTCGCCGTGAACCCTTTCGGCTTACCGTCGAGCAGCGTCGTGACGATAGTGACGCCGGTCGGGAAGCGGCGCAGCGCTCGCCGGAAATCGTCCGGCGTCACTCGATGCGCGCTCCGATTCCCGTTCCGTCCCCGACGGGAACGATCGTGGCGTCGAGCTGGGGGTGGTTGAGAAAGTATTTGTTGAACTCGCGAATCGCTTTGGTGTCGATGGAGTCGCCCGACGCCGGCTCAGCGGCAGAGCGGCCGCTCCACAGCAGGTTGTCGACGACGATCAGGCCCGAGCGTTTCACGAGTGGGATGCAGAGGTCGAGGTACTGCTTGTATTCGTGCTTGAGCGCGTCGATGAAGACGACGTCGACGTTGTGCTGCGGGAAGCTGGGCAGCACCTCGAGCGCGGGCTGGTTGATGACCTGGACCGCTTCGCCCTTGCCCGCTCGGGTCAGGAAATCCATCGCGATCGCGGTCCGTTCCCGGTCGGGATCGATGGTCCAGATTCGCCCGGCTTGCGGCATGGCGAGGGCCATCCAGAGCGTGGAGTACCCGTAGGCCGTGCCGATTTCCAGGATGCGATTGGCTTGCATCGCGTGGACGAGGACGGAAAGCAAGCGCCCCGTATCGCGCGAGACGATGGGGATCTCGTCGTACGTCCCCATCTGTTCGAGTTCCAGCAAGAGCGGGGGGAGCCCCCGGTGCAGCCGCGTGAGGTAGTCCCGGTCTTCGCGTTCGGCCATAGGTTTTGTCCCCTTGTTTGACGGGCAACCATTCGTCGGCAAAGACTGTCTCGCCCGTTGTCGAACCGTCGCGGTCCGACAAAACGTAACGGCCGACTCGGAGGAGTTTATTATGATGAGCGTCGCGCAAGAATCGTATGCGCCGAAAAAGTGGAACCTAGCGGGTTTGCAGGGTATTTCCGACAACACCCTGACCGTGCACTTCGGACTCTACGAAGGCTACGTCAAGAATACGAACCTGCTGAACGAGCAGATCTGGGGATTGATAAAAGACGGAAAAGCCGCCGGTTCGAACCCCGGATACGCCGAACTGAAGCGCCGCTTGGGCTTCGAGTATAACGGCATGGTCCTGCACGAATACTATTTCGACAACATGACCTCGAACGCCAACGGCGGTCCGGCCGCCGGTAAGCTGCAGGACGCCCTGAGCGCGAGCTTCGGGGACTTCGACACCTGGAAGAAAGATTTCGCGGCCGTCGGTGGGATGCGTGGCGTCGGCTGGGCGATCGCGTACCAGGATCCCAAGAGCGGAAAGATCTCCAACCACTGGGTCACGCTGCACGAAGACGGCAACGTCGCGGGCTACAAGCCGATCCTGGTGATGGACGTCTGGGAGCATGCGTTCATCCTCGACTACAAACCGGCCGATCGCCCGAAGTACATCGAAGCGTTCTTCGCAAACGTCGACTGGAAAGTTGCGGAGTCGCGGTTGATCGCGCCGGCCTAAGGTGCCCGCCCGCCTGAGGATATTTCCGTTGAACACCGTGCTCTTTCCGGGCGCGGCGCTCAACTTACATATCTTCGAACCGCGTTACAAGCAAATGGTCTCCGAATGCCTCGAGGGCGGCGAGGCGTTCGGAGTTCTTTTGATTCGCGACGGCGACGAAGCCGGCGATCCAAACGTGGTCACGCACGAGGTCGGTACGACCGCCGAAATCAGCGACGTCAAACCGCTCGAGGGCGGCCGTTACTATCTCAGTACGACCGGCAAGCGACGTTTCCGCGTCGAGCGCGTGATCGCGCGCGAACCCTATCTGCTCGTCGACGTCTCGTACGTCGACGAAGATCAGGCCGAAGATCCAACGACGGTCGCGGCGCTGATCGACGAGATCCGGCAGGTTTTTCGCGAATATCTCCGCCTGCTCGTGGAGTTTTCCGGGATGGCCGCGGACATCGAGTTGCCCGACGATCCGCTCGAAGCTTCGTTTCTCATCGGCGACGCGTTGCAAGTGGCCGATTCGATGAAGCAGCGCCTGCTCGAGCTGTGCGACACCGAGCAGCGTTTGACGGTCGAGTTAGGCTTCTTGCGGCGCCTCCTCCCGCAGCTGCGTTCGCTGCTCGAACGCAAGCGTGAAGCGCCGCACGGCGAACCCGCCGCCGCTCCGGGTGGGACTTCGCGCGCCGACCAAGAGAAGTTTTTCGGCAAGCACTTCAGCCAGAACTAGGGTTCCGGCGGTCGTCGGGCTTTAGCTGCGCGTCTTTTCGGCCGTCGCGAAGGCGCTCGGGAAGCGCAGAACGAGGAGCGCTAAATCGTCGGCCATCTCACCCCGTACGTAGCGCCGTAGTCGAGCCAGCAGGGTGTCGGCGATGCTTTGCGCGGTAGCGTCGGCTGGGAGCTCGGCGATCCATTCCATCGTGCCTTCTTCGCCGAGCATTGCGCGCTGTGGGGTGCGCGCTTCGGTCATGCCGTCGGTCACTAAGATCAGCAAATCGTCCGGTTCCAATTGCACGTCGGCCGACTCGAAGCGAATCGACGCGCGGCTGCCGCCCGGCGTCTCGAGCCTGAGCCCGACGATCGGGCCGGTCGTCTCCAGCTGGCGCGTCTGACCGCCGCGCCGGAGAAAAGCGCCGCTGTGGCCGGCGCTGCAGTAGGAAAGCACGTGGCGCTCCCAGTCGACGATCGCTAAGAAAAGCACCACGAAGTTGTCTTGAATCGAGAGGTGCCCCTCGAGCAGCCGTGAGAATTTCGTCACGATGCTGCCGGGGTCGAGATCTTCACCCGCGCTCAAACCGCGGATGCTGTACTTGATGAAAGCCGTGTCGATCGCCGCCTCAACGCCTTTGCCGCTGACGTCCGCGATGAGAACGTAGCCGCAGCGTTCGTCGATCCGGTGGACGTCGAAGAGGTCGCCGCCGACCAGCGAACCGCGCGTTGCCGATTCGTAGACCGCGCCGATGTCGAGACCGGGCAGCTCGTCCCACCGGTTCAAGAAACCTTGCTGCAAGATGCCAACCGTCGCTTGTTGCGCTTGGAGCGAAGCCCGGAGACGCGTTTGCCGGTAGAAAAATGCGAAGAGCGCGACCCCGAGGAGCACGAGCGCGAGCGATTCGATCAAGGCGATCCGCTCCATCGCCGCCGTCGTCGCTTCGCGTTGACCGAGCGCCGCGGCTTCGAGTTTCCCGTCGACCGATTCCGAGAGCGCGCGCATTCGATCGATGCGATTCTTCCCGAATGCGGCGACGCGATCGTCGTAGGCGAGCGGCCCGTCCCGAAGCACGGGATCGGCAACTTTGGAAAACCACTCGCGGTGGAGTCGTTCGATGCTGTCGACGGATCGGCTCAGACCGCCGGGATCGATCGGGGCGATCATGTTGCGAAGCTCGGCGGCGTCGGCCGCGAAGCCGCGCCCGCCGGAGTCGAGCGGCTGCAGGAACGCGCGCCGGCCGACGGCGGCGTAGCCCCTGATCGCGGTTTCTTCGTTGAGTTGATCGGTAAGAAGCCGCTCGTTTAGGCGCTGAGCTTCGCGGATTTCGCGGCTTTTACCGTAGCCGCTCAACAACGCGTTCCGCGTTACCGACGACGCGACCAGCGAAATGCCGATCACGACGAGCATCCAAACGATGCCGCCGACGACCCAACTTCTCCGCCGAAGACCGAGATCGATTTGCAGCTGGTGGACCTCCGGAGCCACGTTCACGGTCCAGCTTCGCTGTTCCAGCCCCGCCGTAGTTAAATTGCCGCACGACGATTCCTGTAATGTTTATCCGGAAAAGGCCCCGGACTGCTCGTCGGCGGCCTCAAGCGCGAGCGCGATCGCAGAACTCGTCTCGAGAGCTCCTCCTTCGGAGATAAGCCGTTCCAGTTCGCTTGGTGCGAACGTCTCACGCAGCAGTGCGCTAAGCCGGTTGAAGGTCTTCGCCTCGGTCGAAACGCGCTCGTACCCTTGCTTTCGAAAGGCAGCCGCGACGTAACCCTCGAGGCGAGCCGCTCGCGCGCGATCGCCGCGCAGCACAAAGACGAGCGCGAGGTGTTCGATCGCAATCCTGACGTAGACGTGCTCCGGTTCGCGTGCCGCGAAGATCGCGATCGCCTCGCGCGCAGCTTCGGCGGCGCCGGCCAAGTCATCCACCGCTACCAGGTAGCCCGCGAGATTCTCGAGCCAAATGCCGACCGTGCTCTTATCCGTTCCGGTTCGTGCCTCCGGCAGCATTCTTCGGCTCAGCTCGATCGCCCGGCGCGTCTCACCGCGGGCATGTTCGGCTTCGGCCAGGTTCACTGCGGCAAACAGCGCGCCGCGCGCGTCGCCTCGCTGCAGGTGTTCCGCGAGGAGCCGTTCGTGCGTCTGCACGGCCGCATTGAAATCGCCCTGGAGCGTGCTCAAATGCCCGCGCGTTTCGAGCAAGTTTAGGCGCAGATTTGTCGAGGTTCCCGGAATTGCCTCAGCCTCGTCAAGAGCTGCCTTCGCCTTCGTTAGCTTATTGAGCGCGATGGCTGTCATCGCGTAGATCCTGAGTCCATAGCCAAGGGCGGAGGCGTCGCCACTGGCCCGCGCGTTGCAGACCGCCTCCGTCGCGAGCTCGAAAGCGCGCGCCTTTTGACCGGCGCCAGCGCGAAGGAACGACAGCAACCCGAGTAAACGAGCACGCAGCCGCGCGTCGCTCGAGTCGAGCGCCGCGAGATGCGCTTCGCAGCGCGCGATCCCTTCGGGGTCGAGCCCCAGTGCCCGCCACGCGTACCCGACATCGGCCAGAAGCTCGGCGCCGCCGGCGGCGTCGGCTCGCGCGAGGGCACCGTCGAGCGCGGCGCGCACGTCCTCCAGCTCCGTCCGGAGCGCCTCTTCGCGGCCCTTCGCGTCCCGCGTGTCCTCGAGCTGTGCGCGAACTTCCGCGAAGCGATCCCGGAAATAGCGTAAGTGGCGTATCGCAAGCGGCGTGCTCTCGCCCGCCGCGGCAAGTTTCTCCAGCGCGTAGGCCCGCGTCGATTCCAGCAAGCGGTAGCGCATGGTGTCGGCGAGCGGCTCCGCAAGAACCAGCGACTTATCGACCAGGGAACCTAACACGTCGAAGACGTCGATTTCGTCGAGATCTTCGCCGCCGGCTACGGCGCCGGCGCCCGCCAAGGCGAAGCCGTTGACGAAGATTCCGAGCCGTCGAAAGAGCGCACGCTCGCGTTCGTCGAGCAGATCGAAGCTCCAGTCGATGAGCGCACGAAGCGTCTGCTGACGCGGCAAGACGTCGCGAGCGCCGCCGGTTAGGATGCGGAACCGTTCGTCGAGCCGATCCCGCACTTGCGCGGGACTAAACATCTTGATGCGCGAGGCCGCCAACTCGATCGCGAGGGGAATCCCATCGAGTTGGCGGCAGATGTCGGCGACGATCGGCGCGTTCGCGTCCGTGAGGGTAAAGCCGCCGTTCGCGGCCCGCGCCCGTTCGAGGAAAAGCGCCACTGCCGCATAGCGCATGAGATCGGACGCGGGCATGCGTGCCGCTTCGTCGGCGGCCGGGAGAACGAGCGAGGGCAGCCGGAACGTCGCCTCACCGGCGATCTCAAGCGGCTGACGGCTCGTCGCTAGCACGCTGACCTTCGGACAGGCGCGCAGGATCGCAGCGACGACGTGTGCGGCCGGCTGGATCATGTGTTCGCAGTTGTCGAACACGAGCAGCGCGCTCTTCTCTGAAAGTGCGAGGAGGAGTTGAGCGAGGCGGTCACCTTCGGCCGGCAGCCGGACGCGTAAGGCTTGGGCGACCGTCGTCGGTAGGTATTCGCCGCTCGAGAGCGGGGCCAGCTCGATGAACCAAACGCCGTCGGCGAAGCCGTCGAGCAAACCGGCAGCGACCTGCGATGCCGTGCGCGTCTTCCCGACGCCGCCCGAGCCGGCGATGGTCACGAGGCGGTTTCGCGCGAGCAGCGCACTTATCGCCGCGAGCTCGCCCTCCCGAGCGATGAACGGGGTCAGAAACTGCGGCAGGTTGTTGGGGCGTGCGTCAAGCGAACGGAGCGGCGAAAATTCGCCGTCGAGGTCGGGCGCGAGCAGCTGATAGACGTGCTCCGGGCGCGTCAGATCTTTGAGGCGATGCGCGCCGAGGTCGCGCAGAGCCGCTCCCGCGGGAAGCACACCCTGGACAAGTTCGGCGACGACGCTCGAGACGAGCACCTGGCCGCCGTAGCCGATCGCCAGCAGACGTGCGACGCGATTCAGCGTGGGGCCGAAGTAGTCGCCGTCGCGTTCGTCGGCCGTGCCCGTGTGAATCGCGGCTCGCACCCGGACGCCGTCGACGGCCGAGAAATCCTCGGCAGCGAGCGCACGCTGCACGTCGAGCATCGCGGCGACGGCGTCCTCGGGACGGGCGAACGCGGCGCAGAAAGCATCCCCGATCGTCTTGAAAACGTAGCCGCCGTGCGCGCCGATCGCCGCGCGCATCAGCGAGTCGTGCCGGCGCACGGCCGCCTGCATCGCATCCCGGTCGCGATCCCAGCGCTGCGTGCTTCCTTCGATATCCGTGAAGGCGAAGGTGAGCGTCCCGCTCGGCAGCGGCGCCGCAGGCGCGACGGGCACTGGACCGGGCTCGGCAGCGCTCACCCCTCGACGCTTCCCGCGCCGGGACCGCGTTGTCCTATCGCGCCCTCGCGGAAGTCAATCGGCGACCCCCCGGGAACCCTACCGGTAATGGTTTTCGAGACGATCCACGGCCTCAAGAGCAACCTCGCGTTTCACCGGCACGGGGTGCCGTTTGCGACGCTCGTCGTCGAGGGCCAGTATAGCGAAGTGCGCGACGGCGTACCGGGCTTCTACCGGGCCGGCACGGTGGTGATTCATGCCGCGCTCGAGGAGCATGCGGATTTTTTCTCCAACGCGGCGCGCTGCCTCAACGTCGAGCTTCCGAGCGACTTGGGATTGCGGCCGCTGCACGTCTCGGACGACGAATCGACCGCGCGTTGCGTTGCCGCGATCGTCCGAACGTTCTATCGCTCGAACGCCGGCGATGCGCTGGGCGACGCCGTCGCCCAATTCGAGCGGAAGCTCTTCGAACGCCGGCGCCGGCTGCTGGCAGCGAAACCGCAGTGGCTGGTGGAGACGCTTGCCGCCTTCGACTGGATCGAGCCGGTCCCGCTGCGCGAAGCGGCCCGGCTGGCCGGCGTGCACCCGACGCACTTCGCGCGTGCCTTCGTACGCTTCGTGGGGATGACGCCGAATGAGTATCGGCGAGAAGTGCGGATGCGGCGTGCGGCGGCCTTGCTCTTGCGCTCGACCGAGTCGTTGGCGCGCGTGGCGCTGGCCTGCGGTTTCGGCGATCAAAGTCATTTCAGCAACGCCTTTCGCGCGACGGCGGGACTCTCGCCGTCGGCGTTTCAGGGCGTCTTCGCGCGCTAAAATTTTCCAAGACGGCGCGCCGGCCGGGCGGTATGCTCGGCGGGTGAATGCCGAAACCTCACGCTGCTTGACAGCGCTCGTCGCGGCCGCCCTCTTGTTTGCCGGCTTGGCCGGTTCGACGACATCCGCTGCGGCGCCGAGCTGCGACGCGCTCGTCGAATTGGCCGCGGTGCGGGTGACCGCCGGCGGCGAACGCTGGGATTCGGCCGGCGCCCTCGTGGCTACCGGCAAGGCGACGACCTCGGGACTGCGCGGAAGCGCGACGTTCGCGGACGATTTGCGGAGCGGCCGCTTTGCGCGACGCTTTCGCATCCAGGTGATGGGCGAACGCGCCGACGTGTACGACGGCAAGACGCTGTGGGCGCAGGACATCTCGGGCGGCGTTCACGCTCGCGACGCGGCGTTTCCGCGCAGACTGGCCGTTACGGACGCGTATTTGGCGCGCCGGGAATATTTGCGCAAATCGCCCGATGCGCGGGTCGCCTGCGCGGGGACCGTCACCGATCGAGGCCGCGCCCTCGCTGTCGTTCGCGTCACGCCGCCGGGCGGCATCCCAGCCGACCTCGGCATCGATCCGAAGACGAAGACCATCGCGCGCGTCGTGGAGCGCCTTCCGATCACGACCCAGATCACGCGTTACGCCGACTATCGGCGCGTGGACGGCCTGCTGCTGCCCTTCGCCATCGCGTCGGGAACGTTGCTCGAACCGGACGACGGCTACGCGTTTTCGATCGCGCGGTATCGCGTCACGCCGTCCCCTGATCGCGGCGACTACGCCGCGCCGGTCGCGACCCATCCGGCGCTCATGCGGGATGGAAAGGCCTCGACGACCGTCCCCATGACTTTGGATGCGCAGCAGCTGATCGTCTGGGCGTCGATCGACGGGCGTCCGGCGCTGCCCTTCGTCCTCGACACCGGCGGCCACGCGATCTTGACGACGGGCGCCGCCAAAGCGCTCGGACTGCGTGGCGCCGGTGCGGGTGTCAGCGGCGGCGCGGGTCCCGGCACCGTACCTCTCCAGTATACGCGCGTCGAGAGCATCCGCATCGGCGCTGCGGAGATCGACGATCAGCCGATGCTCGTGATTCCCTATCCGTATTCGTTTTACGAGCGCGGCCGCGCGACGCCGCTCGCCGGCATTCTCGGCCTTGAGTTTTTCGAACGCTTCGCAACGCGCCTCGACTACGCCAACCGCCTCGTTACGTTGACGCCGCTTCGCCGGTTCGCGTACCGCGGCACGGGAAGTGGCGTCCCGCTGCGCTTCCAAGACGACATGCCGATGGTCGCCGCCGCGGCGGACAGGTACGCCGGAACGTTCGGAACCGACACCGGAAACTCAGGATCGCTGATTCTCTTCGGTGATTTCTTGCGACGTAACGGCTTTCTCCAGCGCTATACGGGCGGTTACGTCATCCTCGGGCACGGCACCGGCGGCACGAACAGCGGAAAGCGGGAGACGCTCAAAGCGTTCGCAGTCGGCGGCCGCGAACTCCACGACGTGCCGTCATACTTTACGCAGATGGGCAGCGGAGCGTTTTCATCCTGGACCGAGGCCGGGAATATCGGCTTCGACGTGCTCTCGCGCTTCGTTCCGACGTTCGACTACGCGAACGAGACGCTCTATCTCGACCCGAGCCCGAAGGCACCGGCCTTGGGCGTTAACCATGCAGGCCTCAGCGTTTCCAAGAACGGGCCGAACGCGTTCGACGTGGACCTGGTACGGCCCGGATCCGCGGCGCAGGCCTCCGGAATCGTCGCTGGCGAGCGGATCGTCGCGGTCGACGGCCATCCCGCCAGCGAACTCTCGCGCGCCGATTTCGTCACGCTCGTCGAGCGAAGGCCCGGCACGTCAATGCGTCTACGGGTTCAAGGACGGAGCAAAGAGCTTACGTTGGTGCTCCGGTGAAGGTTCGAGCGCGGGTCCGTCACGGGTCCGTAAGCGCGAGAGCGATCGCACCTTCAGGGCTAAGCGCGGCACCCTCGGCGGTCAGTCGCAACAGTTCGTCGCGAGAGAGCCCCTCGCGTAGGAGCGGCGCGAGGCGACCGTACGTCGCGAGCTCCGTGAACTCGCGATTGTTCCCGAGTCGTTTGAAGGTGGCTTCGGCATAGCCTTCCAGGGCCGCGGCTCGGACGCAGTTGCCGCGCAAAGCGTCGACGAGAGCGAGGTGTTCGATTGAGTTTGTGAGGAACGTATGATCGGGCGCATGGCCCGCGAACAATCCGATCGCCCGTCGGCCGGCATCGGACGCTTCGTCCAGCTCGTCCACGGCCACGAGATAGCCCGTGAGGTTGGCGAGAAAACTGCCGATCAAAAGTTTCTCACCCAGGCCTTCAGCTTTCGGCAGAATCTCCCGAATGAGTGCGATTGCGCGCCGCGTTTGCCCCCGTTTGTGCTCGACCTCAGCAAGGTTCAGGACCGAGCTTGCTTCGCCCCGAGGGCTCCCGAGCTTGCGATTCTCGGCACGCAGTTGTTCCCAGATGCGCGCCGACGAATCGGTCTCACCTTTCTCGGCGTTCAGGAAGGCTCGCGACGTCAACAACGGCATGCGCAGAAAGGCCGGCGAGTCCGCAATCGCTTCGGCCTCCAGAAGCGCTGTTTCCGCATCGTCTCGATTCCCGCTGCCCAGGTTCACCCACGCAAAT
Source organism: Vulcanimicrobiota bacterium (assembly GCA_963843945.1). Lineage (GTDB taxonomy): Bacteria > Vulcanimicrobiota > Vulcanimicrobiia > Vulcanimicrobiales > Vulcanimicrobiaceae > CAWJMF01. The sequence continues at coordinate 1,215,072 of CAWJMF010000002.1, read as the reverse complement.
CCGCTGAGCGCCGCGGCAAGCGTGGGGCTATCTCCGCTCGCGCGTGCGAGTCCGACGGATCGGGACGCGACCTCCCTGGCGCGCTCCTTGCGCCCCGTCTGGTTCAAGAGATCGGCTAAGGCTATCGACAAGCGAGCGAGAAGCAGCGATTCGTGCTCGGGGAGAGCGTCCAGGAACGCCTCATTCCTGACGATGCCTTCCGCGAGAAGTCCAAAGACGTCCCAAGCGCTTCCAAGGGCGGAGAGCAGCTTGGCCCCTGTGAGAACGTCCAAACGCGCCAACGCTCCGTCGAGGGCGATTCGAACGTCTTCGAGCTCCGTCCCGAAAGCATCGATAAGTTCGGTTCGTCGCCCAGTCCTTCGGGACTGGGTCTGCAGCTCCACGAACTCCTCGCATAGGCGCCGCAAGTGACGTTCGGCGATCGCATTGCGCTCCCCCGAAGACGACAGCTTCTCCGAGGCGTACAGCCGTGTCGACTCGAGCAGGCGGTAGCGCAGCGAGTCCCCATCGGGCTCTACGAGAACCAGCGATTTGTCGACGAGTGAAGCAAGCATGTCGAAAACGTCGAGTTCGTCGAGCGGCTCATCGCTTCCGACGGCCACGGCCGCATCGAGCGTGAAACCGTTGGCGAAGATTCCCAAACGCCGAAAGAGCGCGCGTTCGCGTTCATCGAGTAAGTCGTGGCTCCAGTCGATAAGCGCGCGAAGCGTCTGTTGACGCGGTAAGACGTCTCGGCTTCCGCCCGAGAGCATGCGAAAACGCTGGTCCAGATGCTCGCGTATCTGTCGCGGATTCAACATTTTTACACGCGACGCTGCGAGTTCGATTGCGAGGGGAATCCCGTCGAGGCGCCTGCAGATGTCCGCGACAGATGACGCGTTCTCGTCGCTGAGAATAAAGCGCCTATCCACGGCGAGCGCCCGGTCGACGAAGAGAGTTACCGCTGCGGATCGGGCGGCATCGTTTGCCGACAGCCGATCCAAATCACCTTCCCCCGGCGTTTCGAGCGGCGGCATCCGATAGGTCTGCTCGCCTTCGATCCCGAGGCCTTGCCGGCTCGAAGCGAGCACCTTTACTTCCGGACAGTCGCGCAAAATTTTGGAGATGAGTCGGGCGGCGGACTCGACAAGGTGCTCGCAATTGTCGAAGATCAGCAAGGCGGCCTTCGCCTTAAGCGCGTGGCCTAGATTGACGATGGGGTCGCCGTCAGGCGGCAGCGCGATGCCGAGTGCCTGAGCGGTCGCGGACGGTATGAATTCGCCGTTGGTAAGCGGCGCCAGCTCGATGAACCAGACACCGTCGCGCGAGCGATCGAGCAAATTGGCGGCGACTTGCAGAGACGTGCGCGTCTTGCCGATTCCACCCGAACCAACGAGCGTTACGAGCCGGTTTGCATCGATAAGGGAGGATATCGCAGCAATTTCCGTTTCGCGCCCGACGAACGATTTTAGCTGAGGTGGCAAGTTGTTCGGTAGCTCGTTGAGCGAACGGAGTGATGGAAAATTTCCTTCGATGCCCGGCGCGAGGAGTTGGTAAACTTGCTCCGGGCGGGCCAAGTCGCGCAGCCGATGCTCGCCGAGGTTGCGGAGACTCGCCTGCGGCGGAAGCGAGCCTTGCGCGATATCGGCCGTTACGCCCGAGACGAGGACCTGGCCGCCGTGACCGATAGCGAGCAGACGGGCAACCCGATTGACCGCAGGACCGAAGTAGTCGCCGTCGCGCTCGTCGGCGGTGCCGGTGTGGATCGCCGCGCGTATGCGTAGACCGTCGAGGGCGGAGAAATCCTCAGCCGCAAGCGCGCGCTGTGCGTCGAGCATTGCCGCCACGGCGTTCTCCGGGCGGGCAAACGTCGCGCAGAACGCGTCGCCGACCGTCTTGAAAACGTATCCCCCATGTTCGGCGATCGCTGCGCGCAGGATCGCATCGTGCCGGCGGACGGCGTTCTGCATTGCCGTCCGGTTACGATCCCAGCGCTGCGTGCTGCCTTCGATATCCGTGAAGGCGAACGTCACCGTCCCGCTCGGCAGCGAGGAAGCTGCCGGCGCAGAGCTCGGGTCGGCGCTCACGATGAATTATCCGTCTTGGAGCGCCAGGGCAATCGCGGCTTCCGTGCTAAGGGCCGCGCCATCGGCCAGCATTCGCGTGAGTTCGCCGGGAGCGAGTGCCTCGCTCAGAATCGAGCTAAGCCGGTTGTAGGTCACGCGTTCGGTGCCTTCGCGTTCGTCCCCAACTCGCCGGTAGGCGGCGCCGGCATAACCTTCGAGGGTCGCCGCCCTCACGAGGTTGCCGTCTAATGCAGCGAGCAGCGCGAGATGTTCGATCGCGATCGCAACGACCCCGTTTTCGGGCTCCTGAACAACAAGCAGTTCGATCCCCTCGCGGGCCGCCTCGCGCGCCTCCTCCACTTCACCAACCTGAACGAGATATGCCGCGAGGTTACTTAGCGCGTTCGCGACGAGCTTCTTGTCGGGGAGGCTCCGAAGTCCCGGAAAAAGTTGGCGAACGAGCGCAATCGCTCGTTCGGTATTTCCCGCCCCGTGAGCCATCTCGGCAAGGTTGAGAACCGAATTGGCCTCCTCGCGCGCATTTCCGAGCGCCCGGTGTTCTGCGCAGAGCCGTTCGCACAGGTGCTGCGCGGAAGCAGAGTCGCCATTCTCGTGGGTCAAAAAGGCGCGCGTTTTGAGCAGCAACAGGCGGAGCAACGCCGACGCGGCAGGGATGGATTCCGCTTCGAGCAGCGCGTCCTCCGCTTCGTCGCGCTTGCCGAGCGCTACATTCAGCCACGCATAGACGTTTAGCGCGTCGGCAAGCGCCGGGCCGTTGCCACTTGCCCGCGCCCGCGAAACGGCTTCTGCTGCGATCTGGCGAGCCTGCTCCTTGCGTCCCACGTGCCGCAGCAGATCCGCTAACGTCGTCGAAAGCATCGCCCCCAGGAGCGATTCGCCGGCCGGCACCGCAGCGAGGAAACGCTCGTTGCGCGTCATGCCGTCGTTTATCAAACCGACGGTTTCCCAAGTCCGGCCGATCGCGGCGAGGAGCGTACCCCCCACCGCCACGTCCCCGCCGGCGAGCGCCGCGTCGAGCGCCGCCCGGACATCGTCCAATTCGGCGATCAACGTTTCGTTCAGTTCCGTCCGTCGACCGCTCCGCTCGACCCGATTACGGATATCCGTAAAGCGATCGCACAAGTACTGCAGGTGACGCTGGACGATGACGTCGCGTTCGCCCGAATCCCTTAACTTGTCCAAGGCATAGAAATGCGTCGATTCGAGTAAGCGGTAGCGCAGCGAGTCCCCGTCAGGCTCCGCGAGAACCAGCGACTTGTCGACGAGGGATGCAAGCATATCGAACACATCGAGCTCGTTGAGTTCCGCATCGCTGCCCACGGCAACGGCAGCTTCGAGCGTGAACCCGTCGCCGAAGATCCCGAGGCGGCGAAAGAGCACGCGCTCGCGTTTATCGAGCAGGTCGTGGCTCCAGTCGATGAGCGCTCGCAACGTTTGCTGCCGCGGCAGCACGTCACGACTGCCGCCGGTGAGCACGTTGAAACGCTCGTCGAGGCGGTCGCGCAACTGGTGCGGACTGAGGACCTTCACGCGCGATGCGGCAAGTTCGATGGCGAGCGGTATGCCGTCGAGTCGCCGGCAGATGTCCGCCACGACCGGTGCGTTCTCGTCGGTTAACGCGAAGCGCTTATCGACCGCACGTGCCCGATCGACGAACAAGGCGATCGCTTCGCATCGAATGGCGACCGCTGCAGAAAATCTCTCAGCGTCGCTTTCCTGCGGGATATCGAGCGACGGCATCCGATACGTCTCCTCGCCCTCGATTCCAAGAGCTTGGCGACTCGAAGCGAGTACCTTCGTTTTCGGACAATCGCGTAGGATCGTCGAGATAAGGCGCGCGACCGCTTCGACGAGATGTTCGCAGTTATCGAGGACGAGTAAGCTTTGTTGCGACTTCAGTGTGCGAGCCAGGTTCGCGAGCGGGTCGCCATCAGCCGATAAGACGATACCGAGCGCCTGGGCGACGGTTGAGGGAATGAAGTCCCCGCTGCCGAGCGGTGCGAGTTCGATGAACCAGACGCCGTCACTCGAGCCGTCGAGCAGGTTCGCCGCGACTTGCAGCGACGTGCGCGTCTTGCCGATGCCACCCGAGCCGACTAACGTGACGAGCCGGTGGTTTTCGATAAGCGAGGTGATCTCGGCGATCTCTCGTTCGCGGCCGACAAAGGACTTCAACTGTTGCGGCAAGTTGTTCGGAAGTTCGTTGAGCGAACGCAGGGGAGGAAAATCCGCGGCGATGCCCCGCGCAAGAAGTTGGTAGACTTGCTCGGGCCGCGCGAGGTCGCGCAGGCGGTGCTCGCCGAGGCTGCGCAGACTCGCTTGCGGCGGAAGCGAGCCTTGCACGATATCCGTCGTCACGCCCGACACGAGAACCTGGCCGCCATGAGCGATAGCGAGCAGACGTGCGACGCGATTGACGGCGGAGCCGAAGTAGTCGCCGTCGCGCTCGTCGGCAGTTCCGGTGTGAATCGCGGCACGGACGCGCAGGCCGTCGAGGGCCGAGAAGTCTTCGGCGGCGAGGGCGCGCTGCGCGTCGAGCATTGCGGCGACGGCATTCTCGGGGCGCGCGAAGGCGGCACAGAACGCGTCGCCGATCGTCTTGAAGACGTAACCCCCATGTTCCGCGATCGCCGCGCGTATCAAGGCATCGTGCCGGCGCACGGCAGCTTGCATCGCCGCGCCATCACGCTCCCAGCGCTGCGTACTGCCCTCGATATCCGTGAAGGCGAAGGTGACCGTCCCGCTGGGCAACGCGGAAGTGGCCGGCGTAGAACTCGGGTCGGCCGAGCTCACGCTAGGCGCTCTCGAGCGCGAGGGCGAGCGCGGCTTCGGGGCTGAGCGCGGCGCCTTCGCCCGTTAGCCGCGCGAACTCGTCGGGCTCGATTCCCTCACGCAGAAGCGGCCCAACTTCATTGCAGGTGAGGAGCTCGGTGGCCTCGCGCCTGTTGCCCAGACGTCGAATGGTTGCCTCAGCATAGCCTTCGAGGACAGCCGCACGTGCGAGCTTCCCCCGCAGCGCTGCGATGAGCGCGAGCCGTTCGATCGAGAAGTTCACGATGGCATTCTCGGGGTCTTGGACTGCAAGGAGCCCGATCGCCGCGCGTGCTTCGGCGGACGCGCCGTCGACGTCGCCCGTCGCAAGCAAGTACGCCGCCAAGTTGCTGCGCACGGTTGCGACCAGCTGCTTATCGGCGATAACCGGAAGCTTTGAAAGTTGCCGAGACAGTGCGATCGCTTCTTGCGTGTGCCCACGCGCGTGCTTCAGCTCCGCGTGGTTCAGGACGGCAACGGCTTCTTCGCGAACGTTTCCGAGAGCGTGGTGTTCGGCACGAAGCTGCTCCCAGATGCGCTCCGCGGAGTCGAAGTCGCCTCTCTCCTCGTCCAGCAGCGCCCGCGTAAAGAGCAGATGCATTCGCACGAGGGTCGGCAGCTGGGGAAGTGCGTCGGCCTCGAGCAGCGCCCTTTCGACCTCAGCGGTTCTGCCGACTCCGATATTCAGGGTCGCGTAGTGGCTCAGCGCTTCGGCAAGGGCTGGACCGTCTTTGCTGCTTCGCGCGTGGGCGACGGCCTCGATCGCCAATTCGCGCCCGCGTTCTTTGCGCCCATTGTGATTCAGCAGATCGGCGAGCTCCGCCGATACCCTCGCGAGAAGGAGCGTTTCGCTGCCGGGAAGTGCCGCGAGGAAGGTTTCATTTCTCGTTATGGCCTCGCGAGCGAGCCCGATCGATTCCCAGCTGCGCCCGATCGCAGCGAGGAGCGTGCCGCCCGCGACCACGTCCCCGCCCGCGAGCGCGTTGTCGAGCGCCGCGCGGACGTCGGCCAACTCCGAGGCCAATGCATGGTTGAGATGCGTCCTTTGACCGGTCCGTTCGGTGCGCGCCCGAACTTCGTTAAAGCGGTCGCGGAAGTGGCGCAAGTGGCGACCGGCGATCAGCTCGCGTTCGCCTGAAGCCGCGAGCTTCTCCAACGCATACATGCGCGTCGATTCCAGCAAGCGGTAGCGCAGCGCGTCTCCATCGGGCTCCGCCAACACGAGCGACTTGTCGACCAGGGAGGCGAGCACGTCGAAAACCTCGAGGTCGTTGAGCTCGGCATCGCTCCCGATCGCGATGGCGCCCTCGAGCGTGAAGCCGCTTCCGAAGATGCCAAGGCGGCGAAAGAGCGCGCGCTCGCGCTCCGCGAGCAGATTGTGGCTCCAGTCGATCAGCGCGCGTAACGTCTGCTGGCGGGGAAGCACGTCCCGACTGCCGCCGGTGAGCACGTGGAAACGCTCGTCGAGCCGCTCGCGTAGCTGCTGCGGGCTGAGCATCTTGACGCGCGATGCGGCGAGCTCGATGGCAAGCGGGATGCCGTCGAGCCGGCGGCAGATGTCCGCTACGGCCGATGCGTTCTCATCGGTCAACACGAAGCGCTTGTCGACTGCCAGCGCCCGATCGACGAAGAGGGCGATCGCTTCGGACCGGGCCGCGACGGTTGCGGGTAAGTTCCCCGCTTCGATCTCGCGCGGGACGGTGAGGGACGGCATGCGATACGTCTCTTCACCTTCGATCCCGAGGGCTTGACGGCTCGAAGCCAGCACTTTCGTCTTCGGACTCTCGCGTAGGATCGTCGAGATGAGCAGCGCGGCCGGCTCGATGAGATGCTCGCAGTTGTCGAAGACCAGCAAGAGTTGCTTCGGCTTCAGTGCGCGGGCAAGGTTCGCGACGGGGTCGCCGTCGGACGGCAGCACGAGACCGAGCGCCTGGGCTACCGTCGAGGCGATGAACTCGCCGCTCTGGAGCGGTGCGAGTTCGACGAACCAGACGCCGTCAGCCGAGGTGTCGAGCAGATTGGCCGCGACTTGCAGCGAGGTGCGCGTCTTGCCAACACCGGCAGAGCCGACGAGCGTCACCAGCCGGCGCGTGTCGACGAGCGCCGCGATCTCGGCGATCGCCGATTCGCGCCCCACGAACGATTTCAATTGCTGCGGCAAGTTGTTGGGAAGTTCGTCGAGCGAACGTAACGGGGGAAAATCTGCGAGCAGCTGCGGCGCAAGAAGTTGATAGACTTGCTCCGGGCGTGCGAGGTCGCGGAGCCGATGTTCTCCCAGGTTCCGGAGAGTCGCCTGGGACGGGAGCGAGCCTTGGACGATATCGGTCGTCACGCCCGAAACGAGAACCTGACCGCCATGAGCGATGGCCAGCAGGCGTGCGACGCGATTGACGGCCGAGCCGAAGTAGTCGCCGTCGCGCTCGTCGGCAGTTCCGGTATGAATTGCGGCGCGAACGCGCAGACCGTCGACTGCGGAGAAGTCTTCAGCTGCTAAAAGACGTTGGACGTCGAGCATCGCCGCTACCGCATTTTCCGGACGGGCAAAGGCGCTGCAAAAAGCGTCGCCGATGGTCTTGAAGACGTATCCCTCGTGTTCGCCGATCGCCGCTCGCATGATCGCGTCGTGCACGCGCACGGCATCCTGCATCGCCGTCCCGTAACGATCCCATCTTCGCGTGCTGCCCTCGATGTCCGTGAAGGCGAAGGTCACCGTCCCGCTCGGCAGCAAGGAAGGAGCCGGCACGGAATGTGGCTCGGCAGCGCTCACGCTGGTCCGCTTTCGCGCGCCCGGAGCGGTTTGTCCTACGTTGAAACGCCCGGGGGTGGGTTACTCTTAGACCGCGGCGGGTGACTTCGTAGAATCCACGCCGAGCACGGCGAGGTCTTCGTTGCCGTGACCTGCCGCGATAAGCTCGTCCATGCGTTTGGCAATCGCCGGTAGAGCGGCGAGCGAAACGCCGCCGGCGGCCGCCGTCTCGAGCATCAAACGCACGTCTTTGCGCGCCATGACGAGTTCGAAGGCGGCCGAAAAGTCGCCCTCGGCGATCTTCTTTCCGCGGAAGTCGATCGTACCTGCGGGCTTGAAGTGCTGGAACAACTCCTGCACCGTAGCCGGCTCGATGTTGGTGGCACGCGCGAGCGCGAACACGTCGGCCAGTCCGGCGACGATGAAGATCAGCATTTCGTTGCCGAAGAGTTTGAGCGCGGCGGCCTTGTCGCGCCGTTCGCCGAGATACCAGAGGTCGCCGGTCATCTGCGCGAGCTTGTCCTTCGCGCGCGCGTAGACGGCTTCCGGACCCGAGACCAGCATGACGCCCTTACCTTCACGCGTCATTTGCGGCGACATGAAGACCGGTGCGTGGAGAAACGCGATGCCTCGCCGTTCGCATTCCGCGAAGCGTATCGCCGTCGGGGCGGGCGCAACGGTCGTATGATCGATAACGACGGTGCGGCTTTCGATCGCGCCGTCGAGTTGCGCGAGCAGTGCGTCGACGCTCGCGTCGTCGGACAGCATGATATGAATCTGATCGGCGCCGCGCGCCGCCGCGCGCGGGTCGGCCGCTGCCACCGCACCGAAGCGCTCGAGTGCCTCAGCTTTCTCCGGCGTGCGGTTCCAAACGACGACCTCGTCACCGTGCCGCCGCAAGGCCTCCACGAAACCCGAGCCCATCATTCCGGCGCCGTACCACGCAATCTTCATCGACCGTACCTCCCTCTCGTACCCCCGCTTCGATACGGCCCGGAAGCCTCCGGTTGCAACGCCCGCGGAACTTGGGCGAAAGGCTAAGTGCCGAGAACCGGCGCTGCGGCGCCCGGTGCCGCGCCGGCTCGGCGTGCTTGCCTAAAGCGCACCAGCCAGCCGAGGAAGTAGCCCGTCGCAAGCCCCGACACCGCGACGTCGAGCACGACGACTTGCACGTGTGCCGCCGAGCCGGCAGTGAATGCGGCCGCGACCGCGAGCGCGTAGCGCGCGACGAAGATCGCGGCGTTTCGCAGAAGCGGCATCGGCGTTCCCGGAACGCGCACGATCCGGCCTTGCGCTTCGAAGGCGAACGCGCCGAGGTGCACGGTCAGCCACCCGAGCGCGATACCGGCGGCGGCAGCCGCGAGCCAAGCGAAGGCGAGCGCGGGCTGAACCAGCGCGCGTTGCACGATGCTTTCGATGCCCCACGCGATGAAGACCGCGGGGACGATGAACAGTCGCCACACCGGAAGGACGCGTGGGCGCATGGCCTGCACGCCGGTGACGAGCAGGACCAACAGGACGGCCCACACCCAGACAGGGGTGCGTTGGAGAATCAACACGCTCGTTGCCACGTGTACCGTCACTTTCCGCGGCCCGCTTCCCAAAGTAGCGGCCGGAAAGCTTTCTTGTTTCGTCGTCGCGGCAGCGATAGCGGCCAGACCCGCCGGCTCGACCACCATCCCCATATGGTTAACCCTGGGGATGAGGACGACGGGTACGTCAGGTCGCGCGTCGTGGATCAGCTGCGCGTAGCGATCCGCATAGAAGATCTCGTCTTGCGCACCGATGAGCACGACGAACGGCTGCGTTGCTGCCGAGAGGCGCTCGAGGGCATCGCGGGGCGCGCTAAAATTCGTTTGCATGCGGTACGAGTAGGCTGCGACCAGCGGAACCGGCGCGTGCCGGTCGATTCCGAAAGCGACGACCGGCAGAGCATTGAACGCGCGCACGCCGAAACGGTTGAGGATCTTGAGCGCGACGATTCGCCCGACGAAGGGTGTGGCCCATCCGCCCACGTCTGGGCGGTACGTCGCGGCTCCGTACGGCAGCAGCGGCGAAACGGCGACGAAGCGGGCGAACAAGTGCGCCTCGGGTTCGCCCGCAACTCTCAGCACGAAGCCGCCACCCGACGAGTGGCCGGCCAAAACGATCGGGGCGTGCGGATGGGATTGACGCACGACGCTTACGAGATCGGCGAGATCGTCTTCGAGCTGGCCGATATAGTTGAGGTCGCCGGGCCGGCCATCGTAGCCGTGACCGCGTAAATCGGGAACGTAGACCGTATCGCCCGCAGCCCGCAGCGCCTTGGCGACGGCGTGCATTCCGCTGCTCTCGCCGGAGGAACCGTGGATGAGAACGACGATCTCGTCGCCGGTACCCGGATAGAGACGGTAGTGAAGCACTTGGCCGTCGCGCGCGTTGAAGGCCAGCGGTTTCGGCAAGTCCGAGAAGTCGACGCGACGCATCGGATCGCTGACCGACTTCACTTCCGCGGGCTGCGGTGCCGTTCCGAAAATCAGAAGGCCACCGAGCAGCAGGACGCCGCCGAAAACGATCCCTGCGGCGGCACCAGCGATCCATTTCCCGATCGTCGGAATCGTGGGAGCAGTCATGGCCGACGCTTTCCGCAAAGGACAGCGTCACGCGGGAGGCGCCCCAATGCCACGCCCACTATAGCACGCGCGCCTGGGAGGGGTGCGAATTTGCTCGAAAGCGTTGACAGGCCACCGCCTTCCGGCTAACATATAACCAGATGGTTAAGTATCAGCCGACGCTCGACGACGTGTTCGCCGCCCTGTCCGACCCGGTCCGGCGGAAGATGGTCGAGCGCCTGACGCGTGGCCACCGGACGGCCGGCGAACTTGCGGAAGGCTTCGCGATTTCGCAGCCGGCGGTCTCCAAGCACATCAAAGTTCTCGAACGGAGCGGTCTGCTCAAGCGGACCGTCGTCGGACGCGAACATCACCTGCGACTCGCTCCGCGCGCGATGCGCGGGGCCGCGACCTGGCTCGAGACGCAAGAGCGCTTTTGGAACCGTACCTTCGATAGCCTCGACGCGTACCTCGCGCGGACCACAGCAGAGGAGAAAAAGCAACCGTGAACCCCCGCGTTCCAAACAGCCCATCGCGCGCGCCGCTCGCCGGCCTCTTCGGCACCTGGACTACCGCGGACGCGCCCTACAGCTGGTTTGCCCTGCCGAAAAAACCGATTGCGCGGCGTTGCGCCGGACCCGATTGGAGCCGCTCGCTCGAATGCCTCGCTCGCTATCTGACGGAAGAGTTGCGATGACCGACACCAAGACTGCCCAAGGCCTCGAGATCCGCCGGACGTTCAAGGCACCCCGCGCGCGCGTTTTCGATGCGTGGACCAAACCGGAAGCGTTACGCCAGTGGTTTGGGCCCGCGGGCATGACCGTTCCCGAAGCGAACGTCGATTTGCGCGAAGGCGGCCGTTATCGCATCGTGATTATCGATACCGACGGCGATCCGAATATCGCGGTCGGCACGTACACCACCGTGCGCCGGCCCGAGCGGCTTGCCTACAGTTGGAGTTGGGAAGAGGGCGGCAATCCGGGTCCCGAGACGCAAGTCACGATCGACTTCATCGAGCGCGGCGACGAGACCGAGATGATCTTCAAACACGAGGGTTTCGGCACCGTCGAATCGCGCGACGGCCACTTCAGCGGCTGGACGACCACCTTCGACAAGCTCAATCTCTTTTTCATCAGAGAATGAGCGTCAGCGCGCGCTGAGGGACTCGGCGGCGGAGATAAGGTTCGTCATGAGGGCGATGTTGGTCACCGGACCCACGCCGCCCGGCACGGGCGTGATCTCTCCCGCCACCTGACGCGCGCTTTCAAAATCGACGTCGCCCAATAGCTTTCCGCCGACCAGCGTCGTGCCGACGTCGATGACCGTGGCACCCTCGCGCAGCCAGCTTCCATCGATCAGATGCGGCGCGCCGGCGGCGACGACGAGGACTTCGGCGTGACGGACGTGGTCGCGCAGATCGTGCGTTTCTTTGTGCGTCACCGTCACCGTCGCGTCTTGCGCCATAATGAGCAAGCTTACCGGGAGGCCGACCACATTGGAACGTCCGACGATCGTCACGTCCCGTCCGCGCAGCGGCCACTTATCGCTCCGTTCGAGCAGCAGCATCACCGCTGCGGGCGTCGCCGGAACGAAGCGCGCGCCCGTGGCGAAGGCCAGCCGCCCTTGGTTGTACGGGTTCGCGCCGTCGACGTCTTTGGCGGCCGGCATCGCGTCGCAGATCGCGCGGATCGAGAGCGCCGGCGGAAGCGGCTGTTGCAGGATCACGCCGTGAACGAGCGGATCGGCGGCGTACCGCTCGAGGGCGGCGCGCACCCCCGCGTCGTCGATGCGAAGCGACAAGACCTCCACGTCGACGACGGTGCCGATGCGTTCGGCCAGCCGCTGCATCCCAGCCACGTAGGCGAGGCTCGCGTCGTCTTCGCCGACCATGACGACGCGCAGACGCGGAACGACGCCGCCGGCGCGAAGCGCGGCAGTCCGCGCGGCGAGTCCTTCGCGCAACTCGGCAGCGAGTGCGCGTCCATCGAGAAGGCGAGCGGGCATTGCGCAGGCTTACTCGGCGGCGCCCCATGCTTCCGCCTTCGGGGGCTTGCGCTCCGGCGGTTTCCCGGCTACACTAAACCAAATGGTTAAGTATTCGACCGCCGATCTCGACGCCGTTTTCTCGGCATTGGCCGATCCGACGCGGCGCGCGATCGTCAAGCGGCTGGCCTCCGGCGAAGCCTCGGTCTCCGAGCTCGCGGCGCCCTTCCACGTCTCGCTTCCCGCGGTCACGAAGCACTTGGGCGTGCTCGAGCGAGCCGGCCTCCTGACGCATCGCCGCGTCGGCCGCGTGCGGCGCTGCAAACTGCTGCCGGCGCGGCTGCGAGCTGCAGACGAGTGGCTCGCCTTCTATCGCGGGTTCTGGGACGCGCGGCTGGACGCGTTCGCCGAATATCTCGCCGTCTCCAAGGAGTCGTCATGACGCAGCCGGCCACCCGCGAGATCCAGCTTACGCGCGTCGTCGACGCGCCGCGCGAGGAGGTCTTTCGCGCTTGGACCGATCCCGAGCGCATCAAGCAGTGGTGGGGACCGATCGGTACGGCGACGCCGTCGGCCGACGTGGATCTGCGCCCGGGCGGCGCGTACCGCGTCGTCATGGAACCACTCGAAGGGCCGTCGCTCGTCGTGGCAGGCACGTATCGCGAAGTCACGCCACCGAGCCGTCTCGTCTATACGTGGCGCTGGGAAAACGGCATCCCCGACTCGCTCGAGACGCTCGTTACCGTCGAATTCGACGAGCGCGGCGCGCAAACGGAAATTCGCATCACGCACGGCGGCTTTCCCGCCGCGGAGGAGCGGCCGGAGTACGAAGCCGGCTGGCTCGAAGCGCTCGCGCGATTCGCGACGCTGCAGTTCAAGACGTAACCCAAGACCTTACGAGATCTCACGCGCATTCGCTTTAGAGGAGAACGATCGTGGCTAACTACGTGTTTGTGTACAAGGGCGGGGGCATGGCGGCAACGGAAGCGGAACAGCAAGCCGCCATGGCCGAATGGATGAAGTGGTTCGGCGGACTCGGTGCCGCGGTCGTCGACGTCGGCACGCCTTTCGGTCCCTCGAAGTCCGTCGGTTCGAACGGAAGCGTCAACGACGGAGGCGGCTCGCACCTGACGGGTTATTCGATCGTCAAGGCCGACAACATCGGCAGTGCGACCGGCATGGCGAAAAATTGTCCGATCCTATCGAACGGCGGCACGGTCGAAGTTTACGAGACGATACCGGTGCCGATGTAGCTGAAGACGGGAGCCGCGGTTGGAGAACGTTCGTCGCGAGGTCACCTTAGGAACGAGGTTCTCCGCTGCGGACTTCGAGCGCGCTTTCACCCGATTTCGCGAACTCTATAACGTCCGGCCGCGCCGCGTCGTCTGCGCGCCGGACGTTTTGGCGCGCTATTGCGCCCTCTACGAGCGCGGCATCGACGTCGCGCACCTGCACTCGGCCCGTATCCTCTTCGAAGGGGTTCCGCTGGTCGCGGCGATTCTCGCGCCCGGGACGGTGGCCTTCGAGGGTGAAGTCGACGAAGAGCGTATGGGCGACTGGTAATGAAAAGCTACAAGATCGCGGTGATCGCCGGGGACGGCATCGGCCAGGAAGTCATGCCGGAGGGAATCCGCGTCGTCGATGCGGCCGCAAAGCGAAGCGGCCTGCGCTTCGAGTGGGAGCCGTTCGATTGGAGCTGCAAGCGCTTCGCCGCGACCGGCGCGATGATGCCCGAGGACGGTCTCGAGCGCATCCGCAATCACGATGCGATCTTTTTGGGCGCGGTCGGGTTTCCGGGAGTTCCCGATCACGTTTCGCTCTGGGGGTTGCTCATCCCGATTCGGCGGCGCTTTCAGCAGTACGTCAACTTGCGCCCGGTGCGCTTGATGCCGGGCATCACCTCGCCGCTGGCGGGGCGCGCGCCGGGCGACATCGACTTTTGGATCGTGCGCGAGAATACCGAGGGCGAGTACTCCGCCGTCGGCGGCCGCTTCAACGAGGGCACCGACGACGAAATCGTCATCCAGGAGACGATCTTCACGCGACGCGGCGTCGATCGCGTGCTGCGCTATGCGTACGAGCTGGCTAACCGCCGCCCGAAAAAGCATCTGACCTCGGCGACCAAGTCGAACGGCATCGCGATTACGATGCCGTACTGGGACGAACGCGTGAAAGCGATGGCGGCGAGCTATCCGGCGGTGCGCACCGACCAGTATCACATCGACATCCTGACGGCCCATTTCGTCCAGCATCCGGACTGGTTCGACGTGGTGGTCGGCTCCAATCTCTTCGGCGACATCCTCTCCGACCTCGGCCCGGGCTGCACCGGCACGATCGGCATCGCGCCCTCCGCCAACCTTAATCCCGAGCGCGAGTTCCCTTCGATGTTCGAGCCGGTCCACGGTTCGGCGCCCGACATCGCCGGCAAGCGCATCGCCAACCCGATCGGCCAGATTTGGTCCGGCGCGATGATGCTCGACCACCTGGGTCATCCCGAAGCGGCCGCGGCCGTGGTGCGGGCGATCGAAACGGTGCTGACGAGCGGCCCGCGCACGCCGGAGATCGGCGGGACGGCGCACACGGAAGACGTCGGCAAGGCGATTGCCGAAGCCGTCGCTGCAGGCTGAGGAGAAGCAGATGGATCAACAACCGCCGTTCGAGGCGAATTTGGCCGAACCGGAGCGCGAAGAAATTCTCGCCCAAGTGGCCGAGCAACTCATCTCGATTCGCACGCGCCTCGGCTACGACGTCGAATACGCGGCGAAACAAGCCGCTCTCGATCCGCAGCGCTTGGCCGAAGCCGAGGACGCCGAATCCGCGCTCAGCGAGGACGAGTTGCAGCGGCTAGCCGATGCCTACGACGTCGGCGTCACCGCCTTTTTCGGCGGCCGGACGACGCCCGTCCAGTATTTGTTCGGCGCCTAAGCTTCGCTGCGCTCGCGCGCTTTCTTGAAGGCGCGCCGGGCGTCGTCGACGAGCTTGAGAGCCTTCTTGTGCGAGGACTTGCCCTTCAACTCGATCGCGTTGCCTTCGTCCGCCGAGTACTCGACCAGGAAGCGCTCGATGCCGGCCTGGAGTTCCTTGGGGAGGTCGTCGAGGTCGTCGAAGACGTCGGTCGTCAGCGACACGCCTGGTTTGCGCGTGGGACAAGCCACGATCCGGTCGTTCTCGATACCGTTCTTTGCCAGCCGGATCGCCCCGAGAACGCGCGCCTCGAGCATGCAGCCGGAGAACGTCGGTTCGTCGTTGAGGATCAGCACGTCGAGCGGATCGCCGTCGTCGGCCAGCGTGTGCGGGATGAAACCGTAGTCGTACGGCCAGCGCAAACCTTCGGCCAGCGTGTGCTTGAGCAACATGATTCCGTACCGCGGTTCGAAGGCGTACTTGTGCCGGGTCAGCGCCGGCGTTTCGATGATGGCGTAGACGACGCGATCGTCGGCGTCGGGCGGGTACGACGGGATGTTGTCGTAGTTGGTGGGGTTGATGCCGTTGTGGGCTTGCCTATTCATCTTCCAATCGTAGCCGGGAACCGCGTCCTTCAAACGCGGAACGGATGCTCGGGCGCGGCTTGTATTGACAAAAATCAATTCAAAAAGTAGCATTGCGGGAAGCTAAGTGATGCCGAAACCGCTCGTCTTGTTCGTTTGCAAACACAACACCGGGCGCAGCCAAATGGCGGAGGCCTTTTTGCGGCGCTTCGCGGGAGATTCCGTCGAGATCGCCTCCGCCGGCACGGTCGCCGCCGACCTGCCGGATCCCGGCGTCGTTGCGGCGATGGCCGAGATCGGCATCGACATCGCAAAGGCACGCCCCAAGCTACTCGACCCGGCGCTCGTCGCCCGTGCCGCGCGCATCATCACGATGGGCTGCGACGTCGAGGGCGTTTCGCGCGTCGACGACGATTGGGGTCTTCCCGATCCGAAGGGACAACCGCCGGAACGGGTGCGCGAGATTCGCGATCTCGTTGCGGAGCAAGCCGCGAAGCTGGCCGAGCAGCTGCGTGCCGGCCCCGGCGGCGTCACGCGAAAGCTCGACTAAGAGGACGGCTTTTTCTTTTTGCTCGCGGCCGGCCCGAACTCGTCCCGCAGCACCTGCTTTGCATCTTCCAGCGTCTTGCGCTGCTCGGCGGTAAGGTTGGAACCCGCGCGGTTGATGTAGAAGGTCAGCATCGACATCGCCGAGCGGTACGGCGAGGATTTGCGGCGGTCGGATTCCTCCGCGTCGCGTTCGAGGGCGCGCGCGATCTTCTTAGGATCGCTCTGCTTGAACGTGCCGGCGGCGACGTCCATCGCGTTGCTCGTTTCGTTGACGTGTTTCGACCATTTGCGCTTTGTGGGAGCCATATGCGTTCGTTTACCCCGCGCGGGCCGGCTCGCAACGCCGGGGAAGCGGCTCGCCCGCAACGCTTGCTCGACCGGACAGCGCTACGTTTGTCGATAGGGCTTTTGAGGCCGGACGAACGATAGGCGACCTATGAAGCTCCGGGCACTCTGTTTGGTCGCGATCCTGATGTTGACGGCATCGCTCGGCGGCGCCGGGCGCGCCGCCGCTCCCGCCGAAGACGACGTTCTCAAAGCCACGCTTTCGAACGGTCTACGCGTCGTGATCGTGCGCAACACCCTCGCGCCGGTGGTCTCGACCGATCTCGCGTACCTGGTCGGCTCGCGCGACGATCCCGCGAACTTTCAGGGAATGGCCCACGCCCAGGAGCACATGATGTTCCGCGGCACCAAGAATTTGAGCACGGCGCAGCTCGGAACGATCGCGACGGCCCTCGGCGGGAGCTTCAACGCCGAGACCTCCGATACGCTGACGCAGTTCGAGTTTACCGTTCCCGCGCCGAATCTGGACGCGATCTTCCGCATCGAGTCCGATCGCATGCACGACATCCTCGACGCGCAGGCCGAGTGGGAGAACGAGCGGGGTGCGATCGAGCAAGAGGTCTTGCGCGACGAATCCAATCCGGGCGCCGATTTCTTTCGCGACGTGCAAGCCTACGCGTTCGCCGGCACGGCCTACGCCCGGCAAGGCGTCGGCACGGTTGCGGCATTCAATCGGTTGACCGGAGCCGATCTCAAGAAATTTTACGAGCGCTGGTACGGCCCGAACAACGCCGTCCTGGTGATCGCCGGCAACGTCGACAAGGAAGCCGCGCTGGCGCAAGTGCGTTCGTACTTCGACAAAGTTCCGCGCAAGGCGATCGGGACGCACCCGGTCGCACACCTCGAGCCGATGCAGCGCAAAGTGATCCGCCGTCCCACCTCGCTCACGTACCCGCTCGCCGCGCTGGCCTTCCGCTTTCCCGGGGTCGACAGCCCGGATTTCCTGGCCTCGTACCTCTTGCAGCAAGTCCTCGGATCGCCGCGCGGGCCTTTCCAGGGGCTCGTCGATTCGGGTGCGGCGCTCGATGCCGAGTGGATTTCGACGCCCTACGTCCCCGAGGGGCAGATCGGCATCGCGACTGCCGCGCTCGCGCCGAACGCGAACCCCTATGAGATGACCAAACGTCTGGAGACGATCGTGCGTGAGTACGCGGCGCACGGCGTGCCGGCCGAACTTTTCGAGACGGTCAAACGGCAATCCATCGTGAGCCAGGAACTCGGACGCAATTCGATCTCCTCGCTGGCCAACGATTGGGCGACGACGATCGCGCTCGACGACGAGCCTTCGATCGTGCGCGAGCAGCAGTTGCTCGCCGCGGTCACGCTGGCCGAAGTGGACCGCGCCGCCAAGCGCTACCTCGATCCGGATCACGCCATCGTCGGCGCGCTCACGCCGTCGGCGGACGCGAATCAGACGGCGCCGCCGGCGCCGGCCTCGCGCGGGCCCGAGAAGCCCCTCGACGTACAAGGTGCCGCGACGAAGCTGCCGCCGTGGGGCAACGCGCTGCTCGAAAATATCGCCGCGCCGCCGGCCGAGGCGGCGCCGTCGCGCACGCGCCTGGCGAACGGGATCACGCTGATCGTGCGCCCGGCGCAGATCTCCGACACGGTGCTCGCCTACGGCCTCGTGCACTCCAACGCCGTGCTGGAAGAGCCGGCGGGCAAAGAAGGCGTGGCGAACATCCTCAACGCGATGTTCGCCTACGGAACGCTGATGCGCGACCGCCAGACGTTCCAGCGCGCCCAGGACGATCTCGATACGCAAATCGGCGCCGGCTCGCAGTTCGGCATGCAGACGACCTCTGCGTCGTTCGAGCGCGCCGTAACGCTGCTCGCCGAAGCCGAACTGCAACCGCGCTTCGACCAGACGACGTTCGAGGCGGCGCGGCGGCGTACGCTCGAGGAGCTCGAGACCGCGCTCAACAGCACGGCGACCGTTTCGCAGCTTCAGCTCGCCAAGAAGCTGTTGCCGCCGGGCGATCCGGCGCTGCGCCAGCCGACGCCCGACAGCGTCTTGAGCGTGACCCTCGACGACGTGCGCGCGTACTATGCGAAGACGTTCCGTCCCGACCAGACGACGATCGTGGTCGTCGGGAACACGACGCCCGACGCGGCGAAAGGCGCTTTCGAGCACGCCTTCGCCGATTGGAAGGCGACGGGCGAAGCGCCTTCGCTCGAGATGCCCGCCGTGCCCCTCAATCCGCCCGGCGACGTGCGCTTGACGGTGAAGTCGCTCAATCAAGACGGCGTCACCTTAGCGGAGCTGGTTTCGCTCGACCGCGCCTCGCCTCAGTTTGCAGCGATGCAACTCGGGAACACGATCTTCGGCGGCGGCGCGCTCGGCGCCGAGCAAAGCCGGCTGTTCCGCGACGTGCGCCAAAACGCCGGGCTCGTCTATACGATCGGCTCGCAGTTCTCGGTCGACAAATCGCGCTCGCAATTCTCGATCGAGTTCTCCTCGTCGCCGGGCAACGTCGATCGCATCACGCGTTCGATCGACGCCGAGATCGCCCGCATGCAGACCGAGCCCGTCGGCGATTTCGAGCTATCGCTCGCCAAAGCGGCGGTGGTCCGGCGCACGATCGTCGACGGCGGCGCACTGGCCTCGATCGGCGAGTCGCTGCTCGGCGACGCACAGCACGGCTACCCGCTCGATCAAGACCGGCTCGACGCCCAAGCGATCATCGCGACCTCGGCGCAAGCGGTAAAAGACGCGTTCGCCTCGGTCGTGCGCCGTTCGGGTTTCGTGAAAGTCGTCGTCGGCCCGTAGCGCGGCGAGCGCGCTAGCGTGAAACTCCGAGCGGCAGCGAGATCGTCGTCATCGCGCCGTCTTGGCGTGAGGCGGTCAGCATAACGGGCACTTGGGTGGCGCCGACGGGAACCGCCGACAACGAGAACGGGAAGAGCGCCTGCCACTCGCCGGGGCGAATTTGCCCCATGCTCACCGACTGCGAGCCGAAGTTCGCGGTGAGGTTGCTGATGTTCGTCGTGGTGATGGCGGTGATCGAAACGTTCGTGCGATTGACGACGGTCGAGGGACCGATGGCGGCGTAGAAGATCATCGGCGGGTCGTTCGGTCCCGCAATGTTGTTGTCGGGACGTTTGCCGAAGACGACGAGACCGCCGACTTGGCGCGCGTTGAGCTGCTGGGCCGCGAGCTGCGTCGTCGGTTGACCGACCGGAGCCGGCTGCGCGGCCGGGTTCTGCGGCGCCGCAGCCGCGTTATGATTGCGTTGCGGCCCCTGTCCGCTTTGGTTCGCTTGCGCCGCGGGCTGCGAAACTTGGGCCGCCGGTTGCGCGGCTTGGCCCGTGGTGAATTGGCCGGACGGCGGCGGCAAGTGCGAATCGGGCGGTAAGGTCGGCAGCGCACCCGGCACCGGAATGGCCGGCAGCTTCGGGCCGGGCGAGGTCATGTCGCCGTTTTCGGTGAGGACGTGGGGCGTGACGACGATGATCAGCTCGTTGCGCGTCGAGCTCGTCTGCTTGTTGTTGAAGAGGCCGCCGATCACCGGGATGTTGCCGAGCACCGGCAGCTTGTTGATCGTGTTTTGCGTCGCCTCTTCGATCAGGCCGCCGATCACGAGCGTCTGATTGTTCTTGAGGTGCACGACCGTTTGCGTATCGCGCGTAGAGATCTGCGGGATGCCGTTGGTGATCGCCGAGAGGCTGTTGACGACCGGATGGAGCGATACGGTGACGTCGTTATCGGGCGTGACGAGCGGCGTGATGTCGAGCGTGACGCCGGTCTGAAACGACTGCAACTGCGTCGTCGCGATCGTGCCGGCGCCGCCGCCGGTCGTGGTCAAAATGTTGAGCGTATCGCCGGCGCGGATCGTCGCGGTGCGGCCGGAGATCGTGGTGATGCGCGGATCGGCCAACACGTGCGCGTTGCCTTTTTGGATCTGCAGGTTGAGGATCGCGGTGAAGCTCACCGGCGTGCGCGTCAGCGGCTGAAAGCCGATGTTCGACGAGGACTGGCCGTAGATGCCGCTGAGCGAACCGGCCTCGGTGAAGGTGGAGGTGATTGCGGGCGGATTCAGCTGAAGCCCGACGTTGTTCGCGATCGTTTCGTCGATCTCGACGACCTCGGTGTCGAGCACGACGAGCGGCGCCGGGATGTCGAGCTTCGCGAGATACTCTTTGGCGAGCCGCAGGCTGACCGGATCGCCGATGAGCGCGATCTGGCCCGGCGTGCTGAGCGGGCTCACGCGCACGCTCGGCACGAGCTGCTGCAAAGTTTGAATGACCGAGGTCGAGGCGTCGGTCGCGGTTCCGCCGGCCTGGCCCTGATTGGGTATCGCGGACTTCAGCGTGACCACTTCGAATCCGGTGCCGGCCGGGCCGGCCACGATCGGACCGGTCTGCTGCGGGCCGTTGCCTTGATCGGACGAGTCGAGCTGCCGGATCGCGTCGGCGATGCGCTGCTGCTCGATGCCGGTTCCGGTAACCGAGATCGCGTTGAGATCGTGATCGACCACGACCTGCACGTACGGAAACGAGCGCGTGAGCAGGTCCGCGACCGAGGTCGCGTCGAGCGTGTGGATGCGGTACACGTCGGTCACGCGTACGTTAGGCGGCGTCACGTCGATCTGCGTGATGAGGGCGCGCGCGCGCGCGATCGCGTCCGGAGTTCCCGTCAGGATGACCGTCGAGCCCGAGACGTCGGCCCGAACTTGCGGAATCTCGCGCGAGACCGCGCGGGCCACGTCCTGCGGACGCGCTTTGGTGATCGTCACCGCTTCGCTCAAGCTCGGATTGACGGCGGCCGGTTGCGGCGGCGCATCGAGCGAGCCGACGAGCGTTTTGATCTGGGTGATGTCGGCCGCCGGCGCGCGGATCAAGATCGAACGGTTGGGTCCCGCTTCGAAGTTCGCGTGGGGATAGAGCGCGCGAAGTTCGGAGGCGACTTTGACCGGATCGGCGTTACGCAAGGTGATCGCATCGACGCTCGGGGCGGTCGGGTTGTGGACGTCGACCCCTTGTAGGACGGTCCGGATCGAGGCGACGTCTTCCGGCGAGGCGACGACGATCACCGCGTTCGCATTCTTGTCGGCCCGCACGCTGACTGCCGGGTAGAGCGTGTGCACGATCGCGACGGCCCGGTCGACCGAGATCACGCTGACCTGAATCACGCTGGGACTCAGTTCTTCCGAGCCTTGCGCACCCGCGCCGCTGCGATAAATGACGATGACGCCGTTGTCGCGGCGATAGCGATAGCCGAGCGGCCCGAGAACCGCCGTCAGTGCCTGATCGAGGGTCGCGTCCTGCAGCGAGACGTTGACGACCCCGCGCGCGTCGGGCGGGATCGAGAGGTTGGCGTGATAGATCTTGGCGAGCCGTGGCAGCACGGTCCGCAGCGGCTCGTTTTGCGCGCTAAAGGACTCCGCCGTCGCCGCAAGGGCCGGAGCCGCGAAGAACCCCCCGCCCGGAGGCGCGCCGAACGGAGCTGCTGCAAAGCACAGCGATCCGAGCGTGATGGCTAGGCGCTTGCGGAACGTCAAGTTTGAAAACCTTGCGTCCCGGGCGCCCCGCCACCTCCGCTCCTATCTAAGGAACACATTAATGTCGGTAGACCGGAGATCTCGCTCGGAGCGCCCGCTCGACCGCCGGTGCGGTTCCGGGACGAATGCGGAAAATGTTGCCGTCGAGATCGTCGGCGATGAAGAGGCTTCCGTCCGCCCCGACCGCGATGCCCGTCGGCCGTCCGTACCGATTGCCGCTACTCGGGTCTTGGAAACCGTCGAGGAACGCCACCACCTTACCAGCCCGACGTGCCCCACGTGGAAAACGGAATTCCGCCCGGCGTACCGGCAGCGTTCCAGACCTGCGTGTTGACCGGCGTGTCGCCGCTCATCGGAACGAACACCACTCGCGGCGGCGCCACGATCAATGCCACTGTCGTTCTCGTGCCACGAACCATGAAGCGTGAAGAACAGTCCGCCTTGATACGCGCCGGGGAAAGCGTACGTGGGCGGGCTGCTCGCTGTACGTCGGGTAGAACGTGGCGGCGATAATTGTATTGTATGCGGGTGCGGTTACGATCCGCTTGACCATTCTCGAACAGCTCGGCGCCCGCGAAGACGACCCACTGGTTATCTTCGCAGTCGGGCCAAGAGTAATCGACGGTGGTGTTCCGGCAGTCTTATAACGTGCGGAGACGGGATCGATAAATTCGAACGGTTCGCCGCCGGGTGAATAAGCTGAGTCCATAGCTGCGCAGAATCGGCGGCGGAGTCGCAGGAGGGGTGACTGTCGAGCTGACGGCGCAGTCTTGTCCGGCACCGCCGGCCCAAACAGTTCCGCTCGAGCTTACGGCGAGCGCAAGCGGATTACGGAAACGCTTGGCGATCGTGACGTAAGCGCCGCCCGTTAGAGCCGTTTGCAGCACAACTGCTCGCGTCGGATCCGTTTCGGCGCACGCGTTGCACGACGAGCCGACCCCGACGTACAGCGTTTCCTCCGGCGACTGTGACGGAAGTAGAGTGGTGAACATCGTGATCAGTGGGCCAGTTACCGAAAGTACCTTGCCGCACCGCAAGTATCTCGGTAGCCGTTGTCTCTGACTGGTCGCCCGTCTTGTACGGCATCGAGAAGACGCCACACTCCATTCCTACGAAGATCGTGCCACCGGTCAGAATTCGGGCTGAAAGCTATGCCTTGCGCGTTTTCCTTGAGCGAACGAGTGTCGCCGCACGTTCCGTCAGTCAGGGTAGCGAACACCTTCGGTGCGCCAGGGGCGGAGCCGGCCGCGTTCGGGATGATGTAGACTTGATTGTTGGAAACGTAGACGGGAGAACCGGTTCCGATCAGCAGGTCGCCATTAGGAAGCGCGACGAGTCCGCGCGGATTGACGCCCGAAGGGAACGAGGTGATCGCTTCCCCATAGAACGAGGGATACTCGAGCGTGAGCTGAGGGAAGCCCGAAATGCCGCCGCTCGGTGCGGGACTCGGCGTCGGCGTCGCGCCCATCGCCGTCGGCGTCGGCGTTGCACCGCTCGCCTTCGGCGTCGGCGATTGCTGTGGCGTGACGGTGCCCCCGCCGCCGCTGCACGCGACGAGTAGCACCGTGGCAAAGAACGTGGCCAGTGTCGCGTGTTTCAGTTGCATGCTTACCTTACGGTCCAGTCTGGGCCACGGTTTGGGGGGTTGGGGTTAGGGCAGCGGACCCGGGGTCGTTCCGGGTGCCGGAGTCGGGATGATGCTGAGCGAGATCGTTCCAGTGCCGTCGGATTTCAGACACGGTGCGGTTTGCGAGCACGTGCCGGTGTTGCCGAAGTAGTCGCCGGGGCCGATCTTTCCGTCGCCGTTCGAATCATACCAGACGCCGATCTTCCATTTCGGCAGCGGCGTCGCGCCGGCTACCGGGATGTCGGCGACGCGGAAGACGCCGCTGTTCGGAACCGGAACGCCGTACGGATACGTCACGTCGAGAATCGTGGGCGCGACCGGTTCGCCGGCGCCGCTGTTCGTGTACGCGAAGATGACGAGGTTGCCCGGATGCGGCACCGGGATCGGAGGCACGGGGTTCGGATCTTGGTTGACCATCGCCAGCGCGCGCTGCGCGTTGAGACGGCCCCCGCCCTGATTGGGATCGCCGATATCGTCGGCCGAGCGTCCGAGGATGTAGGCGATCTGCGCCGGCGTCAGCGAACCGCTCGAGCTCAGCATGAGCGCGGCGGTTCCCGCGACTTGCGCCGACGCACCCGACGTTCCGTAGTAGTCCGCGAAGCAGTCGGCCGCGGTTGCGCCACCGGTGCACGACGGATCGCCCTTGTACGGCTGCGTCGTGTAGAGGTTCTGGATGAAGTGAATGAGGTCCGGATCGGGGGTCGCCTGCGGACCCCAGCCGCCCGGCGCGACCATCGTCAAGCCGGCGCCCGCGTTCGAATACGCCGGGACGAACTCGAAGTTGCCGGGTCCGTTAACGACGCCGGGCGTCGAGGAGTCGTTCACGGCCGACGCGCCGACGGAGATCACGCCGTCGTAACCGGCGGGGAAATCGAGTCCGGTTGCGCCCGGGCCGTCATCGCCGCTCGCAGCGACGACCGTGACGCCGCTCGAGATCGCGAACTCGACTGCGTCGCGCTCGACGGGGTCGGGACCCGCGGCGGTCGAGCCGCCGAACGGGAGCAAGATGACCTTCGCGCCGTTCTTGACCGCTTCGCGGATCGCGGCGGCCTCGTCGGGCGTTTGCGCGACCGGCGGTGACGTCCCACCGGCGGTGCCGTCGGTGAAGATCTTGAACTCCAAGAGCGGCGCGTTGTAGGACACGCCCGCGAAGCCGGCGCCGTTATTGGTTACCGCTCCCGCCACGCCCGAATTGAACGTGCCGTGGCCGTCGGTGTCGACGGCTCCGCCCGGATACACTTTGAGGCCGATGATCTTTTCCTGGAACGTCACGTGCGGCGCCAGGTCGGTTTGATTCGGATCGAAGCCGGTATCGACGACCGCGATCGGAGCGGTGCCGGCGCCGTAGCCCCACGCCGGCGAAGCGGAAATCACGTCGAGATACCACTGGTTCCCTAAGAGATAGTAGGTGTCGTTGGGGACGACGTTTCCGGTGCTCGTGCCGAGCGGGTAGCGCAGTCCGACGTGGTCGGCGAACGCGACGCCGGGTTGGCCCGTGAAGGCATGGATCGCGTCCTCGACGTTGCGCCCGGTCTCGAGGGTCAAGATGCGCACGACGGCGCTGCTCGACTGTTCGGCCGTTGCCGCCTGCACGATGCCGTGCCCGCGCTCGAGGTCGTCGAAGGTGCGGCCGCTGGGGAAAGTGCGCCATGTCGTAGTGCACGGCGATCGTGGTGCTGCTGTACATCGGCAGATTCTTGTATTTGGAGAAACTGCGCGTCAGGACGCCGGCAGCAAGCTTGCGGATGTTTGGTCGCAGGTGCGCGGTCTTGGCCGCGGGGGGCAGAACCGTGCCCGCCACCGTCCCGATCGTATCGACGACCTGGTTATACATGAGGGTGTGGGACGCGCCGGCGTTTTCGTTCACGGCGAAGCTGTACGGCGACGCCGCGATGCTCGGCGTGATCGCGATCGTGTGCGATCCGTAGGTCAGCGTCGAGACGGTCTGCGGCGTCGTGCCCGAGCCTTTGCCGTCGATCGTGACGGTGAGACCGGCCGGATTCGACATGACGGAATACGAGCTCGGCGTGAGCGGACTCGACGACGGAAGCACGTAGGCGTACGGCGTTCCGGTCGGCGGCGGTTTGGGCGTCGGCGTACTGCCGCTGCCCATCGGCGTCGGCGTCGACTGGCCGGTCTTGGGGGTACCGCCCCCGCCACTACATGCCGCCAGCAGCGCCGCAAACAAAAAGACGGCAGCAAAACTACGAGACCGAATGAAGTCCATCGTATTCCTGTCTTTAATCAGTTTTTAATCAGTGTTCATCGCTGCCGCGCGAGCGAAGGTTTCCGGCCAGTTCGGCATGTCGGGGCGTCACCGCCTCTACAAGCTTTGGCTATAACGTCGGCATTCGATTGTCAATTTCAGCCCCGCACAAGTGTGATGACTCGGAAGTGTGACGCGCTCAACTCGCCCTTGTAAGAGGACGCGCCCGCTCGCGTTGGGAAGCCGGACGCCGTCGCCCAGACACTTTTTGGGGGTTCTATGATTCGTCGTTTGAGCATGGCTGCTGGACTCGTTGCCTGCATGGCCGCCCCGGCCTTCGCAACGGTCCCGCGGACGTTTGCGGTTTCTGAAGTCCCCGCCAGCACGGCCACGGGACCGGCGCGCGACGCAGGCGTCGACGTCTCGAACTCGCACTACGTTCGCATTTCGGCCAGCGGCGTTTTGACGACGCGCTTCGGCGCGTGCGGCCGCTACTACACCCCGAACGGGTGTTCCGGCGTGCAAGGCGCGCTCATGGCGGCTTTCGCGACGTCGACCGGACGGCCGATCTCGGGCTGGTTCTCGGTTGGAACCTTCGCGAATTTGAGCGTCCCGTTCGGTGCGCAGCGCGTGCTCTTACGGATCAACGGCGTAACCGGCCGCGAATTCGGCACCTATCACGTCGTCGCGGACGCGGTGCCCACTTCGGTTGTGGCGACGATGGGCTCGGCCTCTTCGGGCGCACCGGCCGCAGCAGCGGCCTCGCCGCAGCAAGGCGGCCAAGCGGCGACGGGCGTAGCAGGTCCGCAAGGTCCGCAATCTTCGCGGCAGACCGCTTCGACGCAGGCTACGCAGGTCGCGAGCCTCGGCGGCCAGACCCTCGGCCGTACCGCAGCAGGCCGCGTCGTCGTTGCGACGGCGGGCAGTAGCGCGCCGACGCGCGGACCCGGTTCGGGTCCGAGCTTCCCGGCGACCGGGTCGTGGTCGCGCAGCGACGTGCAGTACATGATGCGCCGTCTCGGCTTCAGCGATTCGCCCGAGCAGGTCACTTACTGGTACACGCACGGCGGACCCCAAGCGTGGCTCGCCTACCAACTGAACTACACCGGCATCAGCGATTCGGGTCTAGGCGCTTTCGCCTATCCGATGCCGACGCTGACCGGCAACACCTCGAATTTCCCCGATAACGTCTATCAGCAGATCGTCGAAAACCGGCTCTTCGAGCAGCAAGTCGCAACGCAGCGCCAGCTGGTCGAAAAACTCACCCTGCACTGGATCGAGCATTTCTCGGTGAGCCAGTACGTGGTGAACAGCCCCGGCGCGATGGATCACTACATCGAGACGATCCGCGCCGACGCGCTCGGCAACTTCGCGAAGCTCGTCAGCGACGTCTCGAAAGAGCCGGCGATGCTGTACTGGCTCGACAACAACGGCAACAACGGCAACAGCCCCTCGAATCCGCCGAACCAGAATTTCGGCCGCGAGCTGATGCAGCTGTTCACGATCGGTCTCACCCAGCTCAACATGGACGGGACGCCGATCCTCGACGGCAGCGGCAATCCGGTACCGACGTACCAGCAATCCGACGTCGTCACCGCTTCCGAGGCGATGACGGGCTTCATCGTCCACCAGCCCTCGACGCTGACCGGCGCGTGGCCGTCCTACCTCGAAACCGTTCAGTTCAGCCCGGCGACCCACTACAACCCGGCCAACAACGGCGGCGCCCCGCTGCCGCAGATCTTCGCGGGAGACGCCGGTGAAACCGCGACGACGATCGCCGATCCGGGCGGCACGCAGTGCACCTGGGTCGGGACGAATCCCCCAGGCCAAGCCGCGAGCGGTGCTTGCGTCCTCGACAACCTCGTGACGATCCTCGCCAGCCAGCCGACGACGTGCGCGTTCGAAGCCAAAGAGATGATCCAGCGCTTGGTCAACGAGAACCCGTCACCCGGCTACGTCAAGCGCATCGCGACGGTGTGGTGCGCTAATCAGAGCTCGTCGACGCAGATCGCCCAGGTCGTCAACGCGATCGCGACCGATCCCGAATTCCCGCTCGGCAAGTACACGATGGTCAAGGAACCCCTCGAGTACGAGATCGACGCGATCCGCGCGCTGCGCGGACCGGACAATCCGGTCTCGGCGAATCCGATCACCGGACAGAACATCCCGCTGAGCGGTCCCGTGAACGATAGCGGCATCCAGAGCAATTCCCCAGGCAACATGGAACAGCGCACCTGGTATCCACCGACGGTGTTCTCGTTCTACTATCCCGGGCAGAAGGAGAGCTTGGTCAACAACATCGAGCTGCTCTACCGCTGGACCACCGCGGCGCACCTCGGCAGCGATGCCTACATCGTTCAGCCGACCTCGCAACAGGACACCTCGCTCGACATGACCACGCTCGCGCCGGCCGGAACCGTTGCGACCGCGGCCGAGGTGAACCGTGCCGTGAACTACATCCTCGACGCGCTCGTCGACGGCGGCACGCCCGAGTTGAAAGCCGTCGCGACGAACTTCCTGATGAACTACCGCAGCACGACCAGCGGCAACACCTTCAAGAACGGCTTGAGGGGCGTAATCTGGATGGTCCTCACCTCTCCCGAATACGAGGCGAACTAAGATGCTTTTCTCGCGCCGTAAATTCTTGTGCGGTACTAGCGCCGTAGCGTTCTCGTCCGGGTCGTTCATGCGGGCCCTGGCCAAACCCGCAATGGCCGCCTCGGGTGGCACCATCGTCATCTTGTACGAGTTCAGCGGCGGTAACGACGGCTTCAACATGGTCATCCCGCTCGACTCGACGAACTTCGGCTACTACAACAAGTTGCGCGCGAATATCGCGGTTCCGCTGACGGCGATCGATACGGCGCAGACGTACTTCGACGCCACGCCCTCCGCGGTCGGCACGGGCAGCACGTACGCCTTCAACCCGGTGATGACGGAATTCCGCAGCCTCTACGCGATGGGCAAGGTCGGCATCGTTTCGGGACTCGGGCTCGAGTCGAGCGTCCCCAACCGCGACGGCCACCAGCAGGGGCAGTTCTACTGGGCTAGCGCAAGCGTAAATCCTAACCCGACGTCGGACACCGGCTGGATCGGAGTGACCTTCGACAAACTCGGGGGATCGGGCAACTTGCCCCCGATGGTGGCCGTCATGGGCGGAACGCCGACGGCAATGGTCGGGGCGAAGACGCTCCCGCTCGTCGTGGGCGGCGATCTCGGCGGCTTCAGCGTTAACACCGGCAACGCCGGCGGCACGGCCGGGAATGCTTCGCTCGCGGGCAACGACGCCTACGTGACGTCGTCGCTGGCTGCGGAGTTCGCGCGCTCGATGGCGAGTCAAACCACCGGCGACGTCGCGACGGTTCAGGCCTACGCGAAAGCGGTCAATCCGGACTCCGTCGGCGGCGGCCCGCTTAGCCCGCAATATCCCAACACCCCGGCGTATCCCGCGTACAACCTCTCGATCACCTACGCCGGCACGACCACCGCCCGCACCAGCGGCGTCAAGGTTCAGATGGCGCAAATCGCGCGCTTGATCCTCGGCGGCGCACCGACCCGTTCGTATTACGTGCGGCAGGGCGGCTACGACACGCACTCGAGCGAAGTCGCGCAGCAACCGTTGTTGCTGCAAGAATTCTCCGAAGCGGTTTCCGAGTTCTACGCCTACATGAAGGGGCTGAACGCGAGCAGCAATGTCGTCATCATGACGACCTCTGAGTTCGGCCGTCTGCCCTTCTCGAACGCTTCGGCCGGCACCGATCACGGCACGGCGAACTTCCACTTCGTGATCGGCGATCCGGTGAACGGCGGCTGGTACGGCACCGAGGCGTACCCGAACCTCACGCCGGGGCTCAGCGGAAACTACATCGGGGTCGACATCGACTTCCGCTACTATCTCTCGGCGGTCATGCAGTATCTCGGGGTGGATCCCGCAGCTGTCATGGGGACGTCCTCGTTCAGCAACCTCTCGACCGCGAGCGCGAACCTGCAAAACCTGCTCACCTAAGTAACCCGAAGCGCGAACGTCGGCTCAGCCTCGGGGCGCCACTGCGGTGCGCCCGAGCGCTGGGCCGAGTGCTGTCACGATGAGCGGTGCGCACGCGATCGGCAAGAGCGCGAGCGCGGCGAGATGCGTCGCGTCCCACAACGCTCCGGCGCCGAGCGAGACGAGAAACGCGGCCGAGTACGCGATCGTGAAGGTACCCGCCGACAGCCGCGCGATGTCGCCGGGTTCTGCGATGAGCGCCGGCAGCGCGAAGGTGAAGATCAACAGATAGGCCGCGCTGAAACCGGTCAGCGCCGCGCCCACCACCGTCCACGCGCCGCCGCACAGAAACGCGACCACCGCGCCCGCGAGCAGCAAGGCGACGGCCCCGAACGACGCGGGCGACGCGAGCACGCGCAACGGGACGAGCCCCACCACGAAGGAGGCGGGGAGTTGCCCGACGTTCAGCGCTGCCAGCGCCGGTGCGACGAGCGCGGCGGCGCCGGTTGCGTGCAAATAGTCCGGCACGAACGCGTTGCCGCCGAAGTACGCGATGCTGGCTGCGGCTTGCAGCAGCCCGAGTTGCCACTGGCGCGGATCGCGGAAGTCGGGAAACCACAGCGCGGCACGCGCGCTCGCATGCACCGGCTCCGGACGCGTCGCGAACATCAAGAGCAGGGCGGTCAGCCCGACGAGCGTGCCCCACACGACGAAGCTCAAGTCCCAGCGGTGGGCGACCAGCGGTAAGACGACGGGCAGCGTCAGCGACGCGCCGACGGCTTCGCCGACGAGCAACCCGTTCGCCCAAAATGCGGTGGCCAACGGCACTTGCTGCGGGAACCAATCGCGCGAGAGGGCCGGAAAGGCCGGCTGGATGAGCGCGACGCCGAGCCCCATCACGAACGTCGCGGCAAAGAGCACCACGATCGAGTGGCCGGCGCCGCGCAGTGCGGAGGAGAGCGCGATGATCCAAATGCCGATGACCAGCGCGTTGCGCGCGCCGAGGCGCGCGACGAAGAGCGATCCGAAGATCGAGGAGAGCGCGAGCATCAGCACCGGCAGATTCGAAAGGGCGGCGACGCCCGACTCCGAGAGACCCAGGTCGCGGTGAATCAGCGGTAAGACCGGCGGCAACGCGAGCAGCGTGATGCGCAGATCGAGTCCCGCGATCCAGAGCAGTCCCAGACGCGATTTCAGAATCGAACGCGCCTACGCGCCCGCTGCGAGAAGCCGTTCGGCCAGCTCCCGCGGATATTCGATGCTGGGGCAGTGGCCGCAGCGCTCGAAGATCGTGACCTCGGCCTGCGGGTAGACGCGGCGCGCGTTGTCGAGCGCTTTGAGCGGGACGTAGCGGTCCTGCCGTCCCCAGACCAGCAGCGCCGGGCCGGTGTAGCGCGCCAGCTTCGCCTGCAGTGCGGGAAAGTCGAGGAATTCTTTGAGCGCGTCGCGGTAGACGCGTGCGAACGCGCGCACCATCGCGCGGTCCTTCGAGAGCGCGTACATCCGCGCGTGCATCGCTTCGTCGAGGCTGGCCGGATCGTACACGGCGGTCTCGAACGTGCGCCGCACGAACGCGCGCGGCGGCCGCGCGGAACCCATCAGCCACATCACGGGGCGGCTGCCGAAGATGCGCAGCAGCAGCTTCGGCGTTCGCAGGAAGCCGGCGGGATCGATCAGCGCGAGCAACCGCACGTCGCCGGGATAGCTCGCGGCGTAATCGGCCGCGATCAGGCCGCCCAGCGAGTGTCCCGCGAGCGCGAAACCGTGCAAGCCGAGCGCTTCGACGACGGCTCGCGTCGCGCGCCGGAAAAACGCAAGGTCGTACGCGGCCTTCGGCTTCGAAGAATCGCCGAAGCCCGGCAGGTCGAACGCGACGAGCCGGTGCGTCGCTTCCAGCTCGGCTGCAACGAAGTCCCAAGCAGCCTGCGACCAATGCCCGAGCCCGTGAATCAAGACGAGCGTCGGGACGCCCGGGCCGCTTGCGCCGGCTTCGAAAACCGAGAGGCTCGTTTGGGCGTCGAGCCGCACGCTGCTTTTGCGCCAGCTTGCGCGGCGCCGCATCGCTGCGGGGGCGGTCGGGAATTCTTGCGAAGTGGTTTGCATGCGTAACGGCCTGCTTCTCGTTCTCACCGCGATTGGCTTTGTAGCCGTCGTGCTGACGGTCTGGTCGTACTTCGGCGGGTCGATGCCGGGAGCGATGGGCGCGGGCGGCGGACCCTCGACGCTGGCCGGTGCGCCCGCGCAAAGCTTTCCCCTCAAGTCGCTCGACGGCGCGGACGGGGCCTTGAACGACTATCGCGGCAAGGTCGTCTTGGTGAACCTCTGGGCGACGTGGTGCGCGCCCTGCCGCAGCGAAACGCCGGCGCTCGAGGAGCTGTATCGCGCGAATCGGAAGCGCGGACTCGTCGTTTTGGGCATCGATCAAGGCGAATCGCCCGCCGCGGCGAGCGCGTTCGCGCGCGAACTGCACCTCACGTATCCGATCCTGATCGATACCGAGCAGCGCTACGGCCGCGCCTACGCGGCGATCGGACTGCCGACCTCGGTCGTGATCGATCGCACCGGCCACATCGTGCACGGCGTCGACGGGGAACGGACCCTCGCCGAGTTCCAGAACTTGATCGACCCGGTTCTGAAAGCGCAATGAATCAGCGTACCTTTGCGATCGCGGTGGCCGTCCTCGCGCTAGGGCTCGTTTTCGCGCAGCTGTTCGTTCCGAGCTGGGCCGGTTTCCACACCTGGCAATACGCGGCCGCGCTGTTGCTCTGTGCGATCGGACTGTTTTCCTACATCGGCGCCGCGCGCAAGGGTGAAGATGGCGAGATCGGCAACCGCCTGATCGTGGCGATGATCGGCGCGCTCGTCATCATCGGCGCGGGCATTGCCTCAGGGCTGCTCGGTCCCGACAGCGAAACGGTTTCGCGCGCGCCGGCGACCGTCGCACCGCTGCCCGACGTCGGCGCGGCCGCCTTCTTTCCCAACGCCGATGCCGCCACGATCGCGCGCGGGGACGCGCGCGTCGTCCTGCGCCGGCGCAACGGTTCGAGCGTCGAGCTCGCGCCGGGGGCACCGGGTTTCTTTGGGACGACGGCGGTGGAACAGCGCGCGCAAGCGGTCGCGTACGTCGAAGCGACCGACCTGCACGGCAACCACCTCACGATCACCCAGCCGACGAACGCAGCTTTCTTGTCGCCCGTCCTGTTTTTCCCGCAGCAACTCGAAGTCGCCAAACGCATGCTGCCGGCCGACGCGTTCGCGACCCCGGCGGTGCACCGGCAGATCAAAGCCTTTTTGTTCAGCGCCGTTGCGACCACGAGCGCGAACTTTCATGGCGTGCAGCCCGGCGTGCCGGCCGTGCTCTTCGCGGTCGACGACGACAACGGACAGCTCGTGCCGGGCGGCATCGGTTTCGCGCAGGGCGATCGGACGCTCGAGCTCGGCGGCGTCCGCTTGCGCGCGACGGTCGGGACGTATCCGATCCTCGTGATCTCGGCGATTCCCGCCCCGGCGGCCCTGTGGCTGGGCGGCGCGTGTTTTCTCGGCGGGCTGCTCTTCGCCTATCTGCCGCGCGGACGGGGCCGTTCGCTCGCCCCGGCCGTCGCCGCGCTGGCCGTCGCGTTCGCTGCCGGACTCGGCGGCTGCACGAAGATCGGCACGACCGGCACGGGCTCGGCTCGGCTGCATGCGTGGACGACGCCCGACACCGTGCGCATCGGGCTCTACGAGGAGCCCGACACGCTCGACCCGGTGCTCGGCAACATGGCCTTCGCGAGCGACATCTTTCAGCTCGTCTTCGACGGCCTCATTCGCTACGACGACAAGGCGCGGCCGGTTCCCGATCTGGCGCGCGAGATCCCGAGTCAAGCCAACGGCGGCATCTCGCGCGACGGCAAAACGATCACCTACCATCTCGTGCGCAACGCGCGCTGGCACGACGGCGTGCCGTTCACCGCGGCCGACGTCGTCTTCACCTGGCAAGCGATCCTCAATCCCAACAACAATACGGCGACGCGCGTCGGCTACGACAAGATCGTCTCGATCGACGCGCCGGATCCGTACACGGTGCGCCTGCATCTCAAGGCGCCCTACGCGCCGGCGATCTACCTCTTCAAGAATCTCAACCAGGGCGCGATCGTCCCCAAGCACCTGCTCGCGGGACTGCACGACCTCAACCGGATTGGCTTCAACACCCAGCCGGTCGGAACCGGCCCCTACCTCTTCAAGGGATGGGCGCACGGCAGCGAGATGCGCTTCGACGCGAACCCGGCGTATTTCGCGGGCAAGCCGAAGATCGCGCACGTCCTGGTGCGCTTTATTCCCGACCAGAACTCGCTGCTTAACGCGCTGCGCACGCACGAGATCGACGTCGACTACGGCGTGCCGCCCGTGCAGGTCGCGCAAATCCAGGCTTTCAACGGCATCAAGCTGGCCCACGTCTCGACGTTGCACTGGGAGCACCTTGCCTTCAACACGCGCCGTGCGCCGCTCGACGATCGCAACGTGCGGCTCGCGCTCGCGTACGCAACCGACGTCAACGCGATCTATCGCAAGATCTACCGGAGTCTCGGGACGCAGGGTCCGGTTCATTTCAACCCCGACTTCGGCTGGGCCGATCCGTCGATCCACTACTATCCGCACGACGTGCAGAAGGCCGGCCAACTGCTCGAGGCGGCGGGCTGGAAGCTCGGGCCGAACGGCATCCGCGTCAAGGCCGGCGTGCCGCTGGCCTTCTCGATCTCGACGGTCGCCGGCGTGAAGAACCGCGAAGCGATCGAGGTGCTCTTGCAGAGCGAGTGGCGTGAAGCGGGCGTCGACCTCAGCGTGAAAAACTATCCGGCCGCGACCCTCTTCGCGCCGTTCGGCGCCGGGGGATTGCTCGACGTCGGGAAAACCGACGTCTCGCTTTTCACGTGGCAAAATACGAATCCCGACCCCGACGACGAGTCGTACATCGCGCCGGACCGGCTGCCGCCGGCCGGGCAGAACGTCACGTTCTACCAGAACGCGGAGATCGGCGCGTGGCAGCAGGCCGCGCTGACGAGCTACGACGTCCCGACGCGCCGCGCGCTCTACTTCAAGATCCAGCACGTCCTGATCGAGCAAGTCCCGGAATACGTGCTCGACTGGCTCCCCGAGATAACCGCCGTCAACGTCGATCTAAAGGGCGTACGGCCGGTGCCGGTCGGTTCCGACCTCTGGAACATCGCCGACTGGTCCTTTGGACCCTAACGAAAGTGCGGGATCGAGCCGCCTTTGCGGGAGTAATCGCCGGGCCGCCTGGGAATTGAACGCCAAAGGAAACTTCCACCGTCCTTCTAGCACTTTTTCGGAGGTTGAAAACGTGAAGCGATCTCCCTCGCGGGCGGACTTCGTCAAGACCTCGGCCGCGGTTGCGGCCGGCACCATTGTCGGATTCCCGGCCTTCATTCCCAAGCGCAGCGCCGCTGCCGACATGCTGACCCTCGGCGTCAGCGAAGAACTGACCGGCGTCTATGCCTACCCCGCCAAGAACGAGGTGCGCGGCATGCAGATGGCCGTCGACGCGCGCAACGCGCACGGCGGCGTGCTCGGGCGTCAGGTCCGCATGATCGTCGAAGACAATCAGAACAACCCCGGCGTCGCCGTCGAGAAGGCCCGCAAGCTGATTCAGGTCGACCAAGTCGATGCCCTGATCGGCACGGTCAACAGCGCCGTCTCGCAAGCGACGAGCAACGTGTGCTTCGAGGCGAAGAAGCCCTTCATCGACTCCGGCGGACACAGCGACAGCGTGACCGGCGCGCAGTGTCATTGGACGACCTTCCGCACCTGTCACAGCACCTGGATGGAAACGCACGCGACCGGACTTTCGATCGAGAAGAAGTTCGGCAAGAAGTGGTACTTCATCACCCCCGATTACGCGTTCGGGCACGCGCTCGAGGCCGGCTATAAGGATCTCGAAAGCAAGCTCGGCATTTCGATTGTCGGCGACGACCTGACCCCGCTGGGCACGACCGACTTCAGCGCGTACCTCACCAAGGTGCTCAACGCGAAGCCCGACTGCCTGATCCTGATGGTGCAGGGCGACGACCTCATCAACTGCCTCAAGCAAGCCAATTCGTTCGGTTTGCTCAAGCGCATCCCGGTCGCGGGTCCGCAGGGCGAGCTCGAAGTCTTCTGGTCGCTGCCGAAAGAAGCGCAGGTCGGTTACTGGGGCTTCGAATGGTACTACAAGAGCGACATGGTCTTAGGGAAGGCCAACTCGTCGGCGCGCGCGTTCGTCCGCGACTATACCGCGAGGTACGGCGAACCGCCGACGGCGCGCGGGGCCTTCGGCTACATCACCGCCAGCCGCATGCTCGACGCGTTCGATGGAGCGAAGGGCACGGATCCCGTTAAGGTCTGCCGGGCGCTCGAGGACAAGCACTTCGACGCGCTCTGCGAAGGTTCGGCGTACTACCGTTCCGCCGACCACCAGTTGATCTGGCCGATGTGGTTCGGCGACGTGCGCGCGGGCGGCACGGCGAGCGATCCGCACGACATCTTCAACGTGATCGACGTCCAGCCAGGCGAGAAGATCGAGAAGACCGACGCCGAGGCAGCGAAGATCTGCAGTCTGGGTTGGCCGTAGACCCCATCCGTGTGGACGGCCGGACGGCGAAGTTTCGCCGTCCGGCGGCGTCCCCCAAGGAGTTTTCATGTTAGAGCGCCTCGCGCCGGAAATCGTCAACGGCATCGTCCTCGGAGCCTTCTATGCGATCGTCGCCATCGGACTGTCGCTGATCATGAATCTCACGGGCACGATCAACCTCGCGCACGGATCGTTCCTAACTCTGGGCGGCTACTTCGCCTACAGTCTGCTCTCGCGCGGCATGAATTTCTGGATGGCGCTCGGCGTCGCGGCGATTCTGACGGTCATCGTGGGGTTGGTGGTCGAGCGATTACTGATCTCGCCGCTGTACAAACGCATCCCGCTCTACAGTTTGCTTTTGACGTTCGGGCTGGCGCTTATCTTCGAGGAGACATTTAGGCTAATCTGGGGCCCGCAATCGGTGCCGTTCTCGCCGCCGCAATCGCTGCAGGGCTCGACGCAAATCGGCGACATCATGCTGCCGTCGTACCGGCTGATCATCGTCGCGGCGCTGGGGATCGTGATGGTCCTGCTGCTCGGCTTCCTGTACCGGACCCGGACCGGCTTGCGCCTGCGTGGTGCCGTGCAGAACGCCGAGATGATGGCGGCCCTCGGCATCAACACCCAAATTCTCTACATGACGAACTTCGGCGTCGGCATTCTGCTGGCGGCGATCGCGGGGATTCTGGCGGCGGGCATGCTCGGGCTCTCGCCTACCATGGGCAACTCGCTCCTCATGCCGGCCTTCATCACCGTCGTCATCGGCGGGATGGGCAGCCTAGCGGGTTGTCTCGTCGGCGGCCTGCTGCTCGGCCTCGGCATCAGCATCACGACGCTCTATCTGCCGGCGTTCTCCGAGATCGTGATGTACGTGTTGATGGCGACGGTGTTGCTGATCCGGCCGCGCGGCCTCTTCGGGGAGGAGGGGATCTTCGGATGAAGCGCAGCGGCAATACGTTGGCCCTGTCGTTGCTGGCGATCGCGCTGCTCGCGCTGCCCTTGATCATGCCGGCGTTTAAGCTGAACATCTCGCTCGGAACGTCGCTGCTGCTCTTTGGGCTTGCGGCGGCAAGCGTCAACCTCATGGTCGGCTATACGGGGCTGATGGCGTTCGGAAACGCGGCCTTCTTCGGCGTCGGCGCGTACGGCTCGGCGCTCTTCTCGCACTACATCCTGCCCGACAACATGCTGCTCGCGACGCTGGTGGGCTCGGTCGCCGGGCTCGTCGCGGCGCTGCTGCTCGGACCGTTCCTCATCCGGCGGCGCGGCATCTACTTCGCGCTGCTCACGGTCGCGTTCGGCCAAGTCTTCTACTTCATTGCCTATCGCTGGAGCGACGTCACGGGCGGCGAGGACGGTTTTTCGATCACGCGGCCCGCGCTCTTCGGGCTGAACGGGCCGCGCTTGACCGGCGAAACGTACTACTACTACGTCCTGATCGCGTTCGTTATCGTGATGGCGTTGCTCTGGTTCCTGGTGCGCTCGCCCTTCGGACTCACGCTGCGCGCGATCAGCCAAAACGAGATCCGGGTGCGCTACCTCGCGATCAATAGCGACCGCATCATCTACCGCGCGCTGGCCATCTCGGGCCTGATCGCGGGTATCGCGGGCTCGCTCTACTCGATGTCGATCAACTTCGCCTACCCGCTGTTGCTGGACTGGCACCAATCCGGCGACTTCGTGATGATGGTGATCTTGGGCGGTTCGGGCACCCTTTGGGGACCGCTCGTCGGTGCCGTGATCTATACGCTCGCCGCGAACGTGCTGAGCAGTTGGACCGAGACCTGGCAGATCATCATCGGCGCGACGTTCGTCGCGTGCGTGCTGTTCTTCCCGAAGGGCATTCTCGGCCTCGGAGCGATGCTGCGTTCGGCCGAGGTCGAGGACGCCGAAGAGCCCGACGTGCCGCTACAGCGCCGCGAGCCGGCGGTGCTCGTCGAGGGCGAGCGCTGATGAGCCAAAACGGAGCGGCCGTCATGCTCGCGGCCGAGAACGTCTCGCTCTCGTTCGGCGGCGTGCACGCCGTGGTCGGCGTCGACCTTACCATCCACGAGCGCGAGATCTTCGCGATCATCGGACCGAACGGCGCCGGCAAAACGAGTTTCTTCAACGCGCTGAGCGGCTATTTTTTCCCGGACGAAGGCCGCGTCACGTTTCGCGGTCAGGACATCACGCGCATGCCGAACCACGCGCGCGTCGCGCTTGGCATGAGCCGCACGTTTCAGACGCCGAGCGTCTTCCCGGAGCTCACCGTCGAGGAGAACATCCTCGTCGGCGTACACAGCCAAATGTCGCTGGCCGGGCGGGTGCGCGTGCTCGGCAAATCGCAGCGCGCGAGCGTCGACGAGCGCGTCGACGAACTCTTAGGCTTCGTGAATCTGGAGCGTTACAAGCACCGCCAGGTCTCGGTGCTTTCGCACGGCAGCCAGCGCCTCGTCGAGATCGCGACATGCCTCTCGATCTCGCCGAGCCTGATCTTGCTCGACGAGCCGACGGCGGGACTCGCGGAAGCCGACACCGCCCGGGTGATGGAGGTCGTGCGCGACCTGCACGCGCGCCTCGGCCTCACGGTGGTCTTCGTCGAACACAACATGCGCTTCGTCTCGGCGCTGGCGCAGCAGGTGATGGTCATGAACCGCGGGACCGTGCTCAAACGCGGCGCACCGGCCGAAGTTCTCAGCGACCCGGCCGTGCGCGAAGCCTATCTCGGTTCGGAAGAAGTGGCCAATGTCTGAGAACGGCGCGCCGCTGCTCGCGGTCAACGACATTCACACCTACTACGGGAAGAGCCACATCCTGCGCGGCGTCTCGCTGCGCGTCGAGAAGGGCGAGATCGTTTCGCTGCTCGGACTCAACGGGGCGGGGAAGACGACGACCCTGCGCAGCATCCTCGGCTTGACCCCGGCACGCTCGGGTTCGATCTGCTTCAAGGGAACCGAGACGCGCGGCATGCCGACGCACCGGGTCGCGCAGATGGGCATCGGCTACGTCCCCGAAGGCCGCCAGATGTTTGCCGCGCTGACGACGCTCGAATCGCTGCAGCTCGCCGAACGCGGCAGGACCGCCGACGGCTGGACGATCCAGCGCACCTTCGAGCGCTTTCCGAAACTCGCCGAACTACGGACCCGCAAATCCGGCAAACTCTCCGGCGGCGAGCAAGAGATGCTCGCAATTGGCCGCGCCTTGGTCGGCAACCCCGACTTGCTGTTAGTCGACGAGCCCTCGCAGGGTCTCGCCCCAATCGTCGTCATCGAGCTGTACCGGACGATCGAGGAGCTGCGCAACCACGGCGTCTCGATCTTGCTGGTCGAGCAGAACGCGCTGCTCGCGCTCAAGGTCTCGCAGCGGGCCTACGTGATCGACGACGGCCGCGTGGTCTACGACGGCTCGGCCGAGGATCTCGGCAAGGACAAGGCGCGCATCGGCACCTTGATGGGCTTGACCGACGTAGCCTCCTAACCGCATCATCAGAGCGTGATCGACCAGATCGGCGTGGCCGTCTACGCGGCCGGCTTCGTGCTGTTAGCGTACCTCGTGTACGTCGTCCTGAGCGGGCTTTCGGGAACGCCGCGGATGTTGCGCTCGCTCTTCGGCGTGAGCGCGGGGTACTTTGCGATCCTCGCGATCGTCGGCGCGATCGATTACTTCTCCGCCGGTTACGGTTCGCTCAACTATCACGGCGCCGACGTCCTGGCGTGTGTCTTCGCGCTTGCCGCGTTCGGGGCGTACCAGATGTTCCGGATCGTGAGCGACGCCGGCCAGCGCGCGCGCTTGCTGGCGGGGCTCGGCTCGGTCGACAAATCGTCTGAGAAGAAGACCACCACAACGGTCAAGAAGCGCGTGTTCGTCGATTCGCGCGCGGCGGAAGCGTTGAAAGCCGAGGAACTAAAGCGACAAGTGCGCGCCTCCGGCGCACCCGTGGTTGAAGACGGGTCGCATCAATGGCGCATCAGCACGCGGGATATCGCGCCCAAAGGCGCGTTGCCCGCCGCGGCGGCTCCCTTCATCGAAAATTCGATCATCGATGCCTGCGCCTTCGGGCCTGTGAAGCTCGTCATCGACCTGACGAACGTGACGTCGATGGATTCCGCGGTCGTCGAAGTGCTGGTCTCGTGCTACCGGCGGTTCCGTGAAGCGCGCTTCACGATCGTCGCCCCACCAGGAAGTGCGCCGTATCGTGCGCTGGAACTCCTCGGCGTCGATCAGATTATTCCGGTACAGCCGAACCTGGTCGAGTAGGAATAAGCCGTGCCGGGTGATGTGCGCTGGGGAAATGTGGCCAGCGGGAGCTGTGAGTTCTGGGCGCAGAGCCAAAGAGAGGAGCTCACCGATGAAGAAAAGCCGCTCCAGCGAGGGGCAGATAGTCGCGATCCTCAAGAAGCTCGACCGCGGCACGTCGGCGACGGAGCATCGCCAATATCGCTCGCGCCAGAGCAGCGCCGAGATTTGGCGGGTCGACTAGACGAAACGCGGCCTTACTCAGCTCTCGGTTACGAACCCTCCGGGAAGCTGCGAATGGCTACCAAATCACTCAATGCTGACGTTACCCGCGGCGTAAGATCTTAGCGCACTCCAGAATCAAGATTACTCCGTCTGGTATAGCGTTCGATCTAAATTTGGATGCTTTTTCGCCCATTGTGCTGCCCTAAGAA
Source organism: Vulcanimicrobiota bacterium (assembly GCA_963843945.1). Lineage (GTDB taxonomy): Bacteria > Vulcanimicrobiota > Vulcanimicrobiia > Vulcanimicrobiales > Vulcanimicrobiaceae > CAWJMF01. The sequence goes on along the minus strand of CAWJMF010000002.1, from coordinate 1,173,915 downwards.
CGGCTTCCTTGAGCTCCGGATCTGCATCCCAATCTCGAAAAAAACGAAGCACTTTTCGGTTTTCGAATAAGTGCTCGAGGATGCCATTGACGAGCACATCTTTCAGGTGTTCATCGCCGCTTAAGTAGAGCCTGCGAAGCCAATCCTTGAATACGGTCGGGACCGCTCTCTTGGCATCTGATTCATTCCAGAAGTGCATGAACCAGCGGACAAAGTCAGCGCCTGCGATGTAGCTCGAGTGAGAGTAATCGCCTACGGGATGTTCCGGAAAGCAGCGCTCAAAATACTCCATGACAAACTGAACGTAGTCGTCTTTTGTCAGTGGCGGCTGGATGCGTTTCGAAAAACTAGGATTTGCAATGAGCATATAGGCGCCGCCGGCGGCCTCGAGATCCGAACTTTTTAATGCTGTGAAAACCGTCGATCGCGGTACAACCAAGTCAGGAGAGCGATCTAGCTCTTCGAGGAGTTGCGTAAGGTCGTTGCCGGTCACGTTTACCCTGGTACAACTACGGGGTCAGGCCACCCGCGTGGTATCGGATAATCTCCGCCGCATGGCAACATTCCGGAAGGGTCACAGTAAAATCGCTGAAGCGCCTTATTCAAGGGTTGGGAGAAAGGCGCCTTTTCAGGAAACTGCAACGGACAGTCCTTTCGTCCAGTGCATTTGATAAAGTAGAGGTTCAGACAATTGGCGATAGCGTTCCAAAAGTCCGCGATCTCCTTCTTGTGACGAGCTCCTCCGTTGGGAGAAGGGACATTCCAATCCCAACCCATATGCGATGAGATCATACGGCCGAGTACCCATATCTTCGCGCGTAGCGTAGGGCAGTCGTCCATCTTGGTGCATCTCGTTTGGACGCCCAATGGAGCATGGTACGGGCCCCCAAGACCGGAGGGATCATCCACGATAATGGGGTTATCTGCGGCGTAGCGATAGAGGGACGTGTCGTTTGCAATGCCGTCCGGATCTGCCTGGCTATAACGCCCCCATGCGGGCCTATACCAACGGGCGCTGTTGTAGCTTCGTTCCGTAAGACCATTTGCGCCCGTATCGAACTGCTCTGAACTTTGGCCTGGCAAACGAAGCGGCTGGTGAACGTCGCCTCCACGCAAGGCCCAGACCTCGCCGTAGGGTTCATACTCCGCACGCCATGTCACGCCCGCAGTAGAATTTGTTTGCAACAACGGAGTTCCAAGGTGGTCTGCAAACGTCCAGTGCACTCCCGTCGAATCGAGTTGAGCGACCGGGCGGTCGCCCAACCAGATGTAGTCATAACCAATGACGGCGGGATTATTCGTGATCTGAACTGTCTCAGCAATTAAGTGGGATTCTGGATCGAAAAGCGAGCCACGATATGCGCCGTCTGTAATTTGCGTCGCAACGCGACGCTGGTTGCCATCGTAGTAATAGGCTAACACGTTGGAGTTGACCCGCTTCAGTGGAGAGTTCTTGATTGGACATCACGCGGCGCGGCTCATGCGCCGCTCGTAGTTGTTGGGTGAGAGATAGCCGAGCGCCGAGTGTCGGCGATGCGGGTTGTACCAGCCTTCGATGAAGTCAAAAACTGCGAGCGATGCGTCGCGCTGCGTCTTGAAGCGATGACGTGCAAGCAACTCGCATTCAAGCGTCGCGTTGAAGCTCTCGCACATCGCGTTGTCGTAACAGTCGCCAACGGAGCCCATCGATGGGCGGACGTTAGTTTCCCGGCAGCGACGACCGAAAGCGATTGAGGTGTATTGCGTGCCTTGGTCCGAGTGGTGAACGACATCATTCGGGCGACGTCGAAAGATCGCCATGTTAAGGGCGTCGAGAACAAGTTCGGTGCGAAGATGGTTCGCCATCGACCAGCCGACGACTCGGCGGCTGTAGACATCGAGTACGATCGCCACGTACAAAAAGCCGGACCAAGTCGGAACGTAGGTGATGTCAGCGACCCAGAGCTGGTCGGGCTGGTCTGCGACAAACTTGCGGTCAACGAGATCAGCGGCAGGTCGCGCGTCGGGGTTTCGCACCGTCGTAGTCGTGAACTTGCGACGCGAAACGCCATGGATATTGCGCTCACGCATCAAGCGGGCAACGCGTTTTCCGGAGACGAAGGTGCCAGCGTCGCGAAGATCCGCATGAATCTTTGGCCGCCCGTACGTCGAACGAGATGCGCGAAAGAACGCTTCGATTTGATCGCCAAGGATCAGATCCGACTTGCGATGTTGCGACGGTGGCCGCTTGCACCAAGCATAGTAGCCACTCGCTGAAACTCCCAAGAACCGGCACATCGCAGAGACCGGATAATCAGCCTGATACGCTCTCACGAGTCCGAAGATTTGTTCGGTATCGCGTTTGTCTCCCGAGCGAACCAGGCCGCCGCTTTTTTTAAGATGTCGCGTTCCATCTCAAGCTCGCGTACTCTGCGGCGAAGCTTTGTCATCTCAGCGCTCTCCGCCGTCGTCAGACCGTCAGTGCGGCGGCCGGCGTCGAGATCGTCTTGCTTTTGCCAGTTCATGATCGTCTGGCGGGCTACTTGGAACTCGGTCGCGAGCGAGTTCAGCTTACGACCGGAGCGGGCCAGCTCCAAGATCTTACGCCGGAACTCCGGCGGATACGTACGGACCTTTGCCATGGTAGACTCTTTCTCTGTAAGACAGAAAGTGTCCACGTAAGCGGGTCAACTCCAGACGTTTCAATGGTCGTGGTGGGGTGCAGCGTCTTCTAACCGCGAGAAGTGGACGCTGCAGACACCGTGGGGTATCTCCCCGGCAAGCACGTCAGGTGTATTTGTGACACAAGGAAGTGCATCCGCGGCCCTTCCCGTGTGGTCCACCTATGCAAGCAACCAAGCACCGGTGCCCATCGCTGCGTGCACTCCGCATCCTTAGAAGGGAAAGACGGTGAAGAAATTTTTGGCGGCCATATCGGCCGGAACGCTAATGACCGTACTTGTCAGTCATCAGACATGGGCCGCTCAGCGCGCCGTTCAATACGGTCCAGCTAGCAATGGCCTGCAGCTCGCTATCTACGCGGGCAACGCAGCAAGCGGTTCTTCGTCGGGACGTAGGCAAGTGCCGATCGTCGTGGAGGTTAAGAATGTCGGAAACACGCCCGTCAGTTTATCTAGCCCGGTCGCTAACATAGAGATTACGCTTCTAACATCCACGGGTAGCGCAATTTCATTGGCCGAGCATTGCCCTCCGACGACTGGATCTGCTTCTCTAGCGCCGGCTTCGAGTCTTGAACTCCTGCCTCCAGGCGGGGTCGTCGATGATACGTTTGATCTCGGTTGTAAGGCGACGTTCTCGCCCGGGACCTATTCGCTAAGCATCGTCAGCTATGTTCACGACGGCAAGTATAGTCCAACTCCGATCGCAACGCTTCAGTCGAACACACTCACTTTCACCATCCAGTGAACCACGGGCGCTTCTAAGTCTTGGTCGCCGTTTCTGGAACCTTACTAATCTGAGGCTGGATCAAAAACGGAGGCGCGGGCGCTCGGGATACCGCTGTCGTTCCTCATGTGGCGCAGCAGCTGCGATCGTCAGCCACGTAGCCCGACAATTCGGGGCATCGGCCATCTGCGCTGTGCTTCGGGCCAATGACCGGCCATACGCATAGGGCCTACGGTAAGTTTCAGGGCTTCGACCGGTCCGGAATGGCTGACTTATGCGGAGACCAGCACTCAGCACTAGCGTGGGCTCGGCCCCGTTACGCAGCCACTGATTTCTGTGGGGTTGGCGTAGTTTCATAGGTTTGGAAGTGCCCCATTCGCTAGGCCAGCGGAGAGTGTGATTTTTCAGCTGGGACCCGCAACCGCTTTCTAGACCGAGTCGAACTGTAAAAATCTCAGCTGACAAGGCGGTCGAGAGCCGCTTGAGCGAACTCTCTCGGGGTTCGATTACCCAACGTTGAGTGCGGGCGAATTTCGTTGTAGTCGTGTCGCCAGATCCCTGCAGCGCGACGAACCTGATTAAGGGTTTCAAAGTACGACGGGTTGAGAAATTCCGCGCGGACGCGGCCGTTGAACGATTCGCAGAATGCATTGTCGACGGGCTTGCCGGGACGAGAGAAGTCAAGCTCGACGCGATTCCAAAACGCCCATTTATCCAAAGCCTCGGCAACGAACTCGCTGCCGTTGTCGCAACGGATGGATGTTGGGATGTCGCGCTCGAAACAAACACGGTTGAGAACCCGAACGACGTCTTCTGACTTAAAGCCGGCCGCCGCCTCGAGCGCGACGCATTCACGTGTGAAGAGATCGACGATCGTCAGCAACCGAAACTTCCGATGATCGGCGAGCCGGTCGTGCATAAAATCCATCGCCCAGATTTGATTCGCTTTGGTTGGGACGCTTCGCTGCCGGCGAACCACCGCAGCTCGACGTCGATAGGGCAGCCGAGCCCGTAAATGCAGGCCTTCCAGGGCGTAGAGCCGGTAGACACGCTTGGCATTGACCGCGAACCCTTCGCGCCGAAGAAACACGTGAATGCGGCGATATCCGTAGCGGACGCGGACGGCCGCAATCGACTTGATCCGCTCGAGAAGTGCGGCGTTGAACGGGCTGCTCTTTGCGCGATAGTATTGACTCGCTCGACTGAACTGGATCACCTGGCACGCTCGGCGAGTGCTCACGCCGTAGCTCTTCTTGAGGTAGCCGACGCGGCTGCGTTGCTGCGCCGGCTTCAGAGTTTTTTTGAGATGATGTCCTGAAGCATGGTCTTATCGAGCGAGAGATCGGCGACCAGGCGCTTGAGCTTGCTGTTCTCTTCACGCAACTGGCGCAGTTCGCGGATTTCGGGAGTCCCGAGTCCTCCAAAGCGCTTTTTCCACGCGTAGAACGTGTTCTCGTGGACGCCGAGTTTGCGGATGATCTCGGCGACGGGCGTGCCGGCTTCGGCCTGGCGCAGGGCCTGGGCGATCTGCTCGGGCGAGTGGCGTTTCCTCACGGCAAAACCTCCAGATGTGGGTCGGATTATTGCCGAAATTTCGCGAGTCCCGCTGGTCTAGCTTTTGGGGTGAGGGTCACCTTGCGGCCAGTTGCCGCGGGAATTCGCCCTTATCGCTGGGATACTATCTTGGGCTCAGGTCACGAATTCTACTGAAGTTGCCGCGCGTTCAATTTCTATCAAGTGCTGAAAGCCGATCTCACGCCGCCCAAATTACACACAGGCATACCGTGGTAGAGCAAACACCACATCGTTTGCGGCATCGAATTGAGGCCTGGTGAAGCGATCAGTAACCCTGCAGGGAGTTGGCCATCGACAAGGCTGCGGTGACGTTTCCCCCCTTGGCTCCGACCTCGTAGACATATCCATTAATAGTAAACAGCAGATAAGAGTCAGTGCATCCCGCGCCGCATTGCGTTGCGTTCAAATAGGCGGTCGTACCGTTATTCAAAGTCATAGCGGTGCCGGTTAGCGGTGGCGCTGAACCACTCGTATAGCCAGCAATCGTGGCTAAGTGGCAAGCACCGAGCCCGGCACAACTCGCCGCCTGCGCAACTTCGACGACATACGATGTGCTAGACGAACTCAAAATGTCAGCAAAGAGGCTGCCATCGAAAGGTACCGTCGTCGGTAGCATTATCGGGACCGATGTCTTCTTTTTGAGGCTCGATAAGACTGATTTAAATAGTGGATTAGGTGTCGGTGAAGCAGATGGACTTGCCGTCGCCGCAGCAGCGGCTCCCCCCCACGAGGTGGCGGAGACTGGCAAAAGAGAGACCAGCACACCCACGCAAAACAGACCGATTGAATGTTTCCGCATTAGCAGTTCACCTTCAAAATCTTAGCATAGGGTATGAGCCGTCGTATTGATCTGAGGGGACGTTTCAGGCAGCTGATAGCTGTGAGGGCTGGTTGAGTTTTAGGCTTTCGGCAAACTCCCTGGGCGTTTGGTTGCCGATCGAGCTATGCGGTCGGATCTCGTTGTAGTCGATTAGCCACTCCGCAGCGGCCTCGCGTGCTTGATCAAGAGTGAGAAAGCTGTGCAGATTGAGGAACTCATCGCGCGCTCGCCCGTTGAACGACCGTCTTTGTCAATTCTAGGCCACGAGGCGCGAGCGCGAATGAGCCGAAAGCGCTTTGTAGTCATCCAGCAGGCGATAGTACACGATGGTGGCTAAGCGACGTTTAAGCGATCGAAGCGCAGCGGCCGGCGATTTGCCTTCCCGGAGCTTCTTCCGGTAGTAATCTTGCCCGGGATGACCAGCAATTCGTCGCTGCACAACGGCCATTGTATGCAACATGCGATTCAATTGGCGATTGCCACCTTTGTTTAGTCGATCGCGGTCGGTTCGCCCGCTTGAGCACGGCAACGGCGCAGATCCCGAGCGCATCGCAAACGCATCAGCATTTCGAACGTTTCGCAGGTCACCCGTGTGGCCGACGATTCCGGCGGCTACAATCGACGAAACTCCAGTTAAGCGGAGCAGTTCGGAGAACCGACTAGCTAAAGGGTGAATCGCCGATTCCACTTCCGCGATTTGCTCGTTGTAGAGGCGGACTGCAGCAATCGCAAACCGTATTTCCTGGAGCACTGCAGCTGCTACGGTTGAAGAAGTCTTGGTGCGTCGAGCACGCTGCTCGACCAGATGAAGCGCTTTCTCGCGATAAAGATCACGAGGAAGATCGCCGAGCTGCAGCCGAAAAACCGCGGTGCGCAAGCGATTTATTGCCTGAACCCGCGCATTCACCAATTGGTCGCGATGGTCGTAGAGTAGGCGCAGCTCTTCGTGAACGTCGTCGCTGTAGTAGCGGCCTAAGCGTTCCTGCTCACGTAGCACAACCTCTGCAATCGCCCTTGCGTCGATTGGATCGGATTTACCTGTTCGTGTTCCAAAGGAGCGATGGCGCTTCGTAAGACGACCAGGCACTTCGTAGACTATCGCATTTGCACCGAATAGGTAGTCTGCGAAGAGGCGACCATACGCGCCGGTACCTTCAATGCCCCATACAGCCTTGCCGCGTCGACGCACCCGCTTGAGGGCCGTCTCGAAGCCCGCCGTTTCGTTCCCGATGTCGAATCGGTCGATTTCTTTACCGACGGCGTCAATGACTACAACCGATAGCGAATCTTTGTGAGAATCAACTCCTGCGACCAAGCTCATATGTTCCTCGCAGTCTCGAGCGCGAACCGGCAAGTCTTTACAGAGCGTTTCAGCGTTCGTCTTTGAAGCCAGAGTTCGCGAATCGTGAAGTGCTCGCCGGCAGGTCATTCACAAACCACTTCGGGCAATTCAATAATAAGCCAGAACGAGCGTCTATCATATTATCATGTAAAGATTCGATGTGGGCGTTCTGCACGGGCTTACCGGGATCGATGAAGTGCAGATCGATCGAGTTCTCCGCGCCCCAACGCAACATGGCATGACTGGTTAGCTCGGCGCCGTTGTCAAAACGGAGCGTTTTGGGAAGTCCCCGCTCGAAGGCGATAGCCTCGAGGGCGCGGATGACCCGCCGGCTGCTGAACCCACGCTCGACCTCGATTGCCAAGCACTCCCGCGTAAAGTCGTCGATGACCATAAGCGTACGTAGGCGTCGACCGCTGGCGAGCGTATCGTGCATGAAATCAAGCGACCAACGCTCGTTCGGCGCCAAGACTTGAGCGATCGCGTTGCCGCGAACGTACCGCACCTTGCGCTTCTTGCGAGGCCGCACTTGCAGTCCGAGTTCCCGGTACACGCGCCGGAGGCGATGTTCTCCCGCCTGGACCTTCTCGCGCTGGAGCAGAATACGCAGACGCCGCCAACCCCACCGCGGGCGCTTCGCCGCAAGGTCTTCGAGGCGCGCCTTGAGATGTTCATCATCTTTGGGCTTGCGGTGATAGTACAGATTGCTGCGCGTGAAGCCGATGAGCGAGCACGCCCGGATAGCCGAGATCCCGCGCTGTTGGAGAGCTCTCACCGCGTCTTGCCGCTGCGAGAGCTCCAACCGTTTTTTTCGACCAGCTCTTTCATCGCATCGACCTCGAGCGTCAGCTTGGCAATGATGCGGTCTTTACGCCGACTCTCGTCTTCAAGTTGCTTGAGGCGGACCAAGTCACTGGACTCAAGGCCAGCGTACCGGTCTCGCCACAGGCGGATCGTGTTCGCGTGAATGCCGTGCTTTCGGCCGAGTTCGGTTGCCGGCGTCCCGGCATCGAGCTCCTTGAGAATCCCAACGATCTGGCTCTCGGTAAAGCGGCTCTTGCGCACCGTGCAGTCTCCTTGGTGGGCTCTACGCCCGGAAACTCACAGTCTCTTTCTGTCCGAATCCACCCCCTCAGATCACCTGCAGGAGCATCGAGCATAAGGCCCTTTCGAATTGAGTCGGCCCATTTTGGGGGCCACCGTGTCCGGTTTCCGAGCCTTTCCTTATTGCCCCCTGGTCTGCAGGACGGGATAGCGGATAGAGCCGCTGGAAACGCGCCCAGGTGCGCTGTCCAGCTGGGATTCTCCCAGAAAAGTAGGCGCTCATCGCAGCCCGTGCAATGGAAAAATCGCGCGGTTAAAGCTCTCGCCAGAAAGCGGGGTGCCACATGCGTTCACAGAGACGTCTCCCCGAGCTGCTTCTGCTCGCGGCCATTAGCTTGGCCGCCGGATGTTCCAACAGCAGCGCACCCGTGTCACCGACCAATGCCGAGCCGACACCGTTCGATGTCTCGAGATGTACGGCAGCGCCCGTGGTTGCGATTCCTAGCACCTACGTCATCATCCTCACGGAAGGAACGGTCGATGCGTCCGGTACTTACACGCAAACTCCCGGCATGGGCTCGTATCAAGTCCAAAACCTGCTGACGCCAGGGACGCCGCCTCCGACCTTCCCACCGGGCAGTCCAGCGCCCACCCCGGCTTCGACTCCGACGCCGGTGACCGTCACCGTCTACACCGGAACTTACGTGATTCCGGCGTTCACGGGCTTGCTGACCCCATTCGGAGACAGCTCTCCCCCCGAAGGCAGCTACACGACGGACGTCACTGACGGCTGCTTCTTTGCCGAAATCGAGCCTCCGGTGACAGCCTCGAGCATCAGCGGTGGTTACGGATTCACGCACCTCCCGAAGATGCCCGACTACTTCTTTGGGCCCTATTCGGACGGGGCAATCACCTCGTTTTCGATACCGAATTTAACGAGCGGCATGGCGACTGGGACGTTCACGCTCGACGCCGACGCGGCAAACACTACCGGCACGGTGTCGATCACGGGCCGCCAGGTGGTGACAACAAGCCGCCTCAGAAGGCTCGAAGAGTCGCTGCGCAATGTGGGCTCAGTACGGCGTTTCGACGAGCCCTAGCGGTTTTTTTGGTCGTTCAAGGAAGTCGTGATTAGCTGCTTCTCGGAAAGCGTCGGCGACGGTATGTCGAGCAACTTGGCGGGACGTTCGTTGAGATAGAAGCCGACCCTGAAGATGACGGCATATTAAATGCTTTGCTCCGTCGCGAGCACCGAGAGAATCGCGTTTGCAAAAGAGGCGCCTCGCACGTTGCGGCCGCCGCCGGTGCGGCGATCGTGCGAAAGAAGGCCGGCACGTGCCGTGATCACGGTCGCGCCCGCAAACGCCGAAAGCGCGACGCCGTAGGGTCGGCTACTCATCGGACCTCCGTGCGGAACGGCCTCGCCAAAAGCGGCTTGTAGTGCCGAGCCGGATCCGGCGCGTGGCCAGGGGCCCTTAGATACCCAAGGAACTTCTGTGGATGCGGACTCTAGCGGCCGGAGTGAGAGTGTCGAGACGGACCGCCGCGCTCGTTTGCGCCTTGCTGATCGCGGGTTGCGAGCCGGCGTTTGCCATGACCTACACGCTCACCGATCTCGGGACGCTTGGTGGGCTGTGGAGCACCGGTGAGGGCATCAACAGCGCAGGTGCGGTTACCGGAACTTCGCAGAGCAGCGGCCCTCTGAGCTACGCCTTCGTCTACAACGGTTCCGGCCCAATGATGGCGATCAGCGCATCTGGTTGGGCTTGCAGCACGGGCCGCGGTATCAATGACGCGGGACAAGTCGCCGGTGCGTTCTGTACTGCGTCCAATTCAGGTAACCAATTCGGCCCTTCTTACGCGTATCTGTACAACGGTGCGTTGCTCGATCTTGGCTCACTCGCCGCGGCCCAAACACCTTGTCTTCTCGGAATCTTCAGCCAGGGCCAAAGCATCAATAAAGCCGGACAGATTGCCGGCATAACTTGCACGAACACGATCGGCCCCGGTGGGCAGCCGGAAGTCCACGCGTTCCTGTGCGGCAACGGTGGGCCGATGCAAGACCTCGGGACGCTTGGCGGTTCTTTTAGCTCGGCACTCGGCGTCAACAGCCTCGGCTGGGTCACGGGATTTGCCGACGTCGGTAGCTCAACGAGTCCACAAGTGTGGCATGCATTCTTGTACGGTAACGCCGGGCCGATGCAAGACATTGGGACGCTCGGTGGGGTCGGCAGCATTGGGAGGAGCATCAACGATGCCGGTCAGGTTACCGGGGAAGCCGACACGGGCAACGGCACGACGACCCACGCGTTCCTGTACGCGGCGGGGAGCGCGATGCAAGATCTCGGGACTCTTTCTCCGGACGCGAATTTCAGTGACGGGGCAAGCATTAACGGCGCCGGACAAATCGTCGGGTACTCCGATACACCGCTCGACACGCGCGGGCACGGGTTCCTCTACACGGGCGGAACGATGCTCGATCTCAACGCGCTCATCGATCCCCGTAGCAATCTCCTGCCGTATGTCACGCTTACCACCGGCGATGCGATCAACAGCAGCGGATGGATCGCCGCCGACGGCTACGATTCGCGAACCGGCAATTTGCACGCCTATCTTCTGGCGCAGCCTTCCGGACCTCCACCGTGTCAAGCAACGAAATTCTTCGTTTGCAAGCCGAACCCGGTGTTTGTGCCGTGTTCGAGCAGCCACATAAACCTCTGCGTTGTGGCGTGTGCTTTTCCGGGGTGCGGTGGCACTTTAGTGAATTGGGGGACCCCGGTGATCGTTCGCGGCGATCCGTGGCTCAACGGAGTGTCGCTGAACACGCGAGCCGCGACGCCGGAGCAGGCGCGAGGCTTAGCCGCGGGACTAGACGTGACGATCAGCACCGAGGCCCAGTCGCGATCGGTTTCGGAGCGCACGACGAGCGCGCTGCTGACCGAGCGTGGCACGTCGAAGCTCGTTCGCGCGCTCGTCGTAGGACCGCTCGTCGACGTAGGTGCGGCTGCGCCGGCGGCAGCTCCCGGGCGATCGTCCGCTTCGAGCCGAGCCGTCGCCATTCTCTCGTTACCTTATGACGCGACAGGCCTAGCGGCCGACACGAGCTTCAGAATGGTGAGCTTCGACAAACGAAAGGGGCGCTGGCTGGAAGTGGGAGCCGCCTCGGTCGGCGCCGCGAGACACATCATTCAGGCTAGCGTTTCACCCGCCGGAAGATTCACGATTGTCGCCGTCATGCCGGAGGCGCCCCGAGAGTCGAAGCCGTGACCTTGGAGCATCTCACCGAGCGTACCGCTCTCATCGTCGGCAAACCGCTCTTGCGATGCACTTGCCATGCATTTAGTCTGATGGAGGGAAGTTGGGATCCCGGATGATAGGCTAATCTCCTACCCTGTTCCTGAGGTACACCGTGGGGCTTTATCTTAGAGGCATCGCTTCCGTCGTCGTGCTTGGATTGGCGCCAAGCGCGGTTCCCGCACATCTTATTTGGCCCGCCGCGAGCGGAGTGAGGACGACGGCGGTCGCCGACGCTTCTCCGCCGTCGAACGCTCCCGCTGTTTCGCCGGCGCCGATTGGCTCGCAAGATGAAACGCTCGCGCAGATCGCCCGTGCGTATTTCTACGACGGTTTTCGCGAGTCGCCGTCGTCGGCAACGGCTACCGGTGTCCACGATTTCGACGCCGTGCTCGACGACATGTCGGCGGGCACGTTCGAGCGGCACCTTGCGCGGGAAGCAGACGTGCTCCGGAAACTGCAGGCGCTCGATAGTGCGCAGCTATCGCAGGACGTCACCATCGACCGGCGCATGCTGGAAGATCAAATTCTCGACGATCAGCTCCTGACGGGCGAACTCGCACGGTGGCGGCACAATCCAGACATCTACGTCGGGACGGCCAGCGCTGCGATCTATTCGCTGATCGAGCGGCCCTTTGCGCCCGCGACGGTGCGCCTCGCGCACGTCATCGCGCGGGAAAACCAGATCCCGCGGCTACTCGCGCAAGCGCGGGCGAACCTCGGGTCGGTCGATGCAGCGACGAAGACGGTCTCGATCGGCGATGCAGACGGAGCGGTCTCGTTCCTCGCTGATGACGTGCCACTGGCGTTCGCCGGGATCGGCGATCCGGCTTCCCGGGCAGCGTTTCGCGCGTCAACGATGACGGCGAAGCACGCGATGGCCGCCTTCGCGGCCTATCTGCGTACGATCCGCCCGGCGGGAACCTATGCCATTGGAGCCGCGGCCTACGAGCAGCGGCTCCAGTATGAAGATGAAGTTTCTCTGACGGTACCGGAATATCTCAAGATCGGGCAGGCGGCCCTCGCAAGAGATCGTGCGCAGTTCATCGCGACTGCGCACCTCATCGACCCGAAGGCACAGGTGCGCGCCACCTACGCCACCCTCGCGAACAAGCGCCCGGCCCCAGGTGCGTTACTCGCGGCGGCGCAGAGCGATCTCGTGAAATTGCGCGCCTTCCTCGTCGCGCGGCACATCGTCACCTTGCCATCCGATGCGGACGTCACCGTCGTAGCGACGCCGAAGTTCGAGCGCTCAGTTGTCACCGCGCAAGAAGATTCGCCCGGCGTGCTGGAGCGCTTTGCTACCCAAACCTACTACGACGTCACTCCTGCCGATCCGACGTGGCCGCTGGCGCGCCAAGTGGGGTACGTCTCGCAGTTCAACGACTATCGTCGACCGCTCATCTCGGCTCACGAGATCTATCCCGGCCATTTCGTCAACTATGCGATTGACAAGCATCTCGACCTCAGCCTCACCCGTCGGTTGATTTGGATTCCGGAGTTCGGTGAAGGCTGGGCTCATTACGGCGAGCAGATGATGGTCGATCGAGGCTGGGGCAACGGCGATCCGCGAGTCCGCCTCGAGCAACTCTCGCTAGCGCTGCTCCGGGAATGCCGGTTCATTGTCGGCGTGAAGCTTCACACGGCGGGTTGGTCGGTCGAGCGCAGCGAGCGTTTCTTCCAAGACGCCTGCTTCCAGAGCTCCGGGGTCGCCATCGGAGAGAGCCTTCGCGGCACGCAGGACCCGATGTACGGCTACTACACACTGGGAAAGCTGATGATCCTCAAGTTGCGCGCCGACTATCAACGAAAGATGGGCAGCGCCTATTCGTTGGAAGCTTTTCACGACGCGCTGCTCGCTCACGGGGATCCGCCGGTGCCGTTAGTTCGCCCGTTACTTCTCGGCGCGGACGATGACGGGAAGCCAATCTAGCCGCGGCGCGCCTGACGTGCAGTACGTCGAGCGACCCGTGGCGTAGAGGCGAGCATGCCGAAACGCGTCCCGCCCGCCACTCCCCCAACGAGTCGGCCGCCGACGAAAGTAAAGTCGCCCGCGTTCGCCGATCCGCGGCCGACGCCGGATCCGACCACGTTCGTCGTCAAGCATCCCTCGGACGCCCCGTTTTACGCGAAGATCGATGCGTTCAATGCGAAGCACGGCATCCAGCCGCTCAAATTACCGGCACCCCGCGGCGGCGTCGAACCGCAGTTGACGCTCGCACAAGTTCTTGGAAACAACGCGCAGATCGTCAACACGATCCAAGCCAGCGGTGAGCTCGTGTTTCACGCGCTGGGCGACTGCGGCAATACGACGGGACCCGCGAGTCAGAACGAAGTCGTCGACAAGATGCTCGGCGATTTCGATGAGGTCACGAACACCGGGATCCCGCAGTTCCACCTGCTGCTTGGGGACGTCGTCTACAGCTTCGGCGAAACGAAGTACTACTACGACCAGTTCTATGCGCCGTACCGCGACTATCCCGCGCCCATTCTAGCCGCGGCCGGCAACCACGACGGGATGGCTCCGCCGGACGTCAATGCCCCGGCGCTTGAGGGCTATCTGCGAAACTTCTGCGCGCAAGATTTCGAGGTGATGCCCGAGGCCGGCGGTTTGTCGCGCACGGCGCAAATCCAGCCGGGCGTCTTTTTTACGCTGGAAGCGCCGTTCGTTACGATCCTCGTGCTGTACAGCAACGCGCTCGAAGACCCGGGTGTCATCGCAGACGCCACGGGCAGTCCGAGTGTCATCGGAACCGCGCAACTCGCGTTTCTCGAAGCGGCGCTCACGCGGCTTAAGCGAACGCAATACAAAGGTGCGATCTTGCTGGCCCACCATCATCCGCCGTATACGCTCGCCAAGCACGGTTGGAGCGTTCAGATGCAGCAGCAGATCGACGCGGTGTGCGCCAAGGTCGGCCTCTGGCCGCATGCCGATCTCGCCGGGCACGCGCATAACTATCAGCGCTTCACGCGCCATCGCTCCGACGGCACCGAGATTCCCTACGTCGTGTGCGGCAATGGCGGGCACGCGCCGCTCCAGCGTCTCAATAAGGCGAACGGCGGGGTGACGCTGCGCGCTCCGCAGGTCATCCAAAACCCGAACCCCAAAGCCGCGAGCCTTCCGCCGTCGCCGCTCAACGATCAGGTCGTGTTCGAGAACTACGACGACGCGAGCTACGGTTATCTGCGGGTCATCGTCAACGCGCAGCAACTACGGATCGAGTACCATCCGGCGAGCGACGGGACCGAGGTCAAGACGCCCGACGACTTCGTGACGATCGACCTCGCCACGAGAAAGCGCGTGCAGTTCGTAGCGCCGGCGCTGGGACGTCCGCAGCAAGCTCAGGCCGTCGCGGCTACCGCAGCCACGGCGGAGGCCCAGGGCAGCGCAAAGAGTTCGGCCGCGAAACGGGCGAAGAAAGCATCGGCGCGCCCGACCAAACGCAAAAAGTAGCTAGCGGCCGACGATTAGCTGCGGTTCGTTCCAGCCATTGCTGGACCCGGGGATCTTCGCAGATGGGGATATTGAAGCGCATCCAGGGCGAGCGCTCGAGGTGCGGGCGAAACACGTAGCCGGGTGCGAGAACGAAACCTTCGCGCAGCGCGCTCTCGGCCAGAGGCATCGAATCCTCGATGCCCCGAAAACGCGCCCACAAAAACATGCCGGCTTGCGGCTCGACGAATAGCTCTAGACCGATGCCCTCGAAGACTGGCATGGCTCACGGAACGGACGAGATCGAAACACTCAGGTTGGCCGTATTGCCGGATGAATCGGTGAAGGTGAACGTGCAGGTGCCCGGATTTAAGGGAGTGATCGTGAAATAGTCGAGTGTCCCCGGCGTCTGCGGTTTCACGCGACCGTTCGCGCCGGTCCTCCGAGCGACGTCAGAGAAAACTTCCGGTGCGATCGTCGCGTAATTTACGCCATTGCTGTACAAGCACGATGATGTGCTCGACACATCAAACGTCTCCGTATAGCCCCCCTCGGAGACGGTCATGTTTTGCGGAGCCGTTCCCGTGAAAGTTAGCGATGGGGGGTCCAGCTCGATGGGTGAGACGTTCACGGTGACGGGAAGAACTTTCGCTCCGTCGGAGACATTCAGAGCGCAGCTCGTGCTCGGCCCGGAGTACAGACCCTCCAAGACCGTGAAGGTCGTCCCCGAGGCTGGTGTAACCGAAGCGAACGGGCATCCGCTGCCGCCGAATGAGCTCGCAAAGGCCTGGTCGTACGGGGAATTGCTGAATCCAATCTCCGAGACCGTAAAGGTGCCGCTGGTATTCCCTGGGCTGAGATCGATCTCGTAGCCGGATAGACCGGCTCCGGCACCGGGAGTATAGACGATCTGCTGCGTCGGGCCGGCGAAATTCGACGAAATCTGACTTGTGGCGCCGCTCGCGCTTGCAGTTAGCGTTGCGTTGTAGGTTGCGAGCGAGAGCCCACCGTACCCCAACGCAATGACATCCGTAGATGATGTCGTGACGATCGACTTTGCCAATGAAGAACCGTTGACGGAAAGCGAACTCCCAAGCGCAAGGCTGCTGACGTCGTTGTCTTGGAGGGTAACGGGGTTCGCGTAACTTCCGACGATCGGATTTCCAATTGATCCTTCACCGTGAATCGGAACGCAATGGGCGTTGTCAGCGCGTTGCCGGCCACGGGCAAGAAAGGAACCAAAAAGACGAAACTCGTCGGTACCAAGAGTCCAGGCGCGAAAAACGCGCTGACCGAAGTGAGTCCTGCCGCCGAGGCAGTAATCGTCGCGCCCGAAGGGAGCGCTTTCCCGTCATAATCGATTGACGCGACGGTAACCGGATTCGTTAGTACCGTCTTCGTCAGCTTGGTAATTCCCGACGTGTCGCTATCGCTCAACGTTATCGTCAGCGGGTTCCCCGACGCGTCGGAATAGGTCCCCGGCGGGATGATGATGTTGCCGTCGGCGTCGAGCGCGTTGACCGTTAGCGGAATCGTGACTCTTGTGCCGACGGGCGGATTCGGGGTGCCGATCAACAGCTGCAAAGAGCTAACGACGCCGTTCAACGTTAACTTGATCGTGTTGGCAGAACCGAGCTTTATCGTCGGTGTGACCGTGGCCGTGGAAAGCACGTTCCCCGTCGCGTTGAGGGCGTCGTAAAGTGTCAGCGTGAACGACACCACGCCCGTTGCCGCAACCGGGACTGCGAGGTGCACGTCAGAGGTTTTGTTCCCGATGCCGCGACGCAACCGGCGGACATCGATGTTAGATTGGCGATAAATGGGTTCGCCGCCGTCGGCGCGAGCGGAATCGGTGTGCCGCCGCTCGTCAAGATTGAAATCGACTGCGTCGAAGCGGAGACATAGGCTGGCCGCCGCGCCCCGCTCGATTGGCTCGCCTGAGCGGGAATTTGAATGATGAATGAGGCCGTCGCGGCGTCGCTCGAGCCGGCTCCCGGCGGCGAATTGGGGAGCGAGCTGAGGGCATTGCCGGTTTGAGAACCCCCACTGCACGCGCTAATGGCTAGACTGGCGAGAAGGGTGAGTGACAAATTCCGAAGGCGACTTTTGCTCGTACGTCTCATCTAATTCACCACGAACGATTCGGCCGTGACGGACACGGCGATATCCGTATAATTGCCGCTCTTGTCGGCGACTTTGATGTTGCACGACCCACCGCCGACCGCGGTGACCGTCCATTCGCCGGGTGTTCCTGCGGGAGCGACGGTCGCAACGTTCTTGTTGCTAGAAGTCACGATTAGCGTGGTACCCGAGCCACCCTCGGATGCGGAGAAGGTCTGAGTCTCACCGATCATATTGAAGGCGATACTCGTCGGCGTCACCGTCTGCGGATTAAAGATGTAAGCGTCGATTGAATTATTCGTCCAGTCCGTAAACCAGATGTTCTTATCCGGACCCGTTACAAGGCCGTTGACGTTTGCGCTGACTGGAACGTCGGACTGTGGTGAACCGGTTGTCGTAAAGGACTCTAGTGCGCCGCCGTAAGCGTAAATTGTCGCCCAGATATTACCATCGGGCCCAGGAGCGAGCTCAGTAACATCGATGACGCTGGAGAAGAGCGTTGACACGCCCTTCTAGTGATGCTTCCCCCATAGCCGGACGCCGTAAACCAAAGCGCACCGAAGGCATTCGTTATGAACTCCGGAGCGTTGGCGCCTGCGGGAAGCGTGTACTCGGTAATCGCGCCCGTGCTTGGTACGAGCTTCCCGATTTTGCTTATGCCGGTCTCAACGAACCACAAGTTGCCGTCCGGCCCCGAGACCATATCGAGTGGGCCGGCGCCCACCGTCGGCGTCGTATACTCAGCGGTAACCGTTCCGTTCGTGAGCATCCGGTCGATCGAACTCGTGCAGTAATCAGCAATCCACAGCGCGCCGTCAGATCCCGTCGCAATTGCTTCGGGACACTCGAGAGCTTGCCCCGGAGGAGTCGTAACGGGAACTTGAGCGACAATGCCGGCGGTCGTCGCATACGCAACAAACGGCTCATAGTACGGTTGCGAAAAATAGCCGACAGACCAGATGTTCTTATCCGGCCCGACGGTCAATCCGAGTGTCTGACCCGCGTTCGATCCGACCGGAAGTTCTCAGACGACGCCGCTCATCGTCACGCTTCCGATCACCGCTTGTGAGTTCTCGGTGAACCAAATCTTCCCAGCACTCTGAATCATCCGAAATGGCTGAGCGCTGCCGGTCGGGATTGGGAATCGAACAATTTGAGCGCCGGATCCTTGCTCGACCACTGCGGGCCTCACGCCGCCCGAGCCCGCGGGAAACCCCGCGGCTGGCGCCGGTGACGAACTGGACCCACTCCCGCCGCAAGCAGCGAGAGCGCAGTAAACGCCCACCATCCATAAGCCAGGGAGAAAACTCCCACGACGTGTGAACATGAAGATCACCCTTCTGATGCGCTATCCGGGCGGGGCGAATGCCCAAATCATAACATAACCAGGCAAACCTTCGCTTAAGCTGTTAGCTAATAAGCATAGTAATACACAGCTATGTGTAAATTGCGCTCGTAATCGACGAGAGCAATCGTTGGCGTGACGCAGCGGCACGCCGTCCACCGACGCGTTGCGCCTCGCGCGGCTCGCAGCGGGTATCGGGATCACGTCCGGGCTCGGGGCAGATCAACCAAGCGTGGGGTTGACCGGCCTTTCCTGGTGGCCGCATGACCGGGAGGTGCTGCTTGCGATCGGACCGACCGCATACGTGACCGGTCTGCTCCTTTTGCTCTACCTCATCTATCTGGTACTCAAGGGTCTCTCCGGAACGACCGCCGTTCTGAAATTCTAACGAAAGTCACTTCGATTTATTCGGCCGTGGCGGAGACGATCGTCCGTGCTACCGGTGCTACCCAGACTCGCGCCTCACTATCGTCGCGCCACCGGACAGCGGACCGTATCGCGCGCTGGCGCTGCTCGGCGTGGACCAGCTCATTCCGATCGAGCCGACGCTAACGCCGTAGTCGCCCGAGAGCAAGGTCTAGAGCGCCGCGGTGGGTGAGATGGTAAAAAGGTGGCGCCCACGGATCAGTTGACGGCTCGTGAAAGCGAAGTGGCCGCTCTGTTGCAGCCGGCAAATCGAACCGCGCCATCGCCGAAGCCCTATGGCTGAGCGAGCGCACGGTCGAGAATCATGTGAGATCGATCCTCGCGAAGCTCGACACGGATTCACGCGTCGGAATCGCCAATACAATTCTTCGAGGCGCGCCGAAGGGATCCGAACAAGTCGCGGACTCTGTGCCAGGGAGCAACTTTCCTCTTCGGCTTACATCCTTTATCAATCGCGACGTCGAGCTGGCCACAATTACCAGCTTGTTCTCCTCCCACCGCCTCGTCACGATTACAGGTTCCGGTGGCGTAGTATAGTCGCGTACGGCCCTCGAGATCGCATCACGTCTTCTTACTGAATTCCGAAGTGGCGCGTGCTTCATCGAACTTGCGCCGTTACGAAGCCGCAACTACATAGTGTCCGCGGTGGCGGGCGCGCTCGACGTAAAGCTTACCGCCCAAGGTGAGCCGCTCGCGAACCTGGTCCGCGTCCTCGGAGGTATGCAAGCGTTGCTCGTGTTCGATAACTGCGAGCACTTAGTCGACCCTGTCTCAGAAATCATTCTCGAAGTCTTGCAACGCTGTCAGAACGTCAAGATTCTTACGACTAGCCGTCAGCCTCTGTGTATCTCCGGCGAAGAAACGTCTCGTTTACCGTCGCTGTAGACTCCTACCGAAGGTAATCTAGAGGAACTGCAAGCAGGCGATGCAATGCGGTTTCCCGCGATAGCGCTCTTTGTCTAACGTGCGCTCGCCGTCGACGAGCGCTTCTGCTTGTCTGCCGAAAACGCTGTCGCTATCGCCTAGATTTGCCGGAGGCTGGACGGCATTCCACTTGCGATCTAGCTTGCTGCGACGCGCGTAACCATTCTCAGTCCAAATCAGTTGCGCGAACACCTTAGTTCGCGATTCGACGTACTCACCACGACTAGTCAAAATGCGTTGCCGCGCCATAGAACTCTCCGTGCGTTGATTGACTGTAGTCATGATTTACTGACTTTCTAGGAACAGAAACTTTTTCGTCGATTTGGCGTCTTCGCCGGCGGTTTTACTATCTTCGTAGCCTTTTCTGTTCTTTGCTTTAGTTAGTTCTCCTTTAGCTTACTGTTCTTAACTCTGTCTTCTCTTGTCTTTTAGTCTCTTTTTGTGTCTCAGCCTCTTTTCTTTTTTTTCCTTTTCTTCTTTCTCTTTTTCTCTCTTTCTTTTTCCCTTTTTTTTCTTCTTTCTTCTCTCTTTCTCTTTTTTCTCTTTCTTTTTCTCTTTCTTTTCTTTCTCTTTCTTTTTTCTTTTTGACGCCTGAAGATTTCGACCGGCTGACCTCGCACGGGGCCTCTCTAACTTTCGAGGCGGCAATCGATTTCGCGCTCGGAAGTTCGCCGGCTTCTACGTAGCTCGACGAACTTGAGTACTAGCACTCAGGCCATCTCAGAGCTACGGAGCTAGCATTTGCAGAACGGGCGCTCGATCAGGCGACGCCCGTTCGCACTAAACGGCTGCGTGATTGGACTGTAAGTTCATCGTAAGCCGCAGCTCCGATAATGAGTGCACGCAATTCGCACAAGCTCCAGAAAGGCGCTTCTATGTTCTCGCTACTGCTTGCGTTCGTGCTGTCGTTCACATCGCACGGCGTCGCCAACTCGTCGACGAACTCGTGTTATAACCCGGTCCCCGTAGCCGGCGTCCCGAACTCATGTCCCACGCCGGTGCCCGGTCCGCCGAATCCGATTCAGCCGAACCCACCCAATCCGATTCCCATTTCACCCCACGTTCCGGCCTAGCGGCCTATCGCGCCTCGGCGGTGAGGTTCTCTCTCCGCCGCGGCGCGACTAGCGATGCGGGCTAGCGAGCCGCGAGATCGGTTGCAGTTCGTTCCAGCCATTGGTGGACCCGAGCATCGTCGCAGATCGCGACGTTGAAGCGCATCCAGGGTGAACGCTCCAAGTGGGGACGGAATACGTAGCCCGGTGCAAGGACGAAGCCTTCGCGCAGCGCTCTCTCAGCCAAAGGCATCGAGTCCTCCAGGTTTGGAAAACGCGCCCACAAGAACATCCCCGCTTGCGGCTCGACGAATAACTCGAGACCGATGCGCTCGAAGGCCTTGATAACGTTTCTGCGCGACTCGTCGAGCCGTTCTTGCAGGCGGCGGATATGCTTGCGATAGTGGCCGTCGACCAGCATGAGGTGAATGACTTGTTCGGCGGCTTGGGAGCTCGAAATGCTCGTAAGCATCTTAACGTCGGCAAACTCGTCGGCCATGCTCTGAGAACAGGCGATAAAGCCGACGCGCAAGTTCCCGGACAGCGTTTTGGAGAAACTGCGCAAGTAGATGACGCGTTCGAGCTGATCGAGCGAGGCGAGTCGTGGGGTTTGCTTCGTCTGCAGATCGCAGAATACGTCGTCTTCGACGACGTAGAAGCCGTAGCGCTCGGCAAGCTGCAGGACCCTGAAGCTGACGTGCGGGCTCATGTCCGTGTTGGTCGGATTCTGCAGCGCCGACTGGGTGAAGTAGAGCTTCGGGCGATGTTCGGCGGCCAGCCGTTCGAGGCTCGCGATGTCGGGTCCGTCGGGGTTGCGCGGCACACTCAGCATCTGCACGTTGCTGAGCCTGAGGTTGCCGAAGAGATTGTAGTAGCCGGGATCGTCGACCAGCGCAACGTCGCCCGGTCCGAGCAGGTGCCGGTTGACGAGTTCGAGCGCCTGACTGGCGCCGCTGGTCAAAACGATTTGCGAAGTCTCGGCGGTAATTCCCATCTCCGCGAGCGAGCCGGCAACGTGTTCGCGTAAGGGCAAGTAACCGTAGGGATTGCCGTACTCGACCAGCGACCCGTCGGTCAGACGCGCCATTGCACCGAGGGTTTGGCGAATGCGTGCGTCGTCGCTCCACTCCGCGGGAAGCCACGGACCGCCTACGAGCGTCATGCTGCGGTCGGCTTCCAGCAATCGCCGAACGAGCCAGACCAATTGTTCGTTATGCTTGCGCTCGACCGAGGGCATCGAATCGTTCAGCGTCGCGGTTCGCGCCGTTGCATAAAAGCCGTCGCCACGCCGCGAACGCAAGAACCCCATCGCCACCAGGCGATCGTACGCCTCAACCACCGTAAACCGGCTGACGTCATGCTCGATGGCAAACCTGCGGATCGACGGCATCTTCGTACCGCTGCGCAGTTGATGGTCTTCGATTTGACGACAGATGCCGGCGACGATCTGATCGACGAGCGGCCGTCCATCCTCTTTCGAGATGGGGACTGATAACATGGCGCCTCGACGCGAGATGAATTGGCCAGGTTGCCGGACCGGTACAGTAACGTAGAGGCTCGGCGTTATTGTCTCTGTTGACTCTACTAAGTATTCGCTATTGTCAGGTTGACTGTCAACTGTTGGCCGTCGAAAATTCGCGTCTTAGGAGGACAGTGAATGAATCATTTTCTCCGTTTTTCGGTCGCCTGCGTCTTTATCGCACTGCCGCTCGTTGCGGGCGCCCAATCGGCCGCGGGCCCCACGATCGTACTGGCCGACCAGGCGAAATACGCGGCAGCGCCCGCGCCTTACCCGGCCGGCGCGATGATGGCGGTGCTCTCCGGCGACCCGAGTAAGGCCGGATCCCAATACACCGTTCGGCTGAAGCTCCCGGATGGTGCGAAAATTAACCCGCACACGCATGGCGATATCGAGAACGTCTCGGTCCTCAGCGGAACGCTCATGGTCGGCGTGGGCTCGACGTTCGACGCCGCGAAAATGCTCGCGCTGACGCCGGGGAGTTACGTCTCGATTCCAGCCGGACTTCCGCACTTTGCAATGGCGAAGGGCACAACGGTTCTCCAAATTAACGGGGTTGGCCCCGCGTCGATCAAGTCAGTGAATTAGCGACTTCAGGGCGCCGGGCGCCTCGTCGACGAGGTGCGTCGAGAGCAGCAGCGTGCGAGAGAGTCGTCCGTTGCGGTCGAGGATGTAGACGAAGCTGCTGTGCGCGACGGGATGCCACGTCCTGTCGCGCGCGAGGCGCTCACCGACCTGCGATCGTGAACGGCGTGCGCCTACGCGCACGACGGCAGCATCGCCTTCAGCGGCAAGTCGCGCTTTGTTGTCACTTTCGCCGCGTTGTCGATGGCTCCGGACTCGGAGACGGGTCCCCCTTAGCCCGTTACGGGGATCACGCGCGTCCGATTCTCGCGAGGACCGCGCGGGTGACCTCGCACACCAAACCCGATCGTGACAGACACGCCGCGGCTGAGAGCCGATAAACTCAACATGATGACTCTTGAAGAGCTGTTAGCTCTTGGAAGGGCGAAGCTCGGCGCGCAGGAGGCGTACAATCGCGTTCAGCTCTTGGCAGCCGAACGTGCCAGGCTCCGGGCGCTGCGATCGAACCATCCGTATGCGTTGCGAGCCGTCTCCGCCGAGGACGCGGTCGTCGAGCAACTGTGGAATGCTTACCACGTCATCGCGGAGATCGACCAGCGCAATCCCGGCGACCCCGCCGCGACCGAGGCGCTCGAAGAGGTCCGTGCCTACCTCGCTCGCGTCGCACAAGACACGTAAGCCGAAGTCGCTAATTCTCGGGACTTGGATGATGGCCGGCTCACGCGGTCGCGGTCCGCTCATCCTTTTTCGTTAAGAGACCCTTGGTGCCGGCGGCAATGCCGACCAAGGCGCTGACGATCGACAAACCCCCGAGCAGCGTCTGCGGAAGGGGGTCCGTAACGCTAAAGTTCGTCAGCGAGTGGTACGCGAGCGGCGTCGAATCGGCGGATCCGGCAGCAGGTTGAAAATTCAGCATGGCTTGAACGGCCTTCTGGCCCGCGGTCGCGCAGCCGACGGTCCAGGCCCAGTTGAATTCCGGAAGCCCCTGGGTCGTCGGAAGTGCAGTCGCTTGGCTCGGAGAAACCTGACAGCCGTCGGGTGAGACGAGCGCCGGCTGCAGCGCGCCGGCTTGGAGATTTCCCAGCATGGCCCGCTCGCCGCTCGTTATCCCGTCAAGTGCCTTGAGATACATGACGAAGCTCAGCGAGTCGCCCACCTTGAGATTCGTCGGCTGAGCTTCGATGTGCACGCGCACCGGTTGGCCTTCGAGAAGAAAATCGGTTCCCGTCGCTCCGTCGTGTTGAACGGCGGCGAGCGCGTCGTCGGCGGCAACGTGCTGCAGCGTGCGCAAAGCGCCGAAGCACACCGCCGCAAGAACGATTGCCGCCGCTCCGAGCGCGAAGAAAAGCGAGCGGCCCTTCATAGGTCAGAGACCTTTTATATCACCGATGAGACTCGTAACCGCGCCGACATCCGAAGTGATGGTGCTGACGACGTTGCCGCTGTTCGAAGCCGGCGGGGGTGGCGGCGCCGGCACCAGCGCGGGATCGGTCTCCGGCGGCAACTGCGGCTGGACCGTGCAGATCCACGCGATGATCTGAATCCCGGGCGCGCTCAGCGCGTCGGTCGAGCCGGTCGCATGCGCCAGCGAAAACGGACCGAACGCCATGAGCTGCCCGGAAGTCGCTGCCCCGTCCTCGAGTGCGGCGACGTTGATCGACAGGTTTTTAATCGCGATGAACGCCGTCGGCACGTACGCGAACGGCCCTTGCGGCGCGGCTGGGGGTGTTGGCGTGCTCGCGGAAGGCGGCGATCCGGTGGCCGCCGGCGGTGGACTCGTCGCCGCTACCGGTCCCGACGCGTAGTCGCCTTTGTGCACTCCGGGAACGTACCATCCGTCCGAGGCGAGGAAGTCGCCGGAAAGCCAAGGCCGGTTCAGTTCGACGATACAGTAGTCAAACGACATTGCGAAGGATGGGTGCAGCGGCGGCGGTGCGCTCGAGGACGGATTGGCCGGGACGATCGGCACGCGCGGCGGAAGCGGAAACGGCCGGCGCATTTCGACTTGATTGCGAACGGCAACGTTCTGCGCAACCATCGCCGGATGGACGGCTTGCTCGCTCGCAAGATGCGCCGGCGCCGACGCGACCGGTGCCTGCCCGGGTGGCGCTTTTTGGACTGTCTGCGCCTGCGCGGCAGGTGCTGCGACCATCAAGCGCCAGGGAGCCGCTTGCATGTACGCGATCGGTACGCGCGGTGGCGGATTCGGATTGGATTGGCCGCCGCCCGAACTCGTCGACGTTCCGTTCGAGGTCGTGCCGGCGCTGTACGAATACGCCGTCCAGTTCGCCGGCTGGCTCGGATCGTACCAGCCCACCGGCTGCGCGTACGTGGGACTGAACGTCGTCGGGCCCTCTTCGGAACCGAGGCTGCTATTGTCGAGGGCTTTGCTCGCGTTCGCTTTCACCGCGTTGAACGTCGGCGCGCCTTCTTGCGTGCAAGGCTCGGCGACGCTCAACATGTCGGCGTAGGTGACGGAAGTCGTGCGCATCGTGCGCGAATAGACGCCGCCGCTCAAGTCCGGCAACGCATCAGCCAGCGTGGAAACGTACTCGACTGCGAGCGCCGGACTCGTGGGAGATCCCGCGGTCAAGCCGGGAGAGAGCCCCATGGCTTCGAAGGCGAGTACGTCCGTGCTGGGCGACGCCTGGTTCCGGTTGTAGGCACTGAGAAAGTTCGCGTAGACGTCTTGAATCAGGTCGTCGCTGGTTGCCATCGCGTCAGTTTCCCGAACTGCCGGCCGGCGTGGCGACCGGTTGCGCGGCGCCTGCGGGCGCGCCTGTCGCCGATGCCGGCCCGACCACGGCGTCGTTGTTCGTCGTCGTGGCTTTGGGCTTGGGGAGCGCCGGATCGGGGATGCCGGGTGAGGGCGGAACGATGTTGCTCAAAAAGGCGATGATTTGCGCGCCGTTGATCGCGAGCGTCGTCCCGTCGAAGGTCGTTCCGGTGTTTGAGAGCGCGTTGCCGGCCGTCCACGAAGCGCTCTGACCCCCAGCCTTATTGTTGCTGGATTGGACGTTCGCGCCGCCGCCGCCGAAGGGTCCGAACCCAACGCTCGCCGACCCGCCCGCGCTGCTCTGACTGGCCGCGGTCGAACCGGAATCGCTGCCGTAGAGCGTGTTGAGCGTGTTCGCGCTGTCGCCCCAGTTGCTGCTCGAGATCTGCACGTTGCGCACGACTAGCATTTGCTGCGGAATCATCGGCAACAGCGGCCCCGACGAGCGGAGCTGCGTCTGAACCTTGCCGTCGCTGACCGCGTTGGCCGGCTCGCCCTGGATGTACCAGTTGTTCATGTAGAAGAGGTCGCTGATCAGCCAAGGCCGGTAGATCGTGACGAGCGCCCACTCGAGGCTGATCTCAAGATCCGTAAACTGATCTTTGATGTGCTGGTTGAACACGTACCCGGAGGCGTCGCCGTTCGCTGAATGCTGGTCCGCATTGGACGAGTTTTCGCTGCCGCTGTCGATCCCCAGAAAGCCGCTCGCGTGGGCGCTTTGACTGAAGCTCGACTGCTGGTTGTTCCAGTACATGCTCCGGTTGTTGTCGGTGACGGTCGACTTCGCTTGATCTCCGGTCTTGCGGCTGATCTTGAGCGATTCGAAACCGATGTCGTCGGCGGTGGGATCGCACCACTCGCTCGGATCGACGTAGCTGTACGGAATGTCCGTCGGCACGCCGGCGAGACCCAAGCTCCAGATATCCATCTGTTTTTTGGCCGCCGCGATTTGCGCTTGTTGCATGTTGATCCCTTGGCTCTCGTACGCAGCCAGCGCTTTCTCGATGGCATCGGCGCCCTCGGTCTTCCACGTATTCCAGGCGTCGTCGACGGCCTCTTGATAGGTTGACGAAAGCATCGGCCACTCGGCCGCCGTCGCCGGATTTCCGAGCGTCGTCGCCTGCTGCATCGCGTAGATCGCTTTCGCGTTTGCGTAGGCGAGCGCGTTTTTCTCGTAGCGCGAGTAGGCCGGGCTCTTCCCGATGATGACGGGATTGGCTGGGTCGGTGGTGTCCATGGTGTACAAGACCGCCATCGCCGCGGCGATTTCGGCTTGCACGTCGGCCGGCTGAGGCGGAACGGGAAGCGGCTGCATGGCGCCGAGGATGCCCTGGTATTGAAACGCGAGATGCCGTCCGATCGGATACTGGAGATAGGATCCGTCGTCGGTGACCTGCAGCATGATGTTGCACAGTTGCGAGGTTTTGAAGGCCGCTTCGAGCGAGGCCAGGAGCTTTGGATCGGGCGCCGGCGTCGCTCCCGGAGCGGCCGGTGGAGCGGCGGGTACGCCCGCCGTCTGCGAACCTGCGCCCGTGTCGCTGCCCATCGGCGTCCAAGGATTACCGTAGTCGCGCGGATCGATCGGCATGCCCAAGATGAGCTGCGAATAGACCAGGCCGCTCGTGAGCGGTTTGCCGGTCGTCGACGTCGGTTGAGTTTGCTTGACGCGATCGACGATCGTATTCAAAACGTCGATGATCGCTAGCTCGGAGAGAGGCTGGTCAGCCATATCAAAAATCCTCAAGTTGGATGAGCTGCGGGTGCTGTAGCTCGAGAGTAGACGCCGAGCGTCCTGAAATCGTCCTGGCGCGTCCCTAGGTGGAGTACGTCGAATCGAACGGGTCGAGGACGCCGTCGCCGTTCGAATCGTTCCAGCCAAAGTGTCCGGGGGTCGCGGGGCAGAGTTTTTTCGCGTTGTTGCGCATCAAGCAGTCGACTGCAGCCGCATTGCCGGTTTCGCAATTTGAATTTGCGCTGTTCGAAAATCCGGCCTTATCAGTAATCGCACACTTGCTTGCCGCGTACTCGTCCGGCGCTCCGGAGGTATGCCCGGTCTCGTGCGCATACACGAAATGCGCGGCGGGAAGCTTCCAGCTGTTTATCACGGATGTGAGCTGGAACACAATTTTACGCGACGACGAGCAATAGGCCATCCATGCCGTCGGGTACTTCGTGAGAAACGCCGCGTGCGCGTAGTCGGGCGTGTCGCTGAACGTCGCCGAAGAGATGAGCCCGTCGATTCCCGACCACCCGCTCGATTGGCCCAGCGCTTTTAACGCGGCGTCGCGCCAGGGAGCCTCGCAAGCCTCGTAGTCGCCGGCCGCCGGCGGATTGGCTGCCGAAGGGACGGTCGTCGGATCGAGCGTGAGCGTCGTGCGGCGCACGTTGCATTCGAAAACTAGGTGCGCCGCTTTCGGTGCGAGATCGTAATAGACGTCGAAGGCGTGCATGAGCGCGAGCCCGAGATTCGCGCCGTCAGCGGCCGTGAGCTCGGCCGTCGAGCCGGCCGGACCGCCGACGTATGCGACCGCAACGCCGATCGTGCCGACGAGCGCGCGGCGTTCCTTGTGCACGACGGTTGCCGTCGCGAGTGCGGCGGCGCCGCCTCGCATCGAGCTGCCGAGCTGCGCCGCGCCACCGGCCGTGGCGTCCACAGCGGACGAAGCGTCCGCCCCGCCCGAAGCGTCGCCGGCGCTGGAGACGCCGGGATCGCTCGCACCGCCGGGGCCGCCGCTCGCGATAAGGTCGGCGCCGCTCCCACTGTCGCCGTCATCGCCTGCACCTTGAGCGCAGCCGCCGGGTGGCAACATTTGATCGATCTGAATCGACTGCGAGTAGAAGCCGTCGACTCCCGTCTGATAATCGCTGCCGAGGTAGGTGTTCCAGGCGCTTGCGAGCTCGGCCGCACCCGGCGCCACGTCGAGCGATCCCGGGTTCGCGATCGCGGTGCTGGTTGCACAGGCGACCGCCGCGTGCGCGCTCATGGCGCTCTGCACGCTCGCGTCGCCTTCCGCGATAACCGCGTTGAAGCCCGCGTCGCCGCTCCAAACTTGAACGGGGGAGCCTCCAGCGCCGGTGATCGCGTCGATGAGATCCGATGGGAAAGTGCTCGTGCCAGTCTTCAAAAGGGCGAGAATGCGGCTCATGCGACGTGCTCCTCACGACGGTGCGCCCGCGATTCGGAGCGCTCGCGTCGATCTTAGCGTATCACTGTCCCGAAATCGTCCGCCGTCGCTCTTCGACGAACGTTTCCGCTTGAATTGAATGCGAGCAAGCGGCGAAGCGGCGAGGACGTTTTCAGGACACTTGCGTCGTAGGATGGGCGGGCAGGAGGTGAACCGCAATGCCCTTATTGACCGTTGCTCAGGTCGCCGCTAAAGGCGCGCAGCTTCGCCCGGACTTCAAAATCTCGTGGCGCCCGGCGCTCGCCGCCTACGCGGCTCAGTACACCGTTGCCGCGAAGGCGACGGATCTCGTGCAGCCGTGCATGCTGGCGGCAATTGTCTGTCGCGAAACCGGCGGACAGAACATCTTGCAGATCGGCATGCCGCCGGGTCCCGGATGCGGCGTCGGCTTGACCCAGATCACCAGCGGCGTCGATTGGAGCGTCGCGAGCGCTCCCACCTATCCCGGATACGGACCGCTGCTCGATCCGCAAACGAATCTCCGGGTTTGCGCGAGCGAGTTCCTCGAGCCGCTGCTCAACATGTTTTCCGACAACCACCTGGCCGCATTTGCCGCGTACAACGTCGGCGCTGGCAACGTGCAGCAAGAGCTCAAGGAAGGCTTGAGTCCCGACGCGTGGACGACGGGTCACGACTACGGGACCTCGGTCTTCGAGTCGTGGATCAATTTCACCGCGGCGTCGTGCGGCGATAACGCCGATTGGGCCAACTACAAACCTTAAGCTCGGAGGCCCGCATGTCCGGACAGATCGGAAGCATCGTCGACGTTGCGATCGTCCTCTCGGCGCTTTTCATTGCGTTGAGTTGCCTCTGCTCGTTCGTCAACGAGCAAATCGCCGCGCTCTTGAGCTTGCGCGGAAAAAAGCTCTTTCTCGGGGTCTTGAACCTCGTCAGCGGAGCGGCGCCGCTGGTCGAGGCGATCTTCGCCCATCCCTTGCTCGACGCATCGTCAAACGACAAAGCGGGAATCTATCGGAAGGGCGCGGCGAACCGGCCGTCTTACGTCGACGCGCGGAACTTTTCGATGGCGTTCTGGCAGAGCGTCCTGGCCGGCAACGCGAAGGCGGCGACTGCCGGCCAGCCGGCCGCGGCGGCCGCGGTCGCAACGGCAGTCGTCACCGAGCCGAAGGCGTTTCTGGATGCCGTGCGTCAGAGCGCCCAAGCGATTCCGAACGATTCGCTGCGCTCCAGCGTCTCGTCGCTGCTCGTAACCGCAGGCGACGACTACGAGAAGTTACTCAAGGCGACCGACGCCTGGTTCAACGCCCAGATGGATCGCGTTTCGGGCTGGTACCGCCGGCAAACGCAGTACGTGCTGATCGGCATCGCCGCGCTCGTCGTCATCGGAACCGGGCTCGACAGCATCGAGGTCGGCAAGCATCTTTACGCCACCCCGATCGCGCTCAGCGCCGCAGCCGCCTCCATTCAGGGCGCTTTCCCGAACGGCCAAGCCGACCCGGCGAAGCTGCAGACCGCCTACACCACCGTGCTGGCGAGAGAAAACCTGCAGCAGTTTCTGCACCCGCTCTTCCAGGACTTTGGCACCCATTATCCCGGCATGATCGCAACCTTAATCGCGCTCTCATTGGGAACGCCGTTCTGGTTCGACGCGCTCGGCAAGCTCGTCAACGTGCGAATGGCCGGCGCCAAGCCGGCCGCGCCAACCTCTTCAGCGACCTAGCGTAAGGAGAACAACGATGGCTAATCTAGACGGCTCGAGCGACGGCGGATCCAGCGACGCCGGAGCGAGCGACTCCGGATCCAGCGATGCCGGAACGGCGGTCGCCGGAGCGCCCACCGGATCGAACGACGCGGGATCGAGCGATGCGGGCTCGAGCGATTCGGGATCGAGCGACGCGGGGTCCAGCGACGCGGGATCGAGCGATGCCGGTTCGACAAATGGCTCGTCGTCGACGAACGCCTCGCCCACACCGCCGGCCGTCGACTACTCGGTCATGGTCGCGATCCCAAGCGGAATCAACAGCGGACTGACGTCGGCGGATCCCGCGACGATGCTGAACGCGCTGGGAAATCCGGGAACGCCGGATCCCGGCTGCGGTCCCTCCTCGGCGGCGCTCCAAAAGCTCATGAAGACCGCGAGCGTCGGCCCATTCCGCGTCACGGGGCTCGGCCCGGCAGTCGACGCGCTGACGCGCGTCTTCGCCGCGGTACAGAGCGCCGAGCCGGCGCTCTACGCGCTGCTCGGGACGCAAGGCATGCTGTGCGTGCGCTACGTGCGCGGCTCGACCACGAACTTCTCAAATCACTCGTGGGGTACCGCCATCGATCTCACGATCGGCGGCGTGCTGACGCCGCGCGGCTCGGCGACCGTCTCGCAAGGTCTGCTCAGTCTGTGCCCCTACATGCTCGCCGAGCAGTTCTTCTGGGGCGCCGGCTTTAGCCCGACGCCGGACGGCATGCACTACGAAGCATCGAACGAGCTGATTGCCGCGTGGAAAGCCAACGGGAGCATTCCGTGACGACCGACGAAACGCCGGCGAGCGATGGCGGCACGACGACGGATTCGTCGATCCAAGATGCCGGCGCGGCCGATCCCTCAGGGGCTCCGGCGTCGAACGGGAGCGACGCGGCTTCGAGCGATGCAACCGCGAGCGACGCAACCACGAGCGATGCAACCGCGAGCGATGCAACCGCGAGCAACGGAAACGCGGCGACGCCGAATGGCTCGCCCAGTGCGCCGGCGGCCGGCGGATGGAGCGGCGCGGTATCGGGCGGCTGGAACGAGGGCGAACGCAGCGCCGGCGGCGTTCGCCGCATTCCGCTCGACGGCCTCAAGCAAGTCAATCAGGATCCCGCGCCCAATCCCGCGACGACGGAATCGGCGGCCGGGCGCGCGATTCTGATCGTCCCGCCGTCGCTCGATACGTCCCAGTCGATCGACGTGCTCTTGCATCTGCACGGGCACAACATCGGCTATCGGCAGCGCGCCGCGTCCAATCTGCCCGACGCGGGCAGCGTGCGTGACGTGCTGGTCGATCAGATCGAAGACCAGTTGGGCAAGTCCGGTCGCGCGATGATCGCGCTGCTGCCGCAGGGTACGCTCGTCTCGGGGTTCGCGCCGGGCAGCGCGCTCTTCGACTGCGATTCATTTCTCAACGAGGCGCTTGGCGCCGCGGTCAGCGCGGGAGTGTGGTCTGCGGCTCCGTCCATCGGGCGCGTCGTCCTCTCGGGGCACAGCGGCGGCGGGAATACGATCGGGCCGATGGCCGGTCAGGCCGGCCAGCCGCGCTTGCCCTCGAAGATCGCCGCGATGTTTCTGTTCGAGGCGATCAACGGCACGAACGAACTAGCCGGCATCACGACCTACGTCACGCAGAAACTCAACGCGGATCTTGCGGCGCTCGGAAGCGCCTCCGACCAGCTGGACTATCTCAAGTCGAGCTTCCGCTTCCGCGGCATCTACAACACCCAGGACGACTTCTACGCAACCAATTACGCCACGCTGACGCAGACGATCGCCGCGTGGTTCGCCAAGAACGCGGCGGCGATCGGCGGCAAAGGCTCCGACGCGTACAACGCGTTCTCGGCAAACTACGTCGTCGTCAACCCGAACCCGTTCGTCGTTCACGACGGCTTGCTAGGCTCGGGCAACTTGCTGCTCGCCCTAGGAATGCTGCCCTAGGCTCTCGCGTCCAATCACCTTGCCCACAACAGGAGGTTTTATCAGTGAGCGTACAGACCACCCAGACCAGCGTCGCAATCGAATGGGACGACGGCGCGATGCTCATCTTCTCTTTTGACGGCGAGAACGGGAAAGTCTATTGCGGTTTCCCGCACATCGTGCCGGCGTGGCAGAATCAGACCGGGACGCAGACCCAAGTCACGGCGACCCTGCAGAACATCAAACAAACGGCCGTTCAGGTCAGCGGCGATCCCGGCACCTGGGTCGAGACCGTCAAACAAGGCGCGCGCAACGGCAAGATCACCGTCGTCTACGACGACTCGACGAACACGAACTACACGACCCAGACCGCGACGCCCTACCAACTCCAGCTCCTGTACAGTCTCGCCGGCTGAGCGCCGACGGCCCGCTTTAAGCGGCGACCGCGCCTACGAGGTCTCCGCGGCGGAAGAAGAGTCGCCCCCGCCGAGCAGCCGCTTGAGCGGGCTCAGCAAAATCGATGCGATACCACTCGTGAGAACGAGTTGCGCGATCGGCAAGAGCTGAAGCGGCGCGGGAACGACGGTAATCATGTCGACATCGCCGGTTTGCATGGGCGAGCCGTCGCGCGCCGTGGGGATGATGCGAAACGTCAAAAGATGTACGCCCGGGGTTTGCGGCTCGAGATTCCAAGCCCAGCTGTCGCTCGTCCCCGGCAGGCAAAGCTGGCGATATAAGGCATCGCCGGACTTGGCCGCCTCGCCGACTTCATCGACTTGAAAGCCCTGCGCGTGCAGCTCGACCGTAACCTTTTCGGGGAACGACTTGCTGCTGCTGCAGTCGAGCGACGTTCCGCTGGGCGAGAGGATCACGCTGATCGTATCGCTGGCATCGAGGAGCGGTTTGACGAGCCCTTCGCCAAAGGCTTGCGGGTTGGCTTGATTTACGTCGGCGCTCAATACGCCCGATCCGCTCGCAGCCCACTCGACGCGTTTGAGCGCCAGCGTGATCCCACCCACCGGCGTGCGCAAGCCGTCGAAGGTGAGCGCACCGTACGCTTTCGCGGCGCTCTCCCGTTCGGTGTTGGCGTGCCAGGCGTACCAGAACAGGGCGACGCTCGCAGCGATCAGGACGATGCCACCGACGAGCATGAGGCGGGCAGACGGCCAGATCCATTTGCGGACCGTCGCCGGGGTCGTCACCGGAAGACACCGTTGCGATCGATATCGCACGCGAGCGGCGGCGCGTTCGGGTTCGGCGCAACCAACGAGAACTGCGCCTGACTTGGCTTGTTCGCGAGCGACGGCGCCCGCCAGAGAACGGAGCGCGTTCCGCTCGGCGTGTTGGCAAAGACGCAACGAAACCGGATGGCGGAACTCGGTTGAGACGTTTGGTACGCGATCGTCACCGAAGCAAAGTAGTTCGCGTTGCCGGCGGGAGAAGGCAAGTACTTATAGGTGCAGGCGGTTACTGACGCGATGCTCGGGGACGCAGCCTTCACGAGGCACGAAGGTTGCGGAATCACGCGAACCGGTAGCGCGATTTGGGCGAGGAGTGCGAGGCATAACGCCAAGACCTTCACTGCCGCTAGCGTTTAGCGGCGACCGAGCACGAAGCCCTGCAAGAAGGCCCAGGCGACTTGCGGGCCGTCGACGTTGCCGTGTCCGGCGATGAAGGCGTCGCCGGTGAGGTTGCGGATCAGTTTTCCCGGCGGAAGCGGTGCGTAGGCGGTGTTTCCGTCGAGCAGCGTATCGTCGAAAGCTTCGGCGGTTTGCTGTGCGCCGCTGCCACCCATGCCGCCCCACGGGCTGTTGGCCGTACCCGGCACGCTGATCGGGACCGCCGAAGCCGTGTCGCGCGCGATGAACGAAGCGATCGGATAGGCGGCGCCGACCGCCCAGTCGTGATCGCTGTGCGTGATCTGGATGATGTCGCGGACTTTGTTCTTCGCGACGACGTCGCGAAACGCGCCGACGGGACGGCTGCCATCGGCCGGTGCGGGAGCCAGGCCGTAGTGCGAGTAGGCGGCTTGCAAGAGCGCCATCGTGCGGACTTGCGCGCCGGCGGGCAGCGCGTTCGCGAGCGAGGTGACGAGCCGGCCCCCGAAGCTGTGCCCGACCAAATGCACGCGCAGCTGCGGATTCGCCGCAAGCGCCGCAGCGACGAGCGGCGCCGCGCCGATTTGGCCGACGGTTCCGGCGCGCTCTTTCATGACGTAGTAGGTCGTGAGGTTGAGCAGTAAGTTCGCGGCCTGCTGGATTCCGGCGATCGGATTGAACCCGGCGGCTGCGCCTGCGCTCGCCGACGGCGCGCCGTCGTCGATCTGCTCCGCGCCGCCGCCCGTCGCGGGAGCAGCGGACTGAAGACCAAGCTGCGCTTGAATGTCGGCGAGGATATCCGCGCCGGAACGATCTTGAAAACCGCCCTTGCTGGAGTCGAGGCCCGGATCGGCCTCGCCGGTCGTCACCGGGAAACAAGGCGGCGAGTGCGGCGACATACGCGTTCTGCGCGGCTTCGGTATCTAGCGATGGCACTTGCGCGAGCGCGCGATCGAGCAGTTGCTGCTGCGCAGCGTCGAATTGCCCGAAGGCGTCCTTGAGATTCGCGATCTGTGCCGTGATGGCAGCGCCGTAGTCGACCCGCGTCGCGTCTTGAACGGCGGCGGCGCCGCCCGGAATGAGGTCGGCTTCATCGAACTTTTTCGAAGGCCAATAGAGCGCGAGGATGCCGGTCTTGGCTTGATCGGCGGCCGTCAAGCCGGCTGCGCTCCAGGCGGCTGCGACGCTCGCGAAGATCGCCGCATAGAGCGTGCGCGCGTCGTTGACGTCGTTGTTCCAGCCGTGCGAGATCACGATGAGATCGTCGATCTTTGGAGCTAGCGCGGCAACCGCTGCGGCCGCACCCGTGCCGTCGATCGGGCCGAGCGCCGTAATCGCGGCGTTCTTGTCGAAGGGGACTTCGATGGTTTGAAATTGGCCGAAGTTCACCGGCTCGCTCCTTCGCTACACGGCTTGAATGGCGCGCATGATGTCGACGAGACCGCCACCTTGGAAGGTCGGGTCGCGCTTGAGATCGGTCGCGTTGGCGACGAAGAGCGCTTTGACCGCTTCGGGCTGACCGATGTACTCCTTGCGAATCGAGAGGAAGCTCGCGATCACCCCCGAGACGTGTGGCGCGGCCATGCTCGTTCCGGAATCCTCTTTGTACGTGTAACCGTCGGCCGGGACGGTCGTCGTCGACCCGGTGGCGTCGTCGTTTGAGATCGTCGCGGGAAGCCGGCTCTGCGCTGAAGCGCAGGAGACGATGCGCTCGCCCGGCGCAACCAGATCCGGTTTGAGGCGGCCATCGCCCGTCGGGCCTTTGGACGAGAAGTAGGATATGCCGTAGAGGTGCGGCTCTTCGCGGTGGGTCGATCCGACGGTGATCGCGAGGTCGGCGTTACCTGGATCGTTGATCGTCTGAGCCATCGTGCTGGCCCAGCCCTTGGTATAGGCGGTGGCGACCGTGCCATACCCGGAATTCCCCGCGGCCGACACGACGACGACGCCCGAGCGCACGAGGCGGTCGACCTCGACGCAGAGCGGGCTCTGGCCGCAGCCGAACCACTTCGCGTCGAACGGATAGCCGACGCTCAAATTCACGCCGGCAATGACGATGCGCCGCCCGTAGTTGTTGAGCTGTTGAATCGCTTCGAAGGCGTCGATGATCGACGAGACTTGCCCGTCGCCGGTATCGTCGAGGACTCGCAAGCTGATGAGGGTGCACTTCGGCGCCATCCCGGCGATCACGGGCGGATACTCGAGGACGCGCTCGTCCGCGCCGGCACCGTTGCGCGAGGTTTTCAGGACCGTGGGTCTTGGGCGGTCTGTTTGGCAGCGGTGGGCGCCGTCCAACTGCCGGCGATGATGCCGGCGACGTGCGTCCCGTGCCCGAACGCGTCGCGTAGCGCGCTTTGATCGTCACCCGCCGGATCCGCCTTCGGATCGGGCGGTGCTGTAAAGTCGCGATGACGCAACGGGCGCAGGTCGTCGAGCTTGAGATTTTGATTCGCAGCGAAATGCGGGTGGGTGACGTCGATGCCGGAGTCGAGAACCGCCCAGACGATGCCCTTCCCGAGCGCGCTGAAAGCGACGTGCGCGGCATCGGCCTTGACGGTCGCGATCGATTTGGTGATGAGCGGCTGGACGTGGCTATCCTCCCAAATCTGGTGAATCGAAATCGGCCCGGTGCCCGGATTTCGATCGAGTTCGACGAGAGCCCGGATCTGAAAGCCGCTCATCGTCGCGTAGACATAGGGGTGCGAGGCGTTGTCGTTCTCTGCGTAGTCGATCTTCGTGCCCGCGCGCGCGCCGAGCAGGTCGAGGTAATCGGCGACGGCCTTGCGCGCCGACGCGACGCCTTGCGGGTTTCCGGTATTCAAAACGACGATGATGTCGTAGGAGGCATCGGGCGCGGACGCGACCTGCGAGGCCAGGGGCTCAGCAATGACGCGTCCGACGAGGTCTTCCGGATCGAAGCCCGCGCTTTGGTCGAGGGTCGTACGATCGCGCCGAAACTCGAGCGGGACCCCGGCCGGAATCGCCTGCTCGAGCGCGAGCACGTTTGCGCCAGTGAGAGTCGCGTAGAGAAAGGGCGACCCGGTCGCCGCGCCACTCGCGGTCATGCCTTCGTGCTTAGCCGAATCCAGCGGTAGGGTGGCGATCGCCGTCGCGACCTGCTGCAGGATCGCAGGGACATTCGCGTACGCGGCCTTGGGATCGGCGCCTGCCACGACGACCACGCGCACGACAACGCTGAAGCAGTCGGCGGGAGACTGATTGGCGAGTTCGAGCAGCGGTTCGGTGATGCGGCTGAGGTTCGAGTCGTTCATGAGACCTCAGGTGTTAGAACGAGCGATTGAAACACGTGCTTTCAGCCTGGTTACGCCGGGCGCGCTGTGGCACCTACGCTGCTAGCAAACCCTCACAGCCACTCTGCTAACGGAAACTGCGCGTGAAGATCGCGGAAAAAACGCTTGACGAGTGTGGATTGGCTGCTACATCGGTCTGAGCGCCAGAGGGCCGTCCGTTAACGCTATGGACACAATAGAGCTATGCAAAACTGATCGTTCCTTCGGCGAATCGCAGGCGAGAAGGTAGGGCTTGGTTGCGATAACGCCGTAGCAGGGGTTCTCTTCGCAAGGAGGCTTGCATGTCTCCAGGACATGAGCTTAGGCCTGCGCGCATCGAAGCGTTTGAAGCTCCGGAACGCGAGCGGCTCCTAGAGGGCCTTTCTGCTGCAGCGCGACTGCGAGTTGCCCTGCTAATCGCTCCGGCGGGATTTGGAAAGTCCACGATCGTGAGGCAGTTCTTGAGGCGTTCCGCGCAGCCCAGTTGGCTGTTCAGGCTCGGCCTGGAGCACGTTGATGCTGGCGCTTTTCTCGCGGATCTCCGTGCTTCCATCGCGTCACCAAAATCAGGCTACGGCCACTACGTAGGCGTGCCGGCTGCACTTGATTCGCCAAATTCTGCTTTTGAGAAACTGACGCCGGAGGAGGTCGTGTTAAGCCTTGGCGACCGCGAAGGAACAATTATCCTTGACGACCTTCACTTGGGCTCTCCAAGTGTAATCGGTGCAGTCGTTGAGATGATCGGCAGAACGCCGTCCAGCTTAAAATGGATTCTTGCGACGCGCGGTACAGCTGCATTGCCGGTCGCGTCTTGGTTTGCGCAAGGGTCTACAGGTCTACCGATTGGTGGGTCGGATCTTCGCTTGACTCCGGACGAAGTACGTGAAACGGCGAATTACTGGAACGTCGACCTTACCGCAACCGCTATCCACGAAGTGTTTTCATTCTCTCGAGGTTGGCCAGTTGTCGTCTCCTTTTCCCTCAGTTGTGCATTGAGAACGCAGAACATGAAGCAGGCCATTGTTACCGCGCGCGAGCTATTTTTCGGCTACGTTTCAGAGCAAGTTCTAACTGTCATAAACGAAGCTGACCGAGGTTTTCTGATTGAGACCTGTCTACTGCCGCACCTAGATGTGAGAATGCTCTGTGAGGCAGGATACGACGGCGCCATGTCCACGATCTTGCGCATTCAGGATCAGACAGGGCTAATCGAAAGAACAGCACCCCAGGTGTTTCGGTACGACGCGCTGTTTCAGGAATTTCTTGCGTTCCAGTTGGAGCTCAAAGGCGGAGTGGAACGCCGATCTGCACTTATGTGGACGGCGAGGACTCTAGAGTCGACCGCATTTGTTGATCACGCACTGCGGAGATACGCGGAAGCTAACGACACAAAGGGCGTCCAGAGGATTTTGGTGGAGCACGGAAGGTCGTTGATAGATCGCGGATTCCTCGATGACGTGCGAAGGGAGCTCTTTTCCGAGCAGTTTGAAACAGACAACCTGGATCTCGTTGGTCTGAGGGCGGAAGTTCTGGCAAAGCTAGGGCGATTCGAGGAGTCAAACGCGCTGTTTGCCTCCACGATTAACGCGAGCAGCGGTGACCGGCGGGCCGATCTTGCCCAGAGATTCGCTGCATCGCTAATAAATCAGTATAAGCATTTGGAAGCGATTCGTATTCTGGCCACGATTAAAGTCTCGGAAATTTCTGACCGAGGGACTAGATGTAGATTCGGAGCTACTTTAGCGGCCGCCCAAAGCGCGGGTGGTCAGCACAAGATGGCCGCGCAGTCGATGCGAAGGGCACGGGATCTAGCTTCGCGCTTAAACGATGGCGCGCTAGAAGCAACGGTACTCAACAGCGCGGCGTTCGTCGCCGTTCGTGCGGGTCAGTTCGAAGCCGCCCGCTCGTATGCATTGAGATCGATAGCCGTTGCGGAGCGCGGAGGGTTCCACAACCTGGCAGCCCGCGCATACTCGACACTTGTTGGAGTGTCGAGCGAAGCTGGTGACCAAGAGAGAGCGTTAGAAAACTGCATGCGGATGTTAGAATTTGCTGAGCGGGCCGGCGATCGTTCGGTGGAGCGTGTGGCCTTGATGGGCCTCTGCGATCTCGCGATCGAGCGCGGGGACGAGCAGCGATTTGCTGAGCTGGAGATGCGGCTCGATCTGTTCGAAGGTCGAGCCGAGCCAAGGTGGCAGGAGACTTTGCTGCCGGCTAAGGCGATGCAGCTCGCCTGGCGCGGACTCTACTTGGAAGCTTGTGAGTTACTAGGCACCAGCGCGTACGGTCATGCCAACATCGAACAACAGTACCTTCGACGAGCGGAGACCGTTCTATACTCCGCCGCCGCCGGCCTCGGTGATGAAGCTAGATTGGGCTTGAGCGATATTGAGCAACTCAGGACCGTCCCCGGTGGTACGGTGCAGCTTTCAAATAGGATGGTGAAGGCAACAATTCTTCTCTCGATGTCTTATGCACTTGTCGGTCAAGCGCATTTGGCAGTGCAAAGGCTGCGCAGGCTAGAGCGGTGCCGAACGCTTACGACGAGCCCACTATACCTTCTTTGGCGGGCAGCAATGCTATTTGCTGGGCCGCAAGGGGCCGCGCCCGAGGGCGAATTCGATTCAGCACTTGATGCTCTTCAGTCAAACGGACTAGGTGGGTGGGCGTTGCTTTTTAGAAGCCTATCGCTTCCTCGTGGAGGCGCATCGCATCGACTCGCAACCCTTACTCCCACGGAAAGACAGATACTCGTGAGGCTATCCAGGGGCCAAACTAGTAAGTCAGTCGCGTTGGAGCTCGGACGTAGCCCGGGTACTATAGATACACACGTGAAAGCCATTCTTCGGAAGCTAGGCTGCAACGGACGCATTGAGGCAGCTCGAATCGCCCGCGAACATGGTTTGTGCTAAGGAGGACCTACCCAAAAGTGGGTAGAGACAAGGCCGCAGAAGTGCGAGTATTATCGTTGCAGGACCGACCCCTCTTGCAGAGAGATGCTTTGTGAGGAAGGAGCTACAACATGTGTCCGCATCTGGAGCCGAATTTTGTGGAAAACATGTCACCACCATGCCTCAAGTTCGGGAAACTAGAAATTGACGAGGGGGCGCGAGAGGTTCGCGTGTCCGGAAAGATGATTCCCCTAAAACCTCGGGAGTTTTCGCTCTTGTTAACCCTCGCTCACAATGCTGGGATGGCGATGAAACGCGAACGATTACTCGATTTGGTTTGGGGTTTCGACTTTGACGGGTGTGATCGAACACTCGACGTGCATATCCATCGGCTGCGGGCAAAGATAGAGGAGGGCGGGAGCCGCGCTAAGGTCCTGCACACTCTACGCCGTTTCGGCTACAAGTTCGCGTATATCGACGAAGACAAAAAATATTTCGTTCGAGCGCGGGCAGCGCGTGAAAGGCTTTCGGTAACTAGGCATCAAGTGTGTTAGCGTTGGCATTGCGGGCATCAAGTCCAACGGGTCGAGGTTTGTCGCTACTCCTTGAAGTGTGCCTGGCGGCTGTTTCAGAAATCCGTACCGCTTGTAAAACGGAAGTCTTCCATTTTAATCGACGGTACGGCGATCGAGTAACTATACCCAGTGGTACGAGACTCGTGCAGCGATGGATCCGCGTGGTTCAAGGCGGCGAGGATGCTTACGTTAAACCGCATGTTTCTCACGCCGCCAACGACCTTCCCATGTTCGATCAAAAAAGTGCCGTCGCGAGTCATACCCGTGACGATCGTCAAGCGATCGTCGACAGGCCTGATGTACCAGAAGCGACTCACGAGCAGTCCGCGTTCCGTTTCCGCTATCAGCTGATCTCGCGACTTGGCGCCTGACGCGACAACAACGTGACGGGCTTGGGGTCCCCAAGAGTTGGGTGCGGGCAACCCGTGACCGGTGTTGGCGCGCCCAAGTTTCTTCGCCCAGTAGCTGTCGGTTACGATGCTCTTTGCGATTCCTCGATCGATAAGGGTTAAGCGCTGCGTAGGATGGCCTTCGTAGTCGAAGGGCATCCCTGGAGAGAGCGGGTGGGCGTAGTCGTCTGTTAGCGTGATGTTGCTGCCGACGTAGCTCTTATCGAGTCCATCGCTTAGAAAGGACGAACCCTCGTCGTACGTCTCTGCCGAGAAATGATGGATCAAGTACGAGAGCAGCTCGCCAAACGCCGGCGGTTCGAGAATGACGGTCCAAAGACCGGGCTCGACGGCTTTTGGATGACGCGAGTGCAGCGCTTTTTCCGCTGCGACCGTCCCGACCGCGGTTCCGTCAATCGAGGCTACGTCCGTTGCGTGCATCTCCGCAAACCCAGTCGAATCTGTTGCGACTTGCTTCACGTTGATGCCGGCGTCGGTGCCGTCGAACGTGGCGTGCGTTCCTTTTGAGTTGACGATCGTGACGCCGCTGTGCGAGGTCGTTACGTAGCCGGCCGCCCAGAAGTGATGTCGTTCGGCCGTCGCGAACACTTCTGCGGCGATATTCGCGCGACGTTCCGCCGACGCGCGAGCGGTCCGTTCGTCGAAAGCATGCGGGGGCGCAGCGACGGTTGGAGCTTTCGACAATCCGGGGAAATCTGGATCGACCGGGGCGAGCCGCGCGATCGTGATCGCCTTCTCGACCGAGACCTTGAGCGAGGCTTCCCGCAGGTCGTTGGTCGAGATCACCCCGGTGCGGCCGCCGATTATCGTCCGGATGCGAACCGTCACGTCCTGGGTCGCGATATTCTGATGGATCGCGTTCCGGGTGAACCGCGTCAGGCGGTGGTCGTCGAAGTAGATCGAGACCTCCGTCTCGTCGGCGGTTGAAAATCCGAGAACGCGCTCGGCCAGGACTTGCCGAGCGGCGCTATCCACTGTAACCAATTCCTACCTGCACGTTGCGGAAGCGCGCGGGTGCGGCGCACTGCGCGGTGCGGCCGGCTTGCATCGGCTCGCCTTTGCCGCAGTTCGGCGTCCCCCACTCGCGCCACGAGTGCTTGTCGCCGATCGCATCGCACGAGTTCCAGAACTGCGGCGTCACGCCGGCGTAGGTCGGATTCTTGAGCATCCGGCCGCGCTTGCCGTCGATGATCTCCCAGCCGATCTCGCAGCCGAACTGGAAGTTGAGGCGGTGGTCGTCGATCGACCACGAGCGGTTCGACTCCATGTAGACCCCGTGCTTGAT
Source organism: Vulcanimicrobiota bacterium (assembly GCA_963843945.1). Taxonomy (GTDB): domain Bacteria; phylum Vulcanimicrobiota; class Vulcanimicrobiia; order Vulcanimicrobiales; family Vulcanimicrobiaceae; genus CAWJMF01. The sequence continues at coordinate 1,131,419 of CAWJMF010000002.1, read as the reverse complement.
CCCGTCGAAGAGCGCCTCGAACGGCGTGTTCCCCGGTAAGAGGTTGAGGTTGCACATCCGGATCATCGGGACGCCGCGCCAGTTCTCCGAACGCACGCAGGCGTTGCTCGCGCGGCCGATCGTGCGCGCGGTGTCGCGCGACATCTCGAAGCCGGCAAGAACGCCGTTGCGGATGATGTCGGACTGCACGCTCTTCGTTCCCTCATCGTCGTAGCCGACGGTCGCGAGGCCGCGCCGCAGCGTGTTATCGATGATGATCGTGACCAGATCGGAGCCGTACTTCAGCTTGCCGAGCTCGGCAGGGTCGAGAAAACTCGTCCCAGAGAAGTTCGCCTCCCAGCCCATGATGCGGTCGAGTTCGGCGGCGTGCCCGCACGACTCGTGGATCTGCAGCGAGACCTGCGAGCCGCCCAGGATGATGTCCATCGTCCCGGCCGGACACTGCGGCGCGTGAAGTAACGCGACGGCTTCCTCGCCGATGCGCTGCGCGTTCTCGCGCAGCTGCGCTTCCTCGACGATCTCCCAGCCGCCGGTCTGATAGAGCCCGATGTCGCCGGGAAACGTGCGGTCCTGCGCGTCGCCTTCACCGACCGCGAGCGCCGAAAGGCCGCTGCCGGTCTGATAGAGCGACTGCGCGATCTTGGAACCGCCGGAGCTGTAGAACTCTTTCTCGACGTGCCACAGATCGATCCAGGCGCGTCCGACGGCGACGAGCGGCCCGACGTGCACGCCCTTCTCGGCTTCGAGCAACAGCGCGACGCGTTCGCCGAGCGGAACGGTCGCCGGGTCACGGTCGATCGGCGTCGCGAAGCGATCGACGTGCGTATCCGTCGGCGCTTCGCCGAAGCGGCGCGTCGCGACCGAGGCGCCGGCCTTCGCAATTTCGACGGCGCGCGCCGCGGTCGCATCGAGTCCGGCATCGCTCGTATCGGCCGAAGCCGCAAATCCCCACGAACCTTCGTAGAAGGCGCGCATCCCGTAGCCGGTGCTCGTGCCGTCTTCGAGCGTGGCGACGTGGCCGTTGCGCACCTCGATGCGCTCGCTGGAATCTTCCTCGAAGCGCACGTCGGCGTAGCCGGCGCCGCGGGCGGCGGCGGTGTCGAGCGCGCGTTGCGCGGCGGCCTCGAAGCGCAGGTCGCGTTGCTCAGCCAAGTTGGGCCGCCATGCTCGTCTCCGCGCCGCGGGCGCGAATCGCTTCAGCGTTGCGTAACCCGGCGAACACGTCGGTGAACGGCGCCACGAACCCGTTCGCGCTGCGGCTGCGATCGTAGCTGAACGCGGCCAGCTTGAGATCGTCGTAGGTTCCGGCGAGCACCACCCCGTCGGGATCGATCGCTACGGCCCGGCCGCGGTCGCGGTCGAAGCCGATGATCCAAGCCCGCAGCTCCATCGCGCGGGTCCGCCCGTACGAGAGGCGCCATTCCGCCTTGCCGGTGAAATCCCAGACGAACAGATCGACCCCCGCGAGCCGGGCTTCGAGCATTCCGAGCGGATTGCAGAACGTATACGTGCCCGTGATGGCGTAGCGCAATCCGTCGCGCTCCACGATCCGGCTCGGCCCATCCTCGGGCGTGACGATCGCGTTCGACGTCTTCCAGCTCAGCGAGTTGCGCGAAGTGCGCGAGCTTGGCGGGATCGGTCTCCAGCGTGATCGCGATCCGCGCCTTCTCGACGGTCTTGAAATCCTTATCGAGGACGACCGGAATCGTCGAGCGCTCGTGGACGACGCGCGCTCCCACCTCGACCTCGCCGAGCAGGACGGTCTGCTCGCCTTCGCCGGCTTGCGCGACGAGATGTCCGTCGGCCGCGACGATCGCGCTCTTGCCGCAGTAGGCGACGCTCTGCTCCTCGACGCCGGCTTTATTGGCCGCGACGAACGGCACGCCGTTCTCGTGCGCGCGCACGTTGATCATGAGGTCGGCCTGCACGTTCTCGAGGTTGCCGGGATCGCGACCGCTGGTCACCCAGGCCGTCGGCAGCACGAGCAGCTCGGCCCCGCGCTCGACCAGGGTGGCGGGGATCGAGGGGATGCGATTGTCGGCGCAGACCATCACGCCCAGGCGTCCGACCGGCGTGTCGATCGGGTCGAGCGTTCCGCCCGCCGCAAACCACTTGCGGTCGAAGTGCCAGAGAAACTGCTTGGCGGCAAAGCCCAGATCGCGCCCGTCAGGACCGAGGACGGTGGCGCTGTTGTACTGGCGACCCTCATGCGTGCGCGCGGTGCCGTAGACGATCGTCGCGCCGTGACGCTGCGCAAGCGCGGCGAGGTCGGATTGTGTGCGCTCGATCAACTCTTGCGGAACGGGGGTGATGCCGACGACGTAACTAGGAACTGTCCCTTCGGGCAGCACGATGAGTCGTGCGCCGCTCGCCCCTGCGGAATCGACGAGTTTGAGAAAACCCGGCCACGCCTCTTGGAACCCTGTACGGTCAACCGCCTGCGTCTGTACGCAGGCGACGGGTATTCTTCGCTCAGCCAAGAAAATTGCTCTCCAACGATACCCGCGTACCACTTGCTATGAGGGTTATAACAACGTGAAGCGAGTCTTTTGGCTTGTTTTTGTGTTCGGCGCCGCTTCCTTTTTCGCGGGGCCGCCGGCCGACGCCACGACCGCCAAACCGGCGCCGAAGCCCACCGCCAAAGCGAAAGCGAAGCCCCACAAACTCACGATGGCCGATTACGCGCCGGCCGACGAATACTTCGGACCGATGAAGCTCAGCATTCTCGGTATCCGCAACACGATTCGCGACCTCGGCTTCAAGGTCGACGCCGACCCAAGTAAGGGCGATCAAACGATCGGTTCCGCTTCGTTCGCCGAGAAGGCCTTGGTCGAATGGCAGAAGCGGTACCCGCGCGATCCGCAGCTGCCGCGCAACATCTACTTCCTCGAGCACCTCTACGCGAAGGTGCAAACGCCGCTCGGTCAGCAAAAGGTGACGGCGACGGAGACGTGGCTCTTCACGTCGTACGGCTCGACGCCGCAAGCGCGTCAGCTGCATAAGGAGATCGCCGACGCGAAAAACGCGACGCCGACCCCCGCTGCGACCGCGAATCCCAGCAACGTTCAACCAGGCTCGTCGGTCGATCAGCAGCAGAATGCGCCCGCCAACATCGTCACCCCGTCGCCCGCCCCGATGGCTCCTGGCAAGTGACGGTAAAGTTCTCGCGCTAGCGCGCGCTCCAGGCGTAAACGTTCCAAAACGGCGAGTACGGGGACGGATCGATCCCGTGGATCCAGTCGGCGTACGCGTAGAGACTCTCGACGCGCCATAGCACCAGGACCGGTAGATCCCTGAACAGCATCTGCTGGACCGTTTCGTACGCGGCGATGCGTTTGGCGGGATCGGACGTGGTTTTCCCGGTCTGAAAAGCGGCGTCCATCTCGGGATTGCAATAGCCCATCAGGTTCGGACGCCCCGTCTGCTCGCGACGACACGCGAACAGCCACGACATATCGGGGTCCGGGTTCGTTTCATAGCCTAGGTAAACGAGGTCGAATTTCCTGTTGGCCAGCGGGCCGCCCTGATCGGCGGTTGCGTACAAAATGGCCGGCGACAAGGGTCGCTGATCGACCTGGATGTGAACGCGCTCCAGTGAGGCGGCGATGGCCGTCTGAGCAACTACCACGCCGCCGGTCGCATAGAACATGCTCAACGAGAGCGTCTGCGGGCCTTTGTGGCGCAGGCCATCATCACCGATTTGCCAGCCGGCATCATCAAGCAGACGACTCGCCGCATCCGGGTCGTAGCTCGGTGGTTCGAGCTTTGAATCGAGCGTCCATTGGAACATCGGAAGCAGCAAGTGGTCCGTGGCGTACGCCCCGCGCCCCGCGATTTTTGCGAGCGACACGTTATCGATCGCCAAAGCGATCGCGCGCCGTACCCGCACGTCGCTCAGCGCGGCGTTTCGAAGGTTGAACGCGAGCATTGCCCAGCCTAGAGAGGCAGCCGACGCGAAGCGCACGTCCGTGCGCGGAATCTGGTCTGCCAAGAGCGCCGTCACCTGAATCATATCGAGCTCATGCGTTTTCATTTCCAGCGTTGCGGTGCGGCTTTCCGGTACGACTCGCAACTCGATTCTCGCGATGGGCGGTTTCCCGCGCCAGTAGGCCGGATTTGCGGCGAGCAGAATGCGATCGCCTCGTTTCCACTCAACGAGCCGGTACGGTCCATTGCTCACCGGCTGCGCGTTGAACGGGTCGTGATTGAGGTCGCCCTTGCCGGCCAGCAGATGCGCCGGCAACGGCGCCAGTTCGTAGATCGTCGTCAGCGTTGTTTGATCGGGGCGCTTGAGCTGGAGGATCGCCGTGTAGGCATCCGGCGTCGAGAGGTTCGCGATATCTTTGAGACCCGTGGCCAATCCGACATTGTTCTTCGGATTCATCAACTGGTCGAGCGCGCACTTGACGTCGCGCGAAGTCACTTCGGTTCCATCGGTCCAATACGTTCGGCGTCGCAGGTGGAGCGTTACGGTCTTACCGTCCGCCGAGACGCCCCCGTTTGCGAGTGTCGGAAAGATCGTCGCAAGGCCGGGGACCCAGCGCCCGCCCCTGCCGTAGCGAAAGAGTGGCTCGAACAACAGCTCGGTGTACGTTGAAGCGTCGGCGCCGTCGAGAAAGATCGGGTTCAGCGAATCCGGCTCGGTTCCGATCGCGTAGCGAATGCGATCGTGGGTCTGCGCCGCCGCAGACGAGGAGACGCCGAGAAAAAGCGCGGCCGCGACGGTCGCAAGCTTGAATATCGCGGCTCGGAGAGCGTTCAAGGTGCCTCCCTCGACCCGTGCGGCCGATTCCACGGTGCCCGAGAAACTTCGATATTTGGCTCGCCCAGACCCGGACGCAAAGCTGGAGAACGGCCTCTCCACGCCGTTTGGGCCTTGTCTCACGGGTGCGACGGGGAAAAATCCTTGATGAGGGCTCCAACGATTCGAGGCGTTCGCGCGTCTAGTGTAGCGTGAGGACGACTCGGATGGACGTACCATCGGCCCGGGTGATCGCAGCCCAATCCGGGGATCCGGTTGCGCTTGCGGAGCTCCTGCGCTCCGTCTGGCCCGACGCGTACCGGATCGCCCGGACGATCGTCGCCGATCGCGCGGCAGCCGAAGACGTCGCGCAAGACGCCTGCGCCCAGGTGCTCCGCTCGCTCGGCGGGTTACGCGACGCCGAGCGATTCGCCCCGTGGTTCCTCCGGATTGTCGTCAACGCCGCCTCAAGCCGGCTTCGTAAGGGCGGACGCGAGCGGCTCCTCGATCCGTCGCCGGCCGCGCCCGAACGGTTGTCACCCGACGAACGGCTCGACGTTCGCCGTGCCATCGACGCACTCGATCGCGCCGCGCGCGTAGCGATCGTGTTGCGTTATTACTACGATCTGAACAGCGCCGAGATCGCGCGCATCACCCAGAGCACGCCGGTGACGGTGCGCTGGCGGTTGATGCGCGCGCACCGGCGCTTGCGCGCCATGCTCGAATCAGGCGCCAACCTCGCGCCATCTTATGGAGAACACCGCTATGCAGACGGCCCCCAACCGACCCGTTGAAGCGCTGCGCGACGCGGTCGCGTGCTACGTCGACGCAATCGCGATTCCTCCGCTCGACGCGCGCGCGATCGCGACGCGCCGCGAGACGCTCGCGATCGCGCCGGCGCCGCGCCCACTGCTGCGAACGGCCGCGCTCGCGGCAGCTGCGGCACTCGCGGTCTTCCTCGCTGTCGACGCCTCGGCGGTTGTGGCCCAGATCCAGCGTGTCTTCGCGGCCTTCGCGATCGTCGACGGACGGGCTGTTCCGATGAGCGTGCGCGAGGTCGACCTGGCCAAGGCGCGAGCCGACGTCCCGTTCGAAGTCATCGTCCCGCCCGCTCTTGCGGGAACCAGCATGACGTTGCGTGAGGTCGTGTCCGCGACCTCGCCGGAAAACGATAGCATCGTCTTCGCGCTGAACAGCCAACGCCCGGGGCCCGAGATCTCGATCGTTGAGAGTCGCGACGGCGGCGTTCCGCGCCAATTCTACCTGTCGACGCGCGAACCCGATCGCGCCGGCGCGAAAGTTGCGCCGCTGCCCGCGTTACCGAAACTCTCCGGCATCGCCGGCCCGCAGATCTCCGTTGTCGGACGCCTCGGCGCAAATTCGTTCGAGCCGCCCACGTGGGTCACGCGCGGTACGCGCATCGTGCTGATGGGCCCGCCCGGCGTTCTGTCGAACGCGCAAGTTCAAGCGATCCGCTCCGCGATGTCGAACTGAGCCGGCAGCCTTGATGCGCTGGGGTCTTAGCTCTCGTTCAGATCGATCAGCGCCATTCCGGGGACCGAGCGCTTGCGCAGGTGCGTTGCAGTTTCCGTCACGATCCGTCCATGATTACCGCATAGACTGCGAGACCGCTCTCCTCGTCGAGTCGCCGGTACTTCATGTTGCCCCCCGATCTGGCTGTCGAACGTTTTCGTTAGGTGGGCGTGTCCGGTGCGCTGGGCTTCGCCGGTCGCGTAACCGTTAGGCTCTGGTCGAAGGCCGCGCGCAGCGAAGGAGGTAGCGTCTGGCGCATTTCGTGGAAACGTTCGTCGTGCGAAAGAGCCTTCGCCCGTAACACGAGAGCTTCGAGCGGCGCGAAGAAGGACGAGCCATGTTCTTCTCCGCGTCGTCGAACGACGAATGGGATGAGCAAATTCCACGTCGTGATGATCGCGTCACGGTAGTACGGGATGATCGTGGAACCTTTGATCAGATCGGTCGAGATCAAAAGGCCGATCTGGTTCAAAAACTGGGCGAAGCTAAGGACCTTGACTGCGCGCGGATCGGCCATATCGCCCCGGTCGAGTGCGACTCGGATCTCGGAGTCTTCGCTGCCGGCGGCCTCGAGCACGAGTGGATACGCCTGCTGATACTCCGCGCTCCAGATCCATGCCAGAAGCGGCAAAGAGGCGTCGAGTTCGCTCTGCCGCCGCATGTGCCTGAGTTGACGCAACCCCAGGAACGCCGCGACGAGCACGACGACGAATTGCCCAAACGTACCCACCGCCGTCACGATATTCCAGTCGATGGACATACGGGTCAGATCCTACCTCCGTCAGGCCGGCGCACCGAGCGTGCGTACAAGACTCTTCGGTGCGCGGCGGTAAGTTCGCCTACGCCGGGCAGCGTGCCGCCGCTACCTAAAGTCATCGAAACGAAGCGAGGCACGGCGCAACCGCCGTGCCTCGTTCGGGTCCTTCCGGCTAGGTTAGCGCGCGCGGACCATCGGGTGCAGCAGATCCTGCTTGACCGTCGGTGTCGGGGGCATCAGGAGCACGTTCCAGAACGCGCACTGGTGCTCGGCATTGAAGCTCGTGAAGTTTGAATCGTGTGGCGTGTTCAGATTGACCATGTTGCCGAACTTGGGCACGAACGGGAACCACAGCGTGCCGTCAGCGATGAATGGGTTTCCGACCGCAGCGAAGGTCGTCCAGTAGCTCACCATCGAGTCGGACAGGTGCATCTGTTGCTTGCTGAGGGGTTGCGGGAACGCCGAGGTGATGTTGAACAGGTACTGGATTTCGCTTGCGTGCGCGGCCTCGTACGGGAACGAAACCGGCGGGAGGAACAGTTCGGGGGCGTTCACGTCCGAGAACTCGTAGGCGAACGTCGGCACGAAGTGGGCCAGCGACTGATCGAGGAAGAGCGCGTTGCACGAGAACGTTCCGTCCGTGAGCGCCGCCGAATTCGCGAGATCGGGACTGGGATAGGCGCTCAGCGGATATTCCGCCAGAACGTACGGAGCCGCGGCCGGTCCGACTTCCGCCGCGATGGCATACGGATAGGTCGTGGGGGTGATCGGGCCGGAGACGAGATCGAAGTCGAGCGCGGTGAAGAGCCGGAACTCCTCGGCGTTGGAGCCGTCGATCACGGGAACGCGGTTGAAGGCGCCGCTCGCGATCGCGACCTTCGGATTGAGCGGTAAGATCGAGCCGTCGACGGTCGGCACGTAGCCGGTCGGCTCGTCGGCCAAAAGCGCGGTCACCGACAGCCCGCGCATGCACCCGGCGCTCAAGCTCGCGCAACCTTCGGCGGTCGCGTAGGTTGCGCCGGCGGACTCCGCCTCGCCGAGCGTCGGCGTGTTTGCGTACGCGCCGCTTTCGATGATCGCGCGCTGGAACGTGCCCGTGGAGAGCGGTGAAGCGAGTTGCGACATCACGCTGGCGCCGCCGGCCGATTCGCCGAAAATCGTCACGCGGTTCGGGTCGCCGCCGAAGGCCGCGATGTTTTGGTGCACCCATTGCAGCGCCGCTTGCTGATCGAGCAGTCCGTAATTTGCGAACAGATGCCCCTCGGAATCGAGCGAAGGCAGCGCGAGAAAGCCGAGCGCGCCGAGGCGATAGTTGAGCGTCACGACGTCGACGCCGCGCGCGATGAGCTTCGTCGGATCGTAGTCGTCGCTCTCGCCGACGACGAACGCGCCACCGTGAATCCAGACCATGACGGGGCGGCGCGCGCCGCCGAACGCGGGCGACGCGGGCGTAAAGACGTTCAGGAAGAGGCAACCTTCGGTCGTCGAGGGTTGACCGAAGGGGCTCGGTGCTTGCGGACAGTGCGGGCCGAAATGCGTTGCGGCCAGCGTCGTGGTCCAGGGCGTCACCGGGACGGGCGGCTCCCAGCGCAGCGCGCCGACCGGCGGCGCCGCGTAGGGAATCCCCAAATATTCGAACTCGTTACCGGAGACGACACCGCTCACCGGGCCGCTCTTCGTGTGAACGAGCGGACTGCTCGCCGGCGACGTCTTGTGGCCGGAAAGCGCCGCCGCGCTTGCCGTTCCACCGGACAGCGTTGCAAACGAAAAGGCTCCGGCGGCGAGCGCAAATGCGACCCGACCGCGCGTTGAAACTGCAGAAGACAAGATCATACGGCTCCTCGCAAGGGAACGCGCCGGCTAGGAAAGGCAAACCGGCTTCAGATCTGTCTCGACTGCTGGAAAATAATATCCTTGCGCGATGAGGCAGCGGTCAGACGATCTATCGCTTGGTCCTATCGCCAAACCAGCAGGGCCCTCAATGTGATGCGAATGAGTCTTCGACTAAAGCGAATGACGTTGCGGTTTTCGTCTCGGCTAGGTCGCCCGTGTTGCGATGGCTCTCCGTGCGCAGGGAAGCTCTGACGGGTACGGATCTGGCCGAGTCGTAAGTCAGCGTTCCAACGATAAGATCTTCGAGCGAGCGACCGGCTGGTTCGATGCGTTCGGTGAAGTCCAGCAACTCGCCGTCCGGCGTGGTCGCACTGATAACGCGGAACGAGATTTTCACCTTCGGGTTGGCGCCGTTTTCCGTAACATCCCAAGCGTCGCCGTCTTGACGCGCTGCAGGCCCCACGACGTCGCGTCCGAGCAAATGCAAAAGTGTATCTTCCTCGCGCGTCAGGCTGGCCGCCGCGTCGCTGATCAGCGTGCCCTCCGCCGTGATGCCTACTCGAATCGTCGGGATCGACGTCGCTGTGGAGTTTTCAGTCACATCGACGATGAGGCCGTGGTCGGCCGTCGCCTTAAGAATGTCGACCACAATTCTTCCCGTGGTATTTGGGCTTGAAAGGCCATCGGCATGACCTGCCGCCGATTCGAAGTCGAAAGCGAGGTGGCGAAACACAGGTAGGGGCTGCAAGACCGGTACGGAAACCGGATGCGTCGCCAACGCGGCCGGCCACGGGTCCGTGCGATGCAGCCTGAACGTTGCCGGGTCGAAGATCCAGTCGGGCAACGCGGCAGGAAACGAAACATCCGAGATTTCCCACTCTGCATCGGCGACTCGCTTGCCGCTCTGAAGTTGGCCGTGGCCGCCGTAGTTCAATAAGTATTGGGATAAACGAGCCGCATCGACAGTCACGCGATAGTGAAATTCCATGGGATGCCCGACGTACCGATCGACAAGGTACCGTCGCGGCAAGAATGTATCCGTATCGATCCACAGTTCGCGCAAGATATTGTGATTCGGGTCGCGCACAGGCGACAGGCGCAGATGATACATCGCCCGATCGTCAATCTTGTCATCTCCAAGGCGCTCGATGTCATATGGGATGGACTGCGCGGACACGGTGGCGAGGAGTCGCGGCGCGTCGGGGGCGGGCGTCGGCTCCGGCGCCGATTGCGATTCGAAGACCCCGGGGCGCATTTGGCTGCGGCGCATGCCGAAATCGGCCGCCGGGAAGTCGCCGAGGCGGTAGAAGCCCGTGTTGGGAGCGATCCCGTTGTCGCCCACGACGGCCGGCTCGGAATTGACGAACATACCTTCCGACAGGCGAAGCGTTTGCACGAAGGCGTGTCCGTCCGACGTTCGCACCGCTACGCGCAGACGGTCCTTATGTTGAAACCCACCGAGATTGGCCTCGGACGTGTAGTTTTGAAACGTAAAGACAATGTAAGGTGGCACAGGAGCGGCGTCTACGGCCGCGCGAGCCCGAAGAAAAATCGAGCGGCCGTCTAGTGAAGGAGCTGGTGTGGCGACGATCGCGGGAAGCGTCACCGCAAAAAGGAGCATGTACCGGCCTTTGCGAGCCTGCGTCCTAGCGCTATTATACCAGCGTCTGAAGAGAAGTGGCTTGGCGGAACTTGGAGCTTTCCAAGTTTGGCCGCCTGTCGAAACCGGGGGTTAGGGCTCGAGCACGACCTTGATGTAGCCGTCGCTGCGCGCGTCGAACTTCGTGAAGGCGTCCGCGGCGTCGCGCAGAGGTAAGCGATGCGAGACGATGGCACTCGGCTTGATGCGACCGCGCACGATCGCGTCGCGCAGGCGATCGTTGTAGCGCTTGTCGTCGTCGCGGCCCATGCCGATCGTGACGCCCTTCTTGAAAAGCGCGCCCCACGGGATGACGTACTCCCCGCGCCGGGCCGTTTCGGCCGGCGCGTGCGGATCGCTGTCCAAAAAGACGCCGATAATACCCAGACGCCCTTTCGGCGCCATGAGGCGCGAGAGATCGTCGATCACGGTCGTTGGTTTTTCGACGGCGTACTGGAGTGGATCGCGCGCTTGAAAGCCGATCGCGTCGATGCCCACGGTCGCACCCAGGTTCGCCTCCTCACCCCGCCAGGCCATTCCGCTTCGCTCGCGGGCGAGTTGCTCGAGGATCCGTTCGACGGCGTGGCCGTCGCGCATATCGATCGGCTGCGCACCGAGCTCGCCGGCTTTCTCGAGCCGCTCCGGGATCGCGTCGACGACGAACACTTGCGCTGCACCGCGCATGAACGCACACACGATCGTCAGCAGCCCGATCGCGCCGGCGCCGTAGATCACCACGATATCGCCGTCGCGCACGCGCGCAAGTTCCGTTGCATGGAAGGCCGTCGGCAGTGCATCGGCCAGCAGGACGAAATCGTGTTCCCAGGCGTCGCCCGGTTCGCCCGGCAAACGCAAACAGTTGGCATCGGCAAACGGGACGCGCAAGCGCGACGTTTGCGCGCCTGTATAGCCGCCCATGCCCGGATAGCCGTAGGCGCCGCCCGCTTTGCCGGGATTTGTCGTGAGGCACTGCGCCGAGTAGCCGTGCGCGCAGTTGGCGCAAAATCCGCAGCAGATATGCGTCGGCACGGTCACGCGGTCGCCGGCGCGCACGTTGACGACGGCACTCCCGACGCGCTCGACCACGCCGAGCGGCTCGTGTCCGATGACGATGCGCTCGCCGCCGCCGAGCCGTCCTTCGTAGATGTGCAGATCGGTCCCGCAAATCGCCGTCGACGTCAACCGGAGCAAGACGTCGGCCGGGGCCAAGAGCTCCGGTTCCGCGATCTCTTCGACGCGAATCTCGCGGGGTTTGGTGAGAACGACCGCTTGCATCGATCGATACTACCCTTCGTCAGGCGTCAGCAGCGCTTGTCCAATTAGGAACGGGCCGCATTTGGTGTTCGAACGGAGGCGTCAGCAGGAGGCGAGGGAGCCCCTCCCAGAGACTTCTCAATGAGTCCACAAGCCGTCTCGTCTAGTGCGGTGTTCCTGGCCTTTGGCACCGGTCTGGCCATCGGCATCGTTTTCAGCCTCATGAAATTGCCGTCCCCGGCTCCGCCATTCCTCGGCCTAATCGGACTGATAGGAATGTTTACGGGCCAGCGACTCTGGCCGTTTCTCGCATCCCGCATGTTGCACTGATCTTTTCGGGGAGCGAAAGGGCGTTCTGACCTTCTGGAATCGCTTCTAGCGCCCTAAATGATCAGTATGGAGCTGCAGGAATCACTCTCAATCCATTTGCGACTGATTCCCAAAGGTCGGCTAAGAACTTCACGTATCCGTTGCCGGCTGCTCCGACAAGTGCATGTTCGCCAGATTCCGAGGGTTATTGTACTGCTGTTGCCTCGCGGGTTACGAGTAGCTCCTGCCGAGAGGGCACAAACCCGTACGGCAAACCGATTCTTGTTTACGCGTATGCCACAACTTACCACGTCTTCCAACTGCAAAGGATGCTTGAACTCGTCGAGACCGCGACGGAAACCAGCCACTTCAACGGTGTTACGTGTTTTGGGATAACTTACATTGGTCTCCCCTTGAGCCAAAGGCCAAGTTTAACGATCCCAACTTGCCCTAGGAGCCGAATAGAAACCATGCAATGACTAGTTGGGCGCACGATAAACCGTGATCGTTCTGTTGGCGATGACCTATGCGGTTCAAGCGCTTAGCGTGGCTCCGGCCTCACTCAACCTCGAGCGACAGACGTTGAATTGCGTCGAGCGCACGTCCAAACCAAAGATCGTCGCGATGGCGGCAAACGGGGACGTCGCGATTGTCTTTCCAACGGATCCCGTTTATGGAACAGGGGCGCGAAGCATTCTCTTACTGCGCCCGGACGGTTCGCGTGTGCGACTCCCGCTGCCATCGGACGAACGGCTCGCTCACAGCTTTCGCATGTATCAGGTGGAGAGCGGGAAGCCAAAATTCCAGGACGTCTTCTTCGGATCCGTTCGTTTAGCAGACGACGGAACGCCGCTCGCGACAGTAGTTTCACACTTTTCCGGAGCGTACAGCGGACTAGAGAGCGCGGTTTTTCGCTGGAGTGGCGGCGCCTGGACCCAGGTGCCGCCGCGAAATGCGGCAACGCCGGCGACCTTTGGTTGGTCAGTCAACACAGAGATCGCCGCTGCGGATGCCTCGACGAGCGCCGCGCTCAACGTCATCTACGGTCAACAGTTCAGCCCTGATCTGGCACATCTAAACGACCCGCTGTACATGCTCGACCAGGTCGAGGTCGTGGATAACGGACGCGTCACCGTTTTGGGCGCAGGAACCGCGACCTCGATCCGTGGCGGCGTCGTGAGTGGTTTTCAAGCTGGTCTCAATCCATTCGGTCCGAGTTGCGAGCAGCCGCGGAAGAGCTACGCGGTCGTCTGGGTGAATGGAAAAGTGCGGCGCCTCGGACCTGGCGTCGCCTACGATAGGAACGCGAAGGGTGAGAGCGTCGGCGACGACGAGGTATTGTTCGGTATGCGAGGCAGGCCTGTAGTTTGGAGTCGAGGTAAGACGATCGTGCTTTCTCGAAAAATGGGTACCGCTTACGCAATTTCCCCGGATGGAACCGTCGTAGGAAGAGTCGGCGATTCAGCGTTCGCGACGAACGTGAAGCAACCGTCGAAAATTGCTACTCTCGACGACTGCATCTCTGATCGGGGCTGGCATGTCGTCGCGGCTTTTAGCGTCGACAACCGGGGGCGCATTCTGGCATTAGGCCATCGAACGGGTCAACCGCTGCAAATAATCGTCCTACAACCGCTCCTCAGGGCCCAAGCGTACCCGAGTCCATAGCGACAGGCATGCTGTCGACCGAAGTGCGTCGCTTAGAAGTGCACTCCGAGTCCGGCGTACGGACTGCCGTACGAATAGCCTTCCGGCGCGGACTTCTTGGCGGAGCCGTTTTCGCCGGCGAAGCCGAAGTCCAGATACACCGGGAATTTCGGGAACGAAAGCGCGGCGCCGACGCTCCAGTTGATCGTGCTGTACTCGAGCTTATCGGCTGCGGCCGTGCCGTTTTGAAACGTGCCCGCGATCGACGGATAGTAGAAGAAGCTCCCGTAGAACGAGAGCGACCGTTCGAGGTCGGGTAACTTGTTGAGGCCGATACCGATGCCGGATTCGGCGGGATACCCGTAGTTATTCGTGCGTTGCTCGTAACCGAAGTCGAGATAGATGCGCGGGTCGGCGATCTTCAGGCCGAACTGACCCTCTAAACTGGATTCGCGCGCGCTGAACGCCGGCACGTAGGTCTGTTTCCCTTGACCGCCGATGACGTTCACGCAGCCCTGATTGCCCGAATCGGGACAGGGTCCGGGCGCGCCGGCGTTATGCGGATACGAGTACGTGCGATAATCGGCGCCGACTTCCCACGGAAAACCGAAGAACGGAAACTCGAGCGCGCCGGCGGCGCGATAGCCGTCGGAGCCGGTGTTACCCGGGCTGAACTCGTTATAGACTTTCGGCGAGATGAGATAGTCGCCGACGATGAATTTCTCGTACGGAGACGGCGTGACTTTGGCGGGCGGAAGCGAGGGTGGCGGCGGCAGTGGCGGAGCGCTGGCGAGCGGCGTCGGAGGCGGCGTCGGGGGCGGCGTTGCCGGTGCGGGTGCCGGCGGCGCGACGATGTAGCGCACGACGACCAGCCGTTTTTCCGGAACCCATAGCACGTACGCCCCCATGCCTTCCGAGATGACGCGCACGGGCACGACGATCGTACCTTGGTACATCGTCGGCGGCACGTCGAGCGGGCGGATCTCGCCGTTGATCGTAACTTCGGGCTTGTCGAGCGTGAGCTTCACGTCCGCGCCGACCTTCGAGACCTCGACGCTTTTGGTGGCGGCGTAGTAGTTCACGGTCGCGCCCATCGCTTCGAACATCGAGCGCAGCGGTACGAGAATCGTTCCGCCGCGGACCAGCGCGGCGAGGACGCGACTCTTTTTCTCTTTGTCGGGCGTCGCGTAGACGTGCCGGTCGTTGAAGAGGATCGGCACTTCGCCCGAGGGCGGCGACCCGAAATCTCCGGCCCCCGTCTGCGCCAGCGCCGGGCGCTGGCTCGCGGGCGCCGCGAGAAGCGCGAGCAGCGCGAGCGCTGCCGGCGCGAGAATTCGAGTCGCTTTCATACCGGCCGAGTACGACGGTGCTCGAGCGCTCGCCTACCTAAGAGAAGAGCCCCGCCGTTCCGAAGAACGGCGAGGCTCCATGGTTTCCGTCCGGACCATCCGGATTTAGAAGTGGATACCGAGACCCGCGTAGACACCATGGTCCGTCGTCGGCGCCGGAGCGTTCGTCTTCGGAATGCCGTGGTCTCCGATGTAGCCGCCTTCGAGGAAGATCGGCGTGCTCGGAATCGAGATCGAGATACCACCCTGGTACGTGTAGTAGATGTACTGGAGCTGGAGCGACGGTGCACCGGCGGGATTGTAGTTACCGCTGATCACCGGGTAGTAGATGAAGTGGCCGTAGATGTCGATCAGGTGATTGAGGTTCGGCAACTTCTCGAGACCGAAGCCGAGTCCGGTCAGGTTCGGGTAGCCGTAGTTGGTGTTGACGCCAATGTAGCTGCCCACGACGTAGATCTTCGGTCCGATGACGCCGATACCGATGCGACCGTCGAGGTCGAGGCTCTGCGCCGTGAAGCTCGGAACGTACGTCTGGTTACCGCTCGTGCCCAGCACCGTAACGCATCCCGACGAACCCGGGCAACCGAAGTTCGCGCCGGCAGGGTGAACGGTGATGAACTTTTGGTACTGGCCTTCGGCCAAGAACGCGAGGTTGCCGATCGGGAACGTGTACCCGATGCGTCCGCCAAACGAGGTGTTGCCGCGTTGTCCCGGCGAGAACTCGTTATAGGTCTGGGGTGAGAACAGCGCGTCGCCCGCGATGAAAGCTTCCGGCTTGGCCTTCGGCTTCGGCGTGGGGGTCGGCGGTGGCGGCGGCGGCGGCGTGATCACCGGAGCCGGGGTCGGCGGCGGCGGCGGCGGGGCCGGCGGAGGAGTGGGCGGCGGGGTCGGCGGGATATACCGCACGACGACGACGCGCTTCTCAGGAACCCACAGAACGTAGGCGCCCATGCCTTCCGAGATGACGCGAACCGGAACGACGACGGAGCCCTTGTAGATCTCGGGCGGAACGTCGAGCGGACGGCTCTCGCCGTTGATGGTGACTTCGGCCTTACCGACCGTCACTTGGACGTCGGCGCCGGGCTTAGAAACGTCGACCGTCTTGGTCGCCGGATTGTACGAAACCGTGGCGCCCATTTGCTCGAACATCGAACGGAGCGGCACAAGGACGGTGCTCCCACGCACCAAAGCGGCCAGGAGTCTTCCTTGCTTCAGTCTGTCAGGCTTCGAGTAGACGTGTTGGTCGTTATATAGGATCGGGACTTCACCAGACGGCGGCGTGCCGAAGTCCGGAGCCGCTGCTTGAGCGAGAGCCGGGCTGGCAGCGTGCGCTGTCAAAGCGACGATCCCGAACGCGAAGGTCGCCATACCAGTGACGAACCGCGTTACGAGTCGATTCAAATCGTTAACCTCCTAAAGTTGTCTGCGCGATCTTACCCTTGCGGACGCGAGCCGAAACGGCCGTCCCGCGCGGTCTAAGTTTTCACGGCGGACGAGCCTCCGCGGAACCCGATGACGCCATCGTCACCGGTGCCGGCGCTGCGCGCGTAGCGCGGCGTGGAGTGAGCGTCCTGACGCTTGAACGACGCAACGATGTCGGTGGTTGCGCATTCTTCTTCGTATTTTAGCGGATTTTCGCGCAATCGCCGTGCGACTTTGGTCGGTAGCTTAAGTAAGCGAGGCGTTCATTCCCCGGTCTGCGAGGTGCGCGGGGGGTAGCTGAGAGCGCGCGGCGATTCACTACGGTCGTAAACGATCCGGAATCCCGCGGCCGCCAAGCCTTTGCGCACCTGCGAGCGTTTCGCGGCTCGGAGATATTTTTCAAACCGCCAACGATCGGACGGCGCTTTCCGTCGCGCAGCGATTCTCAGAATGGAGCGACCGCTCGCCGCTCGTTAAACGGGAAGCCTTCTCAGCTTCAGAAGCGCGGCGGGTGCGGCGTTACGAGAGCTTCTCTTCGAGGTTGGAGAGAAACTTCGGGCGCTCCATGATGTATCGCTCGTGTGTGCCTTCGGCAATTTTTTCGCGCTCGTCGAACGCGGTCACCGCGAACTGAATGCGCCGTCCGTCGACGCCGATGATTTCGACTTCGGTGCGCACGATGAGTCCGACGGGCGTCGGCGCGAGGTGGGCGAGATCGATGTACGAACCGAGTGAGACTTCGGCCTCGCTCAAGACGGGTGCCAGACATTGCAGCGCGGCGGCTTCGATCAGCTGGATCAGCATCGGCGTCGAGAGGACGTCCACGCCCTTGTTGCCGGCCTTTTCCGCAGTCATCCATTCTTCCACGCGAGTTTGGCTTTGATACCGCCGGCCGAGCTCGACTTTGGCGCCCATGGCGGGTCAGTTACTCCGGGGAAGCCGGGCCTCCCGCCTGTCGAATCGGTGAATCAAATTCGGGGGGAACCGCGTAGTACTCGAGTGAGGCCGGACCGAGCGTCCTGCAGGAGAGGTTTTCGATGAAGGTTCGTGCGTTTGCGCTGCTCGCCGCAGTCGTCCTGGCGAGCGGATGTGGCGGTAAGGGTCAACAGAAGGCCCCGCCGCCGCTTGCGGTCGACGTCTCCAAGGCGTCGCAGCAAGACATCGCTACCTACATGACGCTGGACGGCCAGATCAGCCCGTTCCTCGATTCGACCCTGGCCTCGAGCCAGTCGGGAACGCTGGCGGGCGTCTACGTCAACGAAGGCGACATCGTCCACAAGGGCGAGTTGCTCGCGAAGCTCGACGACTCACAGCTGCGCGCCTCGCTGGCGGCCAGCGAGGCGCAGGTCGCGCAAGACGCTTCGAAGATGAACGGTTCGCAGATTCAGGCGCCGATCTCGTCCCAGCAGTACACGACGACGGTCAACCAAGCCGAAGCGAAGCTGGCCAGCGACAAAGCGGCGCTCTCCAACGCCCAACTCGTCTACAACAGCAACTCGCAGCTGGTCAAGCAGGGCTACGTCTCGCAGACCACGATGGAGCAAGCGCGCTCGAACTACGTCGCCGCGCAGCAGCAGATCAGCACCGACGAAGCCGCGCTGCGCGCCGCCAAAGCCGGCCTGCAGTCGACCCAAGTCGATCAGGCCACGATCGCGCAAAATCGGGCGGCGACGCAGGCCGCACAAGCTCAAGTCGAGTTGCTGAAGACGCAGATCGCGCAGTCCTCGATTTACGCGCCGTTCGACGGCGTGGTGACCCAACGGCTCTTGGATCCGGGCGCGTATGCGAGCCCCAACCAGGCCGTCGTGCGCGTCTCGCAGATCGATCCGGTCTACGTGAACGCGAACGTCCCGGACGAAGGGCTCGCGTACGTGCGGCGCGGTACGCCCGCCAGCTTCACCTCGCCGAGTCTGCCGGGCCGCACCTTCCACGGAACGATCGTCGACGTGAACGCCATTCCGACGACCGGGACGCTCTCGTACCGGGCGCGCATCCGCGAAAGCAATCCCGACCGGCAACTGCGCGGGGGGATGCTCGTGACGGTCATTGTACAGAAGGAACTCCACAAGGGCGCCGTCGTCGTGCCGCGCACGGCGATCTTCCAGACGGACCAGGGAGCGAACGTGTACACGATCGTCGACGGAAAGGCCAAAGCGGTTCCGGTTCAACTCGGCTTGCAGACGGACACGGTCAGCGAAGTCCGCGGCGGCAAGGTTACGCCGGGGACGGTCGTGATCACGACCCGGCCCGACGCGCTGCAGGACGGCAGCGTGGTCGCGATCGGCGGCGCGCCGCCGTCGGCGAAAGCGCAGCACTGATCGCGTGCAGCAATTGACCATCCGCCGTCTTCGGACGGCGCTGACCATCGCGACGCCGGTGGCCGTCTTCGCGGTCGCCCTGGCCGGCGCGCCGTCGGACGCCGCACGGACCGTCGTCGCGCAAGCGACGGCGACGCCGGCGATGCCGGCCCCGACCCCTTCGATCGGCAGCCTGCCCGCGGGCATGCCGACGCCGTATCCGGTTGCGACGCTGGCGCCGCCCGGCGAGAACGAACTGCCCTACCCCGCTTACGGGACGCCGGTGCCGGGCGTGCTCGGCGTCAAGCCTGGGGCGGACTCGGGCATCCCGTACAAGGTCTCGCTCTCGCAAGCGCAAGCGATCGGCTTCGCCCGCTCTCCCTCGCTCGCCGTCGCCCGCGGCAACGCCAACGTCACCGCGGCCGAAGCACAGCTCGCCGCGACGGGCCTCAATCCGAACCTCTACGGCTCGGCGGGCATCACGCGGCTCATCCAGCAGCAAGGTTCGCTTTCGACCACCGGCGGCGGCTCGGCCACGCGCGCCGGCCTCGGCAACTTCACCGACAACAGCCTCGGGCTGAACATCACCCAGCTGATCTACGACGGCGGCCATCTCGCGGCGGGCGTCAAGGCCGCGCAGCATACGCACAACGCCGACGTCGATCTGTTCCTGTATCAGCTGCAGACCGTGGCTGAGAACGTCGCGACCTCGTACTACAACTACCTCGCGGCGGAACGCACGGTGCAAGTCGACAACGAGATCGTGC
The DNA here is from genome assembly GCA_963843945.1 of Vulcanimicrobiota bacterium. Classification (GTDB taxonomy): domain Bacteria; phylum Vulcanimicrobiota; class Vulcanimicrobiia; order Vulcanimicrobiales; family Vulcanimicrobiaceae; genus CAWJMF01. The sequence continues at coordinate 1,111,874 of CAWJMF010000002.1, read as the reverse complement.
GCGAAGACGTCGTGCAAGAGAACTTGATTCGGGCCCAAGTGGCCGCGGGAACCGCCGCCAAGGTCGATATCGCAACGGCGCAGGTGCAAACCGCGCAGGGCCGGCTCGCGCTGATCCAGGCGCAGGGCGCGGAACTCGCGGCGCAGGCCTCGTTCGCCAACACGCTCGGGCTCGATGCGCGCTACGACGTGCAGCCGATCGACGACGCGCCCGTCTTCACCAACAGCCCGATCACGACGGTTCCGATTCAGCCCTACGACGTCGCGATCAAACGCGCGCTCGAGCTGCGGCCCGACTATGCCGGCTCGGTCCAGTCGTACACCTCGGCGCAGTACGCGCTCAAGGAAGCGCGTCTCACGAACTTCCCAACCTTCACCGCGAACGGATTCACGGGGACCGCTTCGACCAATCCCGGCGGCGGCGCGTTCCGCAACAGCAGCAGCATCGGCGCGGCCTTGAACCTGCCGCTCTTCGACCAAGGCGTGCGCGCGGCCGACTCGGCCCAAGCCAAAGCGCAGCTCGACATCGCCGCGGCGAACCTCCAGACGTCGCTGCTCACCGTGCAGCTCAACGTGAAGCAATCGCTCTCGAACCTCGTGAGCGCGAGCGCCGCGCTGGATCAGGCGCGCGTCGGCTACACGACGGCCCTCGTCGTCTTGCAGGCGACCCAGGCGCAGTACCGGGCCGGCGTGACGACCCTGCCGCTTTTGCTCAACGCGCAGGTCGGCTTGACCCAGGCGCTCGTCGCCCAGGTCAATGCCGTGTACACGCTGCGCCAAGCGGAGCAGGCGTATCTCTTCGCGCTGGGCGCCAACTACGACGTCACCAAGATGCGTCCGTAGGTCGCCGGACCGGGTCCGGATAGGTCCTCCGGGCCGCGACGCAGTAGCGGACGGCATGGATGAACTCGATGCCCTGGCCGGGCTTTCCGGCCTGGCCTACTCGCATGCGTAGGGCCGCGAGCCTCGCGCTCGTCGCCCTGCTGGCGGCCGCCTGTACGAAGACGCAGACCGCCGACGAACAGCAAGCCAACAGCAACCCTTGGACGCATCACGGGCGCCTCGTCTTCGGCGAGTCGGTCGATCCCAAAGGGCTGAACCCGTTCCTGGCCGCGAACGGCGCGGCCGGCGACTTGTCGATGTTCATCTACTCGTACACCGTGCGCTACGACGACCAGGCCCGTCCCGTGCCCGACGCCGTCTCCGAGATTCCGACGCTCCAGAACGGCGACGTCAGCCCCGACGGTCTGACGCTGAAGTACAAGTTGCGGCCCAACATCACGTGGCACGACGGCGAGAAGCTGACCTGTCACGACCTCGAGTTCACCTGGAAAGCCGTCATGAACCCCGCCAACAACGGCGTGACCACCGACGGCTACAAGGACATCGCGAGCATCGACTGCTCGGACCCGCTCGTCGCGGTCGTGCACATGAAGCGCGTCTACGCGCCGTTCTTGCAGCAGCTCTGGGGCGTCAATGGCAATGCGCCGATTCTGCCGGCCCACTTGCTCGAGAAGTACAACGACAAGAAAGGCTCGTTCAACACCGCCGACTACAACAATAAGCCGATCGGCAGCGGCCCGTTCGTGGTCGATCGCTGGGACCGCGGCTCGCAGGTCGTGCTCAAGGCTTACGACGGCTACTTCATGGGCAAGCCGAAGCTCGACGAAGTCGTCTTCAAGATTCTGCCCGACGAGAACACGCTCATCAATCAGGTGCGCACGCACGAGATCGACATGGCGGTCCACGTCGGCGCCAACATGTGGCCGCAACTCCACGACATTCCCGGGACGATCGGCGATCCGGTCCACGTCTTCACCTACGACCACGTCGATTTCAACCTGAAGAACCCGCTCTTCGCCAACGACCCGCAGCTGCGGCGCGCGCTGGCGCTCGCGACCGACCGGCAGGCGATCCGCAACAAGATCGCCTTCGGTCTCGGCGACATGACCGACACGGCGCTTTCGCCCAAGATCTCGTGGGGCTGGACCAACGATACGCCGCATTGGCCTTTCGACTTGGCGCGCGCCAAGGCGATGCTCGACGCCGACGGCTGGCGCGTCGGACGTGACGGCATCCGCGTGAAGAACGGTCAGCGTCTCGCCTTCAACTATTCGGTCGCGAGCGAGAACAACACCAACAAAGCGATCGAAGCGTTCATCCAGCGCGAATGGCACGACGCCGGTGCCGAGGTCTCCGTCAAAAACGTTCCGTCCGCGCTGTTCTTCGACAACACGGCGAAGGGGACGCTGCAGGGCGGCCACTACGACGTGGCCGGTTTCGCCTGGGGCGGCGCTGCCGATCCGGACGACAGCGCCATCTACTCCGGGCACAACCTGGCGCCCAAGGGACAAAACGCGCTGTTTTGGAACGACGCCATCGCGACGAAGTCGATGGACGACGAGCTCTCGACGGTCGATCCCAAGCGCCGCAAGAAAGACTTCGTCATCGAGCAGCAGCGTTTCGCGGGCGAAGTCCCCTCGATCGTCCTGTTCTACCGGCTGGAGCCGGAAATCTACAACACCGATCTCAAGGGCTACACGCCGTCGCCCGTGATCTCGCCCTTCTGGAATCCGCAAGATTACTCGATTTAGAAGGCCCCCGACTCGGCCCGTTTTGGCCGCTGCTTTGCTTGCGGCGCTGGCCGTTGCGTCGACGCTCGGCGTGCAGCACGCGCGCGCCGCCGACGAGACGCGCAAGAACGCCTACACGCAGCCGCATACCCTGCGCATCGGCGACGTCGGCGACGTCACGTCGCTCAACCCGATGTTCGTGCAGCAGCTCGTCGAGAGCCGCATGGCCTCGCTGACGATGGCCTGGCTCGTTAAGTACGACCACGACAACAAGCCCATTCCGGAACTAGCGACGGTCGTTCCGAGCAAAGCCAACGGTGGGATCTCGGCCGACGGCAAAACGATCACCTGGCATTTGCGCAAAGACGTGAAGTGGTCCGACGGCGTGCCGTTCGACGGCGACGACGTCGTCTTCACGACGAAGCTCGTGCTCGACCCCAAAACGCTCGTCATCAGCCGCGAGGGCTACGACCGCATCGACAAGATCGAAGAGCCGGACAAATACACGGTCGTCTTCCGGATGAAGCAGCCGTATTCGCCGTTCTTGCCGACGTTCTACGGAAGCGCGGGCGCCAATCCGTGCATCGTGCCCAAGCATCTCCTCGAGCACAGCGCCGACGTCAATACCGACCCCTACAACTCCAAGCCCGTCGGCATCGGGCCGTTCCGCTACGTCGAGTGGCGCCGCGGCGATCGCGTCATCCTCGAGGCAAACCCGTACTACTTCCGCGGCCAGCCAAAGCTCAAGCACGTGGAGTTCAGGATCATCCCGAACCGAGACACGATTTTCGTCCAGTTGCAGACGGGCGAAATCGACATGTGGCCGAATGCCGCGCGCGCGTATTATCCGCGCCTGCAATCGCTGCACAACCTCAACGTTCTCCGGCAGCCGAGCTACGGTTACGGGCACATCGACTTCAACACTTCGCGGCCCATTCTGCAAGACGTCCGCGTGCGGCGCGCGCTCGCGCTGGCAATCGATCGCGAGACGCTCAAAGATAAAGTCGGTCACGGGCTCGGCGTCGTGCAGGACGGTACCTGGTCGTCCGCCAGCCCGTTCTTCGACCCGAAGATCAAGACGTCGCCCTTCGACCTCGCGAAGGCCGCGGCGTTGCTCGACGAAGCCGGCTGGAAGAAAGCGAGCGGCGATTATCGTGAGAAAAACGGGCAAACGCTCACGGTCGAGCTAGCTTCGAACACGGGCAGCCCCGATACCGATACGCAGATCGAGCTGATCCGCGGCTGGTACAAATCGATCGGCGTCGACCTCGAGCGCAAGAACTACGATCCGGCCTTGCTTTTCGCCGAGTATCAGAACGGCGGGATCCTATACGGTGGGAAGTTCGACCTCGCGATCTTCTCGTGGTTCCCGGCCCCGAGCGGGGACATGTCGGTCATCTACGGCTGCGAGAGCATTCCGCCCAAGGGTCAGAACGTACCGCGCTGGTGCAACAAGACGGCGCAAGCCGCCTTGGACCGCTTCAAGCTCACCTACGATCTGCCCGAGCAAAAGCTGCTGGACGATATCGTGCAGGAGCAGATCGTCGCCGACGTGCCCACCTTCGTTTTGAATATTAACGAAGACGTCTTCGCGACGAACAGCGACCTCAAGGGTTTCCATCCGAACGCGGTCAGCGCGTTCGACGACTTCATGAACGTCGACATTTAAGCCGCTCAGCCGCCCTCGAAGAGTCGATTAAGCAAGGAGCACTCGAAGTGCGTAAGATTGTCACGTTGGCTGCGGCGCTCGCGGTGCTTGCCGCGTGCACGCGGGTCGCCTCAGGACCGGCCGGAACGACGCGGCACGCGTACACGACGCCGCACGAGCTGCGCTTCGCCTCGGCCGAAGACATCCAGGGGCTCGATCCGCTCACGCACTCGAGCGGCACGGAGACCTATCTCGGCAACCTGACGCAGGCCTATCTCATCAAGACGGATTCGAAGGGCAACGCGACGGTCCCGGAACTCGCGACCGAGGTGCCTTCGCAAGCGAACGGCGGTATCAGTCCCGACGGCAAGACGATCACCTGGCACATCCGCAAGGGCGTGAAGTGGTCGGACGGCGTGCCGTTCGACGCCGACGACGTCGTCTTCTCGACGCAGCAAGTGCTCAATCCGGCGAACGACGTCGTGAGCCGCGACGGTTGGGACCTCATCGCGAAGATCGACGAGCCGGACAAGTACACGGTGATCTACCATCTCACGAAGGGCTACTCGTCGTTCGCGGTCACGTTCTTCAGCTCGGGTGGCGCGAACCCGTGCCTCTTACCGAAGCATTTGCTCAAGGGTCTGAAGAACCTGAACAACGCGCCCTACAATGCGCTGCCGGTCGGGATCGGACCGTTCAAGTACGAGGTCTGGAAGCGCGGCGACTCCGTCGTGATGGTGCCGAACCCCCTCTACTTCCGCGGCATGCCCAAGCTGCAGCGGATCACTTTCAAAATCATTCCAGACCGTAACGTCGTGCTCGAGGAGATGCGTACGCACGAGCTCGATTTGTGGGTCACCGTTCCTCCGCACTTCGTGCCGCAGCTGAAGACGATCGCGAACGTCAACCTGCTGCTGACGCCGAGTTACTTTTTCGATCACATGGACTTCAATCTGACCCATCCGGTGATGCAGGACCCGGCGGTGCGCGAAGCCCTCCGCTACGCGACCGATCGCGAATATCTCAACAAGAAGCTCCGTAACGATCTGTACATCATGTCGGAATCGCCCGTCACGCCGGCCAGTGCGTACGACGCGAAACTGCCGCTCGTACCCTTCGATCTGGCCAAGGCGAACGCGATCTTGGATGCGGCCGGCTGGAAGCGCGGCCCCGACGGCGTGCGCGTGAAGAACGGCCTGCGGCTGAGCCTGAACTACGCGTCCTCGACGGGAAGCCCCGACACCGACACGCAGATCGAGCTGATCCGCGGTTGGTGGAAGCAGATCGGCGTCGACTTTTCCGTCAAGCGGTATCTCTCGTCCCAGTTCTTCGCGCCCGTTGCGGAAGGCGGGATCATCTACGGCGGCAAGTTCGACGTCGTGAACTTCGCTTGGGGGTCCGATCCCAATGAGGACATGTCCAACCTCTACGCCTGTTACCGATTCCCTCCGAATGGGCAGAACGATCCCCGCTGGTGCAACGTCAAAGCGACCGCGGCCATGGACGCCGCCAAAGTGCTGTACGGCTTCGAGAAGCGCTACCCGTACGTAAAATTCGTGCAAGAGCAAGTCTATAAGGATGTCCCGACCGTGATCCTCGACGCCCGCCGCGAAACCTACGCCTACAACGACGACTTGCGGAATTACCACCCGAATCCGGTCGCGCCGTTCGATAATTTTCTCGACGTGGATATCTAGGCGATGCGCAACTTCATCAATGGGATCGTCTTCACGCTCGCCTTCATCGTGGCGGCCGGTTTCGCGGCGATTCAGCTCGGGCTCGTGCCGGCAAACGCGGACGCGAAGCCGAGCGCGCTCGAGAAGTGGGCTGCGAACCGTTCGCTGCACGCGACGCTCGATCGGGAGACGAAGGGTCTCCAAAACCCGCTCCCGCTCAGCGACGCAAATTTGATGGACGGCATGCACCTCTATGCCTCGAACTGCGCGGTCTGTCACGGCGCGGCCGATGCGAAGCCCTCAAAGCTGGCGCAAGGCTTTTACATCCACGCGCCGATGCTCGCGAAGGACGGCGTCGAGGACGATCCGCTCGCCGAGAGCTTCTGGAAGATCAAACACGGCATTCGGTTCACGGCGATGCCCTCGTTCGGAGCGACCCTCAGCGACGACGACATCTGGAAGCTCGCGATGTTCCTCAACAAGATGGATCACTTGCCGCCGGCCGTCGACGCGGACTGGAAAGCGGTTCCGAGCTCGGCGTCGGAAGCGCGCTAGCGGGTTCGGTCAGCGCGAAGCTCGCCGCGGCCCAAAGCGCCACGCAGCCCAACAGCGAAAGCAGCCGTAGAAATCCAGACCACGGATTGCGCGCGGCGAGTCCCGAGAAAACCTGTTCGTCATGCCAAACGCGCGCCGCCGAGTCGATCAGCGTCGCGTGAAAGTCAGCGGGAAGCGCGTCGGGCCAAACCGGCAGCGGGTGAGCCGTGGACATCGTCCACGCGCCGGCAACTGCGGCGAACGTTGCGAGCGGGACGAGCGCGAGCGTCGGCCGCGGCATCCCCGCCAGCCCCTCGCGCCCGAGTGCGAGTGCGCCAAGGGCCGCGCAGAGCGCGAGGGCCAGGGTCGTCGCGAGCGGCGTCGTACGCTGCGCGAAGTCGAGCCAGTTGAGGGCAACGAGCAACGTTCCGGTCAACGCCGCCAGCCACGCGCTCCCTCGCGCGCGGCGCAGGCAGAGAACGGCGGGGAAGAAGACAAGCGCTAAATCGGCTTCGTGCGAAAACGGCAGGGCGAACGGGAGTGCCGCGCACGCGAGCGCGGTGCCCGCTAGTACATCGTAGCGCTGCGATAGCAGTTGCACTACGAGAATGCCGACGGCAGCAAGGGCGAGCGCAACACCCAGGGCTTGCGCGGCCGGCTCGGATGCACCGAGCGCGAAAGCGATTGCTGCGGGCGTCGTCTGAATGGCGATGAAACGTTCGGCCGCTGCGTGCGCCGTCAGCGTTGCGAGGTATCGGGCGAACGCGCCGCTGCCGGCCGCCCAAAGGCCGGCCGCCGCCGCAACGAGCGCGGCAGCGCCGAGCGCCGGCGCCGCGCGGCGCTCGCGGAGCTGCGCGAGCAGGACGACCGCGAGGTTCGGCTGCAAAGCGGCGAGCAACGCGCCCGCGAATGCGCCTGCGCGCGAGTCGCGCCGCTGCGCTAGCAGGGAGCCGGCGATTCCCGCGCATGCAACGAGCGCAACTTGGCCGAGCGCAAGCGCGCTCGTCAGGGGCCCGAACCCGGCTGCGAGCGCGAAGGCCGCCACAAGGTCGAAGCGCGTCGTGCGTCCGCCGGCGAGTCTCAGACTCGCGAGAACGAAAGCGACGAACGCAGCGCCCAACACAATCGCCCACACGAGTCGAGCGCCCTCGAACGGAAGGTGCGCGAGCAATCCCCACAGCGGCAGCGAGTACGGCGGTCCGACGAACGGCAGCAGTTCGACGTGCCGCGCATCGACGCCGGGGAGATTTTGCTCGTACGTCCACAGCATCGTTCCGTACGGATCGGTGCCGTCCAGGTAGGCGGCGCCCGCCGCATAGTATGCCTCGAAGTCGCGGAGCGGAAAACTAACGGGCGGCGCCGTGCGCGACGCGGTCGCGCACGCGCCGCATCAGCTCGCGCAGCGCCGGAACGGGTACTGCGTGACGGTCCGCGGCGCGCACCACCGTCCCGCCGATTGCGTCGAGTTCCGGCTCGTTGCCGGCCGCGAGGTCGCGCGCCATCGAGCTGCTGATCCCCGGCGGGCCGCCCTTCAAGAGACCGACGGCGCCGGCCGCGTCGAGCCTCGCGCCTTCCGCGTTTCCCGCCGCCGCGACCTCGTGGACGGCCGCGTTCATCAGATCGTTCCATTCCGCATGCTCGCGGATGAAGCCGAGCGGTTCGCCGCTCGCGGCGGTCGCCAGCGCGAAGGGTGCGAGAAAAACGAGCTTGCCCCACATCAGCGTCTTCTCGTCGGCCACGAATTCGACGGTGACCCCGAAGCGCGCGAGCATTTCCGCCGTCGCTGCGAGCAGCGGACGGCCTCGTTCCGCCAGACGCAAGATGTTGAACGGGCTGCCTTGCCGGATCAGCCCCGGCGCGAGCCGTTCCGCTTCCACGCCGATCGTCCCCGGGATGACCGCAGCCGCGCCGAACCGCTCCTCGAGTTTCGCAAGATGGTCGAGCCCGTTGAGCAGCGGCACGACGCAGCGCGGGCGAACGCCTTCGACGGAACGCAACGCATCGTCGAGTTGGAGTGCTTTCGTCGTCACCCACAGCACGTCGACGCGCTCCCCGGCCGAAAGGCTGCTCGTCACCCGCACGGGCCCTTTCACTTCGGATCCGTCCGGACGCCGCAGCGTCACCTCCGGGGGATACTTGGCGACCGTCGCCGCGCGCACGACGAGCGTTACCTCGTCACCGCCCGCGCCCAGGAGGGCTCCCATCAAACCGCCGATGCCGCCGGCCCCGAGGATCGCATGCCGTTCGCTCATACGGACGCCCTACTCGGGACTAGCCCCGCAATCCTCGCCGCGCCGCGCGGGTCGACCGCCTTCGAGGTGCGTTATACCGCCACGTGCGTTTCGAGCATTGCAACGATCAGGAAGCCCATCAGCGCGAAGTAGGCTGCGGCGATGCCTCCACGTTGCATCGTCGTCAGCGAGTAGTAATGCGGGTCGATTTGACCGCGCCACGCTTTGATAACCTGCGGAAGACCCAGTAGGACGAGCACGACCAGCAACGGGTTGAACCATTGGAAGGCGAAGGCGGCCACGATCAGTGCAACGAGGCCGAAAATCCAGATCCGCGGTGAGATCGCGCCGACGACGCGGCCGCCGTCGAGCGGCATGACCGGGAACAGGTTGAAGAGGTTCAGGAAGAAGCCCGTGTAGGCCGCGGCGATCCAAAAATTGCTTTGCGTCGCTTCGCCGTAGGTGTAGCAGGCCAGCGCACCAACCGTGCCCATGAGCGGCCCGGCGAGCGCAATGTAGGATTCCTGCAGCGACGATGCCGGCCGGCCTTTCATCGTGATGAGCGCGCCGAAGCCCGGGATGAAATACGGCATGCTTGCCGGGACGCCGAAGATCCGCATGAACGCAGCATGGCCCAGTTCGTGAACGAGGATCAACAGCACGAACACGACGGCAAACGGCCAGCCGAAGAAGAGCGAATAAAACCAGATCGAGGCGAGGAAAGTAAACGAACTGAATAAGACCTTCGAGCCGATCAGGAACCACTTAAAGCTGAGCAGCAAGAACAGCACGGACTTGAACTTCGCAAGCAGCAGGCCGAGGCCGACGACCGCGGGTCCCGCACTCTTCTTCCAGCCGCTCTCCTTGCGAGGCGCCGGCTGCTCCGGCGGAAGGTATTCGCCCTCGAACGGCGCCGGGCGCGGCGGAGCAGCCGACGGGAAGGCGTCTCCGGCTGAGGTAAGGTTCGTCTGATCGTGCACGATGCTGGCCTTCGCGCTCATGGGGCGCGGCTCCCTAAATGGTCTCCGGCCTTTCCGCCAGGTCCGCTCGAGCGCGTCTACCTGCATTGGTCCGGTGGAAACTACGCGACGGTGTACCCGGCCTACCACCTCTGTGTTGCACTCGACGCCGAGAGCGTCCCGATCGTCTGCGAAACGAACGACCTGCGCGCGAACATGCGCCGCCTCAGACCGGGCGGCGAATCGCCTTATGCGGCCCATACCCGCGGCCGCAACTCGTTTGCCGCGGGAATCGCCGTCGCGTGCATGCAGGCTGCGCGTCCCGACGACTTCGGCCTGTTTCCGCTGCGCGAGGACCTCATCTCGGCCTTGTGCACCGTGACGGCGCGGCTCTGCGCGTTTTACGCCATCGAGGTTGAGGCCGCGTCGGTGATGACCCACGCCGAAGCGGCCGTCGAGGACGGCTACTTCGGTGCCGGCGACGACGAACGCTGGGACATCGCCCGCCTCACGCCCTCTCCGGCCCCCCTCCAGGCGAACGAGGCGGCCACCGTGGGTGAATATCTGCGTGCGCGGATTCGCGCCGCATGAAGTCGTCGCTCGGCATCCGTTTCGCGACGATCGCACTCGGGCTGCTGCTTGCGACCCTTGCGGTCGTCTGGCTCGGCCTGCTGTGGCATCCTTGGTGAGGACATGCCTGCAGAGATTCTGATTTTAGGGGGCGGCTTCGCCGGCCTCACGACGGCACGGAAGCTCGAGCGGCTCCTCCGGCCGGAGGAGGCCGCGATCACGGTCGTGAGCCGTGAGAACTTTTCGGTGTTCACGCCGATGTTGCCCGAAGTGAGCTCCGGCAACCTCGAGGCGCGGCACGTCGCAACGCCGCTGCGCGCGCAGCTGCGCCGGGCGCGCTTCGTTCTCGCCGACGTGCGCTCGCTCGATCTCGAGCAGCGCACCGTCGTCGTCGAACACGCGCTGCTGGGAACCGAGATGCGGCTGAGCTACGACCAGCTCGTGCTGTCCGTCGGCGCCGTGACCTCGACGTTCAATTTGCCGGGAGTTGCGGAGCACGCGCTGCCGCTGAAGACCCTCGAAGACGCCGACCGGCTACGCAACCACGTGATCGCGATGCTCGAACTCGCGGACGTTGCGAACGACGCGCTCGAGCGCAAACGCTTGTTGACGTTCGTTTTCGTCGGCGGCGGATTCACCGGCGTCGAGGCGGCCGGCGAAATGGTCGATTTCTTCCGGAGCATCACGAAGTTCTATCGCTCGATCGGCCCGCACGAGATCGAAGTGATCCTCGTCGAGGGAGGCGCGAAACTGCTGCCCGATTTGCAAGCGGGCATGGGTGAGTACAGCGCGCGCGAACTCGAGCGTCGCGGCGTCGTCGTCATGCTCAACGCGCTCGTCGACAGCGCCGACGCACGCGGGTTAACGCTCAAAGACGGCCGTCGGATCGAGGCGAACACGATCGTCTGGAGCGCCGGCGTGCGCCCTTCGCCCTTCGTCGGCGGTCTGTCGATCGGCACGGGGCGCGGCGGTTCGATCAGGACGAACCCGGATATGTCCGTACCGGGCCAGCCCGGAGTGTGGGCGATCGGCGACTGCGCCTCGATCCCCGATCCGCACGGGGGAACGTACGCGGCGACCGCGCAGTACGCGATTCGCGAAGGGCCGGTCCTGGCCGCGAACATCGTCGCTACGCTCCGCGGCAAACCGACGAAACCGTTCCGCTACGAAGCGATCGGCATCATGGCCTCGCTCGGCGCGCGCCGCGCCGTCGCGGGCTTACGCGGGAAGTATCTGATCACCGGATTTCTCGCCTGGTTTTTGTGGCGCACGTACTATCTGGCGCGACTCCCGGGACTCGACCGCCGCTTCCGCGTGACCCTCGACTGGACGCTCGGCCTGATCTTTCCCCGCGACATCGCCGAATTGCGCGTCTACACGAAGGCCGCCCAACAACGTTCAGCGCTCGATGCCGGCATCGCCGCGCCGCCCGAGTCCGAGACCTCGGTCGGCGCTTAGCGACTGCCAGTCTCAATGGCTAGGCCAAATCGAGGACCATGCGGCCTTCGACTTTGCCGGCTTTGAGATCCGCGAAGACGCGGTTGATGTCTTCGAGCTTCGTCGTGTGGACGTCCGCGCGGACTTTCCCGGCTTCGGCGAATGCGATCGCTTCGGCCAGATCCTTGCGCGTTCCGACGATCGATCCGCGAATGGTGATGCGCTTGAGGACGACGTTGAAGATCGGGGTTTCAAAGCTTCCCGGCGGAAGACCACACAGCGCGACCGTTCCTTTGCTGCGCACGAACTTGAGGGCTTGAGCGAAGGCTGAGGGCGAAACCGCCGTCACCAAGACGCCGTGGGCTCCGCCGTGCGTTGCTTCCAAGACTTGCTTCGCGGCGTCGGTGCTTAGCGCGTTGACGGTAACGTCCGCGCCCACCGAACGTGCCAGCGCAAGCTTTTCGTCGGTGATGTCGAGCCCGACGACGTTGAGGCCCATCGCTTTTGCGTACTGGACGGCGACGTGTCCGAGACCGCCGAGTCCGGAGATCGCAATCCACTCGCCGGGGCGAGCTTCGGTCTCCTTGATCCCTTTGTAGGTCGTGACGCCGGCGCACAGAATCGGCGCCATCCGCACGAAGTCGACGTCTTGTGAAAGGCGCGCAGCGTACGCCGCCGTGGCGATCGCGTACTGCGCGAAGCCGCCGTTGACGCTGTAACCGCTGTCGTGCTGGGCCGCGCACAGCGTTTCCCAGCCGGTGATGCAAAATTCGCACGTGCCGCACGCATCGTGCAGCCACGCGATTCCGGCTGCGTCGCCCGGTTTGAAGGCGGTGACCCCCGATCCGACGGCGACCACTCGCCCGGCCGTTTCGTGGCCCGGAATGAAGGGCGGTTTCGGCTTGACCGGCCAGTCCCCGTCGGCGGCATGCAGGTCGGTGTGGCAGACGCCGCAGGCGACGACCTCGACCAAGAGTTCGCCGGGCCCGGGGACCGGCACGGGCCGCTCCTCGATCGCGAGGGGCTTGCCGAATTCCCGCACGACGGCGGCCTTCATCGTCCGCGGAACCGCTTTTGTCGTGCGGCTCGTCGATGAAGTGGGTGCGGCTAAGGTGGTTGTCATGATTGCCTCACTAAGAAACGGATTACGGACCGAACCATCCTAGCCTGCCGGTGTGAACTTCGAGGGAACGGAACCTGAGAATCTTCCCCTACTCTTCTCGGCTCGTTCACTCGGGGCCGGTACGCTGCTAGCACGAGTCAACCTGAGGAGGGTAAACTCTTGACTAGCACCTTGATCGCCAAGCGCGATCTCTTCCAAGACGCAATCGAGTTTGCTCGCGAACACAATGGTTTGCGGGCCCATTACGACAATTTCATCGGTGGCAAGTGGGTCGCGCCCGTAAAGGGACGCTACTTCACCGATACGAGCCCGATCAATGGGCTGCCGCTGTGCGACATCGCGCGCTCGAGTCCCGAAGACATCGAGCTGGCGCTCGACGCAGCTCACGCGGTGAAGCGGGCGTGGGGAAAAACCCCGCCGGCCGTTCGCGCTCGATTGCTGAACGAAATCGCCGACCGGATCGACGCCAACGTCGAACTCTTGGCGCGCATCGAGACGATGGATAATGGAAAACCCATTCGTGAAACGCTTGCAGCCGACGTGCCGCTTGCAGCCGATCACTTCCGCTACTTCGCCGCTTGTTTACGCGCCGAAGAGGGCTCGATCACGCAGCTCGACGAGGAGACGGTCGCATATCATTTCCACGAACCGCTCGGCGTCGTCGGCCAGATCATCCCCTGGAACTTCCCGCTGCTGATGGCCGCCTGGAAGCTCTGCCCGGCACTGGCGGCGGGAAACTGCGTCGTGCTCAAACCGGCGTCCGAAACGCCGCTCAGCGTCATGGTCTTGATGAGCCTAATCGGCGACATCCTCCCCCCGGGCGTTTTGAACGTCGTCAACGGGAAGGGCTCCGAAATCGGTAAGGCGTTAGCTGCGAATCCGCGCATCGCGAAGGTCGCGTTCACCGGCGAGACGACGACCGGGCGTTTGATCATGCAGTACGCATCCGAGAACATCATTCCGATGACGCTCGAACTCGGCGGGAAGTCGCCGAACATCTTCATGGCCGACGTCATGGAGCAGGACGACGATTATTTCGATAAAGCACTCGAAGGCTTCACCCTGTTCGCTTTCAACAAGGGCGAAGTGTGCACGTGTCCCTCGCGAGCCTTGATCCAAGAGTCGATTTTCGACGCCTTTATGAAACGAGCGATCGCGCGCGTAGAGAAGATCAAAGTCGGCAATCCCTTGGACCCGGCGACCATGATGGGCGCGCAAGCCTCGAAAGAACAGCTCGACAAGATTCTCCGCTACATCGATATCGGCAAGCAAGAAGGCGCGAAGTGCGTCACCGGCGGTGAGCGGGCCCAAGTCGACAGCGACGTGGAAAACGGCAACTACGTCAAGCCGACGGTCTTCGTCGGAACGAACAAGATGCGAATCTTCCAAGAGGAGATCTTCGGACCAGTCCTTTCGGTCACGAAGTTTAAGACGATTGAGGACGCGATCGAGATCGCAAACGACACGCTGTACGGGCTCGGCGCCGGAGTGTGGAGCCGGAACGGCACCGTCGCATACCGCCTCGGGCGCGAAATTCAGGCCGGCCGGGTTTGGACGAACTGCTATCACGTGTATCCGGCCGGCGCGGCGTTCGGCGGCTACAAACAATCGGGTTTCGGTCGCGAAACGCACAAGATGGATCTCGAAGCCTATCAGCAGACGAAGAATCTCTTGGTCAGCTACAGCACCAAGCCGGTCGGACTCTTCTAAGACCGCAATGGTGGAGCGCGTGGTCTTCTCGCCCTCGGCTGCCGCCCTCGTGCGGCAGCTGAAGGCGAGCCACGGGCCGCTCGTCTTTCATCAGTCGGGAGGATGCTGCGAGGGCTCGGCGCCGATGTGCTTCAGCCAGTCGGACTTTCGCATTGGCTCGCACGACGTGCTGCTCGGCGAGATCGAGGGTTGTCCGTTCTACATCGGTGGCGCGCAACTGAAGCAGTGGGAAGACAAAACGCAGTTCATCGTCGACGTCGTGCCGTCGCAAAGCGGCAGCTTTTCGCTCGAAGCCGCGGACGACGTCCGCTTCATCACCGGCACGCGCCTGTTTACGCCCGGCGAAATGGCAGAACTCCGGAGCCGCGCGAAAGAACCTAGGCTGCAGCCGTAGGTCGGCGTAGGTCGGCTCACGGGTGCTTGTCGAACCTCGTCCGCGTCGTGAAAGATCGGTAAGATGGACGAGAAAACCGGCGAGTTGCTCCTGGCCAAGATCGACAGCCTGCAGGAGGCGGTTACCTTTGGTTTTGAGGCGGTCGCGTTTGCCTTCACGAAAGTCGATGCGCGCTTCGAGGCGATCGACGAGCGCTTCGATGGGATCGACAAGCGCTTCGATGGGATCGACAAGCGCTTCGAGGGCGTCGACGATCGTTTGGGCCGTCTCGAGCGCCGCGTCGACCGACTCGACGAACGGGTGACCCGAAATCACGAAGAACTGCTCGGTAAGCTCGCAAAGCGGCAGAGATGAGTATGGCATCGGGCGCGTTCGCTGGCTGCACCGTGGTGGCCATCCCGGGGATCTTCCGCCGATGCACGAGATGCTCGAACGCGCGAGCTGACTCGATAACTACATTCGCATGTCCATGAGCGTGCCGGTCTGCATCGAACGAATGTGATCGATAACCGCGACCCAGTCGCCGGCCGGGACACCGATGTTGCTGCGAAACGGATATTGCAGTTCGAAGAGCAGGATCAACGTCGACGTGACAATGACGGTGACGGCTGCCGTCATCAAGAGATGTACGCCTTGATTGGCGACACCGAAGAGCCAACAGAAGCAAATCACGCAAACCGCGCCGAGAAGTAGAACGAGCCACTCGAACGTGGAGATACCGCTCGCGTTGTCGGAAAGCCGCCGCTGCCGTACGTCGTGGAGAACTCCGAGCTGCTGCAACGTCGCGGCTTGCGCGTTGGATTGGCCTAGGTTCGCCGGAACGAAATCTTCCGTAGCGTCGAGCGCGTCCATGGCGAGGATTCCGCTCGGCTCGTCGAACTTCCCGACGCGCATCTGCGGCCATTCGTTGTCGACCATGAGATGCGCGTAGCGAAGAAGGTCGTCTCGAACGCGAGCGCGCTTCTCGGCAGGCAAACCGAGCGCGACGTGCCACGCGTCGACTGCCGCGGCGGACTCCAGCGCGACGAGCTGGCTTGCGTCGGAATAATGTTGCCACGCGACCACGGTGAGGAAGCCCAGGACCACGCCGTAAAGCGATCCCGCGACGGCGATGATAAAACCGCCGACTTCATTGTGGCGCACGAAGTCCTCTTCCTTAAAGACGCGATGCGTGTACCACTGTCCGGCGCAAACCAGCGAGACGGCAAGCAGCACGCTGACGAGAAGGAGGAGAGCCGACGGAATCGCCATCAGTCGCACGAGCGCGTCAGGCCGTCTGAGAAAAGCGATCGCGCAGCAGAGCAGGGCGCCAAAAGCGAGCGCGGTGGCGGCACGACACAGGACGGCGACCGAGACGCGGGGGCGCAGCCAAAGTGCCCGCCCGCCGCGGAATTCGCGTATCACGACAAGAGATCTCGACGCGTGCGCACGCGCGTGCTCGGGACGAAGTTCCAAGAAAGGGTGAGGGCGCTGCGCTCGGCGTCGGATTTGGGGCGGTAGCACGCAGCAACTAGGTTAGCCATGTAAACCTCCGTGAAGGGTGAGACGTCCGCGATTGTGCCTCAGCGGGGCGTGCCGGCCCAGCGACACTCGAACGGCTTATTCGAACAGTTGTGCGGCGGACGGGTAGCGAGCGCTGCAGAAGTCTGGCGGCATGGGGCAAGCGCGAGGCCTCGCAAATGACGAGCGGCCCGCTTCGTTCGGCGAAGTGTTGCGCGAACTTCGCCTGGCTGCCGGCCTTTCACAGGAAGCGCTCGCCGAGCGCGCGCGCATGAGTCCGGGAGGCATCAGCGTGCTCGAGCGCGGGTTGCGCCGCGCTCCCTACCGCGACACGGTCGCGCTCCTGGCTGACGGATTAAGGCTCTCGGCCGAGGAGCGCGCCCGGCTCGAGTCGGCTGCAAAACGGCCGGCCCTGGCGCGGCGCCGCTCGGCGCCGGGCGGGAGTACGGAGCGCGGCGCCGAGTTGGCAAGGAGCAACTTGCCCGTCGAGGTTTCGAGTTTCGTCGGTCGCACGGTCGAGGTCGCGGAGATCGGCCGGCTCTTGCGCAAGGGACGCGTCGTCACCATCGCAGGTCCCGGCGGCGTGGGCAAGACGCGCACCGCGTTGCAAGCCGGCCGCGCGATTCTGGAAGACGCGCACGCCGGCGTGTGGTTCGTCGATCTCGGGCCGCTTCGCGAGGGAGCCTTTGTGGCGAGTACGATCGCGCACGCACTGCGTTTGGAAGAGTCGCCGGGACGCTTACCGCTGGACGACCTTCTGAGTTACCTCGCGCGAAAGACTGCGCTTCTCATTCTCGACAACTGCGAGCACGTGGTTGCGGACGCAGCCGGCGTCGCGACGGAGATCGTGCAAGCGTGTGCGGAGGTACGAATCCTCGCGACGAGTCGCGAACCGCTCAAGATCCCTGGGGAACGAGTCTATCGGCTTCGACCGCTTGACACGCCGTCGCCGGAGGACTCGGGGCGATTGACGGCAAGCGCGGCACTCGCGTTCGGCGCAATCGCTCTTTTCGCCGATCGCGCGGAGCAAACCGACAGCCGGTTCACGGTAACCGACGAGAACGCGGCGCTCGTGGCGGAGATCTGCCGGAGGCTCGACGGGTTGCCGCTTGCGATCGAACTTGCGGCAGCGCGCATGGGAACCTTGTCGCTCAAAGCACTCGCCGAAAACCTCGACCGGCGCCTCGCGCTTCTCGCTCGCAATACCCGCAAGCCCTTGCCGCGCCAGCAGACGATGCGCGCGCTTGTCGACTGGAGTTACGAGCTGCTTTCGCCGGCGGAACAGCGCCTCTTCGAGCAGCTCTCGATCTTCGCCGGCGGATGTACGCTGGCTGCCGCGAGCGAGGTTTGCGAGCCTGGCGAACCCGGTACGCCCGATATCCTCGACGGAATCGCTTCGCTCGTCGAGAAGTCGCTCGTCGTCGCAGACCTCGACCGCAACGAGCCGCGCTACGCGCTGCTCGAATCCTCGCGCCGGTACGCGCGCGAAAAGCTCGACGCACGCGGCGAGGGCGAGGCGCTCGCGCGCCGTCATGCGCGAGCTTATTGCGCATTGGCCGAGCGGTTCGATGCGCGCTGCGACGACGCGCTAGACTCCACCTGGCTGGAGACGTTCGAGGCCGAGCTCGAGAACTGGCGGACGGCGCTCGAGTGGTCGCTCGCCGCCAGGCACGATGTCGAACTCGGACAGCGCCTCGCCGGAGCACTGCGCCCCGTCTGGGTAAGCGTAACCCTGGAAGATGGCCGGCGCTGGGTGCGAGCCGCCCTCGAGCTCGTCGACGAGTCGACGCCGCAAGCCTTGGTCGCGTTGCTCGAGTACGCGGAGGCCGGCCTGGCAGTTCGCTTCGCCGAGGCCGCGGTAGCGGTGAGTTGCGGCGAGCGCGCGCTGGCGCGCTATCGGGCGCTCGGCGACCAGCGTGGAATCGTCCGCGTAGAGGCCACCGTCGCGCAGGCCCTCCTCTTCCTGGGACGTGTCGCCGAAGCCGAGACGCTTTTGAGCGGAGCGCTTGGCACCGCGCGTAGGCTCGGCACGACCCGGCTCGCAGGCTTCGTCCTCGAGAACATCGCGTTCGCGCATTCCCTCGCGGGAGAGCACGTAGAGGCGCGCAGCTATTACGCGAAGGCGCTCGCTACGTTCCGGTCCGCGGGAGACGAACGAAGCGCGGCAATCTCCGCCGGTAACCTCGCCGAGGCGGAATTCCACTCGGGTAACCGCGAGCTTGCGTTGCGCTTGGCGCAGAGTAGTCTCGAACCGTACGACAGGCTGGAGCCGATTCGCGTGGTCGCTCTCGCCAACATCGCTGCCTATCTTATTGCATTGGACCGCTACGACGAAGCGCAAGCGTATGCAATTCGAGCCCTCGAACTTGCCGGCGAACGGCGACAGCCGGTCGCGCTCGCTTGGGCTTTGCAACACCTTGCGGCGGTCGCGGGTTTGCGGCCGCCCCTTGAAGCGGAGGTTCGGGTCGAGCAACTGCTTCAAGCAGCGCGGCTTCTCGGTTTCGTCGACGTGCGGCTCGCGTCGTTAGGAGCTCCCCGTCAGCGCACGGAGCTGCAAGAATACGAGCGAGTCTCCGCGGCGCTGCGCGCGGCTCTTCCATCGGACGAACTCGAACGTCAAACGAGCGCCGGCGCGGCGATGTCGGAAGACGCGGCCATGACCGAGGCGTTGGAGATTCCGACCGCTCACTAAGGTCCTGTTTTGGATTCTCCGCTTTCGGAAACATGGTAGCGGAAGAAGGGGAGAAACTAATGCAAGACCGTCCCATCATCGTACGAAATTCATCCAACCCGGCAGCCGTCGCGCTCATTGCCGTCGTCGTCCTTATCGCGATCGTGGCGATCGCGATGTGGCAGCCGTGGAACGTTTCAAAGACGACGATCATCAATCAGCAGCCCGGAACGACGTCGGGCGCAGCCGGCACGACGAATGGATCCGGCACGACGAACGGATCGAGCAACACCGGCAGCAATACGAACGCCGGCTCGAGTTCGAGCGGCAGCGGCGGGTCGAGTTCGGGTCAATAGGACCGGCTAGGCTTCGAGGGCCTCGGCCAGCGTCTCGTTGACGACGAACGACTGATCCAGCTGCGTGATGGTGAAGAGTCGTCGCAGTTGCGACGTCGCCGGGACTACCACGCGCATGCCGTCGCCGAACATGCGGTGCTTCTTCACGAGCAAGGCGAGCACGGTGGAGTCGATGTACGTGCACTTGCCGAGGTCGAAGATGACCCGCCGGCGGCCGTCGGTTAGGCTCGAGATCTCCGGCTCGATCTGCGGAACGGTGGAAATGTCGTGCTCGCCGGAAAGTTCGAGCACGACCGTCTCGGCGAGGATGTAGGACCGTAGGCCCATGGAGCGATCACGATCTGGACGATTCGCGAGGGAACCGCGCGCCGGTTCGCTCGGCGGATCGCGTACGGAAGGTTTGCAGGCCGCGAGCAAAACGCTCCGGCCTTTCCGTCAACAAAGTTGACAAAGTAGGATTCGCGACCGGGGGGCCTACGACCCGGTGGCCCCTTTCGTCGACGTGCGGCGTTAGGCTCGTCTACTTCGCGCTCAGTACGAACGCTGCTACATAGAGCGACGAGCCGCCTCGGAACTGAAGCCACAGCTTGTACGCTCCGGCTTCATGGACGCTGACGTGCAGCGCCATGTCGGGCGAGGTCGTGGCGGAGTCGGGCAGCGCGGGCATCTCCATGCCGCTCATACCGGGCATTGCCGCGTCCATTCCCGGCATCGAAGGCATGCTTGCCGACGTGAGCGGCCCAGGATGGACGTGAACGTACGTCAGATCCTTCGCATCCAAGAAGACGGCGTGCGCGAGCGCTCCGAGATACGGGTGAAGGTCGTTCGCCGGCTTGCCGGCGCGTCGCACGTGCACCGTGACCTCGCTGTCCTTGCCGGCCGCTAACGTGGTCGTGCTGAGCGTCACGGTGTAGGGACCCGCGGCGACCGTCGTTCCGGTCGGCGAGAGGGCGCGCGTTCCGACGCCGGTACCGCCGTTCACCGGAAAATCGAAACGAAAGACCTGTTGACCGCGGCCTTGTGGCTCCGCGTCGGCGTAGGCGTGATAGAGCGTTGCCGACGGGAAACTCTGGACGATCCGAAAGTGCCCGTCGGAGCCCAGCACGGGATGTACGTGAAAGAACTGTTTGAAATCATCGCTGACGATGATGAGGTGCAGCAGCTTCGTCATGTCGACGCTATAGCGAAGGATTGGCGCCGAACTCGTTTGCGGCGTCATCCAAATGTCGAGCTGTTGGACGAGCGGATTGCGGCCCTGGCTGGAAGCTCGCAAGAAGCCGTGGGCTTTCGGCGTTCCGGCCTGCAGAGCGAAAGTTCCGGGGATTGGAGTCGCCGCGGCAAACGTCCCAAGGACGACGAAAGCGGCTGTGAGGAGGCTGAATGCCCGTTTCATCGCGCTTTCTTTTCCGCTAGCCTCGAGCGTCATTCTTCCATTTGTACAGGCTTGGGGAAAGGCGGCGCGAGGCCGCCGAGCATCGCGGAAAGGCCGATGACGGCGAGCAGCAGCCCGGCCTCGCACGCAACGCTAACGGCGAAATCGAAGCGCGAGGCCTCGCCCTTGCCCTGACGATAGTGGCCGTAGCCGAGCGCCAGGAGCGGCAAGAGCAGCGCTGCTTTGGCGAGGACGATGCGGCCATAGCCCGTCGCGATGAGGTCGGGCCACGCGTGTACTTGAACCGCGGCGGCATAGACGCCGGTCGCAACGATCGTCGCGACGGACGCGACCGCGAGAACGGAGAAACGTGCGATCGCCGTGCGCGCGAAGCCGGCGCGTTCGGCGTCGCGCAAAAGGTTTAGCGCCGGACGAATGCCCGCGGCGAACACCAGCAACCCGCCCGACCAAAGCGCCGCGCCGGCAAGGTGCAGCCAGTCGGCGAAGACCCGCAATCCGAGCTGAAACGTCTGGTCGGTGGCGACGGCGTGGCCGCTGAGGCTGAAGGTGAGCAGCGCGATCGCTGCCGGCACGAGCGCGACCTGCGGCGTTTTGCGACGCCAGGTGAGCGCGGCGACCGCAAGCAGCGCGAGCGCGCGCGCCGACCACGCCAAACCCCAGCGCGATGTGCTCGCGACCGCGGCGAGCGCCGGAAGCGCTCCCCACCAAGTGCTGCCGGTCGCGGCGGCCGCTTGGACGTCGAGCGAACCGAAGCTGCCCACGAGGGCCGCGATCAAGCCGGCTCGGGCGACAAAGCGGCAGCGTCGCCGCAGGATGGCAAGCGCCGCGCCTGCGCTCGACGGAAAAGCGCCGGCTTGCAGAACGAAGCGATCGAAGCTTAGCGCGCCGGCGAGCGCGGCCGTGCCTGCTAGGCTCAGCCAGCGAAGCAACACCGCGAGCGCGCCCGAGGGATCGTAGGGCGACGGCGTTTCACCGTGTTCGCCGCGGACGGCGACGCCGATTCCGAACGAAAAGATCCCGTGGACGACGTGCGTGTCGTTCGAAGTGACACGCCACGAGACGAGGTACGCGCCCTTTGCGAGCGGTTTGGCGAGCCGGCAGAGGATGCGCCGCGGATTCGCAGGGTCGCTGCGCGGACCGCCCGAGCAGACGACGTTGGCACCGCCGGCCGGCCACGCGAGCAGCGCATCGGGCGATTCGAGGCTGACCGGCTCGTCGAAAGTGACGCTGATCTCACTCGGCGACGACGCGAGCGTCGCGTTCGCTTGCGGCGAGGTCGCGCTGACGTATGCATGGGCGAGGCCCACGAGCGGCAAAAAGGTCAAGAACGCGAGCGGAGTGCCGAACAACAGTGATAGGCGCGGCAACCGGCTCTGCGGAGCCATGCCGCCAAATCCCCGGAGCGAAGCGAGATGTCCTGGCGCGACGCGTCGCGGGTGCCTTCTCAGCGAGAGGTTCTCATGGTCCGTTTTTTGCGACGCGTTGCACCGCTTTCGGTCTGCTTGACGCTGTGCGCGACCGCGGCCGTCAGCGCGGGAGACGTTCTGCCGCCGCCGCTCGGGGTCTACCGCGTCGTTTCGAGCTTCAATCGCGCGCCGGACCTTGAGATTCCGAGCGGCGTCGTCGTCATCGGAAAATATCTCTGGGGCACCGCGCTCGAGGGAGGCAGCGCCGGCCCTTACGATGAGGGCGGCGTCTTTCGCATTCGGCCCGACGGCGTTCGCCAGACGATGTACTCGTTCGGCGGCTCACCGGCGCCCACTCTCGCTTTCCCCGGTCCGCCGATCGTCGGGCCCGATGGGAACCTCTACGGCACGACGGGCTCCGCGCTTTTTTGGGTCAACCAAACGACGCTCGGTCTCGGCTTCACGCAGTTCCCGCTCGGCCCGATCGGCATCTATCCGGGCTTGACGAGCGACGGCGGGCGGACGCTCTTCGGCGGCGCCCAGACCGCAAGTCTCAGCACGCCCGACTGCGGCGCAATCTATGCCTACGACATTCCGACCGGCGCGGTACGCATCGTTGCGACGCTTCCGGCGGGGAACGAGAGCGCGCCCTGTCCTCAGGGTTTGCTCGAGCTCGGGACCTCGCTCGTCTATACGGGCGGCAGCATCTTCGGAACCCTCGCGACGGTGCAGCCGCCCAATATCGGAGCGATTTTCAGCGTTAACGCAAACGGTTCGGGTTTCCGCATCATCCACACGTTCTCGGGCGGTGACGGTGCCAACCCAAACGTCCTCGTCGTTGCGAGAAATCGCCTCTACGGTCTTTCCGCCGGCAGGACGGGCACGAACGTCACGCCGTTTGCGCCGACGCTCTATTCGATGAACTTCGACGGTTCGAACTTTCGGCTCTTGCATCGTTTCCCTCAGCTCGGCTCCAGCATCATTCCCACGACGATGGTCGTGGCGCAAGACGGCACTATTTGCGGAACGGCGCAGCGCAACGGTCCGGGCGGTTATCTTTGGTGCGAATCGCCGAGCGACTCGTACACCGTTCCGCATACCTTCACCGGGCCGCCCGACGGAAGCACGCCGGTTAGCCTGATCGAACCCTCGCCGGGCGTTTTCATCGGAACCACCGCGTACGGGGGAAGCGCCGTTTGCAATTGCGGGACGGTCTTTCAGCTCACGCTTGCGACACAGCCCGTCGCGCCCTTAACGCAGAACTCGCTCCGCCGCCTGCGCTGAGCGCGTCTCTCGGAACGAAACCCGGAGGTCGTTTCGGCGGCGACCGAAAAGGGTATCGAGTCGCTTCGTCTCTAGCGGGCGCGCATCGTTGCGTTCGGAAGGCGCGGCGCTCGCTGCGCCGGGGTCTCCACGATGAACGTTTCGCGGGTTGCTTCCTCCTCGTTGCGCTCGGCGCCCTTGCGGGCGCGGGTTGCTCGGGCACGAGCACCACGATGCCCTCGCGGCCGTCGCCGTCGCCGACGTCAAGTGCGACGCCGACGCACAGCCCCGGCGTGCCGACTCCGACGCCGACTGCTAGCCCGACGCCCACGCCGTCACCGGCGACGCCGAGCCCCACGCCCAGTCACAGCCCAAGCCCAACGCCATCGCCCGTCGCGGGCGTCATTACGGAATTCTCGCTCCCGAGCGGATTCGGCTGCGGCGAAATTGCGCTGGGCCCGGACGGGAACCTTTGGTTTACGTCGTCGTTGACGACGATCAGCAAGATGACGACCGCGGGTTCCGTGACGACCTATAAAGTCCCGACCTTGAACGCGGACGTGACGGATATAACCGCGGGCCCGGACGGCAACCTCTGGTTCACGGAGCTTGAGGGAAATCAGATCGGCAAGAGCACGACGAGCGGAGCGATCACTGAGTACCCGGTCCCGACGGCGAGTTCAGCGCCGTACGGCATCACTCGCGGGCCTGACGGGAACCTTTGGTTCGTCGAAGGGTACGGCGGAATCGGCAAAACGACGACGAGCGGCGTCATGACCGTGTACCAAGATCCACAGTATCTGCTAACGCCGGCTGGTTACGGATATGGGATCACGGCGGGCCCGGACGGCAGACTCTGGTTCACGGAAACCGGGTACAACAACACGTTCGGTTGGGTCGGTGCGGTTACCGCATCCGGAACCGTAACCGACTACACGAATCTCGGCTCGTTCGCGTACCCGTATGGAATCACGAGCGGACCCGACGGGAACCTCTGGTTTGCAAATCAGAAGCGAACGATCAGCAAGATGACGACGAGCGGCAACTTGACCGATTACTTGACGCCGTCGACGCAACCGTTTCCGATGGAAATCACCTCGGCGCCCGACGGCAACTTGTGGTTCACCGAGAACTACCTCGGCAACATCGGCCGAATCACGACGCAAGGTGTCGTGACCGAGTATCCGATCCCGACTGCCAACTCGTTCCCGGCCGGCATCACCGTCGGGCCCGACGGCAATGTGTGGTTCTGCGAAGAAGCGAAGGTCGGCAGAATTACGATTTAGTCCGGCTGCAGGCGCTGCAGGGCGGTGATGCCGATGTCGCGCATGCCGGCGTCGCCGGTGCGGATGCCGTAATCGAGTTCGAGCACCGCGTGATAGATGGCGCGGTAACGCGCGACGCTCCAGGTGCGCTCGTCGATCGAACCGTAGGCGTCGCGAAACGCGCCGAACGAGCTCTCGGGCAGCATCAAGTGAGCGATTGCGATGTCGATCGCCGGATCGCCGAGGTGAATGTCGCCCCAATCGATGATTCCGGAAGGTCGTGCGTCCGTGTCGACGAGCACGTGGCGCGCGTACAAGTCGCCATGCACGACCCGCCGCTTGCCGGGGTCGAGCGCGACGGGCGGGTGCGCTTCGAGCCACTCGGCAAAGGCTTCGGGCCGCGCGAGTCCTCCGGCCGCCGCGAGCGAGGGCACGCGCTCGCGCGTCGCGTTCACGCGCCTTTCGTAATCGAGGCGGCCGAATTCGTCGGGCGGCAACCCGCTCGCGACGAGCGGCGCCGGATCGACGGCATGCAGGGCGCGTAAGAATTCCGCGAGCGGCAGCGCCATCGCCGCGCGCTGCGCCTCGGAAAGGCTCACCGAGCAGGCGGTTCTTCCCGGGATCGATGGGTAACCGGCAAAGGCCCAAGGATACTCGGCCGTCGGCGTGCCGACGAAACGCGGCGCGGGAATGGGAAGCGGCAGACGTCCCGCCAGGTACGGGAGCAATGCGATTTCGCGCTCGATGAGATGCGCGACGCTGCGCCGTCGCGGAAAGCGGAACACGACGGAACCGCCGGCCAGAAACGCCGCATTGTCCCAGCCGAAGCCGAACGGCTCGAGTGCCGCTCCGCCAAACTGCGGGAATTGGGCTGCGACGAGCTTTGCCGCCAGCGCGGCATCGACGTCGATGTCGGCGGTCCAAGCTGCATCGGTCACACTCGGGCCTTCAGCGCGACTTGCACGTTTCGCTTCCGGGGATGCGAGCCCGCGCGTCAAATGTTCCTCCCATGGCAGACTCCGACGGGCCGCCGATCCGCTTCGTCGCGTTTCACCGGCCCGGGCCGGCCTGGAAGGCCGGCACGGAATTCTCCGAACAGCCGGGCGTGCGGGAGCACGTCGCACATTACGGCGGCGCGATGAACGAGGGCCACCTCGAGCGCGGCGGCCCGTTCATCGACTCGAGCGGCGGTATGATGGTGTTCGCGCCGGGCGTCAGCCGCGCGTTGGCCGAAGAGATCGCGCAAGCCGATCCGGCGGTGCAGAGCGGGCTCTTAGTGGTCGAAGTGCGGCCCTGGCTGGCCGCGCTCTCGCCCTGAGTTGAACGCCGAACCCGGCGTCAGCCGCACCGCCGCGGGCGTCGGCATGATGCGCGCGCTGCATCGCATCGTGGACGCGGAGCCGATGATTTTGGACGATCCCGTTTCGCTCGCGCTCTTCGGGGACGCGGCTCGACGGTTGCTCGAAACGGACCCCGGCACCCTCCGGGATCCGCGCTTCAACGCACTGCGCGGCCACGTCTTGTTGCGCAGCGCCTTCGCCGAGGCGCGCCTGCGCGCGGCGGTCGCGCGGGGCGTTCGACAATGCGTCGCGCTCGGCGCGGGCTTCGACACGTTCGCCTTTCGGCAGCCGTCCTGGATGAGTGGGAGCCGCCTTTTCGAAGTCGACGCGCCCCTCACGCAAGCCGAGAAACGCCGGTTCTTGGCGCGCGCGGGTTTTGCGGAGCCTGCGAACCTCACCTTCGCGCCGATCGATTTTGAAACGACGACGCTCGCCGAAGGCTTGCGCTCCGCCGGCTTCGACGCTTCCGCTCCCGCATTTTTCTCGGCGCTCGGCGTGCTGGTTTATCTCACCGGGGACGCGATCGATGCGATCTTTCGTTACATCGGCGCGCTGCCGAAGGGAAGCGAATTCGCCTTTACGTTCACGCGGCCCGACGTCGACCGCACGCTCGAGCTGCGCGCCGCCGAGCTCGGCGAAACGTTTCGTTCGCTGTTCGAGCCGGAGGAAATCGAGGCGAAACTGCGGGCGAGCGGCTTTACGGAGATCGCGCTCGTTTCGGCTGAAGAGGCTAAAGCGATGCTCGGCCCACGGCGCGACGCGCTCAGCGCGCCGCGGCGCACGAGCATGGCCGCAGCGACCGTTTAGGTGATGTGAGCGGCAGCGCGTTCGCCGGCTAAGATCGCGTCGAGCAACGCGGGAAAGCGCAGACCCAGATCGATGCGGCGCAGCGAGATATAGCGGTTCCGGCCGTCCTCGCGCACGCGGATGACGCCGGCTTCGCGCAGGACGCGCATGTGGTGCGAGAGGTTCTGCTTCGAACAGTCGAGCTCGGCTTGAAACGAACCGCACTGCCGTTCGCCGCTCGGGGCCTCGGCGATTTTGCGCACGATCTCGAGACGTATCGGCTCCGCGAGAGCACGGAGCACGCCTGCCAGGTCGATCTCCTCGACGGCAGGATGGACGAGCGCGACGGATTCTTCGTGAACTTCGGCGATGGCGGTCTTCTCCTCGGAGCCTGAAACCGGGGGCCGGATTTTGGGTCAAATAGTACGATGCACATCGTACCATCGGGACGCCGATGACGCCAACCGAAACGGCGGTCGAGGCTCCACTTCGCCGCATCGCCCCGGTTCCACCGCCTGCCCCGGCGCCGGCACCGCGGAAGCCGGCCCCCCAGGAGCGTTGCGACGTCGTCGAGACGGGTTGGCGGCAGGCGCTGGTCGTGGGCGGGGTCATGCTGGCCGCGCTGCTGCAGACCCTCGACTCGACGATCGTCAACGTGGCGTTGCCGACCATCCAGGGCAACCTCGGGGCTTCGATCGATGAGGGCGCGTGGGTCGTCACCGCCTACATCATCGCCGCCGTCATCGTCATTCCGGTGACGCCCTGGTTACAGACGCGCTTCGGACGCAAGCAGTATTATCTCGTCTCGATCGCGGGCTTCACGATCGCCTCGCTCGCGTGCGGATTTGCCTCGTCGATCGAGGAGCTGATCGTCTTCCGCGTCGTGCAGGGGCTGTTCGGGGGCGGCTTGCTCGCGACGTCGCAGGCGATCTTGCGCGACACCTTCCCCGCGCGTCAGCTCGGACTCAGCCAGGCGATCTACACCTTCGGTGCGGTAGTCGGACCGTCGGCGGGTCCGACGATCGGCGGCGTGCTGACCGACAATTTCTCGTGGCGCTGGGTCTTCGACGTGAACGTCGTGCCCGGCGTCGTCGCAATTCTTTTGCTCGCGCCGCTGCTGCGCAATCCCACCAAGCCGCGCGCGAGCGCCTTCGACGGTATCGGGCTCGCGCTCCTCGCGATCGGTCTCGGTTCGTTCCAATTCGTTCTCGACGAAGGCGAACGGAACGACTGGTTTTCGAGTGGTGCGATCCTCGGATGCACGGTCGCCGCCGTCACCGGCATCGCGGCCTTCGTCGTTTGGGAACTGAAAGGCACGAAGACGCCAATCGTCGACCTGAGCGTCCTCTTCCGCCGCAATGTTGCAATCGGCTGTGTCATCGCCTCGATCAACGCGGCGATGGTATTTGGCGGGCTCTTGGTCTTGCCGCAGTATCTCAGCGGCGTTCTCGGATTCACCGCGACGCAGGACGGCTACTTGCTCGCGCTGCGCGCCCTCCCGATCTTTCTGTTGACGATTCCGATCGGGCTCTTCGTGAATTCGGGCCGGATCGATCCGCGGTACTTGCTCGCCGGCGGCCTGGCGACGGGCGGAGCAGGCTTGATCGGACTCGCCTACGTGACGACGAGCAACACCGAGTTCGGGACGATGGTCCCGTGGCTCATGCTCTCCGGCGCGGGCATCGCCTTCGTCTTCACGCCCCTGCTGGTCGCCGTGCTGCGCACCGTCGCGCCGGCCGATTCCCCGAAAGCCGGCGCGTTCATTAGTCTCGCGCTCAACCTCGGCGGCTCGGTCGCCAGCGCGTCGTTGGTGACGATTCTCGATCGCCGCGAAACGTTCCATGGCAGCGTGCTCGGCGATGCGATCACGCGCTCGAATCCCCAGGTCGCCGCGCTGCTGGCGCAACCGAACGGGCTCGTCGAACTCGCCGCCTTCGTGCGGCGCGAAGCCGCGACGATGGCCTACGCCGACAGCTTCTTCATCCTCGGCGCCGTGGCGATTCTGTTCGCCGGCCTCGCCTTCGCGCTAAAACTTCCGAAAAAGACTTCGTCGCCCTAGACGGCTCTTACAGTTTTTGGCACGACAGCCGGCCGACGCGACGTTTTCCGTTTACGACATACGGTGCGGCGACGCTGAAGGCGCCGTTCGAGAAGGATGTCGTGAACGTGCTGTAGCTCTTGTTGACCGGGTACTCGTGCTTCCAAGTCGCGTTGTTCGGGTCCGGACCGGTGGTCGTGCTGACGTTGTAGCCGCCTGCGTTTTCCAGTTCAACTACGACGTATAGATGGCGCTTCGGGCTCCAGCGGATGTACTCGGTCGCCGGATCCGTGCCGTTCTCTCGCCACACCACCCACGCGCCTTCGACTTTCACGGTCGCCGTGTAGGGTTTGTTGTCGCCGGTGTCGCTGCAACGAAAGGTGCCCGTGACCGGCAAGAGTTTGGCGAAGCGCGCCTGATCCGCTCCGCTGTAATATTGGTCGGCGGATGCGGCCGCCGGGATAAACAGAAATGCGAGGGTCGCTAAGACGAGGTGTCGCACGTGAGACCGCCTTTCATCGACGTTAGGGGCTTCCCTGATTTTTCCGGCCTCTCCCCCGGAGCGTCCTCGTCGCAAGCGGTAGACCTCTGGGCTGAGGATAAGGAGACGACGTGCCACAGATCTCAGCCCGCGAGTTCGAGCGCGTGCCGCTCCGCGTCCACTCGTTTCTCGCGGGCGTTCCGCTGCACGATGCCTGGGCCATCGACCTGCCGAATTTGCGCCCCGGGGTGACGCTCGTGGCGTTTCTGCGCGGCGCGGACGGACGCTTGTTCGCGCCCTCGCCGCTCGTCCGCGCGCTCTTGAACCTGCGCTCCTTTATCGGCGGGCTCTTCGGTTGGGATCGTATTCCGTCGAGCGCGCCGGCGAGGGAAACCTTCGCCGAGCGGCTGACCGCCGCAGACCAGGCGCGCTCGCTCGCGCCGGCGGGCCTCAAAGACGGTCCCTTTCGCATCCTCTATCGCTTCGAGAACGAACAACTCGTCGAACTGCGCAATCGCACCGCTCACGCCGCGGCGCTCAGCGCGTTGGTCGAGACGCCGGATCGGTACCGGTTTTACTTCGCAGTCTACGTGCGAAACGTGGGCCGCTTTACCCCGCTCTACATGGCGCTGATCGACCCCTTCCGCAAGCTATTTGTCTACCCGTCCCTCTTGCGGAGCGTCCGCGCGACGTGGAAGAAGACCGTCCGGCGTCAATAGATTCCCAGCACCCGAACGGCGCCGTCGATCCCCTTCAGCACGCGCTCGAGGACGCCGCGTTCGATCGGCTCGAGCTCACAATAGAAGCGATAGGTGAAGGGCTGATCGGGCGAAGGCCGGGACACGAGCGTGCGAAGGTTGAGGTTTGCGTCGGCGAACGTCGAAAGCGCGTCGCGCAACGAGCCGGGCCGATGGGCGAGCGAGAGCGCGACGCACGCGCGAGTCGGCGCGGGCACTTCCTCGGCATCGCGCTGCAGCAGAAAGAAGCGCGTAAAGTTGTCCGGCACGTCTTGGATGGCTTCGGCCATGACCACCGCGCCGTAGCGTTTGGCAGCGAGGCGCGAGGCGATCGCCCCGACACGCGGGTCCTCGAGCTCGGTGATTTCGCGCACCGCGCCGGCCGTATCGGCCACGATGACCGGGCGCACGTGCGGATAGCGCGCCAAGAAGGCGCGGCACTGCTCCAGTGCGACCGGGTGCGAACGCACCTCGTGAAGGCCGTCGAGGGTCGCGTCCGGCAAACCGATCAAATTCTGCACGACGCGGTAGACGATCTCGTCGACGATGCTCAGACGTGAATCGTCCCACAATAAGTCGTAGACGCGTGGCACGGCGCCGGAAATCGAGTTCTCAACCGGCAGCAGCGCGAGCTCGGTCTCGCCGGTCTGCGCCGCGCGCGCCGCCGCGTCGAAGGTTCCGTAGCCGCGCGTGAGCGCACCGGGTACGAGCTGTCGCGCCGCGTCGTCGCTGAACGCGCCCGGCTCGCCTTGAAAGGCGACGCTCGGCACGCTAGACGGGGGCGTTGGCGCTGCCGCCCAGGCGCATGCCCGCCATGAAGGCGCGGAAGACGACGCGGAAATCGTCGTGGACGAAGCGCGTGGTGCGGCCGCCGATGCGCTCGAAGCCCGGAATCAATTCCGCGAAGTCGGCGTTTTGCGTGCCGGCGAAATCGATCTCGAGCGTCAGCGGCGGCTCGAAGACGAACGGCTTGGCTTTGGCGATGTGTTCGATCGCGGTGCGCGCGCCCTCGCGAATGCGCTGCTGCGCGAGTTGCGGTGAAAGCGAGTTGACGGCGTAGCGTCCGATCGATTCCTTGACGATGACCCCGGTGATCCAGGGTAAGGCGGCCTGCGTTTCCTCGACGACGGCACGGTCGCCCGTGATGAGCACGAGCGGCACGCCGCTGACGCCGAGCATCGCCGCATTCAGGAGAGCCTCGTTGCAGCGCATGTCGTTGACGCGCACGTTGTAGATCGTATCGGGCGAGTAGGTGTGATCGAGGGCCCCGTCTTTGGTGCCGATCCCCGCGTGGTACCCGGTGAAGAACGCCGCGCGGTACTGGTTGCCGATCCCTTCGGTCATCGAAAACGGCTTGCGGTTGCCGTAGATCATCCGCACGTCGTCGGGCAGCTCGTCCCACATGACGTTGCGCATCGCGGAGTGGGAGTCGTTGACCAGGACGCCCTTGACACCGGCCTCGCGCGCCCCGTCGATCGCTGCGCGGACCTCCTGCGACATGAGGCGCCGGTACTCCGGGTATTCGGTCGCGTTCTTCGGGTCGACTTGCGTCCACGAAGCGACCGCCGCCGTCCCCTCCATATCGGCCGAAATGTACAGGTTCACCTTACGCTCCTAGATTCTTCAGCGCGGTGCGGGCATCGTCGGCGTGGGCGTCGTGGGGATCGAGCTTCAGAAACTTTTGAAAGGCGGCGACGGCCTGCGTGCGCCGCCCGATCGAGCTCGCGACGAGCCCCTCGTTGAAAAGCGCGGGCGCGAAATTCGGATTCGCGTCCAAGACGATCTGCAGCTGGGCGAGCGAATCGAGGTCTTGACTGGCGCCGTGCAGGGCGGTCGCGTAATCGGTGCGCAGGTCCGGGTTCGACGGATCGAGCGCCAGCGCGCGCTTATAGTAAGGAAGGGCTTGCGCGAACTTGCCCGCGTCGAAGTAGAGCGAAGCGAGACCGACCAGCGCGGAAAGGTCGTGCGGGTTGCGCGCGACGCGCCCCTTAAGCTCGGTAAGCAAGCGCTGGATCGGCGCCGGCGGTGCGACGGCCGTCGTTTGCGGCGGCGAGCCGCCGCCGACCGAGTTGCCCGGCGCTCCGCCGCTCTGCGGAACGACGACCTCGCCCGGCGCGGGGGTGGCTTGAATGTTCGAGTCGCCTTGCTGGGCCACGACGCCGGGCCCGAGCGCCGAGCCGGTCGTGCTCAAGCCGATCCGTAAGAAGTACGCGAGCACGCCGCCGAAGACGAGCATCGTCACGACGAGAATCGGAAGGTACGTGCGCAGTGGAAGGCCGCGCGAAGGTCCGCGAGTCACGAGCAGGGATGTTCTCGTGGACGCGTGCAAAGCCTCGGAAGCGTGCTGCCTCCCGAATCCGAACTTCAACTCCTGTTCGCCCAGCTCAACAACCAGCATTTTGGCGGCGAGATCCCCGCCCACCGGATCGCCTACAATGCGCGCTTCTCGAACATGGCGGGCCGCATTACCTACAAGCCGCCGTTGATCGAGCTTTCGGCGAAGCACTTCGAGAAAAATCCAGAAGCGCTGCGCGAGACGCTGCTGCACGAGATGATTCACGCGTGGCTCTTCGCTCGCGGCAAGGACCCGGGCCACGGCGCTCCTTTCAAACGGAAGATGCGCGAGCTCGGGCTCACCTCGATCTACCACGACCTAGGATCGGCTGCGCCGCGCAAGGAGAGCACGCGGCGCTTCATCTTGCGCTGCGATCAGTGCAAACTCGAACTGTTGCGCAAGCGGCGGCCGCCGGCCAACGTGTCGTGCGGGCGCTGCAGCCGCCGCGGCTTCGATCCGCGCTACAAGTTTCGCGTGTTCGAGATCGTCGAAACGCGCGAGCTCGAGGAGCAGGTTCGCGCCGCGCAGGAACGGCCGCGGCGCTTTTGGGAGAAGTGGCGACCTTAGAGCCGGCAGGCGGTCGCCGCGCCTCGCTGCCCAGCGGTACGGTGACGTTTGCGTTCACCGACATCGAGGGGAGCACGCAGCGCTGGGAGCGCGACCGGCCGGCGATGGAGGCCGCGGTGCGCCGGCACGACGCGCTGCTGCGCGCCTCGATTGCCGCGCACGACGGCGAAGTTTTCAAAACGATCGGCGATGCGTTTTGCGCGGCATTCCGCCGTCCCGAAGACGCCGCGCGCGCGATGCTGGCGGCCCAGCGAAGCCTCGCCGCCGAGGATTTCTCGGCAGTCGGCGGCTTGCGCGTCCGTGCGGCGCTCCATGCCGGCACGGCTGACGAACGGGACGGCGACTATTTCGGCCCGACGCTGAATCGCGTCGCGCGCTTGCTCGCGCTCGGGCACGGCGGCCAAGTTCTCGTGTCGGGCGTGACGAGCGAACTCTTGCGAGGCGTCCTGCCACCCGACGCGTCGTTGATCGATCTCGGCGAGCACCGGCTCAAGGACCTCACGCGGCCCGAGCACGTCTTCCAGCTGCTCGTGCCGGAGATGCCGCGCGACTTTCCGCCGCTGCGTTCGCTCGACGCGCACGCCAACAATCTGCCTGCCGTCCTCACGTCGCTCGTCGGTCGCGAAACCGAAGTCGCCGAGGTCGCAGCGCTCCTCGCAGCGCGGCGCCTCGTGACGCTGGTGGGATCGGGCGGCATCGGCAAGACGCGCGTGTCGCTGCAGGTCGCGGCGAACGCGCTCGACGGGTTCGCCGGCGGCGTGTGGTTTGTCGAGTTGGCGCCGGTTGCGAGCGGCGACTATCTCCCTGCGACGGTCGCTCAGGCGATGGGCCTGACGCTGCCGTCGGAGGGCGACCCGCTCGAACATCTGGTGCGCGCGTTGCGCGACAAGCGCGCGCTCCTCGTGCTCGACAATTGCGAGCACGTGATCGAATCCGCAGCACGCGCCGCGGCCGCGCTCTTGCGCGGTTGTCCGCAGCTCGCCGTCCTGGCCTCCAGCCGCCAAGCCCTCGGGATCGCCGGCGAAGCGACGTATCGCATGCCCGCGCTCGGTTTTCCCGGCGAGGTGCAAGCGGCAACGCTGAGCGCGCTTGACGCGGCGAGCTTTCCCGCCATCGAACTCTTCGTTTCGCGGGCGCAAGCAGCCGACGGGCGCTTCGCGCTCGCCGACGAGAACGCAGCGTCGATCGCAGAGATCTGTCGCAGGCTCGACGGCATTCCGCTCGCACTCGAGCTGGCAGCCTCGCGCGTCCGCATCCTCAGCCCACGCCAGTTGCGCGAACGACTGGACGAACGTTTCCGCATGTTGACGAACGGCAGGCGCGATGCGCTTCCACGCCAGCAAACCTTACGCGCCTTGATCGACTGGAGCTACGACCTTCTCGACGAGCGCGAGAAGGCGCTCTTCCGGCATCTCAGCATTTTCGTCGACCCTTTTCCGATCGAAGGCGCGAGTGCCGTCGGGAGTAGCCCGGATGTCGACGAGCTCGAAGTTTTCGACCTGCTCGGCTCGCTCGTCGATAAATCGCTCGTTTTAGCCGAGCCCGACGGCGACGCGCTGCGCTACCGGATGCTCGAATCCACGCGCGCCTACGCCTGCGGCAAACTCGAAGACGCGGGGGAACGCGAAGCGCAAGCGGCGCGTCACCTTCAGTACTTGACCGAGCGCTTCGAGGGCGCGGCGCAGCTCTGGGAGCAAACGGGACGCGGTTCGGAGATCGTGCGCCTGCTCGCGACCGGAATCAACGACGTGCGAGCGGCGCTCGACTGGTCTCTCACCCGTGACGTGCCGGCGGGAAGCGCGCTGCTTGCCGCGATCGACAGCGGCTGGGCTTCCGTGGGCCTCGCCGGGGAAGCGCAACGGCGCCTCGAAGCGCAGATCGCGGCGTTCGGAAGCAGCGAGGCCGGTTTGGCCGCGCGTTTGTGGATCACCCTCGGATATCTGACGTTGCACGACGGTCACGCGCCGAAGTCGCGCGAAGTGGCTGCCACGGGGCTCGAGTTGGCACGCGCCAGCGGAGACGCCGCGATCCTCGTGAGCGCGCTCGCCGTGTTCGCGGATGCCGTCGTCCGCCTGCGGCTTTTCGACGAAGCTGAGGGGGCGCTGGCCGAGGCCGAAGCGATCTCGGTGCGGTCTGAAGTTCTGCGCGGACGTTTGCTCGAGGCGCGCGCGTTCTTGAGCTCGGCACGCGGCGATCTCGATTCGGCGACGCGCGCTTTCGAGCAGCAGCGCGATGACGGTCGCGCGGTAGGCAGCCGCAGTAACGTGCTGGCAACGGTCGCGAACCTTGCCGAGATCGAACACGAGCGCGGCCAAACGCGGCGCGCGATCGAACTCGCGCGCGAGGCGCTGCCCGCGGCGCGCGCCGGGCCGCGCCCCGACATCCTGGCCAGCCTGCTGGCAAATCTTGCCGGTTACCTCGCGGCGGCCGGGGAGCCGCTAGCCGCGATCCAAGCCGCACGCGATTCGATCGAAGTGCAAGCACCCCTCGATCCCGGCTCCTTTCTCATCGCAATCGCACTCGAACACCTCGCGCTCGCGCTGGCGCAGCTAGGCGACCTCTCACGCGCCGCGCAACTCTCGGGCTACGTCGATGCGTCGATGCTTGCGCTCGGTTTCGAGCGAGAGTATACGGAAGCGGCGACGCACGAGCGCCTCGGCGCATTGCTGGCCAAGAGCGCGATCGCCGGGCAGGAACGGCTTATCGCCGAGGGTGCGGCGCTCGGCGCGGAAGCGGCCTTGGCGCTGGCCCTCGGCGGCGTCAGTCCGTCTTGACGGCGCTGAACAAAACGCGGCTGCGCGGCCGGCTCGTTCCGTCGCGTTCCCTCCGCATCGATTCCTCGGCCTCCTCGAGGAGCGGCTCGGCGGAGGCGCCGATTTCGGCCCGCAGGTCTTCCGCCCGCTCGAGCACGGTTTCATAGAAGCGCCGCTCGCGCTCCGAACTGTCGAACTTCTCGTAGTTTTGCGTCCTGAACCCGTGTGCTTCAAAAACGGGACGATAGTCGGCCACCACCGTCTCGCGATGCGGCTCCTCGAAAACCCAAGCCGTTAGCGCAATGTGTCCGCCCGGCCGAACGAGCCGGCCGATTTCGCGCGCGACGTCGTGCGGCTTGATGAAAACGATCGCGTCGATGCTCATGAGGCCGTCGAAAGCCGCCGCCGGCAAACCGGTCGCGGTCGCGTCGGCGACGGCGAACGTGGCGCCTCGCGCGCTCCGGCGCTCCGCTAAGCGTCGCGCGGCGGCGATCGCCTCGGCAGACCAATCGACGCCGGTGAGCGCCGCTTTGGTGCGCTCGGCCATCCAGAGGCTGCACGCGCCGGCGCCGCAACAAAGGTCGACGAAGGCCGCACCGGGGTCGAGCGCGAGCTCGCCCTCCAGCCAATGCAGCTCCTCCAGCGTGATCGTGCTGAACGGTACGAGCCAGGCCGGGAGGTCGCTCTGCGCGCGCGCGACGATCGCGCGGTACACCTCGCTGACGGGCAGCCGGTCGTAGATCGAATCGAAGCCTTCCGCGGTAAAAGCGTTGCCGGGCGGCGCGGCCGTGTCGCCTTCGTTCATGGCTGACTCCTCATTCCGGCGAAGGCGTTCACGGGAAGAACGAACGCCGTTCCATCGCGCGGAGAATGCGCTCGGAGAATATTTTGAACTCATCGGGGTCGTACTTGGCTTCGCTGGTGTAAAACTGCGCGAGCGACGTGATGCCGAGCTTCTCCACCATCGCTTTGAGTTCGGGGCTGGCCATGTAGCGAGCCCAGCCGCGCTCTTCGCGCTGTTCGTAGATCTCGTCGAGTTCCGCCGGAGTCGGCCGGTGATAGCGTTCCTCGTGCAGGAACGTCGCCATCGGCAAACGGTCGCGTTTGGGCGGATCCTCGTCGGGAACGCCCGCCACGATCGTCGTCACCGGCAAGACCGTGTCGGGAAGTTCCAGGAAATCCGCGATCGGTTCCAGCTCGAAGAGCGTCGTGCCCATGTAACAGATGCCGTAGCCGCGCGCTTGAAAGCCGAGGCAAACGTTCTGCGCGAGGATCATCGCGTCGTACGCGCCGACGAGAAAGCCGACGAGGTTGTTGAAGTTATCGCGGGCGCCGCGCGCCGCGAGCCACTGCCGGGTCCGAAACCAATCGGCGCAAAAGGTGATCGCGAGCGGCGCCTGCAGCACCATCGGCTGCTCGGAATGGAATTCGTAGAGCCGCCGCTTGCGCTCGGGATCGCGCGTCAGCACCATCGAGACGCTGTTGAGGTTCCCGGACGACGAGCCGCCGGCAATCGCCTCTTCGCAGATTTGGAACACGACTTCGGGGGGAATCGGATCCGGCTTGTACGCGCGAATCGAGCGGTGCCCGAGGAGAACGTCGGAAAGGTTCGTCACGCCCTGGCTTACGGCGATCGGTCGCCGCCGTCCCGCACCCGAGTCGAGCGGCGATGGGGCGCTAGAACTTGATCAGATGTTTGAGAATCAGCGCCGCGGCCGCAGCCAGCAGCGAATAGGCGAGGACCGTCAGAATCTGCGGGGAGCTCAAGCGGCGCGCGATGCGAGGCCCGAGCTGGCCGCCGAGGACGCCGCCCGCGGCCAGCGGTAAGGCGAAGGCCCAGTCGACGCGCCCGTTTGCGACCTGCCAGAGCACGCCTGCCGGCGACGTGAACAGGATCGCGAGGGTCGCGGTCGCGGTCACGATGTGCGCCGGCATGCGCAGTATCGCGATGAAGAACATCACGAAGATCACGCCGCCGCCGATTCCGAAAAAGCTCGAGACCAGACCCAGCGCGACGCCGCAGATCAGCGAGAGCGTCACGCTCGTCTCGTACGTGAAACGCTCCCCGGCCGCGTCGATCAGCGTGCGCTCTTCGAGATCGGGCGCGCGGATCGGTCCCGCCGGCGGCGGCGCATTGCGGCGTCGCAGGATGAACGCGAAGAAGAAGAGCAGCATCGCGCCGTACAGATAGTCGAAACCCTCGACGCTGATTTTACCGACGAGGTACGCTCCTAGCAGGCTCGCCGGAATGCCGGTGGCGGCGACCGTTAGCGCGAGCTTCACGTCGGCGCGGCGATCGCGCAGATAGCCGATCGAACCGCCTAGGCTATTGGCGAAGACCATTACGAGCGAGATGCCGGCGGTTTCGGCGGGAGGAAGCCCGAAGGCAAGCCGCAGCAGCGGAATGACGATGAAGCCGCCGCCGAGTCCAACCAACGAACCGAGGACGCCCGCGACCGCTCCAATGGCCGCCAGCTCGGCGACCAGGAGCGGCGTCAACTCACGCGGCCGATGTAGCGCCGATCGCGCGTGTCGATCCGGATGACGTCGCCCGGATTGACGAAGAGCGGGACTTGCACGGTCGCGCCGGTCTCGAGTTTGGCGGGCTTGGTCGCACCGGTCGCGGTATCGCCCTTGAAGCCCGGATCCGTTTCCTCGACGCGCAGCTCGACGTGGGCGGCCAGATCGACGCCGATCGGTACGCCGTCGTGAAACTGGACGTCGATCTTCATGCCGTCTTTGAGGAAGTCGGCCGGATCGCCGATCAGCTCGCGCTGCAGCGTCACGTTCTCGAAGGTCTCGTTATCCATGAAATGATAGCCGTCGTCGTCGTTGTAGAGCATCTGCATTTCGCGGTTGTCGACCGTCGCACGTTCGAGCTTTTCGCCCGCGCGGAACGTGCGCTCGACCGTCGCTCCGGTCTTGACGTTCTTGAGGCGAGTCCGGACGAAGGCCGAACCCTTTCCCGGCTTGACGTGCAAAAACTCGATGACGGTCCAGAGATTGCCCTCGATGACTATCGTCACGCCGTTGCGAAAATCGTTCGAAGAGATCATCGTGGGCCGTCTTTACTGCTATCCGGGCAGAGTCCTCGCATCGACCGCGTCGCTGCGACGAAAGGCGATCTTGTTTTCGGTTCCCGCGCGCAGTCGTGCGATGTTCTCGCGATGCTTCCAGAAGATCAGTGCCGTCGCCGCCAGCACGACGATCCCGATGACGAGCGCCTCGCCTTCAAGCCACCATAGCACGGCCCCCGAGACGAGCGTCGCGACGAGCGACCCGAGCGAAGCGTAGCGCGTCGGGATCACCAGCGCCAGCCACGCGACGGCGAAGCTCAAAGCGGCGAGCGGCTGCAGCGCGAGCAGCACGCCGAGCCAGGTCGCGACGCCCTTGCCGCCTTTGAAGTTGAGCCACGGCGAGTAGCAGTGGCCGAGCGTCGCGCACAGTCCGGCCGTCGCCTCGGGTCCCGCGCCGCCGAACGGCGTGGTGATCCACGCCGCAAAGAAACCTTTGAGCGCGTCCAGCACGAGGACGGCGATGCCGGCCGTCTTGCCGTAGCTGCGCAGGGCGTTCGCCGCGCCGATGTTGCCGCTGCCCGTCTGCCGGATGTCGCTGCGGTAAAAGACGCGCGCGACCATCAGTCCGAACGGGATCGAACCGACGAGATACGCGCAGACGAGCCACAGGACGCCCCAGCCGTTCACGCGCCGTCGTCCTCGCGGCGGCGTCCGGAACTCGAGGCGCAGCGGAACGCCCTCGAAATCCTCGCTCGCGCGGATCGTGTTCTCCAGAAAGCGTTTGTACGAATTCGTCACGAGCTCGGCGTCGTTGCAGTGGAACACGAAGAGCGGCGGATGCGAGGCGACTTGCGAAGCATAGTAGATGCGCAGCGGCTTGCCGCTCTTGGCCGGCGCCGGATGCGTGTAGATCGCGTCGCGGATGAGCGTGTTGAGTTGCGACGTCGGGATGCGCCGGTCGAGGTTGCGCGCGACTCGCATCACCAGCGGCATCAAGCTTCCGAGCCGGCGTTTCGTGAGTGCGGAAAGGAACGTTACCGGCGCGAAGGCCGCAAAGGGCATCGCGTCGTGAATCGCTTCGATCAACTCGTTCTGTTGATACTCCTCGCTCTGTGCGAGCGCGAGGTCCCACTTATTGGCGACGATGATGAGGCCTTTGCGCTCTTCGAGCGCGATTCCGGCCAGACGCCGGTCCTGGTCGAGCACGCCGGTCATCGAGTCGATCACCAGGATCGCGATGTCGCAACGCGCGATCGCACCGAGCGCGCGCAGCGACGAATAGTATTCGATCGAGCCGTGATGGCGGGTCCGGCGCCAGACGCCCGCCGTGTCGATCAAGCGGATGCGATGCTCGTGAAAGGGGAAGAGCGTGTCGATTGCGTCGCGCGTCGTGCCCGCGACGTCGGACACGACCGAACGCTCCTCGCCGAGCAGCGCGTTGAGCAACGAGCTCTTGCCGACGTTCGGCCGTCCGACGATGGCGAGCGCGAGTTCGGCATCGTCCTCGGTTTCCTCGCGTTCGGGCGGCAGCTTTTCGACGATCGCGTCGAGCAGATCGCCGGTGCCTTCGCCGTGGATCGCCGAGACGACGATCGGTTCGCCGAAGCCGAGCCGCGCGAATTCGCCGGGAATCGCGGCGCGCACGCGCTCGGATTCGGCTTTGTTCGCCACGAGCAGAACCGGATGCCGGGTGCGGCGCATGATGTTGACCACGTCGTCGTCGAGCGGCGAGAGCCCGGTCGAGGCGTCCACCACGAAGACGATCACGTCGGCTTCGCGTGCCGCGATCTCGGCTTGCTCGCGCGTCCGGCGCACGATGTCGCCTTCGTCCGCGGCGGCGTCGACGTCGATGCCGGCCGTGTCGACCAAGCTGAACGTGCGCCCGCGCCATTCGGCCAGGGCGTAAAGCCGGTCGCGCGTGACGCCGGGCGCGTCGTCGACGATCGCCAGCCGCTTTCCGACGAGCCGATTGAAGAGCGCGCTCTTGCCGACGTTCGGGCGTCCGACGATCGCGACGGTCGCGGGGCGCACGCGCGCGGGCAGTTCGATGGCCATTCCGCTCTGCTTCGCCGGGCGGGGGGTCGAAACCGCGCCTCGGGGAACCTTGGGTCGGAACGATGGGCAAGCTCCGCGCTCTCCTTGCCCTGCTGGGCGCGCTCCTCGCCGGCATTTCGGCCGCGGCCGTCGCCGGAGCGGAACCGTCGACCGGCGGGATCTACGTCACCACCCTGCCGGCCGGCGCCGACATCTGGCTCGACGGCACGTACGTCGGCCGCTCGCCGGTTATGGTCGACGGGTTGACCGGCGGTCAGCACAAGATCACCATCACCAAAACGGGCTGGGCGGTTCAGGAATTCGACGTCGAAGTCGATCCGCAAAAGGTGCTCATGTCGAGCACCGGCCTCGTTGCCGAGCCGCGCGCCGCGGGGCGAAGCGGTGAGGCGGGCGAGCTGAGCTTGCGCGGCGTCGATCCGGGTACGCACGTCGCGCTCGACGGCGTGCCGCTTGCCGGCGACGTGCGTCGCCCCATCCCGCTCTTGCCGGGGCCGCACCACGTTTCGATGACGACGCGGAACGGCCAAGTGACGCGCAGTTTCCGCATCTGGCCCGGGACGACGACCGAAGTCGTGCTGCGCGCGCCGGCAGCCGAGAATCGCTCGCCGGTGGTCGCGCCCGCTGAGGACTACTTGCCGTATGGTTCGTACTCGCTCGAAGGGACGAAGATCGTCGTGCGCTACGCCGGCCACGTGGTGGTTGCCCACGTCGATGAAGCGACCGTCCGCTACGACGGAACGAGTCTGACCTTCGACAGCAAAGCGCAGACGATCGGCGGGCGGATCTACCTCCCGCTCGAGCTTCTTGAAAAGTTGACGGCCGAAACGTCGAAGACGAAATAGATGGCCAATATCTACATCGAGACGTTCGGCTGCCAGATGAACGAAGCGGACTCGCAGTCGATCGCCGATCGGGCCGCCGCGGCCGGGTACGCCATCGTTGCCGACGCCGGCGAAGCCAGCGTCGTCGTGCTCAACACGTGCACCGTGCGCGACAACGCGGAGCGGCGCGCCTACGGGCGCATCGCACACTTCAAGGCCTTGAAGCTCGCCGATCCGTCGCTGAAGCTCGTCGTCTGCGGCTGCCTGGCCGAGCAGGATCGCGACCGGATGCAGGCTGCGGTGCCGCACGTCGACGCGATCTTCGGAACGAGCGAGTTGACGCGCCTCGGCGACGCGCTGGCCGCTTGGCGTCCCGGCTTCTCCGACGACGGCCCCGAAGTCGAGGAACGCGCCTTGCGTCAACCGCTCGGCGGAGAGGCGGATTGCATCGCCGATGCCTTTTCGCACTTGCGCGCCTTCGTGACGGTGCAGCGCGGTTGTTCTTACTACTGTACGTTCTGCATCGTCCCGCACGTGCGAGGGCGCTTCGACCATCGGCCCCTCGCCGAGATTCTGCGCGAGGTACGTGCCGCGCTCGCGAACGGCGCGCGCGAAATCATGCTCGTCGGTCAGACGGTCAATTCGTACCGCGACGCGGCGAGCGGCCTCGACTTCGCGGAGCTGCTCGAAACCGTCGCCGCGCAGCCGGGGCTCGAACGCCTGACCTTCGTGACCTCGCATCCCAAGGACTTCGGCGAGAAACTGGCGCGAACGATGGGCAGGCTGCCGCAGCTCAATCCGCGCTTTCACCTTCCCGTGCAGAGCGGTTCGAATCCGCTGTTACGCCGCATGAACCGGAAGTACAGCGTCGAGCAGTATCGCGAGAAGATCGAACTCTTTCGCGCGTACTGCCCCGGCTGGGCGCTGACGACCGATCTCATCGTCGGCTTCCCGGGCGAGAGTGAGGACGATTTCGCGCGCACCCTCGAACTGTGCGAGTGGGCGCGCTTCGCGCAGGCCTATTCCTTCATCTACTCGCCGCGTCGCGGCACGCCCGCAGCGCTGTGGGAGCAAGTCGATCCCGCCGTCGCGAGCGGACGGCTCACGCGCCTGATGCAGACGGTCGACCGCGGCGTGCGCGCCTACCACGACCGCAAGCTGGGCTCGGTCGTTCGCGCCCTCGCGCACGGCCCGTCGCGCAAGGACCCCTCGAAGATTTCCGGCAAAACGGCCGACAACGTTACCGTCGTCGCTCCGCTTGGCGACTTGACGGCGCACGAGATCGTGGCGCGCCCCTGGCTCGAGGTGCGCGTCGAGAGCGCGCACGTCTGGGGTTGCCGCGGAACGCTGCTCGGACTGGCCGAACGCTACGACGGGCCGGCCGAACCCGTCGCCTTCCGCCCCTTGGTCGATCTGATCGGTTTGTCGCGCTAGCGTGACGGCGGCCGAGCGTCCTTCGCGATGAGCGGATACTCCCCGATGCTCGAACAGTATTTCGCGATGAAGGCGCGCCATCCCGACGCGATCCTGCTGGCGCGCGTCGGCGATTTTTACGAAGCCTACGGCGACGACGCGACGACGATCGCGCAAGCGCTGCAGATCGCGCTTACGTCGAAAGAGGCCGGTAGCGGACGGCGCGTCGCGATGGCGGGCGTGCCGCACCACGCGCTCGACGGCTATCTCGCCAAACTCGTGCAGCAGCAGCGCATCGTCGCGCTGGCCGAGCAGATCGAAGTCCCCGTTCCCAACAGGCTGACGCGGCGCGACGTCGTTCGCGTCGTGACGCCGGGGACGCTGATCGAGGAGACGCTGCTCGAGCGGGCCAGCAACAATTACCTCACCGCGCTGACGGTCGCGGGCGAAGCGATCGGGCTCGCGTCCGCCGACATCTCGACGGGTCGCGCCCTGGCGACGGCGTTCAGCGGCGACGGCGCGATCGAGGAGATCTTGGCCGAACTCGCGCGGCTCGGTCCGGCCGAAATCGTCGCCGACGTACCCGAGGAGGTGCGCAAGGCCGTGGGCGTCGCGTTGCCGGCGGTGCGCGTCACCGCTCCGCCGCTGGCGGCGGTCGAGGCGCGCGAGCGCGCGCAGGTCGACGGTTTCTCGCTCGACGAGTCGTTCGCGATGGAGCGCTCGCTCGAGGCGCTGGCCGCGTTCGTGCGGCGCGTCGGCT
The DNA here is from genome assembly GCA_963843945.1 of Vulcanimicrobiota bacterium. Classification (GTDB taxonomy): domain Bacteria; phylum Vulcanimicrobiota; class Vulcanimicrobiia; order Vulcanimicrobiales; family Vulcanimicrobiaceae; genus CAWJMF01. Next base: position 1,068,063 of record CAWJMF010000002.1, on the reverse strand, counting down.
TCGACGCGCCGAGCGGTTTGTTGCGGGCCCCCGAGTACTACCGCGCGCGCACCTTCCTCGGCCTCGACACGAACGCGCGCAAGCACTTGGATCTCGTCAAAACGCAGGGCGCGAATCCGAAGGCGACGCTCCTCGCGACCTTGGACCGCTGCCGCACCGCGATGGGTTCGCGTCTGCTCGGCCGCTGGATCCTCGCACCGCTGGTCGATCGGGACGCGATCGCGCGCCGCGCCGGACGCGTCGAAGCGCTCGTCAACGACTACCCCGCGCGCGCTAACTTGCAAGAACTCTTGAGCGGCGCCTTCGATCTCGAACGGATCGCGCAGAAAGTGCGTTTCCGGCGAGCGACGCCGCGCGACCTGGGCTCGCTGCGCCGCACGCTGCAACTGCTCGGGCCGCTGCGCGAGGCGCTGCCGGCGGCGCTGGATGCGTTTCGCGAACGGATCGGAACGCACGACGAGTTGCTCGCGCTGCTGGAGCGCACGCTCGTCGACGACCCGCCCGCGACGCTGGCCGACGGCGGCGTGATTTTGCCCGGCGCCTCGCCGGAGGTCGCCGAATGTTTGATCCAACGCAGCGAAGCGCGCGAACGGATCGGCGCGCTCGAAGAGCGCGAGCGCGAGCGCACCGGCATCAAGACGCTCCGGGTAAAGTTCGCCAGCACCTTCGGCTACGGGATCGAGGTCAGCAAATCCAACGTCGCGCTCGTGCCGCCGGACTACGTGCGCAAGCAGACGCTGACGAACGGCGAGCGCTACGTGATTCCCGAGCTCAAGGAGCTCGAGATCGCGATCGCCAGCGCGCAGAGCCGGCAGCTGCGGCTCGAGGAAGCGCTCTACGCAAGCCTCGTCGAGACCGTCGCGGAGAACGTCGAGGGGCTGCTCGCCGCCGCCGACGGTCTGGCGGAACTCGACGTCGCGGCCAGCCTGGCGCAGGTCGCGGGCGAGCGCGGCTACGTGCGCCCCGTCTTCGTCGAAGCGAGCACGCTCGACATCGTCGACGGACGGCATCCGGTAATGGAAGCGCTGGCGGGCGACGCGTTCGTCCCGAACGACCTGCACCTGGCCGAAGCAGCGGGCCGCTTCGTGCTCTTGACCGGCCCGAACATGGGCGGGAAGTCGACGTTCCTGCGTCAGGCGGCGTTGCTCGTGATCCTCGCGCAGCTCGGCTCGTTCGTCCCGGCGCGCTCGATGCACCTGGGTATCGTGGAGAACGTCTTCACGCGGATCGGCGCCGGCGACGACCTCGCCTCGGGCCAATCGACCTTTTACGTCGAGATGGCCGAAGCGTCGAACATCTTGCGGCGCTGCACCCGGCGCAGCTTGCTGCTGATCGACGAGGTCGGCCGCGGAACGGGAACGATCGACGGCCTCGCTATCGCCGAAGCGATCTGCGAGTACTTGCTCGGTCTCGAGATGCGCGCGCCGATGGTGCTCTTCGCGACGCACTTCCACGATCTCGTCGCGCTCGCCGAGCGCTGGCCGCTCGTCACGAACTTCCACGTCACCGCCGTCGAGAACACCGCGAAGTCCGGCGCGCCGGTCTTTTCCCACCGCGTGCTTCCGGGCAGCACGTCGCGCTCATTCGGGATAGAAGTCGCCCGGATGGCCGGCCTTCCCGCGGGCGTCATCGCGCGCGCGCGGGAGATCGCGGGCGTCATCGGCGAGCGCCCGACGCTCGAAACGCAGGCGCCGCTGCGCGCGCGGCTGGCCGCACCCGATCGCCGCGAAGAGACGCAATTGGCGTTTTTCCCAGCCTCGTCCGAGCAAGGTTTGAGAGAATCGCCACGATGAGCTCTGCGAAACGGCCTGCCGGCCTGGTTTTTGCATTGACGGCGCTGGTGCTGGGCGTGCAGATGGCGCTCGCCGTGCCGGCTGCCGCCGGCACCGCGCGCCACTTGGTCGAAGCAATCGAGCTGGACGGGAACGCCAGCGTTTCCTCGGCGACCCTCTTGAGTTTGATGCAAACGCATGTCGACGTCCCGTTCGATCGCGCGCGGCTCGATGCGGACATTCGCAAGATCGACGGCTACTACGACTCGCACGGTTTCGGCGGACAATTGCCGACGCACGTTTTGTCGGCGCAGTTCGATCCCGCGACCGGTGCGCTGGCACTGCACATCCGCGAGGGCCTCACCGTGCGCCGCGTCTTCGTCGACTTCGACCCGGTCGTGCCGCGCGCGCTGTTGCTCGAGGCGCTGGCGACGCGCAGCGACGAAATTTACTCGGACAGTCTGCGCGAGGCCGACCTCCAAGGGGTCAGCGACCTCTTCGACCGTCACGACCTGACGATCGGTTCGTTTTCCGGCGGCGTCGACGTGCGCAGCGTCGATCCGGCGACGGGGATGGCCGACGTTCGCTACAGCATCGCGCCGGCGCGCATCGGCTTGATCGCGATTTCCGGCAACGCGCGCGTCGCCGACAAGACGATCCGCCAGAAACTCGGCTTGCGCTTGGGGCAGCTCGTCACCCAAGCCGCGCTCGACCAAGCGCAGCGTCGTCTCGAACGCACGCACCGTTTCAGCGCAGTCAGCGTCGCCACGCGCCCGGGACCCGATCCGAACGCTCCCTCGCGCATCACGCTGGTCTGGCGCGTCAAAGAGCGGGGTTGAGTCCGAGCAGTTCGATCGTCCCCTCGATGACCCGTACCGCGCTGCCGCCCACGTCGACGCTTTCGAGTACGCCGTTGCGAACGTTGAGGCGCCCGTGAATGAGGCTGCGGCGCTGCATCTTCACGCCTTGCTCGTTGATGAAGCGCAGGCCGTCGCGGCGTTCCAGCAGTCCGTGCTCGACCAGATACGCGCCGAGCGGTCCGGTCGCACTGCCGGTCGCCGGGTCTTCGGCGACGCCCGAGCGCGGCGCGAACATGCGGGCGTAGACGCCGCCCGCCGCAGGCGCGAAGAGGAACACGCCGACGGCCGCGCTGTTGCGTCCGAGCCGCGCGAGCGCCGCCACGTCGATTTGCGCCCGGTCGACGGCTGCCGCGTCGCGTAGCGGAACGTACATAAAGGGATTCCCGGCGCCGGCCTCCCGAACCGGCAGCTCGCCCAGCAGGTCGGCGGCGCTCAAACCGAGCATCGCGGCGGCCGCTTCGCGATCGAAGGTGGCGCCGAACGAGATGGGCGGCGTCCGCAACCACGCGAAGAACGGATCGGCGCGTCGCTCGAGCCGGATCGGCACGGGCCCGACGTTTTCCTCGAGGACGAACTCCGTCTCCGACGGCAGCACGCGCGCGAGCGAGACGAGCGCAAACGCGCTGCCGATCGTCGGGTGTCCGGCGAAGTCGACTTCGCGGCTCGGCGTAAAGATGCGCAAGCGTGCCGCACTCCGCGCGTCGACCGGCGCAAACACGAACGACGTCTCCGAGAGGTTCAACTCGCGCGCGATCGTTTGCATCTCACGATCGGTAAGCCCGACGGCGTCGGGAAAAACCGCCAACGGATTGCCGGCAAACGGAACTTCGGTGAAGACGTCGACGACGAGATAGCGATACGGGCGCGAACCGGACATGCGAACCTCCGATCCGGCTCGCTTCGGCGCGCGGCGGGCGCCTCCGTCATCAAGCTTTCTCAATTCGAGCGGAACGAACCGTTCCGCCCGCTAAGCTTTACGTAAGCGGCGCGGGGATGGCAAAGGAAAGTCGTCGCATGCGCTACGGGGCGTGCCGCGCGATCATGACGTGCCTTTGGCGACCGAGCGTGCCCTCGGCGTCGCTCTCGTAGGGGACGTGCGCCGATTTGAGGAGGCTCCGGACGCGGCGCGTGCCGGCGCGCACTGCGATGGTGCAGCCCCGCAAGCGGTACTCGACGACGGAACGAATCACCGCCGCCAGCCCGTCTTCATGAAACATTGCGACGTGGCTGAGGTTGACGATGACGTCCGAATCGCCGCGGGCGATGATGCCGCGGAGCGTGTCCCCGAACATCTTAGCGAGCGTCGAATCCAGGTCTCCGATGAGCTCGATGGCTGTGGCGGCGCGGAGCGCGGCCGGTCGAACGGGCGTTGCCTGCAACATGTCAAAGTATCGCTCGCTCCGCCTGAGACGTTACTGAGAAAGAGATGAGAGTTTCGCGTTTTCGAGCGCGCCTCACAGGGTTCTCTCAGAATGCATCCGTAGCATCGAAGGACGATGAGCCAAGCTGCCGCCCGCGTTCTGGTCGTCGACGACGAGCGCAACATTCGCGAACTGCTGGAGATCGGTCTCGGTGACGAGGGCTACGAAGTCCGCTCGGCGCCCGACGGCCAGGTCGGCTTGCAAGTTGCCCGGGAGTGGCGTCCCGACGCCATCGTCCTCGACGTCATGCTTCCGAAGATCGACGGCATTTCGCTGTTGCCGATGTTTCGCAAACTGACCGAAGCGCCGATCATCATGCTCAGTGCGAAGGGCGACGTCGCCGACAAGGTGAGCGGTCTCTCGCGCGGCGCCGACGACTACGTGGCCAAGCCCTTCGAAATGGCGGAGCTCGCCGCGCGGCTGGAGACGGCCTTGCGGCGTCCCAAGCTCGCGCAGCCGCAAGTCTTGCGTTACGCCGATCTGGAGGTGAACCTCGAGACCCGTGCGGCGCGCCGCGGCACGCGCAACATCAATCTCTCGGCGCGCGAATACGACCTGCTGGTAGCGCTCCTGCGCAGTCCGCAGCGCGTCTTCAGCCGCGATCAGCTGCTCGACCAAGTTTGGGGCACGGCGCGCTACGTGGGTCCCGGTGCGGTCGAAACGTACATTTCGTATCTACGCGCGAAGATCGATCAAGGATTCCCGAAGCGGTTGATTCACACGCATCGCGGCGCGGGCTACTCTTTGCGCGAGGCCTAGGCGCTCTCGATGTTTCGAACGCTGCGCACGCGTCTGGTCGCATCCTACGTGTTCGCTGCGATCGTGCTGGTCGTCGTCGCGACGTTAGCCGTGACGGCGTTCGCCCTCTCGGTGTTCGGTTTCGGCGCGCGCGAATCGGTCGAGACCGTCGCGCGCGCGGCTCCCGACGAAGTACGCTTGGCCGAACTGCACTACGGCTCGCTGAGCGCGGCGACTCCCGAAATCGTGCGGCACCTCGTTCGCCCGGGCGTCGGCGTCGCGATCCTCGCCGTCGACGGACGGATGCGGCACTTCCTCGGCGGCGGCATCTACGACGGGGGCCCGCAACTGTTCGCTGCGACGCGGGAGCCTTGGCCTCCGCCGCCGCGACACGAAACCGGACAGTGGCCGCCGCCGCTCAAGTTCCGTCCGACGCTCGCCGATCCGGCGGTGCCCCCGCCTAACGGTGTTCCACCGGCAACGGGATCGTTCGCCGCGCCGGGTTCGTACGGTGTGCCCGGCTCGTTCGCGGGGGCGCCGTTGCACAGCCCGATGTTCGAAAAGATTCAGCCCTTCCCGCTCGGATTGAGCTCGCTGCTGCACATCGAACCGCAGACCGTGCTCGTTCCCGGCGGCGTGGTGCGGGTGATTGCCGATCCGCGCGGGCTCATCGCGACGCTCAACACGGCCTGGATCGCGATGCTGCCGATCGGCGCGTTCGTGATCGTCGCGGCGTGGTTCTTCGGACGCACGATCGCGGGGCAGGCGCTGCGCCCGCTCGTCGAAACGACGGCGGCGCTGAACCGTTTCGCCGACGGCGACTTCACGCCGCGGCCGGTCGTGGCTTCGGATCGTAACGAGATCGGCGAGCTGGTCCTGGCCTACAACGGTGCGGTCGCACAAGTCAACGCAGCCTTCGAAGAGCGCCGTCGCGTGGAAGTGCACATGCGCCAGTTCGTCGCCGATGCCAGTCACGAACTGCGCACGCCGCTGACGGTCATCATGGGCTTCATCGACGTCCTGCGCAAGCGCAACGCGAACGAGGCGGCGATCTCGAGCAAGATCTACGACACGATGCTGGCCGAGAGCCGGCGCATGAAATCGTTGATCGATAAGCTCATCGCGCTGGCGCGGCTCGAGAACCCGCAACTCTCGCCGGACTTGGGCGCCGTCGACTTGAGCGAGCTGGCCGAGCAAACCGTGGTTGCCGCCAAGGCGCTGCGCCCGAACGCGCGCATCGAAATGCAAGCGCAACCGGTGGTCGTCTACGGCAGCTCGCACGAACTGCGCGAAGCGATTTCGAATCTCGTCGAGAACGCCCTCAAGTACGGCGAGGACTCGCCGGTGTGGCTCGACGTGCGTCCGCAAGGCGACGACGCGCTGATCGTGGTCGCCGACGCTGGGCCGGGACTTCCGGTCGAGGATCGCCCCCACGTCTTCGATCGCTTCTATCGCGGCCAAAATCGCGGCGATACGGAGGGTCACGGACTCGGCCTCGCAATCGTCAAGCGCGCCGTCGAGCGTGCGGGCGGGACGATCGCGCTCGATACCGCGCCGGGCCAGGGCTGCCGTTTCACCATACGCTTGCCGCGAGCGCGCGCCGACTACGCCGGAGAGACCGAGGCCATCGCCGTATAGGGCCGACGTGCCCATTCGGTTGCTCGACCGCACGACCGTCGGACAGATCGCCGCCGGCGAGGTCGTCGAACGCCCGCTCTCCGTCGTGAAAGAGCTCGTCGAAAACTCGCTGGACGCGGGTGCGCGGCGCATCGCGGTTTCGATCGAGCGCGGCGGTTTGGACTCGATCGACGTGCTCGACGACGGGGCCGGCATTCCCGCCGCGGAGTTGGAACTCGCGTTTGCCCGCCATGCGACGAGCAAACTCGGCGACGCGGCCGATCTGGTGCGCATCGCGACGCTCGGCTTCCGGGGGGAAGGTTTGGCCAGCATCGCGGCGGTCGCGCGCGTGCGGCTCGTCTCGCGCGCGCTTCCCGGCGAGATCGGTTACGCGACCGAAGCGTTCGAACTGACGGTCGCGCCGCCCGAGCCCGTCGCCGCGGCGCCCGGCACGCGCGTCACGGTGCGCGACTTGTTCGCTAACGTGCCCGCCCGGCGCGAGTACCTGCGCACGCCGGCCGCCGAGTTTACGCGCATCTCGAATTTTCTCGCGACGCTGGCGCTCGGGTATCCGCAGGTGGCGTTCTCGCTGGCGCACGACGGCCGAAGCGTTTGGGCCTTTCCGGAAGCGAACTCGCTCGAACAGCGCCTCGCGCACGTCTTCGGTTACGCTGCCGCGCGCGATTTGTTGCCGCTCGAGAGCGCGCCGAGCCCGCATTCGACGCTGCGCGGCTTCATCAGCAAACCCGGTGCCGATCGGGCCGACCGGCGCATGCAGCATCTGTTCGTCAACGGGCGGCTGCTCCGCTCGAACCTCATGGCGGGTGCGTGGTCGGGCGGGTACGCGACTTTCGCGCTGGCCCATCGCCATCCGTTCGGCGTGCTCTTTCTCGAGGTGCCGGCCGATCGGGTCGATCCGAACGTTCATCCGACGAAGAGCGACGTTCGCTTGCGTTATCCGGCCGAAGTGGGTGACGGCGCGCGCCGCGCGATCGCCGCGACCTTGGCCCGCGACGCGGGTGCGCGCCTGCAGACGGTGCTCTCGTTCGCACCGCCGAGCGCGAGCAACGGCGGCGTGCCGCCGCAAAGCAGCGCGGCGAGCGTGGCTGATGCCTTCGCGTTCGAGCCGGTCGCGGAGGAGCGGACGCACGAGCTGCGCATTCTCGCGCAGCTCGACGACACGTTCATTCTGGCGACCGACGGCAACGCGCTGGTGCTGGTCGATCAACACGCCGCGCACGAACGGGTCGCGTTCGAGGCGATCGCGCGCCGCGGTGCCGAGCCGCGCAGCGAACCCCTCTTAATTCCCTATACGCTCGAACTCGATCCCGACGATGCCGTGCGTTTCGAGGCCTCGCTTCCGGCTCTCGCCGAAGCCGGACTCGAGGCGGAGCCGTTCGGCGAACGGACCTTTCGCATCACGGCAACGCCGGCCGGCTACGCCGCGCGCGCGTTCGACGTGCGCGGCTACCTCGAAGATCTCGGGGACGAAATTCGCGGCCTCGGGGCGCGGGAGCGCGTTTGGGCTTCCCTCGCCTGCCATTCGGTGGTGCGCGCCGGCGACGCACTCGAACCGAGCGAGATGTCGGCGCTGCTCGCGCGGCTGCAGCGTTGCGAGAACCCGATGCACTGTCCGCACGGCCGGCCGACGATCGTGCGCATCGAGCCGGAAGAAATCGCGCGCATGTTCAAGCGCAGCTGGTGAGTGCCGCCGCTCCGGGGGTGCTCGTGCTGGGTGGCCCCACCGCGAGCGGAAAGAGCGCGCTGGCGCTCGCGCTCGCCGAACGCTTCGACGCCGAGATCGTCGGCGCCGACTCGCGTCAAATCTATCGCGGCATGCCGCTCGGCACGGCCGCGCCGACGCCCGAGCAGCGCGCCCGCGTGCGCCATCATCTGGTCGAGTTCCTCGACCCGCGCGAGCGGTATAGCGCGGCGCGCTACGCGGCCGAGGCGCAGCAGGCGATCGCCGGGATTCACGCGCGCGGCAAACGCGCCATCGTGGCGGGCGGTACGGGGTTCTACATTCGCGCTTTGAGCGGCGACGTGGAACTGTCGAACGTCTTCGACCCGGAACTGCGCGAGCGTTTGGCGCGCGAGTCGCGGCTGCATCCGCCGGAGTTCTTGCACGGATGGCTGACGGCGCGGGCTCCCGAACGAGCCGCGCGCATCGTTCCGGGCGACCGCTATCGCGTCGTCCGGGCGCTCGAGGTCGCGCTCGCCGCGCCGGATACGGCCGCGCTGCCCCGTTCCGCCGCCGCCCTTCCGCGCTTTGCCTATCGCAAATTCGCGCTGGAAGTCGACCAGGCGCTCCTCGACGCGCGGATCGAAGCGCGGGTCGACGCGATGCTGGCGGGCGGTTTTCTCGCGGAAGCCGAGCGGATTGGGGCCGGCGCCGTCGCCGCCGATGCGGTCGGCTACCCGCAGGCACTGGCCTTTCTGGCCGGCTGTTCGAGCGCCGCGGAACTGCGCGCGGGACTGATTCGGGCCACGCGCCGCTATGCCAAACGCCAGCGGACCTGGTTTCGCGGCGAGCCGGCCACGACGGCCGTTCCGGATCACGTTGCGCTCGAGACGCTTACTCGCTTGGCGAGGGAAATTCCCGGATGGGCCTGAAGCCGCGACGATGCCACCCCGTGACGGGACGCCGCCCGGGGCGCGTTCCGCCGTCTTGCAAGACAGCTATCTGGCCGAGGTCAAACGCCAAGCGGTCCCGGTCACCGTTTACCTCGTCAACGGGTTTCAACTGAAGGGTACGGTCAAGGGCTTCGACGCCTTCACGATCGTGCTGGACTACGAGCATCGCCTCCACTTGATCTACAAACACGCCGTCTCGACCGTCTCGCCCCAGGGTCCGTTCGTGTTCGGCGCGGCCTTGCTGGGCGACGCGCCGGAAGCGCCGTGAACCTCGCGCTGAGCGACGTCTGGCCTTCGACGTTCGTGAAAATGAACGGGACGCAGAACGACTTCGTCGTCCTCGACGAGCGGCCGCCGCACAATCCGAATTACGAGCGGCTGGCGCGCGAAATCTGCGACCGCAAGAGCGGACTGGGCGCCGACGGGTTGCTGGTCGTGCTCGACAGTGAGACGGGCGACGCGGAGATGCGCGTTTTCAACGCCGACGGCAGCGAAGCGGAGATGTGCGGGAACGGCGTCCGCTGCGTCGCGCGCTATCTCGCGGAACGCGGTTTCGGCGAAGAGTTTACGATCGCGACGCGCGCCGGCGCGATCCAGACGAAGATCCTCTCGCGCCAACGCGACGAGTACTGGGTCCGCGTCAACATGGGCGTTCCGCATTTCCCGGCCGCCGGCGCCGAAGAGACCGTCACGCTCTTCGAGCGTTCTTGGACCTACATTTCCGTCTCGATGGGGAATCCGCACATCGTCGTTCCGGTCACGAACGTGCAGTCGATCGACGTGCAGACGCTGGGAAGTTCGCTCGCGACGCACCCGCGCTTTCCGGACGGCACGAACGTGCACTTCGTGGAACAGACCGGACGTTCGACGTTGAGCGTGCGCCACTACGAACGCGGCGTCGGCATCACCAAGGCGTGCGGCACCGGCGTCGTCGCCAGCGCGGCAGCGTTCATCGAGCGCGGCGCTCTGCGCGGACCGGCAATGGTCGTCGTTCCGGGCGGTTTGCTCTCGGTCCGCTGGGAACCGGGCGGCCCCGCTTACCTCGACGGCCCGGCGGTCGTCGAATACGAGCGCACGATAGCGCCGTGAGCTCGACCGGACTCGCGTACGCCGGCGCGACGGGCCGCGTCTACTTCGACGCGTCGCAACGCCCGCTCGCCGACGGCGGACTGCTGCGGCCGCCGTCGCAGGACGAACTGATTCCGGCGCCGCCCGGCGCGGTGACCGCGCTGCTCCCCGGCCGCATTCCGTTGCTGGACGAAGGCAGCGCGGCGCGCCGGACCGCGCTTGCCGTTCTACTGCCGGCAGGCTATACGCGCTTGCTCTTGCCCGCGTACCGTACGAAAGCGGGCGCGCCGCCGCTGCCGCTGTTCGGCTACACCTTCGCTTGCGTGGTCGACGACGAGCTGCACGTCGCGGCGATGCGCACCGACGCGAGCGAGGATTGGGCGCCGCGCGCGTTCGCACAAGGCGAGCTCGAAGCGCTGGTCTCGGAGCGCCGCGCCGAAGATCCGGACAACCGCGTGCTCGCCCAAGTCGGGTTGTGCTCGCTCGCGTACGGGTGCTTCACCGCGCAGAACGTTTTCCTCGAGCGCGGCGAAGCGGCGCTACCGGTTTCGCCGAAATGCAACGCTCGCTGTGCCGGCTGCATTTCCGAACTCGAACCGGAGGCCGGCTTTCCCTCGCCGCAGACGCGGATCGGCTACGAACCGTCGGTCGAAGAACTCGCTCGCGTCGCACTGCGGCACCTCGAACGCGTGCCCGGCGGCATCGTTTCGTTCGGCCAAGGCTGCGAAGGCGAGCCGCTCTTGCGCTCGACGATCGTCGCGCGTACGATCCGGCGCATCCGCAGCGCGACCGGCGCCGGTACGATCAACCTCAACACGAACGGCAGCTTGCCGGACGCACTCGGAGCGCTCATCGACGCCGGCCTCGACGCCGTGCGGATCAGCTTGAACTCGTTTCGTCCCGCTATCTACGCCGCCTACTACCGGCCCTCAGGGTACGGTCTCGAGGACGTGCTCGAAAGCGTGCGCCGCGCGGCCGGCGCCGGGCTGCGCGTCTCGTTGAACCTCCTCACGCATCCCGGCATCACCGACGCGCGCGAGGAAGTCGAAGCGGCCGACGCGTTTCTCGCAAGCGTCGACGTCGGCATGGTTCAGACGCGGACGCTCAACATCGATCCCGAGCGCTACTTCGCGCTGACGGGCCGCCCCACCGAACCACTCGGTATGCGCGTCGCTCTCGCGCGCTTGGCGAGCCACGGTGCGCGCCTCGGCAACTTCACCCACGCGCACTGAGCCGGCTCGCTCGTGGCAGGCCGCGCCGCGCGTACAGCGAACGGATGTTCGAAGTTGGGACCACGTGCTAGAATGGAACGGTTATGGCGTTAGAACCAGCGGCCGGCGAGGGTGACAAACCGATCCTTCGTGCCGTAGGCGACGGCGGGCGGCGCACGGAACGCGCGATCGACGTGCTGCGCGACTACTCGGCCAAATCCGAGGGCAACGAGCCGGCGATCACGTCGACCAGCACCGGCGTCATGATCAATACGGCGCGCGACCTCGTGCGCAAGGCCAGCTAGTCGGTCTCGCTTTCGCCTTCGCGCTCGTAGACGCGGATCGCTAGCGCGCATTGGGCCGCGAGGCCTTGCGCGACTTGCTCCGAGATGTAATCGAAGTAGCCGGCCGTCGAGCGGTCGACGGTGATGATGCCGATCGCTTCGTTTCCCCAGCGAACCGGTTCGCACAGGACGCCGCGATACGGCGGCTCCTCGGTATCCCGGCTCGACTCGTACGAAGGCACCTTGCGCACGTCGGCCTCGTTGAAGTGGCGGTTCTCGACGAACGCTTTCCCGATCATCCCCACGCCCGGTTTATAACTCGTCACTTTCGGCTTGAGGCGAAAGCCGTACACGAAGACGATCTCCTCCTTGATCGGATCGAAGAGCCAGAGCCCAAGGCGTAGGTTCACGCCAGGCTTGGTGGCGAGCATTTCGTATGCTTCACCCATCCGGTCGCGAACGTAGTCCGCGTAGATCTTCGCCTTGAGCTCGAGGAGCTCGCTCTCGTCGCGTTCCATCGAGTTGAGATAGAGCGCCGCCGAGGTCGACCAGTTTTGCACGAGGTTCGCGAAATTCTCGAGCGACGTCTCGTAGATGCTCGAGGCTTGACGCAGGCGCTTCGTTTTTAGCGAGAACTCGCCCCAGCCGATTTCCGAGACGTTCGGCAACCACGCGCCGACCGCGGCGAGGCCGAGCCAGGCAATGGTGACGACGTCGAAGTTCGGCCAATTCTGATGCTCGTCTCCGAGCTTGAGCGGAAACGCGTGCAGGGCCGCTCCGAGCAGGCCGGCCAGAACGAGCGCCGCTTGGACGAAGCGCATGAGCCAGGCCGGAGGCGCATCGGCCTCGGGCTCTACAACGTCGGGATCGTCACGGCGCGCCATGGCTTGCCCTTCGACGGCCGCGGAGCGGGTCCGCGACGGCGCCGGCGTTCGTCAGCTCGACGCCGCCGCCGGGCGCGGGCGTGGCAAAACCCGGCGGAGGATCGGGGCGATCGCCCAGCCTTGAACGACGAGCGTCAGGAATACTACCGCGAAAACGGCGTCGATGACCTCGGCCCGCGCCGGGAAATCTCGCGGCAAGCCGAGGGCCATCGCAACCGAGAGCCCCCCGCGCAAGCCGGCGAGCCCGATCGCGCGACGCCAACCTGGGCGGGCAGCTCCGTCGGGAAAGCGGACGAGCCCGAACGCGAGCACGGCACGCGCCGCGAGCGCGCCCGCCAGCGTGGCGGCGACCAGCAGCGGCTCGTGAAAGATGCGCTCGAGATTCAAGGTAAAGCCGACCAGCAGAAACACGACCGAGTTTGCGAGTAGCGCCGCGAGATCCCAGAAGCGCTCGACCGCCGCGTCGGTTTCGGGCCGCACGCGCACGCGCGAGCGGAGGACGATGCCGGCCGCCGCCACCCCAAGGATGCCCGACGCGTTGAGTGCCGTCGCAGCAAAGTAGCTTCCGTAGGCCAAGAGTACGGTGAGCGGAAGCACGAGCACGGCAGGTGGTCCTCGGCGTAAGAGGGCGGCCGCGACGTAGGCAAGCGCAATGCCCGAACCCGTACCGGCCAGCGTCATGTAAACGAACCGGGCCGCCGCCTCGATGCCCGCGCCCGCGTTCGCGCTCGCGCCGAGCGCGAAGGGAACGATCAGCTGCACCAACACGAGCGCGATGGCATCGTTGCCGATCGATTCGCCTTCGACGATCGCGAGCAAATCCGGCGGCAATTGGAGGCGGCGAAAAAGCGCGAGGACCGCGATCGGGTCGGTTGCCGCCAAGATCGCGCCGAGCGTCAATGCCGCGCTCCAACCGACGGCGCGCGAGCCGGCGGCGGCGAGCGCGACCACGAGCATCGTCACCAGCGTGCCGGGGACCGCCAGCGTGAAGACGATGCCGGCCACGCGTCGCAGTGCGCCCGCGTCCATATCCCAAGCCGACTCGAAGATCAAGGCGGGCAGGAAGACGCCCAGGAGCAGCGGTCCGAAGTGGATCTCGCGCGTCTCCGTCAGCATTCCCCCCGCGGCGATGCCGACCAGGGTTACGGCGACCGGCGCCGGCACGCCCGCGTGGGCTGCGACCTTCGCAAAAACGTAGGCCGCGCCGAGCAGCGCGACCACCATGAGCACGAGGGTGATGTGCGGCATCCTTTACCGGTCGCCTTCGGCGTCCGTTCGGTCCGTCCGTTCGGCGGCTGTCGAACGCCTGCGCGCCCTGGTAGCATCGTGAGCGGTTCGTTCCGAGGTGATTTGGCTTGTCCGTCTTTCTCGAAATCCTGGTGCTCGCTCTGACGCTGCTCTCGTTTGTTTTGTTCGACGCCTACGCTCGCGCCTGCGAGCGCATATAGGGATCGCACGTGTTCGATAACGTCTTAGGCCTGGTACTCGCCGCGTTCGCCGCCGTCTACTTGACGTACGCGATGCTGCGCCCCGAGAAGTTTTAGGAGCGATAACGTGTCCGTTTACGGGTGGCTCCAAGCCGGCGCGTTCTTCGCGCTCGTCCTTGCGCTAACCAAACCGCTCGGTCTCTACATGACGCGCGTCTTCAGCGGCGAGCGCACCTTCTTGTCGCCGCTGCTCGCGCCGGTCGAGCGCGTGTTTTACCGCATGTGCCGGATCGATCCCGAGCGCGAGATGACCGCGACGAGCTACCTGCTGGCGATCTTCGCCTTCAGCGCGGTCGGGCTCGTCTATCTCTACGTCTTGCTGCGCACGCAGAAGTGGCTGCCGCTCAATCCGCAAGGCTTCGATAATTTGGCGCCCGATGCAGCCTGGAACGCCGCGGTCAGCTTCCTCACGAACACGAACTGGCAGTTCTATTCGGGCGAGAGCACGATGAGCTATCTCTCGCAGATGGCCGGGCTTGCCTGGCACAACTTCGTCTCCGCCGCGGCCGGCATCGCCGTCGCGATTGCGGTCATCCGCGGGGTGACCCGAACCGACAAGAAGTCGCGTCGGCAATTTCTGGGTCGACCTGACCCGCTGCCTGCTCTACGTCCTGTTGCCGATCTCGCGTCGTCGGCGGGCTGCTGCTCGTCTGGCAGGGCGTGCCGCAGAACTTTCAAGCCGTATACCGACGTCGTTTCGATCGAGGGCTTCGAAGCAAGCGATCACGCGGCGGCCCGATGGCCTCGCAAGAGATCATCAAAGAACTCGGTACGAACGGCGGCGGCTTCGTCAACGCGAACTCGTCCTCGCCAAACGAGAACCCGACGCCGTTCATCGAATCTTTTCGAGCTGCTGCTGCATCTTCTTGATCTCGGCGGCGCTCACGTACACGTACGGCCGCTTCGCGAAAGACACGCGCCAAGGCTGGGCGTTGTTCGCCACGATGAGCGATCCTGTTCTTCGCGGGCTTCGTCACGGCATACGGTTTCGAGGCGGCGGGCAATCCGATCGTGCAGCAACTCGGCGTCGCGGGCGGCAACATGGAAGGCAAAGAATGCCGCTTCGGCGTCGCCGCCTCGGCGCTGTTCGCGACGGTGACGACCGACACGTCGTGCGGCGCCGTCAATTCGATGCACGACTCGTTCACGCCGCTCGGCGGACTCGTGCCGATGGCCAACATGCAGCTCGGCGAGATCGATCTTCGGCGGCGTCGGCAGCGGCCTCTACGGCATGATCGTGTTCGTCGTGCTGACGGTCTTCATTGCCGGTCTGATGGTCGGACGCACGCCCGAGTATCTCGGAAAGAAGATCGAGCGCCGCGAAGTGCAGTTGGCCATCCTCGCGATCTTGGTTCTGCCCGACGTTCGCGCTGCTTCCGGCGGCCGTCTCGGTCTTGCTGCCTGTCGGTCTCGCCACGCTCGGCAACAACGGCGCGCACGGGTTCTCGGAGATCCTCTACGCGTTCACGCTCGACGACGGAGAACAACGGCAGCGCTTTCGCCGGCTTCGGCGGCAACACGTATCTACAACGTCCTGACGGGCGTCGTGATGATCTGCGGGCGGTTCTTCGTTCATCATTCCGGCGGTGGCGCTGGCCGGTTCGCTCGCCGGGAAGCAGGCAGCGTTCCGGAGACCGTCGGCACGTTTACGACGCACTCGCCGATCTTCGTCGTGCTTGCTGATCGGCGTGATCGTCATCGTCGGCGCGCTCACGTTCTTCCCGGCCGATGCGCTCGGGCCGATCGTCGAACACCTGCTCATGCTCCAAGGAAAGACGTTCTAACATGCTTCCGTCAAGCCGGCTGGAGCGCCGCCCGCAAGCGCGCTCGCTCTTCGACCGCGCGATCGTCGGCCGCGCGCGGTCGCGGATGCTCGTTCGCAAGCTCGATCCGCGCTGGCAGGCGCGCAATCCGGTCATGTTCATCGTCGAGGTCGGCGCGGTCGTCACGACGCTTTTCTTCGTCCGCGATCTGCTGCTCGCACGGACGGACAGCGCCGGCTTCGATTTCGCGATTTCCGTCTGGCTCTGGTTCACGGTGCTCTTCGCGAACTTCGCCGAAGCCGTCGCCGAGGGGCGCGGCAAAGCGCAAGCCGACTTCCTGCGCCGCACGAAGACCGACACGAAGGCGCGGCGCGTCGTCGACGGCGTGGAAAAGACCGTCGGCTCGAACGAGCTGCGCAAAGGCGACGTCGATCCGCGTCGACGCGGGCGAGTTGATCGCCGGCCGACGGCGAGGTCGTCGAAGGCGCGGCGACGGTCGACGAGTCGGCGATCACCGGCGAATCGGCGCCGGTCATCCGCGAAGCGGGCGGCGACCGCAGCGGCCGTGACCGGCGGAACGCGCGTGCTCTCCGACCGCATCCTGATCCGCGTCACCGCGAATCCCGGCGAGACGTTCCTCGACCGCATGATCGCGCTGGTCGAGGGCGCGCAGCGTCAGAAGACGCCGAACGAGATCGCGCTCTCGATCCTCCTCTCCGGTCTCACGCATCATTTTCCTCATCGCGGTCGCGACGCTCGGCGCCGTTCTCGATCTACGCCGGAACGGTTCAAAGCGTGACGGTGCTCGATCGCGCTGCTCGTGTGCCTGATTCCGACGACGATCGGCGGCTTGCTCTCGGCCATCGGCATCGCGGGCATGGACCGCGTGCTGCAGCGCAACGTGCTGGCGATGAGCGGCCGCGCGGTCGAAGCCGCGGGCGACGTCGATACGCTGCTGCTCGACAAGACCGGCACGATCACGCTCGGCAACCGTCAAGCCAGCGAGATCGTCGTGGCCGAAGGCGTCGCCAAGCAGGAGGCGTACGTCGCCGCCTACCTCTCGTCGCTGGCCGACGAGACGCCCGAGGGGCGCTCGATCGTGACGCTTGACGGAACAAGAGGCGCTGCTCGCGGGCAACTCGGGCGAGCCGGCCGGCGCGCACGTTCGTTCCCTTCAGCGCGTACACGCGCATGAGCGGGCTCGACCTAGCCGACGGCAGCGCGATTCGCAAGGGCGCGCCGGATGCCGTGCGCGCCTGGGTGCGCGAACGCGGCGGCGACGGCGCTTCGATTCTGGCCGGCGACGTCGAGCGCATCGCGCGCGGCCGGCGGCACGCCGCTGCTTGCTGGCACGCGACAAGAGCGTGCTCGGCGCGATCTATCTCAAAGACATCCTCAAGCCGAACATGAAGGACCGCTTCGATCGCATGCGCGCGATGGGAATCCGCACGATCATGATCACCGGCGACAACCCGCTGACCGCCGCGGCGATCGCGCGCGAAGCCGGCGTCGACGACTTCCTGGCCGAGGCGACGCCCGAGACGAAGATGGCGCTGATCAAGCGCGAGCAGAATTCGGGCCGGCTGGTCGCGATGACCGGCGACGGCACCAACGATGCGCCCGCGCTGGCGCAAGCCGACGTCGGCGTCGCGATGAACTCGGGTACGCAGGCCGCCAAAGAAGCGGCCAACATGGTCGACCTCGACTCGGATCCGACGAAGCTGATCGAGGTCGTCGAGATCGGCAAGCAGCTGCTCATGACGCGCGGCGCGCTGACGACGTTCTCGATCGCCAACGACGTCGCGAAGTATTTCGCGATCCTGCCGGCGATGTTCGCGACGGCCTACCCGGCGATGAACGCGCTCAACATCATGCGGCTGAGCACGCCGCAGAGCGCGATCCTCTCCGCGGTCATCTTCAACGCGCTGATCATCGTCGCGCTCATTCCGCTGGCGCTGCGCGGCGTCAGTTACCGTCCGCGCGGCGCCAATGCCGTGCTGCGCGACAACGTGCTGATCTACGGTCTCGGCGGCATCGTCGTGCCGTTCGTCGGGATCAAGCTCATCGACATGATTCTCGCCGCGCTCCACCTCACCTAAAGGATCGACATGGCAACGCTGGAAGCTCGCACCCGCGATAGCACGCTCAAACACTTGGGCACGGCAGCCCTCTACACGATCTTCTCGGTGATCGCGCTGGGCATCGTCTATCCGCTCGTGATGACGGGGCTCGCGCTAGCGATCTTCCCCAATCAGGCGAACGGGTCGATGGTCACCGTCAACGGCAAACTCGTCGGCTCAGACGATCATCGGGCAGCTTTGGACGAAGCCGCAGTATTTCCAAGGCCGGCCTTCGGCCGCGGGAAAGAACGGCTACGATCCGACCGCGACCGGCGGCACGAACCTCGGCCCGACGTCGAAGAAGCTGATCGACGCGACCCGCGATGCGATCGCAGCCCTCAAGAAGGCCAATCCCGACGCGACCTTGCCGATTCCGATGGACCTCGTCACCTCGAGCGCCAGCGGCATCGATCCCGACATCTCGCCGGAAGCGGCTTACTACCAGGCGCCGCGCGTGGCGAAGGCGCGCCGGCTCAGCGTCGCAGCCGTCAACGCGATCGTCGCGAAGTACGTCCACGGCCGGGAACTCGGGTTTCTCGGCGAGCCCCGCGTGAACGTGCTCGAGCTGAACCTCGCGCTGGACGGTACGCCGCTCAAGTAAGTCTTCCGGCCGTCGCGAGGTTGACGGCGCGTAAGGCTGGGTACCCGCTCGGGGATGGCTCTCGAGCGGGATTCCCGCGATGCGCCCCAGGGCGATTCGGACGACGTCGACGATGCGCTCCGCGCCTACATGCTCTACGTCATGCTGCCGCTTTGGTTCGTGCCGGGCGTCCTCGATTGGAATTTCCACCGGCGCACGAAGATCGAACGCACGGCCGGCACCCACGAATCCCTCACCCACATCCTGATGATGTCGATCGTCGGCCTGCCTATCCTCGCGGCGCTGCTCTGCGAAATCAACGCCTTGCTTCTCGCCGGGATGATCGGCGCGTACGTCGCGCACGAAGGCGTCGCTTTCTGGGACGTCAAGTACGCCAAGAATCGGCGCCACGTCGGAACGCTCGAGGCACAGACCCACAGTTTTCTCGAAGTGCTGCCGTTCATGGGGGCGTCGCTTGCGAGCGTGCTCAAGTGGAAGCAATTTCTGGCGATCTTCGGCGCCGGCCCCGAACCCGCGCGCTGGAAGCTCGAGTGGAAGCGGCGACCGCAACCGCCGGCCTACACCGTCGCAATTCTTGGGGCGGTCGCGCTCTTTGTCGTCGCGCCGTACGGCGAAGAATTCATCCGCTGCTGGCGCGTCGATCACACGCTGCTGCCGCGTGCGGAACCCATTGACGAGGACGCTGCGCTCGGCCCAGGATAGGGACGTGGGAAAGATCGTCTTTGGAATGACGCAGTCTCTCGATGGCTACGTTGCCGGCGTTGAGGGCGAGTTGGAGCCTCCGCTTCATTCGCCGGGCATCGCGCTCTTTCGTTACTGGATCGGCTACGTTCGCGACCTGGCGGGCAGCCTGTACGGTCGTCGCATGTACGAGGTGATGCGCTATTGGGACGAGGACCGACCGGAGTGGGGCGCGTCCGAGCACGAATTTGCGGCGGCGTGGCGCAGGCAACCGAAATGGGTTGCATCGCGCTCGGTCCGGCCGGTCGGCCCTAACGCCACGCTTGTCGGCGACGATCTCGAGACCTTCGTTCGCCGGTTGAAGACGGAGGTCGACGGCCTCATCGCCGTCGCCGGGCCCGATCTGGCCGCGAGTCTTAGCGACCTCGGACTTATCGACGAATACGAGCTCTACGTTCGACCGTTCGTTCTGGGCCGCGGCAAACCGTACTTCGCCCGAGCCCGAACGCCGCTCCGTTTGGTTGCCACCCATCCGGTCGGCGAAGACGCGCTCAGGCTGACCTTCGTTCCCGCCTAATCGTCCTGCCGCGCGATCGCCGGCAAGCGACGTGCGCGCGCTTCGACCTTAGGCTGCCGGCGGGGCGAGGATCAAGAGCTGGCGCGCGTCGGCTTCGAGCAGCCGGCGGGCGAGCGGGACGCCGCCCGACATCCAGTGCGGCGACTTGCGCGCACCCTCGACGACGATGGTGCCACCGCCCGCTTCGGCGGTGAAGTCGACCAGCATTTTGGCGGGGTCGTTGCCGACGACCACGTTCCAGCGCCCGCGCACGCGGCGCGTGGCGTCGGCCAGCGCTTCGACGACGCGCGTTTGGGCTGCGTCCGCGCTCTTCGCTACGTGCACGACCTCGAGGTCGATCTCGAGCCGGAGCGCAATTCGCGCGCTGCGTTCGATCAGCTCGACGTCGCGCTCGCGTGCCTTGACGCCGAGCACGATGCGCGAAAACGGCGCCGGGCGGCGCGTACCGCGGGCTCGCACGACCTCGCGCAGCGCGAGTTCGCGCAGCGCGGCCAGGTTCTCGGTGCGGAAGAAGTGGGCGAGCGCGTCTTCGATTTTCTCGGTCCCGTAGATCTTGCCGGTGCGCAGGCGCTCGCGCAGCGTCGCCGGCGGTGTGTCGATAAAGATCACTTCGTCGGCGATCGAGAGGATGTCGTCGGGGAGCGTTTCGCGCACGCGCTGCCCAGTCAGACGGTAGACGGCGTCGTTGAGGCCTTCGAGGTGCTGGATGTTCAGGGTGGTGATCACGGAGATGCCGGAACGCAAGATCTGCAGCACGTCGTCGTAGCGCTTTGCGTGCGCGTCGCAGGGAGCGTTGGTATGCGCGAGCTCGTCGATGAGCGCGACCGCCGGGTGACGCGCGAGGAGAGCTTCGAGGTCGAGTTCGCTCGACTTCACGCCGTCGCAGTCGGCCAGGCGCCGCGGCAGAATTTCCAGTCCCTCGGCTTTCTTTTCGGTGTCGATCCGGCCGTGCGTCTCGATCAACCCGCCGACGACGTCGACGCCGGAGTCCTTCAGCTGATGCGCGCGGTCGAGCATGGCGAACGTTTTGCCGCTCCCGGCCGCGGCCCCGAGATAGATGATGAGGCGGCCGTAGCCGATGCGCAGCCGGTCGGCCGCCGTTTGGGCGATGCGCGAAAAGGTCAACTCGCGATCCCCGACGGTACCCGGCAGCGGATCGACGACGAACACATCGCGTTCGATCGAACGGGCCGCGATCTTCCCGGCGAGCGCACCGCGCGGGACGGCGATGAGCGTGGCCTTGAGGTCGCGCATCTCGGGTTTCGCGGGATCGAGTGCGGCGAGCGGAACGACGCGCGCCTCGTACTCTACCGAAAGCTCCGCCAGTTCGTCGATGTTGCGTTCGCCGATCAAGGCAACGTCGAGCGCCAGATCGAGCGCGTCCGCGACGCTCGCGCTCTTGCGCAGGAAGACGGCGAGATCGCCGTCGCCGGTCGCGAGCGCGAGCATCGTCGAGGTCCGGCGCGGCGTGACTTCGGGCACGGTGAGTTCGTCGACCGTATGGAGCATGATCTCGCGCAGCGCGCGCAGGGTCGAGGGACGGAAGACCCCGCTCTGCGCGCGCGCGATGTCCTCGCTGCGCACGACCGAGCCCGCCTGCAGGCGCGCTTCCAGCTGCTCGAGCGAGACGTCGAGCGCGATGACCTCGTCGGCCTCGCGCAGGAACGAAAGCGGCACGATCTCGCGCACTGGATGACCGATCAGACCTTCGGCGGTCGCAGCCGCCGTCTCGAGATGCTGGATATTGAAAGCACCGCTGACGGAGATTCCCGCCGCGCGCAAGGCCAGCGCATCCTGCCAGCGCTTCGCGTGCGCCGCGCCGGGCAGGTTTGCGTGGGCCAGTTCGTCGAGCACGATCGCTTGCGGCTTGAGTTCGACGGCGCGCTCGAAGTCGAAATCGCTAAACTCGGAGCTGCCGACCTTGACCGTGCGCGGCGGAACGCGCGGAAGACGCGCGGCGAGTTCGTCGAGATCGGGCCGTCCCTTCGTCTCGACCCAACCGATCGTCACGCGCACGCCGGATTCCTGAAGGCGGAGCGCGTCCTCGAGAAGGCGTCGCGTTTTTCCCGCACCGGGCGCAACGGCCAGATAGACCGTCAGGCGCGCCGCTGCTCCGAATTCCTTGAGAAGCGCTTCAGCGGTCGGCCTCGTCCGTTGCTCGCTCACGGCCGATGTGCTTCTCGCTCGGCGGCCCGGGACCCCGGGGAGCGGCACCGGCACCCGCGAACGCGCTAAGGTGCCCCAAGGATTGATCAGGCCCATCTGCGTGCTGTTGCTCGTCGCAGCGTGGATCCTCGATCTCGTCACGCCGCAGCCCTTCGTCGCCGCGATTTTGCTCAATGGCCCGATCGCGCTTTCGAGCCTCGCGCTCGATCCGCGCTTTAGCCGGCTCTTGGTCGTTTTGGCACTCGTCGCCGACGCGACGGCCGGTTATTTCAACGGCATCAGTGCCGGTCACCACTGGGACTCCATCGCGATCGGCAACCGCTGTATCGCCGGGCTTTCGTTTCTGTTGGTCGGCACGCTCAGCGTGGCCACGCAACAGGCGGGAAAGGCAGCCGGCGAAGCGGCCGCGCGCGAGCGTCGGGTGCTGCGCGAGCGCGCTCTGCGCCGGGCGGTCGAAGCGATTCGGGCCTCGATGAACCTGGAATTGATCGAGCGCGCGACCGTGCGCGAAGCCTGCGCCGCGCTCGACGTCGATTGCGCGCGCCTGTACGCCTTCGCAAGCGGCTTGGATCGGCCGGCGACGTTCGTCGCGCTGCGCGGACGCCTCGACATCGAGGAAGTCGCCGAGCGGCCGCCGTCCGCGGTGCTCTCGTTTCTGCAGCGCGTGGCCGACGCGGGCACGATCGTCGCGCCGAGCGACGCCGACGCCCTCGGGCGCCTCCTGCTCGAGACGCTCGGGACGCAGGCGGCGATTGCCGCGCCGCTGCGCGAGCACGAGACCACCTTCGGCGTGCTCGTGCTGCAGCGCGACGGCCGCGAATTCGAGCCGGCGTTCGAGGAAGCTTTGCGCTACTACGCCGATCAAGCGGCGATTGCGCTCGCGCAAGCGCGGCTCTTCGTCAGGATTTCCGCGCAGAACGAAGAGCTGGCCGCGGCAAACGCGGCCCTCAGCGAGCGCACGAACGTCATTCGCGATCTCGTGTACGCGCTCTCGCACGATCTGCGGACGCCGCTCGCTGCGGCAGGCATGACGATCCGGCAAGCCTTGGCGGGCGCCTACGGCGAGTTGCCGCAAGCCTATCGCGAGCTGCTCGATCGCTCGCTGCAATCGAACGACGAACTGCAGCGCTTGGCCGAAACGCTTTTGCTGGTGTCGCGCTACGAGTCGGGCGAGCAGTCGAGACGGCGCGAGCCCGTCGAACTGGCGCCGCTGGCGCGCGCGGTCGTCGACGAACTGGAACCGCTTTGGAGCGCGAAACCCTTGCGCGTCAACCTGCAGGCGGGCGACGCCACGGTTCTGGGCGACGCCGGCGAACTGCGGCGCGCGCTCGTCAATCTGATCGCGAACGCGATCGCGTTCACGCCGCCGGGAGGCGGGATCGACGTGTCGACGGACGCCGAAGGCGGCCTTGCGCGCGTGGCCGTCGAGGACTCGGGGTTCGGCGTTCCGGAAGAAAACCGCGCCCGGCTCTTCCAGCGCATGGCCGGGAGCGGCCGCGCCGGTGCGGGTTCGGGACTTGGTCTCTACATCGTACGGCGCATCGCCGAAAGTCATGGCGGTACGGTCGTGTACGCGCCGCGCGCGGGCGGCGGCAGCACGTTCACCTTGAGCTTGCCGCTGCACGACGTCAAGGTGCCGGCGTGAGCGAGCCGCGCAGCGTCGTGCTGGTCGAAGATCACGCCCTCACGCGGGCCGGGTTGCGCACCGCCCTCGACGCGACCGACGACCTGCGCGTGGTGGCGGAGGCCGCCGACGGCCCGAGCGGGCTCGCGGCGATCGAACGCCTCAAGCCCGACGTCGCGGTGCTCGACATCGGCTTGCCCGGCATCGACGGGATCGAGCTGACGCGGCGCGCGCGCCTCGTCGCGCCGCAAACGCGCATCGCCATCTTGACGGTGCACGATCTCGAGACCGAGGTGCTGGCCGCGCTCTCGGCGGGGGCCGACGCGTACTCGCTCAAGACTTCGCCGCTCGAGCAAGTCGTCGCCGCGGTGCGGGCGGCGGCCGACGGCGGCGTCTATTTCGATCCGCACGTCGCCGGCGCGGTTATGCGCCACCTCGGCGCCGCGCGCGCCGGCGTGACGAACTCGCCGCTTACCAAACGTGAGACCGAAGTGCTGCGGATGATCGCGGACGGTCGCGGCAACGGCGAAATCGCCGTCGGCCTCTCGATCGGGCTCGGCACGGTCAAAGGCCATATCCGCGACATCCTCGAGAAACTCGCCGCGGCGGACCGCACGCAGGCTGCCGTCGTGGCGTTGCGCCGAGGTTTGATCTAGCGCCCGCGCGGCAGCGCGAGAAGCAAAGGAAAGACGATGGACGAGCGGCTGGATGTGATCGATGCGGTAGGCTCGCTGGCGGTGTGCGTCGATGCCCGGCGCTGGAGCGATCTCCTCATGTTGTTCGCTCCGGAGGTGCGCGTCGATTACAGCTCGCTCTTCGGGGGCGAGCCGCGCCTCGTCGAACGCGAGCAACTGATCGGCGAGTGGCGGCAACTACTGCCGGGATTCACGCGCACGGCGCACCTCATCGGCACGCCCGTCGTGACGGTCGAGGCGGAGACGGCGCGCGCCGTCGCGCCGGTCGTCGCCTGGCATTTTCTGAAGGAGGCGGCGCTGGCCGGGAACGACGTCTGGCTCGTCGGCGGCTGCTACGAGATGCGCTTCCTGCGCGATCAGGACGCGTGGCGAATCGACGCACTGACGCTGGCTCGGGCCTGGGCCGAAGGCAATCTCGACCTTCCAAAACTCGCCGCCGAGCGGGCGACCGGGCCGCAGCCCTAAGCTCCGGTTCTCACGCCCGGGCCGGTCGCCGGGCGTCGAGCGGCTTGACGTCGCAGCACGCGCGTTGTATATTACCGATAAGTTATGGAACCAATCGGTTATGGAAGCACGACGCCCGAGCGGCTGGACGCGACCTTCATGGCGCTGGCGGATCCTACCCGGCGCGCGATCCTCGCCCGGCTGGCACGCGGCGAGGCCTCGGTCCTCGAGTTGGCGGCGCCGTTCGCGATGACGCAGCCGGCGATCTCGAAGCACCTCAAGGTGCTCGAGCGCGCCGGTCTCGTTACGCGCGGCCGCGACGCGCAGCGCCGGCCGTGCCGGCTCGAAGCGGTCCCGCTCGCCGAAGCGACCGGCTGGCTCGAGCGCTACCGGGCGCTTTGGGCCGGCAACTTCCAGCGCCTCGACGCCTTACTCGACGAGTTGAAGCCTGCAGCTAAGTCGCGCGAGCGCGCGAAACGACGGAGGAGCTGACCCGATGACTGAATCGACGCATCGCCTTGAAGTCACGACACCGGCGGACGACTCGATCGTGATGACCCGCCTTTTCGGCGCTCCGCGCACGCTGGTTTTCGAAGCGTTCACCCAGCCCGAGCTCATCCGGCGCTGGCTGCTCGGCCCGGACGGCTGGTCGATGCCGGTTTGCGAGGTCGACCTCAAGCCGGGGGGAGCGTACCACTACGTCTGGCGCAGCGACGACGACGAAAGCAAGCAGTTCGGCGTCAGCGGCGTGTATCGCGAGATCGTGCCCGGCGAGCGCACCGTTCATCTCGAAAAGTTTGACGACGCGTGGTATCCCGGTGAAGCCGAGGTCACGACGACGTTCGTGGAGGAAAGCGGCACGACGACCGTCACGATGACGATCCGCTACGAATCGCGCGAAATCCGCGACATGGCGCTCGAATCCGGCATGGAGCGCGGCGTCGCGATCAGCTACGACCGGCTCGCCGCAATCCTCGCGGCCTAAGCCGGAGTCTTCACGCCGACGAGCGCCGCGCGCACGTCCTCGCGGTTGACCTTCTTGACCATGACGATGACTTGATCGCCGGCGGCGAGCTCGGTGTCGCCGTTGGGGATGAGCAGGTCGGTGCCTTTGCGGTCGACGGCGACCACGATGCTCGAGCGGGGGAGTCCGACGTCGACGATACGCTTCCCGTTGGCCGGCGAGTCGGCCGGGACGGCCAGCTTGACCAGTTCGAGCGCGCCGTCCTTGAGGCGCGTGATGATCGAGAACTCGGTGTTGACCTGATCGTTGATCGCATCGAGGATCACCTCGGTCGAGGAGACCAGGGTGATCGGCTTTTCCTGATCGATCGAGTCGAAGATCGGCTTGTTCTTCGGGTTGTTGACGCGGGCGATGCAGCGCGCGCTCGAGCTGCTTTTTGGCGATCAGACAGACGACCAGGTTGTCTTCGTCGTCGCCGGTATCGGCCACGACGATGTCGGCGCGCTCGATGCCCGCCTGATCGAGCACCAGCGGATCGCATGCCGTCGCCGACCATCGTCACGTCGGATTCGAGGATGTCGGCCATCCGCTGCGCCTTCGCCGGAACCTTTTCGATGACGACGACTTCGTGATCTTGATCGAGCAGCGCCCGCGCGAGATAGGTCCCGACTTTGCCGCCGCCGACGATGATGATGAACATCAGACCGCGGCCTCGACCGGCGTTTCGCTGGCGCGAAACCAGGCGCGCGAAGAACTCCGAAAGCCCCTCGGGCGCGACGATTGCGTTGATCTCGTCGCCCTTGTTGAGGACGTCGTCGGGCGACGGGACCAAGACGCGGTTGCCGCGCCGGACGGCGGCGATGCGCACGACGCTGGGCTTCTCGATTTCGGCGACGCGCGTTCCGTCGTCGCCGGGACCGAGGGTGACGGTCAGCGAGGTGAGCTTGCCGAAATCGAAGGACGGGGACGAGTCGAACGGCAGATGGGCCAGCTTGTCGCGGATGATCTTCGCGCCGAGCGTCGTCGGACAGACCGTCTCGATGCCGAGCTCGCGGTAGAGCTGCCCGCGCGGCGGATCGTAGATGCGCGCGACGATCTTCTTGATCTTGAACATGCGCTGCGCGATAAGCGCCGCCATGACGTTGCGATTGTCGCCGTCGGTGACCGCGACGAAACCGTCGGCGGTCTCGGCGCCGGCTGCGCTTGAGCACGTCGTAGTCGATGCCGGTCCCGACCT
Source organism: Vulcanimicrobiota bacterium (assembly GCA_963843945.1). Classification (GTDB taxonomy): domain Bacteria; phylum Vulcanimicrobiota; class Vulcanimicrobiia; order Vulcanimicrobiales; family Vulcanimicrobiaceae; genus CAWJMF01. The sequence goes on along the minus strand of CAWJMF010000002.1, from coordinate 1,041,215 downwards.
CGACCCTGCCGCGGAAAGTTGCTGCCGAGGCGTTTGAACGCGGCGGGATTTTCGTCGACGACCGTGACGTCGTGGGCTTCGGCGGTCAGGAGCTTTGCCAGTGTCGAGCCGACGCGTCCGCAGCCCGACGATGAGATATCTCATATGCCGGACTTCAGCTTTTCTCATACGCGAGCCGGGGACCCTGGGAGGGACCAAGAAGCGAGTGAAGGAGCGAGGTGCGCGTCCGAGAACGGTCGAGGGTCCCGGCCGGGTAATCGGGGCGTAGCTCAGCTTGGTAGAGCGCTGCGTTCGGGACGCAGAGGTCACAGGTTCAAATCCTGCCGCCCCGATAAGAGGCCGTTCGTCAAACGTGTTTAGTCGATTCAGTTCCTCAGCCAAGCGTGCGTTACGCGCGGCCGAACAAGCGATGCCGGAACCACAACCACTATTACGTTGGGGTCGAGCACCTGCTGTTCGCTTTGCTCGAGGAGCACGATCCCGAACGTCGAGCGGCGTCTGACCGAGATGCGAGCCGATCGCAACCTGCTCCGCATCGAGGTGCGCCGCGCGCTGGGAACCGGCGAAGATCGCCTCTGGGATGGAATTTTGGTCACGCCGCGCGTGCGCAGCGTCGTGAGGCTCGCCGAAGAGCACACCGAGGCGGGTCTGTCGATCGAGCCGATCGCGCTCTTTGAGGCGATCTTGGCCGAGGGCGGCGGAATCGGCCGCGGAACTCTTGCGCCGCTCGTGCGGAAACTTACCGGGCACACGCAGGTAGCGGGATGACGGGGACGATGCACTCTTGGAGCACCTGACGCACTTCTTTCTCAACATGGTCGATCAAGCCGGGTATCGCCGGCTTGTTCGTCGTTATGGTGCTCGGCGAACGTCGGCATTCCCGTCGGCGCGGAATTAGTCGTCCCGGCAGCGGGAGCGCTCGCCGCTACCGGACACCTCAACAGCGTTTGGATGGCGGCGCTGGTCGCCACGCTCGGCGAGTTGACCGGCTGCTCGATCTTGTACGCGATCGGCTATTTCGGCGGACGCCCGTTCGTCGCGCGTTGGGGAAAATACTTCAAGCTCAGCGAGGCGAAGCTCGACACCTTCCACGCGTTCTACGAGCGGCACGGCAACGTCGTCGTCTTCGTGTGCCGCTTCATTCCGTTCGTGCGCGGGATCTCGTCGCTCCCGGCCGGCGTCTCGCGCATGCGCAAACGCTACTTCCTTACCTACACGGCAGCCGGATCGATCTTGTTTTGCGTGGGTCTCGCCTGGCTCGGGAGCCTTTTCGGCGCGCACTTCTATGAGATCATGCCGCAGTTGCACCGCGTCACGACGCTGGCGATTGCCGTCGTGCTGCTGGCGATTGCCGCCTTTGTTTGGCAGCGCATCGCAAGCGCCCGCCGCGGAGAAGTCGCCACACGGCCGTGACCGGCGAACGCAGCCTGGAGGCGACGCTGGGGCAGCTACCCGATGCCCCGGGCGTCTATTTGATGCTCGGCGCGGGCGAACGCATTCTCTACATCGGGAAAGCGGTCTCGCTGCGCAACCGGGTGCGCTCCTATTTCCAAGACAGCGCGGCGCACGCGCTGCGGACGCAGCATATGGTCGAGCGCGTCGTCGACGTGCGCTGGATCGTCGTCAACAACGAGATCGAGGCGCTGATCCTCGAAGCCAACCTCATCAAGCGGCACCAGCCGCCCTTCAACGTACGGCTGCGCGACGACAAGCGCTATCCCTATCTCAAGGTGACGAACGAGCCGTTTCCGCGCGTGATGTTTACCCGCGTCGTCCGCGACGACGGCGCACGCTACTTCGGGCCGTATACCAACGCGCACGGCATTGCGCGAGCTGATCAACATCGTGCGGGTCGTCTTCCCGCTGCGCACCTGCCGCGAACCGATCGACGGCAAGCGCAAGCGTCCGTGCCTGCAGTATCACATCAAGCGTTGCCTGGCGCCGTGCGTCGGCTATCAGAGCGAGAACGAATACGACGCGCTGGTCGACGAAGTCGTGCTCTTTCTCGAAGGGCAGCAAGACCGTCTGCTCGAGCGCTTGCAGCGCGAGATGAGCGCCGCCGCCGAGCGGATGAACTTCGAGGCCGCGGCGCGCATTCGCGACCGGATCGTCGCCGTGCGGCGCGTGACCGAGAACCAGAAGGTCGTCTGGCGCTCGCGCATCGACATGGATCTGATCGCGGTCGCGCAAGGCGCAGGGTCAAGCCTGCGTGCAAGTCTTCCTCGTACGCGGCGGCAAGCTGATCGGCCAGGAGCACTTCATCCTCGACGGCGTCGGCGACCAGCCGGACGAGGAGTTGATGAGCGAGTTCTTCGGGCAGTTCTACACCGCGCGCGCCGCGCAAGTCTCGACTGGGATCGGCGACGGGTTCTCGCCGCTCGCGCTGCGCGAAGCGCGCGATAACGAAGTGCCCGTCGCCCTCAAGGCACGCGCCCGGCGGCCGGCGACCCAGGCCACCATTCCAAAGGAAGTCCTCGCCGAAACGCTGCCGGCCGATCGTCCGGTCATCGAGGCCTGGCTTTCCGAACTGAAAGGTCAGCGCGTCCGCGTCTTGCAGGCGCAGCGCGGGCCGCGCGCCGAGTACATGCGCCTGGTGCACGAGAACGCCGAGCAGAATCTCAAGGCGTTCCTGGCGCATCAGGAAACGCAAGAGACCGCCTCCGCCAAGTCGCTGACCGAGTTGGCGGCCGCGCTCGACTTGCCCGAACCGCCGCACCGCATCGAGTGCTACGACATCTCGAACATTTCGGGAACGAACCCGGTGGCCTCGATGGTCGTGTTCGTCGAGGGACGGGCGAAGAAAAGCGATTACCGCCGTTTCAAAATCCGCTACGACAAAGGCTCGAACGACTTCGCGATGATGCAGGAGACGTTGCGCCGGCGCTTGCGCTATCTGCGCGCCGACACCAACGCCCCCGGCGAAGAAGATCCGGCGAGCATTGCGGAACGCGAGAGCGCGCTCGAAGCGCAGCTGCGGCGCAAGGAGAAGTTCCACAAGCGGCCCGATTTGCTCTTGATCGACGGCGGCAAGGGGCAGCTGAACGCCGTCGTCGAGGTGCTCGAAGAGCTCGATCTCTGGGGCATTCCGGTGGCCGGGCTCGCCAAGGAGCACGAGTGGCTCTACATCCCCGACCGCGCCGAGCCGATCGTGCTGCCGCCCGGTTCGCCGGGACTGCACCTGGTGATGCGGGTGCGCGACGAGGCGCACCGCTTCGCGGTGGAATATCACCGCAAACGCCGGGGCAAAGCGATGACGCAATCCGCGCTCGACGCATTGGCAGGCGTGGGGCCGGTGCGGAAGAAGCGACTCCTTACGACGTTCGGGTCCCTCGCAGCGTTGAAACGGGCGGGCGTCGACGAGATTGCGGCCGTGAAGGGGATGACGCCGGCGTTGGCGTCGTCGATCAAAGCGGCTTTAGGAGGATAAACGTGCTTCATTTCATCTTGAGCCTCGTCGTCAACGCGATCGCCCTGTGGGTGGTTACCCTGTTCAACATCGGGGTGCACGCGGATACCGTGACGGCCCTGATCATTGCGGCGATCGTGCTTGGCCTCGTGAACGCGATCATCCGGCCCATCATGCTGCTGCTCTCGCTGCCCTTCATCATCGTGACGCTCGGGCTGTTCGTGCTCGTGGTCAACGGGATCGCGCTGTGGCTCGTGGGTCTGCTCGTCCCGGGATTCCACGTCGATTCGCTGTGGGCGGGCATTCTCGGAGCGATCATCCTCGCCGTCATCTCGTGGATCGTCGGTGCCGTCGGTCTGAACAAAGTCGGAAAGCCGGACGTAAAGGCCTGACCGAAACCGGCGTGACGCGGCCGAAGATCCTCGTCACGAACGACGACGGATACAAGAGCTACGGACTGATTGCCGTCGCCGAGGCGCTGCAAGCCCTCGGCGACGTCACGGTCGTGGCTCCCGACGACGACCGCAGCGGCGTCGGCCACTCGATCTCGATCGCGCTGCCGGTGCGTCTCGTCGAAGTCGCCGGGCGTGCGGTCCCCACCTATCGCTGTTCGGGCACGCCGGCGGACTGCGTCGTCGTCGGCGCGTTCGACCTGTGCGGCGGAATGCCGTCGCTTGTCGTCAGCGGCATCAATCGCGGCGCGAACCTCGGCGACGACGTCAACTACTCCGGCACCGTGGCGGGCGCGGTCGAGGGCATCATCACCGGGATTCCTTCGATGGCGGTGTCGCTGACGGCGAGTTGGCCCGAACACGCGCGCGAGCACCACTGGGCAACCGCGGCGCACTACGCCGTCGCGACGGCGCGCGAAATCTTGTGCGACGGGCTGCCGCGCCTGACGTTGCTCAACCTCAACGTTCCCAACGTCGAACCGGCGCAGATCAAAGGGACGCGTTGGACCCGGCAGGGCCGCAAGGCCTATCGCGACCGGCTCGACCGTCGCACGGATCCGCGCGGCGGAACGTACTACTGGCTGTGGGGTTCGTTCGACTCGAGCGAGATCGAGGACGGTACCGATCTCGCCGCGATTCGCGAGGGCTTCGTCAGCATCACGCCGCTCAGCGTCGATCGCACGGACCGGCAGCTCCTCGTCGAGCAGCGCGCGCGCCTGAGCGCGGGAGAAGGCACGCCTGCCGAACCATGCCGCCAATCCTGACCGGTCTGCGCGTCGTGGAACTCGCGCACATGATTGCCGCGCCCGTTTGCGGGCAGATCCTTGCGAGCCTCGGCGCGGAGGTCACCAAGGTCGAGCCGCCCGAGGGCGACATCACGCGCCGGCTCGGACCGCGCTGGCAGGATACCTCAGCCCTCTTCGGCGCGACGAATGCGGGAAAGCGCAGCCTGCGTGCCGACGTGCGCGACCCCGAATCGGGAACGCGCGTGCGCGCTTTGGCGCTCGCGGCGGACGTCGTCATCTGCAACCTCGATCGCGCCGCGGTCGCGCCGGCAGGTCTCGACGCCGCGAGTCTGCGAGGCGAAAACCCGGCGCTGGTCTACGTCGAGGTCTCGGCGTTCGGCGCGGAAGGGCCGCCCGGAACCGACGGCTTGGCGCAAGCGGCGATGGGCCTGATGAACATCACCGGCGCCGAAGACGGTCCGTCGTATCGCACGGGTGCGTCGGTCATCGACGTTTCGACCGGCGTCTTCGCCGCGCTCGGCGTGCTCGCCGCGCTCGAGCGCCGCCGCCAAACGGGGCGCGGCGACACCCTCAACGTCTCGCTCGGCGACGTCTGCCTCTTCCTGCAGTTCGGCCATCTCGGGATGCATGCTGCTGCCCCCGAACGCATTCGGCGCAGCGGAAATCATTCGCACGTCGCTTGCACGCCGACGTTCACCGCGAGCGATGGGAACGTATTGACCACGCTCTTGCACGACCGGCACTGGTCGATCTTCTGCGGCGTCGTAGGCGCGCCCGAGTTGTTGCGCGATCCGCGCTTTCTTACGAACGAGCAGCGCTGCGGCGAACAAGGCACTCTGGAAGCGCTGCTCAACCCAGTCTTCGCTCGCGGCACCCGTGCCGAGTGGGTAGCGCGACTGCGCGAAGCGCGGATTCCCTGCGCGCCCGAACGCGCCTATGCCGAGGTCTGCGCGGACGACGCGCTGCACCGCAGCGGCGCACTGTACGAGCTTTCAGCCGGCGGCCGCGACACGCTTGCGGTACGCTTACCGCTGCGCTTCGGGGAAGGCGAACTCGTGCCGTTGACGGCGGCTCCGGACTGAACGGCGTCGCGGGACGCTGCTTGGCAGCAGCGAACTGAGCGGCGATGGCACGCTCCGACGTTCGTCCACCCAAGCCGCTGGTCACCGCGCTCGAGGACGGCATCCACCAAATTCGCTTGCCCATGAACGGTAATCCGCTCGGGCACATCAACGCCTACCTGATCCCGAGCGACGACGGCTACACCCTGATCGATTGCGGTTGGGACACCCCCGACGTGTTCGAGGCGCTCGTCGAGGGGCTGGGGCAACTCGGCCTGCATCTGAACGACGTCAAGCTGCTGGTGGTCACGCATTTCCATCACGACCACTACGGCCTCGCCGGCAAGCTGATCGAAAAGGCCGGCATGCAGCTTTGGATGCACGCGCTGGACTGGAAGGTCGTGCAACACAGGCTCGTCGATTTGGCCGCCGACGATCGCGTGAGCGACGCGTGGCTCGCGCGCAACGGCGTCGATGCCGCGACGCTGAGCGACGGCGACGACTTCATGCAAGAGGCGAGCCGGCGCTTCTCGATCGCCGCGCCCGACCGCACGATCGACGACGGCGACGTCGTCGCTCAAGGGTCGCACGCGCTCGAGGTCGTCTGGACGCCCGGCCACAGTCCGGGACACCTTTGCTTCTTCGATCGCGTCCGCGGCGTCGTGCTTTCCGGCGACCACATTCTCGATCCGATTACGCCGCACGTCGGGGCGTGGTATCCGCGCGCGCACGACGTGCTCGGCGACTACCTGGCCTCGCTGATCAAGGTCGGTTCGCTGCAAGCCGAGCGCGTTTTGCCCGCGCACGGCGAACCCTTCGACGGACTGCAGCGCCGCGTCGCCCAGCTGATCGAACACCATCACGCGCGCAACGAACTGATCCTGGAAGCGCTCGAAATCGCGCCGGCCAATGCCGCGGAAGTTGCGGAGCGCCTCCCTTGGACGCGGCGCCGGACCCCGTTTTCGGAAATGAATCCGCACCACCGGCAGTTCGCCGTCGCGGAAACGCTCGCACACCTCGAGCACCTCCGGCACCTCGGGACGCTGCGCGTGATCGCCGAGGAACCGACGATCCGCTACGAGCGGGCTACGTAAGCCGTTCGGTGGCGAGGTCGAGATCGTATTCGATGCGCCGGTAGACTTCGTCGGGGATTGTACCCGCGTTTCGCAGGCGCGTGATCTCGTGCCGCTCGCCTTCGAGCGCCTCGCTCTGTAGTTTGTGATCGAGGTTGACTTCCTCGGACTCGGCGTTCCGGCCCGGCTCACCGTCGGCTCGCGCATGACCCTCGAGGTGTCCGATCCGGTACTCGTACTCGGAGAGAATTCGGCCTTCGACTTCCCACTCGGTCGTCGAATTGAAATCCGGTTCGAGTTGACGCAGGCGTCCGATGCCGGCTTTGAGCGCGGCGATGCGGACCTCGCGCTCGCGCCGTTCGAGGTCGTCTTCGCCGTGAATGCCCAGCCATTTGATGATCGGGATCAGCGAGAGCCCTTGGAAGACGAGCGTGGTGAAGATCACGCAGAACGTGATGAACAAGATTTCGCTGCGCGCGGGGAAAGGACGCCCGGAAGCGTCGTAGAGCGGTACGGCGAGGGCCGCCGCCAGCGAAACGATGCCGCGCATCCCCGACCAGCCGATGACGAAAACGAACTTCCAGCTGGGGATGCCTTCGACGCGATTGATCTGCTTGAAGAAAAGGCGCGGAACGTACGTCGCCGGGTAAACCCAAAGCAAGCGCAGCACGATCACGAGCAGGCTGATGAGCGCGCCGATCCAGAGCTGGCCGAGCGAGAAGTTCGGATCGCTGACGATCTCGCGCACTTCGAGCCCCAGCAACAAGAAGACCGCACCGTTGAACAGGAAGATCAGCAGGTCCCAGACCGAGTATGCCACCAGGCGCGACTCGGGTACGAACAACTTCGAGGACATGCGCGCGCAGAAGATGCCGGCCGCCACCGTCGAGAGTACGCCCGAGACATGCAGCGCCTCGGCACTCGAATAGGCCGCGTACGGCGCGATCAGCGAGAGGACGTTGTCGAGCTGGTAGTCGCCGAGCTGGAGCTTGCGCAGCAGCTGGCTGACGTAGATGTAGATGACCGAAAAAACCAGGCCGACCGCGATGCCGCCGCCGGCGACGACGAAGAAGGCAATACCCGCTTGTGCCGGCGAGAACGTCCCGGTCAGCGCGGCGGCGATCGCGAAGCGGTAGATCACGAGTGCGGTCGCGTCGTTGACGAGGCCTTCGCCGTCGAGGATGGCGATGATCCGGCGGGGTACCGAAAAGCGCTCGAAAACGGCGCCCGCCGCGACGGCGTCGGGCGGCGAGATGATCGCCCCAAGCGCAAAGGCCGCCGGCCAGGTCATACCGGGCACGAGGCGATGCGCGACCGCGGCGACGACGAGCGTGGTGAAAATGACGAGACCGATCGAAAGGAGTGCGATCGGACGTGCGTTGTGCCGGAACAGGTTCCAGTCGGTGTTCCAGCCGCCGGCGTAGAGCAGCGGCGGCAGGAAGATCAGGAACACGAGGTTCGGATCGAGCTGGAAGTGCGGGACGTTCGGGATGAAGGCGAGCAGCGTCCCCCCGATCACGAAGGCGATCGGGTACGGGATGCCGGCGCGCTTGCCCAAAGCGGCACAAGCGACGACGGCCGTCATCATGACCAGGGCGATGAGGTTGAGCTGCACGGCCGGGCCTCCTAACCCGGGCTTTTCGAGGGCCGGTTGCAACCGGTCATTCTTCGGCTATGGTATAATGAGGGGTGCCGGCGCGGTCCGGCACCTACCATGGGGCTGAGTAGCTTCGACGGGTCGATCCGTGGGTAGCGTAAGCAGGCGGAGTTGCGAGCACTCCTAAAACGATCGCAAGCGTTTTACACGCGAACAACAACTACGCACTGGCTGCCTAACTTAGGTTAGCCACCGTCCTCGCGGGGTCGCCGGAACCGCCGCGCCGACGGTCATAAAGTCCGGCTAGGGTGGGGAAAGCGCTTCGAGAGCCACCCGAAATTTAGAAGCTGCCGTCGCCGATAGTCCGGTTTCGAGACGCCCGGCGACCTAAGACAAAATCGAAACTGAGCCTGGAGAAAGCGTTAGTCCGGCGATTCGGACTCGGGGGGCGGTTCCCCGACAGCTCCACCAACTTTTAGGCACACCCGGCGCGGCCGGGTGTGCCCTTTATTTTGGTGCCGGCGGCTCCTTAGTGACTCAACAAAATGATCTTGTCCGCGTAGCGGATGCCGAGCTGCTGGTGATAGACGATCTTGACCGGATGGTTCGGCTTGACGTTCTTCATTTGATACGTGGTTTTGCCGTCGCTTGAGAAGACCTGATCGAAGGAGGGCGCGAGGAGGAAACTGAGCTCCTTGCCGTTGCTGTCGCGTACCTTGATGTTTTCGGTCGAGACGTGGGTCACCGTGCCGGTATACGTGTCGGCCAGGACCGGCGACGAAGCGACGGCGACTGCCGCCGCTGCGAAAGCGAAGGCACCGGCAAGTGGGGCGATCGAGCGCATGGTGTACTCCTTGAGTGGCTTCGAAATGAATGCACTGGTATCCGAAATAGCTCGGGACCTGCTGCTGGTCTTACCCCTATTCCTCGCCATCCCAATAATCGAGGGACTCCGAGCGGAGGATGCGGCTCTGCGGCGAGCGGATCGCCCACTTGCCGCTGTCCGGATAGTGTGTCGACTCCCCGAGGGGGTTGTCGGCCACGACGTACATCACCAGGTCCTCCATGCCGGTGTTGATGACTTGGTGCGCTTCGCCCGGCTTGAAGAGAAAAGCGTCGCCGCTCACGATCGGGTCGGTTCCGTCGTCGTGCCGCACGCTGCCGCTTCCGGAGATGACGTGGTAGAACTCCCACTGCGCGCTGTGCGAATGAAAGGTCGTCGCGGTGGCGCCCGGGGGAATGCGCTGAATCTCGACGTCGAAGGGATGCCGCTCGCCGAGGTCGAGCGATCGGGGCTGCCGGCCGAGTGCCTCCGAGATGCCGCGACCGGCCATGACGAAGCGGCCTTTAGGCGACGTCCACGTCTCTTCGCGAACGTCGTTGGTGTTGACCTTACGCATGCGTTGCACTCCCTCCGGTGCGCGTTGACGCGCGCTCGGAGTGCTTCGCTCTGCCGCGAGGCGCTCTTTCCGGATGGCGGAGGTACGCGGCTCGGTTAACGGATGGCGAGACCGCGAAGGTTGTTCAGACCTACGTTGCTGCCCGAAATATTTTGAACCGGAGCGACGTTGCCGTTCGCGCCCGGCGCAAAAACGAGGATGGAGTTGTTCACGGCGTCGCCGACGTAGAGATACCCGGAAGCATCGACCGCAACTCCGGAGGGAAACGCGAGCAGCGTGTTCGCTCCGCCGATCACGCGCGACGGGGCAACGTTGCCGTTGCTTCCGGCGGGAAAGACCAGGACGTTCTGGGCGCCCGGATTGGCGACGTAGATGTTGGCCGCACCGTCGAGCGTGATCCCGAAAGGCGAGCTCAGCAGCGTGTTCGAGCCCGTGATGATGCGGGCCGGCGCGACGTTCCCGCTCGCGCCGGCGGCAAAGACGTCGACGCTCGCCATGTTGAAATTCGTCACGTAGATGTTCGAGCCGCCGTCGAGCCAAATGCCGGCGGGCTGACCGCTGTTGAAGGTCGTGTTCGACCCGGCGATGACGCTCGCGGGAGCGACGTTGCCGTTCGATCCCGGCGGGAAAATTCGGACCGACGGGTTGCCTGAATCGGTCTCGAGGATGGTCCCGGCGCTCGTCGCATAGACGCCCACCGGAATGTTGAAGCCGGTGTTCGAGCCGGCCAGGGTGACGATCGGCGCGGCGCTGCCGCTCGCGCCGGCCGCGTAGGCGGTGACGGTCAGCAGCAATCGGTTCGCCGACCAGAGTTGCCCGGAGCTGTCGACGTAGATGAGATACGGAGCCAAGACGCCGCTTCCGGTGAGTGTCGTTGACGGCGTGAGATTGCCCGTGCCGGTGGCCGGAAACTCGACGATGTCGTTCGCTCCGAAGTTCCCGATGTAGATCAGCGCCGGCCGGACGGCCGCCGAGGGCGTCGCCGTTGGCGTCGCGCTGGGGGCGACGGTCGGCGTGGCCGTTGCGCTCGGTCCAGCCGTCGGGGTCACGCTCGGCTTCGGAGTCGGGCTGACGTTGCCGCCGTTGAGCGGCTGAACCGGCGCCGCGGAGCCGCCGCATCCGGCGGCCATCCCGGCCGCGACGGCGAACGCTGCGAGCGTCATGAGGCGGCGAACGCTCGGGTGCTCCGATTGCATCAGGCGCATGCTAGCACGCTATCCCTTCAGACGCCGGCGCGGTTCGTTCCCTAGCACGTACTACTACGCAGGCGTCTCCCGACCTGGCGCGACGCTTTTACCGCGCCGGTGCGGCGGCGGCGCTTGCTAAGTACTCGTGGATGAAAGCGATGACCATGCTGCCCTCGCCGACGCCCGAAGCGACCCGTTTGACCGAATTGCTTCGGACGTCGCCGGCGGCGAAGATACCGGGCACGCTGGTTTCAAGCTGATAGGGCGCCCGGGATAGCGTCCACGTCCGCACGTCGCGCCCGGTCAATAGGAAGCCGCGCGCGTCGCGTTCGAGCTGCTCGGGAAGCCACGACGTTTCCGCGTCGGCGCCGATGAACGAGAAGACGGCATCGGCGCGCCGTTCGCTCGAGCTTCCCGTCTCCTCGTTCCGCACGGTGATCGTCTCGACGTGCGCGCCGCCTGCGATCGCGGTGACGGTCGAGCGCGTTTCGACCGCGATGTTCGACTTCGTGCGGAGCTGCTCGATCAGATAGTACGACATGCTCTTTTCCAGCGAAGAGCCACGTACGAGCAGCGTCACGCTGCGAGCGTAGTTCGAAAAGAACATCGCCGCCTGGCCGGCCGAGTTGCCGCCGCCGATGAGGAAGATCTCCTTGTCGCGAGTTCCAAGCGCTTCGGTGCGGGCGGCCCCGTAGTACACGCCGCGGCCGGTGAGACGATCCGCCCCCGTGCTGTCGAGCTTCCGCCATGCGACTCCCGTTGCGATCACGATGGCGCGCGTGCGGATGCTGGAACCCCCGTCGATGTCGACGACGTGCCCGTTCTCGGCCGTGCGGATGCCGGTGACGGAGCGCGTCATCAAGATTTCCGTGCCGAAGCGTTTGGCTTGAAGGAAGGCGCGATTGGCGAGGTCCCCGCCCGAGATGCCGCCCGGAAATCCGAGGTAGTTCTCGATGCGCGACGAGGTGCCGGCCTGGCCGCCGGGCGCTTCGCGCTCGATCATCAGCGTACGCAATCCCTCCGATCCACCGTACACCGCGGCAGCCAAGCCCGCCGGACCGCCGCCGACGATCACGACGTCGTACAGATCCAACTTCGGCTCGGTCTGCAGGTTCAGCCGTTGCGCGAGCTCGCGAAAGCTCGGCATCGCGACGACGCTTCCGTCGGCGAAGACGACGGCCGGAAAATCCACGATCCCGCGAACCGGCGGCGGAATGCGCGCCGCGTCGCCGGGATCGCGCGGATCGAGCCATTCGAAAGCGATCTGATTGCGCGAGAGAAAGTCGCGAATGTCGTGACAGGCGAAGTCGTCGCTATACCCGACGATCGTCGCCTGCGTCGTACTCGATGAGGTGTAGGCGTCCTTGATCCAGTTGACGCGTCGCACGAGCGTCTGTGCTAAGATCGCTCCCGCTTCGGGGTTGTCGTTGAGCATCGCGTGGAAATCGCTCGGATCGACGCGGGCGAGGCGCGAGGCGACCAGCGCGCGGATGCCCACAAATGCGGGCGTCCCGAGAATCAAGGGGACCTCGCCGAAATATTCGCCGGCGTCGAAGGTGGTCGCCTGGCGTTCCTCGCCGCCGACGATTCGCATCGCTTCAACTTCGCCTTCGAGGAGGACCCAGAAGTACGATGGGTCGCCGACGTGGGCGAGCCACTCGCCCGCGTTGCCGCGGACGTCGGCCGCGCGCGCGGCGATACGCGAGCGTTGGGCGTGCGACAACGCGGCGAACAACGGAATCTCTGCAAGCTCGGCCGTCGTGATCATTGCCTGCGGCCAATTCTCGCTCGCAGGCGGCGAAACCCTAGGCGTGCCGGATGGGTCTTGGCCGGCAACTACGGAACCGAAAGGGCTTGCGTGAGGCTTTTTCTCGATGCCGTTCCGTCGCCGATCGGTACGCTTTCGATCGTGACCGACGAGACGCTCCTGCGTGGTCTTTATTTCGGCGGCGCCGACGAGCGGTTGCTGAAATCCTTACGCCGGCACTACGGTTCGATCGAATTACTCGAGCGCCGGGAGCGGCTCGGGGTCCGCCAAGGGCTCGAGGCGTACTTCGCGGGCGAGCTGCGCGCGCTGGAGACGCTTCCGTCACGCAGCAACGGCACGCCGTTTCAAGAGAGCGTGTGGGCTGCGCTGCGCAAGATTCCAGCCGGAACGACGACGACGTACGGGTCGCTCGCGGCCGGTCTCGGGAACGTTGCGGCGACGCGCGCCGTTGGGTTGGCCAACGGTTCGAACCCGCTTCCCCTCGTCGTTCCTTGCCACCGCGTCATCGGCGCCGACGGAAGTCTCACGGGTTTCGGCGGCGGCCTCTGGCGCAAAGCTTGGCTCTTACGTCACGAAGGCGTCGCCGTGCCGGGTTCGGGTGCGGATGCGAGGGACGAACGCTTGTCGCTTTTCGACGAGCCCTTACCGGCTCCGGCATTGAGCGGCAGGTAGCTTCGCCGCTTCAAGTGCGGCCGCTCGCCGAAGGCCGGCGCCGTTTCAGGCTCTCCAGTTCCTCGAGCGTGCGCGGCGAGTCGGCTTTCAACAGACGCGAGAGGCTGCGATCCGCGAGCAGTCTGCCGTTCGTTTGACACTTCGCGCAGTAGTTCGTCTCGTTGTCGGCATAGCGAATGCGCTGCACCGGTTCGCCGCAGTCGGGGCAGGCTTGCCCGAAGCGGCCGTGGACCGACATGTCCTTACGGAACGCGGTCACGCGCTCGGGGAAAGCGTCGCCCGCTTCCGCTCGCAGCCTCTCGATCCAAAGCCGAAGCGTGGCACGCGTGGCGTCGAACAAACGCTGCCATTCGGCCTCGCTGAGTTTGCCGGTTAGCGCGATGGGAGAAAGCCGCGCGGCGTGCAGGATTTCGTCCGAGTAGGCGTTGCCGATGCCGCTCAGGTTGCGCGGATCGGTCAAGGCGCGTTTGAGCGTGCGGTTCTCGACCGTCAGCGCTTTGCGGAAAGCGTCGAGATCGGCTTCGAAGACGTCGATGCCGCCGGCATCGAGCGTCTCGAGTAGCTCTTCGCCCTGCAGCACGTGCAGGGAGGCACGGCGCTTGCTGCCGGCTTCGGTGAGCACCAGCGTCCCGGTGGGGAAATCGAAAGCGGCGAGATCGTTGCGCCCATTGATGCCGGCGCCTCGCGGACGCCAGTGAAGCCGTCCGGCGATCATCAAGTGGATCGCAAGCCAGAGGTCATCGTCGAGTCCGATCGCGATGCGTTTGCCGACGCGGCGCAGTTCCCGTACCGTGCGGCCTGCGGCGCTCGCCAGCGGCGGCTCGGCGGTGCGCAGGAGAAACGCGCTAGGCCGAATGCGGATCCCTTCGAGCGGCTGCCCTACGATGCGCGGTTCGAGCGCGGCGAGGTACGCGGCAACGTCGGGCAGCTCCGGCATACGACCCTACTGGCCGTTAGCGGCCACTAGCCAAGCAGTCCGTTGTCGACGGTGACCCGCAGTGACGGAACGCTGCGGCGCAGCGCCGCACCCGAATAGACGAACGCCGGGCCGATATACTTCGCAAGCTCGGCCGGGGTCAACTCCTGATCGGCTTGGATCGGGTCCTGAACGGTCGCAGTCACCGCGATGATCGCGACCGCCGTTGCGTATTGTTCCGGCGAGACCGCGCTGAAGTCGTAGGCGAACGTCGCCGGAAACGGATCGTGGGCGCGCAAGCCTTCGAGCGGCCGCGTCAGCGTCAGCATGAACGGCCCTTGCGGCGACGGTTTCTCGCAAATCGAGCTCTCGGTGTGCGCGGGCGTCCCACAGTAGCGATCGCGAAGATAGGCGGCCGTTTTGAAGTCGTACTCGGCCAGCATCGCGTCGACGGTGCTCGCACCGGCCGTGACGTCGTGCATCGAGCCTTTGACCGGCAAGAAGAAGACGTTGTAGCCGAGCGAATTGCCCACGACGGTTTGGTTCCCGTTGCTCGACGCGACGCCGAAGCGCGCGACGAGCGCCGCGACGAGAGCCCGGTTACGCGGATCGTTTGCGCCCGATCCGGTTAACAGCACGTACGTGTAGCGCCCGAAATACGGCTCGCCCGCGACGTGCTCGGGGTGATGCGCGTCGTAGGTTGCGAGCAGCGCGTCGTGCACCATCGGCGGGGGACGCGGGGCGGGTTGTTGCGTCGGCGCGGGCTGCAGGGCGACGACGGAAGCCCGCGGTGCGGCCGTCGGTGCGGCCGCCTGGGCGACCGCAAGTGCCGGCGTCGGGCGCGCGACGGGCGGCGGCGCCGGCGTCGGCGCGGCCACTGCCACCGCGACGGGGCGAGGCGGCGCGGGCGAAGGAGTCGGAGCGGCCGCCACCGGCGTCGCAGTGCGAACGGGGGGCGCTGCCGGTACCGGCGTCTGGCGCGGCGGCGGCGAAGTCGGCGGCGCTTTGGGGGTCGGCGTTACCTGGGTGAGGGTGATGCTCAGGGAGGCGTTGGCCGCGACCTCCATCCCGGTGATGTTTTCCGGTGCGTACCCGCTGCGCGAAGCGACGATCGTATACGTATCGACCGGGAGCTTCATCGCGGCGCGTCCGCGTCGATCGGTGTACGCCGTAAACGTCGAACCCGCGCTGCCGCTGAAGACGATGCGAACGCCCCCGACGGGCTGATTGGCGCTGTCGAGCACGGTGGCGGAAACGGTGGCATTGGCGGAGGCAAAGCTCGCGAGCGGCGCGGCCGCGAGGGCCGCTACCAAAAACAGGGTCCGAGCGAAGGCCACGACGGGGATCGGTCTCATGACGTCACTTCAGTCTTCGGCCGGAGACGTGAACTTGGCGAGCGCCTGCACCGACGGGATGAAATAGTACGCGCCGGTCAGCGGCGTGGTGTAGCGCGTAAGCGCGTCGCGCGGACCGCCGTCGCTGCCGGCCATTTGCTCGAGCATGCGTTGGAGGACGCTCTGGTCGGCGCAGAAACCGATGAACAGCGTCCCATGGTCGCTGACCGTTCCGTATGGAACGTTACGCCGAAAGATGTCGTGCTCGACGCCGTTTTCTTCGACCGTCGTGCGCGAAACGTGCGAATCCGCCGGCATCGCCGCACCTTCGAGTTCGATGCTGTCGGGCTTCGTGCGGCCGATGATGCGCTCTTGAGCGGCCTGCGGCAACGCTTCAAAACTGGTTGAATCGTGGCGCCATTGCTGGAAGAGCAGGACGCTTCCGCCGGCACCCGGCGCGCCGTCTTCGACGAGCGCGATCGCGGGCGCCTCGAAGAGGTTCGGATTTTCCGTGCCGTCTTCGAAACCGGTGAGGTCGCGGCTATGGTGATACGACCAGCCGGTCGTTTCGCGTGCCAGCGTTGCGACCGGTGCGAGAGCTTGCAGCGTTTCCATCCCGAGGTCGTAGACGATGTCGTACGCGGCGGCGGCAAACCAGACGAAGAGGTCTGCCTGCGTTGCCGGCATCGCATAGCCGCCGGCCCCGCGCAGCGGCTCGTTGAACCCGTGCACGCCGGCCGGAGCGTCGGCCGGCGCGACCGCCCGCCAAAGCTCGGGACGAAACCCCGCGACGAGATTGACCCCGCCCACGGTCGTGTGCGGCGGTCGCAGGTCGGCGACGGCACGCACCAATCGTTCGCGCTCGTCCTCCTCGCGAAGGCTAAATTCAAAGAAACCATGCGATGCATCGCCGAGCGCGAAGATGCCGGCTTGTCCGGTGACCATTGCGCCGAGTTTTGACGAGCGGCCCGTCACGTCCCGTCGTGGCCGGCGTTTGCAAGAAGCCATCCCGCTCTGCTAGGATAAGCCGGTTTGAGTCGCGCGATTGCCATTCTCGCCAGCGCGCTTTTCGCGTTGCCGGTGCCCTCCGCAGCGCAAAGTGCCGCCACGCCGCTCCCGGAGGCCTCCCCCACGCAGGCGCCCGCGCAGCCGTACGTCGCGCTGCAAGAAGAGTTTTCGCCGAAATGGGATCAAGCCTCCGGTTCGAGCAACCTGCTCAACGTGCGCGGACAGCTGCCGTTCGCCATCAACGGGCAGCAGTATGTGATTCGCATCAAGCTTCCGTTCGTCACCTCGGCGCCGAGCGAATCGGTCACGGGTATGAGCGACAGCACGATATTTTTCCTAGCCGCAAAACAAGGCTGGCTCTTGGGCGCGACCACGAGCTTGCCGACCGGCGGAAAGAACTCCCTCGGAACCGGAAAGTATTCGATCGGACCGGGCTTCGGTTACGCTGCGAGGGACGGTAACCTATCGCTCGGGTTTTTCAGCGCGAACTATTTTTCGGTGATCGGACCGGCCGCGAACGGCCCCGTTGCTAGGAGTCAGATCCAGCCGCTGGTCACGCTCTCGCTCCCGGGTGGCTGGGGGGTCGGCACGTCGACGATGAACTTCACCTACAGCTGGACGCAGTCGAAGTGGCAAAGCGTGCCGGTCGGCATCCGCCTGGAAAAGGCCTTGGGCGCTGGCGCCACGGAACGTTATGCGGCCTTTTTGGCCCCGCTCGCGGGAGCGTTCGAGTTGGAGAAAGATCTGACGGCCGTGGCCGGTACCCCGACTTGGACGTATCGCGCGACGCTTCGCTGGAACTTTCCGCGGCCGAAGAATTAGCGGACTGAAAAGAGCTTAACTTCGTTGCTGCGAAGAAGCGATGACGCAATGCGGCGGAAGATTTTGACGCTTTCGGTTCTGCTCGCGGCGGGTTCGCTCGTGGCGTGGCGCGATCCGCCCTTCGAGACCCCGTCGCCGGGACCGAGTCCGGTTGCGACGCCGACGCCGAGCCCGGCCCCGACCCCGAACGTGACCTACACCTACGTGATCGTGCCCAAAATAACGACGGCGCCGGCGCCGGGCGCTCCCGAGATTTTCCGGGTCGAGCTGAATCGCGTACGGCTACCCGCGCACGACGACATCCAAATGCAGGTTCTGACCAGCACCGACGTCATTCGCGTGACGAATTACGAAACCGGCCGCAGCGGAAGGCTGCGTCAGACGGCCCCCGGGATCTTCGCGGGCGAGGGAACGATCCCGAGCACGCCTTTCCTCCCGGCGGGAACGCACGTCGACTTGCACTTCACCGCGACGACGAACGCCGGTACGACGATCGCCTTCACGGTCCCGGTGACGTTCTAGCAGTCAGAAACTTCGTGAGCGCCGCCATCGTGTAGGCGGGGTTTTCCTCGATGATCCAGTGCCCGGCGTTCGGAACGACGAGCACCGTCACGTTCGTAGCCACGAGCTTCACCTGCGCCCCGAGCGGTACGCCCAGTGATTTTGCGCCACCGATCGAGAGGACCGGCATGCTCAACGGCGTCTGAGCCAATCGTGCGAACTCGCCGGCCGTTTTCGGAAAGACGGCAAAATAGGCGAAGCCGGCGGCCATCCGGCCGGGGCGCGAGTACGCAGCCGTATATTCGCGGCGGCTGCTCTCGGGGATCGAGTGGTTCTTGTTCGCCGCGAAGTCGTTCCAGAAGTGCTCGAAGTAGATGCGTTCGCGACCCGTCACCAGCGCGACCGGGGTTGGTCCGTAGAATCGAAAGTGCCAGTTGAGCGGGTTGTTGTAGATTTCTTCCCAGCCCGCAACGCCGGGCAAGAACGCGTCCATGAGCGCGAGCCGGGTGACTTCGCGCGGATACATCGCTGCGTAGGCGTAAGCCACCATCAGGCCGATGTCGTGGCCGGCGACGCTGACCTTCGAATAGCCGAGAGCCCGAACCGCATCACGCACGCGCTGGGCCGAGGTTTTCATGTCGAGGCCCGCGGCCGGTATCGACGAGTTCCCGATTCCAGGCAGGTCCGGCGCGATCACCGTGAAGCGGGGCGCGAGCTGTGCCGCATAGGCCCGCCACATCCGTGAATCTTCGGCGTAGCCGTGGAGAAGAACGACGACGGGCCCGTGGCCGCCGATCGTCACGCTGACGATACTGTTGTCGACGCTGACGTTCCGGGTAGAGAATCCCGGACCGAAGTTGACAGGATAGGCCGGCGCCGCGTGCGGCGACGCGACGATCAGACTGAAGACCAGGGCGCAGAGCCCGGCGCGCAGGCGGCGGCGAAAAATCACCCCAGCTAAAGAGTACGCAACCTACGCGACGCCCGCGGCGACGCGCTTTTCGGTCGCTTCCGCTTGTTGGACGGCTGCCGGTTCGCGGCCGAGGCGGACGTAGCGATTGAGGTGAAAGTCGATGTCGCCGAGCGCGAGCTCGAGCATGGTCATCCGTTTGAAGTAGTGACCGATGGCGTACTCTTCGCTCATTCCGATCCCGCCGTGCAGCTGGATCGCTTGTTCGCCGACGTAGCGGCCCGAACGCGCGATTTGCACTTTCGTCGCGGAGAGCGCCATGCCGCGGCTGCGGTCGCCCGAATCGTCGACCAGCGCCATCGTTCCGTAATAACAAATCGAGCGCGCGAGTTCGAGTTGGATCAACATATCGACCGCGCGGTGCTGCAGTGCTTGGAAGCTTCCGATCGCCACGCCGAACTGTTCGCGCGTCTTCAGATAGCCGAGGGTGGTGCGTTGCATGACCGTCATCAACCCGACCGCTTCGGCCGCGAGTGCGCCGAGGCCGTAGTCGAGGACCCGCTCTAAGAGCGGCAGCGCCGCGTCGGGCTCGCCGAGAATCGCGTCGGACGGAACGCGCACGCCGGCAAAGCGCACGTCGGAGGCGCGCTGTCCGTCGACGGTGCGATAGTCGCGGCGCGTGACCCCGGCGGCATCGCGGTCCACCAGCACGAGGGTGATGCCGTCGCGATCGGCGTGTTCGCCGCGGGTGCGCACCGAGACGACCAGTTTATCGGCCGCCGCGCCGTAGGGCACTGCTAGCTTAGCTCCATCGATGACGAGATCGCTGCCCTCGCGGCGAGCGCGCGTGTCGACGATGGATGGGTCGTAGCGGGAACCGCTTTCGGCGTAGGCGAGCGAGAGCAGCAGCTCACCCTCGATGAGCTGCTCGAGCAGCTTGCGATGCGCGGCACTCGTGCCGCCGAACGCGAGTGCGGAGCCGCCCAGGACGACGGTCGGCACGAACGGCTCGAGAACGAGCCCTTTGCCGAAGGCCTCCATCAGGATCATCGTCTCGACGGCCGTGCCGCCGAAGCCGCCGCGATCTTCCGGAAAGGCGATGCCGAGCCAACCGAGCCCGGCAAACGTGCGCCAGTTTTCGCGGCTGAAGCCCTCCTCGCTTTCGACGAGTGCGCTCCGCGCATCGAACGAATAGTTGTCGGCCACGAACCGGTCGACGCTGTCCTTGATCATCGCCTGGTCGGCGGATAACGAGAAGTCCATGCTTATAACCCCAAGATCCGTTTGGAGATGATGTTGCGCTGAATTTCGTTCGAACCGGCGTAGATCGAAGCTTTGCGGAAATTGAAGTACCACAGCGCGTTGTGCGTGGCCGGATCGAACGAGGCGTAGCCGCCGGCCTCCATCATCAACTCGGTGAGCTTCTGCTGAATCTCGGTGCCGGTAATCTTGATGAACGACGACTCAGGTCCCGGACTCGCGCCGGCGTTCTCGGCGGCTAACGAGCGCAGCTGCGCATACGAAAGCGCCGTGAGCTCGATCTCGACCTGCGCGACCTTCTCGGCGAAGCGATCGTCGTCGAGCAAGGTTCGGCCGTTGACGTGCTGCGCGGCGGCGACGCTCTTCAGTCGCTCGAGGAGCTGGAACGAGCCGGCTACGCCCGCCGTACCGTTGCGTTCGTGCTCGAGCAAGAACTTTGCGTAGGTCCAGCCTTCGCCTTCCTTGCCGACGAGGTTCTCGAGGGGCACGCGCACGTTCTCGAGATGGACTTCGTTGATCTCGTGTCCGCCGTCGATCGTCACGATCGGCCGTACCGTCACGCCTGGCGTGGTCATGTCGACGAGAATGAACGAGATGCCCTTTTGTTTCGCGACGGCCGGATCGGTCCGCGCGAGGACGAAGATCATGTTGGCGTACTGGGCGAGGGTGATCCACGTTTTCGTGCCGTTGATGAGGTAGTGGTCCCCCTGCCGTTCGGCGCGCGTCTGCAACGACGCGAGGTCGGAACCCGAGCCCGGTTCCGAGTAGCCCTGACACCACCAATCGGCGCTCGACAGGATGCGCGGCAGGTAACGCGCTTTCTGCGCGTCGTTCCCGAAGGCGATGATGACCGGTGCGACCATCGAAACGCCGAACGGGATTTGACGCGGCGCGCAGCCGAGCGCGAGCTCCTCGTCGAAGATGTGCTTCTCGACGGCCGACCAGCCGGTGCCGCCGTATTGCACGGGCCAGTTCGGCGCCAGCCAGCCGCGCGCGTTGAGGCGGTTTTGCCAGTCGACGTAGTCGTCTTTGCTGAGCTCTTCACCGGCGACCATCTTCGCCCGCGTCGCTGCGGGCAGTTCGGTGCGGATGAAGTCGCGCACTTCGGCGCGGAAGGCGCGTTCGCGCGGGGTGAACGTCAGGTCCATGGGCTAGCGTTCCCGTCCGGCCGCGCCGGCCCCCGTCGTCTGCGCCATCGCGTCGTAGGCACCGAGGTCCGCGAAACGGCCTCCGCGCGCCGCCAGCCGTTCGATGAGGGGCGCCGGGCGCCAGTGCTCGCCGTACCGCTCGCTCAAAGCGTTGAGCCGGTCGCGAAGGTACGCCGTCCCGAGCGTGTCCGCGTAGTGCATGGGACCGCCGCGATAGGCGGGGAAGGCGAAGCCGTAAATCCAGGCGACATCGATGTCGCCGGGCCGGATCGCGGTGCCGTCTTCGAGCGCTTTCGCCCCTTCGTTGACGATGGCGAGCATGCAGCGTTCCAGAATCTCGTCGTCGGAGAGCGTGCGCCGCGCGATCCCCAGACGCGCCGATTCGGCGGCGATCAACGCTTCCACTTCGGGATCGGGAAGCGGCATGCGCTTCTCGTCGTAACGATAGATGCCCGCGCCGGTCTTTTGACCGAAGCGCCCCAGCTCGCAAAGCCGGTCGCCGATTTCCGAATCGCGCACGGCGGAGAGCTTCCCTTCGGCCAAGCGGCGCTTGCGAATGCGCCAGCCGACGTCGAGTCCGGCCAGGTCGTACATGCGGAATGGGCCCATCGGGAAGCCGAAGGCTTCCATGACGCGGTCGACGTCCTGCGGCAGCGCGCCTTCTTCGACCAGCAGCATCGTTTCACGGCTGTAGGGTGCCAGCATCCGGTTCGCGATGAATCCGTCGCAGGTGCGCGCGACGACGGCGATCTTGCCGATCGTTTTTGCGAGCGCCAGCGACGTCGCGATCGCGCGCGCCGAGGTCGCGCTGCCGCGGACGATTTCGAGCAGCTTCATCACGTTGGCGGGGCTGAAGAAGTGCAGACCGACGATATCGCCGGCGCGCGAACTCCCCCGCGCGATCGCGTCGATATCGAGCGTGGACGTGTTACTGGCCAAGATCGCGCCGGGCCGGCAGACGGTCTCGAGGCGCGCGAAGACCTCCCGTTTGAGGTCGAGTTCTTCGAAGACCGCCTCGATGACCAAATCGGCGTCCGCGGCCGCCGCAAGGTCCGTACCGAAACGGATCCGCGCCAGCCGCTCGGCGACGGCGGTTTCGCTGAAGCGGCCCTTGGCCGCGGAAGCCGCGTAGTTCTTCTCGATCAGCGCGCGTCCGCGCGCGAGCACGTCGTCCGCGACTTCGATGACGCGCACGTCGAGGCCGCCGTTGGCCAGCGCCATCGCGATGCCGGTGCCCATCGTGCCCGCCCCGACGACGCAAACCGTTCGCACCGGGGCGGGCTCCGTTCCGGCCGGAAGGTCGGGGACTTTGGCCGCTTCGCGTTCCGCGAAGAAGACGTGGATGCGCGACTTGGATTGCTCGGAGGCGAGCAGTTCGAGGAACAACGCGCCCTCGCGTTGCAAGCCGGGCGCGAAGGCGAGCGTGGTTGCCGCTTCGATCGCGTCGACGCAGCGGTGCGCGGCTAACCCCCCGCGTTCGGGCGGCGCGAGCTGAGCGCGCGCGGCCGCGAAGACGGCCGGCTCGGGCTGCAGCTCGCGCGCGCTGAGGCGCGTTCGCGCACCGGCTGCGGCCAGCGCCTGCGCGCAGGCGGCGGACAGCAGATCGTCAGTTTCGACGGCGTCGAGGATGCCGAGTTCGAGCGCTTCGGAGGCTTTCACCGGTGCGCCCGAGAGGATGATCCGCAGCGCCGCGGCACAACCCGCTGCGCGCGGCAGGCGTTGCGTTCCGCCGGCGCCGGGAAGCAGGCCGAGGTTGATCTCCGGCAACGCGACCCGCGCCCGCGGGGAACCGATGCGGCGATCGCAGGCGAGCACGATCTCGAGACCGCCGCCGAAGGCCGTACCGTCGATCGCCGCGACCCACGCCTTCGGGCTCGCCTCGATGCGCCCGATGACGTCGCGCAACGAGGGAACGTTAGGCGGCGGCGGTTTGCCGAACCAACGGATGTCGGCGCCGCCGGAGAAGATGCCGCCGCGTCCGGCGAGCACGAAGGCACGCACCGCCGGGTCGGCTTCGCCCTCCTCGATCGCGGCGAACACGCCGCTCAAGATGTCGGGCGAAAACGCGTTGACCGGCGGGTTGTCGAGCTCGACGACGAGCACGCCGTCGCGACGCGAACGATGAACGTCCATGGAGACCCCTTTGTGTAGTGAACGAGCGAAAGAGAGTTCTATCCTGCTACGGCGCTCCGGCCAGTGCCGCGGCATACTCGATGTAGAAATCTAAAGCCGCCGGATCCATCATCGCGTCGCGGCTGGCGACTTCGGACGGACGCGCACCGGCTAACAAACGGCGTATCGGAATCTCCATTCGCTTGCCGGTCAAGGTGTAGGGAATCGCATCGACCGCGACGATCGTGTCGGGCACGTGGCGCGGGCTGCCTTCCCGGCGCAGCGCTTCCAGGATCTCAGCGCGCAGCGTGTCGTCGAGTTCGCGTTCCGGCGCCAGCTTTATGAAAAGCGGCATGAAGAATCGGCCACCGTCGCGCTCCACGCAGACGATCAGACCGTCGGCAACCGCCGGGATGCGTTCGAGGATGCGGTAGATCTCGGCCGATCCGATGCGGACGCCGAACCGGTTGAGGGTCGAGTCTGAACGTCCGTAGATGAAGCAGCCGCCGCGCCCGTTGATTTTGAGAAAGTCGCCATGACGCCACACGCCCGCGAAGTGCTCGAAGTACGTTTCGCGATAGCGGCGGTCGCCGGGGTCGTTCCAGAAGCGCAGCGGCATCGAGGGCGCAGGGCTCGTGACGACGAGTTCGCCCACGCTGTCCTCGAGGTCGCGGCCGCGTTCGTCCCAGGCGTGGACGTCCATTCCGAGCAGGCGCGTTTGGATCTCGCCCGCGTACACCGGCAGAAGCGGGGATCCGCCGACGAGGCCCGCGCACAACTCCGTGCCGCCGGAAGGCGAATTGACCCACAGATCTTCCTTGACGTTCCGGTAGAACCAAGCCGTGGTTTCGGGCGAAACGGGCGAGCCCGTCAGGGTGACGTTGCGCAGCTTGTCCGTTGCGAAGCGTTGCTTCGGCACCAAACCAATCTTCTGCATGATTTGCACGAACGTCGGGCTCGCGCCGAAGCCGGTCGCATCGGCGTCGTCGGCGAGTTGCCAGAGGAGCTCGGGTCCGGGGTAGGCCGGATGTCCGTCGTAGAGCACCACCGAGCTGCCGTGCAAGAGGGTCGAGACGAGCGCGTTCCACATCATCCAGCCGGTCGTCGTATAGAAGAAGACGCGCCGCTCGGGGCCGGCGTCGCCCGCGAGACCGCTCTTGAGCAGCTCGAGGGTGATGCCGGCGTGTCCGTGGACGATCGCTTTGGGCAGACCCGTCGTGCCGGAAGAGAAGAGGATCCAGAGGGGATGATCGTCGGCCACCCGCTCGAAGGTGAAGGCCGCCGCCCGCCGCGCGTCCGCCGCGCCGCGCGCGAGGAGCGCGTCCCAGGCGAGCGCGCCGTCGACCGGCGCTGCGGCCGCGCGCTCGAGATACGGCAGCCAGACGACGTGCCGCAGCGACGGCAAAGCCGCCAAAATCGTCCGAATCTGGTCGCGCCGGTCGAAATCCTTACCGCCGAAGCGGTAGCCATCGGTGAGGAAGATCGTGCTCGGTTCGATTTGGGCGAACCGGTCGATCACCGTCTGAGCGCCGAACTCGGGCGCGGCGGAAGCCCAGACCGCGCCGATTGCGGTGGTCGCCAACATGGCGAT
This sequence comes from Vulcanimicrobiota bacterium, assembly GCA_963843945.1. Lineage (GTDB taxonomy): Bacteria > Vulcanimicrobiota > Vulcanimicrobiia > Vulcanimicrobiales > Vulcanimicrobiaceae > CAWJMF01. Next base: position 1,016,251 of record CAWJMF010000002.1, on the reverse strand, counting down.
CGCCGTCTCGGGGATGTTCGGCATGTACGCGACGACGCGTTCGCCCGGTTGCACGCCGAGCTCGCGCAGCGCGCTCGCCAGCGCTCGCGTGCGTTCGCCCAACTCGCTCCAACTCGTGCGCGCCAAAGGCCGTAGCTCGGAGGAGTGGAGGAGCGCGGTCGCGTCCGGTGCGAATTCTTCGTGACGCAAAACGTGTTCGGCGAAATTCAGTCGCGCTCCGGAGAACCAGCGCGCGCCGGGCATCGTGCGCCGGTCGAGGACGCGGGTGTACGGAGCACTGGAACGCACCTCGTAAAAATCCCAGACCGCACCCCAAAACGACTCGAGATCGTCGACCGACCAGCGCCAGAGTTCGTCGTAACCGGCAAACGCGAGAGCGCGCTCGCGTGCCAGCCAGCGCAGGAAGCGCGTGACGGTCGCGTCTTGCGCAAAACTCGCCGGCGGCGTCCAGAGCAGTTCGCCCTCGCGAACCCGAGTGTCCATCGAGCCCGCCTTCGCCACCGAACTCCGGCTCTGCTTGCCTGGGACGGCCCCTGCTCCGTCCGTATCGGCCGAGTCGCCCAAAGTGCCCAGCGCCTCCGGGACGTACCGTCTAGCGAGGGCCTTCCTGCCGGCCGATAACGGGGATATTGGAAAAGGTCGTCCCGATCGGGGGAGCACGGCAGCGTTCCCTCGCGCTCGAGCGTTCGCAGCGCGATCGGGAAGTCGTGCGCCGGACGGCCGAACTTCTCGCGGCCGACGTTCCGCTGCGTACGATTTTCGCGCAGTTTTGCGCGCTGCTGGCGCGCTTCGTCGACGCTTCGCGCGTCTTCATCGCTCTGCAGGAGAGCGATGCGATGCGCATCGTGTTCGTGCTCGACGAAGGCGCGGCCGGCGACCCGGCTCGACGCGACGTTCCCGAGGATTCGCACACGGCGGAAGTCGTCCAGACCGGTAAGGCCCTGCTCAAGCGCCGGCGGCACGACTGGGACGAGCGCCGCCGCTCGACGACCGGCGTGAGCGGCGGAAAAGCGCAAGGCGCCGAGGTCGTCTCGGCGATGTACGTACCGCTCAAATTCGGGCGCGACGTTATCGGGGTACTCTCCGCGCAGTCGAGTCGCGTGAACGCCTACAGTCACGAGGACGTCGAACTGCTCGAGACCTGCGCGCTCTATCTCGCGGTGCGCATTCACGACGCCGGCGAAGCGACCGCCAAGCGTCAGTTCGAAGATCTGGCCGCCGTCGACGGACTCTGCGGCGTCGCCAACCGGCGCGCCTTCGACGAGGGTTTCCGGCGGCGCTGGGAAGCCTGCGCGCTCGATCCGTCGCCGCTTTCGATGCTGCTCGTCGACGTCGATTTCTTCAAGTCGTTCAACGACCGTTACGGTCACGTAGCGGGCGACGCGTGCCTGCAACAAATCGCGCGCGCGCTCGAGGCGTGTTTGGACACGCCGGGGGCGCTCCTGGCCCGCTACGGCGGCGAGGAGTTTGCCGCGATCGTTCCAGACTGCGACGGCTCGACGGCTATTGCGCTAGCCGAACAGATGCGTGCGGCGATCGCGGCGCTTGCCATACCGCACCTCGGCTCGAGCCTCGGGGTCGTTTCGATCAGCGCCGGAAGCGCCAGCTTGGTTCCGGCCGGCGACGAGCCGACGGCACTCGTCGAGAGCGCCGATCGCGCGCTCTACACCGCAAAAGGCGCCGGGCGCAATCGCGTCGCCGGAGGGAACTACGTTTCGCTCGCACCGGCAGTAGAGCGCAGCGAAGAAACGCGCCACAACCTCCCGCTGCAGCTGACGCCTTTCTTAGGGCGCGAACGCGAGCTTGCCGACGTCGTGCGCGCGCTCGGCGACGAGCGGCTGGTCACGCTCGCCGGACCTGGCGGGATCGGTAAAACGCGCCTCGCGATCGAAAGCGCGCGGCTCGCGTTCGACGAGTTCGCCGACGGCGTTTGGTTCGTCGATCTGGCGGCGGTGTCCGATGCCGCGCGGGTCGAACACGCGATCGCGGAAGTCTTCGAGTGGCAGCTGGCGGGCACGAACGCGCTCGGTTCGCTCGGCGCCCTCTTGCGCGCGAAGTGCGCGCTCGTCGTGTTGGACAACTGCGAGCACGTCGTCGCCGCCTGCGCGGCGGTCGTCGACGCCGTTTTGCGCGGTGCGCCGCGCCTCAAAGTCTTAGCCACCAGTCGGGAGCCGCTGGGCATCGCCGGCGAGCGCCTCTATCGCGTCTCATCTCTGGCCGTTCCGCCGCCGGATAGCGTGGTCACCGCGGCTTCGGCCGCCGGCTTCGACGCGTGCTTTTTCTTCGCGGCGCGCGCTGCCGCTGCGGGGTTCGTGCTCGACGACGACAACGCACCGCTGGTCGCCCAGATCTGTCGCCGCCTCGACGGCATTCCACTCGCGCTCGAACTCGCGGCAGCGCGGCTGCGCTCGATGAGCGTCGACGCGCTGGCGGCCCGGCTCGACGATCGCTTCCGCACGCTCACCGGGGGCAGCCGCACCGCGTTGCCGCGTCAGCAAACGCTCCGCGCCTTGATCGATTGGAGCTACAACCTCCTGGACGAACGGGAGCGTCGCTTGCTGCCGCGGCTTTCGGTCTTCGCGGGAAGTTGGACCGCCGATGCCGCCCGCGCCGTGTGCAGCGGCGACGCGATCGAGGCCGACGACGTTGAAGAACTCTTGAGTGCCTTCATCGAGAAATCGCTCCTCCTCTACGAGTCGCAGGCGGGCGAGACGCGCTATCGCTTCATGGAATCGATGCGCGAATACGCGCGGGAGCGTCTCGGAGCGGAAGCGGCTCGCTGGCGGGCGCGGCACGCGGCGTACGTCGAGGCGCTCGCGGCCCGTGTCGAGCGCGTCGCTTCAAATCAGCCGACGCGCCTTTGGCTGCCGGCCTTCATTCCCGAAGACGAAAACTTCGTCGCCGCGCTTGAGTGGTGCCTCGACGAGCGTCAAGACGTCCAAACCGGCGCCACGATCGCGGCGGGCTTGTTGCCTTATTGGGAAGCGACGAGCCGCAGTCCGGCGAGTTCGCTGCGCTGGCTCGAACGTGCGCTCTCCTTCGAGGACGAACTCCCACCGGTGCTCGTCGCCAACCTCTGCCTGGCGACGACGTTTTTTCTGCGGCAGTCGAGCATCGAACCCGAGCGCGCGCTCGCGCTGGCGGAGCGAGCGCTCGCAATCGCACGCGGCGCTGGCGATGCGCGGCTGGCCGCACTCGCCGCGTTGAATGCCGGGGGCGCACATCTCACGCGCATCGACGTCGCAGCGGCACAGCCGTGGTTCGAAGAGGCGCTCGAAGTCTCGCGCGCCGTCGGTGACCGCCTCATCGAGTCGGACGCGCTGAATTGTCTGGGGATGTGCGCCGATTATCGCGGCGACTTCGACGCCTCGCGCGCGCATTACGCCGAAGCGCTCGCCCTCGCGCGCGCGCTCGGACACGACCGCAAGATCGCGCGCGCCCTGCACAACATGTCGGCGATCTCGCAAGATCTGGGCGATCTGGAAACGGCGCTCCGCTACGAACGCGAAGCCGTCGCGATTCTCGAGCGCTACGGGACGCCGCGCGCGTTCCTGGTCGACCTGGCCGATCTGCATCTGCTGCGCGGGGACATCGAGACGGCCTACGCGATCTGCCGCGACATCGTCGAGGGATTGGTCGCCGGGCGCGAGCTCTGGATGGTGCGCGAATGTCTGTTCGTGTTCGCCCAACTCCATTTTCACCGCGGGCATACCTTGCGCGCCGCGCGCCTGCTCGGTTTCATCAGCACGTTCGACGCCGAACTCGCTCCGCGCCAGCCGACGATCGAGGAACTTTTCCAAAAGTTCAGCCTAAGCGTCCAGGCTGCGCTCGCCTCGTCCGCGTACGGCGGCGCGTTCGCCGAGGGCGCGCTGTTCGCGCTGGCCGACGCGATCGCTGAAGCCAACCTGCCGCTCTAAAACACGGAGACTAGCGGCCCTGCAACCAACGCGGCATCGCGCCCGAAGCGAGTTGCTGCGCGACGACCGCGGCCGCCGGCAGCCATCCGTGCTCGAGATCTTTGGGATGCCAGCGGGCGCAGTACCCGCACCACGCCGCGCCGTGAAGCGGGCTCATCGCTCGCTCAACCATCGGTCGAGACCCGCAAGCGTGCGGCGCTGCGCATCCAGGTCCGTCGCCGAAGAGCAGAGGTGTCCGGACCGCTCCAGCCTTCCGCAGAACGGGCAGAGAAACTCGGGCTGCGGCGGCGGATTCTGGATCACGTCGTGGAGCGCTCGCAACGCGGCTCGCAAGCTCGGGAGGTTTTGAAAGTCGCTCATCGTTCAAGCCGTTTTCCCGCTCGACCGCGCAACTAATCACTACGCCGCCTCGCTGCTGCCGGCGGGCGCACGCGGCACGCTCTCTCGAAATGAAGCGCGCGTGACCCTTGCGGTATAAGCCGAGAAATGACCCGTTCGTTCGTTAAGAGCGACGGATGGCGGGCACAAGTCTCGCATGAACAGTTACAACTCAACGAACGACGACATTTCCACCGAATCTTCCGCCGCGACGCAGCGCGGATCCGCCGGCGACGAGCGGCATTCGCTGCAGACGTACGCGAGCGACCTGCTCGCGCTCGAGCAACACATCAGCCAACCGCTGCAAGGTCAAGCCCGATCCGAGGATCTCGCGGAGTACGGTCAAGCTCGCAGCGTCGTCGAGCAGATGCAACAACAGAACGCCGCGCACATTACCGCGTTAAAGCAGTGCCTCGAGGAGCTCGGCGGTCACGAAGGGAGTCCGATAAAGTCCGCTTGGGCGAGCCTGCTAGGTGGTGCGGCGAGCGCGATCGGCGGTGCCCGCAAGACCAAGGTCACGAAGTGGCTGCGCGACGACTATACCGCGCTAAGCCTCGCCAATATCGGTTACACGCTGCTGCACGCGACGGCGGTCGGTCTCGGGGACGGCTCGCTGGCCGCGGTCGCGCGTCAAGGTCTGAGCGACTACGCTCGTTCGGTGATGCTCGTCAGTCAGATCGTCCCCGACGTGGTGCTGGCGGAGCTTCGTGCCGACGGAGAAAACGTCGCGCTGGACGCCGGCGACACGATTCGCCGGCAAACGAACGACGTCTGGAAGAGCCAGGCCTCGGTCGCGCACAACTGAGCGCGAATCTGAGCGACGACGCCGCGGCCGGGCCGGCCCGCGGCGTTGCCGCGCTATGCGTAGGCGACGATGAGCCGATCCGGCGTATGCGCTTTGTAGGTGATCCAGGTTACTTGCGCGCGACCATCCTGCTCGCGAAAGGGCAACGGGTCCAGTCCGCGCGGTGCCGGCCCGGCCAGCTTCTCACCGGCCGTGCCGAATTCGGAACCGTGACACGGGCACAAGAGACGTGGCGAGCGGAACCGTGAGATCGAGCCCGGTCACCGCGCCGATGGCGACCGTCGCTTTGGCGAGGAACTGACGGCGCGATTGCTCCTGCGCCGTTTCCGGTTCTCGGTAGGCTTGCGCTTCACGCGATGGCATGCCGGCTCCAACCTTCCGGTGCGCCGCGCCGAGGTTTCTTCGGCGCCGTGTGTCCCGCGGGAAGCGTTCGCCGTTCGTGCGGCCGACCCGCTCGAGGCGCGCTGCGCTTGTCGCCGAAGGCCCGGCAAAGGTGCCGTGTGCCCGGAGGTCCTGTGCCGCCCGCGAAGATCATGCTCGTTCGACATGCCGAAAAAGAGGTGGTACCGCCACCCTTCGGGATCGATGCCGCCGGCGAGAAAGACAAACACTCGCTGGACGTGCGCGGTTGGCAACGTGCGGGTGCGCTCGTACCGTTCTTTCGCACGCCGCAAAAGGACGGCATCGCAACGCCGTCGGCACTCTACGCCGCGGCGGTCTCCGACCAAGATCGCTTCGTCGACGGCGAGAACGTTGCCAAGAGCCTGCGTCCGCAAGAGACCCTGGCGCCGCTGGCCCTCGCGCTCGGCTGCGCCATCGTGGTCGACTGGAGCGTCGGGCAAGAAGCGCAGTTAGTGAACGCGCTGCGAGCCGAATCGGGCGTCGTCCTCGTCGCGTGGGAGCACAAGCACATCCCGGCGATCGCGGGCGCCTTCACCGGGAACGCGCCCGCAAGTTGGCCCGGCGACCGGTTCGACGTGGTTTGGGTCCTCGATGCGCTCGGCGCCGGTTATGCGTTCCGCGAGACTTCGCAGGGCTTGCTGGGGGGCGATGCGCCGTAACCGTACCGTTCGAGGGGAAGGCGCGCGCGCGGCGCGAGGAAAAGGCTGAGCGCGTGGCAGTTCGCGGGCTCAACCATTTCACGGTTCGAACGAACGACCTCGAGCGCAGCGCCGCATTCTATGCCGCGGCACTCGGCTTACGGGTCGGCGACCGGCCGCCGTTCCCATTTCCCGGCATGTGGCTGTGGAACGAATCGAATCCGGTCGTGCACTTGGTCGGCAACGACCGCGGTGACGGCCGTGCCGCCGCACCGGGTGCGGGCGTAGGGCGACTCGATCATATCGCGTTGACGTGCACGGATCTCGCGGCGACCCGCGAGCGCTTGACGTCGCTCGGGATTGCTTTCGAAGAGCGCCTCGTTCCGCGCCTCAATCAAACGCAACTTTTCGTGACCGATCCCGACGGCGTGCCCCTGGAGTTGCTCTTTCCGGAGTGATCGTCCGGCAAGCGACGAGCTCGTTATCGCCGCGGATGAAAGAAGCCGTCGAAGACGACCGTTGAGGTCTTTCCGCCGTCGCCGGAAACCGTCCAGTATTCCTCCACGACGCCCTGCGGCAGCGTGCGGAACACGACGCGATTGCGTTCCTGCGCGCCCGTCTTCGAATAGCTCGGACCCTCGATGACGAATCCCCCCGCGCCGGGACCGCCTTCAAACACGAGCACCGTTCCGCGATCGTCCATGAACGTTTGGACCCAGAGCTTGCGCGCCGCGACGTAGCCCGAGTATCCCGCTCCACGCGAGCCGCGACCGCCGAACCAACGCTCCCAAACCACGCAGCCGCCGAATTCTTTGGTAACGCGATCCGTTGCGATCTGCTTGCCGCGCTTGTCGGTCACGACCCAGTTTCCCACAAAGAAGTCGAGCTGATGATAAACGCTCGCCGTGCAAGGCGCGAGCGGCTCGGCCGCAGCCGGCAAGGGCGACGCGAGAATTGCCACAAGCACGGGAACGACGAGCGGTCTCACCGCTCGCGAGCTTAGCGGTCGCCGGGAAAGGCTTCCTGCATTTCGTTTAGCAACGCCCCGCGCGAGCACGCTTCGCGGGCAGCGAACGAGGAGAGCCACGATCGGCCAATCGTGGCTCTCCGGTCTCGCTATGCCGGAGTCTTTGCGAGCAGGGCTTCGTAGCCGAAGCTCTCGGCGACCTGAGCCTGAATCGGGGCGATCGAGGCGTTGATCGCTTCGGCTGCGGGATTCTCGGGAACGACGGTGCGGAATTGGCGCGAGCCGGGCGCTTGATTCGCGAGACGCAGAACGACGGTCGCGACGTCCTGCGGATCGCGCCCCTCGGCCGACGCGAGCAGGGCGCCGATGCGCTGCTCGAACAAAACCGCGACCTCGCCGTACGATCGCACGCGTGCCGTGTCATCGGCTGAAGTAGCCTTGGTGACGATTTCGGTCGCGTAGGCGCCAGGTTGCACGATCGCAACCTCGACGCCGAACGGCGCGAGTTCGTAAGCCGAGGTCTCCGCTAAGGCTTCGAGTGCCCATTTCGAGGCGGTGTAGATGCCGCCGAACGGCACGATGATGCGCCCGACGACCGACGAGACGTAGACGATCAGACCGCTCTTACGCTCGCGCATGGCGGGCAAGAACGCGCGATTGACGCGCAACGGTCCGAAGACGTTCGTCGCGAATTGCCGCTCGGCTGCTGCCGGCGTGAAGGCTTCCTGAACGCCGAAAAGCCCGGTGCCCGCGTTGTTAACGAGGACGTCGACGTGTCCGGCTTCCTCGAGGATGGTGCGCGCGGCCGCGTCGACCGAGGCATCGCTGGTCACGTCGAGATCGACGACGGCGACGCCGGCCGCTTGCAGCTCGGCCGCCGCTTTGGCGTTGCGATCGCGTGAGTTGCGCATCGTCCCGTACGCGCGCCAGCCGTCTGCGGCGAACGCTTGTGCGGTGAGCCGTCCGAACCCGGAACTCGCTCCGGTAACGACGGCAATACGTTGGTTAGGCAAGTGGTTTCCTCGCGGGAGAAAAGGGGGGAAACCGAATCTAACAGCAAAGCATCCGAAAAGATAGTACGCACGAAAAGGTTAGCTATGCGTGGCGATTGTTACAACTCCCGCTGTATCACCCGCGCCGTTCTCGGTCACGTGACGGGCCGCTGGGGCGGCCTCGTGCTTGGCGCGCTCGTCGACGGGACCCGTCGCTATTCGGAATTGCGCAACCGCATCGACGGCATCTCGGAAAAGATGCTCGCGCAGACGCTGCGCGATCTCGAACGGGACGGGCTCGTCGTGCGCCGTCAATATCCGACGGTTCCACCGCGCGTGGACTACACGCTGAGTGCGGCGGGAACGGAAGTCGCGCGGCGGCTGCGCGATCTGATGACGTGGCTCGAAGACCACGCGCGCGACTTGATCGCCGCGCACGAGCGGCACGAGCGGGATCGCATTTCGGCCTGACCCCGAGGCCTCAGTTCGAGGCTTGCGCGATCGAATCGGTCAGCGCCGCGAGATTTCGGTCGATCGCGGCCAGGAGCTCGCCTTTTTCGCTTAGCCCGTAGTGCGCCGCGGCCTCCGTCACCGGAACGTACGCGACGTCGACGGCGCCGTCGTCCTCCCATACGAGCAGCTTTAGCGGAAGCTCGAGGGCGATCAGCGGCGCGGCTTGCATGAGCAGCGTGCCGCCCTTCGGATTACCGAAGACGATGAGGGAGGTCGGACGCAGAGCCAACCCGGCCGTCGCGGCTGCGGCCGCTTGATCGATCGTGATGAAGATCGTGTTGCCCGCGCCGGCGATCGCCGTTTGAAGTCGCGCGAGAGTCTCGGCGTAGGCATAACGGCTGCGTTTGATGATAGGCACGTGACGGTCGCTCCTTGCCGGCGAACAAATGGGCGCCTGCGCTAACCTTCAGCGCACGGTTCGCCGGACCCCGGAGGAAGGCTCGCGCCCACCAAGGTAACTCGACTCAACGTTCCCGGGAGGCACCATGCTCAAGGGCTTTCGTGACTTTCTCTTGCGCGGCAACGTCATCGATTTGGCGGTTGCGGTCGTCATCGGCGCCGCGTTCAACGCGCTCGTACAGTCGTTCGTCAAGGACGTCCTGACGCCGTTCATCGCGGCCATCGCCGGGAAACCGGATTTTTCCGGCATCGGCTTCGACATCAACGGCACGCATTTTCCCATCGGCTCGTTCATCAACGCGCTCATCTCGTTTCTGCTCGTCGCCACGGCCGTGTACTTCGCCGTCGTCCTCCCGATGAACGCGGCGATGGCCAAACTCAACGTCGCTCACGGAACGAAACCCTGTCCGGAATGCGCCAGCGACATCCCGGCCGTCGCGAACCGATGTAAATTCTGCGGCCAGTCGCTCGTAGGCGCTTAGGCTCGCGTGCAGTTTCGCATCGGAGGCTACGAGCGTAACGTCCGGCAACGCGCCAACGGGATCGAAGCCGTCGAGCTCACCTGGTCGCCGGGGTCGCGGACGCCGAAGCACAGCCATCGTTCGCAGGGCTGGATCTGGGTACTCCAGGGACGCTTGTTCGAAGTGCGGGACGGAGTCAAGAGGTACCACGAAGCGGGTTCGTCGTTCGTCGAAAACCCCGACGGATCGACGCACATCGTCGGCAACGACACGAACGCAACGGCCATCACTTTTCACGTCTATCGGCCCGAGCTCGAGATGGAGCTCTTTGCGGACGACGACGCGGACCGCCTGGCGCTCGACGGCGCCCTCGCTGAAGAGCACCCCTGAGCTTCGAGAAGCTCCGCGTCGAACGCGGCACGCGCCTCAGGCTCGGCGAAATCGATCCTTCGTATACGGGCAAGTACGGCTCCAAAAAAGACGCGTTGCCGGAGATGCAAAAGCACCTCGAGCGGCTTGACGTCTTGCAGTACCGGCTGTACGCGGACGGGAGCCGGTCGCTGCTCGTCGTGCTGCAAGGCTTGGACGCGTCCGGGAAGGACGGAACGATCCGGCACATCTTCAGCGGAACGGATCCGCAAGGGACAACCGTCAGCAGGTTCGTGGAGCCGACGCCCGAGGAACTCGCGCACGATTTTCTCTGGCGCGTGCACGAGCGCACGCCGCCCAAGGGCGAACTCGCGATCTTCAACCGCTCGCACTACGAAGACGTGCTCGTCGCTCGAGTCCGTAAGCTCGTGACCGAAGCCGTTTGGTCGAAACGCTACGCTCAGATCAACGATTTCGAGAACGTGCTTTCCCAAAACGGGACGCGGATTCTCAAATTCTACCTTCACATCAGCCCGGAAGAGCAACTCGCCCGCTTCAAGCAGCGTCTCGACGACCCGGAGCGCAATTGGAAGATCAGCGAGAGCGACTACGCCGACCGGAAACTCTGGCCGCAATACATCGAGGCGTACGAGCAAGCACTTTCGAAAACGAGCACGGACCACGCGCCCTGGTTCGTCGTTCCGGCTAATCACAAGTGGTTCCGGAACTTGGCGATTTCGAAGATCGTAACCGACGCTTTGGGCGACATGAAGCTGAAATTACCGCGGCCGCGCGTCGACCTGAAGGAGATTCGCCGGAAGTACCACTCGGCGGCATCCGAAAAGCCGTAGCGCCGAGCGAAGCGCTAGCCGATGTGAAACGCGCGCACGAGCGAGAGACTCACGACGGCCATCGTCGCCGCGAGCGTCAAGCCGATGCCCAGCGGGCGCATGCCCATACCCCGAATCTTCGCCAGATCGACGTTCAAACCGACCGCTGCCAGCACGACGACGATGAGGAACTGCGCGAGCCAGGTGAGATCTTTGCCGATTTGCGGCGGGATGAGGCCGGCGCTGTTGAGGAGCGCCATCGCGGCGAAGCCGAGCACGAACCAAGGTACCGCCTGCAGCAGCGCGCTCGGCGAAACGCGCGCCGCGCCCGTTTTTCTCGCGGCGTGAGCGGCGCCGAGTGCGAAGGCGAGCGGCACGAGCAAGAGCGTGCGGGTTAGCTTTACGATCGTTGCGGTCGCTCCCGCAACCGGACCGTAGACGAAGCCGGTTGCGACGACGACCGACGTATCGTTGACGGCGGTGCCGGCCCAACTTCCGAACGCGATCGGCGTGAGGTGCAACGCGTGTCCGAGCGGCGGATACACGAATAGGGCGATGATGTTAAACGTGAAGATCGTGGTGATTGCGTAGGCGACTTCCTCGTCCGTCGCCGCTATGAGCGGCCCGATGGCAAGAATCGCCGTGCCGCCGCAGATCGCGGTCCCGGCTCCGACCAGCGTACCGATGGCGCCCGGCAGGCGCGCGAGCCGCGCCAAGATTAAGCCCAACCCCATCGCGACGGTGACGCAAATCAAGACGAGCCAAAGAGTGGCGGCGCCGAGCCCCAGGATCGCGCCGAGCGTGAGCCCCGCACCCAGCAAAACGATCGCGGTCCGCAAGACTTTATTGAGGACGAAGCGCACACCAGGCCGCGCGGTTTCCGGCACGCCGAGTGTGTTGGCGAGCACAATGCCGGCAAGCAGCGCGATGAGGACGTCGGGTACGACGCCGCTGAACCGCGCGGCAATTCGGGCCGCGGACGCGATAACCAGGGCAAGCGCCAGTCCCGGCAGCCAAGCAACGCGAAGCGACATTCGGCACAGCATATCGCCTCGCGCCCGAGAAGTCGAGCGTCGCGCGTACCGCAATCGCTAACGGGGCTGATTGCGCCTGCCGAACAGTACAAGGAGCGTGCCGGACTACCGCGGCCGCCTATGGACGAGGTACGACTTTTGCTGCACCCGGGACGGAATCGAACTGAACCTGAGACCACGATCGGCGGCCCGTCCGACGCCCTGATCGCAAGAATTCGCTCGCGCGACATTCGCGTCGGCGTCGTCGGACTTGGTTACGTCGGCCTACCGCTGGCAGTCGAGTTCGCGTCGGTTTTCCCGACGATCGGCTTCGATCTGAATCAGCGGGTCGTCGCTTCGCTGGCGCGCGGTGAATCGCACATTGGCGACGTCGACGCCGGCGTGCTCGCGCGGCTCGTCGAAGAAGAGTGTTTCACCGCGACCGCGGACTTCGCACGGATGGCCGAGTGCGATTGCATCGTGGTCTGCGTGCCGACGCCCCTGACGCCGGACAAGAAGCCGGATCTCGAGTACATTCTGACAGCGACGCGGAGCATCGCGCGCGCGCTGCGTCCCGGGCAGCTGATCGTGCTCGAGTCGACGACCTATCCGGGTACGACCGACGAATTGCTGCTGCCGATGTTGCAAGCCGACGGCCTCGAACTCGACCGCGACTTCTTCCTCGCCTTTTCGCCGGAGCGTATCGATCCGGCCAACGCGCAGTTCGAACTGCGCGAGATCCCGAAAGTCGTCGGCGGCGTTTCGGCACCGTCCGGCGACGTGGCCACGGCGCTGTACCAGCAGATTTTCGACTGCGTCCACCGGGTGAGCAGTGCGCGTGCGGCAGAAACGACGAAGCTGTTGGAAAACACCTTCCGCTCCGTCAACATCGCACTCGTCAACGAGATGGCGCTCCTGTTCGAAAAACTCGGCATCGATACGCGGGAAGTGGTCGAAGCAGCGGCGACCAAGCCGTTCGGCTTCATGGCCTTTTCCCCGGGTCCCGGAACGGGCGGCCACTGCGTGCCGATCGATCCCTTGTACCTCTCGTGGAAGGCGTCGCAGCACGGCTTCGACTCACGCTTCATTCCGCTCGCGGACGAGATCAACAGCGCGATGCCCGAACATATCGCGCGGATGGCCGGCGACGCGCTGAAGGCCTCGAACAAAACGCTGCGGGGCGCGCGCGTGCTCGTTCTCGGTGCGGCCTACAAGCCCAACGTTTCCGACCTGCGCTGCAGTCCGTCCATCACCGTGATGGAACGTTTGGCCCAAGCCGGCGCGGTCGTCACCTACCACGATCCGTTCGCTCCCGAGATCGAACTCGAAGGTGCGAAACTCGCGTCGGTCGAGCTGAGCGACGCGGTGCTGCAGGATGCGGACTGCGTCGTCGTCGCGACGGCCCACGACACCGTCGACTATCGGCACCTCGCCCGGATGTGCGACCTTATCGTCGACGCACGCGGCGCGGTTCCGATCGACGAATACGCGACCGTCGTCGCTTTGTGAAAAGAGTACTCATCACGGGGGGCGCGGGCTTCATCGGCTCGCACCTGGCGGAACGCTGCGTGGCCGAAGGCATCGAGGTCGTCGCGCTCGACGACCTCTCGACCGGACGGCTCGAAAACCTACGGCCCGTCGACGGCTCGCCGTTATTTCGATTCCAGCAGGGCGACGTTCGCGATCCCGCGGCGCTCGAGAGCGCGCTCCAAGGCTGCGATACGGTGGTGCACCTGGCCGCCCGCATCGGCTTGAAGCTGGTCGTCCAGAGTTCGCTTGCGACGCTCGAGACCAACGTCGAAGGGACCGAAAGCGTGTTCCGCGCGATCCGGGGGCGCAAGAAGCGCGTGATCGTCGCCTCCACCTCCGAGGTCTACGGCCTTTCGAAGCATATCCCGTCGTCTGAAGACGACCCGATTACGATCGGTTCGCCGGTCAGAAACCGTTGGAGCTACGCCGCCTCGAAGGCCCTCGACGAATTCATCGCGCTCGGCAACTTCCGCGAGCACGGCGTGCCGGCGACGGTCGTGCGCTTGTTCAATACGGTCGGTCCGCGTCAGAGCGGACGCTACGGCATGGTCGTGCCGACGTTCGTCTCGCAGGCGCTGGCGGGCGAGACCGTGACCGTCTACGGCGACGGCACGCAGACGCGTTGTTTCTGCCACGTTCGCGACGTTGCGGGGGCCTTGCTCCGGCTAGCGCGCGAGCCTTCGACCGCAGGGCAAGTTTTCAATCTTGGGAATCCCCAAGAGGTGACCATCAACGCTCTGGCCCGGCGCGTCATCGAGCTGACCGGTTCGCCGTCGACGATCGGCTACGTCCCGCACTCGACGGCTTACGGAGAGGATTTCGAGGAGATCGCCCGGCGCGTTCCCGACATCGCGCGCATCCGCGCGGCGATCGGCTTCGAACCAGCTTTCGGACTGGACGACGTCTTACGCGAGGTCATTGCGGAGCGCAGCGCACCGGTCGCCGTGTGAAGCCGGCCGCGATCTTCGCGCTGGCGCTGCTCTCCCTCCGGCCGTGCGTCGCGGCCGAAGCTCCGGCCTCGCCCCAGCCCGCGCCGCCGGCGGCCGCGCCGGCTTGGCTCGTTTCGGTGGAGGCCGGCGAGTCCGGCGATGAACTCAGCAACGGCTACGCGAACTGGAGCTCGACCTACCTTTTTGCCAAGGAGCGCGGCTTCTACGGGCGCCCCACCTACTACGAGTACTTGAACGACGACGAACGATACGGGTATCACGACAATCAACTCGGCGCTGGCGGCGTCTTTTTTGTGACCCCGAAGACGCTGGTCGGCGTCGATCTCGCGGAAAGCCCGACGCACAACGTCCTGCCCTCGTTCGCCGGCTCGCTCGACGTCGAGCAGCGCTTCGGCACCGGTTTCGGAGCGATCGCCACCTACACGCGCCGCACCTACACGACCACGAACGCGTCGATCGAGAATCTCACGCTCGATAAATACGTCGGTAAGTATCGCTTCAGCTACGGCATCTCGTTCGCGCAGCTTTCGGGGACGCCGGGCACGGCGATCACGCAGGCGCTGAGTGCGACGGGCTATGGGGAGCGCGGCGGCGATCTCACCCTTAGCGGCTACGCAGGCCGCGACGTCGAAAGCACGGGTCCGACCTCGGTGCTCGTGATGGACGTCGCCGGGGCCGCGCTCAACGGTCACGCCATGCTCTCGAAACAGTTTGCGATCGCTTACGGCGCCGAGGCTTGGAGCCAGGGGAACCTCTTTACGGCAGCCGGCCTGCGGCTCGGACTACGCTATGCTTTCTGACCTCGTGTTGTTCGTCGAAATCGCGTTCTGGTTGAGCGTAGGCCTGCTCTTCGCGAGCGCGGGTTTGTTCGTCGCAACGCTCTTCGCCCAGCATGCGGTCGAGGCTGCGGCCCGGCGCCGCGCCTCCGCTTTCGCAGCCTGGCGCAACGTGCTCGACGGATGCGCCGAGCGAGCCGGCGCCCCGCGCCCGCCCGATCCGCGCGACGCCTTCGCGTTGCTGTGCGCCTGGTGCGATCTCGCGCAGGACGAAACCTCGACCCCTAGACGCGACCGCTTGCGCCGGGTCGCCTACGACTTCGAACTCGACCGGGTCGCGAGCAGCTTCCTTCGCGGGCGCGACGCCGCCGCCAGAATTGCGGGCGCGCGAGCCCTCGGGTATCTCGCGCAGAAGGACGAAAGCGCGGCGCTCGCCGCGCTGACCTCGGCGCCGGACCGCGAGCTCGCCCTGGCCGCGCGAACCTCCCTGCACGCGCTATCGAGTCCCGGCGGCGGCGACTAACGTGTTCGTTTACCGCGAACGCGCGGTGACGGATCCCTGGACGCAGATCGTCATCTTGGCGATCGAACTCCTCCTCCTCGGTTACTTCGCCGGCGTCAACGCGGTCTATCTGTGGACCGCGCTGCACGCGATGTTCAATTTGCCGGCCGCGGTGCGGCGCGAACGTGCCACCCTGACCCAGATCCTCGCTTCGCAAGAACCGCTCGGCGTAAGCATCGTCGTGCCGGCCTACAACGAGTCCGAGCACGTGATCGCGACGGTGCGCTCGCTGCTGGCGATGACCTATCCGCGCTTCGAGATCATCGTCGTCAACGACGGCTCGAGCGACGACACGCTCGATCTGCTGCGTTCGGCCTTTGCGCTCGAGACGGAAGAGACGCCGGAAAGCGCGCTGCCGTTCTCCACGGCGCCGCTGCGCGGAATCTACCGCTCGTCGCTCCACGCGGACCTCAGCGTCATCGACAAAGTCAACGGGGGAAAAGCCGACGCGCTGAACGCCGGTACGAACCAGGCGCGCTTTCCGCTGCTTTTCTTCGTGGACGGCGACTCGTTTTACGTGCCCGAAACGCTAGGGCACCTCGCGCTTCCCTTCTTGCGCGACGAGACGACGGTGCTCTGCGGCGCGGCGATCGGCGTAGCGAACGGCTGCACGCTGCGTGACGGCGAGCTAACCGACGTGCGTCTGCCGCGCAGCTCGTTCGCCGCCTTTCAGGTGCTCGAGTATCTACGGGCGTACTTCGAGTCGCGCTTCGCTTGGGCATCCGTCAACGCGCTCGGAACCGTCTCCGGCGCGTGCGGAATGTACCGCAAGGACGTCGTCGTCGAGGCCGGCGGCTTCCGGACCGACACGATCTGGGAAGATATGGAGATGACGCTGCGGATGCACCACTTGATGCGGGCCCAGCGGCGACCGTACCGCGTGGCTTTCACCCCCTTCATCGTCTGCTGGACGATGGTGCCGGCGACGCTCGAAGCGCTTTGGAAGCAGCGCGTGGGCTGGCACCGTCATCTCAGCGAGTCGATGTCCGTCCATCGCAAACTCTTTTTCTTCTCGCGCGGCGGGGCGATCGCGTGGACCGCTTTTCCGTATCTCGTTCTGTGGGAGTGGCTCGCGCCGGTCGCGGTTCCGCTGGGCTTAGCGTTTGCCGCCGTGATGTTCGCGCTCGGCTATCTTGCGATTTGGGCGCAGTTCGTTTTGCTGACGCTGGTCTTTTCGCTGGCGCTTCCCGTGTCGGCGATCTCGGTGCTGGTCGAGCAGCGCTGCTTCGGCTTGTACCGGTCGGGCGACGTTGCACGCCTCTTGATGCTCTCGATCTTCGAGAACCTCGGTTACCGGCAGCTCATGACGCTGGCGCATTTCGCGGGCATCTGGGTCTGGCTCTTCAACCGGACCGTGCAACGCCGCCAGGTGATCGGTCCCGGCGTTCGCGCCTACGATCCGAGCGTGTCGCCGGACTGGCGTCGCAGGTGAATGGACCCGCCGCCGCCTGCGCGAAGGGCGGCGCATGACGAGAACGTTTGCCGCCGGCCTCTCGCTTTTCGCCTTGGCGTTTGCCGTTGCGAGCGTTCCCACGCGCGCGCCGGCACAGGCGACGGGTGCTGCCGCGGCGGCAACGGCGACGTTCCCGCCCGGCTCTGAAGGTGAGATCATCGCCTACGGGCGCGATCTCATCAACAACACGCGCAAGCTGATGCCGGATAACGTCGGCGCGCGGATGGACTGCGCGGCCTGCCATCTCGGCGCGGGCACCGTGGCGCGCGGCGGCTCGTTTCTCGGCATCTATGCGAAATTTCCGCAGTGGAACAAACGCTCGAAGCGCTTCATCGCGCTGCAAGACCGGCTTGCCGAGTGCTTCTTGTACAGCATGAACGGCCGTCCGCCGGCGTACTATAGTAAAGAGATGATCGCGATGACGGCCTACATCGCCTTTCTCTCGCGCGGCGCGGCGGTGGGTACCGGTTTTCCGGATCAGGATTTCGTGGAAGTGAAAGCCGCGCACCCGGCCGACGCCGCCGCCGGTGCGACGCTGTACGCCGCAAAGTGCGCGACCTGCCACGGCGCCGACGGCGCCGGCAGCGCGAACTTTCCGCCGCTCTGGGGCACGACCTCGTTTAATTCGGGCGCGGGGATGAGCACGGGCAAGATGCCCGCGTTCGTCAAGGCGAATATGCCGCTCGGTCAAGGGAACACCCTCACGGACCAAGAGGCGACCGACGTTTCGGCCTTCGTCCTGTCGCACCCGCGTCCGCAGCTCGCCCCCGGCCGCACGATCGACTTCCCGGCAGAACTGGATACGTTCTTCTAGGCGCGCGAGAGCGCAGCGGAGCGCTGCGGCCATCCGTGGAAGCCGCAAGCTGGTGCGTCATACGGAACTTCCGCGTCTCACGACAGGCGATCCGTCGATCGGCGGATTGCTGCCGTTCGTCTCGCGCTTGCTGGACTCGACGAACGATTGCGTCGCGTTGCTGGATCTCGACGGACGCCTGCTATTTCTGAGCCCGAACGCTCAGAGCGCCTTGGGGGCCGATAGCCTCGCGACAGTGGGCAGCGATTGGCTCGAGCTGTGGAGCCCGCCGCATCGCGCCGCCGCTAAAGCGGTCGCCGACGTCGCGCGCGGGGGAGGGACGGGGCGCTTTACGGCGCCGTCCTACCAGGAGGGGCCGCGTAGCCGGTCCTGGGACGTCTCGCTCACGCCGGTCTTGAATGCGGACGGAATCCCCGACCAACTGTTGATGACGGCGCGCGACGTCACCGAGCCGGTGCGCATTCAGCGCGAGCTCGAACGCAGCGAAGAGCGCTACCGCCTGATCGGCGAATCGCTGCCGGGCACGACGTGGACCGCGACGCCCGACGGCTTGCTCGATCACATCAGCGAGGGCTCGGCCTCGAGGCTGTCGGGGCCCATCGAGGCTCGGCTCGGCGCCGCGTGGTTGGACATCGTGCATCCCGACGATCGCGAGCGCGTCGCTGCCCGCTGGAGGGCCGCGGTCGAAGCCGAAACGCCGTACGAGATCGAATTCCGGATACGCAACGACGACGAGATCTACCGTTGGCACCTGGTCCGCGCGCTCCCGCAGCGGGATCCCCGCGGCAAGCTCGTTCGCTGGGTCGGCATCAACATCGATATCGACGAGCGCGTGCGAGCCGGCGAATGGCGCGAGATGTTCGTTGCGCTGGCCGAGAACAGCGGCGACTTCGTCGCGATCGCCGATCGCGCCGGCGACGTGCTGTACTTCAATCCTGCGGCCCGCGAGATGTTGTCGCTCGACGACAGCGGCGACGTTCGACTGCTGGACTGTTTCGCGCCCGAAGACCGTGAGTTCGTCGAGTCGGTGATCTTGCCGGAACTCGAGCGCGACGAGCGCTGGGCCAGCGAGCTGCGCGTGCGCAACGCGCGCACCGGCGTCTCGATTCCGATCCTCTTCAATGCCTTCGCGCTGCGAAACGCAAGCGGTGAAAAGATCGGCCTGGCCACGATCAGCCGCGACCTGCGCGAGCGCCGGCGCATCGACATCGGCATGCGCGCGCTGGTCGAGGCGGGGGCGGTGATGTTTCGCTCGCTCGATTTCATCCAAACGTTGCAAAACGTCGCGGAGGCGGTGACGCGCGGCTTTGCGACCTACTGCATCGTCGACTTCTACGAGCCGGGCGGCGGGCTGCGGCGCGTTGCGACCCACCATCGCGAACCGGAACTGCTCGCCGCGCTCGATCGCGTCGTCTCGGTGCGCCGCATGGACGGCGCGCACCCGGTCGTGCGAGCGCTCAAGCAAGGCGAGCCGACCTTGCTGCCCGACGCCGCCGAGGCTTGGAAGAATTGGCTGGATGCGTCGCTGGTCGACGTCTCCGACATCGCCGCGCTCGCCCCGCGCTCGTTTCTCGTCGTTCCGATTCGAAGCCCCGAAGATAGCCGGGTGATCGGGGCGATGTCGTGCGTCGTCGACGTCCGCGACCCGTACGGCGGCTATTCGTTCGACGATCTCCGCTTTGCCGAAGAGATCGCGGCGCGGGCCGGCCTGGCTTTCGATCACGCTCGCTCGTACGAGCGCGAGCGGCGCATCGCGATGACGCTGCAAGAGGCGTCGCTTCCGAAGACGCTGCCCTCCTTCGACGGCCTCGAACTCTCAGCCGAATACCGTCCGGGCAACACGGAAGCGACGATCGGCGGCGATTGGTACGACGCCTTCGCGCTCGACGACGAGCGTTTGGTCATTACGATCGGCGACGTCTTGGGCAACGGACTGGCTTCAGCCGTGACGATGGGAAAGCTGCGGCTCGCGATGCAGTCTGCGGCGATGATGTTTCCCGAACCCGAGATGATGCTCAAAGCCGCCGACCGGACGATCCGTTCGTTGGCGACGGACACGTACGCGACGGCCCTCGCCGGAATTTACGATTCGCGCGCGCACCAGTTCGTTTACGCTTCGGCGGGTCATCCGGGGCCGGCCCTGCGCCGCGCCGACGGCAGCATCGAACAATTCGACGCGCCGGGCGTGCTGATCGGCCTGCGCTCCGACGACGGGAAGAGCCTGCAGACCGTCCCCGCGGCGCCGGGCTCGACGCTCGTCTTCTTCACGGATGGTTTGATCGAGGCGACGCGGGATAGCGACGAAGGCTATCGTCGCTTGCACGCGGCCTTGAACGAACCCGCGGTGCGGACCGCGGCGAACCCTGCCGAAACGATCGTGGAGCGCGTGTTGCGGGGCCGGCCGGCGACCGACGACATCGCGGTGCTGGTCGTAAGCGTAGAACCGGTTTCCGGTTGGGAAAGGCGAACCCAGGTAAACCCTAGCACCGCTCTTTGAGAAAGCGAGCGAAGCATGAGCGACGGCAAGTTACGTGCGACCATCGAGTTCAGCCAGGACACAGCGGGCACCGAACCGCTGGGCGAAACGGTTACGATCGCCCTCGACTCCGCGGGATTCCGCGACGTCAGCGGGGTCGGCAGCGGCGGTGCTGCCGCGGGCACGCTCGACGGCGCGCGCGTCCGCGACCTGCTGCTCGAGAATTTCGACGCGGACGAACTGCGCGCGCTGCTCGACCATCTCGTTCGTCTGCGCGACGCGTTGAGCCGTACGGGCGCCGAAACGCTTTAGCCGCCGAGTCGGCGCGCGAAGAGCGCGAAGAGCCGCTCCCAATGGCGCTCCGCCGAGGGCTTGTCGTAGGCGGGGCGCTTGGGGAAGGCAAAGCCGTGCTCGACCCCCGGGTACAGCTCGACTTCGGCATTCGGCGCTCCGGCGAGCGTCCGGCGGAGTTCCTCGACCATCTCGACGGGTATCCAGCGGTCGGTCTCCGCGCAGGCGAAGTAGTACTCGGCCGGCGTCTTCTGGGGCGCGAGGTGCGGACTATCGGGCCGGTCCGTCACGAGCGTCGTACCGTAGATCGAGGCCGCGGCCGCGACGCGCTCGGGGTGGCGCAGCGCCGCGCCCGTGGCGTACTGGCCGCTCATGCAATACCCGACGCAGCCGACGGGACCGCTGCTCGCGGCCGCGCGTTCGCCGGCGAACGCGAGGAGCGCGTCGGTGTCCGACCCGACCATCGGAATGTCGAGCGAGTCCTTCAACTCGGTCATGCGAAGACGTGTCGGATGGCTGTCGTCGGCCGAGATCGGGCCGAGTTCGGTGACGTCCGAGCGGTAGTACAGATTCGGTAGAAGCACGTAGTAGCCGACCGTCGCAAACCGCCGGACCATATCGCGCAGCTCTTCACGGATACCGGGCGCATCCATGAAGAAGAGCAACACCGGAAACGGCGCGTTTCGTTCGGGGTGACACACGAAGGTATCCATGCTCCCGTCGCGCGTGCGGATCTCGACGAACTCTTCAATCACGTGGCGTGCCTGTGGAAGCCTGCAGCATGCTTCAGATATACGAGAAAGGGTCGCAGCGACGCCTTCTCTTGTGCATTGCCACCAGGGCCGGCAGGTTGTGGCCGCAAACGGTGTCGCCGTGAGGGGATGGCTGGTTACGTCCATGCTCTGCGCTTTCATGGCGGTAAATTTTGCCGATAAGACGGCCTTTGGTCTGGCCGCCGTGCCGATCATGCGCGAGCTGCAACTTTCGCACGCGCAGTTCGGGCTGCTCGGCGCGAGCTTTTTCGCACTCTTTTCGCTCGCGGCGTTTTCCGTCGGTGCCCTTGGGGATCGGGTCTCGACGAAGTGGCTCTTAGCAGGGCTCGCGCTGGTTTGGACCGCGGCACAGCTTCCGCTTTTCGCACCGCTGACGCTGGGAGCGTTCTTCGCGTGCCGCATCTTGCTCGGCGCCGGCGAGGGGCCGGCGTATCCTTCCGCCGTGCACGAAGCCTACAAATGGTTTCCGGATTCGCGCCGCCCGCTGGTGACTGGAGTCATCGGCGCCGGCGGTCCGCTGGGGTCCGCAGTCGCGGCGCTGTCGGTCTCCTGGATCGTTGCGAGCGGCGGTTGGCACGTCGCGCTTGGATTGCTCGGAATCGCCAGCGCGCTTTGGTGCGTTGCCTGGCTCTTCGTCCATCGCGAAGCACCGGACGCCGCCGGCGACGTCGAGGAAATCTCAAGCGGGGCGATTCCGCTGCGCGCCGCGTTGTTCAACCGCACGATCGTCGGCGTGACGCTGCTCGGCTTTGCCGCGTATTGGATCAGCGCGCTGACGGTCGTCTGGCTTCCGTCGTTCCTGCAGCTTGCTGCCGGTTTCACGCCTCGCGCCGCCGGGCTCGCTCTTGCCGCGATCTGGATCCTGCAGGTCGCGATGTTTCCGCTCGTCGGGCGGCTTTCGGCGGCGCTGACGCGTCGCGGTATCTCGACCGGCGTTGCGCGCGGAGGTCTCGCGACGTTCAGCGTCATGCTCGGCGGCTTGGCGATGCTCGGCCTGACTTACCGAACCCCGCCCTGGGTGCCCATCCTGCTCGCGACGATCGCGTTGAGCTCGTACGTGGTTGCGGCGACGGTGCTTCCGCCGCTCGTCGGCGAGATCGTGCCCCAAAACCGGCGCGGAGCCGGTTTAGGTGCGCTCATCGCCGTCGCGTCGCTCGGCGGATTTCTCGCGCCGGTCACCTTCGGCCGGGTTATCGACGTCGCCAACCACGGCACCGGCTACAGCGTCGCGTTTCTGATTTCGGGCGTCCTGGTCATGGTCTTAGCAGGTGCAGCGCAGCTGCTGATGCAGCCGCAAGAAGATCGCGAACGCCTGCAGCGGCTGAACTTCGCGGCGCTGAGCTCCGAAGCAGGCGCGAGCGCGGCAAACGCATCGTAGTGCGTCCCGCACGCCCTAAATCGCTCTGAACACTACGGCGCTTCGGCCGAAGCGCCGTAGCTCTCTGTGAGGCAACGATGGCTCTCGTCGAATACAAACCAGGCACGTCTTTTCCCGGCGTCATCGGGCGCACCGTCGACGTCTCCCAGCCGGCCTGGCCGGCGCCGAACCGGGCGAAAGAAGGCGCCCCCAACGTGCTCTTCATCGTTTTGGATGACACCGGTTTCGGCCATCTGGGATGTTACGGAAGCCCGATCCAGACGCCCAACATCGACGCGTTAGCCGAGGGCGGGCTGCTCTACAGCAACATGCACACGACGGCGCTCTGCTCGCCGTCGCGTTCGTGCATCCTCACGGGGCGCAACCATCACTCCAACCACTTGGCCTGTCTCACGAACGGTTCGACCGGCTACCCCGGTTCGGATGGCTACATCCCCTTCGAAAATGGCTTTCTTTCCGAGATTCTGCAGCAGAACGGCTACAACACCTACGCGATCGGAAAGTGGCACTTGGCTCCCGAGGAGACCATGACGGCGGCAGGTCCGTACGATCGCTGGCCCCTCGGGCGCGGATTCGAGCGCTACTACGGTTTTCTCGGCGGCGACACGCACCAGTACTATCCCGAACTCGTGCGCGATAACTCGCAGACGGAACCGGAGCGGACGCCGGAAGAAGGCTATCACCTGACCCCGGACCTCGTCGATAAGGCAAACGCGATGATCGCCGACGCCAAACAAGTCGCGCCGAACAAACCGTTCTTCATGTATTTCGCACCCGGCGCAATGCACTCGCCGCATCACGTGCCGAAAGAGTGGGCCGACAAGTACAAAGGCAAGTTCGATGCGGGGTGGGACGCTTATCGGACGCAAGCGTTCGAGAGGCAAAAGAAGCTCGGCATCGTTCCCGCCGGTGCGGTGCTCTCGCGTCACGACCCGGACGTGCAAGATTGGGAAAAGTTGCCGCCGGACGAGCGGCGCCTCTACGCCCGGATGATGGAAGTCTTCGCCGGCTTCCTAACGCACACCGATCACTACATCGGCGAGCTCGTAGCGTTCCTCAAACGGATCGGCGAGTTCGACAACACCCTTATCATGCTGATCTCGGACAACGGATCGAGTGCCGAGGGCGGCCTCCACGGTTCGGTCAACGAGTGCCGTTTTTTCAACAACGTAACCGACACCGTGGAAGCCAACCTCAAGCATATCGACGAGATCGGCGGACCCAAGTCGTTCAACCATTTCGCTTGGGGCTGGACGTATGCGGGAAATACGCCGTTCCGCCGGTGGAAGCGAGAGACGTTCCGGGGCGGCACGAGCGATCCGTTTATCGTGCACTGGCCCAATGGAATCGCGGCGGCCGGTCAGGTGCGCAACCAATACGCGCACATTATCGACATGGTGCCGACGGTTCTCGAAGCGCTCGGGCTCGATCCGCCGCAGTCGATTCGCGGCGTGACGCAGTCTCCGCTCGAGGGCGTGAGCTTGAAGTCAAGCTTCGGCGATCCCCAAGCCGCATCCAAGCACGTGACGCAGTATTTCGAAATGCTCGGGCACCGTTCGATCTATCACGACGGCTGGCGCGCCGTCTGCCCGTGGCCCGGGCCCTCATACGCCGAGTCCAGCCACAAGTTCGGAGAACCGATCTCCTACGACACGTTGACGGCCCTCGACGCCCACGGCTGGGAGCTCTACAACGTTACCGAGGATTTCGCCGAGACGAATAATCTCGCGGAAAGCGAAAGGTCGCGCCTCATCGCCATGATCGGCATGTGGTACGCGGAGGCCGGAAGGTATAACGTGCTGCCAATCGACAGCCGCGGTACGCAACGCATCGCTGAGGAGCGCCCGCAGATCGCGCTTTCCCGGTCGCGCTACGTTCTCTATCCGAAAACCCAGTCGATTGTGGCGTCGGCCGCACCGAAGATCCTCAATCGCCCCTATTCGATCAGCGCCGAAGTCGTCGTGCCCGAGGCGGGCGCCGAAGGGGTGCTGCTCAGCATGGGCGGCAACGACGGCGGAATCTCTTTCTATGTAAAAGACGGCAAGCTCGTCTTCGCACACAACTACCTTTCGCTCGAATACTTCTACGTGCGTTCCGACGAAAAGATCCCAAGCGGTCACCATTTTCTGAGTATGGAGTTCCAACCGACCGGGCCCGCGGATCCGAAGAACGGGAAGGGTACGCCCGGAACGGTTACCCTGCTTGTCGACGGCGTGGCCGCCGGCAGCGGCGAGCTTCACGTGACGGCACCGATACGGCTCGCGCAAGGTGGTGCGATGCTGGTCGGAGCCGATACCGGCGCGACCGTTACTCCGGAATACGCATCGCCCTTCGCATTCAGCGGCGAGATCGAGCGGGTGATCGTCGACGTCAGCGGCGAGCACGTACTCGACCATCGGGCCGAGCTCGAAATGGCTCTGGCCAAACAGTGACGCCACAGGCGCCCGCGAGCGACCTGATTCCGCGCACCTCGACGACGCTGCCGACGTGGCCATCTCCCTCGACGGGCAACCCATCGCGCATCTCGCGAGGCAGGGAACGGTCCCGGCGGCATTCTCGACAACCGAGACGTTCGACGTCGGTGTGGATTTGGGTTCGCCGGTCTCGCTCGACTACTTCGAGCGCAGCCCGTTTGCTTTCGCGGGCACGATCGCGTCGATGAAGGTCGAATTGCTGTGAACTCGGCTGAAGCCGGCGATTTAGGACCGGGGAATATCTCCCTTCCCGTGGAGGTCGGCGGCTTCGGGGTCGACGAACGGCCGTTAGGAATGCACGGTCTAACGCCCGGTCACTTCCCATTTCGTCTCGTCGTGCCGGCGCGGTGCGGATCGAAGTTCCGCTCTTAGCGTGGAAGCGCTTTTTTCGACCTGGGCCCTGGCCGTCGCTCAGGCAGTCGAAATCGGTGCCGTGCTCTTCATCGCGATCGGCGCGATTGAGGCATTTTTTACGGCGATCCCGGCAGCCTTCGTTAAGGGCGACGCGACGCTCGGTGCGCGCCGCAGGGCTTACCGCCTGTTCGGTACGTGGCTGACGCTCGCGCTCGAGTTCGAGTTGGCGGCCGACATCATCCGCTCGGCAACCGCACCCACCTGGACCGATATCGGCCAACTTGCGGCGATTGCCGTGATTCGAACGTTCCTCAACTATTTTCTCGAACGCGATATGCGCAGCGATCGAGACGCCAAAAAAGAGAGCGTGGCTTCGTGAGCTCCGACGTCGTACCTTTCGATCTGCGAGAAGCGTTTACGTTTCTCTTTATCATGCTCGGCCCGATCAAGCTGCTCGGTCCTTTTGCAAAAATAACCGCCGGGAGGTCGGAGCCGGAGCGGCGCGCCCTGGCGCTGCGCGCGTTCGTTATCGCGCTTCTCACGGTGCTTGCGGCGAGCTTCATCGGGCAATCGCTGCTGGAAAAGTGGGCCGTCGGACAAGGAGCGCTGGCGATCGCCGGCGGCATCCTGTTCTTCCTCTTCGCGTTGAACCTCGTCCTCGGCCCGTACAGCGACACGCTCGCCGTGACTCGGCCTCCGGCTGAGAAAGCCCCTGCGGCCGCGGTTATTCAGCAACTCGTGCCGCAGATCGTGACGCCCTGGGGGATCGCGGCGGTCATCTTCATCCTGACGTTTGCACCCGGCCAGACGCTCACCATCGTCGCGATTCTGATCGGCATCATGCTCCTCGATCTGCTTGCCATGTTCGTTGCTCCCAAGATTTTGCCGTACATCGCGTTCCCGCTCCAAATCGTCGGGACGGTCATGGGCGTGCTTCAAGTCGCGCTCTCGATCCAGATCATTGTCCTCGGACTCAAACTCGTCGCGGTGAAGACTTTCGGCTTCCACGCCCCGTAGTATTCGGCATGAGTGAAACGGCGCGAGCCGCGGGCTCCGCTCTCGGGTCCGCTCGCTCGGAGCGCGAACGAGGTCCCGGCAAGCGATTCCTGGGCCTGTTCGGGCCCGGCTTCGTGGCGGGCTCGTCGAATAACGATCCCACGACCGTCGCGTCGCTCGCGGTGGTCGGCGCATCCACCGGCTACAGCCTAGCTTGGCTCGTTATTCTCATTTTGCCGATGCTCGCGGTCGTTCAGGCGCTGGCTGCGGCGATCGGTACGGTGAGCGGCACCGGATTTCAAGCCGCGTTGCGGACGCGCTACGGCCGGGGCATCGCGCTGCTCTCGCTGGCAGCGATTGCGCCGGTGAGTTTGCTGACGCTGGCGGCGGACATCAAGGCCGGTGCCGAAGCGCTTACCATCTTGATCGGCGTGCCCAGCACGTGGCTGATCGTCCCGCTGGGCGGGATCGCCGCGCTGCTCTTGGGCACCCGCCGCTATGCCCAGATCGAACGAATCCTCGCCTTCGCGACGTTAGGTTTCCTGGCGTACGTCGCGAGCACGGTGCTGGCGCACCCCGATTGGGGCCAGATCTTCCGCGCGGTCGTTGCCCCGCGCTTTCGCTGGGATGCGCCGCACATCGGCGGGGCCGTCGCGTTGCTCGGTACCACCCTGACGAGCTACGTCTACCTCTGGGAGTCGATCGAAGTCGCCGAACGCCGGGAGCCGCTTCGGCGCATTCGCGCGGTACAGCGCGACGCGGTCCTCGGGCTGATCTTTCCGGTCTGCAGTTTCTTCTTTATCCTCGTCGGCACGGGCGCGACGCTCGGCGTGAGCGGCCATACGGTCGAGACCGCAACGGATGCCGCGCTGGCACTCCAACCGCTCGCGGGGCCGTTGGCGCCGGCGGTTTTTGCGGTCGGGCTGCTCGCGTCGGCGATCATCGCGGTCCCGGTGATTGCGGCGTCGATCGGCTACGTCGTCGCCGAGACGTTCGGCTGGCGGCGCGGCCTCGACGCGAGGCCCCTCGACGCTCCGCAATTCTACGCCGTCGTCGCGATCGGCATCGGGCTCGGGTCGCTCATCGCTTTCGCCGGGTTTTCGCCGATCGCGTTCTTGGTCGCGGCCTCGATCGTCGGCGGGATCGCGACGCCTTTGACCCTGATCATGCTGATCGCGCTCGCTCGGGATCGCAGGCTGATGGGCGAGCGGCGCATCGGTCTCCCGCTCGCGCTGGCAGCCTCGCTCGTGACGCTCGTGGTCGGCGTGAGCGGCATCGCCTACCTCGCGACGTCCGCGCCCGACGCTCTCGCCTTCGTGCGCCTTTAGAGCGCCGCCGGTGAATTTTGTCGCGCTAGCGATTCGGCGAGATCGATTTCGTACTGCGTGTGACGAAACGCGCGGTCGCCGATCTCGCCGCTGTGCCGCATCGCGGCGAGCGCCGCTCGCTCCGCTTGGCACATCGCCGCCTGCAGCGCGCGGTCGATCGAACTCTGATCCGCGGGTTCGCCCTCGACTGTTGCGGCGCCGTCGAGCGCCGCTTGCGCCCGCGCGATGCGTTGGTCGAGAAGGCCGATCAAGCGCGACGCGGCTTCCCACTCCGCGGTGCTCGTGAAGCCCGCTTCGAGCTCGCGCAGCCGCTCGCGTCCGGCGGACGCCGTTCCGAGCTGGGCGCGTGCGAGGTCGCGCTGGAAGTCTTCGTCGTTTCCCGGACCGAGGCGCCGCACGATGAACGGAAGCGTGAGGCCTTGCCCGATCAACGTAATGACGATCGTCGTAAACGCGAGGTAGAGGATCAGGGCGCGCCCGGGGAAGGGCTGGCCCGAGGCCGTCACCGCCGGAATCGCAAGCGCGCCCGCCAGCGTGACGATGCCGCGCATGCCGGCCCAGCCGGTGATGAAGAAATCACCCCAGGGCGTATGCGCGGGGACCGGCAAGCCTTTTGCTTTGCGCAGACGATAGCGGATGGAACCCCCGACGAAAACGGAGATCAAGCGCAGGACGACGATCACCGCGGCTACGCCGAGCGCGTAGGCCAGTAACGTCGAAGCGCGGTAGGACGCGAGCTCGCCGAAGACCGAGCGCAGCTGCAGTCCGACTAAAATGAAGGCGAAGCCGTTCAAGGCGAACGTGATCGTCGTCCAGACGCCGGCGGCCGCGATCCGCTGCTCCGCGTCGAAGATCGAGCCCGAGCGCGAGCTGAGGAAAATGCCGCCGGAAACCGCCGCAAGCACGCCCGAGGCTTGCGCCGACTGTGCCGGCAGATAGGTCATGAACGGCGTAACGAGCGAGACGAGAACGCCCATGAGTTCGTCGTTGAGTCTGGCGCGGCGCATGAGGCGCGAGACGCCGTACATCGCCCACGCGGCGAGGATGCCGATCGCGATTCCCGCAAACGCGACGTAGACGAAATCGAGCGCCGCCGGCGCGAGCGAAAAGCTTCCACGGGAGACCGCCGTCACCGCGAATCCATAGATGACGAGCGCGGCGGCATCGTTGACCAGGCTTTCGCCGCGCAAAATCGTTTCCGACCCCGCCGGGAATGGGATCTCTTCGGCGATGGCCTCGGTCGCGATTGCGTCGGAAGGCGAGAGGATCGCACCCAGGACGAAAGCCGAGGCGAGCGGCAAACCCATCCAGGCGTGCGCGAGGTAGGCGACGGCGACGGTCGTCACGATGACGAGCACGAGTGCGAGCCACAGGATCGGCCCCAAGTATTCTTTGAACCGCCGCAAATCGGTCGTCCAGCCGCCGCCGAACAACAGCAGCGGCAGCAACACCAAAAAGACGACGTCGGGCGAGAGGTTCACCGCCGGCAAGCCCGGGACCAGCGCGATCAGGCCGCCGCCGATCAGCATGACGATCGGATACGGAACGCGTACCAGCCGCGAGACCATCGCGAAGACCGTGATGGCGAGAAGCATCCAAAAAACGAGCGACGGCAAGTTGAGGCTCACGTCCGCATACTACGCCTCGCGAGTCCGCGGAGCTTTTCTGTGCCGACCGCGCGGCCGGCTAACGGGTCGTGAGGAGGACGGCGGCAGCCGCGAGCGCGAGCGCCGCCGGCATCACGAGCGCGCCGGCCCGCAGGAAGGTCCAAGCGGTTACCTCGACTTTTTCGCGGCGCAGCGCGATCAGCCAGAGCACCGTCGCCAGCGATCCCGTCACCGAGAGGTTCGGCCCGAGGTCGATGCCGATCGCGATTGCAGCGTGGAGCGCGGCATGTCCGCCCAGGGCCGACGAACTCGTGCCCGCGAGGAGCGCCGCCGGCAAGTTGTTGATCAGGTTCGCCACCGCGGCAGTCGCGCCGGCCGCCGCTAAGACGCCGAGGAGCGGGGGCCAATCCGCAACCGCGGCGAATGCGGCGCGCGCGAGGTCTAAGAGTCCCGTCGAGTCGAGCGCCGCGACGAGCACGAAGAGAGCCGCCACCAGGAGCAAAATCGTCCACGTCACCGAGCGGAAGACGTCGCCGAAAGCGCCCCCGTCGCGCGCGCACACCGCAAGCAGCAAGGCTGCGCCGCAAGCGAAGGTGGTCGCGCCGAGCGGCAGGCCGAGGGCCGAAGCCGCGAGCAAGGCGACAGCGCTGAGCGCGATGCCGGCGAGCGTCGCGCGGCCCCGCCCGTCGAGTTCGACCGGCTCGATCGCGCTCGCGACGGTCGTCTGCAAGGCTTTGCGCGAAAGCAGCGCGAGAACGGCAAAGGTCGTCCCGAGCGAAAGCAGCGACGGGACGAGGAACGTCGACAGCCAGCGAAGCAGCGGCGGCATCTGGCCCGCGAAGACGACGAGGTTCGCCGGGTTCGAGATCGGCAGCACGAAGCTCGCGGCGTTGGCGACGAACGCGCACGCCAAAAGATAGGGAAGCGGTTCGACCTTGGCTCGCCGGACTGCCGCGGCGACGGCCGGCGTCAGCACGACGGCCGTCGCGTCGTTCGAGAGCGCGATCGTGACCGCCGTCCCGACCGCGTACACGAGCGCGAAAAGGCGCGTTGCCGAGCCTTTCGCGACACGGACGGCGTGGCTCGCCGCCCAGTCGAAGACTCCCTCGCGCCGCGCCACCTCGGCCAGAACCATCATTCCGGCGAGGAAAAGGTACACATCCGTACCTTTTGCGATGGCGCGTCCAATCTGGGCGAGCGGAAGAAGACCGAGCGCAGCGATTAGCCCGGCGCCCGCGACCGCCCAGAACCACTCCGGGATGCCGCGCGGGCGCCCGAGGACGCCGCCGATGCTCGCGGCGCAAATCGCCCAAATCGCGATTTCTGGGCGATGATCGACGCTCGGCACGTAGGACACGATTCCCCCTCAAGCACGGCGCTAACCGTGCGAGGTCGCGCGCTGCAGTCTTAGCGCGGCAGGCTTAGCAAATACAGCGTGTAGATCACCGCCAGGGTCCCGTCGCCGGCCGCGATGACGGACATGCCGAGCGTGCGCTTCAGCGGTCCGAAGAGCACCAGGAAAAGGATCGCAAACTTCTCGACCGCTGCCGCAATTAGCACGGGTGCGCGCAGGGCCGGTTCGTCGTAGGCGACGACTTTTAGCAGAGCTCCGACGACGAAGATCAGGACGCCCCAATGCATCACGAAGAACAAGATCGCGCCCTCGGGGTTTTCCACTTTGAAGACGATGCGCAGCAGCGTCTTGGGGAAGAGAAACGCCCCCGCCCCCGCGATCGCCGTCAGCGCGCCGGAGGCAACAAGTATCCACCCGATGTTGGGTTCCAGGAATCCGTTCAACTGCCCACTCCGCTCCCGGCCGCCGCGGCCGTTCGGAATGCGTTTGGCTTAGGCTTGCGCTTTTCCCGGGACGCGCAGCAACTGGCGCCGCAGCATCGACCGGCTCGGACACTTGACGTCGCGCGCGATGCGCAGAATGACCAGGAGCTTGATGGTCAGCCAGGTTAGATCGAATTCGAACCAGCGCAGCCCGTGGCGCGCTGAAAACGGAAAAGCGTGGTGGTTGTTGTGCCAGCCTTCGCCCCACGCGACCAGTGCGACCCACCAATTGTTGGTGGATTGGTCGCTCCCCGGGGCGCGGTACGTCTTATACCCGACGAGGTGCGCGGCGCTGTTCACGAGCCAGGTCGCATGGTACGTCACGACGAGGCGCACGAAGATGCCCCAAACGACCCAAGGCCAGCCGCCGGCCAAAAACAGCGCGATGGCAAGCAACAGCTGTAGCGCGGGGGCGACTGCATCGAGAAAGCGATAGTAGGGATCGGCCGCCAGATCGGCGGCGAAGCGCCTTTCGGCTTCGCGCGTTAGCCGGGCTGGGTTGCGCCGATAGAGCCACTCCATGTGACTCCACCAGAACCCGCGGCGCGAGTCGTGAGGGTCGCGCTCCGTATCCGAAAATGCGTGATGCGCGCGATGCGTCGCGACCCAGGAAATGGGGCCGCCTTGCATGGCGAGCGCGCCCGCCGTGGCGATTGCGTATTCCAGCGGGCGCGGAACGTGCAGGCTCCGGTGCGTGAGCAGGCGATGGTAGCCGAGGCACACCCCGATCCCGCCCGTGAGGTAGTAGAGCGCAAACGCGACGAGCAAAGCCGTCCAGGAGAAAAACACCGGCAACAGCGCAGCGCCGGCCCCGAGATGAATCGCAGCGAGCGCAAGGGCAGTAGGAATCGAACGTGTGCCGGCAGCGGGGCCACTGGCCGGCGCGAACTGAGATGACGTCATCGTCGCGATCGAACCACCGCCGTGTGAAAGCGTCGTGAACGACGGTGAAGTCTTCTCCACTTCGGAAGACCTCACTCCGGTTTTAGTCTCGAGCGCCGCCCGACTTTTAGGACGTCGGTTCGGCGGTTCGGCGCGCCGCGGCCAAGGCGAGGACCGCCGAGCGCGCGTTGGCGATGTGCTCCGCCGTACGTTTCGCGGCGTCGTGTTCGTCGTGGGCGCGCAAAGCCGCCGCGATGGCACGGTGCTCGGCGACCGTTGCGTGCCGGCGCGGGAGGTCCGACAAGGACAGGAAGCGGTACGCGATCAGTTCTTCGCGCAGCTCGGTTAGCATGCGCTTGAGCCGCTCGCCGTTCGCGACGTTGAGCACGAGATCGTGGAAGGCGGTGTCTTGGCGTTCGATCTCGCCGGGATCGTCGACTGCGGCGCCCATGTTCGCGACGAACTCGTCGAGTCGCGCGAGTTGCGCGGGTTTGATCGTGCGCGCCGCGCGCCGCGCCGCTAGCGATTCGAGCGCTTCGCGAATCTCGAAGACGCACTCGACGTCTTCCTCGCGCAGCTCGCGAACGACCGTTCCTCGCAAACCGCGCGGTTCGAGCAATCCCTCGGCTTCGAGCCGGCGGAGCGCCTCGCGCAGCGGCGTGCGGCTGGCGCCGAGACGCGCCGCCATCTCGGCTTCGATCACCGGCGTGCCGGGCGCCAGGTCCCCGCTGAGGATCGCCTTCCGCAAACGATCGTAGATGCGCTCGCGCAGTGGAACGGCGCGTCGCAGCGGCTGCAGGTTGACGGGGTGCATTTCCGACAGCCTAAGCCTTCCGCGCGGGCCCGTCAATATGGGATACGGCATCCCATCTTGACAGATGCCGGGCGTTTCGCTAACCTCGACCTTGGATACGGGATACCGTATCCCATAATGTGAAAACGGCCGCTGCCCGGCCGTTCGAGGAGACCCGATGATTGCGACGCGTCCCGCTGCTCCGCCTCGTCTCACGAGCGCCGCCGAGGCGGCCGTGCGCGTCATGGAAAGCGAGGGCGTGGAACTCGCCTTCGGCATTCCGGGCGCTTCCATTCTGCCGCTCTACGAGGCGCTGCGACGCTCGAAAATTCGCCACATCGTGACGCGGCACGAAGAGGGAGCGACGCACGCTGCCGACGGCTATGCGCGGGCCACCGGCAAGGTCGGCGTCGCCATCGCGACGTCCGGACCCGGCGGCACGAACTTCGTTACCGGCCTCTACACGGCGCTGGCCGATTCGATTCCGATCGTTACGATCAGCGGGCAGGTCCCCGTGGGCCAATTGCACCGCGAGGGTTTTCAAGCCGTCGACATTTGCGAGATCGTGAAACCGGTCGTGAAAAAGGCGTTCCTCTGCAAGGAAGCGGCGCAGATCCCGTGGGTCTTCCGCGAGGCCTTCCGCATCGCGCGCGACGGCAGGCCCGGGCCGGTGCACATCGACTTGCCGCAAGACGTCCAGCAGACGCTCATCCATTGGGACCCGGAGGGCGACGAGCCGCTGCCGATTTTCAAGACCCCGCCGGCGGCGGCGAAGGTACGGCGCGCCGTCGAGTGGCTCGCCAACGCCGAGCGCCCGATCCTGATGCCCGGCGGCGGCGTCATCCTGGCGGAAGCCTGGGACGAACTCGTGGCGCTTGCCGAGCACTTGCAGTGCGGCGTAAGCCCGACGTACATGGGCAAAGGAGCGATCGACGAAGATCATCCGCTGCACGTCGGAACGGTCGGGATCCAAACGAGCCAACGCTACGCGAACGAACTTTTCCTCGAAAGCGACCTGGTGTGTGCGATCGGCGCGCGCTTCGCGAGCCGTCACACCGGCGATCTGCCGACCTATCGCGGCCAGCGGCGCTTCGTGCACGTCGACGTCGAGGCGACGCAGATCGGCCGCATCTTCGAACCGGACCTTGGGATCGTCGCGGACGCGAAGCTCGCGCTGCAGGCGATGTTGGCCGAAGCGCGCCGCGCGTATCCGGGCGGCGTGCGCCGCGCCGGCTGGGTCGCACGGATTGCGGAAGCGCGGCGTACGCTCGCGCGCCGGACGGATTTCGACGACGTGCCGGTCAAGGGGCCGCGGGTCTTTGGCGAGATCGACGCCTTTTACGACGCGGACACCACCTTCGTCACCGCGATCGGGCTGTACCAGATCTGGAGCGGCCAATTCCAGACGATCCACAAACCGCGCCGCTACTTTTGCTGCGGCCAAGCGGGGCCGCTGGGCTGGGAGGTCAGCGCCTGTACCGGCATCAAGCTGGCCTATCCCGAGCGCGAAGTGGTCGGCGTGGTGGGCGACTACTCGTTCGAGTTTTTAATGGAAGAAGTCGCGGTGGCGGTGCAGTACAACGTACCGTTCGTGCTCGTGATGCTCAACAACGCGCACCTCGGACTCATCCGTCAAGCCGAGCGCCGTTCGTTCGAGTTCGACGAAGACTACGAGGTCTCGATCTCGTACGGCCCCGACGGCTACGGCATGGATCACGTCAAGGCGATGGAAGCGATGGGCGCGGCTGGAATGCGCGTCACGCGGCCCGAAGCGATCCGCGACGCCCTCGCGTGGGCCCGGCGCACCTCGAACGAGCGGCGGATCCCGGTCCTCGTCGAGATCCTCACCGAACAGAAGGAGAACGCCGCCATGGGAAGCTCGATCGCGAAGGTCGTGGAGGTCTATCCGTAGATGCGCTTTTCGGCGAATCTCTCGTTCCTCTACCAAGAGCTTCCGTTCTTGGAACGGATCGAGGCGGCGGCCTCCGACGGCTTCCGCGCCGTCGAGTTCGCGTCACCCTATGAATTCGAGATCGGCGCGATCGAGCGGCGCCTTCGCGAGCAGCGCCTCGAGCAGGCGCTGTTCAATCTGCCGATGGGCGATTTCGCGGCGGGCGAACGCGGATATGCCGCGGATCCCGCACGCGTCGACGAATTCAAGCGCGGCGTCGAGGCGGGGCGAACGACCGCGCGCGAGTTGGGCTGTTCGCGCCTCAACTGTCTGGTCGGCAAAGCCATACCCGGCCTCGACGAAGCGCGGGCGCGCGCGACGCTCGTCAGCAACCTTCGTTTTGCGGCGAGCCTGCTCGCCGGCGACGGCGTGACCTTGTTGATCGAGCCGCTCAACCGCATCGACACGCCCGGCTTTCTGGTTGGCACCTCGGCGGAGGCGCTCGCACTCATCGACGAAATCGGGGCGCCCAATCTCGCCCTGCAATACGACATCTATCACGCGCAACGCGCCGAAGGAAATATTCTGGCGACGCTCGGCGCGCAGCTCGCGCGCATCGCTCACGTGCAAATCGCCGATAGTCCGGGCCGCAACGAACCGGGAACGGGCGAACTCGCCTACGAGCGCATCCTGCCCGCGCTCGACGAGCTCGGCTACCGGGGCTGGGTCGGGCTCGAGTATAAGCCGTCGCGTGCAACGGCGGAAACCTTCGGTTGGATGGACGCGCTGCGCGTCCGGGGAGCGGTCTCGTGAGCGACAAACCGGTCGTCGGATTCATCGGTCTCGGCATCATGGGCAAGCCGATGGCGCAAAATCTTCTGCGCGCGGGCTACCCGCTCGTCGTCGCAAACCGCTCGCGCGGCGCGGTCGACGAGCTCGTCGCCGAAGGCGCGCAGAGCGGCACGTCGCCGCGCGACGTCGCCGCGCGCGCGCAGGTCGTGATTACGATGCTGCCGGATTCGCCCGACGTCGAAGCCGTCGTCTTGGGCGAAGACGGCGTCGCCCAGGGCATTCGTGCGGGCGCTTTGTTTGTCGACATGAGCACGATCGCACCGGCGGTCGCGCGCAAAGTCGCATCGGCGTTGACGGAGCGCGGTGTCGACGTGCTGGATGCGCCGGTCAGCGGCGGCGAGCAAGGCGCCAAGAACGCGGCCCTCTCGATTATGGCCGGCGGCAGCGAGGCCGCGTTCGCGCGCGCCCAACCGCTCTTCGCGGCGCTCGGGAAAAACATCGTGCACGTCGGGCCGAGCGGGGCGGGGCAGGTTACGAAGGCCTGCAATCAGATCGTTGTCGGCGTCACGATCGAAGCGGTCGCCGAAGCCTTAGCTCTCGCCGAAGCGTCGGGCGTCGACCCGGCCAAGGTGCGCGCCGCGCTCCTCGGCGGTTTCGCGCAGAGCAAGATCCTCGAGGTGCACGGGCAGCGCATGATCGATCGCGCCTTCGACCCGGGCTTCAAGGCGAAGCTGCATCGCAAAGACATGAACATCGCGGCCGCGGCCGGCGACGAACGGGCGCTCGATCTCGTCGCGGCAAAGCTCGTGCGCGAGCGCTTCGACGAGCTCATCGCGCGCGGCGGAGGCGACCGCGATCACAGCGCGCTGCGCACGCTCTTTCCACTCTGAGGCTCGCTCAGCCGGCTCGGCGAGACCTTCACGAGGGCAAGGAGGTCGTGCACGCTGCCGCCCGATTCGTTGGGATGGCGCAGCGGCGCATCCGGGTTCACGGAGTACCTGTTGCGGCGCCCCTCGCGCTCGCGCGTCAGAATTGCCGCCTCTTCAAGGTCCGTAAGGATCTGCTGGACGGCACGCTCGGTGATTGCGACCGCGGCAGCGAGGTCGCGGACGCGGGCCTCGGGGTCGCGAGCGAGCGCGATCAGTACGTGCGCGTGATTGGTGAGGAACGTCCACTTGGTGCGGGCGCTCGAGGGCTTCTCGTGGTTCATCGACCTCTTACCCGAATTGACTTTTGCGTCTTCCAATTCGTGAATCGCGCGGCCGATCTTCCTTTTTAGTCCACGCTTTTACGCGCGAAGGGCTACCACTCCGACCAGGGCGCCGCCGAGGATGAGCAGCGCCGGGTTGATTTTCGTTCTCAGCGTGGCCAAGAATACGACGAGTGCGAGGAGGCCCGTCAACCAGCCGCCGATCGCGCCTTTCCCGAGCGTTATCGTGCCGGCCACGGCCAAACCCACGGCGACGGGCGCGAGTCCGTACTGGATCGACTGGCGCCACGGCCACTTGTCGAGACGGTTCCAGACGTTCCCCACGACGAACGTCAGCAGACCGGTCGGAACGAAGAAGGCAAAGGCCGCCACGAGCGCTCCGGGGATGCCCGCGATCCGTTCGCCGATCGAGGCGACCATCATCATGTTCGGACCGGGCGCCATCTGACCGATGCTGTACAAGTGAATCAGTTGCGGGAACGTCAACCATTTGTGCACTTCGACGACTTCGGTTTTCATCTCGGGGAAGGCCGCCATCCCGCCGCCGATGGTAAGCAGGGAGAGATAGGCGAAGACTTGCGCTATTGCAGGGAGCTGATCCACTTCGCCTCCGATTCCGGTTTCTCGCCGCCCGGACGATGATGGTAAATTGCGAGCGCTCCGACGCCGAGCAAAACGACGGGTACGGAAAGCTTGAATTGATTGATCGCGACGATCGCCAAGACGATCACGACGACGTCGAAAAAGTCGCGAACCGACTTTCGGCCGAGCGAGTACCAGGTGGCCGCGATGAGTCCGACGGCTGCGGCGGCGACGCCCTTGAGCGCCGCCGTCACGAGCGCCCGGTCGCCGTGCTCCCCGTACAGGATGCCGGCGACGGTCATGAAGACCAGGCCCGGCAAACACATACCGAGCATCGCCGCGACGGCGCCGGCCCAGCCGCGCATCCGATTGCCGGCCAGGATCGACATGTTGGTTGCGTTGAGGCCCGGCAGCGTGTTGCTGATCGACATGAGCTCGAGAAACTCGGTGTCGTCGAGCCAACCGTTCTTCGTAACCAGGCTGTTGCGCAGATACGCGACGACGCCGCCCCCGAAGCTCGTCGCGCCGATCGTCAAGAAGACGACGAAGATTTTCGTCAACGCGATCGTTCCGGCCGCCGGGGCCGGGCGCTCTGCGGCCGTAACGGCCTCACTCATGAATCGATCTCCCTGGTCGGCACTGTGCCGAACCGGCGCCGTTCGAAAAGGGAACGGCTCCATTCCGCAAAGTATGCGACGCCCGGGCTGGGGAAGCTATCCGGATTTCGCAAGGTTCGCCGGGGATTCGCTTGAAATTCGTGCCATGGGTCGCGTTCCCGGCGCCGTAACGGCCGCGGCGCCGCTTATCCTGCTTGCGCTGCTGCTGCCCTTGGGCGCGCCCGCGCTCGATATCGCGCCGGCTTCGCCCGGCATCGAAATTCCCGTCCGGCTGACCGAACGCTTGTCCTCGCAGGACGCGCAGAGCGGGCAACGCTTCGGCGTCGAGACGACGCGCGCGGCGCAAATCGGCAGCGTCGCGATTCCGCTTGGCACGAAAGGCCACGGCGTCGTCGAGAGCGCGCTCTCCGCGCGCGGTCAAAAGCCGGGTAAACTCGTCCTCGCGATGGAGAGTCTCGATCTGCCCGACGGACGTGCCATTCCGGTGTATTTCAGTCTGTCGAACTTGCCCAAGTCCGACGATGCGAAGGGTCCGCCGGTCTCGCTAGGCAACGGACACGTAACGATCGGCGGTTACGCGACCTACGGAACCAACGTCGTCTATGAGAAGGGGACGGCCTTTAGCGTGACGCCGCTCCCGCCGAACGGCTTCCGACCCGCGCCGGAACCCAGCTAAGGAGACCCTGGATGGCAGTTGCCGCGAACATTACGAACCGTGAGTTCAAACTCTTGCTCAAGCCGGAACGATTCTTGACGCGGAAGTCGCTGGGCGAGTTCAACGACCTCCTGGCGGCCAATGCCGCGAAGCTCAACGTCCGCTACGAGCCGTTCGACTCGTTCGATTCGCAGATGCGAATCGTGCAGTTTTACGACACGGCGTCGGAAGACTTGCGCAAGAACAAGCTGATCTTCCGCATCCGCCAAGTCCGCGAAGGCGGCTGGCCCGACGAGAGTTGGGAGGTTACCTTCAAGTGCCGCGCGCCCGATCTCGGAACGGCGGCGAGCTTCGACAGCTCCTCGAAGTTTCCGCAGCAGAAGAAAAGATTCAAGGAAGAGATTCTGCGCGGCGACTCGCCCGGTACGATGACGAGCATCTACTCCAACAACTGCATTCTCGAATCGCCGGAACTCGACGTGACGGTGCCGCTCGAACGAATGGCGGACGCCTTCCCGCACGTGAAAACGCTCGGCCTAGACGGCAGCACCACGCTAACGATCGTGAACGGTGCGAAGATTTTCGAAGTCGAAGCCAAACTCGGGAACTTGTTTTTCGGCCACCACACGACCGCTACGGCGACGCTCGCCGTATGGGCTCGACCGAGTACCGACAAATTCGTGCCGCTGGTGGCCGAGTTCGGCTGGTCGTACCACCCCGTCGCCGATCCCAAAGCGCGCGAAGCGGACGCCGCGGCGGATACCTTTTTCAAGGCGCTGCAACTCCCGCTGCGCGATTGGCTGACCAAGGGCACTACGAAAACGGCGCTCATCTACGGCGACGACGGCAGCTAGCGTTACCGAACGTTCGCCTTACTGCATGAGATCTGCGTCGCCAAGCGCTTAGGCGCGCGGCGCCGCCAGGCGCACTCGAGCGCGTCGCGCACGCTCTCGGCGTGCGCCGTCGCTAAGCGGACGTTGGTGGCGCCTTTGCGCCCCCAGCCGCCTTTGACGGGCACGAACGTCTCGGGTCGCGCGCCGACGAACGCTGCCTGCTCTTCCGGCGTTAGGCCGACCATCGCCCAACCGGCGCCCGGCGACGCCAGCGTCGCGAAAACCTTGCCGCCGATGCGAAAGTCCGGATGGCCCATGTGCTCGCTTTCGGTCGCCTCCGGCAAGCCGAGTGCGATGCGCCGGAACTGATTTGCCGTCACCGGTTCGGCCCGCATAACGAAGACTGCATGCGTGCGACTACGCGCCCCCGTGTGGCGTTCCTTTCACCGCGGCCGTCGCTGACCGTCAGGCTTTGCGCCTTCCCGGCCGAGCCGAGGTTCCCGGGCAAAGGGCGCGAACGCGAACCCGAATGCCCCGTAGTCTCGTCTTCGCGTTGCTTTTAGCCGTCGTTCCCAGCGCGGCGTCGGCCCAAATTCCGATTCCCTTTCCCGTCGCGTCCTCGAACGCGTCGTACGGCTTTCCGATCAAACGCGTCGGCAACCTCGATACGGCCACCATTACGTTCCAGGGCGTGCGGCTGTTCACGATCGCGGCGCCGCCGGCGTCGGATCCGAATGCCGTCCCCCCGATCGTGCAGCGCGTCGAGACGATCGAAGACAATTTGCGCCGGGTCGTACCGCCCTCGACATCCGGAAATCTCTTCGATCCCTCGGCCGAGCGTTTCGACCCCGGCACGTTCGAGGTCGAGATCGGGAGCGAGAACGGGTATGCGACGCTCTACGCGACCGACGGCCGGCACAAAGACGTTGCCCCGCTCATGACCCTCACCCAAGCGGACTCGGCGTACTATGCCTTACCGTCGAAGGAGCTCGCCGCGCAATGGCAGGCTGCGCTACAGGCATCCCTCGCGCCGGCGGTGCAGGCCGCGCAACCCGAGTACGTCCGCGCGCAAATACGCCGGCTTCCTTTCGTCGTCATCGGTGCGGTCCTGTTCACGCTCCTCGCGACGTTCTTGCAGCGTCTGCTCGACCGGCGGCGGGAAGAAATCGAGGCGCGCGTCGAGGCGCTCAAGCTGGATGAAAGCGCCGATGCGAGCGCCACGGGTCGGCTGCGCCGCCAAGATGGTTTCCTGAGCACGGGGCGCTGGATCCTCGGCTT
This sequence comes from Vulcanimicrobiota bacterium, assembly GCA_963843945.1. Taxonomy (GTDB): domain Bacteria; phylum Vulcanimicrobiota; class Vulcanimicrobiia; order Vulcanimicrobiales; family Vulcanimicrobiaceae; genus CAWJMF01. Next base: position 975,436 of record CAWJMF010000002.1, on the reverse strand, counting down.
GCTCGTGATCGCGGTCTGGTCGCTGGGAATCCTTTGGGCCCTTACGATTTTCCCGGTGACGCAGACGTTCGCGCGGATTCTCGCTTCGCGCATCGTGCGCGTGCTCATTCTGTGGTTTCTCGTGCTTCTGCTCGATCGCGCCTTGACGCTCGCCTTCGCTCGCGTCGCCGAGGCCTGGGAAGGGAACCCGTTCCTTTCACCGAGCGACCGCGCACGCCAGATGCTGCGCCGTCCGACGCTGCTGCGCGCCGCGGAGAGCCTCAAGTCGACCGTCCTCTATTCGATTGCGATCGCGACGACGATTTCGATTCTCGGGCTCGACATGACCTCGATCCTCACCCTCGGCGCCGTCGCAGCGTTCGCCGTGTCGTTCGCCTCGCAAAGCCTCATCAAGGACTTCGTCAACGGCTGGCTGATTCTGGCGGAAGATCAGTTTGCGATCGGCGACTACGTCACGATCAACGGCATCACCGGCTCGGTCGAAAACTTGACGCTTCGGCTGACCCAAGTTCGTACCGACGACGGCAAACTCGTAAGCATGCCCAACAGTTCGATCGTCGCCGTGGAAAACGCGACGCGCACCTGGTCGCGCATCGACTTCCGGGTTTCCGTTGCTACCAACACCGACGTCGCGAAAGCGACGGAGCTGCTCGCGAAGACGCTCGACGATCTTGCCACCGATCCTCAGTGGCGCAACACGGTTCTCGAACCGCCCCAGGTCCTGGGGGTCGAATCGGTTTCGCACGCCGGAATCGTCCTCCGCGCCTGGATCAAGACGGCGCCGGGCGAGCGCGGTCCGCTTTCGCGCGAACTCAACCGGCGGGTCGATGCGGCGTTCCGGGCCAATTCCGTCGACATCGCGTTGCCCCAAACGGTGATGATCGCGCCTCAGGTCGCCGAGAGCTAGTTCCGTGTTTGGGACGTGCGCTTTTGCGGCAAGAAGTCGTATGGTCACGAGGGAGCTTTTCGCGGCATGAGCCGCGCATTCGTCAAGGAACTCGAGGACGCGCCCGAACGCGACCTGACGCTCGCGCCCCCGGCCGAACCGTCGCCGATCACGCCGCGCGGTTACGCGCGCCTGGTGGCCGAGCTCGCTGCCGCGAAGGAGCCGGCCGAACGTGACCGGCTGGAAGAGGCCCTGGCCCGCGTCTACGTCGTCGCTCCGCCGGCCGATGCGGAGGTTGCGGCCCTGGGTGCGACGGTGACCGTCGCCGGAGCGGCCGCGCAGCCGCGCCGCTTTACGATCGTCGGTCCCGACGAGGTGGACATTCCGAGCGGCGACATCGGCCCCGACTCGCCGCTGGCTCAAGCTTTGCTGGGAACGCGTGCCGGCGATACCGTCGTCTGGCATCGGCCCGCAGGCGACCGCGAACTAACGGTGCGCCGCGTCGAGTACCGTTAGGACGCTCCTTCGGCCGCGCTCGTCGCGAACTCCGCAGGCAGCGTGATCTCGAGGATCTCGAGATCCTCGGAGTGGGCGATCTCCGTGTGGCGGATGCCGGGCGGCTGATGCGCGCACGAGCCCGCTTCCAAACGGACCTCGCCGGCGCCCTCGTACCAGAAGACGACCCAGCCCTTCAGGATGTAGATCATCTGAAACTCGAGATCGTGCACGTGCTCCGGCGAGAGCGCGTGTGCGTCGCGAACGCGAATCACGTGCGCACCGACGCGGCCTTCGGTGGCGGCCTTGATGCCGAGATCCCGGTACTCGTACTGGGGGCGAAGACCGGGCTCGAACGACGACTCGTTGAGGTGGTTGACGCTAAAACGCATGCGGGGCTCCTGCGACGTTCTTCGTTCAGAGACGGTAGAGAAAGCGAATCTTTGGGGCGAGGACGTAATTCAACTGAACTAAGACGATAAAAGCGATGCTCCAGTAGGTGTTGACGACGCTCAGGAGTGCCCCGACGGCGTAGAGCGTCTGCGCGATGCGAATGCGCCGCTCGACGGCAGCCTTCACCTCGGGCGGCGTCTCCTCTTTGACGAGGCCCGCGCGACAAGCGTAGGCCCAGCTCGCGTAAAGTGCGAGCCCCATGAGCAGGATGTTGAGCCAATAGACGATGAGCGCCGTGCGATACGTGAGGTACTCGGCGAGCAGCGCGGTCGAAAACGGCGTCAGCGAGATCGTCATGAGGAACCCGATGTGGATCCAAGTCAGGTTGCGATCCGCTCGCGCGAAGAGGTTGAACTGCGTTTGCTGACCGACCCAAAAAATCCCGAGCGTCATGAACGTCATCGCATACGGGATCAGGCGCGGAAGTTCTGCGACGAGCGCGCGGCGCAGATCGGCCTCGTCGTGAATGCCTGCCAGGCCCGGCACGTGCAGATCGAGTACGAGGAGCGTCATGGCGAACGGGAAAAGACCGTCGCTGAGCGCTGAAAGGCGCTCGAGATTCTGACCGGCAAAGAGGTTGTACTTGGCGATCATTCGCGCTTCACGGTATTTGCCCCGACGGTTCGTCGGCGCGCTGCTACTCCTCTCCTCGTTCGCGCCGGGCGCTTCGAGCGCGGCGCAGCCCGAGCGTTGGGTCGCCACCAGTACGACGGCGATTGCGATCACCGGGGACGTGCGCTACTCGCCGACGACGTTGAGTTTCTCCGGCGGCCGCCAGCTCTCAATCGCGTACCTCAAGGACGTTTCCGGCCGCGTCTCCTTCGTCGGCGACAGCCACGCCAAGGATTATGCGAAACTTTACCGCGTCGTCTCGCCCGCGGACGTCTTGTTGAAGAGAAACAGTCCCTTCTGCGGTCAGAAGCCGACGTTCGTCTCGGTCATGGTCGTCCGCGAAAGCTCGGGCGGCGTCGCATATCTTACGGTGTACTTCGGAGCGGCGGCACCGACCGGCGCCTCCACCGATAAGATCTGCTCGGGTTACACGTACAGCGTCGTGCCGTAAGCGCTTCACGCGATGTCCTTTCCGCTCGGCATCCTCGACCAGTCGCCGGTCGTTTCCGGCGCGCTCCCGCGCGACGCCGTGGCCGCGACGATCGATTTGGCGCGGCGTGCCGACGCGCTCGGCTATCGGCGCTATTGGCTGGCGGAACACCATGCGATGCGCGGCTTAGCCGATGCCTCTCCCGAGGTCTTGCTGGCGCGCCTGACCGCTGAAACCGCGCGCATCCGATTGGGCAGCGGCGGCATCATGTTGCCGCACTACAGCGCGTTCAAAGTGGCCGAGAGCTTTCGCATGCTCGAGGCGCTCGCGCCCGGCCGCATCGATCTCGGCATCGGGCGCGCCCCCGGCGGAACGCCCCTCGTCTCAGCCGCACTCGAAAGCCGCGATCCTTCGATCTTTCCGGCCCAAGTTGCCGCGACGATCGAGTACTTGCGTGGCGCCCGGCCGAACGAGGAACGCGCGCCGCTCTCCGCCATGCCCAGCGGCCCGAACGTTCCGCAAGTGTGGATGCTCGGTTCCTCCGAGTACGGAGCGCGCCTGGCCGCTGAGATGAGTCTGCCCTACTCGTACGCGCACTTCATCGGCGGCGAAGGCGTGCATATCACGCACGCCTATCGAGCGCGGTTCGTGCCGGGGCCCGGGCAGCCCGCGCCGTATTGCGCGATCGCGCTCGCGGCGATTGCAGCGCCGAGCGACGAAGAGGCCGAAGCGTTGGCTTGGCCGCTCCGTCTCTGGCGGCTCCGGGTCACGCAGGGCCTCTCGACCGAGGTGCCGTCGCTGGAAGAAGCGCGCGCGTACCCGTGGACGCCGCGCGAGCGCGACGAGGCGATGCGCTCCAGGCGGATGATCGCCGGCTCGCCCGGGACGGTACGGGAGCGCGTCAGCGAGCTCGTCGCACAGTACGGCGCGGACGAAGCGATGATCGTCACGATCACGCCCGATTACGCAACCCGCCGCCGTTCGTACGAGCTCCTTGCCGAAGCCTTCGCTTTGACGCCCGCCGCCTCGCCGGCGTAAAAAAAGGTTCCGCGGACGTTCTTTCGCAGTTGAAGGGCTGATGTCGAGAGAGAGTCCGGGCGCCTCGAACGTCCTCGTCACCGGTGCGTCGACCGGAATCGGCTTCGCGGCGGCCAAGCGCCTCGACGCCTTGGGTTGGCGCGTCTTTGCCGGTGTCCGCAACGAGATCGACGCGGCCCGTCTGCGCCTCGCGCTCTCCGAGCGGAGCGAACCGGTCCTGCTCGACGTCACCGACGCGGGCCAGATCGAGCGGGCTCGCGCGACCGTGGCCGAGCGCACGGGCGGGCGGCTTGCCGGGCTGGTCAACAACGCCGGAATCGTCTTCCACGGTCCGGTCGAGTGTTTGACCCTCGAAGCCCTGCGCCGCCAGCTCGAGGTCAACGTCGTCGGCGTCGTCGCGGTGACGCAGGCGTTCTTGCCGCTGGTGCGCGCCGCGCGCGGACGCGTCGTCGTCGTCGGCTCGATTTCGGGACGCGTCGCCTGGCCCTTCAACGGCATCTACGCCGCCTCCAAACACGCGGTGCGCGCCCTCGTTGAGTCGCTGCGCATGGAGCAGCGCGGCTTCGGCGTGCGCTTCGCCCTGATCGAACCCGGCGCGTTCGCAACCGCGATCTGGGGCAAATTCACCCCCGAAAAGTACCTCGATTTCAACGGGCTCGAACCGCACGTTGCGGAACGGTATGCCGCCGCCATGCCGATCGTCAACAACGCGATGATCCAAATCGGCAAGCGCGCCCCGAACCCGGAGCGCTGCGCCGCGGTCATCGTGAAAGCGCTCACCGCGCGCTTTCCACGCGCGCGCTACGCCGTCGGCAGCGACATCTGGTTCCAGCGTATATTCTCGACGTTTCCGCCCGCGCTGAAGGACCCCCTCATCGCCAAATTGATGGAGCGCTTCCTACGCCCGGAACGCGCCGCCGAAACTCACGAAGCCTACGAAGAAGCCGCCGTCACGTCTCAACGGAGGGAAGCATGAGCGACTCGATTCCAGCCTTGACCGTAACCAGCGCGACGTTCCAGGACGGCGCGACCATACCGCGCTCGATGCTCTTCAACGACTGGGGGGTCGGCGGCGACAACCTCTCGCCGCAACTCAGCTGGAGCGCCGGTCCCGCGGGCACCAAGAGCTACGCCGTCACGCTCCACGATCCCGATGCGCCGACCACGGTCGGCTTCTGGCACTGGCTGCTCTTCGACATCGACCCGTCGGTCGTCTCGCTCGTACAAGGCGCCGGCGCGCCCGGCAAACAACCCGCGGGCAGCGTTCTCGGCTACACCGACTTCGGCGCGCCCGGCTACGGCGGAATGGCGCCGCCGCCGGGCGATCCGCCGCACCACTACCACTTCAACGTCTACGCCGTCGACAAGAAGTTCGGATTCGGCGGCAACATCACGGGCGCGTTCCTCATGTTCAACCTGCGCGGTACAACGCTCGCACACGGCCGGATTACCGGGCTTTTCGGGCGGTAGGGTCGGCCTCGCGGGCGGCGTTGGTGCGCCGGCGCCGCGCAACAGTACTGACGCGGGGACGCCCGCGATTTCGCATCCATGCGAAATCGCTACTGCCCGACTTTCCGCTCTCGCCATCCTGGGTCCGCGGAAAGCTCGGAGCCCCCGCGACAGTACCGTTGCGCGGCGCCGACACACCAACACCACCGCGCTCGTTGACTAAGGCGGATGCCTTAGCACGTCGTAGCCGCCGTCGATGATGAGCTGGACGGCGATCGCCGCGACGATGATGCCGACGAGACGGCCGGTCGCGTCGACGCCGGTCGTGCCGAGATATTTCGTGATCGACTCGGAGCCGACCATCGCGAGGTAGGTCAACAGGAGGACGACGATCGCGATGACGCAGATCGCGATGTAGGTCATCGGGTTCTCTTGCGTGCGGCCGAAGAGGGTGACGATCGCGGTGAGCGCGCCGGGACCGGTGATGATCGGGATCGCGAGCGGGAAGACGGCGGGGTCGCCGCTCGGGTGCGGATCGGCTTTTGACGTCTCCGCCTGCGAAGTGTCGGTTTGCTTGGCGAAGACCATATTGACGGCGACGCGGAAGAGCAGCAGACCGCCGGCGATGCGGAAGGCGTCGAGGCTGATGCCGAGGGCTTCGAAGAGGAACTTGCCGATGAGGCCGAAGCCGATGAGGATGACGCCGGCGACGATCGTGGCGCGCAGGGCGATGCTCTGTTTGTCCGGCGCGGTGCGGTCGTTGGTGAGGGTCGCGAAAGCGGCGGCCGCTTCGACCGGATTGAGCATGGCGAGCAGCGTAACGAAAGCGTACAGCGCAAAGCTAGTGCTCATTTGTGTCTAGCTTTCCGGCGCGCTACCGGTTTTCATTTCGAAAGAGGCGGCGATGGATAAGGTTGCGGTGGTGACGGGGGCGGGGAGCGGGATCGGGCGTGCGGTTGCGGTTGCGCTGGGTGAGGCGGGGTTTGCGGTTGCGCTTGCGGGACGCCGGGCGGATGCGCTCGAGGAGACCGCCGCGAAGATAGCACCCGGACGCGGGTTGGCGATTGCGACGGACGTCAGCGATTCGGGGTCGGTGCGGGCCTTGTTCGCGACGGTGCGCGAGCGGTTCGGGCGCGTCGACGTGCTGTTCAACAACGCGGGGATGGGGGCGCCTCCGGTGGAGTTCGACGAGCTCAGCGACGAGCGCTGGAATGCGGTCGTGGCGGTCAATTTAAACGGCGCGTTTTACTGTGCGCGGGCGGCTTTCGGGCTGATGCGCGCGCAGTCGCCGCAGGGCGGGCGGATCATCAACAACGGCTCGATCTCCGCGCACGTGCCCCGGCCGAACTCGGCTCCCTACACGACCACGAAGCATGCGATTACGGGTTTGACCAAGTCCTTGTCGCTCGACGGCCGCAAGTACGATATCGCGTGCGGACAAATCGACATCGGCAACGCCGCCACGCCGATGACCGCACGGATGCGCGACGGGGTGCCGCAAGCGGATGGGAGCGTGCGCGTCGAGCCGGTGATGGACGTCGCGAACGTCGCGCGAGCGGTCGTCTTCATGGCGACGTTGCCGCTCGACGCGAACGTTCAGTTCATGACCGTGATGGCGACGAAGATGCCCTTCGTCGGCCGCGGTTAGAGCGAGCTAGAAGTCCTGTTCCATCAGCGCCGCTTGCGGGTTGATGTTGGTAAAAACTTCGTCCTCGACGACCGCGTCGCCGGCGAAGGTCACGCGGCGGGCCGGCAGGTGCGTCGTTTTCGAGAGGTAGATTTCGCGTTTGGTCGCACCGAGCGCGTCGCTATACGGACCCGTCACCGTATCGTAGGCGACCCCGTTCCAAGTCTCCTCAGCCACCGCGATCGTCGCGGCCGAAGCGATCCAGTCGGCCATGTTCTGGAACGAACCTTGGTCGATCGTGCCGCCGCGCAGGTCGACGGCGCGCCCGTCGTGGATCGAAATGTTCAGGTGGATGCCGCTCAGCAAACCGCCTTGGTGTCCGCTGACGGTGTCGCCGCCCTTCCAGACGGCGCCCCCGCCTTTGCCCGGCCCGCCGGTGATGTCGATGCGCGCGAAGTGCGGCTTCAAGTATTGGTAGTGATAGGTGCGATCTTGACTCTCGGTGCCTTTGGTTTCGTGCACCTTGATGTCGGTCGTGTAGCTCTGAATCTTCGACCATGCGTCGAGGAAGGAGGCCGCCGCTCCGGTCGGCGCCGCGCCCAGGAGCGCGGCGCCGAGAACGAGGACGGCTGAAGCGAGGGCGACGCGTCTCACTGCTTCTTGGCCCTCCTCGCGCTGGCCGGACCCACGCCGTTGCCCGGCGCGTACGGATCCGTCGCGTAGACCGTCGCGACCGAGACTTCCGGAATGCTGTAGCCGTACGACTTGTCGATTTGATCGATGAAGATGTTGGCGAGCACGGCGTAGCCGGTATTGGACGGGTGGATGCCGTCGAGGCTGAAGAAGCCGCCGCCGTACTGCAAGGTGCAGCAGTAGGGCGGATTAACCGGCAGACCGCCGGCCGTTTCGATCGCGACGAACGCCGCGTGCATGTCGACCAGCGCCGCGCCGTTGGCGCTAGCGGCGGCGGCGATCGCGTTGTTGTATTGCGTGTTGAGCGTCTTGACTTCGAGCGCGACCGCGTCGGAGACGTAGTCGCCGGTGGTCAAGACCGGCGGCGGTCCGGGCGGCGACGCCGCGGCAGCCGCGAGGGTCTCGAAGACGGCGTTGATCGTGAAGTAGCCGTTTGCGCCGACGCCGGTTTGCGCGATCTCGGCGCCCGCGTATTCGGCGGCCGGAGCGGCTGCCAGCGCGTAAGCCTGCGCGTAGGTCAGCCCCGGGTTCGCCAGCAGGATCGCGTTGGCGATGAAGGCCTGCAGCGTGGCCTGGTAGGCCGGCTGCGGAACGAACACGGCCGCACCCATCACGTCGACGAGGTTCGCGACCGCCACCTTCGAGCCCGCGCCTTGCAGGTTCTTGATGATCTGCGCCGTGTCGCTCTGCATCGAAGCCGGCGACGTGACGGGCGCCTGACCGTTGCTGAAGGCGATCTTGAGCAGATCGTTCGAGCCGAGCCAAACCGTGGCGAGCTTCGCGTGCAAGTGGACCGCGGCGTTGACTTGCGTCGTCCCTTTTCCGAAGCCGGCGAGGACCGGCCAGAAGTTCTGGCTCTCGCCGTTGACTAGCGAGTTGAGCGCGACGAAGGCCGCAGGCACCGGATTGCACGTGCCGATCGCGCCGTTCATGAAAAGGGCCTCGTGCACGGTTTGTCCCGGGATGCCGAGGTCGTAGGGATTGATCGCCGGATCGAGCCGCATTTTGAGGGCGGTCGAAAACTCGTTCTCGTTAATTTGCAAGCTGTCGCAGACGGTCGTCACCGTGTAGGGAAAGCCGCTCGTGGTCGGCGCCAGCAAGTCGCCGACGGCGTTGGGCCCCATCAGCGGCAGGGGCGAGGTCGATGGCGTTTCCATCGCGCTAAGTCCGACGCCGTTGGCCTGCTGCCAGAGCAGCGAGAAGAACCCGTGTTCCTGCGTTTCTTGCACGGGCCCGATCGTTCCGAGCACGGGGCTGACGCCCAGAACCGGTAAGCCGACGCCGAGCAAGCCTCCCGACTGAACGCCGGCCGTCAAGCTGTCGCCGACGCCCACGATGCTCACGACCGGAACGGGCGGCAGCCCGCCGGGCTGCGCCGGCGGAATGAGGGGATTGGTCAGCATGTGTCCGCTGTTACCGCCGCAGGCGGCGAGGGAGAGGGCGGCCGCGAGCGCAGCGGCGAGTCGAAAGTTCGTCATAGTGGAATCACCGTAGGGCTGCCTAAGCCGAATTGAAGCTGGATGACCGTCGCCTTGAGACCGCCGAGTGACGGATACGTATTGGCGGAAGTGCACGGAAGGCGCTGACACGTCAGGCTCGCGATTCCGTAAGTCGGGTAGTTCGTCGCGCCGCCGGTCGCCACGTAGATTTGCGTGTAGACGAGCTTCGTGAAGTGATGCGACACGCCGTAAATGAAGGTCGGCGTGTACTCGGGATACGGGTCGGACGGGTTGTACTGAATCAAGCGGGAGGGCTGAAAGAAGAACGAGGTATTGCGCGCGGCCCGATATTCGAGGTACGCAAGCTCGAAGATCTGCGCGTGATTGGTCTGATTGACGCCGGCGGGGTGCACCAGCCATTGTGCGGCCACGGTCGCCGTGCCGAAGAAGCGCGGGCTCGACAAGAACGGGACGGTGAGCGGAACGAACCACTCTTGTTCGGTGCGCGCGTGCACGGTCGTCGGATAGCCGTTATACTCGATCGTCTGGATATCCGAGCCGTTGTTTCCAACGAAGCCCCAGTGCGCCAGATACGTCGGGCTGATCACGATCGGAAACTTTCCCGCGATGTTGATAAGATTTTGGTCGACGAGGACGAGAAATTTATCTTTCGTCGTCACGTTGACGTTGCCGGTGTTCTGATAGGTCTGCGGAATCGTTCCCGGGCCGGTGTAGCCCTGCACGAAAAATGGAACGGTCTTGTTGGCAAAACCGATCGGAAACTGCGGGATCTCGTAGTAACCCGCTTGGATCCGGTTTTCGCGCGTGATGCCGTAGCCGAAGCCGGCATCCATGCCGCCGGGCAGCTTGGCGTTTTGATAGCCGAGGTTTCCGTACGGATACGAAAACGAGAAGTCGAAGTTGTAGGTGAATCCGAGCGGCAGACCCGGAGTCCGCAGTGGTTTCTGTTCGGTTCCGACGGGATTCGCTTGCGCGACGTCGAGCGGCGCTTGCAGTTGCGCCTGCAGCTCCGCATCGACCGGAAACATCACGCCTTTAGTGAGCGCCGTCGCGCCCGCGGTATCGGCGAACGCGGGCAGCGGGGCAAACACCGTCGCGGACAGCAGCGCATACGCGAGTGCCGCTCGAGTTCTTTTCATGGCTGGGGCTCCTTCAGTTCGATAGCGCAACGCACTCAAGCGAAGCGCACGATTGACCCGGAATGCGCCGCGACGTTCGCGAGTCCCCCCAAGGCGAGCGAACGCACGTTCGAGACGTTAAGGCGGACCTCGGCGCTCTTCGAAGTCCGGAAGCGCCTTGCCGAGGCCGGCACGCCGCGAGAGGAACGTCATCGAAAGGTACGCCCCGATCCACGAGCCGACGGCCGCAAAGGCGACGTAGATCCAGTTCTTCGTGTAGGTGATCACCGCGAACGAGGCCAGCAAATACCAGATGCTGCTCCAGGTTGCGGCCGAGATGCGCCGCCGCGCGGAGACCGAGGCCGTGAACATCACGTAGACGGCATCCGTGGCGGCGGTGCAGACCAGCACGCCGAGCCCGAGCCACGGGTCGACGTGGAGATTCAGAGGATGCCGATCCCGCGCGAGGCGACGATTGCAATGGTGGCGAGCGAAGCGGTGGCTTGGAAGAGCATCAACATCTTGGCGGTCACGGTCAGCGGCATCGTGTCCGTCGGGCTGAAGGCCGTCGCGTTGGTAAATGCGACGTAGAGGTAGTCGAGAAACGCCGGCGTCCAGTCTTTTGGTGCCGACTTCGGCGTGACCATCTGCGGGAAGAGAAAGTCCGGCTCTTCGTGATCGAGCTCGGTCCGGCCATCCGGACCGCCGCGGTCGAGCTCCCAGTACCAGAGCGCGAAAACGATGACGTTGGTTGCCCAGATCGCGACCGACGAATAGATCAGCTCGAGACCGTTGACCGCTTTGGAGTTGAAAAGCAGGAGCCGAATCAGCAAGATGAGGGAGATAATGTTGGCGACGCTGACGATTCCGATGAGCGTCAAGGCCGCAGTCTGACGCATTTTCGCGCCGCGATTCGAGAACTTGCGATGCGAGACGAAAAAGAGCGGGATCAAGAGTACGAGCTCGATCGCCGGCACGAGCCAGGGCGGCCCGAGCGTGAACTTGCCGGGCAAGACGAAGTTTAGCGCCGCCGCGCACAGAATCGCGATTTGGGCTGGGTGGCGCGATTCTTCCTTTGAGGGTATGCCCCAGGCCGGGTCCGCATCTGCCGTTGACAACGCCTTAACCTCCGGCTACCGGTATCTCCGCCGCATGGACCGCAGCTTCCCAAGCTTCGAAAGCGCGCTCGCTCTCGCTGCGAATTCGTTCGAGATCGTGCTGCAGTTCGACGATCGTGGCGGGGTCGTCGTAAAGTTCGGGTTGCGTGAAGAGCAACTCGATCTCGGCGCGTTGCCGATCGAGTTCGGCGACGCGCCGTTCCGCCGCTTCGACCGCGCGCGTTCGCCGCCCCGCCGCGAGCTTCGCCTCGTGAGCGGCTTCGCGGCGACGCTCGCCGCTCTCGCCGCGCGCGCCGCGCTCCTCGCCCTTGCCGCCGGGCGTCGCGCGCTCTTCGTGCGCCCGGCGTTCGTAGGCTTCGTAGTCGTCGTCGACGAGCGTTGCGCGGCCGTCGCCGATCGCGATGACGCGCTTGGCCAAGCGCTTGAGCAGAAACCGGTCGTGCGAGATGACGAGCAACGCGCCCCCGTACGCGGCCAGCACGTCTTCGAGCGCTTCGCGCCCGGCGATGTCGAGGTCGTTGGTGGGCTCGTCGAGGAAAAGGCAGTCCGCGCGCTGCGCCATCAAGCGCGCCAGCATGATGCGCCGCCGTTCGCCGCCCGAAAAGTTTTCGACCAGCTTGTCGCCCGCCTCGCCGCCCAGGTTCAGCCGCCCGAGCAGCCCGCGCGCCGCTTCCGCCGTGACGCCCATCTGCATCACGGCTTGGGCTGCGGTCGCGCCGGCCGGAAGGTCGTCGACCGTCCTTTGTGAGTAGCTCGCCATGCTGAGGCCCGTCCCGTAGCGCACGCTGCCGGCGTCGGGCGCCAGCTCGCCGTTTAGGATGCGGAGAAACGTCGTCTTGCCCGCGCCGTTGGGACCGACGATGGCGACGTGCTCGCCGCGGCCGATCCGGCCGCCGAAGCCGCTGAAAAGCGTCCGGTCGTAGGCCTTCGTCAGGCCTTCGAATTCGAGGGCGAAGCCTTTCGTGGCGCGCCGCGCCGGATTGAGGTCGACCGCGATGCGCCGGCGCGCTTTGGCCGGCGCGGAGAGCGGTTCGATGCGTTCGAGTGCCTTTTCGCGGCTGCGTACGTGACTGTAGTTGTGCGATCCGTGCGTCCGCAGCTCGTCGATCACCGCGCGCTGGCGCTTGCGCTCCGTCGTCGCCGCTTCGAAGTCCCGCCGGGCTTGTTCGCGGCGGCGCTCGCGCTCTTCCAGAAACATGCTGTAGGCGCGTCCGGGTCGCACGTCGTAGGTCGCGAGCTTCCCGTTCTCGAGTTCCCAGATCGTCGTAGCGACGGTCTCGAGGAAGTAGCGGTCGTGCGAGACGATCAGATACGCTCGCGCGTCCCGCGCCACGAACGTTTCGAGCCAGCGCGTCGTGTCGATGTCGAGGTGATTGGTCGGTTCGTCCAGCACCAGCCAATCCGGGTTCTCGAGCAACGTTCGCGCGAGCAAGGCGCGCGTCAGCTGACCTCCCGAGAACTGCTCGAAGGGACGATCGAGTTCTTCGTCGGCGAATCCGAAGCGGTTCAGGGTGGCGCGCGTCTCCCATTCTTCCGCGCGCTGCTGCGCGATCGCACCTTCGAATGCGAGGCGCAGCGTCGCCGGACCGCGCTCGGACGAGTCCTGCGCGAGATAGGCGAGCCGGGCACCGGGCGCGCGCACGACGCTGCCGCCGTCGAGCTCGTCGAGGCCGGTGAGCAGGCGCACGAGCGAGGACTTTCCGGCGCCGTTCGGGCCGACGAGCCCGACTTTCTCGCCTTGGCGGACGACGCCCGAGAGCCCGGTGAAGATCGTGCGGGCGCCGTAGTGGCGCTCGAGCTCCGTGAAGCGGATGAGTTCCATGTCGGCGGACCGGCCGCTATGCGGCGCCCTTCATGCGAAGCGGCTGGAGACGGCGCCAAATCGGGACGATCAGCGCGTACAGCGGATGAGAAACGATTCGCAGGCTGCGCGCGAAACCGTGCGCATAGCCCTCGTCGGCATCGATGAGGACGAAGGTCGAGCGGCACAGCAGCGGCGGCTGCTCGCTCCATTGGCGCAGGCGGTCCGTCGCGCCCGGTGCGATCCGTTCGATCTCCGTGAGAACGCCCGCGTCGTCGGCCGCCTTGCGCGTCGCATCCAAAACGTCGCCGTAGCCGATTCCGGCCGCGCGAAGGAAGCTCGCGTCGACGGGACTTTGGCCGAACAGGTAAATGCCGAGCGTGCCCGCATCGTAGGCGCGGGCTTTATCGACGATCCTGCCGAGCCACGCGATCCCTTCGATCGTGTCGCACCAGCGCCGCGGAGGATGTTTGGTCAGGTCGGCGTCCGTCACGCCCGCCTCAATGGACGCGATAGATTCGCACGATCTTGACCGGCGTCAGAAGCATCTGCTGCTCGGCGGGAAGCCGTGCGATCTCGCGCACGAGCGCCATGTTTTTCGTGACGAAGCCGAAGGCCGCGTAACCCGCCTGGGACATCGTCGCGTCGAGGGCCGGTTGCGCGCCGTCGCAGATGAAGAACTCCGTCGTGGCCGAGTTCGGATCGGTCGTGCGCGCCATCGAGATCGCGCCGTCGATGTTCATCAGGCCCGTTTTCAAGCCGCTCTCGAGCTGAATCGGATGGTCCTCGGGAGACTCGCGCGCCTTGTTGCCGCCTTGAATCACAAAGCCCGGAACCGCGCGGAAGAACGTGCCGCCGTTGTAGAACTTCGCATCGACGTAGTGCAGGAAGTTCTTGACGGTGAGCGGGGCGTGGACGGGGTCGAGCGCCACCTCAATCGTTCCGCGATCGGTCACGATCGCGACCTTAACCAGCGCCGGCGCGGCGGTCGGTGCTGCGCCCGCCGGAAGCCGCGCGAACAGGACGGCCGGCAAGCTCAAAATCGCGAGGGCGAGGAGGAGTCGCGTTCGTTGCATTCCCGGGAGCTACTTGCAGGCGAGGCTTCGCACCTTGCGTGAGGCCGGGCCGCGCTCGTCGAAGGCGCCGGGGTGGAACGCAGCGTTGGACCGCTCGCCGGCGTGCGAGTGCTCGATCTGAGCAGCATCATCATGGGCCCGCTAGCGACGCGCATTCTGGCCGATTTCGGCGCGAGCGTCGTCAAAGTCGAGCCGCCGGAAGGCGACCTCATGCGCTACGCGCTTCCTGCGCGCCACCGCGATATGGGCGCGATCTTCATGCACCTCAACCGGGGAAAGCGCAGCATCGTGCTCGACCTGAAGACGGCGCACGGACGTGCGGCGCTGTTGCAGTTGAGCGCGCGCAGCGACGTTTTCGTTCACAACACCCGGGGGGCCGCGCTCGCGCGGCTCGGCTTGAGTTACGCCGACGTCGCCGAGGTCAACCCGGCGATCGTCTTCGTGAGCCTGGTCGGGTACGGGCAGAGCGGACCGGCGGCAGCGCTGCCGGTTTACGACGATTTGATTCAAGGCGTCGCCGGATTGGCATCGCTCTTTGCGGCGAGCGGCGACGAACCTCGCTACGTGCCGAGCACGATCGTCGACCGGATCGGCGGCTTGAGCGCGGTCAACGTCGTCTTAGCAGCGCTGCTGCATCGCGCGCGAACGGGGCTCGGGCAAGCGATCGAGGTCCCGATGTTCGAAACGCTCGTCGATATCGTGCTGGGCGATCACTTGGGCGGCGAGAGCTTCGTACCGCCTGAAGGTCCGATGGGCTACGCGCGGCTGCTCAGCGCGATGCGCCGGCCCTTTCGCACGCTCGACGGTTACGTCTGCGTTCTGGTATATAACGAGGGCCATTGGACGCGTTTCTTCGAGTTGAGCGGAAACGGCGAGCGCTTCCGGGACGACGCGCGGCTGCACGACCCCGAGCGGCGCCGGCGCGACTACGACTACGCATACGGAGCCGTCGCAGAGGTACTTGCGACGCGCACGACCGACGCGTGGCTGACGCTCCTGCGGCGCGCCGACGTCCCGGTCGCGCCCCTGCAAAATCTCGAGACACTTTTGCACGATCCGCAACTCGCCGCGAGCGGCCTCTTGCGGGAGGCCGATCATCCGAGCGAAGGCCGCATTCGGACGATCGGCGTTCCGTCGGTCTGGAGCGTCTCGCAGCCTTCCTCCCGAGGCTTCGCACCGAGGCTCGGTCAGCATACCGAAGAAATCTTGCGCGAACTGCGTGCTTCGAATTCGGCCTAGCGCGTAGCGGTCTCACAGCGGCACCGCAATACCGTTCGGCGTTCCGAGGTTGGTGTTCGAGCCGGCGATGCTGAACAGCGGGTTGACGATTCCGGCGGAATACGCGCCGAAGACGATCACGGGATAGGGTCCGTTCGTGGTCGTTGCGGAGGACTCGTTGAGTGCGTACACGTTCCCATTCGTGTCGACCGCCATCGGCCCGTGGTACGGCATCGCCGGCGACTGGAACGACCGGATCGGCGTGACGTTGCCGTTGGCACCCGGTGCGAAAACGTAGACGGTTGCCGAGGCGTAGTCGAGGACGTAGAGCGTCCCATCAGCGGCCGCACCGATGGGAATCGGGCTTTGTGCCACGACGTTGGCTCCACTTATCACGCGGACCGGCGCGACGTTTCCGTACGCACCCGGCGCGAAAACGGCGATTGAGGCTGGGCCGCTGGAGCTGAGGATGCCGACGTAGATGAATCCGGCTGCGTCGACCGCGATGCCGTCCGGATACGTGGACGTCCCGGAAAGAGTCGTCGCCGAACCGGCTATCGATTGGTACTGGCCCGCGGCCGTGCCGGTCGCGCCGGGTTGCAAGATAAAAATTCCGTAGCCGCCGTTGACGCTCGCGTTCACGTACAGCCGATGGTCGTAGCCGACCACCATCGAACCCGCAGTGTTGAACGGACCGCCCTTGTACGCCGCGAGGACTTCGGTTGCCGGCGTGGCGTTCGGCCCGATCGACGTCGGACTGAAGCTGACGACCGAGTACAGAGCGGCACCGCTGGACGTTCCGGACGCATAAACCGTGCCGTTTGCATCGGCCGCGACCACGCCGCCGGCGGGATCCAAGGCCGTGCTCGTAAGCCTCGTCGAGCCTGCGTTGCCCACCGATCCCGGCGGAAACACGTCGATCTCGCCTTGGCTGCCCGCGTTGGGGGCTTCGTAGGCATACAGGCTGACGGGTAGGCTCGTCGGGGCGGCCGCTTGCAGCGCGAGCGCCACACTGCTGCTCGCACTTCCGCCCGCGCCGCCGGTAGCCGTCACCGCGAGCGTGACCGAGCTGTCTTCGGTTTTCGGCGTGAGGGTAAATTCGTTGGGATTGCCGGCGACGGGCGCTACGGCGAGGTTCGCCGAGCTGCTGGTCACGCTGAGCGACGGCGCGCCGGGGCCGATGATGAGGTTGTTGCCGGCGTCGAGCGCGACGACGGCGAATTGGACGGCAGCGGGGCCGGTTAGCACGTATCCGGAACCTTGCGCGACGACGCTGCCTTGATTCGGGTACGGCGCTACGAGAATGCCGGCCGGTACGCCCTCGAGCGTGACCGGCAACGTGTTGGTCGACGTCGCGCTGATTGTTTGCACCGCAGTGTTCTCGGAGAGCTTGTGGCCCGACCCGTTGACGCCGTCGTAGCTCGCGAACGTGAACGTATCGGTCCCCGCCGGAGCGCTCGTGACCAACGTGCACACGAGGTTGGCGCCGGACGCCGATGGGGTGCACGCGCTGGAACTCGGCAGCAAATCTATCGCGACGGGCGTCGCGCCGTTGACGCCGATCGTGACCGATTGGGTCGCCGGGGAGATGTAGGCTGGGCGGCGTTTCGCAGCTGCGCCGCTCGTCCCGTCGAGCAGAACGGTGACCTTCACCGACGAGGGCGTCGGCGTGTGCGGGCCGGAGGGGACGTTCGACGACGATCCGCCGCTGCAACCTGCCAACATTGCCGCACTCATGGCGACGCCGAGCACTCTCTTTGTCATCTGCGAACTCCGTTTCTTCCCTCCCCGGCCTAACGTCGCGTTCGCTCGAACTCCTGCCGTACGGCGAAAAGTTAGGGCGCCGCGCTCGTTGCGGTTTGCGGCGTTTGCGCTGGGGCGGCGAAGACGTCGACGGCGAGGATGCGGAAGGCTTGGAACGGACCCGAGTTCGCGTGCAGCGCGTAGCGCGTCGCGCTCTTGGGAGCGACCCGGATGCAGACCGGTTTTCCGCGGTGCACGGCTGGGGGCAGTGGCACCTCGCGCGTTTGCGCTTGCGACGTGGCGGTCAAGCGCACGTGCGTCGCGTCGCGGACGTTCATGCACAAGCGCGTCGAAGCGCCGGTGGTAAGCAGCGTGCGCGTCGCGCCGAAGGCGAGAATCTCCGGATGCGTGTAATGCGCCGGCGGCGTCGCAGGTTTCGGGACGAGTGCGACCGCGCGAGGGCGCGGTGTGGCGCGGGCTTTGGGTGAGGGGCGCGCGCTTGGCGCCGGCGAGGGCGATGCTTGCGCGCTAGGCGCCGGCGCCGCGGTCGGCGCGAGCGTCGCTTCGGGGGAAGGTGCGAGCGTCGGCTCCGCACTCGCCGCGCTCGCCGGCAATTCGGCGGCCGCGACGGTCGATACCGCGACGGCCGCGAGAATCGGCGTCGGCTCCTTGTGGAGCGGATGGAAAGCCGGCTTCGCTTTTCGCGGATGCGGCGTCGGCGCCGCGGACGTCGCGGACGTCGTGGACGTCGCGACGGGTTGGACCGCCACTTGCTGCGGTGCGACCGGTTCGGTCTTGGCGACGTGCGCCGTCGCGATTGCCGCCGGGCGCTCGACGACCGCAACTTTCCCGTGAGGCCGCAGTGCGAAGGTAGCGCCGAATACGACCGCAGCGGCCGTCGCGAGTGCGACCGCGCCCGCCACGATGCGCGCGCTGCTCCCGCCGCCGCCGATCGTCTTGAGGTTGTGCTCGCTCAAACGTGCCGCGACGTCGTCGCGCGCGGCGCGGCGCCGCGCTAGCGCGGCGCGCAGCATCGACTGCGCGTCGGCCGTTTGTCCCAGACACGCGAGGCGCGTCCCGGATTGATGCAGCACCCACGACTGCACGCCGTCGGCACCGGTCCGGCCCGCCGCCGCCGAGACTAAGTCGAGCACCGCGCGCCACTCGTTCCACGCCCCGCAGCGGGCCAACGCGTTTCCGGTGGTTCTGCCCAGATCGATGACGTCGCCGAAGCGATCGAGTTCGCCCGCGCGCCGCGCCGCCGCGACGACCGGAGCGAGACGGCTCGGATCGCGTTCCGTTGCGACCGCACCGGTCAGCGTCGGGGCGCACGAATTGAGTGCGCTGCGGAAAACGAACTCCTCGGGAGTTTGGTAGCGCGGTTCGAGTTCCGGCGCGATGCGCCAGCCGGCGGCGCTGGGGACGACCAGCCCCTCCGCGGCGAGTTTGGCGGCGCCGGGGTCGTCGCTTTCGACCGCAGCCGCTCCGAAGATGCCGATCGCGTCGAGCAACCCGCGTTGCCGCGCGTCGAGCCGGCCGGCGGCATCGCGCAAGAACGGTTCGAACGCGGCGCCCGAGCCGAGCAGCGCGCTGAGTTCGGCCGCGGGACGATTCGCCGCCAGCGCAGCCAGCTGCTTCACGCGCAACGGATTCCCTTCGCTGACCTTCGCCAGCTCGCGCACTGCGTCGCGTTCGCCGCGCACCAGCGGGTTCGACGCCAACAGCCAGCTCGCGTCGCGTTCGCTCAGCGGGGCGAGCCGCACCGTCGTCAAGCCGGCCAGCGGCTGCCGCGCGGTCGCGAACGCGATTGCGCCGGGAAGGGCGAGCAACAACCGGTCGAGTTCGAAGGGTGCGTCCGCGTCGTCGAGCGCGAGCCCGACCCGGCGGTCGCGCAATTCTTCCAGCCAGTCATTTGAGGCCGGCAACTGCGGCGGCTCGCCGCCCGGGTGCAGCGCTCGAAAGATTTGGGTCAAGACGTCTTGCCAGGGCTGGCCTGCGGCCCGCACGCGCACGAAGACGTCGAATCGCTCGCGCAGGACCGGATCCGCGGCGAGCAGCGCAAGAACGGTCGATTTGCCGCATCCGGCCGGTCCGACAAAAGCGAGGCCGGCACCCGTGCCGGGGCGGAGGGCGCGAGCCGCCTCAAGCGCGGCGGCGCGTCCGAGCGCAAACGGAGCCGGTCCGCCGGTTGCCCGGGCAACCGAGCCATTACTCGACTTGGACGCCTCCGCGCGGTCCAGCCGCGCGCCGGCTTCCTCGAAGCTGAGAACGAATCCGCCGACCCAGACGGCCGGCTCGGAAGTGATGTTCAAGTGTTCTTCTTTTGGAGGACGCGCTCGCCGCTCACCGCTTCGCGAGCGTAGCGCCGGACCGATTGTTACGTGGCGCACACCCCGCCGGAGCGGAAACGCCCTTTACTCCTTTTTCGGCCTAGACACCATGGCATATAATGAAAGCATGTTTTTGAAGCAGAGTTCGTCATAGCCCGGGGAAGCTTTACGGCTCGCGGGCCTCGCCCGGCAGCCGAGCCCTCCAAAGAGGCGCCTCTCGAGGTTTTCGGCACCATCAAGCAGGTTTTTCCGAGCACGACCTTCGCAGTCGAACTCGAGAACGGGCACACCATCCTGGCCCACATCGCGGGCCGGTTGCGGCGCCACCGCATCAAGATTTTGCCGGGTGACCGGGTCGATCTGGAGCTTTCGCCCTACGACCTGACCAAAGGCCGTATCGTCTACCGCTACCGCGCCGGGGAAGCTCGCCGCTCGAGCTGAACGGCCTTAAGCGCGCGAGCGCTTGACGCTTGGTTTGCGGCCGCTCACGCGCGGGCGGCGCGCGGCGCGAATGGCGGCGATCCGCTCGGCAAGCGGCACCTCGAGTTTGCCGCTAGGCTTGCGGGTGTAGTCGAAGCCCTCGAGTTTGACGCGTTCGATTCGCGTCGAGATGTTGCGCTCGATCGCGCGAACCAGCGGCTCTTCGTCGGGCGCGACGAAGGTGATCGCCTCCCCACTGCGTTCGGCGCGGGCCGTTCGTCCCACGCGGTGCACGTATTCGTCGGGAGCGACCGGAACGTCGAAGTTGACGACGTGTCCCAGCGCCGTGATGTCGATGCCGCGCGCGGCGATGTCGGTCGCGACGAGCACTTGATGGCGGCCGCTCTTGAAGTTTTCGAGTGCCTGGGTGCGCTGCGCTTGCGAGCGATTCCCGTGGATCCGCTCGGCGCTGACGCCGTTCGCGACGAGGAATTGCGCGAGCCGGTTGGCGCGATGCTTCGTGCGCGTGAAGGCGATGGCACTCTTGACGGTGCCGCGCGCGAGCAGGTCGACCAGTAAAGCCGACTTGAGTTCTTGCGCGACGGGATAGACGTATTGGGTCAGACCGGTAGCAGGCTTGGAGGGACGCGCGACGTCGATCGAGACCGGATCGTGCAGCATCTCTTGCGACAGCGCGACGATCGGCTTGGGCAGGGTCGCCGAAAAGAAGAGCGTTTGGCGCAGCTTCGGAACGCGCGCGACGATGCGCCGCACGTCGGGCAGGAATCCCATGTCGAGCATGCGGTCGGCTTCGTCGAGAACGAGAACTTCGACCGCGTCGAGTTTCGCGTACGGCGCGCGTAAGTGATCGAGCAGCCGACCCGGAGTCGCGACGATGATTTCGACGCCGGCGCGCAGGTCGCGCTCCTGACCGGCAGCCGAGACGCCGCCGTACAGTGCCGCAACGCGCAGTCCGGTGCCGCGCGCCAAGTGCGCCAGATGTTCGCTGACCTGCGCGGCCAATTCGCGCGTCGGTGTCAGCACGAGCGCACGCGGTCCGCGTTTCTTCGGCTCGCGTGCGAGCCGTTCGATCGTGGGCAGCCCGAAAGCGGCGGTCTTCCCGCTGCCCGTCATGGCGCAGGCGAGCACGTCGGCGCCCGCCAGCGCGGGCGGAATCGCGTCGCGCTGGATCGGCGTGGGCACGCTGAAGTTCAGCCGCTCCAAATTGCGGCGCAGCGCCGGGCTTAGGTGGAACTCGTCAAATGACACCGGGACAGCTTACGCCATCGGACGCTCGCCGTATACCGGGGAAGTCGCTCGCGGTCGCGCTTTGCGTTCGGAAAGCCTCGAAAGGAGCGCTTTTTGCCGCTAGGCGCGTGCGGCGACGAGGCGCGGGCGCAGTTTGGCGAGCAGCGGTCCGAGCGAGATGCCCTGGACGACGAGCGTGATCAAGACGACGCCGAAGGTCGCATCGATGATCTGAGGACGGTATTTGACGTCTTCGGGGATGTTGAGTGCGAGCGCGATCGAGATGGCCCCGCGCATGCCGGCCAGCGCGATAACGGGGCGCCAGGCGACCGGCGCGCCCGGTTTTGTCAGCGGGAATGCAACGAACGAGAGGAAGAGCCGTCCGAGCGTCACCAGACCGATCGTCGCCAGCAACAACACCGGTTCGTGCCAGACGCGTTCGAAGTTGATGCGAATCCCCATCAAAACGAAGACCATGGTGTTTGCGAAGAACGCGATCGCCGCCCAGAGGGTCGCGATCTCGGCGGGACCCTTTTTCGCGGGAAAGCGCGTCGCGAGGCGCAGCACGACGCCCGCCGCGACGACGGCGAAGATTCCCGAAACGTGATAGCGCTCGGCGGCGAGATAGCTGACGTACACGGTCGCCACGCTCGCCACGAAATAGAGCAACATGTCCCTGGTCGCGCGCAGTACGAGAGCCATCAGCCCCGCCGTGACCGAACCGATCAGCAATCCGCCTCCCGCCACGAGCAGCGTCTCCGCGGTGAACGCGAGCGCCTCGAGCGGACGCCCCGAGCCGATCACGGCGAGCAGCGAGGCGTAGAGCACGATCGCGAAGCCGTCGTTGAGCAGCGACTCGCCTTCGATGATCGTCGCGAGGTCGTGCGGGACCTCGAGCCGCTTCATGATCGGAATCACCGCGACGGGATCGGTCGCCGCAAGGATCGCGCCGAGCAGCAAGGCTTGCAAGAACGGTATCTCGTGCGTGAGGGAAAGTCCGAGTCCGACGAGCAGCGCGCTCAGCGCGACGCCCGGCACCGCCATGAAGAGGACGGGTTTCCAGTTGCGCAAGAGAATCCGCGTATCGACGTTCCAAGCCGCTTCGAAGATCAGCGCCGGTAAGAAAACGAACAACAGCGACGAGACGAAATGCTGCTGGATTCCCTTGAGCTCGAGCGGCGTCGCGGCGATGAGTAAAGCCACGCTGTACGGAATGCGAATGCGTTCGGCGACGATGCCGATGACGAGCGCGGCGAGCAAGAGCAGGGCAATGACCCCGACGCGAATTTGAACCTGCTCCAAATTCCCTCCCGAATGTGCGTGAACGACGGTGCCGCGGGCGTTTGACTCACGCGAGCATGCCGCCTGGCTGGGGGGATGAGAGAGCGCGATTTCGAACTCTCGAAGCGTCCTAATAGAAGGGGGCTTTTTGTATGCCGCTTAGTCGTCGCTGCATGGCCGAAGGGATCGGTACGTTTTGGCTCGTGTTCGGAGGTACGGGCAGCGCGGTTCTCGCCGCGGTCTATCTTACCCCGGATAAAGTTCCGCTCGGTATCGGATTCGCCGGCGTCGCGCTCGCGTTCGGGCTCACGCTATTAACCATGGCCTTCGCGATCGGCCACATTTCGGGTTGCCACATCAACCCGGCGGTGACGATCGGCCTATGGGCCGGCAAACGTTTTCCGGCCAACGAGATTTTGCCGTACATCGCGGCGCAAGTAATCGGCGCGATTCTCGCGTCCGGGTTGCTGCTTATCATTACGCAAGGCGCCGTCGTCACGGGACACATTCAGCCCAGCGGTTTGGCTCCAAACGGCTACGGCGACCACTCGCCGGGCGGCTTCGGGCTCTTCCCGGCGCTGGTGACCGAGTTGATCCTGACCTGCGGATTCCTCTTCATCATCCTCGGATCGACCGATGCGCGTGCGCCCAAAGGCTTCGCGCCGATCGCCATCGGTCTCTCGCTGACGCTGATCCACCTCATCAGCATCCCGGTGACGAACACCTCGGTAAACCCGGCGCGCTCGACGGGTCCCGCTATCTTTACCGCAATGGCCGGCGGCGGGTGGGCACTCGAGCAGCTCTGGCTCTTCTGGCTCGCCCCGATCATCGGCGCGCTGATCGCGGGCTACCTCTACCGGGCGGTCGCGGGCGAACCCGAAACCGCCTAAGGCGTGATCGACTTCCACACGCATCTGCATCCGCCGCGCTTGTTCGCGGCGATCCGGCGCTGGTTCGCCGAACAGAGCGATTGGAAGATCGAGCATCAACCGACCGAACCGCACGACGTCGCCCGCGCGCTCGCCGCCGCCGGCGTCGAGCGGTTCGTTTTCTTCAGCTACGCCCATCGCCCCGGAATTGCCCGCGAGATCAACGCCTGGCTGGCGCAGACGGCGCGCGAGCTCGGCGGCGCGGGCTTGCCGCTCGCCACGATCCACCTCGACGATCCGTCCCATCTCGAGGATCTCGAGCGCGCCCTCGAGGCGGGCTGCGCCGGCATCAAGATTCACGAGGACGTGCAGCGCCTGGCGGTCGACGATCCGCGTTTCGCGCCGGCCTACGAGATGATCGCCGCGCGGCGCGGCTTCGTCGTCGCACACGTCGGGCCCATCCCGTGGCACGAACGGCCCGGCGAGGGCCTCGCGCGCGTCCAGTGCGTCTTGGCGCGCCATCCCGACCTGACGTTCGTCGCGGCGCACATGGGTTTGCCCGACACGGACGGCTACTGCGCGCTGTTCGAGCGTTATCCGCGGCTCTACCTCGACACGACGATGGTCTTCGCGCGGCGCTCGCCCCTCGAGGCGCCCGCGGCCGCGACGGCGGCGTTGCGTCATCCCTCGCGCGTGCTCTACGGGACCGACTTCCCGAACGTTCCCTATCCGTATGCGAGCGAACGGAACGGTCTCGCCGCGCTCGGGCTCGAAGCTTCGGCACTCGATTCGATCCTGCACGGCAACGCCGCGCGTTTGATCGCGGCTTTCGAGCAGGCGCGTTGAACGGGCCGGAACCAGGGAACGAACGCCAAACGCCGCGAGGTACGCCAGATGAACGACTCCTCGATCCACCAGCACATCGAAGAACTCGTTGCCGAGGAGCATCGTTTGCTCGAAAGCGCTGAAGAACGTCCGCTCGCCGAAGGCGAGAGGGCGCGGTTGGCCGAGGTCAACGTCCAGCTCGATCGCTATTACGACCTGCTGCGCCAGCGGCGCGCGCGCCGCGAATTCGGTCAAGACGAAGGCGCGACCGGTTTGCGCGAGGGTGAAACGGTCGAACGCTACTTGCAATAGCTCGGGAACCGAACGGGGAGCGGCGGCCGCCGCAACGAAGTTTGTGACCCAATGAGGCTGCTGCGCGCCCTCGTTCTCGTCGCGCTGCTTTGCCTGGCCGCGTATGTCGGATACCGATTCTTCGCCAAACCGGCCGGTCAAGCGACCGGGAACACGATCGCCGTTTACTATTGCAAGACTGACGGTCAAACGCTGGTGCCGTGGAACATCTCCGTCGGTACGCCGCGCGAGATCAACGCGCTGGCCCGGTATGCGACCGCGCAGGCGCTCGTCGGACCACCGCCCGACGTCGACGCGATTCGCTTTCCGGCCGGAACGATCGCGCGCAGCGTCAACGTTTCAGGCAAGACGGCGACCGTCGATCTCAGCGGCGATTTCGCGTCGAACGCGGGCGGCAGCTTCGCGGAGGCCGGCGAGTTCAAAGCGCTCGTTTGGACCTTAACGGCACTCCCCGGCATCGATGCGGTTCAGATCGAGATCGGCGGCGCGCGCGTTCCTACGCTTCCGGGAGGGCACCTTGAGCTGGACGAGCCGCTCACTCGCCAGAGCTGGTAGCGCGTTCGGCTTCGCGCTCGCCTTAGCGTGCGCTGCGCTCGCGCCCGCTCGAGCCCTCGACGCGCCGCCCGATCTTTGGTTCGCCGGAACGAAGCTCATCCTCGAGCGCCCGCAAATCAAAGCGGGCGAGATCGCCGTGTCGAGCGACGACGCCGGCCTGACGCGCGTTCTTTCGAAAGCGGGCGCGACGCTCGCCTTCGATCCCAAGACCAAATCGGTCACGATCGTCGCGGCCGACCGCCGCACGATCGTCTTCACCCTCGACGATCCGCGTTACACGGTCGACGGCTTAGGGCAAACGGCCGCTTTCGCGCCCTACGCGAGCGGTAGACTCGTCTATTTGCCGCTAATTGCGGTAGCGCGCGCCCTCTACGTCGATCCCCTCCCGGATACGGGCGAAACGATTTTGCAGCCTCAGCTCGCCTGGCTCGAAACGCGCTCGGACGGACACCTCACCGTCGTGACCTTGCGCGGCGCGACGCCGCTGCACTTCAAGCGCCTTGCGAACGCCGGCGACGGTTCGCTTTCGCTCGCTTTTCTCGGCATCGCTTCGTCGCTCGAACGGAACCGCCAAGTCGGCGGAGCCGGCTTGCGCACGATCGGCATCAGCGTGAGCGGCACGCCGCGCAATCCGACCACCGTGGTGACGTTCGGTGCGGTACCCGGCGCGAGCATCGCGCTGGTACCCTCGGCCTCCCCGAACGAAATCGCCGTCGCCTTCGGTCCGCCGGGTGCGCAGTTCGGCGGAACGCCCGTGCCGCCCGCCGGCGATGCGACGAGCGCCGTCGCACCGCTCAGCGTTCGCGACCCGCGTATCCCGCCGCCGACGCCGTTACCCTCCGGCCGCGACCTGAGCCGCACCGATCCGAACGTGCCCGGCGGTGAGGATTACTTGCCACAGCAGCTGGGCGCCCCGGCAGCCCCCGGCATGCCCGCCGACAGCGCGGCGCCCGCCCAGATCACCGCGATCGAAGTCGCGCCGTTCGGCCAAGGTGCCAACGTGCGCATCGCAATCGTCGGCAGCCTCGCCTACGAATGGCACCGTTTGTCCGACAACCGCTGGTACGTCGACTTGCAGAACGCCGAATTGACCGTGCCGTCGATGGAGCAGCCGTTGCAGACCGGCTCGCTCGTCGCGGTACGTGCGCGCCAAACGGCCACCTCGCCCGTTCCCGTGGTCCGCATCGCGTTGACCCTCAGCTCGCAGCGGGAGGTCGACATCGTTCCGAACGACAGCGGTCTGACGCTCGCGGTGAATCCCGTCGACGACCCTTCGGGACAGCGAGCCGGCGCCGGCCAATTCGGGACGCTCGCGGCCGCGCTTCCGCCGGTCGTCGCCGCGCCACCCGACGAAACGCCGGCCCCGCTCGAGACTCCCTGGAAGTTCGCGCCGACGATGAATCCGAAACTGATCGTGCTCGATCCGGGTCACGGCGGCAGCGATACCGGAGCCGCGCACAACGGCTTGGTCGAAAAAGAACTGACGCTCGACATCGCGGAGCGTTTACGCGCCTTGCTCGTCGCTCGCGGCTGGCAGGTAAAAATGACTCGCTCCGATGACTCTGACGTCTACCAGCCGAACGATTCCGCGAAAGACGAGCTGCAAGCCCGCGACGACATCGCCAACAACGCGGGTGCCCGTATGTTCGTAAGCATCCACATCAACAGCTTCACCTCGAGCAGCCTCAGCGGGACGACGACGTACTATTACAAAGGCGCGGACCTCGCACTCGCGACAGCGATTCACGCGCGTTTGATCGGGGCGCTCGGCACGAAAGACGACGGCGTGCGCAAAGAAAATTTTTACGTGTTGCACCACTCACGCATGCCGGCTACCCTGATCGAGACGGCGTTTATCTCGAATCCCGACGACGCCGCACTGCTCCGTTCGCCTGCGTTTCTGCAAAAAGTTGCCGCCTCGATCGCGGACGGCATCGGCGACTACGCCTCGGGTAACGCTCCGACGGGCGGAACCTGACATCCTCGGCATCTTCGACTCCGGCCTCGGCGGCCTCACCGTCCTGCGCAGCCTCCGCGCGCGCTTGCCCTCGGCCGACGTCGTCTACCTCGCCGATCAAGCCCACGTTCCCTACGGCGACCGCACGAACGAAGAGCTCGCGCACCTGCTCGCCGCCAACCTCAGCTATTTAGAGACCGCCGGCGTCGACGCGATCGTCATGGGCTGCAACACGTCGTGCGCCGTCGCCGCCACACTCGGTTGGCCGCCGGCGCGCATCCCGATTCTCGACTTGATCGAAGGCGCCGCCGAAAGCGTCGCTGCCACGAAGGCGCGCCGCGTCGGCGTCATCGCGACGGCGGCGACGGCGAACTCCGGCGCGTACGGCAACGCGATCCGGCGCGCCGCGTCGTCCGCGCTGGTTCAAGAAGTCGCCGCTCCGGCGCTCGTGCCGCTGGTTGAAGCCGGTAAACTCACCGGCCCCGAACCGCGCGCCGCGATCCTCGCCGCACATGCGCGGTTCGCGCAGCCGCTCGACGCGCTCGTCTTAGCCTGCACGCACTATCCGCTGCTCGACGAACACTTCGCCGCCGTCTTCGGACCAGGCGTGCGACGCATCGATCCCGCGGAATCTCAAGGTGCCCGCGCCGCCGAGTTCGCACGCTCCGCCGGCCTGCGCGGCAGCGGCCGCACGCGCTACCTCACGACCGGAGCGCTCGAACCCTTTCGGCTCGCCGTCGAGGCGCTCGCCGGGCCGCTCGACCCGCGCGATGAGATCGCTTCCCTGACTCAAGTAAGCCGCCGCTAAGCGAATCTCGCCGGCTCGATAGGGGCAGGTGGCCGAGCTGCGAACAAACCCCAGTTCCTAGACGCACTGGGGGGAGATTTTTTATGCCGCGATTCATGGTCGAGCGCACGTTCCCGGACGGTCTCATCATCCCGACGAACGATGAAGGGGCTAAGACCTGTAGCCTCGTCGTCGACACCAACGGCTCGGACCGCGTCACCTGGATCCACTCCTACGTGACCGCCGACAAGAAGAAGACCTTCTGCATCTACGACGGCCCCGACGAAGCTGCGATCCGCCGCGTCGCCGAAAAGAATCATCTCCCCGTCGATTCCGTCGTACCGGTCACCGTCCTCGACCCCTACTTTTACCACTAAAGCTTTTCGGTTTTCGGGGCGGCGCCGAACCTCTGTCACCGATCGCGGAAACCAGCGCGAACTGAGGCGGCCCTCACCCGTCCCGGTGGGGCGTCGCGGCGCCGTATCAGCGCTACATCAGACGGAAAGCGTGATAGAACACGAGGACGGAGAGCAGTCCCAGCACCATCCCCGCCAGCACCTGCAACACGGTATGCGCGCGCAAGTAGACGCGCGACCATCCCACCAGCGGTATGAGAACGAGAAACGGTAAGGGCTGCTGTCCGTAGAGATACGTCAGTCCGACCAGCGGGGCGGTGATTCCGAGGGCGTGCGTCGAGATTTTCCAGTAGCGCGTGATGTACTGCACCACGAGCGACGCGATCGTGTACGCCGACATCGTTGCGATCAACACCGTTGGCGCGTGGATGAGCCAGAGCGTTAGCGCGCCGAGCGCGTAGAAGAGCACGAAGGTGAAGAAGACCTTTTCGCGCTCGCTGCGGACCGACATGTCCAGGTCCGCGATCCGGTCGGTCGCATAGAGCCAAAAGACGTACAGCATCGGCCCGATCGAGGTGAAGAAGGCGCACAGGAAGAGCAAGCGCCAAAAATCGGCGGTCGAGATGGCCGTCGCGTGGGTAAGGATGACGAAGAGCGCGAGCGCCGTCAGGAACGGGTTGAAAATGGTCGAGACGATGCGCGCTAGGTCGGTCAGCACGCGGCGCCGGCGGCTGAGCGGGATCGGGGCGAGGCGCGGCAGCGGACCGATCGACATCGACTTTTGTGTGCTGCGGGTCGCGGCGGCGCCCCTTGTCCGGCTGCCCGAAGGCACTCCGTGGCGTGGGGAGAAGGGGCCCCCGTCGTCTAAGGAGCCGGGATGGTCATCGAGCGGATCAAGTCACCCAAGGATGTCAAGAAGCTGTCGCGCGCGGAGATCGACGTGCTGGCGAGCGAAATTCGCGAGACGCTGGTCGAGGCGTGTGCGAAAAACGGCGGACATCTCGCCCCCAACCTCGGGGTCGTCGAGCTGACGCTCGCCTTGCACCGGGTGCTCGCGAGCCCCCGCGACCGGATCGTCTGGGACGTCAGCCACCAAGTGTACGTGCAGAAGATGCTGACCGGGCGCTACGATCGCATCATGACGATCCGCACCGGCGGCGGACTCTCCGGCTTCTCGATGCGCTCGGAGTCCGAGCACGACGTCTTCGGAGCGGGGCACGCCTCGACGTCGATTTCGGCCGCGCTCGGAATGGCGCAGGCGCGCGATCTGGCAGGCGGCAACGAAACCGTCGTCGCGATCATCGGCGACGGCGCGCTGACGGGCGGCCTAGCCTACGAAGCGATCAACAACGCCGGTCAGATGAAGACCAACTTCATCGTGATCCTCAACGACAACGAGATGTCGATCGCCCCGAACGTCGGCGCGATGGACAAGTACCTGGGGACGCTGCGCTCCAAGCCGTTGTTCAATTTCGCGCGCGAGAAGACCAAGGATCTCCTGGAGCGCGTTCCCTTCGGCGATACTGCGCGCAAGGCGCTGTCGACGTGGCGAAGAAGCGGCGATGCGCTTCACCTCGAGCGAACCCAAAGCCGCGGTGATCTTCGAGGAGATGGGCTTCCGCTACATGGGCCCGATCGACGGCCACGACTTCGACGTTCTCACCGACGTCATCTCGAACGCGCGCAAGATCCCGGGACCGGTCTTGCTGCACGTCAAGACCGTCAAGGGCAAAGGCTTCGAGCCGGCCGAGCTGGACAAGCGCACCTTCCACGGCTGCGGCCCTTTCGAGCTGGAGAACGGCAAGATCGTTTTCACGCCGGGAACCCGCCCGACGTTTTCCGACGCGTTCGCCGAAGCGCTGACCGCCATCGCCGACCGCGACAAGAGCGTCATCGGGATCACCGCCGCGATGCCCGACGGCACGAAGCTCGCGAAGTTTGCCAAGAAGCACCCGGACCGTTATTTCGACGTCGGGATCGCCGAGGCGCACGCCGTCTGCTTCGCCGCCGGCGCCGCGACCTCGGGGATCAAGCCGGTCGTCGCGATCTACTCGACCTTCCTGCAGCGCGCCTACGACCAGGTCGTGCACGACGTCTCGATTCAAAATCTGCCGGTCGTGTTCGCGATGGACCGGGCCGGCGTCGGCGGGCGACGACGGTCCGACGCACATGGGCCTCTACGACATCGCGTACCTGCGGACGCTACCGAACATGACGATCATGGCGCCGCGCATCGAGGACGAACTGGCGCCGATGCTCGAGCACGCGCTGAGCTTGGGCGCACCGGTCGCGCTCCGCTACCCGCGCGGTAATTCGAGTGGGAAACACCTCGAGACGCCGGCGCCGATCGTGCACGGCCGGGCCGAAGTCCTGCGCCGCGGCGAGGATATCGCGCTGCTGGCGCTGGGCAACACCTGCGACGTCGCGCTCGACGCGTACGAGCTGCTGCCGGCCGATGCGCCGCGGCCGACGGTGGTCAACATGCGCTTCGTGCGGCCCCTGGACGAAGCGCTCTTGCTCGAGCTGGCGCAAACTCACAAGCGCTTCATCACCCTGGAGGAGCACTCGCTGGCCGGCGGTTTCGGATCCGCCGTGGTCGAGTTCGCCTCCGACCGGAACCTCGGCGTGGCGGTGATGCGCATCGGCGTGCCCAACGTGCTCATTCAGCACGACAAGCAGCCCCAGCAGCGCGCCAGCTTCGGCCTTTCGGGCGAGAGTCTGGCGGCGCGGATCAGGGCGTTTCAGGAAGCGGCATCGGTCCGCTAGGCGTCGAACACGCGCCGTTTGCCATCAGGAGATCGTTAACAGCATCGTGATCAGTTTCCCCGCGCTTCTTGCCGCCGCGACGACGGCGCCGTTCGGGCTTCCGACCCCGGCCGGTCAAAACGTGCCCAACCCGGGCGCGACCCTTTCGCCTGCCTTGCTGCAGCAGATCCAGGGTCTGCAGCACCCGGTCTCGCCGCTGGCGCGAAACCTGCCCTGGCTGACCCATACCTTCGCCGCGCTGTTCGTGCTCTGCGCCGTCTCCCTGGTCGTGCTGCTCGCGATTCAAACGACGAAGCAAGAGGGCTTGACCGGTACGATCGGAGGACGCGTCGAGGCCAACTACCGCCCACGGCTCGGGTTCGATCAGCAGTTGCAGCGCATCACGAGCGTGGTCGCGATCGGTTTCGTCTTCTTCGGCGTCGTCGTCAGCCTCAGCGGAATCTAGGGCGCGCGCTTGGCGTTACTCGAAGTCAAGAATCTCCGGGTCCGCTTCAAGACCGACGACGGTCCGGTCAGCGCCGTCAACGGCCTCTCCTATTCGGTCGAGGCCGGCTCGACGCTCGGCATCGTCGGCGAATCCGGCTCGGGTAAATCGGTCAACGCGCTCTCGATCATGCGCCTGATTCCGTCTCCGCCGGGGCGCATCGAGAGCGGCACGATCACGCTGCGCGGCGAGAATCTGCTCGCCAAGAGCGAACCGGAGATGCGCAAGATCCGCGGCAAAGACGTCGCGATGATCTTCCAGGACCCGATGACCTCGCTCAATCCGGTGCTCACCGTCGGCGACCAGATTTCCGAAGCGGTCCGGCTGCACCTCAAGCTCAACAAGCGCGACGCACTGGCCAAGACGATCGAGATGCTGCGCGTCGTGCGCATCCCGCTCGCCCGAGAAGCGCGTCAACGACTACCCGCACCAGTTCTCCGGCGGAATGCGCCAGCGCGTGATGATCGCGATGGCCCTCTCGTGCGATCCCGAAGTGCTGATCGCCGACGAGCCGACCACCGCGCTCGACGTCACGATCCAAGCCCAGATCCTCGAACTGATGAACGAGATGCAGGCGCGCCTGGGGTCGGCGATCATCATGATCACCCACGACCTCGGCGTCGTCGCCGAAACGTGCCAGAACGTGCTGGTCATGTACGCGCGGGAACATGGTCGAGTACGGTACCGCGACGCAGATCTTCAGCGCGCCGAAGCACCCCTACACGATGGGACTCTTGGCCTCGCTGCCGCGCCTCGACGAGAAGTCGCACGGCCGGCTGGTACCGATCGAAGGGCCAGCCGCCGAATCTGCTGCGTCTGCCGCCCGGCTGCGCCTTCGCGCCGCGCTGCACGCTACCGCATGCCGGTCTGCGACCAGCCCGTACCGCTCTACGATTTCGGCGACGGCCACGTCGCGCGCTGCTTTCTCTACGACGCGGCGACGGAGTCCGAACGGCCGCTCAAAGTCGCTTCCGCGCCGAAGATTCCGGACTCGGAGGCCGGGGCTTCGCTCGACGCGGCGGTTTCGGCGTGACGGTCGCCGCCAACGGAAAGAGCACCGGCGACCTCCTCGAGGTGCGGGATCTCTTCAAGTATTTCCCGATCAACGCGGGCGTCTTCTCGCGCCACGTCGGCGACGTCAAAGCCGTCGACGGCGTCGACTTCACGATTCGCAGCGGCGAAACGCTCGGGCTCGTCGGCGAGTCGGGCTCGGGCAAGACCACGGCGGGGCGGGTCGTTTTGCGGCTGCTGCCGGCGACCAAAGGTCAGGTGATCTTCGAGGGGCGCGACATCCTCGAGCTGGGGCGCGAAGACGTCCGCAAGCTCCGCAAAGAGATGCAGATCATCTTTCAAGATCCGTACGCCTCGCTCAATCCGCGGATGACGGTCGGCGACATCGTGGGCGAGCCGCTGCTGATCCACGATATCGCCAAGGGCAAAGAAGCGGACGACCGCGTGCGCGAGCTGCTGCGGCTCGTGGGGCTGCAGCCCGACCACGCGAACCGCTATCCCCACGAGTTCTCCGGCGGCCAGCGCCAGCGCATCGGAATCGCGCGCGCGCTAGCCGTTTCGATCCGAAGTTCATCGTCGCCGACGAGCCGGTCTCGGCGCTCGACGTCTCGATTCAGGCACAGGTGATCAACCTGCTGCAAGACCTCCAGAATCAGCTCGGTCTGACCTTTCTCTTCATCGCCCACGACCTCTCGGTGGTCCGCCACATCTCGACCCGCGTGGCGGTGATGTACGTCGGCAAGATCGTCGAGATCGCCGACCGCGACGACCTCTACGAGAACCCGCTGCATCCCTACACCCAGGCGCTGCTGTCGGCGATTCCCGATTCCCGATCCGAGCGTCGAGTCGCGGCGCAAGCGCATCATCCTGACCGGCGACATCCCGTCGCCTGTCAATCCGCCCTCGGGCTGCCGCTTCCACACGCGTTGCCCGATCGCGTTCGAGCGCTGCAAAGTCGAGGTTCCGGCGCTGTTAACCTACGGAGCGAACCATCAGGCGGCGTGTCACTGGGTCGAGGAACACGGCGGCAAAGCGCCCGACTTGAGCGCGGGCCCCGCGATCGTCGCTTAGGGCTTCGGGCGGTTCCAAAAGGCCCCGGAAAACGAGAAGAGCGACCGCCGAAGCGATCGCTCTCCGATTTTCCACCGCGCGGACTACTTCTTTTTGCGGGCCTTTTTGCGGGTGGCTTTCTTGGCGCCGGCCTTCTTGCGGACGGCCTTTTTGACGACGGCCTTGCGGACTTTCCGGCGGACGGCCTTCTTGACGACGGCCTTGCGGACTTTCCGGCGGACGGCCTTCTTGACGACGGCCTTGCGGACTTTCTTGCGGATCGCCTTCTTGACGGCGGCCTTGCGAACTTTCTTGCGAATCGCCTTCTTGACGGTCGCCTTGCGGGCACGACGCCGGACGACCTTTTTTACGGCCTCCATCGGCGTCTCTTCGTGTTCCATGGTCTCGTCCAAGAGTTCCCTCCTCGCCCGCGGGGGCGATTGAAAAACGTGCGTGCGCCGACCTTTTCTCGTCAACGCCTTTTGCTGCATCTTATACCGCATCGCGAATTTATGCAACATTTTGCGCGTGGCGCACGCGCAAAAACGCGTGCGCGCGCGCGAGGCGGAGAGCGCGATTTTTGCGCCCGGCTTGACGGCGGCGCTATACTAAGGGCGTTTTCGCCAAGCCGTCGGGACCCCGAGGGGGCGAACTGAGGAGAGTTTGAAAAAGCCGCTGATCATCGTCGAATCGCCGACGAAGGCGCGCACGATCAAGAAGTTCTTGCCGCCGCGCTACGTCGTGAAGGCCTCGGTCGGCCACGTCCGCGACCTGCCGAAGAGCACGCTCGGCGTCGACGTCGAGCACGACTTCGCCCCGCTTACCTGACCATCAAAGGGAAGGGCGACGTCATCAAGGAGCTGCAGAGCGCGGCCAAGTCGGCGACGCGAGGTCTATCCTCGCGACCGACCCCGACCGCGAGGGCGAAGCCATCGCCTGGCATCTGGCGGAGCTGCTCAAGCTCGAAAACCCCAAGCGCATCGAGCTCCACGAGATCACCAAGGACGCCGCGCTCGAGGCGCTGGCCGAGCCGCACGCGATCGACATGGACCGCGGTCAACGCGCAGCAGGCGCGGCGGATTCTCGACCGCCTGGTCGGCTACAAGATCTCGCCGCTGCTCTGGGCCAAGGTGCGCGGCGGCCTCTCGGCCGGCCGCGTGCAGTCGGTCGCGGTCAAGCTGATCGTCGATCGCGAACGCGAGATCGAGCGCTTCGTTCCGCGCGAATACTGGACGATCGCGGCGCTGCTTTCGCAAGCACGCGCGGACCGGCGTTGGTGTTCCCGGCCGAGCTGTAGCGAAATCGACGGCGAGAAGGCCGAGATCGACAACGGCGGCCTCGCCGATCAGGTTCTCGCCGATCTGGAAGGGCGCGACGTTCGACGTCGCCGCGGTCAAACAGCGCGAGACGCGGCGCAACGCGGCCGCGCCCTTCACCACCTCGACGCTGCAGCAAGAGGCTTCGCGCAAGCTGCAGCTTGCGCGTGCGCCGGACGATGCAGGTCGCCCAAGCCCTGTACGAAGGCGTCGACCTCGGCGGCAGCGAAGGCACGCAGGGCCTGATCACCTACATGCGCACCGACTCGACGCGCATCGCCGATCAGCGCGCGCGACGCGGCCGAGAGTTCATCGACGAAACCTACGGCGCGGAGTTCTACGGCGGCCGCGCGCGCACAAGCTGCGCGAAGGCGCGCAGGACGCGCACGAGGCGATCCGGCCGACGGACGTCGGCTACCGCACGCCTCGGCTCGCCGGCGTCCTCAAACGCGACGAGCTGCGCCTGTACCAGCTGATCTGGGAACGTTTCGTCGCCTCGCAGATGGCGGCGGCGGTCTTCGACCAAACGACCGTCGACATCGCAACGCCGGCGAACGGCTACACGCTTCCGCGCGACCGGCAGCGTGCTGCAAGTTCGCCGGCTTCACCGCGCGTCTACGAAGAGGGCCGGGACGACGAGGCGCGCCGACGCGCTCGGCCGCGCTGTCCGAAAACGGCAAAGCGCGCATCCCGCTGCCGCAGCTGGCCGCGGACGATCCGCTCGATCAAGAAGTCGATCGAGCCCAAACAGCACTTCACCGAGCCGCCGCCGCGCTACACCGAAGCGTCGCTGGTCAAGGCGCTCGAGGAGAACGGCATCGGCCGGCCGTCGACCTACTAGCTCGATCGTCGAGACGATCCAGGCGCGCGGCTACGTCGAGCAGCTCGAACGCCGCTTCCACCCGACCGAGATCGGCATCGCGGTCAACGACCTGCTTGCCGAGCACTTCACCGATCTCAACCTGCGACTTCACGGCCAAGATGGAAGGCGAACTCGACCAAGTCGCGGACCAGAACGATGGACTGGGTCGACGTGCTGCGCGCCTTCTACGGACCCTTCGAGCAGCGATCTGGAAGAGGCCGAACAGAAGCTGCCGCAAGCTCGAGATGCGCAGACGAGCCGACCGACGAGATCTGCCCGAACTGCGGCCGCCCGATGGTCATCAAGACCGGCCGCTTCGGGCGCTTCATCTCGTGCACGGGCTATCCCGAGTGCAAGACGACGAAGCCGATCGTCAAAGACACCGGCGCGATCTGTCCCAAGGACGGCGGCAAGATCGTCGAGCGCGCGTTCGCGGCAAGGGCCGCACGTTCTACGGCTGCGCCAACTACCCGAACTGCGACTTCGTCTCGTGGGACCGCGTGGTGCCCGAGCCGTGTCCCGTTTGCGGCAGCTACGTCGTGGCCAAGATCGAAGCGCGGCGGCGTTGACCTTCGAGTGCCATGCCGACAAGACGCACGACACCGGTCGCGATCGGCGCCGCGCGCGAGGCCGAAGACGCGAGCCGGTCGAGGTGTGAACCCGGCGCTGACGCGTCATCGGCGGCGGCCTCGCCGGCTGCGAAGCGGCGTGGCAGGCCGCGCGAGTGCGGTCGTCGAGGTCGAGCTCTACGAGATGCGCCCGCAGCGGCAGCGGCCCGGCGCATCAAACGGACGCGCTGGCCGAACTCGTGTGCAGCAACTCGCTGCGCGGGGCCGCGCTCGAGAACGCCGTCGGGCTGCTCAAAGAAGAGCTGGCGCGGCTCGATTCGCTCATCGTCGGCGCGGCGCGCGCGAGCGGCGGTTCCGGCCGGCGGCGCGCTGGCCGTCGATCGCGAGCGCTTCGCCGCCGCGGTCGAGTCGCGCCTGACGGCGCACCCGCGCATCGCGGGTCGTGCGCGAAGAAGTCGACGACAATCGACCCGGCGCCGGCCGCGATCGTCGCGTGCGGGCCGCTGCCCTCGCGAGGCGCTGGCGCGCGCGATCGATGCGCTGCTGGCCCGCGTGCCGGGCAGCGGCTCGAGCCGTCCGCGCCTGCACTACTACGATGCGGCTTCGCCGATCGTCGCCGCCGACTCGCTCGACGCTCGACCGGATGTACCGCAAGTCGCGCTACGACAAAGGCGACGGCGACGACTATCTCAACATCCCGCTCGATCGCGAGCAGTACGCGGCAGTTCGTGCGCGACCTGCGCGAGCTGCCGCAAGCACGAGCCGAAAGATTTCGAGCGCGACGCAGCGGCGGGCAAGGTGCCCTACTTCGAGGGCTGCCTGCCGATCGAAGAGATGGCCGCGCGCGGCGACGACACGCTGCGCTTCGGCCCGCTCAAACCGGTCGGCCTGCGCGATCCGCGCACCGGGCAGCGCGCCCTACGCCGTCGTGCAACTGCGCAAAGAGAACGCCGAGGGCAGCGCCTACAACCTCGTCGGTTTTCAAACGCGCTTGACCTGGCCCGCGCAAAAAGAGGCCTTCGGTAAACTTCCCGGCCTCGCAGACGGCCGAGTGGCTGCGCCTCGGCGTGATGCATCGCAATACGTTCATCGATGCGCCGCGCTTGCTCGACGGCCGAACTGCGCTTGCGCGGCTTCGAGCGAACTCTGCTTTGCCGGCCAAATCACCGGCGCCGAAGGCTACGTCGAAGCCGCGGCCTGCGGGCTGATCGCAGCGCGCTCGGCGGCGCGCGCTGCTGCGCGGCGAGCCTGCCGCGGCGGTTCCCGCCGGGACGGCGCTCGGCGCGGTCGTGGCGCACCTGCAAAATACCGCGAGCGCGCGATTTCCAGCCGGCCAACGTGACCTGGGCGTACTTCCCGCCGCTCGCGGGTGCGCCGTCGCGACAAGCGCGAGCGACGCCGGCTTATGGCCGAGCGCGCGCTCGCGGCGCTCGAATCCTGGCGCAGCGTTCCGGCGCTGCACTAACAGGCGGCTGAAGAACCCCGCGAAGCGACGCCCGCCTCCGGCAAGAAACCCGCTCTGCGGCGGCGGATAGGCGACTGATGCGAATTCGTTCGACGACCATCCTCGCGGTGCGCGCGACGGCAAGCTTGCGCTGGCCGGCGACGGCCAGGTGACCCTCGACAAGACGATCATGAAGCACGGCGCGCGCAAAGTCCGCCGCATCGCCGGCGGCAAGGTGCTGGCCGGTTTCGCCGGCTCCGCGGCGGACGGCATCACGCTGCTCGAAAAATTCGAAGGCAAGCTCTCAGAGTACAAAGGCAACATCATGCGCGCCGCGGTGGAGTTGGCCAAGGATTGGCGCCAGGACCGCGCGCTGCGCCGTCTCGAGGCGTTGCTCGTCGTCGGCGATGCCGAGCATCTCTTCGTTTTCAGCGGGACCGGCGACGTCATCGAACCGGACGAGGGCGTCGCCGCGATCGGCAGCGGCGGACCGTACGCGCAAGCCGCGGCGCTCGCGCTCTTGCGCCACAGCGCGCTCGACGCCGAGGAGATCGCCCGAGAGGCGCTGACGGTCGCCGCCTCGATCGACATCTACACGAACGAAGACATCATCGTGGAAGTCGTTTGAGCGCGCGCCGGTTTGCCGTCCTCAGCTTGTGCGCGGCGCTGGTGCTCCCGGCCGGCGCGCGCGCGCAGGTGCCGGCGAGTCCGCAGGCGGCCTTGGTCCACCATCAGGTCGGCACCTCGAGCGCCGACGCGCAGCGCGCGTTCGACGAGGGTTTGACGCTCATTTACGCCTTCAACCGCGAGGAGGCGCGCAAGCGCTTCGAGCAAGCCGCCAAGGCGGATCCGAAATTGGCCATGGCCTATTGGGGCGTCGCGCTTGCGGCAGGTCCCAACCTCAACGAGGAGATGTCGCCGGACGACCTCGCCGTTGCGAGCGCCGCGCTCAAGGAAGCCGCCACGCTGGAAAGCGCGGCCCAGCCCGAGGAGCGGCGCTACATCGACGCGCTGCGGCTGCGCTATCCGAAGGATTCAAAGAGCGCGACCGGGCCGTACTACCTGGCTTACCGCGACGCCATGCAGAAGCTTTTCGCGGACTACCCCGCCGACGACGACGCCGCGGCGCTTTCGACGGAAAGCGCGATGGACGTCGACGACTGGGGCTGGAACGGCACGCTGCCGATCGGCACGACCGCGACGCTCGTCGCGACGCTCGAGGCGGTGCTGCGGCGAAATCCCGATCACGTCGGGGCGAACCACTACCTGGTTCACCTGCTCGACTACTCGGCAGTCGCCGGCGGCGCGGAGGCGAGCGCACGCCGCTTGAGCGCGCTTCCGGTCGAGCCCCCGGCCTCGCATCTCGTGCACATGGCGGGTCACACCGATCTCGACGTCGGCTTGTTTCCGCAGTTGCTGAACGAGGAACGCGAAGCCGTCAGCCTGGACCGGGCCTATGCGGCGACGCTCTCCAAAGCTCCGAGCGAACTCTTCTATTTCAAGCATAACCTCGACTTTTACGCGGGCGGTGCACTGATGCTCGGGGACGCCGGCGAAACCGCTGCGGCGCTAGCCATCGCCCAGGCGCAGGAACAGGGCACGGCGCTGCTCATCCTCGCCCGGCTGGGACGCTGGGACGACGTCCTCGCAAGCCCCAAGCCTGCTCGGGGCCGCGCAGTTTTGACCTGGAAGTACGCCCGCGTTCTCGCCTACGCGGCACGCAAGGACGTGCCCGCGGCGAGCGCCGCGCTGGCCGATTACGAGACCTCGCTGAAGGCCGCGACGCATCCGGACTACTTCGAGCCGAACCATCGCTTAGCGCGCGCGCAAGTCGCTGCCGCACAGGGCGACTCGCGCGCCGCCGAAGCCGATTTGCGTGCTGCGCTCCGGGAAGTCGCAAAGTTTCCGCCCGAAGTCTTCGCGCCGTGGTTTTATCCGGCAGGCGAGTGGCTCGGGTGGTTGCTGCTCGAACGCGGCGATTACGCGGCAGCCGAAGCGGCGTTTCGTGAGGACCTGGCGCGAACGCCGCACAACGCGCATTCGCTCTACGGCCTGATGCATGCGCTCGCCCACGAGGGGAAGGCGAGCGAAGCGCGGCAGTATGCCGACGACCTCGCCGCCAATTGGCGCGGACCGCTCGACGCGCTGAACGCCCCGGAGATTTGAGGAGCTCGCGCGAAACGCAGCGCATGATCGCTGCCCAGGAACTCGTCGAATTCGTTCGCGCCAATCGCGACCGCTACCTGAACGAACTCGCCGCGCTGGTTGCGTGTCAGTCGGTCTCGGCCGACCCGGCGCGCCATCCCGAGGTGCGCCGCTCGGCAGAAGCGGTCGTGGCGCGCATGCGCGCCGCCGGCTTGAGCGACGCGCAAGTCCTCGAAACCGAGGGCTTGCCGGTAGCGTACGGCTCGTGGCTGCACGCGCCCGATGCGCCGACGATCCTGATCTACGGCCACCACGACGTCCAGCCCGAGGATCCGCTCGAACTCTGGGACTCGCCTCCGTTTGCGGCGACGGTGCGCGACGGCAGCGTCTACGGCCGGGGCAGCGTCGACGACAAGGGCCAGGTGCTCATGCACTTGGCCGCGCTGGAAGCGCACCTGCGCCTGCGCGGCAAGCTGCCCTTGAACGTCAAGGTCGTGGTCGAAGGTGAGGAAGAGATCGGCTCGCCCAGCTTCGAGGCGTTCTTAGCGCGCGAGCGCGAGCGGCTGGCCTGCGACGTCGTCGTCGTGTCCGACACCGCCGTGTTTGCCGAGGACGTCCCGTCGCTCACCGTTTCGTTACGCGGCCTCGTGCACTGGGAAGTGACGGTGCATGGACCGGCGAGCGATCTCCACTCGGGGTACTTCGGCGGTCTGGTCGTGAACCCGGTCGAGGCGCTCGCGCGCATGATTGCGACGCTGCGCGACGACAAGGGTCGCGTCACGGTCGCAGGCTTCTACGACGGCGTGCGCGAGCCGACGCCGGGCGAACACGGCGAGATCTCGGCGCTTCCGTTCGACGGCGAAGCGGAGGCGCGCGCTCTCGGCGTGCCGGCGCTGTTCGGCGGCGAGCGCGGCTACTTACCGCTCGAACGGATGTGGTTGCGCCCGACGCTCGAGTGCAACGGCATTTCCGGCGGCTATCAAGGTCCGGGCGCGAAAACGATCGTGCCCAGTTTCGCGAAGCTCAAGCTTTCGGCGCGGCTCGTCGAGGGTCAGGATCCGGGCCACGTCAAGCGCGCCGTGCGCGAGCACTTCGAGCGGGTCGCTCCGCCCGGCGTGCGCGTCGGCATCGAGGACGACGGCGACGTTCGCGCGGTCAGTACCTCGCGCGATCATCCGGCGGTGGCGGCCGCGGCGCGAGCGATGGAGCGCGGCTTCGGCAAACCGCCCGTTTTCATCGGGACGGGAGGCACGATCGGTCCCGTCTCGAGCTTCGATCGTATCTTGCACCTGCCGCAAGTCCTCATCGGCGTCGGCCTGCCCGGCGATCAGATTCACGCGCCGAACGAACGCTTTTCGCTCGCGCAGTTCTTCGGCGGAATCGAAACGATGACGTATCTTTACGACGAGCTCGCGGCGGCGGCGGAGTAAGGGATGGCCGATCGCGAGTTGACCCCGCGCCAGATCGTTGCCGAGCTCGACCGTTACATCGTCGGTCAAGCCAAAGCCAAGCGCGCCGTCGCGATCGCGATGCGCAACCGCTATCGCCGCGAGCAACTGGCCGCGGAAATGCGCGGCGAAGTGATCCCCAAGAACATCTTGATGATCGGGCCGACCGGGGTGGGCAAGACGGAGATCGCGCGACGGCTCGCGACGCTGGCCGGCGCACCCTTCGTCAAGGTCGAGGCGACCAAATACACCGAGGTCGGCTACGTCGGACGCGACGTCGAATCGATGGTCCGCGATCTCGTCGAAGCCGCGATCCGCGTGGTGCAAGACGAACGCCGCGCCGAAGTCGAACAAGCAGCGGACGCGGCCGCCGTCGAGCGCGTCGTCGATCTGCTCTTCCCCGAGACGCGTGCGGCGTCGCCGCAGCAACCGATGACCTCGTTCGCTTCGACGCTCGGTTCGATCTTCGGCAATACGTTCACGCCGTCCCAACCGCCCGCCGCGCAACCGCAGGCGACCGCGACGTCCGCCTCGGGCGAGGACGCGCGAAGCATTCGCGAACAAGCGCGTGCCGACGTCTTGCGCGGCTTTTACGACGTACGCCTGGTCGACGTCGACCTCGAAGAGAGCCCGCAGTTGCCGATCGGCGTGCTGGGCGGAATGGATCCGTCGCTGGGCGGCGGCGCCGACGTGGGCGAGATGCTGGGCGGCCTGCTTCCCAAGAAGAAGATCCGCAAACGCATGACCGTCGCCGATGCGCGCCGCGTGTTCGCGCAAGAAGAAGCCGGCAAGCTGATCGACATGGACGCCGTCAAACGCGAAGCGTTGCGGCGCGCGGGCGAGAACGGGATCATCTTCATCGACGAGATCGACAAAGTCGCCGGGCGCGAGGGCGGGCGCGGTCCGGACGTCTCGCGTGAAGGCGTGCAGCGCGACATCTTGCCGATCGTCGAAGGCAGCACCGTCGCCACGAAGTACGGCTCGATCAAGACCGACCACATCCTGTTCATCGCGGCCGGCGCCTTTCACATCAGCAAGCCCTCGGACTTGATCCCGGAGCTGCAGGGCCGCTTTCCGATCCGGGTCGAGCTCGACTCGCTGACCGCGGAGGATTTCAAGACGATCCTCACCCAGCCGCGCAACGCGCTCACCGAGCAGTACCGTCAGCTGCTCGCCGTCGAAGGCGTGACGATCGAGTTTACTCCCGAAGGCGTCGAGCAACTTGCCACCTACGCGATGCAGGTCAACGACCAGTCGGAGAACATCGGAGCGCGCCGGCTGCACACGGTTCTCGAGCGTCTGCTCGAGGACGTTTCGTACGCCGCGCCGGAGGAAGCCGGGACGGTGCGGATCGACGCCGAGTACGTGCGCTCGAAGCTGGGCGACATCGTGCGCGACGCCAACCTGAGCACGTACATCCTCTAGCCGGCGGCTCGGCCATCCCCGGCCGGCGCCCCCTCCCGGCTCGCCACGGCCCCAGCCGGACGCAGCCGGCCGGCCCGGACCGGCCGGCGCAAGGGGCGTTTGGAGGCGGGGTTTATAATGGGAGTCGTGCCTTACATCCGCGAGATCATCAAAGACGGCCACCCCACCTTGCGCAAGGTCGCCAAGCGCGTCGCGCCGGCCGAGATCAAGAGTCCCCTCTTCCAGCAGCTGATCGACGACATGTTCGAAACGATGTACGAGGCCCCGGGCATCGGTTTGGCGGCGCCGCAGGTCAACGTCGGCAAGCGGCTCTTCGTCGTCGATCTCGGCGACGACAAGGACGAGCATGGCCCGCTCGTTTTCATCAATCCGAAATTCACGACGATCGAGGGCGAGATCACCTCGATCG
This sequence comes from Vulcanimicrobiota bacterium, assembly GCA_963843945.1. Lineage (GTDB taxonomy): Bacteria > Vulcanimicrobiota > Vulcanimicrobiia > Vulcanimicrobiales > Vulcanimicrobiaceae > CAWJMF01. Next base: position 932,350 of record CAWJMF010000002.1, on the reverse strand, counting down.
AAGGCTGCCTCTCGGTTCCGGGAATGATCGGCGACCTGACGCGTTTCGAGCGCGTCGTGTGCAGCGCGCTCGATCGGGACGGCAAGCGCTTCGAGGTCGAGGGCGGCGAGTTGTTCGGGCGCTGCCTCCAGCACGAGATGGATCATCTCGACGGAATCCTCTACATCGATAAAGCCGCCAACGTGCGTCCCGCGGTCACCGACGAGGAGAAGGCGGCGCTGCTCGAATCCGAGGCCGAAGCCGTTTCCGTCTGAACGCCGGCCGCTCCGCGGCGTTTTCTTCGGCACGAGCGACTTTGCGGTCCCGGCGCTGCGCGCGTTCGCGGCTTCGCTCGAGTGCGTGCTCGTCGTAACGCAACCCGACCGTCCGGCGGGACGGGGCATGCGCCTCGGGCCCACGCCCGTGAAACGCGCGGCACAAGAGCTGGGCCTCGAGGTCTACGCGCCGGAGGGTTTGCGCGGCGCGACGCCGCGCTTGGAAGAAGCGCGTGCCGATCTCTTCGCGGTCGCATCGTATGGGAAAATCGTGCCGTCCGCGCTGCTCGCGTTGCCGCGGCTGGGCGCGCTCAACGTGCACCCGAGCCTCTTGCCGCTCTACCGCGGCGCCACGCCTTTGCAGTCGCAACTGCGCGACGGCGTTCGCGCGGGCGGCGTGACGATCATCTTGATGGACGCGGGGATGGACACCGGCGACATCGTGTTGCAGACTCCGAGCGAGATCGGCGCGCGCGAAACGTACGGCGAATTGCACGACCGTTTTGCGCTGCTGGGCGCCGAAATGCTCGCGGAGGCAGTCGACCTCGCCGCCGCGGGCCGTTTGCAGCCGAGGCCCCAGGCGGGGCTCGCTTCGCGCGAAGCGATCGCCGCTACGGCGACGCGCCCGCTCGCCAAAGCCGATCTGACGATCGATTGGAGCTGGAGCGCGGAGCGCATCGCGAACCACGTCCGCGCGCTCTCGCCGGCTCCGGCGGCGCGCGCCGAACTCGGGGGCGAGCCCGTCAAGCTGCTCGCGGCGCTTGCGCTTGCGGAGCGCGTGCCGGCGGGAGCCGTTCCCGGAGCGCTCCTCGGCGTGCGCGGCAGGGCAGCGCTCGTGGCCAGCGGCGAGGGCGTCGTCGCCGTGGAGCGGCTCGTGCCGGCGAATCGCGGAGCGCTCGAGGGCGCGCACTTCGCTCGCGCGCGCGCGACGGCATGAGCGCGCGCGAACTCGCCCTCGCGGTCGTCCGCGATGTCTTTGGGCCGGAGGCGCGCGGCGCGCAAGCCGCCTTCGACGTGCGCGCGCGGCGCTCGGGGCTCGACGCGCGCGACCGGGCGTTCGCAGCCGAGCTCGCCTACGGTGCGATCAAAGCGCGCCGTCTGCTCGATTGGTATTTGAAGCCGTACCTCGCCGGCAGGGAGCGCACGCTGCCGCCGGTCATCCTCGAGATCTTACGACTCGGCATCTATCAGCTGCGTTTCATGGGCGGCGTCGAGGATCACGCCGCCGTTTTCGAGACGGTTAATCTCGCGCTGCACCACGGTCACAAGGGAACGGCCGGGCTCGTCAACGCGGTGCTGCGGCGCTTTATCGCCGAGGCGCCGGCGATCCCCGACCGGAGCGATTTCGAGCGCGAGTCAGATTATCTGGGAACCGCGTACTCGCTGCCGAGTTGGATTGCGGCCGGCTGGGCGGAGCTCTTCAACGGCCAGCGCGACGCCGTGCTGGCCGGCATCAACGCACCGCCGCAACGCGCGCTGCGCGTCAACACCTTGCGCGCCGAGGTGGGCGAGGTGACGCGGCTGCTCGAAGCGCGCGGCGCCACGGTGCGAGCTTCCCCTTTCGCGCCCGAGGCCTTGATCGTCGACGGCGAAGCGATCGCCGACGATCCCGAGGAGCGCTGGTCGTTGCAAGGCGAGAGTGCCTGCCTGCCGGTCGATTTGCTCGACCCGCGGCCCGGCGAAACGGTATTGGACCTGTGCAGCGGCCGCGGACACAAGAGCGCGCAGATCGCGGCGCGGATGCGCGCCGAGGGAAACCTGGTGTGCGTCGAAAGCGATCCGCGCAAGACGCGCGCGCTCCGGACGGCGCTCGCGCGAGCCGGTGCCGGCAACGCCGCGGTCGTCGAGGGCGACGCGCGCGATGCCGCCGCTGAGATTCGGGCCGACGCGGTGCTGCTCGACGCGCCCTGCTCGAGCCTCGGCATTCTCGGTCGCCATGCCGAAGCACGCTGGCGCAAGAGTCCCGAGGATTCGCCCCGTTTGGCCGGGCTGCAAGGCGCGCTCTTGCGGGCGGCAGGCGCGCGCACGAAAGCCGGCGGCCGGCTGGTCTACAGCGTATGCACGACCGATCCGCGGGAGGGTCCGCTCGCGATCGAGCGCTTCCTGGCGGAAGAGCCGGCTTTTCGGCGCGCCGAAATTCCGGAACGATACGCCCGTTTTCGCAGCGCCGCCGGGGACGTCGTCGTGCCGCCCGGGATCGACGGCCGCGACGGATTTTTCATCGCACTCCTCGCGCGCGCTCCGTGAGCTTCCTGGCGCGGGTCGAGAGCGCGTGCGCGAACGCGGTGGAGCGGGCTTTCGCGCTCGCCTTTCCCAGCGCGCTCGAACCGGTGCAGATTGCGCGCAAGCTCGTCTCGTCGTTCGAGGCGGGCTCCCCGGGCCGCGGCGTGCGGCACTTTTACGTTCGCTTGAACGCCGTGGATTTCGCGCGCTTCGGGCCCGACCGCGAATATTTGGAGGGCCGCTGGGGCGCGATGCTGACGCGCCTGGCCGAACGCTCGCAGTTTCGCCAAGCCCCGCCGCGGGTGACGATGACGAACGATCCCGCGGTGGCGGCGGGGACGGTTGCGATCGGGCTCGAGCTCTTGCCCGAGCCGGTGCGTCTCGCGTTGCGCGTGCGCAAAGGCGTGCCGCCCGGCGCTCGACTCGCATTGCGTGGAACGGTCGTCGTCGGCCGTGAGGCGGGTGCCGGCCTCGTACTCGCCGATCCGCGCGTCTCGCGTCGCCATCTCGAGATTTCCGAAACGGACGGGGCCGTCCGCTTTCGCGACCTCGGCTCGTCGAACGGTACCGCGTTGAACGGCGAACGAAAGAACGACGGCGAGCTGCGCTGCGGCGACGTGCTGGCGATCGGCGACAGCGAGCTCGCGGTCGACGCCGACGAGTCGGCCGGCGCGTGACCCCCGACGTTGCTGCCCGCTTGCAAAGCTTGGAAGTCGTCTGCGCGGCTGGACTTTTCGCGCTCTTCGCCCTCCCGCTCCGGCGGAGGCGCCGGGAACGCGACGACGCGATGACGGCGATGCAGGCGGTTGTGCTTCGCGTGGAGGAAGATGGCCGGACGCGGACGGTCCGCGCTCCGGTGCCGATCACGATCGGCCGGGCGCCATCCGCGACGCTGGTGATCCCCGACGCGCGAGTGAGCCGTTTGCACGCACGAATCGACCTCACGGACGGTGCCCTCAGTATCCGCGATCTCGACAGTCGCAACGGGACGCTGGTGAACGCGCGACCGCTCGACGGCGCCGCCGGCTTGCGTGACGGCGACGAAATCGACGTGGGAACGACCCGCATCACCTATTGCGGAGTTGGTCCGTGGAAGTAGCGGTCGGTTCGGAAACCGGTCTCTGGCAGAAGCACCAGAGCGACGCGCATCTGACGGAGGCGATCGCGCCGGGCGTCACGTTCTTCGGCATCGCGGACGGATTCGGTGAGGTCGCGCGCAGCGTGCCGACCGCCTCGCTCGCACTTTCGACCGTGCGCGACTACCTGCGCCGGCGGCAGCGGCTCGGCGCGTTCGGCGCGCGCGCCGGCTCGCCGGGAAGCGTGCGCGCGCTGTTGCTCGCCGCCCTCGACCACGCCAACGCACGCCTCTTCGCGCAGAGCGGCAGCCACGAGGATTTCGTCGGCAGCGGGGCGTCCCTCACCGCCGTCCTCATCGTCGGGCACCACGCCTTCATCGCGCACGTCGGCGATGCGCGGGCGTACCTTTTACGGCTCGGCCACCTCGAAACGCTGACCGCCGACGATGCGATGTTCGCCGACGCGGCGGTGCCGAGTGCGAAGACCTCGTTGCCGGCGAAGCCGCGCATGCGCGGCCTGCTCTGGCGCAGTCTCGGCACGCAGGCCAAGCTCGAAGCGAGCATCGCGCACGTCGAACTGCTGGCCGGCGACCAGCTCGTCCTGTGTACCGACGGCATTCACCGCTGCGTCGATGCGGACGATATCGGCGACGCTTTGCTCAACACCCCAACCCCCTCGGATGCGGTCGCGCGGCTGCTCGCCACGGCGAAGGCTCGCGGCAGCACCGATAACGGAACGCTGATCGTGGGGCGCGATCTGCTCGTCGCGAGTTCGCCGATCGCGAGCGGCGCGAACGGTTTAGATCGCGCGGTGCGGACGATCGTCTCCATCGGCCTCATGGTGGCGGCGCTGCTCTCGTTCGGCTACTTCGTTTTGCGTTCGGGACCGCTCACGCACTGACGCTCGCGCGACGCCTGTCGGTGCTCTCGCGCCGGCTGTGGCCGACGGTAGCCGCCCTCGCCATCGCCGGCTTCGCCTTGCGCCTCCCGCCGCCGGCCGCGATCGGGCCGCCTTGGGCCTTGCTCGCGCTTGCGTTAGGGGCGCTCGTCTGGGTCGCGCTGGCGCCGCAGGGCGAGCGACGCGACGACGCTTTGCCGGCGATCGCCATCCTGCTCGCCGGGCTCGGCCTGGTGACGATCGCAAGGATATCGGGCGCGCTCGCGCACCGTCAGGAGATTTGGCTCGGCATCTCGCTCGCTTTGGCGATCGCGGCCGGCCCGCTTTTCGCGAACTTCCGGCGTTTCGCGGCGTTCAAGTATATCTGGGTTTTGGGATCGGTCGTCTTGTTCGCGCTGGTCGCGGTCTTCGGTCAAGAAGTCAACGGCGCGAAACTGTGGATCCGCATCGGTCCGGTTCAATACGAGCCGGTCGAAATCATCAAACTGCTGATCGTGCTGTTCATGGCCGCGTATCTGGCGGAAACCTCCGACGTCCTGGCCGCCGCGAAGCCGTGGTCGCTGCGGGCCAACGCGAAGTACCTCGGACCGTTGATCCTCGGTTGGGGCGCCTCGATGGCGATCCTCGTGTTCGAACGCGACATCGGGATGGCGAGCCTCTTGCTCGCGACCTTCGCCGCGATGCTCTACGTCGGGACCCGCCGCGTCGACTTGATCGCCGGCGGCGCGGGGATCTTCGCGCTCGCCGTGTGGTGGGCGAGCCGCCACTACCCGTACGTCATGGCGCGCTTCGCAGCCTGGCGCGATCCGTTCGCGGATCCTTTGGGTCGCGGCTATCAGGCGATGCAGGCGCTGTTCTCGCTCGCGGCCGGCGGCCTCTTCGGAACCGGTTACGGCCTGGGACACCCCAACTTCATTCCGGCAGTCGGAACGGACTACGTCTTCGCCGCATGGAGCGAGGAGTTCGGCGCCTTCGGCGGCGCGGTGCTCGTGGCCCTGTTCTTCGTGCTGGTCGTGCGCGCGCTGCAAGCGGCGCGAGCGCAACCCGACATCTATGCCAAACTGCTCGCGACCGGCCTCGCGGCGACGCTCGGCTTTCAAACCTTCATCATCGTGGGCGGCGTGCTGGCGCTGTTTCCGCTGACGGGAATCACGCTGCCTTTCGTTTCGTATGGCGGAAGTTCGCTGGTCGCCAACTTCCTGCTGGTGGCGCTGCTCTGGGCGATCAGCAGCGAGCGCCGGCATCGCAGCGCTGAAACAAAGCCGGCTCCGGCGTAGTCTTGGCTGTCGTATGAAGCAGCGTCACATCGGAAAGAACGGCCCCCAGGTCGGCGAGATCGGCCTCGGCACGATGGGGATGTCGGAGTTCTACGGCAACGCCGACGAAGGCGAGTCGATCCGGACCATCCATCGCGCGCTCGAGCTTGGCGTCAACTTGATCGACACGGCCGACATCTACGGCCCGTACAAAAACGAGGAGCTCGTCGGCCGCGCGATCGCCGGCAAGCGCGACCGGGTATTCCTTTGCACGAAATTCGGCATCGTGCGCGATCCGGCCAACCCGGTCGCGCGCGGCGTGAACGGAAAGCCCGACTACATCCGGCGCTCGATCGACGGCTCTCTCAAGCGGCTCGGCACCGACTACGTGGACCTGTACTACCAGCACCGGGTCGACAACGACACGCCGATCGAAGAGACCGTCGGCGCGATGGCGGAGCTGGTCGCCGCCGGGAAGGTGCGCCGGCTCGGGCTCTCGGAAGCCTCGGCGGCGACGATTCGCCGCGCGGCTGCCGTCGCGCCGATCGCGGCCGTGCAGAGCGAATACTCGCTCTTTAGCCGCGACATCGAGGACGGCGGCGTGATCGCCGCGCTGCGCGAATTCGGCATCACGCTGGTCGCGTACAGCCCGCTCGGCCGCGGCTTCTTGAGCGGCACGATCCGTTCGATCGATCAGCTCGCGGCCGACGATTTCCGGCGCTACAATCCGCGCTTCCAAGGCGAGAACTTCGCGAAGAACCTCGCGGTCGTCGACCGGGTCGCCGAGATCGCCAAGGAGTTCGATGCAACGCCTTCGCAGGTCGCGTTGGCGTGGGTGCTGGCCCAGGGCGACGACATCGTGCCGATTCCCGGGACGACGCGCGTCGCCCGCCTCGAGGAAAACGTGGCGGCCGCGGGTCTGACCCTGAGCGCCGAACAGCTGCGCCGGATCGAGGAAGTCGCGCCGCACGGCGTGGCGGCCGGAGCGCGCTATCCCGACATGTCTTTCGTCAATCGTTAGCTTGCGCTGACGCGAGCGGCGCGTTCGTGCGCCGTGTCACGTAGGGTCCTCCTGCGCTCGTGCCGACAAGGAGGGTATGAAGCTGCATCGCTCTCTCGCTTTCGCGCGCGCCGTCCTTTTGCTCGGCGCGCTTCTAGCCGGCCCGACGGTGAGCTGGGCCTCGGCGATGGCCGCGGTTTCGACCACGATCGTCGATAACGACAATCAGCCGATTCCGGGCGCTCGAGTCGTCTTCACGGGGAGCGCCGGCTCGACGTACTTCGCCCATACCGACGCGCACGGCCACGCTTCGATCAAGATCCCGGTCGACACGTACACGATCGTCGCGTCGCGCAACGGATATTCGTCGGAGAGCGTCAAGGGCATGAACGTGGCCGCCGACATGGCGCTCAGCATCACGATTGCCGCTTCGATGAGTGCGCCGCCGCCGGCGGCCGCCCCGGCGCACGCCGTCGCGGGCGCGCCGCAACCACACGTCGTTGCCGCGGCGGCCATGAGCTCGCAGCCTGCGGCTCTGCCGCCGCCGCCGCTCGTGCACGACTCGCTGCTGGCCACCTACGACGCCAAGCATCCCGAACACGCCAAAGGCGAGCCGTATTTCGGCCGCTACACGTACGTCTTGCTGGCGGGCACCGGCGCGACCGATCCGCGCAATCGCGCGCTCGTCGCGGCGCTGGTCGCCAAGTACGGCCCGGCGGCCAACAACGGACGTCAAACCGTCATCGGCAACCCCTACGGCTACAACATTTTCTTTCTTCCCGTGACGCAATCCACCCACGACTTCGCGGCGACCTCGTATACCACCGATGCGCTGTTGGCCGAATACGACTACAAGACCGCGCGCTACATCCACGACCGCTATTGCAGCGAAGCGGTCCACACGGCGAACTCGATCTGTGCCAAACCGCTCGGCGCCGGCCCGTTCATGTTGACCTTCACGCGCCCGCTCGAGGGACTGCGGGGACGCGACGTCTATCCACCGGCCTTTGCCTACGACTTCAGCGCGGTGGCGGCGGATCAATACCCGGCGGCGGTGGCGATCGCCGCCCGCTGGTCGAACGTCCCCGAACCGATGCAGGCCGATCTCGAACTGCCGCCGGCCGATCTGACGAAGTACGTCGGTCCGGACTTCGTCGCCACCAGCGACACGATGCGCCGCATGGTTCCGGCGATGAAGGTCTACGTCGACGGCGGCCTCGCCGGCTAGCTCCGGCGAGCGCCCGCGGCCGCAAGGCTGACGGGCGGCTTGGCGCCCTGACGGAGAAGCCCGCGGCGCAGGCCGGAGAGGGCGGCGCGGTGCAATTCCGGCACGTTGGAATTCGATGACGGGACCGCGCGGCGAGGGCGCCGCTGGTTGAGAACGCGAGCTGCGCTGCGCGCGTTCGCCGTCGCACTCGTGGCCGTCACGGCGTTCGTCGGTCCGCGTGCGGGGCTCGCGCAAAGTGCGGCACCTTCGGCCGTGCCCGGCACTTCAGCGGTGCCGCTGCCCGCGTCGACCGATCCGTACCTGTGGCTCGAGGATCCGCACGCCGAGCGCGCGCTGACCTGGGTTCGCGCCGAGAACGCGAAGACGCTCGCGGTACTCGAGGGGGATCCACGCTTCGGCGGCGTCTTCGCCGACGCGTTGAAGATCGAGGAGGCCAAGGACCGGCTGGCAGTTCCGCAATTTCTGCAGCGGCAGATTTACAACTACTGGCAAGACGCCGATCACGTGCGCGGCATTTGGCGCCGGACCTCGGCGGCGGAGTATTTGAAGCCCGCGCCCGCCTGGCAAACCGTGCTCGACCTCGATGCGCTGGCGAAGGCCGAGAAAGCGAACTGGGTCTTCCAAGGCGTCAGCTGCCTCTGGCCGGAGCAAACGCGCTGCCTCATCTCGCTTTCCGACGGCGGCGAAGATGCGTCGACGGTGCGCGAGTTCGACGTGCGCGAGCGCCGTTTCGTCAGCGGCGGATTCGACCTCCCGCACGGCAAGCAAGACTTCGAGTGGGAAAGTCCGGACGCGCTGCTGGTCGCGCGCGAGTGGCAACCCGGGGACTTGACCGCTGCGGGCTATCCATACATCGTCAAGCGTTTGCGCCGAGGCCAGCCGCTCGCGGCCGCGACCGAAGTGTTCCGCGGCCGCAAGAGCGACGTCGGCGCCGGATCCGTCGCGCTGCACGACGGCGAGGGACACCGGGTGATGTTCGTGCAGCGCTACCTCGATTTTTTTACGACGGAGGTCTATCTCGTCGGCACCCAGGGGCTCCGCAAGCTCGCGCTTCCGGCCAAGGTCGAGATCGGCGGGATGGTGGCCGGGCGCGTCCTGTTCGAGCCCAAGGAAAGCTGGAGCGTCGACGGCACGGTGTTTCCGGCGGGGTCGCTCGTCGCGGTCGAGCTCACGGCAATGCTCGCCGATCCCGCGCATCTCAAACCGCGGCTCGTATATGCGCCCGGTCCGCGCGAGTCGCTCGAGGAAGTGGAAACGACGAAGTCGCGCGTTCTCGTGACGACGTACGAAAACGTCAAAGGCCGGGTCGACGTTTACGAGCCGGAGCCCGGCGGCGGCTGGAGTAAACGGAGGCTCGCGCTGCCGGATAACTCCGCGATCCGCCTCGTCACCGTCGACAAACACGACGACCAGGCGTTCTTGTATGTCTCGGGCTTCCTCTCGCCGCCGGCGCTCGAGCTGGTCGACGCGGCGACGGGTTCGGTGACGACGGCGAAAACGGCCACCGCGCGCTTCGATGCGTCGCGCGACGTCGTCGAGCAGTTGGAATCAACGTCAAAGGACGGCACGAAGATCCCGTACTTCATCGTGCACCCCAAAGACATGAAGCTGGACGGCTCAAACCCGACGATCGTCAACGCGTACGGCGGTTTTCAAGTTTCTTCGACGCCGTACTATTCCGGCTTGCTCGGGAAATTGTGGCTCGAGCGCGGCGGGGTGTTCGTGCTGGCCAACATCCGCGGCGGGGGCGAGTTCGGTCCGGCCTGGCACGAAGCCGCGCTCAAGACGCACCGCCAAGTGGCCTACGACGACTTCGCGTCGGTCGCGCAGGACCTGATCGCGCGCAAGATCACGAGCCCGCGCCGGCTCGGCATCCAAGGCGGTTCCAACGGCGGCCTGCTGATGGGCGTCGAGTTCACCCAACATCCGGAGCTTTTCAACGCGGTCGACATTCAGGTTCCGTTGCTCGACATGCTGCGCTACGAGCAGATTGCGGCGGGAGCGTCGTGGGTCGGCGAGTACGGCAGCGTCTCGAATCCCGCCGAGCGGGCCTTTCTGGCTTCGATCTCGCCGTACGAGAATCTGCGAGCGGGCGTCAAATATCCCGAGCCGCTCATCTGGACGACGACGAAAGACGATCGCGTCGGACCCGGGCAGGCGCGCAAGTTCGCCGCGAAACTTGCCGCCCTGGGTGTCCCCTATCTCTTTTACGAAGTGATTGAAGGCGGGCATGGATCCGGGGCAAACTTGAAGGAAGACGCCCATACGACCGCTTTGGAATTCATGTATTTCATCCGCCAGCTTATGGATTAGGGGTTTTCTCATGCTCGTGCAGGTTCGTTGCCCGCGTGCGGCCGCTGCGCCGCCGGCCTTCGCGCTCGCCTTCGCGCTCGCGCTCGCAGCGGGTATGCCGGCGCTTGCCGCGCCGCCGCTAACGGGCGGCGACAAACCGGCGACCGTGACGGTCGGCGCGCGGCCGCTCTCGGCCGACACCGATCACGTCGTCGCCTTCGAACGCGGCAAGACGCTCTATGTCTGCGTGCAAGACCTCAAACAAATGGCTTCGGGCTCGATGACGCGCAGCGGAAACCAATTCACGGTCGAGTCGTTCAAGGGCGATTCGAATTCACGCAAGTTCGTGTTCACCATCGGCAGCACGCAGGTGACTGCGGGCGGAAAGCCGGTCCAGCTGACCGCTCCCGTCGTCGAGGCCTATCACCACGTCTACGTTCCGCTTTCGTTTTTCGGCTCGGGTGCGGTGCGAACGAAAGTGAAGATCAGCGCGGACGGACGTACGGGCGACATCATTCTGCCGGCCGGCATGATGTAGAGCTTAGAGCCGAAGCGACATCCGGCGACTCAGCGTTTCGTAGCCGAGCGAACGGTAGAGCCCGAGCGCGGGCGCGTTGAATTCAAACACGCCGAGTTCGAGCGAACTGCAGCCCTGCCGGCGAGCCCAAGCGGCTGCAGTCTCCATCAGCGCGCGCCCGGCGCCGCGGCCGCGAGCCTGCTCGTCGACGACGAGCTGCAGGACGTAACCGATCTTGCGCTCGCGAGCGAACGCATTCCCGGCGATCAGCCGGACGCGAACGTCGATGGTGCCGACCACGCCCTCGGCGGACTCGGCGACGAAAACCTCGCGTTCCCGGTCGCCGCTCTCGAGCGGTGGTTCGATCCCGGGCGAACCTTCGCGAAAGATCGAGGGGAGGGCGCGAGCGTGGTAACGCGCCGCTGCATCGAGCAGATTCGAGACGGCGCGCTCGTCGCGCGCTTCGCGGGGCCGGACGTTCATGCTTGCCCGCTTTCGAAACGTGAGGAGAGTTTCATTCCGGCGTTGCAGTAAGGGCGCGGGATGAATTCGGTTCCGGCGCCGCTGAGTGGGACGTTGCCGTCGGGAACGGTCACGTTTCTGTTCACGGACATCGAGGGAAGCACGCAGCGCTGGGAACGCGAGCGCGCCGCAATGCAGGCGGCCGTGCGCCGTCACGACGCGCTCCTGCGCGACGCCATCGAGCGCGCCGGCGGCTACGTTTTCAAGACGATCGGCGACGCATTCTGCGCGGTCTTTTCAAATGCCGCCGCGGCGCTGCGCGCGGCGCTCGAGGCACAGCGCGCGCTGGCCGCGGAGGACTTCGCCGACGTCGACGGCATCCGGGTGCGTATGGCATTGCACGCCGGCAGCGCCGACGAGCGGGACGGCGACTACTTCGGACCGCCGCTCAACCGAGTCGCGCGTCTGCTCGGGGTGGCGCACGGCGGCCAGATCCTGGTCTCCTCGATCGTGGCGCAGCTCGTCGCGGGCGAGGTGCCGGCGGGCGCAAGGCTCGACGCTCTCGGACGCGTGCGCCTCAAAGATCTGAGCGTCACCGAAAACGTCTTTCAATTGAACGCGGCCGGGCTCCGCTCGCTCTTTCCGCCGTTGCGCTCGCTCGATGCGACGCCCAACAATCTGCCCGAGCGCGTCGCGTCGTTCGTCGGGCGGCAGCGCGAGCTGGCGGAAATGCGCGCAGCGCTCGCGAGCGCGCGCGTCGTCACGGTGATCGGCACGGGCGGCGTCGGAAAGACGCAGAGCGCGTTGCAACTAGCGGCCGAGTCCCTCGAAGCGTTTCCCGACGGCGTTTGGCTCGTCGAACTCGCCCCGTTCGGTCCCGAAACGGCGCTCGCCCAAATTCTGAGCGTCCTGGGACTGGTAGAATCCGGCCGCCGTTCGGCGCTCGAGACGCTCGTGGATTTTCTGCAGGCGCGCCGCGCCTTGCTCGTCATCGATAACTGCGAGCACGTGCTCGCAGCTATCGCTCCCGTCGTCGAAGGCCTCGTCGCGCGCTGTCCCTCGCTCCGCGTTCTCGCGACGAGCCGCGAAGCGCTGCGCGTCCGCGGCGAGTTGCACTATCACCTTCCGCCCCTCTCCGACGAAGAGGCGATCGCGCTCTTCGTCGAGCGCGCGCGCGCGGCCGACGACCGCTTTTCGCTGACGCCGGAGAACGCGCCGATCGTAGCCGAAATCTGCCGGCGGCTCGATGGCGTGGCGCTCGCGATCGAACTCGCCTCGGCTCGCGTGCGCTTGCTCCCGGTGCCGCAACTCGCACGTCGCCTCGACGATCGCCTGCGGCTGCTCGCCGGCGGGCGGCGGAGCGGCGAACCTCGCCAGCAGACGGTCTACGCCTTGATCGACTGGAGCTACCAGTTGCTTTCGCCGGAGGAGCGCCGCTGGTTCCGCAGCCTCGCCGTCTTTCAATCGAGTTTTCGCGTCGCGAGCGCTTTGGCGGTGTGCGGCTCGCCCGGACAGGATGAGCTCGACGCCCTCGAAGCACTCGCGTCGCTGGCTGAGAAGTCGCTGGTGGTTGCCGACGTTGAATCCGAACGCTACCGGTTGCTCGAATCGCTGCGCGCCTTCGGCAAGCAGAAGCTGGCCGAAGAGCGCGAGACCGAAGCGGTCGCCGCGCGGCACGCTGCGTGGGTCTCGACGTTTTACCGCGAGGTCGGGGAACGCGAAGGCCGGGGACCGCACGACGCGTGGCGCGTCGAACTCGAGGCCGAGTTTGAGGAAGCACGCGCCGCCCTCCAGTGGACGCTCGCCGACGCCCGCGACCCGGCCTTGGGAGCCGGGCTCGTGGTAGCGACCGGGTCGGCCTGGCTGTACTTCGCACCGCGCGAGGGCCTGCGTTGGGTGACGGCGGCGCGTTCCGCCGTCCCCGAACCGGCGGCGCAGCTTGACGCGCAGCTCTCGCTGCAAGAAGTCCGCCTTTCGCTGCGCACGAACAAATGGCAGGAAGCGCTGGCGCACTCCGGCTCGTTGCTCGAGAAGCTCGCGGGCGTCGACGATCCAGCGGCGCTCCTCGAGGCACGCAGGCAGCGCGCCACGGCGCTCGTCGCGCTGGGTCGCTACGACGAAGCGGAAGCCGAGGTGAACGCGATCCTGCCGGGCTTCCGCGAGCTCGGCAACCGGCGCTCGATCGACGGCTGCCTGCAGATTCTCGCGGTGGCGCGCGATGAGGCCGGCGACATCGAGGCGAGCCGCCGCCTCTTCGAGGAAGTGCTCGCGCAAGCCGTCGCGTCGGGGAACGATCACGACGCGGCGGACATCGCGGATAATTTTTCCGTGGCACTCAATCGCGCCGCGCTGCACGAGGAAGCGCTAGCAGCCAATGCTCGCGCCTTGGAAGCGCGGCGCAAGATCGGAGATCGGAACACCCTGCCGCTCACGCTGAACAACCGCGCCGAATTTTGCCTCGTCGCCGAACGTTACGAAGAAGCGCGCGAGAACGGCCTGCAGGCGGCCTCGGCGGCTGCGGACGTCGGCTGGAAGCACCAGCAATCGCTGGCCTATTACCACGCCTCCGTCGCGGCCATGGGGCTCGAGCGCGCGACGGAGGCCGCGCACTTTTTCGGCCTAGCCAGCGCGCTCTGCGAGTCGGAAGACGCGCGCCATCTCGAAGCGGACTACGCCGAGCATCGCGCGCTGCTCGAGCGCGCGATCGGGCCGGCGGCCGTCGCCGGCGCGATCGCCGAAGCCGAGGCCGAGCAGCGCCGAAACGCCGTCCGCCTCTAGTTCTCCGCCTCCGCCGACTCGAGGATCGCGTCGCCGTCGCGGTCGACGCGCACCCCGAAGACGATTGGGCTGCAGCAGACCGGGCAGTCTTCGACGAGGCGCTGCTGCGAGCCGCCGCTCGGGTCGACCCCGAGGTGATTCTGTTCGCCGCAGTACGGGCAGACGTACGCGAGGTCGTTCTCGAGGGGCACCGCTTTGCTGTTAGCTATCCCAAGGGGCGACGTAGATGCCGCCGACCTTGCCCTGCGCATCGAGGCTGATCGTCTCGCGGATCGCGCCGCGTTCGCAATCCACCTTGTAGACGTAGACGTCGAATTCGCCGACGTGCGAGGTGCCGAAAAAGACCAGGCCCCTGGGCGGACCGTAGGTCGAGAGAAACTGCTTAACTTGCGCAAGGACTGCCGGCGTCATCCCCGCGGCGACCTTCGCGCTATACAGCGACGGATCGATGGCGCCTTCACGCAACGCTTCGAATTGCACGCGTGCGAGCGCCGTGACCTTCGGATCCTCGCTGCCTGGAGAGAAGCGGATGCCGACGACCTTTCCCGCAGCGTCGACCGCGTAGAAGACGTGCAGTTTGCCTTTCGTCGCGTCGACGGCATAGATGTAGGAGCGGACGCCGTCTTGGACCCGGCGGTCGAGCAGCGTGAGCTTCAGCGGCGCACCGAGCGGTTGCAGTTGCGCGGAGACTTGCGCGACGATCGCCGGCGTGAACTGACGGTTCGCTTCCTCGGCGTAGGCACTCTGGTCTACCTTGCCCGCCTGCCACTCCAGGAATTGCGCCCTGACGGCGGCGGCAACGCCCGGTTCCGCCGCGAGCGGCGTTGGCGCGGGAAGCGCTCCGGCGCTTGAAGCCGGCTGCGTTTGGGCCGGCGCGGCGCCGGCGGCGAACAGAGCGAGCAGGCTGAGGCTAGCGGCGGTTGCGGAGAAGGTCATCCTCGGTCCTTTACTGATCGCCTCGCATTCACCGCTCCGAATTGCGACGCCCGTCAAACGGATGACGACGTGAGACACCCGTTAGCCTCGCGCGAGCTCGTTTTCGAAAAGCTCGTCGATGAATCGCACGATCCCCGGATCGATCGCGCGCAGTCGCGCGCGCGTCGCTTTGGGCCACGGTGATTTCGCGTCGTTGACGCCGACGTACCCGCGCAGGCACTCGGCGAAGTACTCGTCGAGTCCCGTGGCAGCGTAGGGGGTGACGAATTCTTTGGCGCTCGCAAACGCGCTGCGAATCTCCCGGTCGTAGCCCGACCGATAGACGCCTCCGCCAAGCGCGCAGTCGAGCGCGTGCCCGAACTCGTGCGCGACGGTCATCGGGCTGGCCGAGCGTAAGTAGACCGTGCGCTCCTCGACCACGAAAAGTCCGGCCGGCGGAACCGGCCAGGCGTCAACGTCGACCGCCAGACGGCGCAACGCCGCCGAGGCGTCGCAGTAACGTTGGGCCGCCTCGAGCGGTACGATACGGACGTTGCGGCGAACCGCGTAACGCAGGGCCGGCTCGCCGAAGTGGGCGAGTGCGCGCGCGATTTCGCGCAACGCGCCTTCCGGGCCGGCACGAAGAAGCTGCGCCGCCGGGTCGCTGATGAGGCACATTCGCGGGATCGTAACCCGCGCGCATGAGGGGGATCGAGCCGCCTTGTGAACGGGAGCGAGCGAACTCAGCCGGCGATCGCGCCGGCGCCGGCAACGGTCGACGTGGAACGTTCGCCGAGCGCTTTGGTGAACTCGGCTCCGATCAGGACGGTCTGCGCCGTGTAATAGATCCAGAGGAGAATCAGGACGAGCGATCCGGCAGCCCCGTAAACCGAAGCCGTCGAGGCTCGGTTTAGATACCACGAGAGCGCCAGTTGCCCCACCTCGAACAAAACCGTCGTCGCCGCCGCGCCGGCGAGCGCGTCGCGCCACCCGACCTTCGCGGCCGGGAAGAGCTTAAAGAGCAACGCGAAGAGCAGAACGCAGGCCGCGAACGAAACGAGCGTGGCGAGCAGTTCCGAGCCCGCAAACCCGAGCAGCGCCGTGTTGACGATGACGGTCGCGATAAGAAAGAACGCGGTAACGACGACGAACGCGAGCGAGAGCGCCCGCGCGCGCAGTGCGCCGAGGAGTCCCGTTTCCGGCGGCTGCACGTGCCACACGATGTCGAGCGCGTCGCGCAGCGCGCCGACGAGTCCGAGCGCGCCGAAGATCAGCAGCATCCAGCCGATCGCCGCAGCGAACAGGCCCTGGCCCGGTTGCCGTAGCATGGAGTCGACGATCTGCGCGACCACGGCCGTCGCCGAAGCGCCGAGCGAGTGCTGCAGCCAACTGAAAATCGCCGCGCGCGCGGCCGCGTGGTGGCCGCCCGCGCGTCCCGCGCCGAGTACGAACGCCGCGATCTGAATCACGATAATCAGCAGCGGCGCGAGCGAGAAGACGGCAAAATATGCGAGCGCCGCCGAGAGGCGGGAGATGCCGTCAGCGCTCCAAGCCCGGGCGAGCTCACGTACGATTCCCAGTAGCTGTTGCAGATTCATCGCGAACCGAGCTATACCCCGAACGCGCTCCCCGAAGCGGAAGAAGGGAGCGGGCAGCGTTCTTCGGCAAAGAGTGGCCTCAGATGCAGTTGCTCCTGCTTGCCGTCGCGGTGCTTATCGGAACCGCGTCGAATCCGTTGACGATCGTCGATGAGTTCGGCAAGCCGGTCGTCGCGGCGAGCGTGACCTTCTTCGACGAACGCGGCGCGCGGGATCTCGAAAAAACTGACGCAGCGGGGAAAGCGGCGGCCCTCCCAAGCTTCGAGCCGGTCGAAGCGCAGATCGTTGCGGACGGATTCGTGCCGCTGCACGTCGACTTGCGGACCGCGCGCGGAACGGTCACGCTGATCCGCAACCTCACCGTGGTCGGCAGCGTCTCGGTGGCCACCGGTTCGCAAAGCAACTTGCACGAACTACCTCTGGCGGCTTCGCTGCTCGACCGCAGCACGATCGCACTCTCGCCATCGCTCACCACCGACGGTCTCTTGCGGCAGCTGCCTGGCTTCGATCGCGCTCGCAGCAATAGCGCGTTTACGAACTACGGCCAGCTGCGCGTTTCGTTCTTGGGTGCGGGCACGGATCTCGGAGCGGTTTTCGTGGACGGGCTTCCTGCGCAAGACGGCTTCGGCGGACAGATCGATTGGCCGGCCTATCCCGTGCAAACGTTGCAGAGCGCCGAACTCCTGCGCGGCGCCGGCTCGGCGCTCTACGGTTCGGGCGCGGTCGGCGGGGTGCTCGACGTGAAGACCTTCGCGCCGCAAATCGATACCGGCCTCGGTGCACAGGGACGCGCCGAGCTGGCCGCCGGCTCGAACGACAGTTACGACGACGGCGCGCAAATCAGCCTCCCGCTCGGAAAGAACGTGGCGGCTTCGGCCTCGACCGTCGGCACGGGCATGAGCTACTACGCGCTTCCGCCGGGCTACGCGTCGCCCACCGATCACGCCTCGATCGGCACCAGCTCTTCGACGAATTTCAAGGTCTTGTACGACGACGGGTTGACGAGCATCGAAGGGAGCGCGCTGTTCGCCTGGGACCACCAGGACGAGGGCCGCACGAACTACACCTTCAACCGGACGCTCGATCAAGACGGCGTGGTCGCGAGCCGAGCGCTCGGACCGTACACCGCGAAGTTCTGGTACTACGACCGCAACGCGAACATCGTGAACATCGCCGACCTCTTCCCGACCAAGCCCGGCGCGCTGCGCTACGTGCAGAACGTTCCGACGTACGAGCAGGGCTGGGCCACCGCCTTCAACGCTCCCGTCGGCAAAGCGGTCGCGCTCGACGCGTTGTTCGAAGAGCGCTACATCGGTGGATATAGCGAACAGCAAGGTCCCACCGGCGCGTTGCAGGCAAACGGTGCCGGTACGCAGATCGCCCAGGCAGCGGGACTGCAGGCGACGCTCGAGCTGCATCGCTTCGAGCTGCTAGCCGGAGTTCGGGCCGACCTCTCGACGTACAACTCGCTGGCGCTGACGACGGTCACCGCCGGCGTGGCAAGTACCGTCAGCGTTCCGGGCTACCAGCAAGGCGCGATCTCGCCGCGCGGCGCCCTGCGTTACGACCTCACCCCACAGCTCGCGCTGCGCGTCTCGAGCGGCGGCGGTTTCCGGACGCCCTATCTCAACGAGCTCGTGCGCGGCTATCAAATCGCCAAAGTCGTCTACGCGCCCAATCCGTTTCTCGTTCCGGAGCGCAGCACGACCGACGACGCCGGGCTCGACTATCTCTTGGGGTCGCGCGGCCGCCTCTCGCTCGACGTGTTTGCCACGCAGGTCAATAACGCGATCGACTTCGTCACCTTGAGCCCGACCTTGATGAAGCGCGAGAATATCGAACGGACGCAGAGCAACGGCGAAACGCTCACCTACTCGCAGCGCCTCGGCGCGTGCACGCGCGTGAGCCTGTGGGGAACCGGACAAAACGCCCGCGTGACGAGCGGACCCGGTCAAACCGCGGGCAAACAACTCTCGTACGTTCCGGACGGCAGTGCCGGGCTAACGATCGACGGAGCCGGAAACGGCCCGTTCTCGTTTTCGCTGCAAGGCGCGTACGTCGGTCAGACTTATGCGGACGACATCGAACAGGAGCCGCTCGGCGCGGCCCTGCTCTTCGGCGCGACCGTGCGCGCCGCGCTGCTGTCCGGTCCGGCGCTGGTCGTGACGGCCGACAACCTCACGCATCAGCAGTATCTCTCGACGATCGATCGCTACGGACCGCCGCGCACGATTCAGCTCGGCGTCACGGTTCCGCTCGGCCAGGCGCCGCCCGGCAATGCGTCCGGTTGCGGCCGCTCGCTGCGCTGAACGATGAGTCCCGAACTCTGCTACGCGACGGGTTTTTTGCTGGCCGGGATCATGGGTGCGGCGATGGCGCAGTCGTTCGCGAAAGAACGCGGCTGGCGCAAAGTGCTGCCGCTCGCGATCGTCCTGACCCTTGCGACGGGCGCCGCGATCGGCTGGGCGCTGACGGGCGAGTTCAATTTGATTTCGATCAGCAGCGGCGGCGGCGGAAACCAGTAGTGAGAAGAAAGAAGCGCGCCGCCTTCGCTGCGGCGGTTCTTACGGTGCTGATGCTCCAAACGGCGAGCGGTATTTTAGCCGGCTCGTCGCTGCCGGCGACGGAGTTCGGTACCGCGCAATCCGGAATTGCCATCGGCATCACGTCGCGCAGCGTTCCGGCTGCCGGCGGAGCTCACGTCCTCATCAACATCACGACGAAAAATACGAGCGACGCTTCCCTCACGCTGGCACCGATCGTGGAGGCGCGCTTGGCAGTCGTCGACCCGTCGGGCAAAGACGTGCCGGGGACCGACGCGTGCCCCTCGAGCGCGGCGACTCCGCAGCCGTTCGAGGTTACGTTCGAACCCGGCGAGGCCCGGATCGAGCTGCTGACGCTCGACCTCACCTGCTACGCCGTCAAGCCGGGCCGCGACTTTGCGGTGACGGCGTTCGCGCGCGTGCAGGTTACCTCGGGCTCGGCGGGAGCGGCCGACGCGAAGAGCGTCGCGTTGCAATCGAATACGATTCAAGTCGGCTTGCCGGACACGCTCTCGCTGACGACTTGCCCGGTGCCGGCCAGGCCCGCGCGCGTCGTCAAAGCCGTCGAGCCGGACTATCCGCTGATCGCGCGACAAGAAGGCCTCACCGGCGTCGCCTACGTTGCGGTGATTCTCGACGAACGAGGTGCCGTCCAAGAGTCGTTCATCTATCGCAGCAGCGGCGCGCGGTCGCTGGACGAAGCCTCGCTCGTGGCCGCGCGCCGGAGCCAATACGCGCCGGAAATCAAGAACTGCGTCCCCGTGGCGGGCCTCTACATTTTTCGAGCCGAGTTCGCGAGATTCTGAAGGGCAGCATCGGGGCGTTGCTGTGAATCTCTCAGAAAATGTGCGCTCCGGCCGGCCGACGTAACGGGCGAGGTTGGCTTTTCGCTTCGTTGCGTCGGCATTTCTCTGCAGCGCGGTTGCCCTCGGGACCGGCGTTGCGGCGGCGCGGGCGGAAACCCCGGGAATCGGGCCGGGTGCGATCGTTGCGATCGTGCGCGACGGTGGCGGCAAACCGGTCGCCGGCGTTCACGTCGTCGCGACGGGACCGGCCCAGCGCGAAGCCGACACCGGCCCCTCGGGATACGTTGCACTCCAGGCGCTCCCGCTCGGCACGTACACGCTGCGCGCGGTACGCGGCGGGTACGATCCGCTCGAGCGAACGGTCGCCGTTACGTCGTCCGTCGCGATCGGTTGGAAAGTGCTGGCCTTGCGTCTGGTGCCCGTCAGCTTCGCAACGCTTCGTGCTGCGGCCGGAGCGGCGATCCTTAGCGTGCCCGTCGCGGGCAGCGACCCGAACGTGGCCCATCAGCTCGCTTCGCTCGCGAGCGTCGGTTTGATCCCGAACGTCTCGCCGCTTGCTTCGGGAATTTCGCTCGAAGGGACGAGTCCGCAGGATGCGCGCGTCACGCTGGATGGAATCCCGCTCGCCGGCGCTGGAACGACGCTCGCACTACGCGCGCGCAACGCGCTCGCGCTCGACGCGATCGAGATCGCTCCGGGCGCGTTCGGCGGCGACGACCTGGCGTCGCGCGGCGGGATCGGGGGCACGATCAACTATCGCACCGCGCCCATCGGCAGCGCGCCGAACCTCACGCTCGCCGCGGGCTACGATTCGGACTTCGGAAGCTACCAGGTGCTGCGCTTCGCACAGACCTCGGGACGGCTGGGTTACGCTTTTGAGGCACTCACCGGCAGCGGGGACAATCGCGCGCAAACGCTCAAGGCCGCGTACGCCGCCTCGTCCGCGACGACGCTCGATTTGGCGGTCTACGGCTCGCAGACGAGCGCCGAGGCGAGCGCCGGCCTGCCGGCGACGAGCGCTCCGGCCTACGCGCTGGGCCTGACGAGCGCGGCCGATGCCGGCACGTTTCGCCTCCGCACGTACGGCAGCGCGCTCGGCGGCGACCGTATCCGCGGAGACCAGCTCGTCTACGACGTGCCCGTCGGCAGCGAGTCGTTCACGATCGCATACGACCGCAGCAGCGAGAGCGTCGCGTCGGGCGGGAGCAACCTCGCCCAAACGACCTCGAGCCTGCTCCTTCGCGGCGACGCGCCGCTGGGACGGACGCTGCGCTTTAGTCTCGCCGACGTCATCTCGAGCGGGAGTGCGCTGCCGGCGCGCGGCGATCCGCAAGTCGGGCTTGCCTTTCGCGCGAACGATCGTCTGTTGCTGCAGGCTTCGGCGGGAAGCGCTTACGCGACGCTGCCGCTCGCCGGCGAAAACCCCGCGCGGCCGCCGGCGTCCGGCGCTCCCGAGACGGCCTTTGCCTATCACCTCTCGGCCGGCGAGCAGCTCGCACCGCGCGACGCTATCTCGCTCGACGTCTTTCGCATCGATCAGGCGAACCGTTTCGCCAGCCTCAGCAACGCGCGCAGCAGCGGTCTCAATCTCGGCTTCTCGCATGCGAGCGGGGGAGCCGGATTCAGCCTCGGCGCGTCGCTGAGCCTGCTGCATTCGTACGCGTACGGAAGCGCCCAGCCGCCTTGGCGTTACGCGGCGACCGGCGAGGTCGCGACGAGCGGCACGCAATTCGCGGGCATGCCCTATTCCAGCGGCCGGATCGAAGTCGGCTACCGGCGCAAGGACGGCCTCGCGTTCCACCTCGGTACGTCGTACTACGGGGCCAACAACGGTTTAGGACCGAGCGCGACCACGCTGACCGACGCCGGCGTCGGGGTGCCGGTCGGGAAGTTTTTCGACGCACAGCTCGGCGTGCGCAATCTCTTCGGAAGCGTGCCGCCGCCGTCGGCTACTTACTTGTACGGCGGACCCGCTGAGCTGACGTTCTCCCTCGGGCGGAATCTCGGCCGCTAGCGACGCTTGCCGCCGGGGAGGAAAGGCGGAAAAGCGGGAATGAGACGTGCATCATTTTCTTAGAGATCGGAGCCTTCCGTGGAGACAAATGGTTCCCGTCCGTTGCACGTGGTGCGCGTCCTCGATAGCAGCGGTGACACGCGCTTGACGTTCGACCCGGACGACCGCGCGGCGGTGGCTGAAGTCGCGGCACGCTTCAACGCTCTGATGGAGCGAAACTTCGTCGCCTTCGACGTTTCGACGCAGCCCGGCCGCGTGATCACCGAGTTCGACCCGAACGCAAGTGAGGTGATCGTCTCGCATCAATTCGCCGGAGGCTAGTTGAGCTTGCTGCTCGACCTCGTGGCTCTCGCGGGCTGCCTCGTGGCGAGCGTGGCCTTATTGGGGGGCGCGTGGTACGTGGTCAACGTTGCGCTTCCCCGCCTCGAGCATCGTCTCATCGGGCGCAATGCCTTCGGTTCGCAGGCCGAAGCGCGCGCGAGAGAGTTGTTTTTCTCCAAGCTGACGCCGCGTCAACGCCGCAGCTGGCGCCTGCGCCGGCGTTTCAGCGTCGAAGCCGCCAGCGGAACGCGCTACACGGTCGTACCGTACGATTCGTATAACATCCGCACGAGCGACGCGCTCTTCTGCCTGCAAGTCTCCGGTGCCACGCCCGTTTACGATAAGCTGCTGGCGCAGAAGCTCTTGATCGAGTGCGACGAGACGCTCTTTCTCGCGACGGCAAACATCCGGACCTATTCCGAAGACTGGCAACCGCGTCGCGAGGCGGCCCGCCGAAGCTGCCGCGAACGCGGCCTCTCGCTCGACGGATCGACTCACTCGGCCGGCGTTCGTGCGGCCTCGGAGAGCACGCCGTAAGTTCGGCCGCTGCCGAGGTACGTCCGCACCTCCCAGAGTTCGGGGAAGAATTTTTTCGAGAGTGTCTTTTCGAGATAACCGACGCCGAGCGAACCGCCGGTTCCGGGCTTGAGGCCGATCATGCGCTCGACCATTCGCACGTGACGCCCGCGCCACAGCAAGAAGCGCTCGTCGAATTCGATGAAATCCTCGAGCAGTAGGTACAAGTCGTAGTGCCCTTCGGCGTCGTCGTAGATCGACTTGAGGCTTGCGATCAGCGCCTCGTGCGGTTCGATCGCGTAGCCGCGCCGGGCGAGCAGCGCGAGCAGCGCATCGTGCAGCGTCGGTGAGGCCAGCCGGCGCTCGAGCGCGTCGCGCTCGCGCCCGGTCGGTTCGAGAAAGCGGAGGTAGCCGGTCTTTTGCGCTCCGCACAAGAACTCCATCTCGCGGAACTGCGCGGACTGGAAACCGCTGGCGGGATCGAGGCCGTCGCGGAATGCGTTGAACTCTTGCGGCGTCATCGTCTCGAGGATGTCGACTTGCTGCTCGAGCACGCGCTGAATGGCGTGGATGCGCCGGAAATTTTTCTGGACTTTGAGCAAATCGCCGGCCGCGAGAAAACGCATCGCCGCTTCGATCTCGTGGAGCAGCTGCTTGAACCACAGTTCGTAGACCTGATGGATGACGATGAACAGCATCTCGTCGTGATGCGGTGGGTCGCTTTGGGGATGCTGGATCGAAAGGAGCTCGTCGATCTTCAGGTACGAGCCGTAGGTCAGCTTCTCGCTCATCGAGCGACCTTCGTCAACGGGACGGACGAATCCGATAGATGACTCCGGCTCGGTCGTCGGCGACGAACAGGCTGCCTTGAGAACCGACGGCAACGCCCGTGGGCCGGCCGATGCGCGAGCCGTCGGCGCTTTGAAAGCCGCTCAGGAAATCACGCCACTGGACGTCCGGATCGCTCCAGTCGACCGCTTTGGCCGGCTCGCCGCCGCGAAAAGGCACGAACGCGACCCGGGGTGGTACCGGCGGCGTGTGCCACGAGCCGTGCAGCGCCACAAAAGCGCCGCCGGCGTACTCGCTCGGAAAAGCGTACTTTCCACTCGCGCGGAGCGGGTAGAAGAGCGCACCGATCGGCGTATCGTAGGCCGGAAAGACGACGCGCGGGACGACGGCCTGCGAGCAGTCGTCGCCGGGATGAACCGGGCGCCGGTTTTCGTAGCACGCCGGCCAGCCGTAGTCGGCCGGGCTCGCATGGGCCGTGAACGGATCGAAGATCTCGTAGGGGTGACCGTGTTCGAGTTCGTCCTGCCCGGCCACGCCGGCCCAGACGGCTTGCGTCGCGGGCTGAACTGCGAGTGCGATCGCGTTGCGGATGTGCTTGGCGACGGGGCGTGGTTCGCCGCCGTCGAGCGACGCTTCGAAGATCGTGGCGCGGGTCGGGTCAGTTTCGTCGCAGACGTTGCACGACGAGCCGACGCTGTAGTAGAGGCGTCGGCCCGCAACCGCGACCGAGGTCGTGCGGTGCCCGCGCGAGCCCCCCGGCCGCACGCTCGCGATCCTAACGGCCGACAACGGCCCGCGCGCGCCGGGCGCGTAGGCCGCGCGCCAGACCCCGAACTGGCTGCCGACGTACAAACTGTCCGGGGAAAGCGCGACCCCGGCCGCTTCGGCGTCGGGGAGGCTGACGAGAACCGCGGGTGCCTGCGGGGAGCCTTCCGCGTCGGGCACGAGGTAGACGTCGCGGCCGCTGGTTCCGACGATCAGGTCGCCGTTCGGCGCGGCCGCGAGTTCGCGCGCGTTGGGGATGGAGGCGATCGTCTCGAGCCGGAATCCGGCGGGGGCCGTCGGACCCGCCGGCTGTGCCGCGGCCAGGGTCGCGACGGAGAGCGTAAGGAGAGCCGCGACAGAGGCGCGCGTGGCGGAAAACGACATCGCCTCCAGCGTACCCGCGGGAGGCGATGTTCTCAAGTGCGCTCGCGCGGACGAAAGCGCTAGGCTGGGGGCGCGCCGCCCGGACCGGGGCCGCCGTGCATGCCGCGCTCGGGACCGTGGGCCGGCCCAAGCGCATGCAACAAGATCGTGCCGGGGTCGGTGCTGGAAAGGCCGGCGCTGCGCGCCGGCGCTCCGGCGGGATGCTGCTGGGCGAATTCAGCGCGGCGCGCCTCCATTTGCGCGCGCTGGTCCGGCGTCAGCGAGTTTTCGAACTGGGTGCGCATCTGCGTGCGAAGCGCCAGCATCTGGGCTTTTGCGCTGGCGTGCGTGCGCAGGATCGATTGACCTTCGGCTTGCGTCAGGATCGCGTCGATCTGACGGGCGGCCACGGCGGGATTCGGATTGGGGGACACCGCCATTTGTCCGATCACGTTGGCGACGGCGCTCCGGTGCGCGGGGCTCAACGAGCCGAGCATTTGATTGCGAGCTTGGGTGTGGATCTGCTCCATTTGCAAACGGGCTTGCTGCATCGCCGAGCGCATTTGCGCGGAGGGCGTCGCCGGCCCGGCGTCCGGGGGCGCCGCTTGGGCACTTGCAACTGCCGGGGCGAGCAGAAGTCCGAGAGAAAGGATTGCGATGAGTTGTCTCATGGCGCTATCATACGCTCGCCGCTTTAGGGGAGTCTGAGAACGATGAATTTGGAAAAAATGCAGTGCGGGCACGATCTGTGCGAGTGCATGGTATCCGCCGAGCTCGCCGATTCCGACCCGGCCGAAACGTACTGCAGCGACGACTGCCGCGACGCCGAGGAAACGGAAGAAGGCGACACGACGTGCAATTGCGGTCATCCCCCCTGCGATACGCCCTAGTTCAGCTGGAGGATCATGTCCGACCGCCGTCCCGACGAAGCGCGGCTGCCGCGCGCGCTCGCCGGTCTCGACGAACTGGCTCTCGACTTGCGCTGGTCGTCCGCGCACCGGGCCGTGCGAATCTGGAAACGGATCGACCCCGAGTTGTGGGCCGCCTCACTCAACCCGTGGGCGGTCCTCAAATCGTGTAGCGATCTCGAGTTCGAGCGGCTCGCGAGCGACGGCGAGTTCGTCGCGCTCGTCCAAGATTCGCTGGCGGAACGCCAACGGCGTCTCAGCGATCCGATGTGGTTCCAACGCGAGCGCCCCGACACGCCGCTCCGTTCGGCGGCGTACTTCAGCATGGAGTTTGGCTTGAGCGAGGGGCTTCCGATCTATTCGGGCGGCCTCGGCGTTCTGGCCGGCGATCTGCTGAAAGCCGCGAGCGACCTGGGCGTGCCGATCGTGGGCATCGGGCTGCTCTATCAGGAGGGATATTTCCGGCAGGCGCTCGATGCGAGCGGGACGCAGCACGAGCTCTATCCGGCCAACGATCCCAGCGAAATGCCGATCGAACGGGCGCGCGATCTCGCCGGCGGTCTGCTGCGCATCCCCCTCGAATTTCCCGGCCGCACCGTGTACCTGCGGGCCTGGATCGCGCGCGTCGGGCGCGTCGCACTCTACTTGCTCGACAGCAACGATCCCGCCAATACCGCGCTCGATCGCGGCATCACGGCACAGCTCTACAACGGCGATCCCGAGGTCCGCTGGGAACAAGAATACATCCTCGGGGTCGGCGGGTGGCGCTTGATTCGCATGCTGCACCTCGACCCCGACGTTCTGCACCTCAACGAAGGTCACGCGGCGCTCGCCGTACTCGAGCGCGCGCGCGGAATCATCGACGAAGCGGGCGTGCCGTTTGCGGTGGCGCTGGCCGTCGCGCGCGCGGGCACGATCTTCACGACGCACACGCCGGTCGCCGCAGCCTTCGACCGCTACGATCCGGCGCTCGTCACGCGCTATCTCGGGCGTTACCTGTCCGATCTGCGCGTCGGCATCGACGAGTTGCTCGCGCTCGGTCGCGAACCGAACGCAGCATCGGGCGATCCCTTTAACATGGCGTACCTCGCGATCCGCGGCAGCGGCTTCATCAACGGCGTCAGCCGGCTGCACGGCGAGGTCAGCCGTCCGCTCTTCGCGGTGCTCTTTCCACGCTGGCCCTACGCCGAGATTCCGGTCGGGCACGTGACCAACGGCGCGCACTTGCCGAGTTGGGACTCGGTGGCGGCCGGACCGCTGTGGACGGAAGCCGGTAAGGACGATCCGTCGCAGGGGCTCTTGATGAACCTGACGGGTCCGCTGCCCGGCATCGAGCACGCTCCCGTTTGGGAGATGCGGGCCGAGAATCGCACGCGCCTGATCGAGCGCGTGCGCGGGCGTTTGACGCGCCAAGCCTCGGCCGCGGGTGCCGCGCCGGACCGCATCGACCAGGCGGCCCGCGTGCTCGACGAAGCCGTCCTGACGCTCGGGTTCGCGCGCCGCTTCACGGAGTACAAGCGTCCGACGTTGCTCCTCCAAGATAAGGAGCGTCTGACGCGGATGATTCTCGACGCCGAGCGTCCGATTCAAATCGTCGTGGCGGGCAAGGCGCACCCGCGCGACGAGCCGGGCAAGGCGATGATCAGCGAGTGGTTCGCTTTTGCGGAGCGGCCCGACATCCGTCACCGCGTCGTGTTCTTGAGCGACTACGACCTCGACGTTGCGGCCGAGCTGGTGCAGGGCGTCGACGTGTGGCTCAACACCCCGCGCCGTCCCTGGGAAGCGAGCGGAACGAGCGGCATGAAAGTGCTGGTCAACGGCGGACTCAACCTCTCGGTGCTCGATGGCTGGTGGGCCGAAGCCTACCGCCCGGAAGTCGGCTGGGCGCTTGGCGACGGCCTCGAACACGGCGCCCATCCGGCCTGGGACGTACGCGAAGCTCAAGCCCTGTACGAAATCCTCGAAAACGAAGTGATCCCGCTATTCTACGCGCGCGACGGCGAGGGCCGGCCCGAAGCGTGGATCGAAAAGATCCGGGCCAGCATGTCGACGCTCTCGCCGCAGTTCTCGGCGTCACGGATGCTGCGCGACTACGTCGACACGTATTATCTTCCGGCCGCGCAGCACTATCGCGGACGCCTTGCCGAACGCTGCAAGGGCGGTTGGGAAATCGAACGTTGGCAGGCCACGCTCGAGAAGCACTTCGCCGACGTCGCCTTCGGCGAGCCGCACGTGCAGCGCGCGGCCGACGGCTTCGAGTACCGCGTCGTCGTTTCGTTCGGTGCTCTCGACCCCGGGGCGGTGCGCGTCGAGCTCTTCGCGACGAGCGGCGAAGGCGAGCCGCCCGAGCGCATTCCGATGCGACGCCTCGCGCCGGTCGACCACGTCGCGTTCGTTTACACCGCGCGCCTGCCGGCCGGCCGTTCGCCCGAAGCGTTTACGCCGCGCGTCGTTCCGGCCAACGCCGCGGCGTCCATTCCGCTCGAAGCGCGCCAAATTCTTTGGCAGCACTAACAGTGACGCTCTTCACAGGGCTCGCCTGAGGTTGCGCTCCAAGTAACGAGCGATGCCCTATCGCTTGGGCTGCACGTGCGTGTTCGCTTGCGCGCTCGGTTTGGTCGCCTGCAGCGGCGCAAGTACGAATCCGTCGCCCGGAGCGAGCGCGACGCCTTGCTGTATGCCGGCAATGCCAAGCGCGCGTCCGACGGCCACCCCTTCGCCCGCACCGACCCGCAGTCCGAGTCCGACACCGAGCCCAACCCCGAATCCGAGCGCAACGCCGAGTCCCGCCCCGACGCCGCCAAACGCTTCGCTGGCCCCGCACGTGCTCGTGGTGGCAAACGGCAACATCGCCGCGAGTACCTCGCTGGCCGGCCAATATATGATGGCCCGTGCCATTCCGGCGGCCAACTTGCTAACGTTGACCACGCTTTCGAGCGATGTTTCGTCGTTTCAAATTACGGTCGCAAACCTTCAGTCGGAGATGTTCAACCCGATCGCGAGCGCGATTAAGTCGCTCGCGACGGCCGGCAAGCGGATCGATTTCGTGGTGCTGATGTACGGCACGCCCTACTGGATCAGCGACTCCGGTCAGGCGCTCGACGGCTACAGCGTCGACGGCGTCATCACGCAGGTCCTCGGCGCGTTCCCGAGCAGCGGCACGAATCTCACGAATCCGTACTACGGTGCGCCGACGCCGTTCACGTCGACCGCCTACGGCATCGTGCTTGTCAATCGCCTCGACGGCCGCTCGGTCGGCGACGTACAGGGGCTCATCGCGAACAGCCTGGCCTCTGACGGCACGCGGCCCAACACCGAGTTTTTCTTCGACCTCGATCCCGATCGCACCGGCGGCTACGAAATCTTCAACACCTACATGCAAACGGCAGCGAGCGACCTCACGACAGCGGGCTGGAACGCACAAGTCGACGACACGACGGCCTTTCTCGCGCCGCCGACGCCGCTCGCCGGTTACTCCAGCTGGGGCAGCAACGATTACCACTTCTCGCAGCCCGCCTACAACGCGTTGACCTTCACTCCGGGCGGCTTGGCGGAAACCGCGGTCAGCACGTCCGCCAGCAATATCCGCACGCCGGGCGGTGGCCAAAGCCAGATCGCCGACCTGATCCACCAAGGCGTGACCGGAGTGCACGGTGACGTCACCGAGCCTTACCTCAACGCGATCCCCGACCCGTTCGTGCTATTTCCTTCGTACACTGCGGGACGGACGTTGGCCGAATCGTTTTGGGGCGCGCTCGAAGAGATCGAATGGAAAGAGATCGTGATCGGCGATCCGCTCTGTAGCCCCTATCAGAAGCCGGGGGCCGCGCCGACGGTGCGCCGAGCATTTCAGCGCGCGCCACGGCCCGGCACGCGCCTTCCGATCTAGCAAGGTCGATTTTTCGGCGAGGCGTCAACTCGCCTGAAGCAGTTGCAGCGCGCGGTCGAGTTGCGGGTCGTTGCCCGGCTGGCCCGTTCGCGCATCGCTCGGCTGCGCGAGCACGACGTCGGGCGTGATGCCGACGCCGTCGATGTTGCGCCCGGCGGGCGTGAAGTAGCGCGCCACCGTCAGCTTCATACCCGCGCCGTCGGGCAGCGGGAAGGCTTCCTGGACGAGGCCTTTGCCGAAGGTACGCGCGCCCACGAGCGTACCCGCGCGATCGTCTTGAATCGCTCCCGCGACGATCTCCGAAGCGGACGCCGTATCGCCGTTGACGAGCACGGCCAGCGGCGCTCCAATGGGTTGCACCTTCACCGTCCGATAGACGGTGGGCGGCCCGCTGCGCTCTTGCGTCGAGACGACGGGACCCGCGGCAATGAAGTGCGAGGCGACTTCGATCGCGCCGTCGCGGTAACCGCCGCCGTTGTCGCGTAAGTCGAGGACGTAAGCCCGCGCACCCTGCGTTTTGAGGCGCGCCAGCAGCGCAGCGAGCTCGGTGCCGACTTGCGCGCCGAAACTGGTGAGGCGGATGTAGCCGACGTCGCCCGGCAAGAGGCGTCCCGTGACGTCGGGCGCGGCGACCTCGGCGCGTACGACGTTCACCGGCTGCGACAGCGGGTTGCCGTCGCGCACGATCCCGAGCTGCACGGCGCTCCCCGGCGTACCGCGCAGACGCGCGCGCAGCGCGTCGCTCGAAAGGCCGGCGACGGGCTTTCCGTCGATCGTGGCGATGAGGTCGCCCTCGACGAGTCCGGCCTTGTCGGCGGGGCCGGCCGGAAAGACCTGGGCGAGGCGGACGTTCCCGTTTTCGAGCGCGAGCTGCACGCCGATGCCCCCGAACTTGGCGCCGTCGAGAAATTTGACGAAGCCGTGGTAGACCTGCGGCTTGTAGAGCACCGTATACGGATCGTGCGTCGACGCGAGTTCGCCGGCGACGGCGGCCTCGATCAAGTCGGTGGTGCGGATTTGCTGCGGGTAGCGCCGCACGGCGAAGACCACGTCGGCGACGACCGCGTCCTCCGCCCTCCAGCGGTCGACGTGCGGCGGCGTGGCGGGCAGCAGCGGTGTCTTGACGCCGCGCGACTTCAAATACGCGAGCAGGCCCGTGCGCGCGCCTTCGAGCAGCTGCGCGCCGGTAAGGGGCCGGTAGTACTGCGACATCAAGGTCGTGTACGCGATCTCGAGTTCGATGATGTCGAGACCGCTAAGCGCGTTCGGATTCGGAGCAGCCGCGGACGCTCTCGAGCACGTCAACAAGGCAAGCGCGAGCGCCGCGCAGATCGTTCGCTTCATCCCGCCTTACGTTCCCGGACGGGCGCGAATCTACCGCGCGAGCGTCAGGACGCCCGGTTCGGCCGCGCCTTCACCGAGCGCCGCGAGGATCCGTTCGGTAAACGCTTCGGTCGACAGGAACGGCTCCCCGTCGCGCACCAGGTCGCGCGTCCGGCCGCCTTCGCGAACCGTGCGCGCGACGGACTCCTCGATGCGCGCGCCGCTCGCTTCATCGCCCAGGCTGTACCGGCAGAGCAGCGCGGCCGAGAGGATCGCCGCGATCGGGTTTGCCACGCCGAGACCCGCGATATCGGGCGCGCTGCCGCCGATCGGCTCGTAGAGTCCGAAGCGCTCGCGCTCGTCGCCCTTCGTCCCGAGCGTCGCGCTGGGCAGATTGCCGAGCGAACCGGTCAGCATGGCGGCTTCGTCGCTCAAGATATCGCCGAACGTATTCTCCGTCAGCAGCACGTCGAAGGCGCGCGGATCGCGCACCAACTGCATCGCGGCGTTGTCGACCAGCAAGTGCGACAATGCGACGTCCGGATATTCGGCGGCGTGAATCTCGCTCACCACTTTGCGCCAGAGCCGGCCGCTCTCGAGGACGTTGGCTTTGTCGATCGAGGTAACGCGACGCCGGCGCTTGCGCGCGAGATCGAATGCGACGCGCGCGATCCGCTCGATCTCCGGCCGCCGGTAAATCAGCGTGTCGATCGCGGTTTCGACGCCGTCGATGTGGCGCGTTTCCTTCGGCTTGCCGAAGTAGAGGCCGGAGGTTGTTTCGCGGACGACGATCAAGTCCAGGTTTTCGACGAGCTCCGCTTTGAGCGAGGAGGCGTGCTCGAGACCGGGGATCGTCTTGACCGGGCGCAAGTTCGCGAAAAGGTCGAAGTCGCGGCGGAGCTCCAAGATCGCGAATTCCGGGCGCTTGCCCGCGGGCGCGGCATCGTAGCGCGGATCGCCCACGGCGCCGAACAGAATCGCATCGCTGCGCCGGCAGAGCTCGCGCGTCGCGCGCGGATAGGCGCTGCCTTCGCGCTCGAGCGGCTTGACGCCGACGTCGCCGTGCACGTACTCGACATCGGGACGCAGCGCGAGCAGCACGCGGGTCGCCGCGACCGTTACTTCCGGGCCGATGCCGTCGCCCGGCAGGACCGCGACCGTTTTCGTCACGCGCGAGCCGCGAGCCAGGCGCGCACTGTATCGGTACGTTTGGCCAGGAATTCCATGTAGCCACCCTCGAGCAAGAACTGCTTGCGCAGCGGATCGAGCGAAAACTTCAGCCGCGTACCGTCGTCGTGGACGATCGTCTCCTCGATCAGGTCGATTCGCAAGCGTTCTGCGCCGAGCAACCGGTCGACCTGCGCCGCGTCGACGACGATCGGCGCGAGACCGTTGTTGTAGGCGTTCTCGTGAAAGATCCTCGCAAAACTGGGCGCGATGACCGCCCGGAAGCCGCGGTCTTTCAGCGACCAGGCCGCGTGTTCGCGCGAGCTGCCGCAGCCGAAGTTTTCGCGGGTCACGAGCACGCAGGCTTCGGGATGGGCCCGCTCGAGCAGCTCGAGACCGCCCGGCATGCCGCGAAAAAGATGCCGGCCGAGCCCGGTCGTCTCGATGCCGGTCAGCAGGTGGGCCGGAATGATTTGGTCGGTGTCGATGTCGGCCCGATCGATCGGGAGGACGAATCCGTCGACGATCATGAGAGCGCCGCCTCGGCTGCCGGGACGGCCTCAACTTCCTCGGGTCCCGCGATCCGGCCTAACACCGCGCTCGCCGCGACGACGGCGGGTGAGGCGAGGTGGACGCGCCCGCCCGCGCCCATCCGGCCGGGAAAATTGCGGTTCGTCGAGGAGATGCAGCGCGCGCCGGGCGCGAGCACGCCCATCGACATTCCAAGGCACGGTCCGCACGAGGAATGGGTCCAGAGCGCGCCCGCATCTTGAAAGACGTCGTGCAAGCCCTCGCGCTCGGCCGCGCGCTTGACGGCCTGCGAGCCCGGCGTGACGATCGTCGGAATTTTGACCGTGCGTCCGCGCAGCACGCCGGCGGCAGCGCGCAAGTCCGACAAGCGCGAGTTCGTGCACGAACCGATGAAGGCTTGATCGAGTTCGAGCGAGCGCAGCGCTACGCCGG
Source organism: Vulcanimicrobiota bacterium (assembly GCA_963843945.1). Classification (GTDB taxonomy): domain Bacteria; phylum Vulcanimicrobiota; class Vulcanimicrobiia; order Vulcanimicrobiales; family Vulcanimicrobiaceae; genus CAWJMF01. The sequence goes on along the minus strand of CAWJMF010000002.1, from coordinate 899,486 downwards.
GGGCGAGCCCCATGTAGTCGAGGCTCGCCGCGCTCGCACCCTCCGGAACGACGCCGTCGAGCGGAACCGATTCGCCGGGGTTCGTGCCCCAGGTGACCATCGGCCGCAGTTCGGCGACGTCGAGCACGATCTCGCGGTCGTACGCCGCATCGGGATCGGCTTGCAGCGCGCGCCAGGCCGCGACCTTATGCTCGAAGGCTTCGCCGGACGGTTGGTTCTCGCGGCCGCGCAGGTACGAGTACGTCGTCTCGTCGGGCGGGCAAAGGCCCGTTGTCGCACCCGACTCGATCGCCATGTTGCAGAGCGTCATGCGCTCGTCCATCGAAAGCGACTCGATGGTCGAACCGCCATACTCGATGACGTGGTTCGTTCCGCCTTTGAAGCCGATCTGCGAGATCACGTAGAGCGCCAGATCTTTGGCCGTAGCGCCGTGCGCGAGCCGTCCCTCGAGGGTGATCCGCAAGACCTTCGGGCGCTGGAGAATCAGGCATCCCGCGAGCATCGCGCCGGCTTGCGCGGTCGTGCCGATGCCGAGCGAGAACGTACCAAAGGCGCCGAGCGTGCAGGTGTGACTGTCGCCGCAAGCGATGGTCATTCCGGGTTCGACGTAGCCTCGCTCAGGCGCGACGACGTGACAGATGCCGTTCTGGCCGATGTCGTACATCACGATGCCGTGGCGCTTCGCCCAGTCGCGCAGGATCTTGGCTTGAATCGCCGTCTCGGTGTCTTTGGCCGGCGCGACGTGATCGTTGATCGCCACGATGCGCTTGGGGTCGAACAACCGGTCGCCGAAGTTGCGCTCGATGTCGAGCGCGCCGGTCGGCGTCGTGATCTCGTGCGCTACGATCCGGTCGACGAAAACGAGCGCGTTGCCGCCCGGCAACTCCTCGACGACGTGCGCTTCCCAGATTTTTTCAAAGAGCGATTGCGGCATTTTCGACCTCGGCAAGGGCGGCGGAACGATCGAGTGCACAGAGGATCGCTTCCAGCGACGCGGTGACGATGTTGGCGTTGCGTCCGACGCCGAACCGTTTCGAGCCGGCGATTTCGAGTTCGACGTAAGCGATCGCGACGGCGTCGGCCCCCGAACCGAGCGCGTGTTCGTGGAAATCGGCGACGGCCAGCGGGATGCCCGTCTCGCGGCATAGCGCGTCGACGAAGGCGTCGATCGGGCCGTTACCTTCGCCCCGCACCTCCCGCTCGCGGCCGTCGCGCTGCAGCGTGCCTTCGAGCGCGACGCGTCCCGCAGCCTCGACGCTCGTGCGGTAGCCGGCAAGCGCGAGACGCCGGTTGCCCGCGAAGTACTCGCGCACGAAGGCCGCCCAGATCGCGGCGGGCGCGATCTCGGCTTCGCGCTCCTCGCTGATGGCTTGAATCGTCTTGCCGAACTCGATCTGGAGCCCGCGCGGAAGATCGAAGCCGTAGTCGTTTAGCAGGACGTAGGCGACGCCGCCCTTCCCCGATTGGCTGTTGATGCGGACGACGGCTTCGTAGCTACGCCCGATGTCGAGCGGATCGATCGGCAGGTAGGGAACCTCCCAAAGCTCGCCGGCGGCGTCGCGCGCCGCGAAGCCCTTCTTGATCGCGTCTTGGTGCGAGCCCGAAAACGCCGTGAAGACGAGCTCGCCCGCATACGGATGGCGCGGATGAACCGGCAGACGGTTGCAGTATTCGAAATCGCGCACGATGCCGGGTACGTCGCGCAGGTCGAGCTGCGGATCGACGCCCTGCGTGAACAGGTTCAGCGCGAGCGTGACCAAATCGACGTTCCCGGTCCGCTCGCCGTTGCCGAAAAGCGTACCTTCGACGCGTTCGGCGCCGGCCAGCAGGGCGAGTTCCGCCGCGGCGACGGCGGTGCCGCGGTCGTTGTGCGGGTGGATCGAGAGGACGATCGCCTCGCGCCGGCCGAGCGCGCGCGCGAACGCTTCGATCTGGTCGGCATAGACGTTGGGCATCGCCATCTCGACGGTCGCCGGCAGATTCAAAATGACTTTCCGCTCCACCGCCGGCTGCCACACGTCGAGCACGGCGTCGCAGATCTCCACGGCAAAGTCCGGTTCGGTCGCGGTGAAACTCTCGGGCGAATACTCGAAGCGCAGGTCGGTTCCCGGAAGCCGAGCCGCGCGCGCCGCGATCGCCTGCGCCCCCCGCACCGCGATCTCGATGATGCCGGCGCGATCGAGTCCGAACACGACGCGGCGCTGCACCGTCGAGGTCGAGTTGTAGAGATGGAGGATCGCGCGGTTCGCGCCGCGCAACGCGTCGAAGGTGCGCTCGATGAGCTCCTCGCGGGCTTGCGTGAGCACCGCGATCGTGACGTCGTGTGGAATCCGATCCTCCTCGATCAGCTCGCGCACGAAGTCGAAATCGGTCTGCGACGCGGCCGGAAACCCAACTTCGATCTCTTTGAATCCGAGCCGCACCAAGAGCTCGAACATGCGCCGCTTACGCGAGGGGCCCATCGGTTCGACCAGCGCCTGATTGCCGTCACGCAGATCGACGCTGGCCCAGACCGGCGCGCGCTCGAGGCGCCGCGCGGGCCAGCTGCGATCCGCCAGCGGTTGCGCCGCGAAGGGCCGATACTTGTGGGTCGGCATCGAGTGCATCGAGATCCCCCGAAAAAAGAATCGAGGCCCGTCGCTTGGCGACGGGCCTCGGTGAAGAGGGCAAACGGCGCTAGCGATTACGCTGGGGGCGTACCGCTAAGGAGGAGGCCGAACGAAAGAGCCAAGCCGTTCATACGCCGGAAGGTACCACGGGCTCCGTGCCCGCGTCAAGCGCGGGCGCGCGCTCGGGAACGCCGCTGCGCCGGTTCGAGCCCCGCGTGGCGAGGTTCACGATGAAAACGTACAGCACCGGAATGACGTAGAGGTTCAAGATCGTCGAGACGATCATGCCGCCGAAAACGACCGTCCCCAGCGAGTGACGCGCCGCGCTTCCGGCGCCGGCGGCGACGACGAGCGGCACGATGCTGAGGATGAACGCGAGGGAGGTCATCAAGATCGGCCGCAGCCGGATCTCGCAGGCGTGCTCTACCGCACTTTTCGGATCGTAGCCCTGCGCGCGCAGCTGGTTGGCGAACTCGACGATCAAGATCGCGTTTTTCGTGGCGAGGCCGATCAGCATGACGTACCCGACTTGGGCGTAGACGTCGCTCGGCAGACCGCGGCTCCATAGGCCGGCCAGGGCGCCGAGAATCGCGAGCGGTACCGTGAAGATGATGATCAGCGGATCGCTGAAGCTCTCGTACTTCGCGGCCAGGACCAGGAAGACGAACACGATGCCGAGCGCGAAGATCAGCGCCGACTGGCCGCCGGCCGCCAGCTGTTCGAGCGCGATGCCGGTCCACTCGTAGCCGGTGCCCGGCGGCAAAGCGGTCTTCGCGATCCGCTCCATCGCCGCGATGGCGTCGCCGCTCGAGTGGCCCGGCGCGGCCTGACCGTCGACTTCGATCGCGCGGAAGATGTTGTAGTGGTTGATGATCGGCGCGGCGATCGCCGGCGTGTTGGTGGTCAGGCTCGAAAGCGGAATGATTCCGCCGGCGTCGGAGCGCACGTAGATGTTCTGCAGCGCGTCCTCGTCGAGCCGGTAGGGCGTGTCGGCTTGCACGTACACCTTGTACGAGCGCGCATTGTAGGTGAAGTCGTTGACGTAGTCCGAGCCGAGGAAGACGCCGAGCGTGTCGAAGACGCTCTGCATCGAGACGCCGGCGGCCTGCGCCTTGTCGCGGTCGATCTGCACCACGAGTTCCGGACTCGCATCGCGGAACGTCGTGAAGACGGACGTCAGGTTGGGGTCCTTGTTGGCCGCGGCGATGAAAGCGTTGGCCGCGTGGTTGAGCGGGATCAGTCCGATGTTGCTCTTGTCTTCGATCTCGAACTGAAAGCCGCCGACGTTCCCGACGCCGGAGATCGCCGGCGGATTGAACGCGACGACTTTTGCGCCCGCGAAGGCGTCGAGTTGCGGCTTGAGGCGGCGCAGAACCGCGTTCAACGTGTGCTCTTGGCCCGGCCGCTCGCCCCACGGTTTGAGCGGGGTGAAGATCAGGCCGAGGTTGGCGCCCTGGCCCGCGTAGCTGAAGCCTTGAACGCTGAAGACGGCCGCGATCTCCGGCTGCCGTCGCAGGATCGCCTCGACGCGCTGCGCCGCATCCGACGTGTAGGAGAGCGAGGAGCCGTCCGGGGCTTGCAAGGTCGTGATGAAGTAACCGACGTCTTCGTTGGGGATGAACGCGGTCGGCGTGTTGACGAACATGAGTCCCGTCGCGGCCAGCCCGATCACGAAGAGCGCGCCGGTCGTGCGCGGACGCGCCAGGACCCGCGGCAGCGAGCGGTGATAGGCGGCGCGGGTTGCGGCAATGATCCGGTCGACCAATCGGAAGAAGGCGTTGTGCGGTCCGGCTTCGTCGCGGATCAGCAAGGCCGAGAGCGCCGGGGTCAGCGTCAGCGCGGTGAAGAGCGAGATGGTGATCGCGCTGGCGATCGTCAGCGCGAACTGACGGTAGAGTTCCCCCGTGGTTCCGGGGAAGAATCCGACCGGCACGAAAACGGCGAGCAGCACGAGCGAACTCGCCACGACCGCGCCGAAGATCTCGCTCAGGCCGCCCTCGGCTCCCTCGCGCGGCGGCAGCTTTTTTTCGACGATGAAGCGCGAGATGTTTTCGATCACGACGATCGCGTCGTCGACGACGAGGCCCGTCGCCAGCGTGAGCCCGAAGAGCGTCAGCGTGTTGATGGAAAAGCCGAGGGCCTTCATGAGTCCGAACGTGCCGACGAGCGAGACTGGAATCGTGATCGCCGGGATCAGCGTCGTGCGCCAATCTTGTAAGAAGAGGAAGATGACCAGCACCACCAGGACGATCGAGAGCCCGAGGGTGATCAGGACTTCCTTGATCGACTCGTTGACGAAGGCGGTCGAGTCGAAGCCGACCGCGTAGTGCATGCCGGGCGGGAAGGCGACCGAGAGCCGGCTCATTGCGTCCTTCACGCCGCGCGCGACGTCGAGTGCGTTGGCATCGGGCAGCTGCAGGATCGCGAGGCCAACCGCGGCGTGGCCGTTGAAGCGCAGGTTCGTCGAATAGTCCTCAGCGCCGAGTTCGACGCGCCCGACGTCGCGCACGCGTACGTAGCCGGCGTTGGGCGTCGTCCGTAAGACGATGTTTCCGAACTCGTCCGGCGTGCGCAAGCGCCCGACGACCTCGATCGTCAGTTGGTGCATCTGCGTCGCCGGAATCGGCGGCTGCCCGAAGGAGCCCGTCGCGATCTGCACGTTTTGTGCGGCTAGGGCGTTCACGACATCGTCGGCGGTGAGCCCGTTCACCGCCAGGCGCTTGGGGTCGAGCCAAAGCCGCATCGCGTACTTGCGATCGCCGAAGACGCGCACGTCGCCGACCCCCTTGACCCGCTTGAGAGCGTCGACCAAGTTGACGTCGGTATAGTTCGCGACGTAGAGGTTGGTGAGGCGCGGCGAATCCGAGTAGACGCCGAAAGCCATGACGAAGGAGCCGGAGTTTTTGCGGATCGTGAGCCCGGTGTTCCGAACGGCTGCCGGCAAAAGGCCGAGAGCGCCGTTGGCCGCGGCCTGGACGTCGGTCGCCGCGATGTCCAGATTCGTCCCGAGGTTGAAGACGCAGGTGATCGTCACGACGCCGTTGCTCGTGCTGGTGGAGGTCATGTAGCGGAGGCCGGCGACCCCGTTGATCGCTTCCTCGAGCGGCGTGGTGACCGTTGCCTCGAGGGTCGCCGCGCTGGCGCCGACGTAGCTTGCCCCGATCGAGACGGTGGGCGGGGCGATCTGCGGATACTGCGAGACCGGCAACGTCGGGATCGCGACCAGCCCGACCAGCAGGATGACGATCGAACAGACAGCCGAGAAAATCGGGCGCCGGATAAAATAGTTCATGCGCAGTCTTCTCGCTTGGGGCGTCAAGGATTGTTTCCTGCCGCCGAACACTTGACTTGGCGCCCGGGCGCGTGGTACACACAGCCTCAGATGTTCCGCGCACTTCTCGTACTCGTAGTTAGCCTTATTCGCCAGCCATCGGTTGGGCGACGGAGAGCTATCGCGTAGGACTCGGGAACACGACATACGCGGAAGCCCCTCGCCAGCCGGCGGGGGGCTTTTGTTTTTGAAAGGGAGCTCACGGTGCTCGAGACCGGCCAGTCGACCGGCGCACGCCTCGTCCTCGATCTGCTCGCCGACGAAGGCGTTGAGACGATCTTCGGGTACCCCGGCGGGGCCATCATGCCGCTGTATGACGCGCTGCTCGGCCATCGCTTGTTGCACGTGCTGACGCGGCACGAGGCGGGCGCCGCCTTCGCCGCGGGCGGTTACGCACGCGCGAGCGGGCGCGTCGGGGTCTGCGTCGCGACCTCGGGGCCCGGAGCGACGAACCTCATCACCGGCCTCCTCGACGCGCAGATGGATTCGATTCCGATCGTGGCCATCACCGGTCAGGTACGCACGGCGGTCATGGGCACGGACGCTTTTCAAGAAGCCGATGTCGCTTCGATTGCCGGTCCGGTCACCAAGCGCAGCGTCTGCGTTCGCGAAACGGCCGCCCTCGAGCGGACCCTCCGCGCCGCCTTTCGGGTCGCGCGCGGCCCGCGGCCCGGGCCGGTGCTGGTCGACATTCCGCAAGACGTCTTGAAAGCGGCGGTCGCCGCCTTCGATCCGTTCGCGCCGCGACCCGCCGCGACCACGCCTTTGCGGCCCGAGGAAGCGGCGCTCGACGAAGCGATCGCGCTCCTACGGAGCGCACGGCGGCCGGTGGCGATCGCGGGGGGCGGCGTGCGCAGCGCCGGTGCGACGTATCTTTTCCGCAAGCTCTGCGCGCAGCTCGACCTGCCGCACACCGCGACGATCAACGGACTCGGGTGCGCCGCACCCGGCGACCCGCGCTTTCTGGGCATGCTCGGCATGCACGGTTGGAAAGCCGCCAACATCGCCGTCGCGGAGGCGGACGTGGTCCTAGCCCTCGGCATGCGCTTTGACGATCGCGTGACGGGACGTCCCGACAAGTTCGCGCGCAACGCGCGTTTCATCCACGCCGACATCGACGCTTCGGAAATCGGAAAGATCGTGCCGGCCGCGGTCGCGCTGCACGGCGATCTGCGCGAGACGCTGACCCACTTGCTGCGCCGCTTGGGTGCGAGCGACGTGCCGGCATTCGGCGACTGGGCCGAACGGGCGCGTTCGCTCGGCGGCGCGTTGCCGGTCGATCGAGCTCCGGAAAACGACCTGTCGGCGACCGCCGTGCTCGACCGTCTGTTCGCCGCGCTACCGGCGGATGCGATCGTTGCGACGGACGTGGGGCAGCATCAGATGTGGGCGGCTCAGCGGCAGCGCGCCGCGGACCCGCGCGCTTTCTTGACCTCGGCGGGCCTCGGTGCGATGGGTTTCGGTCTGCCCGCCGCAATCGGCGCGCAGTTCGCGCATCCCGGACGCGACGTGGTGGCGGTCGTCGGCGACGGCGGCTTCCAAATGTCGCTGAGCGAACTCGCCACCCTGCGGCGTTACGACTTGCCGGTGAAGATCTTGCTGATCGACAATCGCCGGCTCGGCATGGTGCGGCAATGGCAAGAGCTCTTTTACGAACAACGCTACTCCGCGACCGACTTGTCGGACAACCCGGATTTCGTCGCGATCGCGCGCGCTTACGGCCTGCGCGCCGAAAGCGTTTCGGAACCCGCGCAGCTCGACGGTGCACTCGAGCGCTTTCTCGGGACCCGCGAAGCGATGCTCCTGCACTGCGCCTGTTTCCCCGCCGAGAACTGCTGGCCGCTCATTCCGCCCGGAGCGAGCGTCCACGACGCGCTCGGGCCGAGCGAATCCGCGGCCGAGCCGGTGTTCGCATGAGCTTGACCTTCGAACTGCACGACTGGCGCGTGCTGGAGCGGATCGTCGGCCTCATCGGACGGCTCGGTTGCGCCTACACGCGCGTCGACGTGCGGGCGCACGACGAGCGCTTCCGAGCGACCTTCGATCTGACCGGCGCGCCCGACGCACTGCGCCGTCTCGATGCCCAACTTCAACGCCTCTGCAACGACGACAAGGAGATGTCCCGATGAATGCCCTCTACGACGGCGACGCGAAGCCGGAGACACTACGCGGAAAAACGATTGCGATTATCGGCTATGGCAGCCAGGGCCGCGCCCACGCGCGGAACCTTCGCGACAGCGGACACGAGGTCGTCGTCGGGCTGCGCGACGGCTCGCCTTCGCGGCACGCCGCGGCCGAAGACGGCATCACATACGACGCGGTTGAGGCCGCGACGCGCCGGGCCGACATCGTCATGATGCTCGCCCCCGACGAAGAGCAGCCGGCAATCTTCGCGGCGTCGGTCGCCCCGAATCTGCGGCCCGGCGCGTACCTTGCGTTCGCGCACGGCTTCGCGATCCACTTCGGAACGATCGCTCCGCCGGCGCACGCCAATGTCTTCATGGTCGCACCGAAGGCGCCGGGCCGGCTCGTGCGCAGCGAATACGAGGCGGGCCGCGGAACGCCGTGCCTCATCGCCATCGCGCAAGATCCGGCGGGCGACACGCGCGACGTCGCCCTGGCGTACGCGAGCGCCATCGGCGGCGGACGAGCCGGCGTGCTCGAGACGAGTTTCAAGGAAGAGACCGAAACCGATTTGTTCGGCGAACAGGCGGTGCTTTGCGGCGGCCTGACGCGGCTCGTAACCGCCGGCTTCGAAACGCTGGTCGAGGCCGGATATGCGCCCGAGATGGCCTACTTCGAGTGTCTTCACGAGGTCAAGCTGATCGTCGACTTGATGTACGAACGCGGCATCGAGGGCATGCGCGATGCGATCAGCAACACGGCCAAGTACGGCGACTACACGCGCGGCGACGCCGTCGTCACCCCGCAAACCAAAGACGCGATGCGTAAAATCCTGGCCGACATTCAATCGGGAGCGTTTGCGCGCGAGTGGGTCGCCGAACACGCCGCGGGCAAGCCTCGCTTCAAGAATTTCCGCACCACCTGGGCCGGCCATCCGATCGAGCAGGTGGGCAAGAAATTGCGCGGCTTGATGCCGTGGATGAAGGCGCCGGAGCGCGCCCCGGAGCGCGTGGAAGCGGGCGGTCCCTCGGCCCACGGTTTTCGCATGATGTGAACCCGGAACGCGGCGCGCGGGGGGCGAACCTAGCCGGCATGAACCGCATCGAGAAATCCGAATTGGAATGGCGCGAGGCGCTCGATCCCGAGCGGTACGCCGTCTTGCGACAAGCCGCAACCGAGCCGCCCTTCAGCGGGGAACTCAACCACAACAAAGCCGACGGAACGTATCGCTGCGGCGGCTGCGGTGCGGAGCTTTTCGAATCCGACGAGAAGTTCGATAGCGGGAGCGGCTGGCCGAGCTTTAGCGCACCGGTCGCTGCCGGGACCGTCGAACTCAAGGAAGACCGTTCGCACGGAATGGTGCGGACCGAAGCCGTCTGCGCGAAATGCGGCTCGCACCTCGGCCACGTTTTCGACGACGGCCCGGCCCCGACGGGACAGCGCTACTGCATCAACTCGCTCGCGCTCGACTTCGACCCGAAGGCGAACTGACGGCGCGCGTCAGCGCGTTGCGACCAGTTGAGGATATTCGGCTTTTAGCGCCTTGAGTTTCGGCGCGTCGTTGAAGACGACGTAGGGATAGTAGGGATTGCGCGCGACGAAGTGCTGGTGGTAGTCTTCGGCCGCATAGAAGCCCCTCAGCGGGACGACCGTGGTCACGATCGGATTCGAGAAGACTTTCGCCGATTCGAGTTCCTTGATGTAGGCGAGCGCCGTGCGCTGCTGCTCGGGGCTCGTGTAGAAGATCGACGAGCGGTATTGCGTGCCGGAATCCGGACCTTGCCGGTCGAGCTCCGTCGGGTCGTGCGCGATCGAAAAATAGACCTTGAGGATCTGGCCGAAGCTGATGACGTGCGGGTCAAAGGTGATGTCGACGGACTCCGCATGGCCGGTCGTCCCGGTACTCACGATCTCGTAGTGCGCGGTCGCCGCCGAGCCCCCGGCGTAGCCGGAAACGACCCGCGAGACGCCCTTGAGCTGCTCGAAGACCGCCTCCATTCCCCAGAAGCAGCCGCCGGCCAGGACGACGTGCTCGCTCGCGGAAGCGGGCGGCGCGGCCGGGGGCGGGTCGGGAAAGCTCGCGCCAAGCGTGCCTAGCACGAGCCCGAAGCCGAGGAGCGGGGTGAGGAGGGCGCGGAACCGGTTTCGAGTCTTCATCATATACGAAGATACCACCGGCGGGCCTCCGGCGTTGCGGGGCAGCTTACATCGGCCTACACTTGGAGGCTTTGACCCCGGTGCGGGGTGAAGCGTCGAGGTAGCTTGACCGGTTTCCGGTCAAGCTTGCTAGAGGAGAGTTTTCCCATGTCCGTCTTCCGGACACTGTCCGTCTCGAGCCTCGCGGCGTGTGCTTTCGCTGTCGCCGGCTGTTCCGGTGCGGCAACGGCGGTCGCACCCGCCGTCGCCGAGCGGCCCGCGGCATCCGTGCGGGCTGCCGGCACCGAGCGTGCCCGCGCTCCGTTCGCGTTCGGGCCTGACGTCCTGCGCGCGGCGGCGACGACGCGCGCCCTTTCCTCGATCGCGACCGTCGCGCCGGCGTGTACCGCCTTGACCTTCAACTTTCCGGGTCGCGGTACGGTCACGCTGACGGCGGCGGTGGTCGGACCGGTTTCCAACGCCAAGGTGAACGCGGCCGGCTGCGACATTGGAATCTACCTCGATGCGAGCGCGAACGGCGCGGTCGTCGCGCGCGACTCGATCGTCGACGCGAATCAGTTCGGCGTGCTCGCCATCGGAACGCAAAACCTGAGCGTCGCGCAACTCGCCATCTCGCGCATCGGCAACCACGACGCGGACGGCACCTTCGACCCGAACGGCGTGCAGACCGGCGTGGGCCTGTACTTCGAAGGGGTCGGCGCGCGCGTCACCACGACGACGATCGGCCAGTATCAGAAGAACGGAACCGCCTTCAACGGCGGATCGAGCGTCGCACTCTCCAACACGACGGCGATCGGCGCCGGAACGGTCGACTACATCGCCCAAAATGGAATCCAGTACTATAACAGCACGGTCGTAGCCGCCGCCCAGAACGTCGCCAAAGCGAACGTCTACGACAATCCCGAAGATCCCATCTACGACCACCAGGCCACGGGCTTTCTCGTGCTCTGTACGAACCTAGTCTATCCGGTCCAGGCGCTAAACCTTCAGCGCAGCAACTACGCGACCGCCAACGACTTCAACTTCTATATCAGCAACGCCACGAGCGACGGCTGCTAGGCAGCGCAGGGAAGATAAGCTACGCGAAGTAGCCTCCCGTATGAAAAACGTTTTTCGCACCGCGGCCGTTGCCGCCGTAGCCTTTGCCTTAGGCGTACTGGCCGCGTGGGGACCGCGCCCCGCCGGCGCCGCTGCCGCCGCACTGCAACCCGCCGTCATCGACCTCTCGGCGGTGACGTTCGATAGTCTGCCGCCGGCCAATCCGGCGACGCCAAACCTGCGCAGCAAGACGCTGGTCGTCACGGACGGTGCGACGGCGGCCGTGCAGATGGGCACCATCTTCAAGCACTATCACGCCGACGCGAACGAGATTCAGGTGGTGATCGGCGGTTCCGGCAGCGAGTGGCTCGGCGGCAAGCAAGTCCCGCTCGCCGCCGGCACGCTCGTCATCATTCCGAAGGGCACGACGCACGGTGGCCTGACCGACAGCGGCGGACTCAAGCTGTTCTCGATCAAGACGCCGCCCCAGGATCCCAGCGACACGCACCAGGTTCCCTAAGCGCGCGGGCGGCGGCGTCTAGCGCGAAAACTCGACGCGTTCGAGCTCCAGCCAATCGGCCAGCGAGCGCAGTTCGGCGCGCAGACCGGCTTTGGTTTCGCGCGACGCGTGCGCTTCGTGGTGGACGTTTCGCACCATGAGGACGCTTCGGGCGCGGTCCGACTTGAGATCGACCCGCGCCGCGAGCCGATCGCCGTGGAGGTAGGGCAAGACGTAGTATCCGTGAACGCGCTTGTGCGCGGGGACGTAGATCTCGATGCGATACCGAAAGCCGAAGAGCCGTTCGGCGCGGGCCCGGTCCCAAACCAGCGAATCGAAGGGCGAGAGCAGCGCGCGCGCCTCGACTTTGCGGGGGCGGCGCGCGCCGGCGAACAGGTAGGCCGGCGGCTTCCACCCCTCGACGGCGGCCGGAATGAGTTCGCCGCTTTCGACCAACTCGGCCACGCGCGCGCGCGCGTCGCTCGGCCCTAAGCGAAAGTAGTCGCGCAGGTCCGTTTCCGTTGCGACGCCGAGTGCGCGCGCCGCGATTCGCACGAGCTCGCGCTGGGCGTCGGCGCGCGGCGGGGTGGGCGCGTCGACGATTTCGGCGGGGAGGACGCGCTCGCTCAAGTCGTACACGCGCTCGAAGTTCCGGCGATGCGCGGTGGTAATCGCGCCCGACCAGAAGAGAAATTCGAGGACGGTCTTCGCCTCGCTCCAGCCCCACCAGCCTCCGCTGCCCCGCGCGCCGTCGAAATCGGAAGCCGCCAGCGGGCCTTTTTCCCGAATCGTCCGGAGCATGCGCCCGATCAAGGCGGGCTGCTCGCGCGCGATTCGCTCGACGCGCTTCCACGTTCCCAAGCCGAGCTTTGCCTCTTCCATGCGCCAGCGCAAGAGCGGCTGCGTCGGCAGCGGAAGGAACGACGCTTCGTGGCCCCAGTATTCGAATAACTGGCGCCGCTTGCCGTAGGCCGCCCGTTCGAGAAGCGGGCGTTGGTACGGCCCCAGGCGCGAAAATAGCGGCAGATAGTGCGAACGCACGAGCACGTTCACGCTGTCGATCTGCACGATGCCCAGCCGGCCGAAAACTCCACGCAGGTTCCGTGCTCCCGGTCGCGCCGGCTTCGCTTCGGCAAAGCCTTGAGCCGCGAGAGCGATGCGCCGCGCCTGCTCCGCAGAGAGCGACTCGCGCCGGGGCACGGGCGGGATTTCGGTTACTGGCCGAAGCGCGCGTCGAGCCAAGCGATCCGGTCTTCGCGCGCGACCGGCACGGCGAGCGCGTGATCCGCGTCGTAGAAGACGACGCGCTTCGGTTCGGGCGCGGCCTCGGCAAAAGCCCGCGCTTTGGCCGTTGAGATGTACGCGTCGCGTTCCGCGAACTGCAAGAGAAAACCGCGCGCTCTGGACGCGCGCAAGTAGAGGAGCGGATCGAGGGGCTGCATCGACGCGACGTAGGCGGCCTCATCGGCGGGTTTCGGACCGAGCAGAAACCACTCGCTGAAAGTCGTCGTTCCGGCCGCGAGCACGTAGTAGGCGGGACGCGGATCGACGCCGCTGAGCACGGCTCCGTACATCGCGCCGAAGTCGTGCCCCACGTAGGCGAGCTTGCTCGCGTCGACGCCGGGCGCCGCCAGCAGCGCGTCGAGCGAACGCCGCAAATTCTTCACTTCGGCGATCGAGTCGGCGTAGTCGCTCGCCGGCGCGCGCGCTTTCTCGAACCAGTCGGGCTGCGCCCAGGGAGCGTCGACGAGAAGCGAGGTCGTCCCCTTTGCCGCGAGCGCCAGCGCGTCCGGCATGAACTCGGTGCGGTTCGTGGTCTTTGGATCTTCGCCGAGCCAGTGAACGAAGAGGACCGCACTGCCGTTCGGGCTGCCCGGCAGGACGAAGTCGGCGTGGATGCGGCCCTGGCCGCCGGCCGGGGTGAAGCTAACCTCCTCGACGACGCTCGCGTCGCGCGGCATGCGCGAAGCCACTTGGAGATCGAGCGCCCGGCTCTGTGTGTAAGCGAACGTCCCGGCGGGCAAAGGTGAAGCGGCAGCTGCAGCAGTGGCTGCACCGGCGAGCTGCGACGGAGCGCCCCATAAAAGACTCAGCGTCGAAAGGAGGAACGCAAGCGCCGGGATTTTCATGAGACCCGTATAGGTCGGCCCAGGTCGCCGGTCCTACCCCAGTTTTCTTCGAAAGGACGACAATGAAGTCGATCGGCTTTCTCTTAGTCTTCGTTGCAACGCTTGCCGGCGGCACGGCTAGCGCGGTCGCGCAAAATTACCCGCCAAACTACAACTACAACTCGAACGGTTCGCGGGAGACTTCCGGCGTCATTGCCGTCGTGAATGGGACGAACATCAAACTCCAAGACGGCCGCAACATCTTCCTCAAGGACGGCACCGTCATCAATCCGAGCGGAACCCGGTTGCAGCCGGGGATGCAGATCTACGTGTGGGGCGTCCGGGGCGGCAACGGGGCGATCAACGCGACGCGCATCGACCTGATGGGAAACGCGGGCTACAACCCGCCCGGCGGAAGCAATCCGAACCGTCAGACCGAGGGAACGATTGCGGTCGTGAACGGCACGAACGTGCGTCTCGAGGACGGCCGCAACATCTTTCTCAAAGACGGGACGGTGATCAATCCGACCGGTACGCGCTTGCAGCCCGGCATGCACATCTACGTGTACGGCGTGCGCGGCGGTAACGGCGCGATCAACGCGACGCGCATCGACGTGGTGCCGGGACCCTACTACCGCTAGCGCGCGTTCCCTTTGACGACGACCTCGAGGGCGGCGCTCAGTCGCCGTCCTTGGGGGCGCCGTACTCGTCGTGCCAGTTCCACCAGGCGTAGGGCGGCGACTGCGGATAGCCCTTGGGCGAGTCTTCCCACTCTTCTTGACGTCCCAACGGAGTCAGGTCGAGGTAGCTCCAGGTGCTGCCCAGCGCCTCGTCGCCGCGGCTGTTGACGAAGTAGGTGCGGAAGACGCGCTCGCCGTCGCGGAAGAAGACGTTCGTGCCATGCCATTCGTCGACGCCGAAGTCTTTGTCGAAACCGTCGGTGATGGTGTACCAGGGCATCGTCCAGCCCATCCGCGCCTTTACGCGCGCGATTTCCGGCTGCGGCGCGCGCGAGACGTAGGCGAAGGTCGTATTGCGAACGTTGAGATGCGCGACGTCGGCGACTTGGTCGGCCATCAGCGAGCAGCCGATGCAGGCGTGCTCGGGCCAGCCGTACACGCCGGGTTCGAAGAAGGCGCGGTAGACCACGAGCTGCGGGCGGCCCTCGAAGAGATCGAGCAGGCCGGCTTTCCCCCGCGGCCCTTCGAACTCGTAGCGCCGGTCCACCTCGAGCCACGGCATCCGCCGGCGCTCGGCGGCCAAGGCATCGCGCGCGCGGGTCAAGGCTTTTTCCTTCACCAGCAGCGCGTCGAGCGCGGCCTGCCACGCGGGCGCCGATACGATCGGCGGCGTCTCCATCGCGGGTCGTGCGCTCTCGCGCGTTCCGCTCTCGTTATCGCTCATCGTTGTTTTCCTTAAGTTTCGTGGTCGCGTCGAGTCAGGCCGCGAGCCTGCGATCGAGGCTGTCGAACCACGAGGTCCAACCGCCGCGGTGATTCTCGCTCGAGGCCTCGTCGCGAAGACCTTCGTGCGTAAAGATCATTTCGGTGTGCTGCTGCCGATCGAGCAACTCGACCGTGATGAAGGTATCGCGCTCGTCGGCCGGGTCGTCTTCTTCCCAGCGGAAGGTGAAGGCGAGCCGTTCGGGAGCGCGCACTTCGGAAAACGTACCGCCGACGGCCCACTCCTCTCCGCTCGAAACGATCATCGCGATGCGGAACGTAGCGCCTTCCTGCGGGTCCCAACGCACGTCGGTCAAACGCCCGTCCGGCACGATCCATTGGCGAAACATCTCGACGTTGGTCCAAGCCTCGAACACGCGCGCCCGCGGCGCGGCGAAGGTGCGCCGGATGGTGAGTTTAGGCGTGCCGGAAAGTTGAGTTTCGTGCATCGTTCGTCCTTATTCGGCCGTCCGTGAGAGCAGTTCGTCGAGCTTGTCGAAGCTCGCGTTCCAAAAGCGTTCTTGCGCTTCGAGCCACGTAGCTGCCCTGCGCATCGCGCGCGGGTTCAGGCGGCAGTGGTGTTCGCGCCCGACGACCTTGCGGCGCAATAAACCGCAGCGCTCCAACACTTTGAGGTGTTTCGAGACGGCCGGCAGCGAGATGGAGAAATCCGCCGCGATGGCACCGGCCGTAAGCTCGTCGGCACGCGCGAGGCGTTCGACGATGTGTCGTCGCGTGGGGTCGGACAACGCCGCGAAAACCTCGTCGAGCCTGTCCGAATATTTAACCATTGGGTTAACTATATAGCACACGAAAGGCTGTGTCAAGACGAACGGCGCGAGGGCGGGGCCCGTCTTCCAGGCGGAGCGCGCGATGACGCGGGCGGTGCGCTCGAGCGCGGACCGCTGCGAGAACTTCAGCTCGGGAACGGTGCGTCCAGGCAGAATACGCGCGCGAGCGCAACTCGATGCCGTGCGCCGACCATACAGCATCGCGCGGTGCGCGTGCAATGACAAACGTGCTTTGACGTGCCCGCCGGATCTTGCAAAATCCCAAGCATGACGAACGGCGAGGCGAGCCCGCTTGGCACGCGCATCGAGATCGCGAGCGGCGGCGCAACGCTTCCCGCCTACTGCGCAACGCCCGGCTCGACGCAGGCCGGCACGCCGGCGATCGTCCTTGCGATGCACCTCTGGGGCGTCGACGCGTCGATGCGCGCGGCAGCCGAGCGTTTCGCGCGTGCGGGGTTTGTCGCGCTCGTGCCGGACCTTTATGCCGGGCTCGGCGCGGCCGACGGCGACGGGGTGAGCGAACCCGCCACGTTCGTTCCCTTCGCGCGGAGGCTCGAGCCGGCCGGCATCGACGCGCACTTGAGCTCGAGCGTCGCCTGGCTTCGCGAACGTCACCCGCAGGCAATGGTCGGCCTCGCGGGCTTCTGCATGGGCGGCCGGATTGCGACCGCGCGTGCGGTAGGCTACGGCGCGACGTTCCGTGCGATCGCGGCCTGGTACGGCTTAGCCGAGATCGAAGGCGAGGCCGTCGACGTCCCGCTCGTTGCGAGCTACGGTGCCGCCGACCACGGCATTCCGGTCGAACGGGTGCGCGCGTTCGAACGCGGACTCCGCCCGGCGCACGACATTGAGATCTACGAGGGCGCGGGACACGCCTTCGCCGACGAGCGGCGCGAGGCGTACGAACCGCGCGCGGCGGAGGACTCGTGGCTACGCACGCTTCGCTTCCTGCGAGCGCACTTGACGGCGTAAGCGTGGAAGATCGCTAGGCGTTTTGCAGTTTCGCGAGGAGTTCGGGAGCGAGCTGCGGCGCGAGCGCGGCAAGGCCCGGTTCGCCCAGCGCGCCGCGGTAGGCTTTGAGGGTGTCGTCCGGCAGCGGCTCCAAGACGGCGCCGACGGATTCGGGCGGAAGGTTCGCCAGCAGCTCGAGAACGATCTTGTCGAGTTCGGCCGGATCGACGTCGCGCGATTCGTAGCTTCTCACGGTCGCCAGTTGACGAGCGGTCGATTGCAGGTCGAAGGGCGAGAGATCGGGCAGTGCCAGCATGCGCGCCAGCGCGCGATTGGCGGCCGGCCAATCGTCTCCGAGGACCGCGACCTCGAGCAGCGTCGCGATCGTCCAGTAGTTGTTCTTGTCGAGCGCGTCGCGCCGCGCGACGGCGAACGCGACCGCGGGGAGGATGCGCTTGAGCTCTTCGCTCGACTCCGGGCTGCCCTCCATGGTCAGCGCGGTGGCCAAGTTGACGCCGGGATAGAAGTCGCGCGGATCGGCGTTAAAGCCGCGCCGATAGTAGTCGATCGCGGCCAGCAGATGCCCCGCGGCGCGCGCCTTTTGCCCCGCGCGGCGCGCTTCGTTCGAGTAGTCCTTGTAGATTCGTCCCACGATACCGCACGTCTCGGCCGTCTCGCCGTTTTGCGCGCAGAGATTCTCGAGAACCTCGAGCGCGCGGTGCCGATCGCTGCCTTGATTGCGGCGGTTGAGCGCGAGCGCGTACTGTTGCATCACGGGAACCGAGCGCGCGCGCAGCGATTCGGGCATCCGTTCGACGAGTGCGATGAGCCGTTCGAAGGCCGCCTGCGTACCGGCGTCGCGGTAAGTTAGCACGAGGTCGATGACGAGTTCGGCGTTCGCTTCGCTGATCTCGCCGAGCTCCTGTTCGACTGCAATGATCTCCGCGAGCCCTTCCGACTTGCGCCGGCGCGCTTCGGCGAGCCGCCGCCGAAACGTCTCAAGCTGCTGCTCGCGCTCGCGAAACGTCTCGGCCGCGTGGGCCGGTAGCGTGATTCCGGGATACGATGGGATCAGTTGGAAAAGCGGGCTGTCCTTGCTCTCGACGGCGGACAGCGCGGTTTCGAGCCGCGCGGCGAGCGCCTTCGCAAGCTCGGCTCCCGCCGCTTCGGAGAGGATGCCGCCATCGAGCTTGTAGGTGACCGCGCGCATCATGTTGATGTCGAACGGCAAGCCGCCGTCACCGCCGCGCAGGATGATCGTCGAGTGCGGCCGCGCCGCGTGCCGCACGCCGAGTTCGTAGAACACGTTGGCGTTCTCGCTGGTCACGTCGACGATTGCGATCTCCGCGAGCAGCAAGCGTTCGAACATCGGAAGATGAATCATGCCCCCGCCGCGCTCTTCGTCGGCGCGGATGTAATCGACCGGCAGGCCTTCGAACGCCGGCTTGATGCCGAGTTCGTACACCCGGTCGAAGTCGATCTCGTACGGCTGCCGCGCGTCGCGTTTCTTACCGAACGGCATCGCGACGAAAACGAGGCGCTTCAACTTTGCGCACCGATCGTCGCCGGGACGCGCGCGGGAACGAGAGTCCAGAGCACCGTCGCGGGGCTGAGGCGCACCCAGCCGGGATGCGGCGTGGGCACGTGCATGAAGGTGTCGCCGATGTCCCGGATGACGGCGGCGTTGTGAATGGCGTAGCCGTGGCCGAGGCCGCCTTCGTCGGCGTTGGAGGCGTCGACGACCGAGGTGTTGGCGACCGCGCTGTGCCAGACCGCTAGCTGCCCGATGCGGTGATGGAAGTGCACGACGGTCGAGACGAGCAGCGCTTTGTCGTGTTTGGAGACGTAGATCGTGACGTGTCCGAACGGTTCGGGCGTTCGCAAAATCGCACGCTCGTAGTCGTGCAGCGTCAGATCGGGTGCGGCCATGACCGTCTCGACGACGATCGCTTTCCCGTCGCCCGCGGGCTTCACCGTCGCCATCGCACCGGCGGCCAGTCGCGATCCCATGCTGTGCGCGTACACGTCGAGTTCGCGTTCGGGAACGGCCCGGTGCAGGTCGGTGACGAACGCGGCGAAGGCGGGCGTTTGGCGTTTCGCCGCGGCGCCGTCCGCCTCGTAGCCGGTGGTCGTCCCATGCGAACCCCAGTCGACGTGGACCACCGCGAAACGCGGACCGAGCACCTTTTGGATGGCCCGCGCATCGGCGCGGCCGCCGAGCAGATTCGTGTGATAACCGGCCACGAAGACGACGATGCGCTCCACCCCGGGCTCGAAGGCCGCGGCCCGCACCTCGGCGAGCACGGCAGCTCCCGCGACGCGATCCCCGCCCGGGAGGCAATCGCTGCGCTTCTTTGCCGAAGGCGGACACAGGACGTAGAGCGGGGAGGGGCCGCCGAATACCGCGACGCTCAGCAGCGCTCGCTCCGAAGCAGCCGCCGGATGCCCTCCAGCCGGAGCGCTTGCGAGCAGCAATGCGAGCGCGCGTGCGAGCGCGGCTGGGCGTGGCATGACGCGGCGCGCTTCGGGTTTGCCGGGGAGGATGCCTGGCCGCGCGAAACTGCCAAGCGATGCGTGCCGCTGCGATTCCGCTCGATCGGATTGCGCTCGTCATCGGCGTGACGGGTCACCGCGACCTCGTGCCGGAGCACGAGCCGCGTCTGCGCGCCGAGTTCGACGCGTTGCTCGCGGCGCTGGCGGCGGCGAATCCGAACACGCCGCTCGTCGTCATGACGCCGCTTTCGGCGGGCGCCGAGACGCTGGCCGCGGAGACGGCGTTCGCGCGCGGCGTCCCCGTGATCGGCTGCCTGGCGATGCCCGCCGCCGAGTGTGCCGCCGAATTCGCCGAGGGCGAATCGCGCGACCGCTTTCTCGCGGCGGTCGCGGACTGCGCGCGAGTCGAGGTCGCGTCGCTGGCAAAGGACGCTGCGCGTGGCCGCTTCGAAGCGGCGATGTTCGTCGCGCACCATAGCCACCTCGTCGTCGCCTTCTGGGATCAAGAGCCGGGAAAAGGGAGCGGCGGTCCCGCGGAGGTGGTCAACGTTCGCATGTCGGGCGTGCTCGCGGACGGAACGCCGCTGACGCGCCTGCGCTACGCTCCGGACGCCGGTCCGGTTTATCAAATCGTCACGCCGTGCGGCGGCGCGGAACCGCCGGCCAACGCCTTCGACACGGTCAAACTCTTCCCGCAGCGCTTCTACGACGACGAGCCGTCGGAGAACGACTTCGCCGAGTCGTTGCGCCGCCTCGACCGTTACAACGCCGATCTGACGCGTTTCGACGGCGGCGCTTTTCCCGCGACGATGGACGGTTTGCGCGAACGCACGAGTGCGGCAGCGGACGGGCTCCAGCGCTGGACCTTCGGCTTTCTCTACGCGCTCTACGTGATCGCAATCGTCGCGACCGCGGCGCAGTACACCTCGGTGCAGTGGTTCAAATACGCGATGTTTCCGGTCGCCTTCGTCGCGTATAAAGTCGCCCAGCGCTTCGACTACGAAAACCGCTATCAGGACTATCGCGCCCTGAGCGAAGGTCTGCGCGTTCAGTCGGCCTGGCTCGGGGCCGGGCTGCGCGACGATCAGGCCGACCGCTGCTACCTCGGGATGCAACAGAAGGATCTCCAATGGATCCGTTTTGCGCTGCGCTATGCGTACCTCGCCTTCGCGGATGCGTACGCCCCCGGCAGCGTTTCGGATGCGCGCTGCCGCGATTGGATCGACGGACAGACCAGTTACTTCAAAGTCAAGCCGCGGCGCGAGGAGCTGTGGCTCGGCCGGCTGCAGCTCGCGTCGCGCCTGACGTTCTGGGCGGCGATCGCGGTCAGCATCGCGGCCTTCGTGCTCCTGTATCTGCCGGGTTTGCCGCACCTGGTCGCGGCGAACTTCACGGCGCTGGCGAAGTCCGCGTCGCTCCCCTCGGGTTTGGCCGAGTGGTTGCGCTCGAACGCGCAAGGGGCCGCGGCCGCTCAAACGCGCTGGGATGCCTCGGGCTGGAGCGAAGCATTCCGTACGTTCGACCGCGGTTCGCCCGATGCGAAAGCTGCCGGAGGCCATCACGCCGAACTCGTCCGGCTTTCGACCGGCGCGCTAGCGCTGTATGCGGCGGTCGCGCTTTTGATCTCGAACTATTGCGACAAGCGCGGCTTCGCCCAAAACGTGCGGCGTTACGAGCGGATGTTCGTCGTCTTCGATCGCGCCAAGCGCCGCCTCGCCGCCATGCCCGAGCCGAATTCCGAGGCCGGTCGTGAGGTCGTGCGCGATTTAGGACGCGCCGCGCTCGTCGAGAATGCCGACTGGCTCCTGACGCGGCGCGAGCGCCCCTTGAGCTTCGTCACCTAGATAGGCAGCTAGTTGCGCGGCGAAGCCGGGTTGATCTTTACGGGCGGAAGATTCGGGTAAGGCGCGGGGTTGAAAGGCGTGGGACTCGCCTGAGGTCCGGCGATGGTACCGAGGCCTACTTCATCGCCCCAGTGCTCGACCTTGTCGAAGACGTTGCGACCCTCGAGGTCGCGCACGAGCAATGCGCGCGGCGGGCGCTGCAGACCGTTCGCCCCGCGCTCGATCGACTGTGAATTTCCGCGCGTGAAGAGGTAGCGGAAACGGCTGCCGACCGGCACCCGCAGGACGACGCGGAAGTGCTGCGAGTCGATGCGGTCGAGCCGGATCGCGAGCGGATTCCAAGACGTTTCGCTCGTCTCCATGTAGACGCCGTCGCCGGGGAGCGTCGTGGTCGGGACTTGCACGCTAAAGGCCACGGTCACCCGTTCGTTGCGCAACTGAGTGAGCGTCGGCCCCGTCGCGCGCGCGAGCGGTGACACCACCGAATAGCGTGCGGCCGCCGCGGGCGGGTCTTCGGCCGCGAACGGAACGGCGGCGACTTCGATCTTCGCAACCACGCCGGCCTCATCGAAGGTGAGGCGAACGAAGGCGCCGAGGCGAGGAGCGAGCTTGAGCGGCGCACCCCGCTCGTCGACGAGCGTGAGGCCGGGGGCCGTTTTGAACGCCTCGCCGCTGGTCAGGAAGACGTAGCCCGCTTCGAGGGTGAGGAGCTGGGCGGCGATGCGTAAGGTTGCCGCCGAGGCCGGACGCGATGGGACGGGCGCGAGTGCGCCCGACAGCAACAGCGCGCTCGCGAGCGCGATTGCACCGGGGAAACGCCCTCGTACGCTCACGGCCGCACCTGAAAAATCAGACCGCTCCAATTCTGGCCTTGATAGCTGAAGAAGTACGTATCCTGAAAGTCGAGCGAGAGCTGCTGGTTCAGGCGCAGACGGGCTGCAACGTAGAGATCGTACGGCGGCTGACCGAGGTAGTTCGGATACGGGTTCACGCCGAGGACGGGAAGCGGCGCGAGCGCGAAAAAGTTTTGAATCGGCGCGGGGAAATCGGTGTGTTTTTGTATCCTCGCGGCCAGCGACAAACTCGCGCCCGGCGTGTAGGTCGCGCCGAGCGAAAGGGTGCGGAACGTCGCCAAGCCCTCGAAGGCCGCGTAGCCCGGAGCTTGCGGCGGAGCAAAGGCGGGATACGCCTGCCGCTGGGCTCCCGGATAGATGTCGCCGACGTTCTCGATTTGGTACCCGAAGCTGAGCGAAGCTTTTCCGGCGAACGACTTCGTCAGCGTCGCCGAACCCGTCGTCCAGTTCGTGTAGTGCGGCAGTGAGAACCACTCCCGCTGCTCTTCGCCCTTGAGATCGAGCGAAAGAAGATCTCCCGGGTTGCTGCGGCTGCCGAACTGCAAGGCGGGCGCGAACAGCGCGGCGTCGAGATAGTCGAACCAGAGCGTCGTGTAGGTGACGCCGCCGAAGGTTTGGAGTCCATAGGCGTCGTGCGTCTGGCCGTAGCCGCCCGCCAGGTTGAAGGCGAGCGGCCCGAGCTTAAAGTCTGAACTGCGCAAACCCAATTGGAGCGCCGAGGGATGCGCGGGAGCGTACGTCCCGATGGCATAACCCGGCCCCGGGCCTTGCGACGTCTCGTTCGCAAACGAGTAGTACAGCTGCAGGTACGATGCCGGCAGGCCTTGAGTAATCGCCAGGTCGGAGTAGTCGTACGAGCCGAGATCGTTCGTCGCATCGGTCGTCAGGAAGTGAAGTTGACTCGAGGCTCGCACGCCGAGATCCGCCCCGGCTTGGGCGAAGGCGATGCCGCTGAGCGTTTGGCCGGAATCGCCGCTCGAGTTCACGGCGAGAACCGCCCAGCCCGCCGGCGAGCTGACGTTTTGCTCGAGCGCGCCGTAGAGTTTGCTGGTCGTGTCGTAGTTGAGTAAGAAGGAGCTCGTCGCGTTGGCGTTTCCGGCGAACTTATATTGAGCGCCGACGTTGGCGCCACTCAGCGCGTTCTGCGCGAGGTTCGGGTCGCCGCTGAAGTTGATGTAGCAAACGGGCAGCGGAAAATAGTATTTGAATCCGCCCAAGATCTGGCTGCGGCACCCGTCGAAGCGGATGTAGGTGCCGGCGCCGATCGTCACGCCGCGTCCGAGCAGCGAGGCGGGGCTGTGCTCGAGATCGGGGAACGCGAACGCGTCGGCTGCCGCCTCAACTCCGCGTTCGGGTTGCGAGAAGCGGTCGTCACGAAACGTCAAACGCTCCGGAGCGCCTGCGAGCGAGACGAAGTACGAAGTGCCGTTCTCGAGGTCGGTCGAGAGCGCGGCGCCGTCGTACGACGCTTGCGGCGTCGTGATGCGAACGTTGCCGGCGACGACGTACCGGTTAAGGCGCAAGTCGATGACGAACGCGTCGCCCGCGACCTTCGAACCGTTGCGCAGGTCGATCCGGACGTTGCCGTAGCCGGTCATCACGAAGAGATTATTGTAAAACGTGAGGCGGTCGGCCGAGACGTGGAAAATCGGTGCGGCGCGCGCCGGCGCGGCGAGCGCGAAGAGCAGCGATACGGCAAGGAGCGACGTCCGGCTGAGCGACGAAGCCACGTCTCGACCTTAGGGAGCGAAAAGACGGCCTCCTCGCGGCAAGAAGGCGCGGCCTGGCGACGTATAACCGCGGGGTGGGCGCTGTAACGTCGAGCCCGTCCCCTCAGGCGCTTCATGGCGCATGACGTTTTCATTTGTCACGCCTCGGCGGATAAGCTCGTCGCCAACGCGGCCTGCGCCAAACTCGAGGTCGCGGGAATTCGCTGCTGGATCGCACCGCGCGATCCCCTGCCAGGCAAGCCGTACGGCGAGCAAATCGTGCAGGCGATCTCGCACAGCCGCATCGTCTTGCTGGTCTTTTCGGAACACGCCAATAGTTCGCGCGCCGTCTTGGGGGAACTCGAACTAGCCTCGAACCGGGAGAAGATCATCCTGCCCTTCCGGATTGAGGACGTCGTCCCGTCGGATGGGCTCGAGTTCTACATCCGCTCGGTGCACTGGCTCGACGCGATGACGCCGCCGATCGAGTCTCGTCTCAACGACCTCGTTGCGCTGGTGCAGCGCATCCTCGACACGCTCCCGTCGCTCGCGCCGGCACCCGGTGAAGCCCAGCCCGGGGGAGTTCAGGCCGCCGCTCCGCGCGCGCTAACGGTAACGTGGGGCGCGGTGGGTTCGCGCATCGTCCCGGGCGGCGCCATCTCATATTCGTACGCGAAGGTGCCGGGCCAGGAAGACGACGAGCAAGTCGAGCTCGTCGACGCCGTCGGCGGGGCGACGCCGGTCGAGGTCTACGAGCGCACGTCGACCAGCGAGATCACGCTCGGAAAGGTCGACGTGCCGCACGAAGCGCGGCCCGGCTCGAAATGGCGCTTGCGCGTCACGACGTGGGACGAAGCGGGCCGCCCGATCGTTGCCCAGACGACGCCGTTCACCGTTGCTTCCGCCGCGCACGACGCGCCCGTGGTTGAGCCTGCCGCAAGGGTCGACGTTCCCAGCGTCGAGCGCGCCGGCGACGAGACGCTTGCCGCTGTCGAGCCGGTCGCGACGCCGTCCGTGCCGATTGCGGAGCCGCCGGAGCCGAGTGCACCGCGTGCCGATCCGGTCGCGCAAGCGGAGCCGCCCGTTCCGCCGCCTCCGCGGCGCCGGCTCGGCGCCATCGCGGCGATCGCGGCCGCGGTTGTGGCGCTGCTCGGCTACGGGGTTTTCGCGCTGACGCGGGGCGGAACGCCGCAGGTTGCGCTGGCCAGCCCGTCGCCGCACGCCGCCGTTTCCGCGCTGCCGCGCGCCACGCACCACGCCGTCAGGCCGCCGCCGGTCCCCAGAAGAGCGACGCCCGCTCCGCACAAGAGCGCGCTGCCGCGGGCGACGGCGCGGCCGGCCGCGAGCGCCGCGGCGACGTCCGTCGCGACGCCGCATTCGCCCACGCCCCATCCCGCGACGCCGCGGCCGACGCCGCACGCCACGCCGAAGCCGGCGCCCAAGGCCGTCGTGCTCGCGCCGGCCAGGGCGCGGCTTCCGCCGCGCGTCTTCGGAGGCATCGCTCCCGGCTTACTCGTCATGTACGATTCGCTGCCCGGGGTCTACTGGCGCGCGGTGGAGTGCACGCAGAGCGGAAGCGATGCGCGCGTCGGCTTCACGCTCTACAACGACTACACCGAAAGCCTTTACTACGAAACCGGTTTGAGCGCGCGGGCCGGCTCGATGCCCTCCGACGCTTGGATTCCGACTCGCTACGTGCTCGATCCGCACAGCACGAGCGTCACGTTCTATCGGACGCTCGCCGGATATTCGTGCGGCAGCGGCCCGGTCTACGCCGGCTTGCGCCGGGTTCGCTTCGGAACCGACAGCGGACCGTACGTCGCGCTGTAGGACGCGTCGCCCCAGCCGAACGTACGCCGGAACAACGGCAGCCAGCGATGCCCGGCGACGGCGCCGAGAAAGAACGCTTCGTGTTCGCGCTCGACGTCGGCCAGGTGGCCGAGCCGCGTAGCGAAATCGCTGCGTCCGAGTTCGATCGCCCGCTCGAGCGCGGCTTCGTACTCTCGGACGTTGCTGCCCTCGAGGCGGCCCGCGAAATACATCGGCACGAAGCGGCCGCCGGCAAAGCACGCCAGTCCGATCGAGGATCCGACGAGACGCATGAAAACGTCGCGCAGCCGGCTCGGTCGCGCGCCGAGGGCCGCAAGCATCTCGCCCACGATCTCGCGGTGCGCCCACTCTTCGTTCTCGATGCGCCGGATCACCGCACGCTCGGTGAAGTCGCGCAGCGAACGGCGGTGTCCGCGGTACGCATGGGCTGCCGCAAGCTCGCCCGCAAACGCCGAGCGCAGGATTGCGATGAATGTCGCTTGAGCCGCAGCTGCCTTCACCTTGCGTCCCTCCCCGGAAGCGCTTCGGGAGGGCAGGCTGGCGGACCCGCGGACGCAAAAAAAGGCGGCAAAAGATGAAGCGAAACGTCTTCGCGCAGGCGGCCATTCTCGCGCTGACGCTGGGCAGCGCCGCGGGTGCGCAAAGCTTGACGCATCCGCCGTTGCCGCCGCCGTCGCGGGAGTTGCTCGCCGCCCTGAGCGCGGTTCGCAGCGGTCCGATCGACGGACTTGCGGCTTGGGCAGATCGAGCGCAACCCTCGGATGCCAGCGGCGGTGCGCTCGAAACGATCGAGATCCAGATCGCGGCACTCGCTCCGGGAGACCGCGACGCGCTCGTGTATTGGCTGGGATCGCACGGGCGTGCTGCGCTCCACGCGGTCGGCGCGAGCGACGCCCAAATCGGGCCGCCGTACTTCGCGCTCGACTACGCGATCGTGCCGGGAGCGTGGCCTGCGGACATCGCGCCGCTCGCGCTCCCGAGCCCGCCGCCGCCCGCGCCGGCGCCGCAGCCGAAACACCACTCGAGTTTTCTCAGCTCGCTCGCCTCGATGATTCCGGGCGCGCAGATTCCGGTCGCGTCCTCGTCGAGTTCGTCGTCTTCGACGACGTCGAACGCGGACGGTTCGCAGACGACCACCTCGCAGAGTTCCGGTACGTCGGTCAGCGTCGGGGTCGATTCCGCGGCATTGATCAACTCGCTGATCGACGCCTCGGCCTCGCATCCTGCGTCGCAAGGGTCCGCCGGAACGTGGCGCCCGTTGCTTTTCGCCGCTGCGACGCTGGACGCGGACGCCGGCGCTTCGCAGATCGCGATTACGCACGGGTTCGCGGCGTCGCGCTTCAACGGAAGCGAGGGGCTCGCGTGCCTTTCGTTCGTCAATAACGCGGCGTTAACGGCCGTCGAAGTCGACGTCGATTTCCAGATGGTCGACGCCTACGGATTTCTGCGGCGCGTCGCCCCGCTTCGCCGCTTCGGAAGCTTCGCAACGGGCCAGCTCATCGCCGGCCCGAGTTCGGTGCAAGACGCCAACGCGTCGCGCCCAAACTGCGTCGTCGACGGCGAAGGCAGCTTGACCGACCCGACGGACCCTTTTGCCGGCGCCGCAGCCGTGCTCTATGCGGTGCGCCAAGTCAAATACGCCGACGGCTCCACCTGGCTCATGCCCGGCGCGAATCCTTGGCCCGCGACGCTCAAAGCGTCCTCGTACTAGCCCTCGGCGCGCGCGGGGCGCAGGCGCTCGAAGAAGAGCGCGGGCCCGGAGTCGAAGGTCGTGCGGGCGAATTCGCGATAGCCGCACTTCTCCGCGACGCGAATCGATGCCAGGTTTTGCGGATCGATCATGCACGCGGTGCGCGCCGCGCCCAGTTGCGCGTCGCTCCACGCCAGCACGGCCTGCATCGCCTCGGTGGCATACCCTCGGCCCGCGAAACGCGGCGCAAGCACCCAGCCCGCCTCCGGGACGTTGCGCATCGAGGCGTCGATCTCGCGGTGGAAGTCGGCGAGCCCCGCCTCGCCCACGAACGTGCCGCTCGTCTTCTCGACGAGCGCCCAGTAACCGAAACCCAGCAGCGCCCAATGACCGGCGTAGTGCATGAGGCGCGACCAGGCTTGCTGCGGTGTCGAGGTGCGCCCGCTGATATAGCGCACCACGCGCGGGTCGCACCAGAGGGCGAACGAGTCGTCGAAATCGCCGGCTCGATGGGCGCGCAGGCGGAGCCGCTCCGTCTCGAGCTCGGGAGCGATCAACGGGACGCGGCGGCGAGGAGCGCTTCCGGCTCGACGGGCGGGATCTCCTCGAGCGCGCCGAGCGCGTATAGCTCCGCGAAGTAGCGCCGCAAACCGGCCCGCGCCTGGAGGTCGAAGGCGAAGTTCAGCGTCTCGTAATAGGCCGCGTAAAAGCCGGTTGGACGCGGCCGCAGCGCCTGCGCAGCGGCCCGGACCACAGCGGGGTGGGCCGCTCCCCAGCGTTGCGCGGCGACCAGCGAGGCGACGGCTGCGACGACGGAGCCCGGATCGGCGTTCAGCACCTCGCGGCGCACCGCCCAAACGGCGTAGACCATATCGCAGCCGGTCCAGGCATGCCAGGCGCGGCCGAGATCGTGGACGTGGGCCGCCGGAAAGTTCTGCAGCGCGTCGATCGCGCGATCGCCGATCAAGAGGGCGGGCTCGCCGCGCTCGGCCGCGCCGTACGGGTCGTCGCTATCGGCAAAGCGCGCGCGTACGCCGAAGCGCCGCTCGAGCAAGACGCGCAGCAGATTCCGTCCGCTCGCCGACTCGCGCGTCACCGCGATCGTCGCCCCGTCGAGCTCGGTCAAAGGAAGCGGGCTAACGCACACGACCGACCACACGTCGCGCCGCGAGCCGATGCAGAGCTCCGGCAACAGCGCGAACTCTCGGGCGTGGCGGGCGTAGGCGAACGCGCTGACCGGGCTGAGGTCGAGACGCCCTTCCAGCAGCATCGCGTTCAAAGCGGACGGGACGTCGGAAACGAGCGTCCCGGCGAAGCGCACCGCGCCCGCGTCGAAGGCCGCGTAGATAGGGAGGTCGTTCGTATAGACGATACGACCGGCGCGCAGTCGGTTTTCGAACATCGCAACTTTGCTTCGGGGCGGGGAGTGGGTCGCCTTGCGTTCGAAAGGCCGTGCGATGGAGCGGTATCCGAAGCGCGAAGAAGCGCGGGCCTTCCTCGCCCGGCACCTCGTATGGGACAATCACGCTTGCATGCCGCTGCGCTGGAACGACGAGGCGTTTCTGCCCCAGCTGCAGCGCTATCGCGACGCCGGCGTCGACGTCGTCAGCCTCAACATCGGCTTCGGCGAGCAAAGCGTCGAGCAGCACTTTCGCGTTCTGGGTGCGTTCCGGCGTTGGATCGGCGAACGGCCCCGCGATTTCGTCCTCGTGCAAACGCCGGCGGACGTCAATAAGGCGCGCGCCGAGGGCAAACTCGGGATCACGTTCGACATCGAAGGGGCGCGCGCGATCGACGATCAGCCCAGCCTCGTTCAGGCCTACTACGACCTCGGCGTTCGCTGGATGCTCATGGCTTACAACCGGCGCAACTTGGTCGGCGACGGCGTCTACGACGACGAAGAAGCCGGCCTCACCGCGTTCGGGGCGGAAGTCGTGGCCGAGATGGAGCGCGTCGGCATGGTCGTCTGCTGCTCGCACACCGGTCCGCGCACGGCGCGCGACGTGATGGAACGCGCCACCCGTCCGGTGATTTTCTCGCATTCGAACGCGAACGCAGTCTGGCCGCACCGGCGCAACATCGAAGACGAATTGATGCGCGCCTGCGCGGCGACGGGCGGCGTGGTCGGGATCAACGGCGTCGGAAAATTCCTCGGCGAGAACGACGCGTCGTCCGAGGCGTTCGTGCGCCACCTCGAACACGCGGTCGAGACGATCGGGCCCGATCACGTCGGCATCGGACTCGACTACGTCTTCGACATGGCCGAAATCGAAGAGTATTTTCGGACGATGCGCCATACGTTCCCGGACGACGGCGAGCTGCGCGAGCCGCCGAAGTTCGTCGCGCCCGAGCAACTCGTCGAGATCGTGGCGCTACTCCTCGAACACGGCTACGGCGGCGAAGATCTCGCCAAGATCCTGGGTGGGAACCATTTGCGCATCGCAAACCAGGTCTGGAAGGCGCCGGCGCCGGTCTAGGACGCCTCCAGCTATACCTCGAGCGCGACGCGTCCCGCCGGAACCGAGGCATCCTCGAACGCTCCCGTCAGCTCTTGGGTCTGCGAGCGATCGAAGGCCACGCGGAGACCTTCGCCGAGCAAGCTGAAGCCGAGCAGCGCGAAGACGATCAGCAGGCCGGGCGTGACGATCAGCCAGTACGCGCTGCGCGCATCCGGGGTCAAGGCGTCCTGCAGCATGTTGCCCCACGACGCGGTCGGGACTTGCACGCCGAGTCCGAGATACGAAAGCGCAGCTTCCAGCAGGATGAAATCGCCGATCGCCAGGGTCGCCGCGACGACGACCGGACCGAGCGCGTTCGGGATGAGGTGACGCAACACGAGCCGCGCGGGGCTCGCCCCAAGGGCGCGCGCCGCCTCGACGAAATCGCGTTCGCGCAGCGTGAGGACTTCGCCGCGTACCAACCGCGCGACGCCCATCCACGAAAGAAAACCCATGATCAGCACGATGACGACGAGCGCGAACTTCTCCGTGAGCGCCTCGACCGTGATGATGAGGAAGAAGCCGGGGAAGGCGAGCAGCGCGTCAACCGCTCGCATCATCAGTGCGTCGATGCGCCCGCCGGCTGCGCCCGAGATCGCGCCGTAGAGCGTGCCGATCGAGATCGCCACGACCATCGCGGTGAAGCCGACCGTCAGCGAAACGCGCGCGCCGTAGAGTGCCCGCACGAACTCGTCGCGTCCCAGAATGTCGGTGCCGAAGGGATGCTGCCAGGACGGGGCTAGCGGGTGCCCGAGCAGGGCGTGATCGATCGCGATCGGGGAGACGCGGTCGAGCAGCGGTCCAAAGAGCGCACCGAAGATCAGAACGCAGACGATCGCCAGGCCGGCGACCGCGCTGCCCTCGCGCATGAAACGCCGCGTGAATCCCCGCATCGCCGCAAGACGCTCAGTCATAGCGGATCCGCGGGTCGACGAGCGCGTAGAAGACGTCGGCCAGAAGGTTGCCGAGCACCACGAGCACTGCGGAGAGCATCGTGATGCCCATGACCGTCGGATAGTCCCGCGCGAAGATCGAATTGATGCCAAGGTAACCCATCCCGGGATACGAGAAGACGTACTCGACGAAGAAGGCGCCGCCGACCAGTCCGGGCAGACTCAGTCCGAGCAGCGTCACCGTCGGAATGAGGGCGTTGCGCAGCGCGTGCTTATAGATGACGGCACGTTCCGTCAGACCCTTGGCCCGTGCGGTTCGCACGAACGGCGCCGAGAGCACTTCGAGCATGGCGCCGCGCTGATAGCGCATCCACGACGCGAAACTGACGATCGCCAGCGTCACGACCGGCAAGACTAAGTGCCGCAGCCGGTCGCCGATGTCGTGCTCCCCGCCCAGCGAAGCGATGCCGGAGGCCGGCAGCCAGCGGAAGTGAATCGCAAAGACGTCGATCAGGACGATCCCGAGCCAAAAAATCGGAATGCCGTACGCGAGGAACCCGATCGCCGTCGAGCCGACGTCGAACCACGAGTTGCGCCGGGTCGCCGCGTAGATGCCGGCTGGAAGGGCGATGAGCAGCGTCAGCAACAGCGCGAGGGTCAGCAATTCGAGCGTGACCGGCAGCTTCTCGAGAATCTTTGCGACGACCGGTCGTCCGTCGACGTACGAGTTGCCCAGCGAGCCTTGAACGATCAGCGTTTTGAGCCAATAGAAGTACTGCACGTACCACGGTTTGTCGAGCCCGAGCAGTTCGATGAAGTGCTTTCGAGCGACCGGCGAGAGTCCGCGAGCCTGTTGGCCGATGATGGCCGCGGGACCGCCCGGCGAGAGGCCCATCAGCGCGTACGAGATCAGGCTTACGATCAAGAGTAGCGGTATCGAACCTAGCAGGCGCCGGATGATGAACGAACTCACGGCTCGAGCGTCCAATCAAACACGTTCCACCAAAACTGCAGCGAGGGCAGCATCGCGCGCCGATCGATATGGAGCCGAGGCGAGTACGCGGCGCGGTAATACGCGTCGTAGCCCCAGAGAACCGGCAGCGTTCTCGACGTCACCCGCTGCAAGTCGTCGTAGTACGGCTTGCGCGCAGCGTTGCCGATCGCTTGTAGACCGAGCGTGAGATCGCGATCGACTTCGGCATTCCGGTAGTCCATCGAATTATTGCCGGCGGGCGCGACTTGCGAGGAATGCAAGAACGTGTACTCGTCGGGATCGGTAATGCCGCCCCAGCCCGTCAACGCCAGCTCGAATTTGAAGTCGTTCGTGTTGTCGATGAAGGTCGCGTAGTCCAGCTGCTTGATCGAGATCTCGACGCCGATCGCACGCATGTCGGCTTGAAACTCGGCGGCGACGTCCGTCGAGCTATTGCTGCCCGTCGGCAACGACAGGACGAACGACAAGCGGTCCTTTCCCTTGCGCCTGACTCCGTCCGGGCCGAGTTTCCAGCCCGCCGCATCCAAGATCGTGCGGGCGCGCCCCGGTTCGTATGGATAGTGGGTTACGTTGCCGTCGTGCCAATAGGGCAGACCGACCGGCTCGATGCTGTCGTCGATGACGACGTCGTTGTGGAGCAGCCGTTGCGCGATGTCCCGGCGATCCCAGCCGTACATCATCGCGCGGCGTACGTCGAGTTCTTTCAATCCGGCGAGATGCAAGTTGGGCAAGATGAAAAAGCTGTAGAGGTCGGGCAGGTGCACGAACTCGAGCTTCGGCTCCGCTTTGAGCAACGAAAAGTAGTCTGCGCTGCCCAAGCCGTCGATGAGGTCGGCGGAGCCGTCGATAAGCGCGTCGGTGCGAGCTTCGCTGTTCAGAACGATGCGAAAATCCATCCGCGCGATCTTCGGCGTTCCGCGCCACCAGTGCGGGTTCTTCACGAAGACGACGTGATCGTCGTGCTGCCAGGCCTCGACGAGGTACGGTCCGGTTCCGATCGGATGCTGGCCGAAGGGAGCCGTGCGCTGGCGGGCAGCCGGGATCGAGCCGAGGATGTGCTCCGGAAGAATCGGCGACTCGAGCGCTTGCGATTCGAAGGTCGCGTTACGGGTCTTCAGGTCGAAACGTACGGCGAACGGTCCGAGCGCGCTGACGTTTCGGATGTATGCGAATTGCCCGGCGTAGGGAAAGCCCACCGCCGGATCGAGCATCGCGTGCCACGTCCAGATGACGTCCTTCGACGTGAAGGGTGCGCCGTCGGACCAGACGACGCCGCGCCGCAACTGCACGATCCAATGCAACGCGTCCGCGCTATGCGTCCAACTCGTCCCGAGCGCCGGAACGACCGAAAAATCGGCGCCGCTGTTGGCGAGACCGTCGAGCACGAAGCCGAAGTACATGTACGAAGCTTGGTTATTCGCGAAGAGCGGGTTCATCGTGTTCGCGTCGCCGGGTTCGACGGTGACTAGCGTCCCCGCATCGCGGTGCAAGCCCGCGCTCTGGGCCGCACAGCCTGCCAACGCCGCGACGGAAGCCGCTAAGAGCAAGCCGCAACGCAGACGCCGAGCGAGAACGGACGTGGCGGTCGACCTCCGGAGGGTGCTCGTCCGCAAGGAACGAGCGTACAAGCGCCTCGTGCGCGAGCCGCCGCCGAAGTCCCTTTTCCCACCTTTCAGCCGCCGCGCGCGGCGCGCTCATACCTGCACGCGAGCGCAAAGTTTCACAGAAATTTCTTGGCTTTGCTCGCTAGTATCGGGGAATGACTCCACAGGGCGCACGCTGGGAAGGGAAGAAACGACTGCAACGCATTCTCCTTTTGGATGCGCTCCTTTTCTCCATGGAGCGTTCGAGCCGTTTGATGAGGCCCGCCGCGCCCAAACTGTTGCAGGCGATCGGACTCGCGCTGCTGCTCTGCGGCATCCGCTCTTCGCCGGCCGGCTCGCAGGCGCCGCCGCCTTCGCCGGCGCGCGTCTATGCGACGGTCGTCGCGCCTTCGCTAGCGCTGGTCGTGACCGAGGGTGGCAACAAAGTCGGAACCGCCTTCTGCATCTTTGCGAAAGGTTCGACGGCGTACTTTCTCACGAATCAGCACGTCATCTCCGACGAACGGGGCAAAGTCGAGCCCTTCACGCTGGTCTTCCCGGGCCAGCCGTCGCAAGAGATCCCCGGCCGTCTCGTCAAGTCCGGTTCGGCAGCCGAGGCGGGCGCCGCCGCGAAGGGCGGCGCGCCGCTGCCCGATCTGGCGCTAATCGCAGCCGACGTTCCCTTCCCCGTGAAGGCCCTATCGATCAACACGCACGAGCCCTCGGAGCGCTGGGCCAGCGACATCGCCGGTTTTCCGACGCGCCAGACGCAAGACTGGCGCGATTCGCAAAAGCGGGTGTTGCGGGGCGCAAACGTTCCAGGCAGCATCGGCAGCTTCACCGGGCTGTTCGGCGATACGAATTTCTACATCTATTACAACGCGACGACGGACGCCGGCGATAGCGGCGGCCCCTTGTACGACCCGCGGAGCGGAAGCATTTACGGCGTCATCAAAGGCATCGCGGGCGGCGATTTCGCCTCGGTCCAACAAGGCGTCGCGATTCCCGCCGCCACCGTCCAGAAGTTTCTGGCCGACGTTCCCACCGTCAGCGTCGCGGTCTACACGCCCTCGCAGGAGAGCGTCGATGCCGAGGAGCTTCAGGGCACGCCGCGCGCGCCGAAACATCTCGCCGGCTCGCCGGCCTGTCTGAACGCGCTGACCCATGTGTCGAAAGATTTCGGCGATTGGTTCGAGCTGCGCAGCGCGCTCGTCGCCGAGCTCTCCGGAGCGGACGCGCAACGAAGCGGGCTTGCCTCTCGCATGCGGCAAGGTCAAGCCGAAGTCGTCGCTTACGACGACGCGCTCAAGAGCGACGTGCGGCTCGTGTCGGCAAGCTCGAGCCAAAACGCGCTTCATCTGTCCGAGTCGCTGCTGCGAGACGTCGAGAGTCTCGACGCCGCCGACGCCGCGGCGATCGACAAGCTCGCGGCGGGCGCGAAACCCTCAGCCGTTCGCGGCGCGCTGCAAACCTCGCCCGCCGGCGCCTCGCTCAAAGCGACGCTGCATCGTTTCAACAGCTTGCAAACTTGCAGCCCGGGCGCGTAGCGGCTCCGCCGAACGTGCGTCGAGTCAGCGCCGCCTGGATCTCCTTAGCGCTCATTGCGGGCGTCGTCTTCGTCGCTCCGGCGGACGGCCAGCCGGTCACGCGCTACCTCGACAAGAGCTACGGACTGGTGCCGGCCCTGACGCTGCAGGCCGGTTTCGACGGATCGGTCGTCCCGATCGAGGCGAACTGGCACGGCGTGCCGACGCCGAGCCCGTCGGCCGGCGCGCCAGGGCTTTGCGCGAACGGTGCGAGCAACAAGGCCTGCAACGAATTCGTCCCGGTGCCCGCGGTCGTCGACATCAACGGGAATTCGCTGAAAGTCAGCGCGACCTCGGCGGGCCTCATCGTGACCTTCAAAGCCGAGGTGCCCTTCGTTTCGACAAGCGGGTGGAGTTGCACGCAGCTGCACGCCGTTTCGAGCGGCGGCGCCAGGCTCGCCTCGATCGTCGCGCGGACCGGCCGTCGCGTCGGCGAGCGCATCTCGTACGACGGCGGCCGCGCGGAATGCGATTTCGGCACCGGCTTCGCCTATGCGCTCTCCGTGGAGAAACAGAGCCTCTCGAACATCGTTCCCGCCGGAGCGGCTGGGGACAAGAAGTTCCGGACGCTCACGATTCCGTGGAAGACGCTCGCCCTCACCGTGCACTCGAGCAGCATCATGGTCGCGCTCAACGTTTGTACCGGGCGGAGCGATTGCGAACCCGCGCAAGTCGTCGTCGAGATTCCGGTGCGCGTCGTCGACACGGCGGCCGCGCTCTCGGTTGAGTACGCTCCGTACGTTCGGGTCCCGCAGACGCCCGCTCCGGGTGCGACCCCGCAGCGCCTCCACGATGTCGGCGTTGACGGCTCGTTCAGCTGGGACCAGCACGACCTCGCCCTGGCAAGCTACAACCAGGACCAGAGCACGGTCGCTTCGCAGCGCGCGCTCTCGCAAGCGATCAGCCTCACCCCGCTCTCGGTGCCGATGTCCGGTCAGATGCCGATCGCGCAGACGCTTCAAACGCGGAGCCAGCCGCTCTTCTCATTTTCCGAAGTGTCGCAACGGCTGAACGACGACAGCCTCAAGCCTCTGTTCGACCTCGTGCCCTATTCCGTGAGCAAGGTCGGCACGTTGGCTTCGGGCTACACCTACGGCTACTCGTCGCAAGCCGTCAAGTTCGCAGCGCTCTACGGGAACCAAGCGCAGGGGTGGTATACCGGTGCCGAAACGGTGACGTTGGCGCTGACCACGCCGCCGCCGAGCCCCGAGCCTTCACTTCCGCCGTTCGTCGCGAAAACCGCGGCCGTCGAAGCAATCCCGCTCAAAGCTCCCCCGCCGCCGGCGCCTTTCTTCGAGTCGAGCACGGCGAACGATTTACCCGCACAGGTTACGCTGCTCAACGGGTATTCGGGGAGTAAGGGCGTGCGCGACAACGTCAACGCACTCGCCGCCAACGCGCACGTCTACCAAAACGAATCGGCAACGTACGCGGGCTATCAGGCGACGACGCTCGACGTCTTCGGCCGGCTCATTCAAGACCGCGTGGGCCCGGACGGGAGGATCGGCGCCGCGACGACGAGCCAGTTCGGGGGCGAATCCGCCAGCTTTACCACGTCGAGCGCGCCGCCGAACTCGGCGCATCCCGATTTCTTCCAGGTCAAAGAGACGCTCGGCGCCCAGGTCGACGAGCGCTTTTTCGCGCCGAGCGCCGGCTCGACGACGTGGGTCACGCCGCTCAGCGGCCCCGTCGCGCACCTCACGGCCTCCTATGCCGGCGGCGACAGCGCGCGCTATTTCGCGCTCGATGTGATCGGCTTTCGCCTCACGGACATCAAGGGCGACGTTGCCACGCAAGAGGGCGTGCAGGCTTCGCTGCCGGTGCCGCATCTGACCGGCTGGATCTTGACGGGCGGCAGCTTGACTCAGACCGTCTCGGATCGTATCGCCGTGCTCGAGCAAGGCCTCGTTTCGAACTATGCGAACGCGCTCGTGCAAGTCGTGCCCACGCCGAATCCCAAAACCGGTTCCGTGCCCGAGACGCAAATTCGACCGCAGCACCTCGACAACGGCTCCTTGCTCTCGCCTTGGATACCGCTGACGTTTCCAGCCGAAACGCAGATACAGCTGGTCGGCGGCTATAATTTTGGTTCGGTAACCGGCTGCGGCACGACGCCGAAGTCGACGGCCAAGAAGCCGCTGTACGCCTGCCAAACGCAGCAGGCGAACCACGGCGTCGGCGGACTCTTCTTTCGCGTCGGGAACCTGTGGAGCTTCGGCGCCACCGATACGTCGGCGCTGCCGGGCAGCATCTCGGCCGGCGGTGCGTCGCGAAACCTCGGCACGAGCGGTGGTTTGCCGGGCTCGGTTACGGGCTTCCTGAGCTATGGCGGTTGTCCGCGCATCTCCGCGGCGTACACCAACGCCGCCTTCCCGTCGGGCGTTCCTCTGCCGCAGCAAGGAAACACGTTTTCGGCTGAGGTGGACTACCCGATTTTGTTCCACAAGCTGCAGCTCGATGCGGCCATCGGCGCCTTCAACGAACATCCGGTGCAAAATAGCGGCCCCGCGACGTCGGGCGGCTTCCTCGCCTTTCGTTTGACGGCAGCGCATCCACGCGTCGATCCCTGCGCGCCGTAGAGAGGGCCCCGCCGGTCGTTTTCGAATCCGCCTCTTGCCGATGAGTCCCGAACGGGAACCGCGCATCCTCGACGATGCGTATCGCGAAGCGACGACGCTGTGGTCGCTCCTCAGCAGGCCCTTTCGACGCGTTGCCGCGATCCCTCGGCAAACGCGCCGCGGCGCGATCCTCTTGGCACTCGTCGGCGCCGTGCCGCTCGCCGCCGCGGAACTGACCAAGTCGGCGTCCGTTCAGTACTGGGCGCTGGCGCTGTACTTCTCGCTGCTCTGGGCGGGTTTCTTCGCGATCCTCTATCACGGCGAAGGTGCGCGCCCGCGGGTTGCCGCCGCGATGTACTTCGGCACGGGCCTGTGCTCGTTCGCGCTTTTGCTGGTACTCAGTTACGGCCTCTCGGCGCTGCGCGAGCCATATCTGCAGAGCACCAATCCATTCGTCGTGCTGGCCGCGTTCGTCGTTGGCGTCGGCATACCCGAAGAACTGGTCAAAGCCTTACCGCTTTTCGTCCTTTGTTGGTTCGTCCGGTTGCCGCCGCTCCAACTCTTCATCTATTACGGCCTGATTTCGGGGCTGGGATTCGGTCTCTACGAAGGCATCGCGTACCAGCGGCATACGATTCTCGATGCGACGATGTCCCATCTCACGGGTGGCAGCGAGGGCGAACGCCTGGCTTTGACGAGCTACTACATCGCGAACGTGCTGCGCCTTACTTCGGCTCCGTTCTTCCACGCGGTTTGGACGGGCATCGCGGCCTTTCTCATCTGGTTCGGCATGCGCTTCCGCGCCCACCGGCTCAGTTTCTTCGTTCTCGCGATCGCCGTGCCGGCGCTCTTTCACGGGCTCTACGACGGCTTTCTCGCTTTGCACTACCCCGCCGTCACCGTGCTCGTCGCGTTGCTGAGCGCGGCGCTCCTCGGCGTCTTCGTCGGCTCGGCGAAGGACCTCGAGCACGAGATGCAAGTGCTCGACGCTTCGAGCGTTTCGCACACGCCCGGCGTGGCCGTCCCTCCGAGTTGACTGGAAGTTTAGCCGCTTGCGGCCGCGGGCGCCGCTTCGGAACCGAGCGTAAGTCCGCCGGCTTCAGCCGCGAGCGTCCGTTCGCGCAGCGGTTTCAAGACGAACATCGCGAGGAGCGCCACGACGATATTGAAGACGGCCAGTACGAGTAAGACCTCCGACCAACTCCCGCTTTTGTGCTGAATGGAGCTTGCAATCGGTACGACGAAAGAAGCCGTGCCTTTCGCCGTGTACAAGAAACCGGCGTTGGTCGTGGCATACTTACTCCCGAAAAGATCGGTACAAGCGGCGGGAAAGAGGCTGTAGATCTCTCCCGAAGCGACGAACGTCAATCCGGCGAAAACGATGAAAAGCGCGGGATTCGCGGCGTACGCCAGGAGGCCCAGCAGCCCGGCCGCCTCGATCACGAACGCGGCGAACATCGTACGCTCGCGGCCAATGTAGTCCGAGATCGCGCCGAAGATGATCCGGCTAACCCCGTTGAGGATATTGTCGACGAGAAGGGCCAACTCCAGCGCGACGAATGCGACGCCCAAAAAGTTGACCGGGACGTTCGCGATTCCGTAGTCCTTCGCCATCGGCGCCAATTGAGCCGTCATGAAAAGCAAGCCCGTCGCGACCAGGACGAACATCACGTACAGCAGATAGAAGGCCGGTGTTTGGAGCATTTCCATCGGCGTGCGGTCGTGACGAGTCTGTGCGTGCGCGCGGGGCGGCTCGAGCTGCGGCGCATCGACGGGGCGCAGGACGCGCTGCATAAAAAGCGCTGCCACCACGATCACGATGCCTTGGATCAGCCCAAACGTCTGGAATGCGGCGCCGTAGCCTTGGCTCTTGATCATGTGAGAGATCGGCACGATCGTAAGCGCGGCGCCGCCGCCGAACCCAGCCGCCGTGAGTCCGGCCGCCATGCCGCGCCGGTCGGGAAAGTTCTTGACTGCGGCGCCGATCATCGTGCCGTAGACGATGCCGGCCCCGACGCCCCCTAAGACGGCGCCCGCGTAAAGCACCCCCAAGCTGTCGGCGTGCGCGTAGGTGATCCAGGAGGCGCCGACGAGGACTCCGGCCAGCGCGACGAACGGGCGCGGCCCAAACCGGTCGACGAGGTAACCCGTGACCGGCACCAGCCAGACTTGGAAGAGCACGAAGATCGTAAAGGCTAGCTGAATCGAGGCCTTGCTCCAGCCATGCGCGCTCTGCAGCGGGTTGACGAAGAGCGTCCAGCCGTATTGCAGGTTGGCGATCATGACCATCGCGACGATCCCGAGCGCGAGTTGGAACCAGCGGTTATTCATTGGATTCCCTCCGAGGCCGGCCCGGCCGGAGATTTCTTTCCCATCTGGTATACCCGATGCCGTTCTACCTCCTTGCGGAAGAGTGAACCACGGTATGCCCCAGGGCCGCGCGTAAGGGGTGTCGTAGTCGCCTGGTATTATGGATACGGGCACGCGGGTGACGACGTTGGCAAGCCGCCGGCTTGCGGTTGGGCCGCTGGAGCCAGTTCCGAGCTTCGCGGACCGGGCCTACGACGCCATTCGGTCTGCGATCGCCGCGATGAACATCTACGAGGGTCCCGAGCCCGTGCGCCTCGACGAGCGCGAACTCTCACGCCGGCTCGGAATCAGCCGCACGCCGATTCGCGAGGCGATCGCCCGCTTGGAGCACGAGGGGCTCGTCTATAGCCTCGCGCGCCGCGGCGTCTTCGTCGCGCGCAAGAGCAAGAGCGAGATCGTCGAGATGGTGCACGTGTGGGCCGCGCTCGAGAGCATGGCGGCGCGGCTGATCACCGAGCGCGCCAGCGATGCCGAGATCGCTTCACTACGAGCCTTCGTGTCCGATTTCGATCAGGGGCGCGTGCGCGCGCACATCGACGAATACTCGGAGGCAAACATCCGTTTCCACCAGACGATTCTCGAACTGTCGCGGTCGCCGCTGCTAGTGCGCGCGGCGGACAACATCCTGGTTCACGTCCGTTCCATTCGGCACCGCACCATTTCGGAAAACGAGCGCGCGACGCGTTCGGTCATCGACCACATGCAAATCATCGAGTCGCTGCAGAGCCGGCGAACCGAAGAAGCGGAGAGTCTGGTGCGCGACCACGCGCTCGCCCTGGCCGAGCACATCGAGCAAAACGTAGATTACTTGGACTGATCCGGAGGACAGGCTATGGCGACGTACGCAGTTCCGACCCCGACCATCGACGCCCCGAAACCGGAACCGGCGCGAGTCTCCGGCGGACACCTCGTGGCGCGGGCCCTCAAGAGCGAGGGCGTCGAGGCGATCTTCACGCTGTGCGGCGGCCACATTATCGATATCTACGACGGTTGCATCGACGAAGGTATCAAGATCATCGACGTGCGGCACGAGCAGGTTGCCGCCCACGCCGCGGACGGGCTCGCGCGGGTAACCGGAAAGCTCGGATGCGCGGTGGTGACGGCAGGGCCGGGGACGACGAACGCGATGACGGGCGTTGCGAACGCTTGGCGAGCGGAGAGTCCAATGCTGCTCATCGGCGGCCAGGCCGCACTGAGCCAGCACAGGATGGGAGGACTGCAGGATCTGCCTCACGTCGATATGCTGCGGCCGGTCACGAAGTTCGCGACGACGGTGACGACCACCGAACGGATCGCCGACATGATCGCCATGGCCGCCCGCGAGAGTTTCAACGGCGCCTTCGGACCTTCGTATTTGGAGATCCCGCGCGACGTGCTCGACGCCAAAGTCGACCTTGCGAAAGCCGTGGTTCCGGAGAAGGGTCACTATCGCGCCTCGACCCGCGCGTCCGGCGATCCCGCTGCGATCGAACGGCTGGCGGAAATCCTGGTCAAGGCCGAGCGCCCGTGCGTGCTGCTCGGGCAGCAGGTCTGGACCTGTCGTGCCACCGACTCGGCCGTCCGTTTCGTCGAAACCTTTAACGTGCCGGCCTACATGAACGGGGCCGGGCGCGGCACGCTGCCGGTCGAGCATCCGCTGCATTTCCAGCTCACGCGGCGCGACGCGTTCGCCGACGCGGACGTCATCGTCATCGTCGGGACGCCCTTCGACTTCCGCCTCCGTTACGGGAAGAGCCTTAAGGCGCCAACCGTCGTGCAGATCGATATGAACTACGCGACGATCGGGCGCAATCGCGACATCGCGCTCGGGATCGCCGGCGACGTCGATGTAATTCTGTCGGCGCTGACGCATGCCGCGGGGAAGAACGCGCAACGCGGCTCAGCCGCCCGCGCGGCGTGGGTTTCCGAACTTCGAAAGCGCGAAGACGCGGCGATCGAAGCGCG
Source organism: Vulcanimicrobiota bacterium (assembly GCA_963843945.1). GTDB lineage: Bacteria > Vulcanimicrobiota > Vulcanimicrobiia > Vulcanimicrobiales > Vulcanimicrobiaceae > CAWJMF01. The sequence continues at coordinate 857,590 of CAWJMF010000002.1, read as the reverse complement.
GATGCCGAAGCTGCGCGACGACAGCCGGCCCATTCATCCGTACCGGCTGGCCTACGAACTCGATCGGTTCGTCACGGACAACACGGTTTTCGTCGGGGACGGCGGAGACGTCGTAACCTTTGCGGGGAACGTCGTTCGGCCCAAAGCCCCCGGCCTGTGGCTCGATCCGGGTCCGCTCGGAACGCTCGGCGTCGGAACCGGCTTCGCGATGGCCGCGAAGCTCGCGAACCCCAAGCGCGAAGTGCTCGCGCTCTTCGGCGACGGCTCGTTCGCGATGACGGGTTTCGACATGCAAACGGCGATGCGCTTCGGCTTGCCGTACATCGCCGTCATCGGGAACAACTCGTACATGAATCAGATCCGCTGCGGCCAAATTCAAAAATACGGAGCCGAGCGCGGAAACGTCGGAAACTACCTGGGCGACGTGGACTTCGAAAAGTTCGCCGGGATGCTGGGGATCTTCGGACGCGCGGTTCGCGAACCGGCGGAGATCCGGCCGGCGCTCGAGGCGGCCCGCGAAGCGGGAACGTGTGCGATCGTCAACGTGTGGCTCGATCCGGATGCCTACGCGCCGGGTACCGAAAACCAAACGATGTATAAATGACGTCGAACTCAGCGCCGGCAGAGGCGCCGCGCGCCCTGAGCGGCGTCCACGTCCTGGACATGACCCACGTTCAAGCGGGACCCTCTTGCACGCAGATCTTGGCGTGGCTCGGGGCAGACGTGGTCAAGCTCGAGATGCCCGAGCGCGGCGACATCACCCGGCAGCAGTTGCGCGACATTGCCGATGTCGACAGCCTCTACTTCACGATGCTCAACTGTAACAAGCGAAGTATCACCTTGAACACCAAGACGCCTGAAGGTCGCGAGATCTTCAAGCGTCTGCTCGAATGGGCCGACGTCCTGGTGGAGAACTTCGGTCCGAGCGTACTCGACCGGCAGGGTTACTCTTGGGAATCGATGCGGGAGTTGAACGAGCGCCTGATCTACGCGTCGATCAAGGGCTTTGGTCCCGGACGTTTCGAGTTTGCGAAGGCGTACGAGCCCGTCGCACAGGCGATGGGGGGCGCGATGAGCACGACCGGGTGGCCGGACGGACGGCCGACCGTCAGCAGTGCCCAAGTCGGCGATTCGGGCACCGGAATCCACACGGTGGCCGCGATTCTGGCGGCGCTCTACCAGCGCGACGTTCATACGGGTCGAGGGCAGCGGGTCGTGTGCACGATGCAAGATTCCGTGCTGAACTTGTGCCGGGTGAAGATGCGCGATCAGCAGCGTCTGGCGCGCGGACCGCTCAGCGAGTATCCCAACAAGCACGTCAACGGAGTCGTTCCGAGATCGGGAAATGCTTCGGGCGGGGGCCAACCGGGCGCGGCGTTACGCTGCAGCCCGGGCGGCGACAACGACTACGTGTACATGGTGATTCAGCCGCCGACCTGGGCTCCCTTATGCAGGCTCATCGAGCGTCCGGAGCTTGCAGAGGATCCGCGCTTCGCGACGCCGGCAGCTCGTTTGCCGATTCTCGACGAAGTCTGGTCGATCATCGAGGCGTGGACGGCCGAACACGGAAAATCGGAAGTCCTGGCGCGCTGCAATGAAATCGACGTACCCTGCGGGCCCATCCTGAGCATGGCGGAACTGCTCGAAGATCCCGATCTTCGCGAACGCGGGATGATCGTCGCCGTCGACCATCCCGAGCGAGGCACGTTCTATACGGTAGGATGCCCGTTGCAGCTTTCGGACTCGCCCGTTGAGGTACGGCGCTCGCCGCTGCTTGGCGAACACAACGCCGAGGTTTATCGCGAGGTGCTCGGCTTCGAAGATTCTGATCTCACGAGACTCCGCGCGAGCGGCGTCATTTAGTTTAGGAGCGTACAATGGCAACCGTTCTCGGCAAAGGTGCAACGATCAAGATCCCCGACACGCGCCTGCTCATCGACGGAAAGTTCGTCGAATCGGCATCCGGCAAGACGTTCGAGACCTTTAGTCCGGCGACCGAGGAAACCATCGCTACGGTTTCGCGAGCCGGCAAAGCCGACGCGGACCGGGCCGTCGCTGCGGCCCGGACGGCACTCGAAGGAAGCTGGTCGAAGTTTTCCGCCGCCGAACGCGCCCGCATCCTGATGAAGTTCGCGGCACTGATGCGCGAAAACGCCGACGACCTTGCCGAGTTGGAAGCGCTCGACGGCGGAAAGCCGGTCACCTCGATCAAGCGGGCCGAGCTGCCGGCGGCGATCGATTGTCTCGAGTACTACGCCGGCTGGTGCGACAAGATCAAGGGCGACGTCGTCCCGATCTCGCCCTCGGCGCTCAACTATATTCTGCGCGAGCCCGTCGGCGTGGTTGTCGCGATCGTGCCCTGGAACTTCCCATTGATGAACACGATGTGGAAGATCGCCCCGGCCCTCGCGTGCGGGTGCACGATGGTCCTCAAGCCGGCGGAGCTGACGCCGCTGACCGCTTTACGGCTTGGCGAACTTGCGCTCGAAGCGGGCGTCCCGCCGGGAGTGCTCAACGTTCTGCCCGGTTCGGGAAGCGACGTGGGGACGGCGCTCGTCGACCGCGGCGACATCGATAAGATCGCTTTCACCGGATCGCCCGGCGTCGGCAAACTGATCATGCAGACCGCCGGTAAGTATATCGTGCGCGTTGGGCTCGAGCTTGGTGGGAAATCTCCCAACGTCGTCTTCGCGGACAGCGACCTGGAGGCGGCGATCAAGGCATCTTCGTCGGGCGTTTTCTACAACGCCGGCCAAGTCTGCTCGGCCGGAACGCGCATCGTCGTCGAGGAGTCGATCTACGATGAGTTCGTCGCCGGTCTCAAGGCGCGCGCGAAGTCGCTGCGCATGGGTAATCCACTCGATCCGAGCACGACGCTGGGACCGATCATTTCTCAGCAGCAACTCGAACGGGTGGCCGAATACATCGACGTGGGCAAGAGCGAAGGCGCACGCCTCGAGAGCGGCGGCAATCGACCGGACGGTCCGGGTCACTACCTCGAACCGACGATTTTCAGCGAGGTTCGAAACGACATGCGGATCGCCCAGGAAGAGATCTTCGGGCCGGTGGCTTCGGTGATCAAGTTCAAGACCGAAGACGAGGCGGTCGCGATCGCGAACGGCACGCCGTATAGTTTGGCCGCCGCGGTCTGGAGTAACGACGTGACCAAGGTGTTGAGCGTAGCGCACCGGCTGAGAGCGGGAACCGTGTGGGTCAACACCTACGGCCACACGGACACGCGGTTGCCGTGGGGCGGCGCGGGCGGCGAGTCGGGCATCAGCCGCGACCTGGGCGAAGCGGCCTTAGAGAACTATACCGAACGCAAAGCCGTCTGGGTAAACCTTCGCCGCAACGCCAAGTAGAGCGACCGCTTTGCGGCCGGCGCGCCGGCCCCAAGAAACGACGGCACGCAGGCTGTAGGTGAGCGTGCGCCTCCCTGTGGAGATTCGTCATGCTCATCTCGTGGATGCTTCGATTGTCGCGCGGCTTTGGATTCGCGCGAATGCCGCGAGACGAGGCGACATTGCCGAAGAGCTCGAAACGGAGACGCTTCAACTCATACGGGAACGCATGCGCGTTGCCGACTCGACGTTCTTAATTGCATTGGACGTGGACGGTCCGCTGGGCATTGGGCATTCCCTCCCGGCACGCGAGCGGGACGGCGCAGGTAACGTGATCCCCGGACTCATGCACCTTAGCATGGTCGCAGTGGAACCTCTCATGTGGGGGAGGGGCGTCGGGAAATCGATCGTGAGCCGGCTCCTTGCCGATGCAGAAAAGCGGGGCTTCAGGTCGGTTCAATTGTGGACGCAGGCAACGAACGATCGCGCGAAGCGACTTTACAAAGGCGAGGGTTTTCTCGAAACGGATCGAGAGAAGGTCACGGATCGCGGCGAGCTCATTCGTCTGTATGCGAAGAGCCTCGATGCGACGAGTTAGGGAGCTTGGATGCATCACATCGACGTTCACGTCAGCGATATCCCGCGAACGAAGCGCTTGTTCGAGGCGCTCGCGCCGCTGATCGGGTACGAGCGGCGCAGCGAGTACGACGAGTTCGTCAGCTACCGCCCGGCCGGCCGCACGCGGCCGGCAGTCGGATTTCTCCTCGATCCGGGCCACGTCGCGGGCTCGATGCGCGTCGCGTTTGCGGTTACGAGCCAAGCCGCGGTCGACGCTGCTGCCGAAGCCGCGCGTTCGGCCGGCGCGGAACACGTCGAGGGCCCGGGCTTGCACCCCGAATACGGCGACGACTACTATGCGGTGTTCTTCGAGGACCGCGACGGGAACAAGTTTGAGGTCTGCCGCGACACCGACGCCTTGTAACCGAACCGTGAAGCCTAGCGACGGTCGAACCAGCGGTACTGAAACGTGAGGTTCGTCGTCGAGAAGTCTTGTCCGTAGCGCCCGTTGAGCCAGTGTGACCACGCGAGTTTCGCCGAGACTCCCGTCACGAACGGTTGCGAATAGGTGAGTCCATAGCGCGAATTGGCCAGCGAGTTGAGTGGGGTCGCGCCGCTTACGCTCGTGGCCCCGGCCGAGTAATAATTGATGTTGGCGGCGAGCCACTGGCTCTCGCGAAAGTTGTAGCCGAGGTGTGCCTGGTAAATCGAGAGCGGGGCTTGAACCAGCACGTGTCCGCCGTAGTAGTCGGTGTTCTTGCCGAAGACCCACAAGCCCGCCGACGCGTCGGCGAACCATTTGCCGAGGGGCTGCTCGAGCCCGATCTCGGGCTTGAAGGACCAGCGATTCGATCCGATGTTGATGAGCCGCGTCGGATCGTACGTCCCCGTCGGCCCGATGACGGTCAGGCTGACCCCGACCGTCGTCGAACGTTTGCGTCGCGCGAACTGCTGCGGCGTGAGCGCGGGGCCCAAGACGTTCATTGCGAAACGCGCGCGAACGTCGGGAAATCCGTAGCGCGCGACCTCTTCGGCTTGGCCGGAGAGCTGACCGTTGACGTGCGCGCCGAGATACGGAACGGCGACGCTCCAATTGCCGGCGTTCCCGAGCCAGCCGAACGTTTGCGAGAAACCGAGGCTGGCCGCGTTGACGCTGGCGCGCACGTCGCTTAGCGGAAGCGAGGAGTCGAGGTTGACCTCACCTCGCGAATCGCTGAAGGTTACGATGGCGAAATTCGTGCCGACCGGTGCGGCAGTGTACGAACGCGGTTCGAGCTCTTGGGCCTGCGCCGCGCTCGCGAATGCCACGAGCGCGCAGACCGCGGCGACGCCCCACCGGCGGCGCGCAAACGGCGTCAAGGGTGAGCGACGAGCAGGACCGCCGCGCAATCGGCACACACGTCGATGGACGTCACCGCCGAATAGGAAAGCGAGCCCGGCGCGACGCCGCTGCTCGGAACCGGACCTCCGGTGCTCGGAACCGCTTGATAGAACGTCGAGCCGAGGGCGACCGGACCGCTGTCGCTCGAGCTCGGGTTCACCAGCACCATCCCGTTCGCGTAATGCCGCACGTAGAGATTCCAACTCGCGTTGAAAAGGGTCGCGATGTTCGGCGGCACCGGGTCGACCGGGGCGCCGAGGTTGAGCGCATATTCGGGCTGCCACTGAATCGCGAGGCCATAGCTTTCGAGGTTCACGTAAGTGTGGTTGCCTTTGATCAAAAGATACGTCCCGAGGACGAAAAGCCGTTCGTTGACGTCGCTGCCGTTCGGGTAGGTCTGGCCGATGACGATCTTGCCCGCGTTGACCAGAGTGAGCGCGCGGTTCATCTGGAGTTGCCAGTCGCCGAGCGCGTAATAGTTCTCGTTGCCGCCTTCGGCGAACCCTTCGAGCATCGCACCGTCGACGTTCGAGTAGTCGGACGGATCGCGCGTCGTGATCCACGATCCGACGTTGGGAATCCACAGCCAGCGGCCGGCGAATTGAGCGCGCATGTAGTCGGTAAAAGCGTGCATCTCGGTCGCCCAGCCCGACTCGAACGTGGCATCGACCGCGGGTAGGGGCGGGTTGTACGGCCCGAGATAGCTCGGGATGCTGTAGCTGTCCGCGAAGACGCCGTCGTCTTGGTTCACGGTGAGCTGCTCGATGACTTTTCCGCTCCACCAGGCGCGCCAGCTGGGGTCGTTAAGGTTCATCACGTACCAGCCCCAGGCACAGTTGTACACGCGCGACGAGCTGCCGTAAGGGAAGAACCAGCTCGGGCTCACGCTCGAGTCGCCGGGCCACTCTTGGACCCAGGAACCGTCGATGATCTGCAAATAGCCGCCGGTCGGCGCACAGCCGCTGCCGGGTGAGCGGTATCCGAGACCCAGGCCCAGCCGGTAGTGCAGCACCAAGAAGTTCGCGTTGTAGGTGCGGAGATGCACCGCAACGGCCGGCAGAAGCTTTTGCGCACCGACGTAATGCGTCGCCGCGAAAGCGAACTGTGCCTCGCTCGCGGAGCTCGTGTCGAGCTGGTCGCTGAAGACGAAGATGCCGTTCGTCGTATCGGGGAACGCGCGCGAACTTCCGGTTCCGGGCGTCGCTGTCGCCGTCGCCGTCGGGGCCGGTGTCGGGACGGTACCGGGAGTCTTGGTTGGGACGGCGCTGGGGTTCGGGGTAGCCGAAATCTGCGGCCCGTGACCCGCCGCACCGCCCGAGCAGCCCGCGCTCAGCAGGGCCGCCGCGAAGAGAAGCGCTCCGCTACGTTCCGGTGCGAATCGCAAAGAACCGGTCGGGGCCGAGCCGCATGTGTCAGCCGCTCCTTGCTGCCAAGCTTTGCACAACCGCGAGCGCGTTGCGCAACCGCTTCGTCATGGGAGCGTTGGGCGGCCCGCTGTCAATCCCATGGCGGCCGAGGACGCTGTGTTCGGCTGCACATGCCGGCAGCCGCGCCGGCGACCCGCGCGCGGGCGCCGGCCGCCGGCTGCCGTTTCGCGGCGTGCCGGCTGGCTGAGCGCCGGGGCACAGACGCCGCCGGAGGCAGAATGGTTCCCCAGCCACGAGGAGTTTTCGTTCACGTTCGCAATGAGAGCGGTAACGAAAACGCAAGTTATCTTCGGGGCGGAAGCTTGCAACCGCAAACTGAATCTTTTTTCGCCAGGTGGCGGGCGGCCAGCAGTTATACGCCCTGCATAATACCAGTTCCGGGGCGCCCCGGCCCGGAGCGCAACAGCGTGTGAGGAGACTCGCCCATGCACCGTTCCCTAGCATACCGATTGGCCGGGATGGCGTTCGCGGTGGCGATCGTCGTTTTTGCCGCGAAGCCGGCTTCGGCGGACAACTTCGGACAGCGCTTCACCGTGGACGCCGGCGTCGTTTGGAACATCGCCACCACCGGTGACCAGGCAGCTCCCCCGCCGCCGGGCGGCGTCGGCTTGGGCTACGGGCCGCCCGTCGTGCAGCCCAGCAGTCTGCAACTCGAATACGGCGCGACCATCAGGCTCGACCCCCGCAGTCAAATCTACTACTCGCACGGCTTACTGAACTTCGCGATCGGTCGCGTCCTCACGCTGGGTCCTGGCGTGGCGCTCGTCTCGGGCGGCATTTACGACCGCACGGACACGGTCGGCTTTAGCCACGTTTTCGGTAAAGGGCTCGTCGGCCACATCTTCTATTACAACCACACGCGCATGGACGTGACCGGCCTGTGCCTCAACCAGCAGAAATGCGGCGGCGTGGCCAACCCCGCGTCGATTGACGAGCACGGCTACGGCGTCGGCTTCACCTACACGTTCGGACCCAACACGCCGATCGGTCCGCTCTTCACCGTCGGTTACGATGCCAAGTTCATCCCGCGCACGAACATCCCGCCGTGTACCGGAACGAACGGCTGCGCGCCGAGCTACAACGGCCTCGGAGCGTGGACCGGCTCGCAGTGGATTCAGCCGTACTCGATCGTGATGAAGTTGCCGATCTCGAACTCGCACACGTTCGTGCCGTTCATCGGCTACGAACGCGCCGCAGTCTTGTTCCGCAACGAGAACACGCCCGAACAGTACAACGTCGTCGATTTCGGAGTCGTTAAAATCTTCAACAAGAACGTTTCGGCCAGCATCACGAACCTGAATTTCACCGGTTGCCGCTGCACCGACACCGTTCCACCGCCGGACAACATCCGCTTCGCGGAAATTCTGCTGAAGCTGGACTACAAAACCAACCTCTAACCTCTAGGGGACAACATGAGAAAACGTACCGTTCCGGTGTGGCTGTTGGCCGTGCCGCTAGCCGCAGCAATGGTGTCGACCGGCGGCGTGGTGCCTCCAGCCGCAGGCGCGGCCGACACCGCGCCCATCAACGTCGGATTGATCTATTCGAAGACCGGCTTCCTGGGCGGCTACGGCGCACAGTATGCCGAGGGCTTCGCGGTCGGTCTCGACTATGCGACAAACGGCACCGGAATGGTAAACGGGCACAAGATCGTCGTAAGCGAGCGCGACGACGCGGGCGATCCGTCGAAGGCAGTGGCCGCGGCCAAAGACCTCATCGGCCAAGGCTATAAGATCCTGGCCGGCGCGACGTCGTCCGGCGTCGCCCTGCAAATGGCGCCGCTGGCGCAAGAGAACCACGTGCTTTTTATCTCAGGACCGGCTGCCGCCGATGCGATCACCGGGAATAACCGCTACACGTTCCGGTCGGGCCGTCAGACGTATCAGGACGTCGCCACCTCGGCCGCCGTGGTCGGCAACGTCCGAGGCAAGAAAATCCTCGTGATGGCGCAAGACACGGCGTTCGGCCAAGCCAACTTCAAGGCCGTCGAAGCCGTCCTGGGCACCGAAAAAGGCGCCGTCGTTTCGAGCCTGTTCGTGCCGCTCTCGGCTAACGACTTCGCGCCCTTCGCGCAGAAGATCAAAGACGCGAAACCAGATCTCGTCTTCGTGGCCTGGGCGGGCGCAACGGGGTCGGCCCTCTTCAAGACGCTCGACGATCAGGGTATCTTCGAAATTACCAAGATCGTCACGGGCTTAGCCGATCGCGCCGCGTATCCGAGTTTCCAGCCGGTCGAGTCGAAGCTGACGTTCTTGTCGTACTACTTTTATCAAGCGCCGAGGACGAAGCAGAACGACTATTTAATCGCGGCGCTCAAGAAGCAGAACAAGGTTCCTGATCTCTTCGACCCCGACGGCTTCGTCGCGGCGCAGATGATCGTGCGCGCGATCGAGAAATCCGACGGCACGGACGTCGACAAGATGATCGCGGCCCTCGACGGCTGGAGCTTCGATGCTCCGAAGGGCCGAGAGACGGTCCGCGCCGCGGATCACGCGATGCTGCAGCCGATGTACATCGCGAAGCTCGTGGGAGCGGAACCGCAACTGATCCGGACTCTCGACGCTGCCTCCGTCGCTCCGCCGGTCGCGGCGTTTCCCGCAGCGCACTAGCGCACGAAATGGTCTCCGGGGCGTCCCCGGTACTGGCGGTTGAGGGTCTCGGGCTGCGCATCGGCGGCGTCTCGATCGTCGAAGACGTGTCGTTCGGCGTGCGCGAGGGCGAGTTTCTGGTGATCATCGGCCCGAACGGTGCCGGCAAAACGACGCTCTTCAACCTCTTGTCGGGTTTCGCGCGTCCGACGGCGGGACGGATCACGTTTGCGGGCCGGGACATCACGCACGACGAGCCGTACTTGCGGGCACGCCACGGCCTCGGACGGACGTTCCAGACGTCGACGGTCTTCGCGGGACTCTCGACCCTCGAGAACGTCCGGCTGGCTGCCAGCGCCGCGCTCGGCACGAGTGCCCGCGCCTGGGAACTTGCCGACCGGGAAACCGCGCCGCTCGCGCGCGCGCGCGAAGCGCTTTTCGAAGTGGGACTGGAGAGCCGCGGCAACGTGCGCGCGGCGCAACTCTCACACGGCGAGAAGCGCAAGCTCGACCTCGCGATCCTGCTGTGCGGCGAACCGGCGGTGGTGCTGCTCGACGAGCCGACGGCCGGCATGGCGGTGGAAGACGTACCCGACATGGTCCGGTTGATTCAATCGATCCATCGCGAGCGCGGCAAGACCGTCCTGATGGTGGAGCATCGCATGGACCTGGTGCTGGCGCTGGCGGATCGGCTGGCCGTCATGCACCACGGGTCGCTGCTCGCCATCGACACGCCGGAGCTCATCATCGCGAACGAGGCCGTACAGACCGCGTATCTCGGAGATCCGCTGTGAGCGCCGCCGGCACGCTCCTCGCGGTGGACGACCTCCGCGTCTCCATCGGCGAGTCGCAGATCTTGGGCGGGGTCTCGTTCCGCGTGCGCGCCGGCGGCATCACGGGATTGCTCGGGCGCAACGGCGTCGGCAAGACCACGACGTTGCGCGGCATTCTCGGGCTGGTTCCGCGCACGGGCAGCGTCACGCTCGCCGGCGAGGAGCTGACGGAACTGCCGGTGCACGCGGTCGTGCGACGCGGCGTCGGCTACGTCCCGGAAGACCGCGACGTCTTTGCCGGGTTGACGGTCGAAGAGAACCTGCGCCTAGCCGAGCGCGCCGATTCGGAGCACCGCTACGAGCTCGTCTACGAATTGTTCCCCGAGCTGCGCGAACGGGCCAAGCAGCTCGCCGGAACGCTTTCGGGCGGACAGCAACAGATGGTCGCGTTGGCGCGCGCGCTGCTGAACGCTTCAAATCGCATCCTGCTGATCGACGAGCCGACGAAGGGCCTCGCGCCGCTGGTCGTCAAGCGCGTGGCCGAAGCACTCAAACGGGCCGCCGACGTGACGACGATCCTGCTCGTCGAACAGAATCTCGCCGTCGCGCGGCACCTGGTGGGCGACGTCGTCGTGCTCGATCAAGGCAGCGTCGTCTACGCCGGCGAGGTCGCGGCGCTCATCGACGATCCGGCGCTCGCGCGCCGCTACCTCGGGCTGAGCGCGGCGGGGCATTAGCGCATGAGCACGATCGTTTTGCTGCTGGTCACCGGGCTCGGGCTCGGCGCGCTGTATTTTCTCGTCGCGGCGGGGCTTTCGCTGATCTGGGGCTTGATGCGCGTGTTGAACTTCGCGCACGGCGCGTTCTTCACGGTCGCCGCGTATGCCGGATTCTTCGCGGCCGCGGCGCTCTCGGGCGCTTCGCTCTGGGTGCAGTGGTTTGCGGGACTCGCTACCGCGATCGTCGTCGGCGGCATCTTTGCCGCGTTGACCGAGATCGGTTTGATTCAGCCCCTGTACCGCCGGCCGGTTGGGCAGGTGCTGGTCACCGTCGGCCTCGCGCTGGCGACACTGGCGCTCGTCGAAGGCGCCTTCGGCTCGGATCCTCGTCAGCTGACGCTGCCGGCCTGGATGACCGCGACGACCGGCGTTCTCGGCGCCGCGATTCCGAACACGCGCTTCGTCGTGCTGCTGCTCGCGCTGCTCGTCCTGGGCGGCCTGCTCTTTTTCTTGCGGCGCACGCGTTACGGGCTAATCATTCGCGCGGGCGTGGAGAACCGCGCGATGGTCTCGGCGCTAGGTATCGACGTGCAGCGCGCCTTCACGCTAGTCTTTACGATCGGCGGCACGGCTGCGGGCCTGGCCGGTTTCCTTGCGGCGACGTATTACGGAACGATCGATCCGAGCCGCGGTACGGCGATGCTTATTTCTGCCTTCATCGTCGTGGTGATCGGCGGTCTCGGTTCGATCGCCGGCTCGGCGCTGGCAGCCGTCATCGTCGGTCTCGTGCAACAGTTCTTGAACTTTTACGCCGCGGCGGGCGTCGGGGATTTCGCGGTCGTGCTGCTCCTGGCAGCGGTGCTCTTGCTGCGGCCCGGCGGCCTCATCGGGGGACCCTCGTCGTGAACCGCCGTGCGACCATCCTCATCGCTCTGGCCGCGATCTTGCTCGTCGCGTTGCCGTTCGTTCATCTGACCGTTCCGGGGCTGTTCGAAGGTCCGCTCAACAGCGCGGGAACGCTGAATCTGCTCGGCCTCTGTTTCGTCTTCGGTGCGCTGGCGCTGACCTACGATATCGTGTTCGGCTTCACGGGTCTGCTCTCGTTCGGCCACGCCCTCTATTTCGCGACCGGCGCCTACGTGACGGCGATCGCGTTGGCACGCTGGCATTGGTCGCTGACGCAGGCAATCGCGCTCGCGGCGGTCGTCGCGCTGCTCTTGCCGCTCGCACTGGGCGCGGTCTGTTTGCGCGTGCGCGACATTCCCTTCGCGATGGTAACGCTGGCCTTCGCGGAAGCAGCCTCGATTCTCGTCTTGCAGAACCCGTTCGGTCTCACCGGCGGTGAAGAAGGTCTCGCGCTCGGCAGCGGCGTGTTGCCCGAAAGCCTCACCGGCGTCGCCAACACCGCGCACTTGTATTGGATCGCGGCCGGCTTGGCTCTGCGTGACGTGCGCGATCGGCTGGTGGGCGGTGCACTCGCCGCCGGGCCGGGTGTGGCAGGCGATTCGCGAGAACGAGCGGCGCGTCGTCGCGCTCGGGCTCAATCCTTACGCGTACAAGCTCGCCTCGTTCGTGCTCTCGGGGTTTCTCGCCGCCGGCGCCGGGGTCGTCTACTTGCTCTTGCAAGGCGGCGCCAATCCGCAAATTACGACCGCCAGCTTCACGCTCGTGCTGCTTGTCATGGTCGTGCTGGGCGGCGTCGGAACCCTGTGGGGTGCGGCGATTGGCGGGATCGTCTACGAGTACCTCGATTTCCGGCTCGTGGAGGTCTCGAACGCTCCGGCCGTCCAAGGCCTCCCGGCCTTTTTCCGCGTGCCGCTTTCCGAGCCGCTCTTCATTTTGGGCGTGCTCTTCATCGTGCTCGTTCTCTTTCTGCCGGAGGGGCTGGGCGGACTGTTCCGCCGTGCCCCGCAACGGGTTCCGGGCCCTTCGGGCTGAAAGCGGTAAGGTACCTGACAACCGTTCCTTCGTTTCCCGTGATACACTTCGCACAAGTACCGTTGTCACTGACAGGAGTACGTACTTATGTTCAAGAGATACGCCGCCGGTCTCGGCTTCACGCTCGCGCTCGGATTGGTTCCGTTCGCTGCGCTCGGCCAAACGCCGGCACCCGGCATGCAAAGCATGCCGTCCATGGATATGTCGACGATGGATTGTTCGACGGCGAAGATGCACATGACGTCGATGATGACGCCCTCGGCCGATGCGATGTCGAGCGTGAATTCGGCCGCCGATTTGGACAAGACTTACGCCGCCGCGATGAAGGCGATGGTCCAGCAAGCCATGATGATGTCGAAGATCGAAATGAAATGCGGCAAGAACGCCAAGGCGATGGCCGTAGCGAAGAAGATGGACAGCCAGCTGGAAGACGATACGCTCACGGTCCACGCGCTTCAGACCGGTTTCTGACTTCGACGCGAGCTAGGGAAGCTTTCGAGCTCACCCGGTTTTCGCGGATAGCGACCGCGCGGCGCCCCTTTCGGGGCGGCCGCCGGTTTGTGTTTGGCCGGATTCCTCCGACGGGCCGGACCCGCGCCGCGCGGTGCGGGAGACTTCTCCAAGACTCCAAGGGGAAGCGTCAGGGGGTGCGAATCGTGCCGCTTAGAACCACATTTTGGGGGTTATCATGCAAGTTATTTCTGCCATCTTAATTGCCGTAGCGACCCTATTCCCCGTCGTGTCGACGGAAGGCGCGCCGGTAAAAGTAGACGAGTGCGACGTGGCCTTTATCGACGCGGGCGGGGCGCTGCTGACCTCGTCGCTGCAGTTCACCAACGGCGTTACCGTTCAAGTTTCCAACGTTAGCGGGAAACCGATCACGGGCATCACCATCAACGGAAGTTACAACGGTTTCCACGTCACCGACTCGTGGACCGGCACGCTCGCGGCCGGGGGGAAGCTTCGGATCTGGAAGCACTACCAGCAGTTGCCTTATGCGGGGCCGCACGCGAAGTGCGTCGTCGCGAAGGTCAACTACGCCGACGGCACGACCTGGGCTCCCAGCACCTCTCCTTAACCACTCGGCGCCGCGCGAGAGTCGAGAGCCTTACGGGTACGTATGGGGCTAGTTTAGTGTTGCGTCCGTGAACGAACTCGCGCAGCAAATCGTCAGCGGATTGGCGACCGGTTCGATCTATGCGAGCGTTGCTCTCGCGCTCGTGTTGATCTACCGTTCCATGAACGTCATTAACTTCGCGCAGGGCGAGATGGCGATGTTCACGACCTACGTCGCTTGGCAGCTGTTGCAGTGGGGGCTGCCGATCTGGCTCGCCTTCGTTCTTACGCTAGCGTTCGCTTTCGTGGCCGCGGTTGCGATCGAACGTATCGTGATCCGTCCCGTCGAGCACGCCTCGCCGCTGACGATCGTGATCGTGACGCTCGGGCTGCTGATCTCCATCAACGGGCTAGCCGGCTGGATCTGGGGTTACGTCATCAAAGCGTTTCCCAGTCCGTTCCCGACGACGCCGCTCCACGCAGGATCGGTTTCGTTCAACGCTCAGGACATCGGGATCATCGCCGTCTCGCTCTCGACGATGGGCCTCATCTCGCTATTCTTCCGTAAGACGAAGCTCGGCTTAGCGCTACGTGCGGCGGCGCAACATCCCGAGGCGAGCCGCGTGCTTGGCATCCGCGTCAGCTGGATGCTGGCGCTTGGATGGGGGCTTTCGGCGGTCGTCGGCGCAATCGCGGGCATCATGATCGCTCCGCTCGTGTTTCTGGACCCGAACATGATGCAGGGCGTGGTCGTCTACGCTTTTGCCTCAGCCGTGCTCGGAGGGATCGAGAGTCCCGTCGGCGCGGTCGTCGGCGGTCTGTTGCTCGGCGTGGTGTTGAACCTGCTCGGTACGTACGTCGAGTGGATCGGCACCGATCTTCGTCTCGCCGTCGCTTTCCTGATCATCATCCTGGTGCTGCTCGTGAAGCCCACCGGCTTGTTCGGTCAGGCGAGAGTCGCACGCGTGTGAGCCTGCCGCGCATAGGCCGGCGTGCGGCCTGGGCCACCGCTCTGGTGATCCTCTTCATGGCGATACTGCCTTGGCTCGTCCCGTCGTATACGGCCTTCGAAATGACGTACGCCGGCGCATACGCGATCGCGATTCTCGGGCTGATCATTCTGACGGGAATGTGCGGTCAGATCTCGCTCGGTCACGGCGCGTTTCTCGCCATCGGCGGCTATACGGTTGCGATTCTGGGGCAGCGCCTGGGCGTTCCCATCTGGATAGCGATCGCTGCTGCGGCGCTCGCGTGCGCGCTGCTCGGGGTCGCGCTCGGCTTGGTCGCGCTGCGGCTCGAGGGCGTCTACATGGCGCTGGCGACGTTCGCGCTGGCCGTCACGGTGCCATCGATCCTCAAGCGCTTCAAGGGACTCACAGGCGGCGTCGGCGGAATCACGCTCAATACGGTCACGGTACCGCCGTGGCTGCACGGCCTGTTAACGCCCGAGCGTTGGACCTATTATTGGACGTGGGTTCTGCTTGCAGTCCTTTTCGGCGTGTCTTGGTTCGTGCTGCAAGGACGCATCGGCCGCTCGCTGCGTGCGCTTCGCGACAACGAGACGGCTGCCGTCGCGTTCGGCGTGAACCCGCAAATCTACAAGACGTTGGCCTTTGCGTGGAGCGCCGCTTACGCCGGCGTCGCGGGCGGAATCTTGGCCATAGCGACCGCTTACGTCAGCCCCGACATCTACGGCTTCGCCCTTTCGCTCACGCTCGTGATCGGAGCGGTATTGGGAGGGCTCGATCTTTTGTGGGGAGCGCTCCTCGGCGGCGTACTCGTCGAGTTTTTGCCGCTCTGGACGCAGAAGATCAACAACGCGGCGCCGTCGGTGGTTTACGGCGTCGCTCTCATCGTCGTCATGATCGTATTGCCCGGGGGGATTGCCGGAGCGATCAGACGCATCTTTCGCAAAACAGCTTTGCGAACACCGTAAAGCCGAGGAGGCAAGCATATGCGCACTACTCAGTTTCATCGTATCCTAGCCCTCACCGCACTCGTCGCGCTCGTATTCGGCGCGGCGACAACGCGCGTCTGGAGCCAGGCAGAACCAGGCATCACTTCGACCGAGATCCTGCTTGGCGGGACGCACCCGTTCAGCGGGCCGGCGTCGGCCTACGGCAACATCGGAAAGGGCATCCAAGCATATTTTACCTACGTGAACGACAACGGAGGCGTCAACGGACGCAAGATCACGTACAAGGACCTCGACGACGGCTACAGCCCGCCGCAGACGGTTCAGCTGACGCATCAACTCGTCGAACAGGATCACGTCTTCGCGATCTTCGATCCGCTTGGAACGGCGCCCAACATGGCGATCCGTCCCTATCTCAACGAGCAGAAGGTTCCGCAGGTCTTCGTCGCTACGGGTGCGAGCGCGTGGGGTGCGGACTACGCGAAGTATCCATGGACGATCGGTTGGCAGCCCGACTATCAGTCCGAAGCGGTCGTGTACGCAAAATATATTTTGGCGCACACGCCCAACGCCAAGATTGCCATCCTCTCGCAAAACGACGACTACGGCCAGGACTACATCGCCGGGCTGAATCGCGGACTCGGCGCGAAGACGAGCCTCATCGTCAAGGCCGCAACCTACGAGACCACCGACCCGGACGTCAGCTCGCAGGTCGCTAACCTCAAGGCAAGCGGCGCCGACACGCTGATGATCTTTGCGACGCCGAAGTTCGCCATTCAATCGCTCGTCGCGGTGGCAAAGCTTGGCTGGAAGCCGACGATCTACTTGAACAACGTCGCGGTTTCGCAGACGTACTTTCAAGCGATCACCAAGTACGGCGGCGGCGATGCGATCAACGGCTTGCTCACGGCGCTCTATCTCAAGGATTCCACCGACCCGAAGTACGCCACCGATAAAGGCGTCGTTCTCTACAAAACGATCATGGCGAAGTATCTGCCCTCCGGCGACACGGCCGACGGCAACTACATCTACGGTATGAGCATCGCGTACACGATGGTCGACTCGCTGCAGAAAGCCGGCAAAGACCTGACGCGTGCAAAACTGATGGACGCCGTCGTGCACCTCGACGAGCACAATAACCCGTTCCTCCTGCAGTCCGTGTTCGTTCAGACGAGCCCGACGCAGCACTTCCCGATCAACGAGCTCCAGCTGTTCAAGTACGAGGCCGGAAAGCTGGTGCCCGCGGGTCCGGTCATCGAGGCGAGGCGCTAGGTCTCGCACGTGGCGCCGTTTCTCGCCGTTCGAGGCCTCACGGTTCGCTTCGGCGGGATAACGGCGCTTGACGACGTTTCGTTCGACGTCGATGAGAATTCCATCACGGGTCTCATCGGCCCGAACGGCGCCGGCAAGACCACCTGTTTCAACTGTATCACGCGATTCTACCGGCCCGATTCCGGTACGATCGAGTTCGAGGGGAACGATCTCCTCGGCGCGGCGCCGCACTCGATCGCCGGGCGGCGCATTTCGCGCACCTTCCAGAACCTCGCCCTCTTCGAGCGGATGTCGGTGCTGGAAAACGTGCTGGTCGGCGCTCACTCGCGCTTCGAGCGCGGCTCGGGCGAGGCCGACGCGCGGAGTGAAGCGGAGCGGATCCTCGAATATCTCGGACTCGGGAGCATCGCTCGGCATCCCGTTTTCGGCTTGCCGTTCGGTACGCGCAAATCGGTCGAGCTCGCGCGCGCCCTCGCGGCAGCACCGAAGCTCCTACTTCTCGACGAGCCCGCCGGAGGGCTCAGCGCCGAAGAGGTGGAGCGCCTCAGCGAGACGATCAAGCGGGTTCGAATCGATTTCGCAACCACGATCTTGATGGTCGAACACCACATGCGCCTCGTGATGGGGATTTCCGATCGCGTCGTCGTCCTCGATTCCGGGCGGCGCATCGCGGCAGGAACGCCCGACGCCGTGCAAGGCGACACGGCCGTCATCGAAGCCTACCTCGGAACGGTCTAAGATGGCGCTGTTGACGGTCACCGGCCTGCGCGCTCGCTACGCCGAGATCGAGGCGCTTCACGGGATCGACGTGGAGGTCGAACCCGGCTCGATCGTCGCGCTCTTAGGCGCGAACGGCGCCGGCAAGTCCAGCACGCTGCGGGCGATTACGGGCGCAATTCGGGCGAGCGGTTCGGTCGTCTTTGACGGCGTCGAACTGAACGGGCGTACGCCCGAAGCGATGGCACGTCTCGGCATCGCTCACATCCCGGAGGGCCGCGGCATCCTCAACGGCTTTACCGTTTGGGAAAACCTCATGCTCGGCGCGTATCTGCAAAACGATCGGGCGCGCGTCAAGGAACGCTACGAGCGCGTCGTCGGCTATTTCCCTTGGCTGGAACCGCGCAAGCAGCAGATGGCCGGCACCTTGAGCGGCGGGGAGCAACAGATGCTTTCGATAGCGCGGGCGCTCATGCTCGGGCCGCGCTTGATGCTCCTCGACGAGCCGTCGCTGGGACTCGCGCCGATCATCGTGCGCAAAATCTTTGCGCTGCTCGGAGAGATCAACCGGCAAGACGGCGTCAGCATTCTCGTGGCCGAGCAGAACGCGACGTTGGCGCTGCAGTCCGCCGGCCACGCGTACGTCCTGCAAACCGGGCGGATCGTGCTCGCGGGACCCAGCGCCGATCTCTTGCGCGACGATCGCGTGCGACGTTCGTACTTAGGGTACTGAGCATCGGCGCACGGTTTGAGCGCGCCCGAAGTTAGGCGCCCGACGGCGCTGATCAGTTATAGCCACGACTCGGCGGAGCACGAGCAGCGGGTGCTCGAGCTGTGCAATCGCTTGCGCGCGCGCGGGATCGACACGATGCTCGATCAGTTCTTGCCGGGCGCGCCCAGCGAGGGCTGGCCGCTCTGGATGGAGCGGGAGATCGAGAGCCGCGATTTCACCCTTATGGTCTGCACCGAATCCTACCGGCGGCGCTTCATGGAGGACGAAGCCGCCGGTGTGGGGCGGGGAGTCGTGTGGGAGGCGCGCATTTTGCGCAACCTCTTATACGAAGACTCCGAGCGCCATGGCCGCATCGTGCCGGTGCTCGTCGAGGAAGACGCGCAGAAATTCGTTCCGACCGTTTTTCGCGGACACTTTTACGACGCCAGCGACGAACGCGGTTTCGAAGGCCTTCTACGGCATCTGCTACGCGAACCGGGAGCGGAGGCGGCGGCGCTCGGATCGCTCGGACCCCAGGGGAGCCGCTGGAGCGCATTCGAGCGACCTTGGGTCGTTCCCGACGCGATGCGGACGCGTTACTTCACGGGGCGCGACCAACTGCTCGCGCTGCTCCGGCAAGAGCTCTTGGAACGGCACCGAGCGGCACTATGCGGGCTTGGCGGCGTCGGCAAGACGCAGTCAGCGCTGGCGTACGCGCTGCAGCACCGCGCGGACTACCCCGACGGCGTCTTTTGGGTGAACGCGGAAACGACGGCGCAGCTCACCGGCGGTTTTCTCGAGATCGCAAAGACGCTCGGCCTTGCCGCGGCCGCGTCGAACGACGTCGATCGCGTCATCCGCGCGGTTCTGGAATGGTTCAACGGAACCACCGGCTGGCTCGCGATCTTCGACAACGTCGACGATCGCCGCGACCTCCCCCCGTTCTTGCCGCAGCGCGGCGAGGGGCACGTGCTGTTGACGTCGCGCGAGTCGGCCTTCGGCGAACTCGGCATCGCACGCGCTCTCGAGGTGGTGGACCTTAGCGACGACGAGGCGCTGCAGTTTTTGCTTCAGCGAGCCGGACGCGAAGCGGCCGATCCGCAGGAACGTGCGACGGCGGCTGCGTTGGCCGCGGAGCTCGGGAATCTTCCACTCGCGCTCGAGCAGGCCGCGGCGTACATCTCGGAAACGAACGCAGCGTTCCCCGACTATCTCAAGGCCTTCCGTAAGCGGCGCGTCGCGCTTCTGGAACGGGCCGGCGGACTCGTGTCGCACGAAGGCGTTGCGGCGACCTGGGCGGCGAACTTCGAGGCCGTCGAGCGGACGTCTCCGGCCGCAGCCGAGGTGCTGCGGGTCAGCGCGTTCTTGGCGCCGGATGCGATTCCGTTCGAATACTTTTCGAAAGGCGCGACGGTTCTGGGCGCGTCGATCGTCGATGCCCTGGCGGAGTCTGACGAACTGGCGGTGACCGAACTGTTGCGGCCGCTGGCGCGCTATTCGCTCGTCCGGCTCGATCCCAAAGCTCACGCCTTCGGTCTGCACCGCCTCGTGCAAGAGATCGTACGCGATTCGCTGACGGATTCGGAACGCCGCAGCCTCGTCCAGCGCGGCGCCCGCGCTCTCGACAACGTATTCCCCGGAGAGGTTGCGTACGCGAACTGGGTCGAGTGCGACCGGCTCGTGCCGCACGTGCTCGCGATCGCGGGTTGGATCGCAGCGTACGATTTGGACTTCGTGGACGGTGCGCCCATGCTCTCGCGCTCGGGGGCGTATTTCTGGCAACGGGGCCGGTATGCCGAGGCCGAGCGGGTGTACGAGCGGGCACTGCTCGTACGGGAACGCGCGCTCGGTGTAGATCATCCTGACGTCGCCGAGAGCCTCAACGGTCTGGCGGCGGTCTGCAACGAGCAGGGGCGTTACGATGAGGGAGAGTCGCTTCTCAAGCGCGCTCTGGCGATCCGCGAACGCGCGCTCGGTCCGCAACATCCTGACGCCGCCTCCAGCTTGAATAATCTCGGAAACGCGTTCTACCATCGCGGACGGCACGCTGAAGCCCGACCCGTCTACGAGCGCGCGCTCGCGATCAGGGAGAGCGCCTTTGGTCAAAATAGTCCAGACGTCGCGGTCACCCTAACGAACCTCGCGAGCGTCTACGACGAGTTAGGCCGTTACGTCGAAGCAGAAGCGCTCAACCGGCGTGCGCTGACGATTAAGGAGGGCGTGCTCGGCGCGAGTCACCCTGACCTCGCAGACAGCCTCAACAACCTCGCGAACGTGTATGCAAATCAAGGCCGCTACGCTGAAGCGCTCCCGATTCACGAGCGCGCGCTGGCCATTCGGGAATCGTCCCTAGGTCCGGATCACTCGAGGGTCGCGCAAAGTCTGTACAACCTCGGAGCAGGCTCCGAAAGGCTCGGCCTTTACGCCGATGCGTTACGTTATTACGCGCGGGCACGAGCGATTTGGGAGGACGGCCTCGGGCCCGAGCACGCGTTCGTCGGCTATGCCCTCGCCGGAATGGGATCGGCGTATCGAGAAACCGGGCGCGCCGCTGATGCCGAGCCGCTTTACCTTCGCGCCGTCGCGATCTTCGAACGTGCGCTCGGCCCGGAGCATCAACAGCTCGCGGAAGGCTTACAGGGGTTCGCGGCCGTTCAACGCACGCTGGGCCGCTACGCCGAGGCGGAGCCGCTCTTGGAGCGTGCGCTTTCGATTCGGGAACGTGCCCTCGGTCCGGATAACCCGCGACTTGCTCCGGTCGTCTTGGAGTTTGCGAACCTCCGCCGAGAACAGGGCCGCACCGCGGAGGCGCTCGTGCTGTTCGAGCGCGCGCTGGCTGTCCAGCAACAGACGTTCGCGGCGGACCATCCGGAACTCGAAGAGATCCGTCGCAACATCGCATCGCTTCGCGCGACCGATCGCTAGTGTCCTGGCCTCGCTTTGCGGCCCTTCGCCAACACGGGAGACGGCGCGAAAATCAACGCGAAGCGTGCCGCATTGGTAATCTTGCGTGAGCCGGCGGTTTGCTTTGGACGCGGCCGAAGGCGTCAGGGCCTTCATCGAGTACGTTTGAGCGATGCGTTGTTATTTTTTGAGGCATGGAATTGCCGTCGATGCGGGGGACTGGCGTGGCGTTGATTTCGATCGACCGCTGACCCGCGAAGGCCCGGCGGAGCGTTAGGGTCGGGCCTCCCTTTGCCGTTCTTCCCCGTAACGGGGAGAGGGCGCTAACATCAAGCCCAAGCTCCAGCCCAGATAGAAGCGCAGGTCAGTCCAGTAGCCCGAAATCGTGTACAGCCTGAACTGGCGCAGATGAAAGAGCGCGAGCACGCTATCCGCTAACAGCGCGCAGGCAAGCCAACCGGCACCGACGACAGCCACGATGCCCGCGCACCGCGACAGATCGTCCAGCGGTTCTCGCGTCAGCTGCCGATAGCCGAGCGCCAGGATGACGAGGCAAGGGATCAGCGTTGTGACGATCGATAGCGTCGACCACGCGAAGAGCCAACCTGCGACGAAGGGAGAGGCCACCGCAACGATTGCCGCCGGAATGGCTAGCCAACGGACGCGCATGGCGAGCCAGGCCAAAGCGACGGCAAAGGGCACGATCGCCCACCCGATGGTTAGCGAAAGGGCATCCCCTAAACCGGAATGACGGGCGCCGGCCGCGCCGTCTCGCCCGGAGACAAAAGCGCTCATCGCATCGTACAGGCAGACCGAGGTTAAGGCGAACGCGAGGCTCAACCCGATCGTGAAGAAGGTGTTCGGAGCTCTGCGATCGTCGGCAGCACCGCGCTTTCGATCGGACACCAAATCACGGACTCGCTCAGCGCTCCACGAAAAAGGCAAGCGTAACGCCGATGAGCAGCGCGCTCAAGAGGTCGGAGACGTCGGGATGACTGAAGGCGAGTCGCACGCCCTGCCAGATAAATTCCGGCGCGGCGGCGCACACAGCAATCCAGAGCGCGTGATGACCGCCGAGCCGAAGGCGAGTGCGGCAATCCGCACTAGACGCTCAGCGCGAGCGAGACGGCGCGCTCGTCGCTCAGCGCGCTTCCCGCATCGCGGGAGCTTTCCAGCACGCCCCTTGACTCGGCGTGGTTCAGGGCTGCGACGATCTTCTCGTATAGGAATTGCTCCGTATATTCGCGCTCGACGTCGAGCCGTTCGAGGCGCGCGTCGACGAAAGCCAGCAGCGTTGCGGCGAGCCCGGCGTTGCCGGGCGTTTGCAGCGCCGCCACACCCGCGAGGTGTTGGAGCGAAATCGTGCCGTCGAGATCGAGCTGCGCGGGCTGAGCGAGACGCAAGACCGCGCGAGCAGCCTCGCGCGCTTCGGCATAGCGGCCTCGCGCGAGGTGGAACGCCGCAAGGTTGGTCGAGAGCCAGGCCACTACGCGCCGCTCGAGGCGTCGCGCCCGCCCGGCCTCGAGACCCTCTTGGGACGCAGCGACGGCGGCATCGACATTGCCGCAGCGAAACTCGGCCTCGGCTAACGCGCCGGCTGTGACCGCCACGTTGTGCTCATCGTCGCTTTCGCGATAACTCTGCAACGCCTGTGCGAAAAGCGCGCGGGCTCCGGCGGCGTCACCGCGCAGCGAGCGCGCCGCCGCGAGGTCGCGCAAGATCGCGCCCTCGCGTCCTGAGCCCTGAGCGCGGAGCGCCCGGAGCGCCGTCTGCAAGAGCAATTCGCCTTCGTCGATTTGACCGAGAAAGACCAGCGATTGGCCGAGCCAGCGTTGCGCGTTAGCGATGCCCCGTGGGTCGCCTTGCGCCTGGAACAATTCGAGTGCGCCCTGCGCGGAGTCGCGAGCTTTGCGGAAGTTGCTCGTCGTCGACGCGAGCGTGGCTTCGGACAGCTTCAACTGAGCCACGAGCCGAGGATCGGTCCCGTCCGATACGGCGCGCTGCGCGCTCGTCAACCAGCGTTGCGCCTCGCTGGGCGCAAAGGCGACCAAAATGCGCCGCAACGTCGCCGCGATACGTTGCCCAACGCGGACGTCGCCGGAATCGCCGAACGACCACATCAGCGCCGCGCGGACGTTCTCCAGTTCGTTCTCCGCTTCGTCGCGCCACGGTCCGTAGGAGCGCGTTTCGTAGTCGTGCTCGAGCCGCTCGGAGAGCCGCGCGTACGCCGCAGCGTGCCGCAGCGCAAGTTCCTTCGACTCGCCGAGCTGTTCGGACTTTTCGCGCGCGTACTCGCGAATCGTTTCGAGCAGGCGATAGCGGGTCTGACTGCCGGACGGTTCCGCGAAAACGAACGACTTGTCGATCAGCGACGAGAGGAAATCCAGAACGTCGACGTCGCCGTCGCATCCGGCGCAGACCTCTGCCGCAATCGGCAGCGAAAAACTTCCGGCGAAGACGGACAGATCGCGGAGCAGGCGCTGCTCGGGTTGCGACAGCAGTTCGTAGCTCCAATCGATCAGCCCGCGCAGCGTGCGCTGCCGCGGAAGCGCGTCGCGGCTTCCCGAAGTGAGGATTTTGAAGCGTTCGTCGAGACGCTCGCGCAATTGGTGCGGACCGAGGACGTTCACCCGTGCGGCGGCCATTTCGATCGCGAGAGGAATCCCGTCGAGCCGTCGACAGATCTGAGCGACGCTCGTCGCATTGGTATCGCTCAAAGCGAAGTGCCCGTCCGCCGCGAGTGCGCGCTCCGCGAAAAGTGCGATCGCAGGATAGCGCGCCGCGTCCTGGCCGGAGAGCGATGCGGCGTCGGCGGCGCTCGGAATGCCGAGCGAGGGCAGACGGTAGGTCCGTTCTCCCGCAATTCCCAGCGCTTGGCGGCTCGACGCAACGATTTGCAGCTGGGGGCACGCGCGCAGCAGCACCGACGCGGTGTTGCCTAGTTCTCCGACGAGGTGCTCGCAGTTGTCGAAGACGAGGAGGGCGCGCTTCGGCTTGAGGGTGCCGATCAAGCTTTGGAGTCCGTCGCTCCCGGACGAGAGCGGAGAGCCGATCGCCTGCGCGATGGTCGATGGAATGTAGTCGCCGCTCCCGAGCGCGGCGAATTCGACGAACCAGACGCCGTCGTGGGCCGCGTCGAGCAAGCTCGCCGCAACCTGCAGCGACGTACGCGTCTTGCCGACGCCTCCCGATCCGGTGATCGTTACCAGCCGATGGCTCTCGAGCAGTTCGATGATCTCGCCGACCTCGGCCTCACGGGCGATGAACGAGGTGAGTTCTGCCGGGAGGTTGTTTTCGGCAAGCTGCTCGCGCATCGAGTTGGGAAGGCGCGCCAACAGGGTCTTCACGAGCGCGAGGAGTGCGTCGCTGCGGCTCTCGAAAGGCGCGGCCGCGATATCGAACCACTCGACGGCCCGGAGGTAGTACTCGAGAGCCTCGGACGGGGGCATGTCGTCGATTCGAACGGGGAGGATGACCTTGCCGCGGTTCGCGGCCAGCTCGACTTCGCTCAGCACGGTACGCGAGCCGTTCGTCTTAGCGGAAAGCACCAGCAGCTCGATGCGGCTTTGTGCGATGGCCTGGACGGTTTGGGCGCCTGAGGAAAGGCCTGCGAGCGCATTGCGGGGCGCAATCCAGCAGGCTACGCCTCCCGCTTCAAGCCCCGCGCAGAGGGACTCCGCAACCGCCTTGTCCTCGTTCGCGTACGAAATGAAGACGTCGTGCGGCAATCGGAGACCTACTAGGCCCGCGTTAGAGCGGCGAGGCTGAGGGTCGCTTTGGCCACGCCGCGCTTATACGTCCCGAGCCGGGGAGTTCTTGCCGGGCGCGACTTTCGCGCAGCCCCGGTGCCGAACGGCATCTATGTGTAAATCAAGGCCTTGCTTACTGGCTTATTAACGCTAACAATCCCTTAATCAGCCGGTTATATGCTCAGCAGGCCGCTCAGAGCGACGCCGGACCAGAGGGCCATCGCATGACCAGTCGCGCCTACCGCTTCACCGTTGCCGCCCTGTCATGCTCGTTGGCATCGTGTAGTGCCGGCGGAGCCCCTTCGATTCAGACCTCGCTCGGCGTGGCTGCGGGACGCGTAAAACCGCAGGTCGTGATTAAACAGCCGACTGGCGCGCAAATCCTCAAATTCCCCACTGGCGGAACCGGCAATACGGACTCCGTGACCGTACTCGGCGGCAAAATTTGGTTTGCGGAGCAAGAGCAACTCGCGATCGGCAGCGTTACGATGGCCGGTGTCGTCACGGAGTTCGACACCGGCCCCGCGGCCGATTCCGGTGCCGTGAACGCTCTTACTAGTGGCCCCACCGGGGGCATCTGGGCGACCAGTTCCGACTTCACGACGGGAACGTCGTTCGTTTCCTATGTCTCAGGTGGCAGCGTCACCCAGATTCCGCTGCCGATTCCTACGAACTTGGCCACGAGCAATCCGCCCTTGGCATTGGGAATCGCAAAAGGCTCGGACAAAGCCATTTGGTTCGCGGATGCCGCTAACGATGCGATCGGCCGGATCGATCCGGCGACGGATCAGGTCACGGCGGAATACGCGGTTCCCTCAGGATCAGTGGCGCAACAATTGGTGCAAAGGCCGGATGGAAACGTCTGGTTCAACGAAGCGAACGGTTCCGTAGGGCGTCTCAATCCCAAGCTCGCCGGCGCACCTGGATTCATTACGGAAATCGCGCTGCCCGCGATCGCGGGGAGCCCGACTGTCGCGCAGGCCTTTGCCAATGCGGCGGGCGCCGTCTGGTTCGCGTTCGGCGGCTGCAATAAAGCGGCGAAGGGTGGGGGCGGGTGCCGCCCGACCGGTGTAGGAAGCATAACGGTCGGCAGTAGCCCGCAAGTGACGCTCTTCCAACTGACCGGCACCTCGTCGTCGAAAGCGCAGCTGTCCGCAGTCTCGGCAGGACCCGACGGCAACATTTGGTTCACCGATGAAGTCGGAGAGGACCTGGGAAGCATCACGCCGGTCGGCGCGTACCAGGCCTCGATTCCCACCGGGGTCTCCTCAGGCGGTCTTGTGACGGGTCCCGATAAGAATATCTGGTTCACGGATTTCGACACCGACACGATCGACGTCTACATTCTGAATCCGCAAACGGTCACGCCGACGAGCATCGCGTTCAATATGGCGGGGGAGACCCAGTCCATTGTAGCTTCCGAAGAAGACTACGCGGGAACGCTGACGATTAAGCCGGCCTGCAACGCTAAAGTTGCGACGGTCGTGCCGGCCGCCTCACCGGGTCCCGGTCAATTCGCGTGGACCGTGACCGCCGTCGCCGGGGGTAGTTGTACCATCGGCGTTCGCGATTCGAACGGAAATACAACCGACGTGAACGTTTCAGTTACGACCGAAACGTTTGTCGTAGATTGAGGAGCGTCATGCGCGCACCGGCTCACTTGCGGCTCGTACTCTGTCTCGCCACTATCGCAATGGTAAGCGCGTGCGCCGGTAATTTTCGTGGCGGCAGCTCAACGATTCCAAACCAACCTCCGGGGTTGGGTTCGGGCGCGGCTTTGGCGTCATTTATCGTTCAGATTCCGTCCGCGAGTGGCACTTCGGTCGCGCGGCGAAGAGGGTACGTGTCGGCCTCAACCCAGTCTATTTCCGTTTTGGCGAGCGGAGGCACGCCGATAGCTCTCGCCGCTCCGCCCGCAAACCCTTTCGTCGCAAATCTGACGCCGACGTCGACCGGCTGCGTGCCCGCCGCCGGAGCGACTCCTCTCACTTGCACGATCACCGCTCCCGTAGCGGCGACTGGCTCCGTTTCCTTCACGTTGACGCTCTACGACGGACTCAATGCGACGGGAAATGCGCTATCGACCGCGGCCATCTCGCCCGTGCTGACTCTCAACGCTAACAATACAATTAGGGTCACGCTTAACGGCATCGTCGCTTCGTTGCAACTCACGATCGCCGACCCTAACCCACCTGTAGGCACCGCGGGGGTTTTCCCGCTCACGGTGAACGCCCTCGACGCCGACGGCAATACGATCATCGGTCCGGGCGCCTACGTCGACGCCGGCGGGAATGTGCTTGGCATTACGTTGACCGACAGCGATGCGTCGGGGACGACGAAGCTGACGAAGACGTACCTCACGAATCCGGCGCAAGTCGCCTCGGTCTCTTACAATGGAAAAGCGGTTGCGGTCGCCGACGTGATTGCGGCATCGGCGACCGGCATCGCCCCCAGCAGCGCCAGATTTCATCCGGGCAGCGGCGCAACCGTCGAGTACTCGCTATCCGACGTTAGCACCAATGCCGGCGACTACATTACGGCGGGAGCCGACGGGAACGTTTGGTTTACGGAAAACGCCGACAACCGAATAGGGAAAATCACGTCGAGCGGGACGGTGAGCGAATATTCCGTCCCGAATGCGAATGAGTTCCCCGGCAACCTAACCTCGGGGCCGGACGGCAACATATGGTATACGGGAAGTCACACGGACACGATCGGGCGGATCACCCCAAGCGGCGTCGTGACGGAATTCCCGCTCGAGATGGGAGCACCGGTTACGATTCCCGCGCTCGAGCCACTTGGGATCGTAACCGGGCCAGACGGCGAGCTCTGGTTTACAACGGGCATCGATCGCAGTTTCGGGGCGATCATGACGAACGGGCAATCGAGTTTATTCGCCGTCACGACCTCGTCGAGTCCGGTGAACGTAACGGTTGGGCCGGACGGCAACTTCTGGTTCACCGAGCCTTTTGACGGCGTCGTCGGACTCTTCTCCAACCATCTCGCGGGACATGGCCCTGGGATCATCGAGTACAGCCTCCCAAGCTCGACGGCTGGTCCCTTCGAAATCGTGCCCGGGCCCGATGGAAACCTCTGGTTTACTGAAGAGTCGAACAACAAAATCGGCAAGATCACGACGGGTGGGACCATCACCGAATACCAGATCCCTACCGCAGGCGTAGCGCCGTGGGGAATCACAAACGGCCCCGATGGGAACCTTTGGTTTACCGAACTCAGCGGCCCTAATCTCGGGCGGATCACGCCGGGCGGCGTCATCACCGAATTTCCAGCGTACGCGCAAAGTGCAGGCGGCGAAGCGATCGCCCTTGGTGCGGATGGGAATCTGTGGTTTATCGAGTCCTACTCAAAGAAAATTGGCAAATTCACCGTTCCCTAAGGGGATTCGATCCAACAGCGCCTTGACGAGCGCGAGCAGGGTGTCGCTGCGGTTCTCGAGAGGCGCGGGCGCGATCTCGAACCACTCGACTGCCCGGAGGTAGTACTCGAGAGCCTTGGACGTCGGCACGGCGACGATTCGAACGGGGAGGATTACCTGGCCGCGGTTCGCCGCTAGTTTGACTTCACTCAACACGGTGCGCGAGCCGTTCGCATTCCCCGAAAGCACCAGCAGCTCGATGCGGCTCTGCGCGATGGCTTGGACGGTTTGGGCGCCGGAGGAAAGGCCCGCAAGCGCATTGCGGGGCGCAATCCAGCAGCGTATGCCGCCCGCTTCGAGACTCGCGCAGAGGGTCTCCGCAGCCGCCTTGTCCGCGTTCGCAAAGGAGATGAAGACGTCGTGCGGCATCGCTCGGGCTAGACGCACCGCGCTGGAGCGGCGAGTCTGGGAATCGCTTCGGCCACGCCGCGCTTATACGTCTCGAGCCCGGGAGTTCTTGCCGGTAAGGCCGTCCGGGAGGCAGCAATCCGCCCGGAAGGCGCGACTCCTGGGCTACGCTATCAGCAGATAGAACCGGGCTCCGCGCAGCCGATGTTGACAAGCGTGACGAATGCCGACGCGAGAATGGCGACGATGATGCCCGCTCCCGCGAGCAGCATGAGGACCGGCGCGGCGCTGCGCGGCCGGCCTTTCCGGCGGTTGCGCTCCAAGAGGAAAGCCGCGCCGGCGATAAGCGCGACGGCAGAGGCGAAAGCTATCCCGTACGTCCGAAGTGCCCACGCAACGAATGCCGCCGGATGCCCGTATTCGTAATGCGTCACGGTTCGATTCCGGCCGAACAGGGGCGCGGGCGTGCCGTGCGGGGCGGGTCGTCTTTCATCCGTGAATCGTACAGTCAACGCGAAGGGTGCGCATCCGTAATCTCTGCGTAAGCCGGCCGGTTCGCCTTGACGCGGCCGGAGGCATCAAGAGCCTTCATCGAGTACGTCTGAGCGATGCGCTGCTATTTTTTGAGGCACGGGATTGCCGTCGATGCCGGCGATTGGCGTGGCGGCGACTTCGATCGACCGCTCACCCGCGAGGGCATCGAAAAGATCGAGCGCGAGGCGAGGACCATCGCCGCCTTGGACCTCGGGCTCGAGGCGATCGTAACGAGTCCGCTCGTCCGCGCCCGGCAGACGGCCGAGATCGTCGCAAAAGAACTCGAGGCACGCGATCGCCTGATCGAAAGCGCGTATCTCGGGCTCGATTTCGATCTCGATCGCTTCGCGAACGTCCTTGCCGAGCACCCCGGCGCAAACGCGATACTGTTCGTCGGTCACGAGCCGGGTCTGAGCCGGACGATCGGGCATCTCGTCGGCGGCGCGAGGGTCGAGATGAAAAAGGGAAGCCTTGCCTGCGTGGGCTTACCCGCTGCTTCGTCGTTAGACGGAGAGCTGTTCTTCCTGCTTCCTCCGAAAGTGCTCGCGGCTCGAGCGCGCGGTCGCGCGGGAACCTCACGTTAGTGATGCCGTGCCGCGATGACTGGGGCGTGGCCTCAACGAAAGACGTCGCCGGCCGCGTCGCCCTGCACGCGTCTTAGGCGCAGGTTTCGCGCGATCCGCTTCCTGCAATCCGCTTCGTGCAGTCGGCGAATGCCGCCGTCTTAGCTTTTCTCCGGGACGCGCACGAAGAGTTCCCAGCGATAGCCGTCGATGTCCGCAAACCAGAGACCCAAGTTCGGCGAACCGGGAGCGACGGGACCGATCTCGTCGCCCGGATCCTCCAGGGTGACGCCGTTTGCGCGCAACGCATCCCGGGCCGACTCGAGCGCGGCGCGGTCCGTTACACGGAACGCTAAGTGACTGAGGACGTCCGCCTTTGGAGTGCCGGCGAAGAGCGCAATGAGCAGCGCATCGTTTCCGACCAGCACGCGACCGCGTCCCCGGAAAAGCTCGTCGAGGTCGAAGTTCGACGTCCACCATTTTGCGCTGGCGTCGGTGTCCTTCACCGCAAGGCTGAAGTGCGCTACAGGACCAAGGGGAACTCGCATCGGTCTTTCTCCTCCGGCGCAGTCCGGATGACTCGGCTTCTCGCGATTCGCGTGCAGCCCAAAGAGCCCCGCTTCGGGATCCGGCTCTCGATCGCCCGGGCCGCTGAACGGCGGGCGGACCGGCGGTGTCCTCCTGATGAGTGATGTGTGAAACAGCCTGGATTTGACGGCTTCGAGCAACTCATGCGGGAGAATCAACGCGTGGTCTTTCAAATTGCGTTCGGCGTGCTCGGCAATACGGCCGACGCCCAGGATGTCACCCAGGATGCGTTCGTTCAGGCATATGCCAAACGGGCGAACCTGCGCGAACCCGTGCGGTTCCGCGCCTGGGTCTGCACCATCGGACGGCGTCTGGCACTCAATCGTCTGCGCACGAACCTCCGGGCGCGCAAGCGCGAGGAGCGAGCGGCGAAGGAGACGGTCAGGGACGTCGACGTCACGCTCATCGCCGAAGAGCGCGAGTTCGAGGCACGGGTTCGGCGTGAAATCGATCGTCTGCCCGACAAACTGCGCGAGGCAATCCTGCTGTGTGCGGTCGAGGGTTTGGAGCCCGCGGCCGTGTCCGCGATGCTGGGAATTCCGCCGGGTACGGTCCGCTCGCGGCTGCACTTGGCCCGCAAGCAGCTGCTGAGGGCGCTGTCATGAATTGCGCGGAGTTGCGCGAGCAATTGGAAGACATTGCGCTCGGAGCTACGACGACTCCCGAGTTACGAAGCCATCTCGCCGAGTGCGCCACGTGCGCGGCCGAACTCGAGCGGCAGCGCGCGCTGGTGCGCCGGCTCGACGACGCGATCCATGCCGTCGTGCGCGCGGAACCACCGCCCAACCTTCTCGCCGGCGTCGCCGCACGTCTGACGTACGTACGTTGGTATCCATGGAGCGCAGTGCGCCCACGGATGGCGGTTTGGGCCGCAGCGGCAGCCTGCGCCGTGGTCCTCGCCCTCGGGTTTCGCGCGCTCGAACGCCCGCCCGCGCCCCGTTCGGACGTCTCGGCGCTGGCGGCGTGGCGTTCCCCGACGATCTCGCTCCTCGAGCCGCGCGGCGTCTCGATCGATTCGCGTCCGTCACCGCGGCGCGTACCCGGAGGTACTCGTGGCTCGTAAGTTCGCGATCGCCCTTCTCGCGTTGTTCCTCGCCGTGTCGACGCACGCTGGGGCGCAAACGCCGCCGCCGGATCCGTTCCGCGACGTATTGATCCCGCCCGACGTCGTCATGTCGCATCAGCAAGAGCTGGGCCTGAGCGATGCTCAGCGAAACGCAATCCAAACGGACGTGATGGCGGCACAAGATCGCTTCGTTCGCTCGCAGCGCCAACTCGAGGCGGCGGTCGCAAAGCTCGTTGACATCCTGCGGCAGAGCCGCGTCGATCAAGCCAAGGCGCTCGCGCAGATGGATGCGGTGCTCGATCTCGAGCGCGAGATCAAGCACGCACAGCTCAACCTGATGATCCAGGTGAAGAACGAGTTGACGCCGGAGCAGCAGGCGACGGCGAGACGACTCGAGTCCGGGTCGAAGCCGTGAGAACCGCCTCCGTGCTGTTGCTTTTGTGCCTCACCGCTTGCGCATCGGGTGCGGCGAGCGCGCCGTACGCGAGCACGCCGGCTGCGTCAAGCGCATCGTATGCGCGCGCGGCGGTTGCGACCGAGCGCGTCGCAGAGCGAGCACCTCGCCTAGCGCCGGCGGGCTCGCACGCGAGTATCTGGTTCCACCCGATCCCGGCGGCGGCCGATGGTGGTCCGCCGGGTGGTCTCGGTTCGGTGGACTTCTTGGATCTCTTCGCGCCCGGCGCACCCTGGCCGCAAGCGGCGGCACAGACGAGCATCTTCGGACTGTACGCGGGCTGGATTCCTTCGGTGGACGATCAAACGCTGCGGCAAACGGTCGCCTTCCTCAACGCGCACCGCATGGGTATCGAGCTCGAGGCGCCCGCGCTGCAAGCGCTCCCGACGTGCGGTTCGGGAGTCGAAGGCTATGTTCCCTACGGCGATTCGCTTCACGATCTGACGTTGGGTTTCTTACAGCGGCTCAAAGCCTTCGGCGGTCGCTTAACCTACGTGAAAGCGGACGAGCCGTTCTTTTTTGGAAGCGTTTCGACCGACCCGCGCGCCTGCCGCTTTTCCGTCGCGCAGGTCGTCGAAGAGTTCAGGGCCTTCGCGCTGCTCGTGAAAAGCGTCTATCCCGACGCTCAGGTGGGCGACGTGGAACCGATGATTGTGACGGCGTATACGCCGGATCCGGTGACCGCTCTGGGCCGATGGCACGATGCGTACCGTTTGGCGACGGGCGAGCCGTTGCCGTTCTTTATCGCCGACATGGATTTTAGCAACGTCGCTTGGCCGAGCCTCGCCAAAACCATGGAAATCGCGACGCATCGGCGCGGGATGCGCTTCGGCATCATTTATTCGGGCGATCCGTCCGACGCCTCCGATGCTGAGTGGAGCGGCAAAGCCGTCGCGCGCTTCGAAGCCTATGAGGGAGCAAACGGCGGACGTCCCGATTACGCGCTCTTCCAATCGTGGATGCAGCACCCGCGGCATTGTCTCCCCGAAACGGATCCCACGACATTCACGGGAGTCCTCGACGCCTATCTCGCAACGATTCACGGGAACCCGGTTGAGCCCGACTCGCCGAAGACCTAGTCATGCGAGCGATCATGGCGTCGTTCGCTGTCTCACGAACGGGTCGCTCGGTTAACGCACGCCGGTGCTAGGTTTCAGTAAGGCAGGTCGAGCGCCACGCTCAATGAACATTGGTGCCTCCGAGAGCTGAGGAGGCCCCTTGCGAGAATCGCCTGTTGTCGTGGTGGGAGGGGGTCCAGCGGGGCTCAGCTGTGCCGGCGCGCTTAAAACCGCCGGGATTGAGTCCGTGGTGCTCGACGGCCACGATCGCATCGGTGCTTCGTGGAGCAATCGTTACGAGCGGTTGCATTTGCACACGGTGCGGAAGTTCTCCGGCCTCGCGAACTTCCCGATTCCCACACACTATCCGAAGTACGTCTCAAAGGATCAGTACGCCGAATATTTGCAGGCATACGTCGAACACTTTCTGCTGAAGGTCGAACTGGAGTGCAAGGCGCGGCGCGTCAGCGTCGAGCCGGATTCCGATCCCGAGCGACCGGCCTACCTGGTCGAGACCGAGCGGGAGACGTGGCGCACGCCGAACGTGGTCATCGCGACCGGAATGTACCGTCATCCGTTATCGCCCGAATTCGCGGGACTCGACGAATACCAAGGGACGACGAGCCACGCCTCGAGCTACTCCACCGGGCGAGATTTCGTTGGCAAGCGCGTTCTCGTCGTCGGCATCGGCAATACGGGCGCCGAGATCGGCGTCGATCTGGCCGAACAGGGCGCGTCCTTCGTAGCGATAAGCGTGCGGACCGCACCGCCCGTCGTGCCGCGCGATCTTCTCGGGCGCCCGGTCCAAGTCTCCGGCATGCTCCTCTCGCGACTCCCGCCGCGCGTCGCGGACGCGATCGGACGGAGGCTCTCGCGTCTCGCGCTCGGCGATCTCCGTCCCTTCGGACTGGGAGCAGCCGAGTGGGGTCCCCTTCACGTCGAAGCGCGTGCCGGTCATCGATGTCGGCTTTGTCGAGAATCTCAAGCGCCGACGCGTCATGGTTCGACCCAACGTTTCGCAATTCACGCAGAGCGGAGTTGTCTATGTGGACGGCCGCACGGAAGATTTCGACGCGGTCATATTTGCGACCGGCTACGCGACGGGGCTCGACAAGCTCATCGACATCCCGAGGCTGCTGAACGAAGCCGCATACCCGAAATTCGGTTCGGGACAGCCCACGTCGAAGCCGGGCTTTTACTTCATCGGCTTCCTGCGTTCGAACCGAGGGCATCTTTTCGAAATCAACATTGACTCGAGACGTCTCGCCGCATCCATCGCAAGCGAGGCGCTCGAAAAACAGGCGGCGTAAGACCAGAACGGCACGGCGGTGCGACTGTCGCGGGCTAGGGATTCGAAGGTGTGAACGTGTCGCCGGCGGCCTGGTAAGGAGTCGCGCTGAGCCCGAGAAATCCGTAGAGCTTTGCGAGATTCGGCGTTCCGAGTCCGATCACTTGATTGTAGCCAAGACCGTTGGCCGGATTGTAGGTCGTGTACAGGTTATCTCCGGGAATATTCTGGTTGTATGCGATCGGGCCGCCGCCAACGGCTTGAATGTAGTAAAAGATGTTGTTCACGTTGCCGAGGCGGAAGCCGCCCGGGTTGCCCAAACCCGCGTTAACCGAGGTGGTCGCCTCAGCCAGCCAGCCCGCGAACTGCATGACGGTCGCGCCTGTGCCGAAGGCATACGTCAAACAGCCCGGCGGCGGCACTCCCGTATTGACGGTCGAGCAGAACAGAAAGACGGTATCATCTCCGTACATCGGGCCGCCCATGTGCATGGAAATGTCGGGATTCTGGCGGCCGCTTCCGAAGGGCGCCCCCCCGGCGACAGTCGTTCCGGCAGGCAGGCCGATCGCAAGCTGATAACCTGGCGTCGCGAAAATCTGACTAACGCCGCCGCCGGAAGCGTATTCGATCAATTTTGTGTTTGAGTACGATGTTTCGGCGGCATAGATGGTGCCGTATCCGCCGTCCGTGTTCGTGGTAGCTAAGTTGGTCGTTCCGCCGACTGCCGTCACGTTCGGATCCGACGAGTAAGCATTCGTTGAAAGCGCGGTCGAGCCAAAGTCTTCGTAGTAACAGCCGTACGCGCCGGTTACACCTGAAGGGAACAAGAAGGTCTGACCCTGGAGCGTTCCTTGAAGAACGATGTCGTCGAAGGCGAGCAAGTAATACATCGGAATTGCGCCGTCGATGAAATTAAGCTCGCAGCTATCGTAAGCCGCCGAGACGATATCGTCTCGATTGGCATTGACGATGTGCGAGAGCATATCCAGAAAACCAAAATTCCCGACGGCATCGGCGGCGTATTCGTCGAGAATCGCTCCCGGTGCGCTGCCCCCGATCAATTCTTCGTCGAATAAGGGATAGGAAGATTCCAGCGAGCCCGGCGGATACGCGCCCAGTGTTGTAATGTGATTGACGGTCGGGTACGGCACGCTCGGACCACCCGTTCCGAGTTGGGTGCCGCAGCCGCTAGGTCCCAATCCGTAAAGACACCAAAGGTACTGAGCGTCCGAATCGGTCGTTCCCGAAAACTCGAGGGTTGCGATGTGGATGCCGTTACCCTTTGCGAAAAGATACGATGGTTCACCGTACGCTTGCAGCAGCTCACCCGGTAAGTAATTTCCGGGATAAAAAAACACGTTTGGTGCCAGGTGCGCGCGCTTGAGCGCCGATATGCCCTGCGAACTCGCCGGTTGGAAACGGACGTCCCGGTGAGGACCCTGAGTTGCATTCAAACCGATCACGGTTGCACCGAAGTGGGTTAGCGATGCCGGCACGCTCAGCGGCGTGCGCGCGTCGAATCGCTCGATCGTGCCGTCACGGACGATGCCCATTTTCGTATCGAAAAAACGCTCAACCGTCGATGCGGGTGCCGTCGCATGGATGAACTGCGGATCAGTCTTCCCAACGGAGAAGCCGGCGGCACGCAGGGCGATCGAAACGCTGTTGATGTCGGCCGTCCGCGGGGCGAACCTCTGAAGGAACTCCTCCGGGGTTAGCCAGTGATGAAAGTTCGCCGTGCGCGGCGTTGCGAGTTGCATCGCGAGGGAGCTGGCCTCCGCCTTATTGCGCAACGGAAGGTGAATCATCAGTTCGACCCGCTGCCCGGGTTTGGCGTAACCGACAAGCGGGAGGGCCTTCGCTCTCAGCGCTCTTGCCTGCTGTGCGGGGAAGGTTGCCGCGCCCGCTGAGTCACGCGTGACTGCAAGGGGGCTCACCGCGAGCAACAGAGCGAAAAGCGACGCGATTGTGGCGCGAGCCGCTAACCTGATACGCAACGACGAAGAGCTAACCATCGACCCCCCAAGTTGAGACTCGAACCCGCGGCTGTGTCTCCAAACGTTCTTCGCTCGCCAAAAACTGGCCTAGCAGGGCGCGTTTTCCGTTGCCAGTGAGGCCACTGAATGGCCACCATGGCCCCACAGAAACGGAAGAACCTCGATTCATTAAGGTTTTTGGATCTAGCCCCAGTTCGTTCGCGACGCCCGGCTCGTTTTGCGAAGGCTCCAATCTCGCGGTCAAGTTCGCGGCAGTCGTCGTACCAGCCCCACTCGCCGCCAACTTCGCGGCGATCGAAAAGCTTCTCGAAAATGCGCGCGAATCGATCCGCGAGCGCGCGCGAAAAGCGGCTCAGCATCAACCTCGGCGATCAGCCAGAAGGGGCGCGAGCGATCGCGTCTCTTGCCTTCTCAAGATCGATTGTTTTGACTGCCCTCGCCGCTTGGCGATCGCTAGCGCGGCAAGTAAGAAGCCGACACCAGGCCCAAGAAAGATCAAAGCCTTCGTGATCTCGTCGAGGTGCCATGGCGCGGGTCCGACAGAGACCTTCTCGTCAACGCACCATGCAATCGTGCCCGGAATCCACCCAAAGAAGTAGCCGAGCCAGAGTCTCCAGCGCTCCGAAGAAGTCGTCGTTCCTCGCAAGACCAGCGCAAACACTAAGGCGAACACAAGCGGGTTGATGAACTGTACGAGGCCAAATTCGACAAGCGCCCAGGCGAGGTCCCTAGATGTGAAGCGCGAGACGACGAACGCCGTTAGTAAGAGAGCGATCCACGTTCCCAGCAATCCAGAGACCATCCAAAGCGCGACGCCGACAAAATCTGGACGCTGCTTCATGTGTTGAGGTACAAACGCTCGTCGCTCTTATCCTATCGGGAATCGGCGCAATCGCAGCCGGCCGCGGACATCGCGCACGGCGCCATAGTACCGGACGACCATTTGCGACTCGCGGCTACAGCGCTTACGGAATTTGGAGTTAGCTCGTCGAATATCTGGGAATGCGACGATTGTTCATCGGCCTAGTTGTCTCGACTGTGATGACGGTACTGCCAGTCACAGCGCTCTCCGATTCCGGACCGCCGAGCGAGGGACTCGTCGTGTCTCTCTCCGTGCCTAAGGCACAATACCGGACCAGCGACGAAATAGCCGTAACAGTTACGGTGTTAAACGTCAGTCAATCAACGCTCGCCCCGACCCTTCCCCAGCACCCTAATGTCAAAACCCGCGCATGCGCGTGACTTGGTACGCGAGGTTAGCGACGCGCCTGCATTGACCAAAACCACAGGATTAGCGCGACGAAACCTAGTCCGAAAACCATCATGATGAATATAGCGGCTCCGGCCCAATACGGTAGTCCTTCGGAAAGTTGAATGTGTCGAGCGAGTAGGTCCAAGACAAAGGCCGCGGCCGAGGAGCCGAGAGACCAGAGAACGCGCCGGACTTTAAGTCCGGTTGGAAGGCTCTTAGACCACGGCGGCATACTCCGTGGCGTCGCTGCATAAAAGATCGCGGCCACACATAGCCATCCGAACGCGTAATTGAATAAGAGCCTCAGTGTCATCTGAAATTGTTCACTATGCGGAGAAGTGGTCCTTTGGAATCAGAGCCCGCGGATGCGCTTATAGCAGCACCATCCGGCCGCGGGCGTCACGCACGCTGTCGTTGCACTGCACGACCGTGCGCGATTCGCGAATCCGCGTGAGGGCGCGAAGACGCGCAGCGGCGTGACCAAATACCTGTACGATTTGGCCGCGTACTTTACCCCGTGGCTGTTAGGACATTACGTCCTCGCGCTCGCGATTGGGATCGCGCTTGTGGCGCTCGGAGTTTACAACGTACGCCGAGCGGTCAAGCCGCCCGCGCGTCGATGGTTCGGCGTGATTATGCTGATGATCGGTCTGTTATGGCGGATTGCGATCATAGCGGCTGTACTTG
Source organism: Vulcanimicrobiota bacterium (assembly GCA_963843945.1). GTDB lineage: Bacteria > Vulcanimicrobiota > Vulcanimicrobiia > Vulcanimicrobiales > Vulcanimicrobiaceae > CAWJMF01. Next base: position 819,269 of record CAWJMF010000002.1, on the reverse strand, counting down.
TGGGTCCTCATGCTTAGGACAGGGCTCTGAAACGGACGGCAAACCGCTCGAGTGTTCCCGCGTAACAGCGGGGCGCGCGTTGGGTTAGGGAGCTAGGGCTGCGCGGGTAGATCGCGGCGCCGCGCTGAAGAGCGGTAGCCCGGGACGGTGAGGGCGCCTACATGGTCGTTCGAAGGTCCGCCATCGCTCTTGCGCTTGCGCTCGCGGCGGTTAGCGCGCGCGAGCCGGTCGTCGCGCAGGGGTACGGATCATCGGTTCCTACGGTTGCCCCGTCACCCGCGTTTCCGTCCAGCGCTGAGGAACTCGCGCGAGCACTGTCCAACGATTTTACGACGCATGAAATCTTGGGTCCGAGGCATCCGATTCATTTCACACAGGTCGTCAAGTTCACGAACTGCGAGTTCTCCGTATTCACCACTACGGACGACCTTAGAGGGCATTCACAGAGCCTGATCGGCGGCGATCTTCGGGACGTTGATCCTGCGGTTTCTGCAGTCACGGTGACGATCGGCTTTACAACTCCGTGGTGGTTCCTGGAAATCCGTGAGAAGGATAACGCTCCAATCTTCTCCGTCGCGCATGAGCAGTCGTTCACACCGCCGCCTTACCCGGCTTCGGCCCCAACCCCAAATCCCAAAGCCACGGCTTCCCTCTGGTTGCGTTTACCGAGCGATCCTACGCGTCTTCTCGAGCCCCTTCGAGGCTTGATCCGGAGCTGCAGCCGCTAGGGGTGTGTTGTAACGGACCGTTGCAGCGACGCTAGGACGATGTCGCGGGCCGCGACATCTGCTCGCGCGATCGCGGCAACGTTGATCACCGCAAAAAAAGCGGTGAACTAGCCCCTATGGCCTGAACGAAACCAGTTGTATTAGAAGTTACCTGCGCGAGCCGTTTAGTTTGCCACTACTGGCCCTGCGCGTGGGCGACGTACCCGTTCAAATCGTGCGGCACGAAGAACGTCAAGAACACGACGACACAAAGGGCGCCGACGACAATCGCGAACCCGACCCGCCACCAGCGCCTTCTGATGCCGCGTTCTTCGGTCGGGCTTAACGAGTCCCTACAGCGGGGATGGGAAAAGCGAATGCAGTCGCGGTCGCGAAGACGCCTCGTGAGGGGTACCGAGCGCGTTGTTGTTAGCCGCCTGGGTTGTCACGTTGGCTGTCGTCGTCGCGCTTATCGCGTTCGGCGTCAGAATGCTGCGCCGCAAACCTCGTACCACCCGAGATCAGGTCATCGGGGGACTCGCGATCGTCCTAGGTGCCGCGATCGCGGTGAACGCGCCGACGGTTCTCATAGGGTTATCCTGTGGTCCGTGCCCATAACAAGGTCGAGCGGTCCTCGCGTAGCGGCGGGGCCGCTTTGCGTTAGGGGCTGCATGCCGACCCATTGGATCGGCGGGGCCTCGCGTGCTTGATTGAGAGTAAGAAAGCTGTGCAGATTGAGGAACTCGTCGTGGGCTCTCCCGTTGAACGACGTCTTTGTCATTCTAGGCCACGAGGCGCGAGCGCGAATGAGCCGAAAGCGCTTTGTAGTCATCCAGCAGGCGATAGTACACGATGGTGGCTAAGCGACGTTTAAGCGATCGAAGCGCAGCGGCCGGCGATTTGCCTTCCCGGAGCTTCTTCCGGTAGTAATCTTGCCCGGGATGACCAGCAATTCGTCGCTGCACAACGGCCATTGTATGCAACATGCGATTCAATTGGCGATTGCCACCTTTGTTTAGTCGATCGCGGTCGGTTCGCCCGCTTGAGCACGGCAACGGCGCAGATCCCGAGCGCATCGCAAACGCATCAGCATTTCGAACGTTTCGCAGGTCACCCGTGTGGCCGACGATTCCGGCGGCTACAATCGACGAAACTCCAGTTAAGCGGAGCAGTTCGGAGAACCGACTAGCTAAAGGGTGAATCGCCGATTCCACTTCCGCGATTTGCTCGTTGTAGAGGCGGACTGCAGCAATCGCAAACCGTATTTCCTGGAGCACTGCAGCTGCTACGGTTGAAGAAGTCTTGGTGCGTCGAGCACGCTGCTCGACCAGATGAAGCGCTTTCTCGCGATAAAGATCACGAGGAAGATCGCCGAGCTGCAGCCGAAAAACCGCGGTGCGCAAGCGATTTATTGCCTGAACCCGCGCATTCACCAATTGGTCGCGATGGTCGTAGAGTAGGCGCAGCTCTTCGTGAACGTCGTCGCTGTAGTAGCGGCCTAAGCGTTCCTGCTCACGTAGCACAACCTCTGCAATCGCCCTTGCGTCGATTGGATCGGATTTACCTGTTCGTGTTCCAAAGGAGCGATGGCGCTTCGTAAGACGACCAGGCACTTCGTAGACTATCGCATTTGCACCGAATAGGTAGTCTGCGAAGAGGCGACCATACGCGCCGGTACCTTCAATGCCCCATACAGCCTTGCCGCGTCGACGCACCCGCTTGAGGGCCGTCTCGAAGCCCGCCGTTTCGTTCCCGATGTCGAATCGGTCGATTTCTTTACCGACGGCGTCAATGACTACAACCGATAGCGAATCTTTGTGAGAATCAACTCCTGCGACCAAGCTCATATGTTCCTCGCAGTCTCGAGCGCGAACCGGCAAGTCTTTACAGAGCGTTTCAGCGTTCGTCTTTGAAGCCAGAGTTCGCGAATCGTGAAGTGCTCGCCGGCAGGTCATTCACAAACCACTTCGGGCAATTCAATAATAAGCCAGAACGAGCGTCTATCATATTATCATGTAAAGACTCGATGTGTGCGTTCTGCACTGGCTTACCGGGATCGATGAACTGCAGATCGATCGAGTTCTCAGCTCCCCAACGCAGCATTGCGTGACTGGTTAGTTCGGCGCCGTGGTACGTTCTAAACGGGGTCGTTGCCCCCGCTTAGAACGGAGGTGTATCTGACACATCTCCCACGGAGACAACGACCTATGAAACGATTCAGCAAAGCCACGGCCAGACCCGTTTGGGTGGCGATCGACGTCGCGAAGGCAACGCACGAGGTCCTGGTCGAGCGTTCAGATGGAGCGCGGAAGTGCATAAGCGTCGCGAATACGCAAGCGGACTTTGAGAAACTAGCGAAGTATCTTGCGACGCTATCGCCTTCATGCGAAGTGGCGCTTGAACCAACGGGTGATTATCACAGGCCGATTGCAAACTTTCTTTTGCGTCGCGGTCACAAAGTGCATTTCGTGTCGTCGATCGCGACAAATCGGACCCGTGAAGCACTCTATAATTCTTGGGATAAGAACGATCCGAAAGACGCTCAGGTCATTCTGCACCTACTTAAAGGCGGCGTGACGCAACATTTCTCGGATCCGCTCGAAGACGGTACCCACGACCTTCAAGAACTGCTCGGAACGTATCGCCAAATCGTCGACCGGAAAGTTCGCGTTTATCACACGTTAATGACGCATTTCTTGCCGCTCTACTTCCCTGAAGCTGAGCAATTTATTGCGTCTTCACGATCCGAGTGGTTTCTCGACGTCTTTCATCTTGCTCCATGTCCGTCCGACGTCTTGGCCTACACGAAGGCCGCGTTCTTGAAAAAGACTGTCAAAGGCAACGAGGGTCATCCTACCGTTCGGCGGCGGCTCGTCGGCGAGTACTACGAGACGGCGAAGCAAAGCGTCGGAATCCCCGTCCTATCGGGCTCCGTGGCCATGCAGATGTTTCGCCTTGTACTCGAGGAGTATATTCGGCTTGCTAAATTGCGGCGCGGATTGGAGAAGGACATACATAATCGTCTCGCGCTTCATGCTGACTACAAGAGGCTTCGCACGATTCCCGGTATCGGTCCAATTGTCGGCTTGACGATCCTTGCAGAAGGCGGCGATCTACGTCGCTTCAGTCATCACCGAAAGTTTTTGAAGTTCTGCGGCTTCGACCTTTCGACATCGCAGTCGGGCCAACGCCGAGGTGTTCCACAGCTCTCGAAGCGAGGCAATGCGCGACTTCGTTGCGCGTTTTGGATGGCCGGCCGTGTCGCAGTCGCGCAGCGGCGGAACGGCTTCCGTAAAAAGTTCGACGACTACGTTCGCAGCAACCCGAAGGACACAGATCTTAAGCGCAAAGCGTACACCGCCGTTGCTGCAAAAATGGCGCGAGTGGTATACGGCTTGATCAAGACCAACAGCGATTATCGCCATTTTCTACAAGAAGTAGCGTAACGGGAGAATCCCTTCACTCGGTGCCGTCGAGGCAATTTCGACCTCGTAGATAATGCTCGGATCTCCCGCTTGGACAAGAACTCTGTTTTAAGCTCGTTGAAGGCCCGATCGGGACCTTGTGTCATCATGGTAAGAGCTCTTGTTGTCTAAGCCGTCGTTGCAATCGTGGCTGGTCCAAAGTGCGTACAATCCCCGGCGCACAACGATGACTCTTTGTCCCAGAATAGTTGACAACCGCATTTAGCTCGTTGTCGAAGCGGAGCCTCTTGGGAAGTCCCCGCTCGAATGCGATGCTCTCAAGAGCGCGGATTACACGCCGGCTGCTGAAACCGCGCTCGACCTCGAACGCCAAGCACTCCCGCGTAAAGTCGTCGATGATCATGAGCGTGCGTAGGCATCGGCCACAGGCCAGCGTATCATGCATGAAATCGAGCGACCAACGCTCGTTGGGCGCGGAGACAGGAGCAATGACGTTGCCGCGAACGTACCGCACCTTGCGCTTCTTGCGGGTCGGACGTGCAGTCCCAGATCGCGATAGAGGCGTCGGACGCGATGCTCTCCCGCCTTAACCTTTTCGTGCTGCAGCAGAATGAGCAGACGCCGCCAACCCCACCGTGGCCGCCTCGCCGCGAGGTCTTCTAAGCGAGCTTTGAGATGCTCGTCGTCCTTTGGCTTGCGGCGATATTACAGATTGCTGCCCGTAAAACCCATGAGCGAACACGCTCGGACCGCCGAGACGCCGTGCTGTTGGAGAGCGCAGCGAAGCTAGTCGCGTTCGTTAGTCGGCTGTTCGGGCGTCTCGGGGTAACTCGAGGCGCCTTTCGTTTGCCGGAGCAGCGCTGCTTATGTCACGGGGAGAGCTTAGTCGCGCGTTATTACTGGGTGTCGCTGCATCGCCAAGCACCAGGGAAGCGCTTCGCAAGCCGGATCGCAGTCGTCTTGGCCGCGATCCTTACGCTCGTCGTCATCGACCATCTGAACGCGGACTCGGCGTGGACGGTACTGTGGACGCTAGGCAGCCTTGGAGCTGCCGCAGTAGCGGTCAGATGGGTCGGCTGAACCTAGGGCCTTGCGTTTGGCGGGGCGGCGCAGCGCGATAGCGAAAATGCGGAGCGATGAATTACGCGGATGGGGTGCGGAGCGCTGCACTCGTTGTGGCGCAGCTACTGTTAGTGCTGTCTCCGCTTAACGCTCAGTCTTGGAAAGACCCCGTGCCGGTGCCGACTGGTAAGCCTGATGGCTATGTGCAAGGCGCCTTCGAATATATCAGTTGCGGTTACGACGGGGAACACGCGTGTTCCGTGGGATTCAAGAAGGCGGACGGGAGAAGCACTGGCTGTACCTGCTCCCAAACGGGCCACTGTACGTGAACGGCGTCTCGATCGGTTGCCACGGGTTCCCGCCCGGGTTTCCTCACGAATGCGACCAGTGGCCAAGGAACGTGCTGCGCGGCAAGACGCAAATTCGACTGCCATTTTGGTGGTTCGTCACCTCGGACCCGTTTAGGTTTGCTTACACCGATCAGTTCAGCACAGTGAAGTAGCCCCGCGGGACCTCGCAGAAAGCGAACAGCCCCACCGGATCGGCGGGGCTGCGGAATGCGCGCTGCGGGGGCTAGAGAGGCGCTAGGACGGCCCTAAAGCCGTTAGTCGTAAAGTCTGCGGTTTGCTTGGTACTCGTCCTCTGCGATGAAAGACCAAACGAAGTTCGGCTGGCGCTCACCCCAAAAACAGGCGATAGATGCCGAGCACTTCGTCCTCGAGTAGAGCGTTGTGAAGCTCCTCCGGCAGATCGGTCCGAATGCGGAGCGAAAAAAGGCCGTCCGGTTGGTCGTCATCGTTGAGGAAGGCGCACATACCCAAACCGGTAACTCTGTGAAGGTTTAGTAGGGCGAGACCGACCGGCCCATCGATGATGGCCTGCAGCTCGGCTCTGGGCATTCCAACCATGGTTCGATAATAGCACGCGCGCTGCGGGGGGCTAGTTTACACAACCACGTTCGATGACGATCAGGTCAAGGGCGCGGCTGCCTTTGATAGGCTCTTCCGGCCCGAACTCGAGAAGGCGACGGTTAGCAAACGGCCCTCATGGAAGCAAAAAACCCTGATAAATCAAGGTTTCTGTGGTAGCCCCAACGGGATTCGAACCCGTGTTACCGCCGTGAGAGGGCGGCGTCCTAGGCCTCTAGACGATAGGGCCGCGCGTTGGCTCCCGGGGATGGACTCGAACCATCAACCCCCTGATTCAGAGTCAGGTGCTCTGCCAAATTAAGCTACCCGGGATTGACCAGCTTTAGTTTAATTCTATAGCTATTTTTTGCCGCAAAGGTATCGGTTTGACTGTGGCAGTTGGGGCAAAGCATCCGCAAGTTCTCGAGGCGATGATCGTCCTTGACGCCATTGACGTGGTCGATTTGGATGGACAGCCGTTTGCCCCTCCACTCGCTGATCCCGCATTCGTCGCAGACGTTCTTGAGTATACCAGCGTCTAGCAAGCGTTTCTTGATCGTGGTCCTATATGGCGAGTTAAGGATCAGGTGCAGCGGTTTGCGTTGCGGTCTAGGGTTCATTCGGCCGGCCTTCACGGATTTCGCCCAGCTGGCGCTGCAGAAGCCGAAGCGCTCCATGCACTCCCTAAAGGAATGTCCTTCGTCGTAGAACGCCTGAACGGCCGACCAGTCGTAGCGTTTGATGTGGCACGGGCGCTGCACGATTCGTCCGCGCAGAATAGCCTTGTACCAAGCGCCCATCGTGAAACGGAAGTGCCGGCAACAAGCGTTCCGGTCGTTACCCTCGTCGTGGAAGCGTTGGACCGCCGGCCAGTCGATCGTATACTGTCGCTTATTCATCGAACATACGTTCGATACAAGCCAACCAATCCCCTCCCCATTGCGGCGAAAAACAGTTCCCTAGCCGGCCCGAACGCCGCCCAAAGCCCGAGTCAAAACCCGCCGCTAGCCACGCGTCGAAAGCACCTTACCGGGGCATAACGAAGAGTCTCTGTCCGAGCTACCTTTTAGGGAGATTCTTTGCAGGCAGTCATTCTCGTGGGCGGCGAGGGTACGCGGCTCCGGCCGCTCACCTACGGCACGCCGAAGCCGATGGTCCCGTTGTTTGGGGTCCCGTTTCTCGAACGCACCCTGCGCCGGCTCCACGCCGCGGGGGTCGACGACGTCATCCTCGCCGCCGGCTACCTGCCGCAGGCGATCGAGGACCATCTCGGCGACGGATCGCGTCTCGGTATGCGCCTCTCGTACGTCATCGAGGCCAGCCCGCTCGGGACGGCCGGAGCTCTCAAGAACGTCGCCGATCAGATTACGGGCCGGTTCTTCGTCCTCAACGGCGACGTCCTGACGGGCCTCGACCTGCGGGCGATGCTCGACTACCACCAGCACAAGGGAGGGCTCGGCACCCTGCACCTCACGCGGGTCGAGGACCCCTCGGCCTTCGGCTGCGTCGTTCACGACCCGGACGGACGGATCTCGGCCTTCGTGGAGAAGCCGCCCCCCGGGCAGGCGCCGAGCAACGAAATCAATGCCGGGACTTACCTCCTCGAGCGGGCGGTCCTCGACGCGATCCCGGCCGGCAAGGTTTCGATCGAACGCGAGACCTTCCCGAAACTAATCGCCGCCGGCGAGCGGTTCTATGCATACACGACCGATGACTATTGGCTGGACGTCGGGCGGCCCGAGCAATATATCCAAGCGCACCGCGACGTGCTCAACGGAAAATTGACGCTCGGTGAATTAGCCGAGCCTTCGACGGGCATCGTGAAGCCGAGTTTCATCGGCGGCGATGCACGAATCGATCCAAGCGCGACGGTCGGACCGTACGCAATCCTTGGAGCGCGCGTGAAGATCGGGCCCGATGCAGTCGTTCGCGATTCCATCCTTTGGGATGACGTCGTGGTCGATGCGGGGGCCAAGATCGATGGTGCGATCCTCGCCGATCGCGTACGCGTCGGCAGCGGCGCGCAAATTAGCACCGGAACCGTCATAGGACATGACGTGGAAATAGATTCCGGCGCATCGATCGAGCCCGATTCAAGGCTTTCGGACCACATTACCGCGAATATCTAGAGAAGCATCCCCCGGTCGCGCTACCGTTCGCCAGGTTTGCCGGTTCGAAACAACGGGTAATTTCTCGAAAAGAAAGCTACGAGGAATCTACTTGCTGGAACGAGTTGCCGCCAATCTCACTCCGCGACCCCCGCGCACGCTCTTTGTCGGATCGTTTCCGCCGCGCGAGTGCGGCATCGCCACGTTCACCAAAGACGTCGTCGATAGCTTCGACTCCGAGTTCGGCATTTCGAGCGCCGTGATCGCGCTTGACGAACCCGGCGGCGAAGTCCGGAATTACAAGCCCGGTGTGGTCGCGCGACTGTCGCAAGACGATCGCTCGTCGTACCGGCGAGCCGCTGAATTCGCCAACGAGTATCCGGCGGAGCTCGTCAACGTTCAACACGAGTACGGCCTGTTCGGCGGTCCCGAAGGTTCGATGGTTTCTCGACTTCCTCGAAGCGCTCGAAAAAGCCGGTGGTCACTTCGCTGCACACCGTGCTGCCGAACCCGACGCCCGAGCATCGCGAAGTTGCGCGTCGCATCTGCGATCTCTCCGACGGCGTCGTCGTCCTTTCGCAAACCGGCAAAGACATTCTCGTCAAAACTCTACGGCGTCGATCCCGACAAGACGCACGTGATCCATCACGGCGTTCCCGACGTTCCGTTCCGCTCGACCGACGCGGCTCAAAGCGTCGTTCGGTGTCGGGCAGCGCATGGTCATCTCGACGTTCGGTTTGATCAGCCGCGGCAAAGGTCTCGAGTACGCGAATCCAAGCGATGCGCAAAGTCGTGAAGCGTCACCCCGAAGCGCTTTATCTCATTCTCGGGCAAACGCATCCGGGCGTGCGCCGCCACGAAGGCGAGTCGTATCGCGAGTCGCTCGTGCAGATGATCGCGGACTACGGTCTGCAAAACAACGTCGCGCTGGTCGACCGCTATCTCGAGTTCGACGAGCTGGTCAACTATCTTGGCGCGCAACCGACATCTATTGCACGCCGTACCCGAACCCCGTGCAGATCGTCAGCGGAACGCTCGCGTATGCGGTCGGTCTGCGGAAAAGCGATCGTCTCGACGCCCGTACCTCTACGCGCAGGAGCTGCTCGCGCACCAGCGCGGCTTCCTGACGCCGTTCCGCGATCCCGAAGCGACTCGGCGACGCGATTCTCGAGCTGCTCGACGACCGCTGGCTGCGCCGCGCCACCGAGCGGCGCGCCTACCGCTTCGGCCGTCAGATGACGTGGCCGCACGTCGCCAAGGGATACGGCCGGCTGTTCGCGGACCTCGTGCCCGAAGTGTTTGAAGCGGCGGAATTGGTGCGACCCGCTTAAATGCGTCCGATGCTGCAACCGCCCGTCGCTCGATCACTTGATCGCGCTGACCGACGACGTCGGCGTGATCCAGCACGCGGTGACCGATCTGCCGAACCGCGAAACCGGCTATTGCACCGACGACGTGGCGCGCGCTTTCCTGGTCGCCGTCGCGTCGACGCCCTTCGATCGGCTGCGGCGAACAGGCGCTGCGGCTGGGCCGTATTTACCTCGCCTTCCTGCACCACGCGCAGCGTGAGGACGGGCTCTTCCGCAACTTCATGGGTTACGACCGCAGCCTGGCTCGACGAGGTCGGCACGGAAGACGCGAACGGCCGGGCGATTTGGGCGCTGGGCTACGGCTTGCGCTTCGCACCGCGCGAAGAGTGGCGCGCCGTGTGCCGTCGCATGCTCGAACGCGCGCTGCCGCACGTCGCCGGCATGACGCACTTGCGCGCGCGCGCCTACGCGGCCATCGGCCTGACGCACGCCTACGAAGCCTTGGACCGCGAGCACGCCGCTATCGAAGCGACCCTGCGCTCGATCGCGCAGCGAACTCGTCGCCCACCGGAATGCGACGCCGCGGCGAAGGCTGGGACTGGTTCGAGGAACGGATGACCTACGACAACGCTCGCTTGCCTGAGGCACTGCTTGCGAATCGGTTCGGTGCTTGACGAACGCGAGCTGGGTCGAAGCCGGCCTGCGCACGCTCGACTTCTACGAATCGGTCGTCCTCGAAGCCGGGGTCTTCGTGCCCATCGGCAACGACGGCTGGTACGCTCGCGGCGGCCCGCGCGCGCGCTTCGGGCAGCAGCCGCTGGAAGCGGCCGCGATGGTCGACGCGTGCTTGGAAGCCTACGGCCTCACCGGCGCTGCTGCGTTATTTGCGCACCGCGGAAGCGGCCTTCGCCTGGTTTCACGGCGATAACTCGGAGCAGCGTCGAGGTCGTGTCACGGCGGCGGGCTGCCGCGACGGGCTGGAAGCGAACTGGGTCAACGCCAACATGGGCGCCGAATCGACCCTCGCGTACCTCGCAAGCGCGCTCGCCGTCGCGCAGCCGTCCCGCAACGTCCTGCGCATCGCGCGCTAGGGCCCGCCGGGGCACGTCCCGCGGCGCGCGGCGGCGCCGAGGCGCAGAGGCCCTCCGCGGCGAATAGTTACCGTCTGATGATTGTCCAAACTGACGCTCTTAATGACGTCCAACGTAATGCTGTCGAGCAAACCGAAGGACCCGTTCTCATTTTTGCCGGTGCCGGCAGCGGCAAGACCCGAGTCCTCACCCACCGGATCGCGTACCTGCTCAGCGAGAAAAACGTCTTCCCCGACCGCATCCTGGCCGTAACCTTCACCAACAAAGCGGCCGGCGAGATGAAGTCGCGGCTCGAAGCGATGGTCGGCGCACAAGCCGCGCGAGCTGTGGGTCGGAACGTTCCACTCGATCTGCGTGCGCATCTTGCGCCGCGACGGCAAGCGCATCGGCATCGCTTCGAATTTCGCGATCATGGACGATACCGACCAGCGCGCGATCGTGCGCGACATGCTGCACGATCTCGACTACGACGAGCGCCAGATCTCGCCGGGCGCGGCCCTCGACGAGATCAGCAAAGCCAAGAACGCGCTGCTCTGCGCCCGATAAGTACGAGGCGCAGAACACCTCGTTCTTCGGCGAGCGCATGGCCAAAGTCTATCGCGAGTACGACCGCCGTCTGCGCGAGAGCAACGGGCTCGACTTCGACGATCTCATCTCGCAGACGATTCGATCTGCTCGAGCAACGACGAAGAAGTCCGCACGCGCTACCAGAACAAGTTCCGCTACATCCTGGTCGACGAATACCAGGACGTCAACTACGCGCAGTACCGCCTGTGTCGCGATCCTGGCCGAAGAGCACAAGAACATCACGGTCGTCGGCGACGACGATCAGTCGATCTACTCGTGGCGCGGCAGCGACTATCAAGCATGATCCTGCGCTTCGAAGAAGACTTCCCCGGCGCGAAGATCTTCAAGCTCGAGGAGAACTATCGCAGCACGCAGGCGATCCTCGCGGCCGCCAACGAGCTGGTCGCCAACAACCAATCGCGCTCGGCGAAGAAGCTCTTCACGAAGCGCGCCGAGGGCGAGCCGATCACCGCGTACCCGGCCGAGACCGAGCGCGATCGAAGCGCGCTACGTCGTCGAGAAGATCAAAGAACACGTCCGCGACGGCGCGGCCTACCGCGACTTCCTGATGCTCTACCGCACCAACGCACAGTCGCGCGTCTTCGAAGAGGCGCTGCTGAGCCGAAGGCATCCCGTACCGGGTCGTCGGCGGCGTCGGGTTCTACGCGCGCACCGAAGATCAAAGACATGATCGCGTACCTGCGCTACATCGTGAACCCTTCGGATGCGGTCGCGTTCCGGCGCATCGTCAACGTGCCGCGCCGCAGCATCGGACAGCAGACGCTGGCGAGCTTGGTCGACGCGGCCAACAGCGCCGGGCGTCTCCGTCGGGCAGGCGATCTTCGACAAGGAGACTGCTGCGCCGTGCGGTCCCGAAGAAGCAGAAGGAGCTCGAGCGTTTCGCCGAGCTGATCACCGACCTGCGCTCGCGCGTCGACCAGCTCTCGATCTCCGAGCTGCTCGTGGCGGTGATGGAAGAGTCGGGCTACGTCCGCGAGCTGCAGGCCGAGGACACGCAGCGACGCGCGCGCGCGCCTCGAGAACCTGCAAGAGCTCATCGGCGTCGCGCGCGAGTTCGAAGGCCGCGACAACGATAGTTCGCTCGACCAGTTCCTCGCCAACATCGCGCTCATCAGCGATCTCGACACGCTCGATCCGGACTCGTCGTTCGTCACCCTGATGACGATGCACGCGGCCAAGGGACTCGAGTTCGCCCATCGTGTTCCTGACCGGGCTGGAAGAGGGCGTCTTCCCGCAACCAGCGCGCGCAGAACGACATGGCCGAGCTCGAAGAAGAGCGCCGTCTCGCCTACGTCGGCATCACCCGCGCGATGGATCGCCTCTATCTTGTCGTACGCGATGCGCCGCACGCTCTTCGGCAACACCTTCGCGCATCCGAAGTTCGCGCTTCTTGGACGAGATGCCGAGCGTCGAAGTGCTCGGCGGGGTCGCGCCCTTACCGCGTCCGGCGGGCGGACGCTGGCGCGAAGTCTCGATCCACGAAACCGCCGGCGCCGGAATCCATCTGGGCTTGCAGCCCGGCGACCGCGTGCGCCATCCCAAGTGGGGCGAGGGGCTCGTCGCCGCGGTCACCGGGGCGGGCGGCGACGGTTTGCTGACGATCAACTTCCCGAACGTCGGGCAGAAGATGGTCATGCTCAAGTACGCTCCGCTCGAGAAGGTCTAGGGGGCACAAAACTGGAGAGCGCCCGGGCCGGGCGCCTGCGCGTCGCGGTCGCGGGTGCGCTCGGACGAATGGGCCGGGTCGCCTGCAACGCGATCGATTCGGCACTCGACCTGGAGCTGGCCGGTGCCTTCGCGCGCGCGCGGATCGGCGAACCGCTCGCCGCCGTCCTGGGATTGACCCGCCCGGCGGGCTCGGTGTACGGCGAACTCGACACGCTGATCGATGCGGAGGAGCCGCAAGTCATCGTCGACTTCACGCTCTATCCGGCGACCGTCGCGATCGCCCGGCGAGCGGTGGGGCAGGGCGTCTCGCCGGTGGTCGGCGCGACGGGCTGGAGCGAGGACGACGAGCGCGGTCTCGCCGAGCACTGCACCGCCCGAGGCGTCGGGGCGGCGCTCGTCCCGAACTTCGCGCTCGGAGCCGTCTTGATGATGCGCTTTGCCGAAGAGGCGGCCCGCTATTTTCCGACTGCCGAGATCGTCGAATACCACCACGACCGCAAGCGCGACGCGCCCAGCGGCACGGCCAAGCTGACCGCGCGCCGGATTGAAGCGGCCGCGCGGCGAAGCAACGTCCCGATCCACAGCGTGCGCTTGCGCGGACTCGTCGCCCACCAGGAAGTGCTGTTCGGCGGCGACGGCGAGCTGCTGACGATCCGGCACGACTCGCTCTCGCGCGAATCGTTCGCCGCCGGAATTCTGCTCGCCGTGCGCGCCGTGCGTAGCCGGCGAGAGCTGGTCGTGGGACTCGACGGTTTGATGAAAGAGGAAGGTTCGTGAAGGTAGCGGTGGTCGGCGTGACCGGAGTGGTCGGTGAAACGATTCTGCGCGTGCTCGAAGCGCGCGCGGTCGCAATCGACGAACTCGACGCGTTCGCTTCGCGCCCGCGCCCCGAGCCGATCGTCTTCCGCGGCCAAGCGCGCGCGATTGCCGCAGCGACGCCGGAAGCGTTGCGCGAGGGCGGCTACGACGTCGTGTTCTTCGCGTCGAGCGACGATGCGAGCGCCGAACTGACGCAGCCTTGCCTCGACGGCGGTGCGCTCGTCATCGACAACAGCGCGACGTTCCGGATGGCGCCGGACGTGCCGCTCGTCGTGCCCGAGGTCAATCCCGGCGCGGTGCGTGCCGGGCACCGGATCTTTCCGGTCGCGAATTGCACGGCGATCGTCTTGACGATGGGCGTCGCGCCGATCGAGCGCACCGCCGGCCTGCGCAGCGTTCGCGTTGCCACGTATCAAGCGGTCAGCGGCGCCGGCCGCGCCGGTCTAGAAGCGCTCGACGTCGAAGAGCGCTTGGAACTCGCGCAGCTCGAGCTGAGCGCCGAGTCGCCCTTCGTCGCGCCGATCTTTCGCAACGTGATCCCGCAAGTCGGCTCGTTCGACGAGCACGGCGACAGCGGCGAGGAGCGCAAGGTCATCGAAGAGACGCGCAAGATCCTCGGCTTAGCCGACCTGCACGTCGCGGCCACGACCGTGCGCGTTCCGGTGCGCTTCGCGCACAGCGAAGCCGTGTTCGTCGAAACCGAACGCGAGACCGACGTCGCCGAGCTCGCCGAGGCGTTTGAGAACGCGCCCGGCATCGTCTTTCACGGACAAGGCATCGTGACGCCGCGCGAGGTCGAAGGCGAGGACCGCGTGCACGTCGGGCGTCTGCGCGCCGAGGGCGATTCGCGCCGTCACTTCCAGCTTTGGGTTGTGGGCGACCAGACGCGCAAGGGCGCCGCGACCAACGGGGTACAGATTCTCGAACTGCTCGTCGAGCGCGGGCTGGCCGGACGCGGTCGCCGGCTGCGGGCGCAGGCGTCGTAACGGCGGCAGGCATGAGGTCTCGTCATTAAAACGATCGTTCAGAAGTTCGGGGGATCGTCGCTCGCCTCGGCGGAGCTGCGCGAGATCGCAGCCTCGCGCGTGCTCGAGGCGCGCGCGCGCGGCGCTTCGCCGGTCGTGATTTGCTCCGCGCTCGGGCGCGCGCCCGAGCCGTACGCGACCGACTCGCTGCTCGGACTGCTCGGTCCGACGCGCGGGGGTCCGAACCGCGACCTCCTGCTCTCATGCGGCGAGTCGATCGCCTGCGCGATCTTCGCGGAACTGCTGACCTCGTGGGGCGCCGACGCGCAGGCAATGACCGGCGCGCAAGCGGGTATCCTCACCGACGACAGTTTCGGCGACGCGAAGATTTTGCACGTCGACCCGTCCAACGTCAACGAGCTGCTCGAACGCGGCGTCATCCCCGTTATCGCGGGATTCCAGGGCGTTACCGCGGGCGGGGCGGTAACCACGCTCGGCCGCGGCGGCAGCGACTTGAGCGCGATCGCGCTCGGCGCCGCGCTTGGCTCCGAGGCGGTCGAGATCTTTACCGACGTCAGCGGGGTCATGACGGGCGACCCGCGCCGCATCGCCGGCGCGCACACGGTCGACCGCGTCAACTACGCCGAGATGGTCGAGCTTGCCGCCGACGGCGCCAAAGTCATGCACGCCAACGCGGCGGAGTACGCGCGTATCACGCACACCCCCTACGTCGTGAAAGGCTTGCGCAGCAACTTCGGCACGACGATCGACGAGGGCGCGCGGCCGGATTCCCTGCGTCCGGTCAGCGGCGTGACGGCCTTGCGCGACGTTACCTTCGTGCGCGTCATTCAAGGCGACATCGACGACGCCGAGGCTCGCAGTGCGCTCGAACTCGAAGCGTTCCGGCGGCTCGCCGAGCGCGACGTTTCGGTCGACATGATCAACGTCAACAACGCCGGGATTTTCTTCATCTGCGACAGCGAGAAGGTCGAGATCGTGCGCCGCGAGCTCGGCGATCTCAACCTCGCCGTCCGCGTGCGGATGCACTGCGGCAAGATCTCGATCGTCGGCGCGGGAATGCGCGGTACGCCGGGCGTCATGTACCGGGTCGTCCACGCGCTCAACGATGCCGGCATCGAGATCATTCACTCCACCGACTCGAACATCACGATCTCGGTGCTGGTTGCCGAGGAGGACGTGGCTCGGGCGGAGCAAGCGATACACGACTCGTTCCGGCTGGGCCGCGGCGTCCCGGCACCGGAACTTTCTGCGGGAGGCAGCCGATGAGCATTTCTCGAGCGCCACGAGTGGGCCGGTTGTTGACGGCGATGCTGACGCCGTTCGACCGCAACGACCGGGTCGATCTGCGCGAGGCCGCGCGCTTGGCGCGTTGGTTGATCGCGCAAGGAAACGACGGCCTCGTCGTCTGCGGCACGACGGGCGAGTCTCCCGCGCTCGAGGACGACGAGAAGCTGGCGCTTTTTCGGGCCTGCAAAGAGGCGCTCGGCTCGAGCGGCTCGATCGTTGCGGGAACCGGGACGAACAACACGCGCCACTCGGTGGAGCTCACGAAGGCCGCGGAAGCTTGCGGCGTCGACGCGATTCTGGCGGTCGTTCCCTACTATAACAAACCGACCCAGGACGGGTTGCTGCGGCACTTCGGCGCGATCGCGGAGGCGACGTCGCTCCCCGTGATTCTCTACAACATTCCGGGACGGACGGGCACGAACATGCTTCCCGCAACGCTGCTCGAACTGGCGCAGCGTCACGCGAACATCGCGGGGGTCAAAGAGTCGAGCGCGGACTTCGCGCAGTTCTCGACGATCTTGCGCGACCGGCCCGACGGATTCGGCTTCTGGTCGGGCGACGACTACCTCTTTTTGCCGACGCTCGCGCTAGGCGGGGACGGCTTGATCGGCGTCGCCTCGCACCTCTGCGCGCGCGAACTGCGCGAGATGCTCGTCGCGCACGATGCCGGCAACGTGGCGCGGGCAGCCGAGATTCATCTCAGCCTGTCGGAACTGTTCGCGGCCTTGTTTGCAACGACGAGTCCGATTCCGGTCAAGTGGGCCGCGAACGAACTCGGCTT
Organism: Vulcanimicrobiota bacterium; assembly: GCA_963843945.1. Taxonomy (GTDB): domain Bacteria; phylum Vulcanimicrobiota; class Vulcanimicrobiia; order Vulcanimicrobiales; family Vulcanimicrobiaceae; genus CAWJMF01. The sequence goes on along the minus strand of CAWJMF010000002.1, from coordinate 802,529 downwards.
CGCGTGCGGTCCGTGCCGTTCGCCGCTCGGCGCGATTCCGCCGGCGCTGGCGGAGCGTCTCGGGGCGCTGCTCGCGCCGTATCGCGAGCGCGCCCGCACCCCCGGCCTCGCGGCGGCTTCTTAGGCGTGACGCAGGCGACGGTCTTGGGTTGCCGCGTCGACGCGGTCGGCACGGCCGAAGCCGTCGAACGCATCGTCGGCTTTGCACGCGGCAGCCGGCCGTCGCTGGTCGTCACGCTGGGCACCGAGATGATCGTCTGCGCGCAAAACGACCCGCAGTTTCGGGAGGTCGTCAACGCCAGCGCCCTCTCGCTGTGCGATACGGTCGGCGTCCTGTTCGCGGCGCGCTTGCAGGGCGCGGCGCTGCGCGAACGCGTGGCGGGCGTCGAGCTGATCGACCCGCTGTGCGAAGCGCTCGCCCGGGAAGGTTTGCCGGTGTACTTTCTGGGCGGCAAGGGCGACACGGCTGCGCGGGCGGCAGCCGTACTCGCGGGGCGGCACCCCGGCTTGCGTATCGCCGGCGCTCGCGACGGCTACTTTGCCGCCGATGAGGATGACGCAGTGACGCGGACGATCCACGCGAGCGGCGCGCGCGTCTTGCTGGCCGGCTTAGGCTCGCCCCGCCAAGAGCTGTGGCTGGCGCGGCGGCTCGGCGAGTGCGGCTGCGGTGCGGGGATCGGCGTCGGTGGTTCGTTCGACGTGATCGCCGGCAACGTCGCCCGCGCCCCGGAGGTTTGGCGCCGGCTCAATCTCGAGTGGCTCTACCGGCTCGTTCGCGAACCGGCGCGCTGGCGCCGCCAACTCGCGCTGCCGAAGTTCGTTGCGCTCGCGCTCGTCGAGCGCGCCACGCACCGTCCGGGGCCGGCCGCATGAAGGGCATGATCCTTGCGGGTGGCCTTTCGACGCGGCTGTATCCGCTCACCAAAGAGATCCCCAAACCCCTCGTGCCGATCGCCGGCGAGCCGAATACGGCGCACGTCATCCGCTACTTGCACTCGTTTGGAATCGACGAGATCGCAATCAACGTGCACTACTTAGGCGACGCGATCGAGCAGCGCTTCGGCGACGGTTCCGAATTCGGCGTGCGCCTGCACTACCTGCGCGAGCCGGAATTGCTCGGCAGCGCGGGCGCGGTCAAGCAGATGGAGCCGTTCTTTGAGGACACATTCGTCGTCGTCGGCTGCGACGACTTGACCGATCTCGACCTGTCGGCCGTCACGGCGTTTCATGCCGAGCGCGAAGCGCTCGCGACGATCGCGCTCGTAGCGGGAAGCGACGTCTCACACTACGGCGTCGTCGTGCTCGACGCGCGCGGCCGCATCGTCGGCTTTCAAGAGAAGCCCGCGCCGGGTACGGAAAAATCGAAGCTCATCAACACGGGGATCTACGTCTTCGAACCTGGCATCTTCGAGCGCATTCCGCCCGCGACGTTCTGGGACTTCGGCAAAAACGTCTTTCCGCAACTGCAGCGCGAGGGCGCGGCGTTCTACGGGCTCGAGATGCCCGGCGCCTACTGGTGCGACATCGGGACGCCGGGCGAGTACCGCCGCGCGACGCGCGACGTGCTCGAAGGACGCGTACGGCTCTCGGGACCGCGGACCGCCGCCATCGCACCGGACGCGATCGTCGGCGACGGCGTGCGAATCAGCGGCGCGGTGCGCATCGGACGCCGCGTACGGCTCGGCGACGGCGTGCAGATCGCCGGTCCGAGCGTCCTCGGCGACGGAGTCGTCCTCGGCCCGGGCGTACGGGTCGAGCGCTCGATCCTGTGGGACGGCGTCAGCGCCGGCGAAGCTGCACGGATCAGCGACAGCATCGTCGGCAACAACTACGCCGTCGGCGCCGGCGAGGAACTGCGCGACGCGATCGTCGCGAACGAACCCGACGCCGTCGCGACGTAAGGGGCCGACGCGCGCCGATGAGTGACGGAAAGTTCGGCATTCTCGTCGGCGGCGGGCCCGCTCCCGGCATCAACGGCGTCATCGCCGCGGCGACCATCGAAGCGATCAATAGCGGCTACGAAGTCGTCGGCCTGCTCGACGGGTTCCGCTGGATTACCCAAGGCAATACCGCGCACACGGTTCCGCTGACGCGCGACGCGGTGCGCGGCATACACGCGCACGGCGGCTCGATGCTGAAGACCGCGCGCGTGAACCCCGCCGCCGACCCTGCGCTCGTGACGAACGCCGTACGCGCGCTCGAGGAACTCGGGATCACGCGGCTGGTCTGCATCGGCGGCGACGACACGACCTTCGGCGCCGGGAAGATCGCCGAAGCGGCGGCCGGCGCGATCCAAGTCGCGTCGGTTCCGAAGACGATCGACAACGATTTACCGCTACAAGGCTCGACCCCGACGTTCGGCTTCGAAACCGCGCGGGCCACCGGCACGCGCGAAGTCGAAGCCCTCATCGAAGACGCGCGCTCGACGGGTCGCTGGTACATCGTGGTTGCAATGGGGCGGACCTCCGGCTCGCTCGCGCTCGGCATCTGCTCCGCGTCATATGCCGCGCTCGCGATCATCCCCGAAGAGTTCGAGCATCCCACCCTCGATTTGATTGCGGGCACGATCGCGGGATCGATTCTCAAACGCAAGCTTCACGGACACGACGACGGCGTGGCGATCGTCGCGGAAGGGCTCGTCGAGAAGTTCGACCCTGCCGAGATCGCGAAGCTCGAGTCGGCACCGCGCGATTCATTCGGCCACGTGCGGCTGGCGGACATCCCGATCGGCCCGGTCGTGCGGGAAGCCGTCGGGAAGAAGCTCAAGGAACTCGGCCTGGGTGTCGGGTTCGTACTCAAAGACATCGGCTACGAGTTGCGCTGCGCGCCGCCGAGTCCGTTCGACATCGAATACACCCGGGAGCTCGGCTCCGGCGCGGTGCGCTACTTGCTCGAAGGCGGCTCAGGCGCGCTGATCACCCTTAAGGACGATCGCGTCGAGCCGCTCGCGCTGAGCGACCTGCTCGACCCCGAGACCGGCCGCATCCGCATTCGCCGCGTCGACACGCGCAGCGACGTCTATCAAACGGCACGGCGTTTCATGACGCGCCTCGAACGGGCCGATCTCGAAGCGCCGAAGGTCGACGAGCTGGCGGCGATCGCCGGCCTCGCGCCGGAAGCGTTCGTCGCGCGTTTCGCGCACGTCGTCGAGGAGACGGTCCCGCTTCGCACAAGCCCGGCCAAGGTACGGTGACGGTCCCGGAAGCGTCCTTCGCCGAGCGCACGTTCGCGCTCGCACCCGGAAGCTTCCCATTCGAGCGCCTCGAGCTCGGCGCGTTCACGCCGGTCGTCCAGGATTGGGGTGGTCCGATCGGCCTTGCGGTTGCCGGCGCCGAGCCGGACCGGATCGAACGTCTCGTCATCGGCAACACGTGGTGCTGGCCCGTCAACGGCGACTTTCACTTCGAAGCGTTCTCGCGCGTGGTCGGCGGCCCGATCGGCAAGCTCGCGATCCTGCGCGGGAACGCGTTTGTCAACGTCTTCGTTCCGGCCGGCATCAAGCGCTCGCGCGTCAGCGACGACGTGCTCGAAGCCTATCGCCGCCCCTTGCCGACGCGCGAGCGGCGCATGCCGAGCTACGTGTTTCCCCGCAGCATCGTGCGCTCGCGGGAGTTTCTCGCGCGCAGCGAACGCGCGCTCGACGCGTTGAAATCCAAGCCGGCTTTGATTGTGTGGGGCGACGCGGATTTCGCCTTCCGGCCGAAAGAGCGGGCCCGCTTTGAAGCGGCCTTCGCCGATCACCGGACCGTGATCTTGCCGGGCGCGGGGCACTACATTTGGGAAGACGCGCCGGACGAAATCGCCGCGGCGATCTCCGAATGGTGCGGCAACAGCAGCTAGCCGCAGGCACGCCTCGTCGCAGTTGAGCGGCGTGATCGAGCGAACGCTGGCGTTTTTGTATCCGCCAAGCTGCGCCGGCTGCCGGCACGCCGGCGCGGTCTTGTGCGCCGCGTGCCGTCCTTCGCCCGGCGAACGGCTGAGCTTTCACGTCGGCGCCGCGCCGGTCGTCGCACTGGGCAGCTATGCGGGAGCGCTGCGCCGCGCGGTCTTGGCGTTAAAGGCCGGGCGGCGCGACCTCGCGCCCGTCTTCGCTGCCGGACTGGCCCGGGCCGGAGCGCACCTCTTGCACCCGGGCCGGGTTCTGGTGGCCGTCCCGACCACCCGCCGGCGCCGCTCGCTGCGCGGCTTCGATCAGGGCCGCCTGCTGGCCGCGGAACTCGAGCGCTGCTGCGGTTTGCCGGCGCTTGCGCTGCTTCGGGCGGCAGGTGCGGCGCAGCAAGGCCGCGACCGCAACGCGCGTCTAGAGGCCCGCGGACGCTTCGCGTGCGAAAGTGCATCGCTCGCGCGGGGTCTTGCGGTTCTGCTCGTGGACGACGTCGTCACGACCGGCGCGACGCTTCGCGACTGCACCGCCACGCTCGAACGCGCCGGTGCTCGAGTCGAGGGAGCACTCGCGATCGCCCGAGCCGAGCGCGCCGCCCACCGACAGGAGCAGCATGAAGGCCATTTGGAACGGAACCGTCCTCGCCGAGAGTAACGACACCGAAGTCGTCGAGGGCAATCACTACTTCCCCGCAACCTCGATTAAGCGGGAATTCTTCAAACCGAGCGCTACGCGCACGACCTGCCCGTGGAAAGGTGTCGCCAGCTACTACACGCTCGACGTCGAGGGCGCCGAAAACCGCGACGCGGCCTGGTACTATCCCGAACCGAAAGATGCGGCCAAGCAAATCAAGGATCGGGTCGCCTTCTGGCACGGAGTCGAGGTCAAGCCGTAATCGACGCGGTCGATCGCATGTATCTCGCGCGAGCCTGCGAGCTCGCCGAGCGCGGCAAAGGCAGCACCTCGCCCAACCCGATCGTGGGCGCGACGCTGGTGCGCGACGGCGTGACGCTCGGCGAGGGCTTTCATCGCAAGCGCGGTCTCGCGCACGCCGAAGCCGAAGCCCTCGAGGCCGCGCGCGAAGCGCGCGGAGCAACGTTGTACGTGACGCTCGAACCGTGCGATCACCAAGGCTTGACGGCGCCGTGCTCGCAGGCCGTCATCGACGCAGGCGTCGCGCGCGTCGTGATCGGCGCGCTCGATCCGAACCCGATTACCGAAGGGCGCGGCCTCGCCCGGCTGCGCGCGGCGGGACTCGACGTCGAGGTCGCCGACGACCCCTGGGCCTTCGCGCTGATCGAGGATTTTTCGGTCGCGGCGCGTCACGAGCGGCCGTACCTGCGCCTCAAACTCGCCGCCTCGCTCGATGGCTACGTCGCGCCCCGGCCGGGTTCGCACTGGCTGACCGGGGAGGCTGCGCGAGCCTACGTGCGCGAGTTGCGCGCGGCGTACGACGCGGTCATGGTCGGCGCCGGAACGGTTCGCGTGGACGATCCGCAATTAACGGTGCGGCCGCCGCATTCGCGCCGGACGCCCTACCGGCGCATCGTCGCGTGCGAAGACGCACCGGTCGATGCCGGGCCGCCGCATCTTCGAGCGCGTCGAGGGCTACGCCCCGACGATCGTGCTCGCGCCGCGCGGCCTGCAAGAGCGGTTCGCTCCCCTGGCGGACGTCGCCGAGCTCGTTTTCGTCGGCGACGAGGACGCACCGGTTCTCGACTTGGCCGCAGCCATGCGCGCCCTTAAAGCTCGCGGCGTCTCGAGCGTGCTGTGTGAGGGCGGACCGACGCTCGCGGCGCGGTTGCTGGAACGGCGGCTCGTCGATCGGATCGACTGGCTCGTCGCGCCGCGCTTGCTGGCAAACCCGCAAGCCGTTCCAGCGCTCGCCGGCGATGCCTCGGCGACGGGCGCATTGCACTTCGATCGCATCGAGCAGTTGGGTGACGATTTGCTCGTCTCGATGCGGCCGGTCGAGGAGAATTGATGTTCGGTGGTTTGATCTCGCACCTCGCGCGCGTCGCCGCGCTCGAGCCCGACCCGCGCGGCGGCGTTCGCTTGGAAATCGAAGCACCGGAGGCGATTGCCGAAGGCATCGCCGACAAGGATTCGATCGCAATCGACGGCGTTTGCTTGACGGTCGCGTCGCATGACGCGCGCTTGTGCGCGTTCGACGTGGTGCCGGAAACGCTCGAACGCTCGGCACTCGGCAGTTTGCGCGCGGGCGACCGCGTCAATCTCGAGTTGTCGTTGCGTCTGGGCGAGCGCATCGGCGGGCACCTCGTCTACGGTCACGTCGACGCGACCGTGCCGATCCTCGCCAAGGTGCCGGAAGGCCAAGGCTTTCGGCTGAGCTTGGAGCTAGCACCCGAGCTCGAACCCTATCTCGTCGCCAAAGGATACGTTGCGCTCGACGGCGTGAGCCTCACGGTCGCCGCGGTGCACGGCGGCCGCTTCGAGATCGCGCTCGTTCCCGAAACGCTCGCGCGCACGACCTTCGGAAGCAAGAGCGCGGGCGACCGTCTCAATCTCGAAATCGATCCGATCGCGCGCTACGCCTGCGCTGCCGCAGCCTACTACCTGCACGGGAGCGGCGCCGCGAGCGACGAACTGGCGTGGGCTTATGAGATTTAGGCACGCGTGATGCGTGCGGCCTATCTCGTCGCTCCCGGGCACGTCGAGTTGCGCGAGGAGCGCATTCCCGTGCCCGAAACCGGCGGCGCGGTCGTACGCGTGCGCGTCGCGCTGACCGACGGCACCGATCTCAAAGCGTTCCGGCGCGGCCATCCGCAAATGCCGCTCCCGACGCGCTTCGGTCACGAATTTTCGGGCGACGTGGCGGCGATCGGCGCCGGCGTCAGCGCCTTCGCACCCGGCGACCCGATCCTCAGCGTGCACTCCGCACCGTGCGGCGCGTGCTATTGGTGCCTGCATGCGGAAGAAGAGCTGTGCGAAAACGTGATGGCGACGAAGATCTTGGGCGCCTACGCGGAGTACGTCGCGATACCGCGGCACATCCTGGAGCGTAACGCGTTCCACAAGCCGCCGGCTCTCAGCTACGAAGCGGGAGCGTTTCTCGAGCCGCTGGCGTGCGTCGTGCACTCGCTGCGCAAGTTGAACGTGGATTCGGAGACGCTCCTCGGCATCGTCGGCGACGGCGGCTTCGGCATCTTGCACGCGCTCGTCGCGCGAGCGTTCGGGATCGCCGAGCCGGTGCTCATCGGACGGCGCCCCGAGCGCCTCGCGCTGGCTCGATCGCTCGGCATTGCGCGCACGCTCGACGCGCGCGCCGGCGAGGTGGGGCGCGAAATCGCCGCCCTCACCGGGGGCCGGGGTCTCGACGCCGTCGTGGAGAGCACCGGGTCGCAAGCCGTCTGGGAGGGCGCGCCGGACTTGGTGCGGCGCGGCGGCACCGTTTCGCTCTTCGGCGGCTTGCCGGGCGGGACGCGCGTCTCGTTCGAGGCGGCGCGCCTGCACTACGACGAGGTACGGCTGATCAGTCCGTTTCACTTTACGCCGCGCGCCGTGCGCGAAGCGTTCGAGCTTTTGGCGGACGGGAAGCTCGACGTCGAGCCGCTCATCAGCGAGCGGTTCGCGCTCGCCTCCGTTGCCGACGCCTTCGCGTCGCTCGATACCGGCCACGGCCTGAAATACGCGATCGTTCCGTGAGCGTACCGAGCCGCATGCGCGCCGCGGTCATGTACGACGTCGACGACATCCGCATCGAGGAGCGGCCGGTGCCGCAGCTCGCGGCCGGCGACGTACTCGTGCGAGTGGCGGCCAGCGGGGTTTGCAGCGGCGACTTGATGCCCTGGTACGTGCGGCGCAAAGCACCGTTCGTCTTCGGCCACGAACCGGCGGGTACGATCGTCGCGGTCGGCACGGCCGGACCGCGCGATGCCGGCGGCCGGCCGTTCGCCGTCGGCGACCGGCTCTTCGCGCATCACCATGCACCCTGTTTCGCTTGCGCGTTCTGCGCGCGGGGCGAATACGTGCACTGCCTCACCTGGCGCGGCAGCGCGCTCGACCCGGGCGGCATGGCGGAATACTTTCGCGTACCGCAGGGCAACTTGAGCGACGCTCACGTGCTGCCGCCCGAGCTCTCGTTTGCGGACGGAGCGCTCGTCGAACCGCTGGGCTGCGTCGTGAAATCGCTGCGCCGCGCGCAGCCGGCCGGCGGATACGCCGGGCGCACGCTCTACGCGATCGGAGCGGGAGTCATGGGACTCATGCACGTCGCCGTCGCGGTTTCGCGCGGCGCGCGGGTCTTCGCTTCAGACTTTCATCCGGGGCGGCGGGCGCTCGCGTGCGCGCTCGGCGCTCAGGATGCGTTCTCGCCGGACGGCGCGCTGGTCGCGCTGCGGGAGGCCACCGCGGGCCGGGGCGCGGACGCGGTGATTTGCGGACCGGGCAATCCCGCCGCGCTGAACCATGCCGTCGAAGCTGCGGCGCCCGACGGAACGATCCTCATGTTCACGCCGATCGAACCGGACGAACGTTTCGTTTTCGATCAAAGCGCGGCGTACTTTCGCGACCTGCGCTTGGTCGCTTCGTACTCGTGCGGCCCGGACGATACGAGCGAAGCGCTGCAGCTCTTACGGGCGGGCGTCGTCTCGGCGCGACGGCTCGGCGTGAGCGGCTTTCCCTTCCCTGACGTCGCTGCCGCCTACGCGGCGATGCAGCGAGCCGACGTCGTCAAGGCGATCGTAACCTTCGACGAAGGCTGACCGTTCTTGGAACGTATGAAGCGCCCGACGGCCCTCGCCAGCGCGCGTCACTTTCTCCAAGGGGTAGCGAGCAGCGCGCAGGCCCTCTATCGTCAGACTCCGCGCTCCTCACGGCGCGCCGAACACTTGCGCGACGCGATGCGCCGGCTGCTCGACGAGCGGCACGGCGATCTGGCCGCGCACGCGCGAGCGGTCGGACTGATGGAGGCCTACCGGTTGCTGGGCGACGCCGAGCGTCCGTCGTTCTTCGAAATCCTGGCCGAGTTCGGCGTCGTGCCGCAAGCGGTCGACGCGGCGATCTTGGCGGTGCACGAAGCGCCCGAGGCCGCCGCGCGCGGCGCCGCGGAGCGCACTTTGCGCGCGACTTTGGAGCCCGGTCGCGTGCGCGTCTTGCGCGAACTCGCACGGCAACCCGGCGGCGTCAAATTCGTGGTCGACTTGCGGGCAGAACTGCGCGCGCTGCCGATCCCCAGCGCGCCGCTCGAAGCGCTTGACGCCGATATGGAAGCGCTGTTGGCGACGTGGTTCGACGTCGGACTGCTCGAACTGCGCCGCGTGACCTGGGACGCGCCCGCCTCGCTGCTCGAAAAGCTAGCCGGATACGAGGCGGTTCACGACGTCCGCGGCTGGGTCGATCTCAAGGATCGGCTCGATCGCGACCGGCGCTGCTTTTGCTTCTTCCATCCGGCCATGCCCGACGAGCCGTTGATCTTCGTCGAGGTGGCGTTGCTGAACGAGCTGGCCGCCAGCGTGCAGCGACTGCTCGATCCGTCATCGCTCGTCGTCGAGAGCGACGAAGCGCGCGTCGCGATTTTCTTTTCGATCTCCAACTGCCAAGCGGGTCTGGCGGGCATCAGTCTGGGCAACGCGCTCATCAAGCGCGTTGTCGCACAGCTTGCCGCCGAGCTGCCGGGCCTGCGCACCTTTGCGACGCTCTCCCCCATTCCGGGCTTCGCCGGCTGGCTGCAGACCGTCGAGGACGCGCACGCGACGACCCAACTGCGCGAGATCCTGACGCAGAAGCGCTGGCGCTTCGATCCCGAGATCGTCAGCGCTTTGCGCGAACCGCTCGTGCGCTTGTCCGCGCGCTACTTGCTTGAAGCGAAGCGGCCCGAAGGCGGCGCGCTCGATCCGGTCGCGCATTTTCACCTGAGCAATGGAGCCCGCGTCGAGCGCATCAATTGGCTCGCCGACACCTCGCCGCGCGGACTCCGGAATTCGGCCGGGATGATGGTGAACTACGTCTATCGTCTCGACCATATCGACGCCAATCAAGCCGCGTACGCCGAAGCCGGCCGCATCGACGCCTCCGCGGAAGTCAACGAGCTCCTCAATCGCCGCAAACGCGCCTTGCCCGCGGTCGAGCGTCTGCCGCGAGCCGAACGCGGCCTGACCCCGCTCGAGTAATCCGGGGCGCATCTCCGCCCAGCGCGGAAGGAGTCTTAGCGTTTGTCAAGTTTTCTGCTAGAAATTGACAATCGTTAAGCGAAGGACCGGACATGAGCACTTTTGCCGATGCCCTACGGGGCGCGATGGATCAGACGGGTCTCTCGGCCGCGGAGCTGGCGAGCCGCTCCGGCCTCACCGAGGGGGCGATCTCCTACCTGCGCTCGGGCCGGCGCACGCCGTCCTTCCGCTCCATCCAAGCGCTCTCTAAGGCGCTGCCGGAACTGGCCGCGCACCTAGCCGACCATCCGATCGAAGAGCAAGTCTTCGACTGCATCGACGACGCGATCGCCGATATTCGCGCCGGCAAGATGGTCATCGTGCTCGACGATGAGGATCGCGAGAACGAGGGCGACCTCGTGATGGCGGCGCAGATGGTGACCCCCGACGCGATCAACTTCATGCGCCGCGAAGCGGGCGGCCTGATCTGCGTTCCGATTCTCGGACGGCGCCTCGACGAGTTGCAGATTCCGCAGATGGTTTCGGAAAACACCGCCCTGCACGAGACGGCCTTTACCGTTTCGGTCGAGGCGCGCAACCGGACCACGACCGGCATCTCGGCTTACGATCGCGCGGAAACGATCGTCGCGCTGCTCGATCCCACGGCGAAGCCCTCCGATTTTCTGCGCCCGGGCCATACCTTTCCCTTGCGGGCGCGCGAGGGCGGCGTGCTCGTGCGAGCGGGCCAGACCGAAGCGGCGGTCGACCTCGCGCGCCTGGCCGGTCTTTACCCGGCCGGCGTCATCGTCGAGATCATGGACGACGACGGCACGATGATGCGGCTTCCCAAACTCCGTCAGTTCGCGAAGAAGCACGGCCTGCGCCTGATCACGGTCAAAGATCTGATCGCCTTTCGCATGCGTACCGAAAAGCTGGTGCAGCGCATCGCCGAGTTCGCGCTTCCAACGCGCCACGGCGCGTTTCGCGGCGTCGCCTACGAGACCAGCATCGACCGCGTCGCGCACGTCGCGATGGTGATGGGCGACATCGGCGACGGCCGCGACATCCTCGTGCGCGTGCACTCCGAGTGCCTTACCGGCGACGCCTTGCATTCGCTGCGCTGCGACTGCGCCGCGCAGCGCGACGCGGCACTCGACCTGATCGCGCGCGAGGGCCGCGGCGTCTTCCTGTATCTGCATCAGGAAGGGCGCGGGATCGGACTGGCCAACAAGCTGCGCGCCTACGAGCTGCAAGACCGCGGCGCCGATACCGTCGAGGCGAACCTCGCGCTGGGGCTCCCCGTCGACAAGCGCGACTACGGCATCGGCTCGCAGATCCTGGTCGACCTCGGCGTCAAAGAGATGCGCTTGATCACGAACAATCCAAAAAAGATCGTCGGCTTGGAAGGCTACGGCCTGACCATCTCCGGCCGGGTTCCGCTCGACATCCCGCCGACGGCGTTCAACGCGCGCTATATGGAAACGAAGCGCGAGAAGATGGGCCACATGCTCGATGCGGAAGCCGCGCCCTTCGAGGTCGCGGGGTGAAGGGCGCCGGGAGCGCAGCCCTTCCGCGCGGCGCCGGCAAGCGCGTCGCGATCGTGAGCGCGCGCTTTTACGAAGAACTGGCCGATTGGCTCGAGGACGGCGCGCGCCGCGCGCTGGACGCCTGCGGCGTCGCCGCCGTCGACCGCGTTTTCGCGCGCGTGCCGGGCTGTTTCGAACTGCCGCTGGCGGCGCGGCGCTTGATCGACACGTCGGACTACGACGCGATCGTCGCGCTCGGCGTCGTCATCCGGGGCGAGACGCCGCACTTCGAGTTCGTGGCCGGCGAATGCGCGCGCGGCTTGATGGAAGTACAACTCGCAACGCGGGTTCCGATCGGGTTCGGCGTGCTGACGACCGACACGCTCGCGCAGGCGCAGGAGCGCGCCGATCCCAAGCGCGGCGACAAAGGCTACGAAGCGACCTTGGCCGCACTCTTCGTGCTCGAGGTCGCTTAGTGGCCTCCCAGGTGCGATGAAAAGCGCGAGCGGCCGTTTCGAGCCGGTCTGGTGGGAAGGCGACGGCATCGGCTACATCGATCAGCGCAAGCTGCCGGGCGAAACCGTCCGCGCGCGCGCGAGCGGCGTCGACGAGGTCGTCGCCGCAATCGCAACGCTGGCGGTGCGCGGCGCGCCCTGCATCGGGATTTTCGGGGCCTACGGCGTCGCGCTCGCGCGCCAACTCTCGGAGTCGGACGCGGACTTCGCCGCGGCCGCGCAGCGCATTAGGGCGGCGCGTCCGACCGCAGTCAACCTGGCCTGGGCCGTCGATCGCGTGCTCCGCGCCGGCGCGCCGGAGTATCTGGCGCAAGCGAAAGCCATTCACGAAGAGCAGCGCGCGGTCGATCGCGCCATCGGCGAATACGGAGCCGAACTGATTCCCGACGGCGCGAACGTCTTGACCCACTGCAATACGGGGCCGCTCGCGACCGGAGGCGACGGCACGGCGCTGGGCGTCATCGTGGCCGCGCAGCGCGCGGGAAAGCGCGTCCACGTGTACGTCGACGAGACGCGCCCGCTCTTACAAGGCGCGCGCTTGACGACGGTCGAGCTGCTGGCTGCGGGCGTTCCGGCCACGCTGATCGTCGACGGCGCGGCCGCCGCCACGATGCGCGTCAAGGGCGTGGCCTGCGCGATCGTCGGTGCCGACCGCATTGCGCGTAACGGCGATACCGCCAATAAGATCGGGACGTACGGCGTGGCCATCGCGGCGGCCCATCTCGGCATCCCCTTCTACGTCGCGGCTCCGCGCTCGACGATCGACTTCGCACTCGAAAGCGGCGAGGGCATCGCCATCGAGGAACGCAGCCCCGACGAAGTGCGCACTTTCGGCACGGCGCGTTCGGCGCCCGAGGCGATTGGGGCCTACAATCCGGCCTTCGACGTGACGCCGGGGCACTTGATCGCGGGCATCGTCACGGAATACGGCGTGGCGCGACCACCCTACGCCGAGTCGCTGGCCGATCTGGCGGAGCGTCCGCGTTTTCTCTTCGCGCGCAGCGCGGGAAGCTAAAGCGTTGAAGTTTTACGACTTTATCGACAAGGCGCCGGCGCTTCCCAAAGTGATCGTGATCGAAGGCGTCGAGCGGATTCTGGCCGAGCGGGCCCTCGCCGCGATCGTCGAACGCTCGCTCGCACCGGCCGAGCGCGACCTCAACCTCGAGCGCTTCGTCGCAACCGAGCTCGATTCGTTCGCTCGCGTCGAGGCCGCGGTCGCGGCCTTGCCCTTCCTCGGCTCGACGCGCATCGTCATCGTGCGCGGCGCCCACGAGCTGCGCGCCGATCCGCGCCGCGCACTGCTCGCCGCGGCCGGCACCGTCCCCGAAGGCAACGTGCTCGTTCTCGAAGACCTCGTTTCGCCCGCGAGCAAGCGGCCCGAGCCGCTGGCCAAGTTGCTGGGCCGCAGCGCGCTGCGCATCGACACGACCCCGACCGAAGAAGCGCGCTCGCGCTTTTTGCTCGAAACGCTCGCCGAGCTGGGCGGCAGCGCCGCGCCGGCGGCGCTCGCGGCGCTGCTCAACGGCGACGGCGACCTCGCCGCCTTGCGTACCGATCTCGAGAAGCTGGTCCTCACCGGTAAGCGCATCGAACTCGCCGACGTCGAGCGGGAAACGCTCGAGGCCGTGAACGTTCGCGCGTATCAGTTTGCCAAGGCCGCACTCGCCGGCGACGTGCCTGCGGCCCTCGCGATTGCCGAAGAACTCTTCGCGAGCGATCCGCGCGGCGCCGCGATACCGTTGCTCTCGGCGCTGGCAGGCGATTACAAACTGGTCTGGGAGCTCGCGCGCGGCGGAACGCTGCGGGGCGGCGACCGCTGGAAGGAGCGCGACCTCAAACCGGTCGCGCGGCGGCTCGGGGCGCGCCGCGCGCGACTCGGCTTCGAGCGAGCCGTACGCGGGTTCGGAGCGATCGTGACCGGACGCGCCGACGACCCGCGCCTGGTCGTCGAATTGGCGGCGGCGGCGGCGGATCCGGCGCCCCGCTAGGGACGCTCGCTCAAGAGGATTGCGGGAGCGCGGTGGGCAACGTCGGGCCGGAGATGCGGCGTCGGCCTCAGACGACGTGTGCATACTCGCGTCTCGATTACTGAGTGGAACGTATCGAGGAGTTCTCTTCAATGCGCACGATTTTAGCTCGACTGGCTCTCATCGGAGTCTTCGGGATCACCCTCAGCGGCTGTGGTGGGTCAAACGGGACGTCACTGCCGACGGGTGGAGGCCCGAACGGCTCCGGCGGCGGCCCGGTCCAATCGACCCTGGGCAATGGCCCGCCACCGCCCGGCACCGAACCCGCGCTGGCCGTTGACGGCGGTGCGACGCCCGGCATCGCCGGCACGCTTCCCTATAAGGCGGTCGCGCCGACCGTAGCGACCGACGTCGTGGTCCCCGGCACCGTCGTTTACCCGACCCCAGACCCCAGCGCTTCGCCGGACGCTCCGACCCCGCCGCCGATCATTACGCCTGGCTCGAACACGATCACGTATACGTCGGCCGGCCTCACGACCGAAACCGTCACGTACAGCGGCAAGGTTCCGAGCCTCGTCTACACGTTCGGAATCCCCGGAAACGGCGGCTATTTCAACTATAACGAGATCGACATCATCGGGGCGGCGTGGACCGGGACCCCGGTCCCGGCCTCCATTGCCGTGGAACTCGTCGGCGGCTCGCCCAGCTACGACGTCCGGCTGGTTTGCGCCGCGCCGGCCGCCCTCTCAGCGACCGCCGAAAAGTTCCGGTGTCTCTTCCCGACAAACGGCATCGACACCGCACCGAGTCCGGTACCGCCGTACTACATCGCGAACTCGTACGGCGGTCCGAGCGGAACGTACGTGACGACCTATACGGCCTCGACGAAAGCCTATGGCCGTCCGTCGTCGCCCGCGGCGATCCCGGCGCTGTTGTTCCCGAGTTACTCGGGAACGTTCACCGCCTATGCTCCCACCGCGTACATCGTCCTCAGCTTCGGAGCGGGCACTCCAAGCACGACGGGGATGTTGACCTTCGTCGCACTCGAAGCGATCCAGTAAACCAATCGAGCGAATCGCTCGCTGACGCCACTCGAGACGAGCCGGACGATCGCGTCCGGCTCGTCTTTTTTGCGCCTCAAGGCCGTCTTTACACTCGGGGCGAAACTCAAAACAGCGATGGATGACAGGACCTATGCCTCGCCGTTCTCGTGGAGGTACGGGCGCGCCGAGTTGCGCGAACTCTTCTCCGAACGAGAGCGACGCCGCTTGTGGCGTGCGGTCTGGGTCGCTTTGGCGCGTTCGCAAGAACGCAGCGGCCTCGTGACGCACGCCGAAGTCGAGGATCTGCAAGCGCACGCGGACGACATCGACCTCGCCGCCGCGCTCGCGATCGAGCGCGAGATCGGCCACGATCTCATGTCGGAGATTCGCGTGTTCGCCTCGCAGGCGAAAACCGGCGGCCGCAAGCTCCACCTCGGCGCAACCTCGATGGACATCGAGGACACCGTCGAGACCTATCGCATGCGGCGCGCGCTGGCGCTGCTGGGCGAGCGCTTGCACGAACTCTTACGCGCCTTCGCGGCGGCGATCGAAAAGCGCGCCGACCTCGTCTGCATGGGCTACACGCACCTGCAGCCCGCGGAGCCGACGACCTTCGGCTACCGGCTCGCCATCTACGCGCAAGATTTGCTGCTCGACGAAGCGCAGCTGCGCGCAACCTATCACGCGCTAACGGCGAAGGGTATTCGCGGCGCCGTCGGCACGTCGGCGTCCTACGAGCGGCTGCTGCGGGGCAGCGGCCGGCGCGCGCAAGACCAGGAGAACGAGATTCTCGAACAGTTCGACCTGAGCGCGCTCGAGGTCAGCACCCAGACCTATCCGCGCAAGCTCGACTACCTCGTGACGACGACGCTCGCCGGCCTCGGCGCCTCGCTTTCGAAGTTCGCAGCCGACGTGCGCATCCTCTCGTCGGCGGGCTTCGGCGAAGCCTTCGAACCGTTCGGTCAAAAACAAGTCGGCAGTTCGTCGATGCCGTTCAAACGCAATCCGATGCTCTCCGAACGGATCGACTCGCTGGCGCGCTTGTTGCCGGCGTACGCCGACGTTACCTGGCAGAATGCTGCGACGAACTACCTCGAGCGCACGCTCGACGACAGCGCGAACCGGCGAACGGTAATTCCTGAGGCTTTTCTGTGCGCAGACGAGGTGGTCGGTCTCGCCTTGCGCGTCGTCGGCGGCTTGCGGCTCGACGAGCGGCGCATCGCCCTCAATTTGCGTACCTACGGGCCGTTTGCGGGAACCGAAGCCGTCTTGCTCGAGGCGGTGAAAGCCGGCGGCGACCGGCAAGTGCTGCATGAAGCGCTGCGCGAAGCGGCGATGGCGGCGCATGCCGCCTTGGCCGCGGGCAACGACAACCCGCTCGCGGGCTTACTCGTCGACGACGAGCGTTTGACTTCGCTGCTCGATCCGGCCGAAATTCGCGCGCTGCTCGATCCGAGCGATCACATCGGCGACGCGCCGGAACGCGCGCGGGCGCTCGTCGCGCGCATCGTGGGATTGCCCCCATTCCCCGCGCCGCGGACGCCGGCCGGGAGCGTGCCGTGAACAAAGGTCCCGAGGTCGCGCGCGGCAAGACGAAGGTCCTCTACGAGAAACCGGGCCAACCCGACGTCTTGATCGTGCAGGCGCTCGACAGCATCACGGCCGGTGACGGTGCGCGGCGCAACGAGATTCGCCGGCAAGGGCCGCGTCGCCGCCAAGACGACGCGCGCGGGTCTTCCGGTTGCTGAACTTCTGCGGGCTTCCCACGCACTACCTCAGCGGCGGCGAAGACGACGACGACAACGAGATGCTCGTCCGGCGCTGCACGATGATCCCGCTCGAAGTGGTCGTGCGCGGCGTCGCGGCGGGCTCGTTCGTCAAGCGCAAGCCCGGCGTGGCGCGCGGTTCGATCATCGTGCCGCGCTTGGTCGAATTCTTCATCAAAGACGATGCGAACCACGATCCGCTGATCGAACCCGACGAGATCGTGGCGCGCGGCATCGCGACGCCGCAGGAAGTCGGAACGATGGGGGAGATCGCGCGGATCGTCTTCGAGATCCTCGCGCACGCCTGGCGCCGTCACGAAACGCTGCTGGTCGATCTCAAGATCGAGTTCGGTCGGTTGATCGGGGCGGAGGGCCAGTGGCAACCTGGTCATCGCCGACGTGATCGACAACGACTCGTGGCGCATCTGGCCGCAGGGCCGCGAGGAGTTGATGCTCGACAAACAGCTCTATCGCAATCTCCAGGAAGTGACGCCTGCCGATCTCGAGCGCGTGCTCGCCAACTACGAGACGGTCGCCGAGCTCGTCGGCACCTTTCCGGTCGCGCGTCCCGGTATGGTCGCGGTTATCGCCGACGGTCCGGCCGCGGTGGCGGGTCTGGACGGCGCGATCCGCGCGCTCGGTCAGTTCGGGCTGACGGTCTTGCGCCGCGTCGTCTCGAGCGAGTTGATGCCGGCCTTCGTCGTGCAGACGGCACAGCAGCTCGATGCAACCTTCGCGCGCCTGATCTACGTCGCGTCGGGCCCGCAGCTCGCGGCGATGCTCGCGGCGGCGACGCCCAATCCTGTTTTCGACGCGAGCGACGCGAGCGCGGAAGACGTCGCCGCGGCCTGTGCGAAGGCGCTCGCGCTCGACGATACCGTGCTGTTCGGCCGCGTGATGCTCGTGCAGGGACACGCGCGTTCGGCCGTGTTGCAAGCGGACGCGCAGCTCAATGCGCCGCGCGCGGCGCCGCAAGGCGCCAACCTTGCCTGACGCTCCGCCAGCAGCCGGTGCGCGCTTGCGCGTCCGCGACGTGCCGGAGGAACGGCTCGAGCGCGACGCCCGCGCTCTCGGACTGGCGCTGACGACGAGCGAACTGCGCAAAATTGCCGAACGCTTGGGCCGCGACCCCAGCGTCGTCGAAGCGCACGCTTTCGACGCGCAGTGGAGCGAACATTGCTCGTATAAGAGTTCGCGGCGCTACCTGAGCCGTTTGCCGGTCGACGGACCCGACGTGATCCTCGGGCCGAAAGAGGATTCGGGGATTGTGCGACTGGGAATTTGGGACGGCGCGAGCTACGGCATCGTCGTCGCGCACGAGTCGCACAACCATCCCTCGCAAGTCGTGCCGTTCGAGGGGGCCGCGACCGGCGTGGGCGGCATCGTGCGCGACGTGTTGTGCATGGGCGCGCGCGTGATCGCGGTGGCCGATCCGCTGCGCTTCGGGCCCCGCGACGACGCGCATTCGCGCTATGTGGCGCAGGGCGTGGTCGACGGCATCGCGGCCTACGGCAACGCGATCGGCGTTCCCAATATCGCGGGCGACGTCTACTTTCGACGAAGGTTTCCGCGACAACTGTCTGGTTAACGTGGTGGCGCTCGGAATCGTCAAAGAGGACGAGGTCATCCACTCGTTCGCGCCGCCCGGCTCGGCGGGCTGGGACATCGTGCTCGTCGGGAAAGCGACGGATCTCAGCGGATTCGGCGGCGCCGCGTTTTCGTCGCTGGCGCTCGACGAAGCCGATGCCGAGGCCAATAAGAGCGCCGTTCAAGTTCCCGATCCGTTTCTCAAGAACGTGCTCATGCGCGCCTCGTACCGCGTGTTCGATGCCTTGCGAGCGCGCGGCTTAACGGTCGGCTTCAAAGATCTGGGGGCCGGCGGCATCATGGGCTGCACCGCCGAAATCACCGCGAGCGGCGGCTTCGGCGCGATCGTCGATCTCGACAAGTGTCCGACCTCGGTGCCCGGTTTACCGCCGGCGGTCATCGCCGTCGGGGAGACGCAGGAGCGTTTGACCTGGGTCGTGCCGCCCGAGTTCACGCCCGAGCTGCTCGCAATCTATAACGAGGAGTTCACGCTGCCGCTGGTCGCGCGCGGCGCGCAAGCCGCCGTCATCGGAAAGGTTAGCGCCGAACCCGACTACGTGCTCCGCTATCGCGGCGAAGAAGTGATGCGCGTGCCGAGCGAGTTTCTCACCGGCGGAGTTCGCTACGAACGCGGCTGCGAAATGCCGCTGCGAGCGGCCGCGCAGCCGGGTCCCGGCGCCGAAACGCTGGCGGCGCCGGTCGACGGCGCGCTGCTCGAGCGCGTTCTCGGGCACCGCGACGTCTGTTCGCGGCGCGTCATCTACGAACGCTACGATTCGGTCGTACGCGGCGCGACCGTCGATTCCGGCCGGCTATGCCGACGCCGGCGTGCTCGTGCCGATCCCGGGTGCGCCGCTCGGCGTCGCGCTCGGCGTCGGCGGCAATCCGCGCTATTCCGCCCACGGCGTCGAGCTTGCGGCCGAGCACGCCGTCTGCGAGGCGATCCGCAACGTCGTCGCGGTCGGCGCGCGACCGCTCGGCCTCACCGATTGTCTCAACTTCGGAAATCCCGAAGATCCCCGGCAACTGGGCGAGTTCGTCGCGGCGGTCGACGGCCTCGCGCGCGCCGCGCGCGAACTCGGCGCGCCCTTCGTCTCCGGAAACGTCAGCCTTTACAACCAATCGGCTGCGGGCGCCTCGATCCCCGCTTCGCCGATCGTGGCCTGCGTCGGCGGCTTGAGCGACGTCTCGCACTCGCTCACGCCGGGCTTCAAACGGGCGGGGTCGCTGCTGCTCTACCTGGGACGGCGTCAGCGCCGCTTCGCCGGCTCGGTCATCGCGGAGTTGCTCGAGACGGCGCAGGGCGAATTGCCGGCGCTCGACTACGCGCAGGAGCGGCGCGATCTCGCCTTCGTGCTCGAGGCGGCGCGCCGGGGCTACCTGCTCGGCGCGCACGACGTTTCGGACGGCGGCACGCTGAGCGCGGTGTGCGAGATGGCGTTCCTCGCGCCCTCGGGAGGGCTCGGCGCGGAGTTGCGCTCCGGCGACGCGGGCGTCCTGTTCGGCGAATTCGGCGGCTTCGTGCTCGAAGCCGACTTGGAACGCATCGGGTCGCTCAACGCGCTTTATGTCGAGCGCTACGGAACGTTCGCCGATTGGGACGGGGCGTGCCTCGGGGAAGTCGTGGCCGAGCCGGTCATTCGCCTTCCCGGCGCGAGCTTCGATCTGGAGCGGTTACGCGAAGCCTGGACGGCGCCGCTGCGCGACTTCTACGACGAGCTGCCGCAAGCGTGAGCGCGACCGTCGGCATCATCGTTTTTCCCGGGACGAACAGCGAGGAGGAGACGCTGCGCGCGTGCCAAGCCGTCGACGTCGCGGCGCGGTTGGTGCACTGGACGACCGATCTCGACGTCGTACGCACCTTCGACGCGTACGTTCTGCCGGGCGGCTTTGCCTACGAGGACCGCGTCCGGGCCGGAGCGATCGCCGCGCACGACCGCGTCATGCAGGTCGTGCGCGAAGGCGCGGCTGTCGGTAAGCCGGTCCTCGGCATCTGTAACGGCGCGCAAGTCTTGGTCGAAAGCGGGCTCGTGCCGGGAATCGACGGCCGCACGCAGCCGCAGGCGGCCTTCGCGAAGAATGCGCCGCTCGGCAAGTTCCGTCTCCACGCACGTCCACGTCAAGCTCGTGATGCCGCCGGCGCGCTCGGTGCTGACGGCGAGCTTGCGTCCCGGCGCGATCCTTCCGGCGTGGGCCTCGCACGGTGAGGGCAGGCTCGCGGCGCAGGACGAGGCGCTGGCGCGGCTCGAGCGCGAAGGCCATGTCGCCTTCGTTTACTGCGATGCGAAGGGCGAAATGACGCCGGAAGCCGTGCCCAACGGATCGGCCTTCGGCGTCGCCGCGCTCGTCAACGGGCGCGGCAACGTCCTGGCGATCATGCCCCATCCGGAGCGCGACGCGTGGACGTACATGCACCTCGACGCGTCGCGCGAACGCGCGCGCGGCGACGCGGGCGCAATGCTCGCGGCATCCGGCGGGATCGCGCTCTTCGAGGGCCTGGCCCGGGCGCTCGCCCGATGAGCGTCGTGCGCTGCGTCGAGGTATGGCTCACCATCCCCGACAACGAGGCCGAAACCGCGCGCGAAACGCTCGAGCGGCTGGGTGTCCCGCTGGGCGGCCTCACGCGCGCCGACCTTTATCGCTTCGAGCTCGACCCGGCGGCAGAAGAAGGGCTCATCCGGACGCTCGCAAGCCTCGAGACAATCTATAACCCCGGCAAACACGCCTTGCGCGTCCGGGACGACGTCGTGCCGGCGCCGGGCGAAGTCTGGATCGACGAGATCCGCCACGGCGCCGCGTCGCCGCCGGCCGGCGGCGGCATCCGCATCGCGGGACGCGAACTGCCGGGCGTCTGGAGCGTCGAGCGCTTTACGGCCTGGCGGGTCGAAGGCCTCGCCGGCGCCGACCCGGCGGAGGTCGCTCGCCGCGCGACGGAAACTCTGCTTTGCAATCCCGCGTTTCAGAGAGCATTACTATGATCGCACCTGAACTGCTTCCGACGCCGGCTCAGGCGAAGTCGAGCGACTTTTACACGATCGCCACGCTCGGCTCGCATTCCGCGCTGCAAATTCTCAAGGGCGCGCACGACGAGGGCTTCAACACCCTGGCCATCGCGAACGTCGAGACCGAGCGGCTCTACAAGCTCCTTCGCCTTCGTCGACGAAGTGATCGCAATCCAGCGCTACCAGGACTTCATGTCGCTGGTTCCGGAGCTCGAGAAGCGCAAGGTCATCATCGTGCCGCACGGCTCGTTCGTTGCGTACCTCTCGCTCGAAGAGCACAAGCGGATGTCGATTCCGTATTTCGGCAACAAGGCGGTCCTCGACTGGGAAGCGAGCCGCGAACTGCAGCGCGAGTGGCTGACGCGCGCCGGCCTCAAGGTTCCGCGCCAGTTCAAGACCGGTGCCGAGATCGACCGGCCCGTCATCGTGAAACTCTACGGCGCGCCAGGGCGGCAAAGGCTACATGTTCCTGCGCGACGCGGGCGATTTCGAGAAGCGCGCCGCCGAGCTCGCGCGGCGCAACTACATGCTGCAAGAGTACGTCATCGGCGTGCCGCTCTACATTCACTACTTCTACTCGCCGCTCAGCGGCAAGCTCGAGATCATGTGCGATGGATCGCCGCTACGAGACGAACGTCGACTCGCTGGGCCGCATTCCCGCGGCCGCGCAGGAAGGCATGGACGTCGATCCGTGCTACGTCGTGGTCGGCAACCAGCCGCTTTCCCTGCGCGAATCGATGCTGGCCGAGGCCTATCACATGGGCGAGGAGGTCGTGCGCGTCAGCCAGGAGATCTGCGGGCCCAAGGGACTCTTCGGCGCGTTCTGCATCGAGACGATCATCACGCCCGACACGCAATTCTACATCATGGAGGTCTCGGCGCGCATCGTGGCGGGCACGAACCTTTTCATCGACGGTTCGCCGTATTCGTATCTCAACTACAGCGAGCCGATGTCGACCGGCCGGCGCATCGCCCGCGAAATCAAGAACGCTTTGCTCTCCAACAATCTGCACGCCGTGCTCGACGATTCGGGTCTTGCGTAACGGAGCGATCGCCCTCGCGCTCAGCGCCCTCGTTCTGAATCTCGCTCCGGCCGAGGCCACGATCACGGCCGACCCCGGCATCTTGTACCAAACGATGCGCCGGGCCTACGACCGGGGCAATGCGACGGGCTGGCCCTTTGCGGCGGAGCTCGCCTACCTGAGCGCGGTTCTCGATGCGGGCCGCGCCTATTCGTTATTGCGCCCGACCGACCCGCAATACGCCGAGGTGGCGGCGCTCACCGTCGACGTCGCGACGCAGCTGCACTACGATCCGCTGAGCAGCAACGACGCGGCCGAATGGTACGTGCGCGAAGCGGCCGGCTGGGTTCAGGTCCACGGCGAGCCCGTTGCGGCGGCGAAAGCTGCCACACTCTTGGCTCGTCTCGATGCCGCGGACGAACCCCGCCGCGCTGGCGCGCCAAGCCGAAGACGACGCTGCCGCAAACGTGCACGCTTTCCACGGGGAACCGGACGCGCTCGTGGCCGAGGTCGTCGCCGAGGCGCGCGCTTACGCGCTCACCCGCGACGCAGCGTACCGCAGCGCGCTCTTGCAGCACGCCGCCGAGCCGGCCGTGACGCTGTCGCTCGTTCCCACCGCGGAGCGCAACCAGCTCTTCGCGCTGGTCAACGCGACGCTGGCCGACCCGGCGGCGAGCGAATCCGACCGCGCGAACGCGCGTGCCGTCGCGGCGCGCCGCAACCGCACCTCGGCCGCGCGGCTGGCGGGCGACCCCGGCAGCGAGCCGCGCAACGTCGCGCTGAAACATACCGCGCCGGCCGACGAATATTTCGGCGAGATCCGCATCTCGCCGATCGGCGTCGACGACGAAATGCAGCGCATCCAGAAGTACCTCGACGCCGGCTGGGGCGAGCGGATGGCGCCGGACGCACTGCATCTCGCCGGTGCGGTCGAGGACTGGCAGCATCAATATCCACACGACCGGACGCTGCCGAAGTATTTGGCCGGCCTCTACAAGCTGCTGGTGCGCGTCGCGGCGCCGGCCACCCTGGCGGAGGCGCAACGCATCCGCGAAGTCCTCGTCGTTCAGTACGCCGGCTCGGACGAGGCCCGGCTATTCGACGCGTCGTAGAGGCGGCAGTGCCGGAACCTCGTATCTCGGCAGCGCTCGCGCGTTACGATCGCGCGCATTTGACGCTCGCTTCGATCGGCAGCCACTCGGCCCTCGACGTCGCGCAGGGTGCCTCGCGCTGCGGTCTGGAGAGCCTGATCGTGACCGCACGCGGCCGGGAGCAGACCTACAGCCGCTACTTCGCGCGGCGCTCGGATCCCGCGCGCGGCTGCGTCACGCGCACCTTGGAACTCGAGGCTTTCGCGGACATCCTGAAACCTGAGGTGCAGGCGCAACTGCTCGCGGCCAACGTGCTCTTCGTCCCCAACCGCTCCTTCGAAGTCTATTTGCACGAGCGATATTCGTACGACCGCATCGAGCGCGAGATGCTCGTACCGTTCTTCGGGAACCGCCGTTTGTTGCGCGCCGAGGAACGCGACGAGGCCGATAACCAGTATGTGCTGCTCGCGCGGGCGGGCATCCGCCATCCGCGCACGTTCGCGGCTCCCGCGGAGATCGACCGCCTGGTGATGGTGAAGGCGGCGCACGCCAAAGTCGGTTTCGAACGGGCGTTTTTTCTCTGCTCCTCGCCCTCCGAGTTCGAGGCGCAAGCCGAGCGTTTGCGCGTCGCGGGCATGCTCAGCGAAGAAGGTCTGCGGGCGGCCCGGATCGAGGAATACGCCCTGGGCCCCAGCGTCAATTTGAACTTTTTCTATTCGCCGCTGCTCGGCGAGCTCGAGCTCATGGGCACCGACACGCGACGGCAGACGAACCTCGATGGGCTGCGCGGCCTGCCGCCGGGCCAGCTCGGCTACGCCGCGAGTATTCCGGTCCGCATGGAAGAGGCGGGGCACATCGCGACGACGCTGACGGAGTCGATGCTGGAGCCCGCCTTCGAACTCGGCGAGCGCTTCGTTGCCGCGGCGCGTGAGGCGAATCCGCCGGGCGTCATCGGGCCGTTCGCGCTGCAGTGCATCATCGAAGCGGGTCCCCCGAAGGCCTTCGTAGTGTACGACGTCTCGCTGCGCATCCCAGGCTCGCCCGGCACGCGCTTTACGCCCTACAGCGGGTACCGCTGGGGCCGCGACGTCTCGGTCGGGGAACGCATCGCCATGGAGGTCGTGATGGCGCGGGACGCCGAACGCCTGACAGAGGTCGCTACCTGACAGCGGCCCGTCTTTCTACGTACCGCTGAAGGTATCCGGAGGAATCTCAATGTTTTCTTGGCGCGCCCTTCCAACGCTGCTCGCCGGCTTCGCGCTCGCGACGACCGTGCCCGCACCGGCTCAAATGACCACGAAACCGCTGACGCCTTCGCAGATGGCGTCGCCCAGCATTCTCGTCGCGCGCATCGACGCGAATTGCGCCGTCTTCAAGTCGGTGCTGACCAGCTCCACGCCGACCGAAGTCGCGAGCGTCAAGGGTTCGACCTGGCAGATCGTCGATGCCGCGCACAAGTCGAGCGTCGAGCACACGCATTCGTCGATCACGTACGCGCAGGCATGGAAACAAGCCGGCAACTACCAGTGGATCCGTTGGGCAACCTTCAACACGACGGGTGCCGAGCGTGCGACGCAGCTCTGCTTCCGATCGGATGGGTCGCTCGCGCGGGCGCGTCAGGCCGGAACGCTTCCCGATCTCGATTCCGTTCACGCGCGACAGGCCTACTTCAATACCGATGGCTCGATCATCCAAGTGGACTCGCTCTTCGTGCAGAACGATCCGACGCTGTACAAGAAAGTCCGCGCCCTCCCGTTTGCGGCGCTCCTGAAGTAATCGATCCGGCGGCATTCCCGGCGCGGCGCGAACGGCGCCGGGGGTGCCGCTTGCGCGTGGCGAGAAGCGGAGGAGGATGGCCGTAAGCCCTCGAGCCGTTCCGCAGACGCGCCCTGCGACCGTCGTCATCCTGGATTTCGGTGCGCAGTACAGCCAGCTCATCGCGCGGCGCGCGCGCGAAGCGCGCGTCTACTCGGAGATCTTGCCGCACGATACGCCGTGGAGCGAAATCGCGGCGCGCGAGCCCGCCGCCCTCATCCTGACGGGCGGCCCCGAGAGCACGCTCGAACCGGACGCCCTCGGCGTCGACCCGGCACTCTGGTCGTCGGGCATTCCGATTCTCGGAATCTGCTATGGGATGCAACTGCTCGCGCGCGACCTCGGCGGCTCGCTGGCACGTTCGGCGTACTCGGAATTCGGGCCGGCCGAACTCGAGATCATCCGTCCCGATCCGTTGCTGGAAGGCGTACCGCAGCGAACCCGCGCGTGGATGTCGCACGGCGATACGGTCGTCGCGCCGCCGCCCGGTTTCGACGTTCTGGCGCGTACCGAGCGCTGCGCCGCGGCGGCACTGGGCAATGCCGAACGGCGCATCTACGGCGTGCAGTTTCACCCTGAAGTCGCGCACACCGAAGCCGGCAAGCGCGTCATCGCCAATTTCTTGAACGACGTGGCCGGGATTCCACCCGCCTGGGAGATGGAATCCTTCGTCGACGCCAAGGTTGCCGAGATTCGCGCGCAAGTCGGCGCGCGGCGCGTGATCTGCGCGCTTTCGGGCGGCGTCGATTCCGCCGTCGCGGCCACCCTCGTCGCGCGGGCCGTCGGCGAGCAGCTTACCTGCATCTTCGTCGATACCGGTCTGTTGCGCGCGAACGAAGGCTGACGGCGTGGTGGCGGCTTTCCGCGACGTCCTGCACCTGGACGTCGTGCGCGTCGACGCGCGCGAGCGCTTCCTCGCGCGGCTCGCCGGCGTCGTCGATCCGGAAGAAAAGCGCATCCGCATCGGACACGAATTCATCGCCATCTTCGAAGAAGAAGCCAAAAAACTCGCCGACGTTGCCTTCCTCGTGCAGGGCACGCTCTATCCCGACGTGATCGAATCGAAGACGCCGGGGTCCAAGGCCGGTCATAAAATCAAGTCCCATCACAACGTCGGCGGCCTGCCGGAGCGAATGGCGCTGGAACTCGTCGAGCCGCTGCGCGCGCTCTTCAAAGACGAAGTGCGCGAGGTCGGCCGCGTTTTGGGGTTGCCACGCGCGATCGTCGAACGCCAGCCCTTCCCCGGCCCGGGCCTCGCGGTACGCGTGCTGGGCGAAGTGACCGCCGAACGCCTCGAGACGGTTCGCGCCGCCGACGCGATCGTTACGGCGGAGATCGAAGGCGCCGAACTCTCGCCGCACCCGTGGCAATACTTCGCGGTGCTGACGCCCTTGCAGAGCGTCGGCGTGATGGGCGACGGCCGCACCTACGCCAACCTCGTCGCCGTTCGCGCGATCACCAGCGAGGACGGGATGACTGCCGACTGGGCGCGCCTCCCGCACGCGCTGCTGGAACGCATCAGCACGCGCATCGTCAACGAAGTGCCGGGCGTCAATCGCGTCGCCTACGACATCACTTCGAAGCCTCCCGCGACGGTCGAGTGGGAGTGAACGCTTTCGCCCCAGCCGGCACGTGAAGGTTCTGGTCGTCGGAAACGGTGCCCGCGAAGACGCGCTCTCGTGGCGCCTGGCTTCGTCGCCGTCGTGCAGCGCGGTGTTCGCCGCGCCCGGGAACGCGGGCACGGCGGCACGCGGTGAGAACTGGCCGATCGCCGCGACCGATGGAAAATCGCTCGTCGCGCGGGCGCGCGCTGCGGCTATCGACTTGGTCGTGCTCGGTCCCGAAACCGCGATCGCGTCGGGCGTCGGCGACCGCTTCCGCGAAGCCGGCTTTCGCACGTTCGGCCCGAACCGCTCGGCGGGACGTCTCGAATCGAGCAAGATCTTTGCCAAGCGCTTTCTCGAGCGCCACCGTATTCCGACGGCGCGCGGGCGCGTCGTGCGCTCGCTCGCGAATGCGGAGCGCGTGCTGGCGGACTGGAGCGGCGGATGCGTGGTGAAAGCCGACGGGCTGGCCGCCGGCAAGGGCGTGGTCGTCGCTGACGACGCGGCGCACGGCTTAGCGGTGTTGCGCGAATGGTATGGCAGCGGGGGCGTGCCCGGCGGCGGGAGCGATGTCTTACTGGAAGACAAGCTCGAGGGGCGCGAGCTGAGCGTTTTCGCGCTGGGGGACGGCCGCACGTTCGAACCTTTCGGCGCGGCCTGCGACTATAAGCGGGCCGGCGACGGCGATACCGGGCCGAATACGGGCGGCATGGGGGCCTACTCGCCGCCCTCCGGCTTCCCGGACGGGTTTCTCGAAGCGGTGCGGGTGCGGATCCTCGATCCGGTCGCGCGCGGGCTCGCGGCGGAGGGCGAGCGGTATCTCGGCGTGCTCTACTGCGGCCTGATGTGGACCGCCGACGGACCGGCGGTCATCGAATTCAACGTGCGCTTCGGCGACCCGGAGACCCAAGTCTTGATGCCCCGCGTGCGCGGCGATTTCGCGCAGCTGCTCGCAAATGCGGCCGACGGCAAGCTCGCCCCCGGCGTGGCTTGGCTCGGCGAGGAGAGCTGCGCCGGCGTGGTTTTGGCGACGCCGGACTATCCGCGCGCCGCGACCCCGCTGCGCGATTTGCCGGGGAATCTCGCGCTGCGCGGAGACTGCGTCGCCTTCTGGGGCGGCTCGACGCGCCGCGGCGAGGTCGTGGACTCGCCCGGCGGACGGGTCGTCACGGTGACGGCCCTCGGCCCCAACCTCAGCGCGGCGCGCGAGCGGGTGTACGCGGCGGTGGGCGAGCTGGCGGGACGGTTCGGGCCGGGAGTGCTCAGCTACCGGAGCGACATTGCCAAGCTCGCCGAGGTACCAAGCTAAGCTTCCGAAACTCGGCCCGCGCCGGGCGGGTCGTTGGGAGTGCGATGTTTCAAACGCAGTCACCGCGCTATCAACCTCCGACCTTCGGTGCGACGGCCGTTCCGACGGGCGCGCTCTTAGGTCAGGTCCTCGGCATTACGGGCGTCGGGTTCTTGATCACCGCCGTCACCGCGTACCTCGTGCGCGACGTGCCCTACGGCGTGAGCCTCACCGCGGCGCTGGTCGGCTTCGTTCCCTTGATCGCGCTCAACTTCGCACGCGCCAACTCGGGCTTGTCGCTCGTGCTGTTCTACCTTTTCACGGCGATCGAAGGCGTCGCGATCGGCCCGATCGTGGCCAACTACGCGCGCGTCGACGGTCCCGCGACGGTCGTCAACGCCGCCTCGACGACCGGCCTCGGCATGCTGACGCTCGCGGCGATCGTCTACCTGACGAGCTTCGACTACCGCCGGCTCTCGGGCTGGGCTTTCGCGGCGCTGATCGTTTTGGTCATCGCCGGTTTCGTCTCGATCTTCTGGCACTTCATGTCGCCCACCGCGTACTCGTGGCTGACGCTCATCGTCTTCTCGGTACTGGTGCTGGTCGACTTCGCACGTATCAAAGCCGGCGGCAGCGGTGCGAGCGCGGTGCAATTGGCGACCTCGATTTACCTCGACGCGATCAACATCTTCCTCGCGTTGTTGCGCATTTTCGGCGGACGCAGCCGGGATTGAAGCGCCTGGGGTTTCCGCCCGCGGCCGTCGAATGAGAGCACATGGCCCGCTCGTACGATGAAGAGGCCGCGCTCCCCGGTGGCGATACGCTGCACGAGGCATGCGGGGTCGTCGGAGTCTACGCACCCGGCCACGACGTCGCCCGGCTAGCCTATTTCGGACTCTACGCGCTGCAGCACCGCGGCCAGGAGTCGGCCGGCATCGCGGTCTCCGACGGCGCGTCGATCGTCTGTCATCGCGAGATGGGCCTCATCTCGAGCATCTTCGATGAGGAGATCCTCGGCAAGCTGACCGGCTACATCGCCGTCGGTCATACGCGCTACTCGACGACGGGTTCGTCGGTTGTGGTCAACGCGCAGCCGCTGCTCGAGCACACCGAGCTCGGCGAGATCTCGCTCGCGCACAATGGCAATTTGACTAACACCGAGGAGCTGCGCGCGAACCTCAAGCCGACGACGACCCTGCAAGCGACCTCCGACTCGGAAGTCTTCGCCAAGCTGATCGTCGAGGCGCCGCAAAGCGACATGATCGGGCGCATCCGGCACGTGATGACCAAGGCCGAAGGCGCCTACTCGATCGTGATGTCGACGGAAAAGGCGCTCTACGGGTTCCGCGATCCCTGGGGCGTGCGTCCGCTCTGTTACGGCCGCAACCCGGGCGGCGGCTACATGATCGCTTCAGAGTCCTGCGCGCTGGCTACGGTCGGCGCGCAATACATTCGCGAGCTCGAGCCGGGCGAGATCGTCTGGATCGACGGCGACGGGTTGCACGTGGACAAAGCGCCCAAGCCCAAGCCGCAAGCGCTGTGCATGTTCGAGTACATCTATTTCGCGCGGCCCGACTCGGTGCTCGACGGCCGCTCGATCTACATGGCGCGCGTCGAGATGGGACGCCGCTTGGCCCGCGAGCATCCGGCCCAAGCCGACGTGGTGATGGCGGTACCGGACTCGGCGATTCCCGGAGGGATCGGCTTTTCCGAGGAATCCGGGCTGCCGTACGTCGAGGGCTTGATCAAGAACCGCTACATCGGGCGCACCTTCATCAGCCCGGATCAACCGATGCGCAATCGCAGCGTGCAGTTGAAATTCAATCCGATCGTGGAGAACCTCAAGGACCGTCGCGTGGTCGTGGTCGACGATTCGATCGTGCGCGCGACGACGACCCCGCGCATCGTGAAGCTCCTGCGCGACGCCGGAGCGCGCGAGGTGCACGTCCGCATCATGTCGCCGCCGATCATCGAACCCTGTTACCTCGGCGTCGACATGGCGACCCGCTCAGAGTTGATCGCGCACAATCTGAGCGTCGAGGAGATTCGCGAAAAAATCGGTGCCGACTCGCTCGGCTACTTGAGTAAAGAGGCGCTCTTGCAGGCTACCGGCCGCAAGCGCGGCGAGATGTGTTTGGGCTGTCTTACCGGAGAATACCCCGAGACCTACGATGCGCGCCGCGTGCCTGAAACGCAGCTGGCGTCGCCGCTGAGCATCGTCGCGAACGGCTAGAAGGGCGGCTGCTCCGGCTCGAAAGGCGGCCACAACGAGTCGACAGGAAACGCCGGCCGCCTGCGCCATCAGTACGTGCTATGGCGAAAGCGAACGCACCCATCCCGGTCGCGCAACTGGGACGCACCGGCTTGCGCGTCACGCGCGTCGCGCTGGGCACGATGACCTTCGGCGGCCAGTGCGATGAAGCGACTTCCCGCGCGATCCTCGATGCGGCCGAGGAACTCGGGATCGATTTCATCGACACGGCCGACGCCTATCCGATTCCGCCCAGCCTCGAAACGGCCGGCCGCACCGAGGAGATCGTCGGCGCGTGGTTGCGCGGAAAGCGCGACCGCTTCGTGCTCGCGACGAAAGGCTTCTACCCGACGGGTCCCGGACCGAACGATCGCGGCAACTCCCGCCTGCACGTCATCCGCGCGCTCGACGCCTCGCTGAAGCGGCTCCAAACCGACTACGTCGACCTGTATCAAATCCACCGCTGGGACGACGCGACGCCGATCGAAGAAACGCTCGAAACGCTCGACGACCTGCGCCGTGCCGGGAAGATTCGCTATGCCGGCGCCAGCAACGCGAGCGCCTGGCAGCTGATGCAGTCGCTTTGGGCCAGCGACGCCCGCGGCTTAATCCGCTTCGACAGCTTGCAGCCGCGCTACAACCTGCTGTTCCGTGAGATCGAAGCGGAGACGGTTCCAGCTTGCCTCGCGAACGGCGTCGGCATCATCGTCTACAACCCGCTCGCCGGCGGGATGCTGACCGCCAAGTATCGCGCAACGCAAACGCCCGTCGAAGGGACGCGCTTCACGCTCGGCGAGGCCGGTTCGCTGTACCGCCGCCGCTATTGGCAAAACGAAACGCTCGACGTCGTGACGCGCTTGGCGGACGACGTGGCCACGCGCGGAAAATCGCTCGCGCAGGTAGCGCTGCGCTGGACGCTCGACCAGCCCGGCATCACCGCAGCGATCGTCGGCGCCAGCCGCCCCGATCAATTGCGCGACACGCTCGCCGGCGTCGCGCTGGAACTCGACGAAAAAGACCGCGCCGCAGTAGACGCGGCCTGGTTCGCGCTGCCGCGCCGCCGCCCGGAAGAAGAAGGCTAAGCCGGCGCTACTTCACCGCCGCGCCGGCTTGCGCCGAGCCGTTTTTCGCGTGCGCGTGCGGTTCGCGCGCGAGATCTTCGGCCAGCGCGACGAACGCGCGCACCGGCGTGCCGGTCGGGCCCTTCGCCTGGTACGACGTCTCGCGGTCGACGTAGGCCGTACCGGCGATGTCGAGGTGGATCCAGGGCGTTTTGTCGACGAAGTTGCGCAGAAACGCCGCGGCCGTCAAACTGCCGCCCGCGCGCCCCGTCGAGTTGCGCAGGTCGGCGATCTCGCTCTTGACGTCTTGCGCGTAGTCGTCGTAGAGCGGCATCTCCCAGTAACGTTCGGTCGTCTGCTTGGCGATTTCGAGGAAGTGTTTGGTGAACTCTTCGTCGTTGCCGACGGTTCCCGACGCGGCGTGCCCGAGGGCCACGACGATCGCACCGGTCAAGGTCGCGGCGTCGACGATTTTCGTCGCGCCGAGCTCGCGCGCGTAGCAGAGCGCATCGGCGAGGATCAAGCGCCCTTCGGCGTCGGTGTTGATGACTTCGATCGTCTTGCCGTTCATCGCGCGCAGGATGTCGCCGGGCTTCACGGCCCGATGTCCGGGAAGATTTTCGGTCGCCGGCACGACGCCGATCACGTTGAGCTTGGGCGCGAGTTGCGCGATCGCGCTCATCGCGGCGATCACGCCGGCTCCGCCGCACATGTCGTACTTCATCTCGTGCATGTTCTCGGCGGGCTTGATCGAGATGCCGCCGGAATCGAAGGTCAAGCCCTTGCCGACCAGGGCCAGGACTTCTTTGCTGCCGGGGTCGCCCTTGTAGCGCAGGACGATCATCGCTGCCGGCTCGTCGCTGCCGCGCGCGACGCCCAAGATCGAACCCATCCCCTTGCGCTGCATCTCGGCTTCGTCGAGCGAGTGAAACTCGAGCCCGTGGTTTTTCGCCACGCTTTGGGCGGCGGCGGCAAGGTGCGTCGGCGTCATGTCGTTGGCCGGCGTCAACGCGAGCGTGCGCGCCAGATTGACCGCTTCGCCGACGATCCGTCCGCGCTTCGCTCCGGCTTCGAGCGCGGCGCGATCGAATTCGTGCGAACCCGCCGTGCCGACCAGCGTCAGCGACTCGAGCACGATCGGCTTGTCGGGCTCCGTGCGATAGGTGGTCGTATCGATCGTTCCCGCGAGCGCGCCTTCGAGAATGAAGCCGGCGGCCTCGCGCGTGTGGTGGCGGGCTTCGAGCGGCAAGGCGAGCGCGATGTCGCGTACGTTGCGTTTGCCGAGATAGCGGACGGCGGTACCCGCGTATTTGGCCAGGGCGCTCGGCTCGAATTTAGCGCGCTCGCCGAGACCGACCGCGAGCACGCGC
This sequence comes from Vulcanimicrobiota bacterium, assembly GCA_963843945.1. Lineage (GTDB taxonomy): Bacteria > Vulcanimicrobiota > Vulcanimicrobiia > Vulcanimicrobiales > Vulcanimicrobiaceae > CAWJMF01. The sequence continues at coordinate 769,628 of CAWJMF010000002.1, read as the reverse complement.
TTCGCGCTCAGGTCCGGCCCGCGGAGAAGCGTCAGTTCGTTCGCCGCTCCGGTGATCTCTTTGTTCGCCAAGACGTCGGCCAGCGCGCCGCCGAGTTCTTTGTCGGCAACCTCCGCCGCACCGTCGAGCCGCCCGTCGGAGAAGACGGGAACGACGAAGGCGCCGGCTTGGAGGGTGCGGGCCGAGCCCGACTTGACGGTTACCTGCATGAGAACCTTTCGGCGAATTGAACCTGGCAAGCGATGAACGATTCGGACGGCTTACTGCGTGACGAGAAGGCCCCCCTGCGCGACGCTTACGCGCGAGCGGGCGTCGACATCGGCGCCGGAAACGAGGCCGTTTCGCGCTATCGCGACGTGACTGCGAGCTGGCGCCACCCCAAGCAGCTGGGCGGCATCGGCGGGTTCAGCGGCCTTTTCGAACTTCCCGGCGACACACGCAAGGCGCTGGCCGCTTCGACGGACGGGGTCGGCACCAAAATCCTCATCGCGGCGCAGCTGCGGCGTTACGGAAGCGTCGGCGCCGACCTCGTCAACCACTGCGTCAACGACATCCTCGTCGTCAACGCCACCGCGCTCTTTTTCCTCGACTACCTCGCGGTCGGAAAATTGGAGCCGGAAGTCGCTGCCGTCATCGTCGGCGGGGTGCAGTCCGCCTGCCGTGCGAACGGCTGCGCGCTGCTCGGCGGCGAAACGGCCGAGATGCCCGGACTTTACAAACTGGGCGATTTCGATCTGGCCGGAACGATCGTGGGTATCGTCGATTTGGATGACGTCCCCGATCCCGAACGGGTGAAGCCCGGCGACGCGATCCTCGGATTGCCCGCCGTGGGTCTGCACACCAACGGCTACAGCTTGGCGCGGGAACTGATCGCCGCGAGCGAATTTCTCGCTCCCTTTCCGGCGGCGGGTGGGGACGTCACCTACGCCGACGCGCTGCTCGCCGAACACCCCTCCTACGCGCTTCCCGTGCGTGCGATGCAAGCGGTCGCCGACGTCAAGGTGATGGCCCACATCACCGGCGGCGGCCTGCTCGATAACGTTCCGCGCACGCTGCCCGCGGGATGCAAGGCGCGTTTCGAGCAGTCGCGTTGGGAGGTTCCCCCGCTCGAAGCCGAACTGGTCCGCCGCGGCAACTTGAGTCACGAAGAGCGCTACCGCGTCTTCAACATGGGCATCGGCTACACGCTGGTCGTTCCCGTCGCCGACGCGGAACGCGCGCTGGCCGCCGCGCCCGGCGCGAAGGTCGTCGGGTGGATCGAGGAGCGCCGCGAGGGCGAGCCCGCGGTCATCGTGCATCCGGCCCGCGCTTGAGCCGAACGGCCGGCGGTCTCCGTCGCGCCACCGTCTTGGCCTCGGGAAGCGGCAGCAACTTCGAGGCCGTCGTGGAGGGCGCGCGGGCGGGGAGCCTGCCGCTCGAGGTGAGCGCGCTGATCGTCAACCGGGCCGGCGCGGGCGCACTGGCGCGGGCAGCGCGCCTGAACGTGCCGGCTCAGACGCTAGTCTGGGACCGGGCCGGCGAAGGGCGCGCCGCGTACGACGCGCGCGTGGCTGCGGCGGTCGCGGCCACCGAGCCCGACCTCGTCTTGCTCCTCGGCTGGATGCACGTCTTGCCGGCGGAGTTCGTCGCGCGCTTCCCGGAGATCCTGAACCTTCACCCGGCCTATCTGCCGCTCGACCCGGAGGCCGACGCGGTCGATTTCCCGGACGGGAGCCGCAGCGCGGTCTTCCGCGGGGCTCGCGCGCTCGACGACGCGCTTGCGGCCGGCTGCGCTTGGGCCGGCGCCAGCGTCCATCGAGCCGGCGCGGCGGTCGATCGCGGCGAGGTTTTGGCCAGAGCGCCGCTGCGGCTCGAGGCCGGCGAGGACCGGGCTGCGCTCGAGCGGCGCCTGCACGCGCTCGAGCGCGAGGTTCTAGCTGAGGCGATCGGCCGCTGGGCGCGCGAGAGGCCTTGAGACTCTCCACACCTTCCACAGGCCCTTCGTCGCGAAATTGTGGAATGTCGCGCCGCTAGGGGCGGTCTCCCGGCGCTAGGACAAAGCGGGGTCTAGCGCTTCGAAGGGCAGGTTCGGATCGGCGCTCAGGCGGAGCGGATCGACGCGCCGGAGTTCGCCCTGGCGATCGGCCGCGGCAGCGATCATCGCGGCATTATCCGTGCAAAAGCGGAGCTGCGGAATCGCGGCCGGGAGGCCACGCCGGGCGCACCAAGCGCGGAACGCCGCCTGGAGCGCGGAGTTCGCCGCCACGCCCCCGGATAGCACCGCCATGCGGTAGTCCGCCGCGCCGGCGGCCCGCTCGAGCCGGTCCATCAGCACGTCGACCACGGCCGCTTGGAACGAAGCCGCGACGTCCGCGCGATTCGCACCGGCGCCCGCCGCGGAGTCGAGGAAATACTTGACGGCCGTTTTGAGCCCGGAGAACGACATGTCGAGCGAGCCGGCCTCGGCGCGATTCCGTGGAAAGGCGAAGGCCAGCGGGTCGCCGTCGCGCGCGAGCCGGTCGATGGCGGGACCGCCCGGAAATGGGAGGCCGAGCAGCCGCGCGGTCTTATCGAAAGCCTCCCCGGCCGCATCGTCACGCGTGCGGCCGATGACGTGCAGTGCGTTCGGGCCGTCGGCGCGCACGAGCTGCGAGTGGCCACCCGAGACGAGCAGCGCGAGAAACGGATAGGCCGGCTCGAGCGCGGCGTCGATGAACGGCGCGAAGAGGTGACCGTGAAGATGGTTGATCGCGTAGAGCGGCTTGCGCGCGGCGACGGCGAGGGCTTTAGCCGACGCGACGCCGACCACGAGGCTCCCGATGAGGCCCGGACCCGTGGTGACGGCAATGCCGTCGACGTCGCCGAGCGCGATCCCGGCGCGCTCGAGCGCGTCCTGCACCGCCGCGCTGAGCAGCGCGACGTGCTGACGGCTCGCGATCTCCGGCACGATTCCGCCGAACTTGGCGTGAAATTCGTCCTGGTTCGTCGACACGTTCGACAACGCGACGCGCGCGTCGCGCACGACGGCGGTGGCGGTGTCGTCGCACGACGTCTCGATTCCGAGCAAAAGCATCGGTGCACGGTTCGACTTCGCCGCCCCCCGCTCCGTCGCAGGGCGCCGCTCCGGGGGCGCGAAGCGCTTGCGTAACGCGGATAGCCGGCGCCGCGCGAAGGCGCTAGGATCGGCTTACGTAGCACGCCTTTGGGGGATGAGGTTCATGCGTTTCTGGTGCCGTTCGATCGCCTTCGGTCTCGCGGTCCTCGCGCTGCCGGTTGCCGCGCTCGCCGAGGGCGAGCTGCGCGTCACGTATCCCGACGGCTCGCAAAAGGTCTACCCGGGCCTCAAAGTCGTGAACACCGCGACGGCCCTGTATTTCATCGACAACGCGGCGCATCAGACGCTCATTCTGGTAAAGACGTCCTGCACCAAGCAAGGCGACCTCCAGATGTGCACGGGTACGGGCGTGACCTGGGACCGGTACGGCGTGCGCACCGACCTCGACACCTCGAGCGTCACGCTCTACTATAATGCGACGCGCAAATCGGTCGGCATCGAGAAATCGCCGTTCACGCTGACGCCGAACACGTTGAAAGTCGATCTCGTGACCGCCAAGGGGTCGCACATTACGGGCATGGGCTTCGTCGACGCGACGAGTTTGTAGGAGGAGTCTGAGATGGCACAGATCCGCAGGATCGGAACGCAAAGTGCGGCCGCGCTTCTCGCCCTAACGATGCTCGCGCAGCCGGCCTTCGCGCGCGGCGGCGGTTTCGGAGGCGGAGGCTTCCACGGCGGGGGCGGCGGCGGGTACCACTCGCCCTATAGCGGGCATGCCACCTCGGGCGGTTACGATTTCTCCGGCGAGTCGTCCGCCGACCATACGTCCGCGAGCCACTACGACGATACCGCCGACTATGGCCACAGCGACGACTACAACCATAGCAACACGGGCGACTACAACAACTACAACCACGGCAGCACGGGCGGCTACAACAATTACAATTCCGCCGGCGCGTACAATAAGAACACCGGTAACGCCGCCGTCTACAACAAGAATACCGGCACGACAACGACTTACAACCACAATACGAACACCACGTCGCAATACCACAACGACAACTACAACCACAATTACAGCAGCTATCCGAACTACCACTACAACGGCTCGAATTATTACGTGACCAACCCTCACGGCTACAGCACCTGGGGTTGGCACGGCGGGGTCGTTTGGGCGCCGACGAGCTACTACTGGGGCGGCGGTTTTTGGGGCGCGTTCGCGGCGGGTGCGATCGTCGCCGGGACGACCGCCGCGATCATCGCGGCGAGCACGCCGGCGTACCCCACCACGTACGTGGTCGCGACCAGCAGCCCGGGTTACACGCTGCTGACGAGCTACGGCTTACGCCAGGTCCCCTGCGGGCCGAACCTCGTGGTAATCAACTACTCGGGCAGCGTCATCTGCGCGGCGCCGAGCGCGGTCGTCGCGCCCGGGAACTATTCGGTGAACGTCGGAACGCTGACGCTCGTCTCGATGTAGGCTATTGCTGCGCGGGCGGCTGCTGTTGCGCGGCTCTGGCCTTGTCGAGCGCGGCTTGGAACTGCGTACGCTGCGGGGGCGTGAGCACGCCGTTGATCTGCTTGAACAAATCGGCCGGCGCAACGGGTTGCCCGTTTTCGCGCGCCGCGCGAGCCTGCGTGAAGACCGTCTTCAGCTGAGCTTTTTGTGCGTCGGACAGGTCGAGCGTTTCGAGGGCGGCACGAACGGGATTCTTATGGTGCGCGTGAGGCGGCGGCGCGGGCTCGCCCGATGCGGCCGGCGCGGGAGTTCCATTCGCGCTTTGGGCGAGCGCCGGCGCGGACAGCAAGACTACTGCGGCGGCTAAGGACGGAAGAAGGCGTGAAAAATTCATCGTGAGGATAGAATAGCCGTCGACCCTGGGAGCAGCATTGGGCTCCGGTTAGAGCCGGATGTGAAAGTGCTTCAGACCTTGCGTTCGACCCGGTCGCGCAGCTCGTGCGCGAACTGCTCGAGCGCGAGCGGCGGCCGCTTCTCGTCGACGCCGCGCTCGTTCGACGTTGACGGTGCCCTCGGCGGCTTCGTTCTTGCCGACGACCAGGATGTACGGAACCTTCTGCGTCTTCCAGTGGCGGATCTTGTAGCCGAGCTTCTCGTTCGACTCGTCGACGCTCGATGCGGAAGCCCTCGGCGCGCAGCTTGTCGCGCGCGGCGCGCGCGTAGTCGAGCTGATGCTCGGAGATCGGGCACCACGACCGCTTGCACCGGCGCGAGCCAGGCCGGAAAAGCGCCGCCGAAATGCTCGATCAGAACGCCGAAGAAGCGTTCGAGCGAGCCGGCCAGCGCGCGGTGGATCATCACCGGCGTGTGATCGGCGCCGTCGCTGCCGCGATACTTCGAGATCGAAGCGCTCGGGCAGCACGAAGTCGACCTGGACGGTGCCGAGCTGCCACTTGCGGCCGATCGCGTCGTGCACGTTGATGTCGAGCTTCGGTCCGTAGAACGCGCCGCCGCCCTCGTCGATCTCGTACGGCAGACCGTGCGATTCGAGCGCCTTGCGGATCGCGTCTTCGGCGATCGGATCGGTCTCGGCCGCGATGCTCGCGCGTCGAGAGAAAATACTCGAACGTCGTCAAAGCCGAACGCTTCGCATCGAGACGCAGCGCCTCGTCGAGCGTCTGCTCGAATTCGCCTTGCAGCTGCTCGGGCGTGCAGAAGAGGTGCGCGTCGTCTTGCGTGAAGCCGCGCACGCGCGTCAGGCCGTGCAGCGTTCCGCTGCGCTCGAAGCGGTAGACCGTGCCGAACTCGGAGTAGCGCAATCGGCAAGTCGCGATACGAGCGCGGCCGGCTGCGATAGATCAGAATGTGCCCGGGGCAGTTCATCGGCTTGAGCCGGAAGCGTTGCTCCTCGACTTCGATCGGCCCGAACATGCCCGTGCGCGAAGTTCTCGAGGTGCCCCGAGATTTCGTAGAGCTTCTCGTGGACGATGTGCGGCGTGACGACCGGCTGGTAACCGCGCTCGCGCAAGCCCTCGCGAATGAAGTCTTCGATGATGCTCGCGCACGATCGTGCCCTTGGGATGCCAGAAGACGAGCCCGCCGCCGGCGTCTTCCTCGATCGAGAAGAGATCGAGCTCGGTGCCGAGCTTGCGATGGTCGCGCTTTTGCGCTTCCTCGAGCATGAGCAGATACGCGTCGAGCTCGGCCTGCGTCGGGAAAGCCGTGCCGTAGATGCGCTGCAGCATCGGGTTGTGCTCGTCGCCGCGCCAGTACGCGCCGGCGACGCTCATCAGCTTGAGCGCGCCGATCTCGCCGGTGCGGTGCGCGTGGCCGCCGCGGCACAGATCGGTGAAGTCGCCGATCGTGTAGAGCGTGATCGGTTCGCCTTCGGGGATCTCGCGCGCCAGTTCGACTTTGTACGGGTTGCCGGCGAAAGCGGCCGAGGGCTTCGTCGCGCGTCGACCCGGCGCCCGGTCATCTCGTAGTCGGCAGCGACGATCTCGCGCATGCGCGCTTCGAGGCGCACGAGATCCTCCGGCGTGAACGGCTCGTTGCGGTCGAAGTCGTAGTAGAAGCCGTTTTCGATCGCCGGCCCGATCGTCGGCTTGGCGTCCGGGAAAAGATCTTGCACCGCATACGCGAGCACGTGCGCGGCGGTATGACGCAGCGCGGGAAGCGGGACGGAATCGTGCGGTTCGCGTTGGGTGGCGGCGGGCAACATCCAGGGGCAGTTGGCCGTCGGCGCGAGGCGCGCCTCCGGCGTAACCTTCGCGCGCCGCCCCTCGTTTTGGGCCGTGATGCGAGCTTTCATGCCGGCCCTCCTCGCGCTGCTCGCGGTGACCGCGGGCGCCGTCCTGCCCTTTCAGGGTGCGATCAACGTCCGTTTGCGCACCGTACTCGGCCACCCGTTTCGGGCTTCGTTCACGCAGTTCGCGGTCGGCGCACTCTTTCTCGGCGCGCTCGCGCTGAGCGTGCGCGCACCCTTGACGCCTGTGGCGGAGCTGGCGCGCGCGCCCTGGTGGGCCTGGACGGGCGGCTTGCTGGGCTCGTTCTACGTCCTCTCGACCATCGTCGTGCTGCCGCGCTTGGGGGGCGCGTTGACCTTCGCGCTGATCGTCGGCGGACAGATGCTGGCGGCGTTGGCGATCGACCAACTGGGACTTTTCGGCCTCGAGCGCGCGCCGCTGTCGGCCGCGCGCATTCTCGGCGCGGCGATGCTCGTCGGCGCCGTCATTCTGATCCGGAGGTGAGCGAATGGAAGCAAGCATAACGATCGGCGGCGACCTGCGCGTCCCGCGCCTAGGCTTCGGGGCGATGCGGCTCTGCGGCCCGCGGGTCATGGGACGCCCGGCCGACGATGCCAACGCGCACGCCGTCCTGCGGCGCGCGGTCGAACTCGGCGTACGTTTGATCGACACGGCTGACGCTTACGGTCCGCACGTCAACGAAGAGCAGATTGCCGAGGCGCTCTATCCCTACCGGGATGGCCTGCTGATTGCGAGCAAGTGCGGTTTGACGCGACCCGAAGGTCGCTGGATCCCGGACGCGCGGCCGGAGCGGCTGCGCGCGGCCTGCGAAGGGAGTCTGCGACGCTTGCGCCTCGAGCGCATCGATCTGTATCAGCTGCACGCGCCCGACCCCGACGTGCCGTATGCGGAATCGATCGGCGCGCTCGCGGAATTGCAGCGCGAGGGCAAGATCCGCCACGTCGGCATTTCGAACGTCGACGTCGCCGAGCTGGAAGAAGCCGCGGCGGTCGTGCCGGTTGCGTCGGTGCAGAACGCCTACAACGTCGCCAACCGGGAATCCGAGCCGGTGCTCGAGGCGTGCGAACGCAAAGGCATCGCCTTCCTGCCGTACTTTCCGATCGATGCCGGCGATCTCGCTAAAGCCGGCGGCACGCTCGAGAAGGTCGCCACGGCGCACGGCGCGAGCGCCGCGCAAGTCGCGCTTGCGTGGCTCTTGCAACGCTCGCCGGCGCTGGCCCCGATTCCCGGAACCTCCTCGCTCGCCCACCTTGAAGAAAACGTCGCCGCCGCGCAGCTGGTCCTCAGCGGCGACGAGTGGGACGCGCTGGATCGGGGCGCGTAGCGCCGCTTAGCGGAGCGTAACGCCCGTCGGGGAGCTGAGCAGCGTGCTGGAGCCCGTGATCGTTTGCACCGGAGCGGCGTTCCCGTTGGCATTCGGAGAGAAGACGTTGATGGCCGGGTCCGTGTAACCGACTTCGTAGATGTAGCCTTGAGCGTCGACGGCGATGCCAAACGGCCCGGCGATCTGCGTCGACGTGCCCTGGATGGTCGTGAGCGGCGCGACGTTGCCTGCCGCGTTTCCGGCGAACTCGAGAATCGAGTTAGCGACGAAGTCGGTTACCCAAATGTTGCTGTGGCTGTCGATCCATAAGCCGGTCACGCTTGCCAGCGTCGTGTTCGCCCCGGTTATCGTCACGCTGGGCGCTACGTTTCCATTCGCGCCCGGAGCGTATTCGGTGATCAATCCGGCATTGTAGTTCGCGACGACGACGATTCCGCCGGAGGTGACCGCAATCGACTCCGGTCCGTTGAGCAACGTCAGTGCGCCGCTGATGACCGCCGACGGCGCGACGTCGCCGGATTGCGACCCGGCGGGGAACTCGTCGATCGCGTTATTCGCGAAGTCCGCAACGTACAGCTTTCCGCTGGAGTCTTCGCCGATACCGGACGGGCACGCCAGGGTGGTCGTCGAGCCGCTGAGGGTAGCCTTGGGAAGAATGTTGCCCGTGCCGGTCAGGGGAAACTCGGCGACGGAACCCACGCCGCGGGACGGGCAGTTCGACACCCAGAGGTTGCCGTGTCCGTCGTTGAAAGGATTATACGGAGCGCTGATCGTGGTCGATGCGCCGTTGATGTTGGTGGCCGGCGCGACGTTGCCGCTCGCCGTCGCCGTATACGAGAAAATCGAGTTGATCCCGATGTCGCTCACGATCGCGAAGGCCGCCCGCGAGGAGGGCGAGCCTCCCGGCGTCGTCTTCGAGCCGCTCGAACATGCCGTCACGAGAATGAGTGCGAGAGCGGCGTAGACGCTGCGCTGGTGCAAGAAGGCCCACTTTCGTAGCAATGTTTTCGCAGTCTCCGCTTCCGTAGGGCCGGAGCGACCCCTCCAAGCACGCGTGCGCCGAAAGCTGGGAATTCCCAGAAAGCTCAGCGCGTACGCGACAACTCGCGCAGCGCGGAAATCGTCGTGCGCGTACTAATCGCTTCGGGGTCGACGCGCAGTTCGAGGAGTGCGGGACGGCCCGCGGCACTCGCACGCTCGAAGGCTGCGGCGAAATCCTCGGTGCGTTCGACGAGTTCGCCGTAGGCGCCATAAGCAGCAGCCAGCGCGGCGAAGTCCGGGTTGACGAGATCGGTCGCGAAGACGCGTCCCGGAAAGTGCCGTTCTTGGTGCATGCGAATCGTGCCGTACATCCCGTTGTTGACGACGATGACGACGATCGCTGCGCCGTATTGCACGGCCGTCGCCAGTTCCTGACCGTTCATGAGAAAGCATCCGTCGCCGGCGAAGGCGAGGACGGTGCGCTCGGGATAGCGGAGTTTCGCGGCGATCGCGGCGGGCACGCCGTAGCCCATCGCGCCGCTCGTCGGCGCGAGTTGCGTGCGCGGCTGCTTGAACGTGAAAAAACGATGGACCCAGCCCGAGTAGTTGCCGGCGCCGTTGCAGAGGATCGTATCCGCGGGGAGGCGTTCCGAGAGGTAGGCGACCACCTCCGACAGATTTAACGCGCCGCTCGCCGGTATCGGCACGACGTTGGCTTCGTAGTCGGCGCGCGCTTGCGCGGTCCAGTCCTTCCACGGCGGGTTCTCGATCGGTGCGAACGAACGCAGCGCGCGCGCAAAGTTCGAGACGCCCGACGCGATCGCGAGGTCCGGGCGGTAGACGCGGCCGAGTTCGTTCGGGTCGGGGTAGACGTGCACCAGCGACTGTTTGGGGCGCGGCGACTCGAGCAGCGTGTAGCCGCTGGTCGGCATCTCGCCGAGCCGCGCGCCCAGCGCCAGGATCAGATCGGCTCGTTTGATGCGCGCCGCGAGGGCCGGATTAATGCCGACGCCGGCGTCGCCGGCGTAGTGCGGATCGCGGTTGTCGAAAAGATCCTGACGCCGGAACGAGCACGCGACCGGCAACGCATTCGCGTTTGCGAAAGCGCGCACCGCAGCGCAGGCCTCCGCGTCCCATCCGCTTCCTCCCAGGATCAGAAGCGGCCGTTGCGCTGCGGCGAGCAGCTCGCGCAAGGCTCGCAACTCGCCGGCGCCGGGAGAAGCTTGGGCTTCGAGCGCCGCTGGGACGCCGGCGACGGCGCTGCGTTCGCTGAGGACGTCTTCGGGCAGTGCGAGCACGACGGGACCCTGGCGGCCCGAGAGTGCCGTCGCGAACGCGCGCTCGACCATCTCCGGGATGCGCGCCGGCGATTCGATTTGCGCCGCCCACTTCGCAAGGCCGCCGAACATCCGCGGCAGATCGATTTCCTGAAACGCTTCGCGGCCGAGATGCGCGCGTGCGACTTGGCCGACGAAGAGAATAAGCGGCGTCGAGTCTTGCATCGCCGTGTGCACGCCGATGCTGGCGTTCGTCGCGCCGGGCCCCCGCGTGACGAAGGCGATCCCGGGACGCCCCGTCAGCTTGCCGTCGGCGTCGGCCATGTTTGCCGCGCCGCCTTCCTGGCGACACACGACGAGCCGGATCTGCGGCGTATCGGCCAGCGCGTCGAGGACGTGCAAGTAGCTTTCGCCCGGCACGCAGTACGCCGCATCGACGCCGTTTTGCACCAGAGCATCGACCAGCACGCGCGCTCCCGATCGCACCGTCATGCGCCGTAATCCGCTGCGGCGAAGAAAAAACCCCGCGAGTCAGGCCGCGAGGTTCGGAATGGTGGGCACGCGAGGTTTCGAACCTCGGACCTCTACAGTGTCAATGTAGCGCTCTCCCCCTGAGCTACGCGCCCGCGCGAATCGATGGGGAGTATACCTCAAGCGGGTTCTGGCCGTCCAGCCTACGCCCTGCCGACCAAACGCGCGTGGGTGCCGGCCCAATCGTCGAGGTCGTTGAGCTTGACGGCGTTCGAGAAGCTTACATCGCCAATGCCGAGTGCGGCCCGGCGCGCGATCGCGCGCTCCTCGGCCATCGGCGCGTTGAGAATGTGCGCGTTGTGCGCTTCGATCGCCTCGGCGGTCAACTTGAGCGCGTGAAGGCGGACCCAGCGCTCGAGGCCCGGATAATCCGGCTTCTGGGTGCTCACGAACTCGACGAGCGCCGGCCCGTCGATGCCGAGATTCGTGCAGAGCAATTCGTCGAAGCCGCCCTCGCCGTGGCGGTAGTCGGGCGGCAGACGGCCGCACGCGTGCAGCAAGATTTTGAGCCAAAGCCGTGGGAGGTGCAGCACGCCGAGCGGCCCGGCGACGCTCGAACTGATCAGCGGCGCTTCGACGCTCACGAACGTACGCCGAAGGTGAGCGACGTTGAGGCGGCGGCGGGCGCGGCCGGCGGCGCCGGCTCGACCGCATACAGCGCGCGCCGCGAGCGAGCCTCGACGCTTCCGTCGCTGTGGGGTTTCGCGAGCAGCGATTGGAAAATCGCCAAGCGTCCCGAGCGAAAACCTTGCGCGCTTCCCGCCAGGTAGAGGCGCCAAACGCGATAGGTGCGTTCGTTCGAGGCCGCGATCGCCGCGGCCGCGTTTCGTTCCAAGTTCGCGACCCAGGCGCGAGCGGTGCGCGCGTAGTTCTCGCGCAGTCCCTCGACGTCGCGCAACTCGAAACCGGCGCGCTCGGCGAAGAGCAGCGCTTCGGAGACGGGCAGCAAGTCGCCGTCGGGGAACACGAAGCGATCGATGAAGCCGGTCGTGCGCTCGCCGCGGCGCGCGCTCGACTGGTCGGCGATGCCGTGATTGAGAAAGAGTCCGCCGGGTCGCAGCGCGCGAAAGGCGGCCTCGAAATAGAGCGCGGTCCGCTCGCGGCCCACGTGTTCGATCATGCCGACGCTCGAGATCTTGTCGAACTCGAGCGCGCCGAGATCGCGGTAGTCCCACCGTTCGACCGACGCGCGCTCCTCGAGGCCGCGAGCCGCGATGCGCCGCCGAGCCTCCTTGAGCTGTCCGCCGCTGAGGGTGATGCCGAACGCCTGCGCGCCATATTTTTCCGCCGCGCGAATGACCAGCGCGCCCCAACCGCAGCCGATGTCCAGCAGACGTTCGCCCGGTGCGAGCTGCAGTTTGTCCAGGATGTAGTCGATCTTGGCGAGTTGCGCTTCGCCCAGCGTTTCGGCGCCGCTATCGTAGTAACCGCACGAATAGACCAGATTCTCGTCGAGGAAAGAGCGAAAGAAGACGGGCGGCTGATCGTAATGAAAGCCCACGGCCGCGGCGTCGCGGCGGCGAGAGTGCCGCAAGCCTTGCAAGCGCGGACCGATGTCGCCCGCGATATCTCGTCCGCGCGGCAAACGCGCGAGGGTTGCGGCGAGCCGCCCGAAGGACCGCCGCGGCAGGCGAGCTAGGGCCGACATCAGCGCGTCGACGCCCGCTTCGAGGTCCCCGCTGATGTCGATCAATCCGTTCGCGAAGGCGCGGCCGGGGTTGAGATCGATCGGGGGCGTGAAGGCGGAGCGCAACGCGTACGGCGCGTTGACCGCGAGCGTAAAGCGCGATTGACCGGTCGCGGCCACCGTCGCGCCCGTCCAAAGCCGAATCGAGAAATCGCGCGCGTAGCGCTCCTCGAAGAGCAACTGCAAGGCCTCGAGGGTGAGCGCCGCGCTACGATCCGTCATCATCGCTCACCCGCGCTTCACGCGACCGCCACCGCGGCCGTTTCGAAGGCCGCGACGCGCCGGCGCCATTCGTCCGGCACGACGATCGACTCGTTGGCTGGATAGTTGAAGGCGACCATCGAGGTGTGCAAGTGGGCGCAACGAGCCTCCTCGCCTTCGTTCCAGATCTCGTAGGTGAGATCGAACGACTTGCGCCCGATGCGGCTGACGCGGCATCCGATCGCGACCCGGTTGCGATAGAAGAGCGGGCGCTCGTAGACGACTTCCAGCTTCACGATGATGATGCCGCGCTCGCCGCCGATGTGTTCTTCGAGTATCTCGGCAAAGTAGGCGCTCCGGATCTGTTCGGCCCAGCGCACGTAGGCCACGTTGTTGACGTGCTGCAACATGTCGACGTCGGCGAACGGAACCCGGAAATGCTGAATGTACCGGTACGCTTCGAGCATGTGGGATGCTTATATACCCCGTCGGCTCGGCCTGCCCACGCCGAGGCGCCCGCCCCCTCAGCGCACCTTCGGCAGCCACCCGGGGTGCAGCGGCGCCGGGGCCGGCGTTACGTCCAGCTCGTAGGCGGTACCGCCGCCGCTGACCTCGTCGCTGAAGCAATACGTCGCCCCGCAGAAGAATTCGTAGTAGAAGTTCTTTGAGTAGAATGGGGCGTTGGGACCGCCGCCGGCCGTCGTGCCGACGAGCCGCCCGTTGCCGATATCGAGCAGCGGCCCTTCGAGGCCAGGAGCTTGCCCGTCGCCGGGCCCGCCCTCGAACGAGCGCACGAGGGTCAAGACTCCGGCCCGGCTCAGGCGAAAAATCGAGCCGTCCCCCGCGCTCCCGCCCATGAACGTCGTTCCGTAGAGCGCGCCCTCCGCGGCCGCGAGCGAAACCGGGTTGACCTCGCTGCCGAACGTCCAGAGCGAGGTAAAGTGCGAGCCGTCCGGTGCGATCCGGAAGATCGTCCCGCCCGTGGCGTTGCCGCCGCTCGTCACCCCGAAGAGCGTTCCGCCGAATTCCACCAGCGGCCCGCGTGGCTGGTTCCCGTCGGTCCCGCCGAAGCCGTGTAAGACGGCGTAATCGGAGCCGTCCGGCGCCAAGCGAAAGACCTCGCCGAATCCCGTCGCGCCGCCGTACGTTGCGACGCCGTAAAGCAATCCGTTGCCGGCGAGCAGCAAACTGCTTTCCGAGCCTTCGCCGGCGGGATTCGTCGAAGATACGGGATTAAACCAATGCAGGACGGCGAGCGTGCCGGTGAGCGTGTCGAGCGCGTAGACCGATCCGATCAAACTCGAATTGCCGCCACCGATCGTCGTCCCGAAAAGCGTCGTTCCGCGCGCGATCGGGCCGCTGTCGGGATGTCCGCCGGCCAGCGCCGAGGGTTGCGCCGGAAACGAATAGACCAGCGTATAGCTGAAGTTCGTGGGATCGATGGAGAAGACGACCCCAGCGCCGCCGCTGCCTCCTTGCGAGGTCGTGCCGTAGATCTTCCCGCCGGCGAGCTGGACGAGCCGGCCGAGTGGATTGGCGCCGTCCCGTCCACTGAACGAGTAGACGTTTTGGCGCACGAAACCCAAACCCGCGGGCACCAGCCGATAGATCGTGCCGCAGCTGATGAAGCAAACGGTGCCGTCTTGATTGCCGCCGAGCTGCGTCGTCCCCCAGAGGGTTCCATCCGCCGCGCGCATCAAGCCGCCCAGCGGCTGCCACCCGTCGCTCGCCGTCGCTCCGAACTCGGTAATCGCGCGGTACGGCATACCCGGCGGCGGGCCGAGCGTCGTCGCGTAAGCGGGCGAAGCGCAAAGCAGCGCGAGTAGAGCGAGCGGCCAAACTCTCATGCCCGGCGTTTCGAGCAGGCGAACGGCTTTCCGTTCCCTGCGGGCGGAACAACGGGCCCCTTGTTGGAAGAATCGGGACGCGGGCGCGTAGCTCAGTGGGAGAGCATCCGCTTCACACGCGGGGGGTCGTTGGTTCAATCCCAACCGTGCCCACCACCGAGGCCCGGCGCAGGCTGCCGGGCCTCCACAGGCGAACGCGCCCGCCTTGACCCTGGCGTTGTAGCTCAGTTGGTTAGAGCGCCGCCCTGTCACGGCGGAGGTCGAGGGTTCGAGCCCCTTCAACGTCGCCAGTTGCGACGCGCCGGATTCGGAAACGGATCCGGCGCGATCTTCTGACCGACAAGGATCCTTTGGACGTTATGGAAGCGCTCCGCACGCGGCGGAGCATCGGAAAGCTCGGCGGCGACGTGCCGGACGAGGTCGTCCGCCGGCTGATCGAGGCGGCGCTCTGGGCGCCGAACCACCGGCTCACCGAACCGTGGCGCTTCACCGTGCTACGCGGCCGGGCGCGCGAGCGGATCGGCGCGGCTTGGGCTGCCGTTCTTGCCGATGAAACCAAGCTCAGCGGCGACGCGCGTGCCGCTCTCTTGGAACGCGAAGCGGCAAAGCTATTGCGCGCGCCCGTCTCGATCGTCGTAAGCGTGCGCACCGACGCGGATCCGGTCGTCGCATCCGAAGATTTCGCCGCTGCCGCAGCCGCGGTTCAGAACATGCTGCTCGCGGCGTGGGCGAACGGACTCGGCGCGATTTGGCGGACTGGAGAGATGGCGTATCGTAAGGAGATGAACGCGGCTCTCGGCCTTGCCGAGAGCGACCGCATCGTCGCGATCGTGTACCTCGGCCGGCCCGCGATGGACCCGCCAGCGGCGCGACCGCGACAACTCGAACCGGTCGTGCGCTGGCTTTCGTAGGAGGACCCATGTCGCGTTCGTTACGTTCGTTCGCCGCCGTTGCAAGTTTCGTTGCGCTCGCCGCCTGCGGCGGGAGCCAAAGCCCGACCTACACGCCGCCCAATAGCAGCCCGCAATTCTACATCACCGACACGGGATTGTTCGTCCTCGGTTATCCGTTAACGGCGAACGGTAACGCGACGCCGCCGCTGCAGATTTCGGGAAGCGGTACGCAGCTGCAAAGCGCGACCGGCATCGTCCGGGATAGTTCGGGGAAAATCTACGTCGCGAATCAGGGTCAGAACCAGATTGTGGTTTTCCCGCCGAACGTCGCGGGCAACGTGTCGCCGGTGTACCAGCTCTCCGGCGGCAGCACGCAACTCAACTCGCCCTTCGGGCTGGGCTTTAGCGCGCAGGGGTATTTGCTGGTTGCGAATCAGCTCGGCAACGCGGTGACAGGTTATACGCTGCCGGCAAACGGCAACCAACCCCCGGTCATTACGATCAGCGGCGCGCTGACGGGACTGAACGGACCGGACGGGCTCGCGACGGACTCGGCCGGGAACGTCTACGTTTCGAACTACAGCGGAAACTCGATCACGGTGTTCGCCGCCGGGGCGAAGGGCAACATCGCGCCGCTGCGCACGATCTCCGGCGCGGGAACCGGGCTCAACGGGCCGGTCGGCATGGCTTTCGACAGCACCGGCAACCTCTACGTCAGCAATAACATCGGGAACAGCATCACGGTCTACAGTCCAGGCGCCACCTCGAACGCGACGCCGATCCGATCGATTCTCGGCAATTTGACGAACCTCCAGACGCCCGAATTCATCGCCATCGATACGAACAACCGGCTCTACGTCAGCAACTTCGGCGCGAGCGGTTTTCCCGGCTACGCCACGATCTACGCGGCGAACGCGAACGGCAACGCCACCCCCGCCCAGACCGTCGGCCCGGTGAGTGGCGCGGTCGGGATGAGCCTCTAGCGGTCCTCGAGCGAGCGTGCTGCGGCCGTATAGTAGGCGCGGAGGTAGAGTTCCGCCGATTTCGCAGGCGATAGATGGCTAGAGACCCACGCTCGCGGGGCGTACGTGGGCAGCCTCTCCAAGAACCGGTCGAGAGCGGGCGCAAAGTCGTCGAGACCGCTAAATCGTTCTCCACACGCTTCTGAGAAATACGGGACGGAACTCGCCGGGATCGCGTTCGGCTCCCACTTACTCCGATTCGGATCGAGCCAAAAACCCTGATCCCAGGCGAGCACGGGCACGTTGCTCGCTAGCGCTTCTTGATAGGCCATGCCCTGCGTTTCGTGCTCGCAGAGAAACAGCATCGCCCGGCTGCGCGCCAGCAGTCCCTTGTACGTTCCAAGCGTGTACTTGCCGTAACGGAGCATGCGCACCGTCAAGCCGCGCCTGCGAATTTTCGTCGAGCAGCGGCTCGCGTAAGGCGGGAAGCAGCTTCTCTCGATTCCAGCGAATCTTGTCGTAAATCAAGAAGTCGACGTCTTTTTCGTCGCTGCCCTGCGGCCAGTCGTCGACGTTGATACCACCGAACCAAGGCGTCAAGCGGTCGCGCTCGTACCACCCGCCCTACGGGTCGCGCATCCAATCGCAGAGCACGATGTACGAAGCGTGGCGCGGATCGGCAAAGAGATCGGGCATTTGCAAGGGATGATCGAGGATCCCCGGCCCCAGCACGGCCGGGTTCGAGAGGACCCGCCGGTACAGCACGTGGTCGTGACCGCACAAACCAATTGGAAAAGCCGGATTGCGCCGAGCCAAACGCACGTCGTTGACGTGCACGCGTTGACCGGCCTCAGCGAGCGCGAGCCGAAGGAGTCGAAACGACATTTCGAAACCCGAAATGCGCTGCCGGTTCGGCCGGAACAGCTCGACGCTCTTTCGCAAACGCCGGCGAAACCGGCGATCGCCTCGCAGAAACGTATCGCGATCGCGGTCTTCGAAAAAGAGAAGGACGTCTCGACCGAGAGTGACGCTCACATCAAACCCTTGTGGAGCGCCTACGTTGGGTGCCTTCGAAAAGGCCCCGGCACGGCAAGGCAAGCCCAACCCCCCACTGTCCTGGAGGGTGCCGGACGGGGCCAGCGAACCCGCGAGGCTGGCGCTTGGCCGTTGAATCTGAGATAAAGGCGGCAGAGCGGCCCGAAGCGTTGAGCCTTCGCCGAGATAGCTCAGTCGGTAGAGCACAGGTCTGAAAAACCTGGTGTCGCCAGTTCGATTCTGGCTCTCGGCACATTCAGTTCACCGCCCGTCCCGTCAGGGATGGGCGTTTTCTTCGTGGATGATTCTCATCCGCGCAATCGTTCCGATCGTGTCGGGCCGAGTCGCGTACGAGTGATGCTCGATGCGGTGTGGCGTTCAGTTGGTTATCAGCGCCGCAAGCTGGGTCGACTGCGCCCAAAAAGGGCGCAACGCCGCCTCTCCACGTTCATTATACACCGCACCGGGGGGCTTGCGGCAAGCCTCGGGTGGTGCGGCATAATTGCGGGGCGACGAATCGGTCGCGCGCGGCCGCGAACCGTGAGGAGAGTGTCCCGTAATGCATGCCGACGTGATCGTGGTAGGCGCGGGCCCGACCGGCCTGATGTTGGCGGCCGAGCTGGCACTGGCGAACGTCGCTGTTGCCATCGTCGAGCGGCGCACCAGCCAAGACCTCGCGGGCTGGCGCGCCGGCGGGCTGCATTCGCGCACGATCGAGGTTTTCGATCAGCGCGGAATCGCGGAGCGCTTCCTCTCAGAGGGACAAGTGGCTCAGGTGGCAGCGTTCGCTGGGACAAAGTTGGACATCAGCGATTTTCCAACCCGGCACAACTACGGGCTCGGGCTGTGGCAGAAACACATCGAACGCATACTGGCCGGCTGGGTCGGCGAGTTGGGAGTGTCGACCTCCCGCGGGCGTGAAGTGACGGGATTCGTGCAGGACGACGACGGCGTTGACGTCGCGCTGGACGATGGCCGGTCGTTGCGGACGAAATATCTCGCTGGGTGCGATGGAGGCCGCAGTCTGATCCGCAAAGCGGCCGGGATCGAGTTCGCCGGCTGGGATCCGACAACCAGCAGCCTCATCGGCGAGGTCGAGATGGCGGAGGAGCCGCCATTCGGCATCCATCGCGATGCCTTCGGCATCCACTCCTTCGGCAAGGCGGAGTACGAGATCCGCAACGGCGAGGTGGTCTTCCGGGAAGGTGGGCCAGTGAGGGTCATGGTGACCGAACGGCACGTCGGACCTGCGAGCGAGCCCACGCTGCGCGATCTCAGCGAAGCGCTTATCGCTGTTTGCGGAACCGACTACGGGATGCACAGTCCCATTGGGATTTCTCGGTTCACCGACATGACTCGCCAGGCCACGGCCTACCGCAAGGGGCGGGTCCTCATCGCGGGCGACGCGGCGCACGTGCACGCCCCGGATGGCGGCCAGGGCCTCAACCTTGGGGTCCAAGACGCGGTGAATTTAGGCTGGAAGCTAGCCCAGGTGGTGAAGCGGACGTCACCGGAGAGCCTGTTGGATACCTACCACGCGGAGCGCCACCCGATCGCTGCTCGCGCGTTGCGCAACTCGATGGCCGCAGTCGCGCTTCGCCGCCCTGACGAGCGCACCAACGCTCTCCGCGACACCATGTCCGAGCTACTCGGCATGGACGAGCCGCGCAGACAATTCGCCGGGATGATGTCCGGCCTAGACGTTCACTACGATCTCGGCGGGCGACATCCGCTGGTCGGACGCCGCATGCCCGATCTCGATCTCGTCGCCCGTGGTGGCCCACTACGGTTATTCAGCCTGCTGCACCATGCCCGGCCGGTGCTGCTGAACCTCGGTGAGCCGGGCGGCTTCGACATTACGCCGTGGGCGGATCGGGTCCAACTGCTCGACGCCAAATATGACGGCGCGTGGGAATTGCCGGCACTTGGCGCGGTCACCGCTCCTAGCGCGGTTTTGATTCGGCCCGATGGCCATGTCGCCTGGGTGGGAGGCCGCGACTCCCCGGACCTTGCTGAGGCGCTAACCACCTGGTTCGGAGCGGCTACTGCGGCGTAGCGGCACCCACTGCCCTCGGTCCGCCACACGAGTGAAAGCAAAGCAGCGCGTGTCTTGCAATACGCGTCACCTCCGTTGGACTATAATGATGCTGCGAACTGCTCGAACCTGTGGAGGGCGACGTGCTGGTCCAATGCATTCATTTCACCTTTGCTCCCGAGAACGCCGACAAGGCCGAAGCGCTGCTTCGCGAACTGCGCGATACATCGCGTAAGGAAGCGGGTGTGGCGGGTTTCGACGTCGCCCGGAGCCGAGAGCGACCGAATGTGTTCGTGCTGTGGGAACAGTACCGCGACGCGGCGGCGCAGGAGACGCACATGGCGAGCGAACATTTCAAACGCCTCGTGCTCGAGGGAGTCCGGCCGCTCGCGCAGCAGCGCGCGGCTGAGCTGCTCGACCCGATATGACGTTGCGGTCGCCGAGAAGGCACGATCCCAGCCCGTGAAGTCGGCCGCAATCGCCGCGTTGCTCTTGACGAGTTGCGGGCCGCCACGTCACTGGTACGTCGAAACCACGTCGCCACGCGCCGGCGTGTCGGCCGGACCCTTCGAAACGGCAAGCGCGTGCGAGAAGGCCCGCCTCGATTTGATTGCCCAGAGTCGGCCCGCCCCGGGAACCCCGGCGGCCGCTCTCCGCGATCCCGAAGACGGATTTCAATACTTCTGCGTGTTGGACAGCGAGGAGGGAGCGCGCTCGAAGGAGTGAACGCGGCTCGAGCCGCACGTCGGCGGCGTTTGTGACGCTACATCGGTAAAGAATCGAGGCATGGCGCCGATTCTTGAACGTGTGAAGCAGAAGGTTGTCGATTTCGAAAAGGTCGGGCGCGCCGACTTGGCTTGCCGCACCGCCCAGCGCCTCGCTTACCAGTGGCAGACGGCGTCGCCGGGGTGGCGTTTGAGCTTCACGCCTTCGGCCGACCTCAATACGGTCGAGGTCACGCTGCACCGCATGGACCCGGACGTGCCGACCGGCAGCGAATCGATTCCCGTCGAGAATTTAGACTGGCGTTTGTCGGATGCCGACATCTTCCGGCAGATCACGATGGCCGGTAGCCGTTTGCTGGCCGCATGGATCAAATCGCACGAGAACTCGAACGGCTATGCGTCGCTTCAGGCTCGCGCTCGAACGTAGCTTCTCCGGCTCAGCGGGTTGAAGAGTGTCGCCGCGAGCTTAAGCTGCCGCGTCGGCCAAGGCTTCGTTGACGTCGGGAAAGACTTTGACGTACTTGTCGAACTGCGTCACGCCTAGCACCCGCCGAGCCTGCGAGCTCGCGGGAGCGACGATTCGCATGCGCTTCGAAAGCAGTTTATAGCTTCGCAGCAGCATCGACACGATCGACGAGTCGAGATACGTGCATTCGGTCAGATCGAACACGATGCGCGGTTCGTCGGCGATGGCGTTCGCGATCGCGGGCTCGATCTGCGGAATCGTCGACACGTCGTGTTCGCCGCACAGCTCGAATACGAGCGCTCCACCCCGAGAATACGATCGCATCCCAACCATCTGCGTCCTCCCCGCTTTGAAGGAAGTTCTACCCCGCACGACCCGCGCCCATGCAAGTCTGGAAGATTCCCAGCTTTTGGGCCGTTCCTGAAAAGAAATGGCGCCCCGCGGAAGAAGCGGGAATCTTCACGAGATGAAGTTGCGGCGCGCTCTGTTCGCCCTCGCCCTCTGCACGGTCGGGCTTTTCGGGACGATCGCGCCCTCGGCTGCGCAAACGCCGCGGTCCCACACCGTCCAGGATATTCTGCAGAACGGTAAGTCCGTCGCGAGCGCCCAGGGCGTCCGGGTCACGGCCCCTTCCGGGAGCGTGGAGAATTCGATCCGGCGCGACGAGCCGATCGCCGACGGCACGCGCATCGACGTTCCGGCCGGGGTGGAGGTCGTCGTCGTCAGTACTGGCGGCAAGAGCACCGCGACGCTCAAACCCGGCTCGAGCGTGACCTTCCTAACCACCGGCTCCGGCGAACTCGTCTCGAGCAACGGCGGCAAAGCGATCTTCAACATCGTTCCGAAATCTCTCGATTTCTTTCGCGTCCGCTCCGGCGAATCGATCATGGCCGGCGTGCACGGCACGATTTTCTGGATCAACTCCGACGCCCTGGACCCCAGTACGCCGACGGTTGCCATCGACTGCACGCGCGGTGCGGTCGACATCACGAAGACGGGCTACCTGCAGATCGGCTCTCAAATGAAGGTCGTGTCGTTAATCGATACGATCTCCGCTGACGGACGCGCCGAAGCGACGTACCATCCGACGAAGAATTGGCTGCTGGGAAAGTTCGCGACCTTTGCCGAGGCGGAGACTTTTTTCCAGCAGCAGGTCGATGCGGCGCGCCGCTCGGGCGACAACTACGCGTTGAGCGCGGCGCTGCGCAACCTCGGGCTCATCCAGTGGTTCCAGGGCCGCTACGGCGACGCGCTGCAGAGCGAACAGCAGGGACTCGCATTGGTCCGCGATTTGGGCGATCGCGACGGCGAAGGACGCACGCTCAACGACATCGGTCTCATCGACTACGGTTGGAGCCGCTACGACGACGCGCTCAAAGCGAATCGGCAGGCGCTGGAACTCCTGCGCGACGTCGGGGACCGCGACTTCGAGGGCAGGGCGCTGACGCGGATCGGCTACGTCCTCGAGCGCCAAGGCCACTTCGCGGACGCGCTGCAAGCCCAGCAGGACGCGCTCGCGCTTTTCCAAGCCGTCCACGATCGCGACGGCGAGGCGCGGGCGCTCGACGGAATCGGCGAGGTTGCAAACCAGCAAGGCCGCTTTGCCGACGCGCTGCAATCCGAGAACGCAGCGCTCGGAATATTTCGCGACATCGGCGACCGTGACGGCGAGGCCTGGGCGCTTCGTAATATCGGCGCGGCCGGATACGGAGAAGGCCACTACTCCGACGCGCGCGACAGCGCACGGCAAGCTATCGCGCTCTACAAGGACATGGGCGATCGAGACGGGCAGGCGCGCGCACTCGTCGACCTCGGGCGGGACGCCTACAAGCTCGGCGACCGCCGTGAGGCCGCGGAGTCCGAACAGACGGCGCTGTCGCTCTTTCGCGAAATCGGCGACCGCGACGGCGAGGCGAGCGCCCTGCGCGGCTTAGGCTACACGGCCTTTGAAGAAGGCCGCTACGACGATGCGCTGCAGTCGGAGCAGCAGGCCGAAGCTATCTACAAGGAACTCGGAGGCCGCAGCGGTGAGGCGCGCGCACAGGCGGCCATCGGCGACATCGCGTTCAAACAGGACCGCTACGCCGACGCGCTCGTTTCGTACCAGGCGGCGCTGGCGCTTTTCCGCGACCTCGGCGACGCGAGCGGCAAAGCGCGAGCGCTGCGCGGCGAAGGCAGCGTCGCCTTCCGCCAGGGACGCTTAGGGGAGGCGCAAACGGCGTACCAGCAGTCGCTTGCGCTGTATCAACAGGTCGGCGATAAGGTAGCTGCCGATGAAGTTTCGGCGCTGCTGCAAAAACTCCAGAAGCGCATGCAGCGCTAAAGCGCGCCCCGGCGCGCATCGATCCAGGCGCGCAAGCGTGGAGAGCGCTCGCCGATTCGGTCGTACGCGAACCGCGCGGCGTAGCGCGCCAACTCCCACGCCGCAAGAGGGACTTCGACGTCGCGTGCTTCGCCCAAGCACGAAAGGAGCCGCCGGTAGGCCGCGGGATCGCGTTTGCTCTCGTGACCGAGAAAGTAAAAGGCGTAGCTCGGAAAGTAGACTTGTACGCGCCCATTGAGATCGTAGACACGAACGGGACCCCCCTGTTCGCCGACGAAACGCGCGACGGCCGGGCCGAAGAAGGCGCGATCTTCCCGTATACCGGCGAATGCGCTAGTTGGCCGCGGATTGACTTCCAGGACGAAGATCTCGTCGGTTTTGGCGTCTCGCACAAAATCGATCCCGGCCATGCCGTGAAACCCCGTCGCCGCTCCAACCGCGCGCACGATCGGCTCGACGGACGGATGATGGAACGCGCGGTGCACCGTACCTGCGGAATGCTCGCGCGGAAAGGCGCATTCGGTAACGTACGCCTTGTACGCGAGCGCATTTCCGTGTTGGTACCGGACTGCGGCACTTGCGCTCGGACCGTCGACGAAGCGTTGCAGCAAGACCGTAGCGTGGCGTTCGAAGAACCTTTCGCAGGCGCGGCGTAAGGCATCTTCCGTCGCGGCGAGACAGACCTCGGAGCCCGAGAATCCGTGCGGACCCTTCACGACGAGCGGATATCCTCGGGCCGCGGCTTGCCGGCAGCAGGCCTCGACCGTCGTTGCCGTCCGGCTCTCCGGAACCGGAACGGCGAACTCGGCCGCCCGTTCCGCGAAGGCGTGTTTCGAGCTGACCAGCGCGATGAGGTCGTCGCGCTCGGGATCGACCGGAAACCAGCTGCGAAGCCGCTCGCGGCTGCCGCTTTCCAGCAGCGCGCGAAACAGCGCATCGTCGGCCACGATGACCCAATCGAAGCGCTTTTTGGCGACGAGGTCGCGCAGCGCCGCAGCCGCCGCGACGGGATCGCGCGAACAGGTTACCTTTCGCCTGACGTGACGGCTCAAACTCAGCGAGCCGGGCGAGAGGCCGGTGACGGCGAACCGCTTGTCGAGGAGTGCCGGCAGCGTCGCGGTCGACCACCAGCTCTCGCAGGTAGCGATCAGGCAGCTGGGCCGCTCAGCGCTTTGCAAGCCGGCCGTTCGGCGCGAGATGCGCGCGCAGGCGCGTAGCGGCGAAGCGCGCGCCGTACGCGAAGCGCAGCAGCGGACCGAAGGTGGCCGCGGCGGACAGCCCAACGAAGTACAGGCCCGGAACGGACGACTCGAAGTTGCGCGTGAGGAGCGGCGCGTCCGCGTACACGCGAATTGCCTCGCGCAGGTCGTCGCCTCCAAAGGGCAGACGGCGCAGATCGACGCGATAGCCGGTCGCTGCGATGGCGCGCTCTGCCACGATGCGAGTCGGCGCGCCGCTTTGGTCGCGAACGTCCAGTGCGGCGCGGCCGTCCACGACCGCGCAGCGCTCGAGCGTGACCCCGAGATGCGTCGGAACGTTCGCTACGAAGACGTCCTACGTGAACCAGCACGGCGCGGGTCCGAGTTGCGTGCGCACCGCGCGCGCGCGAAAGGCGCGGGGAAGCAGCGCGAACGCGTCCGGCATGTCGGTGAAGAAGCGCGACTTGAGGCCGCAGCCCAGACCCGAACGCGGATAGCGAAGACGGGTGGAGAAGGGACGCTTCAGCTGAGGTGGCTCGTGAAAGGCAAGTTTTGCGGTGCGGGCCACGAGCGACGGAAAGGCGCCGCTTCGTGCAACGAAACGGCAACGTCGACGGCAGAGGCTCCGGCTCCGACGACGACGACGCGTTCGCCTTTGAAGCGCGCGTAGTCGTGATAGCGCGAACTGTGCATCGCGAGCTCGGGCAGCAGCGTTCGAATACCGGGGGCTCGTACGCAAAATGACTGATGCCTACGGCGACGATGACGCGCCGCGCGTCGACGGTTTCGCCGTCGTCCAGCGTCAGCGTAAAATGGCCGGCCGCCCGCGCGACGCCGGTCACTTCGCGAGCGTCCAAATCGGGCACGAACTTTTTTGCAAAGGCGACGCCGTAGTCGCAAAACGTAGCGAGCGCGACGGGGAGGCCGACGTCCGCGTAGCCGATCCGGCTGCGCTGCAGAAATTCGCCAGCGTGAGCTTGCCGTCCGGATCGAAAAGCTGCGACGCGAAGCCTTCCGATTTCAGGTGCATCCCCTTGGGCATGTGCTCGCGCCAGGTTTCCATCGGGCGTCCGAACACGCGGACGTTCAAATGGCGCCTCCGCAGATACGCCGCAATCGAGAGGCCGTACGGGCCGGCGCCGATGACGGCCGCATCGGCGATGCTCATGACGACAATCCCCTAGGAAGCCGGGCTGCCAAGGTAGCGCACATCTTGCCTCTCTGGCCTTTCGACCTTGTCGCGTTGCGAGCATGTCTCGCTACGGGTCGAAGGCGAATGCTCGCTAAAATCATCGTCAGGTAGCCCCTGCTTGCTGCGATGTCGCATAGGTTTTCGCGCACGTTTTTTGTTGCACGCGCGGAGGAGTGACGGTGTGCCCTGTCACAGATGCATTCCAACGAGATGCCCGTCCATGCGCACCTCGAACTTTCGTCGCAACACGCTGACTGGCAACCTTGCTAAGTAGCGGCATCGGTGCATTTGCACCGGTCCGCCCACCACTGCTCGCAGGTCCGTTTCATTTGCGTCTGATCCCCGACGTCTCGTGGCGCCGTGCCGCGCCCGAATATTTTTGCGAGGCATTGCGCGAAGCGCGCAGGTTCGCACATCCGGCGGCGTTTTTTGCGTTCGGCATCGTCGTCGCGTTTGCCGGATGCAGCGGAGGCGGCGGCGCCAAGGCAACGTTGCCTGCGACGAGCGGCGGTGCGGCGAACCCGCCCTCGGGCTCGACGCCCACGCCGACTCCGCTTGGATCGCCCACGGCGGTCGGCGCGACGCCGACGCCCACGGCAATCGGCGCGACTCCCGCTCCGACGCCGACCGGCGCAAAGGCGACACCGACGCCCGTCGGGGCGACGCCCACGCCCGTCGGGGCGACACCCACTCCGGCTCCATCGAGCGGCGCCTCGCTCCCGCTTTCATATAATAGCTCCACGGCGTGCATCAACCACGTCGTCTTCACGAACAACGTCTTGCCGGCCAACGAGGGCGAGTCTCGACGAACGGCCTCGACCGCTCGTTCTGGGGCGGCACGAAGACGCGGACGTACGCGCCGGCTGCGACCTGGGGCCCGGGCTTCTATCCGTCGTGGGGACGCCACCAGTACGACACCTACATGGGCGATAGCTCCGACGGAACCGGCTACGACCCGTTCGCCATCGTCACCGACACGGGCGCCGCCGGCTCGCCGAAGGCGCTCAGCATCGAAGCGATGCCGATGCCCGCGCCAATCGCGACGTCGCTCACGATCATGGCCAACGATCAGTGGCCGGTGACGAGTGCCAAGGCAAGCTTCAGCGTGCCTTCCGAAGGCGGTTCGCTGTCGGTCAACGTCGCGAACGTGAACTCCGCGCAGACCGGCTGGAAGGTCGGCATCGGCTATCAAGGCGCTGCGATTACCTTTATCGGGACGCTGACTTCGGGCGGCGCGACGCCCTCGGGCAGCGGAACCGGCGGATCGAATCCTTGGACGATTTCGAACATCCACATCTATGCGGGCTCCGCCGGCACGACGATCACGCCGGGCTCGAACGACGAAGGCGGATTTCGCGCCTATAACTTCCCGCAGTACTATAGCGGAACGCTGGACGCGAACGTCAACCAGCAGTACGGCTTCTTCGTGGCGCGGATCCGGCTGCCGCAGCCGCTGCCCGGTCTTTCGCCGGCCTGGTGGATGCTCGAAACCGGCGGTGTCGGGAAGAACGGCGGCCAGCTGCTGCGCAGCGAGTGGGACGTCGAGGAGCAGTTTGCCGCGGTCTACGCCTACGAGCTGAACGCGGGCAACATTTTGTGGAATTCCGGCAGCCCGAACCTCGCGTACGGCTGCGGTCTGAGTTGTCCGTCCTCGAACAATACCACGGGCTCCGGCGCGACCGGCGTCTATCCTTGGCCGTCGACGTCGAGCGGCAACTACAACTCCGGCTACCACGACTACGGCGTGCTCGTCCAACCCGGCGGCCCGGCTTTCCCGACGAACTATTCGGGCAGCGCCGGAGGCGTTTACGTCGAGAACGGATCGCCTTGGAGCGGAACGACGTTCTTCATCGACGGATATCCCGTCGCCGGACACAGCGGCGCGCCGGATCTGACGCAAGGTTCGCCCGATAAAGAGCTCATGACGATGTTCCAGATCGGCGCGCCCGGAAGCTGGCTCGATCCGCATTCCACGGCGCCCTCGAATCCCTGGCCCGAGTACATGTACGTGCAGTGGATTCGCGCGTTCAAGCCGTCGTCGGGCTCCTGCTAAGCCGACGCCGTTGCGCGTTCCGCCGCCCCGGGACCTGACGCCTCCGCCAAGCGCGTGACGAGCGCGGTGGCCGCGTTTGCAACGTCCGGCGCGGTTCCGGTGTAGCCGGCGATTGAAAAGGCGAGATCGTCGTCGCGCAGCTGCTGCACGAAAGCCGGCATCGCTTCGGCAGTCAGCGGCTCCGGCCCCCAATAGGTGTGACACCAGGAGCGTTCGTCCACCCAAACTCCGGCCGCTTCGCGCCCGGCGACTTTGTCGACGAAGAGCCCGTAGGCGAGGTACTCGGAGACCTGCCGGCCGCGCGTGAACGCGACGTGCCAGGGGAGGCCCGTCACCGCTTCGATCCGCTCGCAGACCTCGCCGACGACGCGCCGGTTCCAACTGATCATGTTGCCGACGTAATCGGCCATCGGCACGGCATCCGCTCGCACGCCGAGCAGGCGCGTAACGTTGCGGTGCCACTTCACGTGGTTCATGCCCGCGACGATGCCGTCGGGCAAGCGGTACATGCGAGTCAGGCCGTCGCGCACGAAGAGCCCGGGGTCGACCGGCCGGATGAAGCGCACGTCCGAGTCGACGTTGACGAGCACGTCCTCCTTGGCCGCAAGTGCGAACGAGATTTTTACGAGCTGCTGAACGAGCCAGCCGAGCGCCGGTCGCAGCGCGGCAGTCGAGAGCCACCAGCGCTTCGAAAAGGCGAGCTTGAAGTACCCCGGCGGGATGACCTCCTCGACCGCCGAGACGACGGTGCGTTCGTTCTCGAGGACGCTAAACAGCTCGAGATCGCGCCGGTCGACGATGACGTAGTGGATGGTCGATGCCGGCCAGAAGCGCATGACGCTGGCGTTGAGGTCCCGGCAGAGTTCGAAGTCGCGCCAGAAGCTGACCGTTACAACGGCGACGCGAGACCGCATCTCGCCCTCAGCCATGCAGCGCTTCCTCCGTGGCGGATGCCAAGCTCGGCGATGCGCTCGTTGAGCCCCGCGATGTGGCCTCCGCCCATGCGAACGATCCGCACGCTGGCGGCGACGGCCCCCAGCCCGCAGTCGGGTCGTCCTCGACCGTGTCTTGATCCTCGGCCCACACCAAAGTTACTTCACCACCGTACTTTTTTGGATGTACTAGGAGCCGGCGGCGATGTGGGCGAAAGAGTTCTCCGTCTCGCGCGCCCCGCGCCGTTTCGCGAAGGGTTCGGGGTCGCCGCCGGTCTGCGTGAGCCCCTCCGGCCGCGGGCGCAGGCGGTTCGTCCAGTGCGTAGCGCGCAAGCTTGAGCAGCGCTCCGGGCCCGAGCACCAGCGCGGCGTGAAAGCGCGCCAAATTGTAGCACAGCGTGTCGCGCAGCTTCGGGGCCAGAGCGGCGTTCGAGGCGATACGGCGCAGCACGGCGTCGATGAGCGAAACGCGCCGGGCCAGCATCGGCGAGGCGTTCACGAGCACGAGGCGCTCGACGCTTTCGCCTTCCGCCTCCAGCAGACGCGCCACTTCGTACGCGACGAGCCCGCTCACGCAGAAGCCGCCTAGGCGGTACGGACCACTCGGCTGAACCGCACGGATCGCGGCAGGTAGTCGCGCGCCATCGCTTCGATCGTCTCGAAGAGCGGCAAGCCGGCCGTCCCGTGCGCCGCAACCGCTTGGATCGGCTGCTCGGGGTCGATCCGGCGGCGAGCCGGCGGCAGTACATGCCGCCGCTGAAGAGGTCGCTGTGCATGAAGAAGAACGGCGTGCGCCGGCCTCCGCGGTTAAGCGTCAGGATCGGCGACTCTTCGGAAGGGCGCTCCGCAGGCGTTGCAAGGGCGTCGATGTATTCGGCGATGGAGGCGATTGTCGGGCGTTCGAACAGCTCGCGCAGGGCGAACTCGATGCCGAACGTTTGGTTCGCGCGCGACACGAACCGGAGCACCAGCGGCGACGGAAAGCCGATCAAGAAAATATCGGTCTCGCGATCGATGCCGCTGCGGCCGAGCAGCTCCGAGAGGGACGCTGCAACTTTCGCCTCGGTGACGGAGCGATACCTTCGACCGCGTGGGCGGTTCGTTCGGCTTGCCCAGCGAGACCGTGCCCAGGTAGCGTGCGCGAACTCGCACCGCGGCCGCCGGCGAAAACCGCCGTGCGCTCGTTGTGGTCCATCAACGGAACGTCGGAGATCCTTTGAGTGGGATCGGCAACCACGTGCGCCAGCAAGGCAGCGAAGCGTGCGATCATCGCATCGACGGTCTCGCTCGTAAAAACGTCGCAGATCATATTCGCACGAGCGCGCCAGCCCTCGGGGCGTTCGACCATGAAGAAGTTCAGGTCGCAGATCGGTCCGGCCGAGCGTGACGGCAGGTCGACGAGTCTGAAGCTCCCGTACGTGTCGTTCTTGATGAAAGAACGCTGAAAGATGAAGTTGACCGAGAACAGGTTGTCGGTGAAGTCGCGCTGGGGGTTTACGATTTGGATCAGGTCTTCGAGCGGAACGGAGCGCAGCTCCTACGCATCGGCGACCGTATCGCGCGCGCGTCGAGGAGTTCGCCGAAGCTCGGATCGCCGCCGACGTCGGTACGCAGCGCCACCGTGTTAACGAATGTACCGACGAGCCGTTCGAATGCGACCTCGTCGCGCCCGGCTAGCTGCGTGCCAACGTGATATCGGTCTGGCCGGAAAAACGGTGCAGGAGAGCGAGCAGCGCGGCGTACGCGACCATGAACAACGTGCACTCCGGTTTTTTCGGGCAAGCTCGGCGAGCGCATCTGTGAGCTCGCGGTCGAGCAGCTCTGAAACGATCTCGTTGGGCGTTTGAACCGGAGGCGTGGCTTGTCGGGGAGGATCTCGAACTGCTGAATCCTCCCAGCGGCCTCCCAGAAGCTCCTCGCGGTACGTGGCCGCAGCGGCAAGCCACTCCCGCTCTCACATGGCATAGTCCCTGTACGTTGCGGAGAGCGGCGGGAGCGCGGGCGCGCGGCCGGTTTCAGCGCTGCGCAGATCTCGCCCATCTCGCGGCGAGATGCCGACGGACCAGCCATCGGCACCCCTGGTGCGTCGTGACTAAAATCATCGAGACCTGTGCGCGGACGCGAATGTGGGTACGCGCATCAGCGGCGCGCGCGTCATATCGAAGGTTTTGTTCGCTTCAGAGCGTGAAGCGCTCCGCCCTCGGCGCTTCCTTGTCGGATAACGCGGTCAAGTCGACGAGCGGAATGTGAAATGCAACCTTGGGTTCGATAACCTGACGCGGCTCGCCGTCAATGTTCGAGAAAGCGTTCGCAGTGTTTCGTGGCGAGCGATAATGAGCCGCCAAGCCTCCTCGAGGTGCGCGTGGAACGTGCCCTCGAGACGCCAGCGTACCGCTACGTTGAGTGCGGGGTTGTCTGGCTCGAGCCGTTCGAACCAGAAGCGCTTTTGCGATTGCGAGCACACGGAATTCCGGTGCCGTTCGCCGTTCAGCGACCTAGCGGTTCGCCTTGGCATAGTATTGAGCGCCGCCGCCACGCGGCGTCCGTTCGCTCACCGTGCCGTGACCGCTTCGGGCCGGTGGCCGGCGGCGGCGGTGGAACGGCGTGGGTGCGACGCGGTCCGGATTCGCATCGAGATGGCGAGCCAGGCGGCGTCGGCACGGCGCAGCAATTCTTTGGCGGGAAGCCCACCGCTTTCGTTGGCGCGCGCCGTGATCTGGAAGAGCTGAATCGAGTCGCCTCCGAGTGCGAAGAAATCGTCGTCCAGGCCACGCGCTCCACATGCAAAACGTCCGTCCAGATTCCCGCCAGCGTGATTTCGGTCGCTGTCGCCGGCGCACGGAACGCCCTTTAGACCGCGCGCGGAACCGGCGGGAGCGCTTTGCGGTCGACCTTGCCGGCGGCAGAGAGCGGCATCCGTGAGCGACCCAAGCGCGGGGATCATGTAGTCCGGCAACGCCCGGCGACCAGCGCGGCGAAGCGAGGCTCGGAGGCTGCCTATCCGGCGTTTTAGTAGCACGCCAGCCGCCGATCGCCGGGTGTGTCTTCGCGCAGCACGACGGCGACTTCGGTGAGGCCGCTCTTGCGCGAACCAGATTCGATCTCGCCGAGCTCGATGCGGAAGCCGCGAAGCTTCACCTGGTGATCGAGCCGCCCGAGGATCTGTACCCGCCGTTGGAGCCACGCGCGCGAGGTCGCCCGTTCGGTACATGCGCCCGGCGCCGAACGGGTTTGCGACGAACTTCTGCGCGGTAAGTTCAGGACGGCCGTACATATCCGAGCGCCACGCCCTCTCCGGCGATATGGAGTTGTCCGGCGCCCGGGCGGCACCGGCTGCCGCTCCGGTCCAGCACGTAGAACTGCGTGTTGGCTATCGGCTTTCCGACGCTGATTGGTTCGTCGCCGGCTCGACCTTCCCGCAGGACGACCAGATCGTCGTCTCGGTCGGACCGTAGACGTTCCACAGCCCCCGCCGCCGGCGAGCAGCGCCGTGCGAACTCGCGCGGAAGCGCTTCACCGCCGCAGAGCATCTTGAAACCCGGCGGCGAAGCGAATCCCCCTCGAGCAGCACGCGCCACAGCGCAGGCGTCGCCTGCATGACCGTCGCGCCCGGGTGCTCAGCCGGTGCACAGGGCAAGGCGTCGGCGAGCTCTTCGCGCGGGGCGATCGACGGTCGCGCCGCGACCGAGCGGCAAGTACAGTTCGAGCGCTGCGATGTCGAACGACACCGTCGTTACGGCGAGGAGCATGTCGGTGTCGACAGCGCGCGTTTCTCGCCATGGCGGCGAGGAAGTTGACCACCGAAGTGTGCGCGACCTCGACGCCCTTGGGTTCGCCGGTTGACCGGAGGTGTAGATGACGTACGCAGCATCGTCGAGCGCACGGTCGCGCTTGCGCCGGCACGACGCCGGGGCGAGCAGTCTCGCGCAGTCGACCATCTCGACGCCGGCCGGAACGATCGCAGGATCCACCGACCCGTCGGTGATGAGTGCCGCCACGCCGGCGTCCTCCAGGATGTGGCGCAGGCGCGCCGCGGGTGGGTCGGGTCGAGCGGCACGTAGGCGCAGCCGGCCGCGAGCACTGCGAAGAGGGCCACCGAAGCTCCGGCGACCGCTCGACACAACGGCGACGCGACGGCCGGGCCCTCCGAGCGCGACAGGAGTGCGGCAGTCTGGTCACTCGGCGTTGGAGCTGCGCGTATGTCACCCGCCGGCGCCGAAACGCACGGCGGATCGCTTCCCCGCGCGCGGCGACGATGAGATCGTGGAAGCCCTTTGCGGGGAACTCGGCTCGTGTCGTTCAAGCCTGCGAGCACGCGGCGCTCGGCAGCGGGCGATAGGTGACGCTGCCGATCGGTGCGACGCGTCGCGAGCGATCTCATCGAGCATCTCTGTAGCACTCGAGCCAGTGATCGATCGTGGCCGCATCGAACAGATCGGTGTTGTAGTCGCAGTCGATGCGCAGGCCGTCCCCGCTTCGATGATGTTGAGGAACAGATCGAACATGACGTGGGCCTTGGGGTTCGGGTCTACCTCGGCGCCAGCCAGCAGCGCGAGCCTTCGGACAGGCGCTCGAGGTTGAATTGGATCTCCGCGAGCGGATGCGGTTTGCTTCGCGCGGCTGCGCCAGCGAGCGCACCAGCGTGCCCAGGGTGTATTGGGTGCTCGGCGGCATCCAGCACCCGCGGGCGAGGCTGGCAGGTGCTCGCCGGCCGTTGCGCTGTTTCCAGCGCGCGCGGATCGGCAGGAAGTTGACGCAATGCCCGACCAGGTTCGCATCGCCGAGCAGTCGACTGCCCGGCGGTCGGCACGCCGATGACGACCTCACGCTGGCCGCTCATCGGCCGACCAGCACTTGGAAGGCACCGAGCAGGGTGACGAAGAGCGTGCTGCCGGTCTTCGCTCCCGCCCTGCTTGATGGCGCGGTACGGCGCGCATCGAGGCGGATCGTGCGGGTCGCGCCGCGATAGGACTTGAGCGGCGGCCGCGGCCGGTCGGTGGGCAGCTCCAGCGGCGCGACCGGCTCGCGGAAGCGCTCCAGCCAGAATGCTTCGTCTGCGCCACCTCTCCGGGTCGCGCCGCGCCTGCGCACGCGCGTACGCCGAAGGCGAGGGCCGGCGGCAGCTGCGGCGTTCGCGCGCGGCACGCAGGCTCGAGCGTTCGCGAGCTCGTCAGGATCACGTTGATCGACCAGCCGTCGCAGACGATGTGATGGGCGGTGAAGAGGAGCACGTGGTGCTCCGGCCAGACGCGACGAGCTGCCACGCGCGAGCGGGCCGTTGAGTAGGTCGAAGGGCTGCGCATCCGCGCGAGGAGGCGCGCGAGCGCGTCCGTCCGCTCGCGGCCTCGCCGAGAGGTCGCGCAGCGCGAAGCTCGGCGCGCGGCGGGCTCACGCGATCATCTCCCCGGTGGCGCCGAAGCAGGTGCGCAGGGCGTCGTGGCGCGCGAAAACGCGATCGAGTGAGCGCCGCAGGCGCGCTCATCGAGTTCACCGCGCAGCCGCAGGCTCACCGACTCGTTGAACGCGCAGGAGGCTTCATCGCCCATCTGCGCCGCGAGCCAGATCTCGCGTCTGTCTCTCGGTCAGCGGACCTCGGCCGTGGCGGCCGCACGGCCGTCGCGGGCGCGCCGGGGAGGATCCCGACGGCAAGCTCCTCGACGCTCTCGCTGAAGGCTCGCGGATGTGCCAAGGTCGGCGTCCGAGTGCTCGGTGGTGAGGAAGCAGGGGAAGCCGTCCTGGATGTGAATGCCGCGCAGGCGCAGGTGATAGAAGAGGAGCGTGGCGAGGGGTCCTCCCGGCGGATTTGAAGTGGAACAGGCTGCCGAAGCTTTCGATGCGCGCGCCGATCCCGCGCCGCCCGAACAGGCGTTGATCCGCCGCCAGGAGTGCGCGTGCGCGCGGCGAGTCGCTCCTGCAGCGCGGGCCCTTCGCGCTTCATGTGTTGCAGGACCGCGAGCGCGGCGGCGAGCACCAGGGGATGGCGTACGAAGGTGCCGGCGAAGAACGTGGCGCGACCTCCGGGACCGAAGCATCGCCGAACTGCCAGCGCCGCCGTCGAGGGCATCCATGAAGCGCGCCTTGCCGGCGAGGATGCCGATCGGCAGGCCGCCGCCGACCACCTTGCCGTAGGTCGCCATGTCGGCGCGGATGCCGGCGAGCGCCTGCATGCCGCCCGGGTGGATGCGAAATCCCGTCACCACCTCATCGAGCACGAAGGCGTGCCGGGCGGCGGTGAGGGCGCGCACGGCACGCAAGAATTCGAACGGCTGCAGGTCCGGGTGACGGCTCTGCACCGGCTCGACCATGACCGCGGCGAGTTCGGACGCGTGCTCGCGCACCCACTCCAAGCTTTCCGGTGTGGCGTACGGCACGACCATGTTTCTCGACCGCCGCCGCGGGAATGCCCGGCGCCACGGGCACCGAGCGGCGCGGGCCTGCGCACGCCCTTGACCAGCACCTCATCGAACTGGCCGTGGTAGTCGCCGTCGAACACCACGACCTTGTTGCGGCCGGTCACCGTTCGCGCAAGCCGCATCGCGGCCATCACCGCTTCGGACCCGGTATTACAGAACGTTACGCGCTCGTTGCCGGTCAGTTCGCAGAACAGCGCGGCCACCTTGCCGGCGAGCTCGGTCTGCGGGCCGATGGCGAAGCCGCGCTCGAGCTGCGCTTCGCCCCCGCGACCACGAAATCCGCGGCGTGACCGAAGGCCGTCTGGCCGTAGCCGTTGACCAGATCCACGTATTCGTTGCCGTCTACGTCCCAGAGCCGCGACCCCTTGCGCGACGCGGGTGATCAGGGATAGACGATCTCTTTCCACTCGCTGCGAAATCCGGCGACGGCGCGCGGATCGGCGAGTACCGCGCGGTAGCGCTGCGTCAGCCGCTTCGATTCGGCAGTGCGGCCGACGGTGCGCGCCACGAGATCGTTGATGTGCGCTCGCTGCGCGGGCGTCACGTCGGCTTTGGTGGACCGGCGATAGCGAAAGGCTCGAAGCACGAGGGCAGTTCGGACGGAGTGTCGTCGACTTCGGCCCTCGGCGATTTCCGGTTCGGTTCCGGTTGCGCCGGTCGCAGGGATCGAGGCCGAGGCTAGAGGGCCGGCAGCTGCTGCTGCATCAGTTGCTGCATCGCATTCAGCT
The DNA here is from genome assembly GCA_963843945.1 of Vulcanimicrobiota bacterium. Classification (GTDB taxonomy): domain Bacteria; phylum Vulcanimicrobiota; class Vulcanimicrobiia; order Vulcanimicrobiales; family Vulcanimicrobiaceae; genus CAWJMF01. Next base: position 734,064 of record CAWJMF010000002.1, on the reverse strand, counting down.
GTTCGCGCATCATCGCTTCGATTGCGCGGCCGCGCGGCGCACCGGCGGACAGCGCCGCCGCCGTTTTGCCTGGATCCGGTGCGGTTTTGGCATTTCGGACTCCGGCAGCTGCGGGACGATGTAGTCGGCATAGTGCGGCGACCGAAGGCAACTCACCGAGGAGCTGGCGGAAGGTGAGGTTCACGGTGAAGCGCTATTGAACGGCCTGGACGAAACGGCCCAGGGAAAGCGAATCGAATCCGAGTTCGAGGAACGTCGTATTGGCGGAGGGAGGTCCAAATTTCGCCGGAAAGGTCTTCCAAAAGGGAGACGAGTTCGCTCCGCACCGCGGCGCTTCCGGACGCCATCGTGGTCTCGGTGCTCTGGTGCATGGGTTATCGGCGTGATGGGCCGGCTTGCCGCGATGGAGGGGGCAACTGAGGTCCGCGGGGAGCGTCGCCACCGTCGGCTCGAGCCAATAGCGCCGGCGTTCGAAGGGATAGGTCGGTAGCGAAACGCGCCTGCGAACGGCGCCTGCGTGTAGCGCGTTCCAGCCGGCTTTGCGCCAGGGCCAGAAGCGGCCGAGCCCTTCGAGCACGACCTCCAGGTCGGGGCGCTCGCGCTCGCTGCCGGGCAGCGACCGGATGACGCGCGCGGTCTCCTTTTGCAGCACCTTGAAGGCGAACGTCGCGAGCGTTGCACCGGGCCCGACTTCGACCAGAGTGTCGACGCCGGAGTCCATCAGCGTTTGCAGCGCGTCGGCAAAGCGCACCGGCTTGCGGCAGTGCCGCGCCCAGTACTGGGCGAGGTCGCCTGTTCCGCTGATCCACTTGCCGGTGACGCCCGAACGTACGGATTCGACGGCGCACGGCCGACGCGGCAGCGCCTCGCGAGCGGAGCAATCGCCGGATCCATCATCGACGAATGAAAGGCGTGCGAGGTTTGTAAGCGCCGGCAAAGCCGATGCGGTTTAGGCGCTCCTCGAAGCACCGACGCTTCTTCGGTCCCGCTACGACGGCAGATTCGGGAGCGTTTACCGCCGCCAGTCGAGCGCCGCGCCGAGGAACGGTTCGAGCGTCTCTTCGGCAGCGCGGACCGCCAGCATCGCGCCTGGCACGAGCGCGAATTAGCCGGCCGCGTTCTGCGACGACTGCCAGCGCGTCCTCGAGCGAGAAGACTCCGGCAAGCAGGCCGCGACGAATTCCCCGACGCTGTGTCCGCGCGCGGCCGGCACGATGCCGTACTGCGCAGCAGTTCCGCAAGCGCGTATTCGACGGCGAACATCGCCGGTTGAGCGATCTCCGTAGACGTGATCGCTCGGCGTCGGTTTGCGCGTACAGAATGTCTCGCAGATCGGCGCCGATGAGTGGCTGAGGATTTCCGCGCAGCGATCGATCGCTGCCGCGAAACCGGACTGGCGCGGTAGAGATCGCGCCCCATGCCGAGATACTGCGCGCCTTGGCCGGGAAAGATGAAACGACGACCGGTTCGCCGCTCCCGCGCGTCCGCACGAGACGGCTCTGGACGTTCGAGCACGGCAGCCGCCTCCGCGCGAGCGGCGACCGCGCGCAGCGCAAGGGAATGGCCGGCGACCCACTTGCAGCGTGTACGCGACGTCTTCGAGCCGCTGGCCCTTGCCGTTGCGCAGATGTTGGGCGAGCCCACCGCAAGCGTTCCGCAATGCGGTCTCGCCGGCGCGGAGACGACGAGTAGTTGCGGCGTTGGGTCTCGCCCTCGGCCGCCGCTTGGCCGGCGCCGATTCGAGAACGACGTGGACGTTCGTGCCCCCGACACCGAAGGAACTGACGGCGGCCCGGCGCGTCGGACCCTCGATCGGCCACGTCGGTTCGGTTGACGAAGAACGGACCGCCGAAGTCGATGTGGGGGTTCGGTGACGCGAAATGCAACGTTGGCGGAATCGTGCCCGAGCGGACCGCGAGCGCGGCCTTGATGAGCCCCGTCACGCCCGATGCGACATCGAGATGGCCGATGTTGGTTTTTACGGAACCGAGCGCGCAGTTTTTGCTTCCGGTGCACGGACGAATAGCGCGGCACAGTGCCGCCAATCGATCGGATCGCCGAGCGGCGTTCCCGTGCCGTGACATTCGACCAGGCCGACCGTGCTCGGCTCGATCGTGCCATCGCGTATGCCGCTCGCAGCGCAGGGTTTGTCCCCGTGCTCGGCGCGGTATAGCCGACCTTGTCCGAGCCGTCGTTGTTGACGCCGAAGCCGCGAATGATAGCGTAAATCGAATCGCCGTCGCGAACGCGTCGTCGAGGCGCCTCAAGACGACGACCCCGCGCCGTCCCCGAAGATCGTGCCGCTTGCGCTCGCGTCGAACGTTCGGCAATGACCGTCGGACGAAACCATCCCGCCCTCTTGGTAAACGTAGCCCCGCCGTTGCGGAAACGAAATGGAGACTCCGCCCGCGAGCATCAGGTCGGCCTGACCCAGCATGGCGCTTGACAAGCCTGCGTCACGGCGAGCAGCGAGGTCGAGCACGCCGACTGCAAAGTCATCGCCGGTCCGCGCAGATCGAGTTTGTACGCAACGCGGGTTGAAGAAAGTCGTAACCGGCGGCGAGAACTCAGGATAACTAGCGACCTGATAATCGCTCGTGAATCGTTCGACGAGGCCCCGTTCGCCAAGACATTGCGCAGGAGATACGAGCCTGCTGCATCCGGCATAAACTCCGATGAGGCCGCCGTACGCTGCCGGATCGTATCCCGCATCCTCGAGTGCCTGCCAGCAGCACTCCAAAAGATGCGGTGTTCGGGTCGGTTAGTTCCGCTTCGCGCGCATGCATGCCGAAGAATGCGGCATCGAACTCGTCGACGCGATCAAGCGCGCGATCGCACGAATTCGCGGCGCGCGCACGTTCGGGCGTAAACGCATCTTCCAGCTCTCCTCAGTAAACGTGCGAACGCTTTCGACGCCGGCGCACAGGTTCTCCCAAAGGGTTGCAACGTTGGCGGCGCCGGGAAAACGTCCGGCACAGCCGACGATCGCGACGGCGCAGGCTGGTGACTCGGGTGCGATAGAGCGTAGCTTTCATTTAGCGACAAAAAGCCAGCGGATTCCGAGGCGCAAAAGAACGCTCGCATCCTTGACGTCGATCACGATACCCGTGACGACCAGCGCACCGTCGAAGCGGTAGCGGCCTTCAGCGGCCAGGCCGCGCACAGAATCACAGGTTGCTCGCGTCGAGGCAGAGCGTACGACAGACGAAGGAGAACCCGTGCGACGCAGCCTTCCGGCCGTACTTCGACGCGCACGTCGTGGAACTCGAGCCAGCGCGCCGTCAAGCCCGAATTGAGCACTTATAGAACGCTTCCTTCGCACTGAAGGCCAGAGCCGCGAGACGCTCGACGTTGCGCGGCACCGAGTGCTGCAAGCTCCCCCCGAACTCACAGGCCGAGAGTAAAAACTTGCGGCCACAGCTCCGGTGCGACGCGGGCGACGATCTCCGCATCGACGCCGAGTCCGGCAACGTTCGTGCGCTTGTCGGCGACGGCGCCGCAGAAGCCGACCGTATGCGTGATGCTGCCGACGATGCCGTCCGGCCAGCGCGGCGTGCGGTCGGCGTTCTGGCGCAGCGCAAAACCCGCGAAGCCGATCTCGCCAAGTGCCCGCCGCGCGCAGAGCCGGCCGGCCGCAAACTCCGCGAGGCGCTTGGGCCGAAACCTCCATCGCAGCTGCCCGCTTCTTCGGGCAAGAGCAAGGCGGAGTCGGCGGTTTCGCGCATTTCGCAGGCGACGACCGAGGGCGGAAAAAGTTGAGCGCAAGAGTTCCGGAGGCGCGCGCGGGATTCTCCGGCCACGCGATCTGTGCGAGCGGCAGGAGAGGCGCCGATATTCACGAGCGGCCTTCCGCCCGTTCGAGAAACGCGGCAAGCTTGCGAATCGTGGTGTGTTCCAACAGATCCGTGGCGCAGACGTTGACGTTCACGCGTTCGGAAAGACGCAGCGTGAACGGTGTGTTAGCAGTCTCAACGAATCGCCGCCCAGGTCAAAGAAGTTCTCGTCGCGCCCGGGATCTTGTTCGCAGACCGAGAACCTCGCGCCAAATCTCGAGGATTGCTTGCTCGCGCGCGCAGCACTCTTGGGTTCGCGCGAAAAATTTGGCGCCCCGGCCCTCGCTCGGGCGGAACTCGAGCGGCGACGGCAGGTCGGCCAGTGCAGCGCGGGTCAGCCTTCCATCGCACGGCTCGAGTGGCAGCTCAGCTGCGGATCGTAATGCGATGCGGTAGCATGTAGCACGGCAAAACGACTCGCCAGATGTCTGCGCAGAGTGCTTTCGTCGAGCCGATGTCGCAGGCGCAGCACGATGACGTACGCGACGATATCCTTGTCGCCATCGCGTTCGGCCACAACTTGAACGGCCGCGTCTTCTTACGCCCGGATCCCCTGCGCAAGAGCAACTTCGATTTCAGCGAGCTCGATGCGGTAACCGCGCACCTTCACCTGCTCGTCGGTGCGTCCGAGAATTCGAGCGATCCGTCCGGCCGGAAGCGCGCACGTCGCCCGTCCGGTACAGCCGGGCCGGCGGATCGGCGACGAAGGGATCGGCGACGAAACGTTCCGCTGTAAGTTCCGGCGCGTTGAGGTATCCGAGGGCGACGCCGTCGCCGCCCACGCACAGTTCGCCGGTCTCACCCTCTGGCACGGGCTGCAGCTCGGCGTCGAGCACGTAAGCGCTCGAATTGGCGATCGGCCGGCCAATCGGAACGGAAGCCGACTGCTTGTATCTTCGGGCGAAATTTCGCGAGCCGTACTGAAAGTCGTGTTCTCGGTCGGACCGTAGGCGTGGATCAGGCGGCAGTCCGGGAACGACTCGGAAATCGTCGCGCGGGCCGGATCGACAACACCTCGCCGCCGGTGATCATGCATCGCAACGAGGGCTGCGCGGGCGGTGGCTCGACGAAGCGTGCGAAGAAGGCGGACGTGAGGAAGACCGTGGTCACGCCGAAGGCGTCGATCGTCGCCGCCAGTTCGTCATCGTGAGCAAACCGGCCGGAGGGATGACGAGGCGCGCGCCGTTGAGTAAAGGCGCCCAGATTTCGAACGTCGAAGCATCGAATGCGAGTGGTGCGTGGTGCAAGAGAATCTCCGGGAACGATGTTGTCGTAGTTCGTGTTGCGCACGAGGCGGACGACGCCGCGATGTTCTACCGCTAGGCCTTTCGGCCGGCCGGTCGAACCCGAAGTGTACGCGACGTACGCCAGTGAGGTCGCGCTCGTACCCGCGTCCTGCCGTTCCGCGGATGCCGCGTGCGAATCCGTGACTTCACGCACGCTGCGTTCATTCCGCCAAAGCGCTCGCGTCCGTGACGGTGAGTACGAAATCGATCGCCGCGTCCTCGACCAGCGAAGCGAGCCGCTCGCGCGGATAGGCCGGATCGAGTGGAACGTAAGCTCCGCCGGCCTTCAAGATCCCAAGTAGCGCCGCGGGCAGTTCGGGCGAGCGCGTCGACGCGACTCCGACGGCTCCGCCGCGTCGCACGCCCAGCGATTTAAAGTGATTGGCTATCCGGTTGGATTCTCGTTCGAGCTCAGCGTATGTGATTTCGAAACCGCCGGCATCGCGGCGATCGCGCGGGGGGGTTCGGTCGCGCGCTGAGAGAAGAGCTGGTCGATCGTCGCCGGCGTTCGTAGGCGTCCGTGCGCCGAGACTCCACGGCAGGGAAACGGCGCGACTTGAGTCGCCGACGCGTGCGCGGAGCCCGGAAAAATGCATCGCCCGGCCGGCCTCCTAAGGGACCATTGTATCGGCAAACGAGCGAGCGCACATCCCCTAAATTGGGCCAGTCCTTTGCGCCCTTTCGCGAGGCGAAAGCATGCGGCGGCGGTCCGTCCGGAAAATACCCCAATTTGAGGTATTGCGCCGCGCGGCGGCCGTTACTGCGGGCGGCGGGGCTTGGGGGGGCGCCGCGCGACCAGCGGCTTTGCCAACAAGAGGCAGAATGCCGTATTTCCAAAACATAGCGCCGCCACAAGCGCTTCGGTTCGGCGCCCAATCGGTAAAGCCACTCGAGCCCCGCACGTTGCATCCAGCGGGGAGCACGCGCGACGATTCCGCCCACCAGTTCGAAGCTCACGCCGATGCCGAGGGCGACCGGTACTCCGCCGCGGGCAATTCTGGTACATCCAGGATCCTTGTTTGGGCGCGCCGAGGCCGACGAAAAGCAAATCGGGCCGAGCGCGCTGGAGCGCGGCGAGGACCGCCGCGTTTTCGGTCGCATCGTTCTCGAAACCGAACGGCGGACAATACGTTCCGCAGACGTTGAGCTCCGGGTGTCGAGCCGACAGTCGGACCGCCGCCGCCGCGGCCGCGCCCTGGCGTCCGCCCAACAAGAATACCCGCAAGCCCCGCGCGCCGCGCACTCGCAGAGGGCTTCGAACAGATCCGTCCGTTCACGCGTCCGGGCAGCGGCGTCCCGAGCAACGCGGCGGCCCATAGGAGCGGCACGCCGTCGGGCACGACGAGAAGGCTCGGTCGTAGATTTCGCGCAGCAAGGCGTCGCGTTGAAACAGAACGACGTGATAGGCGTTCGGCGTGACGACGTATGCCGGCGCCCCGCGGGCGACGGCGCGCGCGACGATCGCAGCGACGACGTCGTCGAAGGCGAGAACGTCGACGTGCGCACCGGCGATGTCGGCCGGCAACCCGCTGCCGGCAGAGCGCCGGGGCTATTTGCCATGCGTCCGCACGTCCCGCTGCGCGGGCGCCATCCTACGGACAGCGCTTGAGCGGATTGAGGCGCGCGACGCCGGGTGTGAAAGCGCAGCGCAGGATGATGCGACCGGCGCGGCGCGCATCGCCGGCGCGTTCGAGCGGAAGGCAGAGCCAATTCTTGTGGTAATCCCTCCCGGCTCGCGCCGTTTCGAACGGGCGCAGGGACAAGCGGTTAATCTCGAAGATGCGATAACCCGCGGCCTCGAGTTCGGCCAGCAAGTCGGCCAAACCGGCGCCTGCCCGATGCAGCTGGGCCGAAACCGCTTCGACGACCATGGAGGTGGGCGGTGCCGCCGCACGAATTCGCGGGCACCGCGCAGTACGCCGATCTCGTCAACCCTCGACGTCGACGACCATCAGCGCTACGGCACCGAGCGCGCTCGTCAGCGCGTCGAGCATCGTGACCTCGACCTCAACGAAAGACGCTTCGGCATCGGCCGACGCGTCGACGTAGCCTTGTCCCGAATTGGGACCCGACGGCGCGGGCACGAAGCGCATGCGTCCGTTGCGATCCGCCGCAGCCTGCTTGCGTGAGTCTGACGTTCGTAAATTTGTTGAGGAGGACGTTGGCAGCGAGGGTCCGATAGATCTCCGGCTCGGGTTCGAACGCGACGACCCGTCCCGCGGATCCGACGATATCTGCAAAGCCGACGGTTTCCGTACCGCTGTTAGCCCCGACCTCGACGATGCATCCGCCGTCAGAACAAAACTCGCAAACGCAAGCGCTTGCACGCGCCAGTCCCAAAACCCGCAGGCTTTCCACCTGATCGGCGAGCACGTCGCCGCTGCGCATCGCGTAGAGTGCGCCCGTAATCGTGGTGGTAACGAAGGGAACGCCGCGCGGAGCTCGCCTTCGCATCACGATTCGCGTGGCGAGCCGGTACGCCACGATCGGGGGCAACGCGCGACAAAGCCATTCGACCGGTGAAAGTTCTCCCGGTTCGATCTCGACCTCCGGCGAAGTCCATTCGCTTGGAACTCACCCGTCGCGCCTCCCTTTGCGTTTGCGTCTACGCCCGGACCGCACTCCGCCTTCGGGGCCGCGGCGGAGGGCGCCTCGAACGAATCGCGTGACTCACCGCAGAGTGCAGGAGCAATCGCGCGATTCACGGCGAAAGAAATTGTTGCGTGTCGATCTTCTCTCGGGTCGCCGACCATCGTTCCCCCGGCTCGCTCGCCGCTCGACTTCGGGCGCGAAGGTTAGCATTTTTTACCGGCTTGGTCGCACGCTTGCCGAAACCCGTGACCATCCTCGACGTGGGCGGCACCGCGGATTTTTGGAAGAAGTCGGAGTTGGCCGAGGACGGGGTCACCGTCATCATTCTCAACCTCAACGCACAAGCAAGCGGCGACCGGCGCTTCGAGACCCGCGTCGGCGACGCGCGCGATCTGAGCGCCTTCCCCGACGCGAGCGTCGACGTCGTCTACTCAAATTCGGTGATCGAACACGTCGGGACGTTCGAAGATCAGCGGCGCATGGCCGATGAAATTCGCCGGGTGGCCAAGCGCTACTTCGTGCAGACGCCGAACGCGCGCTTTCCGATCGAGCCGCACTTCCTCGTCCCGGGCTTCCAGTTCATGCCCTTGGCCCTGCGCACGTTCTTGCTGACGCGGGCACGCCTCCGCTGGATTCCGCGCGAACGGGATCCGGCACGCGCGCGCGAGATCGTCGCTTCGGTGCGCCTGCTGACGCTGCGGCAGATGCGTCGCTTGTTCCCCGAGGCGACCATCTACCGCGAGCGATTCCTCGGCCTCTCGAAAAGCATCACGACGTACCACGGATGGTGAAACCGCGCCCCCTTCCCGTGGAGCGTCGCTACGACAGGTGGCTGGTGCTGGCGATGCTCGCGCTGACGCTGCTCGATGCGCTTCAAGGCAAGCAGGGCATCGACCAATCCAGCTCGCCTTTGAACGAGGTCGCCTGGGGCGTCGCCTATCTGGTTGCGGCAGCCCGCCTGTTCGCGATGCATCGCGAACTGCGGAACTTGCTCGCCGGCTCGCTGCCCTTGCTGATGTTTCTCGCGATCTGCTTCATCTCGACGTTCTGGTCGGTCGATCCGGGGCTCACGCTCAAGAATTCGATCGAGCTGATCGGAACGGCGACGATCGCACTTTACGTCGTCGCCGCGTTACGGCTGACGGAATTCCTCGACGTTCTGGCCGTATTCTTCGGTGCCAGCGCGCTCGCGAGCCTCGCCTTGATTTTCGTCTCCCCGGGACGCGCGCGCATGTTTTGGGGAAGCGGGCCGTGGGACGGCGTGTACGAAGAGAAGAACGCACTCGGCGCGGCGATGGCGCTCGCGATCCTCGTTTTTGCGACGCAACTCCTGCGGCGTGGGAGCAAATTCAAGCTCCTCTCGGCTGCGGGTCTCGTTCTCAGCGCAATCCTCTTAGTCGGCTCCGATTCCGCCACGGCTCTGCTCGACTGCGTTGCGGTGATCGCGCTCGGCACCGTCGCGCTGGCTTGCGCGTCGCCGAGCTACGGCGGGGTCACGCGCGTCGTCGCCCTGCTCGGAGCGCTCCTGGCCGTGGCCGCTGCAACCTTTGCCGGACTCAATCCGGAGGCGCTCTACGCCCTTCTCGGGAGAACGCAAACGTTGAGCGGACGGGCCGATTTCTGGCCCATCTGATCGACGCCGTCAAGGCGCGCCCGCTCCTCGGCTACGGGTACGGTGCGTTTTTCCAATTGCCGGTTGCGAAGGACTATTTGAGCTACTACGTCGTCGAGGCTGGAGGTTGGACGCCGTATCACGCGCACGATAGCTTCCTGCAAACGGCCCTCGACACGGGCCTTGCCGGCGTCGTCGCGCTGAGCACGGCGGTCATCGCGAGCCTCATTCGCGCGATGCGCTTTTTCTTACAAGAACGCAACGCGGTCGGGCTGTGGCCGCTGCTCGTCATCGCATACTTCGTCCTGGGCAGCTATACCGAAACGTACCTCGGAAACTACAACACGCTGGGCACCATCCTTTTCGTGGCTGCCTATGCCTATCCGATTCGAGCGAGCGCCGGTACGCCCGAAACCGTGACGCGCTGGAAGAAAGCGGCGGGCACGGCCGGCGCGCGTGGAACGTAGCGCGCCGCCGTTTAAGCCGCTGGTCGACGGTAGGCGTTGTAGGTGTAGCCGAAGAGTCCGGCAAGCGCTCCGAGGCCGAGCGCGATGTCGCAGGAGGCGCCGACGGCGCCGATTCGGCCGCGGCGCAGAACGCCGGGGAGAAAGCGCGCAGTCCCGAGTGCGATGCGGCCCAGCGCTTTGACGGCGCGCGTCGCGAGCACGCGCCGGCCGCCCAGGTGACGGTCGCAGAGCGAGAGCGTGTTGCCGCGGCGAAAATTCAACTTGAGGATGTAGGCCGTGCTCAAGCGCTCGGCGCCGACGAACTCCTCGGCGACCGCGTGCCGGGCGTAGGCCAGCTTTGCACCGCGCGCCAGCAATTGCCGGAAGAAGAGCAGATCCTCGCCGCCCGCGAAGTTGAATGCGGAATCGAAGCTGAGGCCCAAGCTCTCGATCGAGGCGACGTGCAACAGACAATTTCCGCTGTAGCCGTCGCGGATGAACGCTCGATCCCGGTAGACCGGTAGATCGAAGAAGCCTCCCTGACGCAGCCAGCGCGGCGCGTCCGGTGGAACGATGCGCGGCACCGGTCCCATTATGGCGTCGGCGCCGGTCTCGGCTTGAACGCGCAGCAGTTCGCTAAGCGACAGATGATGCGGCATCTCGTCGTCGTCGATCATCGCGAGAAAATCGAAACCTTGGCGCGCCCGCATCAAAGCGAAGTTGCGCACGGACGAGAGTCCCGGTTCCGCGACGTGATCGTAGGCAAGCTCGAACGGAAAACCGTCGCCGATCTTTTCGACCGATTCGTACGCGGAGGGAGCCGGGTTGTTGTCGAGGACCAGCACGCGCGGGTCCACGCCGTCCGGTATCGACAGAGCGGCGATGCCGCGCAGCACGCGTGCGAGCAGTTCGGGTCGCTGGAACGTCGGTACGGCGACGCATACCTTGCGGGCCGCCGGCGCGCGCCGGGACGCAATCGATTCGCCGACGGCCGCGCACTCACTCATAACGCAGTTCGAGGTTCGCACGCGCTAAGAGGCGCCGCCAGCGGCCTTGCTGGGTCGCGCGGTGCAGGCTCTGAACGGTGCGGCGCGCCGGAGCGAGCAGATTGACGCCCGTCTTGGCGAAAAGGTAGCCGAGCCGGCCCTTCGTCGTCGCGCGCAGGCTGGCGAGTTCGACTTCGTCGCGCAAACGCCGGGCGTGTCCCGAGAAGCCGTACATGAGAAAGCGCAGGTAGAGCGAGCGCACGACGTCCGCGCAGCCGCCGCGCCTCGTCTCGTGAGAGTTGCCCGGCGAGGTCCGCGACGAGCGTGAGTTCGGCCTCGCGAGCGCGCTCGAATTCGCGCAAGATGGCGCGACACTTGCCGGCCGTCGAGTGACGGTAGACCGCTAGTCGCCGGCCGGTCGGGTAGATCGGGAAGCTTCGGCTCGCCCGCAGGATGAAGTCATGGTCTTCGTGATAGCGCGCGGCGTTGAACGTTCCGATCGCTTCGAAGATGCGCCGGTCGAACAGGCAGAGGCTCGGCATTAGAAAGTCTTCGCCGTCGAGAAACAGATCGAATCGGCGGCCGGCATGCCGCCGCACGGGCGCGGCATGCAGCAGAGCCCCGCGATCGTCGACCGCGTAGTGCGAGCTGTAGGCGATCCCGATGGGCTTGGGCGCGCGCTCGAGGATGGCGAGTTCCGTCTCGAGCTTCTTGGGAAACCAGCGATCGTCGGCGTCGAGGAACGCGACATAACGTCCGCGTGCCCGGGCAAGGGCCGCGTTCCGCGCGGCCGCGGTGCCGGCGTTGGCCGGCGAAGACGTGCAGCCGCGGATCGGCGATCGCCGCGAGCCGCGCGTGCGTACCGTCGGTCGAACCGTCATCGACGACTAAGACCTCGAGCGCTCGATGCGTCTGGCGCAGTGCGGAGAGATCGCCCCGGCGACGAAGCGCTCCGCCTGATAGGCCGGGACGATGACCGAAACGAGCGTTTCGCTCGCCGGCGCGAGCGCGGTGCCGCGCGGTTCCGCAATCATAGCGGGTCGCTGCGGCGCCGCGCGCCAAAGCGAACTCGCGATTGCGCGCAGGCCGCGCACGTGCAGGAGCGCGATCGAAGCGCCGTAGGCGAGCGCTCCGGCGGCAACGGCGATCGCCAGCCCGAGGATCGTCGTGCGCAGCGGGACGAGCGCGAGGACGGCGACCATGATGGCAGTCGCCGCGGCGATCTTGAACCAGGACAAGACCGGAATCGGGACGTGCATGAGCCGCCGCGCCCAGGCGATGCTCATCAGGAGCCCGATGAATTCGGCCAGCAGCAGCGCGACGGCGGCGCCGACCGCGCCGCTTCGCGGAATCAGCCAGAGGCTGAAGGCGACCGTCAGCGCGACGCGCGCGAACGCGTTGAGTGCGACGGCGCGCGTCTTGAACGCGATCTCGAAGGCTTGCTCGAAGTACCCGCCGCGCAATCCCGAAAGGAAGATCGAGCCCGCCGCCAGCGCCATCAGCGGGCCGGCGTGGACGTGAAAGCGTGGACCGAGATAGATCTGCGCGATCGGATCGGCGAGGGCGATGAGTCCCGCCGCGGCGGGAAATCCCACCGCGAAGAGCAGGCGCGCGTTGTTGCGCATTTGCTCGGACAGTTGACGCTTCGCCCCGAGATCGCGCGCCCGAAAGGCCAGCGGCTGCCCGGCGAGCGTTGCGGTTCCCATGAGCAGGCCGACCGTCTGTTGCGAGAAGTCGGTCGCGGCGGCGTAGATTCCGACGACCGCGCTACCGCCGGCCGCATCGAGCGCGTAACGCTGAAACGTCATCGAAAGGTAGCTGACGGAGCTGGCGCTCGAAGGCCAGCCGAAGTGGAAGAAGCGCCGCAGCAGCGCCCCGTCGAGCTTCCCGCGGAGCGCGCTTCTCCACAGGAAAATGCTGCCGAAGCCGGCCAGGTTCCCCGCAATGAAGCCGACGAGCAGCGCCTGAGCTCCCAAACCGGCGTAGATCAGGACGACGGAGCACAGCAGCGTACCGACCCCGCGGCCCAACTGGAGCAGCCCGACGCCCAGAACTTGTAGCCGGGCTTGCAGCAGCGTGATGTTGAGCTCGAACCACGCGCTCGCAATCGCGCAGCCCGCCGTCAGGAGCGCTAAGTTCCAGCCGAGGTTCGGATCGTAGACACGTACGACGAGTAGAATGACGGCGGCGACGAGCGCGGAGGTTGCGGCGAAGGCGCAGGCGATGGTGACCAGCAAGGCGGGCTCGCCCTCCGCGTCGATCGTGGCCGCAAAGCGCAAGCTCGCGACGCGGATCCAGGAGAAGCCGATCAAGCCGATACCGAACGCCGTACTCAAGAGGAGCGCGTACGTGCCGAAGCTGCCCGGGTCGAGCAGCCGCGTGTAGATCGCGATGCCGGCACAACCGATCGCGGCGGGCAGCACCCGGGCGATCAGGTAGAGCGGCCAATGCTTCAAGGCTTGCATCGAGCCCGCTCAGTCCGGCAGCTGCGCGCCGAGCCAGCGTTCGAGCAAATCGCAGGTCGTCACGAAGTCGCCGAGCTTGATCTCCGCCACGGCGACGCCGGCCCGCTCCAAATCGTCGCTGCCGATGCCGTTCGCAATCGTGAACGGGCCCGCGCGCTCGAGCGAGGGGTATTCCGAAACGTGGCCGTCGAGGCGCAGCACGGCGCGCAGCCGGCCGAATTGCCCCAGGCGGAGCCGCGCTGCACCGCGAGCGCCGGGTCGACCGCGTAGAACGCGATGTCGTGCCGCGTCGAATACCACGGCGAGTCCTCGACGGCGCGGCGATACGTGAGCGGCAACTCGTCGACGCAGGACAAGGTGACGTAGAGCAGCTTGCGGGTGGCCAGCACGTTGAGCGAAGGGAGATCGATGAGCGCGTAGTCGCCGCCGAGCAGGCGCCAGCCGCGCACGTGAAGGTGCGCCGCCAGCGTGATGCACGATTCCCAGTCGTCGCCCACGAACGCGACCGCGCGTCCGTCGCGTTCGATGACGGCGGCGCGCGCGACGCGCAAGCCCGCCGTCGAGGCGACGTCGGACACGAGCGAGGAGACGATCGCGCCGGCGACTTGCGGCAAGGCGCTGCGCGAACTCAGGACCTTGCGGCTTTCTTCGGAGCCGCCGCTAATGCGCCACGACACGTCGTCGCTCTCGACTTCGATACTCGCTCGGGCCGGGACGGAAGACGCGGGACGCCGGGCGTGCGCGAGAACTCTGCTCAAGACCGAAATGACCGGCGCCGGCGCGCGAATCGAGCCGTCGACGCCGGCGATCGTAACGTGGAGCGACTCGAAGCCGGTTTGTTCTAGCGTCTGCATGCGTTCACGCTACGCGAACGCCAGACGTTCTTCGCGGAACCAGCGATAGGTGGCGCGCAAGCCGTCCTCGAGCGAGGTCGAAGGGGTCCAGCCGAGGCTGCGCGCGAGCGTCAAGTCGGGCCGGCGGCGCTGCGGATCCTGTTCGCGCGCCGGCAGCTCGACGGGGTCGAAGGGTACTTGGGCGATCGAGGCGAGCGCGCGCGCGATGTCGCCGACGGAGCGCTCGTCGTCGTTGCCCGCGTTCACGGGGGTTAAGAGCGGTTGCGGACGCTCCATCACCAAACGTGCGATTTCCACCGCATCGCTGACGTAGGTCATCGAGCGCGTCGTAAGCCGTTCCGTGGATCGGAAGGCGCCGGCCGTTTTGTAAGGCTTCGATCAAAGCGGGAATCAAGCGTCCGTCGCCTTCTGCCATCCCGGGGCCGTAGCAGTTGAAGAAGCGGACGATGCGCCCATCGAGGCGCCGCGTGCGGGTCGCGGCTGCGACGCACGCTTCGCCGAAGCGCTTGCCCTCGTCGTATTGACTGCGCGGACCGATCGGATCGACGTTTCCGAAATAGCTTTCGGGTGGGGATGGACGAGCGGATCGCCGTAGACCTCCGAGGTCGAAGCGAACAGGAAGCGCGCCCGGTGCTCGAGGGCGACGTCGATCAAGGTCATCGTGCCGGCGGAGTTTGCCGAAAGCGTGCCCCACGGGTCGGCTCGGTACGCTTCGGGGCTCGCGGGTGACGCGAAGTGGTAGATGCGCTCGAATTTTTCCCGGGCAGCCTTCGTGAGAATTTCCCGAAAGCGCTCGGCGGGAGCGGCGACGTCCGCGTACACGAAGGTCGCGCGCCCCGACGACAGTGCGTGTTCCAGATTGCGCACGTGCCCGGTCGAGAGGTTGTCGACGATGACCACGCGGTGGCCGTCGTCGACCAGGGCATTCACCAAATGGCTTCCGAGAAATCCCGCGCCGCCGGTTACCAGGCTCAGCATGAAGGCAGAGGACCTCAGTCTTTCGTGCGCGCCAGCAGGGTACGCCGGTAAACCGGCTGACGACGTCCCGTACGTGCTCGGTCGCTTGTGGGACCCGCGCTCCGACTTGCCCGACCGGTATTCCGGCGAGCGTCGATGACGTGCTGGCCGGTGAGCTCGCGAGCGCCGCGAAGATCGCGCCTGCCAAGACCGTGGTAACGAGGACGCGCGCGGGCTTGCGCTCGGCTGGGCGCGGCCGCGTGCTTTCACCGGACGCTTGCTGGGCGCTGCGCTCGAAAGCCGCGATCGCGGCCGGGTCGGTCGCGACGACGCCGATGACGTTGCTGCCCAAGTGCTCGATCATGCGCACCATCATCTCGTCTTTGTCGCTCGAGGCTCGGCCGACGCGAACGGTGAGCAAGATGCCGTCGACGACGCCCGGCAGCGCCATCGCGGAGTTGCTGTCGAGAACGCGCCCGCGTCCACGATCGTGTAGTCGTGGCCGGTGCGCATCGTGTCCACGAAGTTCTTCAAGCTTTCGAGCGAGACGGCGTCGTCGCTTTCGGGCGGCAACTCGACGGTGGTGACGCGTCCGTGAGCGCGGCGCTCGAGCGCGGAATCGAGATCGTGACCGGCCCCGCGGTTCTCGCTCACCAGCGCCGCGCGATGGCCGGATTTAGCGAAACTCGTAGCGAGCGAACTCGCGGTGAGCTCTTCCCGTCCCCGGCATGCGCCGACGTAACCATGACGACGGCCGGTTTCTTGATCTCCGCCTCGACGCGCGAGCGCAAGAGCTGGATTTGCGAGTCGACGGACGCCTCGGGCGCCGGGCCTTGGGGTTTCGAATCGATCCGAGTGCTCATCGTTTTTTCCCTAACGTAGCGATGACCGGCATACCGTACAGGCTCTCGATTTGAGCGGCACGGCGCAGGCGCGGGTTGAGTTGGTCGGCCAGAAACGCGCTGCCGAGCGCGAGGATGAGGCTGAGCAGCCCGATCATTGCGATCAGGCGGCGCGTGCCGATGGTGATTTGGGCTTGCGAGGCCAGCGCGCGGTCGACGACGACGACCGAGCCGAGCGAGAGCGCGTCGGCACGGTCCGCCAGCGACGTGGCGCGCCGGGCGGCGATCGTGCGGTACTCGGCTAGGGCCGCGTCGCGTTCCAGCCGGAGCAGCTCCAGCGAAACGGACTCGGCCATCTGCTGACGCTGACGCGCGATCCGTCGTCGAGGGCGGCCACCTTGGCCGAGTCGGCCGCGACCACGGCAGCGGCTTTGCGTTGATCGGCCAGCGCGGAGACCACCGCCGGGCTGAACGCATGCGGATTGGAGAGCGCGCGCGCCGCTTCTTGCGAGACGGCGGCGTTGAGGCCGTCGACCTTCGCCTGGAGTGCCGGCAGACCGGGGTATCGATCCGTGTACCGCGAACGGACGTCGGCGAGGTTTGCAGCTTCCTTCGCCGCACCGGTTACGAGCGTCTGATAGAACGGATCGTTTTGTAAGATCTCGCGGCGGCTGATCTCGGAGCGCGTTTGCGCGTCGACCGTTATCGCTTGAGCCGCTGCCGTATCGCCTTGCAGGCTCGCGTTCGCCAACGCGCGCTCGGTCTCGAGCGAATCCAACTGGCCGATCAAGCTGCCGGTGCCTGAATCCTATCGTCGGCATTCGAAGACGGGGCCTGTGCGGCGCCGCCCGACGTCTTCAAGCGCGCGTCGATGCTTTCGATCTTCGCTTTCTGCTTGGCCAGTTCGCCGTCGAGCGCGACCAGGTCGTTATCGTAGCGGACGGTCGAGAGCTGGTTGTAGTAGTGCGCGAGTTCGTCGGCAACGCCGTTCGCAACGGTTGCGGCGAGCGCGGCGCTGGGTCCGAGATCCATCCGCATGATGCTCGACTTAAAGGGCGGCGACTTCGCCGTAATCGCTTTTTCATGACCTGCAGCGGTACGTTCAAGCCGAGACGCTGGCGAACGCGCTCGAGCACGACCGTGCTGGTTGCGATCGACGGCAGGTCGGGCGAAGACAACGTCGGGTCGTTGCGCGAGTTGCCGTTGACGACCAGCACGTTCGCGCTGGCTCCGTACGAGCGCGGAATCTTATCGAGGAGCAGAAGCGCGCCGAGCATCAGCGCGACGAAAACCGAGATGACCAGCCAGCGGTGCCGGCCGACGGTTTCCGAAGCGTCTCTGAGGTTAGCGGCTGCGGTTTGAACGTAAGTCATAGTCTCTCCCGTCTACAGAGCCGAAGCATAGGAGACTCGGGCCGGGGCCCGCATGGCGGTGCGGCCGACGCCGCGGTAGGCCAAGCCCGCGGATGCCACCCGCCGAGGATCGAGGACGTTGCAGCCGTCTACCACGGTCCTCGGCGCAACGCGTGAGCGAACGAAACGGGATCGATCAGCGCGAACTCCGGCCAATCGGTCAGCACGACCAGCGCGTCGGCGTCGGCGGTGCCTCGAGCGCCGAGCGGACGAGGCGGCTGCCCACGGGCAGCGGCGCCACATGAACCGCCGGATCGTAGGCGATAATCGTCGCGCCGCGCGCCGCTAATTCGTCGACGATACGAAGCGCCAGCGAGCTACGGACGTCGTCGGTACCGGCTTTGAAGGCTAAGCCCCACACGGCGACGTCGCGCCGTCCAGGCTGCCGATCTCGTTCGACAGGCGTCGATGACGCGCATCGGCTGGGCTCGTTGACCCGCAGGGTCGCCGAGAAGAGCTCGCAGCCGGTTCCAGCTGGGTCGCGATGTGGCGTATGCTCTTGACGTCCTTCTCGAAGCACGGGCCGCCGAAGCCGATGCCGGGACGCAAGAAATCGCTGCCGATTCGCGGGTCGTACCCCATGCCGCGGAGCACGTCGTCGGAGTATGCGCCGAGCGCGTCGCACAGGTTCGCGACTTCATTCGCGTAAGTGATTTTCATGGCTAGAAACGCGTTGGAGCAACACTTGACGAGCTCCGCATTGCATAGCGAAGT
The DNA here is from genome assembly GCA_963843945.1 of Vulcanimicrobiota bacterium. Lineage (GTDB taxonomy): Bacteria > Vulcanimicrobiota > Vulcanimicrobiia > Vulcanimicrobiales > Vulcanimicrobiaceae > CAWJMF01. The sequence continues at coordinate 716,065 of CAWJMF010000002.1, read as the reverse complement.
GAAAATCACCGGCGCGAGGCTTCGAAAAGGCGCACGTACGGCACGGCGATTGCCGCTTTACGAGAGCCGACGACGAGCCGCGCCGGCTTCAAGAAGTCCTCATCGCCGCGCCCTCGCGAAGAAATTCCGGTGCGAAGACGAGTTCGCCCCACTTCTCGACGAACGGAGCGAGCCTTCGCAGGTACCGGGAGGCACCGTGGAGCGAATCACGATCGTGGGCCAGGCTCGCAAACGTACGCTTGAAAGCGCCTTGAGCGCCGAGTCCAACGAAAGGTCGGCCGATCCATCGTCGCGCGAGGGCGTGTTGACCGTAACCAACACGATCTCAGAGCTTCGTGCGCCGCCTCGGCCAGATCGTCGAAGAAACGCATTCGGCCGTTTGCGATGTGTTTTTGAGCGCCTCTTCCAAGCTCGTCGTATGGCGGAGTGCCCTTCGCAATCGCTCGATGCGATCGGGCTGGATGTCGTATCCGTGGACGGTCCATCCCAGCTCGGCGAGGCCGACCATGCAGGCCATGCCGACGTAGCCGGTGCCGATGATGCAGACGGTCGGTCGATCGCATTAGTATGCGCCCCGTTGCAGTACGACGGAGAGGAGCGTTCGCACGAGCAGCGCCGTCGAGCTTCGGCGAAGCGCGCCTAATGTAATCGATGTCGAGCACGGTCGCTTCCGGATGGTTCAGGGGAATGCGCGAGCGGCACGTCGCTTGCCAGATGCACGTGACGCCCGGAGTGACCAAATGCCTGAGGTGTTGCCAACGCGCGTAACCGCGAATGATGACCGGCATTTCCGGGCGCGGTCCGATCATCGTCATATCGCCGCGCAGGACGTTGAAGAGTTGTGGAAGCTCGTCGATCGACGTTTTGCGCAGAAATCGTCCGACCATGGTGATGCGCGAGTCCGCGCCGTGCGCGGGCGACGGACTGTCTACGCAAAACTCTGCCGCATCGTGCGCAGCTTGTAGATCGTGAAGATTCGCTCGAAGCGGCCTGCACGCCGTTGGGTGAAGAGGACCGGTGCTCCGTCCTCGAGCAGGATCGCGACGATGCCGCCAGCATCCGGGCGCCGCGGCGAGCAGGAGCAGCGTCGCGAGCGCGACGTCGACGAGGCGCCGGACGCGGTAGGCGCGGGGTTCGGGCGGTAGATGAACGCGGCTTCGTTGGATGCCGGACGAGGACTCATTTGAAGAGCCAGACGGCGTTGACGATGTTCCGCAGACTGGCTGTAGTCGACTTTGTGGCCCTCGGGACGAACACGAGGTCGCCGTCTTTGAGCTGCGGGTTCTGCGACATGTCGCCGTGGACGAGTTGGTGATGTCGTACTGCTGGCGCGCGCCGTTCGACTCGACTTGGACTTTGGTGAGGTCGGCCCACTTGGTTGGGCCGCCCGCCGCGAAGAGCGCGTTGATCAGCGAGAAGTTGGTCTTCAACACGACGGTGCTCGGTTTGTCGACCAGACCGGCAACCGCCACGCGCGGCGCCGCGGGTACCAAGAGCGCGTCGTCTGGTGTCGCCGGCTGCGCGAAGAGCGGATCGCCGAGCGCGACGTACTGTACGTTCGTGCCGCGACGCAGTGCGATGTGCGAGGTCGCGGCGTCGGGTCGAGACCGCCGGCTTGCGCGATTGCATCGGAGAGCGGCTCGTCGGACCAAGATGCGCGGTACTGGGCAGCTGCACGTCGCCCTCGACGCGCACGGCAACAGGCTTGTCGACGAGCACGAGCGTGTCGCCCGGTTGCAACGCCGGTCCGCTCGCGCCGCTCGCGGAGAGCGCCATCGCGTCGAAGGTCCCAAGACTCTTCCGTCGCGATCCACGCCGACGCGGCGCAGGTCGATGCGCGAGGAGGCGAGCTGGTCGAGGTTGCGCGCGGCGTCGCCGCTCGGAACGGTCGCCAGCGTTGATCGTGGCCTTACCGTTGACCGGAAGGTCCGCGAGTGCGGCGGCCAGCGTCTCGCCGGGCTGGTACTTCAGCATGCCTCCGGGGCCGCCCGAGACGAACACGACCGGCAGCTGCGTCTTGAGCTGAACGTCGACCGCCGGCTTGATGACGTACGGCGCGAGGGCCGTCGTGATGCGGTCCGCGATCTGGTGGAGATCCAAGCCGTGGACGTCAACAGTTCCGGCCAGCGTCAGCGAAATGCGCTCGGCACCGTCGACGTCGACGGGTCCGACAGTTCGGGGTGGCCGTAGACCGTGACGTACAACTGATCGCCGGCGTGCACCGCCGCGGCAGCGGGAATTGCCGCAAGCATCATGCCGAAGCACACCAGAGCGTACAACATCGCTCGAACTCTCACGGCTGGCAGCCCTCCTATCGGACGCGCTGCTGCGCCGAACAAAACACTCATGGATCGGCGGCAGGACCCAACCGTAGCGTGAAAGCTCTCATGCCCGCGATGACCCAAATTGGATAACCCGAAATGGGGGAGTCATCGGCTCTATGCGTAGCCGGCGGTGCGCTGTACGCTCTCGCTTGCACTTCGCGCAGCGCTTAACGTAAAGCAGAATGCTTAATCGCGGCTTTACGACTCGTCTGCGGGGACGGTAGCAGGTTAGAACGTTTCACACAAGAGCAAGGTGCGTGAAAATGAGTTCGGTCGCCGCGTCTCCCTCGTTCGTCGTCGTCGACGCACGCTGCCGTATCAAGTACGTCTCCGCGGGCGGGAGCGACGAAGAGCTCAAACGCATCGTTGCGAGCCCCGTCGAACTGCAGCCCGAGGTCGAAGCCTTTCTGCGGGACGGGCTGGGAGGCGAAGCTTGCTCGGCGGTTCGCACCGCGTACCTTTCCGGCGAGCACGTCTTACGCGTGGCCCGCTTGTTTGGTGAGGGCGGCGCCATGTTCGTGCTCACCGTCGAAGAGGACGCGAACCGGAAAAGCTTGTCGCGCGCGGTGCGCCGCTATCAGCTGACGCGCCGCGAAACCGCCGTTCTCACGCTCATTTTGGACGGCTTGAACGCGAGCGAGATCGGCGGCTCGTTGACGATCTCCGAGAATACGGTACAGGGCTACTTCAAGCGCCTCCTCGCCAAGACCGGATCGCGCAATCGCGTCGCGATGGTCGCGAAGATCTTGGATTGGCAGCCGCACGTCAAGATGCTCGCGCCGGACGTCGGTGTTGCTGTCTAGCGCGCTCCCCAAGCCCGACCCGCAGTCGCCGGCAAGCCGTTACAATCGCACGAGCTTCCAGTTCGAGCACGATAGCCACGCTCTAGAGATCTTCGAGCTGCCCCGGATCGTCGAGATGTCGGCGCGGTTGCCGGAAGCTTACTACTCGACTGCCGATTGCGGCATCGCCGACGGCTGGAAGCGGCTCGGAACGCGGCGTTCGCTGCGCGAAACGCTCGAGACGATCGCCGAGTCGAATTCGCTGGTCTTGCTGAAGCATTGCGAAAACGACCCCGAGTTCGGCGACTGCTACCGAGCTATTATCGAAGCGACGGTCGAGCGTTGCGGCCCGCAGTTACGCGACGACATCGCGCGCGCTCGCGCGACGCTGGTCATCAGTTCGCCGCGCCGGATCACTTCCTACCACATCGATGCCGAGGTCAATTTCCTGCTGCAGGTGCGGGGCTCCAAAACTTTGAGCGTTTTCGATCCCGGGGTCCTCACGCAAGCCGAACTCGAAGACTTCTACGCGGGAAATTGGGACGGCGCGTGCTACCGGGCCGAACGGCAGACGCAAGCGAGCATCTTCGAATTGCAGCCCGGCGCTGGGATTCACATTCCCCTGCACGCGCCTCATTGGGCGCAGAACGGTGATGCGGTCGCCGTCGGTCTAAGCTTGAATTTCAATTTGCACTCGGGCGCGCGTTTAGCGAACTTGTATAAGACGAACCGGCTCCTGCGCAAGGCCGGCCTCCATCCGGCCCCGCCGGGCGCTTCGCTCTGGCAAGACCGTCTGAAGCTGGGTCTCTTCGCCGGCGCTTCGGTCGTACGTCCCATCGTGCGCAGCGTTGCCGGGCGCGGCGTTCGTGGCGCGCCGGGACCGGTTGCGCCGTGAACGCGGCGTGGTTCCGATGTTGAGCGCGTACGGCGTTCGCGAGGCGTTCCCGCGGCCGAGCGGAGCGTTTCCGGTGGGCGTCACGACGCTGCGCTTCTCGCGGCCGGCGGAAGGCGACGCCGAAGCGGGCAGCTTCGACGTGCAGGTTTGGTATCCCGGAGCGCGGTCGGACGACCGCGCACCGTACGGGACGGGCGCGCCGGGCTTCAAGCGCTTTGCCTACCATCAGATCTTGCGCACCCATGCTGCGCGCGATAGCGCGCTCGCCGCGCCGGCGAAGCGTTTTCCGGTTCTCGTGTACGTCGCCGGCTGGGGCGGTCAGCGCACCGACAACACGAACCTGGCCGAGAATCTCGCGAGTGCGGGGTTCGTCGTGGCCGCGCTGAGCGATCTCGCCTACGACGTTCCGCCGTGCCGCGGCTCTCGGACGCGCTCGATTTTTCCTCCGAAGAGGCATACGCAGCGACGCTGGCGACCTCGCGCGCGCGGCTCGGGGCCGAAGCCGCCCGCGCTTCACGCGTGCTCGACGAACTGCAGCGCCTGGATGCCGGCGATCCGGCGGGGCGGTTCACGAATCGGCTCGCGCTCCAGCGGCGGGCATTCTGGGATATTCGTTCGGCGGAGCGGTCGCACTGGAGGCGTGCGGACGCGACTCGCGCTTCGGTGCCGCCGCCAATCTCGACGGCTGGCTCTTCGGGGTCCGCAACGCGCGACGCCGCCCCTACCTGCTCGTCAGCGACGACGCGCCCTATCCGGCGCATGCCGACCTCGACGCGGCCGATCCCGTCCGGCGCCACGAGGCGCGCTTCACCGTCGCCGATGAAACGGTCCAGCGCGCGGCGCTCGCGCACGAAGGGTACCGGCTCATCGTGGCCGGTGCGACGCACCTCAGTTTTACGGACGTTCCGTTCTACGCACCGGCGCATCGCTTCGGACGAGCGGGTCTCGCGCAAGCGCGGACGGCGGCGATCGTCAATCGCTACGTCCTGACGTTCTTCGAGCGCTACGTGGCGGGCAGAGCTTCGCCGCTGTTGGAGCCCGGTGCGCCGGTCGATGCCGGCGTGACGCTCGAGCGCCGAAACGCGCGGACCCCCTTCCCGCGCACGGCCGCCTCGTGAGCACCGCGGCCCTTGCGCCCCCGCTCCGAACGGACCGGGAACGTTGGCTCCAAGCCGATCCCACGGCTTTCCGCGCGGCGTTCGACCGTTCGAGTTTCGCCTTCGCGCATCGTTTGGCGGAGCATCCGCTGTTCGGTTTCGAACGCCTCATCGGGCTCGCCCAAGAACTGGCCGGCGATCCGCGCGACGTTTACTACGACGCCGGGACGGTCGGCATCGATCAGCGCTGGGACCGGACGCCCATCTGCGAAACGCCGATCGGCGAGCTCTTGAACCGGATCGAGACGGCGGGCGCGTGGATCGTGTTGCGTCGCGCCGAAAAGGATCGCGAGTACGCCGCGCTGCTCGATGCCTGCATCGCCGAGATCGAGGAGCTGGCCGGACTCGACCTGCGCAAAGTCATGAAGCTGCGCAACGCCATCGTCTTCATCAACTCGCCGCACCGCATCAGCACGTACCACATCGACCGCGAGTGCAACTGCCTGCTGCAGATCCGGGGCACGAAGACCCTCAGCGTCTACGACCGCCGCGACCGCGACGTCCTGCCCGAAGAGGAGATCGAACGCTTTTGGACGGTCGACAATAACGCGGCGCGGTACAAACCCGAGTTCGCGCACCGCGCCGAGACCTACCGGCTGACACCGGGTGTAGCCGTGCACATCCCGGTCAATTCGCCGCATTGGGTGCAGAACGGGCCCGAAGTCTCCGTTTCGCTGAGCATTAACTTCCACTACCGGGACGCACTGCTGGCGGACGTCTACCGCGCGAACTATTGGCTGCGCCGGGCGGGTCTGCATCCGGCGCCGCCGGAAAGCTCGGTGGCCGGCGCCAAGCTCAAGAGCGCCGCGTACGGCGCGGCCCGCAAGCTGCGCGGCGTCGCGAGCCTCGTGAGGGGCCGCACGTGACGAACGCGCGGCGCTTGCGCGGCCTGGTTACGGTGGCGGCAGGTTTGCCGTTCGTGCGTACCGCCGCGGCAGGGGCCTACCGGCAGCATTTCAACGCCGCCGCGGGCAGCGCGCGGCTCTTCAACGACATCTACCCCGACTTCGCCGCGGCGCGGCGTGCCATTCCACCCAAGCGCTTGATCGGCTACGACAACGAGCCCTCGGCGGAACGGATGCTGGATGAATGGCTCGCCGTTCACCCCAGCGACTACCCCGTGTTGTTCTGGCTCGAGAAACTCTTGCGCGATTGCGGCAGCCTCTTCGACTGGGGCGGAAACGTCGGGATCAAGTACTTCGCCTTCCGGCCCTACTTGACGATGCGGGACGACCTCGTTTGGTACGTGAACGACGTGCCGGCGGTCGTCAAACGGGGCGAAGAAATCGCGCGGCGCGAGTCGGCGAGCGCGCTGCGCTTCACCACGGACCTGCTCGACTTGGCCCGCGCTGAGGTACTGCTCGCCTCGGGAGTCGTTCAGTTCGTCGAGGATCCGTTCGCCGCGTTACGTGCCGCAGAAGTGCTGCCGGCGCACCTTATCTTCAACAAAGTTCCGCTGTACGAAATGCCCTCGGCGGTCACGCTGCACAACATGGGAACCTCGTTCTGCCCGTATCACCTTTTCAATCGCGAACACTTCGTCGCGAGCGTCGAAGCGCTCGGCTTCGAACTGCGCGACGAGTGGAGTTCGCCCGGCGTCGCCTGTTCGATCCCATTCTCACGCCAGCACAACGTGGACGCGTATTCGGGGCTCTATTTCCGGCGCTGCGCCGGCGCAGGTTCGTAACGCCGTGCTGCTTGCGAACCCGCGAATTTTCACGGCCCCGCCCGACTTTCGCGCCAAATACGATCGGCAACCGTTCGGCTACGAGCATCAGCTCAGCGGGCTGGATCTTTTCAGCGAGGGTTCGCTGCGGGCGCTGGCCGCGCGCTACGACCGGAATTTCTTCGTCGCTGCCGGCGCCCGTTCGCCCGACACCGCCTTCTACGCAGTGCCGAACGGCGAGTACCGGCCGGTCGAAGCGTTCGATCGCCTCGACTCGATCAAGCAGCGAATTCTGCTCAAGAGCCCTGAGAACTACGATCCGCGCTACCGCGAGCTCTTGGACGCGATCTTCGACGAAGTCAGCGCGCTGCGCGGCGGCCTCGGAGGCGAGCGGATCGTTCGCTTGGCCTCGTCGATCCTAATCAGCTCGGCCGCCTCGATTACGCCCTTTCACTTCGATCCCGAGATCTCGTTCTTTTTTCAAATCTCGGGCGCGAAAACGTACCACCTCTACGAGGCCGCGGCGCTGAGCGAAGCCGAACTGGAACGGTTTTACGTGGCGGGGATCGTGGACATCGGTCAAGTTGCCTTCGCCGGCCGCGATCCTGCGTACGAACACGCCTTCGAGCTTGCTGCCGGCAAGGGGATGCACCAGCCCCAGAATTGTCCGCATTGGGTCGAGACGCGGGAAACGCGCTCGATCTCTTACGTTATCTCCTACGAGACGGATGCGACACGCGCGCTCGGGCGGACGCGGGCCTGCAATTACTACCTGCGGCGCGCCGGGATGCACCCCGCGCCGCCCGGTGCGGCTCCCCGGGCGGACGCGCGGAAAGCTCGCGCCATGCAACTCTTCATCCCTTTGCGGAAGAGCCTCGGTAACGTCGTTCGCAACGCGTTTGGGCGGCGCGCACTGGGCCGCTAAATCGCCTCGAACAAATTCAAGGGATCGGCTCGGGGCGGATAGGGCCGCGGATCGATCCAGCGGACGCTGCGGCTTGGCGCGCCCGGGATTCCTACGACGAAGGTTCCTTCCGCGCCGGAAGCGGCGGGCGCCGGGGCAGCATCGGGCAACGTGCACATCGCGCACTTGAGGTCGAGGGCCAGCGCGACGTCGCCGCGCAGGTAACGGCTCAAACCGAGTACGCTCGGCGTGAAGTAGTCGCTGACGACCAGCGCGTGCGGGCTTTCGTTGACGATGGCAGCGACCGCCGGGCTGCGCTCGTAGTCCTTATTCCACCAGGTTCGCGCTTGCGAACTCACCAGGCACGAAGCTGCTTCACCCGCGAGCACGGCGGCGAAGGCGCCGCGCCAGAACCAGGCACCCGTCTCGAGCGAAAGCTTCCGCGCAAACGTGAAGCCAACCGCGAGCTGCGTGCCGAGCAGCAGCGGAAAGAAGTAGCGCGCTTGGTAAACGAAACGGCCGTGACCGGTCAGGTCGCGCGCGATCAGCAGGACGAAAGGCGCACACAGGGCGACCAGGACGAAGCCCGAAACGTCGCGCGGTGCGGCACGGAGGAGGAAGAAGAGCGCGTACGCGACCAGTGCGACGGCCGTCACCAAGAGCACGGCGTTGAGCAGCGGCGCGCCGAGCCGCCCGCCGCCGAACGAGCCGAAATCGAAGAACGCGCTGCGCAGGTTGCGCAAGAAGACGAAGGCGATCTGGGCCGGATGCAGATTCGCGTTCGCGATGCCTTCCATGCCACGCCGCAGCGGCGAACTGGCGAGCATGATCTTCAGCCACGGCGCGAAGGCGAGCGCGGCGGCCGCGCTCGCGGCGAGATACGGTACGAAGGAGCGGCGCAGGCTCGCGCGCTCGTAGGAAAGCAGAAAGAGTCCGCAGCCCAGCGCGACGAGAGCCGAGAGCGGAAATACGTAGAGGCCGAGCGCGACGCTCGCGCCGTAGATCGCCCACGCCGTGAAGCCGCCCGCGCGCCGCGCGTGCAGAAACGCGAGGCACGTCAGCAGGGTCGTTACCGTCCAAAGGCTATACTCGCGAGCTTCCTGCGAATACAGCACGAACGCCGGAGAGACGGCGACGAGCAGCGTAAAGATTGCGGCCGCGCGATTTTCGCGAAAGAGTTCGCGCCCGAACCAAAACGCACAAGGCAACGTCAAGATGCCGAACAGCACCGAAAGTCCTCGAATCGAGCCGACGGACGGCCCGAAGGCGCGTACCCACTCGTGTTCGAGGGCGTAATACAGGGGCGGATGCTGCGGGTCTTCGGCCGCGAGCGAGGCGACGGTCGCGCCGAAGCTGTCGTCCGCCGGCAGACGCAGGAAGCGCTGCAGCGCGGCGGCGTCCTTCAGTTCGGGCGAGGCCCGGACGATTTCCGCCTCGGTATAGCCGAAGGCGTGCATGCTGCCGAGCGTCTCGTCCTGCCAGAACGTCTTCCGATCGATCGCGTACAATCGAAGTCCCACGCCGAACAGGACGAGCACAAAAAAGGCGAGCGCCATGACGTTGCGGGGCGGCGTGCGCATGCGTGCTACGAGATGGAGCGGGCCGCGCGCGACTTCCTTTTTGAAGGCGACCCAGGCGCGCGTCCGGCACCGTCGCTGCACGAGCGCGAAGGCGGGCTGGAGCGAGACCCCGGCCCGTCGACCAGTAAGCAAGCAAGTGCCCGACCCACCTTCTTAAATCGTGGAAACCTTTTCGTCAACGCTTTTTGGCGAAAGTGTGACGTTCGTGTGACGTTCGGGCCTCCTCGAACCCCTGGTGATGCCGCGCACATTCTGTTAACGTTAACGGCAGACGCTTGCCCAGGGCGTCGACCTCGGTCGTCCCTTGACGGCGATCGATCAATCGACGCCGCGCCGTATATAGGGTTTTCTTTGGCATCCCCCGGGTTTGAGCGAAAGATGGATCTTCTTGTTACTGCGACCTGCCCTCGGACCTCGGCCGAACGTCGTGGTCGATCGTCGTAAGGAATCTCGTTCGGATTATCTCGGTCTCATCGTCGTCGACGCGCTTTGTAGAGTGAAATTTCGTTTCTGGGACGGCTCCCAATCCGCGGAGGCCAAGTCCTTGATGCTCGATGAGGACGGCTGCCTCCGTCCCGAAATTCGAGCGCGCGTTGCCTCGATGATCGACCGCGTCATTTGCGGCGCCGCCGACGCGCCGCGGCGGATCCTGCTCGGCGAGAAGCATGCGATCCGTTTGTCTCCGCTCTTCGGAACCGACGAGAAGGCCTTCGGACTCATCGTCGAAGCCGAGCGCGACAACAATAGCGTCTCGCGCGCGGCGAGCCGTTTTTCGCTGACGAAGCGTCAAGCGCAGGTCCTGGCGCTCGTGCTCGAGGGCGCCGGCGCCGCCGAAATCGCGCGTGCCCTGACGATCTCGGAGTACACCGCGCAGGGTTACCTCAAGAGCCTGCTGAGCAAAACGGGATCGAGAAACCGGGCTTCGATGGTCGCAAAGGTGCTCAACTGGAGTCGCGACGGCGCGACGGCACGCGGCGAAAGCGCCGCCGAAGCACCCGGCACCGCATATCGCAGCGCCGCAACCGAAAGCTCCTAGCTAGGGAAGTTCGTCACGTTCGGCCGAGCCGCTCGCGACCGTGCGGCGAGGTGAGATCGAGTTCGGGACCGATCGGGACGATGCGGGTCGGGTTGATCTCGTCGTGCGTCATGTAGTAATGGCGTTTGATGTGATCGAAGTTGACCGTCTCGCGCACGTTGCGAAATTGGTAGAGGTCGCGCAGATAGCCCCACAGGTTGGGATAGTCGACGATGCGCCGCAGATTGCACTTGAAATGCCCGACGTAGACCGCGTCGAAGCGAATCAGCGTTACGAAGAGGCGCCAGTCGGTTTCGAGCGGCGAGTTACCGAAAAGGTAACGCGTCGCGCCGAGCCTCGCTTCGAGCCGGTCGAGCTCCTCGAAGAGGCGAAAGGCTGCGGCTTCGTACTCGCGCTGCACCGTCGCGAAGCCCGCGCGGTAGACGCCGTTGTTCACCGACTCGTAGATCGTTGCGTTGAGCGCGTCGATCGGTGCGGCGAGCGCCCGCGGGAAAAGTTCGATCGAATTCGTCGCGAACGCGTCGAACTCGGTCTCGAGCATGCGCATGATGTCGTCGTCGTTGTTACTGACGATGCGCCGCGTCTGCGTGTCCCAAAGGACTGGCACGGTGACGCGCTCCACGTAGGCCGGGTCGGTCGCGAGGTACGCTTCGGAGAGGTACCGGAAACCGTTGAGCGGGTCTTCCGAGGAGCCTGGGCCGGCTCGAAATGCCCAGCCGAGCTCGTCGCGAATCGGATCGACCACGCTCATGCCGAGCGCCGCTTCGAGGCCCTTGAGCGCCCGGACGATCACCGTTCGGTGCGCCCAGGGGCAAGCCAGCGACACGTAAAGGTGGTAGCGGCCCGCTTCTGCCGGAAAGCCCGAGCTTCCGTCGGCCGTGACCCATTGCGTGAAGGCGTCGCTCTGACGGACGAAGGCTCCGTCGACTTGTTCCTGCGGAAATTGCGCGGCGGTCATGTTTTTGGGGACCCAAGGCGCACACTCCCCGGTTGCGGAGAGGGGGGAGGCGGAACTTCCTTTGAACTATGCCGCGCGGCGGGGGGCGCATGAATGGCTCGAGTTCTCGGAATCGCTACAAGCGCGGCGCTCTTTGTTTTGCTGGCGGCCGGCCCGGCTCTGCCCCAGGCGCAAGAGTCGACCAGCCATGGCTCGGCAGTGCCGACGCCGGTGCCCCAGGGCGCCGGTCTGCCCTACATTCCGCCGCGCGCGAACGGCACGGCCCCGCAAGACTCGGTCCCGAGCAGCCGTTTTCCCGGAATCTACGTCATCAACGCCGGCTGCGAGCAGCACGGCGACTACGCGAAGATTGCCGTGCGCTTGTACAACGACTACGTCGGTCCCGTCTTCCTCGAATACGGCGAAGGGCAAGGCGCCGTCGCGGACTTCACTTGGACCGGACGGCAGCTGGTGACGCACGGCACGAGCGACACGTTCTATTTGAGCTATCCCTATAAGTGCGGAGCGAACGGCGTGCGCTGGGCGATTCGCTACGTACGGTTCGGCGTCGACAGCGGGCCGTACGCATCGGGCGAGTCGCTGGTCCCGCCGACACCGCAGCCGACGGCCCCGCCGCTCATCCCGCCCCGCGCGCACGACAGCCCGCCGGCTAATTCAGCCGCGAATACGTTGTTCCCGGGCATTTATCTTCACTACGAGAGCTGCACGCAAGAGGGCGACTATGCAAAGCTCGGCGTGAAGCTCTTCAACGACTACCTCGCGCCGGTCTTTTTGGAATTCGGGGAAACGTTCGGCGGCGACTACGTGTGGGCTCCGCGCATGGAACTCGAGCACGGCGACGGTCCCGTCTTCTACCAGACGCTCGAGTTCAAGTGCGGAGCCAACAACGGCAAGTGGAGTCTGCGGGCCATTCGGTTCCGCAGCGACACGGGACCGTACGTGACCACCAACCCTTCGGGTCAGTAAGCTAGCCGGCTGCGCTCGCTTCGCGGCGCGCAGCCTTGGCCGCCTCGTCGACTTCGTACGCCGTTTCGACGCCGTCGCGGATGCGGCCGAGCAAGTCGCGCGCGGCCGCGCGCGCGATGAAGCGGCCGGCGAGCGCGTCGAACGCGCCGCCGATCAGGCCGACGGGCGGCTCGTACGAGCCGTCGAGATCGAGCCAGAAGCGGTCGTAGTCTTCGGCCCCTTCGATCGTGAAGGTGCCGCTGAAGATCGGAAACGGACCGCCTTCGAGCGGCGCCCAGGCGACGCGGTAACGAGGCTGCATGTCGCTCGACTCGGGCTCGGGTTCGAACGTGACGATCACGTCCTTTTGGATCGTCAAGGGTTTGCTCAACCCGGCGATCGGAACGCTCAAACGCAACGGCAACTGGATGGCGTCGCCCTCAGGGCTCCCCTGCTGTCGCAAGTAGGCGAGGATGCGGTGTCCGGCCTGTGAAAGCGGAACGTCGACGAGAATCCGTTCGAACAGCTTGGTCACTGGATGCCTCCCGTTACGCACGCCATCGTACGCTTGCGATGAAGCAGATTTATGAAGGCCGCGCGAAGGGGCCTGCGACCTGGAGCGTGTGACGAGCGATCGTGCCTTCTTCGTCGGTCGCGATCGCCCAGACGGCGACGCGGCTGCGCGCCGTGCTGATGCGTTCCGGATGCGGCGCGGCGTTAGCCGCTTCATCGAGCTCGATTCCCAGCCACGCCAGCCCGGCACAGGCCCGCGAGCGGATCGCTGCGTCGTGTTCCCCGATCCCCGCGGTGAAGACCAGAGCATCGAGGCCACCCGCCGCGGCCGCCATCGATCCGATTTCGCGAATCAAGCGATAGACGAAGAGCTCGACGGCTTCGGCCGCCGAGGGGGCATCGCTGCCCGCGAGCACGCGCATGTCGCCGCTGATTCCCGAAACGCCCAGCAGACCGGATTCTTCATAGAGCAGGTGCTCGAGGTCGTCGAGAGTCAACCCGAGCTCGCGTTGCAAGTAGACGAGCGCGCCCGGATCGAGCGAGCCGCAGCGCGTCCCCATGACGAGGCCGTCGAGCACGCTGAAGCCCATCGTCGTCGCGACGCTCGCGCCCGCCACGAGAGCACACAGACTCGCGCCGTTGCCGAGGTGCGCGATGATGCTGCGGCCCGCCGCAGCAGCCGGATCGCGCCGCGCGAGTTCGGCGGCGACGAATTCGTACGAGAGGCCGTGAAAGCCGTAGCGCAGCAGTCCGGCGGCTTCGAATTTCCGCGGGAGCGCGAAGCGCCGGGCGAGCAGCGGATTGGCGGCGTGAAAGGCGGTGTCGAAGCAGGCGACCTGCGGAATGCCGGGGTGCAGCGCGCGCATGCGCCGGATCAACGCGAGGCTATGCGGCTGGTGCAGCGGAGCGAGCGGTACGAGCGCGTCGAGCGCGGCGAGCACCGCGTCGTCGACGAGCGCCGGCTCCGTAAAGCGCCGGCCGCCGTGCACGACCCGATGGCCCGCGGCCAGCAACGCGCCGCCCTGGTGCGACTCGGTCCACTCGAGAAGCGCGGCGAGCAACTCGTCGTAGCCCGGCTGAGGGTCGCTCCAGCGGCGTTCCGCAAGGAAGTTCCCCGCGCCGTCCCGCGCGACGAAATGCGCCTTCGAACCGATGCCCTCAAGCGAGCCCGTTGCGCGCAGTTCGAGATCCGTGCCCGCCGGCGCGAACAGGCCAAACTTAAGGCTCGATGATCCCGCATTAAGTGCGAGAATCCGGCCGGGGGGCCGCACGGCAGTCATGCCCGGCCTTTCTGCAAAATCGGCCGCAGACTTGCGAAGACGCCTTCACGATGTCGTATGATAGGGGCGCTATGCTCGACACCGTGGACGTGCTTTCGGCCGAAGAGTTGCGTCAAATCGACGCGTATTGGCGTGCCGCCAATTACTTGTCGGTGGGCCAGATCTACCTCTACGACAATCCGCTTTTGCGCGAGCCGCTCGAGCTCGCGCACATCAAGCCGCGTCTGCTCGGTCACTGGGGCACGACGCCCGGCCTCAACTTCGTTTACGCGCACATGAATCGCGCCATCGTGCGCCACGACCTGAATGCGATCTACGTAGCGGGACCGGGTCACGGCGGACCGGGAATGGTGGCCAACGCGTACCTCGAGGGAACGTACAGCGAGTACTACGGCGACGTCCCGTGCAACGAAGCCGGGCTGAAGCGGCTTTTCACGCAGTTTTCCTTCCCGGGCGGAATTCCGAGTCACGTCGCGCCGGAAACGCCCGGTTCGATTCACGAAGGCGGCGAGCTCGGTTACTCGATCTTGCACGCGTACGGAGCGGCTTTCGACAACCCGGACCTCCTCGTTTGCTGCGTCATCGGCGACGGCGAAGCCGAAACGGGCTCGCTGGCGGCGAGCTGGCACTCGAACAAATTTCTCGATGCGGCGCGCGACGGTGCAGTGCTTCCGATCCTCCATCTCAACGGATACAAGATCGCGAGTCCGACGATCTTAGCTCGCATTCCGCACGAGGAACTAAGCGCGTTGCTGCGCGGCTACGGGTACGAGCCGCACTTCGTCGAGGGCGACGAGCCGGCTGCGATGCACCAGCTGATGGCTCGGACTTTGGAGGAGGTGCTTGCCGAGATTCGCGCGATCCAAGGCCGCGCGCGCCACGAAGGCGTACTCGAACGGCCGCGCTGGCCGATGATCGTACTGCGTTCGCCCAAGGGCTGGACGGGTCCCAAGGTCGTCGACGGTTTACCCGTCGAGGGAACCTTCCGCGCGCATCAGGTGCCGGTGACGGGGTTCGCCGCCAAGCCCGCGCACATCGCGATCCTCGAAACCTGGATGCGCAGCTATCGTCCCGAAGAGCTCTTCGACAGCCAAGGCCGGCTCGTGGCCGAACTCGCCGCACTGCCGCCGCGCGGCGAGCGGCGCATGAGCGCGAACCCGCATGCCAACGGCGGCGTCCTGCTGCGCGATCTCGTCATGCCGGATTTCTCGGCGTATGCCGTCGCGGTCACCAAGCCCGGCGTCGTCTACGCGGAATCGACGCGGGTGCTAGGCGGCTTTCTGCGGGACGTGATGCGCGCGAACATGCAGAACTTCCGGGTCATGGGTCCCGACGAGACGGCCTCCAACCGTCTCGAGGCGCTCTTTGAAGTGACGTCGCGCGCCTGGCTCGACGACATCCGGCCCGGCGACGACGCTTTGGCGCCGGACGGACGCGTGATGGAAGTACTCAGCGAGAATCTCTGCCAAGGCTGGCTTGAAGGCTATCTGCTGACGGGGCGGCACGGTTTCTTCTCGTGCTACGAGGCCTTCGTCCACATTATCGATGCGATGTTCAACCAGCATGCCAAGTGGCTCAAGACGACGCGCCGGATTCCCTGGCGCCGGCCCATCGCGTCGCTGAACTATTTGCTCACCTCGCACGTCTGGCGTCAAGACCACAACGGCTTCAGTCATCAGGACCCCGGTTTCATCGATCACGTCATTAACAAGAAAGCCGACGTCGTGCGCGTCTACTTGCCGCCCGATGCGAACTCGCTGCTCTCGGTCGCGGATCACTGCTTGCGGAGCCGGAACTACGTGAACGTCATCGTTGCCGGCAAACAACCCGAACTGCAGTGGCTCGACATGGACGCGGCGATCCGGCACTGCACCGAGGGTCTGGGCATTTGGGAGTGGGCGGGCAACGACGACGGCGGCGCGCCGGACGCCGTGATGGCGTGTGCCGGCGACGTGCCGACGCTCGAGACGCTGGCTGCGGTCGACATTCTCCGCAAGGAGCTTCCGGAATTAAAGCTGCGCGTCGTCAACGTCGTCGACCTGATGACGCTGCAGCCCAAGAGCGAGCACCCGCACGGACTGGACGACCGCGAGTTCGACTCGATCTTTACGCCGGACAAGCCGATCGTCTTCGCGTTCCACGGCTATCCCTGGCTGATCCACCGGCTCGCCTACCGGCGCACGAACCACGCTAACTTGCACGTGCGCGGATATAAGGAAGAAGGGACGACCACGACGCCCTTCGACATGTGCGTGCTGAACGAAATCGACCGCTTTCACTTGGCGATGGACGTCATCGACCGGGTCGAGCGCGTCGCCGAGCGATGGAGCGCACGTCAAGCAGCGCCTACGCGATCTCTTGGTCGACCACCGCTGCTACGTCGATCGCTACGGCGACGATATGCCGTCGATCAAGGACTGGACTTGGACCGTCTGAGCGCAATGTTCGCAGTCGGCCAGGCCTGCCTCTTGGAGTTCGCCCGGGAGCCTGATCGCGAAGATTGTCCCTCGGCCCGCCGCACTCCGCACGTCGATCGAGCCGCCGTGTTCTTCGACGAAGGACTTGACCAGCGACAACCCGATGCCGCTGCCGGCCGTTCCCGCTGACGCGCTCCCGCGGAAACCTCGCTCGAACATGTGCGCTGCGTCGGAGGGCGTGATCCCGGGCCCTGAATCGGTCACGGTGAAGACCAATTCGCCCGGTCCGCGATGGCAGTCGACGGCGATCGCGCCGCCGGCCGCGGTGTAGCGGATGGCGTTGGACATGACGTTATTGACGATCTGACCGATGCGCACGGGGTCGCCGAGAAACGACTGACAGGCGGGATGCACCGCATCGCAGCGGTGCACGCTGAATTCGACGCCGCGCTCCCGCGCCGAAACCTCCATCGCGGTCGCTTCGTTCGATATCAGCCGGCAAACGTCGATCGCGCGCAAGTCGCTATGCATCGGCGCGGGCGTCGCCGCGCCGCCTTCGATGATTTTGAGATCCTCGATGAGCCGGTCGATTTCTTCCAAGGCCTGGAGAACGGCGTTAAGCCGAGCCCGCGTCGGCTCCAGTCGCTCGTCGATAAAAGCCTCGACGTTCGCGACAGCCACCGCAAGGTGGTTGCGCATCTCATGAATGACCGTTCTCACGTTCCCGCCATTTTGTATCCTACCCCAAACACGGTAAGAATATAGCGCGGCCGGGCCGGATCGGCCTCAATCTTATGCCGGAGGTTCGCGATGTGCCGGTCCAGCGTCCGGTCGAACACGTCGCTGCCGTCGCTCGAGACCTTGTCGAGTAGCTGGTCCCGCGTGAAAGCGCGCCCGAGGTTGTGCGCGAGCACGTCCAAAATCCGAAATTCGGTCGGCGTCAAGTTGATGCGTTTGCCGTCTAGGCGCGCCTCGTGCCCGTCGCGATCGATCTCGAGGTTTCCGATGCGCTGGACCGCCGGCTCGCTCGTGCCGTGTTCCTCGGCGCCGCGGTAGCGCCTCAGGACCGTCTTAACGCGTGCGACGACCTCGCGCGGGCTGAACGGTTTGCCGACGTAATCGTCGGCGCCGAGCTCGAGGCCGACGACGCGGTCGACTTCGTTGACCCGTGCCGTCAGCATGATGACCGGCGTATTCGCCTCGGCGCGAAGGTGCCGGAAGACTTCGACTCCCGACATGCGTGGAAGGTTGAGGTCGAGGATCACGAGGTCGGGGCGATCGCTGCGCAGCCGGTCGAGGGCGGCAACGCCGTCGCCGGCCTCGGACACGTCGAACCCCTCACTTCGCAGGTACTGCGCTAAGACGTCCCTGATCGCCGCCTCGTCATCGACGAGCAAGATGCGATCCGCCTTGCCGGAAGCTTGCATGCTGAAACCCCGTTGCGGCGATTTCTCCGCACCTACGGGGCGCCGCCTTCACGCGGGCTTCACGAGATGCAGACGCCGTGCCGCTACGATCGGTCGAGTGTACCCGCTTGTCGTCTGGAGCCCGGCCGTGACGGATCTCGATCAGCGTATGTTCGTGACGTGCCCCGCGAGCGCGGCGAGGCTCCATCTGACGGAGTTCTCGCGCTCGCAAGGGCAGCTTGCCTTGCGCGCACCGGTTATGTTGCCCGCGCTCGAGACCGAGATCGTTTTGCAGCGCGACGTCGTCGTCACCGTCTCAGCGGCGGGTGAAGGCGAGGATGGCGCGAGCTTGCGTGTCGCATGGCAACCCGCCGGGGGCGGACCGTTCCCGCGTTTCGTGGGGACACTGCGCGTTGAGGGCGACGACCTCGAGAATTGCTGCCTCGTTCTGCAAGGGAACTGCGCGCCGACGTCCGCAAGCCTCTCGCGCAGTTCCGAAGTCGCGCTCGGTCACCGCATCGCCGTTTCGACCGCGCGCATGCTCCTGCGCGAAATTCGTGCCTCGCTCGAACGTTCGCAGCGCCAGAGCGAACGCGGCAAACACGCCCCGTCCAACCCTCACCCGTAGCGAAAGGTTCGCGAGCATGAGCGTCTTCCAACGTATCCTCGTCCCGATCGACGGTTCGGCTCCGTCCGAGGCGGCCGTCGCCTTGGCTCTACGCATGGCCAAGGACTGGTCGAGCGAACTCGTCTTCGCGTCGATCGTGGATTCGGACCGCATCGTCGCCGAGTGCGCCTCAACGGCCTATGGCGACCCGCTTCCGATCGTCGAGGCGATGACCGAAAGCGCCGGGCAACTGCTCGCGGCGGCAGCGCAGCAAGCGCGAGACGCCGGCGTCGCGTCGCGGACGGCTCTCGAGCGGCAGGGCAGCGCGGTTCCCGGCATTCTCGAAGCGGCGAAGCGCGAACGCGCCGATTTGATTGTGATGGGCAGCCATGGCCGCCGCGGACTGTCGCGTCTGGTGATGGGCAGCACGACGGAAGGCGTCCTGCGGGCGAGCGAGCTTCCGGTTTTGGTCGTTCGCGAACCGCACGAAGAAAAGCGGCGACCCGCCCGGACCGCCCAGACGGCGACGCACCTGTAAATCCCGCCCGAAGCGCAGTGAGGTAACATGGAAAATCTTCCGCCGAGCGACGAGCCCTTACCAGCCACCTTCGGCTTCGTGCTGACGCTCGGAACGTTCATCGCAGTCGGCTGGCTCTTGATGTTTCTTCTCTTAAGATCGCGCTGGGGATGATGCATCTCAATCGTTACGAACGGATCTGGCTTACCCTGACGGTCGCGTTGCTCGTCGCGTTTCTCGCGACGATCACGACCGCTGCGGTCGTCGACGGTTTCGTGCCGCCCAGCCACATCCAAAGCATCGATCCAACGAAGGTCTCGCAGACGCCGCCCTTCGACAAACCCGGACTGCACAAGCTGGCGGACGGCTCGTACGAGCTCTACTACGTCGCGCACATCTTCTCGTTCAATCCGCAGCACGTACAGGTGCCGCTGGGGGCGCACGTCACGTTCTACATCACCTCCGCCGACGTCGAGCACGGGTTCAGCGTACCCGAGACGTCGATAAACACGATGGTGACCCCGGGCTGGGTGTCGTCGCTTTCGTACACCTTCCGGAAGCCCGGCAAGTTCCTCTTGGTCTGCAACGAGTACTGCGGTGCCGAACATCACTTGATGGCCGGCGACATCGAGGTGAAATAGTGGCTGGCGAGGCGGTCCCAACGACGCAGGCCGGATCGCTTCCACCCGCGCTGCTCGCCAACGAAAACCGGCTGGTGCTCGCGCACGTGTACACGGCGACCGCAGCCCTTACGCTCGGCGCGCTGTTCGGGCTGCTGCAGGGCTTTTCGCGCGCGAACTTTATCGTCATGCCGCCGACGTTCGACTACTACCGGACGCTCACGGCGCACGGCGTCCTCATGGCGCTCGTGTTCACGACGTTCTTCATCGCCGGCTTGCTGACGTTCGCAACGTACCGCTCGATCCCGCGCGTCCATTCCTTGAAGCTCGGCTGGATAGGCTACGCGGTCATGCTGCTCGGCACGGTGCTCGCCGCGTTCGAAATCTTGGCGGGCAACGCCACGGTGCTCTATACGTTCTACGCTCCGATGAAAGCGGATCCGCTTTTCTATTTCGGTGCGACCTTCCTGATCGCCGGCACCTGGTTCGTGGCAGCCGACGTGCTCCTGACCGTGGCTTGGTTCAAGAAGCACAACCCCGACCAGCGCATCCCGCTGCCGGCCTTCGCCGCTGCGACGACGTTCATCATGTGGATCATTGCGACGGTGGGCGTCGTCGCCGAGATGCTCTTCCTCATCCCTTGGGCGCTCGGCTGGACGCCCGGCATCGACGTCGAGCTGACCCGCATGCTCTTTTGGTACTTCGGCCACCCGCTCGTGTACTTCTGGCTGATGCCGGCCTACCTGATCTGGTATACGATCGTGCCCACGACGTTCGGCGGCAAAGTCTTCAGCGATTCGCTGACGCGTCTGGCTTTTATCTTCCTGCTCATCCTGTCGACGCCGGTCGGCCTGCACCACCAGTTCCTCGAGCCGGGAATTTCAGCGGGCTGGAAGTGGTTGCATACGCTGACGACCTACGGCGTCGTCATCCCATCGTTTATGACCGCGTTTGCGCTCTTCGCGAGCTTCGAGCTTGCCGCGCGCAAGGCCGGCGTCAAAGGCTTCGGCGCGATCGTGCGCTGGCTTCCCTGGAACGATCCGGCCTTTAGCGGTGCTGCCCTCGGGATGCTGCTGTTCGTTCTCGGCGGTTTCGGCGGAATCGTGAACAGCTCGTACTCGATGGACGTCCTGGTGCATAACACGATGTGGATCGTCGGACACTTCCACGTTACGGTCGGCGGCCCGGTGGCGCTCAGCTTCATCGGTGCGGCCTACCGTTTCGTTCCGGCGCTCACCGGGCGCAAGCTCTTCGCCCCCAAGCTGGCGCTGGCGCAAACTTGGGTTTGGTTCTTCGGGATGCTGCTGATGTCGATCTCGATGCATATTGCGGGTCTGCTCGGCTCGCCGCGCCGCACCGCTGACGTGACGTATTTCGGCGCCGCGGGCGCTCAGACGTGGCACAGTGAGATGGTCTTTGCGGCGATCGGCGGGACGCTGCTCTTCATCAGCGTGCTGATGTTCGTCGTCGTCGCCGTCGGGACGCGCTTGCGCGACGAGAAGGCGACCGTTCCGACGACCTTCGAGTTCGCGCCGGCCCAGGAGGAGGCGCTTCCCACGCCGCGCGCCTTCGACATGCTGGGACGTTGGGCGACGGTTGCCGTCGTGCTCGCCGTGTTGGCCTACATCGGGCCGATTCACGATCAGATCTCACAGCCGCACTTCCTAGCGCCGGGAATGCGAACCTGGTAGCGGCCGCGGCGGCCTGGCTCGCGGCCGCCGCCTTCGTCCCCGTCCTCGCCGCCGGCGACGCGGTTCCGCCGACGCCGCTCGTCGATCAGCGCGGCGTGCCGTTCGATTTCGAACGGCACCGCGGCGAAACGCTCGTGGTAGCGTTCGTCTACACGCGCTGCCGCGACGCCGGCGAATGTCCGTTGACGTCGGCGAAGTTCGCCCGGCTGCAGCGCGACCTCGGTAAAGCGCCGATCGAGCTCGTCGCGATGAGCGTCGATCCGGCGCACGATACGCCGCAGGTCTTGACCCGCTACGGCAAGCTCTTCGGTCAAGACCCGACGCGTTGGACGATGCTCACGGGCAAGCCGGACGTCGTCCTCGCGCTGGAACGGCGCTTGGGCGTCGACGTCGCGCCCCGCAAGGACGGCGAGGTCGCGCATACCGAGAGCCTGGTCTTCATCGGTCCCGACGGAAGGATCGCCGATCGCCTTGGGGGCTCCGCTTGGACGCCCGGCGAGGTGCTGGCGCGCGCGCGCGCCGTTGCGGGACTTCCCGCCAGTCCGTTCGAGGGGTTCCGGCTGGCGCTCGCGCGCGGCGTGGAGTCGGTGTGCGGCGGCGGCGTCTCGGGGATCTCGCTCGGCGTGGCGCTGCTGATTTTCGCGGGACTGTGCGTCGCATTCGGGCTGGCAGCGTCGCGCGCGATCCTTTCCAACGTGCGGCGCTAGCGCGCAAGCGCCGGCCGTAAGGCCGCTTCGCTCTGCGCTCCCGAACCAAGCGTCCGCCTTCCGGCGCCGCGATTAGCGTCCGCGTTTGGGGGAACGAATCTGTCTCACCGCAAGATAGGAAAGGGACGGAATTCATGGCTGGCAAGACGACGGCGAATGCAACGCGACGCACGAACGGCTCGGGACGAAGCACCGCTCGCGCGAGCGGAAACGATGCGATCGCGATCCTAGAGAACGACCACCGGCGCATCAAGCAGTTGCTCGCCGATTTGGTCGACGCAGCGGACGACGACGCGCGGACCGACGTCCTTGACGAGCTCAAGGCGCTGTTGACGGTACACAACGCTTGCGAAGAGAACCTCATCTATCCCGCGGTGCGCGTACTCGGCAAGCATCCGGTGGAGTCTGACAAGCTCTACCACCAGCAGGACGAGGCGAAGGTTGCCGTTTGGGAACTCGACATGCTCGCCGCAGACGATGGCGATTTCGAAGCGCGCGCGAAGAAGCTCCAAAGTGCGGTGCTAGCCCACATCGAGAAGGAAGAGAAGGCCGAGTTTCCGCACCTGCGCGAAGCCGCCGGCGAGGATGCGATGGACGAACTCACCGGAGCGTTGCGCGAGTTACGCGCCAACCTGCAATTCGAGCCGCCGGCTCGTTAGGCTTAGTACTCTTCGGCGCTGGAGAGAATCATCTCGCGCGGAGCGCGCATACCGTGTTTCTCGTCGCCGTGCGCATCCGCGACCACGATTAAAGCGTCTTCGTCGGCGGCACTCAGCACCTCGCCGCAGAGCGGACACGTGACCTTGTAAGCCATTGTTTCTCCTCGAATCTCGTTGCGGTGATCAGCTCGCCGCGGGTTGGGGTGCGGCGGCGGTGTCCAGGTTTTCGGTTAGCTTCAGTTTCACGAGGGTACCGGCCTTGGCGGTGATGTCGCTCTTCAGCGTCGAGACGAGCGCCACTCCCGCCGCGGCGCCGACGAGGCCGCCGTGACTCTTGCCGGCCGCCATGTGCCCGGCGACGTAGGCGCCGAGGATGATGCCTGCGTCGCGGAGGTGGTGCGTCTTGGGTTCGAAGACGGTGAACGAGACGAGTTTCACCGGCAACGGCAGAACCTGCCCGCTCGCCAAGCGGACGTCGTCAAGGACCACGGTCATCGTCGCTTTGTGCGTCGGGCCTGCCGGCGTCACGTTTTCCAAGTGACCGTCGATCGTGGCGCCTTTCAGCTGAGGCGGATTCTTATGCCAGAATCCGTCCTTGGGCGTGAGCGTGAACTTGTCGCCGTTGTGGTTGGTCTTGGAGCTAAGCGTCTGTACTAAGACGGCGTCGATCTCCGTACCCTTCTTGATGATGGGGGACGTTTGATCCGCAAGCGACGGCAGCGCACTCGTCGCGAGCGCGGCAACCATACCGAGCCCCAAGAAAAATTCCTTCACCCTAAACTCCTTAATTATGAAAGCGACGCACCTCGCCGCGTGTGATAGCATACGGTCATGAAAGACGGCGAAAAGAGTGCGGTGCAAGAGCCGGTCGGCTGGCCCGAGTCCCACTTCAGCGGTCATCGCAAGCGCTTTCCGGAATTCGATGCCGCTTCGATGCGGGCGCTTTTGACCTTGCGCATCGCCGCCCAGCACGTCGAGAACGCTCTGGGCTCCTGGTTCCTAGACGCCGACCTCACGCCCCAAAAGTTCGGCGTCCTGATCGTTTTACAGGCGGAAGGGAAACCCATCTCCCTTTCGGACTTGCGCCGCTACCTCGGGACGACGCAAGCCAACGTGACGGGCCTCGTCGCCGGCCTCGAGCGGGACGGCTACATCGAACGCCGCGCCAGCACGGAGGACCGCCGCGTTTCGTACATTTCGCTGGCACGCGCCGGAAAGCGGATCCTCGCTTCGATGCTCCCGGCTTATTTCGCACGCAGCAAAGCTGCGACAAAAATCTTAACGCAAGCGGAGAAGAAACAGCTCGTCGTGCTGCTCGAGAAGCTGGCGCGCGGCTTCGACGTTCAAGAGAGTTAAGGGACTTAAGGTTTTACCTCGGGCGAGGGCTCGACGGTAATCCGCAAGCGCGCTTGGCGCCCGCCCAATCCCACCACGACCGCCGCGCACGTGCCCGGGTCGACCGCAATAACGGTGAAGGCGCTGCCCAGGCCGCTGAGGCTCGCGACGCCTTTACAATTGCCGCCGAGTGAGAACGGTCCCGGGTAGGTTCCCTGCGAAACGTCGATCGTGACGGCCGTGCCGCGCGCCAGAATCGCCGCGGACCGGCTCAGCAGGACGGGCGTTCTCGAGCCCTCGAGTGCGGCGGGGCCAAGGGAGTCGCTGACGGCGACGGGCACGCGCGTGGTGACGCCTCCGGCAGCCGTCAAGGTTACCGAACAGTGACCCGGGGCGAGTGCGGTCACTTTGAGCGAATCCGATAACGCGACCGGAACGGCAATTCCCGCGCACGCGTCGCGTACGATGCCGAACGCCCCATCGCCCGGTGCGCGCACCGTCGCGTGCGCCGACTCGCCGGGCGCGAGGGCGAGCGCCGGGGGCGACACGACGATCGGCAGCGGCGTTGGCGGAACGTACGGACCGGTGGGCTCGTCAGCCGAGGCAGCGCCCGCTAGCGCGCCGCTAAGTGCGAGAAGCGCACCTAGGCTGCGCGTCAGCGTTCTACCGCCTCGATCTCGAGCGAAATCGCGACCTTCGTGCCGGCGATCAGGTTCCCGCCGGGCGTCGATTTGAGGACGTTCATCCCGAAGTCGCGGCGATCGAGCGTCGTGCTTGCCGAATACCCGATGTGGCGGTGGGCACGGCCGTCGACCGTGGTACCGACCGTACTGCAGTCGAGCACGACGCTTTTGGTTACGCCGCGCAGCGTCAGGTCGCCGCTGAGCTTGAAGCTGCTTGCGTCGCCCGCGGTGACTTTCGTGCTCTTGAAAACGATCGTCGGGAACTTGGTGACGTCGAACCAGTCGGGGCCGCGCAAGTCCTTATCCCGATCCGCATTTTGCGTGTTGAGCCCGGTCGCGTCGAGCGTCGCCGTCACGGCGCTGGGGAGCGTCGTGCCGGCCGCAATTTCGACGCTACCCTCGACGATGGGAATCGTACCGCGCACGTTCGAGACGACCAAGTGCTGGACTTTGAATTCGGCACTCGAGTGGCCCGGGTCGATCGCGTAGCCCGCGGCGTTTTGGGCGGCGGCCGGCGTCGCTTGCAGCGCGAGGAGGGCCGCCAGCGCCACGACGGTTGCAAAAGACGGACGTGTCATCGTATGTCCTAACGCCCTTCAAAAGCCTTCGGTTCCGGCCGTTCGCAGGGGGAGCGTTCGCGCCGGACGAGAACCCGAAGCCTTCGACGTCCGGCGGGCGGGTGTGATGTAATGGTAGCCTGCGACCTTCCCAAGGTTGACGCGCGGGTTCGATTCCCGCCACCCGCTCGGATCAACCCCGCAACGGCGGGGTTTTCTGTTTCTCGCAGGCTGTCGTCGACAAGGTCCGATTCAATCGCTCGGCCGCTAAGTGTGTCCCGAAGTGTCGCAGCGATTCGAGCCAAAATACGTCAGAAATGAGGAGTCATCGGAATTCCGTCGTACGATTTGCTGCTCATCGTTCGGAAGCAGCGCGGCTCCCGAGGTCTCTCGGGGCGTCTTTTCGTGGACTCAAAACCGACGGTGGGGCAGAGCTTGGGACCAGTTTCGGGCGCTGCGCGCTTGAATCCGACGCGCCTCGAGCCGGCGTCTGCGACCCCGATTTTGGGCCGCGGGGGCTTTACAGCGAGTCCCTACGAGCGCTAGAATAGTGAGAAGTAATTCAGGCTATCCTTCTCATGCTTTCGGAGGCGCCGGCAGTGACCAGCCAGCTGCGATCCTATGAACTCGGCGGTAACCTCGTCTTCGAGCTCTCCGGCGAACACGACATGGCGACCATTCCCGAAATCGAGCCGGCGATTATCGCGGCGACGAACGGGCAGCCGCGCGTGGTTTTCAACCTGACCCAATGCAAGTACGTCGATTCCTCGATGCTGTCGATGCTCATCCGCGAGCACGCGCTCTTGGGCGAACGCATGACGATCGTGGTGCCCAGAGGCGGAAACATCGGGCGGATTTTCGAGATCGCTCGAATCGATCACCTCATTAAAACCGTGCACTCCGTCGACGAGGCACTGGCGGAGCGTTAACCGGCTCGGCCCGCGACGGCGACGCTTTCGGCCACGCGAGGCGGGCTCAGTCTGCGTGCGGCGGTTGCAGCGTCGGGCCGAGGAAGGGAAGGACGCCCGACGCCGACGGCAGCTTGCCGTCCCACTTGTCGATCGCGCGGCGTTGCAGTTCGAGCTGGCGGAGCCGAATGAGATCGGCGATCGGGACGGTCCGTTGCAGCTTGAGCGCTTCGATTTCGCTGCGCGCGCGGATCACGTTCTGTTGCGACTCGAAGCGGATGCGTTGAAGGTCCTGTTGCGCCTCGAGCGTTCGTTGCACGGACGCCACCTTCTGCTGCGCGGCATATGCGTAGCTATACGCGAAGTTAAAGCGCGCGGTCGCGAGCGCGTCGAGCGCGAGCCCAAAGGGGCGCACGCGCGACCGCACGCCCTCGGCGAAATCCCGCTGCGTCTCGGCGCGATGCGCGATAAGATCGCTCGCGCTGTAGCGCGCCGCCGTTGCCTTCCAGGCATCCTCGACCGCCGGCGCGAGGACGCGAGCCGCATAATCGTTGCGTAAGCTTCGGTAGACTTCGACGACGCGACCGGGTTCGACGTGGAAGCTCGCGGCAAGGTCCGCGTACACGGGCTCGAGATCGCGCGTCGTCGCTTGCGCGCGATCGAAACGGACCGTATTTATTTGCGTGTTGACTTGCACGACGCGTTCGGCGAGCGGAACGACGTAGTACAAGCCCTCGCCGGCAATCCGGCCGGTCGGCGCGCCGAAGCGAAGTACGACTCCACGCGCACCCGGCTGCACGCGGCCGAGGCCGAGCGGAGCGACGGCTGCGAGCAGGATGGCAACTGCTCCGAAGGCGATCGAGATGCGCCGTAAGCCGAAGCGCGTGCCCGGCCGGCGCGAGACGAAGAGCAGCGCCCCCGACAGCGAGCACGCCGCGGCGAGCGTCCAGGCTCGGATGGTTGGAAGATCGAGGGAGACTTGCGACGTATCCGGCATGCTCGTCGAACGCGCTCGTGCGCGCGGCCGTGACGAACTGCAGCGCGAAGGTCCGCGCACGCCGCGCAGCCGGGCCGTCGCTGCCCGGCTCGACGGCGCTTCCCCGAGCCGGTTTTTCGCGCCGGGTGCTACGATTCGGCTTCCGGCCGGGTTGTCAGATGGGTGGAAACCGGCGCGGGACAGGTGAAACGGCGTGAGCCGGGATAAAGGGGGAGGCCGGTTCGAGCGGCGACGTAGCCAAGTGGTAAGGCAGAGCTCTGCAAAAGCTCCATTCCCCAGTTCGAATCTGGGCGTCGCCTCCAGCCCGCCCTCCCTTTGGGAAAGCGAGACCTGACGTGCTCGCGCGGCGAATCGTTCCGTGCCTCGACGTACGCGACGGCAGGGTCGTCAAAGGGGTGCGCTTCGTCGATCTCGCCGACGCCGGCGACGCCGTCGCCTTGGCGCGCAAGTACGAAGCGTGCGGGGCCGACGAGCTGGTCTTTCTCGACATCACCGCGACCATCGAGGGGCGACGCGCGCTGCGCGAGCTCGTGCGAGCGGTGGCGGCCGAGTTGACGATTCCATTCGCCGTCGGCGGCGGCGTCGGCAGCTCCGAAGACGTGCGCAGCCTCTTGCGCGCCGGATGCGACAAGGTCTCGATCAACAGTGCGGCCGTGCGCACGCCGCTCGTGCTGCGCGAAGCGGCGGAAGAATTCGGCAGTCAGTGCATCGTCGTCGCAATCGACGCGCGTCGCGACGACGCGCGGAATCGCTGGGAAGTGTACATCGACGGAGGGCGGCGCCCGACGGGGCTCGACGCCGTAGCCTGGGCGCGCGAAGCGGCCGGACTCGGAGCGGGCGAGATTCTGCTCACGAGCATCGACCGCGACGGGACGAAGTCCGGTTTTGACTTGGAACTGACGCGCGCCGTCCGCGGCGCGGTCGGCGTCCCGGTGATCGCTTCGGGTGGTGCCGGAACCCCTGCCGACTTCGCGGCCGTCTTCGCCGAGGGTGGAGCCGACGCGGCGCTGGCCGCGTCGCTGTTTCACTTCGGGGAGCTCGATATCGGCGCGCTCAAGCGTGAGCTGGCGAAACGCGGGATTCCCGTTCGTCCCCTCGTAGCAGACGAGCATGTCGATCGATGAACTCGCCTGGGGCCAAGACGGCCTTTTGCCGGTCGTGATCCAAGATGCGCGCAGCGGCACCGTGCTCACGGTGGCCCACGCGAATCGCGAAGCCCTCGAGCGGACGCTGACCGAGCGCTCGACGTACCTTTACAGTCGATCGCGCGCGGCGCTTTGGCATAAGGGCGAGACGTCGGGCAACACGCAGCGCGTGACGGGCGTCGCGTACGATTGCGACGCCGACGCCTTGCTCTATCGGGTGGTGCCGAGCGGTCCGGCCTGCCACACCGGAGCGCTCTCGTGTTTCGACGCCGGCTCGCTGCTCGATCCGCCGCCGGAAAGTGCGGGCGGCGAGTTCGCGCGCGCGCTGCACTATTTGCGCGAAACGATCGCGGCGCGCCGCGACGCTTCGCCCGAAACGAGCTACACGGCGCGGCTGTTGCGAGACGGCGTCGATCGCATCGGCAAGAAGATCGGTGAAGAAGCGGTCGAGGTGGTCATCGCGGCCAAGAACGGCCGGCACGGCGAGATCGCTTGGGAGGTCGCGGATCTCTTCTATCACACGCTGGTGCTGCTCGAAGAGCGCGGCGTCGCGCTCGACGAGGTCGGCCGGGAACTCCTACGGCGCGCGGAGTAGCGGCCGCCGCTCCACGAACGCTCGTCGACTTGAGCGGCGTCGGGCCCGAGATGGCCCGCAAGTTCGCCGCGCTCGACATCCGTACGCCGCTCGATCTCGCCTTCGACTTTCCGCGCGACTATAAGGATTGGCGCAGCCCGTCGCCGCTGGCAGATATCGTTCGCCGGGCGCTGGCCCGCTCGAGCGCGGGCGATGCTGAATCGAGTGAGGAGATCGCACTCGGAACCGTCGTTCGCACGAGCGAGTTCCGGGCCCGCATCCCGATCGTCTCGGCCGAATTGGAAGACGACTCGGGCCGCCTCAAGGCCACCTGGTTCGGCCGACGCGGCTTCGCCGGCAAGCTCGCGCCGGGCGATCGCGTCTTCGTGCACGGTCGCGCGCAGCTGCGGCGAACGCGCGGTGCGCTCGGCGTCGAACTGAACGTGCTCGAGCATCGCGTCTTGCGTGAGGGCGAAACGTTTTCCGGACGAGTGGTCCCGATCTATCGGGCGACCAAGGAACTCTCCTCGCGCGCGATCGCGACGACGATCGAGCGGAACTTCGAAGCGCTTGCGGCGCTGGTTCGCGAAACGATTCCGGCCGCGATCCTGCGCAAGCACGGCTATGGCCCGTTGCGCGAGGCGTGGCGCGCGGTGCACCGCCCGGACTCTCCCGAAGAAGCGCGAGCCGCGTCGGAGCGGTTGATCTTCGAGGAATTCTTTCGCATCGCGCTGGCTGCCGCAGTTAAACGCGCGCGGCGCAGCGCGGCGGGCGGCGCGCCGCAGCTTGCGGCGCCGAGCGATCTGCTCGAGACCTTCGAAGCGGCGCTGCCTTTCGCGCTGACCGGCGCGCAGCGCCGCGTGATCGGGCAGATCTGGACCGACATGGGACGCAGCGCGCCGATGAACCGCTTGCTGCAGGGCGACGTCGGCAGCGGCAAGACGCTGGTGGCGGCGGCGGCGATCGTGCTCGCGGCGCGCAGCGGCGTGCAGAGCGCGCTGATGGCGCCGACCGAAATTCTCGCCGCGCAGCACGCGCAAAAGCTGGCGCCGTTGCTCCTGCCCTTCGGCATTCGCGTCGATGCGCTCTTCGGCAGCCTTGGAACGCGCGAGCGCGAGCGAACGCGGGCGCGGCTGGCCAGCGGCGAGTGCGACCTCGCGGTAGGCACGCACGCACTCCTCGTCGAGGACGTCGAGTTTGCAAATCTCGGACTCGCCATCATCGACGAACAGCACCGCTTCGGCGTCGCCCAGCGGGCCGCGCTTCGCTCGAAGAGCCGCGCGCCGCACACGCTGCACATGACCGCGACGCCGATCCCGCGCACGCTGGCGCAAACGAAGTATGCCGATCTCGACCTTTCGGTCATCGACGAGCTGCCGCCGGGACGGACGCCGATCGAAACGTTCGTTCTACGCGAAAGCCGTAAGGGGCTGGCCTACGAGTTCGTGCGCAAGAACGTGGCAGCCGGCCGCCAAGCCTATGTGGTCGCGCCGGCGATCGACGAATCCGAATCGGCGTTGACGAGCGCTCTGGCCGAGCTCGAAGTCCTGCAGCGCGACGTTTTCCCCGATCTGCGCGTCGCGCTGTTGCACGGCCGCCTTCCCTCCCGCGAGAAGGAGGCGGTGATGCGCGCGTTCGCGCGCGGGGAGAGCGACGTGCTGATGGCAACGACGGTCGTCGAAGTCGGCGTCGACGTCCCCAACGCTACGGTGATGGCGATCCTCGACGCGCACCGCTACGGGCTGGCGCAGCTGCATCAGCTGCGCGGCCGGGTCGGGCGCGGCGTGGCGCGCTCGTACTGCGTGCTGATCGCCCCCGACGACCGCGGAAACGTCGAGCGGCTCGAAATCCTCTCGCGAACCACCGACGGGTTCGAGATTGCCGAAGCCGACCTGCGGCTGCGCGGCGAGGGCGAGTTTGCGGGAACGGCGCAAGCCGGCGGCGGCACGCTCTTGGGGAGCATCGCCGGGGATTTCGCGCTGTACATGCGCGCGAAAGCCGATGCCGACGAACTCGTCGGATCCGATCCGGCGCTGGAACGTCCCGAGAACGCCGGGTTGCGCGAGCTCGTCGACGAGGATGCCGGCGCTCGTGCGACCTTCGTAAGCAGCTGAAGCAGCGAGGAAATCGCGCGGGTCCCGGGGCGCAAGCGCAGAAGAGCCGACGATGCTTGCCGTCGGCTTCGATTTCGACCACACGCTCGCCATCGACAACAAGCTCGAGCGGCGAGTCGCGCTGCAGATGCTCGAGGAACTCGCGCGCGCGCAAGCGGTCGCATACGATCCCGCGGAGGCCTCGCGCGCGATGGACGAGACGCTGCATCAGTACCGCAGCGGCAGCCTCCCGCTCGAGACCGCACTGCCCGGCTTTTTCGATCGCTTCGTCGAACTGGGCGACCGCGCTCCGGACGTCACCGAGCAGTTCGAAGAACGCGTCCTCGCGCTCGCGCCGGAGACCGTCGAAGCCTTACCCGGGCTGCAGGCGATGCTGGCTGCGCTGCAGACGAGCCGCATCCCCCACGCCATCTTAACGAACGGCTGGAGCCCGCTCCAGGAAGAGAAAGCGCGGCTGATCGGGTTCGAGGGGCCGGTATTCGTCAGCGAGCGCATCGGCGTGCGCAAGCCGGAGCGCGCGGCATTCGAATTCCTTTCGCGACATTTCGACGCGCCGGCAAGCGACGTTTGGTACGTCGGCGACGACCCGGCCCTCGATTGCGCGGGCGCGCGCGCCTCCGGCCTCAAGGCCGTTTGGTTCGATTGGGAGGGGAAGACTTATCCACAGGAACTCGAGCCGCCCGACTTCGTCATCCACGCGCTCACCGAACTACCCAAATTACTCCAAGGTCAAGGTTAAGGTTTAGCGAAGGCGGCCGTTGTGAGAATCAGCGGCGGCGAACTTCGTAGCCGAGTCTTGCGCGCGCCGCCGGGCGCTGCGGTGCGACCGACTCCGGCTCGCGCCAAAGAAGCGCTCTTCTCGATTCTCGGCGAGCGCATCGCGGGTGCCCGCGTGCTCGATCTTTATGCCGGCAGCGGTGCCATCGGCTTCGAGGCGCTTTCGCGCGGAGCCGCTCACGTGACTTTCGTCGAACTGCACGCGCCGACGGCGGCCGCAATTCGGCGTGCAGCGGAGCAACTGGGTGTCGAAAAGCGGATCAGCGTCGTGTGCGCGCCGGCGGAAAAGGCAGCGCAGCGCTTGAGCGGGCGCTTCGATTTCGTCTACGCCGACCCGCCTTATGCCCTGCCGCCGCCGCACCTCACCTTCGGCACGCTGCGGCAGCGCGGCGCGATCGACCCGCAAACGGTCCTCGTTTACGAGCATCGCAGCGAGGCGCCGGCCTTCGCTAGCCCGGGTTTCGCGACGGCGCGCGAGGCGCGCTACGGCGAGGCGACGCTTCAGTTCTTGAACGTAGAATCTTGAACGGTCAGAGCAGCCAGAAGCACGCGATCTACCCCGGCTCCTTCGACCCGCCGACCAACGGGCATCTCGACGTCATCGATCGCGCTGCGGCCATCTTTCCGCTGGTGACGGTCGCAGTCGTCGTCAACCCGCAGAAACGCGGGCCGCTCTTTTCGCTGGAAGAGCGCGACGAGATGCTGCGCGCCTGCACGGCGCCGTATCCGAACGTGCGCGTCTCGCACTTTCGGGGGCTGCTGGCCGGCTTCGTGAAGGAGGCGCGCGCCGACGTGATCGTCAAGGGCCTGCGAGTCGTCTCGGACTTCGAGAGCGAGATGGCCTTCGCTCACATGAACCGCTCGCTCTCCGGCGTCGACACGATGTTCCTGATGGCGGATCAGGCGTATTCGTTCGTAAGCTCCAGTCTCATCAAAGAAGTGTTCCTGCAAGGCGGCGACATCACCAAGTACGTGCCGGATGTCGTTCTGTCGTACATGATTGCCAAGCGCCACGCTCACGGGAGGAAATGAACGTTGTCGATCTATCGCGTCATCGATAAACTCGAAGGATACGTCCGCGAGGGCACCTGGCTGCCGCTCGGCCACCGCATCTTGAGCGAGGAACGGCTGCTCGAATACATCGAGAAGATGCGTTCGACGCTGCCGGAAGAGGTCGGGCGCGCCAAAGTCATCGCGACGAACAAGGAGCGCGTGATTCGCGACGCCCAGGAGAAGGCGCAGCAAATCGTCAGTGAGGCCGCGACCGCGCAGGCGCAGCTGATCGATCAAACCGACGTCGTGCGGCAAGCGCGCGCCACCGCCGAAGTCGTCCTGCGCGAGGCTGAAGAAAAGGCGCGCAAGATCCGTCAGGGCGCCGATGCGTACGCCGGGCAGGTCTTAGCCGACCTTGAAATGCGCCTGTCGACCGCGCTTGGTTCGGTGAAGAAGGGCCAAGAGGCGCTCGTGCCGCGCGCCGAAGCCGCCGTCGCCGCGACCGGCAGCGGCCCGCTCGCGGATGCCGCGGCCAAGAGCAAGCGCGTGGCCTTCGATGCGGCCAGCGAGACCTCCGAACTGGAGTCGGTCGAGGTCGTCAAGTAGGGGCCGCTAAACCGGCGGCGCCTGGACTCCATGGGCGAACGCTTCGAGGCGTTCGCGCTCGAGCGCTCGCACGCGCCCGCGATCGAGTTCGACTGCGCCCGAGTTCTTGAGGCGAAGCAGCGCG
This sequence comes from Vulcanimicrobiota bacterium, assembly GCA_963843945.1. GTDB lineage: Bacteria > Vulcanimicrobiota > Vulcanimicrobiia > Vulcanimicrobiales > Vulcanimicrobiaceae > CAWJMF01. The sequence goes on along the minus strand of CAWJMF010000002.1, from coordinate 682,588 downwards.
CGCGCCGCCATGTCGCGAACGGTGCCGGCGGCTGCGGCGATCTGCGCCTGCGAGAGGTTTTCGACGCCGGAGAGTCCGCGCGCCATGCCGGTCGTCGCCGGCGCGTAGGAGAGCAGAAACTTCGCGACGCGCTGCAGCACGTGGGCGAAGGCGAGGTCGGCGATCGTGTCGATCGAGCGGCGGCGCGCTTGCGAAGCCTCGGTGAGGAAGCCGATCGCAAGTTCGGCATCGTTGCGGCAAGCGTGCATGACCGCCTCTTGCGGCAGCAGCACGAGCGCGCAGTCGGTGAGCGCCTCGGCGCGCGTCGTCGAGCCGCCGCCGTCGAACGTGCCCGATTCGTTGAGCGCGTCCTGCGCCAGACGCTCGCCCAGCGAATGGGTCTTGCCGTCAGGCGAGAGCAGCGTCAGGACGACCTTTCCGGTGCGCACGAAACCGAGATACGGCCACATCTCGCCTTCGTCGAAGATCGTTTCGCCCTGCTTGTAACTGCGCTCGCTGACGGTCGCGGCGAGTTCGCGGATCGTCGTCGCTTTGGCGTTCGAGAAAGGCGTCGAGTGCGAGAGGAAGGTTGCGTTATCGGCTTGCTCGTCGACGCGCTCGATGCGGATGGCCCAGCGGCCCGACCCGAAGTTGCGCGCTTCCCAGGAGAAGCGTCCGGCGCGCTGCTGAAGGAACTCGTTGCGCAGCGCGCGCGGGTCGGTCTCTTCGGGAAGTTCGAGGATCCCGCCCACGGGAAGGCGATCGAACGCTTCGAGGATCAGCACGTTCCGATTGGTGGTAGGAAGCGTCCGGCTGTCGAGGACGATCGACGGAGCGCGTTGGGTCGCCATCGGCACCCCATTTGGCAAGCAAGGCGGCTGCGGCCTTCCCCAGAAAGCGGCCCGGCGGCGTTGCGGGTTTAGCGACCGCCGAACGCAGGCCGGCGCTTTTCGAGGAAGGCCTTGGTGCCTTCTTCGAAGTCGTCCGTCCCGATGAGCGAGGCGAAGGCGAGCGCTTCGAGTTCGAGGGCGCTCGCGAGCGGCAGGGCGGCTCCGCCCTCGATGGTCCGCTTCGTGGCAGCGATCGCGAGCGGTGCTTTCTCCGCGATGAGGCCGGCGACACGCTTGGCTTCCGTTAAAAGGCCTTCGGCGGGGACGACCTTCTCGACCAGCCCGGCCCGCAAGGCGTCGGCCGCGCTTATCGGCTCGCCTGTCAGGCACAGGTACATCGCCATGCCTCGGCCGATGAGCCGAGTGGTGCGCTGCGTTCCGCCATAGCCGGGCATCAAGCCCAAATTGACCTCGGGTTGGCCGAACTTCGCCGTCTCGCTGGCGATGCGAATGTCGCAGGCCATCGCCAGTTCGCAGCCGCCCCCGAGAGCGAAGCCGTTGACGGCCGCGACGATCGGGAAGCGAGCCCGCTCCATCTGCAGCGTCACCCGTTGTCCGAAGCGGATGAACTCGTGAGCCTCGATCGGATTCGCAAGCGCGTTCAACTCGGCGATATCGGCGCCGGCCGCAAAGGCGCGGTCGCCGGCGCCCGTCAGGATGACGGCGCGCACCGCAGGATCCGCCTCGAGCCCCGCAAGCGCGGCATGCAGTTCGCGAACCATTAAGACGTTAAGCGCATTAAGGACTTTGGGCCGATTCAGGCGCAGCAGTGCGACGGCACCCTCGCGCTCCAGCTCGATCGTTTCGTAAGCGTTCACGCGGGCGAGTTTCCTGGCAGCGCTTCATCGTCCCTCGCCTTGTGTTATACTGAGGAAGATTGCCGCAGAACGTGCGGCCGGCCGGAATGGGAGCGAGAAAACCAGATGCGGGCAGCCTACCATGAAGCCCTCGAGCAAGCGCGACTCGACGTCGTGCGCCTCGGCGCACTCGTCGGCGACGCGCTGTTGGCTTCCGTGAACTCTCTGGAGAAGCGCGACACGACCCTCGCCGCGCGCGTCATCGCCGGCGACGACGACGTCGACTCCCTGCGCCGCAAGGTCGAAGCGTCGTGTATCGAGATCATTTGGCGCCAGCAGCCGGTTGCGGGCGAGCTGCGTCAGGTTTCGGCCATGCTGCAGATCGTCACCGACCTCGAACGCATCGGCGACTACGCCGTGGAGATCTCGAAGAACTCGATCAAACTCTTCGACGTTGCGATCCGGCCGGCGCGCGTCGAGATCGGACGCATCGCGGCGATCGCAATCGAAATGTTGCGCGAGGCGATGCGCGCCTACACCGAGGGCGACGAGAAAACCGCCGACGCCGTCATCGACCAAGACGACGAAGTGGACAACCTCTACCATCGCGGCATCGACGCGCTGCAGCAAGAGATGCAGGCCGATCCAGGCATCGTGCGCGCGGGCACGATCATGCTCTTCGTGTTGACCAATATGGAGCGCGTCGGGGACCGCGCGCAGAACATCGCATGGCACACGAAGGAGATGATAGGAGCCGCCTAGAGAAGACCCTCGGGTGAAACGTTTATCGCCCGCGGTTCTCGGCGCGCTCGCTCTCGCGTTCGCGTTCGTTGCGACGCCCGTCTTGGCGGCCGCGGACACGCCCTACACGCTGCAGCTGAACGCCCGCGGCATCGAGCCGTCGCCTACGCCGCCGGCGCTCGAGCGGAACGGCGTCGTCTTCATCGACGTAACGCGCGCGACGCGAATCTTCGACGGCCTCGTCACCTTTTCGGGGGAAGCGGTGCGCCTTTCGATCCAGCATTCCGTCGCCGACTTTCGCGTCGGCGCGTCCAGCGCACGTCTGAACGGCAAGCAGATCGCGTTGCCGGGGACGCCCTTCCGCGAGTACGGCACGGTCTATCTCCCCATCACGACCGTGGTCGTACGGCTCGCCGGCGCACGGCTGCACATCGACCGGCAAAGACACTTGGCGCAAATTCTCGTTGGACCGCGTCAGCCGGCCGTGCCGCAACCGCCCACGCCCTCGCCGCAGGTTTCGCTGTCCGACGAGGGCGGCGCGCTCCAACCTTCGCTCGGTCAAGCCCTGCGGCTCACGCCTTTCGGCTCGGTCGATGCGGCGGGTTTGCACGTCCGCGTCGACGTCGCCAATCGCAGCAGCCAGCCGGTTGTCGCCAACTTCGCGAGCGGGGCGCAAATCGCGTTCGTGGTCTTTCGCAACGGTACGGAAGTCTGGAATTCGACCGCCGGGAAGATGTTCGTTCAGTCGGAGACGTCGCTGACGTTTGAGCCGCATGCGTCCAAGAGCTTCAGCGATCTCTGGACGGGTTTCGCCGCTGCCGGCGCGGGCCGCTACGCCCTGCGGGCGAAGCTGCTCACAAGCGCGCCGATCGTCTCGTCGCCCGTTTCGCTCGGCGTTCTCCCGGCGCCGGCTTCGACCTGAACCGGCCGCCGCTGCGGCCCGAAGAGTTCGGCGCCGCAGAGGGAGTCGTCTACCTCAACCACGCCGCAGCCGGCCTGCTCCCGCGGCGTACCCGGGACACGTTGGTGGCGCTGGCCGACGGTCAAATGGAACGCGGCGTTCTCGGGTTCTTGTCCGTCGAGATGCATCTCGAGCGCTATCGCGAGCACGTGGCGCAATTCATCGGCGCGAGCGGTGACGAGATCTCGTTCTTGCGCAACACGGGCGACGGCGCGAACGTCGTCGCTCGCGGCCTGGATTGGCAGCCGGGCGACGAAATCGTGCTCTGCACCAACGAGTTCGGCGCCAACGCGATGCCCTGGCTCGCATTGCGCGAGAGCGGAGCCGTGATCCGCTTCATCGACGCACCGGCCGAGCGCATGACGCCGGAGCTGCTGGCCGCCCGGATGAGCCCGCGTACCCGGGTCGTCGCGCTCTCGTGGGTGAGTTTCGCCGACGGCTACCGCCACGATTTGGCCGCTCTCTCGGCGGTAGTCCACGCGGGCGGCGCGCTCTTCTGCGTCGACGCGATACAAGCGCTCGGCGCGTTTCCGCTGGACGTGAAGCGGGAAGGCATCGACGCACTCTATGCCGGCGGCGCAAAATGGCTGTTGGCCGTGCCCGGCGTCAGTTTTCTCTATGTCGCCGCGGCGTTGCGCGAGCGTCTGCGCCCGCGTTGGCGCGGCTGGCGCGACGTTGCCGACATCTGGGATTTTCTCGACTACGACCAAGCCTTGGCGCCGGACGGCGCGCGCTTCGAAGGTGGGACGCTCAACTATCTGGGCATCGCCGCGCTCGACGCCTCGCTCGCCGTGATCGCTGAAGCCGGAACGCCCGCGATCGCGCGTCACGTCTTGGCGCTGACCGATCGGCTCGTCGCCGGCCTCAGCGAACTCGGCGCCGAGATCCTCAGCGATCGCGCGCCGGGCCGCGCCTCGGGCATCGTGACGTTCTTGCTGGAGGGCGTCGATCCGGTGGAGCTGGGGCGGGCGCTCGGGCGTGACGGGATCGTCACGACGTTCCGCCAGACCGGAGTCCGGGTCTCGCCGCACGGTCACAACACGGAAGCGCACATCGACGCTTTGCTCGAGCGCGTTGCCGCGGCGAAAACGAAGGCGTTCGTCTGATGCCGCTCGAGCTCGAGCGCGGTTACGACGAAGTCGAGGAATTGCTCGCGCGCGTCGCGATCCCGCGGGGCCTGCGCGTCCGGCAACGCTTCGACGCACAGCCCGCGCTCCGGGACGTGCGGGCGTCCGTGCGGAGCGCACTCGCCGGAATCGAGCTGCCGCAGGGCAACGTCGCGGTCGGCGTCGGAAGCCGCGGTGTCGCACGCATCGACGAGATCGTTGCGGCGCTGATCGCCGAACTGAAAGCTGCGGGTGCGCGGCCCTTCATCGTCCCCGCGATGGGAAGTCACGGTGCCGCGACGGCCGCGGGTCAAGCTGACGTGTTGGCGCATCTCGGCATCTCGGAAGCGCGCTCCGGCGCTCCCGTGCGCGCGACGATGGACGTCGTCGAGATCGGGCGAACGGCCGCCGGCCTTCCGGTGTACTTGGACGCGAATGCCGCGGCTGCCGACGCGATCGTCGTCGTCAGCCGCGTCAAACCCCATACGGCCTTTCGCGGCCCGGTCGAAAGCGGGCCGTGCAAGATGCTCGCGATCGGCCTTGGCAAGCAGCGCGGCGCACACGTCCTGCACGCCGCCGGCTGGGAGCGCTTTCACGAAACGGTCCCCGAAGCGGCCTCGGTCGTGCTGGCGAGCGGCAAAGTCGCTTTCGCGCTGGCGACGATCGAGAATCAGAACGACGAACCTTTTCATTTGGAGGCCGTGCCCGCGCACGAGCTGCTGCGGCGCGAACCGGCTCTGCTCGAGCTGGCGAAGGAGAGCCTCGCGCGGTTGCCCTTCGACCGGCTCGACGTCCTCGTCATCGATCGCATCGGCAAGAACGTCAGCGGCGACGGTGCCGATCCCAACGTCACCGGACGCTATCCGACGCCGTACGCGAGCGGCGGTCCGCAGATCGAACGCATCGTGTTTCTCGATCTCACCGACGAAACGCTGGGCAACGCCAACGGCATCGGATTGGCCGACGTCGTGACGCGCCGCCTAGCCGAGCGCTTCAGTCCGGGCGCGACCTATCCGAACGCCCTGACCTCGACGGTTTCCGAAACCGTGCGCTTGCCGATGACGTTGCCGACGCCGCGCTTGGCGCTCGCGGCGGCTCTGATGATGGTCCCCGGCCTCGACGCGCGCCACGCGCGCGTCGTGCGGATCGTCGACACGATGCACTTGGGCGAGCTGTGGGTCTCGGAGCCGCTGCTTGCGGAAGTTCGAAACCACCCGCGCCTCAGCGTCGAGGGCGAACTCGCCGATTTCCCGCTGCCCGCAGCGGGCTGACGCGCTAGTAGCCGCCCTCGACGACGTTGCAGGGCGACATGATGGCGTCGCTCATGCCGTGGATGAGGCGCTTGTCGGACGGCGCGACCGTCGCCAGAATGCCGCCCAGCCGCACCGCATCGGCGGCGACAAAAAAGTACGGCGTTAAACGAACCCGGCCGTCGAGCGTCGCGATCTCGTCGCGTGCGCGATCGAAGTAGGGAACGGCGACGCGCTTGCCCTTATGAAAGCGCTGCAAGATGTAGGGCGTGCGATCGAAGGCGGCGAGGCCGGCGCGCAACGTCGCTTCCCAATCTTCTTTGGTGAGATCGTTCGCGACTTTGACGCCGCGCGAGCCCCAAGCAAGTTCGGAGAAGCCCGATGGCTTGACGACGTAGTCGCGCTCGCCTTTGCCGACCGTGCCGAGCTGCATCCAATCGTTGAGCGGTTCGCCGGCGACGCGCAGCCCGTCGATGGAGGCTTGGGGCGGCAGCGGCCGCGGATCGAGGACCCACGTCTGCGGGAAAATCTTCTTGAGCCGTTCGAGCGCGTCGCCGAGTTCGGCCTTCCAAAACTTCGCTAACCTCGGATGGTGTAAGAGCGCGAACATGAGCTTCTCTTCGAGATGCGCCTTGGGCGGCGGGGTCAACGCCACGCGATTGTGGCGCGCCGCGTACAAGATCAGCTCTTGCTTGGGAATGTTGAAGAGGTCGAACAATTCGAAATTGCGGTAGACCGCATCCAGCTTCTCTTCGCGCCCGTCGGGCAAGCGCACGAAGAGCGCTTCTTCGGTGAAGACGATCTCTTCGGGCCGGCAAACGTACGTTTCGCCCAGTCCGAGAGCGTTCATCGCCTCGGCGAGCCAGCTCAGCTCGGCGCGATAGTCGCCCGATTCTTGCGAGACGACGATGGCCGTCACTGGATTTTCTTTCTTGCTGACGGCCGCGAGCATTGCGGCGATACCGCGCGGCATGCCGTCGACGTCGCCGATCGTGTCATATCCGAGTTCGCAGTACGCGCGGGCCATCGCACCGACGAAACCCATGCCGCCGGGCACGCTGTCGAGTTCGACCGCGACGAAACCCCCTTCGGTCAAGATCAGGTCGGGCCGGATGACGCCGGGCACGTCGCTTTTGAAGCGATTTTGACGGCCGAGCTTCACGATCGATTCGGGCTTTCCGCGATCGAGGTAGTCGGCGATAAAGGCAGGCGCCGTACCGCGCGCGCTCCGCTGGTAGAGCGCGCCGAGCGCGCGATAGAAGGCGAGGAGATCGGGTCCGAGGCTTTCGATGGCTGCGAGGGTGGCCGGCGCGAGTCCGAACGGCTGAGGAGACAGCCTCCAGGCCACCCGGCTCTCCTCGATTCCGACGCCGCCGTAGAGGCCCGCCGGGATGTGTTCGTTGAGGAAGAGCGCTTGATCGCGGCCTGTCATGTTCGGGTCGAGCGCGGTACAGCCCATGGCTTCGGCTATACCCTCGAGGCCTGACGGCGACAATAAGGGATCTTCGCGCTCGAGAAAGCGATGTACAGGCGCCTCATAAATCGCCTAAAAACGTCTTAGGCCGCCCAGGGTTGCGCACGAGCCTATTTCAGCACCACGGCGCCGGGGATCAGGAGGACCCGCTCGAGCTTGGCGCTGCCCGGTTTGTAGGCGATCGTCATGTGCAAAGTTTTCGAGATTCCCAGCCGCGCCAGCGAGACGTCCTCGATCTTCCGCGAGGTCTCGGCGCCCGGAAGGTACTCCACGCTCGAGGTTTGCGAGAACGAGGCATCGCGGGTCGAAAACGTTTCGACGAGCGAAGCCGAGCCGGCGTTCGGGGTCGCGGGCGCCTTGGCGGCGGGGCCGCCGGCGCAGACGAGCACCGTGACCTGCGACCCGTCGATCGGGAAGACGTCGCTGGAACAGCCCTCCGGCACGGCCGCGCTCGCCGCTCCGAGCGACAAGGCGAGCACGAAGGCGCAGGCAGGCAGCCCCTTTCTCATCCCAACCATTATAGCGCCTCCGGCGGCCATTCGGCGCGTTCCGAAGGAGCGGCCCAAAACGAACCATAACGCTGCCCGTCGCCAATGCGCATCGACCTGATCGCCCTCGACCTCGACGGCACCCTGCTCGACCCGGAGGAGCGCGTCTCGGAGCGCAACCGTCAGGCGATCCGGCGCGCGCTCGAAAGCGGCGTGCGGATCGTGCTCGTGACCGGGCGCGGCGTCGATCTGCCGATTCGCATCTCGAGCGAACTCGACCTCAACCTTCCGGTCATCTGCTGTCACGGCGCGTTGACCAAGGACTTCGGCGCGAATCGCACGCTCGTGCATTTGCCGGTGCCGCTGCAGTACGCGAAGCCTATGGTCGAGTTCGCCGAGAGCAACGGGCTGTCGATCGCGATCTATTACGAGGAGTTGTTCTGGCGGCTCGAAGGGACGCACGCCTTCATGCAAGACATGACCGGCCCGCACTGGCGCGAGGCCAAGACTTTTGCCGACGTGATGCACGGCGCGCCGACGTTCCTCCGCTTCCTCGGCAACGAGTCGATCGAAGCCATGCGCCGCGAATTCGGCGATCTACCACTGAACTTTCGCCACGAAACCTGGGGCGAGTTCTCCGAGTGCGCGGTGCTCAGCCGCGAGGCCTCGAAACGCAACGCGTTGGCGCGCCTTTGTGCCGACTTTCAGATTCTGCCCGAGCGCGTCCTGGCAGTGGGCGATTCGCGCAACGACGTGCCGATGCTGCGCTGGGCCGGCGTCGGGGTCGCGATGGGTAACTCGCAGCCCGAAGTCAAGGAGAGCGTCCGTTACGTCACCGCGTCGAATTCGGACGACGGCGTCGCGTTAGCCATCGAGCGTTTCATCGGGACGGCGCAAAAGCGGCCGGCGTGAACGAGGGCGGACCCGGTCTCGAGTACGAGGCCGCGCTGCGCGAGATCTTGCGCACCCACGACTGGGAGGCGCTGCGCGAGTTCTCGCGGGAGCATAATGCGATTCCGGACGACGTCTACGACCGGGACCGGCACTTTTGGGAAGTGATGCTGCACAAGCTGATCTGCAATCGCATCGACTTACTGGGACTGCACGACGAGTCGCGCGCCTGGCTGGCCGAACGCGACTACACGACGGACCTCGGCGGCTACTGATGCGCGTGCGAGTGGTCGCGTTCGCGCGGGTTCGCGAACTCGTCGGCGGCCAGGCTGCGCTCTTCCGGGAGGTACCTGACGGGACGACGGCCGGCGCGATCTGGGATGCGCTCGTCGGCGAATTTCCACCGCTCGGCGAACTCGAGCGCTCGACCCGTCTGGCGCGCAACGGGAGTTTCGTCGACCGCTTCGCCTCCTTGAGCGATGGCGACGAGTTGGCGCTGCTGCCGCCCTACGGCGGCGGCTGACGTGGTCGAGCTCGGTCCGCAGCCGCTCGACCTGGAGCGGCTGATCGGCGTCGTCCGCGACGACGGGTGCGGCGCGGTCGTGACGTTTCTCGGCGTGGTGCGCCGGGTTTCCGACGACGAGCGTCCCGTCACGGGACTCACCTACGAAGCGCATGCCGAGATGGCGCTGCAAGAAATGCGTGCGATCGCGGCCGAAGCGGTGACGCGGTTCGGCGACGTCCGCGTCGCGCTAGCCCATCGGACCGGCGCGCTGCAGCTGGGCGAAGCGTCGGTCGCGATCGCGGTCGCCGCGGCGCACCGCGCGGTCGCGTTCGACGCCTGCGAATTCGCGATCGACGAGCTCAAGCGGCGCGTTCCGATTTGGAAGCAAGAGCACTACCTCGATGGTGCGCCGGCCTGGCGCGTCAATCCGACCGAAGCATGAAGCTCGAACTCTTGAGGTTGCGGACCGCCGCGGGCAAATCGCTGGCCGCACTCGATTACGAGCCGCGCCGCGCCCGCGGCGTGGGGCTGGCAGTCGGCCACGGGTACTCGAGCTCGAAGCAAAACCTCGACTTGCTCTGCGGGTTTCTCGCGGCCCACGGATTCCACGTCGTCAGCGTCGACTTTCCGGGGCACAAGCTCGGTGCGAGCGGCGGCCGCCTCGACTCGATCGACGATCTGTTCGCGACCCTTGCGGCGGCGGTCGCGTACCTGCGCGAACGCTACACGCCGGTCGTGTACGCGCTCGGTCACAGCATGGGAGCGGCGACCGCGCTCGTGACGGCGGCGGCCGACGCGGCGCTGAGCGGTGCCGTTTCGATTGCCACCGGCTACGGACGCCCGAGCGCGCTCGAAACGCTCGCCCTGCGCGGAACGGTCGACTTACGCTCCTCGTACGTCGACGGGTTGACGCTTCCCGAAATGGCGCTGCAGATGGCGCCGCGGCTCGACGCCGCGCTCCCGCGACTCGCGGGACGTCCGGTCTTGTACGTGGCCGCGCAGCGCGACATGATGGTCTCGCTCTCCAGCGCCGAGGCCTTGTTCGAACGCGCGCCGGAACCGAAAGCCTTCGCGCGCATCGATAGCGATCACACCTACGCAGGCGAGAACGCACGTGCCGCGGTTTTGTCGTGGCTGAACGAGCGCCACCCGCGCGAAGGCGCCGGTGGCGAACCGGCCGCGCAAGCCGAAGTGCTGTAGCTCTGGAAACGCCGCAGGTCGCCGCCTCGCAAGCCGCGGCCGTCGAGACGCTGGCGGGCGATCCCGAAGGCGCGCTCGTCGTCGCGCTGGGCCGCGCCTTCCATCAAGCCGGTGTGCCTTCCGATCAACTCGAAGAGCTCATGCACGATGCGTCGAGCGCGCTCGATCTCGAACTCCAAGTCAGCGCGCTGCCGACGAGCCTGACGGCGGCGCTCGGCCCGGCTTTCGCGCAGCGAGTGGTGTTGCTGCGGCTCGCGCCGGGAGTGATCGACTTGCGCCGGCTGGCGCTGTTGAAAGTGGTTTTCGAGCGAGTCACCTCGCGCGCCGTCGACGCGGGCGCGGCCCTCGCCGAAGTCGAGCGCATCGCCGGACTGCGCGCCGCGCTCAACCCCTTGCTGACGATGGCCGCATACTGCTTGCTCGCGGTCGGCGTCTCGATCGTTCTGGGCGGACGCGAACACGAGAACGGTGCCTCGGCGCTGATCGGGCTCGCCGTCGGTTCGCTCGCGGTTGCAGGACGGCACGTACCGGCGATCGACCGGCTCTTCGAGGTGCTCTCGGCGTTCCTCGCCACGGTGATCGTGACGGAATATGCCTTGCACGTGCACGCACTCAACGTGTACGTGCCGCTGGTCGCGGGCGTCGTGCAGACCCTGCCGGGCTTTCAGCTCACTACGGCGCTGCACGAGCTCGCCTACCGGAACTTCGTCGCAGGGACGTCGCGGCTCGGAAGCGTTTTGATGACGCTCCTTTCGCTCGGCTGCGGTTTCGGGCTCGGCATCGCAACCGTCGGTCCCGGCGCGCTCCACCTGGTCGCGATGAGCCACGGAGCCACGCCGCGCTACGAACTGGTGCTCGCGGTGATCGCCGTCGCGAGCGCGATCGCGGTCCTCGAGAACGCACGGCCCAGCGACTATCCGTGGGTGCTCGCGTCGTGCGCCGTCGCGGAAGTCACCTACCGCTTTTTCGCCGCTTCGCCGGCCTATCAAGTCTCGACGTTCGGGGCGGCCTTCGTGGTCGGGCTCCTGACCAGTGCCGGATCGCGCTTCGCCCGCCTGCCGCAGTCCGTTTTGTTGATTCCGGGGATGCTGATTCTCGTGCCCGGTGCGCTGAGTTACGAGAGCATCCTTTTAGTTCTGCAAAACGAGTCGACGGATGCGGCCGGCATCGCGCTCAACGCGGTCATCGGCGCCGTGCAGATCGTGTCGGGGTTGCTGCTCTCGCAGCTGCTCTTCGCGCCGGCGCGCCGGGCGGGGGCTCGTGGTATGATTTCGGGATGAGCACGCTGGCCGGAAGGCGCGAACTGCGCCGCTACAGCCGGCATCTTCTGATTCCCGAAGTCGGCCTCGGGGGACAAGAGAAACTGGCGCGCGCGCGCGTGCTGTGCGTGGGCGCGGGCGGACTCGGAACGCCGGTCTTGCAGTACCTGGCTGCGGCCGGCGTCGGGCGGATCGGCATCGTCGACGACGACCGCGTCGACGAGACGAACCTGCAGCGGCAAGTCATCTACGCCAACGCCGACGTCGGCCGGCCAAAGGCCGCGGCCGCAGCCGAGCGCATCTTGGCACTCAACCCCCTCATCGCCGCCGACGCGATCGAGACGCGCCTCGACGCGAGCAACGCACGCGAATTGATCCGCCTCTACGATGTCGTCGTCGATGCGACCGATTCGTTCGGCGCGCGTTACCTCATCAACGACGCCTGCCGTCTCGAAGACAAGCCCGACGTCTACGGCTCGATCTTTCGCTTCGACGGACAAGTCAGCGTGTTCGCGCCGGGCGGTCCGTGTTATCGCTGCCTCTTTCCCGAGCCGCCACCCGAAGGCAGCGTGCCGAGTTGCGCGGAGGGCGGGGTCCTCGGCGTGCTCGCCGGACTCGTCGGCACCTGGCAAGCCAGCGAGACGTTGAAGCTGATTCTCGGGATCGGTACGAGCTTGAGCGGGCGCCTGCTGCTGCTCGACGCGCTCGACGCGCGCGTTCGGGAAGTCGCGATTGCAAGCGACCCAGCCTGTCCGCTGCACGGCGAGCCGCGCACGCTCTTCGACGTCAGCGAACCGCTCGAGGCAGAGCCGTTCGCTGCCGGAGTCCCGGAGATCGCGGCCGATGCGCTCGACGAGTTTCTGCTGGCGACGCCCGGCGCGCTACTGCTCGACGTGCGCGAGCCGCACGAAGCGGTCTTAGGCCGCCACGCCGGCTCGATCGACATGCCCGCTTCACAACTCGAAGCGCGGCTTCACGAGCTCGACTCCGCGCGCACGTATGTCGTTGCGTGCCGAATCGGCCAGAAGTCGCGCTGGGTCGCGCAACGTTTGCACGAAGCGGGTTTTCGCCGGCTGCGCCACCTTCGGGGCGGATTGCTCGCCTACGGGGCGCTCGATGCGGGCTTCGACGTTTTTTAGACGGGCGGCCGCCGGTGCGCTAGCCGCAGCCGCGCTCTTCCTGGCGCAACCGGTGTCGCGGGCAGGGGCGCAGAGTATCGAGCCGCTCCAGACCGAGCACGACGCGTACGAGCGCGGGCGCGCCAGCGCCCGCACGGTTCTCGTCTTCCAATATCCTCAGATCTGCGCGGTGGTGCTCGAACGGCCGCGCTGCACGCGCGATCTCGCTCTCTTCCTGGCGCGCTTCCCGCGCTTTCCGGCGACGGACGCCGCGCAGCTGCGCGCGGCCTTCGCCGCCGGCGACTTCAGCAAACTCGATCCGCATTACCGTGAGGTCAAGTCGGCCTTCGTCGGCGAAACCGAGCGCGTCCGCGATCCGCACGCTGCGTGGCTGGTCGAAGCGGGCATCGCCTCGGTCGAGATCCCGGCGGCGCTCGATCAGTTGACGCGCGCGCTGGCCGCGCCCAACGCCGTTGCGCTCGCCCGCAACGCGGCCGCCGCCGGAGCGTTTCGCGCGCTCGTTCCGCCCTCCGCAATCGACGAGGTGGCACGCGCCAAGCCGAACGCCGACGGCACCGTACCGCTCGGTATCGCGCTCGACGAAGTCGGCGGCTACGAGACCGCGATCCAGAAAGGCCTCGATCGCACCTTTCCGCCTGCGGCCTTTCCTCGCATCGCCTACGCGGCGGGTGCGCGCGGCGAAGCGCAACTCGGGGTCGCGATCGCAACGCTCGCCGAACTCGCCGAAATTCCGCGCCTGTTGGCGCAACCCGACGCGCAAGCGTTCGTCGACGCGACGTTTGCGCGTTTGATCGAAACGCTGCCGGGAGATGGGACGCGGCTGCAGGCCTTGCGAGCCGAGTTCGCGCCGGGTCCGGAATTCGACCGGCTGTTCCGGCCGGGAGGTGCGATCGCGCAACTCGGCGCGATTCAACGCGATCTCGACATCGGCACGCTGCACGCGGTGCTGGTCGGACAACTGAGCGCCCAAATCGCCTACAACGCGACGGTCTACCGGGACGTCAAGTCGAGCAACCAGTTTCGCGGTGAGGTCGAGAAGTTCGACGAAGCCGATGCCGCCGTGCCGGGGCTCGCCGCCTTGCGGGCCGCTTTGCGCCGGCCCGGCGCCACGGATTGGCCGGCGATCAACGCCGCGGCAGCCGCGCTCGTCGAGCGCATCGTGTCGCCGTGAGCGCGCTCGCCGACAAAGCGTTCGTCGTGCGCACGGCGCTCGAGTCCGGCGCCGCGGCCGTCGCGGTGACCTCCGCCGATCCCGACGCTGCCGCGCAGGAACGCATGCACGCCGCCTTCGCGCGCGGCGACCTCGCGACGTGGTACTACGACGCGCGCTACGCCGCGGCGGCGTCGCGTCCCCAAGCGCTGCTGGCCGGCGCACGCAGCGTCATCTGTCTCGCGGTCGCCTACGCCAACCCGGCGCCGGAGAAGCGTCCGCCGCTTGCGGGCCGCGTTTCGAACTACGCCTGGGCAACCGACTATCATCGGCACGTGCGCCGCATGCTCGACACCGTCGCGGCAGCGCTCGACGCGCGCGCGGGAGCGCCCGTAACGCGCGTCGCGTGCGACACCGCGCCGTTGGCGGAGCGCGCTTTCGCCGAACGGGCCGGTCTCGGATGGATTGGAAAACACACCAATCTCATCGTTCCCAAACGCGGTTCGTTTGTTTTCTTGGGCGAGATCGTGACGACGCTCGCGCTCGAACCGGACGCTCCGCTGAAGAAGACCTGCGGGAGTTGCACGCGCTGCGTGAGTGGATGTCCGACGGGCGCCCTGCGCGGCGACTATACGATTGACGCAACGCGCTGCATTTCGGACCTCACCCAGAGCAGCGCACCGGTTCCCCTCGCCTTGCGACCGCTCGTGGGCGACTGGGTCTGGGGCTGCGATCTGTGCCAAGAAGTCTGTCCGCCGACGCAGAGGGCGGGTCTGGCGACGGCCTCCTCCGCCTTCGCGCCGCGACACGCGGCTGCCGCCTACCCGGACCTGCTCGGCATGCTGTCGCTTCGCAGCGGCGAGTTCAAGCGTCGCTTCAAGCGCGGGGCAATGGGTTGGCGCGGAGGCGCCGTGCTGAGGCGTAATGCGGCCGTAGCGCTCGGGAACGCGCTCGATCGAGCCACGGTTCCCGCGCTGGCTGCAGCCCTCGCCTCGGACCCCCACCCGCTCGTGCGTGGGCACGCCGCGTGGGCGCTCGGGCGAGTCGGTTCGCCGCGCGCGCTCAGCGCGCTGCGCGCGCGGTTGGCGGACGAAGGCGACGGCGCGGTGTTGGCCGAGATCGGGCTCGCGCTCGAAAGCTGGGAAACCTTCCCTAGTAGTGGGGCGTTGAGCTCCGAGGGGGATACGTTGTGACGGTTCTATTCATCAGGGGAATGCTCGCGCTGGCGCTCGTCGCGCTGAGCGCTCCCGCTCTATCGGCGCCCGAGAGCACTCCGGTCGCGATCCAGTCGCTCGACGGGAGCCCGCTTTTGCGGCGCATGATCAACCTCAACCCGAATCTCAAGACGTATAAGGCGACGATCCACCTGGACGTCGCGCTGAAGTCGTTCGTTCCGCTCAATCCCTCGCTCGACGGAAGCATCTTTTTCAAGCAGCCGGACAAAGAGGCCGTCGTGTTCGACACGGTGCCCTCGCTCGCGAGCCAGTTCAAGAAGGTCTATCCGCGGGTCGATGCGCCGTCGAGCTGGCTGCGCCTCTACGACGTCACGCAGATGTCCGACGATGGGGCGGTCACCGTGTTTCGCCTCGTTCCGAAGAAAAACGGCCGCATCGAACATCTCGACGTGAAAGCTGACGATGCGAACGCGACCATCAAGGGGTATACCTGGACGTACAAAGACGGCGGCTACGTCAGTTTCGAGCAGACCTTCGAAACGATCGGGGGAAATTTGCTGCCCGAAAAGCAGACCGGCCACGTCGAGTTGCCCTCGTATAAAGCGGACGTCACCTCGGCCTTTTCGAACTACCAGCTCAACGTGCAGATCGCCGATTCGGTCTTCGACGAGAAGTAGCGAAGCCGGGGCCGGAACGGAATCTGCCCGGCCGGGCGCAAAGTGAGGCGGATGGCTACGGAAACGATCGACCTGATCGCGGGCCCGGCGAGCTCCGCTCCGCCGCTCGCCGACGCGTTCAACCGGCCGATCACGTACCTGCGGATCTCGGTGACCGACCGTTGTAACCTGCGCTGCGTCTACTGCATGCCCGAAGCCGGGCTCGCCTGGATCCCCAAGCCCGAGATCCTGAGCTTCGAAGAGATAGAACGCATCGTCCAGGCCGCCGCGCCCATCGGGTTACGCAGCGTTCGCTTGACCGGCGGCGAGCCGCTCGTCCGGCGCGACTTGCCGGAACTCGTCCGCGGTCTCGCGGCGATCCCCGGCATCGACGACATCTCGCTTTCTACCAACGGTCTGCTCTTGGCGGATCAAGTCGGCGCGCTGCGGGCAGCCGGTTTGCGCCGGGTCAACATTTCGCTCGACACGCTGCGCGCCGACCGCTTCGAGGCGATCGCGCGCCGGCCCGGACTCGAGCGCGTGCTGGCCGGCATCGACGCGTCCTTTGCGGCGGGCCTCGAGCCGGTGAAACTCAACGTGGTCGTGATGCGCGGCTACAACGACGACGAGCTGGGCGACTTCGCGGCCCTGACGCGCGACCGCAAAATCTTCGTCCGTTTCATCGAGGTGATGCCGGTCGAAGAGAACCTCGCGCTGCAGCGCGACGGCTACGTTTCGGCCGACGAGATGATCGAGCGCCTGGGGCAGCTCGACGCACTGCAGCCGTGCGCGGGTCCCGGCGGCAATGGGCCGGCGCGCTATTTTGCCTATCCGAACGCGGCGGGCGCCGTCGGCGTCATCAGTCCGCTGTCGCACGACTACTGCGAACGCTGCAACCGCGTGCGGCTCTCGGCCGACGGCCGGCTGCGGCTGTGCCTTTTCGGCGACTACGAGATCGACTTGCGCGAGCCGCTCCGACGCGGCGCAGCGGAGGGCGAGATCGCAGCGTTGCTGCGGGGCGGGATGCTGATCAAACCCGAGCGGCATCACCTCAAGCTCGGCGAACAGGCCAGCCGCATGCGCGCCTTCTCGGAAATCGGCGGGTGAGCGTCACGAACGCCCGCCCCCTTGCGTTAGGAGAGCAACCTCTCGCTGCGGGAGCCGGCATGGACAGCGTTTTCGTCCTTGGCGTCGACACGACGCTCGAAGCGGAAGCTCGGATCGAGCGTTTGGTGAGCGACCATCAAATCAAGTTGGCGCGCTACGTCCGCCGCTTCGTGGGCGAGCAAGAGCTGGCGCTCGACGTCGTTCAGGACGTTTTCTTCGCGGCCTTTCGCATGCTGCGCAACGACCCGCAACGGCCTTTGACGGCGGGTTGGCTCTACAAGACGGCCACGAACCACGCCTTGACGCACTTACGCAAGAAGAAACGGCGCGGAGAGACGCTGCCGCTCGAAGAAGCCCGCTCGGCTTTTCGCTTGGACGAACAATCGGCGGCCTCGCTCGATTTGCAGCGCGCGCTCGACGCGCTCGCGCCCGAGCAACTCGAGTGCGTCATGCTAACCGCCTACGCCGGGTATTCGTCGGCCGAGGCCTCGCTGATTCTCGGCATCAGCGCGGAAGCGGTGCGCCAGCGGGTCTGCCGCGCGATGCGCACGATGCGCCGTGCGCTGGGAGAAACCGCTTGAGCCGCGACCACGCCGCCTTCGAAGCTTTGGCCGGAGCGGTCGCGCTCGGCGAAGCCAGCGCCGCGGAAAGCTCGGCCTTCGCGCTTCACGCCGCCGGCTGCACGTTCTGTGCGGCCGACCTGCGCGGCGATTCGCCGTTCGAGCGGCTGCGCCAAGCGCGCGATGCCGAGACCTGGCGACCGCAACTGGAAGGCGCGCTGCTCGCACGCGTGCGCGAGGCGCGCTCAAAAACGGTCCGCCGCACCTTCAGCGTACTCGGTTACGCGGCGGGCCTCTCGATCGTTCTGAACATCGCCGTCGCGACGGGCTTTACGGACCGGCTCTACGAGCGCTTCGAAGATGCGAACCAGCCGCTCCCGGTTTCCGTCGCGGCCCCGCCGGTCGCGCGCGCCCCTGCACGCCGCACGCCGGTGCTGGCGGCCGCCCCGCGCTACATCCAACGCCCGCTGACCGCGCCGCTGCCGAGCAAAGCGGCGCGCAGCCACGGGCATCCCGCCGGCGGGCGCTTGGGCGAAGTTCCGGACGCGCTCGCCGGACTGGTGCAACCGGCGGCCGTAACGGCTTCGCGCGACGTCGCCGTCGAAGCGCTCTCGCTGGACGCGCAGCCGGCGGACCGCGCCCGCTAGCCGAACGAACGCTTCCGGTCAGCGCCGGAAAAAAGCCCATTTGGGCCGAAGCGTAGACCTGGGCCGTTTCGCTCACTTTTTCGCCCAGGGAGCCGGTGCTTGAAGCACGTGATGACCGTCGCCGCCGCGTGTGCGCTGACGGGTGCCGCTTTCGCCGGCTGCGCGAAGACGTCGGGCAGCGAGGCGTCGTCAGCCGGAACGGCGGCTCCGCTTGCTGCCGGAGCGGGCAATCCGGTGCGCGGCCAAGCGGTCTTCGCGCAGAACTGCGCCGCCTGTCACGGCGCGCAGGGCGAAGGCGGCGTGGGGCCTTCGCTCAAGGACGAGAAGTCGCGCAAGAACGACGCGGCCGCGATCGCCTGGATTAAAGACCCCAAGCCGCCGATGCCCAAACTCTACCCGAGCCCCTTAGGGGAGAAGGACGTCGCTGACGCGGCGGCCTACGTGGAGTCGCTGTAGCCGCGCTCTTCCTTTTTTCGCGCGATCTCCGCATCGGGGATCACGCCGGACTCGCGGAGGCGGCGCGCTTCGGCGCGGTCGTGCCTGCGCTCGTCTTCGATCCTCCAACGCGCGAGCGCATCGCGCGCTCGACCCGGCGCGCAGGCTTCTATTGCGGCGCGGTCGCTTCGCTCTCGGCGGCGCTGGCAGCTCGCGGCTCGCGTCTGATCGTGCGCCGCGGCGCGTTGCTGGCAAGCGTCAAGCGTTTGGCCCGCGACGTCGAGGCGGACGCGGTCGTATGGTCGGCCGCCTACGACGCGGCGACGCTGCAACAGCAACGCCAGCTGCAGTCGGCCCTCGAAGAGGCCGGCTTTCGCGTCGTCGTCGTTCACGATGCGCCGGCGGTCGCGCCCGACGACACCGCGGCGGCACGCAGCAGCGACGGCGGCCGCGGCTACCGCGCGCTCGTGCCGTACGTCGCCGCCTGGCAAGCCCAGCCGCGCGCCGCGCTCGCGCCGCCGGTGCGCTTCACGCGCAGCGACACGCGCTCGGACGCGCCGCCGACGCACGTCGAATTCGGCGCGGTGCCCGCTGCCGGCGATCCGTCCGAGGAGCGCGCGCTCGCCGCGCTCGACGCGTACCTCGAAGGTCCGGCATTGCAGTATGCGGTCGCGCGTAACGTGCCTGCCGAACCGACGTCGCGTCTCTCCGAACACCTCGCCTTCGGCACGCTTTCGGCGCGAACGGTTCTGGCGCGCATCGACGAGCGCTCGAGCGATCCGTTCTTGCTGACGGAAGAGCGCCTTTCGCTGCGCGCGCTCGTGCGCGCGATCGCCCAGCGCGACTTCTTCCTGCAGCTCGCCTGGTTTTTCGAAGAAGCGCCGGACCGTCCGCTGCAAGACAGCATGGCCGCCTTTCCGGTCGCGCGCCGTCATCCGGCGCTGGATGCGTGGCGCGAAGGCCGCACGGGGTATCCGCTCGTCGATGCCGGAATTCGCCAACTGCGCGCGACCGGTTGGATGCATCCGCGCGTGCGCAGCATCGCCGCTTCGTTCTTGTGCTTCGATCTCGCGCTGGACTGGCGCATCGGGCGCGACGAGTGGGAGCGGCACCTCGTCGAAGACGCTCCCGCGCTCGCGGGTGGCAACTGGCAATGGGTCGCCGGCGTCGGGGCCGACCTCGCACAGTTCCCGCGTATCTACAACCCGCGCAAGCAGGCGCGCGCGCTCGACCCGCGCGGCGCATACGTCCGGCGCTGGATTCCGGAGCTCGCGGCGGTGCCCGACGCGGACGTGTTCGATCCGCACTCCGCGCAGCGCCGCCGGCAACTCGCCTTGCCGCTGTTCGACGGAACGGCCTACCCGGCTCCCGTCGTCGAGCACGAGAGCGCGGCGCGCGCGTTTCTGCGCCGCTACGCGGATTACCGGGCGCGCGCCGTTTCTTGAGCGCGCGCTTCGCGCACGTCGAGCCAGTCGCTGACGATCGGGATGCGCACGTCGTCACCGTACCAGACCTTCACGCCGTAGACGACGCTCATGACGAACCAAACCGGGAAGCCCAGGACGAATAGCGGGAAGGCGCTCAAGCCCAAAATCGGGATGTGCGAGATCGCTCCCAGCGTGAGGATGAGCGCGTACGAGCCGAAGTTGAAGGCGAGCGATTGGAGCGCTTGGCGGCGCACCTCCGGCGTGCGTTTGGGATCGAGCAGTGCCAGCGCAGCCAGCGGCCAGAGGGGGTAGCCGGCGGCCAGCAGCGCGCGCGTTTCGGGCGAAATGGTCGCGAGCGTGGCGGTCGCGCGCGCCTGCGGCGCGCGGTTTGGCGGCGGCGGCGGGCTCTGCGGCGGGGGCGGATTCGAGGGGCCGACCTGCCCGGTCAGCCCGGTGCGAGCCGACTGCGCCGACTTGATTCGCTGGTCGAGGCGGCAGCCCGGGCAGAGGCCTTGCGCGTCGCGACAGGTCGCACAGATCGTCTTTTGACAGTCGCGGCAGACGGCAACGGACGGAACGGCTTTGTGAAAGTAACAGTCCACGCGGGTATCTCCGGCGAACGGGTGAGTCGTGGCCATGTACCCCGCCGTCGAGGTAAAGGTTTCGCGCAATCAAGTTTTGCGCCGGCTCCTGAAGGAGGCGAAACCCTACTATCCGCGCTTGATCTTCTCGCTCGTGCTGGGCGCCATCGCCGGGCTCGGGCCCCTGGCCTACGCCAAGGCGTTTCCGCTGATCGTTTCGCGCGTGATCGACGACCGGCAGCACAACATGACGATCCTGTACGAAGTGATCGTCGGGCTGTTCCTGGTCAATTTGATTTCGAACGCGGCCTCCTACGGGCAGAACTATTTGACCGCCTGGAGCGGCCAGAAATTGATCGCGAGCTTGCGGGTCCGCATGTTCTCGCGAATCCTCCACCTGCCGCTGGGCGAGTTCGACAAGTGGCGGCCCGGTGAGTTTCTCTCGCGCTCGACCAACGATCTCGCGCTGATGACCGACGCGGTCAGCATCTCGCTGCCGCAGATGTTCCAGACCTTGATCACCTTCGTCGGCGCGCTCGCCTACATGATCTATACCGATTGGCTGCTCGCGCTCTTCCTGCTCGTGTTCGCGCCGGTCGTCAACTTCGCCGTGGCGACGTTCACGCGCCTCATCTCCAACAGCACGCGCGGCGCGCAACAACGCATCGCGGATCTCTCGGCCGGCATGTCGGAAGCGTTCGCGGGCGAGCGGATCATCAAGGCATTCGGGCGCGAAGATTACGAAGCCAAGCGTTTCGCCGATCTCAACGAGAGCTATTTCGGCGCCTACATGAAGCTCACGCAGCTAGGACAAACGCAGACCCCGGTCGTCGCGATGATCATCGTCATCGCGTTGCTCGCCGTCGTCGCGTTCTCGGCGCGCGAGGTCGTGGTCGGCCGGATGAACGAGGCCTCGACGATCAGCTTCTGGACGGCGGTCGTGCTCGCGATCAACCCGCTCAACCGCTTCGCAGCCTACATCGGCGATCTCTCGAAAGCACTCGTCGGCGGCGCGCGCGTCTACGAAGTGCTCGATTTGCCGGTCGAACGGGCGGATCGTCCCGATGCCGTGCAACTCCCGCGCATCGAAGGCGAGCTGCGCTTCGAAGGCGTCACCTTCGCCTACACCGACTCGCCGCCGGTGCTGCACGACCTCAGCGCGGTCATCGAAGCTGGCGAAATCGTGGCGCTGGTCGGCCCCTCCGGCGCGGGAAAAACCACGATCGTCAATCTGGTCCCGCGCTTCTACGAACCGCAGAGCGGCCGCATCACCCTCGACGGAACGGATCTCGGCATGCTGCGCCTCGCGCAACTGCGCGGTGCGATCGGCATCGTGCCGCAAGAAGCCTTGCTCTTCAGCGGCACGATCGCCGAGAACATCCGCTACGGCCGGCTCGAAGCGACGCAAAGCGAAATCGAGGAGGCCGCCCGCGAAGCGAACGCCGAGGAGTTCATCCTCGATCTGCCGCTCGGCTACAACACGGCCGTCGGCGAACGGGGTATCCGCCTCTCCGGCGGCCAGCGTCAGCGCATCTCGATCGCCCGCGCCGTCCTGCGCGACCCGCGCATCCTCATCCTCGACGAAGCCACGAGCGCCCTCGACAGCCACTCCGAACGCCTCATCGAAGCCGCTCTCGACCGGCTGCTCCCCGGCCGCACTACCCTGATCGTCGCGCACCGCCTCTCGACGATCCGCCGCGCCAACAAGATCCTCTACATCGAAGCCGGGCGGGTCGTCGAGGTCGGCTCGCACGACGTGCTCCTGGCCCGCGGCGGTCGTTACGCGCGCCTCCACGCCACCCAGTTCGCCCTCTAGCCGCGAGGCGCCAAGGCGAGGGCTTCCTTGGTTGGGCAGAAGGACCTAACGGAGGGTGCGGGTCGCCCGCGGCTGCGGGCGAATGGAGGGAGTCCACCATGCTGGTTCTCACTCGGAAGCCGAACCAGGCGATCGTGATCGGCGACGACGTCCGCGTCGTGATCGTGTCGGTCGACCGCGACCAGGTGCGCCTGGGCATCGAGGCGCCGCGCTCGGTCAGCGTGCATCGTGCCGAGATCTACGAAGAGATCGCACGCGGCGGCGAGCGCGAACCTCGGCGGAAGGCCGGCTAGGACCGACCTGCTGCCCGTCGCGGCCGCAACTGCGGCCCTTTGAGGGCCGGGGCGGGCTATGCTATACTCCCGGAGTTGCCCATTTCATCCGGCAAGGAGGCTGGATGCGATGATCCCACACGTCGTCCGCGGCAGGGATGCCGCCGGCGAGGGGTCAGAAAGGTCCATTTCGTGACGTCCGTTATTTCCATGAAAGCGCTCCTCGAAGCGGGAGTGCACTTCGGCCACCAGACGCGGCGCTGGAACCCGAAGATGAAGCCGTACATCTTTCAAGAGCGCAACGGCATCTACATCATCGATCTGCAGAAGACCGTGCTGATGCTGCGCGAAGTCTACGCGACCGTCAAGCAGATGGCGCGCGATAACAAAGTGATCCTGTACGTCGGCACCAAGAAGCAGGCGCAGGACGTGGTGAAAGAAGAGGCCGAGCGCGCCGGGACGTTCTTCGTCAACGAGCGCTGGCTAGGCGGAACGCTGACGAACTTTGCGACGATTCAGCGCCGCATTGCGCGCCTGCGCGAACTCGAGGGAATGCGCGCGCAAGGCACCTTCGACATGCTTCCTAAAAAGGAAGTGCGCCGCTTGAGCGACGAGCTCGCCAAGCTCGAGCGCTACCTCGGCGGGATCAAAGACATGCACCGCTTGCCGGATGCGGTCTTCATCGTCGATCCGAAGAAAGAGCGCATCGCCGTCCTCGAAGCCCGCAAGTTGAAGATCCCGATCATCGCGGTCATCGACACGAACTGCGATCCCGACGAGATCGACTATCCCATCCCCGGTAACGACGACGCTATCCGGGCCGTGAAGCTCATGGTCTCCAAGATCTCCGACGCGATCATCGAGGGCAAGACCGAAACCGAGAGCGCCGGCTACGATGAAGACGACTACGCCGAAGCCTACGCCGAACCCGAAGCCGTCGCCGTCGAAGCGCCCGAACCTAGCCAAGCCGAAGCCGTCCCAGAAGAGGCCACCGTTTCGTGAACTCCGCCACCACCTATAAACCGTCACCCGAGGAAATCAAACGGCTCCGCGACGAGACCGGCGCCGGTATGATGGATTGCCGCGCAGCGCTGCTGACGGCAAACGGCGACTACGATACGGCGAAGAAGAACCTGGCCGATTCGGGCATGTCGAAGGCCGCGAAGAAATCGGACCGCCTCGCCAAAGAGGGGCTGGTCGTTTCGTACATCCACCACAACGACAAGGCGGGCGTCCTCCTCGAGGTCGACTGCGAGACGGACTTCGTGGCGCGCAACGAGCGCTTCAAGCAGCTCGCCCAAGACCTGGCGAAGCACGTGTTCGCCACGAATCCGGCTTTCGTCGACCGCGCCGCGGTACCCGAGGAGAAGCTGGCCGAGGTTAAGGCCGAACTCGCCAAGGAAGTCCCCGCCGGCAAACCGGCGGAGGTCGTGGCGCGCATCATCGAAGGAAAACTGAACAAATGGTACGGCGATCATGTCTTGGTCGATCAACCGTTCATCATGAACGAGGATCAAACGGTCGGCGAATTGATCGGTTCGGTCGTCGGCGTGCTCGGGGAGAACATCCAAGTCCGGCGCTTTACGAAGTTCGCCATCGGTGAGTCTTAGCGAGCCTCCCGCGTACCGCCGCATCCTGCTGAAGCTCTCGGGCGAAGCCTTTTCGGGCAACGAGAGCTCGGTCGACTTTGCGACGACGGCCGCGATGGCCGAAGAGATCGCCGTCGTCGCCCGCGCCGGCGTTTCGGTTGCGGTGGTCGTCGGCGGCGGAAACATTTGGCGCGGCAAAGCGCACGAAGCCGGCGGCATGGACCGGGCGACGGCCGACTACATGGGCATGCTGGCGACCGTCATCAACGCACTCGCGTTGCAGGACGCTCTCGAGCGAACGGGCACGCCCTCGCGCGTACAGACCGCGATCCAAATGCAGCAAGTGGCGGAGCCCTACATCCGGCGACGCGCCATTCGCCATCTGGAGAAAGGCCGGGTCGTCATTTTCGGCGCCGGCACCGGCAATCCGTACTTCACCACCGACACGACGGCCGCGCTGCGCGCCGTCGAGATCGGCGCGGATGCGATTCTCAAGGCGACCAAAGTCGACGGCATCTACAGCGCCGATCCGAAACTGGATCGCAGCGCGACGCGTTTCACTAAGCTCGCCTATTTGGAAGTCTTGCAGATGGGTCTCGAGGTGATGGACAACACCGCCCTGACGCTCTGCATGGACAACGAACTTCCGATCATCGTGTTCGACATGAACGTTCCGGGCAACATCCGCCGCGTGGTCTTCGGCGAGCCGATCGGCACCCTGGTGGCCGGCAGCCCGCGCCCCGCGCGCAGCCTGGTAGGAGAGACGGCAAAATGAGTGCGATCGACGACGTCTACAAACATACCGAGGAGCGCATGCACAAAGCGCTCGAATCGACCCGCGGCGAATTCACGGCGGTCCGCACCGGACGCGCTTCGGTCGGTCTGGTCGACCGCCTGCACGTCGAAGCATACGGCTCGTCGGTCCCGCTGAAACAAGTCGCGAGCGTCAGCACGCCCGACGCACGCACGCTGCAGATCTCCGCTTTCGACCGGTCGACGGTCGGAGCGATCAAGAAGGCGATCGAGACGAGCGATCTCGGCATGACGCCGAACGTCGACGGTCAGCATATCCGGCTCCTGATCCCGCCGCTGACCGAAGAGCGCCGCAAAGATCTCGTCAAGATCGTCCGCAAGAAAGCCGAAGACGGGAAGATCGCCGTCCGCAATATCCGTCACAAGAGCGTCGACGAACTCAAGACGCTCCACAAAGATTCAAAGATCACCGACGACGAGAACAAGCGCGCCGCCGATCACGTGCAAAAGCTGACCGACAAATTCATCAAAGACATCGACGGCCTGACCCACAGCAAAGAAAAAGAAATCATGGAGGTCTAGGAGCGAGGCGACGCCGCGCCCATCCCGACGTCGATGTTCGGAAAGCCGGCTTAGCGGAGACTCCAGCGCGTCGGCGGCTGCTGCCGCCGATGGCGGGCGACGACCAAGCGCGAGCGAAGTGCGAACGCGATGGACGCGGCCAGGGAAGCGCAGTACGCCTCGGCGAGGTGGCTGCGGAACCAACTGTGGGGCGCGAACATTGAAGTCAGCGTCGAAATCGTGGCGAGGCCGGCTAGCGCTGCCAAAGCCGGCAGAAGTTTGTGCGCCGAGGGGTGCTTCGAGCGATTCGCCCAGGCCACCGCAGCAAAAGTTGCCGCAAGCAACAACGGTGGGAGAGCGTCCGTCCACAAAGCCATTGGGTTCATTCTAGAGGAGACGGCCGGGACGTGTCCAGCGAAGTATTCGCCCAGTGCCTGTGGAAAACG
Source organism: Vulcanimicrobiota bacterium (assembly GCA_963843945.1). Lineage (GTDB taxonomy): Bacteria > Vulcanimicrobiota > Vulcanimicrobiia > Vulcanimicrobiales > Vulcanimicrobiaceae > CAWJMF01. Next base: position 656,733 of record CAWJMF010000002.1, on the reverse strand, counting down.
GCACCCGATGGCCGTGCTCACCCTCCTCTCCGAGGTCGCGGCGCGCGCAGCATTGGCCGGGCGCTCGCTCGTCCTTCGAGTCCTCGCGCCGCCCTATCCCGCCGCCGGCCTCGGGACGCTTCGGGTTCTCCGCGTGCGCGAACGCGACGGTTTGAGCGAGATCGTAGCCGGATACGAACGCTACGAACGCTTGGAGACGCCCCCGAAATGAGAGCCGCGCCGGCCGCCCTGCCACCCGACCTGGACGCCGCGGCGATACCCCGTCACGTTGCGATCATCATGGACGGCAACCGCCGCTGGGCCAAGGCGCGCAAGCTGCCCGTGATCGAAGGCCATCGCCGCGGCATGCTGGCGCTGCGCGAAATTTCCCGCGCGGCCAGCGATTTCGGCATCGAGACCCTGACCGTCTACGGCTTTTCCACGGAAAACTGGAAGCGGGAGAAGACCGAGATCTCGCTGCTCTTCGACTTGGCGGTCTACTTCGCGCAGAACGAGCTGGCCGAACTGAACCGCAACAACGTGCGCGTCGTCGTGATCGGGCAATACCGCGCGCTGCCGCGCGGATCGCGCGACGCGATGGAACTCCTCATGGAGAAGACGGCTCGCAACGACGGCCTGCAGCTGAACCTCGCGGTCAACTACAGCGCGCGGGCGGAGTTGGAACTGGCGGTCGAGCGGCTCGCCGGCGACGTCGCGGCGGGCAAGCTCGAACCGGATGCGATCGACGACGCCACGATTTCGTCCTACCTCTACACGGCGGGCATGCGCGATCCCGATCTGCTCATTCGGCCGGGCGGCGAGTCGCGGCTCTCGAACTTTTTGCTCTTCCAGGTCGCGCAGACGGAGCTGTACGTGACCGACGTGCTCTGGCCGGACTTCGGGCGCGCCGCCTTCACCCGTGCCATCGCCGAATATCAGGCGCGCTTGCGTTCGGCGGGAGCGAGCTAACGGCTACCGCCTCGCGCGCCGAGCGCATCCCCGAATTCGCCCGCCGCACGATCACGGGAACGCTGTTGGCGGTCGCCGTGCTGGCCTCGGTCGCGACCGTGCCGACCTTCACGTGCGTGCTCTTGGTGGTCGCGCTCGCTTCGCTGTGGGAATTTGCGCAGCTCTCGGCGCGCAAAGGCCCGGGCATCGTGTTACCGGTCGCAGCCCTCGGGGTCGCCGGCTACATCTTATTGGCGGCCTTCGGCGCGCAACATCAATACGAGCGAGCCTTGCTCGGCGGAACGATCATCTTGTCGGTCGCTTTCGCACTCGTCGGTTCGCGTCAAGGCTACCTCGCACGCTGCGCCTTCACGCTCTTCGGCGTGCTCTATATCGGATGGCTCGGGTCGTACTTCATCGCGCTGCGCACGCTCCCGCGCGTCGGCGCCGAACTCGTCGTGGCCAGCATCCTGTTGATTGCGGCGACGGACATCTTCGCGATGCTGGTTGGAACGTCGCTTGGGCGCACGCCGCTCTCCTCGATCTCGCCCCGTAAGACGTGGGAGGGTGCGATCGGAGGTTTCGTCGCCAGCTGCGCCGTCGGGGCGGCGCTCGGGCTCGTTCCGCAGCTGGGACTCGAATGGTGGCAAGGGCTCTTTGCCGGCGGGGTCACCAGCGTCGCCGCGCAATGCGGCGACCTCGTCGAGTCGGCCCTCAAACGCGACGCCGCCGTCAAAGACGCGGGAACCCTGCTCTGGGGTCACGGCGGCATGCTCGACCGTTTCGACTCGTATATCTTCGGCGGCATCGCGTTCTACTTCGCAATGTGGCTCACGGGTCACATCCCGCCGCACCCGTAGTCGCGCCCCGCACCGAACGGGGGTAATCGGAAGCCAAGGCCACAAGTACTCCACCCGTGCCGTGCTTGAGAAACTTCAACGTCCTTTGCGCGCAGCGGGTCGGTGACCCGCCGCGCAAATGGCGGTACGCCCGTGGACCGGTGCGGGAGTCCGCACCGGGGGTTTGGGGGGCAACCCCCCATTAAAACGAGCTCTTCCCCCATCAAAAAAATCGCCATCCTGGGGTCGACGGGGTCGATTGGAACGCAAGCGCTCGACGTCATCGAACGGCATCCAGATCGTTTCCGCGTCGTCGGATTGGCGGCCGGAAAGCGGACCGCCGAGCTGCTAGCGCAGGCGCGCCGTTTCGCCCCGGACTTCGTCGCGTGCGAGGACGTCAATGCCGCCGAAGCGCTGCGTCTCGCCTTGCCCGCCGCGACGCAAGTCGCGAACGGTGCCGCAGGACTCCTGATGGTCGCGGCGGAGAGCGGGGCGGACGTCGTCTTGGCTGCAACCGACGGCGCGGTCGCGTTCGACGCAGTCTTTGCGGCGGTCGAACGCGGCAAGCGCATCGCGGTCGCGAACAAAGAGTTGATCGTGGCGGCCGGCGAGCTTCTGGTTGCGGCGGCGGCGGCCAGCGGCGCGGAACTCATTCCCGTCGACTCCGAGCACAGCGCGATCTTCCAGTGTCTGGTCGGCGAGCCGCGCGAGCGCATCGCAACGTTGGTGCTGACGGCGTCGGGCGGCCCCTTTTGGGAACTCGACGCGCCCGCGATCCACAATGCCTCGCTGGCCGACGCCTTGCGCCATCCAACTTGGCAGATGGGCACGAAGAATACCGTCGATTCAGCTTCGCTCATGAACAAGGGGTTAGAAGTGATCGAGGCGAGCCGGCTCTTCGGGGTGCCGGGCGAACGGATCGCCGTGTTGGTTCACCGCACGAGCGTCGCCCACGGCTTCGTCATCTTCAGCGACGGCAACGTCAAAGGGCAGCTCGCGCTTCCCGACATGCGCCTGCCGATCGGCTACGCGCTCGCCTACCCCGATCGTCTGCCGGAGCGCCCGGAAGCGGCGGACGCCCTGGCGGCGCTGGGGGCGAAGGGCGGCGAGCCCGCTCGCTTGGAGTTCCAGCGGCCGGACGGCGAGCGCTTTCCGTGCCTCAACCTCGCCTACGAGGCGCTGCGCCGGGGCGGGACGGTTCCCGCGGCCCTCTCGGCCGCAAACGAAATCGCCGTGGCGGCGTTCGTAGAGGGGAAGCTTCGCTTCGGAGAGATCCCCGAGGTCGTGGGGCTGGCAATGGCGGCCACCCCCGACGAACCGCTCTCGCTCGACTCCCTGCGGACGGCCGACGGCCGCGCCAGGGACCGGGCGCTAGCCGCGGTCGAGGCGCGTTCCGCCGCTGCGGCGAACTAAAGGAAAGACCGAAAATAGGAAGATGATGCTACCGCTGATGCTCGCGCTCGCGCTCCCGATCCCCAGCCTCGAGGGGCTCGGTGAGATCATCGTCTTCTTGACGATGCTGTCGATCCTCGTCGTGTTGCACGAGGCCGGGCACTTCTTCGTGGCTCGCCGCAACGGCGTCCGGGTCAACGATTTCGCGGTCGGCTTCGGGCCGACGCTGCTGAAGTGGACTTCGCCGCGCAGCGGCACCAACTACCGGCTGAACCTCCTGCCGATCGGCGGCTACTGCGCGATGCAAGGCGAGGACGGCCACACCAACGAGGCCGAGCAGCAGCGCGCGTTCCGCGAGACCGGCGCCGCCCCGCAGGACGGCAACTTCCAGAGTAAGACCACCTGGCAGCGCCTCGCGATCGTGGTCGCGGGTCCGATCGCGAACCTCGTCCTTGCCTACGCGATTTTCGTGATCGGTGCGGCGACCTTCGGCGTACCCTGGGCCGGAGTCACCGCGCGCATCGGGCCGGTCCTTCCGAACTCGGCCGCCGCGGCAGCCGGGTTGCGCATCGGCGACGAGATCGTCGCGATCGACGGCGTGCGCTACAATAGCGGCGACGCGATCGTCGAGAAGATCCATCGCTCCGCCGGCGTTCCGCTCCATCTGACCTACGCTCGGCAGGGCCAGGAAACGACGATTCTCATCACGCCGCGCGGCGAAATGGACGGCGGGAAAATCGTCGGACGAATCGGGTTTCGCCCCACGCCGGTCTTTCGGCGCGTCGATCCGCTCAAGGCGCTGTCGGTCGGCGCGCTCGAGATGCGCGATCAGACGGTCGGACAAATCGGCGCCTTGGGCGATCTCGTCGCGCATCCGATCGAGCGCGGTCCGCAGCTCAGCGGCGTGATCGGCATGGAGCGCGCCGCCTCGGCCTATCAGGAGATGGGCTGGGGTCCGTACTTCCAATTGGCCGCGGCGATTTCGATTGCGCTCGGCATCTTCAATTTGCTTCCGATTCCGGCACTCGACGGGGGCCGGGCGATCTTCATCCTCGCCGAGATGCTGCGCGGACGCCCGGTCGATCGGGAAAAGGAAGCGCTCGTGCACGTGACCGGCATGGCGGTCTTGATGGTCCTCATGGTTTCCGTCGCATTCCACGACATCGCAAACATCGTCAGCGGTAAGGGAGTCTTCTAGCTCGTATGGTTCGCCTGCGCCGGAAATCGAAGCCCGTACTGCTCGAGAACAAATCGTCGTGGTCGAAAGACGCGAAGAAGGTTTGGATCGGCGGCGACCACCCGGTCGCCGTTCAATCGATGACGACCACCGATACGGCCGATTACGAGAAGACGCTCGAGCAGATCTACGGCTTAGCGATGGCCGGCTGTGAGATCGTCCGCGTCACGGTCAAAGATGCGCCCGACGCGGCAGGCATGCCGCACATCGTCGCGCGTTCGCCCGTCCCGATCGTCGCCGACATCCATTTCGACCACAAGATGGCGCTGGCGGCGCTCGAAGCGGGCGTCGCGAAACTGCGCCTCAATCCGGGGAACATCACGGACCGGACGAAGACGCGCGAGGTCGTTCAGCTGGCCAAAGACATGGGGACGCCGATTCGGATCGGCGTCAACATGGGCTCGCTAGCGCGCGATCTCGAGGAAAAGTACGGCCACACGCCCGAGGCGATGGTTCTCTCGGCGCTGCGCCACGTCGAGATTCTCGAAGAGCTCGGTCACACCGACATCGTGATCTCGCTCAAAGCCCACGACGTGCCGACCACCGTCTATGCCTACCGCTTGGCGGATCGCAAGCTGGCGGAGCGCGATACGCCCTACGCGCTGCACCTCGGCATTACCGAGGCCGGGCTGCCGCGCGAAGGAACCATCAAGAGTTCGATCGGCCTGGGCATCCTGCTCTGGGAAGGCATCGGCGACACGCTGCGCGTCTCGCTGGCGGCCGATCCGGTCGAAGAGGTTCCCGTTTGCTGGGGCATTCTCAAAGCGCTCGGAATCCGCGAGAAGGGCTTCGATATTACGGCTTGCCCGTCGTGCGGCCGCGCCGAGATCGAAGTCGTCGAATTAGCGCGCGCCGTGGAACTGATTGCCAAGGAATACACCGCGCCGGTGAAAGTCGCGGTCATGGGTTGCGTCGTCAATGGGCCAGGTGAGTCAAAGATGGCCGACGTCGGCGTCGCGGGGGGCAAGGGGAAGGGCGCGATCTATCGGAAGGGCGAGTTAGTAGGAACGTTTCCCGAGGCCGACCTTCTCGGCGCGTTACGCGTCGAGATCGAGAAAGTGATCTCCGATCAGTACCCCGACTTCATCCATGAGACCGCGCATGGCAAGCAACTCGCCGCGACTCCCTAGCCGGCGCAGCCTGCTCGCGACCGTCGCGATCTCGGCCGTCGCGGCGGCGATGGTTTCGCTCTCGTCGCCGGCCTCGCTGCGCATCGACGGGCAGAAGATGTTTTCGGACGTTCCGCCGGTCACGACGCCGAAGGGCGAAGTCTTCGTGCCGCTGCGCGTGGTCGCCGAGACGCTCGGCGCGGAAACGAACTACGATGCCAAGAGCGGCCTCATCGAGCTCACGCGCGCCGACGACACCTTGCACATGAAAGTCGGCGAAAAGGTCGCGACGCTCAACGGCAACCGCATGACGCTCAAGCACGCCCCGTTTTCCGTGCGCGGCCGCACGATGGTCTCGCTCAGCGTGATCGCGCGTGCCTTCAATACGAAAGTCCATTACGACGGGGCGCACGCGAAGATCGACGTGATGACCCCCGGCCTGATCGAAGCCGGCGCGCAGCAGGACCAGCCCTGAACGGCGAGCGTTCGGGTCACTCCGACGACGACGATCGCGAGATGGCTTTCGCGCTGGTCGACCGCACGCTGAGCGCAATCGGCGGTCTCGACGACGAGGATCCGGTCGCGGCGCTCGACATCGTGCTGGCGATGTACCAGCGCGCGCTCCTCAAACTCCGCAGCTAGCGGGCGGGCAGGTTCCCCGAGAGCAATCTTCCCGCCATCACGAAGTCGCCGCGCAGCGAGAGCAGCGGGTAGCGGAACGTCTTGGGCTGATTGCCCTCGATCGCCCAATGCGAAATCCAGGCGGGCAGATAGCCGACGGCCAGCGCGGCCAGCAGCCATCGGGGTTTGCGCTTGAGCGCCGCAGCCGCGGCGAGCGAGACGCCGGCGATCGTTCCGGCGGCGTGAATCACTTGCGTGCGGCGATCCGCGTGCGCCTCGAGATAGCCGGGCAAGAATTCCTCAAAGGTCATAGGTCGTATCCTTCGGCAGCAGACCAGGTGAGTTCTTCGGGACGAGAGTGACGATAGCCGTAGGCGAAATAGATTACGAGGCCGACCAGCAGCGAGACGGCGAACCTGACCCAGGTCAGCGTCGTGAGCCCGTAGACGGCGATGAACATCGCGAGGCCGATTCCGAGTATCGGGAAGAGCGGAACGAACGGCGAACGGAACGGCCGCGGAATGTCCGGCCGCTTGTAGCGCAAATAGATGACGCCGGCGCAGACCACCGCGAAGGCGAAGAGCGTTCCGATGCTGACCAAGTCGATCAAGACGATGAGCGGCACGATCAGCGTCAGCACCGCGACGGCCAAGCCCGTGATCATCGTCATGAGCGCCGGAGTCCTCGTGCGCGGGTTGATGCGCGCCACGAACGGCGGCAGCATCCGGTCGCGCGCCATGACGTAGAAGATGCGCGTCTGCCCGAGCAATGACGTCAGCGCGACGCTGGTCGTGCCCGCGATCACGCCGATCGTGATCGCCAGGTTGACGAAGGGATTGTGCAGCGGTCGCACGGCTGCGGCGAGCGCGGCGTTCTGATCGACCTGCTGCCAGGGCACGATGCCGACGAGGACGACCGCGACCGTGCAGTAGATAACCGTTCCGATCAAAAGCGAGCCGATCACCCCGATCGGAATGTCGCGCTGGGGCACGCGCGTCTCCTCGGCGGTCGTCGTCGCAGCGTCGAAGCCGATGTACGAGAAGAAGACCAGCGCCGCCGCCGGCACGATGCCGGGACCGTTACCGCCCGAAAAAGGCGTGAGACTGCCCCAGCCGAGCGGCGCGAACGGGACGAGATTCTGCGGGTGGAACAGTGCGGCACCCGCGATGACGAAGACGATAAGCGCCCCGATCTTCAGCACGACGAACGTGTTGTTCGCCGCGGCGGTCTCGCGGATGCCGAGCGACAGCAGCACCGACAGAAGCAACACGAACAGCGCGCCGACGACGTCGTACTGCGAGTGGGCGAAATCCCACTTCGCGACGTTCCACCAGGCGTGCGGATCGTAGATCAGATTGGAGGTCTGAGCCCAGGCCGGCAAGGCGAAACCGAACGACTTGAGGAGGCCCTGAAAGGCCGACGAGAACTGCTGCGCCACCGGGGCCGCGGAGACGCCATACTCGAAAATCAGGCTGAAGCCGATGATCCAGGCCACCAGTTGGCCCAGCGTCGCATAGGCGTACGTGTAGGCGCTTCCGGCGATGGGAACCATCGCGCCTAGTTCGGCATAGCACAGCGCCGCGAAGAACGAAGCGAGTCCGGCTAGGACGAAGGCCAGGATGATCGCGGGTCCGGCCTGTTTGACACCCGGGCCGATCGTCGTGAAGATGCCGCCGCCGATCATCGTTCCGAGGCCAACCGCGATCAAGTCGCGGGCGCGGAGCGCGCGGCGCAGGACCGCCGGACGCGATGCGTCGCGCAGCGACTCCAGCGACGTCGTGGAAAACAGCCTCCCTACGAACGAGTCGCCCTTGTCCGGCTCCGGCATCCCGCGTGGTTACGCCGGAGGGGCAGTTTTTGCATTCCAGAGATGTTCGGGCGTGCCGAACGCTGCGTTGATCCAGCGCGACCAGACGAACAGGGCGTCGGAGAGGCGGTTGAGATACCGCGCGCTTTCAGACGAAATCGATTCCGATTCGGCCAGCGTCACCATCAGCCGCTCGGCGCGGCGCGCCACGGTGCGCGCAAGATGCAGAAACGCGCCGGCTTGCGAGCCGCCCGGGTGGATGAAGTTCGCGAGCGGTTCGAGGTCGGCTTGGGCGCGGTCGATGGCGCGCTCGAGCGCGGCGGCGTCGGCGGCGCCGACCAGCGGCATGCCTTCCCAGCGGTCTTTGGGCAACGTGGCCAGCTCGCTGCCGAGATTGAAGAGGACGTCCTGCGTCCAGGCGAGCCAAGCGTCCAGCGCAGCGGCGCGCTCGGCCGCAGGCCCTTCGGCGCTCGTGAGGGCGCTGCGCGCCAAGCCGATCACGCTCGACAACTCGTCGATCGTGCCGTAGGTGTCGATGCGCAGCGCGTTCTTCTTGACGCGCTGGCCTCCGACGAGCCCGGTGGTGCCGTCGTCGCCGGTGCGCGTGTAGATTCTCGTCAGTTTCGGCATCGCTGCGGCTTCGCTGCGCGCGTTGCCGAGGACTGCGAACTCCTCGGCCGAAGACCTGCGGCTTGTCATGACCGATTCCGTCCGCGAGCAGACCCCGCTCGTTAAAGAAATCCCGCCCAAAGCGGTCGACCTTTCCGAGTGGTATCAAGCCGTCTGTTACAAGGCGGAGCTCGTTTCGCTCGCCCCGGTGCGCGGTTGCCTCGTTTTGCGGCCCTACGGCTACGCGCTGTGGGAACGCCTGCAGGCCGAACTCGACGCACGCTTCAAGGCGACGGGCCACGAGAACGCATACTTCCCGCTGCTCATTCCCGAGAGTCTGCTCGTCCGCGAAGCGGAGCACGTCGAGGGCTTCGCGCCCGAAGTCGCGTGGGTTACCGAGGGTGGCGGCGAAAAACTCACCGAACGGCTCGCGATCCGGCCCACCTCCGAAGTCATCATCGGCACGATGTATGCGGAGTGGGTGCAGTCGTATCGCGATCTCCCGATCCTGATCAACCAGTGGGCGAACGTCCTGCGTTGGGAGAAACGGACGCGCCCCTTCCTGCGAACGCTCGAGTTTCTCTGGCAAGAAGGCCACACGGCGCACGCGACCCAAGCCGAGGCGGCCGAAGAAGTCCAACGCATGCTCGACGTGTACCAGGACGTTGCCGAAAACGTCTGCGGGGTCCCCGTCCTCAAGGGCGAAAAAAGCGCGAGCGAACGTTTTGCGGGCGCGAATCACACCTTCTCGATCGAGGCGCTCATGCCCGACGGGAGGGCCTTGCAGAGCGCCACCTCGCACGAGTTAGGCCAGAATTTTTCGAAGGCCTACGATATCAAGTTCGCGGCCGAGGACCAATCGCTACAGTTCGCGTGGACGACGTCGTGGGGCATGTCGTGGCGCATGCTCGGAGCGCTTTTGATGGTGCACGGCGACGATCGGGGCTTGCGGCTGCCGCCCAAGATGGCGCCCTACGAAGCGGTCATCGTCCCGATTCAAAAAGGCGATAGCAGCGAGGTCATGACGGCGGCCGGCGAACTTTACGACGCCTTGCGGGCCGCGGGACGGCGCGTGAAGCTCGACGTCCGCGACCTGCGTCCCGGCAACAAATTCGCCGATTGGGAGATGCGCGGCGTTCCGCTGCGGCTCGAGCTCGGCGCGCAGGACCTCGCCGCCGGAACCGTCACGGTCGTGCGCCGCGATTTAGCGAAAGGCGAGGCGGGGGCGAAGGTCGCGTTGCCCGTCGCGCAAGTCGCCGGCGCGCTCCCCGCCTTGCTCGACGCGATTCAAGCGAACCTTTTCGAGTCGGCGCGTCGCTTCTTGGACGCGCACACGATCGTCGCAACGGACGCCGAGGAATTCTACCGCCTGTTGCGCTCCCGCGCCGGCTTGATCGACATTCCTTGGTGCGACCGCCCCGCGTGCGAGGCGCACGTCAAAGCCGAGACGAGCGCGTCCACGCGCTCGCTCCATCCGCTCGAGGCTCCCGCGATCTGCGTGGCGTGCGGCGAGCCGGCGACGGTCCGCGCGTACTTCGCGCAAAGCTACTAGTGCGATCGGTTCGCGCCGCGCTCGCCCTTTGTCCGTTCGCGCTCGTCGCGCTCGCCGCCGCGACGCCGGCGCCGCAACCCGCACGTTCGCCGCGCGCTTCGCTCGTGGAACTGAACGCGGTCGCACGATCGGAAGGGAACCGGCGCGCCGACGCGGTCGACCTCGGGCGACATCTGTTGCGGACGGTCTGGCCGGCGCAAATCCTCAAAGTTCGCGTCGACGGCGCCGGGCGGCACGAGGTCGCGGGTCTGATGATCTCGGGGGTCAAGTTTCACGGGCGGCTCGACGAGCCCGGCTTCCTCTCGGAGATCGGTTCGCTGGTAAAGCAGACGTTCGCGTCCTCGCGCGTCGAAGAAGTCGACATCTGGGCGGTCGAACCGATCCCGTTCGACCTCCTCGAGCCGGTCAGCGGCGACTACGCCCAGCCGACCGATCGCATCGTTTTCGCGGTCACGGTGCGCCGCGACGAGAAGGCGAAGACCGACAAGCGGCTGCACCAGAGCAAGAATGTGTTCTGGTCTCCCGCGTTCCACGCGCGGTTGCGGGCCGGCGGTCGCGAAGGACCGGTGCGCGGGTCGCCTAATCCCGCTAGTTCACCCTCTACGTAAGCCAGGCGGAGACCGATTGTACCGTAAGACCACCCTACCGAACGGCGTTCGCATCCTGACCGAGAGGATGCCCTCGGTTCGTTCGGCTTCGCTCGGCATTTGGGCCGATGTCGGCTCGGCCGCAGAACGCTCGGAACAGCGCGGCATCTCGCATCTGGTCGAGCACATGCTCTTCAAGGGAACCGAGCGCCGCTCGGCGCGCGCCATCGCCGAAACGATGGACGGAGTCGGCGGCAACCTCAACGCCTTCACCGATAAAGAATCGACCTGCTACTACGCCAAAGTCATCGACCGTCACGTCCCGCTGGCGGTCGACGTTCTTACGGACATGTTCTTGCACTCGGCCTTCGATCCGGGCGAGATCGCAAAAGAGCAGAAGGTCGTACTCGAAGAGATCCGGATGTACGACGACTCGCCGGATGAAATGATTCACGACCTCTTCATCCGCACGATGTGGAGCGGTTCGAACCTCGGCGAGCCGACGATCGGCTACGCGGAGACGGTCTCGGCGCTCACGCGCGAGGATCTGAGCGGACACCTGCGCACGCGCTACGCGCCGAACACGGTCGTGGTAGCGGCCGCCGGCGCGATCGAACACGAGCCGCTGGTGGAAATGCTGGCGAAGGCGTTCGGAGACTTTGCGGGCCACACCGACCCGCCCGCGCCGGAACGGCCGCGGCCCACGCCGCAGCCGCTCTTCAAAACCAAGGATACCGAACAGGCCTACGTCGTGCTCGGTTCGCGCGGGCTCTCGGTCCGCGACGAGCGGCGCTTCGCGCTTTCGGTGCTCGACACGATTCTCGGCGGCGGCATGTCGAGCCGCTTGTTCCAAGAAGTCCGCGAGAAGCGGGGCCTCGCCTACAGCATCTATTCCTTTCAGCAAGGCTATCGCGCGGCGGGCCTCTTCGGCGTGTCGGCCGGCACGGCGCCGGACAGCGTGCAAGAGTGCGTCGACGTGATCGTCGACGAATTGCAGAAGCTGGCGCAGAAAGGCGTCGGCTCTGCCGAGCTGACGCTGGCGAAGGAGCATATCAAAGGAAGCCTCACGCTTTCCCTCGAGAGCACTTCGAGCCGCATGATTCGCTTGGGCCGCAGCGAGTTCAACCTCGGACGCAACCTGACGACGGAAGAGATCGAAGCCGCGGTCGACGCCGTGCAAGCCGAAGAAGTACGGGCGCTCGCGCGCGAGCTCTTCGCACCGGAGAACCTCGGCCTGTGCGTGCTCGGCCCCGTCGACGAATCGACGATTCGATGGCAGCGTAGCGCGGCCGTAGCGTGAATCTGGCGGGGCACACCCTGCCGTTCTGGTCCGTTCAACTCGCCTTGGCGATCCTGCTGAACGGCTTTCTGCAAGCGGTCCAGGTCGGCGCCTACGCCGCTCGCGTGGCGGGCGTGATGACCGGCCGCATCGGAACCTCGATCTCGCTCTTCAGCCTGTTCGTCACCGCGAGCCGCTTCGCGAACATGTTCTACGCGCCGATGCTCGGCACGCTCGCGGATCGCGCGAGCTACGTCCTGCGCGACGCCGCCGCTGCCGCCGCCGAAGCGACGCAGTTCGAATGGCAGATGCGCGCGATCGTGTTCGCCGGGACGATCGGCACGTTGCTCGGGGCGATCTTCCTGCCGACCTTCGTGTACGTCTTCGAGCGCGGGGTCGGCGCCTTCGAACGGCGCGGCTCGATTCCGAGCGCGCTGCTGCGCCTCTCCGACCCGCGCGTCTGGTTCGACATCGTGCGAACGGTCCGGCTGCCCTCGCCGCACCTCTTTTCCCGCTACTCGCTCAAGGACGTCCCGGCGAAACTGCTGATCGGAAATCTCGTCGTGACGGGCGTCTATGCCATCGGTGTCGTCGCTTCGTACTACGCGAGCATCTTGCGGCCCGAAGTGGCGCGCACGGCGCTCTCCGCGTCGGGGCTGGTCAACGGCATCGCGACGATCGCCTTTGCCCTGATCGTGGATCCCACCTCGGCCTACATCGTCGACCAGGCGGCAAAGGGCGAACGCACCCTCGCGCAGGTCAAGTCGATGGTCTTTTACCTGGCCCTGACCGCCGTGCTGGGGACGCTCGCTTCGCAAGCGATCCTCTATCCCGCAGCCTGGTTTATCGGCGGCGCCGCCAAGTTCGTCAGTGCCATCCACTAGCGTCCTAGCGGTCAGGCAACGTCATTCAAAGGAAATAACGTGAAGCGATTCGTTCGTGTGTCCTGTCTGGTTCTGTTGCTCGTGCCGCTCGCCGGCTGCGCCGGCGGCGTGACGGACTTCATCGTGCAGCAGCGCAACTCGCAAGGCGACAAGGCGCTGGATCGCGGGAACCTCAGCGACGCGCAGCTCGCCTACCGGCTGGCGCTGCAAGTCTCGCCCGAGGACCTTCACGCGCGCGCCGGCATGGCCTCCGTGCAACTCAAGATCGCTGCGGCGGACTTTCAAAACTCCAAGATCGACGAAGCTCGCTACGCGCTGTCGATCGCCGAAAAATACGATCCGGAAAGCGTCCGGCTGGCCGAATTGCGAACGGAGATCGACGAGGCCCGGGTCAAGCGCGAGATCGTCGTCTCCAACTACCCGACGTACAAGGAGACCGGACGCGGTTTGCGCCGTTCCTACCTCCAACTGAAGACGCAGACCGCCGCGATCGTCGGCGCGCTCGAACGTTTCGATTACACCTACGACTCGCAAGAACTGACGAAGGCGATTCGCGCCTCGCAAGTGCTGGACGCCGAGGTGACGCGGCTCTCCTCGCGGCTCTCGGCCTACCGGCAGCTCGTCGAATCGGGTGCCCCCGACCGGAGCGGCGACGCCGCCCTCGCGCCGGCCGCCTCGCTGCTCCCGCTGCCGTAGCGGCCGGCGGCATCCCGGTCGGCTGCGCCGATTGGCCCCCTTTACAATCCGGGCGCGTAAAACGTACAGTAGGCTCGAACCCACACCGTGAGGTAATTACGTGAAAGAAGTTCTGCTGGAGGAGACCGTGGTCGGCAATCCGCAACTGCAGTTGTGCCTGGCGGGCCAAAATCCGATTCCGCTCATCACGTGGATCGCCCATACCGAGGGCATCGGATTGACGGTCGTCGAGGTCATTCCCACCTCGGGAAACGGCACGAGTTTTCTGACGCAGAACGTCGGCAATGCGTTCAACGGCAGAAACACCGTGACCGCGGCTTCCGGCCCGGTGCCGCTTGCCACGGTCGTCTCGTCGACGGCGACGGTCTTGAGCGGCCCGCCGGCCGGCTTCCCCGTGAGCCAGCCGCTACCGGGTCAGCAACCGGCCGCCTACGTGCAGTTCGGTTCCTAAAGTTCCAAACGAATCCCTAAACGTTCATCGGTAGCGCGAGAAAACGGGCTCGCTGTTCGTCGTCCATGACCGAAACGTAGCTCGCGAGCTCGCTCTCGGCCAGCTTCCGGTAACTCTCTGCCGCGCGTTCTTTGCCCGGGGCTTTGGCGAAGGCGTCGGCGATGGTGCGCGGCAGAACGAAAGGGCATAACAGCCCCGAGGCTTCCGCCGGCGTGGTGGCCGTCAGTTCTTCTGCCAGCGCTGCCGCACGCTCGAAGCGAGCCGCTGCGAGGTAGGTCTTGGTCAGTTCGATCCGCATGTCGAGCGTGTCGATCGAACGGAGCGTCGCTGCCAAGCGAAGCGCCTCCTCGATGTGCGCGATCGCGGCTTCGAATTGGCCGAGCTCGCGTTCGGCTACGCCGATGTTGTTGAGCGCGGACGCCTCGGCAAAGAGGAGGCCCAGCCGCCGCGCCCCCTGGAGCGCCGCTTCACCGCGTTGCCGCGCCGCCTTGAGGTCGTTGCGCTGCAAGGCGACGGCGCTCAGGTTGTTGTCGCAGTTCGTCTGACCGCGTGCATCGTTGAGGCGCGAGTATCCCTCGCGCGCGCGCAACAGCGTCGTTTCCGCACTTTCCAGCCGGCCCAGCCGCAGCTCGACGTAGGCCAGTCCGGTGCTTGCGTCGACGATCCCCTGCTCGTAATCGATCGACTCCGCCAGCTGCGTCGCCTGCTCGTACGAACGCCGCGACGCTTCGAAATTACCAAGGCGGAATTCGATCACGGCGAGCGCGCTGACCGCCTCGGCTTCGCCTTGGCGGTCGGCTACTTCGCGGTAGATCGCGATCGCGGATTCGCACAGCGCCTTGGCCTCGGGCGCCGCTTGGCGGGTCGTTGCGGCGAGAACGGACTGCATTGTCGCACGCGCGAGCGCATCCCGCCGCCCGACGTCCGTCGCCGTTTGCTGAGCGGCACTCAACAAATTCTCGGCATCGCCCAAGCGGCCTTGACGGATCGATACCTCGGTCAGGATGCAGAGCGCTTCGAGCAAACTGGGCTTGTCGTGGGCCTGCTCGGAGAGCTCGCGCGCGCGCGTGGCGCGCAGCGTTGCGTCGCCGTAGTTCGCCATGGCGAGCGAACGGCGCGCCTCGGCGGCTTCAAGACGAATCTGCCACTTCGGGTCGCTGCGCTCGGCCACGTCGCTCGCGAGCGCATCGAGCCAGCGCCGCTCCTCATCGATCTGACCCGTCGCGCGCGCCAGGGCGGCGCGCCGGATCAAGATCTCGAGGTGCGCGTCGGGATCGCCGGCGCCGGCATTGAGGCTCCGCAAGAGGTCGAGGTCCTCGAGTTGCGCGGCGCGCTCGCCGCTCAGCCGGTGAAGGTTCTCGCGCAGCAGCAGCAGCGCGATGCGCAGCGGAGCGTCTTCGGCGAGGGCCAGCGCCTGCGCCGTATAAGCCAACGCGTCGTCGGTCGCACCGAGCGCGAGGGCAGCTTCGGCAGCGCGAAAGTAATAGCGCGCCGCGATGCCGGGGACGCGTCCGCGTTCGTAGTGCAGCGCCAGGTCGGCGCTCGTGCTTTCGCCGCGTTCTTCGAGCACGCGAGCGACGCGGCGATGGCGCCGGACGCGCACCTCTTCGGGGATTTCTTCGTAGATCGTCGACTGTACGAGCCTGTGCGAAAACTCGTACGCGTAGCTCTTCGAAGCGCCGGCTTCGCGCACGATGCTGCGGTCCAAAAGTTCGTCGAGCGCCTCGAGGGCTTGATCTTCGCTCCACGACGTCACGTCGCGCACCAAGTCGACGTCGAAGGTGGTCCCCGCGACGGCCGCGCTGGCGGCAAAGGTCCGGGCCAGGTTTCCCAAGCGGGCCACGCGCGCCGAGATGGTCGCGCGGACGCCGGCGCCGGCACCGGCGCCGCCCTCGAGCAAATCGCGAATTGCCTCGCTGAGAAAGAGCGCGTTGCCTTCGCTGCGCTCTTGCAGCGCAGCCGCGACGCCGGGACCGGCCGAGATCAGCGCCGGAACGAGTTCCACGAGTTGGTCGATCGCGCTGCGCGGAAGCGGCGTCGGCGATAAGAATTGCAGCAGCCCGCGTTCGCTCAGGCGGCGGCGCATGCGCCGCAGCGGATGGAGGCGCGTCGTCTCGTCTTCGCGGTAGGTCGCAACGGTCATGACGGTCGAGCCGGCCGTGCGCCGCGCGATCTCCTCGACGGCGGCGAGCGTTGCCTCGCCGGCGTGGTGCAGATCTTCCAGCACGACCAAGGTCGGGCGGCCCCGCCCGATCGCGTCGATGGCGGCGACGAACGCCTCCTGCAGACGGGTCTGCTCGCGGTCGGCAGGCAGCGCTGGGAGGGCGGGAAGGTCTTTGCGGCGCGCGCGCAATTCCGGCAGCACTTGGGCGATCGCCGCGAGCCAAATCGGGTTGACGGCGATCGTCGCCAGCACCGGCAGAACCGAACGAAACGCTTCGGCGAGCGCCTGGTAGGGCGACGTTTCCGGCAGACTCGTCGTGCCGCGCAAGACGCGCGCCCCTTGACCTTCGAGCTCGTAGGCGAACTCGTCGAGCAGACGGCTCTTCCCGACGCCCGCCTCGCCCCCTACCAGGACGAAACCGCCGGCGCGCCGGCTGGCTCGGCTCCAGAACGTGCGGAGTTGGGAGAACTCGTCTTCGCGGTCGACGAAAGGTAAGGCCCGCCGCTCGAGGTGCTCGACCGGTGCGTCTTCGGGCGCTGCCGGAGGCTCTTCGATTTCGGCGTTGCGAGCAATGCGCTCGCGCAGCGCCACCGTTTCCGGCATCGGTGCGACGTTCATCTCTTCGCGCAGGCGCTTGGCAAACGCGTCGAATTCGGCGAGCGCGCCGGCGCCGTCGCCGGATTCGTAGCGCAGCGAGAGGAGCGTGCGCAGCGTGTCTTCGCGCCACGCATCGACCGCCAGAATCCGGCGCGCGAACTCGATCGCCGCCTTGAGGTCGCGCTTGCGGCGACGGTCGTCGATCAACTGTCCGAGCACGCGTAGGTACACGCTGCGCAGACGCTCGCGCTCCGCAAAGATCCAGTCTTCGTAGTTCCCCTCGAGCAGGTCGCCCGCGTAGAGCGCGATGGCCGCTTCGGCCGAGGCGATGTGCGGCTCGTTGCTGAGCCGCTCGAACTCGGCGACGTCGAGCCAGACGAGGGCTTCCGGATTCCATTGGACGTCCGCCGCGTCGACCAGCAGCCACGGCCGCTTGGCGGGAGCCGGGGGCAGCGCGCGGGTCAGAAGGTAGATGTTGCGGCGCAGATTCGCAAGCGCCGTCTCCTCCTCTTCGTCAGGCCAGAGCGTGAAGGCGATCTGATCGCGCGAGACCGGCCCGCGATTGTGGAGCACGAGATAGCCGAGCAGCGGCAGCACTTTGCGCACCGCTTTGAACCGGAACGGTTCGCCGTCCAGCTCCATGCGCGTCTGTCCCAAGACCGAGACGCGTAACTGCTCGCCCTTCTCGGCTGCCTTCGCCATACGCGGTTCTTTGGTTCGGGAAGCCGGTCTCCCTTACGGAGCCGTCCCGGCGTGTGCTGCCGCTTTTTCGCGGCGCCGGAATTCTTGCCAGCGCTCCTCGGCGCCGGGGAGCACCTTAGCGTAGTCGGTCTCGTAGACCGGCCACTTCGCGTCGGGGTTCGAAACCGGAAAGCGCTCGAGCCAGGCGTCGAGCTCCACGTTGTGCTGCAAGCGGTTTTTCTCGACCGCGACGAAATAACGCGCGCCCTTGGCGATCGCGCTCTCCTCGTCGAACGGCGTCCAGAGCGCGGGATCTTCCTCCCAGCCCTTGCGGTCGATGTAGTACAGCACCGACGGATCGTAGTGCCCCATGACGATCAACGCGCCGGGCGCGAGCGAGTCGTCGAGCGCTTTCGCCGCGCGGTAGACGCTCTTGTCGTAGGCGTAGTAGGGCGCGACCGAGGCGCGTGCGGCGAAGATGGTGGCGAGGATGAAGAGCGCCGCGAGCGCGATCGCTCCGCGTCGCGCGAACGGGGTCGCCGGCAACAAGCCGAAGAGCCGGGCGCCGAGCCCGCCGCTCCAAATCGCCGCTAGCGGCAGGAAAAGGTAAAGGTAGTAATCGACGCGCTCGACCGTGACGACGACGAAAGTGTAGAGCAGCGCGCCGCCGAGCCACGCGAAGAGCAGCGTCCGCGAGCGCGAGCGCAGCGGCACGAAGATTGCAGCCGCGAACGTCACGAATCCGCTCCAGCCCAGCATCGTCGCACCGAGCATGCCGAGCGCGTCGCGCGAGAGCCGCAGCTTATGACGGAACGCCGCGAACGAGGCGAACGCTTCGCGCAAAGCGGGCAACACGTGCAGCCGCGTGATGCCGCTCGCCCAATGCCACTCCGCGATTCGCGCGACGTAGGCGTCGTAGGCGGCGTACGGTGCGAGTGCGACCGCTGCGAAGAGCCAAGTTGCCGGCCGGCGCAAAGCCCCCGCGAGTCCGAAGCGTTCCCAGAACATTGCGGCTAGCGGTACGAGTGCGACCAGCGCGACTGGCTTCGCCAAGATCGCCGCGGCGGTCAAACCGGCGGCCGCGCCGAATCCGCGCCGGCCCCCCGCGTCGTCGAAGATCCAGCGCGCGCCGGCGTACAGCGCCGACGTTAGGAAGAAGATCATCGCCGTATCGGGGGTGAAGGTGCGGCCGTAGTACGTGCTGCCCGGATAGATCGCGAAGAGGAGTGCGGCGCTCAAGCCGGCGAGCTCGGAGCGGAAAAGCCAACGCGCGAAATAGCCGGTGACGCCGATCGTCGCGAGGCTGAACGCAAGCGAGATCGCGCGCCCGAAAACTTCGTGAATCCCGAACAGCTTATAGAAGCAGGCGGCGAGGAAGGGCACGATCTGCAGTTCCAGCTCGACGTAGTTGGGCGGAGGCCCATCGTAGTCGGTCTGGGGATGGAACGGGTTGAAGTCGAGCGTTGCGAAGTTGCGCGCGATCGCTGCGGTGTCGCCCTGACGCCAGCCCGGATGGTCGAGGAGCGGGTTATGGATGCCTTTGAGGCGCAGCACGAGGCCGAGCAGCACGGTCGCGGCGAGACCGATCCGCCACCAGTCGGTGGCTAGCCCCGCTAGCGCCCGACGTGCCGAAACGTCCAATACTTGTTGAGAAAGAAGTTGACGAACACGCCGCTGGCGGTGGCGGCCAGCCAGACGGTGTGGTGGTGGTGAATGCCGAGGTACTTCTCCATCACGCCGACCACGACGTTTCCGGCGAGCAACGCCACGAACGAGACCGTCAAGAACTGCGCGCCCTCGCGCCCCGCGTGACGGGTCGAGCGAAACGTCCAGCGACGGTTGAGAAAATAGTTCGAGACGCCGCCGGCCATGAAACCGATCGAGAAGTCCGCCCAGACGGGCAAGTTCGTCCCGCGTTGGAGCGCCGTGAAGATCGCGAGGTTCACGAGGGCGCCGGACAGGCCGACGATTCCGAACTTCGCGAATTGGCGCACGCCGCGACGTTGCGTAATGCGCTCGACGAGACTGGCTCCGCTCACGCGACCCAGTACCAATCCGCGTAGAGGACGGTGAACAGTCCGAGCAGCGGCAGCGAGAGCGCGACGATCGCGTTGTTGACCCAAGGCCGCTTGCCCCAGAGCGCGAGGATGATGAACATCGGGAAGAGGACGAGCGCGAAGCGGGGCATGCTCATCAGGCTCGAGGTGGACATCGGAACCAGGATCGAGAGCGCCATGTAGGCCCAAAGTGAGGGA
The DNA here is from genome assembly GCA_963843945.1 of Vulcanimicrobiota bacterium. Lineage (GTDB taxonomy): Bacteria > Vulcanimicrobiota > Vulcanimicrobiia > Vulcanimicrobiales > Vulcanimicrobiaceae > CAWJMF01. Next base: position 637,046 of record CAWJMF010000002.1, on the reverse strand, counting down.
CGCAGATAGCGGAATCCCGCGAAGAAGATCGCGATCATCAGCGCGGTGAAGACGAGCTCGATCACCTGGCCCGAGACCGTCGAGGCGACCTTGGCGGTCGTCAGCGTGTGGATCGCGTGCCAGACGCTGGCGTAGGGCCAGGCCAGATGGCGATTCCAGTGCGACTGCACGTGCGAGAAGTAGAGCGGATCGCCGCGCAAGACCCACAGCCAGGCCATGTACGTCGCGAGGCCGAGCGGAATGAGCGCGGCGCCGGCAAGCACCCGCGCGCGTTCGGCGGCGTCGCTGAAGCGCCGGCGCCACGAGGTTCCGCCGCTCGAGGTGAAGACTTCGATGACGTAAGGAACGAAAAGCAGAACGCCTTCGACGCGCGTCAGCGCCGCGAGCCCACCCAAAACTCCGGCCGCGATCCACTTGTGTTCGCGGATGTAGTAGAACGACGCCACGGTCAGCGCGAAGAAGAGCGACTCCGTGTAAACCGTCGAGAAAAAGACCGCCGTCGGAAAGATCGAGATGTAGAAGACCGTGCGGTGGGCCACGGCGCGGTCGAACAGATGCTCGACGAGTTTGTAGCAGAACAGCAACCCGAAGAAGAACGCGACGTTGGAAACGATCATCCCCGCCAGCAGGTCGTTGCCGACGAACGTCCCGACGAACCGGATCAGCAGCGGGTAGAGCGGAAAGAACGCCATGTCCGTGCCGTAGTAGCCGTTCTTGGCGATATCCAAATAGTGAACCGCGTCCCAGCGCCCCCAGACCGCCAAGAGCGGATTCGCCGACTCGGCGACGTGCTCGCCGGCGCGCTGACCGATCATTGCCGCGGCCAGCTCGGCGACGGCGATGATCGAGATGCGAGTAAACGCGAAGATCACGAGCACGTCGCGCACGGTCTGCACGAAGCGCGCCGCAACGACGATCTTCACGAGAGCGAAAAGCGCCGCGGCGACCGCTGCGGCGCGTCCCGGCGCCCCAATGCCCAGCGGCAAGAAGATCCCCGCCGCGAACAGCGCGAGCATCGCCCAGGACAAGGCGTCCCAGCGCAGCGCCGTCACGATTCCAACGCCGGCCCGGCCCGCGAAGTACTGCGCGTAGCCCAGCCAGCCGGCGAACGAGAGCGCCAGCCCGGCGGCCATCGCCAGCCCGAATGTGACGTCGCCGCCGGCGGCCAGCGCCTGGACGTGCGTGACCCCGACGTACCAAAGGAAGAAGCCGATCCCCATGCCGCCCGCGGCGACCAGCAGCACCGGCAGAGGGCCGCACGCCGCGACTGACTCGAGATAGCGCGAGCCGTGGCGGGACAGGCTTTTGGTAAAGGTGGCTTGGGCGGACATCGGCGGCTCCCAGATTCTGTGTCGGCAGCGGGGGACCCCCGGCCTCACGTCGCACCCTCACAACCGCTTGCTGGGTTGTAAGAGAACGTGAAGACCTTGAATTACGACCTCGTGGTCGTCGGCGCCGGTTCCGGCGGCTATGCGGCGGCGCGGACGGCGCGCGAGCTGGGCGCTTCGGTGGCGATGGTCGACCGCGGTCCGCTCGGCGGTCTTTGCATCCTGCGCGGCTGTATGCCGTCCAAGACGCTGCTTGCCTCGAGCAGCCGCGCGCAGGACGTTCGCGAGGGCGGCGAGCTCGGGGTAACCACCGGCGCGCCGCAGATCGACTTGGCCCATATCCAAGCGCGCAAGAACGAGATCATCCAGGGCTTTACCGACTACCGCGTGGGCGGGATCCACTCGTTTCCGACCTACGTCGGAGAGGCGCGCTTCCTCGGACCTACGACGCTGGCGGTCGGCGGCGACCTGGTCCTCGAGGGCAAGAATTTCGTGGTGGGGACCGGCAGCTCGATCGCGCCCGCGGTCGTGCCGGGCCTTGAAGAAGCCGGCTTTATCGACAGCGATGCAGCCCTCGAGCTCGCGACGCTCCCGAAGACGATGGTGGTTTTAGGCGGCGGCTACGTTGCCGCCGAACTCGGCCAGTATTTCGCGCGCCTCGGCGTCGAGGTGACGATGCTGATCCGCGCGCGGCACCTCTTCTCGACGGAAGACCGCGACGTGGGCGAAGCCGTCACGCTGTACTTTCGCGGCGAAGGCATCCGCGTCGAGTCGAGCGCGCAGCTCTCGCACGTCGAGAAGCGCGGCGCGAAGAAGATCGTCCACTACACGCACGACGGCGTCGCCAAAAGCATCGAGACCGACGAGATCTTCTACGCGCTGGGACGCTTGCCGAACGTCGCCGGGCTCGACCTCGAGAAGGCGGGCGTGAAGTATCACGCGATGACCGGCATCGAGATCGGCGACGACATCCGAACATCGAATCCGCACGTCTTCGCGGTCGGTGACGTAACCGGCCGCTTCGCACTCGTCCACGTCGCGATCTATCAAGGCGAGATCGCGGCGCGCAACGCGGTCGGAGGCGGAAGCGAGAAGGCCGACTACCGGCTCCAGAAGACGCACACGATCTTTACCGATCCGCAAGTCGCGATCGCCGGCGAGACGGAGAAAGATCTGCAAGCGAGCCACACGCCGTATCTGGTTTCGTCCTATCTCTTCAGCGATCACGGTAAGGCGATCGCGATCGGCAAGACCAAAGGTTTCGTAAAGCTCATGGCTTCGCCCGGAGACGGCAAACTGCTGGGCGGTGCGATCGTCGGACCGGAGGCCTCGGATCTCATTCATGAGGTGATCGTCGCGCTGTTCTACGGCGGCACCGTCTACGAATTAGCGAAGATTCCGCACCTGCATCCGACCTTGGCCGAGATCGTCACGTACCCGGCCGAAGATATTATCGAGCAGATCGCGCAAGGCACGCCGCGAATCGCGGCCGCGGTGTGAAGCTCGCGATCCTCCAGACCAAACCGCGCAAGGGCGAGATCGCCGAAAACTTCGCGCAGTTGGGGTCCGCGTTCGCGCAGCTCGCCGCCGAGGACGTCCCCTACGATACGATCCTCCTTCCCGAAGCCGGACTGACCGGGTATTTCCTCGAGGGCGCGGTCTACGAGTCGTCCTTCGAAAGCGCGGCGTTGGCGGAGCGCCTTGCCGCGCTCTGGCGGGCGGCGCCGGGCGCCGGGCGCGCGCCGGTCGACATCGTCGTAGGGTTCTACGAAAACGCCGCCGGGACGTACTACAACTCGGCGCTCTACCTGTACGTCGACGCGACGAAACACGAGATCGTCCACGTGCATCGCAAGATGTTCTTGCCGACCTACGGCGTGTTCGACGAAGAACGCTTCCTGTCGCGGGGCCGGAAGCTCCAGGCCTTCGACACGCGCTTCGGGCGCGCCGCGATCTTGATCTGCGAGGACGCGTGGCATGCGATCCTGCCGGCGATCGCGGCCATCAAAGGCGCGCGCTTGCTGTTCGTGCCGAGCGCCTCGCCGGGGCGCGGGCTCTCGCGCGCGGGCGAACTCGAGAGCGTCGAGCATTGGCGCGAACTCTTGCGCTCGTATGCGGTCGAACACGGGATTTACGTCGCCTACGCCGGCCTCGCCGGGTTCGAAGGCGGCAAAGGGATGACCGGCTCGTCGATGCTGGTTGCGCCGAGCGGCGAGATCGTCGCCGCGGCGCCCCTGCTCGGCGCACACGTGATCCGCGCCGAACTAGACTTCGCCGAAGTCGACCTGGCGCGCGCGAGCCTTCCGCTGCTCGGCGACCTCAACGCCGTGCTGCCCGACCTGCTCTTCGACGACGAATTGGTGGCGCTGGTCGCTTCGCGCGCGGGAACGCCTTCCGGAGCGCCCTCGGCATGACGGCCGCCTTGCCCGTGATCGACGCGACCGCCCCGCGCCTGCCGTCGCTCGAGATCGACGGAGCGCTGGCCGCCGCTTGGCTCGAAGAGTTTCTGCGCGACGAGCTCGTCGAGCGGCGCGGCATCCACAACGCCGTCGTCGCGCTCTCGGGCGGCGTCGATTCCGCCGTTACCGCGTTCTTGTGCGCGCGCGCTCTCGGGCCCGCACATACCTACGCGATTCGGATGCCGTACCGGACCTCGAGCCCCGACAGCTTAGCCGATGCCCAGCGGGTCATCGACGTCCTAGGTTGCCACGCGGCGACGATCGACATCAGCCCCGCCGTCGACGGGTACCTTCAATTCGAGCCCGATGCCGACGCGCGCCGGCGTGGGAACATCATGGCGCGGACGCGCATGATCGTGCTTTTCGATCAGTCGCAGAAGCTCGCCGCGCTGCCGATCGGGACCGGCAACAAGACCGAACGGCTGATGGGCTACTTCACCTGGCACGCCGACGACTCGCCGCCGCTAAACCCGCTCGGCGACTTGTTTAAAACGCAGGTCTGGGCTCTGGCGCGCTATCTGGGCGTCCCGCGCGAAATCGTGGATAAGGCGCCGAGCGCCGATCTCGAAGCGAACCAGACCGACGAAGGCGACATGGGCATCAGCTACGCCAAGGCCGACGGCATTCTCTCGTTGATCTTGCTCGGTTACGACGACGCGCGCATCGCGGCCCGCGGCTTTGCGCCCACGGAGGTCGCGCTCGTGCGGCGGCGCGTCGACGGCACGCACTGGAAGCGTCACCTCCCGACCACGGCGATGCTCTCGAACACCGCCATCAACGAGTTCTACCTGCGGCCCGTCGACTACTGATGAAGGCGCCCGCGCTTGCCGTCGGTTAACGTCGAAGTCATCACGATCGGCACCGAGATCTTGCTCGGGCAACTCGTCGACACGAATTCGGCCTTCGTCGCGCGGATGCTGGCCGATCACGGCGTCGACGTCTACCTCAAACATTCGGTCGGCGACAACGCGGCGCGCCTGGAGGCGCTGCTCCGCGCGGGACTCGATCGCGCCGACGGGGTCATCACCACGGGCGGTCTCGGTCCGACGGTCGACGACCTCACCAAGGAAGCCGTCGGCGCGGCGGTCGGAGCCGGGCTCGAGCTGCACGAACCGTCGGTTCGCGCGATCGAGGCGCGCTTCGCGGCGCTCGGGCGGCCCGGACCGATCAGCGAGAACAATCGCCGCCAAGCGATCCTTCCCGTCGGCTCGCTGGTGCTCGAGAATCCGCACGGCACGGCTCCGGGATTCATCGCACGGCGCAGCGACGGAAAGTTCGTGGCCTGCATGCCGGGCGTCCCGCGCGAGATGAAGCCGATGCTCGCCGAGCGTCTCGTCCCCTGGCTCGTCGAGCAGTACGGTCTGCACGAAGCGATTTACACGCGCACCTTGCACACGGTCGGCATTCCGGAGTCCGACGTCGATTCGCGCATCGAAGCGCTTTTCCGCACGCTCGAAAATCCGAAGATCGCGGTCCTCGCGCACGAGTTCAAGGTCGACGTGAAGATCATGGCCAAAGCGCCCGACCGCCCGAGCGCAGAGGCCCTGATCGCGCCGGTCGAAGCGGAGTTGCGCGCGCGCATCGGCCAGGGCATCTTCGGCAGCGACGACGAGACGCTCGAATCGGCGATCGTGAAGCGACTCGCGGCGCGCGGCGCGACGATTGCAACCGCCGAGTCGATCACCGGCGGCGGCCTGGCCGACGCGCTCGTACGCGTTCCGGGCGCCTCGGCCGTGTTCCGCGGCGGGATCGTTGCCTACGACGACGCGCTCAAGACGAGTTTGCTCGGCGTTCCCGAAGCGCTGCTGCGCGAACACGGTGCGGTCAGCGAAGAAGTCGCGCAAGCGATGGCGCTCGGGGCCCGCGCGCGACTCGGGACGGACTTCGCCGTGGCGACGACCGGGATCGCCGGTCCGACCGGCGCGACCGCCGGGAAACCGGTGGGTCTCGTTTGGTTCGCGCTGGCGAGCGCGGACGGCCACGTCGAAACGCGCCGCGTGACGCTTCCCGGGAGCCGCGACGACGTGCGCCGGCGGGCCGTGATCGTCGGATTGAATCTGACGTGGCGGCAGGTCGAGCGGGAGGAAACCTGATCGGGTCGCGCCGCGCGGCGCTTTGCGCGGCGTGTATTTTGCTTAGCGCGTGCGCCGGCAGCGGGAGCAGCGTCGCGCCCGCGCCGCGTCTTTCCGGCGGGACGCCCGTCCCGGTCGCCGGCCGCAGCCGGTACGCAATCGAGTCGGTGCCGGCCGGGTTAGCGGTGCAGAGCAACGGACTTGCCTTCGGCGTCACGACCTCCGCAGGCTCCGCGCCGCTCAGCATCACGCCGCCCTTTTCCGCCAAGACGTTGCTGATCGACATCCTCCCCAGCAACGGCGCGGCGCCGTTCGGCTACGTCATCGATCAAACCGCCGACGGCAACCACACGATTCTCTACAACCAAACGGCCGATACCAACGGCTCGATCGGTTCGATCGCAGCGGTCGCCCTCGGCCGCCGCACCGTCACCAGCGGGCATCCCTTCGCCGCGCGCGAGCTACGTTTTGCAGCCCCGTCGCTGCACGGCCTGCCCCTCTTCAGTGCAACGCGGCTGGCCGTGCACTACGCCGTCGCGGCCCTGCGGCGCAGCGGGCGGCGCGCTGCCGACCTCGAGCGAGCCGGCGGCGTCGTGCGCGCGGTCGATCTCGGCTTCGCGCAGGACGGCCAAATAACGCGGATCCTCGACGTGCCGCCGGGCGTCACGCTGGCGACGTTGGCGTCGCGCCTGCGCGCGCAACCCGAAGTCGTCGCGATGGAACCCGTGCAGTTGCGCTACCCGGCGGCCGCCTCCGCCTTCACGCCGAACGACACGCATTTCGACGGCTACGAGCAGTGGGACATGTTCGACGTGCTCGCGCCGAACGCGTGGAGCTTTACCGAGGGGCAGCCGTTGCCGGCACTCGGCGCGACCGGTGTCTCCGTCGCGATCCTCGACACGGGGCTCGACGCCGGCCATCGCGACCTGGCGGGCGGCAAAGTCATCTACGGCGAGAGCGTCCTCGACGGGGTCGTGACGCCGGGCCTCGCCGCGGCGCAAGATACCGATGGGCACGGCACTAACGTGAGCGGCATCGCCGCCGCCGACACTAACAACGGCTTCGGCTTCGCCGGAGTCGGCTTCAACACGACCATTCAGATCTATAAGATCTTTCCGAACAAGTCCGGAACGCACGGGCTCACGACGACCGCCGCGGACGAAGCGCAAGCGATCTACGACGCGGTCGCCAACGGCGCGCGCGTCATCAATATGAGCCTGTCTTCACCGCAAGGGAGTGCCGGTTTCAACGCGATCGAACGCGACGCGGTGGAGTACGCGCTCGCGCACGGGGTGAGCGTGGTCGCGTCCGCCGGCAACGACCGCGCCGGCGGGGCGACGACGATCGAGTACCCCGCCGCCTACGCTGGGGTCGTTTCGGTTGGGGCAACCGCGCTCGACGATTCGGCCTCGCCGCGGAACGCAGCCGGCGCGCGCGAGTACGTCGCAAGCTACTCTAATTCCGGCCCGAACCTGACGCTGGTCGCGCCCGGCGGCGACCCGCCGGCGGCCGAGGCGAGCGGCAACGCGCCGATCGACGACCTGCACTGGATCGAGAACATCTACACCACGACGCCGATCGATGCGAGCCTCGCGTGTTCGAACGTCGCCGACTGCAAGGCGTTTTTCGCCGGAACCTCGCAAGCCGCGCCGCACGTCACGGGAACGATCGCGCTGATGCTGGCCCTCAATCCGGCGCTCACTCCGGCCCAGATCCTAACGATCCTCGAGACGACCAGCGACGACATCGGCGACCCCAATCAAGGTCACGGGCGCCTCGATGCTTACCGCGCGCTCGCGGCCGCCGGCGGCGACGCTTCGGGCGTTCCGCTGCCGGGCAACGCGAACTTCGTCGCCTTCGCCTACGCCCCGGACGGCTCGAACGTGCCGCGCATCCTCGACGTGACCTATCCGCGCGGCATTCCGGTCGCAAGCGACGGGACGTTTCGCGTCGCGGACATCCCGGCGGACGCGCCGGCGTACGCGATCGGGGTCTGGGCCGACCTCAACGGCGACGGCGCGGTCGATGCGGGTGACTACTTCGGCAGCTCGGGTCCGTGTACGGCCGGCGCACCGTGCGCCGGAGCGGCCGGCATCGTCGTGCATCCCGTCGCCGCCGGCTTCGTTCCCTAAAAGCGCTGCTAGCCGCCGTAGCCGATCGCGGCGAGCACGCGTTGCGTGACGAGCCCGTCGTCGAACGTTGGGTAGTGCGCCGGCTTTCCGTCGATGGCGTCCGCGAACTCGTCCAGCAACGCGACGAAGGCGGGGAGATTCCCGTGCGCCGCCGCGAGGTTCGCGTGCTTGTCGGGGGAGAGCTCGAGTTCCGCGGTCTCCTCGGCATCGACCGTGTAGAGCTTGCTGTCGACGATGTTGGGACCGCTCGCGACCGCCGTCAGCGTCTCGCCGTGGACGGCTGCGAGCGACGAGTCGACCGCGTGGGTCGCGTCCGCCGCGATGCGCGCGATCAGGCCGTCGCCGTAGTCGAGCAGCGCGAAGGCGCCGTCGTCGACGTCGACCCTGAAGGTCCGGCCGTCGTAGCTGCGCACGGGGTTCGCGGTGCGCAGGTATCCCGTCGCACGGAGCGGCGCGCGTCCGGCCAGCCAGCTGGCTTGATCGATCAGGTGCGATACGAGCGCGCCCGCCAGTCCCCCGCCGCGACGCTTTTCGAACCACCAGCTGGGCGGCCGTTCCGCATCGGCGCGTAGGCGCGTGGCGAACAGGTCGAGCTCGATCTCGCGCAACGGTCCGAGATGGGCGTTTTCGATCAGCTCGTGCAGCGCGATGCGCGTGGTCACGTAGCGAAACTCGTGCGCGAGCGCGCAGACGGTACCGGCCCGCTTCGCCGCGGCGACCATCTCTTCGCACTCGGCGACGCTGAGGCCGAACGGCTTCTCGCAGAGCACGTGTTTGCCGCGCGAGAGCGCGGCGAGGACGGAGGGACGGTGATCGAAGGGCGGCGAGGCAACCGAAACGACGTCGAGCTCTACGCCGTCGAGCATCTCCGCCGTCGAAGCGAAGGCGTGCGGGATCTTGCGTTCGGCCGCGACGTCGGCGGCCCGGTTCGGCGAGGCCAGCGCCACGACCTCGAAGCGGCCTTGCGCCGCGTAGGCCGGCGCGTGCACGATCCCTCCGAAGCTCGCCCCGACGATTCCGACGCGCAGCGCTTTCACAGCGCGAGCGCGCGCGTGCGCAAGGCGTCGGTTAAGAGATCGAGGCCGCGGCGCAGCTGTTCGCGCGCGATCACGAGCGGCGGCGCGAGCGTCACGCACTCGCCGCGCAGCCCCGACTGCAACAGGAGCAGGCCGCCGTGCAGGGCGCTGGTGACGCAGGCGTTGGCCGCGGCGGGATCCTTGAATTCCATCGCCCAGAGCATCCCGCGCCCGCGGATGTCGATGACGACGGGATTGTAGCGCTCGATGGCGTGGAGCCGTTCGGCGATCAGGCTCTCGAATTCGCGCGCGCGGTCGGGCAGCGCGAGGCGCTCGATCTCCGCTAAGTTGGCCAGCGCCGCGGCGCAGCCCATCGGATTTCCGAGATACGTCGAGGTGTGCAGCGCCTCGCCTTGCGACGGCTCCCAGGCGTCGGCGACGTCGCCGCTCAGGATCGCGGCCGAAATCGGGAAGCCGCCGCCGAGCGCTTTGCCGACGCACAGGACGTCGGGCCGTACGCCCTCGCGCTCGCAAGCGAAGAACGTGCCCGTGCGGCCGAAGCCGGTGTAGATCTCATCGAGGATGAGGATCGTGTCGCGCTCGGTGCAGATCCGGCGCAGGCCGCGCAGGAACCCTTCGGGCGGCAAGATCACGCCGGCCCGGCCCTGGATCGGCTCGACGAGGATCGCGCCGATCGTGCGGTCGCGCTTGAGCGTTCGCTCGATGCCTTCCAGCGCGCGTTCCAGCGTGCCGCGTTCGCGTCCGTCGGGATAGCGCACGAAGGTCGTCGTTTCGCGCAGCTGTTTGAGCCAGGGTTTGCGGAATTTCGGGATGCCCGCGACTTCCAGTGCACCGTACGACAGTCCGTGGTACGCGCCCCCGAAGGCGAGCACGTTCGGTTCGCCGGTGGCGAGCATCGCGCTCTTGAGCGCGAATTCGATCGCTTCGGAACCGGTCGAGCAGAGAAAAGTGCGCGGCCCCTCGAGCGGCGCGAGCGCGGCGAGCTTCTCGAGCAGCCGGGTGCGCACCGCGGTGGGATGTACGTCGCCCATCCCGTGCGGCAGACGGCCGGCTTGCTCCGCGATCGCCGTCACCACCGCGGGATTGGCGTGTCCGCTGAGCGCAACGCCGAAAGCCGAGGTGAAGTCGATGTAGCGGTTTTTGTCGACGTCGGTCACGATCGAGCCCGAAGCCGACTCCCAAAACACCGGAAAGTCGTCGGCAAGATAGGTCACGCCGCGCGGTTCGGTGCGCGCGAGCGAGGCCGCGAGCTCGCGCGAACGCGGCCCCGGAATCTTGGTGACGATCGCTTCAAACTCGCTCATCCGTCGCGATAAATCGCCTGCACGAAGGGCAGGATCCGCTCCTTGGCTCCATGGTTTCCGGCGATCGGGGGCGCCTGCAGACGGCCGAGTTGCGTGATGCGCGCCGCCCCGCTCCGAAGCGCGACGTCGAGAACGTCGGCGCGCTCCGCCGGGCATGCCGCAAAGCCCTCGAGCGGGAGGCGATGTCGTTCGATGAACGCGAGCGCTTCCCCCGGCGCATCGACACCGTACAGCGCCAGCGTGCCGGCGGCGAGCGGCGGCGGCTCGTTCGGCCAGGGGTCGAGCGCGACGGTGAATGCACCGCTCGGCAGAATGGGCTCGCCGCGCTGCGTTTGCGCGAAGGCGAGGCGCCGTCGAAACGCGAGCGCCGCCGGATCGGCATCGCGCCGGCCGGGCGGAAATTCGACCGCGAGCGTCTCGAACGCGCGAGCCAGCAGGCGCGCGAAGTCCGCGGGCTCCACGGCGCCGCCGCGTTCGACGAACAGCAGGTGCAGCGAAAGGCAGCCCGAGCCCTCGTACAGGAGCGCGTCGCGCGCGGCGCCGCGCGCGCACTGCGCGGCGGACGCTTCGCCGGCGAGCGTTTCGCGCGCGACGTAGCCGGCGCTCGTGCGCGGGCCGAACGGCTCGAAGCGTGCCTCGGGCTTGAGTTGCGCGCGGATCGCGCGCAGCGCTTCGTCGCCGCCGAAAGCGACCACGGCGTCGGCCTCCGCCAGGTGCAGCGCCGCTGCCGCCGCATCGCTGCCGCTCCAGGCCGTAACGCTCGCGCGGCGCGCGAGTTCGGGACGCTCTTCGGCGACGCTTTGCAGAAAAGCGGCAACGAGGCCGTCGTCACGATCCTTCACGTCGACGCGCGCTTTGGCGCAGAGTGCGAAGAGCAGCGGCGGAATGGCGACGCCGATCGTCGTCTCGCTCGACACGATCGCGGCACGGGCGACGCCGCGATAGAAAACGTCCGGGCGACCCGGTCGCGAGACGAAGCCGTCGAGCGCTTCGAGCGAACCGAGTTCGTCGCGGATAACCGCCGACAGCGAAGCGCGCGTGACGTCTTCGAACAATCGATCGAGGGCGTACTCGACGACGGGTTCGCTGTAACCGAGCCGGGCTTGCAGCGCGGCGGTCGCACGCACGCGCGGGGGATAATCGGCGTTGCGCCAGCGCTCCGCGGCGTCGGCCAACGCGTCGACGATCTGGCGCGCGCGCAGCGGAAAGGGTTCGGCGCTCAGTGGCGTGCGAGCAACGCTTCGGCGTCGAGCGAGCACCCGCGCGGCGCGGCTTCGTTGCTGCGGCCGAACAAGACGAAGCCCTCGCCCAGACGGTAGGCGCGATCCTCCGTCAGGATCGCCAGCGCCGACGAGCGGTTCCCGAGATCGAGGTGCTGCAGAAAGCCGGTCGCGCCGGGTTCGACTTCGCGTCCCTCGGCGTCAACGATGCGGCTGCGCAGCCACGGCGGTCCGACCTTGACGCGCGGCTGCGCGCTGCGCGATTCGGGCGCGTCGTAGTACTGACTGACGAGCTCGGTCATGCCGAACTCGGCTACGATCGACGACTCCGCGACGCCGAAGGCGCGTCCCAGGCCGGCGTAAAGTTCCTCGCGCGCGACCGTGCGCGAGCGTCCCTTGAAGCCCCCGGTCTCCATCAGTCGCGAGCCCGGCGGAAGCGCGAAGGTGGTTCCCGCGCTTTCGAAGGCGTCGAGGACGGCGACGAAGGCGAACGCCGTTCCCGCCAAACAGACGGGCCGGCTCTCTTGAACGGCGAGCTGCAACGCCGCCCTCAAACCCTCGACGTCGACGCGCTGGTCTTCCAGGAAATAACCGGCCTTGCCGTCACCGCGCAGCACCGAGACGTGTCCCATCATGTAGCCGAGCGAGGAGTGCTTGCGCGCTCGCGGGTTCGGCACGAGGTTGAGATAGCGCAGCTTGGGACGGTCCGCCAGCATGAAGCGGTCGAAGCCCGCCAGCAGCGCGGCGTCGTAGAGCGCGGCGCGCTCGAGGTAATGCTTCCCGCGCGTTGGCCGCGGTCGTCCCGCTCGTATGAAACTCGCATTCGGCCCGGCGCACGTCGAACGTCGCCAGCGTCGCATCCTTGAACGCAGCCGACGGGACCGCCGGAATCTCGTGCCAGCTCTGTGGCAAGCGTTGCGCGTCCCAACCGTGGGCCGCGGCGAAGCGGGCGTAGGGCTCGTTGCGCTCGATCTGATGGGCGAACGTGGCGCGCGCGAGTTCGTCGAAGCGCTGCTCGCTGCAGCCGGCGCCGCCGCGCGCCCAGTCCGCGACGATCGCAAGAAAGGCGGCATCCAGTTCGTTCGCCGTCACTGCAGCGGCGACGGCGCGCTGCGCCGCGAGCTAATGAGGCCCGAGTTGTGACCCCCGAGCGAAAGGCCGCCGTCAAAGCGCGCCGATTCCACCTTGATGCAGCGGTCGACGACGACGTCGAGTCCTGCTTCGTCGGCGAGCCGGATCGCTTCGTCGTTGACCACGCCGTACTGGAACCAGATCGCCTTCGCCCCCACGGCGATCGCGTCGCGCGTTACTTGCGGCGCGTCGGCCGGCTTGCGGAAGACGTCGACGATATCCGGTGCGCCGCGCTCGGCGGCGTAGGCAGCCAGCGTCGGGTAGGCCGCGACGCCGTCGATCTCGCGCAGCGCCGGGTTGATGGGTACGACGTCGAGCTTCCCGTGCGTGCGCAAGTAGGAGAAGACGAAATAGCTGGGGCGCGTGACGGTGGCCGAGGCGCCGACCATCGCGACCGTGCGCGAACGCGCCAATAGGTCGCGGCGCTGCGCGAGCGTCCGCAGGATCACGCGCGCACCTCGGCCGCCGCGCGGGCCGCACGCAGACCGTTCTCGAGGTCCCAGAGCAAGTCGGCCGGATCTTCGAGCCCCACCGAGAGCCGCACCATCTCGGGCGTCACGCCGGCTGCGCGCATCTCGGCATCGGTGAGTTGCTGATGCGTCGTGCTCGCCGGGTGGATCACCAGGCTCTTCGCGTCGCCCACGTTGGCGAGATGGCTCCAGAGCTCGAGCGCTTCGATGAAGGCGCGTCCCGCCTCGCGCCCGCCGCGCAGTCCGAAGGTGAAGATGGCGCCCGCGCCGAGTGGAAGGTAGCGCTGGGCCAGCGCGCGGTACGGGCTGTCCTCGAGCTCGGCGAAGTTGACCCAGGCGACTTCTTCGCGCGCGCGCAGAAACTCGGCGACGATGCGCGCGTTTTCGACGTGCGCGCGCATGCGCAGCGGTAAGGTTTCGAGTCCCTGCAACAAGAGCCAGGCGTTCATCGGCGAGAGACACGCGCCGACGTCGCGCAGCACCTCGGCCCGGGCGCGCATCAAGAACGCGTACTCGCCGAAGGTCTCGGCAAAGTTCATGTCGTGGTATCCGGGACTCGGCTCGGAAAGCAGGGGATGCTTTCCGGCTGCCCACGCAAAGGTGCCGGACTCGACGATGACGCCGCCGATCACGGTGCCGTGGCCGCCGATGAATTTGGTCGCGGAGTTCGTGACGATATCGGCGCCCCACTCGATCGGCCGGCACAGCGCCGGCGTCGCGAAGGTGTTGTCGACGACGAGCGGGAGGCCGGCCTCGTGCGCGACCGCGGCGAGCGCCGCAAGGTCGGCAACGTTCCCGAGCGGGTTGCCGATCGTCTCGGTGAAAAGCAGCTTCGAATTGGGACGCACCGCCGCCGCGAAGTCCGCGACGTCGTCGCCCGGCACGAGCGTGCAGTCGATCCCCATGCGCTTGAGCGTCACGGTGAACTGGGTGATCGTACCGCCGTACAAACTCGCGGCCGCGACGACGTGATCGCCGCTCTGCGCGATCGCAAGAACCGCGCTTAGCTGCGCGCTGAGTCCGCTGGCGGTTGCCACGGCACCGAGTCCGCCCTCGAGGCTGGCCATGCGTTCCTCAAATGCCGCGACCGTCGGATTTCCGATGCGGCTATAGATGTTGCCGTAGGTGCGCAGCGCGAACAACTCGGCCGCATGCTCGGTCGAGTCGAACACGAAGCTCGAGGAGAGGTAGATCGGCATCGCACGCGCGCCGGTGGTCGGATCCGGCGGCGTGCCCGCGTGCAGGGCGCGCGTGCGGAAACCGAACTCGTGGTCTTCCATGCGGGTTCTTTCGACGCGTGCCGAGCTAGCCGCTGTGCGCTTAGGGCTGGCCGGCGCCGGGCGCGGCACCGGGCAACGCGCCGCCGGGCGGTGGGCCTGCCGGCACGGTGTCGCCGCGGCGCAGGATGCCGTGCGGCTGCGCCGCGCGGTGCTCGGCGGTGAACGGAACCGGATCCTTGCCTTTGCCGTCGTCGACGAGACCGATCATGTCGGAAGCCGCCTCGACGAAACCGCTGAGGTTGTAGTCGCCGTCGGGTCCCTTCACGACCATCTTGAAGTTGCGCCCGTCGTAGCTGCCCTCGAGCGGATACAGCTTGCCGTCGCGGCGCCAGCGGCCGCTCAGCTCGCCACCGGCCGACTGCTTGAGGTCGAAGTACGAGTAGAGCGTCCGGTCCATGTACTGGAGCTGGACTTCCCAGGTCCCGTCGAGGGTCGCGAAGGCGGGCGACGTCGGCGTCGGCGTCGGTGAAGCGCCGGCCGGCGTTCCGGCGGGCGCGGCCTTTTGATGCTTGCCGCGCGGTGCGGGGCTGGGCGACGGCGTCGGGCTGGGCGCCGCGGTCGGGAGGGGCGGCAAGGTCGGGAGCGCCGGCGCGCCCGGCAAGGGAGTCGCGTTCGGATTGGGGACCGGCGGCGGCGGCGGCGCCTGCGCGCCGGCGCGTGCCGCGAGCGCTAGACTCGTTGCGAGCAGCAGCGCGAACCCGGCGCGCCGGGCGACGGGAAAAGGAAAATTCGGAGAACGACGCTGCTTCAATCTACCTCTCGAGAGCCGGCCGGCTTAAAAAGCCAACGCAGCGCGTTCGAGCCGGGTTCCTCGGGTTCCGCCCCGCGCGCGCTGCGGCTGCGGCTCGCAACCGGCTTGCAATGGAACGAGCAAGCTTGTCACTTTCGACTCTCAGGAATTGATTCGATGTAGGATACCGTACGACGCGCTCGCAATCGCAGGGCCCATGACGGAATTCAGGCCGCCGGCAGTTTTTATGTTCAGCGCGCTGCTCGCGCTGGCGCTCGCAGCGTGCGGCGGAGGCGGTTCGAATGCGACGCCCTCGCATCCCACGCCGACCCCCAGCGGCGTTCCGACGCCGACGCCGTCGCCCATGCCGAGTCCGGTCAACGTTCCGAACCGTCCGCTCAACAACGGCGACTCGTTTTCGTATGCGGGCACGACGACGCAGTCGTTCGTCTATCAGGGCGCTTCGCCGAGTCCGGCCGCAAGTTCGATCGCGAGCGTCACGCAGAGCGTCGCGGTAACGGCTCCGGCCGCTTTCAACGGAGTTTCCGGCCTGTACGATTTCCACACGAACGAAACCGACACGACGCCGCTGCAAACGACGACGATCGCCACCGACACCTACTATGCCTCGCTTGCTTCGGGCGCGAGCTCGAATTTGGTCGACTACGGCTACTCGTCGACGGACAATTTCGGCGAGACGCTGCTCGTGCAATACGGCGCAGCCGGCGCGCCGGCACCGATCGTCATCGACGAACTGCCCGAAGTGCCTGGTGCAAGCTGGACCAACAGCGCGGCGCAGACGCTCGACGAGACGTCACCCGGCAATCAAAGCTCGGTGCGCAACGTGAACGCCGACGGCTCGTATACGGCGACCACGACCTATGCGAGCGGTTCGCTTTTCACCCCGCCGCCGGCTCCGCTGACCGCGACGATCGTGGAGAACAGCAACGGTTCGGGATCGTATTCGCTCCCCTTGCTCGGGCCGCCGAATTCGACCATCACGGTGGGTACGCCCGGGCCGGCTCCGTCGCCGATGATCCCGGTCACGCTGACGGTTCCCGTGCCGGTCCCCACCTCGACGACGATCGACGTGCCGGTTTGGTACGGAACGCCGCTCGTCTTGTACAAGGAAAGCGACACGAACGCCGGTGCGCAGAACCTGCCGGCCGCTTGTAACGTGCCGGCGACCTACGGCTTGACGGGGAACGCGGTCGTCCAAAGTATCCGGAGCGTCGATGCGATTCTCGGAACGATCGAAACGTTGCAGCAGACGACCTACGTCGTCCCCACCTACGGCGCCGCGTGCGTCGTGCTCAGCGACCAGGTCCTCAGCTACTACGACTATAGCGGACAGGGCTCGGCGCTGATCGTGATCAGCGGGACGCCGCTCGAGACGGCGACCGTCTCGACGACGCTCGGTCTCACCTCGGCGGCGGTGTCGACGGCGGCCCGCACGCGCGCGCAGAGCGTCGCCGCGGCCGGCTTCCGCATCGCCAACGCGCGCGCGAACTTCATAGCGACCGTCGAGCGTGCCAAACTCGCGCGCGAACGCAAACTGCTCGCGCACTTCTCGAGCGCCATCCTTGAAAGAATGCATCGATGATGAACTTCGCGCGGCGTGCGACGAGCGTCCTAGCCTATGTCGCCATTGCGGGCATGCTGGCTGCATGCAACGGCGGCCACTCGTCACTCCCAGCCTCGCCCACGAGCGCTTTGGGCGGCTCTTCCGGGGCGCCGGTTCCGGCAGGCGCGAGCAGCGCCGCCGTGTACGGCGGCAGCTTCCTGCAGGGCGCCACCTACGTCGGGCCGGTGTATCTGAAGACCGTCGGCCTGGACGTTTGGGTGCAGAGCAACACGACCGCGCTGTTAAAGCAAGCCGCCGCGGTGAACGATCCGAAATCGCCGCTCTTCCGGCACTGGCTGACGCCGCAGCAAATCGGCGCGCAGTTCGGGGCGAGCCAAGCCGACTACACCCGCTTGGTGAAGTACTTGAACAGCTACGGCATCGCGGTGCAGACCTTTCCGCAACGCCAGATGCTGCGCATTCGCGGGCCGCAAGCCGGCGTGCAAGCCGCCCTCGGCCTCACGCTCGGCCTCTTCAAGAAAAACGGGCAAACGTTCGTCGCGCCGAGGAGCGCGCCGAGTCTTCCACTCGGCATGAAGATCGACGGCATGACGTCATTGGTCGGCTACCGCTTCCGCTCGCGCAACTTCGTGCCGGTGCAAGCCGGCAACGGTCTCGTGCAAGGCTATTCGCCGCAACAGATCGCGAACGTCTTCGACTACACGGGCGCATATCAAGCGGGTTACACCGGCGCGGGCATCACCATCGGCATCATCGGAACCGGTCCGATCACCGACGGCGATCCACGCCTCGGAACCGGCGGCTTGGGCGACGTCGCCCAGTACCGGGCGATGTTCGGGGTGGGCGGCTCGGGCACGATCACGCAAGAGGTCGATCTCACGAACGTCTCGCCCGGCGCCGGCACGGGTGCAGGCGAAGGCTATTCGAGCGGGCTGGCAACCCCGCCGCCCGTTACCAATCCGAACATCGAAGCGTGCGTTTTGCAAGGCGTGGGTTTGGGATACGGGCAGCCGACCAACTACACGACTTGCAATCCCGAAGACGTCGAGGCCCAACTCGACACGGAACAGGCGGCAAGCCTCGCCCCCAACGCCAACGTTCAGTTCTACATCGCCTACAACCCGAACGAATGCTACACGAGCGGTACGTACACGACGACGTGCCCGGGCGGCGGTGCGCCGACACAACAGCTCGGCATCGGTTTGACCGACGACGAGATCCAAGACGCGATCGCGCTCGGAACGGCCGACATCATCTCGATGAGCTTCGGCGTCGACGAGCCCGACGCGTTGGGCTACTACTACAATTCGAGCGGCGTCGGCTTCGGCCCGACCGAGTTCGCGGATCTCGCTTTGGAAGGCGTCGCGATCTTCGCCTCCTCGGGCGATAACGGCGCGCAGGGCTGCGCGTTTTCGAGCGTCCAGCCGAATCCGAATGCCGAGTGCGTCTCCTACCCCGGGACCGATCCGAGCGTCGTGAGCGTGGGCGGCGTCAACGCGCCGCTCGACAGTTCGGGCGCCCTCTCCGGTCCGATGACCGGCTGGGGTCAGCAAACGAACGACGGCGGCGCCTCCGGCGGCGGCTGTTCGCAGACCTTTACCTTGGCGAGCTTCGAGAACGGTCTGACGCCGGCCAACCCCTGCGTCACGCTCGGCCCGAATAAGCGCAGTCAACCCGACATCTCGCTCGACGGCGACCTGAACACCGGGGTGGCCGTCGTGATCGACGCCCCTCCGACTTTAGGCGGGCAGTTCGTCGTTCCGATTGGCGGGACGAGCGTCGCGGCCCCCGAGGCGGCGGCGATGTGGGCGTTGGTACTCTCCGCTTGCAAAGCACATGCCGGTTGCGGCAGCGCGTCGGCGCCGGCCGCCTACGCCTACCGGCTCGGCAATCCGAACAATTATTTCTATCCGGTCTATCAGAGCGCGAACTACGGCAAGGTCTTCTACGACGTGCTCTACGGTGCCAACGGACTGCCCTACGTCCCGTACGGTCCGACTCCCGGCCCGACCGCGAGCCCGGTCCCGACCTTTGCCCCCGGCTACACCGCCGGACCCGGTCTGGACCTCGTGACCGGCATCGGGGTGCCCTACGCCCGGAACCTGATCAAGCAGGTGGTCGGGATCTGAGCGCGGGCCGCAACCCCGGACTTGCGCCCTCTGTTATTATGGAACGGCTGTGAAAGAGAAGATTCATCCCACTTGGTACCCCGAAGCGCGCGTCCACTGCGCCTGCGGGAGCGTGTTTACGACCGGCTCGACGATGAAGGAGATCAGCGTCGAGATCTGTTCGGCCTGCCATCCGCTGTTCACCGGACAGCAGAAGTTCATCGATACCGCGGGCCGGGTCGACAAGTTCAACCAGCGCCTCGCGGCCGCCGAGCAGAAGAAGAGCGAAGCCGCCGAGCGGAAGCGAAAGAAGGTCGAGGCCGCCGCGGCCGAAGCCTAAGCTTCGAGGGTTTTCGAGAACGAGCCGCAGCCTTTGCGGCTCGTTCTTTTCATTTATGATGTTCAATCTCGACCGACTGGAAACGCTTTCGAACCGGTTCGACGAGATCGAAGCGGAGCTCGCCAATCCCGGCGAGACCTTCGATCAAGTCCGCTTCACCGCGCTCGTCAAAGAGCGCGCCGCGATCGAAGAGACCGTCCGCGCCTACCGCGACTATCGCGGCGTGCTGCAGCAGATCGAGGCCAACGACGAATTGCTGGGCGACCGCAGCGACCCCGAACTGCACGAGCTGGCCGAAGAAGAAGCCCAGACGCTGCGCGAAGCGCGCAAGACGCTCGAAGCCGAGCTTACGGAACTCATGCTGCCGCGCGATCCGAACGACGGCAAAGACGTCTTCGTCGAGATTCGCGCCGGCGCCGGCGGCGACGAAGCGAGCCTGTTCGCGGCGGAACTGGCGCGCATGTACGCCCGCTACGCCGAAACGATGAAGATGAAGGTCGAAGTGCTCTCGCAGAGCGAGAGCGAGGCCGGCGGCTTCAAGGAGATCGTGCTCGGGATCCGCGAGGGCGAGCCGTACCGCTTCCTCAAATACGAAAGCGGCGTGCACCGCGTGCAACGCGTCCCGGTGACCGAATCGCAGGGCCGCGTGCACACCAGCACCGCGACCGTCGCCGTGCTGCCCGAAGCCGAAGACGTCGAGGTCGAGATCAATCCCAAAGACCTGCAGATCGACACCTTCAAAGCCTCCGGAGCCGGCGGCCAGCACGTCAACAAGACGGAGTCCGCCATTCGCATTACCCACGTTCCGAGCGGCGTCGTGGTGAGCTGCAGCGAGGAACGCTCGCAGCTGCAAAACCGCGAGCGCGCGATGGGCATGTTGCGCAGCGTGCTGCTCGATCGCAAGCGGCGCGAAGCCGAAGAAGCCGTGGGGAGCCTGCGCAAGAGCCAGGTCGGCACCGGCGATCGCTCCGAGAAAATCCGCACTTACAACTTCCCGCAGGACCGGATCACCGATCACCGCATCAACGAGAACTTCGGCAACATCGACGGCGTGATGAACGGCGACCTCGGCCGCATCGTGGCGCGCTTGCAGCAAGACGAGAAGACGCGACTGCTCGCCGGCGAAATGGCCTCCGTTTCGTGAGCGCCGAGCGGCGCGATCGCGAGGCCCTCGACCTCGTCGCCGCACGCAACTTCGAAGGTTGCGCGATCGTCGAGATCGGGCTCGAGATGCTGGCCCGCCGGATGAGCGTCGGGCTCTACGGCAGGCTGCGGCCCGGCGACGCCACGACGTATCGCGCGCAAATGACGTTCTTCGGCGTCGAAGCGCTGTCGGCCGAGAACGCGGGCGGCGGGTTCCCGCAAAGTGTGGCGGTCAAGTCGCTCGACCTGACGTACTCGGACGAAGACGACGTGGGCAGCGCGAGCGTCACCGGCAGCTCCGATTGGGCGCTGGCTTGGAAATTCGACGGGCTCGCCTACGAGGAACACGCCGCCCTGCTCGCTTCGCTGGCGGACGACTTTTAGCCGCATGCCGGCTGCGCTGCGGACACATGAAGCGTTAGCTGCCGGACGCTTCCGCCTCGGGCGAAGTCCCGAAGCGCGCTTCGATGCGCACGCGCTCTTGCGGCACGCCGCCGGGCACGACGCCGCCTGGCTGCTGGCGCATGCCGGCGACGTTCTCGACGCCGCGACCGTGGCGGCGTACGAGCGCGCGCTCGAGCGTCGCGCGGCGGGCGAACCGGTGGCCTACATCACCGGCGAAAGCTGGTTTTACGGCCGGCGCTTCGAGGTTTCGCCGGCGGTGCTCGCGCCGCGCCCGGAAACCGAGCAGTTGCTCGAAGCGGCGCTGACGTTTCTCGACGAACGGCCGAAAGCGGCGCGCGTCTGCGACGCCGGTACCGGCAGCGGCATCCTGGCGGTGTCGCTCGCCTGCGAACGGCCGCAGCTCGAGCGTCGACGGCGCTCGACCTTTCGCCGGAGGCGCTCGCGCGTCGCGCGGCGCAACGCGCGCGCGCAACGGCGTTGCGGCGCGCATCGACTTTCGCGAGAGCGATCTTTTCGCCGCGCTGTCTGCGCACGAACGCTTCGAGCTGCATCGTTGCGAATCTGCCGTACGTTCGCTCCGGCGATCTGGCCGCAGCCCCGGATCCCACGTCCTTCGAACCGCGCCTCGCGCTCGACGGCGGCGCCGACGGGTTGACGGTCTACCGGCGTCTGCTCGCCGAAGCGCCGGCCCGGCTCGTTCCCGGCGGCGCGCTCTTTCTCGAAGCGGGCCCGGACACGGTGCCGGCGCTCGCCTCCCTCGCCACACAGAGCTTCCCTGGAAAAACGTGCCGCGTCGAGCTCGACTATGCGGGCCTCGAGCGTCTCGTCGTCGTCACGGACTAAACGCGGCGGGAGCGGCGAACCGTCCTCGCGAAAACAGTCCTCCCATCGTGGCGAAGTACATATTCTTTACCGGTGGGGTCGTCAGTTCGCTCGGCAAGGGCATTACGGCGGCTTCGCTCGGCCGGCTCCTCAAGAGCCGCGGCCTGAGCGTCTCGATTCAAAAGCTCGACCCGTACATTAACGTGGACGCGGGCACGATGAATCCGTACCAGCACGGCGAGGTCTTCGTCACCGAGGACGGCGCCGAGACGGACCTCGATCTCGGCCACTACGAACGCTTCATCGACGAGTCGCTGACCCGGGTCAACAACGTGACGACGGGACAAATCTACGCTTCCGTGATCGATAAGGAGCGGCGCGGCGACTACTTGGGGGCGACGGTCCAAGTCATCCCCCACATCACCAACGAGATCAAAGCGCAGATCACCCGCGTTGCCGAGAAGAGCGGCGCCGACATCTGCATCGTCGAGGTGGGAGGCACGGTCGGCGACATCGAGTCGCTGCCCTTCCTCGAAGCGATCCGCCAAGTGCGCTACGACGTCGGCGACGAGAACGTGATGTTCGTTCACCTCACCCTGATGCCGCTGATGGGCGCGGCGGGCGAGCTCAAGACCAAACCCACCCAGCACTCGGTGCGCGAGCTGCGCGCCATCGGAATCGCGCCCGACGCGATCGTGGTGCGCACCGGTTCCGAAGACCCGATTCCGATCGAACTCAAGGAGAAGATCGGCCTTTTCTGCGACGTCCCGCCGCGCAACGTGGTGCAGAACGGCGACGCGCCGACGATCTACAAGGTGCCGCTCAACCTCGAACGCGAGGGGCTGGCCGAGGCGGTGCTGCGTAAGCTGAAGCTCGAACCCGGCCCGCTCGACATCGAGCAGTGGGAGGGAATCGTCGAGCGGATCGCCCATCCCTCGCGGCACGTCAAGATCGCGCTCGTCGGCAAGTACGTCGAACTCAAGGACGCCTACATCTCGATCAACGAGGCTCTGTACCACGCCGGCATCGCGCACGACACGCGGGTCGAGATCAAGCGCGTCGACTCGGAAACGGTCGAAGATTCGGGAACCTCGGTTCTGCACGGTATCGACGGGATTCTCGTGGCGCCGGGCTTCGGCTCGCGCGGCGTCAAGGGAAAGCTGCGCGCGATCCAATTCGCGCGCGAGCGCAAGCTGCCGTTCCTGGGAATCTGCTTCGGCATGCAGCTGGCTTGCATCGAGTTCGCCCGCAACGTCTGCGGGCTCGGCGAGGCGATGACGACCGAAGTCGACGAGGCGACGCCCGATCCGGTCATCGACTTCTTGCCCGAGCAGCGCAACCTCGAACTCATGGGCGGAACGATGCGCCTGGGCGCGTACGACTGCCGCCTCGAGCCCGGGACCCTCGCCGCGCGCGCGTACGGGACGCTCGAGATCAGCGAACGCCACCGTCACCGCTACGAGTTCAACAACCGCTACAAAGCGATCTTCGAGGAGCACGGGTTGATCTTTTCAGGTCACCATCAGAGCGGTCGCGCCGCGCTCGTCGAGTGCATCGAGCTCGCGCCCTCGCACCATCCCTGGTTCGTCGGAACCCAAGCCCATCCCGAGTTCAAGTCACGTCCGACGCGGCCATCGCCGCTCTACCGCGATTTCATCGGCGCGGCGCTCGCGCACGGCGCGTGGCAAAAGGACGGCGGCATCGCGGCTTCGTCGGCCGCTCTATCGACCTGATACCGAGCGACATCACTTTCGTCGTCCTGACCAAGAACGAGGCACAGAACTTGCCGCGCGCGCTCGACGCCGTTCCGCTCGGTTCGCCGGTCCTCGTGCTCGACGCCGAGTCGAGCGACGAGACGGTACCGCTCGCGCGCGAACGCGGCGCGCGGGCGATCGTGCGGCCGTGGGAAGGCTTCATCGCGACCCGCCGCTTTGCGCTCTCGCAAGTCGCGACGCGCTGGACCTTTATGCTCGACGCCGACGAAGCGCCCGACGCGGCGCTGCGCGCGGCGCTCGTCGCGGCCGCGCCCGCCGATTCGACCCACGGCTACCTCGTGCGGCGCCGCACGCTGTTCTGCGGGCGGGTTATCACCGGCAGCGGCTGGGGCGACGAAGTTTTGCTGCGGCTCTTTCGCACGAGCGAGGCGGAGCTGATCGCGAATCCGGCGGCCGGCGGCGAGGCCGAGGTCCACGAGTTTTGGCGCGTGCCGGGCACCGTCGAACGGCTGGCCGGCTCGCTGCTCCACGATTCATATCCGACGCTGAAGGCGTATCGGCGCAAGTTCGGGCGCTATACGTCGCTGGAAGCGCAAGGCATGCGGGCCACACCGCTCGGTTTGCTGCAGACGCTGGCGGTCGCCGTCGTGCGCGTGCCCTGGCTCTTCGTGCGGCGCGGCGGCTGGCGCGACGGCTGGCGCGGCGGCTTCATCGCCTTCGCCTCGGCGTTCTATCCGGTCGTCGTGCACCTCAAAGCGTTGCGGCGGTGAACTCGCGCCGCATCGACGTCGCGCTCGAGGTGCCGCGAACGCGGCACATCTCGGCGGGCATGCGCGCCTATGCGAACGAGCTCGCCGCCCGCCTGCCGCGCGTTGCGCCGGATCTGACCTTCGCCGAGTTTTCGCACGCCGCCAGCTTCGGCTTCGAAGAGCAGGTCGCGCTGCCGCTGCGCATCCGCCGCGCGCGCCCGCGCTTGACGCATTTCTTGTCGCTCTACGCGCCCTACTTCGCGCCGGCGCCGTTCGCGCTGACGATCCACGACCTCATCCACCTCAATTTTCCCGAGCTTCACAAACGCAGCGTCGCGCCGTACTATGCGCTCGTCGTGCGCAGCCTGTGCGCGCGGGCCGTGCGCGTCATTACCGACGACGAGCGCACCGTGGACGACCTCGAGCGATACCTCGACGTCGCGCCGGCAAAGGTTCGGGTCGTGCCGCTCGGCGTCGACGACGCCTTCAGGGCCGAGATCGAAGCGGAGCCGGCCGCGCGGCCGTACTTCATTTACGCGGGAAATCACCGCCCGCACAAGGATTTGCCGACCCTGCTCGCCGCCTGGGCGCGACTCGATCCGGCGCTCGAGGCCGACCTCTATCTCAGCGGGGACGACGACTTGCCGCCGGATCGGCCGGAACGCACGCGCGGCACCTTGCGCTTCCTCGGAGACGTCGATGCCGCGCGACTCGCGCGGCTCTTTCGCGGCGCGGTCGCGCTCGTCCATCCGGCGCTGCGCGAGGGTTTCGGCTTGCCGCTCCTCGAAGCGCTGGCGGCCGGCACGCACGTCATCGCCTGCCGAACGGCGGTGCCGGGCCCGCTCCTGCCCTACGTCGAGCTATTCGCGGCCGGGGACGTCGAGTCGCTCGCCGCGCTGATGGCGCGTTCGCTCGCAAGCCCGCGCGCGCAGGATGCCGCGCGCGCTTTCGCTCGAACGTTGACGTGGGACCGCTGCGCCACGCTTACGGCCGAGGTGTATCGCGAAGCCTTGGAGCAAAGTCCAGGGCGATGAGAGTCCTTCGTTCCCTCGCGTTTGCGTGTGCCGGCGTACTTGCGGCACATGCGGCGCTCGCCGCCCCGCGGCCGTCACCGACGCCCGCCGTCGAGCGGCCGACGCGCTCGATCGCGATCGTGGTCAACGGGGAGCAGTTGTCGGCGGACGACCAGCCGCGCATCGTGTCGGGTCGCGTGCTCCTGCCGTTGCGCGCCGTCTTTGCGGCGCTGGGCATTTCCATCTCGCGCGAGGGTCCGACGATTCTCGCGCGCTTGCCGAGCGGCAACATCAAGCTCACGGTCGGCAGCAGCGAGGCGACGGTCGACGGGAATCCGGTCGGTCTCGACTCGCCGGTCACCGAGTACAAGGACGCGCTCTACGTCCCGCTGCGTTTCCTGCAGAGCGCGCTCGGCGCGACGGTCAACTACGACCCGCACGCCGGTCGCGTCGAGATCGTGTCGGCCTACATCGGCCGCAACGGCGGTTCGCCGCAAGCGCGGGCCGGCGGCGGGACGAGCGTGCAGGGCGTGGTCTCGGCGCTCGACGTCAACGCCGTGCCGCCCTCGATCACCGTCGTCGAGGGAGGACATCCGCGCACGATCAGCATCAACTCGGACGCGAAGATCTTCATCGAGGACGTGTCGGTTCACACCCAGTTGCACGCGCAGCTGAGCGACATCCGGGTCGGCGACCAGCTCCTGGTCGTGCTGCTGCGCGACGGGCGCGTGGCCGAAGTGCACGACTACTACAAATCGCAAAGCGGAACGATCTCGGCGGTTTCACCGGTTGCCTTCGTGCTCGCCAACGGTCGCGTCGTCACGCCGGCACGAAACACTGAAATTTCGCTGAACGGCTCGGCGGCGCGCATCGCCGACTTGCAGGTCGGCGACACGGTGACCGTGCGCAGCAATCCCGAAACCGGCGAGTTGCGGCAAGTGATCGTTTCGCGCAGCGCTCCGGCGCCGAGTGCTTCCGGTGCGGCCTCCGCGACGCCCGGTATCGCCGTGACGGTGACGGCCTTTTCGATCTCGCCCGCCCGGCCGCTGCACGCCGGCGAGACGCTCGAGGTCACGCTCGCGGGAACGCCCGGCGCTCGCGCGAGCTTCGACATCGGGGACTACTTGAGCGGACTCGACATGCTCGAAGTAAGCCCCGGAAACTATCGCGGGCACTTTACGATCCCGGACCGCTTCAACGTCACGCGCGTTCCGATCTACGGACACTTGAGCCTCGGCGCCAGCGCCTCGCCGCGGGTCGAAGCCGGCGCGACGCTTTCGGCCGCGACGACGCCGCCGGCGGTCACCGACGTCGCTCCTCCGCCCAACCAAACCGTCAACAACAGCCGGCCGAGCATCTACGCAACCTTTGCGGCACCGACCGACATTCCGCTCAACGTTTCGAGTCTGACGCTCGTGGTCAACGGCCACGACGTGACTTCCTCGACGACGCGCTCGAACACGTTCATTACCTACAGCCCCGGCGTGGACTATCCCGACGGGCCGGTCACGGTCAGCGTTCGCGTTTCCGATACGGCCGGGAACACGACCGTGCGCAACTGGTCGTTCACGATCAAAACGAGGTGACTTTGAAGGGCTTCCCGGTTATCACGCTGCTGGCCGCACTGCTGCTGAGCGGCTGCGGCGGCCAACCGTCGAGCACGGCTGCCGGCCCCGAGCTAGCGGTCGCGCGCGTCAAGGATGCGGTCGGACTCGATCCCTCGCACGAGACCGACGGCATGTCGCTCAACATCACCTCGGAGATCTTCGCGAACCTCGTGAAGTTCAAGCCTGGAACGTTCGAGGTCGTGCCCGACATCGCACGCTCCTGGTACGCGACTAAAGACGGAAAGCACTGGACCTTCACGCTGAATCCGGGTTTGAAGTTTTCGGACGGAACGCCCCTCGACGCGGCCGCGGTGAAATTCAACTTCGATCGCTGGCGTCTCAAGAACGGTCCCTACCACGGCAACTTCCCGTACGGCTACTACGCCAGCCAATTCGGCGGCTTTCCCGGCGCAATCGTCGACGTCGAAGCGCCTTCGCCGAACAAAGTGACGTTCACGCTAGCGGCGCCGCTCGGGCCTTTCTTGCGCAACCTGGCGATGCCGTCGTTCGGAATCGGCTCGCCCACGGCGATTCGCAAAGACCCGCAAAACTTCGGTCAGGCGCCGGTGGCGAGCGGGCCTTACACGCTGGGCGAGTGGGTGAAGGACGACCACATCACGCTGCTAGCCAACCCGCTCTGGGCCGGTCCGAAGCCGGCGTACGGAACGGTGATCGTGCGCGACATTCCGGACCAGTCGACGGCCGTGCTCTCGATGAAGAAAGGCGACGTCGACATTTTGGTCGATCCGCGTCCGGACGACGCGCGCGATCTCGCGCAGCAAGCCGGCATCAAGCTCTATCAGCAGCCCAGCAACAACGTCTCGTACCTGGCGCTGAACGTCGACCAGAAGCCGTTCGGCAACGTCCTGGTGCGGCGCGCCATCGCGTACGCGATCGACGAGAAGGCGATCGCGACCGCATTTTACGCGTTGGGCGCGATCGTCGCCGACAATTGGACGCCGCCGGGAATGCTCGGTGAGAACCCGGCGGTCAAAGCCTATCCGCTCGACGTCGCCAAAGCCCGAGCGCTGCTCGCGCAAGCCGGCTTCCCGCACGGCTTCGCGACCCAACTCTACTACTTCACCTCGCCGCGTCCGTACATGCCCGAGCCCCAGCGCATCGCCGAAGCGATCCAAGCCGACCTCAAAGCGGCCGGCATCGAGGTGACGCTCGAGCCGTTCGAGTTCAGCGTTTTTCTGACGAAGGCGCGCAACGGCGAGCACCCGATGTGCCTGATCGGCTGGACCGGCGACAACGGCGATCCGGACAATTTCTTCTACGCGCTGCTCGATCAGGACAGCGCCGTGAAGGGACAAGCCCAGAACTTCTCGTTTTGGCGCGACCCGAAGTTCCACGCGCTGATGCTGGCCGGGCAGCAGACCGTCGATCAGCAGAAACGCGCCGAGATCTACCGGCAGGCGAACGCCCTGGTGCACGATCAAGTTCCGGCCGTTCCGCTGGTCCACTCGGTCGTTTCGTTCGCGGCGAAGTCGTCGATCGAGGGCATCGTTCCGCGCCCGGACTCGGTCCTCAACTTCGAGTTGATGAAACCGGCGGCCGGCTCGTGAGCGGCGAGGACGGGTGCGTCTTCTGCAAGATCTTCCGGGGCGAGATACCCGCTTCGGAAGTCGAGCGTACCCCCGACGCGCTCGTCTTTCGCGATCTCAATCCGCAGGCGCCCTCGCACGTGCTCGTCATCCCCAAGCGTCACGCCGCCAACCTCGGCGACTTCGTCGCCGCGGCAACCCCGCAAGAGGTCGGCGACCTTTTCGCGCTCGCTTCCAAGACCGGGCGCGACGCATCGCCGAACGGCTACCGGATCGTGGTGAACGAGGGAGGCGAAGCCGGACAGACGGTCTTTCACCTGCACCTGCACGTGCTCTCCGGCCGCGCCATGCGCTGGCCGCCGGGGTAGCGACGAGCCGGATTAGCGAATGACGGTCGGCGGTCCCGAATCGGGCGGGGGCGGCGGAGGTTGCGGCGCGAAAGCGGCGCCGGCGCTCAGCGGTACGGCGCCGCGCACGATATCGTAAAAGCGCGCGCTCACGAGTGCCGAATACGCGGCTGCTAAGCCGCCGATTGCGAACGCCGCTACGAAGTTAATCAGCGGAATGTGCGACACGATCGAATTCAGGATCGCCGCCGCGAGCGACGCGCCGACGATTCCGATGAAGGCGATGAAACTCGTTCCGACGTTTTGCCGGGCGAGGCGGAACGACGACTGAACGGCTGCGACGCCGCCTTCGCGTCCGATGATGACCGCCGGCGTCACGTACATCAGGAAGAACCATGCCACGAAGACCAGCGGAAAGCCGATGAGCACCGCACACAGCGCAAGCGTGACGATCAGGATCAGTGCCGAGATGATAAACGCCACGATCAAATCCGGCAGGCGACCCATGATTGCGGTCAGGCTGGCGGCGAGATCGACCGGCCGGCCTTGCCAAGCATCCTCGGCGGCATGGATAACGATCGCCTGCGAGACGACGACGAGCAGGAGTCCGAGGAGCAGGAGGACGGCGAGGATCAGGCCGCCGGTGCCGAGGCCGGCCAGCGACCCGAGGCCGCCCGCGGCGGCATGCCCGACGAACAGGGCAGCGGCGAGCGAGAACACGCCGAGGACCAAGATCACGCTCACGGCGAGCGACGCGATCGCGGTCGGCAGGGCCAGAATCCAGTTCTTGGAGAGCACTTCGGCCGCGCGCTGCAACTGATCGAACGGGCCGGCTGCGGGCTGGACGCTCATACATACGCTCCCGGAATTGACGGGGCTGGGGGGCTGTGCTAGTGTTTCGTAGTTCGCCCGTGGGGCGGAAGTTTCAGTTTTTGCTGCGTTCGGACGCAGGCGGGAGGGGGTGTATTCATGGAGATTCGCATCGCACCGGGGGAAACGATCGAGAGTGCCCTGCGGCGCTTCAAGAAGGCAACCCAAAAGGCCGGCGTGCTGGCCGAGGCCCGCAAGCACGAACACTACGAAAAGCCGAGCGTGCGCCGGAAGAAGAAGTCGGCTGCCGCTCGCAAGCGTCGCGCTTAAGCTAACGCCGCGATGACGCTGAGCGAGCGCATCGCCGCCGAGCTCAAAGAGGCGATGCAGCGCCAGGGACCAGGTTCGAATCGACACGCTGCGCTCGGCGCTGTCGGCCTTTTCCTATAAGAAGATCGAAGCCGGGCGCGAGCTGAGCGAGGAAGACCAGGTCGAGGCGGTGCGCAAGCAGGTCAAGCAGCGCAGCGATTCGATCGCGGAGTTTCAGAAGGGCGGCCGGCCCGACCTGGTCGAGCGCGAAACGCGCGAGCGCGAGATCCTCTCGGCGCTGCTGCCGGCCCAAAAGTCGGCCGACGATATCCGCCCGGCGGTCCGGGCGGCGCTCGCGACCCTGGCGGCGGACCAGCGCACCCAGGGCGCGGCGATGAAGCTGGTGATGCCCCAGCTCAAGGGCGAGGCCGACGGCTCGACCATCCGGCAAGTCGTTCTCGAGGAGCTCGGCGCGCTGCAGGCCGCTCCGTAACTTCCACCGCCCGGGGCGGGTAGCAAGCGGTGATGAGCAAGTGGCTTCGCCTCGCGGTCTTTAGCGGCACGGCACTTTTCGGCTTCGCCGGACTCATCGGCGGAGCGTTCGCTTCGAATTCCCGG
This sequence comes from Vulcanimicrobiota bacterium, assembly GCA_963843945.1. Classification (GTDB taxonomy): domain Bacteria; phylum Vulcanimicrobiota; class Vulcanimicrobiia; order Vulcanimicrobiales; family Vulcanimicrobiaceae; genus CAWJMF01. Next base: position 606,765 of record CAWJMF010000002.1, on the reverse strand, counting down.
CCCGTCGTCGTGGTCCCGATCGACGGCGTCGTCGACGAAGGCATGGCGCATCTCGTGGCCCGAGCCGTCGCCCAGGCCGACGACGAGCACGCGGCCGGCATCGTTCTCGACATCAATACGCCGGGCGGTCTGGTCGACGCCGCGTTCCAAATTCGCGACTCGATCTTGGACGCGAAAGTGCCGACCGTCGCCTTCGTCGCGCAGCGCGCCTACTCGGCCGGCGCGCTGATCACGCTCGCCAACCACACGATCGTGATGGCGCCGGGTTCGAGCATCGGCGCGGCCGAGCCGCGGCCGAACGAGCCCAAATACGTCTCCGCTCTGCGCGCCGAGTTCGCCTCGACGGCGCAGCGCAACCATCGCGACGCAGGTGCTCGCCTCGGCGATGGTCGACAAGAGCGTCGACGCACCGGCGTACAAGAAGCCGCGGCGCGATCCTCTCGCTGACCGCGGAAGACGCTAAGCGCGCCGGCATCGCCGACGCGATCGCGCCGACGCTCGACGGCGCGCTGCACGACGCACACGTTTCGGGACCGCTCGAGCGCGCGCAGTACACCTGGGGCGAGTGGCTCGCGCGTTTCGCGACGACGCCCGAAGTCAGCGGCTTGCTGCTCTCGATCGGCGTGCTCGGCCTCTTCATCGAGATGCAAACGCTGCACGGCATCGCCGGCTTGATCGGCGTCGTCGCGCTCGGTCTGTTCTTCGGTTCGCACATCTATGCCGGCTTCGCGAACAGCCTCGTCATCGCACTGGCCGTGCTCGGCATCGTCGGAATCCTCTTCGAGCTGCACGTCCTGCCCGGGCACGGGGTGGCCGGCACGGTCGGGGCCGCGGCGCTTTTAACCGCGGTCGTCTGGCCTTCGGCTACGCCTTCCTATTCGTCGCGGCGCAAGTCAATCGCGATCGCGATCGTGCTCTCCGTCTTGGCGCTTTGGGCGAGTTCGCGCGATGTTCCCTGAAAGCGCGTTCCTCAAGCGGATCGTGCTGACCGCGCGCCAGGGCCCGGACTACGTCACCAGCAGTCGACTTCGGCGAGCTCGTCGGGCGTTTGGGTTTCGCAACCTCGTACTTACGGCCGGCGGGCGTGGCGAACGTCGACGGCCGTCGCGTCGACGTGCTGACCGAGGGCGATTTCGTTCCCGCGGGTTCGGCGATCCGCGTGACGCGCGTCGAAGGCGCGCGCATCTTCGTCAAGTCGATTCGCAGAGGAGAAAGCGTGATCGTTCCCGTCGTTCTTCGTCGCGTTCATCGTCTTCGCGGCGATCATCCTGTTCTTTTTGATTCCTCTACTATTTTCCGATCGGTCTGTGGATCCGCACGATCGCGGCAGGCGTCCCGCTCTCGATGATCTCGCTGATCCGCATGCGCCTGATCGGCATCCAGCCCGGCGTCATCGTCACGAACTTCGTGCGCGCGCGCAAAGCCGGCTTGAACCTGACCGTCGATCAGATGCAGTCGCACTACCTCGCGGGCGGCAACGTCGAGAACGTCACGCTTGGCCATGATCGCGGCCCAGCGCGCGCAAATTCCGCTCGAGTGGCAGCGCGCGGCGGCCATCGATCTGGCCGGACGCAACGTGCTCGAAGCGCTGCAGACGTCGGTCAATCCGAAGGTCATCGAGACGCCGATCTTCCAAGGCGTCGCGCAGAACGGCATTCAGCTCAACGTTAAAGCGCGAATTACGGTGCGCACCAATCTCGACCGTTACGTCGGCGGTGCGGGCGAACCGACGATCGTCGCGCGCGTCGGCGAGGGCGTCGTCTCGGCCGTCGGCGCGGCGATCGATCACAAGGAAGTGCTCGAGTATCCCGACCGCATCTCCAAGGCCGTGCTGGCCAAGGGGCTCGACGCGGGCACCGCCTTCGAAATCGTTTCGATCGACATCGCCGACGTCGACGTCGGCAAGAACATCGGCGCCGAGTTGCAGACCTCGCAAGCCGAAGCCGATCGCAAGATCGCACAAGCCAAGGCCGCCGAACGGCAGTACAGCGCGCAGGCCGCCGAGCAAGAGCAGAAGGCCGAGACGCAAGCGATGCGCGCGAAAGTCGTCGAGGCGGAAGCCCAGATCCCGCAAGCGATCGCCGAAGCGTTTCGCAGCGGCAATCTCGGCGTCATGGATTACTATCGCCTCAACAACCTCAAGGCCGACACCGAAATGCGCTCGGCCATCGGCACCGGCGTCGACGCCGCCCGACACGGGCAGCGGACCGGCCGCGCCCCCGTCGCCGCCGCGCTAGCTCGGCGATGCTCAACGCTGCTCGGGGGACTCATCGTCAAGAGGCGATTCAAAAGCAAATCGCTCAAGCACAGCAGCAGCAGGCGCTGCGGAAACCCGCCGGCGCGTGCCCGGCGCCTCAAGCGGGTCCGCCCGCCGGCCCGCGGCCTCCGCAGATGGGAACGCCCGCCGCCGGTTCGTCCGGCGCCCGTCGCGGCGCCGGCCGTTCCGATGGGCCGCATGCCGGACGCGCTGCCCCAACTCCCTGCCGCCGCTCGACTCGCTCGCGGCGCCGGCGGGGCTGCCCGTCCCGCCCAACCCGTTGCTCGACGCGCTGCGCGGCGGGCAAGCGCTGATCGGCGGCATCGTCGTCGCGCAAGTCTTGGGACCACCCGCCGCGCTGCGGCCGCACCGGGCGCCGGGCGACACCCTTTGACCGCTCGCCGCGTTCGGGGTACCGTAAGGGCGGAGGATCGACACTGGCCGACACCCAGGTAGAGCGCGTTTTTGAGCTGGCAGGCGTACGCGATCCGCTGCGTTTCTGCGGAGAGCTCGACGGCAATTTAACCGCGCTCGAAGGGTCGCTGCCGGTCGTCGTGCGTCTCGAGGGCGATCGGCTGCGCGTCAGCGGCGAAGCTTCGGCCGTCGATCAAGCCCATGCCGTGCTCTGCGCGCATGCGCGACGCCGCCGACGGCGGCGCGCAACTCACGCCCGACGACGTCGCGCCTTGCCGCGCGCGACACCGGTCGCACCGATGGCGAATCCTCGAGCGGCCACCCGAAGACGCTCTTCGTCGCGCAGCGCGGCAAAGAGATTCGCCCCAAGACGAACGGCCAGCGCAGCTTCGTCGAATCGATCGACGCCAACACGCTCGACCTTCGGCATCGGCCCGGCCGGCACGGGCAAGACCTTTCTCGCCATGGTGATGGCGGTGAAGGCACTGCGCGCCCGAAACATCACGCGCCTCATCTTTTCGCGGCCGGCCGTCGAGGCCGGCGAACGCCTCGGCTTCCTCCCCGGCGATTTCAAGGAGAAAGTCGATCCCTACCTGCGCCCGCTCTACGACGCGCTCGCCGAACTCATCGACGACACCGTGGTGGAACGCTTCATGGACCGCGGCACGATCGAAGTCGCGCCGCTCGCCTTCATGCGCGGCCGCACGCTCTCCGACGCTTTCGTCATCCTCGACGAAGCGCAAAACGCGACCCGCGAACAGATGAAGATGTTCCTGACGCGCCTCGGTGCCGGGTCGAAGATGATCGTCAACGGCGACGTCACCCAGATCGACCTCCCGACGGGCGTCGCAGTCCGGCCTGCTCGACGCGCACGCGCTCTTCGACGGCGTCGCCGACGTCGGCATCGTCGAACTGAACGAAACCGACGTCGTGCGCCACCCGCTCGTCGGCAAGATCATCACCGCCTACCAGAACCTGGTTTGATCTATCTCCGCAACGCAACGCGCAAGCATCGGCTGAACCTGCGCGCGCTCGAGAAAACGGCGCGCGCCCTGCTCGTCGCAGCCGGTGAGCCGGAATCGACGCTGTCGCTGTCGTTTGTCGGCGATACGGCGATGCGCCGCCTGAACGCGCTCGTCGCGTGAAAAGACCGAACGACCGACGTCCTCTCGTTTCCGCTGCTGGAGGCGGAGCGGTCGCGCAGCGGGGACTCCAGCTTTCCGCGGAGCCCGGAGGGCGGGAGCGGAAAGTGGCGTAGCAGCGATTTCCCGTGGATGGGAAATCGCGGGCGTCCCCGCAGCGCGATTGCCCCGCCTCCAGCAGCGGGAACGAGAGGGCGCCAAGGGAGAGAGGCCGCGCTCGTGCCGGAGCGGATGCTAGGCGACATCGTCATCAGCGTCGACCAAGCGGCGCGGCAAGCGGCCGACTACGATGCGCCGCTCAAAGCGGAGCTGGAGCGGCTGATGATTCACGGCGTGCTGCACTTGCTGGGGCACGATCACGAGGAGCCGCGCGAGCGGGCGGCGATGGAGCGCGAGGAGCGGCGCTTGGCGCGCAGGATCGGGTTGCGCTGGCCGTTCGAGGGGGATGAGCGGCGGGGGCTTCCCGAAGGCCGGTAACATGCAGCCGGTGCGGCTCCCACCCCGGGCGAAACGGATCAGCGACAGCCGGTTTTGGGGCGCGTTCAACTATGCGTTCGCGGGGATCTTGTACGCGACGCGGACGCAGCGGAACATGCGCGTGCATTTGGCGGCTCGCGGCGCTCGCGTTGTTTGCGACGTTGTACCTTCGGCTGGACCGGGTGTACGTGGCGGTTATCGTCATCGTCATCGCTCTGGTGCTCGTGCTGGAGCTGCTCAATACGGCGATCGAGGCGGTGGTCGATTTGATGACCGTCGCGCACCATCCGCTGGCGAAGATCGCGAAAGATGCGGCGGCGGGGGCGGTGCTCATCGCGTCGATGGCGGCGCTGATCGTCGGGTATCTGGTGTTTTACGAGGGCATCACGCGCGGCCGGAGCTCAGGTCTCCGTGGCGGTGGCGACGGTGCCGCGGAATTTGGTCGTGGTCGTCATCGCGCTAGTGGGGATCGCGACGATCTTTGCCAAGGCGCTTTTTGGGCGGCCGCGGGTCGCCGCTGCAGGGCGGTGCGGTTTCGGGGCACGCCGCGCTGGCCTTTGCGGGCGCGACCTTGATCGCGCTGCTGAATCACGACCGCTGGTGGTCGCGTTGCTGGCGTATTTTCTCGCGCTGCTGGTCAGCCAGAGCCGGGTCGAGGGCGGCATCCATTCGCTCCGGGAGGTCGTCTACGGGGGGGTGCTTGGCTTGGTGGTGAGCGGGACGGTGTTTTTGCTGTGCCAGGCTTGAGGGTCTGGTCGCGCGGCCCTCGCTCGGCCGCGCTTGGCGGCGGCGATGTGCTATAATGGCGGCGACTTGAACACGGACCCACCGCTACCGGGCCGCCGGCCGGGCTCGCGCCGGCTGTAAGATGCCGCCTATCGATCCCGGCGTCCACTGGCCCGAAATCGGGGCACTGCTGGTCTTGATCGCCGCCTCCGCTTTTTTCTCGGGCTCGGAGGCCGCTTTGATCTCGCTCTCGCGGTTGCACGCCCGGGGCATGCTCGAACGAGGCGTCAAGGGCAGCGATGCCGTGTTGCGGCTGCTCGACGACCGGAATCGCTTCCTGACCTCGATTCTCATCGGCAACACGGTCGTGCTGCTGGCCGCCGACTCGCTGGCGACGGTGCTGTTCGTGCGGGCCGGCGTTCCGAACGCCGCGCTCTGGTCGACGGCGATCATGACCGTCTTGCTCTTGACGTTCGGGGAGATCATTCCCAAAACGATCGCGGTCGCCAATAACGAGCGCTGGGCGGTTCGGCTCGCGCCGATTCTCGAGCGCGTCGCCTGGGTCATGACGCCGGTGAACAACGCGTTCCTGTTCGCGACGAATATGATCGTGCGGCTGTTCGGGGTGCGTCCTCCGGCGCAGGGCCCGTTCGTCACCGAAGACGACATCCGCAATATCGTCAACGTCGGCGCCGAGCAGAAAGTCCTCGAAGAACAAGAGCGCGAGATGATCCACTCGATCATTCAGTTTGGCGACACGATCGTGCGCGAGGTGATGACGCCGCGGCCCGACATGGTCGCCGTCGAGGTCAACGCCTCCGCGCGTCGCGCGCTCGACTTGGTCATCGCCGACGGGTATTCGAAGCTGCCGGTCTACGAGGAGACGATCGACAACGTGATCGGAGTGATCCACGATCGCGAGCTGCTTGATCGCGCTCTCCAACGGCACGCTGGCGCAGTCGCCGATCCGCGCGCTCGATGCGGCCGATCACGCTCGTGCCCGAAAGCAAGACGCGTCTCCGAACTGCTGCGCGAGATGCAGCGCGGGAAGTTTTCCCTCGCGATCGTCGTCGACGAGTACGGCGGCACGGCCGGCTTGGTGACGATGGAAGACCTGCTCGAGGAGATCGTCGGCGAGATTCGCGACGAGCACGACGAGGGTGAGGAAGAGCCGATCCGGCTGGTCTCGCCGAGACGAAGCCGATCGTCGACGCCGGAACGAACATCGAGGACGTCAACGCGCGCCTGGGCCTGCACCTGCCGCATCGAGGATTTCGAAACGATCGGCGGCTTGACGGTTGGCCTCTTCGGCCATCTGCCGCACGAGGGCGAGGAGGTCGACGCCGGCGAACACGTGCGGCTGAAAATCGATCGCACCCGCGGCCGTCGCATCTTAGCGGTGCGCGTTTTCACCAACGGCAAGTCGCACGTCGAGCCGCCGTCGGCCGACGACGCGCAGGACGCCTCGATCAAGGCCGAAAGCGCACTCTCGTGAACGAGGGCGAGCTCATGGCGGCGGCGCACGCCGCACGCGAGCACGCCTACGCACCCTATTCGGCCTTCTCCGTCGGCGCGGCACTGCTGTGCGAGGACGGTACCGTCGTGAGCGCGTGCAACGTCGAGAACGCCTCGTACGGACTCTCGATTTGCGCCGAGCGGGCCGCCGTCTTCGCGGCGATCGCTGCCGGAAAGCGCCGCTTCACGACGCTCGCGGTCGCGGCCGACCATGCCGGTACGACGACCCCTTGCGGCGCGTGCCGTCAGGTGCTGGCCGAATTTGCGCCGGCCTGCCGGATCCTCTATTCGCACGGAGCGGGCTTCGAAGAGAGCGCGCTCGCCGAGTTGTTGCCCGCCGCCTTCGAACTGCCGTGAGCGCCCCGGCGCGAACCTACAAGACGCGCGCGATCGTGTTGCGCGCGCGCAATCTCGGTGAAGCCGATCGCATCTACACGCTCTTCGGCGAAGAGAGCGGCAAGTTCGACGCGGTCGCCAAAGGCGTGCGGCGCACCAAGAGCCACTTCTCGGGGCGGCTCGAGTTTGCGAGCGAGGTCGCGCTCGGGATGCATCGCGGACGCAACCTCGACGTGATCACGAGCGCCGAAATCTTTCGCGCGCGCTGGGCCGCGATCGTCGATCCGGCGGTCTTCGCGACCGCGCACCTGTTGGCGGAACTGATCGACGCGTTTTGCGAACCTGAGCTCGCCTTGCCCGAGGTCTACGCCCTCTTGCGCGGCGCTTTGCGCGCGCTCGAGACGACGGCCGAGCCGGCGGCGCTCGTGCCGCGCTTCCAACTGCGCCTCCTAGGAGCGCTCGGTTTCGCACCGGAGGCGGCGCGTTGCGTCCGCTGCGCGACGGACCTCGGCGGCCGGCCGGGCTGGGCCGAGCTCGAAGCGGGCGGCCTCGCCTGCGAAGCGTGCCGTCCCCATCGGGCCGACGCGTTGGCGCTCGCGGCCGAGGACGTCGCAAACTTTCAGGCGCTGGGCGCAGAGCGCGGCGGCACGCTGCGCGCCGCGCTCGCCGCGACGCCGGCGAGCGCTCGCGCGGTCGACGCGTTTGTGAACTATCACCTCGGAAAACGGCCCAAGTCGAGCAAACTGCTCGACGAACTCGCGGGCTGAGGCGCAGATGTCGATCCTCGCGCTCGACGTCGGCGAGCGGCGCATCGGCGCGGCCGTCAGCGATCCGAGTGAAAGCTACGCACTGCCGGTCCGGACGCTCGAACGGAGCGGCGTGCACGAAGACCTGAGCGCCATCCTCGAACTGGCGCGCGAGTACGGCGCGACGACCATCGTCGTGGGCGATCCCTTACGGCTTTCGGGCGAGCGCGGACCGGCGGCCCAAAAGATGGACGAGTTCGCCGCGCGGCTCGCGAAGGCGTTCGAGGGCCGGATAGAACGCGTCGACGAGCGTTTGACAACCGCGCAGGCCAATCGGACCTTGCTCGCCGCGGACGTCTCGCGCAAGCGCCGCAAAGGCGTCGTCGATCAGCTCGCGGCGGCGCTGATTCTCGAGAGCTATCTCGCGCGGCGGCGTCGCGCCGAGCGCTAACCCATGCAACGTTTGAGAAAATCGCTGCCGGCCGCGGCGGCCGCTGCGCTCGCGCTCGGCGTTCTCTTCGGGTTATGGTTCCTGCGCGCTACCGCTTTCGATCGTTCGCTGCCGGCGAGCGAGACGGTTGCGGTGATCCCGGAGGGACTGAGCGCTCGCGAAGTTGCCGAGTTGCTCGCGCGCGAGCGCGTGATCGCGTCACCCCAGGCGTTCGGGCTGCTGGCGCGCTTGCGTGGCGAGCAGACGCGCATGAAGGCGGGCGAGTATCGCTTCGCCGCGCATCGCACGCTCGACGAAGTGCTCCGGCAACTCGTGGGCGGCGGGCAGCAGGTCGCGGTTTGGGTGACGATCCCGGAAGGTTTCACGGCGCGCGAGATTGCGGCGACGCTCGGCGCGCGCGGGGTCGGCGACGCAGCCGATTTCGAGAGCTACTTTCTTTCGACGCCGTTCACGCTCGACGGAGCGACGTCACCATCGCTCGAAGGCTTTCTCTTCCCGGAGACTTATCTCGTCCCGATCGGCGCGACGCCGGCCGCGGTCGCCAAAATCATGACCGAGCAGTTCCGCGCGGAGCTGCCGCCCGCCGCCGCGGCGCGCGCCAAACGCCTGCACCTGACGGTCCCGCAGATCGTCACGCTCGCCTCTCTCGTCGAACGCGAAGGCCAGGCCGACGACGAGCGGCCACTCATCGCCGGGGTCTACTACAACCGGCTGCGGCGCGGGATGCCGCTGCAAGTCGACGCGACGATCGAGTACACGTTCCTGCATCACAAGGACGTCATCACCTACGCCGACCTCGCGAGCGACTCGCCCTACAACACTTACAAACACCTCGGCTTGCCGCCCACGCCGATTGCCAACCCGGGCCGCCCCTCGCTCCTGGCGGCGTTCTATCCACGTGCCTCGAGCTATCTCTACTACGTTTCGGAGCAAAATGGACATCACGCGTTTTCGCGAACCCTGGCTGAACACGAAGCGAACGTCGCCCGTTACCTGCGCTAGGAGGCAGTCACGGATAACCATAGCGGCGAGAGCCCGGGAGGCAAGGTCGAGCTCAACGACATCATCGTGGTCGGGACGACGGACGGCAAAAAGCTCGAATACGAGATCGTCGGCATCGTTGAAGACGAAGAGCAAAACGGTTACGCGGTCGCGTACAGCGATGCGGTCGACGAGTTCATCGTGACCGACGACATGGGAGCGCTGCTCGCGGACGAGGAGCTCGCGCAAGAGATCCTCGACGATTTTCGGGTTTTCTCGGAAGAGTCGGCGCCCGCCGACGGGTAGTTTGACGCGCGTCCTGTTTCTCTCGGCGAGCGTCGGCGTCGGCCATACGGCTGCCGCAAACGCCGTTCGCTCGGCCCTCGGCGCGCTCGATCCGCAGATCGAGACGCAGACGGTCGACTCGTATAAATACGCCGCCAGCGTTTTTTCCAAGGTCGTCGCGGACGGATACATCGGGATGGTCAAGACCGTCCCGCAACTCTACCGCTACATCTACGACCGGGCTGAGCGCGCCGAACGCGTACCGGCGTTTCGCCGCTGGGTCAGCCAATACACCGCCGCGAACCTGCGGGCGCTCGTCAACGAACGCCGCCCCGACGTCGTGGTCTGCACTCACGCCTTCCCCTGCGGCGTCATGTCCGAGTACAAGCGCCAGTTCGATCCCGAGTTGCCGGTCGTGGCCATCGTGACGGATTTCGTAGTGCACCCGTTCTGGATTTACCCGAACGTCGATGCGTACGCGGTGGCGACGAGCGAGATGCGGGCGACCCTCCTCGCGCGCGGCATCCCGGGCGAGCGCATCCTCGTCTCGGGGATCCCGGTCGACGCGCGCTTTGCGCGGCCGCGCCTCGGTCCGGCCGAACTGCGCGCCGAACTTGGCTTGCCGGCCGATCGCGCTAACGTGCTGATGATGGCGGGCGGCCTCGGCATCGGTCCGCTCGAGCTTATGATGCGCGCGCTGGGACGACTCGATCTCCCGGTAGCCGGCACGATCATCGTCGGCCGAAACGGCGGCCTCGAACGGCGCGTGCTGGCGGCGGCCGAACACACGCCGTACCCGCTGCGCGTCTTCGGCTTCGTCGATAACGTCTACGACTACATGCACGCGAGCGACGTCCTGCTCTCGAAACCGGGCGGGTTGACGTCGTCGGAAGCGCTCAGCGCCGAGCTGCCGATGGTCCTGGTCAAGCCGCTGCCGGGACAGGAAGAGCGCAATACGCGCTATCTCGTCTCGCGACGCGCTGCGATTCGCGCGCGCGGCGAGCGTAACTTAGCGCAAGCCGTGCTCGAGGTCTTGACCTCGCCGGAGCGCCGGATGCAGCTGCGCGAGAGCATGCGCGTTTTGCGGCGCCCCGAGGCGGCGCAGGACGTCGCGGAGCGCGTCGTCGCTTTGCTCGAGGGGCGCGCCGTCAGGCGCGCGGTAGCCGCCAAATGAGAATGCCGCCGAGCCCGAACTCGAGCACCGCGAGCAAGATCGCCAAGCGCGGTCCGAGTCCGGGCGCTGCGGCGTTGGCGCGTTCCACCAGCGGCGCCGTCAGGAGCGGCGCCACGATTTGCGGAACGGTCGTCGCGACGTTCCAGATGCCCATGGCCGTGGCCATCGAAGCGCCCGGCAACACGGCGCTGGCGAGGGCCCAATCGGCGGTAACGAAAGCGCCCCAAGCCGAGCCGGCGAGAATCGCCGCGGCGTAAGCGAACGGGACGTTCTGCGCCGCGGCGAGCAGCAGCAAGGTGAGCGCGATCAGCGCGACCGCGAGGCTGACCACGAGCCGCTTGTCGTAACGATCGGCCGGCCGCGCCGCGGCGATCGCGCCGGCGATGGCCGCTAGCGTAAAGGAAATGAACAGCAAAGCCGTCTGCGTCTTGACGGCCTCGCCGCCGCGAACGCCGAGCGAATCGCGCACGAAGAAGAGCAGGAAGCCGAGGAGCGTGAAGAAGCCGACGTTGATCAGGCCGCGCGAAAGCAAGAGCGTGCCGAGCGGCCCACGCAAACGCAGCGCGGCGCTCGGCTGCGCGGCTTGAAAGGGCAGTCCCCGGATCGCTCCGATCGTGAGCGCGCCCGTCGCGGCCAAGGGCGCCGCCAGCGCGACGGCGACCAGGCGAAGGTCGTGGACGAATCCGGCCACCAGCAGTCCCGCGACGTTTCCGAAGGATTGGTAGGCACTCATCCATGAGGAAGCGATCCCGCGGCGTCCGGCGGGAACGTAGTCGGCGATGACGGCCTGATACGGACCGCCCGCGACGTTCATCCCGAACTGCAGTAAGAAGAACGCCGCCGCGAGTTGCAAGAAATCCGGTGCGAGGAAGAACCAAGCGAGAGCCGGGATCGCCAAGGTCAAACCGGCGACGAAGAATTCACCCCGGTGTCCGACGCGCGCGCGGCGCCGGTCGGCGGCGAATCCGGCGCCGAGCTGCACGAGCGTCGCGACCAGCGCGCCCAGGGCCGCGACCGCGGCGTAGGCTCGCAAACCGTTCCCGCGCGCGAGTTCGATGCTGCGGCTTTGCAGCGAGACGGCAAGCAGCGCACCCCACACGAGCTGAATGCCCGCATTGAACGCGCACAGGCGTGCGGGGTCAGCTGCGCGCGGCATGAGCCAGCGCGTAGCGATAGTCGGCGACGGTGTCGACGTCGTAGCAAAGGTCCGGCGCCGCATCGCGTACCGCGCGAGCCGCAAGTCCCAGACGCGCCTGCGCGCGCGCTTCGACGTCGGCGACGCGCAGGCGGCCCAGCGCGAAGCGTGCGAGCAGTCCCGGCCCGAGGAGGCTCGCCATGCCGAGCGAACTCTTGCGCGCGGCGAAAAGCTGCTGCGCGACGGCTAGCACGCGTCCGGCGACGCCCGGTCCGAAATAGAAGACGCTGCCGTTGACGACTCGTTCGCCTGCAAGGTTCGTTGCGTGCGCCGGCGCGCCGGGATACGCGGCGCGATACGCCTCGGCGCGCGTCAACGGCATCGCGAGATCCGCGCCGCGCGCGTCCGCCAAAAAGCCGCTCACGGATGCGGCACGGACGAAAGGCAGGTCGCTGGCCAGGAGCAACAGCGCCGCGTCGCCGGCTTCGGCGAAAGCGCGGCGCAGGTTTTCGCGGCCGTCGCTCGACTCTTCGACGACGGCCTCAACCGTGCCGGCGCAGTGAGCGCGCACCTCGGCGCCGCCGATGACGGCGATGCGCGCGGAGCCCGCTCCGCGTGCGGCAGCGATCGCGGCATCGAGCAAGGTCCCGGCGCCGACGCGCGCGAGTGCTTTGACGGGCGTCCCGAGCGCGGCCGCCAGGTCGCCCTCGACGCGGCCACCGGCCGTTATTGCGGCAATCATCGGCGCCTGCGCATTCCACGTCGCGGCGCTTTCACCCACCGCTCGCCTTAGAGCAGGCCATGCGAGGCAGCCCGCTCGTAGGAGTTCGATACTGCGGTAAAGATACTGTTGGGCGTGTCAAAAGGCCGGTGGCGCGAAGCGGCGGCAACGAAAGACAGCGCCGGTTGATCGCGCCCGCGCGACGTTCGTTCGTATTCGTTGCGCTGGCTTCGGGCCTCGCGCTGGCACTTTTGGTGGCCGGCGGGCTGCTCGTCCGCTACTACGTGTCGGACGCGTTTCGTGCCTCGCAGGAAACGTATGAGGCGAAAAGCCTCGCGGACGCGGCCCTGAAGTTGGAGCTCGATCAAGAGACCGGAATCCGCGGGCTGGCAGCTACCGGCGAGCGGCTTTTCTTGCAGCCGTACCGCGAGGCGGTTGCGCCGCAAGACGGGGTCTTCGACCGGTTGCGGGCGGCCCTCCAAGGCCCGGGACTTTCGGACGCGCTGCCGTTCTTGAGCGATGCGCGCGCGACGAGTGCGACCTGGACCGAGGAGGTTGCGAAGCCGATCATCGCCGCGCCGCGCGTCGCCGCCGGTCGCGTTCAACGTTACGGCAAGCAACTGATGGATCGTTACCGGGACGACTTCGCGCGCATCGACGTCATCCTCGAGGAGCGCGATCGCGGCGTTTCGGAACAAGCGCGTACCTCGATCGACCGCATCAATCTCTTTTTGGCGATCTTCGTCGCGCTCCTCGCACTCGCCGCGATCGCGTACGCGCTGCAACAGATGCGCATGGACGCGCGGCTCGCCGAACAGGAGCGCCGCGCGGAGGAAGAACGCCGGCAGCGCGCCGAGCTGCGCGCCGCTTACGAAGCGGAAAAGCGAGTCGCCGACACGCTGCAGGAGGCCTTCACGCAGCGGCCGCTACCCACGCTGGAATCGCTGCGCTTCAGCGCCACGTACGTGCCGGCCACGGAAGACGCGCGGGTCGGCGGGGATTGGTACGACGCGATGGCGCTCGGCCGGAACCGCGTGCTGTTCGCGATCGGCGATGTGACCGGTCACGGTATCGAAGCCGCGGTGACGATGAATCGCGCGCGGCAGTCGTTGATGTCCTCGGCGCTGCTCGATCCGGACCCGGCTTCCATTCTGAGCCGGGTGAACGCGGAGATCGCCAAGCAAGACGTGCGGCTGGTAACCGCGATCGCCGGCCTCGCGGACGCGACGACGTACGAGTTCAGCTACGCCAGCGCAGGCCATCCTCCGCCGGTGCTGCTCGAACCTGGCCGGGCGCCGCGTTTTCTCGAGTGCGGCTCGGTGCCGCTGGGTGCGTTCAAGTCGCCCGCCTACGCGACGCGCCGCGTCCAAAGCGTGCCGGGGGCGACGCTCGTCCTCTACACCGACGGCGCCGTCGAACACTCGCGCAACGTGCTCGAAGGTGAAGCGCTGCTGCTCGACGCGGTGGCCCAATCGGGCGAGCAAGTCGAACTCGATCCGGCGGCGTTCATTCACCGCGCGATCTTTGGGGGCCGTCCGGTCGGCGACGACGTTGCGATCCTGACCATCGGCTTCGCGACCGGCCAAGAGCTCGGCGTCCTCATTTGGGCCGACAAGGCGCAGACGGGTTTCAGCGGCCGCGTCGAGCCCACACCCGGCCTTACGCGAGCGCCGCGCTCCCGGCAAAGCAGCCTGCGCCGCCACGTTGCGGAAAGGATCGCCTCGTGAATATCGGTTCGATCGAAGTGATCGCGCTCGCCGGCGAGCTCGAAATCGGCCGCAAGAGCGAGATCCGCAGCAGCCTGCAATTGAGCGCCTCGGCCAAAGCGGTCCTGGTCGACTGCAGCGGGGTGAGCTATGCCGACTCGACTGCCTTAGCCGAACTCATGCGCTTTCACGGTGAGGCCGATACCCGGGGAGTGAGCGTCGCCATCTTGATCGGGAACAAGCAGTTCGCAAGGCTGCTGCAATACGCCGGACTGACCGACGCGTTCGCGGTCTTCGAGTCGCGCGCCGCGGCCTTGAGTTACCTCGGAACGCACGAAGCCACGTGATCGGGGCGTCGCAGCTGCGCATCGTGCGCGACGCCGATCCGGCGGCACCCCGTCAACTCCGCCATGCGCTGCGCGCTTTTCTGGACGTTTTTGCGATCGAACCGGAGTATCGCGACGACGTCCTGCTGGCCGTCGGCGAAGTGCTGGCGAATGCGGTCGAGCACGCCTACGAAGCGAGCACGCGCGCTACGGTGGAACTCGTGGCGCGCTCCGGTACGAACGGCAGCCTCGCGATCGAGGTCTCCGACGAAGGCACCTTCATCGAGCGCGAACGGCTGCCCAACCGCGGCTTCGGCCTGCGCATCGCCCGGGCGATTGCGCGCAGCGTAACGATCGACACGGCGCACGGCACGCGCGTGCGGATGGTCTTCGACGCGGGCCGGCTGCCAGCGGCACCTTAGTTCCGGCGCGCAGGCTCGGCGCGCGGCGGTCGAGAATCGGCCGACCTGGCGGCGACCGCGCGGGCGGTCGAGAAGGGACCGGAAGGGGCGATTGGACTTGCTGGAGAGATGGCCGAGCGGCTGAAGGCGGCGGTTTGCTAAACCGTTATACGCTGTTAAGGTGTATCGAGGGTTCGAATCCCTCTCTCTCCGAAGTGTGTCTCCCGAGCGCGTGCGGTCGTAGCTCAATTGGATAGAGCAACAGGCTACGAACTTGTAGGTTGGGGGTTCGAGTCCCTCCGACCGCATATTGAGCAAAGCGCCGTTTCACGGCGCTTCTCGCTTTTTCTAGGGCGCCGCGCGGCGCAACCATTGCAGGCCGGCGGCCCATCCTAGAACCGTCGGACGGGTTCCCGGCAAGGACCGTGCTCTGCCGGTCTCCAAAGGCCTGGGTTGCCGAGGAAGCGTCGCACAGACTCGATACGGCTCGGTAGCTCAGCGGTAGAGCGGGGGACTCATAAGCCCTAGGTCGCAGGTTCAAATCCTGCCCGAGTCACGAATTCATTCAAGGTAGGTAACAGCGTACGATGTCAACGATCCCCTGCGATTTCTGCCCCCACCCGGTCGACCGGGGCCAGATGGAAGAAATCGAGATCTCGCATTACGTCCCCGATTCTTCCGGTGACGATTTGGCGTACGCGCGTACCTATTTCTTCGGGCATCCCGACTGCGTCCGGAAGTTCTACCGTGGACTCGTCGACCACAAGCTCGACTTGTTCAAGCACCTGCCGACGTCGACCGCGCCGGTCTCCCCCGAGGAACCGAAGTAGGCGCGGTCCTCCCTATGCGCCCGTAGCGTAGCTGGATAACGCGCGGCCCTCCGAAGGCTGAGATCGGGAGTTCGAATCTCTCCGGGCGCACGAACCTTCTTTAAGCCGGACGTTTCGGAGAGCGTGATGCGAGGCGTGTCCCCACTCCCCATCGTATCGAGTGCGCGCTCCAGCACCACGCGCTTGCCGATCATCGTGGGGGTAACCGGCCACCGCGATCCGCGGCCCGAAGATACCGAAGCGCTGCGTGCCGCAATCGGCGCGATCTTCGCGCGTTTCAACGCCGACTATCCGGCGACGCCCTTGCTGGCGCTCACGCCGCTGGCCGCGGGCAGCGACCGGCTCTTCGCCCGGGAAGCGATCGCGCGGAACATCCCGTTCCGCGTTCCGCTCCCGCTCCCGCTCGACGCCTACCGGAAAGATTTCAGCGCCGAGCAGCTGGCCGAGTTCGAGAACTTGCTGCTTGCGGCCGACGCCGAGCCGTACGAAGTCGGCTTCGTCGACGGCAACGACGCCGAGAACGTGGCCGATCCGGTACGGCGCGCGAAGCAGTACGCGCTGGTCGGCGCGCACGTCGCGCGAGCCGCGCACGTGGTAGTCGCCCTGTGGGATGGGAAGCCGACCGACAAGGTCGGCGGGACCGCCGCGGTCGTCGACTTCCGCTTGCGCGGCGTTCCGCCCGAGTACCTCACCTACAAGCCGACGCTGCTCGACGCGCCCGAGCGTGGACCGGTCTACCACATTCCGACGCCGCGCGTCGACCACGGACCGCCGGCTTTTCCGCCGTTCGCGTTGCGCGTCATCACGCGCGAGGAGGTGCTGGCCGGTCCCCAAGCCGACCCGTTTCGGATCAAGTACGACCGCATCGAAGAGTTCAACGAAGACGCGCAGCGCTTCGCACCTTCCCCGCCGGATTCCGGATCGGCGGTCGAAAATCTCGCGGGCGTCGCCTCGCGGCTTGCGACCGTCTACCAGGGCCGCACCACGACGGCAACGCTGACGATCTTCATCACCGCTTTCTTCGCCGCGCTGCTGCTGGCGATCTACGGTCATATCGCCCAGGTCGTGCACGAGCTGCTGATCCCGTACGTCGTCCTCGTCTGGGCGGCGATCTTCGCGCACGGCCGCGCGGTTCGCGGACGCTACCAGGATCGCTTTTTGGACTATCGCGCGCTCGACATCGGCCTCACGCTGCAACGCGTTTGGGACCTGGCCGGGGTCGACGCGTCGGTGGCCGACTACTACATCCGCCGGCAGCGCAGCGAACTCGACTGGATCCGCGTCGCGATCCGCACGGCGCGCAATCTCGATCGCCGCGACCTCGTCGTGGATCCGGCCGAGGGTATCGTCGCGGTGCGCGAATTCATCACCGACCAGTTGCGCTACTTCGCGGACGCGGGCCGGCGCAACGCGCTGCAGTCGAGCTTGTTCGGCCGCTTCGCCGAGGTCCCGTGGTGGTTCGCGGTCGGGATCGCGACGCTCTTCGCGATCGGCATCTGCATCGGCTGGCGCGAGTCGTTCTCGCCCTCGCAGCTCGCGGTCCCGAGCGGCTTCGCGCACACCTTCCACAACCCGGCGATCTTCCTGATCGCGATCTTATCCGTGCTGGCGGCGCTTTTGCAAGATTATCCCCGCCGCCGCGCTTTTCGCGAACACGCGCGCCGCTACGCGATGATGCACGGCATCTACGACCGCGCGCGCTTGGCGCTCGAGGCCGAGGAGAACGCCCCACTGGCGCGCCGCTACCTGTTCGCGCAGGGCGTCATCCAGGAAATCGGCTGGGAAGCGCTGCTCGAGAACGGCGATTGGGTGCTCCTCCACCGGCAGTTGGAGCTGGAACTCGTTCACGTGTGAGCGGCCTCACCTTCCGCACGGGCCAGGACGGTCGGGCCGGCGCGAGCCGTAAACGAGCGCCATGAGTGCTGAGCGCCGCCCGTGCGATCTAGTTATGAAAGGCGGGGTGACCGGCGGCATCGTCTACCCCTCGGCAATCTACGAAATCTCGCGCGCCTTCGATTTGAAGAGCATCGGAGGGACGTCGGCCGGCGCGATCGCCGCCGCGCTCGCGGCCGCGGCGCAATACCGCCGCCTGCGGCGCGCCGGAACCGAAGACGCGGAAGCGGGCTACGAGCGGCTCGCGCAATTGCCCGACTGGCTCGGCACGGGCGGTCATCTTTTCGGACTGTTTGCGCCGAACCGGATCACGCGCCGGCTTTTCAATAGTTTTACGGGGCTCGCGGTGAGCGGAGGGAGCTGGCCGGCGCGCCTCGCCAAGATTCCGCTCGAATATGCGTTGGCAGCCGTACTCGGTGCGCTGCCCGGCGCCTTCGGTTTCCTGGCCGCGACGCAACTCGTCCCACGCGGCGCGGCGATCGCGCATGCGCTCGTCTCGGTCGCCGTCGCGCTGGCCGGGGCCTTTGCGAGCGCCCTCGCGGCGTGCGCGTTCGAAGCGCTGCGCGTACTGCCCCGCAACGGCTACGGTTTGGTGAGCGGCATCGACGAGACGCGCAACAACCCGGACGCGCTCTGCAGCTGGTTAACGCGCGAACTCGAATCGACCGCAGGTTTGCCGCCGGGCATCGCACCCTTGACCTTCGCGATGCTCTGGAACCCGTCGGCCGGCCCCAACGTTCAGGGCTCCGAAGACCCGGCGGGCGAACGCGCGATCGACCTGCAGATGAGCGCGACGTCGCTAAGCGAAGGCCGGCCGTATACCTTGCCCTGTCCGCTCGATCGCTACTACTTCAAGTCCGAAGAGATGGCGCGCTACTTTCCGCCGCACGTCGTCGAGTGGCTGGAGAAGAAGACGCGGCCCGGCGCGAAACCGTTTCCGCACCTCCACGCGCTGCCGCTGGTCGGGGATCTCCCGATCGTCGTTGCGACGCGGCTGAGCCTCGCGTTCCCGCTGCTGCTCAGCGCCGTGCCCTTCTACGCCGTCGACTACGCCGACGATCCGGCGGGGACGCCCAAGCGGGTCTGGTTTTCCGACGGGGGTTCCTCGAGCAATTTTCCGATCGCACTCTTCGACTCGCCGCTGCCGCGCCGTCCGACCCTCGCGATCAACCTGGGCGCGACGAGCGACGAGAAACCGCAGCGGCCCGCTCCGGGCGAAGACGCGGGGCGCATTCGCTACGCGCGCTCGAACCTGAGCGGACGGCTCGCGCCGTTCAACCCGATCGAGGGGCTGTTCGCTTTCTTGGGCGCGATCTTCAACGTCATGCAGAACTGGTCCGACGCGACGCTCGCCGAGCTTCCGGGATTCCGCGATCGCATCGTCACGATCGAGCTGACTCCGGCGGAGGGCGGCCTGCAGCTGAACCTGGACGAGCAACGCGTCGAGGATCTCAAAGGGCGGGGCACGCTCGCCGGACGCTTCCTCGTCGAGCGCTTCGCGGCGCCGAGCACGCTCGAACCCGGCGGCGGGATGTCCTGGGAGAACCATCGCTGGCTGCGCTACCGAACGACGATGGCGACGCTGCGCGCCTACCTGGCGCGTTTCGACGCCGGTTACAACGACCCGGTCGGCCCCGACGTGCCGTACGACGCGCTGATTCAATCGAGCGATCCCAAAGCGCGTCCGAATCAGACCTACCCGCTGCCCGACGATCCCGAGGTCCGCAAGCGCGTCGCCGGACTGACGCTGGCCGTCGATCAATTGGCTCAGGCCTTAGCGCGCGAAGGGGCGATCGACGAGCATGCGCCGCGGCCGCTGCCCGATCTCGTGATCCGTCCGCGTTTGAATGCTTGACGACGAGGCGCTGATGCGCCGCGCGCTCGAACTCGCGGGCGATGCCGCGCGTGCGGGCGAGGTACCGATCGGTGCGGTCCTGGTTTGCGGCGAACGCCGCTTCGAAGCGCAGAACGAAAAGGAGCGCCGTCCCGATCCGACGGCGCATGCTGAAGTCCTGGCGATCCGCGCGGCTGCGGCGGCGCTCGGCGTGTGGCGCTTGCCCCAGGCGACGCTGTACGTCACGAAGGAGCCGTGCAGCATGTGCGCCGGCGCGATCGTTGCGGCGCGCGTCGAGCGGCTCGTGTTCGGCTGCCGCGATCCGAAGGGCGGTGCGGCAGGCAGCGTCATCGACGTCTTCGCGTCGCAGGCGGTCAACCACCGGGTCGCGGTCGTCCCGGGCGTTCTTGCCGACGAAGCGAGCGAACAGCTGCGCGCGTTCTTCGCGGACCGGCGCGCGGAGAAAACTTAGGGCTGGGGGAAAGGCGCGGCGGAATCGCCGGCGAGCACCAGCTGCGGCACTTGCGCAAACGCATAGCGCTGCGTGCCCGAGTCCCAATCCAAAACGAAGACCATGTCGTAGCGCGCTCCCGGCCAGGCCGGTACCGCGCTTGCGTCGCGCAGGGGCAGCGCTCGTGCGATGAGCGGGATATGCTGGTGCTCCCAGGCGACGAGCACGACGCCGCCGAGGTGCAGGATCGCGGCTGCCAACCCCGCTTCGTCGCCAACGGGGTAGCACGCGTCAACCGGCAGGTTCAAGCGCGCGGCGAGCGGCGAGAGGGTCTCGAAGGCGCGCATGCTCTTGACGTCGGCCACGGTTTCACCGCGCTTGGCTTTGAGGTAAGCGCCGGCGAAGAGTGCGGCGGGCGGACTGATGCTTGGAGAGCTCGGCGTCGCGAAGAACCGGACCAGCGCGCCGGCGCGCTGCCAGCCTTCGACGCGCAGCGAGTTCGGATCGCTCGCGCCCGCGGGGTCGACGCCGCCCGCTACGGGCGTCGGCTTCTCGCCGTGACGGATCAGCATGATCTTGCGCGGCGGCGCCGGCGCGGGGGCGACCGCCGGCGAGACGCAGCCGGGAATCGGCGCGGTCTTCTTGGCAGCCGCCGGCGCGCTCCCGAGCGAGACGAGCGTCGCGCCGGCCGTTACGATGAAGCGTTCGCGCGAGAGCCGCATGCCGCTGCCGATTCGCGAGCGGAGTGCCAGGACCGCTCCAGCCGCGCGTGCTATTAGTGGGGCTGGTTCGAGCGCCGGACCGCCGGGAGAGGTGGTCGAGTGGTTGAAGGCACCCGCCTCGAAAGCGGGAGGACGTGATGAACGTCTCGGGAGTTCGAATCTCCCCCTCTCCTAATCCGGTTCCGGCGCGGGACGCTAGGCTTTCAAGGCCGCAGCGCGATCACCAGCTTGCCGAAGTTGGCATTGGCCTCCATCGCGCGGTGCGCCTCGGGCAAAGCGTCGAGCGGATAAACCCGATCGATGACGGCTCGCAGTTCGCCGCGCGCGAAGAACGGCAGGAGGCGCCGTTCGAGCACGCGCGCGAGCGCGATCTTCTCGTCGAGCGGACGCGTCTTCATGACGGTGCTGATCAACGAACCGCGTTTGACCATCAACGACCCAAGCGACAACGTGGCGCGCTGCCCTCCGAGCGTGCCGATTTGAATGATGCGGCCGCCCGAAGCGAGCGCCGCGACGTTGCCCTCGAGCGTGGGTTCCCCGACGAAGTCGAGGATCAGCTCGACGCCGCGCCCGCCGCTCAGCTCGATCGCGCGTTTCGGCCAGCCTTCTTCGAGTAAGAACCCGGCGTGCAGATCGTCCGCGAGCGCGCGTTCGAGTTTGCTTGCGGTACGCGAGGTGCCGAGAACGACGGCGCCGGCGCGCTTGGCCAGGGCCGCGGCGGCGAGGCCGACCGAGCTTCCGATCGCGTGGACGAGCACGTGTTGCCCGATGCCCAACTGCCCCAACGTAAACAAGGCATCGTACGCGGTCAAGAAGGCTTCGGGGATGGCCGCGCCCTCCTCGAGGCTGACGTCCGCAGGCAGGACGGCGAGCGTCTGGGCTTGCACGACCAGCACTTCGGCGTGAGCTCCGCCGGGCACGAGACCGCACACACGCTGCCCCGGCCGCACGTTCGACACGTGACTTCCGACCTCGCGGACGGTACCCGCGAACTCGAGACCCGGAACGACTTCGCTCGGCCGCTTGCCGCCGCCGTAGACGCCCATGCGGTCCAAAATGTCGGCGCGATTCAGCCCGGCGTAGGCGACGTCGACGAGCGCGTCGTCGCTCCCGCAGACCGGCTCGGGAAGTTCGCGCAGCGCGATGACGTCGGGGCCGCCGGTACCGGCATAGACCGCGGCGCGCATCAGCCGAGCCGCGGATCCGGCGCGACGGCCGGGAAGGCGTAGCCGTCGTAGACGGCGTCCGCGCTGAAGTGCAGCCGCCCGATGCGCAACGGTCCGTGCAGCGTTTCTTCGTAGTGCGCGTGACGTACCAGCCAGTGACCGTCGTACGTGCCGTAATCGATCGTGAACCGAATGTCGTCGCCGCCGCTGTAGGTCACCTCGGAAGGCAAGCCCGAAGCGTTGTCGATGTAGAGCTCCGCCAGATAGAACGTGTTGTCGGGCTTCGCGGCTTGCTTCTTGACGAAGTCGTAGGGCTCGAGCGTGACGTGCGTTTTCCCGTCCGGGGCGTCGCTCGAATCGCTCGCGAAAAACGCCTTGTACTGGCGCAGGCGAAAAACGACGACGTCGGCGGCGTCGTTCGGCGAGCTGTTGTAGTGCAGCGGCTGGACGTCGCTGACGTACGAGGTGACGTCCTGGTGCAACCCGATCTTCCAGTGCAGCACGAAGTAGGAGAGCGCGTCGAAGCTCGGCGTGATCGGGAACCCCCGGCCGATTTGCGTTCCCCCGTTGGGAAGGTCGACGATGACGGCCGTGTCGTCGCGCGTGCGCACCTTCACCTCGCGCAGGATGTCGCGTTCGCGCCCGAGCGCCGGGACGCTCACGTGGGTCGCCACGCGATAGGTGACGAAGGCGGGGGCTTGTTCGACGATCGCCGCGGCGGCGTTGGCGCAGCGCTGAAAGGCGAGGTCCGGTGAAACGGCGGCGATCCGAATACTCCTTTTCCTGCAATCGAGTCGGAGGGCGAATGAAGCGAGAACGGCGTGCTTGGGTCCGCGAGTTCCAGCCGGCGGACCGGCAGAACCTCACCTTCGTCGCGGGCGCAGCCGTCGACCCGCAGGTGCCCTAACGTGGACGAAGCTTTCGTTCTGCGGAACCGGGTCGCGCTTTCGTGCAAGGGAGCTCACGTGCTCGTGCACGCGGCCGAGAAGAAAGCGGCGCAACTCGGCGTTCCGGAATGCATCGCGGTGGTCGATGCCGGCGGCGATCTCCTCGCCTTTTCGCGGATGGACGGCGCGCGGCCGGCTTCGGTGGAAATCGCGCTCACCAAGGCGCGCTCGGCGGCGCGCCGCCTGCGCGCCACCGCCGACGAAGCCGGCGGTGACATCCTGCAGGCGCTTCGCCTCGCCCTCGCTTCCCAGCTCAACGTGACCGGCACCGGCGGCGGATTGCCGATCCTCATCGACGGCCAAGTGGTGGGTGGAATCGGCGTGAGTTCGGGTACGTCCGAGGAGGACGTGCAAATCGGACAAGCCGGCATCGACGCGCTGCTCGCGGGATGAGTCTCCACGCCGCGCTGCCCGTCGAACCGTTGGAACGCGAGCTCATTTGGGGCGGCGACGCGCTGGTAACGCGCTACGGCAAACCCGGAGATCCGCACGCCAAGATCGGGGAGTCCTGGGAATGCTGGGACGCGAACCGGATCGCAACGGGCGCGTTCGCCGGAAAGACCATCGCCGAACTGCGCGGCGAACTCGGCCGTGCGCTCGTCGGCGCGCTCGATCCGGCGCGCCCCTTTCCGCTGCTGACCAAGCTGATCGACGCGCGCCAGGCGCTCTCGGTGCAAGTGCATCCGGATGACGAGTACGCTCGCCGCATCGAACACCAGCCCAATGGAAAGACCGAATGCTGGTACGTTCTAGAAGCCGAACCGGGCGCCACGATCGTGCTTGGCTGGAATCGCGATACCTCGCGTGGCGAGTATCTCGAGCGCGTCCGGGACGGTTCGCTCGGCGAGCTGTTGCGGCACGTTCCGGTCAAACCACACGACGTGTTCTATCTGCCGGCCGGCACCCTGCATGCCATCGGCGCCGGCATCGTCCTGTTCGAGACGCAGCAGAACAGCGACTTGACGTATCGGATTTTCGATTACAACCGCCTCGGTGCCGACGGCAAGCCGCGTGAACTGAACGTCGACAAGGCCGCCGACGTGCTCGATTACCGGCGCTCGGAAGCCGGGGCGCTCGAGCCGGTCCGCTACGAGTTGGACGGCCTGGAGCGCGCGGCGCTCGTGGCGGACCACAACTTCATCCTCGAGCGGGTCGATTGCGACGACGAGTTGCGCGGTCTTGATCTCGACGGCATGCCGCTCGCGGTGCTCGCCCTCGACCGGCCGGTCGAGCTCGAATCGCGCGGCGTCAGCGTTCGTTTAGAACCGTACCAAACGGCGCTCGTGCCGGCCGAAGTCGACGTGCTGATGCTGCGCTCGGCCGGAGAGAGCGGTGCGATCCTGAGCGCGGCGCCGCCGCGCGATCGCGAAGCACTCGCGCGGCGCTTCGCTCGCGCGGCGGTCCCGCTCGCGGCGAGCTCGAGCTTTTTCGCTCAGTTTTGAGGTGAACGGGGCACTTGACCTCGGGCGCGCCGTCTGCGGGGACGAAGCCGGCGCGGAGCGGCGCGAGTGGGTGGTGACCAACGGCCTTGGCGGTTTCGCTTCGGGAACGCTGCCGGGTCTCTTGACGCGCCGTTACCACGGCTTGCTCGTAGCGGCTCTGCAACCGCCGCTGGGACGGACGTTACTCGCCACGCGTCTGGACGAAACCGTGCTCGCCCAAGGCGCGCTTTTTCCGCTCTTCGCCAACCGCTGGCGCGATGGAACGCTCGAACCGCGCGGCGACCGGTTCATCGAGCGCTTCCGGCTCGAAGCCGGCATACCGGTCTGGAGTTTCGCGCTCGGCGGAGCCTTGCTCGAGAAGCGGATCTGGATGGAATGGGGCGCAAACGCGACCTACGTCGCCTACCATGCGGTCCGCGCGCCGGAAGCGCTCGCGTTCGAAATCAAGGCGCTCGTCAACTACCGCGATTTTCATGCCACGACGCGTGCCGGCGATTGGCGCATGCACGTCGAGCCGTGCAGCGGCGGCGTGCGCGTGACGGCCTTCGCGGGTGCGGTGCCGTTCGAGGTGACGTCCGAACGCGGCAGCGTCGCGGTCGCGCACGAGTGGTACCGCGACTACGAGCTCGCGCGCGAACGCGAGCGCGGGTTGGACGATCTCGACGACAACCTGCACGTCGCGACCTTGCGCTTCGCCCTCGCGCAGGGCGAAAGCGTCGCGCTGCGGCTCGCCGTCGTCGCCGCTGCGTCGCCGCCCGGCGACGCGCTCGAACGGGCGCGAGCGCGCGCAGGCGAGGGTCTGCGTACGTGGCGCCTCGCGCAGGCGGACGTCGCGCGCGCAGCTCCGGCCTGGCTCGAGCAACTGGTGTTGGCCGCGGGACAGTTTGTCGTACGCCGCGCGGTGCCGCCCGGCCCGACGGTCATTGCCGGCTATCACTGGTTCGGTGACTGGAGCCGCGACACGATGATCGCGTTGCCCGGCTTGACGCTGGCGACCGGCCGGCCCGGCGTCGCGCGCGAGATCCTGCGCGAGTTCGCGCAGCTCGTCGACGGCGGCATGCTGCCCAACACCGTTCCCGGAATGGGCGAGCGGCCGGAGTACAACACCGTCGACGCGCCGCTGTGGTTCGTGGAAGCGGTCCGTGCGTACCTCGCCGTAAGCGACGACCGTGCGTTCCTCGGCGAGCTCTATCCGGTGCTGCGCTCGATCGAACGTGCCTACGCCGAGGGAACGCGCTACGGCATTCGGGAGGATCCCGCCGACGGTTTGATCGCTGCCGGCGAAGAGGGCGTGCAGTTGACCTGGATGGACGCCAAAGTCGGCGACCGCGTCATCACGCCGCGCCGCGGAAAGCCGGTCGAGATTGCGGCGCTGTGGTTGAACGCGCTGGCCGCGCTGGCGGGTTTCGCGGCGACGCTCGACGCGCGCGACGACGCCGCGCGCTACGCCGCGAAGCTGCGGCGAACGCGGACCGGCTTCGAGCGCTTTTGGAACGGCGAACGCGGTTTCTTGTTCGACGTGCTCGACGGCCCGGGCGGCGCCGACGCGGCCCTGCGCCCGAACCAATTGTTCGCGATCTCACTGCCGGAGTGCGCCTTGCCGCGCGAGCGGCAGCGCGCGGTCGTCGCTGCCTGCGCGCGCGAGCTGGTCACGACGTACGGTTTGCGCACGCTCGGGCCGGCGGAGCCGGGTTACCGCGGTTCGTACGCCGGCGACGTCCGGCAGCGCGACGAGGCCTACCATCAAGGGACGGTCTGGCCTTGGCTCATCGGACCCTTCGCGCTTGCGCACGCCCGCGCGTACGGCGACCGCGCGCTCGCGGCTAGCTTCGTCGCCGCGCTCGGGCGGCAGCTCGACGGCTACGGGCTCGGGACGCTGTGCGAAGTCGCCGCAGGCGACGCGCCGCACGCGCCGGGCGGCTGCATCGCGCAGGCCTGGAGCGTCGCCGAGGCGCTGCGCGCTTGGAGCGTGCTCGCCGGAGCGGCATAGGCGGGCGGAGCCCGGCGTGCGAAGCTTGGCCGCGTGTCTTACGAACCGAAACCTTTCGAAGCATTCGCGGTCGGTGACCGGGCGACGTTCAGCAAGACGATCGGAGAGGCCGACATCGTGCTCTTTGCGGCCGTGAGCGGGGACAACTATCCGGTTCACGTCGATGAAGAGTACGCCAAGACGACGCGCTTCGGACGGCGCATCGCGCACGGCATGTTGACCGCGAGCCTGATCTCGACCACGAACGGTTTGCTGCTGCAACGCCCCGGCGGCATCTCGGTCGCGCAGACGCTGCGTTTTCTCCAGCCGGTCTATCCCGGCGACACGATCACGGCGTGCAGCGAAGTCGTCGAGATCGACCCCGCGAAGCGCCGATTGCGCTGCCGCACGACGTGCACGAACCAGCACGGCGCGCTGGTTGTCGAGGGCGAAGCCCTGGAGCAGAAAGACCCGGTTTGAAGGCGACGCTTTTCGCCGACGGCGGCTCGCGCGGAAATCCCGGGCCGGCCGCGGGCGGAGCCGTGCTCTTCGATGAGAGCGGCGAAATCCTGGCCGAAGCGGGCGAGTACCTCGGCATCGCGACCAATAACGTCGCCGAGTGGCGGGGCCTGCTGGCAGGCCTCGACGCGGCGCTCGAGTTGGGGATTGAGGATTTGGTCGTCCGGCTCGACAGCGAGCTCGTCGTCCGCCAGCTCACCGGCGTGTACCGGGTCAAACACGCGGACCTCATTCCGTTGCACCGCAAAGCGCAGGGCCTTTTGCGCCGCTTTCGCTCGGTCGACATCGGCCACGTTCGGCGCAAGGAGAATGCCGCCGCGGACGCTCTCGTCAACCGGCTGCTCGACGAGGCCGCAGCGGGCCGCTGAGGGAACGGTCTCGGGTCGTGCGCCGCAATCCGGTCCCGCTCTTGGTCTTTCTGGCAGGCTTCCTCGCCGTGGTTCTGACGGTTTGGTTCTTCACCACTTCGCGCGAGGCGGGCCGCTACGCCCAGACCCAGCGCGTCCTGACGTCGCCCTCAGAGATCCGCATGCAGCTGACGATTCACCGGCAGAGCGGCCCGATCGTCGTCGAGGAATATCGCCTTGACGACCAGAGCGGGCTTTCCACCAGCGAATACCGCGCGGTGAATCGCAAGGGGGACTCGATTCGCGTCGAGGCGCTGCCGCGCGAGGCGACCGACGTGCCGTTCCTGTTCGACAAGCTCGTGCAGGACGGCGTCTGGGAATTGCGCTCGAAGCCGCCGCGCGGCGACACGGCAACGAGCTACGCGGTCGCCGTCTATCAGCTGACCAACGGGCAGCACGGCTCGCACGGCTTTACTTTCACCGATCCGCACTACTGGGCGACGACCGGCGGGCACCAGTACACGATCCACCTCGACCGGGACAAACCCGTGCCGGACCTGTTGCGGATGTCGAGCACCGTGATCGTGGAGCCGCGCTACCAGCAGATCGTCAACGCTTTCGAGGCCTACGGCAGCGAGGCGTTCCGCGCCAAGATCGCGGCGGCGCAAGACAAGCTGCGGAGGGGCACGTGAAACGTTGCGCGCTGCTCGTCGCGCTCTTGGCGGTGGCCTCGTATCTCGGCTATCAAGCCGTCGAGGCGCCGGCTAATCAGCTCTTCGGGCACACCTTGGTCAACGGCCCGGGCGACCGGCGCGAGGTCGCGCTGACCTTCGACGACGGGCCGAACCCGCCGTACACGGACCGCATCCTCGACGTCTTGCGGGCCGAAAAAGTGAAGGCGACGTTTTTCGTCGTCGGCCGCGCCGTCGCCGCCGACCCGGCGACCGTGCGCCGGATCGTGCGCGAAGGTCACGCGATCGGCAACCACACGTGGGATCACCGCCATCTGCTCGTCGAGATGCCGGCGACGATCCGTTCGGAACTCGACCGCACGGACGACGCAATCTTCGCCGCCACCGGCCGCCGCACGCGCCTGCTGCGGCCGCCTTTCGGCGCGCGCGACTTCGCCGTGCTGAGCGAAGCCCGTCAACTCGGGCTATACGGTCGTCATGTGGTCGGTGCCGCTGCCCGAGGATTGGGAGCAGCCGGGCAGCAGCACGATCGCCAAACGCGTGCTCGACAACGTCGGCGACGGGAGCATCATCGTGCTGCACGACGGCAACCGGGGCATCGTCTGCCGTGCCGCGGCGCGAGTACCGGCGGCCGTGTGCGACCGCTCGCAAGACGTTGCGGCCACGCGCTTGATCGTCGAGCGGCTGCGCGCGCGCGGGTTTCGCTTCGTCACGATCCCGCAGCTCATCGCCGACGCCGGGCGCGAAAAGGTGCTCGCGCTCAAGCGTAGCGACGTCCGTGCAGCTCGATGAAACCGTCCTCGTGCCGGTGCGCCGGATCGCGATGCGTCCAGTGAACGAGCGCGCCGCGCGCGGCGTGCGGGACGAGTTCGCCTTGCACGACGATGCGGTCGCCCGGTGCGACCGGCACGCGCGGCGCGATCGCGACGTTGTCGACGATCTCGACGCGGTGTCCGTCGCTGCTCGTGACTTCGAAAGCTTCGTGCCACGCCTGCGTCGTGCTGCCGAAGAAGAAGCGCGGCGCCGAATCGACGGTCGCGCCGAAGCGGACCTCGGACGGATTGGGCAAGGCCAGGCCCGCGGCGAGCGAGTTCATTGCGGCTCTCGATCACGCGGCGCGGCGGCGGCGGCAAGCCCGTGGTAATTCTGCTCGCGGCGCTGTTCATGTCGCTCGGTCTGATCAATCTCGATTTCGGCCGGAACTGGTGGCGCGGCCAATCCTTCCGGTTGCTGGTGGGGTTCCCGCTGCTGCTGATCTACGCGTACGTCAAAATGCCGCCGCTGGTTTTTCCGCAGGCGTTGACGCTGCTGCTCATTCCCTTCATCCCGAACGCCGCCTACAGCGTCCTGATCGCCGCGCGCAACGCCGTCGCGGCGCGCCGCGTCGTGTCGATCCGGCGCACGCCGCACTGGCCCTACCTGATCGGATTGGCGCTGCTCGGCGCGTTTGCCGGCGCGTTGGCGCTGGCGCCGCTGGTCGATGCGAGCGGGTTGCGCGACGTCGCCGACGTCAAGGTTTCGAACACGCTGCCGCCCAGCGCCGATCTCAAGCACATCCGCGTCGTGCCGGAAGAGTCGGCCATCTTCGCCGGCGATAAAGTCATCGGTCAACTCGGCTCGTACTATCGCGTCGGCGAGTTCAACGTACAGGTCGAGAACGGACGCCTGGTGTGGGTCGCGCCGCTCGAGTTTCAGGGACTCGTGCAGTGGCTGGCCCGGCGCACGAGCCCGGGCGTAATCGTCGTGAGCGCCGAGAATCCCGATCAGCCGACCGAGCTTCGTCAGCGCGCCCCGATGCGCTACATTCCGTCGGCGCTGCTCAACGACAACCTCTACCGGCACGTCTACATGACGTACGGGACCAAGCAGATTCTCGAAATGACGCTACAGCTCGACGCGGACGGCGCGCCGCAGTACCTCTGCACCCTCGGCCGTCCGACGATCGGCTGGAGCGGTCAGAAGGTGACGGGGGTCGTGGTCGTCGATCCGGCGACCGGACGCATGCAGTATTTCGACCGGCGCGACTTCGCCACGCTTCCCAAGTGGATCAGCCGGGTCTATCCCGACCAACTCGCGCTGGCCTATAACGAATGGTTCGGCAGGTACGTGCACGGGCTCTGGAACTATCTCGTGACCAAACGCGACGTCCACGTCCCGGCCCGCGGCGAGGTGTTCGGCATGCTCGCCGGGCCGCGTTTCGTCTGGTTCGTCGATCACACGTCGCCGGCCGCGGATCAATCGATGACCGGCTTCACCTACATGGACACGGTGACCGGCGAAATCACGTACTACACTTCGTCCGGCGGCGAGTTCAATTCGCGCGGCGCCGAATACGCGGTCGCCTCGAACCCGATCGTGCGCCAAGGGAAGCTGATTCCGACGCAGCCGTTGCTCTACAACGCCTTCGGGCAGAATACGTGGGTCGTGCCGCTGGTCGCCGACTCCGGCAAGTACCAGACGCTCTCGCTCGTGCAGGCAAAAAACGGACACGTCGTCGTGGGCTCGAGTTCCAACCCCTCGCCGCAGGACGACGCCTTCGCACAGTACGCCGCGTTTTTGGGCGTCGCTGCGCCGGGCGGCGGCGTGGTCACCTCGGTTGGCGCGGCCGCACTCTTCGGGCAAATCGAGCGCGTGGGTACGGGAACGAACGGAGTGATGTACTTTACCTTGCAAGGCAGCCGCCGCATCTTCTCGGTCGACGGAAACGCCGACCCCGCCGTCTTACTGGCGCGTCCCGGCGATCGCGTCTTCTTTCGCAGCGGATCCAGCGAGAACGGAGAGATTCCGAAAGTCGCCGATTTCCGCGACACGTCCTTGAGCAAATGACCACGATTCGAACCGAGCGGCTCTCGCTCGAAGCCGTCACGCCGGCGAACGCCGTGATCCTGTGGCGTATCATGCAAGGCGCGAACCTGCGCGAGTTTCAGGACGTGCCGCGTTTCACCCGGCAAGAGTTCGAGAAGCGCGTTGCCGCGCGTCCCAAGAATTTCGACGGGCGCGCGATCGGCCGCTTCGAGTGGCTCGTCGTCGCGCGCGATTCGGGCCTGGCTTCGGGCTGGATATCGCTGCGCGTCGGGGACCATCCGCGCGGCATCGCCGAGCTCGGCTACAGCATTCTCGCGCCGCAGCGCCGTCTGGGCTACGCACGCGAGGCGAGCGCCGCCGTCGTCGGCGCGGCCTTCGAGCGAACCGACCTGACCCAGATCGACGCGTGTTGCGTACCGGCGAACGCCCCGTCGCGCCGCTTGTTGCTGGGCCTCGGCTTCAGCGAGGCGCGCGTCCAGCGCAACGGCGCGATCGTGCGCGGCCGTCCGGTCGACATCCTCGTTTTCGAGATGAAGCGCGAACGCTGGTCGACGCTGCGCGGCGCTCAGGAGGGATCGGCGAACTCGATCGTGATGCCGGCGTCGGCAAAGCCGAAGTAACGCCGCGAGTCGCCGTTGAGGCTCGCGAGCAGCGGCTCGCGCACGACGGCGACACTCAAGAGCGCGGGCAGTTCGGCGCGCGGAACCCAGGCCAGATCCACGACGTGCGCGTCGTGGCTAGCGGCTCGCGCCTCGCCCCGCGCGCTGACGCGAAAGGTCGCGTTGAGGAAGTGGTCGCCGGTGGTGCGGTCGTAGGACTCGCTCACGTACAGCAGCTCGCCGGCGGTCGCGCGAAGCCCGGTCTCTTCGGCAAACTCGCGCGTCAGCGCGGACTCGAGAAGTTCGCCCTGACGCTGCCGGCCGCCGGGTAGATTCCAGAGCGGCTCCCGATGGTTGGGATAACGCGACGCGACGAGCAAAACGCGCCCCGCGCGTTCGAGGAGCCCCGTGACGAGGTGAACGCGCTGCGGCTCGCGCGGACTAGAAGGCGAGTTCTGAGCCGTCTTCGCCCGGCAGCACGGGCATCGCCATGTGCCGGCGTTTGAGCGGGTTGTAGCCCGGTACCGTGCTCGGTTGCGATTCGGATTTGTGCTGGGGCGAACTCATGGGGTGCAGCGCCGGCAGCGGCTGCATCGGCTGGCTGACCCGCAGCGGGCCGTGGCCGAGCGGAATCTGCAGCACCGCGCCGGGAATCGGCGCCTGGGCCCCGCCGGAGGGAGCGGCCGCTGCGCCTCCGTGGCGCGTCTGGGGGGCCGGACCGGCAAGCGCCGCGGACGAAGAAGCGAGCGCGAGGAAAAGCGCTAGGGCTAAGCGCGGTCGGACGCTCATGTCGCCCTACGTTTTCGAGCCATCGCCGAGCGGTCCCCGCTGGGAGTGCGGGGCGAAGAACCCGGGACGCTCGAGGTAGCGCAGCCGTACGCGAAGGCCTTCGTTGGCGGCGCGCAAGGCCGCGGCAAACGCGGCGCGGCCCGAGCGGCGCGCCCGCAGCGCGGCGTCGAGCGCCGCGAACTCGGGAGCGTTGTCGCGTTCGAGCGCGGCGACCGTCGCGCGCGCAACCGGCGGGTGGGTTCCCCGAAAAGGCCGCAGCTCCGCGGCTTTCGCGAGGTAGATCTCGGCGCCGGCAGCGGCGGCGTCGGGCGGTCGCGGCACCTTGTTGCCGAGCGCGAAATAGCGGAGGTGCTTCTCGGCGAGCATGCGCGGCGGCAAGACGTTTCCGTAGTGGTAGTAGACGTACGGAATGACGACGGTCTTCCCGGAGAGGCCCACCAGCCGTTCGTGGACGGCGTTCACCCAATGCAGTCCCGGGGCGTACCGGAAAAACATCATGCGGCGCGCGACGTCGGTGAGCCAGCCGAACGTCCCGAAGAAATGGTAGGTGTAGCCGTCGAGCCGGTCGACGCCGGCCCCGAGCCGCGGCAAGATTTCGCGCGCGATGTAGGGCAACTCCGGACCGTGGACTTCATCCGCGTCCAAGAACAGCACCCAGTCGGGCGGAGCCGGCAGCGCCTGCAACACCGCGAAAGCCCGGTTGCGCATGTCCGCAAAGTCGACGAAGGGGTTGCGGCTGAGGTGGAGCGCCCCCCGCTCCGCGAACGCGCTGGCCTCGAGCGTGGCGCGGTTGGCGCTGACCGCTTCGCCCGAGTTGTCGTTGACGGCCAGGACGTCGACGACCGGCGCGATCGCCTCGAGCGCGGCCGCCAGATAGCGTTCGGGCGCCGCTCCAACGCAAAGGACGCAAGCGATGGTCACGGTTGAGCTCTTCGACATCGGCGACGCGGATCGGCTCGAGCGGGCGGTCGCGATCCGGCAGCGGGTCTTCGTCGAGGAGCAGAACGTCCCGCTCGCCCTCGAGATCGACGAGCACGACCGCACCGATCCGGCCGCGGTCCACGCCCTGGCGCTGCTGGGAGCCGAGGCGGCGGGCACGGGGCGCTTCTACGTCGCCGAGCCCGGCGTCGTCCAGATCGGCCGGATGGCGGTCATGCCGAGCCTCCGCCGCAGCGGGGTCGGCAAGGCGCTGCTCGAGGCGCTGCTCGGGGAGGCGCGGCGGCGCGGATTCGGGCTGGCGAAGCTCCACGCGCAAGTCCAGGCGGCCGGCTTTTACCGGCTGGCCGGCTTCGCGGACGACGGAGCGGCGCTGTGGGACGCCGGGATTCTGCACCAGCCGATGGTCAAAAAGATTTGAGCCCCTTAACCTTTTTGCCTTATGGATGTGTTATAGTGCCTGCGTCAGACAGTTACTACGGCGTCACGCTGTCTGGCTCGAAACCCGCGCGGTCCGGTTGTTAGCAGCGTAGCTCTATCTCAGGTACTTAGCGAGTCGAACTAAACTGGAGACGCCAGGAGATCCTCGTTTTGTACACTGATGAAACCCTGAGTTGCGTAGACTGCAATTCCCCCTTCGTTTTCACGTCGGGCGAACAGCAGTTTTTCGCCAGCAAAGGCTTCCAAAATAAACCCAACCGCTGCCCGGATTGCCGGGCGGCCCGTAAGCAGCAGCGTTCCGCCTCCGGCGGGGGTGGCGGCTACGGTGGGGCCTCGCGCGGCGGCAACGGCGGCGGCGGAAATCGCGAAATGTTCGTGACGACCTGCAGCCAGTGCGGCCAGACGGCAGAAGTGCCGTTCCAGCCGCGGGGCGACAAACCGGTTTACTGCCGCGACTGCTTCCAGTCGCGGACGGCATACCGGTAACTAGCGCGGCTAACCAAGCCGGCAAGTAAGCTTTCGGGCGCCCCGCCTCGTCTCCGGACGGGACGCGGGCGCCTTGACGCGACTCGACGCGCGTGGTAAGCTATCCGCCTGTGCCCGGAGGGACCTCCGGGTCGATTTTCCCTTTGTGCGCTTCGTTTTGAGAGTTTAAAAAAAGAATACATGGCGAAATCGATGCTTCCCAAGTCGTCTGCATCAAGCAAGGCGCCGGCCGGGAAAGCGACCCGCGCGAAGCGTTCGGGAAAGAGCGACGAGGGAGCGACCGCGATCGCACCCGCGCCGATTTCCTCGAGTTTTTCGCCGGAAACGCAGGCCTTCACGGTCGAGCGCTATGCGGACCCGGGTCCGAAGCGTTCCCGTTTTAGCTTCGCGAAAATTACCGACGTTCTCGAACTGCCCGACTTGATCGAGTTGCAGAAGGCTTCGTTCCGTTGGTTCATCACCGACGGTCTCAAGGAAGCTTTCGATTCGATCTCGCCGATCAAAGATTTCACGGGCAACCTCGTGCTCGAATTCGGCGAGCATTCGCTCGGCGAACCGAAGTACTCGGTCGAAGAGTGCCGCGAGCGCGACATGACCTACAGCGTTCCGCTGCGGGTTCGCGTACGTCTTATCACTGCGGAGTCGGGCGAAATCAAGGGCATCCCCGACCAAGAGATTTTCATGGGCGATTTCCCGCTCATGACCGACAAGGGCACGTTCATGATCAACGGCGCGGAGCGCGTGATCGTGAGCCAGCTCGTGCGTTCGCCGGGCGTCTATTTCCTCAAAGACGTCGATACGAACAATCGGCCTACCTATAATGCGACGATCATTCCGAACCGCGGCGCTTGGATCGAGTTCGAGACCGACAACGGTACGAAGAACGACGAGACCGAGGGCACGCTCGGCGTCCGCATCGACAAGAACCGCAAGATCTACGTCACGACCTTCGTGCGCGCGTTGTCGCGTCCCGACCTCGGCTTCAACTGGGAGAGCGACGAAGCGATCTTGGCGCTGTTCGACAACAGCCCGTTGATCGTCAACTGCCTCGAGAAGGACAAGGACGTCAAGACGCGCGAGGACGCGCTCAAAGAGATCTACAAGAAGCTGCGCCCCGGCGAGCCCGAGAACGCGGAGAACGCCGAGAAGCTGATCGAGTCGCTCTTCTTCGACGAGAAGCGCTACGATCTGGCGGGCGTCGGCCGCTATAAGCTCTCGGGCAAGCTGGAGCGCGAGTACAACGCGGCCGGCCTGCCGATTCCGCCGATCGACAAGAAGTGCCTCGTACGCGAGGACATGATCGCGGTCATCCGCCGCCTGATCAAGGTCGCGACGAAGCAAGTCCACATCGACGACATCGACCACCTCGGAAACCGGCGCATCCGCTCGGTCGGCGAGCTGCTGCAGAACCAGTTCCGGGTCGGTTTGCTGCGCCTCGAGCGGGTCGTGCGCGAGCGCATGACGGTTCAAGACATCGAGACGGTCACGCCGCAGGCGCTGATCAACATCCGGCCGGTCGTGGCGGCGATCAAAGAGTTCTTCGGCTCGAGCCAGCTCTCGCAGTTCATGGACCAGACGAACTCGCTGGCCGAACTGACGCACAAGCGCCGTCTCTCGGCCCTCGGGCCGGGCGGCCTCTCGCGCGAACGCGCCGGCTTCGAAGTCCGCGACGTCCACCACTCGCACTACGGCCGCATCTGTCCGATCGAGACGCCGGAAGGCCCGAACATCGGTCTGATCGGCTCGCTCGCGACCTTCGCGCGCGTCAATAAATACGGCTTCATCGAGACGCCCTACCGCGTCGTGCACGACGGCGTCGTCTCGAACGAAATCCGCTATTTGACCGCCGACCGCGAAGACGAGTACATCATCGCGCAGGCCAACACGCCCCTCGACCAGGGCGGAAAGATCACGGCGGAACAAGCCGTCGCCCGCTACGCCGAAGAGTACGTGACGGAACCGCCCTCGCGCGTGCAGCTCATGGACGTCTCGCCGAAGCAGATCGTCTCGGTGGCGACCGCGCTCATCCCGTTCCTCGAGCACGACGACGCCAACCGCGCGCTGATGGGCGCGAACATGCAGCGTCAAGCCGTGCCGCTGCTCCGTCCGCAGGCGCCGATCATCGGCACCGGCATGGAGTACCGCGCGGCCAAGGACTCGGGCGGCTGCGTCTTGGCCGAAGAGGCCGGCGAAGTGACCGACGTCGACGCGCGCGCGGTCGTCGTGAGAAGCGACGAAACCGGGCTCGAGAAGTCGTACGAGCTGCTCAAGTTCACGCGCTCGAACGCGGGCACGTGCATCAACCAGACGCCGATCGTGCAGCGCGGCGACAAAGTCGTGCGCGGTCAGATCCTGGCCGACGGCCCGAGTTCCGAAGAAGGCGAGATGGCCCTCGGCCAAAACGTCATGGTCGCCTTCATGCCCTGGGAAGGCTACAACTACGAGGACGCGATCCTCATCTCCGAGCGCATGGTCAAGGACGACCGCTTCACCTCGATCCACATCGAGGAGTACGAGTGCGAAGCGCGCGACACGAAGCTCGGGCCCGAAGAGATCACGCGCGACATCCCCAACGTCGGTGAAGACGCGCTCAAGGATCTCGACGAGAACGGCATCATCCGCATCGGCGCCGAGGTTCGCCCCGAAGACATCCTCGTAGGAAAGGTCACGCCCAAGGGCGAGACCGAGCTCACGGCGGAAGAGCGCCTGCTGCGCGCGATCTTCGGCGAGAAGTCGCGCGAAGTGCGCGACACCTCGCTGAAAGTCCCGCACGGCGAAAAGGGCAAGATCATCGACGTCAAGATGTTCTCGCGCGACAACGGCGACGAACTGTCGCCGGGCGTGAGCCATCTCGTGCGCGTCTACGTCGCGCAGAAACGCAAGATTCTGCAAGGCGACAAGATGGCCGGCCGCCACGGCAACAAGGGCGTCATCGCCAAGGTGCTGCCCGAAGAGGACATGCCGTATATGGAAGACGGCACGCCGGTCGATATCGTGCTCAACCCGCTGGGCGTGCCTTCGCGCATGAACCTCGGGCAGATCATGGAGACGCATCTCGGCTGGGCCGCGCAGATGCTCGGCATGCAAATCGCGACCCCGGTGTTCGACGGCGCCCACGCCGAGGACATCGCCGAGTGGCTGCAAGACGCCGGCCTTCCGGCCGACGGCAAGACTTGGCTGCGCGACGGCCGCACCGGCGACCGTTTCGGCCGCCCGATCACGGTCGGCATGATCTACATGCTCAAACTCGCACACCTCGTCGACGACAAGATCCACGCGCGCTCGACCGGTCCGTACTCGATGATCACCCAGCAGCCGCTGGGCGGAAAAGCGCAGTTCGGCGGCCAGCGTTTCGGCGAAATGGAAGTCTGGGCGCTCGAGGCTTACGGCGCGGCCTACACGCTGCAAGAACTCTTGACGGTGAAATCCGACGACGTCGTCGGCCGTGTCAAGACGTACGAAGCGATCGTCAAGGGCGAGAACGTGATGGAACCCGGCGTTCCCGAATCGTTCAAGGTCCTTATCAAGGAACTCCAATCGCTGGCGCTCGACGTCAAGGTGCTCACCGAGAACCGCGAAGAGATCGAGATCAAGATCCAAGACGACGACATGACCGAGACCGCCAAGGATATCGGCCTGCTCGTCGGCGACGAGGATCCGCGTCTCGCCCAAACGGTCGCGGCGCAACGCGAAGCCGAACAGCTGCGCGCGGCCGAAGCCGTGGCGGGTCTGGGCGGCCTCGCCACCGAGATCGCCGAAGGCGACGAAGAAGCCGAGGAGGATGAGGAAGCCGAGGCGAGCGACGAGGAAGTCGCCGCCGCGACCGCCTCGCCCCGCAGCATCATCCCCGCCTCGCCGGACCTCGAGGAAGGCGGACTCGGACGCATCGCCGGTTTACCCGACGAGCTGACGGAAGAGACGCTCGAGGAAGAGCCCGCGGTCGCGGAAGAGGAAGACGTCGACGAAGGCTATGTGCTCGAGGAAGAAGAGGAAGAGCCCGAAGCCGAGGACGACGAGGAAGAGACCCCGCTCAGCGTCGAGGACGACTACTAGGCGGAGCGGCCGCGCGAGAAAAGAAAGGGCCCGGGGTGATTCCCGGGCTCTTTTTGATGCTTATCTTGACGTCGGCGCCTGGAATCGCGGTGACGGATCGGCGGCCGCCCCAGCCTTCCGGGACGCTGCTGCCCTGTGGTAAGGCGGTTGTAAAGGCCACGTTCGTCGAATCGCCGCCCGTCACACTGACCCCAGACCCTTGGGTCCGCAAAGTCGAGGACCGGGCGTACTCGGTCCCGGCCGGAGGCGTGTTTGCCTTCTGGCTGGAGAGCAGCCCGGGTACCGGCTACAGCTGGAGTCTCGCCCAAGCACCGAAGGCAGCGATAGGCCGCCTAACCGCGACGTGGGTCCCGCCTCCACCCCGCCAGTCCGTCGGTGGAAGGTCTGAGCAGATGTGGGAGTTCCGGGCGCTGGCAGCTGGAAAAACACGGTTTACCCTGGTCTATTCGAGAGCATGGGAGGGCGCGAAGCCGCGCACGCGCACAGTAAACGCTGAGGTAAGCGTCACCAAGGCGGCGGCCGCCCCATCCGCGCCGCCCTGCCGCCAGGGAGCCTAACGCGAAAGCTTGACGCGCTTGCCAGGACGCGGTACAATACCTTCCTATGCCGCGCGGCAAATAGATGGATTTCAGGGAGCGACGGACGTCGAGCCCTGATTGTGTTTTGGCCGTCTGACCGATCCGCGAGCCCCGGCATGAGGACTGAATGAATCTTCTCGACGTCAACAATTTCGATGCGATGCGCATCGGTCTCGCCAGCCCCGAACAGATCCGCGCTTGGTCGTTCGGTGAGGTGAAGAAGCCCGAAACGATCAACTACCGCACCCTCAAACCCGAACGCGACGGGTTGTTCTGCGAGAAGATCTTCGGACCGACCAAAGACTGGGAATGCCACTGCGGCAAGTACAAGCGGATTCGCTTCAAGGGCATGATCTGCGATCGCTGCGGCGTCGAGATCACGCGCGCCAAAGTGCGCCGCGAACGGATGGGCCACATCGAGCTCGCGACGCCGGTCACGCACATCTGGTATTTCAAGGGCGTGCCCTCGCGCATCGGCATCCTGCTCGACATGTCGCCGCGCCAGCTCGAGAAGGTCATCTACTTCGCCGCCTATATCGTCATCGATCCGGGCAACACCACGCTGACCAAGCGCGAGATCCTGACCGAGCAGAAGTACCGCGAAGCGCGCGACAAGTACGGCAACGCCTTCAAGGCGGGCATGGGCGCGGAAGCGATCCGCGAGCTGCTGCGCGACTTGAACCTGCGCAAGCTTCAGGAAGAGCTGCGCAAGGAATTCAAAGAAGTCACCGGCCAGAAGCGGATCAAGGCGATCAAGCGCCTCGAGGTCGTCGAAGCGTTCCTCAACTCGGGCAATAAGCCGGAGTGGATGATCCTCTCGGCCGTGCCGGTCATCGCGCCCGAACTGCGCCCGATGGTCCAGCTCGACGGCGGCCGCTTTGCCACGTCCGACCTCAACGACCTCTACCGGCGCGTCATCAACCGTAACAACCGCCTCAAGCGGTTGCTCGAACTGTCCGCGCCCGAGATCATCATCAAGAACGAGAAGCGCATGCTGCAAGAAGCAGTCGACGCGCTGATCGACAACGGCCGGCGCGGGCGTCCCGTCACGGGTCCCAACAACCGTCCGCTCAAATCGCTCTCCGACATCCTCAAAGGTAAGCAGGGTCGCTTCCGGCAGAATTTGCTCGGCAAGCGCGTCGACTATTCAGGCCGTTCGGTCATCGTCGTCGGCCCGAACCTCAAGCTGCACCAGTGCGGCTTGCCCAAAGAGATGGCGCTCGAGCTCTTCAAACCGTTCGTGATGAAAAAGCTGGTCGATCACGGCCAAGCCCACAACATCAAGAGCGCGAAGCGCATGGTCGAACGCGTGCGCCCCGAAGTCTGGGACGTGCTCGACGAAGTGATTCGCGAGCACCCGGTGCTGCTCAACCGCGCACCCACGCTCCACCGCCTCGGCATCCAGGCCTTCGAGCCCGTGCTGGTCGAGGGCAAGGCGATCCATCTGCATCCGCTCGTCTGCACGCCGTACAACGCGGACTTCGACGGCGACCAGATGGCCGTTCACCTTCCGCTTTCCGCCGGCGCGCAAGCCGAAGCGCGCATCTTGATGCTGTCCTCGAACAACATCCTGCAGCCAAGCTTCGGTCAGCCGGTTTCCATTCCGACCCAGGACATGGTCTTGGGCCTCTATTACCTCACGTTCCAGCGCGACGAGTATCGCGGTCCCGCCAAGGGCGCGATTCCCGACGACTTCAGCGTTCCGCCCGAGGTGATGGCTCCGGCCACCAACGGCAAAGCCAAAGTCAAGAAAACCGGCGCCGACGGGGCACCGGAAGCTGAGAACCTGCGCGCCTTCGAAAACGCGACCGCGGCCATCACGGCCTACGATCACGACGTCATCGAGCTGCAGGAATGGATCCGCGTGCGCATCGGCGGCGAGTTGATTCGCACCACGGTCGGCCGGGTGATTTTCAACGAGGCCTTCCCGGCAAGCTGGAACGAGCCGTTCCGCAACCACATCGTCGACAAGTCCGCGCTGCGCAAGATGATCACGGAATGCTATCGCCGTCACGGCAACGCCGAGACCGCGGAGTTTCTCGACGCCATCAAGGCGCTCGGCTTCCGCTACGCGACCCGTTCGGGAACGACGGTTTCGATCAGCGACATCGTCGTGCCCCAGGAGAAGTACGAGATCCTCGACACCGCGCAAGACGCGGTCGATAAGCTCCAAGACTACTTCGAGCAAGGCTTCATCAACGACGACGAGCAGTACAACAAGACGATCGAAATCTGGTCGAAGGCGTCGGAAGACGTGACGGCTGCGATGCAGGCGGCACAAAACCCGATGAATCCGGTCTTCATGATGGCGACGTCCGGCGCGCGCGGCTCGATCTCGCAGGTCAAGCAGCTCGGCGGCATGCGCGGTCTCATGTCCGACCCCTCGGGACGCATTCTCGAGATCCCGGTCAAGGCGTCGCTTAAAGAAGGCCTGACTGTCCTCGAATACTTCATCTCGACGCACGGCGCGCGCAAGGGTCTGGCGGACACCGCGCTGCGCACGGCCGACTCGGGCTACCTCACGCGGCGCCTGGTCGACGTGGCACAGGACGTCATCGTGCGCGAAGACGACTGCGGTACGACGCAGGGCATCACCGTGTACGATATCGCCGTCGGCAAGGAAATCATCGAACCGCTCTCCGACCGCATCGTCGGGCGGCGCGCGGCCGAGGACGTCAAAGATCCGGCCAAACCGAAGACCAAGCTGGTTGCCCGCGACGAAGAGATCGACGAAGAGAAGGCCAAGGCCATCGTCGACGCGGGGATCACGACGGTGAAGATCCGTTCCGTGCTGACCTGTCAGGCGAAGTACGGCGTGTGTGCCATGTGCTACGGACGCAACCTGGCCACGGGCCGGCGCGTCGACATCGGCGAGGCGGTCGGCATCATCGCCGCCCAGTCGATCGGCGAGCCCGGCACGCAGCTGACGCTGCGTACCTTCCACACGGGCGGCGTGGCGACCGAGGACATCATCACGGGTCTGCCGCGCGTCGAGGAAATCTTCGAAGCGCGTAAGCCCAAGGGCAAGGCCACGATCTCGACGGTCGCGGGCACGGTCAGCATCCGCGACGAGAAGTCCAAGCGCATCGTCACGGTGACCGATTCGCACGGCGAGGCGCACGAATACGACGTGCCGCACAACACCCACTTGATGGCGGCCGAGGGACAGAAGGTCGAAGCGGGCGATCAGCTCAACGAAGGCTCGCTCGATCCGCACGAGATCCTCGAGTACAAGGGCGAGAACGCGCTCCAGCAGTACCTCGTCCAGGAAGTCCAAAAGGTCTACCGCTCGCAGGGCGTCGACATCAACGACAAGCACATCGAGACGATCGTTCGCTCGATGCTACGCAAGGTCAAGATCGTCGACGGCGGCGACACGCGGATGCTGCCAGGCCAGCTGATCGAATCCTCGATCTTCAACGAAGAGAACGAGAAACAGCTGGCGGACAGCAAGAAGGTCGCGGAAGGCAAGCCAGTCTTGCTCGGCGTGACGAAGGCGTCGCTCGCGACGGAGTCGTTCTTGTCGGCGGCGAGCTTCCAAGAGACGACGCGCGTCCTGACCGATGCGGCGATCAAGGGGAAGCACGACCCCCTGCTCGGGCTCAAGGAAAACGTCATCATCGGGAAACTGATCCCCGCCGGTACGGGCATGTCGCGCTACCGCAACGTCGTGATCGAGCCCGAAGGGCAGGACCTCGACGAGGACGGCCGTCCTAAGAGCGCGATCTTCGATCCGGCCGACTACGAGATGGAACCCGAACCCGTCGTCTACGGCTCGAAACTCGTCAGCGGTTTCCAGGACCGCCGTCCGCCGCTCGAGCAAACCGTGCACTACGAGGGGGAGTACGGCACCGACGTGGCCGTCGTCGCCCCGCCCAAGAGCACGCAGTATGTCAAGAAGGGCATCAACCCCGAAGACCTGTAAGGCGCGCGAAAGCGAGCCCAAAAAACCCCGGCTGCTTAGCCGGGGTTTTTTCTATGCGGGCGACTCGGACTTGAAGAGGCGGAGCAAGAATAGCAGCGAGGGTACGAGGAGTACGGCGCCCGCTCCCGCGATCCAAAGAAAGGCGCGGAGCGTGATTTCGGGCGCGGCAGCTTCCGCGTAGGTCATCTCGCCCGGGATCAGATACGGCGCCTGCGCGGCGTACCAGCCGACCAGAATCGCGACGGTTTCGAGTGCGACGGCGACGCGCGCCGGGGCGAAACGCCGCGTCCATAGGAAAGCGAGCACCAACAGGCCGAGCAGCATCGCCGTGGCGATCGCCGGCAGCGCTTGCGCGCGCAGCAGCGAGGCGAAGGTCGCGGGCGTGGTGAGCGCGGCGACGGCAAGCGCGAGCGCGCCGGCCGCAGCCAGCGCGAACGTCGCGACGATCGCTCGCCAGCGGAAATCCTCGCGCAGCTCGCCGGACGACTCCATCGTCAGAAAAACCGCGGCGACTTGAGCGCAGAGCGTGACGGCGAAGAACCCGACGGTCAACGCGAATGGGGACGTCCAAGCGTAGTGCCCTGCCGCGAGACCGCCGACACAGAGCCCGAAGAAGAAGGGCGTGACCGTGCTGGCGATTCCGAAAACGTGACCCCAAAATTGCGCCATCGATTCCGCGCGATACTGCTGCGAGCGAAAAGCGAAGGCGGCACCGCGCAAGATGATTCCGACAAGCGCGAACGTCAGCGGAACGTACAGACCGATCGCGAGGGAAGCGAACGCCGGCGGGAAGCACGTGAACAGCAGGACGATGCAGAAGATCAGCCAGACGTGATTGGTTTCCCAAACCGGCCCGATCGCGTGTCCGATCGCCGCGCGCTGCTCCTGGCGGCGCGGACCGCTCGCCAGGGCGTCCCAAACGCCGCCGCCGAAATCGGCGCCGCCGAATATCGCGTAGAGCGCGATGCCCAGCAGGGCGACGAGCGCAACCAGCGTTTCGGTCGTCACGCGGCGACTCGCGAAACGGGAGCGCTTGCCGCCGGCTCGGGCGCCGGCGGCGCGGGAATCCGCCGCAACAAGAAGACGAGGGTTGCGGCCAGGAAGACGTACAACAGCGTGAAGCCGTAGAACGCGAGGTCGAGTGCGGGCGCGGTCGTCACCGCATCGCGCGTGCGCAGCAAGCCCTGCACGACCCAGGGTTGCCGGCCGAATTCCGTGACGAACCAGCCGGCTTCCATTGCGACGAAGGCAAGGAAGCCGGACAGCACGAGCGCGCGCGCGAGCCAAACGCCGGGCGAACGCCGGCCGAAGCGCGTTGCGGCGGCCCACCAGAGGGCGACGAGCAAGAGCGCCGTTCCGCTGCCCACCATCGTATCGAAACTGAGATGCACGACCTCGACCGGCGGTTCGTCCGCACGCGGAAACGCGTCGAGCCCGCGCACTTCCGCCTGAGGATCGCCGAAGGCCAGGAAACTCAGCAGGTACGGGAGTTCGATTCCGCCGCGTACCCGGCGTGCCGCCGCGTCGGCGATTCCGCCGATGAGGAGCGGCGCCCCGCGCGCGGTCTGAAAGTCCGCTTCGGACGCAGCGAATTTCACGGGCTCGTTGTACGCGTCGAAGCGCGCCGAGACGTCGCCGGCGACGATTTGCAGCGGTATGGCGAGCGCGGCGACGTACATCCCGATCTTGAGCGCCTCGGCGGCGCGCGGCTCGCCCGGCGTCCGTAAGGAAGTCCACGCCGCCACCGCCGCGACGGCGAAGCCGGCGAAGACGTACGCCGCGAGCGTCGTATGCACCGCTTCGGTCCAAAACGCCGGGTTGAAAAATGCGCGCACGAGATCGACGGCGACCGGCTTGCCCGCCACCAGCGCGAAACCGGCGGGCGTGTTCATCCAGGCGTTGACGCTGACCACGAAGATCGCGGAGGCCGCGCCCGCGACGGCGATCGCGATGGCGCAAAACCAATGGGTGAGTGGCGCGACTTTATCCCAGCCGTAGAGATAGATGCCGACGAAAATCGCCTCGATGAAGAAAGCGAAGCCCTCGGCCGAAAACGGGATCCCGACGATCGCTCCGGCTTGCTGCATGAATTGCGGCCAGAGCAGACCGAGCTCGAACGACAGCGTCGTTCCCGAGACGGCGCCGATCGCGAAGAGTAAGAGCATCGCCCGCGACCAGGTGCGAGCGATGTCGTAGTCGATGCGGTTGCGCGTACGCAGCCAGCGTCCTTCGACCACCACTAGCAGCAACGGGAGTCCCACGCCGAGAGAGGCGAAGACGTAGTGGAAGGCTAGCGACGTTCCCATCTGCGCGCGGGCCGCGATGAGGTGATCCACTTCGTCAGACTACGCCGCAGCAGCGCGCTTTCCCAGCGAGCGCCGGGGAAAAGAAAAAGGGCCGACCCCAGAGCGGATCGACCCTTTGCGGTGTTATGCGACGGTGCGGCGTCCGCCGATTGCGCGCAGGAGTACCAGCAGCACGATCGCGCCTATCAGTGCGACGAAGATGCTGTACAGATTGAAGCCCGTCACGGACGAATGCCCCAACAAGTTGAAGATCCATCCGCCGAGAAGGGCGCCGACGATTCCGACGACGAGATCGCCGATGATGCCGCCGGGGCCCTCACCGGGAACGAAAGCCTTCGCGAGAAACCCCGCGATTAAACCGACCAAGATCCATGCCAAGATGCTCATGGGCGGATTCTTCCCTTCTTTTCGCGGACGAAACCATCCGCGGGATCGATTCGTCCGTTAGG
The DNA here is from genome assembly GCA_963843945.1 of Vulcanimicrobiota bacterium. Taxonomy (GTDB): domain Bacteria; phylum Vulcanimicrobiota; class Vulcanimicrobiia; order Vulcanimicrobiales; family Vulcanimicrobiaceae; genus CAWJMF01. The sequence continues at coordinate 561,793 of CAWJMF010000002.1, read as the reverse complement.
GAGTCTCCGGTGAGACGCCCTGCGAGCGTGCAAGCGCGACCATTTCGCGCATGCGGGGGTGGTCGCCCGGGACGGTCGTTTCCCATTCTTCGAAACGCGGCACCGGTTCGCCGACGCGGAACAGAAAGTAGTAGGCGCTCAGTTCGCCGAGAAAGGCGAAGCGTTTGCGCAAATCGGCGGCGAGCGCGGAATAACCGTCGAACGACCGCAAGTACGTACGGAAGCTGCCGCGCTCGCGTTCGAGCGCGAGCAGCGTGCGCGCGTTCTCGATCGTGGCGACGATTTTCTTGCGCGTGCGCACGACCCCGCCGTCCTCCATGATGCGCGCGACGTCCGTGTCGTCGAACGCGGCCACCAGAACCGGATCGAAGCCTTCGAAGAGGCGCAGGTAGTCGTCCCACTTCGAAGCGATCAGCTTCCAGCTCAGTCCGGCTTGGAAGATGGCGCGGGACATGACTGCCAGATAGTCGGCCGCGCTCTGCGGCTCGATACGTTCGGGAATCACGGCAGCGAGAACTTTGGCACGCTCGGCGCGGTGTCCGCCCGAACCATGCCCCGAGGGCCGGGCCGGGCACCAAGCAATGCCGCTCCGGCGGCGAACGTATGCATCGTGCCTCCCGCGACGCCGCCCGGTTTCATCTCGAATCCTTCGATTCTGTTGAGCCACGGCGTGCGGGCGAGCAAAGCGTTCGTCCTGCTGCACGGCTTGACCGCCAGCCCCGAGCAGTTCTCCGCGTTCGGCCGGCTCCTCTATCAGCGCGGCGCGAACGTGCTGATTCCGCGGCTGCCGCACCACGGTCACGCCGACCGTTTGACGACGGCGCTCGAAGATTTGACGGCCGAGGAGCTCGAGTCGTTTACCCGGGACACCGTTACGCGCGCGCGCGAACTCGGCGACCGCGTCATCGTTGCGGGCTTTTCGGTCGGCGGCTTACTCGCGGCCTGGATCGCGCAGGATCAGGCCGTCGACCGGGTGGTCAGCATCGCGCCGTTTCTCGGAATCAACGGCGTTCCGCACGCGGCAGGGCCGTCCGCCATGCGGCTGGCGCTGCGTTTGCCGAACCGCTTCATGTGGTGGGATCCGTTTCTGCGCGAACGCCAGATGCCGGCGCACGGGTACCCGCGCTACCCGACGCATGCGATCGCCGAAGCCTATCGCTTCGCGCTGGGCCTGTTCGATGCGGCCCGCATGCGGGCACCGAAGGCCCGCGAAATCGCCATGGTCGTCAACGCCAGCGAGACGACCGTCAATAATCGCAGCGCGCTGCGGCTTGCCCGGATGTGGAGCGCGCGTTCGCCCGGGATCGTCGAAACGGTGCGTCTACGCGGCTTGCCGCCCTCGCACGACATCATCGAACCGCTGCGTTCGCCCGCCGTTGTGGCGCGTGTGTACCCGCAGCTTCTGGAACTGATCGACCGGTGAGAGGCGGCGCTGCGGTTCTCCGGGCACTCGTCGCCTGCGCCGCGTTGGCGGCCTGCACGCGGGTCGGCGGCAGCGGTCCGGCCTCGTCCGGCAACGCTTGGACCCACCACGGGCTGCTGCGGATCGTCGACATCGCGGAACCCGACGCGCTCAATCCGCTCGTCGGAAACTATCAAATCGACACCGACTTGGCGTACCTTTGGGGCGGCTACTTCTTCAACTACAGCGACCGGAACGAAATGGTCCCGGAGCTCGCGACGGTCGTTCCATCGCTCGAGAACGGCGGCATCTCGCGCGACAATCGAACGATCACCTATCACTTGCGCAAGGGCGTCAGTTGGCAGGACGGCGTCCCGTTTAGCGCGGACGACGTCATCTTCACGTGGCACGCCGTGATGAACAAACGGAACAACGTGCCCTCCACGGTGGGGTACGACCTGATCGATTCGATCGAGCGCAAGGACCCCTGGACGATCGTCGTCCACCTGAGGCGGCCGTACGCCCCGTTCATCAGCACGTTTTTCGGACCGAGCGGCAATCCGTACGTCGTGCTTCCCGTCCACCTGCTGGGGAAGTTCGGCGATCTGAACCACGTCCAGTTCAACAGCAAACCCGTCGGGACGGGGCCGTTCGTCATGGAACGCTGGCAACGCGGCTCGAAGATCGTCTTCCGGGCGAACCCGCACTACTGGCGCGGAGCGCCGAAGCTGCGCGAGATCTGGTACACGCCCATTCCCGACGAGAACACGATCGTCACCTTGCTCAAGTCGCACGAGGCCGATCTCGAATACAACGGTGCGGCCGCGAACTACCCGCAGTACGCCGGCATCGCCGGTGCGCGAACCCAGCTCACGACGTTTACGCAGTACGGCCAGCTAGCGCTCAACGTTCGAAGCCCGGTGCTTGCCGACGTGCGCGTACGCCGCGCGCTCTGGCTCGCGATCGACATCAAACGGCTCATTGCCGACGTCAGTCACGGCGTCAACGTGCCGGGATACACCGACCAGCCGAGTTTTTCGTGGGCATACAATCCGCATACCGTTCGCTACGATTACGACCAGGCCAAGGCGCGCGCGCTGCTCGACGCCGCCGGCTGGAAGCTCGGATCGGACGGCGTTCGCGTCAAGGACGGCCAGCGACTGCAACTGCTCATCGCCGGCGTCCAAGGTTCGGCAAACGGCACGGCGATCGCGGTCATCGTTCAGCGCGATTGGCACGATATCGGCATCGAGGCCTCGGTCAAGAACTACGTCTCGTCGCTGTACTTCGCGAGTTACGGAGCGGGCGGGATCATCCAAACCGGAAAGTACGACGTGGGCATCCTCTCCTGGATCAACGGCGTCGATCCCGACGACTCGACCCTTTGGATGTGCGATCAGATCCCGCCGAACGGTCAGAACGTCTACCGCTTTTGCGACCCGACCCTCGATGCCGCCGAGCGTACGGCGCTGGGAACGAACGATCGGGCGGTCCGAAAACGCGCGTACGACACGATCCAAGCGATCTTGGCCGAGCGCGTTCCGTTCATCGTTACCTCTTATGCACGGCGCATCTCCATTACGAATACCGATTTCAAGAACTACCGCCCCGCCCACGCCGTCTCGAGCTTTTGGAATTCGTACGAATGGGAAATTTAGCGCTCCTCGGACGCTAGTGCCCTTGCCGTTTCGCCTCCCTGCGTGATGGATGCGCGGACACATTCGCAGGCGATCGGCCAAGGGAGAAAGCGATGTCGTGGATTGGTAATAACTTGCTCAACTCGCCCTACGCGGGTTTGCCTTCGCAGTTGCCGGAGACGGCACTGGGTCAGGGGAATGGTCCGGGCGCCGCGGTCCCGCGTGCTCAGTCCGATGCGATGATCGCTGGATTTCCGGGTTCGGGGGTCTACGGCGGAGTCGGAGGAAGTTTCGGCGGCGACGGCGGCAGCGGACTTTCGGCGCTGATGTCAGGCTTCGCGTCGTACGTCAACAATCTGTTCAACCAAATCGCCGCCTGGTACGGCTCGGGCGCGACGGCAGGCTCCGCGAATCCGGCGCAGGGAGGCGCTTCGCCGGGGAATCCGGCCGCCTGTGGAGCTTCGTCCGGCAACGCAGCGGCGTGCCCGGCGCCTTTCGGAAGCCAAGAGGCTTATTTCTCGAACGCCTCGGCGAGTTCGTGGGGCGATCCGCACGATACGTTCGACGGAACGAACGCGCAAGGCCAAACGCTGAAAGGCTCCTGGGACAACATGCGTTCGCACGCCGACCTGCTCGATTCGAATTCGTTCGCGGGCAGCTACCGCATCGCGACGCAAGCCAGCCAGCCCAATGCACAGGGCGTCACGATGAACCAAAGCGCCTCCATCGCGACGGCGAGCGGCAACACCGTCGTGTCCCTGAACGCCTCGGGTCAGTACCGCATCAGTTCTTACGGGAACGACGTCACGCTGCAGCCGGGTCAAACCGCGCAGCTCGGCGGCGGCGAGTCGGTGACGTTGAACGGCGACGGATCGCTCACGGTCAGCGATACGAACGCTTCGGGCGGACAGATTTCGACGACGCTCAAGACGAACGGTAACGGCGGGGTCGACGTGAACGCGCAGGCCAGCGGCGTCGATCTCGGAGGCTATCTCGTGACGCGCGCGGACGGTCCGCGCCCGCAACCGGTCGGACCGGGATTTCCGCAGCAGCCCGGTTCGCCGCTCTGGCCACCGCGAGCGCATCCCGACTCCGCCGCAGCTGCACCCGCGCAGTCGCCCTTCGATCAAATCGACCAGATCCTGAACTAACGGCGCGTAGCGCATCGTACGATCGTTCGCACGTGCTAGCAGCAACGAACGCTCTCACCTCGTGAGGGCGTTTTCTTTTTGCACGACGCGCGAGGACGCGCATTCGAGGGTGTCATCCGCGGCGTTCGGCGGCGGCGTATCGATTTCGATGAGCGTCGCTTTGACGCCCACAACCGACGAAAGAACGAAGGACGGCATCATGAAAAGCCCGATCCCCGCAATCGCTCTGGCCGCGCTGCTCGGCAGCGGCGGCGTCGCAAGCGCCGAAACGACGAGTGCGCCGGCGCAACTCTTGCAAACTCCCGGCACGCATCTCGTCTTGGTCGACGTGAACAGCGGCAAGACCGTCGCCGAGTACGTCGCGATCCTCGTGAAGGGCACGCCGCCCGGCGCCGTCGCGCTGCCCGCTCCCGCTTTCAAACGGGCGTTTTCGGACACCGCACCGCTCACGATCCAGCAAGAGAACGAGGCCGCCGAGCACGCGCTCGAAGCCCAAGGCCCCCCGCTTCATACGCCCTAGGCGGACGAGATCCGCAGAGTCATCCGGAGGCCGGAGCGGCGGCGTAGGACGGTCATGAAGATCATCTTAACCGCTCTCCTGGCCGCCGCGACGGCCACGGCGAGCCCGACCCCCGCCGCCGTGGTGCACATTCGCGACTTCGCCTACCACGCCACCTCCGTGACCGTTCACGTCGGCGATACCGTCCAATTCATCAACGACGACGGCGACGCACACACCGTCACCGCCGACGACAAATCGTTTGACTCGGGCGGCCTCGACACACACGACAGTTGGACGCACACCTTCACGAAGCCGGGGAAGTACGCGTATTTCTGCGCGCTTCATCCCTACATGAAAGCCGTCGTCGTCGTCCTGCCGGACGCGCAGAAAGGTGACAAGTAACGTGAAACGTCGCGACTTTCTCGATCACGTCGGCTGGACCGGCGCCGGAATCGCGTTTACCCTCTCCGGTGTGGGAACGCTGCGCGCGACCGCGCTGGCCGACGTGCCGGCAGGGGCCTTCAACTTCGTCCAGATCAGCGATAGCCACATCGGCTTCAACCAGCCCGCCAACGATCACGTCGCAGATACGCTGCAGCTGACGATCGAGCGGATCAATGCGCTGCCGGTGCAGCCTGCATTCGTCATCCACACCGGCGACGTCACGCACCTCTCGAAACCGGCGCAATTCGACGCGGCCAAGAGCCTGCTGGGAAACCTCAAGGCCCCGCTGGTCACGATTCCCGGCGAGCACGATTTCATCGGCGACAACGGGAAAGCGTTCTTCGCCGCGTTCGGACGCAAGGACGCCGCGAACCCGTGGTTCTCGTTCGACATGCACGGGGTGCACTTCGTCGCCCTGGTCAACGTGTTCAACTTCGAGAAGAACGGCTTACTCGGCCAGGATCAAATCGATTGGCTCAAAGCCGATCTGGCCGCGCAGAAGAAAAGCACGCCGATTGTCGTTTTCGGACACGTTCCGCTCTACGCACTGTTTCCAACCTGGGGATGGGAAACGGAGGATGGCTCGAAGGCGCTCGCGCTCTTACAGCCTTTTGCCAGCGTTACCGTTCTCAACGGCCACATCCATCAAATCATGGAACATAGCGAGGGCAACATCCGGTTCTTCACCGCCGACTCAACGGCGTACCCGCAGCCCAAACCGGGAACGGCCGATAAACCCGGGCCGCTCGTCGTGCCGCCGGATCATTTGCTCGGCGAGCTCGGATATCGGACCGTCGCCCTCGGTACGCCGATCCCCCTCGTCGAACAGCATGCCCTGGGATAAGCCGGCGTGCCGCAGAACCGGGCCACGATGGACGGCGACGCCGGCGCGCTTGCGGCCGGCTTTGTGGCTCGACGGCCGGCCGCGCTCGAAGCCGCTTACGAGTGCTACGCGGTGGAGTTGTACTCGGTCGCGCGCGCGGTTCTGCGCAACGCCGCCGATGCGGAGGACTGCGTGCACGACGCCTTGCTCAAAGTTTGGCGCACGCCGGACTCCTTCCGGCAAGAGCGCGGCTCGCTGCGCGCCTTCCTCATCGGCTGCGTCCGGAACGAAGCGTTGAGCCGGCTGCGCAGTGCCGCGCGGCGCGCCGAGCGTGAGAAGAAGGCGTTTCGTCTCGAGCCGGTGCCCGAAGCGGCGCCGGTGCCGGTCGATCACGTCGAGGCGGCGCGCGTCCGCGCGGCGCTGGCGCGCCTTCCCGCGGAACAGCGGACGGCGCTCGAAAGCGCCTTCTTCGACAACCTCTCGCAGCGCGAGATCGCCGACAAGTACGGCCTTCCGCTAGGCACGGTAAAAAGCCGCGTCTTGCTCGGGTTGCGCAAACTGCAAGGCGAGCTCGGCCCCGAGGCCCCGGCGTGAGCGGCCGCCACATCCCTGACCTGGCGGAAGCGTACGCGCTGGGATTGCTGGACGACGGCGAACGCGCCGGGATCGACGCGCACGTTGCGACGTGCGATGCGTGCCTGCGACTCATCGGGCAGGCCGAAGAGACCGTCGCGGCGTTGGCCTCCGCCTTGCCGAGCCATCGGCCGAGTGCGGCGTTGACAGGACGGCTCAGCGCGTCGCTCGCCGCGCCGGCCGGACGCGACCGGCCGCGCTTTGCGCCGGCGCACTTGCGCGCCTTCGCTCCGCTTGCGACCGCTGCGGTCTTGGCCCTCGCGCTCGGCGGTTCGCTCGTGCAGAACGGGCAACTGCGCGGCGAGCTCGCGCAGGAAGACCACGCGCGGGAACACGTCGTGCACGGCCACTTTCTGCACGTCTCGATGACCCCGGCGCACGGGCAAAGCCTTGTCGCCAAAGTGCTTTACGCGCGCGACGGAAGCTGGATCTACGTCCTTGCCGATCGTCCTCCGAACGGCACGCACGTCGTCGCGGTCATCGACGGCGTCGAGCGCGACCTCGGGATGCTGACGCGCGAGGGCGCCGTCGCCTCGCTCGCGGCGGACGTCGCAAAACCGAGCGCCGTCAGCTTGCGTGAGGGCGCTCGCACGTTGGCCTCGGCCGACTTGCGCTACTAGCGGCGCCGGTCCTTAGACGCCGACCGGCGACTTGAGGATCGCGTCGTCGGGCATGAGCTCGAGCGGCGTGTAATTCGTCGAGACGACGTAGTCCGGACGCGGGTTGGGTGGAATCGGCTCGGGGTGATTGCGCGTCGGGTTGTAGGCCATGTAGACGTGCCAGCGGTCGTTGGCGGAGAGGTTGTGCCCGGACGAGTGCACGATCTTGCAGTGGAACAGCACCGCGGTGCCGGGACCGCCGGTGATCGCGACGGGCTCGGGCGAGTTGCGCAAGAGTTCGCGCATCGCGTCCTTGTGAATCGCCCACTGCGGGTACGAGGTCGTCGTCTCGTCTTTCGAAGCCGGCAGCACCGGCAGTTTGTGGCTGCCGGGGATGAAGTAGAGGCAACCGCCCAGTTCGGTCGCTTCGTCCAGCATGACCAAGAAGGTCGCCATGTTCGAAGTCGGCACGCCGTCGTGCTGCCAATACCCGTAGTCCTGATGCCAAAGCCAAACCGTTCCGTCGATCGCGGTCTTAATGTTGCACTTGCTGTGGAAGACGTACAAGTCGTCGTCGCGCAGCACTTGCTGGGCCGGCTCGAGAAAGCGCGGCGAGCAGGCCAGCGCGCGGAAGGCGTGCGAACGCGTCGCACCGTCGAGCTCGTGCGAACGGTAGACGGTCCGCAGCGCGCCGGTGCGCTCGCGAATGAGCGACGGATCGTCGACCTTCGAGATCCGGTTGAGTTCCGCGCGCAGCGTTTCCACCTCGTCGCGGGAGAAGAGGTTCTCGAACCTCAGGAACCCATCGCGGTCGAACTCTTCGAGTTGGGCGGCAGTCAGGCGCATCGGCATCCTCCGTTGCGACGCGAAATTCGACCGGCCGCAGGCCGCCCCCGCTCGCCGGCTCCCGGCCGGAAGTCGCTGTGCTGTGCCAGGATGCTGGCACAATCCGGTCCTATCCTGAGGCGGTAAGGCGAAAGGAAGCAAGCATGGACGAAACCCGACCCAACCAAGTCGAGCCGGTTGAAACGCCCTGGGAACCAAGCGAGGATCCCGCGGAGATCCGCTATAGCCTCACCGCCCTGGGCGAAGCAGCGGTTTCCGAGCGGAGTAGACCGCCGCGTTTTCGGGGCTTCGGACCCTGCGCGCGCGCCGTCTGCGCCTGAACCCGCAGCAAAGACGAGCTAGCCGTTTCGCATTGACGCCTTCGACCGGAACCTGCTACAATCCGGAGGTTCCGGCCCACCGGCGGTGGGGCGGAATTTGTGTGCGTCTCCGCGAGGAGATGCCGTTGCGTGGAGAGTGCGTGCCGACCATCAGTCAGCTCGTCCGTAAGGGACGTCAGAAAATCGAGAAAAAGGTCAAAGCGCCGGCGCTTCGAGTGGCCCAAACGGGTCCGAAGCCGGGTCACCCCGACCTGCCCTTGCGGACCTTCGAAGTTCGCGGGAATCCGTTTCGCCGCGGCGTTTGCACGCAAGTCAAGACGATCACGCCCAAGAAGCCGAACTCGGCCCTCCGTAAGGTCGCGCGCGTCCGGCTGACCAACGGTGAAGAGGTCACGGCATATATTCCGGGTGTGGGCCACAATCTGCAGGAGCACTCGGTGGTGCTGATCCGCGGCGGTCGCGTCAAGGACTTGCCGGGCATCCGTTACCACATCATCCGCGGCACGCTCGACACCTCGGGTGTCGCGAACCGCAAACAAGGCCGCTCGAAGTACGGGGCCAAGCGCTCCGCCAAGAAGTAAGGGAAGTTTCCGCAGATGCCACGCAAGGGAGCCGTCCCGAAACGGCAGATTCTGCCCGATCCGCGCTTCAACTCGAAAGTGCTCGCGCGGTTCATCAATAAGGTCATGCTCGCCGGCAAGAAATCGACGGCCGAGCGGATCACCTACGACGCGCTCAACATCGTCCAAGAGAAGATGGGCCGCGATCCGATGGACGTCTTCACGCAAGCGCTCGGCAACGCGATGCCGCTGGTCGAAGTACGGCCGCGGCGCGTCGGCGGAGCCACCTATCAAGTCCCGATGGAAGTGCGTCCCGACCGGCGCCAGGCGATGGCCATGCGCTGGCTGATTCAGTACGCGCGCAAGCGTCCCGGCCATTCGATGGAAGAGAAGCTCGCGGCCGAGCTGATGGATGCCGCCAACAATCAGGGCGCAACCGTCAAGAAGCGCGAAGACACCCATAAGATGGCGGACGCAAACAAAGCGTTCGCGCACTATCGCTGGTAAGAGAACATGGCACTCCAACGCGAGTATCCGCTCGAGCGGACTCGGAACATCGGAATCGCTGCGCACATCGACGCGGGCAAGACGACCGCGACCGAGCGTATTCTCTTTTACACCGGCCGCACGCATAAGATCGGCGAAGTCCACGACGGCGCGGCCACGATGGACTGGATGGTGCAAGAGCAGGAGCGCGGGATCACGATCACTTCCGCCGCGACGGCTTGCACCTGGCGCGACACGCGCATCAACATCATCGATACGCCTGGCCACGTTGACTTCACGGTCGAGGTCGAGCGCAGCCTGCGCGTGCTCGACGGCCTGGTCGCGTTGTTCGACTCGGTGGCCGCCGTGCAGCCCCAGTCGGAGACGGTCTGGCGCCAAGCCAACAAGTACAAAGTCCCGCGGGTCATCTTCGTCAACAAGATGGACCGGATGGGGGCCGACTTCTTCAATTGCGTCGACAAGATTCGCGAGCGGCTCGGCGCCCCCGCCACACCGATCCAGGTGCCGATCGGAGCTGAGGATCAGTTCAAAGGCGTCGTCGATCTCTTCACGATGAAGAAGGTTATTTACACCGACGACGCTCGGCTCGACGATGGCCGAAGAAGAGGTCGAACCGGGCGAGTTGCGCGATCTCGCGATGAAGTGGCGCCAAGCCATGATCGAAGCGATCGCCGAGCAGGACGACGAGCTGCTCGAGATGTTTTTCGCCGGCGAAGAGATCCCGGTGCCCCGCCTCAAGGCCGCGCTGCGCAAGGCGACGATCGCGGGCGCCGTGCTGCCGATGCTCTGCGGCTCGGCCTTCAAGAACAAGGGTATCCAGCCGCTGCTCGACGCCGTGGTCGACTTCTTGCCTTCGCCGCTCGGATGCGAAGCCGATTTTCGGCATGGACCCGAACGACGACGACAAACAGATCGAGCGCAAGGCCGACGACAAAGAGCCCTTCGCGGCGCTCGCCTTCAAGATCGCGACCGACCCGTACGGGAACCTCACGTATTTCCGGGTTTACTCGGGCACGCTCGAAAAGGGCAGCTACGTCTACAACGCGCGCAGCGGCCGCAAGGAGCGCATCGGGCGCATCTTGCGCATGCACGCCAACCACCGCGAAGATATCGACGCGATCGGCGCCGGCGACATCGCGGCGGCGGTCGGCCTGACCGACACGCGCACCGGCGACACGCTCTGCGACGAGAAGAAGCCGATCATCCTCGAGAACATCGTCTTCCCCGAGCCGGTCATCTTCCAGGCCATCGAGCCGAAGACGAAGGTCGATCAGGACAAGCTCGGCACGGCCCTCGGCCGCTTGGCGCAGGAAGATCCCGACGTTCCGCATGCGCACCGACGAGGAGACGCAGCAGACGATCATCGGCGGCATGGGCGAGCTGCACCTCGAGATCATCTTCGATCGTCTCAAGCGCGAGTTCAAAGTTGAGGCGAACGTCGGCAAGCCGCAGGTCGCGTACAAAGAAGCGATCACGAAGACCGTCGAAAAGCAGGGCAAGTTCATCCGTCAGACCGGCGGCAAGGGCCAGTACGGCGACGTCTGGATCAAGCTGGAACCGGGCGAGACGAATAAGGGTTATCAGTTTGTCTGGGCCGATGGTCGGCGGCGCCGTTCCCAAGGAGTACTCGAAGGCGATCTCCGAGGGCGTGCGCGAGGCCGCCGAGAGCGGCGTGCTCGCGGGCTACCCGGTCCTCGACATCAAGGTGACGGCGTTCGACGGCAGCTACCACGACGTCGACTCCTCGGAAATGGCCTTTAAGATCGCCGGTTCGATGGCGTTCAAGGAAGCGAATCGAGCGGCCGGACCGATCCTGCTCGAACCGATCATGAAAGTCGAAGTGACGACGCCGAAGGACTATCTCGGCGCCATCAACGGCGACCTCAACCGCCGCCGCGGCATGATCATGTCGAGCGAGGAAGTTGCCGGCGCGGCGGTCACGATCACCGCCAACGTGCCCGCTCTCGGAAATGTTCGGGTACGCGACCGACATGCGGTCCGCTACGCAAGGCCGCGCGACCTACACGATGGAGTTCGCTCACTACGAAAAGGCGCCGAAGTCCGTCGAGGAAGAGATCGTCGCCAAAGCTCAGGGCAAAAAGCCGGCCGCGTAAGCCGGCCGCAACATCACCAGCGCAGTAAGGAAGTAATGAGAAAAAATGGCCAAGGCAAAATTCGACCGTAGCAAACCGCACGTCAACATCGGCACGACGGGTCACGTCGATCACGGCAAAACGACGCTCACGGCGGCGATCATCAATTGCCTCGCCACCGAGAACTCGAACATCGCGAAGAAGAGCGTCGACGACATCGACAACGCGCCCGAAGAGAAGGAGCGCGGGATTACGATCGCGATCTCGCACCAAGAGTACGAGACGTCGATGCGCCACTACGCGCACGTCGACTGCCCCGGTCACGCCGACTACATCAAGAACATGATCACCGGCGCCGCTCAGATGGACGGCGCGATCCTGGTCGTGTCGGCGACCGACGGCCCGATGCCGCAGACGCGCGAGCACATCCTGCTCATGCGCCAGGTCGGCGTCCCGTACATCGTCGTGTTCCTCAATAAGGTCGACATGGTCGACGATCGAGGAGCTGCTCGAGCTGGTCGAGACTGGAAGTGCGCGAACTGCTCTCGAAGTACGAGTTCCCCGGCGACGACATCCCGGTCATCCGCGGCTCGGCGCTCAAGGCGCTGCAGTCGAGCGGCAAGCGGGGCGACCCGGATGCCGACCCGATCTTCGCGCTGATGGATGCCGTCGACGTCTACATCCCCGACGCCCGAGCGCGCCGTCGACAAGCCGTTCCTGATGCCGGTCGAAGACGTCTTCACGATCACCGGCCGCGGTACGGTCGGCACGGGCCGCGTCGAGCGCGGCCAGGTAAAGGTCGGCGAGGAAATCGAGATCGTCGGACTGACCGACGAAAGCGCGCAAGTCGGTCGTCACCGGCATCGAGATGTTCCGCAAGCTGCTCGACATCGGCATCGCCGGCGACAACGTCGGCGTGCTGCTGCGCGGTATCGAGCGCAACGAGATCGAGCGCGGCCAGGTTCTGGCCAAGCCCGGCTCGATCAAGCCGCACACGAAGTTCAAAGCCGAGGTGTACGTCCTCTCGAAAGAAGAGGGCGGCCGCCACACGCCGTTCTTCGCCAACTACCGTCCGCAGTTCTACTTCCGCACGACCGACGTGACCGGAACGATCAAGTTGCCGGAAGGCGTCGAGATGGTCATGCCGGGCGACAACGTTCAGATGGACGTCGAGCTGATCACCCCGATCGCGTGCGAAGAGGGACTGCGCTTCGCGATTCGCGAGGGCGGCCGCACCGTCGGCGCCGGCGTCGTTACGTCGATCAACGAATAGAGATGGCAAAGCAAAAGATCCGCATCCGCCTCAAGGCCTACGACCACAAGGTCCTCGATCAATCGGCGGAGCGGATCGTCGATACGGCGAAGCGCACGGGCGCCTTCGTCAGCGGCCCGGTTCCGCTTCCGACCGAGATCAACCGGTTCTGCGTGAACCGCTCGCCGCACGTCGACAAGAAGAGCCGCGAGCACTTCGAGATGCGCACGCACAAGCGCCTCATCGACATCTTGCAAGCCTCGCCCAAGACGATGGACGCGCTGATGCATCTCGACCTGCCGGCCGGCGTCGACATCGAACTCAAAGCCTAACGAATCGTCCGCGGGTCGATTCGGGGCGCCGTTCTTACGGCGCCTTTTTCGTTTGGGCGTAGCGCAGAGGAGTACGGGTGCGCGGCGCCTATTCGTTAGGCAACGGCTCCTTACGGAAAGGTCGGCAGCACTTCGTGTCTCGGCGGATTCAAAGCGCGCTCGCATTCTCTGCGGCCTTGGGCTTGGCGTACGGTTGCAGCGCTCCGCCCAAACCCGTTGCGCCGCCCCTCGCCAAGATCCACCGGGACTATCAAGAGCCGCCCTACGTGCACAGCGTCGACGGCGTCGTACACTTCGCGCTCGCGGCGATCGACAACGACGAGCGCGTGCCCGTCTTCGACTACGAGGGCTTCTACCTCGCGCCGACGATCGAGGTGAATCCCGGCGACCAGATCCAGATCGCCTATCACAACCTCCTCGCGCCGCGCGGCGTCTATCTTGCAAGCGGGCATGTCGATGAGACCAACTTGCACTTTCACGGTCTCACCTCGTCGCCCGAGCCGCCGCAAGACGATGCCGTCGATACGTTGCGCCCACGGTACTCGACGGAGTACGACCTGGACGTCAATCCAGGTCAGCCGCCGGGGCTTTATTGGTACCATCCGCACCCGCACCACGAGAGCGCCTGGCAAGTCGGCAGCGGGATGTCCGGCGCGATCATCGTGGGCGGGATTCAGAACGAGGTTCCCGAGCTGGCGGGGTTGCGCGAACGGTTGCTCATCGTTCGTCAGGCCTTCTCGGAGGACGAACGTGCGGAGCGCGTCGCGGCGGGCCGGAACTTTTGCGGACTGAAGCGCTTGACGCCGGCGCAGCGCGCGGCGTTCCTCGCGAAAGCCGGCCTCAAGCCGAGAGCTCGCGCCGACGAAACGGCCTTGTCGGTCAACGGCTTACCCGCCGGTTCGGTCAAAGTCGGGATCGCGCCCGGCGAACGCGAGTTCTTCCGCATTGTCAACGGGACCGGCTCGCGCAATCTCGACCTCTCGATCGGCAGCGAGGAACTCGTCCTCGTCGCCCAAGACGGCGTCCCGCTGATCGACTATCCCGGAGGGCCGCGCACCGAGCGGGTGCGGCACATCCTCATTCCGCCCGCCGGGCGCGCCGAGTTCATCGTGACCGGTCCGGCAGTGCCTACGTCTATGCGAACCGCCGCGTACGACACCGGTCCGCAGGGCGACAAGAATCCCGCGGCCGATCTCGTGAGCTTGGTGAACGACGCCGGCGGAACGAAGGCGGACCGCCGCCTTCCGGTCGCGCGCCCCGCGAAGCCCGCGCGCTCGTTCTATCGCATCCCGCTGCCGGCACCGAGCGTCGAACGGGTCGTCCGGTTCGAAGAGAAAGCCGACGGTACGGACTTCCGTATCAACGGCCTCTCGTTTGCGATGGACGCTCCTCCGATGTTCACGGCCAGAGTCGGAACGGTCGAACGCTGGACGTTGCTCAACACGAGCGACGAGGTCCACGACTTTCACATCCATCAAGTGCATTTCACGGTGGAAAGCATCGATGGGGTCCCGGTTCCGCAGGCGCAACGCCGTTGGCTCGATGAGGTCAACGTTCCCTACCGGCACCGCCAGCGCGATGGGTCGACCACGCCCGGCAAGGTCGTCGTCCTCGTCGATCTGCGCGATCCGGTCATCCGCGGGACGTTTCTCTTCCACTGCCACATTCTCGACCACGAAGACGGCGGCATGATGGCGAAGATCCGCGTGATCTAGGCTCGGCAAACTCGGCAGTAAAGAAGAAGGGGCGGCGGATTCGCATCCGTCGCCCCTTCGCCCGTACCGCGTTTGGTTCTAGATTTGCACGTACGAGACGATGCTGCTCAGCCCCGAGGTGACCGCGTGGGGATCGGTCGGATCGGGGGTGGCGGCTAGCATGGCCGCGAGGTCGATGACCGCCACGTAGGTGTCCTGGTCGTTGAACATGATCCCGTAGGCCTTGCCACCCAAGTCGAACGTTCCGGTGGCGTGCGGGTCGAGCGGCGCACTGAACGGGGCGTCGTCAGGCGTGGTCGGGAACGTGGCGCACTTGTAGGCGGAGACCGCCGGGACTCCCGTGGCGGGGGCCGTCGGCAGGCCGACGACGCAGAAGCCGGTCGTTCCGAATTCGCCCGCCATGAAGGCCGCGTGGGCGGTGCTGTCGATCGAGACGTCGGTCAGGCCGGCGCCGCTCTGGTCGACGATTCCGGTGACCAGCGGCCCGCTGATGACGAGGGTCTGAATGCCGCCTGAGGTGTAGGTCGTCCCCGAGGTCGTCAGGCCGTTGAGGTTCTCGATGTAGACCGCCTGTTCGAACTCTTCGGGTGAGACCGCGATGTTCGTGGTCGAGTCGACGGCGCCCGAGTCGGGATCTTCGATGCCCGACGGATCCGCCGTGTTCGTGTAATACGTCAGCGTGTTGAGGTCTGCCAGAGCCAGATCGCTCGCCGTGACCTCGTAGACGGGCGAGTAGATCTGGTCGGTGACAGGATTGAAGCCGAAGTTCTCGGACGGGAAGCCCGTGATCGCTTTACTCTTCGCGTACGGAGAGGTCGTGCTGTAGACTTCGTAGCCGGTGCTCGTCGAGATAACGACGCCGGTTTGCTTGGGATCGTAGACGATGCCGCCGATGTCGAAGGTGCCGCCGCTGTACGAGAACGACGTGGTCGCGTCGGTCGTGAAGTTCGTGACGAAGGCGAAGGCCGCCGTCGACGGGTTGACGCTGACGATGCTGAGGACGGGGCTGGCCGGATAGTCCGAGCCGTTGCTCATCAGGTAGAGGTTATCGTGCGTCCCATCGGCCGCGCACTCCGCGGGCGAGGGCGTGTAGGTGATGATCGGCGAAACGGCGGTGGCCGTCGTCGTCAGGAAGCGTTGACCGTGGCGCTGGGAATTGTGGTAGACCCGGTGGTAGCGGCGCGGCAACTGAGCGGCCGAGCGGCGCGAGCCGGCGATGGTCGTGCCGGTAGCGATCGTCACCTCCGCCAGGCTGTCGGGGTAGCCTTGCACGTTAGTGGCGCTGTTGGCCGGGACGAAGGCGTACGTCTTGCCGGTCGAGGCCAGCGTCAGGACGCAGGCTACCGATACGCCGCCGCTCGGAGGCGGGGTCGGACTCGTGACCGGCGTCGGCGTCGGTTTGGGCGTAGGCGTGGAACCGCCGCTGCCTCGGATTGGCTGGACGGGCGCTGCCGAGCCGCCGCAGGCGCTCAGCGTGCTGGCCGCAGCAAAAAGCGCCAGCGTTAGGAGTACGGGTCCATTGGGTCGGGTCGATTGCCGCTTCAGCACGCTTTACCCCCACGAATCTTTCGCATGAAGGGCGCCCGCGTGCACGAAAACGCAGCACGGAAATGCCCTTGCTTGGTACGGCTCTCTACGCGCGCAGTCACCCGCTGCCCTCTCTGCCGAGCGGTGGGATGGGAAAAAAGTTTTGGGCCCGGGTAAGCAGGCGCAGGCCGCGCGGCCCGCGCGGCTCAGACGTTGCCGCGCTTCGCCTGCTCGCCTTCGATCGAAACGAAGAGCGCCTTGAAGTTGCCCTTGCCGAACGAAAGGCTTCCGCGCCGCTGGATGATCTCGAAAAAGACCGTGGGCCGGTCCTGCAGCGGTTTCGTAAAGATCTGAAGCATGTAGCCCAGCTCGTCGCGATCGACCAGGATGTTCAAGTCGCGCAGGGTGTCGGTCGCCTCGGCGATCTGGCCGACGCGCGCTTCGAGCGCGTCGTAATATGAGGCAGGTGTCTCAAGGAATTCGACCCCGTTGCCGCGCAACGCGCGCACGGTCTCGACGATGTCGTCGGTCGCGATGGCGACGTGCTGCACCCCGGGGCCGCCGTAGAAGTCGAGGAACTCCTCGATTTGCGACTTGCGCCGCCCTTTGGCGGGCTCGTTGATCGGGAATTTGACGCGGCGCCGGGCGTCCGAGACGACCTTCGAACGCAGCGCGGAATACTCGGTCGAAATGTCCTTGTCGTCGAACGAAACGAGTTGCTCGAAGCCGAAGGCTTTGCGATAGTAGCGAACCCATTCGTCCATCTCGTTCCAGCCGACGTTGCCGACGACGTGGTCGATGTGCCGCAAGCCTACCCGGTGCGGCGCTCGCACCGCGCTCTCGAGCGGCTCGTATAACGGTAGAAAAGGACCGTGATAGGCGCCGCGCTCGATGAAGGTGTGGATCGTATCGCCGTAGCCGGCGACGGAAGCCAGCGCGACCTTCCCGCGAGCATCGGCCCGGACTTGCGGCGTAGCCACTGGGCGGGCGCCGCCCGCGACCGCCGCTTCGAAGGCTGCGGTGGCGTCGGGTACGCGCAAGGCGATGTCGCGTACGCCATCGCCATGCCGCTCGACGTGCCGCGCGATGGGATCGTCGTCGTCGAGCGCGCTGGTCAAGGCGAAGCGCAGACCGTGCTGCTCGAGAAAATACGAGGCGCGCCCGCGCAGCCCGGTCTCGGGACCGGCGTAAGCGGCGATGGTAAAGCCGAAAGCGGTCGCATAGTAGTGCGCGGCCTGCTTCGCATTACCGACGAAGAAATGCAGGTGGTCCCAGTCGAGTTCGTCCAGGGCGGCGTTCATGCGAATGCGGTTTGCGGCGCGACGCCGCAACCCTATGCGCCGGCGAGCGTCAGCCGTTCGCGCAGGACCGGATCGTCCATGGCCAGCGCGCTCTGCTCCCATTGGAAGAGCACGTCGTCGACGCGGCGCGGCTCGGCGTGGCCGCGCAAGACGTGCCGCACGGCCACCGCAAATTCTCCCGAAAACTCCGCGAAGGCGGCGTCGTCGAGGTGGGCAAGCCAAGCCAGTTCCGCCGGATAGTGCGCCGGCTCGCCTGCCAAACGCTGCGCGGCCGCCTGGGCCATAGCCAGGGCGAGCCCGGTGAATTTGAGCGCGCGCAGGGCACGGCGCAAACGCGTGCGGGGTAAGAGGGTCACGTCTTCACCCTTGTCGCGCCGGACGGTTACCGCGTGCCGCGCCGCCCGGTCGAGGGTCGCCTTGACGTTTCGTGCCAATTCGGTCGGCCCGATGAGTTCCTCGTCGCTAAGGTCGTCGAACATGTACGTATCAGCATACACATCGTGCTGCGTCTGTAAAGACGCAGCGCGGGACCGCGCTACGTTTTCCTCTCGCGGACGAGACGGGCGAGCGCCGCCGGGAAGGCCGAGGCCGGCTCGAGAGCCGAGCCGCAGCTCGCCTCGATCTCCGCTCGGAGCGTGCCAGTCGCGACGTTAGCCTCGACGACCAGCGACGCGGTTCCGGCGAACAGGAGCAATGCGCCACCGACGACGAGCAGGAGCGAAAGCCAAGGGACCGAGTCGTGCGTCAAATCGTCGATCGTGATCGCGAGGCTGCTCGCGACAAACGCGCCGATGGCGGTGTAGTAGAAGGTTAAGGCCCGCTCGGTAAGGGTCGAACGCCGCAAATACGTGCGCAGCCAGAGGATGTCGAGCTTCACGCGGTCCTCGTCGCCGCGCGCCCGCGCTTCTTCCAGCGCTTCGATCAGCCTGCGCGCGCGATCGGTGATGCGGGTGAGCCGGAGCAACGTCGAGGCGACGAGCGAGCCGGTCGCAAGAATCAGGATCGCCGGCGTCAGCGAGGCCGAGATGATGGCGAGGAACGAGGATCCCGAGTGGCTGCCCGTTCCGAAGATCATCGCGCCGCGGTCCCGGCTTCGATCCAGGATCGGAAGTATGCCGGATCTTCGAGCGCGAGTGCGGCCTGCGCGATGCGCAAGGGGTGGAACGTGTCGACCATGATCGCAAGCTCGTCGGTCGAGGTCTTGCCCAAACTGCTCTCGACGGCGCCCGGCTGCGGACCGTGCGGCGCGCCTGCGGCGTGCAGCGTAATCGAGCCTTCGCCGACGCCGCGCCGGCTCATAAAGTTGCCGCTGACGTAGTACAGCACCTCATCGCAATCGACGCTCGAATGGTTGTAGGGAACGGGGATAGCCAGGGGATGGTAGTCGAACAGGCGGGGCACGAAGACACAGAAAGCGGCCCCCGGCGCCTCGAACGTCGCGTGCGCGGTCGGCGGTTGATGCAGCTTCCCGGTCACCGGCGCGAATTCGTCGGCGTTGAACGCGTACGGGTAACAGTAGCCGTCCCAGCCGATCAGATCGAAGGGATGGTTCGCAACGACGTAGACGGCGTTACGTCCGGCATTGGTCACCCGGATTTCGTATTCGCCCTGCGCGTCGACCGGTTCGCGCAAGATGGGCGCGCGGAAATCGCGCTCGTAATACGGCGCGTGTTCCTCCAGCTGCCCGTATTCGTTGCGGAACTTGCGCGGGATCGTGACGTGGCCGCGCGATTCGTGGACGACCAAACGCGTCGCTTCCGCCGGATCGACGCGATAGGTCGTGCCCGACGGAACGACGAGGTAGTCGTGCGGGCGGTAGGCCAAATCGCCGAAGGCCGTTTGCAGCACGCCCGTGCCGCGATGGACGAAGAGCAACTCGTCGCCGCCGACGTTGCGATAGAAGCGCTCGCCCGACTCGGTTACGTCGGCGATCGAGAGTCGCAGGTCGTCGTTTCCCAAGAGCGGCACGCGCGCCTCGATGGCCTCGCCCCCGGCCTGCGAGCGAGCGGTCGTGAAGTGCCGGTTCCTGAGCGGGTCGTTCGCGACGTAGACGGCCGGTTCGCGCCGCCATTCGCGCACGTCGAGCGTCGCGGTCGGCGGCCGTAGATGGTAGAGGAGCGAGTAAACGCTTTCGAATCCGCGGGTTGAGAAGAGCTCCTCGGCGTAGAGGCCGCCGTCGGGCCGGCGGAATTGAATGTGGCGTTTGGGAGGCAGCGAGCCGGCGCGGTGGTAGAAGGCCACGGCTACGACGCTTGGCGGGCCGCGACGTCCGCTCGCGCGTCGTTCATCTGCGGCAGGTGCGGCAGTCCGAGATTCGCTCGAATCACGTTGATGAGAATGCAGCCTTGCTCGATTGCATCGTCGAGCGCGACGTGCGTGTGCGGCAGCCCTTCGTCGATCCACTCGGGCGGCAGCTGCCGCTTCCCGACCTGCCGATACTGGCGCTTGAGGACCGCCGCAGCGTAACTGCGCAGGTCCAGGCTTGCGAATCCGACGGTGCTCTCGCCCAGCTCGCGCTGAAAATAGTAGTAGATGAAGGTGAAATCGAAACCGCTCGGCGCGCCGCAAACGATCGGTTTACCGAAACGGCGCATCTCCTCGAGCCACGCCTTGCACTCGAGCATCGCGGTGCGCGGCGTGACTAAATCTTCGCGCGACTGATAGTAGGCGCCGATGTTTTCGGTCGTGCTCCACCACTGCATGGTGCGCTCGTCCAAGCCGGCGCCTTCGAGCAGCTCGAGGTTTCGCGAGAACGTCCCGACGAGTTCTTTTTCGACCGTGAACGCCGCCATCCCGAAGCTCAGCATGGAAAAGAGTCCGGGGCACGGGCCGTTCGCTTCCACGTCGGTCGAGATGTAGAGTTCGGGAGTGGGCTGCCGCTCTTCTTGTGCGATGCGTTTCTCTTAGGCAGGCGGTGTCGTTCGGACCTGCGGCGTAGCATCACGCGATGAGCGCGCTACGAGCCTTCCTGGGCGAGCTAATCGACGACGCAGGCTTGTTTCCGCCGGCTGCGCTTACGCTGCCGGACGCACTCGCGGCGAACGAGCGGGCTGCAGCCGGCCCCGAGTTTTGGATGCTCGGTAGGTTCGTCATTCCGGCGGCCCGCGTTCCCGAACTTGCCCGATTGCGCGACGACTCGCCGGATCCGCTGCCGTGCAGCGCGATCGTCGATGCCGCCTCCGCCGCGCTCGCGTGCGCGGACCTCGCGCGCCACGCGGCCGAGTTCGGCGATCGTTTCAGGATCGAGGCGCTCGAGATCCGCTTGCCCGCCGAAAACGGAACGCCGGCGCGCCGGCGCATCGCAGCCCTCACTTCGGCGCTCGATGCCGCGGGCTGGCCCGAGCGCCCGGCGCTGTTCGTGGAACTCGATCCGCAGGAGGAGCTCGAAGCGGCGTTCGCGAGCTTACGCGAGGAACGCGAGCGCCGGGATCTCGACGTCTGTGCCAAACTGCGCTGCGGAGGCCTCGAGCCCGCGGCGACGCCGTCGCCCGAAGCGGTAGCGCGCTTCATCGCGGTTGCGCGCGACGCGGGCGTTCCGTTCAAAGCGACCGCCGGATTGCACCATCCGTTTCGGAAACGCGGGGGCCCCTCAAGTCTGCCGATGCACGGCTTCATCAACGTCGCCGGCGCGGCGGTCCTCGCTGCATTGGGCGTCGACGCGGCGACGCTCGGGGCCGTCGTCGCTGACGAGGATCCCGCCGATTTTCGGCTCGACGCGCGAGCCTTCGCTTGGAAGGACATCGTCGCCGGCGCCGAGGCCGTCGGCGCGGCGCGCTCGCAACTCCTGCGCTCTTACGGAAGCTGCAGTTTCAGCGAGCCGGTCGAGGATCTCCACGCCGGCGGAATCCTTCCGCGCCCATGAGCTCCGAGACCGATCCGAACGATCCCGAACTGCGCTCGTGGGTCGCGCCGGATCCCGCCGGCGATTTTCCGATTCAAAACCTTCCGTACGGCGTTTTCCGCGAAGCGGGTGGCGCGCGGCCCGGCGTCGCGATCGGTGACCGGATCCTCGACTTGCAGGCCCTCGCGGTGGCGGGTTTGCTCGATACCGCCGTGCCGGGCGCGCGCGCGCTCTTCGGGCAGCCCTCGCTCAACGCGCTCGTCGCAGCCGGGCGGCCGGTCTGGCGCGCCTTGCGCGGGCGGTTGTCCGCGCTGCTCGCGAGCGGCAATCGCGAACTTCTCGACGCCGGCGTCGCCCAGAGCGCGCTCGTTGCGCGCAACCGCGCCGAGCTGCTGCTGCCGCTCGACACGGGCGACTACGTCGACTTCTACTCCTCGCTCGAACACGCCACGAACTTGGGGAAAATTCTTCGGCCGGGTGGCGAGCCGCTCTTGCCGAACTGGCGGCATCTGCCGATCGGTTACCACGGCCGAAGCGGGACGCTGGTCGTCAGCGGGACGCCGGTGATGCGTCCGTGCGGGCAGTTCAAGGCGCCGGGCGAGAGCCGAACCGCAGTTCGGCCCTTCGCGCATGCTCGATTTCGAACTCGAGCTCGCGTTCGTCACCGGGAACGGCCCGCCGCTCGGCTCGCCCATTCCGATCGAGCGCGCACGCGAGCACATCTTCGGCGCCGTGCTGCTCAACGACTGGAGCGCGCGCGACATCCAAGCGTGGGAGTATCAGCCGCTCGGCCCCTTTTTGGGCAAGTCGTTCGCGACGTCGATCTCGCCCTGGATCGTCACGCTGGAAGCGCTCGAGCCCTTTCGGGTACGTGGCCCGGTGCAAGAGCCCGAGCCGCTGCCCTATCTGCGCGAGCGCGACGCGTCGGCCTACGATATCGCGCTCGAGATCGAACTCGCGACGGACGCCATGCTGCGGGCGGGCACGCCGCCGCAGCGCATCGCGCGCGGCAACGCGCGCGCGCTGTACTGGAGCATGGCGCAACAGCTCGCCCACCTGACCTCGAACGGCGCGACGATTCGGGCCGGCGACCTGTGCGCGTCGGGCACGATCTCGGGGACCGATCCTTCGAGTTACGGGAGCATGATCGAACTCACGTGGCGCGGGACGCAGCCCTTGCAGCTCGCCGACGGCAGCCTGCGCGGCTTTCTCGAAGACGGTGACCGCATCGTGCTGCGCGCAGCGAGCGGTCCGAGCGAAAGTCACCCGCGTATCGGCTTCGGTGAAGTCGCGGGCACGATCGTACCCGCGAAACCGCCGGTTATTCCGTCTTCTTGACCGCTTCGGTCGCGGCCAGGAAGCCGATCGTGCTGTGCGTCCCATCGCAAAAGGGCTTGGTCGTCGAGCCGCCGCAGCGGCAGAGCGCGATCGTTCCGTTTTTCAGTTTGCCTTCGAGCGCGAACTCGGTGCCGTTGACGTCGCGTAAGCGAACGGGTCCGCGCACGACGTAGGGACCGCTCGGGCGAATCAGGATCTCAACTTCCTCGGACATGCGATACCTCGCGGCGCGTTTCTATCGCCTTTCAGGCGACGGCGCCGCCCAAATAGATGGAGGCGATGCGGGCGTCCTGCGCGAGTTCGGCCGCGCTCCCCTGCAACGCGACGGCTCCGTTCTCCAACACGTAAGCCCGGTCGGCGTGCTTGAGGGTGAGGTAGGCATTCTGCTCGACGAGCAGCACGCCGGTATCGGTGCGTTTGAGCTCCGACAGGATCGCGAAGATGCGCTCGACGACCTGCGGGGCCAGACCCGTCGACGGTTCGTCGAGCAGGAGCAATTTCGGCCTGGCCATCAGCGCGCGCGCAATCGCCAGCATCTGCTGCTCGCCGCCCGAAAGCGCGAACGCTTTGCGCTCCTTGAGCGTCGCGAGCGCCGGAAAACGCGCGTAGGCTTCGGCGACGGCGGTCGTCGACTCGGCGCGCGGGTGGATGTAGGCGCCCAGCCGCAAATTGTCGTCGACGCTGAGTTCGGAGAAGAGTTGCCGGCCTTCCGGCACTTGCGAAATCCCGGCGCGCACGATGGCTTCCGGCGACGAACGCGCCAAGTCGCGACCCGCGAAACGGATCGTGCCGGCGCTGCGGATCGCGTCGAAGCCGGAAATCGCACGGAGTAACGTCGACTTTCCCGCGCCGTTGGGTCCGAGCACGGCGACGAGTTCGCCGGCGGCAACTCGCAGCGAAACGCCGTGCAGAACGGCCAGTTTCCCGTAGCGCGCATCCAAACCGTCGACTTCGAGCAAAGCGGGCGCGTGCGTCACGACGCCGTTCCGAGGTAGGCGGCGACGACCTGCGGCTCGTTGCGCACCGCCTCGGGCGGGCCGTCCGCGATCAGCTTCCCGAAGCGGAGCACCATCACGCGATCGCTGATGTCCATGACGAGCCGCATGTCGTGTTCGATGAGCAGCAGCGTCTTGCCGGCTGCCTTGAGCGCCAGCAAGTCTTCGCGCAGTCGCGCGCGCTCGTTGGCGTTCAGTCCGGCGGCCGGTTCGTCGACGAGCAACAGGCCCGGGTCGCTCGCCACCGCGCGGGCGAGTTCGACGCGCCGCCGGTCGCCGAAGGCGAGATCCCGGGCGTCGACGTCGCGCAAGCGCTCGAGACCGAGGGAGCGCAGCACGGCGAAGGCCCGCTCGCGCGCGAGCGCGGCGCCGCGCCGCGAGCCGGGTAGTCCCAGCAAATCGCCGGCGAAGCCGCCGCTCTCGAGCGGAAACGCTCCCGCGATGACGTTCTCGAGCACCGTCATGTCCGCGAAGAGCCGCGCGTTCTGAAACGAGCGGCCGACCCCCAGCCTCGCGATCGCGTGCGGGCGCCAATCGGTAACGTCGCGTTCGGCCACGAAGATCCGTCCGCTGCTGACGCGGCCGACGCCGCCGATGGCGTTGAAAAGCGTGGTCTTCCCGGCGCCGTTCGGCCCGATGAGCGAGTTGAGCGTTCCGTTGGCGAGCGCGAAAGTCACGTCGTCGACGGCAACCAAGCCGCCGAAGCGCTTTGAAACGGACTCCACGCGCAGCCACTGCGCCGGGGCCGGCTGCTGCACGGACGCGTGAAGCGCCGGCTCGAGCCGCGGCGGCGCACTTTCACGGCGTCGAAGCGGCAGCATGCCGGCGAGCCCGCGCGGAAAGGCGATGACGACCACGATGACCAGGACGCCGTAGATCACCGGCCGCCAATTCTCGAGGTCGTGCCCGTAGATGTTGGCGACGGCGATGATGGTCGCGCCGAGCAGCGCGCCCGAGACTCCGCCCGCACCGCCCAGCACGACCATCAGCAGCAGGTCGATCGAGAGCGAAATGCCGACGGCGTTCGGATCGACCAGCCCGAGATACGAAGCGTAGAGCGAACCCGCCAATCCCGCCAGCGCGCCCGCAAAGGCAA
The DNA here is from genome assembly GCA_963843945.1 of Vulcanimicrobiota bacterium. Classification (GTDB taxonomy): domain Bacteria; phylum Vulcanimicrobiota; class Vulcanimicrobiia; order Vulcanimicrobiales; family Vulcanimicrobiaceae; genus CAWJMF01. The sequence continues at coordinate 536,879 of CAWJMF010000002.1, read as the reverse complement.
AGGCGAAGATCTTGTAGCGGCGCGTCGGAACCCCGATCGTCTCGGCCGCCAGCTCGTCGTTGCGAATCGCCTCGAAAGCGCGGCCCGCGCGGCCGCGCAAGAGGTTGAGGGTCAGCAGTGCGATCGCCGCGGCGACCAGCCAGTCGAACCAAAACGCGCGCGCTCCGGCGATCGCGAGCGGACCGAGTTGCGGATAGGGTATCCCCGTGATCCCGCTTGCGCCCCCTAAGAATTTGCTTTCGCGAAACACTCCGACGCAAATCAAGCCGAATGCGAGGGTCGCCATCGCGAGGTAGTGCCCGCGAAAGCGCAGCGCGATAAAACCCAGCACGAGCCCGAGTGCCGTCGCAAGCGCGACGGCCGCGAGCGTGCCCAACGCGAATTGCAACCAGGCCGGAACCGCGGCGGGCCAGCCGGCGGAGGCCGTCAGGAAGCCGAGCGCGTAGGCGCCGATGCCGAAGAAGCCGGCTTGTCCGATCGAGATCTGGGCGACGTTGCCGAGCAAGACCGAAAGCCCGATCGCGGCGATTCCGTAAATCGCGGCGTAGGTGCCGGCTTGCAAGAGCGTCGCGTCGTGCGCGGCCAAGATGCCGAAGAGCGCGGCGCCGGCGAAGAAGAAGGGCAGAAGGCGCGCGTCGGCCGCCAGGCGGCGGCTCAATCGCGCACGGCGGCGCGCTGACCGAACAGACCTTGCGGGCGGACGAGCAGCATCGCTAGGAGCAACGAGTAAACGACCGGATCGGCAACGCCGTAACTGAACTGGCCTTCGAGCAGCTTCTCGACGACGCCCACGAGCAGACCGCCGGCGGCGCAGCCCAGCGGCGATTCGAGACCGCCGACGATCGCTCCGACGAAGCCTTTGATGCCGATCGCGACGCCGCCGGCGCCTCCCACCAGCGTGATCGGGCCGATGATCGACCCGCCGTAGGCGGCCAACGCGATTGCGATGGCCACACTGACCGCGCGCGCGCGGTCGACGTCGATGCCCACCAGGCGCGCGCCGAGCGGGTTGCCTGCGGCGGCGCGCACGGCTTTTCCGTAGGTCGTGCGCTCGAAGAAAAGGTACGTCGCGAGCAGCGCGAGGGCGAGCAGCGCCAGCACCCAGATCTGTTGCGCCGCGATTTCGACGCCGCCGACGATCCACTTCGCGTCGCGCTCGCCGCCGCTGAAAAACGGCAGCGGCTCGGGCAGACTTCCCCAAACGAGCGCGTGGCCGTAGAGAAGGACGTAGACGCTGCCGATCGTCGCGATCGTTGCGGCGAGTTCGCCGACGCGCGCCGCCGGACGCAAGACCACGCGTTCGTAAAACAAGCCGAGGGCGAATCCGAGCGCCGTCGCGCCGGCCAGCGCGAGCCAGACGTTCGCGTGAAGGAGCGCGACGAAGCTGTAGGCGAGCAAGCCGCCGACGACGACGAATTCACCCTGCGCGAAGTTGATGACGCGGGTCGCGCGCAAGATGATGTGGATCCCGAGCGCCACCAGCGCATACCCGGCGCCGACCGTCAAGCCGGCCAGCACCAGTTGCGGCGACTGCTGCAGCATTCACCGCGAGTATGGCGAAAGGCAGCGCTTTCTCCTCTCGCGCTCGATGCTGGAGTTGACGTGCGCATTTTTTTGAGCCTCTTGACGGCGGCCGCCCTCGTCGTGCTGCCGCAAGCGACCCCGGCCGCTCCGAGCGGTCAGCCGATCGTAATCGGCGCCATCCTCTCGATCACCGGGATCTACGCGCCGCTGGGCGAGCCCGAGAGCAAAGCCTTACAGCTCGCTGAAAAAGACATCAACGCGCACGGCGGCATAGCCGGACGGCCGCTTCACATCGTGATCGAAGACGACGAAGGCAAAGGCGATACGGCCGCCCAACTGGCGACCGGCCTCATCGGTCAAAACGTCGCGGCGATCATCGGCGGCTCGCTCACGCCCACCTCGCTCGCCATCGCGCGGGTGGCCAGCGCCGCGAAAATCGTCCAGCTCTATCCGACGCCGACTTCGGCAGTGTGGAACGGCAAGACGGGCGTCCAGAAATATGTTTTCGAGGTCACGCCGCGCAACGAGATCGAAGCGGCGAAGCTCTTGAGTTTTGCCAAGGCGAAGCTGCACGCGAAGAAGATCGCACTGCTGCACGACGATGCGCCTTACGGTAGCGCCGGCGCGGCCATTGCGACCGACGAGGCGCACCGGCAGGGCTTGGAAGTTGCCGACGACGAGGCCTTCCCGATCACCTCGACCGACGTCACCGCGCAACTCGGGCGTATCAAAGCGAGCGGCGCGGACGCGATCGTCATCTGGACGGCCTCACCCGTCGCGGCGCTCGCCGTTCGCCAGATCCGGCAGCTTGGCCTGAGCCCGAGCGTCATCGGCTCGACCGGGATCGTGTCCGACAACTTCTTGCGCATCGCCGGTAAAGACGGCGACGGCGTCTACTCCGACATGGATCTCGACGTAACGCACCCGAACGCGGCGCAGCGCGCCTTCATGACAGCGTATCGCGGCGCGTATCAAGCGCGGCCGAATAACTTCGCCTCGTTCGTATGGGACGCGGCACACTTAGCTGCCTTAGCCTTGGCGCAAACGCACGGTAACGCCGACGGCGACGCGCTTTCGGCGGCGCTCGTCTCGATGAAGCCCTACTCCGGCAGTACCGGCATTTATAAGTTTTCCGACGCCGACCACAACGGGATGAGTCCCGAGGACGTCCACATCGCGATCGATCGCAACGCTATTTGGTTCACGCTTTGAGGCGGTGCTAACGTCGGGCAAGCGGGCGGCTGAAGATTCGGCGCTTCGTTTTTTTCGCTCGGCTTGCTCACGATTGCGAGCTCGGCAGCGTTGCCAAGGTGATGGACTCTGCGGAGGCTGCACATCCGGCCGGCCCGAAGCCGACGCGGTGCGTTTCGTGACGAACCGAAATCATTTTTGGGCCGCCCTGGCGTGCTTGATGCTGGGAACGTCCGCCTGCCAAGGCAGTATGGGAAGTCCGGGGATGCCTTCGGCGCCCGGCGGCTACGCGCCGGCACCCCCAGGCGCCGGGGCCCAGGCGGCTGCGGCCGCGCCGTATACGCGAACGCGCACGGTCGAAGGCGCAGTCTATCTCGTCCCGGGCGAGGGCGACATCCCGCTGCCTACCGTTGGCGGCTTCGCGGTGGCGCTCGTCCTGCACGGCCCCACGCCGACGCCGTCCGCAGCAGTCGCCGCCGCGTCGCACCCGCCCGCCGCCGCTGCGGCCGGATCGCCCGGCGCGGGAGCTCCGAGCGCGGGCCCCTCGCCCTCGCCCTCGCCCTGCCCGGACGTCCGCAGCACTCGCGGCTGCGTCTCCAGCGGCCAGTCCTTCGGGGCCGCCACGGCGACCGACGCCGATGCCGAGCGGCCCGAAGATCGAGACGAAGACGACGATTTACCCGACCGATGCGCCGGCGGCCCCGTCGCCCGCTCCGACCGGCAACGTGCAGACCTTCCTGCGCCAGACGGCGATCGTGCGCGGCTACTTCCTTGCGGCGACGGATTTGACGCTGAATTCGCTCGATGCGGTGCACTTCACGATTCCCAAAGAAGAGCAGACGCCTAATCGCGGCTACATCGTCGCGCTGTACGACGTTTCGAGAAAACACAAAGAGCACTTGGTCGCGTTTAGCTCCGACACGTCGCTCTCGAACGGGGTCGTGAGCACTACCGGTGGGAGCGATGCGCTCAAGCTCAACAAGGGGAGCGGTTACGCCGTCGTGTTGTACGGTGACGAACTTCCCGCCACGCCGCCGCCCAGCGCGCCTCCGGTCGTTCCGCCCGCGAACAATCCGTTCGCGACGCCGGTGCCGAGCTATCCGCCGGGCTACGCCCCACCCGGCTACCCGCAACAGCCGACCTATCCGCCGGGTTACCCGACGCCGACGCCGTACTACGTCGGCCCGCACTAGCGCGCGCGAGATCGCCCGCTCGGTTTGACGCTACGTGGTAGCGCGTGGTATCGTAGCGGGAACGCTCGCGCGTACCGACCGCGAGAGAAAGGAGACACCGCAATGACTTACGGCTTTACGAATACCTACGACCGGCTCACCATCGAAATGCCGGCCGCGCTGCGCGGTCGCGGTGTCCTCGCGTCGTCTCTCTCCGGGCGGAGCCACACTCGACGAACGTAACGTTTTGCTATGCGTTCCGTCGTCCGTGGCCTCCGCAAGAGCGGGGGCCTTTTGTTTCCCTTCCCTCACTAAGGAGTATCTCATGAACCTGCATGCAATCAGCTCGATCGCCCGAAGTCGACGCGACGAACTCCTGCGCGAAGCGGCTGCCGTCCGCAGCGCGCGAGGTCCTCGCGCTCATCACATCCTGCGCCGGATCGCGTTCCGCGCGGCGCGCGCAACCGGCCGCGCGTGTTTTCTGCTGGCCGATGCGCTCGGCGGCGAGCGCGGTACCGGGGCTCGCGGGCGTGTGTTATAATGGGCCTCGCCTCGCCGGGGGTCGGGCTCCGCGCAACGTGAACTGATGAACCCCGCCAGGACCGGAAGGTAGCAACGGTAAGTCGGCCCTCGCGTGTGCCGCGGATCACCCGGCTCCCGACAGGCTCGTCTTCCTGCGGGGGTCCGAACCGGCGGTAGCGCATATTAGGCGGGCGATGTCCTTAGAAGTGCTCGGTTGCTTGGCGTTCGGTGTGGCCCTTTTGACGCTCGCCGTGTACCACTTGCTCGTGATCGGCCCGCGCTTTCGCGCAGTCTCGCGCGCGCTGCGCGGCGAGGACGAGGGACTGGCCGGCGATTCGGTCGCGCGGCTGCGGGGCGCGCACCTCGCGTTCAGCGACAGGACCGAGCAACGGCTGGCCGAACTCGAGTCCGTCGCGCGGCTCGACGTGCATCGGGTCGGCTTCGTGCGCTACAACTCGTTCAGCGACGTGGGTTCCGACCTCTCGTTCACCTTGGCGCTCTTGAATCGCGAGGGCGACGGCGTTTTGATCACGAGCATCTATTCCCGCGAAGAGACCCGCACGTACGGTAAAGCCGTCCGCAATTTCGCGACGCAACAAGGCGCGTCGAAAGAAGAGCTCGAGGCGCTCGCGGCGGCCCGGACGAGCGCGCGTTCGGCGCTGGCCTCGTGAAAAAAGGCGGATACCTGATCAAGATCGTCCCGCCGTTCGGCTATCGCGTGTTTCGCGTTGAATTTACGCGCGCCCACCTGGCCTTCGGCGCGATATTCAGTTTGCTCACCTTCGGAAGCATCGCGGGTTGGTACGGCTTCACGATGTGGCACGCGGAGGCGCGGGTCGGCGAGCTGCGCGACCTCACCGCGGATCAGAGCCAGCGCTTGCAGGCGATCGACGCACGCGCCGCCGAGCTCGACGGCGAGCTGCGCAATATCGAACAACAGAACGATCGCATCCGCAAGATGATCGGCGACGGTGAAAAGAACGGGAAGGGCAGGCCGGCCGCGCAGCCGGCGCCCGTGAGGGACGACCGCCGCTCGATGACGTCGCCGCACGGCGCGGATTTCGACGCGGTCGCGATGCGCATGGAGCGCTTGCGCGTCCACTCGCAGCAGCTGCGCGGGGAAGACGACCGTCTGCGCCAGCTCGCGCTGCGCGTGCTGAACATGCGTCAGCTCGAGGAGATCTCCCGGGCCCGCCTCGTCGCAGCGATCCCCTCGATCAATCCGGCCTACGCCGCAGAAATTGCCTCGCCCTACGGCTGGCGGCTGAGCCCCTGGCCTGAGTTTCACAAGGGCGTCGATCTCAGCGCGGACTACGGAGATCCGGTGCGCGCCTCAGCGGCGGGAACGGTCGTGGCCGCCGGTTGGGACGGAGGCTACGGCCTGAAGGTCGATATCGATCACGGGAACGGCTACCACACCTGGTACGCGCACCTTTCGCGAATCGACGTCCGCGCCGGCGAATACGTGCGCAAGGCGCAACCCATCGCCGCGGTCGGCTCGACCGGCGAGTCGACCGGTCCGCACCTGCACTATCAGATCATGCTGGACGGCAAGCCGGTCGACCCCGAGCCGTATCTGCACGGCGTCCCCGACAAGGTGCTCGCAAGCCTCAAGTAGTCGCGGCCGCCGATGCCGAAGCATCCCACAGTGGGTTCTTTCTCGTGCAGCGCCGGTCTGATCCTCAGCTGGATCCTGCGCGCCTTTACGTTCGTGCTGATCGCGTATGCGGTCGTGTCCTGGATTCCGAGCTTGCAGGGGCGCTGGAGTTCTTATCTCGCGCGAATCGTCGAGCCGGTCTTGCTGCCCGTTCGGCGCATCATCCCGCCGATGGGCGGCCTCGACATCGCCTTTCTCGTCGTCCTGCTTCTCGTCTCGTGGCTGAGCGGCGCCGTGAAGTACGCGTCCTGCGTGGGCTATACCTAGATGGCCGTCATTCCGGAAGCCGCCGCACGCGAACACGTCGCGGCGAACGTTCGCAATTTCTGCATCATCGCGCACATCGACCACGGCAAAACGACGCTCTCGGACCGTCTGCTCGAAGTCACCAAGACGATCGGCCTGCGCGACATGGAGGCGCAGCTGCTCGACGCCATGGATCTCGAACGCGAGCGCGGGATCACGATCAAGATGCATCCCGTCACGCTCGATTACAAAGCGGCCGACGGTCAGGTCTATGCGCTCAACTTTATCGACACGCCGGGACACGTCGATTTCTCGTCGGAGGTGTCGCGCTCGCTGGCGGCCTGCGAAGGCGCGCTGCTCGTCATCGACGCGGCGCAGGGCATCGAGGCGCAGACGCTCGCCAATTACCACCTTGCGGTCGATCACGGGCTGACGATCATTCCCGTCATCAATAAAATCGATCTTCCCGCCGCCGACCCCGAGCGCGTCAAGGCCGAGATCGAAGAGTTGCTGATCATGGAGGGCAGCGACGCGATCCTCGCGAGCGCCAAGGAAGGGATCGGTATCGACGCGATTCTGGAAGCGATCGTCGAGCGGATCCCGCCGCCGCGCGGACGGCCGCGATCACCTGCGGGGCTTGGTCTTCGATGCGCAGTTCGACCCGTATCGCGGCGTCGTTTCCTACGTGCGCGTGGTCGACGGCAGCCTGCGGGCGGGATCGCGTTTCATGTCGATGGCGCAGCGGAAGGTCTACGAATGCGACCGAGGTCGGCGTGTTCAAGCCGGAAATGCGCAAGACCGACGTGCTCGAAATGGGCAACGTCGGTTACGTCATCGCCAACATCCGTTCGCTCGGCGACATCGACGTCGGCGACACGATCACCGAAGCGGCGAACCCGGCACCCGAAGCGCTGACCGGCTACAAGCCGATCGTCCCGATGGTGTACTGCGGTCTGTATCCGAACGAAGGCGTCGAGGTCTCAGAGCTACGCGACGCGCTCGAGAAGCTCAAGCTGAACGACTCGGCGCTGCATCTACGAGCCGGAAAGCTCGATCGCGCTGGGCTTCGGCTTCCGCTGCGGCTTCCTCGGTTTGCTGCACATGGAGATCGTGCAGGAGCGGCTCGAGCGAAATTACCGGCTCGACCTGATCGCGACGTCGCCTTCGGTCGTCTTCCGGGTGACGATGAGCGACGGCACGGTCGAACTCATCGACAACCCGGCCAAGCTGCCGTCGCGCGACAAGATCGCTTCGATCGAAGAACCCTACGTCAAGGCGACCGTCATCACCCCGCCCGAATACGTCGGTTCGATCATGGAGCTGACGCAAAATCGCCGCGGGGCGTTGCAGAACATGGAATATTTGCACGACGGCCGCGTCATCCTTAGCTACGAGACTTCCGCTGGTCGAAGTGATCGTCGATTACTTCGACCAGCTCAAATCGCGCAGCAAGGGCTACGCCTCGCTCGACTACGAGGTCTCGGGCTACCGGGAAGGCGATCTGGTCAAGCTCGAAATCCTACTCAACGGCGAACCGGTCGACGCGCTATCGTTCATCGTGGCACGCGAAAAAGCGGCTTCGCGCGGCCGGGCGCTGACGGAAAAATTGAAGGAGTTGATCCCACGGCAAATGTTCGACGTTCCGATCCAAGCGGCGATCGGCGGAAAGATCGTCGCTCGCGAGACGGTCAGCGCGATGCGCAAGAACGTCTTGGCCAAGTGCTACGGCGGCGACATCACCCGCAAACGCAAACTGCTCGAAAAGCAGAAGGTCGGGAAAGAGCGCATGAAGCGCGTCGGCCGGGTCGACCTTCCGCAGGAAGCGTTCATGGCGGTTTTGCGCTTGGACGAGCCGTGAGGCTCGCCGGGGTCCTCGCGCTCGCAATGCTCTGTGCGAGCGGCAGCGCCTCCGCCGCAGGCGACAACTACGACACGCTGGTCAGAAGCGCGCGAGCTTTCGAGCGCATGCATTCGCTGCACATGCACCGCGAGGGCGGCACGACGACCGACGTCGATTACGTCGCACCGGACCGCTATCGCGTGACGTACAACGGCGTGGAGATCATCTGGATTGGGAAGACGCAATACATCCGCTCCGAGAACGGCACCTGGAGCGTGCAGATCACCGAGACCGAGCCGCCCTTCGAGCGCAGCGTGATCGAAGATGCGATCGGCGCCTTGCAGAAGGCCGAGATCAAAGACCTGGGCGAGGTCAAACTGGGCAACGTCCCGATGCGCCGGTACGAGATCACGACGCCCGAGAAGGCGGTCTCGACGGTCTGGATCGGCCAGTCGGACGGTCTGACCTACCGCATCGAAAACCGCCGGCCCGACGGCACCTTCGATAGCGCCTACGTCTACTCGCAGTTCAATGCCCCGATGAAGATCGATCCGCCGCCGGGCGTGACGCCGCCGTCGCCGCTTCCGACGCCGCTGAAATGAAGCTGCTCGAGCGCGACTATAGCGCCTTGCTCGTCGGCGATGCGGAGCGGACGCGCGGGCGGACGATTACCGAGAGCGACCTCGTCCAATGGAGCGCGCTGACCGGCGATTGGTTCTGGATCCACTCGGATCGCGTGCGCGCGGAAGCCTCGCCTTTCGGCGCGCGCATCGCGCACGGTATGCTCGTCTGGGCGTACAGTGCCGGCCTCGCGGTGCCGCCCGATTCGGATACGGTCGTGGCGAACTACGGCGCGGAGTCGCTGCGCTTTACGAAGCCCGTGCTTATCGGCGACACGATTCACGTCGAGCTGGAGGTTCTCGCCAAGAGCGACAAGGCGCCGGGGCGCGGCGTCGTGGACTTACGCTGGGACGTTTTCAATCAGAAGGGCGAGAAGGTCTGCGCCAGCGTGGCGAAAGTGCTCATGACCGACCGCCCGCCGGCTTAGGCGCTACCGCCAGGGGGCATCGTCGCCCTCCCAGACGTTTCCGTAGAGATCTTGCGCCACGGGAGCCGGTTCGCGTTCGATCGCATCGGTCGTCGCGTTGACTCGGGCCGTAATTTCGCCGCGCAGCGCCTCGAGTTCGGGCTTCGTCAGAATGCCGTGTTCGATCAGCCGGCGTTCGAAGCGAGGAACCGGGTCGAGCTTGCGTTGCGCGTCGACTTCCTCGCGCGACCGGTAGGTGCGATCGTCGTCGTCGGTCGTATGCGAAAGAAAGCGGTAACACTTCGCCTCGACCAGCGTCGCCCCACCGCCGGCAACGGCGCGCTCGCGCGCAGCCGCAACGGCGCCGTAGACCGCGATCGGATCGAAGCCATCGACGATCGTGCCCGGCAAACCGTAGCCTGCCGCACGCGCCGCCACGTCGGGATTGACCATTTGCTTCGACTGCGGAGTCGAGATCGCCCAACGGTTGTTTTCGCAGACGAACACGATCGGCAAACGATGAACCGCGGCAAAGTTGAGCGCTTCGTGCCACTCGCCTTCGCTGGTCGCACCCTCGCCGAACTGACAGAACACCGCGCGGTCCGGCTCCTTGCGATATTTGAGCGCGAACGCGGCGCCGACGGCGTGCGTGCACTGCGCGGCGATGATCGAGCTGATCGAAGCGATGCCGAGTTCGCGCGCGGTCGTATGATTGATGATCTGGCGACCTTTGGTCCGATCGGTCGCACGCGCAAACTGCGAGCGAAACAGATCCGCCAGCGGCAAGCCGCAGGCGAGCGTTAATCCCGTGTTGCGATAGTAGGGGAACAAGATGTCCTTGCCGCGCACGAACGCCAGGCCCGTGCCTGCCTGGACTGCTTCGTGACCTTCGGAACCCATCGCGATGGCGATCTTGCCTTGACGGTTCAACTGGAAGCCGCGGTTATCCACAGCCCGCTGCAACAGCATGTTGGTGAGAAGCGTGCGCAGTTGTTCGTCGCTGAGTTGGGTGCGCGATGCGTCTGCCGTCTTCGCCATATCGTGACGGTATTGAGTGTGGAAGGGCCCTTTACATTCCGCCGCGAGCGGAGCTATACTTGAGGCGTCTAGACAGCTCACTTACAAGCCGCCGAGGAGGCCGAACATCTCGGAAGATCCACCGAAGCAGGCTTTCGGAGCCGGCGAACGCGCCTGATACACCCGGTCGAGTCGCGTAGCGAACCGAACCGCACGGAAGTTTTCCGACAGGACGCACGCCCCGCACTCCGACACCAATCGACACAAACGCCGCGAAAGTTCGCGGCGTTTGTGCGTGCTGAGGGTAGTCGTTGAGCGAAGCCCGCAAACCGTACGACATCGACTCGCTTACCGGCGTCGCGCTGCGCGTTTTCGCCGAGCGCGGCTACGACGGCGCCTCGATGGACGACGTGGCACGGGCTGCGGGGATTAGCAAGGCCAGCATCTACCATCACGTCGCGGGTAAAGAAGAACTGCTCGAGCGCGGCTTACGCCGCGCGCTCGACGCGCTGTTCGCCATATTAGACGAGGATGCGTCAAGCAGCGGAGAGCCGCTCGCGCGCTTGACGCACATCGTACGGCGGGTCGCGGAGACCACGCTCTCGCTGCTCCCCGAGCTCAGCGTGCTTTTCCGGGTCAGGGGGAACTCGGCCGTCGAGCGCGAGGCGATCGAGCGCCGGCGCCGTTTCGACCGGATCGTCGCGCAGCTCGTCGGGGAAGCCCAGGCCGCCGGCAGCGTGCGCCGCGACCTCGATCCGGCGCTGGCCGCACGCCTGCTTTTCGGATTGTCCAATTCGGTGGTCGAGTGGTACCGGCCGGGCGGCCGCCTGCGGGCTGACGAGCTGGCGCGCAGCATCGAGGGGCTGGCGCTGCGGGGGCTTCGCCCCTGAGGTCCGCCGTGCTATACTGCTGAAGTTAACCAACCATTTGGTAGGGAGAGCGCGATGGCCATCTACGTGAGCAAGGCACCCGAACTCGTCGTTCCGGCGGGGGGCTTCGCGCCGGCGCCGGCCGTGCCCCAGCCCAACATCTTCCCGATGGAGTGGCGGGTCGAGACCGAGAAGCTCGCGGAACTGTACGAGCGCTCGAAGCAGCACGTCTACAACCCCGCCGATTTTCCGTGGGACCAGCTTCGGCCCGAAGACTTCACTCCCGAGCAGCGGATCGGGATCATGTACTGGTACGCGGTGCTTGCGAACTTCGACGGTTCGGGCCCCGCCGTCTTCGCGAAAGCGATGATCCACGCGTTCGAAATGCACACCGAAGATCCGGTGCGCAAGTGCTTTTTTTCGATCACGCGCGACGAGATGAACCACGAGGAATGCTGTCAGCGCGCCATCCAGAAGCTGGTGCCCGGCGGTCCGCTCTCGTTCGAGCCGAAGACCGATCTCGAGCGCGCGGCGATCAACAACATCGAGTGGCTTTACCACAACGGCGGCCGCTATTGGAAAGGCTACGGCGAATCGCTCGGCAAGTATCCGCTGAGCGTACTCTTCACCTCGTTCATGATGGGCGAAGTTGCGAGCTCGACGCTCTTCTTCGGAATGTCGAAGAAGGCGACCCATCCGGTCTTTCAAGAGATCTTCAAAAAGGTCGGCCAAGACGAAGCGCGGCATCTCGCGATCTGCCTGACGATTCTGGAGAAAGACTGGCCCGGTCTCACCGAAGAGTACAAAAGTCTTATCACGCGCCAGTTGAGAGCGGGTTTCGTTTTCCTCTCGATGATCTTGTGGGAGCCGCCCAATCAGTTCTGGGAGATTCCCGACTACTTTTTGCCTAACCACCGCGTGCTCGTGGAGCATGCCCGGCAGGGCGGCCTCGGCGTGCTGACCTACGAGGAGCAAGCCGACAATTGGCGGCTCGCGCTCGCGCGCGTGCGAGCGATGGTCGAGAAGTGGGGCATCGCCTTTCCGGCGATTCCGGAACTCGATCTGGACGGCGTCGACGTGGGCGACATCGGACCCGAAGACATCATCCCCGTCTTTTAGTTTGTACAGCCGCGGCGCATATGCGTGCGCCGCATGTCTAATGCGCCGTCAGTCTTTCTCGGGCTACGCTAGGGACCATCTCGAAGCCTGAGAGGGTCGTCTATTGCTCTTTGCCGACGCCAATCCGTACATACCAGCGCCTGCGTTCCTCAACTCGGGTGATACGGCATGGCAACTAACCGCCGCCACTTTTGTCGGAATGCAGAGCATTCCGGGCCTTGCGATTCTCTATGCGGGACTCGTCAAGAAGAAGTGGGCGCTCAATTCGGCCGTCATGTGCTTCTACGCGTTCTCGATCGTCTTGGTCGTGTGGTCGCTGTGGGGCTTCAACATGTCGTTCGGGAACCCGGCGACGCTCGGTCCGGGAATCTTGTCGGCGATCGTCGGCATTCCGCACCCGGCGATGTCGCCGGCGTCTGAAATCGGACAAGCGACGATTCCGCTTGCGGGCAGTGGTTTTCCACCGCTGCGCTTCCCGGGATCGGCGATGATCTATTTCCAGTTCGTGTTCGCCGCGATCACTCCGATCCTGATCGCCGGTTCGGTACTCGGACGCATGAACTTCAAGGCCTGGATGTTGTTCGTTCCGTTGTGGAGCTCGATCGTGTACACGGTCGGTGCGTTCATGCTCTGGGGCGGCGGCTGGCTCGCGCAGTTGGGCGCGGTCGACTACTCCGGCGGGTACGTCATCCACTTGGCGGCCGGCATCTCGGGCTTCGTCGCCGCGGCCGTCGTCGGCCCGCGTCTGCTTGAAGACCGGGAAGATTTCGAACCGAACAACTTGATCATGGCGCTGGCCGGCGCCGGATTGCTGTGGCTCGGCTGGAACGGGTTTAACGGCGGCGACCCCTACTTCGCAAACGCCGACGCCGGCGCTGCGGTACTCAACACCAATATCGCAACGGCGCTGGCGTTGCTCACCTGGCTCGTGCTCGACATGTTCGCGACGGGAAAGCCGAACGCGGTCTCGATGGTCAACGGCATGATCACCGGCCTCGTCGCGATCACGCCGGGAGCGGGCTACGTGGACGGTTTCGGCGCTATGGCCGTCGGGATCGTCGGCGGCGGCATCTCGTGGTTCAGTCTCAACAAGATCGGTAAGATGGCGTTCCTCAAACGGGTCGACGACACGTTCGGCGTGCTGCACACCCACGGCGTCGCGGGTCTCGTGGGCGGCCTCATGGTCGGCGTCGTCGCCAACCCCGACATGGTCGAGTACCTGAGCACCGACAAGAAGACGTCGGCGGTCTCCGTCGAGGGTTTCATCTTCCACGGAAACTTCACGCAATTCGGCCATCAAGCCGAAGCCGCGGCCGTCATCATCGTCTGGAATGCCGTGATGACGTTCCTCGTCCTCAAGCTCGTGTCGCTCGTTTTTCCGTTGCGCGCCAGCGATGCGGAAGTGGAAGGCGGGGACCTCGAAATCCACGGCATGGATCCGATGCCGCCCTACAATCTCCCAAAGCCGGGACTCAAGCCGATCTCAACGGCGGGAGCGCCCGGAAGCTAGGCGGGGGTCGCCCGACTCAGCGAGTCGATTCGCGACGAAAGCCGGTCGCGCCGCGAGGCGCGGCCGGTTCGCGTTCGACCGCGTCGACGCGCGCGAACGAAGGCAGATTCGCGAGCACGTCGTCGACGAAAGCGGCGACTTGCGAAGCCATGCCTTCGACGTCGATTTCGAGCCGGTCGCCGCTGTTTCGGTTTCGCACGGTTCCGGCGACGTCGTAGCCGCGCGCGATCTGCACGACGAGATCGCGCAAACCCACGCCTTGCACCCGGCCCCTCAGCAGCACGACCTGGCGAATGCGGTCGGAATCCATAGGCGGAGGTTGGCGCCGCTACGTTTGGGAAGCCTTTGGCCGCTATGATCGACGCACTACCCGGCCTCTTCGAAAAGCATCGCGAAAGGCTCGACCGCGCCCTCACGGCGATCCGCGAGCGGACGTACTGGAGCGCCTTCCCGGAGGTGCCCAGCCCGAAGTTCTACGGCGAGAGCGGCCGCGAGGACGGCGAGGCCGCCTTCAAAGCGCGCCTGCGTGGGGATTTCGCGCTCGACCAGCCTTCGAGCGGCGGAACGGTCGGCGTCGAGAAGTCGCCGTATGGTTTTGTCCTGGGCATTCGATACCCGAAGGTCGACGTCGCGGCGACGATCGCCGCGGCGCAGCGCGCCGATGCCGGCTGGGCCGCCGCTTCGCCCGAAACGCGCACCGGAATCGCCCTCGAGATCCTCGAGCGCCTCAACAAGCGCTCGTGGGAACTTGCGTACGGCGTCATGCACACGACCGGGCAGGGCCTCATGATGGCCTTCCAAGCCGGCGGCCCGCACGCTCAAGACCGCGCCTTGGAAGCCGTGACCTACGCCTACGCCGAGATGTCGTCGATTCCGCGCGAAACGGCTTGGGAAAAACCGCAGGGCAAGAACCCGCCGATTCGTCTTCGCAAGCGGTTCCGCATCGTACCGCGCGGAATCGGCCTCGTCATCGGCTGCTCGACGTTTCCAACCTGGAACGCCTATCCGGCGATCTTCGCCGACCTCGTCACGGGAAACGCGGTCATCGTCAAGCCGCATCCGTACGCGATCCTGCCGCTGGCCGTGACCGTCGAGATCGCCCGCGAGGTGCTGCGCGAGAGCGGCTTCGATCCGAACGTCATTCAGCTCGCTGTCGACGAACCGAGCGCGCCGCTCGCAAAAGAGTTTGCGTTACATCCGGCGATCGGACTCGTCGACTTCACCGGCGGCAACGAGTTCGGCGACTGGCTCGAAGCCAACGCCAAACAGGCTCTCGTCTATACGGAAAAGGCCGGGGTCAACTCGATCGTCGTCGATTCGACCGACGATCTTGCCGGCATGGCCAAGAACATCGCCTTTTCACTGACGCTCTATTCGGGGCAGATGTGCACGACGCCGCAGAACGTCTTCGTTCCGCGCGACGGAATCCGGGTCGCCGGCGAGAGCGTTTCGCTGGACGCGGTCGCCGGCGCGATCGCCGACGCCGTCGATGCGCTGACGGCGGTCGACGAAAAGGCCGTCGACTTGCTCGGTGCGATCGCGAGCGAAGCGACGCTCGCGCGGCTCGAGGGCGCGGCCACGGCCGGCGAAGTCGTCCTCGCCTCGCGCAAGGTCAGCGATCCGCGCTTTCCCGAGGCCCGCGTGCGCACGCCGCTCATTCTGAAGGTCGACGGGAAGACGGGTGGATTGCACGAGCGCGAGCAGTTCGGTCCGATTGCGTTCATCGTGCCGACCGCGAATACGGAAGAGAGTATCGCGCAAGCCATGCGGCTTGCCAAGGAGCGCGGCGCGATCACCGGCGCGATTTACTCGACCGAGCCGCGCGTCCTCGAGGCGGCACTCGATGCGGCAGCCGCTGCCGGCGTCGCGATGTCGTGCAACCTGACGGGCAACATCTTCGTGAACCAGTCCTCGGCGTTCAGCGACTTTCACGTCAGCGGTGCGAACCCAGCCGGAAACGCCGCCCTGACCGATGCGCAGTTCGTCGCCGGCCGCTTCAGAATCGTCCAATCGCGCGTACCGGCCGCGGAGTGAACGAGCCGGCCGGCGCCGCCGAGAACGAGGCGGCGCTCGCCGCACGCGTCGCCGCCGCGATGTTTGCGCGCGACCGCGCTGCACGGATGCTCGGCATCGAGGTGAGCGAGATCGAGGCGGGTCGCGCCACCTGCACGATGACGGTTCGCGAGGACATGCTCAACGGCCACGACATCTGTCACGGCGGCATCGTCTTCACGCTCGCCGATACGGCGTTCGCCTACGCCTGCAACTCGCGTAACGAGCGCACCGTCGCGCTGCAGTGTTCGATCTCGTTTGCCGCGCCGGCGCGCGCCGGCGAACGCCTGACGGCGCTGGCCGAAGAGCGCGTCGCAGGCGGCCGCACCGGAACCTACGACGTGACAGTCTCTACTACTGGCGGAACGCCGATCGCGCTCTTTCGCGGCACGAGCTATCGCGTCAGCGGCTCGCTCGTCTAGCCTATGCGCGTCGTCGCGGCGACCAAGAACGCCGGCAAACTGCGCGAGCTGCAGGCGATCTTCGCGCCGCTGGGCTGGCGGATCGAGGCCGATCCGAACTACGTCGACCCGCCTGAGGGCGAGACCTCGTACGCCGCCAACGCCGCGCTCAAAGCGCGAGCGCTGCGCGCGCAACTGCTAGCTGCCGGAAGAACCGACCCCGTGATCGGCGACGACTCGGGCTTGGAAGTCGCCGCGCTTCAGGGAAAACCGGGAGTGCTTTCGGCGCGCTACGCCGGTGATGAGGCGACCTGGCCGCAGCGGCGCGCGAAACTTCTCGCCGAAGTCGCCGCTACGGGAGGACGGGATCGAGAAGCGCGCTTCGTCTGCGCGCTGCACTTCATCGCTGAGAACGGCACGGAAGTGAGTATTACGCGCGACGTCGCGGGGCGCATCCCGGAGTACGAGCGCGGCGAGGGCGGTTTCTCGTACGACGCCGTTTTCGAGTATCCGCCGCGGGCAGCGACCTTCGCCGAACTCAGCGAAGAGGAGAAGAACGCCGTAAGCCACCGCGCGCAAGCGGCCCTTGCTCTGCGCGATGCGTGGGGTCTGCGCGAACGGCTGGAGGCCGGCGAGCACGACGCGGGATGACCCGAACCGCCCCAGGCGTGCACGCCGCGTAGGCAGGCATCGCGGGCGCGTCGAACCGCAAGCAGGGATTCGGGGCGTAGCTCAGCTTGGTAGAGCGCTCGCTTTGGGAGCGAGAGGATCCGCTGGTTCAAATCCAGTCGCCCCGATTTTTGAAAATGCAGCGTTGCGTTGAGGCGGTACCTCTTCGGTACGAGCGTCTTCGCGCAGCGATCGCAATCCTATTTGGGCTTCTTCGCTCCGCGGATCGCGCTCAATCGAGAGCTGATGATCTTACGCAGGAGGCCTTTCGAGATTTGCTGGTCGAGAGGCACGCGAATCGCCCCGCTTGACAAGCCGTAGGCAACGAGGTCGTCTTTAAGGGCCTCGATCACTCCTGAACTGTACGGATAGATACCGATATGGTTCTTGTGCGCGTTGAATCCGAGGAACGGCTTGCCCTCGTATTTGAGCGTCGGCATTCCGTAGACGATCGCTTCCTCCGCGCTCGGCACCATCTCTTTGGCTAGCGCACGAATCCGCTGCAGTTCTTTTCTTTTCGAAGGCTCGACTTGCGCGAGATAATCGTCGATCGGCGTCATCGGCCGTACCTTCGCAGCGAGACACGCAACTCTTTGCGGTACGAAAGCGGGCAGTTCCGCGTTCCGCGGCGAGCCGTGTAGCGGGGGAACCTTACGGGTATAGAGCCAGCGGTTCTGCCCGCCGTCGCAGTGGTCGGTGGGTAGAACTCTGTGCGGCCACGGCCTCTGGACCGTGCTCACCGTGCGCTAGGCGCACGACGCACCTACATCGGCGGTCGTTGCGGGAGCCGGGGATTGTTCCACACGCTGCCGTCCTTGTAATGGATGCGGACGGGAACGCAGTAGGTCAAATCGGTGCCGATGTAGCCGATGTTGTTGGCGATGTTGAAGACGTGCTTGATAACTGCGCCGGTCGAGAAGGTTCCCTTGTCGCGGACGAGGGCCAGCGCGCGCTGATTCGCCACGAGCGCGAACTCGATCGAGGAGGCTGTCTTCGGCGATTCGTTGGCGTAATGAATCGTCAACGTTGCGGGGACGCCGAGCGAACTGTTCATCCCGCCCCAAGGACCGATCCAGGTTTGTGAAGGCTGACCTTGGTTGGGGACGCACTCGTTCACGCGAATGTTGCCGGGCATCATCATCGCATCCGCGCGGGTAGAAAAGAAGGCGGCGACGGCCAGCAAGACCGCCGCAAGGCGAAGCATCTTCATGCGAAACGCGTTTAGCGCGCGGACTTGCTCTCCCTTCGCGCGGGCCGGGCGGCCTCCGGGCTGCGAGCGGTGCCGCCCCGCTACGCGACCGGCGTCGTCTCGCCCGGCGACATTTGCGCGACGCCCTCGCCGAAGGACCAATCCTCGCTGCCGTTTTCGGCGAGTACGATGAAGAGATCGGCCGGCGCGAGCCCGATGCGTTCGTGTAAGAGGCGCGCGAGGAGTGCGTAAAAGGCGCGCTTCTGCTCGGGCGAACGACCCCGGCGCAAACGCACGTCGACGAAGGTGGTCGCATCGCTGCGCGCAACGCCCATATAGCTGCGGTCGTAGACGCGCGCCTCGGCGTCGCTGTGGAAGAGCATGAAGCGGTCTCCGGCTGGGATGACCAGCGTCGCGGCCATGGCCTCGAACACGGCGTCGGCGATGGCGGTTCGCCGGGCCTGGTCGAGGCCGGCGGGAGTATCGATCCGGACGAAAGGCATGTCTGCGGGACCTCCGGGAGAGCGCGAGCTTTGAGACCCGGGTGGACGCCGCCGGGTGGCGCCTGGCGGGGCAGTTCTCGGCGGCGAGCAAGCGTTTGAATAAATCGCGGATTTATGCGACGATAGCGACGCCCAGCCGAACAAAAATCGCCGGCGCAGGGCGGCTTACGCCGGCGAACGAAAACGCGCCATCAGGTTCCCCAAAACAAAAGGCGGCAAGGAACGACCTCGACGCCCCGAAGGGACGGAACGAGCGCTCAGGCGCCCGTGGTCTAATGGATAAGGCACGAGTCTTCTAAACTCGAAGATGGGGGTTCGATTCCCTCCGGGCGCGGTTTCGTGCAACGTGGTGATTGTAGCTCAGTTGGTTAGAGCGCTGGACTGTGACTCCGGAGGTCGCGGGTTCGAGTCCCGTCAATCACCCCAGACGTAAGTCGCAGGGAGTGCGGTATTCGGCGGGTCGCTGAACTGACCAAGGAGGCTGGCAAAGATCCGACGCTATTAGCGCGGGTAACGCTGCTTCTCGTTGCCTTTTTTGTCCCCCTGATCGCGGCTTTCTGGATCCTGACCGTCCAGTTCGGCTCGAAGGTCACGCTGACCGAGCGCGAGAGCATCGCGGTCGGGTTCACGATGCGCAACGTGGAGCTGGTGCGCTCGCTGCGCAGCCTCCGCGACAGCATCGTGCTCGACGGCCGCGCTCCGGCCGACCAGCGGGCCGCGGTGGACCGGGCCCTGGCTAGCGTGACCCAGTACGATCGGGGCGACGGGCGGCCACTCGGGCTTTCCCAGAGCATCGCCCCGCTGCAAACCGATTGGCAGGCTGCGTCGCGCGACGGCTGGCCCGCCGCGAAAATCGAGACGACCCTCAACGAGGCCGTCCGCCTCTTCGACGTCCTGAACGCGCGCCTCCAACTCAGCCTGGACGCGGACCCGGTCAGCACCGACCTCATCCACACCCTGGGCGTCAGCCTGCCGACCGTCGACCAGCGCATCGACGCCGCCAAGATGCGCCTGCTCGCCGCGATCGCCAGTCACACGACCTCGCCGGCGGAGCGGATTGCCGCGGCCGTCTCGACCGGTGAAGCGCGCCACGCCTGGTCGATCGGCAGCATCGATTTGGCCCGCGCCGCGCGGCTCGATCCTACGCTCGCCGTCAGCATCGCGCCGGCGACCCAGCGGCTGGATACGGCCCTCGCGCGTTTCATCGCGATCTCCGAGAGCGACGAGCTGCATGCCACCGACTCACGTGCTGCCGCGGCCCAGCTGCGCGCCGCCGCGGACGCGGTCAGCGCAGCCGTTTACGACGCGTACCAGGCCGTCGGGTCCGAGCTGGACCGCATCCTCGCGGTGCGCCTGGAAGCCGAACGGCGCACGCTCTTCCTGGCGCAGATCGAGCGGGCCCTGGCGGTGATCGTCGGGCTCGGAATCTCACTCCTGATCGGGCGCACGGTGCGCGAGCGCGACCAGCGCGATCTCGAGCGGGCGCGGCGCGACGCCGAACAGCTCTCGGCGGAACTGGAACAGCGCCGAATGCTGGAAATGCTGGCCGTCACCGAAGCACAGTTCCGGGCGGTCTTCGACCGATCGTCCATCGGCGTTGCGATCGTCGACCGCAACGGTCAGGTTATCCGCTCGAACCAGGCGCTGCACGAGATGTTCGATCCGGTCGCGCCGGAACGCATCGGTGCCGCGCATCCGGATTTCGAGCGCCTGCTGCGCGGCGAGATCGAGTCGTTCGCGACCGAACTCGAGGCGCCCCAGGCGGGCGCCGTCCAATGGCTCGAGGCGACGCATTCGCTCGTGCGCGACGATGCCTCGACGCCGCTCTTCGCCATCGCGATGCTCAAGGACGTCACCGAACGCAAACGCATCGACGATCGCCTGCGCTATGAGGCCACCCACGACTCGCTCTCCGGCCTGCCGAACCGTTCGTTCTTTTTCGAGCGCGTTCGTGCGACGCTGTTCTCCGAGAAACCGGCGCGCGGCCAGCACGCCGTGCTCTTCGTCGATCTCGACGAATTCAAGTTCGTTAACGACAGCCTCGGTCACGCCATCGGGGATCGCGTGCTGGTGGCGGCGGCGGAGCGGTTGCGCCAGGCTACGGGCGCGCGGGATCTGGTCGCCCGCTTCGGTGGCGACGAGTTCGCCGTGCTGCTCGAAGGCCGCGAGACGCGCGAGGAAATCGAACGGGTCGTCGACCGGATCGTGCGCGAACTCGGGCAACCGCTGTTCGTCGAGGGCCGCGAGATTTTCGTGACGGCCAGCGTCGGCGTCGCGATGTACGTCCCCACCTACGCCGCGGTCGAGGAGATCTTACGCGACGCCGACACGGCGATGTACTACGCGAAGACGGCCGGCCGCTCGCGCTCGGCGATCTTCAACGCGACGATGCACGATCAAGCCTCGCGCCGGCTGCAAATCGCCACGCAGCTGCGCCGCGCGCTCGAACGCGATCAGGTGTATCTGACGTATCAACCCGTCGTCTCGCTTGCGACCGGCCGAATCGAAGCCTTCGAGACGTTGTTGCGTTGGGAGCACCCGGATCTCGGGCTCGTCTCCCCCGGCGAGTTCATCCCCATTGCCGAAGAGATCGGCTTGATCGTACCGATCGGACGTTGGGTCGTCGCCAGCAGCTGCGAGCAGTTGACGCGCTGGCGCCGCGAAGGCGTCATGCGCCGCCCCCTCCGGCTCAGCGTCAACGCCTCGGTCCGCGAAATCCTCCAGACGGATTACTGCGACTTCATCGAAGCGACCGTGCAGCGCTTCGGACTGCAGCCCGGCGACCTCGTCCTCGAGGTGACCGAGAGCGCGGTTCTGGCCAGCGGTAAGTTCTCGTCGAACACGCTCGAGCGCATCAAGGCGGCCGGCGTCGGCTTGGCGATCGACGACTTCGGCACCGGGTACTCATCGCTGCGTTATTTGCAGCAGTTCCCGTTCGACGAACTCAAAATCGATCGCTCGTTCGTGAGCGGAACGGACGGAAAGCTCGCGAGCGAAGCAATCGTCACGATGCTGCTCTCACTGGGCAAAGCGTTCGGCGTCGGCGTCGTCGCAGAAGGCGTCGAGACGGCCGCTCAAGCGGCGCGCCTGCGCGCACTGGGTTGTACCGCGGCGCAAGGATATTTTTACGGTGCGCCGCTGCGCGCTCAGGCGGTCGAAGAACTTCTGCGCCGCGAGCAATCGTTCGCGAGCTGAGCCTCGACTGCGACGTTTGACGCAGTCACACATGTGCAAATCGGCAGACCTCCCGGTTAAGGCGCCGTTCGTTCCGCCGAAATTCTGAAATAGCGCCCTCGCAAATCGCGCCACCCTTTAGAGTGCCGCTTCATTCGCGTTGTGCCCCGCGCCGCCGCCCAAAGGGAAATATCATTATGAAAGCTTTCATCACCGATGAATCGGGCCAAGGACTGGTCGAGTATGCGCTGATCATCGCGCTCGTCTCGATCGTCGCGATCGCCGCCCTGCGGACTCTCGGCCATAAAGCCTCGAACACGCTGAACAACGCCGCAAGCCAGCTTTCCTAAAGCCCGCGCCTGGTTCGTTGCCAGGACCGGAGCGTGGACGCCACCAAGCTATGGATGGCCGCGAGCGTCCTTAGCTCAATTGGTTAGAGCATCGGACTTTTAATCCGCTGGTTCTGGGTTCGAGTCCCAGAGGACGCACCAACTCATAGCCGGGCTCGCTTTCGGCTGGAGGCACCAACGCGGCTCGGAGGTGCGCTTGTTCCATCGTAAGCGCTCCTCGTCGAGAGCCCGAACTCGGAAGTCGAGGACCGATACGTCATCGACGATAACGGTCGCGTGAAGCGCTTAAGACCTGTCAAAAGCCAACGGGACGTGAGGCCGGAGTTCCGGGTTCGAATCGCGGAGGATGCGCCATCGAACTCGATCACCTGATCCTAGCCGTGAGCGACCGCTCGAAGAGCCTGCAGTTCTACACGCAGATCCTCGGTCTGCGGCACGACGGCGAAGACGGTTCGTTCTCCCGGCTGCGCGTGACGCCGAGCTTCGTCATCCTTCTCGCCCCATGGGGAACGAGCGGCGGCGAACATCTCGCCTTCTCGATGACGAAAGCCGAGTTCGATGAGGCGTTCGAGCGCGTCAAGGCTTCCGGTATCGAATTCGGCGATAGTTTCGACTCCGTCGGCAACATGCGCGGCCCGGGCGACGAGAGCGGCTCGCAAGGCATAGGTAAGGCGGTGTACTTCTTCGACCCCGACGAGCACCTCATCGAGATCCGCCACTACCCGAACGCGGTTTAGATCTTGAGGACTTGCCCGTTCTTAAAAGTCACCGACGTAACGGCGCAGGTCGACGGATACGATCCCGCCCAGCCGAGCCCGTAGAAGTTGTTGAACGTATGGTGCACGTGCGCGCCGGGACCGAACGAACCGTGGTCGTTGAACTCCTCGACCACGCCGCGATAGCGCACGTGAAAGTGCACCGTCGTGACCGTACGGTCGCCGGTGTTGTTGAAATATTTGATGTCGAGGCTGTTGCCGGCCACGATCCCGTTCGCGTTACGGAGGCTGCAGTTCGTTACCGTGATTGGTCCGTAGCTGCCGGTCGTCGGCGTGGTAGCGGCCAAAATCAGCGCTGTTATGAAAGCGAAAAACAAGACACGATCCTTTCGTGGCGATCCGTTCGAGCGGATTTTCGGTGCGGCTCGAGCCGGCACCCCGTGATTGAATTCGCTAACGCGCCTATGGTATGCTCGCTCGCGGACTTCGAGGAACGGGCCTTTGGGGGCTGAATGCCACGATTCCGGGTTTGGGGCCGCGCACCGCTAGCTCAATGGTAGAGCAGGTGACTCTTAATCACTTGGTTGGGGGTTCAAGTCCCTCGCGGTGCACCAAATCACCGAAGACGGGCGCTCGGACGGGGCGCTCGCTTCGTTTCCACTCGAATCCCGACTGCCGGAGAGGCTGAACGGCCCTATGAAGCGCCTGCTGGAAATCCTCGTCGCCATCGTCTTGCATCCGATCGCCTGGATCCTGATGCTTTTGAACCTGCTCGGCCGCACCGACCTTTCGGATGGAAAGAAGCTGATCTGGGCGCTCGTCGGCATCTTGTGGGGCATCGGGCCGATCCTTTACGTCCTGGTCGGCGACGGCGCGCTCTGGTAGGCGGCCGGGGCCGCCTTGACCGCGAGCAGGCGCGCACGGTATCATTCCGCAGTTCCGGGCGAATGGCGGAATTGGTAGACGCGCTGGATTTAGGTTCCAGTGGGGCAACCCATCAGAGTTCGAGTCTCTGCTCGCCCATTAGCGCGCTGGAAGAATCCGCCCGGCGGCGCCGAAACTACGCCGGTCTCCCCGCGGAAGTAGCTCAGTGGTAGAGCATCGCCTTGCCAAGGCGAGGGTCGCGAGTTCGAATCTCGTCTTCCGCTCCACGATCCGTTCCAGAAAGGCCCCGCGCGCGCAGTGAGTTCAGCCTCCGTTAAGCACCTCGATCCGACCCAGGTCGAGTTGGAAATCGAAATTTCGGAGGCGGAGCTGGACGCCGCCCGCGAGCGCGCTTTTCGCGAACTCGTCAAGAACGCCCGTATTCCGGGCTTCCGGCCGGGCAAGGCGCCGCGCAAGGTCTTCGAGGCCCAATACGGGACGGAGGCGATCGCCGAACGGGCGATGGATCGCGTCGTTCGCGAGGCCTATCCGCGGGCGCTCAAAGAGAACGCGCTCGAACCGGTCGACGAGCCGCAGATGGAGTTGTTGCCCGAGGAAGAAGGCCGGCCGCTGCGCCTGCGCGCCACCGTTTCGGTGCGGCCACCCATCGAGCTGGGCGAGTACAAAGGTCTGCCGGTCGACGCCCAGCCGAATCCGGTGAGCGACGAGGATCTCGAGCGTTCGCTCGAATCGCTGCGCCGTGAGACCGCCGCCCTGGTTCCAGTCGATCGCCCGGTCGAGATGGGCGACGTCCCAACCCTCGACTACGAGGGCCGCATCGAGGGCGAGCTCTTCGAGGGCGGAGCCGCCGAAAATCAGCCGGTCGAAATCGTCGCCGAGCGCTTCATCCCGGGATTCGCCCTCGGCATCGTCGGCATGCGCGCCGGCGAAGAACGTGCGGTCGAGGCCGTCTTTCCCGAGGATTACTCGAACGCCGAACTGGCCGGCAAAAAGGCCGTCTTCCGGGTGAAAGTTCACGAGAACAAGGTGCCCGAAGTTCCCGATCTCGACGACGCATTCGCGCAGCGCTTCGGGGGTGCGGGCGCGTCGCTCGACGACCTACGCGCCGACATGAAACGGCGGCTCGAGGCCTCGGCGCTCGGTCAAGCGCAGCGCCGGCGCACCTCACAGTTGATGGACCAGCTCCTTGCCGCCCACGATTTCGCGCTGCCCGCGGTGATGGTCGAGCGTGAGGCCGAGCACTTGGAGCGGGAAATGCGTTCGCAGCTCGAGCGGGCCGGTCTGACCTTTGATGGTTATCTCGAAAAGCAGGGCAAGACGCCGGACGAGATGCGCGCCGAGTACCGCGCGGAGGCGGAGCGTCGGGTCAAGTCGACCTTGTTGCTCGAGGAGATTGCCAAGCGCGAACACATCGAGGCGACGCCGGCTGACATCCAAAGCGAAGTCGCATCGCTGGGGCGCCAATACGGGCAGCCGCAGGAGGCGATCCTGCAGATGCTCCAGCCGAATTTGGGTTCGCTCGTCGACGGCATCGTGCGGAGTAAGACCCTGGACTTCTTGCTGGGCAGCGCCCGGGCGGCCGAGGCGCCGTCTGAAGCAACTCCCGGCGCTCCGGCGTAGTCAAGGAAGAGAACACTTTTCGTCCGTTCCGGCTGGTAGGAGTCTTGCATGGGTCATCTGGTTCCAATGGTCGTCGAGCAGAGCGCGCGGGGGGAGCGCGCCTTCGACATTTATTCGCGTCTGCTCAAGGAACGCATCATCTTCGTCGGCGGTCCGATCGACGACCATCTGGCAAACTTAGTGATCGCGCAGCTGCTCTTTCTCGAGCGCGAAGACGCCGATAAAGACATCGACATGTACATCAACAGCCCGGGCGGCAGCGTCACCGCGGGGCTGGCGATCTACGACACCATGCAGCTGATCCGGCCCGACGTCGCGACGATCTGCGCCGGCATGGCGGCCTCGATGGGTTCGATCCTCTTGACGGGCGGCGCGCCGGGCAAGCGCTACTGCGCTGCCCTACGCCAAAATTCTCATCCACCAGCCCTGGGTCCAGCAGGTAGGCGGCCAGGCGACCGACGTCGAGATCGCCGCCCGGGACCTGATCGCTACCCGGAAGATGCTCGCGGGCATTTACGAGAAGACGACGAAGAAATCCATCGAGCAGATTCTCAAGGACATCGACCGGGACTACTATATGACGGCCGAGGAGGCGCGCGACTACGGACTCGTGGATCAGATTTTCAGCAAAGAGAACCTGCGCACCGGTCAGAGCGCGCTGACGTGAGCTAGCTGCGTCAGATGTTTCGATTTGGGGACGAGAAGGGTCAGCTGAAATGCAGCTTCTGCGGGAAATCGCAGGAGCAAGTTCGGAAATTGATCGCGGGCCCCGGCGTCTACATTTGCGACGAGTGCATCGAGCTCTGCAACGAGATCATCGAGGAAGAGCTCTACAAGAACGTCGACGAGAACTTGCGGCTGCGGAATATTCCGAAGCCGAAAGAGATCAACCACATTCTCAATCAGTACGTCATCGGGCAGGAGCGCGCTAAGAAAGTCGCTCGCCGTGGCGGTCTACAACCACTACAAGCGCGTCAACGCGGGCGGAAGCGCGAGCGACGACGTCGAGCTGCAGAAGTCGAACATCTCTGCTGGTTGGGCCGACCGGCTCGGGCAAGACGTACCTCGCGCAGACGCTGGCCAAGATCCTCGACGTCCCCTTGGCGATGGCCGACGCGACCTCGCTGACCGAAGCGGGCTACGTCGGCGAAGACGTCGAGAACATTCTGCTCAAGCTGATCCAAGCGGCCGACTACGACGTCAAGCGTGCCGAAAAGGGCATCGTCTACATCGACGAGATCGACAAGATCGCGCGCAAGAGCGAGAACCCATCGATCACGCGCGACGTGTCGGGCGAGGGCGTGCAGCAGGCCCTGCTCAAGATTCTCGAGGGGACGACGGCCAACGTCCCGCCCCAGGGGGGCCGCAAGCACCCGCACCAAGAGTTCATTCAGATCGACACGACCAACGTGCTGTTCATCTGCGGCGGCGCGTTCGACGGTCTGGAGAAGATCATCGAGAGCCGGGTCGCGTCAAACTCGCTGGGCTTCCGCTCGACGCCCGAGTCGAAACGCGATCAAAAAGTCGGGCAGCCTCCTGCAGCAATTGATGCCCGAGGATCTGCTCAAGTTCGGCTTGATCCCGGAATTTATCGGCCGCCTGCCGATCGTCGTGACGCTCGACGCGCTGGACGAACTGGCGCTGCGGCGCATCCTAGTCGAGCCGCGTAACGCGCTGGTGCGTCAGTTCCAGAAGATCATGGGGATGGACGGGGTCGATCTGACCTTCACGAAGGAAGCGCTCATCGCCATCGCCATCAAAGCTCAGTCGCGCAAGACCGGCGCCCGCGGCTTGCGCTCGATCCTCGAAGAGGTCATGCTCGACGTGATGTACGATTTACCGTCGCTGCAAGGCGTGAAGAAGTGCGTCATCAACAAAGAAGTCATCGATAAGAAAGAGCAGCCGACGCTGATCTACGCCGACCGTCCGAAGGATTTGCCGGCCTAGGGCAGCCTGCTAACTTCCGGCTCGGCCCGGGACGCTGGCGAAGTCGGGATAGCGCCGCACGAAGAGCTCGAGCATGCGGGCCGTTGCGCCCCAGACGTGCGCGCCTTCGAAATCGAAGAGCCAGGTGGGTACGTCGTAGCGGCGTCCGGCCCGTTCGACCGGCTCGGTCCCGCGGTGGAGCGCGCCGGAAACGTAGAGCGCCGCGACGGGGACCTCGTGCACGCCGGCAATCTCGCGCTCATCCAGACGAAACGAAATCGGCGGATCGACGAGGCCGACGAAGGGCGTGACGGTGACCGAGAGGGCCAGCGTCTCGACCTCCTCTAGCCGCGCTACGATTCGTACGCGCGAGCGCGGGACGCCGAGCTCTTCTTCGAATTCGCGCAGCGCCGTCGACTCGGGACCGTCGTCTGCCGCGTCGACGAGTCCGCCCGGAAAGGCGATCTCGCCGGGATTGCGCCGGAGATGCGCCGCCCGCCGCACGAGGACCAGCGCGGGCGACTCATAGCGAACGATCGCGATGACGACCGCGGCGCGCAGCATCTCGTCCGGTTCGAACGCGCGCGGGCTTCGCCCTCGTGCGGGGGGCGTCGCAGGCCGTAGACCGAAGCCCGCCAGCGTGCGGTATGCGCTGTTGGTCGCCGACTTCGCGGCGATCTTCGTTGCGATCGATATGCGGGTCATCTCCCCCTCGCCGGCCTGGATCGAGCGCCACTACTCCAACGGTTACTATCCGCACATCGACGAGGCCATCCGTTCGGTCTCGCAGCCGCTGCCGTTTTCGCTGGGCGACGCGTTGCTCATCGTCTTGCTCGTGACCCTGGCGACGTGGCTGACCGACACGGTTCGCAACGCCGTGCGCCGGCGCAAGCCCGAAGTCGCCGGTCCGACCTTCTTGCGCATTTGCGCCGTGCTGGCGCTGGTGTTTATCTGGTTCATGGTCGGGTGGGGCTACAGCTACGACCGCATCCCCGCCGCACGGAAGATCGTCGTCGACAATTCCCGGACGAATGAGGATTCAGTTGCAGCCTTTGCGGAGCACGTCGTCGACGAGCTCAACGCCAACACCGAAGCGGCGCACGGCGCCGTTCCGCTCTCGGTTGCCGCGATGGGCGCGCGACTCCAGCCGACGTTCGAAGCCGCGATCCGGCGCCTCGGCGACGACGCCGCGTTCGCGCCGCCCCCGATCAAACCGACGATCTTTCAACTCGTCATGACGTCCTCGGGCAGCGACGGCTTCATGGATCCGTGGACGCACGAGCTCAACGTCGACGCGACCCTCTCGGCCTTCGAGCGGCCCGCGATCTACGCCCACGAATGGGCCCACCTCGCCGGTTTCGCCGACGAATCCGAGGCGAATTTCATCGCCGTCTTGGCCTGCACGAACGCGAGCGACCCGTCTCTGCGTTACTCGGGCTGGCTCCTTACCTGGTTCAATTTACCGTCCAACGTCCGCCCGACGCACCGCGCGTCGCCGCTGGTCGCCGCCGACATCGAGGCGATCCGCAAGCGCTACGAACGTCAAGTCAATCCAACGGTGGCTCGCGCGCAGCGGACCGCCTACAACGCCTACCTGCACGCAAACCGCGTCAAAGCCGGGTACGCCAGTTACGAATACTTCATCCGCTGGCTGACGGGAGCCCGGTTCGACAAGGAGGGGCTTCCGCTCGTGCGCGCACGCACGAAGGCGGGCTGAAGCCCCGTGCGCTGGATCATGTTTTGAGCTCGAACGTGCCGATTCACAGGAGCCGCGGCCGATTTCACCCGAGATTTAAAGTACTATGGAACACTTTGCAGGACGCACCCGATGAACCAGGCGCTCAAGCAGAACTTCGATCGTATCCTCGCGGCGCGCGAACGGCTCTTGGAGATCCGAGCCGAGCGCGTCAGCACGATCATGCGCGTGCAGAGCTACCTGCGCGCGCGGCTCGACGACTTCTTCACGAACGTCGATCCGATCTCGGGCTCGCGCCTAGCCGATCTCGGCGCCGAAGGCTCGAAGGGTGCCGGCGAGATGGCATTGATCCTCGCGATGTTCGACGGCAGCCGGATGCGCATCAGCGTCGACGGCTCGGGCCGTTTCAGCCACGACGCGGAACCGAACGTCTTCGAGGGCATCGACGAGATTCTCGACTTCGACGTCAGCCCCGACTTCGCGAGCGCGTCGTTCGACTACATCCCGGCCGGCAGCACGACAGGCCGCCCCGCCCGGGTCTCGCTCGACGGCTTCGTCGACCGGCTGGTGCAGAATACGCTCGAGACCATCGAGGCCGCGGTCGCGCCGGGCCAGACGCTCGCGCCGAGCCCCGTAGCTGCGAGCCCGGTAATGGCGCCGCCGCTTGCGGCCGTCCAAGCGGCACCGCCCCTGCAAGCCGCCCCGCCGCCAACTCCCCTCCAAAGTGCGCCGCCGCCGGCTACCTTGCAGTCCGTTCCGGAATACGAGGTTCCGCGCATCGCGCGAGCGGTCGTCGAAGAAGCCCCGTCGCGTCTCGAAGCTGCACCGGCCCCCGTCTACCAAATCGAGGAGCCTGCCGGCGCTCCGGCCTACCGCAGCGAACTGCCGCGGCTCGAAACGGCCCCCGATCCGGTCCGCTATTCGGAGAAGGTTCGCCCGCTCGAGCGGCCGCGCCCGATGGAATACGACCGGGAAATGGATCGCATCGCGCAATCGAACGGCTCGCCGGTCAGCGGACTGCCGCTCAAGCCCCGCGGCCTGAGCTTTAGCGTCCGCTAAAGCACGCTTCCGCGCGGCGGAACGCGCCGCTAACGGCGCGAAATCGCCCGCATGTTGCGAGCGCTCGCGTTGATCGCCGGGATGGGGCTCGTTCCACCCTTGGTTCCGTCGGACTCGAGTTTGGTGTTGACCGCTTCGGACGGCGTGAAGATCTACGCCCGAAGCTATGCGGCGCCGAACGCGCGCGCGCCCGTCTTGCTGCTCTTCCATCAGGCCGGCTCGAGCAAGAGCGAATACGCGCCGATCGCCCCGCGGCTCGTCGAGCTCGGCTTCAACGTGCTCGCCATCGATCAGCGCTCGGGCGGCGACCTCTACGAACCCGGCAACGAGACGGTCGCGCACCTCGGCGCGAGCGCGTCGGATTTCATGAGCGCGTTGCCCGATCTCGAAGCGGCCTTGGTTTGGGCGCGGCGCACGTACCCCGTTGCGCCGGTCTACCTGGTGGGCAGCAGCTATTCGGCCGCGCTCGTTTTCTTGGTCGCGGCGCGACATCCGCACGACGTTGCGGCCGTGCTCGCCTTTTCGCCGGGCGAATATCTCGACGACAAGAGGGCGGTGCACGCCGCCGCCCGCGCGCTCCGCGTTCCCGTTTTCATCGACTCGTCGAGCGACAAGAGCGAGATCGATGCCGCCCGCTCGATCTACGCGGCGGTCGCGAGCCCGAAAAAGGTGCAATTCGTGCCGGCGACCGGAATCCACGGCGCTTCGACCCTCCGCGAGGACCGCGATCCGGGCGGGGCGCAGGCAAACTGGACGGCGCTCAGCGCGTTTCTGCGGAGCTTGCGTCCGACGCCGCAAGCGTGAAGCCGCTGCGCCGCGGCGCCGGCGCGACGACCCTAAAACGAACGCGGCTCTCCGCACCGGAAGCGCGGACCGACACTTCGAACGATCCGCGGCGCAACGGCCAGAGGTAATCGCCGCCGCTACGGCTGAGGGGAACGCCGTTCACGAAAACGCGCGCCGCAGCCGCGTCGCGTCCCGCGATCTCGAACTTCAGTCTTTGCGCGGCGCCCCCGGGCTCGAGCACGAAGGTATCACCGTCGCCCGGAAACAGCAGCCGCGTTGCGAGCGCATCGCGCGACGGCTGCGCCGCGAGCCAGGTATCGTATTCGGCGGCGAGCGGACGCGGCGTCGCCGTTTCGTACGTCGCGAGATCCGCGCGGTCGAGCCACTCGAGAACGCTCGCACGGCAACCGGCAACCGGCCGCATACCGGTCTCCGCGCAGATCGCGCGTTGCACGTAGCCGCGCGGCGGATCGAAGGCCGGCGGGACGCGACGTTCGTGCAGGTGCAGCATGATCCGGCTCCAGAGCGGCCCGGCGCCGGTGACCCCGCTGATGCCGCGCATCGGCCGGCCGTCGAAGTTTCCAACCCAGACCGCGACCGTATAGTCGCGCGTGAATCCGGCGGTCCAGGTGTCGCGAAAATCGGACGACGTGCCCGTCTTCACCGCCGCCGGATACGGCAACGACAAGATTGAGTGCGTTCCGAATGCGCCGGCGCGTGCGTGGTCGTCGGCGAGTATGTCGGTCACGAGAGCCCAGGCGGGATTGCGCGGCGCCATCTCGGGTGGCGGCGGCGTGGCCTCGAGGTCGGTCACGAGAGCGACGGAATTGCCGCCGCGGGCCAACGCGAGGTAAGCGCTGGCGAGCTCGTAGAGGCTCACTTCGCCGCCGCCGAGCGCGAGACCGAGGCCGTAGAACGTGGCCGGCTTGTCGAGCCGCTTGAACCCGAGCGCGTGGAGTCGCTCCAAAAAGGGCTGCACGCCGATGCGTTCGAGCACGCGTACGGCGGGGACGTTGAGCGAGTCGGCTAAGGCGAGGCGAACGCGAACGGGCCCGGCAAAGCGCTGGGAGTAGTCGTTCGGACGGTACAGCCGCGCGTCCGGCAGCGCGTAGGCGACCGGCACGTCGGCGAGAATCGTCGTCGGCCGGATCGCACGCCGCTCCAACGCGAGCTCGTAGAGGAACGGCTTCAACGCCGAGCCGGGCTGCCGCAGCGCTTGGACGCCGTCGTTGCGTCCCAGGTCGCCGTCAGCGAAATAATCGGGCGAACCGGCGTAGGCCAGAACCTGCGCGCTGCGATTGTCGATGACGATCGCCGCGGCGTTGCGGACGTCCTCGGCCCGCAGGCCGTCGACGACGGCGCGCAGCTGCGCTTCGACGAAGATCTGCAGCGGCCGGTCGATGGTGGTGCGGACGCGCGCGCGTTCCGCCGCGACGTTCGCCGCCAGCGCAAAGAGAAAGTGTGGCGCGGCGACGATCCCGAGCTGCCGCGGAAGAAGGGTGACGCGCTCGAGCAGCGCGCCGTTCTCGTCGCCGGCGGAGATGAAGCCGCACGCACGCATGCGCTGCAGGACGAAGCGGCGCCGCGTTTCGAGGGCCGCGCGATGGCGGTAAGGATCGAGCCGCACCGGGTCGTTGGGGAGCGCGGCTAAGAACGCCGCTTGCGCCAGGTCCAGTTCGTCGGCGTGCGTTCCGAAGTACGTGCGGGCGGCCGCCTCAACGCCGTAGAGGTTCGAGCCCATCGGGGCGCGATTGGCGTAAGCCTCGAGGATCGCGTCTTTGCTCAAGCCGAATTCGAGGCGATTCGCGAACAAAATTTCGCGGAGCTTGCCGAGCGGTGAATCGGGTACGGGCTCGAGGAGCCGCCCGAGCTGGATCGAGAGCGTCGAGGCACCGCGCGGCAGCCGGCCCGCGCTCAGCGCGAGCGCGAGGGCGCGTGCGGCCGCGAGCTCGTCGAGCGTCCCGTGCGCGAAGAACCGCCGGTCTTCCACGGCGACCACGGCGTTGCGAAAGTCCGGCGCGATCCGCTCGAGCGGGACGGCCATCGTGTGACGCTCGTCGCGCCCCAGCACCGTGCCGAGCAGCAGGCCGTTGCGGTCGAGGAACTCGACGGCGCCGGCATCGCGCGGCAGCTCGTCCGGCAAGAGCGGCCGTTGCAGGTACGCCAGCACCGCCAGGCACGCGACGGTCGCCGCGGTCACAATGTATCGGGTCGTGGTGTTGTGAAGTCTGCTTCGAAGGATGGGCTTCATGCGAGCGTCGGCTTTGGGCGTCTTCGGTGCGTTGTTGACGCTTTCGGTCTGCGCGTGCAGCGCCCCGCCGGAGCACAAGCCCGCGCCGCTGCCGACCGTCGAAGCGCTGCCCGCGCAGCCGCTGCCGGCGTCGATCGTTTCGATTTCGCCGCGGGGCGAGACGAAGTCCGGTGCGCAGATTCTCGTTCGCTTCAAGAACGACGTCGTACCGCTCGAGCAACTCGAGGCGGCCGACCGCACCGGCTTGGCGGCGCACTTCCGCCTCGATCCGCCGGTGCCTGGCCGCTTCGTCGTCTGGACGCCGCGTATGGTCGGTTTCGCCGGCGACGCACCGCTTCCGAAGGCGGCGCGATTTCGGGTCACGCTGGGCGCCGGGCTCAAAGATCTTAAAGGCAACGTGCTGGCAAGTGATTACGCGTGGAGCTTCTCAACCGAACCGGCGGCGTTGACGCTCAGCGGTGCGGGCGTCAGTGCGGACGCCTCCGAAGACACGCCGCCGCTCGACGTCAAGCCCACGTTCTTGATCGACTCGAACGTCGAACTCGACCCGGACTCGCTGCTCGCCCACGCCCGCATCGGGGCGCCCGATTCGAGCGCGGCATCGCTCGAATTGGAACTCGTGCCGCCCCCGAGCCCCACGCCGAGCGCAGGGATTCCCGAACCGCCGGCGCCGAGCGACATTTTCGTCTATCGTCTCGTGCCGAAAAACGCGTTGCCGCTCGGAAGCAAGTTCCGGATAACGCTCACGCCGGGCGTCATGCCGCTACGCGGAAACCTACCCGCGAGCGAAACGCTCGTCGCCTATTTTCGCATTCACGGGCCGCTCGTACTCGAGAACGTCGGCAGTTTCGGAGCGCCGGCGCAGGGCGGCGACGGCCGCTTCGTCACGGGCGCTCCCGCTCTGAACTTCAGTAACTCGCTCGACGAGAAGAGCGCCCTTGCCGCGCTCAGCATTTCCCCCGCACCGCTCGCCGGCGTCCCGCCGGCACGCTTGAGCGACGACGGCCGCGCCATCCAAGTGAACCCGAACGTGCTCGCGCCCGCGACGCATTATACGTTTACCGTTGCAGCCGGCGTCAAAGACGCGTTCGGGCAGACGCTCGAGCGAGATGCGAGCGGGACGTTCGATACGGGCGATCTCATTCCGGACATCTGGGCGCCTCAGGCGCTGAGCATTTTCCCGTCGGGCGCCGACCTCGCGCTCAACCTGACCACCACGAATCTGCCCGAGCGCCACTATCGCATCGCTTTCCAGCGGATCGAACCGAAGACGCTCGTGACGCTCGACCCGAGCGCGGACGGCGCCGCGCTTGGGGTACTGCCACCGCCCGCGCATTGGCCGCTGCAACCGGCCGTACTGCGCCGCAACGAAGCCGTCGACACGGCGATCCCGTTGCGCTCGAAGCTGGGCGCTGCGACGGGAATGCTGGCTTACGGTGCCACGGCGCGAACCTTCCGCGTCCCGGACGATCGGGGCAAACTCGTCTGGCAACAGCCGCAATTTACCGGCTTCGTCGAACTCACCAACGTCGGCGCTTTCGCGCAGTGGTTTCCGGATGGCGGGATGGTGCGGCTCGCGCACCTCTCCGACGGCTCGCCGATCGCCGCCGCCAAGGTGGAGATCTACGAGTCTTTGCTCGACCGCGTCGAGAAGCCGAACGTCGACGCCGCGCAGGGACCGTGCGCGAGCGGAACCACCGCAGGCGACGGCGTCTGGACGCTCGATCGGGCGGCCTTTGCGCGCTGCGCGAGCACGGCGACGCGCGCCTCGACGGCACCCGAACTGCTGGTGATCGCGCACGACGGCACGGACTGGGGGTTCGTCCGGACGCAGCCGTGGAGCGACTACGCCGGCGTTTGGACGGCCTGGTCGGCCGGCGCGCCCAATTCGCGCGGCACGATCGTCTGCGACCGCCAGTTGTACCAACCCGGCGAGCGCGCCGAGTTCAGCGCGGTCGGCTACTTCGAACGGGACGGGGTACTCGAGCGCGGGCGTGCCGCGTCGTACGCCGTCAGCATCACCGACCCGGACGGCAAATCGACGCCGCTCGGCTCCCGTGCGCTCGATGCCTTCGGCGCATTCGCGATCGGCTGGAACGTCGACAAGCGCGCCGCGACCGGCTACTATGCGATCACCGCCAAGGCCGCGAACGGCGAGGAACTCGACGGTTCGTTTCAGGTTGCCGAGTTCAAACCACCAAACTTCAAAGTGGACCTGAGTCTCGACGCGCAGACCGTGGCGGCCGGCGCGACGGTGAACGCGGCCTCGACGAGCACGTATCTGTTCGGTGCACCGGTCGAAGGCGGCACCACGAAGTTTTACGTCACGCGCAGCCGCTCGTATTTCACGCCGAAGGGCTGGGACGCGTTTGCGTTCGGACCGGCCTGGCTCTATCCCGAGGAAGCACCGAGCCTCTCGAGCGACGTGCTGCAAAAGGACGTCGGGCTGGATGCTTCGGGCAAAGCGGCGCTCGCGATCCAGGCCGCTGCCGATCTGCCTTACGCGACGCTGTACCAGGTCGACGCGGAGACGACGGATGCGTCGAACCTCTCCGTGTCCGCGAGTAAGTCGTTCACCGCGCTGCCGAGTGAAAAGCTCATCGGCCTGCGCGGCGAGTTTATCGCACAAACCGGAAAGCCGTACCCGCTTGCCGTGATCGTCAGCGATCCGGCGGGGAAGGCGCTCGAGGGCGAGCACGTCCATCTCGTGTTGCAGCGGCGCGAGAGCGTCAGCGCGACGCAGCTCGTCGCCGGAAGCGAGACGCCGCGTGAGGCGGTGCACTATGTCGACGTTGCGCAAGCGGACGTCGTTTCGCAGGCGAGTCCGCAGAGCGTCGCGCTGACGCCCGACAAGTCGGGAACGTATCGCGTCCGCGCGAACTTCAGCGGCAGCGCGAACGAGGCGACGGCCAGCGATGCGCTCGTCTGGGTGACCGGTGCGGGCGCCGCCGATTGGGGTCCCTCGGAGCAAACCTACCTGACCGTTAAACTCGACAAGGACACCTATCGGCCCGGCGATATCGCAACCGCGCTGATCGAATCGCCGTACGCCGACGCCGATCTGTTCTTTGCGGTGGTTCGCCACGGCGTCATCTACCGGCAGAGCTTGCGGGTTCGCGGCAGCGGCCCGCGGGTGCGCTTTACGGTAACTCCCGAGATGCTGCCGAACGCCGCCGTCGAGGCGCTGCTGGTGCGCCGCGGCACGCCCCTCGCGAAAGGGGTGCCGGCCGGCCTCGACAAGCTGGCGAAGATCGGCTTTGCGCCTTTCAACGTCGCTCTGGACGCGAAATATCTGAGCGTGAAAGTCGTGCCCGCGCACGCGAGCGTCGAACCGGGGGGAAAACAACGCATCGCCGTTCGGCTTCGCGACGCCGCCGGGAAACCGGTGGAAGGTGAGGTCGTGCTCGCGGTCGTGGACGACGCGGTGCTCCAGCTGAGCGGCTACCGTTTCCCGGATCTCGTCAAGATCGTGTACGCGAGCCAACCGGTCTCGACGAGTTTCGCCGACAACCGCCGCGACGTCACCCTCATAACCGAACGGCGTCCGCTGGAAAAAGGCTTCGGCTTCGGAGGCGGGGCGATGGCGGGACCTGCCGGCACGCGCGTCCGCACGCTCTTCAAACCGCTCGCGTACTGGAACCCCACGTTGCGGACCGGACCCGACGGCAGCGGGAGCGTGACGTTCGTCCTGCCCGATGACCTCACGAGTTGGCACGTCATGGCGCTGGCACTGAGCAAGGACGCGCGTTTCGGAACCGGTGAAGCCGCGTTCGTCGCGACCAAGCCGCTCGTGACGAATCCGATCTTGCCGCAATTCGCGCGGCCGGGCGATCGCTTCTCGGCGGGCGTTGCGGTGACGAACGTCGCGCGCACCAGCGGAGACTACGCGATCGAGGCCAAGCTAGCCGGCGATCTCGTCTTCGTCGACGGCGACAGGCGCTCTCAGGAGAAGAAGCTCAGCGGGCAGAGCAGCGCGCTCAACAGCGCGTATCGCTTCGACGTGCTGGTCACCGGACCGGAAGACGGGCGCGAAACGATCGCCACCCAGCTCGGTCCGAATGCCGACGCGTTCGCCGTCCCGGTGACGGTCGGGATCGAAGCCGTCACCGAAACGACCGTGCAGACCGGAACGACGAAGGATCGTGCGACGGTGCCGCTCGACATCGTGCCACAGCTGCCGGCCTCCATCGGCGGCCTCGACGTCACGCTGGCCAGCACGCTCTTAGCCGACGCCGTCGAACCCGCGCGCGCGCTCGACGAAACGCGTCCGCCGTTCGCCGTCGCGCTCGCCTCGCGCATTGCAATCGCGGCCGATGCCCTGGAACTCGGAAAAATCTACGGCATCGATGCGAACCGCGCCCAACGCCTGCGGACGGTGGCGGCCGGCGATCTCGACGGTTTGCGCGCGCTCGTGCTGCCGGACAACGGCTTCGCAGGCTGGCCGGGTGCGCGCAGCAGCGGCCTCTTCGGCTCGGCGTTCGTGGCGACGCAGCTGCGTCAGGCCCAGCTCGCCGGCTTCGATACGAGCGGCGATCTCGCGCGAGTACGGCGTTTTCTCGCGGCGCGTCTCGCCGACCCCAACGAGGACTGCGGGAAAAACGACCGCACCTGCGAGCTCGAAGTTCGTCTGGAGGCGCTCGAGACGCTGGTTTTCCTGGGCGACAAACGCGACGACTATCTGAGCGAAATCTACGCGCAGCGCGCGAGCCTGAGTTACTACGAACAAGTCGAACTGGCACGGCTGCTGCTCGCCTTGCCGGACTGGAAGGCACGCGGCTTGAGCTTACGCGACAAGCTGCTCGAGCAGGTCACGTTCACCGCTCGCAACGCAACGCTCAATGCATCCGGTGCCTTCGGCGAATCGCCCGTCGCGGGACAAGCCCAGGTCCTCTCGCTGCTGGTCGAGTCGGGTACGCCGGCCGACGACGTCGATCGCGCGCTCAGCTCGCTGCTCGGCCTGCGCCGCGACGGGCGCTGGGGCTGCGCCTGCGACGACGCGGAGGCCATGAACGCGCTGCTGCTGTACGCCCGGACTCAGCCCGCTCCGCCGGATTTCGAGGCGCTCGCGCGCGTCGGCACCGAGACGATTCCGGCGCAGTTCCACGGTTATGCGAAGACGTCGGTAGCGGCGACGATCCCGATGGCGCGCCTGCCGCGAGGCCGTAGCGTGGTCGGGCTTTCCAAGACCGGGACGGGTACGTTGCACTACGTCGTCGGGCTGCGCTACGGCGTCTTGATCGATACGCCCGGCATTTATAACGGCATTCGCATCGATCGCTTCGTACGCGCCGCCGGCAGCGCGCCGGTGCTCGCCGCCTTCGGTCTAAGCATCCCGCCGGCGGCTACCCTAGTCGCGGCAAAGGTTTACGACATCGAGGACCGCGTCACGACCGATCATGCGCTCGAAAACGTCCTCGTGGAAGACCCGCTACCGGGCGGGCTCGAGGCGATCGACGCGAGCTTCGCAACCTCGACGGCATACTACGAGGCGGCGCAAAGCAGTTGGCAGCTCGATTATCAAGCGATCTATCGCGATCGCGTGCTCGGATTCGCAGCGGATCTTCCCGCGGGCGTGTATGCGTTCCACTACTTGGTGCGCTCGGTAACGCCGGGAGACTTCATCTGGCCCGGCGCGCGGGTCTCGCTCCAATACGCGCCCGAGGAATTCGGCCGGACGGCGTCCTCGCGCATCGCCATCGCGCCCGCTCCTTAAGGCGTCGACAAAGATTTCTTAATCTCGATTACGTAGCGTGGGAGGCACCGCTCCGCGCTTTCCTGCGAGGTGACTTTGCCATGCGACGTCGTCTAACTTCCGCTGCGCTCGTCCTCTCGCTTGCGAGCGGCATGGGGGGCGCATCGAGCGCGCAAACCAGGCCGCCGGTCGCGATCGAGTACTGGCACGTCAACACCGAGTCGTTCGGCGGGCCGGCGGTTCGCGAGCTCGTTGCAGCCTTCAACAAGGCGCACCCCGAGATCGTGGTCAGCGAGCACTTTCAACCGAATACGTATACCGGCTTGCTCGAAAATCTCCAAGCGCGGCTGGCCGCCAAGAGCCCGCCCGACGTCGCCCAAATCGGCTACCTGTACGTCGACTACGTCGTCAAGAACCTGCCCTACGTTCCGGTAGGCGATGCGCTAGACGCGCGCTTCCTGCGCGACTTCCCGCCGAACTTGCTCGACCTCGCGCGGCGCGACGGAAAGCTCGTCGGCATGCCCTACGCGCTCTCGAACATCGTCACGTTTTACAACGCCGACATGCTCAAGGCTGCCGGCCTCGATCCGAGCGCGCCGCCGTCGACCTGGGACGGCTGGCGCGACGCGGCGCACAAGATCAAGGAGAAGACCGGCAAGCCCGGGATCTACGTGCAAGTCCTCGACGACAACTGGAGCACGCAGGCGATGATCGAGTCGCACGGGGGGCGACTCCTCGGGTGCAGCGGCGGTCACGCGACCCCGGCCTTCGACGGGCCGGCCGCCGCGGCGGGAATTCAATACTGGTCCGACCTGGTCAAAGACGGCGACGCACTCAACGTTCTTTGGAATCAGGGGCAGCAAGCGTTTCTCGCAGGTCAGGTCGCGACGTTCATTACCACGATCGCTAAGCGCGACACGCTGCAGGCGAGCGCCAAGTTCGATCTGCGCGCCACGACCTTTCCCGCCTTCGGGAAGATTCGTCCGAGGCTTCCCGCCGGCGGCAACGCGCTGATGGTGTTCTCGCAAGATCCCGACAAACGAGCGGCCGCGATGACCTTCATCAAGTATCTCGAATCGCCCGAAGCCCTCGCGATCTGGACGAAAGGCACGGGCTACATCCCGACGAACCCGCGCGCGCGCGAAGCCTTAGCGGACTTTTTGCAAAGCAATGCGATGGAGCGCGTCGCCATGGACCAGACGCCGCTCGTCGTCCCCTGGACGTCTTTCCCGGGCAAGGACGGCCTGGCCGCCGAGCAACAGCTCTTCAACGCGCTGCAGCGCTCGCTCGCGGGGCAGACGCCCGCCGCAGCGGCGTTGCACGAAGCCGCGCAAAGCGTCGCACCGGCGATCGCGGGAGAGCCCTGCCGCAGCTGAGCCGCGGCCGGGAGTTGCTGTACGTCGCGCCGGCGCTGCTCGCGCTCGGCGCCTTCTTGATCGTGCCGCTGGTACGGACCGTCGTCATCAGTTTCCTCGATTGGAATCTCGTCTCGCCGGCCAAGACGTTCGTCGGCCTGGCGAATTATCGCGCCGTGCTCGGCGACGGGACGTTCCTGCCGCTGCTGTGGCAAAGCCTGCTGTACGTGCTCGCGGCGCTGGCCGGAAACGTGGGCGTCGCGCTCGCGCTCGCGCTCCTCACCGTCCGCCTCCCGGCTCGCGAGGCGGACTTCTACCAATCGCTGATCTTCTTGCCGACGGTGGTCCCGGTCAGCATCGGCGCGTTGCTGTTCGTTTGGATTTTACTCCCGGCCGGCGGCCCGCTGAGTGCGCTCCTCGCTTTCGGCGGGGTGCGCTCTCCGACGTGGCTAACGGATCCGCACTGGGCGCTGCCTTGCGTGGCCCTCGTCAGCAGTTGGAAGTTCTTCGGTTTTAACTACCTGGTGTTGCTGGCCGGAATTCGCGCGATTCCGCGCGAGCTGGTCGAGGCGGCCGCGATCGACGGCGCCTCGGCCCCGACGACGCTGCGCCGCATCGTCTTGCCGCTGCTCACGCCGACCTTGCTGTTTGCGGCCGTGACGACGGTTCTGACGGCCCTCGAGAATGCGTTCGTTCCCGTCCAGATTCTCACGCTCGGTGGACCGAGCGGCGCCAGCAACCACTTGATTTACGCGATCTTTCAAGACGGCTTCCAATTCTTCCAAGCCGGGAAGGCCAGCGCGCTGTCGGTCATCGCGCTGCTCTTGTTCGCCGGCTTTGCCGTGTGGCAGTTTCGCATGCTCGAGCGCCGCGTGGTGTATGAGCGCTAACGCGGCGCGCACCCTGCTCGCGCTGGCGGCGCTGGCGACGCTCGCGCCGCTCGGCTTCATGCTGGGCGCAGCTTTCAAGCCTGAGAGCGAGATCTTCGCAACCGCCGCCAACCCGCTGCCGTTGCATCCAACCTTCGACAATCTCATCGCCGCGGTGACGCAGCTGCAGTTCGGGCACATGCTGTTCGTGAGCACGATCTTCGCACTGGGCGTGACCGCCGGGCAGCTCGCGATCGCGATTCCGGCCGCCTACGCGTTTGCCCGGGACGACCTTCCGTTCGGCGGCGCGCTCTTCGCGCTCGCCCTGGCGACCCTGCCGATTCCCTTTGTCGTGACCTACATCCCGAACTACCTCGTACTGGCCTCGGCGCACTTGCTGAACACGCTGCCGGGCCTCATCCTGCCGCAGATCGCAAGCGCGTACGGCATCTTTTTGCTGCGGCAGCACTTTCGCAGCTTTCCGCGCTCGGTGTTGGAGGCGGCTCGCATCGACGGTGCGACGCGCTGGCAAGCGCTGTGGCGCATTTTGCTGCCCGCAAACCTGTCCGCGATCGTGGCGCTCGCGGTTTACATTTTCGTCAACGCCTGGAATCAGTACATCTGGCCGCTGCTGGTCGCCTCGGATCCGTCGCTCTTCACCTTGACGGTGGGCGTGCAGAATTTTGCGAACGGTGAAGGCGGTAGCCGTTGGGGCGCGCTGATGGCAGCGGCGCTGCTCGCGACGCTGCCGACGGTCGCAGCCTACTTGGCGGTGCGCCGGCCGCTCTTCACAACGTTGCTGGAAGGCGCGGTGACCGGATGAGGGTACTTTTCTTCGGCGACATCGTCGGACCCGAAGCGGTGCGGCACCTGGCCGAGCGAATTCCGCGCTGGCGGCGCGAGCGCGGGATCGATCTGGTCGTCGCAAACGCGGAGAACGCCGCCGTCAGCAATGCGGGCGACATCGCTCGCGGGTTCGGGACGCCGGCGCGCGCCGTCGAGACGCTGTTCGCCGCCGGAGTCGACGTGTTGACCGGCGGCAACCACTCGTGGGACGCGCCCGATGCCGCGAGCGTGTTCGAGCACCCGCGAGTCTTGCGCCCGCTTAACGTGCCGGACTCAATGCCGGGAAAAGGGCTGGCCCGCGTCGCGGTCGGTTCGCGTTACGTCAGCGTCGTCAATCTGATCGCGCGCACGGCGGCGCTGCCGCACCGGATCGCACGCGCGCCGCTGTCCGCTTTCGACGAGCTCGCGATTCCGCCGGGCGATCTCGTGCTCGTCGACTTTCACGCCGAGCGGCAACTCGAGAAACGGGCCATGGCGCACGCGCTGGACGGACGCGTGGCCGCGGTCGTCGGGACGCACACGCACGAGCCGACGCTGCTCACCGAACGCCTACCGAAGGGAACGCTGTTCGTGGCTGACGTGGGGATGAACGGGCCAAGCGGCGGCGTGCTGGGCATGGCGCCCGAGGGTTTTTACGACGAACTGCGCGGCGGCTCGCTCGGCGCCTTTGCGCTCGCAGACGGCCCGTTCCAACTCGGGGCCGTCGTGCTGGACTTCGGAGAAAAGTTCGCTACGATCGAACGCTTTGGGGCGGAGTAGCGTCGCCGGTGTGGATCGGCAGCGTGCCGTCGCGCAAGCGTCCGCCGCCGCGCCCGGCCCGCACGGCGATCAGTTCGGCGGCGATCGAGATCGCCGTCTCCTCCGGCGTGCGCGCCCCGATGTCGAGCCCGACCGGCCCGCTGATGCGCGCTAACTGCGCCTCGTCGACGCCGGCCTCGCGCAACTTGACGAGACGGTTCTCGTGCGTGGAGCGGCTGCCCATCGCGCCGATGTAGCCGGCGCTCGTGCGCAGCGCGACGCGCAGCAGCGGGATGTCGAACTTCACGTCGTGGGTTAGCACGACGAGCGCGGTCCGCGCGTCTACGCGCGCGTTTTCGAGGAACTCGTCGGGCCACTCGACGACGACCTCGTCGGCATCCGGGATCCGCGCTTTGGTAGCGAAGACCGGGCGCGCGTCGATCACGGTGACCCGGTAGCCCAGAAACTTGCCGATCCGCGCCACCGCACGCGAGAAGTCGATCGCTCCGAAGACGTACATGTCGGGTTTGCCGGTGAAGCACTCGATGAAGACTTCGACCTCGCTGCCGACCGGCTCGCCGTCCTCGCCGAAGTGGCGCAGTCCGCTGCCTCCCGTTTGCAGCATGGCGCGCGCCTCCCGGGCCACCGCGAGGTTGAGTCCGGGCGAGCCGAGGTCTCCGTCATACTCGCTTGCCGTCACGAGCAGCTTCGTTCCGATGCCGCCGCCGTCGAGCCGCGTCGCAAGCGCGATGGTCTGCTGTGCGCGTAACGCCGCCGCCAAGCGCGCGAAGAGCTTCACC
This sequence comes from Vulcanimicrobiota bacterium, assembly GCA_963843945.1. Classification (GTDB taxonomy): domain Bacteria; phylum Vulcanimicrobiota; class Vulcanimicrobiia; order Vulcanimicrobiales; family Vulcanimicrobiaceae; genus CAWJMF01. The sequence continues at coordinate 493,608 of CAWJMF010000002.1, read as the reverse complement.
GCTTCACCAATCGAGGAGCTCGACGAAGACGTGGATCGTGCCGCCGCAGGTGAGACCGTGGCCTTCCGCGTCGTCATCGCTGATGCCGTACGAAACCAAGCGCGGCCGTCCGGTGGCGAGGACGTCTTGCGCCTCTTCGACGACCGCGCCCTCGACGCAGCCGCCGCTGACCGAGCCGGCGACCTCGCCCTTCTCGTTGACCGCCAAGACCGCACCGGGGTCGCGCGGCGCCGAGCGGTCGACGCGGACGACCGTCCCGGCCGCGACGCGCAAACCGGCAGCCCGCCAGCGTTCGATCGCGTCGAGGACGTCACGCATGGTCGAGCATCTGCAAGGCTACGCCGATCGCCACGGGCTCGTAGCGCGCTTGAATCGCTTGGAGCGTGCGACGTGCCAGCGCCGTCTCGAAGCGGGCGACGAGCCGCACCGCTTCGACCGCGTCGCGCGCGATGCAAGCGCCGGAAATGGCGCTATAGCTTTCAACGGTTCCCTCCGGCAGCGGCGCCCAGTGTTTGCGGTGGCGCTCGCAGTCGTCGAACTGCTGCGCGATCGTTTCGCGCAGCCGGTTGCCGGCGCGCGAGACGAGATGACGGTGGAACGTTCGCCGCGCCCGGTCCGCGGCCGGGCGCCGGTCGCCCTCGGCCGCAACGCGCAGAGCGGTCGCCGCGGCGAGCAGGGCGTTCAGATCGATTTCGGTTAGCTTCGGCACGGTCACCTTAATGCCCATGGCCTCGATCAAGATGCGGTCGGTGAAGAGCACGTCGAGCGCCTCGGCGTCGGCGCTCGCGACCCGGGCGCGCTGGTTTTGTTCGGAATGAATCAATCCCTCGGCCTCGAGGCGCCGAATCGCTTCGCGCAGCGGGGTGCGGCTGACGCCGAGCATGTCGGCCAACCGGACCTGCGAGAGCACCGTGCCGGGGGGATAGGTGCCGTTCACGATCATCTTGCGCAGGCGAGACTGAACGTGCTCGACGACGCGGATCCGTCTCACGGCCGGTTCGCGCTTCACCCCGCGGCCACGTCTCGCAGGAGGGCGCGAGCGCGCTCGAGATCGGCGGGTTCGTCGACGTCCAGCAGCGCTCGCGCGGGGAAGTCGAGGATGCGCGCGCGCGTGCCTAACTCGGCCAGCAACGGGCGAATGCCAAGGCCCTCGTTGCCGACGCGACCGAACAGGCTCCGCGCCACCACGTGGGGAGGCGCGACGACGTCAGCGTAGCGTCCCGCGACCAAGGCGCTCCTGCCCTCGCGGTAAGCGTCGACGAGCCGGCGGTATTCGGCAACGGTCACGAAGGGCCGGTCCGCCAGCGCGAAGAGCGCCGCTTCGACGCGCCCGTCGAGGGCGCGAACGCCGGCCGCGAACGACGAGCCCATACCCTCGCGATAATTCTCATTCAGTGCGAAACGCACTGGTAGTTCCGCGAGTTCGGCTTCGATGGCCGCATGCTCGTGCCCGACCACGACGACGACGTCGGCGAGCGGAACGGCCAAAACCGCGCGCACGGTGCGCCGGATGAGGCTCTCGCCGTCGAAGCGCGCGAGCAGTTTGTGCGTACCCATGCGGCTGGAAGTGCCCGCGGCCAGTACGACGGCCGAAACCGGTTCGAACGCATTCACATCTCAAAAAGCTCGAAGAGTGGTCGCCTTGCGAAGCGAGAAGAAGCGGCTACTTACATCGCAGGACTTGGGTATGGCCGCCCGAAGGCCCTTCCCAAAGTGTACACAGTTTGGAGGCGCGAGTGTTCCCAGCTGCATTCGAATACGTGCGGGCTCGGTCGTCGGAAGAAGCGCTCGCCGCGCTCGCCGCGCACGGCGCCGACGCGCGCATCTTAGCGGGCGGACAGAGCCTGATCCCGGCGATGCGCTACCGCCTGGCGCGGCCGGCGGTGCTCGTCGACATCAACCCGATCGCCGAACTCGCCTACATCAAAGAGTCGGGCGGCATGCTCGCGATCGGAGCCCTGACGCGCGACTTCGCACTCGAGCAATCGGCCTTGATCGCTTCCAACTATCTTTTGATGGACGACGTCTCGGCCGTGGTCGCGGATCCGGTCGTACGCCAGATGGGCACGGTCGTCGGCAGCCTGTGTCATAACGACCCGGCCGGAGACTGGGGCGTCGCCGCGCTCGCCTCGCGTGCCCAAATCGTCGTGCGCGGCGCGAAAGGCGAGCGGGTGGTCGCGATCGACGATTATCTCGTCGACTCGTACACGACGTCGCTAGCCGACGGCGAGATGGCCGTCGAAGTCCGCTTTCCGACTCCCCCCGCACGCGCGTCCGGCGCCTACTTCAAAATCGAGCGCAAGGTCGGCGACTTCGCGACCGCGTCGGCAGCCGTCTCGCTCGCCCTCGCGGCCGACGGGAGCATCGCGAGTGCGGGCGTGGCCATCGGGGCCGCGGGACCGCAGGCCGTGCGCGTTGGCGAGGCCGAGAAAATTCTCACCGGGGCCAAGCCGAGCCGAGGAGTTGATTCGCAGCGCCGCCGATCTCGCGCGCAAGAAATCGCCGATCCCGGCGCAGACGCGCGCGGCTCGATCGAATTCAAAAAGGACATGGCCGGCGTACTCGTCGCGCGGGCTCTCGAGAAGACGTTTGCGCGGCTGGGCGTGGAGGTGGCGAAGTGAAGATCAAGGTTACCGTCAACGGTACCGACGTACGAGCGCGACGTCGAGCCGCGCACGCTGCTCGCGTATTTTCTGCGCGAGAGCCTCGGCTTGACCGGCACGCACGTCGGATGCGATTCCTCGAGCTGCGGCGTGTGCGTCGTGCTGCTCGACGGAAAGCAAGCCGTCAAGTCGTGCACGATGTTCGCGGTGATGGCCGACGGCCACGAGATCACGACCGTCGAGGGTCTGGTCAGCGGCGGCAAGCTGCATCCGATTCAGCAGGCTTTCTGGGACATGCACGGCCTGCAGTGCGGCTACTGCACGCCCGGCATGATGCTGACCTCGGTCGCGCTTCTCAAGCACAATGCAAATCCGAGCGAGCATGAAATCCGTGAGGCGATCGCGGGAAATCTCTGCCGCTGCACGGGCTACAACAACATCGTCAAGGCGGTGCAACAGGCTGCTGCCGAGATGTCCAAACCGGCCGAACCCGTCGCCGAACCCGTCGCTTCGTAGGAGAGTGTAGGATGGCAATCGCACCCGAAGTTCCGCAGGAGCGCCACTCGATCGGCCTGCCCATGAAACGCAAGGAAGACCCGCGCTTCATTCAGGGCCGGGGCCGCTATGTCGACGACATCGTGCTGCCCAACATGCTCTACATGGCGCTCGTGCACAGCCCGTATCCGCACGCGCGAATCGTCAAAATCGACAAGAGCGCCGCGCTGGCGGTCCCCGGCGTCAAAGCCGTCCTGACCGGCGGAAGATCTCGCCGGTGCCGGACTCGCCTGGATTCCGACCTTCCACGGCTACGACAAGCAGATGGTTCTCGCCGTCGGCAAGGTGCTCTATCAGTATCAAGAAGTCGCCGGCGTGATCGCGACCTCGCGTGAAGCCGCCGTCGACGCGCGCCGAGCTCGTCGACGTCGAATACGAGCAGCTCGACCCGGTCGTCGATCCGTTCCAAGCCAAAACCGACAAGACGATTCTGCGCGACGATCGCGAGAACAAAACCAACCATATCTACCACTGGGAAGTCGGACGACCGCGCCGAGACGGATGCAGCTCTCGCGTCGTCCGAAGTTTCCATCAAAGAGCGGATGCGTCTTTCAGCGCTGCCATCCCGCGCCGCTCGAGCCCTGCGGCGTCATCGCCGACATGAATCCGGCGACCGGACGCCTGACGATCTATTTGACCTCGCAGGCTCCCCACGCGCACCGCACGGTCGTCTCGCTCGTGACCGGGATCCCCGAGGACAAGATCCACATCGTCTCTCCGGATATCGGCGGCGGCTTCGGCAACAAGGTCCCGGTCTATCCGGGCTACGTCGTGGCGACCGTCGCTTCGGTCGTGCTGGGCGTCCCGGTGAAGTGGATCGAGAACGCGCACCGAAAATCTCACGACGACCGGGTTTGCGCGCGACTACCACATGGACGTGGAGATCGGCGCGACGCAAAGACGGCAAAGTCACAGCGCTCAAGGTAACGACGGTCGCCGATCACGGCGCGTTCGACGCCGCGGCCGACCCGACGCAAGTACCCGGCCGGTCTCTTCGGGATCGTGACGGGTTCGTACGACTTCCCGACCGCCTTCACCGAACTCGACGCCTACTTCACCAACAAGGCGCCCGGGCGGGATCGCGTACCGCTGTTCGTTCCGCGTCACCGAAGCCTCGTTCGCCATCGAGCGCGGCATGGAGATGCTGGCGCGTAAGCTAAAGATGGATCCGGCCGAGCTGCGCTTGAAAAACTTCGTGAAGAAGGAGCAGTTCCCGTATCCGTCGCCGCTCGGCTTCATCTACGACAGCGGCGACTACCACATGACGCTGCAAAAGGCGCTCGACATCGATCGACTACAAAGCGCTGCGCAGCGAACAAGCCGAGAAGCGCGCCCGCGGCGAGCTGATGGGCATCGGCATCTCGACCTTCACCGAAGTCGTCGGCGCGGGTCCGAGCAAGCACTTCGACATCATGGGCATCAAGATGTTCGACAGCGCCGAGATCCGCATCCATCCGACCGGCTCCGGCATCGTGCGCGCCGGAACGAAATCGCAGGGGCAAGGACACGAGACGACGTGGGCGCAGATCGTCGCCGAAGAACTGGGCCTCGATCCGCAAACGCTCCTCGTCGAAGAGGGCGACACCGACACGGCGCCTTACGGTTTGGGAACGTACGCCAGCCGCAGCACGCCGGTCGCCGGCGCGGCGCTGGCGATGGCAGCGCGCCGCGATGCGCGAGAAGGCGCACAAGATCGCCGCGCATCGTGCTCGAGGCCGCCGAAGCCGACGTCGAGTGGAAGGACTACAAGTTCCAAGTCAAGGGCGTGCCCGGCAAGTCGATCACGATGAAAGAGATCGCTTTCGCCGCCTACACGAACCCGGTTCCGGGTTCCGAAGCCGGGCTCGAGGCCGACCTACTACTACGATCCGCCCAACCTGACGTTCCCGTACGGCGCCTACATCGCGGTCGTCGACGTCGATAAGGAGACCGGGGAGACGCACGTGCGCCGCTTCCTCGCGATCGACGATTGCGGCACCGTCATCAACCCGATGATCGTCGAAGGCCAGATCCACGGCGGCCTGACCGAAGGTTTCGCCATCGCGTTCATGCAGGAGATCGTTTACGACGCAGAGCGGCAACAACCTCAACACGAACTTCACGGACTACCTGGTGCCGACGGCGCTCGAGACGCCGCATTGGGAAACCTCGAGCACGGTGACGCCGCAGCCCGCACCATCCGATCGGTGCGAAAGGCGTCGGCGAGAGCCCGAACGTCGGCTCGCCCGCAGCCTTCGTCAACGCCGTGCTCGACGCGCTGTCGCCGCTCGGCATCACGCACATCGACATGCCGCTCTCGCGCGCGAAAGTCTGGACCGCGATCCAAAAGGCGAAGGGATGAACCTCGAATACAAAGGCCAGGAAGTCATTCCGGTGCCGAAAGACAAGGTCTGGGCGTTCATCAACGATCCGAACAAGATCGCGGCCTGCGTGCCGGACGTGGTCTCCTCGAACATTCGCGACGAACACAACTTCGACGCGACGGTGGGCGTCGCCGTCGGACCGGTGCGCGGGAAGTTCACGTTTAAGATCTCGCTCGATCCGCAACCCGACGGCAATCACATGAACATGAAGATCGGCGGCGGGGGCTTCGGCAGCGTCGTCGATTTGCTCGCGACCTCCGAGGTAAAAGATAACGGCGACGGCACCACGACCCTCGACTGGAGCGCCACCGCGAGCATGCGCGGCCCGGTTGCGACCGTCGGCGGCCGCGTCATCGACGCGCAGGCGCAGCGCGTCATCAGCCAGACCTTCGCCAACGTCAAATCGCAGCTAAGCGGGGTGACGGCCTGAGCGACCTCAAGGAAGCACGCGGTTTCGAACGGCTGGCCCAACTCGAACGTTCGGGCGAGACCTTCGCGCTCGCGACGGTCGTCGGGCGGCGCGCGCCGGTGAGCGCGGCCTTGGGCGACCGGGCGCTCATCTTCCCCGACGGACGCATGGAAGGCTTCGTCGGCGGCGCGTGCGCGCGCGACATCGTGCGGACGCGCGCGCTGGCCGTGCTGCAGCGCGGAAGGCCGCAGCTTCTGTCGATCCGGCCCGGACTTGAGGGCGGCACGGCGGACCTCGGAGACGAGATCGAGCGGCTCATCGTGCCGATGGGGTGCGCTTCGGAAGGCGCGATCGACATTTACATCGAGCCGCACGGCGCCCGCCGGCAACTCGTGGTGATCGGGTTCACTCCGGTGGCCGAAGCGGCGGCGCGCCTCGCTGCGACGCTCGACTACGACGTCACCCGTTTTGTGTTGGCGAACGAGCTCGCGCAGCTGGAGCCGATCGCGGGAACGCGGGCTCTGCCGCTCGACGAGCTTGCCGCATTCGTCGTGCGTGCGGACGCGGGCGGATCGGACCTGGCTGCCGTCGTCGCTTCGCAGGGCCACTACGACGAAACGGCGCTCGAGCGATTGCTGGCGATCCCGCTCTCGTACGTCGGCGTCCTGGCGAGCCGGAAGCGCATGGAGGCACTGCGCGGCGTCTTGAGTCAAGGCGGCGTCGAGCCCGAGCGTCTCCAGCGCGTTCGTAACCCGATCGGACTGGACATCAACGCGCGCCTCCCGGGCGAGATCGCGCTCGCGATTCTCGCAGAGATCGTTGCGCTCGGACCCGCGACGCTCGCGGCGCGCGATACGGCGCCAGCGCAGACGAAGTCCGCGACGGCGACTGCCTTCGACCCGGTTTGCGGAATGGAGGTCGAGGCGGGCGACGGCGCCCTAACGCTCGAGCACGCGGGCGTGACGCAGTATTTCTGCTGCGACGGCTGCGCGCGGCGTTTCGCCGCCGAACCCGAGCGTTTCGCGGTCGCGCTCGAACGGGCGTGAATTCCGAAGAGCTGCGCGAGCAGTTCGCGCAGCGCGGTTACGTCGCCGGGGACGATTTCACGACGGCGCTGCAGCTGATGCTGGCGCTCGAGAAACCCTTGCTCGTCGAGGGCCCGGCCGGCGTCGGCAAAACGGAGAGCGCGAAGGTTCTGGCCGACGTCTTGCAGACCAAACTCATCCGGTTGCAGTGCTATGAGGGCCTGGATGCGGCGAACGCCCTCTACGAGTGGAACTACCCCAAACAGCTGCTGCGCATTCGCTTGACCGAGAACGACGGCAGCTCGACGGAAGCCCGCGAGGCCGAAATTTTCAGCGAGCCGTTCTTGCTCCGGCGGCCCCTGCTCGAAGCGATCACCCAGGAGCGCGCGCCGGTCTTGTTGATCGATGAAGTCGATCGCGCCGACGAAGCCTTCGAAGCCTTTCTGCTGGAGGTCTTGGGGGAGTTTCAGGTGACCATTCCCGAGCTCGGCACGATCCGGGCCCGTCAGCGCCCCGCGGTCATCTTGACGTCGAATCGGTCGCGCGATCTGTCGGATGCGCTGCGCCGCCGCTGTCTCTACCTGTGGCTCGGCTATCCGAGTTTCGAGGAAGAGGTTGCGATTTTGCGCCGCCGGCTCCCCGGCATCGACGCCCGCTTCGCGGGGCAGATCGCGCGCTTCGTCGAGTTCTTGCGGGCGCAGCCTTTCGAGAAGGTTCCGGGGGTCGCCGAGAGCCTCGATTGGGCCTTAGCCTTGACCCGCCTGCATCACGACGCGCTGGACGAAGCGACGCTGGAACGGACCTTGGGATGCGTGCTCAAGGTCCAGGAAGACTGGGAGTTGCTTAAGACGCAGCGCTCGCGCTATTTGCCGCTGCTGACGAACGGTGCGCCGGCGGCGGCTCCCCGCGAGTCCGACTACGGAATCGGATCGGTGGAGGCGCGTCGCGGCTGAACGTCCGGCGGCGACGCTCGCAGCGAGCGTTACCGAGTTCTGTACCTCGCTCCGGACCGGCTACGGCCTGGCGGTCGGCCCGGAGCAAGCCCGGGACGCGCTTCGGGCTTTGGAGTTCGTCGGCGTCGAGCGAGCCGAACGGGTTCGCAGCGCGTTTCGCAGCGTCTTTTGCGGCCAAGTCGAAGACTACGAACCTTTCGAGCGCGCCTTCGAAGCCTATTTTCTGAGGCAGCGCGGTACGCAACAGCCGCGCCCCTCGGACCGCCACACGCGGCCCGATCCACCAGGTCCCGCTCCCGGGCCGGCGCAGCGCGGCGGCGAGCCGACCGGGACCGCGCCGGAAGACGAAGAACGCGGCAGCGGCGCGCCTCGCGAGCGGCGTCCGAGCGCAGACGACGATCCGGCCGAGGACTGGCGATTCGCGTTACGGGAGCGTTACAGCGCGGCCCCCGCGAGCGCTGCCGCACCCGAGATTTCGACCGAAGGCGTCGAGCGAATGCTGGAGGGCGCCCGCCGGCTGGTGGCACGCATCCGGCACGGACGTTCCCGCCGCTGGGCGCCACGGCGCAACGGCGAGCGTTTCGACGCGCGCCGGACGTTGCGCGGAAGCGTTCGCACAGCCGGCGATCCGCTCGTCCTGCATCGCCTCGGTCATCCGCTGCGCAACCCGCGCTTCGTCGTTTTCATCGACGGCAGCGGTTCGATGGCGAACCTCGTTGCACCGATGCTCGAGTTCGCGCGCGCGCTGAACCGCTGCACGCGACGCTGCGCGACGTTCACCTTCAGCACCGGACTGCGCGACGTTACGCGCGAGTTTCGCCGGACGGGCCACGCCGCGCTGCGCTCGCGTGACCTGCAAGACGCCTGGGGCGGCGGCACTCGCATCGGCTCGTCGCTCCAGGCCTTTCTCAACGGCGAGGGCGTGCGGCTCTTAACCAGGGAAACCTTCGTCCTCATTTTCAGCGACGGGCTCGACGTCGACGAAGTCCCGGCACTGCGCCGGGCGTTGCGCGAGATTCGCCGCCGCTCGGCGGCCGTCGTCTGGTTGAACCCGCACGCCGGCACGCCCGGATACGCGCCCGCAGCCCGCGGCATGCAAGCTGCGCTGCCCTTCATCGACGTGTTCGCGCCGGCCGCGAACGCAGCCGAGCTAACGGCTTTGGCCGACCGCTTCTAAGGACGTCGCGCGCCGCGAGATTTGTAAACGCACGACGAAGATCGCGACGGCTAACATCACGAGGAGAACGGCGTTGAGCATCAAGGTCGTGCCGGCCACGTGCGTCGTCGCGCCCAGGATGAGGCGCGGAATCAGGCGCAGCAGGAGCGCGGCGATCCAGATCGCGACGGTCGTTGCCGAGCCGCGCACGAGCACGACGCCGGGCACCGGCCCGGCCGCGACGCTCGTGAAATGCGCGACGGCCAAGCCGATCACGGTTCCCGCCAAGAGCGCGGCGAGCGACCCGACCAGCAGCGGCACGAGCTGATCCGGGCTTTGGCTGAGGGTGGCGTAAACGAGTAGCACGACGAGCAATCCGAAGATCAGCGGAAGGACGAACAGCCGGTTCAGCGGGATCTTCCGCACGCGTAGTTCGCGGAGCAAAAAGCGGAGCACGACCGCGCCCACGAGCAGCAGCGTGAGCAGCAGGTTCGGACCGGTGGGAATGCCGTTCACGGCGCCTCCAGTTCTTCGAGAAAGGCTTCGACGATGCGTGCGAGTTCGCGCGGCATTTCGAGCGGCAGGTAGTGCCCGGCGCCGGCGACGACTTCGAGGCGGCTGCCCTCGATGAGATCGCTGACGAATTCGCGCATGTACGCCGGCGTCATCGGCGGATCGTGCTCGGGCACGACGACGAGCGTCGGCGTTTCGATCGTCGCCGCCTCGGCTGCGAAGTCCAGCCGCAGCCAATCCTCCAGCATCGCGAGCGCGACGGGAGGGGGCGCAGCGGCGGCGGCCGCGCGAAGGAGCTCGCGCATTTCGGGATCCTGCTCCACTCGCGTCAAGCGCGTGAGCCAGAGGGCGGTCTTGTCCGGATCGCCGACCGTCGCGCGCAAAAAGTCCTCGATCGCCGGCTTGAAGTGCGGGCCGGATGCGGGAATCGGGGCGACTAGGATTTCCCCTTCGACGGCTTCCGGATTGTCGATTGCGAAGCGCAGCGCGAGCGCGCCGCCCATCGAGTGCGCGACGCTGACCAACGGATCGAGATCGAGCGCGGTCACGAGGTCGCTCAAGTCGTTCGAAAACGCCTCGAGCGTGTACGGTCCCGGTGCGCCCCGCGACGCACCGGTACCGCGCAAGTCGACGGCGATCGTTCGATACCGCGGGCTCAATCGTTCGATAAGGGGTTCCCAGATCGTGTGGTCGGCGCGCCACCCGTGCACAAAGAGCAGCGGAATCGTGCCGCGCGGTCCGCGATCGTCGAAGGCTAGGGCCGCCCCGTCGGACGCGCGGTACGTTTCCATCGGCCAGCCTTACGGCGCTGCGGCGCCGCTCTCCCCGAGAACTGCGGCAATCCCGGCGAGAAAGGCCCCGCCGAAGTCCGCCAGCTTTTTTTCGCCGACGCCCGGAATGGCCCGCAGCGCGCGCTCGTCGGCGGGCCGCGCGACGCTCATCGCACGCAGCGTCGCGTCGGAGAAGATAACGTAGGCCGGCACGTCGCGTTCGTCAGCGAGCTTCTTGCGCAGCACGCGCAGCGCTTCGAAGATGCGCTCGGCGGCATCGTCCGCGCCGGCGGGGCCGGAGAGTGGTGCGGGGAGCGCGGAGAGCATGACCGTCTTGCGCTGACTGAGCGCGACGAAGCCGGCGTTCGTCAGTTCGAGCGTGCTGCGCAAGCCCGGAGTCTGACGCACGAATCCGAAGCGCACGAGCTCGCGACCGATTGCGAGCCACTGCGCACGCGGCACGCCCGCTCCGAGCGCAAAGGTCGACAGCCGGTCGTGGTTCCAGGCGCGCACTTTCTCGGTTTCGCGTCCGAGCAAAACGTCGACGATGTGGTGCAGGCCGACCCCAAAGCCGCTCGCCTGGCGCACGCGCACGATGCAGGCCATGAACTTTTGCGCGAGCAGCGTCCCATCGAATTGCTCGCGCGGCGAAAGACAGTTGTCGCAGTTCCCGCAATTTCCGGCGGGCGCTTCGCCGAAATAGCCGAGTAGCGCGATGCGGCGGCAGGCCGCGCCCTCGGCGTAGTCGATCAAACGGCGCAACTGCTCGAGCGCGAGCCGGCGCTCGCGTTCGTCCTCTTTCTCCTCGATGAAGCCGAGCTGTTTGGCGACGTCGCCGCCGCTGAAGAAAAGGAGGCACTCGGCCGGCAGACCATCGCGGCCGGCGCGGCCCGTCTCCTGGTAGTAGCCTTCGATATTCTTCGGCAAATCGTAGTGCACGACGTAGCGCACGTTGGGCTTGTCGATACCCATGCCGAAGGCGATCGTGGCGCAGATGACGCGCACGTCGTCGCGCACGAAGCGCTCCTGGTTCCGAGTCCGCTCGCGCGGCTCGAGCCCGGCATGGTAGGGCGCTGCGGCGATGCCGTCGGACCTGAGCTTTTCCGATAACGCCTCGGCCTGGCGGCGGCTCGCCGCGTAGACGATTCCGCTCTCGCGCGAGCGCTCCCGGATGAAGCTCAAGAGGTGCCGGTAGGTGTTTTCTTTGGGCACGACCCGGTAGAGCAAATTTGGCCTATCGAAGCCCGCGACGTAACAGCGGGGCTCGCGTAATTTGAGCAGTTCGAGGATGTCGCGCCGCACGCGATCCGTGGCGGTCGCGGTGAGCGCCAGCACGGGCACGTCGCCCAAGCTATCTCGTAGCTCGGCCAAGCGGCGGTAATCGGGCCGGAAGTCGTGACCCCACTCACTTATGCAGTGGGCCTCGTCGACGGCAATGCGCGCGACGTTCCAGCCGCGCAATTCTTCGACCGTACGCCCCAGCGTCAGCCGTTCCGGCGCAAGGTACAGCAGGCGATAGTCCCCCGCGTGCAGGCCGCGAATGCGCCGGCGCATCTCGTCGGCGTCGAGCGACGAACTCAAGTAGGTCGCGGAAATCCCGGCGGTGCCGAGCGCGTCGACCTGATCTTTCATGAGCGCGATGAGCGGCGAAACCACGAGCGACAAGCCCGGGCGCATCACTGCGGGCAATTGATAGCAGAGCGATTTGCCGCCGCCGGTCGGCAGCAGCGCGAAGGCATCGCGTCCGGCGAGAACGTCGCCCACGATCGCTTCTTGAAGCGGACGAAATGCCTCGAAGCCGAAGTAGGCCTTAAGCGCCAGCCGCGGGTCCGCATCGAAGAGCGTCACCGCTCGAGGGGCTTCGGGGTCTGGTTCAGGAAACATTCGGGTGAGGGGAGCGCCCATGCTCCCCAATCGCGACGTCGATCACATTACACTAGTGCCGTCACTACGGAACCGTGACGACCTGCCGATAATGCTGAGTATGATCACACCGAACCGCAAGAACGAGGAACCCCAAAGCAGCGTACGTCTTGAGACGCTGCGCAGCGTTCCACTGTTTCGCGAGTTCGATCAGACCGAACTCCTCGAAGTTGCCCAGCTGATCGCAACCCGTCGCTTCCCAAAACACGCGACGATCTTCCGCGAAGGCGACCCAGGTCAGACCTTTTATCTGATTCTGGCCGGCTCCGTGGCAGTCGTGCGCATCGCTCCGGACGGCCGCGAAACGATCCTGTCGATCCTTAAGGAACGCGACTTCTTCGGCGAGATGAGCATCTTCGATACGTCCGTGCGCGCGGCCAGCGTTCGCACGCTGACCGAAGTCGAAGTCGGCGTCATCGAGCGCGAGGATTTTTTGGCGCTGCTCGACCGCAGTCCGCGCATCGGCCGATTGCTCGTCATCGCCCTCTCGGACCGCCTGCGCGCCGCAAACCGTTTGATCGCCGCCACCACCTCGCAGGACATCCGGTCGCGACTCGCTTCGCTCTTGCTGCACCTGATGCAGAACTTCGGCGAGCCCGTGCCAAACGGAACCCGCATCACGCTGCGCCTAACGAACCAAGAAATGGCCAACATGATCGGCACGACCCGCGAGACCGTGAACCGCACGCTCAACCGTTTCTGGGACGAGCGCTTGATCGATATGCGCACCTCGCACGTCGTGGTCGTCGAAACCGAGAAGCTCAAGACGATGGTGCCCTAGGCTTCGAGGAGCGAGACCCGCAACGTCCGGCCGATTACGGCGTTACCAAGCACCCCAGCCGCGTGCCGGCCGGGCCGCAAGCTAGAATCGCAGAGGACCGGGGCCTGCGTCCGCGCTATGGTCGGGGATGAGCCAACCGCTCGAAGGGACCGTCGCGCTCGTTACCGGCGCGAGTTCGGGTATCGGCGAAGCTACCGCGCTGGCTCTCGCAGCCGGCGGCGCAAGCGTTGCCGTGGTAGCGCGCCGCGCCGATCGTCTGGCAGACCTCGCGAGGCGGATCGAGGCGATGGGCGGTGCGGTACTGCCGCTCGTCGCCGACATCACCCAAGCCGGCGAGGCGGAACGCGCCATCGCGCAGACCGTCGCGCGATTCGAGCGTTTAGATATCCTGGTCAATAATGCAGGTCTGATGCTGTTGGGGCCGATCCGTGAGGCCGACCCCGGTGACTGGCAGCGCATGATCGACCTGAATCTTTCCGCGCTGCTTCACTGCGCGAAGGCTGCACTTCCGCACCTGGTTCGAGCGGCGGAGTCGGATCCGCGCAGGGTGGCGGACCTCGTGAACGTGAGTTCGACCGCAGGCCGCGTCGCGCGCGCGGGCGCGGGGGTCTACGCCGCGACGAAATTCGCCGTCGGCGCGTTCAGCGAGTCGTTGCGTCAGGAGGTTACCAAGCAGTTCGTCCGCGTTGCCCTGATCGAGCCCGGACGCACCGTGACGGAGCTTGCCGAACACAACCGGCCGGAGATTCTGGCGATGATTCGCTCGAACTTCGCGATGGACGACCCGCTGCAGGCTGAGAACATTGCCGATGCCGTGCTCTACGTGGTAACGCGGCCGCGGCACGTCGCGATCAACGAGATGCTCGTGCGCCCGACGGAGCAGCAGTACTGAGGACCCGGGCTCAGATCAGGCGCGCTAAGCGTCGTTTACGCCAGAAGAACCAGTAATAGGTGAACTGCATCGCGAGACCGGCTACGAACGCCGCGGGGTAGCCGTACCAGACGCCGTTCAATCCCCAGCGCTGCATGAGCACGTACGCCACGGGCACCTCGACGCCCCAGATCGAGAAGATCGAGAGCAGCGTGGGCCAGACGACCGTGCCGCTCGAAAGCATGATTCCCGAAAGGACGCGGGCGTTGCCGAAGATCGCGTAGCTCCACAGGGTGATGACTAAGAGGCCGTGGGCGACCGCCACCGTGCTCGGATCCTTGATGAAGAGCGCGATCACGCCGTACCCGAAAGCATATCCGAGCAGAATGAGCGTCCCTTCAATCAAATAATTCAAGATGACGGCGGAGCGGACGATCTTCGGAATCCGGTCGAGCCGGCCGGCCCCGATCGACTGTGCGCCGAAGATCGCTGCCGCGATTCCGATGCTGATCGCCGGAAACTGCACGTAGCTGACGACTTGGTTCACCGCGCCGTACGCGGCCGTCGCCGTCGAGCCGAAGCGATTGACGAACGAGATGACGGCGATCTCGGAGAGCGAGACCATGACGAGGTTGATGCCCGTCGGGATGCCGATGCGCACGATCTTCCAGACGAGGGCGGGGCGCAGGCGGACGTTCGCGAGCATTTCACGGTCGAAAGCGATCGGGCTCCCGCGGCGCGCCAGGTAGACGAGCAGTCCCGTGAGGCCGGCGAACGTGGCGAGGATGTTGGCGACTGCCGCGCCGTTCGTGCCGAGCTTCGGCAAGCCGAGCCATCCGAGAATGAGCGCCGGCGTCAAGAGCAGCGTCAGCGCGGTGCTGCCGATCAGCGCGAAGAAGGGCGAGCGCGTATCGCCGACTCCGCGCAAGAACGTCGTGTAGATCAGGTACAGAAAGAGGATCGGCATCGCGAAGAAGGTGATCCGCGAGTAGCCGGTGGCCAGGTCGAGGATGTTCGGGGGCGTTCCCATCGCGCCCAGCAGCGCCCGCGAAAAGAAGCCCCCGATCGCCCCGACGACCACGCCGAGCAAAATGGTCAGGGCGATCGTCGTGCCGGCGACTTCCTTGAGCTTGTCGTGTTCGCGCGCACCGAAGGCCTGCCCGATCAGCACCGTGCTCCCGCTCGCAAGCCCGATCAAAAACGAGATCAAGAAGAAGACGACCGGAAAGATCGAGGAGACCGCGGCGAGCGAATCGACGCCGACCAGCCGGCCGAGGTAGATCGCGTTGGCGGTTGCGCCCAGCGATTGGAGTACGTTGCTCAACATGAGCGGAACGAGAAAGATCAGCAGCAGCTGCCAGATCGGACGCGAGTCGTCGAGCGGCAGCGAGCGCGCGGAGGGAGGACGCATCGAGCCGGTTGTTGCTTACGAGGGCGCGCCGTCCCTCGGAGCAACGACGATGGTGCGCGCGTGCGTGTACCAAACGAGTCCCGGCGCGCCGCCGCTCCGGCGCCGCACGTACTTGCGGGCTGTGTAGTCGACGGGAACCTTTTCCGAATGGCGCGCCTTGCTATGGTAGGCTGCAAGCTGCGCGGCCGCGATCAACTCCGTTTCGCGCGGCTCGCGCTGTCCATCGAGATGCAAGACGACGTGCGCGCCCGGCGTTGCGCGCGCGTGAAACCAGAGATCGCCGGGAGCAGCGATGCGGAACGTCAAGTCGGCGTTGTTGCGCGGCGAACGGCCGACCCAGATCCGCGCGCCGTCGTCGAGGAGATATTCGAGGGCGCGCCGCGGCTTTTCGCGCTTTACGCGATGGCTTTTGGGACGTTCGAGGCGCGCGAATTCGTCCGCAACTTCGACGAGCGTGTCGCCTTCGGCGCGCTCGGCTTCCCAGGCGAGCGCCTCGAGCGCCTCGGCCGTGCGCGAAAGTTCGCTGAGGCGCGCGGCGGCGTGACCGGCGCGGGCCGTCGCTTTCTTATAACGGCGAAAAATCGCTTGCGCGTTGGCCTTGGCGTCGAGTTCGGGGTCGAGTTCGATCGATAAGTCCGGCGCGCTGGACGGTACGAAACGCCGGGCTCCGGGCGGCACTTCGCTCGCGTGCGCGAAGAGCGCGTCGCCCGCACGACGCAATTCGTCGCGCTCGCCGGCAGCGTCGCGTTGCCCCTCGAGCGCGCGGCGCCGCGTCTCGAGTTCGGCGCGCCGCTTCTCGATGCGCGCCGCCAGGACCGCGCGCTTCGCTTGCAGCGAATTTTCGGCTTCGCCCGCGCGGGCGCTCCCGAAGGACTCCGCGACCAGCGGCAGCAGGCGCGGCGGGCGCGTTTCGAGCAGCCCGGAGAACTGCTGCAGCGCGACGACGTGCGCCTGCGCGAGCTTCCCAGCGCCGTCGTAGTACGCGAAGACCGGTTCGTCGACGCTGGGATCGGCATCTAAGGTCGCGAGTAGCTCGCGGCTGCGCGCGGCCAGGGCGCGCGCGAGTTGCTCGGGGTCGAGGCGGCGCGCGCGCGCATCGGCGTACTCGCGAGCCAGGGAGACGGCGGGGAGCAGCGGTAAGAGCGGCTCCCGGGCCCGCAAAGCGCGCACGACGTTATCCAGTACCGGCTCGCTCGCGTCCCCGAGCGCCAGCGGAGCGACGGCGAGCGTGAGATCGAGCGGCGCAGGAGCGGCCGGGAGCGGAGGAGGTTCGTACGGTTCTCCGCGCGCGATCGTACGCCGGGTCGCGCCGCCCGCCGCAAACTCGCGAGCCGCCACCACGACCGTGTCGTCCTTGAGCACGAGAATGTTGCCGAAACGCGGAACCAGCTCGATCACGAGACGATAGGCGCTCGCGACGCCGAAACGCGAACTGGCGGCGCACTCCAGCGCGATCAGGCGGTCGCCTCGGCGTCCGCGCACGCCCCGAATCTGCAGACCGGCGAGCGTCTCCGCGAACGCTCGCGACCAGCCCGGCTCGGGTTTGACCGGTGCGTCGGGCTCCAGCGCAAGGAACGGGGTTGGCGCCGAGATGTCGATCGCGAGAACGCCGCGCGCGGTCCGCAAGGCGGGCCGCCCGTCGGCGAGCAATCCGGCTTCGCGGATGCGCGCGCCCCGCAATTCGGCGTCGAGTTCGAACGCGATCCGGCGGCAGATCGCCCAATCGGTCAGCATGCCGTCAGCGCTCGATGCGCCGGTACAAGCGCACCCCGCCGCTCTCGCCGGCGAGCCGGTAGCCGGCCTCGACGCGCGCCGCCAGTTCGGGAAAGGTCTCGAACCCGGCGTCCGCGCGGTCGACGAAGGCCGCCGACGAGGGGGCCACGGTGTCCAAAAAAAACGCGGGACGGTTCGTGTCGAAATCGCGGACGTAACGGGCGCGGTAATAGGCTTGAAACGGATGCCGCGCGATTTGAAACTCGCTGAGGCTGTCGCGCGTGCCCATGACGGCGTCCGTCGCGACGAAGTACTCGGGCATCCAGCCCCAAATCGCCAGCGAATCGCCGGGCCGAACGCGGCGCGTCAACATCGCCTCGACTGCTTCGCGCGCCGCGCGTTGCGGGGAGGGCTGCCAGCCGGCGGCCGCATACGGATCGCTCGTGCTGCGCAGTGCGACCAGCGGCAGCGTGGCGACGACGCCCAGCATCGCGGCGACGGCGCGCGCGCGCACGGCCGAGACTTGCGCCAGTGCGGTCGTCAAGACGGCGAGGCTGCCCGCGCTGAACGCGGCCGCCGGCAAAACTAAAAAGAGCAGGTAGTGCTGGAACGAGCTGCGCGGCGACTCGATCGCGACGATCGAGGCGACGACCAGCGCCGCAGCGGCGGCAAGGAACCAGAGCGCTGCGCGCGCCGGAAAGCGCCGCTCGACGGCCGCCAGCAGCGCCGTGCCTGCGCCGCAAGCGAGAGCGACCGCACTCGCGCTAATCAAGAATCGTGCGAACTCCGGCGTTGCAAAATATGCCGCGACGGAAAGGGATCCGCCCAAGGCGGACTCCGCGTACCGCACGTACGTGAACGGAAAGACGACGTAGCAGATAACGAAGTCGCGCAGCGAGCCCGAAAGCGTCACGGGGACGAGGACCAGCAGCGGAACGGCGGCCAGGCCGAGCGCGAGTGCGAGCAGCGTTTTCGAGCGAAAAGTTGCGAGCCGCTTGCGACGCACGACGAGGATCGCGAGGGCCGTCGCGACGGCCCAGAGCACGAACGGGGCGGTTTGCAGCTTGGCGAAGGGGAGCGCGCCCGCGAGCAAGCCGGCCTTTCCGGCGTGCACGACGGCCCGAGGTCCGGCCGCCGTCGCAAAGCAGGCGAGTTCGTAGCCCGTCCAGGCGATGAGAAGCAACGAGAGATGCTCGCTCGTGTAGTTCACCCATTCCGGCGTCGCAAGGGCACAGAAGAAGGCGAAGGGGAGCAAACAAGCTGCCCAGGCCAGCGCCGGCCCGAAAAGGCGGCGTAGGGTAAAGTACAGGCACGCGAGTGCGCCTAGTTCGAGGACGACGGCAAACATGCGGCCGGCTGCGTAGCCCGGCTTACCGCCGAACAACAGCGGCACGGCGAGGAGCATGCTGTTGAGCGGCCCGCTGGTCGTCGGGTCGTAGGAGTGCCAGGGCACCGGATGATGGACCAGGGTGATCGCCTGCGCCAACATCTGCGCTTCGTCGGGGTTGAGTGGGACCGGCGGCCAAAAACCCGGCCAGCGCAAGAACGCGAGCAAGGCCGCTGCCGCCGAGAAGCCGGCCGCCTGGGCGAGCGCAGGCCGCACCTCAGCTTTTCCCGAAAGCCGTAGCTTCGGCCGATCTGGCCGTCCTCCGCCGGGAGAACATGCAAGGGCCGGGGCTGCTATTCGTCGTGTCGGGACCATCGGGGGCCGGCAAAGATACGGTCGTCGAGGGTCTCCGCAAACGAATGCCGCAGGTGCGGTACTCGGTGTCGGCGACCACTCGCCCGCCGCGAAACGACGAGCGAGAGGGCGAGGCGTATTTCTTCCTCGACCGGGCCAGCTTCGAACGCAAGAACGCGCTGGGCGAATTTCTCGAGACGAAGGAGTACAACGGAAACCTTTACGGGACGCCCCGTTCGTTCGTCGAGAAGACGATGGCTGAGGGATACGACGTTATCCTCAAGCCGGAAGTCACCGGGGCCCTCGCGATCAAGCAAGCGTTCCCGGGCGCGGTACTCGTCTTCCTCTTACCCGACCGCTTCTCGTACTTGCAGCTGCGCCTGCACGAACGGCGGACCGAAACGGCCGAAGAGATCGCGGCCAGGCTCGCGATAGCGCACGACGAGCTCAAGGCGATCCGGAACTTCGACTACGTCATCATCAACGCGCAAGCCCCGCTCGAGCACCGCGACGCGCTCCCGGCCGTCGAGGATCTCGAAGCGGTCGTTCGTGCGGAACGCTTCCGCATCCACCACTACAAAGACGACGATTTTAGGAATTTGGTACAATCATGAGCGACTCAGTTTTCGGAGACCTCGACGGGCTGCTCGAGCACGTCGACTCCAAGTTCACCCTGGTCAACGTAGTAACTAAGCGGGCCAAACAACTCAACAACGGCGCCCCCGCCTTGTCGGAAAACGCGAATCCGAATAAGCCGGTATCGACCGCCTTCGACGAAGTTGCCCTGGGCAAGATTCCCTACCGGCGCGTGAAAGAAGGAATTAAATAACCTAACCATGTGCGGAATCGTCGGCTACGTGGGCCATCGCGACTCGGTCCCGATCATTCTCGATTCGCTGCGGCGCCTCGAGTACCGGGGCTACGATAGCGCCGGGATCGCGGTCATCGACGAGCGCGGCGAACTGAGCGGGAGCAAAGCCGAAGGCAAATTGGGCCGCCTCGCGGATCGTCTCGGCGTCGAGCCCTTGGCCGGGACGACCGGTCTCGGGCACACGCGCTGGGCGACGCACGGGCGCCCCTCCGACATGAACGCGCACCCGCACATGGATTGCTCGGGGAAGATCGCCGTCGTCCACAACGGCATCATCGAGAACTACAGCGTCTTGCGCGAACGCCTGCTGGCTGCCGGACACGCGTTTCGCAGCGAGACCGACACCGAAGTCATCGCGCACCTCATCGAAGAGTATTACGAAGGCGACTTGCCCGCCGCGTTGCGCCGCACGTTACGCGAAGTCCAAGGCGCGTACGCGCTCGGCGTGATCTCGTCCGACTCGCCGCACCAGCTCGTCTTCGCGCGCAGCGGAGCGAGCCCGCTCGTCGTAGGTATCGGCGACCACGAGATGTTCGTCGCCAGCGACACGCCGGCAATCTTACAGTACACGCGTAAGCAGATCATCCTGCGCGAGAACGAGATGGTGGTGATCGGGCCGGCCGGCTACGAGCTGACGGACTTCGAGGGTCGCCCGATCGAACGCGAGATCACGCAAGTGATGTGGGATGCGAGTTCCGCCGAGAAGACCGGTTTCAAGCACTTCATGCTCAAGGAGATCTTCGTCCAGCCGAGCGTCGTCAAGGAGACGCTGGCCGGCCGCGTCGACGAGTCGAACGACGTCCAGCTCTTCTCCGAACTGAAATTGGATGAGGGGCTGTTGCGGGCGATGACCAAGATCTCGATCACCGGTTGCGGGACGGCCTACAACGCCGGCATGGTCGGCATGTACCTGCTGCGCGCGCTCTGCAAGCTGCCGGTCGAAATGGAACTGGCCAGCGAGTTCCGCTACGGCGACCGTTCGCTCGACCCGCGCACCCTGACCATCGCGATGTCGCAGTCGGGCGAAACGGCCGACACGACCGAAGCCATCAAGGTGGCGAAAGCCGCCGGATCGCCCGTGCTCGGGATCAGCAACGTCTTGGGCTCGCACCTGACGCGCTTGGCCGACGGCGTGCTGTACACGCGCGGCGGTCCCGAGATCGCAGTGGCTGCGACCAAGACCTACGTCTCCCAGACGATTGCGATGGTCTTGTTCGCCCTCTATCTCGCGCGCCTGCGGCGCAGTCAGGACGTCGAGCGGCTCCGCGAGATCGCGGAGAACATGAAGCTCCTCCCGGCGGCGATCGACGTCGTGCTGAATACGTCGGACGAGATCCGCAAGGTCGCGCGCCGCTTGCGGAAGGCGAAGACGGTGCTCTTCTTGGGGCGCTACGTCAATTTCCCGACGGCGCTCGAAGGCGCGCTCAAACTGAAAGAGATCTCCTACATTCACGCTGAGGGGTATGCGGCCGGGGAAATGAAACACGGTCCGATCGCCTTGCTCGACGCGCGCGTCCCGGTCGTGGGCATCGTCACCGAGGGACGCGTCCGCGAAAAGATGCTCTCGAATCTCGCCGAAGCCAAAGCGCGCGAAGCGCCGATCGTCGTCGTGGCCAATCACGGCGACCGCGAAGCGGCCGAACTCGCCGAGCACGTTCTATGGGTTCCGCGCGTCGACGAGCTGCTCTCGCCGATCGTGAACGTGGTCCCGCTGCAGTTGCTCGCCTATCACATCGCCGACATCGAAGGCAAAGACGTCGACCAGCCGCGGAACCTCGCGAAGACCGTCACGGTTGAGTAAAGCCCGCGACGACGGCCGTACGCCGGACGGCTTGCGCCCGGTTACGATCGAGCCCAACCCGCTTGCGTTCGCCGAAGGCAGCGCGCTGATCTCGGTCGGACGAACCCGCGTGCTGTGCGCGGCGACGCTCGACGAGCGCGTGCCGCCGTGGTTGCGCGGCCAAGGCCGCGGTTGGGTAACGGCCGAGTACGCGATGCTGCCGCGGGCTACCGAAGAGCGCACCCAGCGCGAATCGACGCGCGGCCGGGTCGGCGGCCGAACGCACGAAATCCAGCGCTTGATCGGTCGAGCGCTGCGCGCCGTCACCGATCTCAAACTCCTCGGCGAACGCAGCGTGACCGTCGACTGCGACGTGCTGCAAGCGGACGGCGGGACGCGGACCGCGGCGATCACCGGGGCCTACGTCGCGCTGGCCTTAGCATTGCGGCGCGACTTTACTCCCGGAACCGCAAAGTGGCCGCTGGTACGGCAGGTCGCCGCAGTCAGCGTCGGATACGTCGCGGGCCTCGCGCTGCTCGATCTCGCGTACACGGAAGACAGCCGTGCGGACGTCGACATGAACGTCGCGATGACCGACGCGGGGGCATTCGTCGAAGTACAGGGAACGGCGGAATCCGCGCCCTTCGACCGCGCGCAGTTGGACGCGATGCTCGCACTCGCCGACGGCGGCATCCGTCAGCTTTTCGAACACCAGCGTGCCGCGCTGGCCGCTCATGCCGGTTGAGCGGGATCGGCTCGAAGCGCTGGCGACCGAGATCGGCCGCTTTTACGTTCGCGACAAAGCGTTGCGCCGCGCCCAAGCTGCGCTCGAGCGCGCGCTCGCCGAGGGCGATCCGTCCCCAAGCGTGGTCGAAGCCTACCTCCGGGCCGCGCGAAAGTACTTCGCCGCGTTCGCGCGCGAAGCGCAAGCCCACCTAACCGACGTCGAGCGCCGGCTGGCGCGCGCGAGCCAGCTCCAGTACAACCTTACCGCCGAGCGCGGCGTGGCCGCTCGACGGATCGAGGCGACGCAAGGCGTCCTCGCCCGCGTCGCGGAACTCGCGGGCGAATGAAGGTCCTCGACGACGTCGGTCGCGGCACGGTCGGCATCCTCGAATATGCCGGCGGCGTCGCGACCCTTTCGGTCGACGCGCTCTCGTTTCTCGGCCGCCTGCGAATCCGTTTCGCCGAGACCGTCTCGCAGGCGTACCTGCTCGGCGTGCAATCGACGACGATCGTCCTGCTGACTTCGCTCTTCACCGGGCTCGTCATCGCGTTCGAGTCGGCCCAGCAAGCCACCAACTACGGGGTCTCCTCGCTCGTCGGCGGCGCCGTCACGTACACGACCGCGCGCGAGCTGGGGCCGATGCTTTCGGCCGTCGTCGTGGCGGGACGCGCCGGCGCCGCCATGGCGGCCGAACTCGGCTCGATGGTCGTGACCGAGCAGATCGAGGCCCTCGAGGCGCTGGGCCTCTCGCCCGTCCAGCAGCTCGTCGTCCCGCGCCTCCTGGCCATGATCGTGATGATGCCGCTCCTAACGATCTTGGCCGACGTCGTCGCGATCCTGGGCGGCATGTGGCTGGCGAAGGCCTCCGCCGGCATCAGCTACGACTCGTTCATTCAGTCGGCGCGCGAATACACGCCCTTCGGCGACTTCATCAAGGGCATGGTCAAAGCGATGGTCTTCGGCGTGATCATCGTGCTCATCTCGTGCTACCAGGGATTGGCTACGCGCGGTGGAGCCGCGGGCGTGGGCAAATCGACGACCGCGGCCGTCGTCACCTCGATCATCCTGATCTTCGCGACGAACTTCATTCTCTCGTACGTTCTCTTCGGCGTGACCAAATGAGCTTCGCGCTCATCGACAACGTCACGCTCCGCTTCGGACAGAAGGTCGTGCTGCAGAACTGCACGCTCGAGATCAAAGAGCGCGCCATTACCTGCTTGATCGGCATGTCCGGCGCCGGCAAGTCGACGATCCTGCGCCTCCTCAACGGTCTACGCAAACCCGACAGCGGTCACGTCTACGTTAAGGGGATCGACGTCTGCTGCATGTCGCACCGCGAACTGATCGAATTTCGCACGAAGATCGGCTTCTCGTTCCAGTTCGCGGCGCTTTTCGACAGCCTTACCGTCGGCGAGAACGTCGCGATGCCGCTGCGCGAGCACACCAGGCTCCCGAATGCGGAGATCGAGCGGCTCGTCGAGGCGACCCTCGACTCCGTCGGCCTCAACCACATCACCGACCGCATGCCCTCCGAGTTGTCGGGCGGCATGCTCAAACGCGCGGGCTTCGCCCGGGCCGTCGTCAATAATCCCGAGCTCGTGCTCTACGACGAGCCCACCACCGGGCTCGACCCCATCATCACGCACGTCCTCACGGACACAATCAAACGCCTGCGGCGGCAGCTCGACGGGACCGCGGTCGTCGTCTCGCACGACCTCGACAGCATCTTCGCGATGGCCGACTACATCGCGATGCTCTTCGAGGGAGCCATCATCGAATATGGAACGGTCGAAGAAGTGAAGCGTTCGCTCAATCCCATCACGCAGCAATTCCTTCAGGGCAGCGAAGTCGGTCCGATCCCGATCTAGGGGCGCGCAATACGATGACCAAACGAGCACAAGTTGGCCTCTTTACCATCATCGCGGCGCTCGCGGTCTTCGGCGTCTTTTACGTCCTCAACGACATCGGAACGCGCTCGCGCGGCTACAAGATCGGGGTCCATTTCCGCTCCGCGAACGGGCTCCACCAGGCCGCCTACGTGTACCTCAGCGGGGTGCCGATCGGCGCCGTCGACCGGGTCATCCTGCAGCCCGACTACTCCGTCGACGTCGTGATGGCCATCAAGCCCGAATACGACATTCCGGTGGGGTCGAAGTATCTGATTCAGGCACCGCTCACCGGCGAGCCCAACGTGATCATCGCCCCTCCCAGAGACGTCAACGAGTCGACCCCGAAGCTCGCGCGCGTTCTCTTGCCGATCGACCAGCAGCCGGAAGGGACGAACCCGACGACCTTCGCCGACCTGATCGAAGAAGGTCAGGGCGAAGTCAAGCGTCTGGACAACATCCTCAGCCAAGTGCAGGGCGCGACTCCCGAGCTGCTGCGCCAGTTGCAGATTACGATGCGCAACGCGAGCGCGGTTTCGCAGACGGCCAACGAATCGTTGTCCGAACTCTCGCGCCGGGCGCTCTTCCTCACGGATCAGCTTTCGGCCACCCTCGGTTCGTCGGGCAGAAACGTTCAGGCACTGACCGACACGCTCGCGCGAACGACGGCGCGCGACTCGAAGCAAGTCGACATGTTACTGGCCCAGCTGACGATGACCGCGACGTCGCTCAACGTGGCGGTCGAGTCGTTGCGCGAAGTCGCGACCAATCCCGAGGTGAAAGAGAACCTCATCTCGACGACGCGCTCGCTCGCGCAAACGGCGCACACTTTCGCGGAGCTGACGAACGATCTGCGGCAAGTGACCGCCAACCCGCAGACGCAAGCGCAGCTGCGCGACACGGTCGCGCAGATCGACGCGAGCTCGCAGAAACTCGACTCGCTGCTGGCGCAATTAGGCGGCCAAAGCGCGGTCTACGGCGTCGACCATGGCGCCTCGCCCGCGCCGGGCGGCGCCACGGCCATGCCCTCGGGTTACCTGCCGACGTCGTCGCCGGCCCTTCCGCCGGCCGGGACGCACTCGAGCGGCCTCGCGCCGGTGCCCGGACCGAGCCCCGGACAGCAACTCGTGCAGTCCAGCTCGCCCGACAAAGGCGTCGCGCAGCTGCACGCCAAGCTCAACAATTTCCTCGACAACTTGATCACCTTGCAGTTCCGCATCACGCAAGTCGAGCCGGAGCGCCCGGCTAGCGCCGAACGGAACACGTCGCCGCTGCTGACGGCGGATCGTGGCCTGCAGAGCGATTTCAACGCGATCATCTTGCCCCACAACCGGACGAGCCTCGTGGCGGGGGTCAACGATCTCGGCTACGCCGCTACGGGCAACTTGCTCTTGCTCGACCATTCCGGTCAATTGCGTTATGGCGGCGGCATCGAGTACTCGCAGCTCGGCGTCTATGGCGGCATCGCGACGCGGCCCGTCGGCTTCGACGTCCGCTTCTACGACGTGCGCCATCCGACGCTCGATACGTACCTGTACCTTTCGCCCGGCCAGAAGCTGCAATTCTTCGGCGGCGGACGCGACCTGCTGTACACCGACCGGCGCGCGGTCTTCGGCCTGCAATTCGAGCTCTGAGCCCGCCGCGATGATTCCCCTCGCGGCGCGCGGCGGTGTTCCGGTCTTTCCGCTTGCCGTTTACGCGATCGTCGTGCTGAACGTCGTCGTCTTCGTGCAGGAGTTGAGCGCTCCGCACCCCGATGCGTTCATCAATAGCTTCGCTTTGATCCCCTACGACGTTACCCACGGCGTGCAACTCGCGCCGCCCGCGCCGCCGACTTGGCTGACCTTAATTACGTCGCAGTTCCTGCACGGCGGCTTCCTGCACATTTTTTTCAACATGCTGTTCCTCATCGTGTTCGGACCGCAGATCGAGTATCTCTGCGGACACTTCCGCTTCATCGCGTTCTACTTGTTATGCGGCATCGCCGGCGGGCTCGCGCAGATCTCGATCGGGCCGGCCAGCCACGTGCCTTCGGTCGGAGCGTCCGGGGCGATCGCGGGAGTCCTCGGGGCTTACATCGTCAACTTTCCCACCAGCAGCATTCGCACGGTCGTCCCGATCGGCTGCTTTCCCTTGTTGCTGCGCCTGCCGGCGGCGCTGGTGATCGGGCTTTGGGCCGTCGTCCAGTTCGTTCACGGATTCGGCAGCATTTCGCCGAACGTCGCGTCGGAACAGGGCGGCGGCATCGCCTACTTCGCCCACATCGGAGGGTTCTTGACCGGAGTCTTCACGATCCGAATGTTCGCGATTCGCCGCGGCCGAGCCGGACGGCGCTACCGGGCTTACGACGCATGAGCGCCAAAGTCGCGATCCTCGGTGCCGGCACGATGGGCACGCTCTACGCGTATCTGCTCGCCGCCGACAACGAGGTTACCTTGATCGACGTTCGCGGCGACGTGGTGGAATCGATCAACGCGCAGGGCGTCCAGGTCGACGATCTGCCGCCGCGCGAAGTGAGCGCGAGCAGCGACCCGGCCCGCGCGTTTGCGACGAACTTTCTGTTCGTCTTCGTGAAGGCGCCGAATACGCTGGCAGCGATTCGCCCTTTTGCCGGACAGTTGAATCCGGCCACGCCGATCGTGAGCCTGCAGAACGGCCTCGGTAACGAAGAAGCGATCAAAGTTGCGCTCGGCGGAAACGTGCCGCTTGTCATCGGCATCACCAACGAATCGGCCCTCGCCGTCGGGCACGGGCGCTCCCGCCGCCTCGGCGTCGGAACGACGGTCGTCGGTTCGGGCGGCGCTTCGACGGCGACCGTGCGCGCCGTGCAGACGCTGCTCAAAACGGCCGGACTCGATTGCTCGATCGCCTACGACATCCATCCCCACCAGTGGGGGAAGCTGCTCGCTAACGCCGCGATCAATCCGATCTCCGCGCTCATCGACAGTAAGAACTCGATTATCCTCACCGATCCGAACGCCGCGGAGCTAGCGCGCTCGCTCGCGCTCGAAGCCGCCGCCGTCGCGAAAGCGCTGCACATCAACCTGCCCTTCAGCGATCCCGTGGGAATACGTTCGCAGCATCGTCTCTTCGAGCAGCGACGGCTGGAACTCGATGACCGTCGATCTCGGCGCCCGCCTCAAGACCGAGGTTCAGCAAATCAACGGCGCGATCGTGGCGGCCGGCAACCGGACCGGCGTTCCGACGCCCTACAACGAGGCGATCCTGCGCCTCGTCAAGGCAAAAGAAGCGGCCTCGCGCGAGTAGAGCGGTGTTCGTTTTCTTCAGCAACCGGCTCGGTTGTCTCGCCTCGCTCGGCATCAGCATCCTCGTCACGCTGCTGATCTTCGTGGCCTGCCAGGCGTTTGGGACGACGTCGAATCACCTGCATTAGATGTCGGGAAGAAGAAGAGCCGGTCCCAGCAAGCGGTCGAGGAGCGCATCGGCGTCGTTTTCGCGGGCGATGCGAGCGCGGTCTTCGCGTTTGATGAAGCCCTCGCTCGCGGCGTGGTCGAGCATGCCGATGAGGCGATCGAAGTAACCGTCGACGTCGAGTAGCCCGCAGGGCTTGTCGTGAATGCCGAGCTGCATTTCGGTTACGGCCTCGAAGAATTCGTCGAGCGTTCCGTAACCGCCGGGAAGCGCAACGAAGGCGTCGGCATGTTCGAACATCAGCGCTTTGCGCTCGTGCAGGGTGTCGACGAAGTGCATGTGGGTGACGGAGGCATGGGCGACTTCGCGGGTCGCGAGGGCGTGCGGGATCACGCCGATGACCTCACCGCCCGCGGCCAGCGCCGCGTCGGCTAGCGCGCCCATCAGGCCGACGCGTCCGCCGCCGTAGACGAGTCCGAGACCGCGCAGCGCCAGTTTGCGCCCGAGGTCGGCCGCGGCCTCACGGTAGAGCGGCCGGTCGCCGTCGCGCGAGCCGCAGAAGACGCAGACGCGCTTATGGACCGGACGACTCAGACGGAGGCGAGCCGAGCGTAGCGCCCCAGCGCGGAGAGCGGGTAGTGCTCGCGATAGAGGTTGTAGTTGAGGTAGAAGTGGCCCGGGAAGCCCGTTCCCGTGAACTCCGGCTCGTCCCACCCGCCGTCGGGTAACTGACGGTCGACGAGAAAGGTAATACCGCGCTCGAGCGCTCCGCGGCTTTGTTCGTCGAGCCGGTCGTAACAGGCGATTAGGCCCTGCAGCGCCCAGGCGGTCTGCGACGGCGTGCTCGGCCCCGCTGCTTTGAGCGAGGGATCGTCGTAACTGCGCGGCGTCTCGCCCCAACCGCCGTCGGCGTTCTGCACGCGCACGAGCCACGCGACGCCGCGGTCGAGCGCGCGCGAGTACTCCGGCTTCGCGGGCAACAGCGAAAGCGTCACGAGCGCGGAACCCGTACCGTTGAGGTAGTTGACGCCCCAGCGTCCGAACCACGACCCGTCCGCTTCTTGTTCCGCGAGCAAGAAGCGCACGCCACGGTCGAACGTGCGGTGGTCGCCGACCGTCTCGCAATGCAAGTGCATCTCGAGCACGTGCGCGGTCAAGTCGGCGGTATTCGGGTCGATCATGGCCCGCAGGTCCGCATACGGCAGACGGTTGAGCCACGCCTTATCGTTGTCGACGTCGTAGGCTCCCCAGCCGCCGGGTCGCGACTGCATCGAGTCGATCCAGCGCGCACCGCGCAGAATCGTCCCGCGCTTACGCCCGTTGTCGCGCAGCGTCACGTCGTGCAAGGCCATGATGACGGCGGCCGAGTCGTCGACGTCGGGATAGCAGTCGTTCCAAAACTCGAAAGCCCAGCCGCCGGGCTCGCCGTTCGAACGCCATTGCCAATCGCCGCCCTTGAGAATCTGCTTGGACATCAGCCACTCGGCGGCGCGCGCGAGGGCCGGATGGTCGGAGGGCAGCCCGGCATCGACGAGCGCACGGATGACGAGCGCCGTGTCCCAGACAACTGAAATGCTCGGCTGCACCCAGTAATAGTCGCCGTCTTCGACGCCGAAGCGATCGACCGAATCGAGGCCTCGCGCAACCGCCGGGTCGTTCTTGTCGTAGCCGAGTACGCGCAGGGCGAGCAGCGAGTTAACCATCGCGGGGATGATGCCGGCCCAGTCGCCGGTCTCTTCCTGACGTTCGAGAAACCAGCGCCGGGCCGCCTCGAGCGAACGCTTGCGGAACGGAACGAGGTTCGTGTCCTGCATGAGCCGGAGCACGCGATCGAGCGCGAGGAACGCGTTGTCGATCGGCTGCGTGCCGCCCGGCAAGCGGAAGTCCGCGTTCGCGTACCCTTCGGCGTACAGCTCCTCGAGCGAAATCTTGGGAGCGACGTCGTAGGCCGGGCGCTTATCGAAGACGACGACGAGTGGGACCGTGCTGCCGCGCGCCCAGCTCGAGATGTCGTAGATGGTGAACGGCGACCACTTGGGGAGCAGCATGATCCACGGCGGAAGGATGGGCAGGCCGCGCCAATCGTAGCAGCCGATTAAGGCGAGATTCATTTTGGTGAAGACGCGCGTCTTCGAGACGCCGCCGCGCGCGAGGATAAACGTCCGCGCACGTACGAGCGCGGGATCGTCGGCGGGCACGCCGAGCAGGCGCAGCGCCATATACGCCTCGACCGACGTGCTGACTTCGCCGCCGTCGGCATAGAAGAGTTCCCAGCCGCCGTGTTCGCGCTGTTCGCGTAAGAGATAGTTCCTGATTTTGTCGAGAGGCACGCGCGATTCGGTGCCCCAAATCTTGTGCAGGAGTACGATCTCAGAAGTGATCGTGACGTTGGACTCGAGCTTCGCCCACCAATAGCCGTCCGGATGTTGCGCGGCGAGCAAGCGATCGCGACTCGCGGCGATCGCACCGTGAACGCGTTCCTCGAGTGAGACTCGGCTCGAGAGGGCCGTCATCGGCAAGGCCTCGGCATGCGAAGTACGAAGCGGTGCATGGCGTGAGGTATTCGATGTTGCTCGCCGCTTCGCTGCCGGCTGCGGCGGCTTGGGCGGGCCTCGTTTTTCTGCGCGGAGGGTTCTGGCGCGTCTCGCTCGACGATCATTTCAGCGCCGAAGGACCCGCAGACGGCGGCGTCCGCGTCGAGGCGGTCGTACCCGCGCGCAACGAGGCCGGCGTCGTCGGTCCGGCGGTTGCCTCGCTTCTCGCCCAGCGCGAGCTAGCCGCGTTCACCGTGACGCTCGTGGACGACGGCAGCGACGACGGCACGGCGGAAGAGGCCCGCGCAGCGTCGCCGGCCGAGGGCCGGAGTCTCGAGGTCATCGCGGCACGGCCGCTGCCCCCAGGCTGGGCCGGCAAGATCGCGGCTCTCGAGAGCGGCGTCCAGTCGATCCTCGAGCGGCGCGGTGCGCCGGATTTTTGGCTGTTCACCGATGCGGATATCCTTCACGACCCGGGCAACGTCGCGGCGCTGCTCGACAAGGCCCAGCGCGACCGCCTCGATCTTGCCTCCCTGATGGTGCGCTTGCACTGCGCGAGCGGCTGGGAGCGCCTGCTGATTCCCGCCTTCGTGTTCTTTTTTCGCAAACTGTACCCGTTTTCGTGGTCGAACGATCCGGCGCACCGCACGGCCGCGGCGGCCGGCGGCTGCGTGCTCGTCCGTAACGCGGCGCTGGAACGCATCGGCGGCCTGGGCGCGCTCAAGGACGCCTTGATCGACGATTGCACGCTAGCCGCCAAGATCAAAGGGAGCGGCGGCCGCACCTGGCTCGGTCTGAGCGACCGGACGACGAGCCTCCGCGCCTACGAGAGTCTGAGCGAGCTTTGGCGGATGGTCAAACGCTCGGCCTTCACCCAGCTCGAGCACTCGTACGCGATGGTGGGCGTAACCGTCGCCGTTATGACGTTGCTCTACCTCGTTCCACCGCTTGCGACGCTCGCCGGCCTGCTTCGGCGCGACCCGCTGCTGGCGCTTTCCGGAATCGCCGGTTGGACGCTCATGACGGCGGCCTATCTGCCCACGGTGCGGGCGTATCGCCTGCCGTTCCGTAGCGTGCTGACGCTGCCCGCAGCGGCCGCGCTCTACACGGTGATGACCGTCGACTCGGCCCTGGCTCACGCGCGGAAACGCGGAGGCAGCTGGAAGGGCCGCACCTACGGCTTCGCGGGTTCGCCCGCGGACGCGTAAGCGGCGAGCCGCTCGACCGTGCGCTCGAGCTCCGCGAGCGCCCGGAGCGCGTTGCGCGCTAGGCGCAGCCCCGCTGCGGGGCGCCGGAACATGGCCCGAGCGGCCTTCCAGGGGTCGAGGTTTCCCTCCGCGTCGACTGCCGCCGTAAGGTCCGGCAGTTCGTCGGCGCTCCGGTCGCTGCCGACGCGGACGACGCCGGCTACGACTCCCGCGCGTTGCAGACGCTCGACCAGCGCGAAGCTCTCCATATCGACGGCTTGCGCGCCGAACCGCAGCGCCAGGTCTGCCTTCGCCCGCGGCGATGCCGCGAGCGCAGAGCTTTCAACCGCGCGGACGCGCCGCGCAGCGGGGAGCGCCGCGGCTAGTTCGGCGAGCGCATCCGGGTCGATCGCGAGCGAGCCACCGGCGACCGAACGGATCGAACCGTAGAGCGCCGCTTCACCGACCGCGAGAGCCGGGTCGAGAAAGCCGCACAGCCCGACGACCACCGCGCCGCGCATCGCCGCCGCGGTCAAGGCGGCCTCGGCGGCCCGCGCCGCAGCAGCGGGCCCGATGCCGGTGACTTCGACGCGCAGCTCCGGGCTGCACCGTGCGACGGCGCGCCGAACGGCGCGCTCTTCGGCACCGCGCGGAACGAAGAGCGTGTCGAAGCGGCTAACGGCTCAGAATCGAGGCGAACGAACGCCCGACGTTGGGAAGCCGCATTGCATCCTCGGCCGCGGTCGGCTCGAAGCCGCAGTGGACCATGCAGTCGCTGCACTTGGGGTTGCCGCTCTTGCGGCCGTACTGCGTCCAGTCGGTCGTATCGAGCAGTTCGCGGTACGACTTGGCATAGCTCTCGCCCACGAGATAGCAAGGACGTTGCCAGCCGAAAAGGCTGTACGACGGCATGCCCCACGGGGTGCAATCGTACTCTTTATCGCCCATCAGGAAATCGAGAAAGAGCGGACTTGCGTTGAAGTTCCACTTTTTCGTTTTCGCGGTGTACGGCGCGAAGATTTCGCGGAAGAGCGCTTTGGTCTGGGCTTGGTGCAGGAAATGCTCTTGGTCGGGTGCCTTCTCGTACGGATAACCGGGCGAGATCATCATCCCGTCGACCTTGAGTTCGCTCGTCGCGAAGTCGAAGAACTCTTGGACTTCCTCAGGCTTGGCGTCGTTGAAGATCGTCGTGTTCGTGGTGACGCGGAAGCCGCGCGCCTTCGCCGCTTTGATCGCCTTGACGGCGATGTCGAAGACGCCGTCCTTGGCGACCGCTTTGTCGTGCACCGGCTTGATGCCGTCGAGGTGCACGGAAAACGAGAAGTAGTCGGAAGGCTCGAACTTGTCGAGGTTCGCTTCCAAGCGCACCGCGTTCGTGCACAGGTAGACGAACTTCTTGCGTTCGACCAAACCGCGCACGATCTCGTCGATCTGCGGATGCAGCAACGGCTCGCCGCCCGGAATCGCGACGACCGGCGCGCCGCACTCCTCGGCGGCGGCAAAGCATTCGGCGGGCGTCAGATGGCGCCGCAGGACCTCGACCGGATGCTGGATCTTGCCGCAACCCGAACACGCCAGGTTGCAGCGGAAGAGCGGTTCGAGCATCAGCGTCAAGGGATACTTCTTGCGTCCCAAGAGCTTCTGTTTTAAGACGTAACCGCCGATTACGGCAGCCTGCTTCAGACTCACTGACATAGCGTGGTCGTTCTATCTCCGTTTCGAAAGGTAGCCGTTGGCGGTGAACCACTCGATCGCCGCACGAATCGCTCCATCGATCG
The DNA here is from genome assembly GCA_963843945.1 of Vulcanimicrobiota bacterium. Taxonomy (GTDB): domain Bacteria; phylum Vulcanimicrobiota; class Vulcanimicrobiia; order Vulcanimicrobiales; family Vulcanimicrobiaceae; genus CAWJMF01. Next base: position 460,746 of record CAWJMF010000002.1, on the reverse strand, counting down.
GCCCCGGGGCATAGCCCAACTCGGCTTTGGCCTTCGACGAGTCGTAGTACATGGCATCCTTGCTCATACGTACCCCGTCGATGGGTACCGAGGGCTCGAACCCGAGGCGGGCGAGGATGTTTTCATCCAGCCAGGCGATGCCGAGCGGTAGCCAGCGCGGTAGGGCAACGCGCGGCGGACGGCGGCCGGCCAGCGCGCCGACGCGCTCCAGCAGCCCGCGCAGGCTGAGATTCTCGCCGCCCAGGATATAGCGCTCGCCGCTCTTGCCGCGTTCGAAGGCCAGCAAGTGGCCGCGCGCGACGTCCGCGACGTCCACGAAGTTCAGCCCCGTCTCGACTAAGGCCGGCATCTTTCCGGACAAAAATCGCACGAAAATCTCGCCCGTCGGCGTCGGCTTGCGGTCCCAAGGGCCGATCGGCGTCGTCGGGTTCACGATGACGACGTCCTGGCCCGCGGCGGCGGCTTGCCGGGCCTCCTGCTCGGCGAGGTATTTCGACAGCTTGTACGCTCCGACGAGCTGCTCCGGCGAGCTTTGGTGCCGTTCGTCGCAAACGCGCCCACCGTCGGTCCCGATCGCGGCAACCGAACTGGTAAAGACGGTGCGCGGCACGCTCGCTTCACGCGCGGCGCGCAGGATCGAGGCCGTTCCCGCGACGTTCGCGTGGAGCACATCGGCGCGGTCGCGTTGCCAAAGACTGTAATGTGCCGCGACGTGGAAGAGCGCGTGGCTGTCGCGTAGTGCGGCGGTCAGGTCCGGCGAGAACAGATCGCCCTCGACCAGCTCGACGTCGAGGTTCGCCAGATTGCGCCGATCGCTGGCGGGACGGACGAGCGCTTTCACCGACCAGCCGGCGTCGAGCAGTGCGCGCGCGAGGTTGGCGCCGACGAAACCCGTTCCCCCGGTGAGGAACGCGCGCCGCGCGCTCACGCGCGGCCGAAGCGCTGCCGCAGATCGTCGACCAGCGTATAGGCGACCGGAACGACGATCAAGCTCAGCAGCGTCGAGGTGATGAGGCCGCCGATGATCGCCGTTGCCATCGGTGCGCGCAGCTCCGCGCCCGCGCCGAACCCGAGCGCGATCGGCAGCATGCCGAGAATCGTTGCCGCGGTCGTCATCACGATCGGGCGCAGCCGCTGCGCGCCCGCCTCGCGGATCGCTTCAGCGCGTTCGAAGCCCAGCCGGCGCAACCGTTCGATGCGATCGACCAGCAGGATCGCGTTCTTGTTGACGAGCCCGAAGAGAAAGATCAGACCCATCAGCGAGATCAGGCCGAACTGCGAGCGGGTAATCCAAAGCGCGAACATCGCGCCCGAAACGGAGAGCGGCAGCCCGACGCTGATCACCAGCGGGTCGGCCCAATTGCGGAAAAGCAGCAGTAGCACGACGACGATCGCCAGCACCGAGAGGGCGAGTGCGACGCCGAAGTCACGGAAGGTCGTCACCGCGTCGGCCGACGTTCCGCCGAAGTCGAGCTTGATGCTGCGCGGCAGCATCTGGCGCGCGACGGTGGCGACCTCATCGTTCGCGTCGCCAACCAGGAGATCGTGCGACAGGTCGGCGGTGATCTGGACCGCGCGATGGCCGTTCACGTGTTCGATCGCGCTGAAGGGCGTGCCGTCGGAGAGACCGGTCGCGCTGACGTCCGCGAAGCCGGGGATATCGCGCAGCCGGCGCACGAACTGCAGGCCCACGGCGCGCAGCTGATCCAAGTCCGAGCCGAGCAAGGCGAACTGCACCGGTTTGGCGGTGTCGCTGCCGACGAAGGGCACGTCGCCGACCGTCGTTTGGACGCCGTCGAGCGCGGGCAGCGCGGCGCGCACGGCATTCTCGACGTCGACCGTTTTCGCGCTGCGGTTGTCCTTGAGGAACACGTCGAGCACGCCCGCGTTCGACTGTCCGGGGCGTCCGCCGATCGTCGTGAAGATCGAGCTGACGTCCGGATTCGCGCGGATCGCATCTTCGAGCGTTTTGGCGGTCGCGATCGTATCCGGCAGATCGGTGCCGAGCGAGATCTGGAAGGTTACGAGGAACTCGCCGCGGTCGAGATGCGGGATGAAGCCTTTGGGAATGAAGGGAATCAGCGCCAACCCGGCCACGACGGTTGCGACCGCCAGCGCGACGACGGTGGCGCGATGGCCGAGCGCCCAGTCGAGGACGTGCCGATAGCGCTGAAAGCGACCCGTCCGATTCGGATCGACCGGCTTCGCCGAATCCGTCTTTCGGCCTCGCAGCCACATCGCGGCCAAGGTCGGCGACAGCGTGCGTGCGGCGAGTAAGGAGAACAGGACGGCCGCCGATGCGGTCAGCCCGAAGGGCCGGAAGAACTGGCCGAGCGTTCCGCGCATGAGTCCGATCGGCAAGAAGACCGCGACGATGGTGAGAGATGCCGCGACCAGGGTGAGGCCGATTTCCTTATTCGCGTCGAGCGCGGCCTGGCGCGGCTGCTCGCCGGCCTCGACGTGTCGCACGATATTCTCAACGGCCACGATCGCGTCGTCGAGGATGACCCCGACCACGAGTGAGAGCGCGAGCAGGGTAATCGTCTCGAGGTTGAAGTGCAAGAGCCGCATGACGACGGCCGTGCCGAGCAGCGAGACGGGGATGGCGAGGGCCGAAATCATCGTCGCGCGCGCGTCGCCCAGGAACGGCCAGATCACGAGGATCGCCAAAACGATCGCGAGCAGCAGCGCCTCCTCGGTAGCGCGGGTCGCTTCGCGGATGTAGATCGCTTGCGAGGTCGCGCGCACGAGCGTCACGCCGTGCAGCGTTCCACGCAGTTCGCTGACGACGTCGTCGCAAGCCTCGGCGATGTCGAGTGCGTTCGCATCGGCGCGCTTGACGACGTTGACGCCGATCGCGGGACGCCCGTCGTAGCGATAGGCTGAGGCGTTCGTGCCGGTCGTCGTGCCGCCGACGATCGTAACCTTGAGCACGCCGGGAAGGTCGTGCAGCGGCGGGGCGACGTCGCGCTCCGCCACGGCGGCCAATTCCGGCAGGCTGCGGCCGGCTTGATACACGGCGTACGTGACGACCGCGGTCTCGTTGAAATTTTGCGGAGAGACCTCGAGGCTCGTCCCGGGCGGAAGGTGCACGTCGCGCAAGGCGTCGCGCACTTGTTGCGCGCGCGTATCGAGGCTCGTCCCGACGTCGAACGAGAGATCGATCACGACGAATTTCGGATACGTGAGCGAGTGCATGCGCGAAACGCCGCGGAGCGAGCCGAGCGCCGACTCGAGCGGGGTCGTGACCGTCCGCTCGTTGGTCGCTGGATCGATCGCCGCCGAGCGTGCGGTGACGACCACGACGGGAAAGGTGATGTCGGGAAAGAGCGCCAGCTTTAGCGAGAGGAAGCAGAAGACGCCGGCGACGGACAGCACCAGCCAGAACGCGATCGTTGCCCAAGGGTAGTCGATCGCGAGGTGAGAGATGCTGAGGAACCGCTTTATGGTTTGGCGAGCCCCAGTTTGAAGCGCTGCCGGCTCGTTTTGGCCACGAGCCAGCGCGTCGTTTTATTGCTCATCGTCGATACCGAGCCCGCCAGGATCAGCGAACGGACTTCTTCGCGGGAGATCTTCACCGCACCGCCCGACTGGAGCATCGCCGTCGAGCGTTCGATCTCGCGCAGGGTGGCGACGGCGAACAGGACCGGCAGCAAGCAAAACAGGCGGATCTGCACGGCGGTCTTCGGGATGTCTTTAATGTACTCGAGCGAGCGGGCCAGGTCGTCCTTGGCGAGCGCGACCATCTCGACGACGGCTTCGTGATTGCGCGCGGTCCAGTCGCCGTCGAGGATGTGCTGGTGGCTGCTGCCGCGCTTGCGCAGCAGCTCTTCGGGCACGTAGACGGCGTTCTCGTGCTCGGCGTCCCACGGGATGTCTTTGATGATATTGACGTTCTGAAGCAGTTCGCCGAAGGCTTCGCAGTTGACGAGAAGCTTCTCATAGTCGCGCTCGCCGATCGAGCGCGAGTGGTAGAAGAAGAGGTCGGTCAAGAGATGTCCGACCGTGCCGGCGACGTAATAGCAATAGCGCCGGTACTCCGGCATGGTTTGAATGCGGATCCCGCCGGGGTACAATCCCACGAACTCGCTCATGCCCAGGCTCAGCTCGCGGGTCCAGCGCGCGACGATCTCTCCGCTCTTTTGCGGCAGCGAGCGCCAGAGATCGAAGACCAGGCGCGTTCCACGCATGAGTTCGAGATAGGAGGGGTCCGCTTGGACGTCCGAAGCTTCGGCGGCAAAGCTATCGGCGGCCGCCCGGTCGTCAAAGCAGGTCAAAAACTGCGCCAGCAACGCTTGGCGGCGCGGCGCGGACAGGGTTCCGTCGTCCTCGATCGTGTCGGCGATGCGGCAAAGCAGGTAGCCCGTCAGGACGGCCTTTCCGAGGTCGCCCGGCAAGACGGCGATGCCGATCGCGAAGGTCCGCGAGACGCGCCCGATGATCTCCTTGCCGAACGCGAGCGCCGCACGTTCCTTTGCCGGCTGCTTATGGCGCCGGCCGATTCCAGTTATCCCCATCCCTCGCTCTTGTCCGTTCCCTTCCACCGTGGCTTGGCTCTCCCCATTAGATGCGAGCTTACCCCAAACCCCCGCCTTCGATTCTCCCGGGGGCGCGCAGGAGAGAGCGTGGTTTGCGGCACACCTCGAAGGCCATGAAGCGCGCACAGGCGACGCTGCCGAGACGAGTTCTGTGCGTTTTTCCGCGCTACACGAAATCGTTCGGCACCTTTGAGAACGCATACCCGTTCGTCGGCACGAAGGCCTTCATGCCCCCACAGGGCATCCTCGTCATCGCCGCTTACCTGCCGGAAGCGTGGGACGTGCGCTTCATCGACGAGAACGTCCGGCCGGCTAGCGCCGCGGATTTCGCGTGGTCGGAGATCGTGTTCGTCAGCGGGATGCACATCCAGCGGCAGCAGATCAACGACATCAACCAGCGCGCGCACGCGCACGGGCGCGTCACGGTTATCGGCGGACCGTCGGTTTCGGGGTGCCCCGAATACTACCCCGATTTCGACTATCTTCACGTCGGCGAGCTCGGCGACGCGACCCTCGCGCTCGTCGCTCGCCTGGAAGAGAGCGTCGCGCGACCGCCGGCGCAAGTTCGCTGCGAGACCAAGGAGCGCTTGCCGCTGGGCGACTTCCCGGTCCCCGCCTACCATCTCATCGACGTCTCGCAGTACTTTCTCGGAAGCGTCCAATTCTCGAGCGGTTGTCCCTACAGCTGTGAGTTCTGCGACATACCCGAACTCTACGGCCGCAACCCGCGGCTGAAGACGCCCGAGCAAGTCGTCGCGGAGCTCGACGCGATCCTCCAAAACGGCGGCGAGCGCGCCATCTATTTCGTCGACGACAATTTCGTCGGTAACCGCAAAGCTGCCAAAGAGCTGCTCCCGCATCTCATCGCGTGGCAGAAGCGCAACGGCTATGCCGTGCAGCTGGCCTGCGAAGCGACGCTCAACATCGCCAAGAGCCCCGAGTTGCTCGAAATGATGCGCGAAGCGTATTTCTGCACCGTGTTCTGCGGCATCGAAACGCCGGATCCCGCCGCCCTGCACGCGATGTCGAAGGACCAAAACAACACGATGCCCGTGCTGGACGCCGTCGACCTCATCCATAGCTACGGAATGGAAGTCGTCTCCGGGATCATCATGGGACTCGACAGCGACACGCCGGAATCGGGCGAGCGGATCCTCGAGTTCGTCGAGCGCTCGCACATCCCGTTGCTCACGATCAACCTGCTGCAGGCGCTGCCGCGCACGCCGCTCTATCGGCGGCTGCAGGCGGAAGGCCGTCTCATCGACGAGCCCGGACGCGAGTCCAACGTCGACTTCAAGCTGCCCTACGAGCAGGTGGTCGAAATGTGGCGCCGCACGTTCACCGCCGCCTACACGCCCGAGGCGATCTACCGCCGCTTCGACTACCACATGGACCACGTGTTCCCCAAGCGGATGAAGCCGCCGAACAGCAAGCAGCGCGTCAACCCGCGGAACATCCGGGGCGCTCTCGGCATCGTCGCGCGTCTGTTCGCGCGCGTCGGCCTAGCCGGCGACTACCGCAAAGTCTTCTGGAAGATGACCCGCAAAGCGCTGCGCCGCGGCGACTTCGAGTCGATGATCCACGTCGGCATGGTGAGCCACCACCTGATCACCTTCGCCCGCGAAACCGCCGCCGGGAAGACCAACGCCTCGTTCTACTCGCACAAAGACCGCCCCGAACCCGAACTCGTCGCCTCCTAGCGCCGGGACCGCGCAACTGCAGGCTGAGTCACTCACGCGCCGTTTCGCCCAACCGCGTGCCCAGCGCGCTCCCGCCCGCTGCTACTTCGGGCAACCGGGAATTTCCATTACTTTGGCGCCACCACCGAGAGGAAGCGATTCTAAGGTGGCCAAAGTAACGGAAATTCCCCTTATCGTTCCTCAAGCACGGTTAGTGAGGAGAGGCTGTGGGCGCGCTGCGGCGGCGTTACGAACCCGAACCCTTCCGTTCGGCGGATGCGTTGATCTTGGACTTCGCACGCTACCTCGAGGCGCGCAACATGAGCGCGAATTCGATCGTCGCCTATCAGCGCGATCTCGAGGATTTCGGGTCGTTTCTCAAGGGCTTCGACGGCGGCGCAAAGCCCGGCGTGCGGCTCGCGCCGCCGTATCCGTTGGCCGGTGCCACGCCGGCCGCTGTGGCCGCCTACGTGGCATCGCTGCGCAGCTCGCGCACCTACTCGGCGCGCTCGGTCCAGCGCAAGCTCTCGGCGCTGCGGACGTTCTATAAGTTCGTCAAACTCAAGGGCCTGTGCGACGCCAATCCCGCACTCGAGGTTGAGGGCCCGAAGATCGGCCGTCCGCTCCCGAAGGCGCTCAAGCCGAGTGAGGTGAGCGCGCTGCTCAATGCGACCCTGGCGGGGCGGACCGACTTCCAGCGACTGCGCGACCGGGCCATTCTCGAGACGCTTTACGGAACCGGCCTGCGCCGGACCGAGCTGCTCAATCTCAACCTCGAGGACGTCGATCTCGAGCGGCGCGAAATCCGGGTCGTCGCCGGCAAGGGCAACAAAGACCGTACCGTGCTCATGACGGCGGCGGCGGCCGACGCCATGCGGCTGTATCTGGGCTACCGCCCCCGCACGCCCGAGAGCGCATTCTTCACCGGTCGCGGCGGACGCCGCCTGAGCCAGTCGGGGATCTACAAGATCTTCCGGATCTTCCTGGCGGTCAGCGGCGTGCAGGCCCACGCCTCGCCGCATACGATGCGCCATTCGTTCGCGACCCACTTGTACGAGAACGGCGCCGACCTGCTCGTGATCAAGGAGCTACTCGGACACGAAAGCCTAGCGACGACCCAAGTCTACACGAAAGTCTCCAAGCAGCGTTTGCTCGAGCAGTTCGACAAGGCTCATCCGCGCGACCGCAGCTGAAAAAAGCGATGGTGATCGATTGTAAGATCGATGGCTGAGGTCCCTTTGCAACGTTTTTTTCGCGCCGGGTTTACGCCTGTCGTTTTTCAGCGATAGAATATCTCAGAAACCGCCCGCCACGATGGGCCGTCAACGGGGAGGCCGAAGTGGATGCATTCGTCCGTTCAACGAGGCAAGACGATGGGAGCGCCGAGGAAACGAACACTTCAAGGGCGGACTCGAAACGGTAGCGCCTCCCGTTCCGGACGTCAAGAAGCTGCGCGAGAAGTGGTGACGGCATGCCAAGCGTCCGTCATGCCGCCGTCCAAGTAGGACCGGCGAACGTCTTCTATCGTGAAGCTGGCACGGCAGGGCGTCCGGTCCTCTTGCTGCTCCACGGCTTAGCTAACTCGTCATTCTATTTCCGGCACTTGATGCCGAAGCTGGCAGACCGATTTCACCTCATTGCACCCGATCTACCCTCGTTTGGATTTAGCGCTATCCGCTTTATCAGCAGTACCTTCGAACGCACCGGCCACCGCTGCTGGCCATCTGGGGAAAGAACGACGCCTTTTTCATTCCACCGGGCGCCGAGGCGTTCAAGCGCGACGTGCCTAATGCGGACGTCCGATTTCTAGACGCCGGCCACTTTGCACTTGAAACGAACGTCGATGACTTCGCGTCCGCGATCCTGACCATGACCGTCAATGCATAGAGCCCGCGCGGCGTGTGTCGCCATCGATCGAGGCATCGCCAAGATGCCCGAGCTGGCCGGCGGCGAGAGTCACTAGCACACTTCGGGCGCGCGACCGCGAAACTCGGAGGTGTCGGCCGGGTAGCCATGGTACGATTCGTCGCGCTGCTCCCTTGCCCGACCGGAGGCATCCATGAACTGCCCGTCCTGTCAGACGCCGCTCGCTCCCGACGCTCGCTTTTGCCCGAATTGCGGGGCTCCGGTCCCGCAAGCGACGCAAGTCGGCTCGTATCAGGAGCCCGTTCCCGAGAGCGATAATCCAAAGGAGCCGATCGTCCTCGGCGACATGTCGATTAAGATCGAGGGCGAGCTCGTCCCGGTCGTCGACGTCGAACTCGGCGCGCAGCAGACGGTCTACTTCGAGCATCACATCTTGCTATGGAAGCAGCCCAACGTCACGCTCGGGTTCATGAATCTCAAGAACGCCGGCAAGCGCTTTTTTGCAGGCCTGCAGATCTTCATTTCGACCGCGCGCGGTCCCGGAAACATCGCGTTTTCCCGTGAGGCACCCGGGCAGATCGTTGCGATGCGCCTCGCACCCGGACAGTCGATCGACGTGCGCGAGCACCAGTTCTTGCTCGCCACGAGCAACGTCGCCTACGACTTCTACTGGCAGACGGGCGTCGCGAACCTCCTCTTCTCCCGCACCGGACTCTTCATCGACCGCTTTATCGCGCAGCAAGGCGACGGCGTCGTCTTGCTCCACGGCTACGGCAACGTCTTTGAAAAGACGCTGCAGCCCGGCGAGATGCTCGACGTCGAGCCCGGCGCGTGGCTCTGGAAAGACTCCAACGTGCGGATGGATACGGTTTCGGCGCTGCAATCGCAAGGCGGCGGCGGACTCATGGGCGCGCTGGGCGCGTTCGTCGGCGGCGCCTCGCTGACGCTCAACCGGTTCTACGGGCCGGGCCGGGTCGGTCTGCAGTCGATGACCTACCACGAACCGCAGCGCGAGGGCGCCCAACAACAGGGCGGTCAGAGCAACGTCGGCGGCGTGCTAGGTCAGCTCTTCGGCGACCGTCAGTAGCGGCTAGGTGACGTAGGTAACGTTGACGCTGAAGCCTCCGGCTTCGGCGCGATCGAGGACGGCCATCACGTGCTCGAGTTCTTCTTCGATGCCGACGATCTCCGTGGCGGTGATGCCGACCGGCGCGGCGTTCTCCCAAAGCAAGCGTCGCGCCGTCTGCAATGCGCCGCGCAGCCGTTGCGGCGTCGCCTCAAGCACCGGCCAGTCGGCACCCGTGGCGGCGGGCACGATACGCCAGCCGTTCCCCGAGACCTCGTCTTCATCGACGTAGGCATTCGGAATCGCGGCCAAAACGTCGATCGCTTCTTGATCGGCAGGCCGCATTGCCAAACCCATGTCCGTCAGACGCACGACGTACCGAAAGAAGGGCGTACTACCGACGCTGTACGTCCCGGCCGGCGAGCTGACGTTGATATGGATCATCGATTGAGGTCGAATGCGATATCCAATTCTCCGGCGAGGCGCTCGAGACCGTTCCAAACCTTAACGTGGACCGGCACACCGTGCTCGCGGTTGTAGAGGGTCTTTTCGTGCTCGATCTCGCCCGCGACGTAGATCCGCTCTTGTCCGGGCGCCTTTTCGGAGTCTTTGAAAGCCCGCAGCTCACGATCCATGTCGCGCTTGAATTCCGCGACCTCGCGGAAGCCGTCGATGCGGAAGGCACCGAAGAAATGTGAGATCTTACCCGGCTCGGGCGGGCTGTTCGGCTTGGGCAGGTCGTTCCCGAAGGCGCCGCCGGAGAGCACGCCGCACAGGATGTCGACGAGCAACCCGAGCCCGTAGCCCTTGTGGCCGCCGTTGTCGGTGCCGAAGCCGCCGAGCGGCAGCAACGCACCCTTGAGCGCGGCGGCCGGATCGACCGTCGGGTGGCCCTGGGCGTCGATCGCCCAGCCGGGGTTGAGCGGCTTCTCCTTGCGCAGGTAGACCTCGAGTTTGCCGCGCGGAACCGTGGTCGTCGCGAAGTCGAGCACGAAAGGCGGCTCTTTGTCCGCCGGGATCGCGTAGGCGAACGGGTTCGTACCCAGCATGATGTCGCGGCCGAACGTCGGCGCACCGTAGCGCACCGAATTGGTCGAGGCGATACCGATGAGATCGTGATCGAGCGCGAGCATCGCGTAGTAGCCGGCGATCCCGAAGTGGTTCGAGTTGCGCACCGTCGCGAACGCGGCGCCGCTCGTCTTTGCCTTTTCGATCGTCGCGAGCATCGCGCGTTTGCCCGCCGGATGTCCCAGACCGTTTCCGGCGTCGAGCACGAGCGAGGTCGGCGTTTCGCGGATGACTTCCACTTTCGGCCTGGGCTCGAGCTTGCCGCTGCGAATCCGGCTGACGTAATAGCTTTCGAGCCGGCCGACGCCGTGCGACTCCACTCCGCGCAGATCGGCCGCCACCAACACGTCGGCCACCGTTGCGGCGTCGGCCGCGTCGACGCCGCTCTTCATCAGCACCTCCGCGACGAAGCGCTTGAGCTGCGGTTCCGCGGCGAGACGATACTCCGATGCAACGGCGACTTCAGGCACGAAAAACCTCCAAGGCAGTGGTTATTCTGTTCAGCCCGAGGCGGCGCGCTCCTCGGCTGCGTCCGGGGCTAACCCTGCGACGGTAGCACCCTTGGTAGAGATACCCAAATGGAAAACGTCGCTCTCGATGTCTTCGCGCGCGAAAGCTTGCTGGATTGCGGCGCCGGTCGCGTCCGCCCCCGCGTCGACCAGTGCGATCACACTTGGTCCCGCGCCCGAAAGGGCGAGCGCCAGCAGCCCGGGACGTTCGAAGGCGAGGATTTCGTCGAAACCCGGCACCAGCGGCGCCCGGTAGGGTTGGTGAACGCGGTCGCCCGTCGCCGTCCGCAAGCCTTCGAGCCTGCCGCTGGCCAGCGCAGCCGCCAGCAGCGCGGCTCGCTGCAGGTTGAACACGACGTCGGCCCGTTCGTAGTGCGAGGGGAGCAACGCCCGGGCGGCGGCCGTGGGCAAAACGATGTGCGGCACGACGACGACCACGGCCAGACCGGCGGGCGGCTCGAAGCGCAAGAACACCGGAGCGGCGTTCTCCGGCATCGCCGCGACGACGATTCCGCCGAGGAGCGCCGGCAGGGCGTTGTCCGGGTGACCCTCGAGTTCGCAGGCCTCACGCGCGAGTTGTGATTCCGTGGGCCGCTGCGCGGCGAGCTGAGCAGCAACGGTAAGGCCCAGCACCGCGCCTGCGGCGCTCGCGCCCAGGCCTTTTCCGAGCGGGATGTCGTTTGCGATCGTGAGCGAGACCTTCGGGCGCGCGCCGTGAAGAACCCGATCGAAGCCGCGCAAGATCTCGTTTTCGAACCCGGCGTTCGTCGGCACGTAGCGCCCGGCTTTGAAGGCGATGGAGAACTCGAGCGACGGCTGTACCGTCGCGCGGACCCAGAGATCGAGCGCAACGCCGATGGCGTCAAAGCCCGGCCCGAGGTTCGCGCTCGAGGCGGGAACCGCTACCGTAAACGCCTCTCCGCGCTCAAACACGGACGGCGCTCAAACTTTCGATCAGCGCGCGCAGCTCCGCGTCGGATTCAGCACGCAGAACGGGGTTTGCATAGGGCGCCCGCGAGCGGTGGTAGTCGGCTGCATACGCCGTGTCCTTGAGGGCGTGCCCGGTCAAAACCAGAACGACGTCGTCGTCGCGCCCGATCGTTCCGCTTTCGCGAAGTCGGCGCAGCCCCGCGAGAGACGCGGCCGAGGCCGGCTCGCAGCCGACGCCGTCGCGGCCGACGATCGCGCGGGCATCGGCGATCTCATCGTCGGAAACGGCGAGTACCGTTCCCTGCGACGCGCGCACCTCGGCCAGCGCCTTTTTCCACGACGCGGGTGCGCCGATCTTGATCGCCGTCGCCGAGGTCTGCGCTTTGACCGGACGCAACTCCCCGCCCTCGTTCCAAAGACGCGCGAACGGTGCGGCGCCCTCAGCCTGCACGACCGCGATACGCGGCAGGCGCGCGATCAGTCCCAGCGCATGCGCTTCGCGGAAGCCCTTGCCGAAGGCGCTCGTATTGCCGAGGTTCCCGCCCGGCAACACGAGCCAGTTGGGCGTTTCCCAAGCGCGCGCTTCGAGCAGCGCGAACGCGGCGCATTTCTGACCTTCGATGCGCAGCGGGTTAACGCTGTTGACGATCGCGAAGCGTTTTGGATCGAGGGCGCGCACGACTTCGAGCGCCCGGTCGAAGTCACCCGGGATCGCCACGACGTTCGCGCCGTAGTCGAGCGTCTGCGCCAGCTTTGCTTCGCTCACGCCGCCGGCCGGCACCAAAACGAGCGCGTTCATCCCGGCGCGCGCCGCATAGGCGGCCATCGAGGCGGCGGTGTTGCCGGTGCTCGCGCAGACGGCCAGCCGCGCACCGCCCGCACGCGCGTGCGAGATCGCCACGCTCATGCCGGCGTCTTTGAAGGACGCCGTCGGATTGAAGCCCAGGTGCAGATACGCCACCTGGCCGGCGTCGGCATAGGTAGCACCCGCGCGCGACTCGAGCAACGGGACGTTGTTTTCTTGCAGCGTTACCGCCTCGCCGTTCAGCGCGGGGAGCAGCTCGCGAAAGCGCCAGACGCCGCTCCGGTCGAGCGGATCGTGCGAGCTTCGGCGTTCGCTGAAGCGACTACGCAAATCCGCCGGCGCATCGAGCGATTCGCCGAGCGCGTACGCAAGTAGGCCGCCGCACGAAGCGCAAAAGAGCGAGCCGTCCGGCGCCTCCGCGCCGCACTCGCTGCAAGCAAGGAGCATCGACCCGGCTTTCGGCGCTCCTTCCGCCCTTCTTCTTCTACTTCACCGGGCGCGTGATGGCGCCGTCGTTCGCTTGTGAGACGAGACACGCGTACTTCGCGAAGACGCCGCTCGTGTAGTTTGGGGGATGCGGTTGCCAGGCCGCGAGGCGCGTTGCGATCTCGCCGTCGCTGACCTCGCTGTCGAGGCGTCGACCGGCGATGTCGATCACGACGATGTCGCCGTCGCGCAGCGCGGCCAGCGGACCGCCGACTGCCGCTTCCGGGGCGACGTGCCCGATCATCAGCCCGCGCGTTCCGCCGGAAAAGCGTCCGTCGGTGACGAGCGCGACCGTCTCGCCGAGTCCGGCTCCGACCAGAGCGCCGGTGATCGAAAGCATCTCGCGCATCCCCGGGCCGCCCTTGGGACCTTCGTAGCGGATCACGACAACGTCGCCCGAACGAATGGCCCCCGCCTCGATCGCGGCCATCGCGGCTTCTTCGCGATCGAAAATACGCGCTGGGCCGCGGTGATATTCCCGTTCGTGCCCCGCGATCTTCACGACCGCGCCGCCGGGCGCAAGATTTCCCTTGAGAATCACGAGACCACCCGTTGGTTTGAACGGCCGTTCGGCGGTCGCGATAACCGCTTGTCCCGGCGTCTCGACGGCGGACGCCGACTCTTGCGCTAAACTGCGTCCGGTGATGGTCGGCGCATTGCCGCGCACCAGCTCGCCCTCGATCATGCGCTTCATGATCAATTCGATTCCGCCCGCTCGATCGACGTCCAGCGCCACGTACGTTCCGCCCGGCTTCAGGTCGGCGACGATCGGCGTGCGGCGGCTAATCTGGTCGAAGTCTTCGATTTCGAGCGGGACGCCGGCTTCGCGTGCCAGCGCCAGCAAATGCAGGACCGAATTCGTCGATCCGCCCGTTCCCGCCGCGGCGGCGATCGCATTCTCGAAGGCTTCGCGCGTCAACAGATCGCGCGGCCGGATGCCGCTTCGCAACGCTTCCATGACGAGGACGCCTGCCTCGTAAGCCTTCCGCTCCTTGCGGGGATCGGTCGCGCCGGGGGAGGCGCTGCCGACCGGCGAGAGGCCGATGAATTCCATCGCCATCGCCATCGTGTTGGCGGTGAACTGACCGCCGCACGCGCCCGCGCCCGGACAGGCGTGGTCTTCGATATCTTTAAGTTCCGCGTCGCCGATCTTGCCGGCCGCATGCGCGCCGATCGCCTCGTAGACGTCGACGATCGTGATGTCGCGGCCGTTGTGCCGGCCCGGCGCGATCGCGCCGCCGTAGAGCAACACGGACGGGACGTTGAGCCGGACGAGTGCCATTGCGGCACCGGGCGTCGTCTTGTCGCAGGCGACGAGTGCCACGATCGCGTCGAACATGTGCCCGCGGCCGACCAGCTCGATCGAGTCGGCGATCACCTCGCGGCTGACGAGCGACGCCTTCATCCCTTCGGTGCCCATCGTGACGCCGTCGCTGATCGCGATCGTGTTGAATTCCATCGGAGTCCCGCCGGCGTCGCGCACGCCTCGCTTGACGTGCTCGGCCAGCGTCCGCAGGTTCAGGTTGCACGGCATCGTCTCGATCCAGGTGTTGGCGATGCCGACGATCGGTTTTGCAAGGTCGGCATCGGTAAACCCGACGGCCTTGTACATGGCGCGCGCGCCCGCTCGATCGCGTCCGTTCGTGATCGCAGCGCTGCGCGCTTTGATGTCGTAGCTCACGAAGCCGTGGGTTCGACCTGCAATCTACGGAACCATCGCACGATGAGCGTATAGCGGACGCACTCGAGGTAGATGAAACTGAGGTAGAGCAACGGCGCGACCGCGTAGAGCGACTGCGGCAAACGCACGTAGAAAACGATCATCGCGACCAGCTCGAGGAAGACCGGCACGACCAGGATGACGAGCGAGAGCGTAACGACGCCGAGCGTGGTGGCGAAGCGCTGGCGCGTGAGCTCGAACGAATCGGCAAAGGCGCGCTTGAGATCGGCCACGAGTCCGCCGAGGGACGGCTTTTCGCCGCTGTGGATCAAGGCGACGATGAGCCCTTGCGAGAGCAGCACGCCAAGGATCAGCCCTGGAATGACCGCGGCCAAGATACCCAGGTCGGTCACGAGGCCAATCGACGCTAAGACGACGGCAGTCAGCAATCCACGGCGGAGCGTCATCCGAAAATCGGGGCGCAAGCGGCGAATCGCCGTCGGCAGGATGAAAAAGATCGCGAGGACGGCGCAGGCGAACCAGACCCGGAAGACCGGATAGTTCAGCAGATTTACCGGATCGCCGCGCACCGGAAGCGCCGCTGCCGCCCCGCATACCAGCGCGAAGAAGGCGTAAACCACCCACCGCTCGCGCATCAGCCGTACGCCGTCCGCAAACAGTCCCGAAAGCAGGTCTTCTCGTGCCGGCGTCCCGGCTGTCAAAACTGCGGCCATAGGGTAACCCCGTCCGACACCTACTCTATCGTCCGGGCAACGCCTCCGCCTAAGCCGTCACTCCCGCCGAAGGGCTTCGAGTGACGGGAACCGGGTTAGAGCTGTGCGCCGACTTCGGTTCGGCGCACCGCGCTCCCGAGGTACGCACGGCGCATCTCGTCGCTGGCGAGAAGCTGGCTCGCTTGCCCGCTCAGCACGACGCGCCCGCTTTCCAGAACGTAGGCCCGATTCGCGATTTGCAGTGCTAAGTGTGCGTTCTGCTCGACGAGCAGCACCGTGACGCCTTCGCGGGCCACGCGAACGATCGTCTGCATCACGTCGGCGACGACGAGCGGCGCGAGTCCCAGCGACGGCTCGTCGAGCAGCAAGAGCGTCGGCTTGGCCATCAAGCCCCGGCCGATCGCTAGCATCTGCTGCTCGCCGCCCGAAAGCGTCCAGCCCATCTTGTCGCCGAGCGGGCGCAGTTTGGGGAAGAGTTCGAGGACGGCTTCCATGTCGCGCCGCACCTCCGCCTCCGGGGCGCGCCGCGGCGTCGCGCCCAGTCGCAAGTTGTCGCCGACGCTCAGGCCGGGAAAGATCTTCCGCCCTTCCGGCACGTGCGCGACGCCCCGCGCGACCACGTCTTCGGGCGCGAGGCCGAGCAGCGACGCACCGTCGAAGGCGACGGTCCCGCTGCGCGCGCGAAGCAACTGCGAGATCACCTTCAGGGTGGTACTCTTACCGGCGCCGTTCGCTCCGAGCAGCGCGACGATCTCGCCGCGCTCGACTTCGAGCGAGAGCGCGCGCAAAGCTCGGACTTCGCCGTAGTAGGCTTCGACGTCAGCCAGTTGCAGCAACATCGAGCGTGCCTCCCAGATAGGCCGCGATCACCTCGGGATTGTGGGCGATCTCGCCGGCCGTCCCCTCCGCGATATGCGTTCCGAAATTGACCACGGTGATCGCGTTTGAAATCGACATCACGAGGTTCATGTCGTGCTCGATCAGCAGCAAGGTCACGCCCCGCTCGCAAATCTCGTGGAGCAACTCCACGAGGTCGTCGGTTTCAGCCGGGTTCATCCCCGCGGCCGGTTCGTCCAGCAGCAGCAGGCGCGGCTCGACCGCGAGTGCGCGGGCGATCTCGAGTTTGCGCTGCTCGCCGTACGGGAGACTGCGCGATTCGGCATCCTTGGCGCCCGCGAGACCGACGAACTCCAGCAGTTCGAGCGAGGTACGCCGGGTCTCTTTCTCCTCGCGATCGGTGGCGCCGAAAGGCCACATGGCGGTGATCAAGTTCGTGCGCCCGTGGACGTGCGCGCCGATCATCACGTTTTCCAACACGCTCAAGCGCCCAAACAGACGGATGTTTTGGAAGGTGCGCGCGACGCCGAGCTTCGCAATCTCGTAGGGTGAGCGGCCGGCGATCTCTTGTCCGTCGAATCGGACCGATCCGCCGTCCGCACGGTACAAGCCGGAGATCACGTTCAGCGACGTGGTCTTACCGGATCCGTTCGGACCGATCAAGGCGTGAATGTGGCCGCGCTCGACCGTCATGTCCAGCCCGTTGACGGCCACGACGCCGCCGAAACGCTTGACCAATCCGCGCACTTCCAGCATGCCGCTTTCACGCGCCGCGATGCGGTTGGGAGCCTCTTCCAACGGAACGCTCACGTGGTTTCGGGCTGCGCGGCACGCAGCGGCGGCGGCGGCTTGACGGTCCGCTTGGGAAGCCGCACGCGCCAGAGACCGGCAAGGCCTTGCGGCATGAAGATCACCATCGCCACGACTGCGGCGCCGTAAACCATGATGTACGAGTTCTTCAACGGGCGCAGCCATTCGGGCAGAAACGTCAAGGCGATCGCCCCGAGGATCGCCCCGCCGATCGACGAGGCGCCGCCGATGACCAGCATGACGAGGAACACGACCGACAGATCGAATGAGTACGTGTCGGGGCTTACGAAGCGCAGGTTCGTCGCAAAGAGCACGCCGGCAAGCCCGGCATAGCCGGACGCCAATACGAAGGCGATCACTTTGTAGCGCGGCACGTCGATGCCCATCGCCGCCGCCGCGATCTCGTTCTCGCGAATCGCTTCGAACGCCCGGCCGATTCGCGTACGCTTGAGTCGAACCGCGACGTACGCTGCCGCGATCAGCAGGCTCAAGATGACGTAGTAGAACGCGTGGTAGTCGTCCAGGTTGATCTTGCCCAGCGTGCCTGCCGTCACGCCGGTGATCCCGTCGGGGCCGTTCGTAAGATCCTTCCAGTTGATGAAAACGATCTGGACGATCAGGCCGAAACCGATCGTCGCCAGGGCGAGATAGTGGCCCGAAAGACGCAGCGCCGGCCAGCCGATGAGCAGGCCGATGGCCGCAGCGGCCAGCGTTCCCGCCGGCAAGACCGCCCAGAACGGCCAGCCGTAGTGCGTTTCGAGGATTGCAGTCGCATACGAACCGATCCCGAGAAAGGCTGCCTGGCAAAGCGACATCTGCCCGCAGAGTCCGAGCAAAATGCCGAGACCGAGCACCGCGATGGCTTGAATGCACGCTTCGTTGAGGACGTAGTCGTAGGGTCGCGGTACGAACGGCCCGATAGCGAAGGCGACAACGAGCAGCCCGACAACCCACGCGGTCCGGCTGGTACGGGCGGCGCTCACGCTTTTTCCGACACGCGTTCGCCGAAGAGACCTTGCGGGCGCAAAAGCAACACGCCGATAAGGATGACGAAGGCAATCGCGTCGCTATAAGCGGGCGAAATGTAGAACGCCCCGAGGGCTTCCGCGATGCCGATGACCAGCCCGCCGATGATCGCGCCGGGAATGCTGCCGAACCCGCCGACGACCGAGGCCGCGAAGGCCTTGAGCGCGATCAAGCCGCCCATCTCTTTCGTGACGGTGAAAATCGGGGCAACCAAGAGGCCGGCGATCGCCCCGAGCAGCGCGCTATAGATGAAGGTGATCGTGACGACGCGATCGACTCGGATGCCGATGAGCCGGGCGGTCGTTCGATCCTGAGCCGTCGCGCGCATTTGCTTCCCCAGCGTGGTCCGCTCGAACAGATAGTATTGGAACGCGATCAGGACTGCCGCGACGGCAAGGATCAAAAGGTCTTGCGGCCGCAGGTGCAGCGGGCCGGCTTCGATGCTCTGCATCGGAAAGAGGCTCGGGAACACGAGCGGCTGACTTCCCCAGACAAGCTGCGCCAAGTTTCGCAGAAAGATCGAAACGCCGATCGTCGAGATCACGACGGGCATCCAACCCCGATCCCGCAGCGGGTAGTAGGCGATCCGATTGAAGAGCACGCCGAGAAGCACGGTCAAGAGCAGCGCGACCGCATACACGGCGACGATCGGCAGTTGCCAATGGACGAGCGCTCCGAACAGCACGACCGAGGGCAACGCGAACGTGATCGCAAGGTACGTCGGAAACATCGCGAAGTCGCCCTGCGCGAAGTTGACGACCCCGACCGCGTTATAGATGAGCACGAAGCCGAGCGCCACGAGGGCGTAGATCGAGCCCATCGCCAGACCGCCGATGAGAAGCTGAACGTTCGAAGCGAGATCCATGCCGCGCCTTATCCCTTGACGGTCTTGACCAGCTTCGGGACGCCGTTGACGATCTGCGCGATCCCGATCTCGTGCAGCATGTTACCCTCAGGATCGCAGCTGTACGTTCCCATCATCGATTGGTAGTCGCGGATGGCGTGCAGCGCCGCCACCGTCTTGGTCTTGTCGGTCGTGCCGATCTTGCGGTACGTGTCGGCCAGGCACACGACCGCACTATAAACCCAGCCTTCGCCGCTGCCGATGGCCGGCGGACGATGGTATACCTTGCTGAAGTCGGCGCTGAACGCTTCGGACTTTGCCGACGGGATCCAATCGAGGGCGGCGTAGTTGCCGTTTGCATTTGCGCCCGCGGTCGCGATCGCGTTCACGTCGCCCAGGCCGGGCGAACCGATCAGAGGGATGCCGAGCGCGTTCTGGTGCAGTGCCGCGAAGATCAGCGCGCTATCGCTTGGATTCTGAACGTAAACGATGATCGCTTCCGCCCCGGCCTGCTTGATCTTGAGCATCTCCGGGGTGAAGTCTTTCGCGCCGATCGGCCAAGACTGACGCGAGACCGCTTGCAAATTCAGGCGTTTGAGCGCCGCTTCGCATTGATCGCCGCCGCCGACGCCGAAGACCTCGGAAGACGTGAGAATCGCGATTTTGCTCTTCTTCAGTTCGGTCACTGCGAAGTTCACCAGCCCCGCCGCGGTTATCGCATCGGAAGCGCGAAAGCGGAAGAGCGACTCGCAGCCCATCAGCGTGTTCTTCACGTTCGTGCCGCCGGTAAGCCAGGGCGTGCCGGTCGGTTTGACCAGCGGCTCCATCGCTTGGATCTGGGTCGAGAGGACCGGCAGCGCGATCGCTTCGACGTTGTCGGTCAAGAGCTTGTTCATCGCGGCCACGGCCGTCTGATTGTCGCTGGTGGCGTCCTCGACGACCAGTTCGAACGGCCGGTCGTCGTACACTTTACCGGGCCGCGCGTTGATCGTGCGCACCGCGAACTCAGCCCCGTCGTGACCCTCCTCGCCGTTCAGCGCATTCCCGCCGGTCAGCGGCGGGATGATGCCGAGGCGAATCGGTTCGCCCTTGCCGAGAACGACGTTGGGAAAGCCGGCCGCCGCCGTCGCGAGCGCGGCCGAGAGGCTACCGGCGAATCGCCGCCGCCGCACGCTTTAGCCCTGAACTTTCTTGACGAGCTTGGGCTTCTGGTCGACGATCTGCACGATGCCGACTTCGTGGATCATGTTGCCTTCGGCGTCGCAGGTGTGGTCGCCGAGAATTCCGTCCCAACCCTTGACTTGGTGGAGCGCCTCGACGACCTTTGCCTTGTCGGTCGTGCCGAGCTTACGAACGGTGTCCGCGTAGAGCGTAACGGCGTCGACGACCCAGCCGGACCCCGTACCGACGTCGGGCTTCTCGTTGAACTTCGCTTGAAAGGCGGCGATGAAGGCGTCGGTTTTCGGGCTTCCGATGATGTAGTCGATCGCACCGTAACACCCGTTGGCGCTCGCCTTCGAAGCCTCCAGGGCGCCCTCATTGGCGAGCGAGGGCGAGCCGATCAACGGCACGTTGAGATTCTGCTCCTTGAAAGCGCCTAAAATAATGGCGGTGTCGCTGGGGTTCTGCACGTACAGGACAACGGCGTCGGCGCCGGCTTGCTTGATGCGCAGAAACTCCGGCGTGAAGTCTTTCTGTCCGATCGGATAGCCGATGTCGGCAACGGCGGTGAGGCCGAGCTTTTGCAACGCCATGTTGCACTGGCCTTCGCCCCCCACACCGAAGGCTTCGCTCGAATGGAGAATTGCGATCTTGCTCTTCTTCAGCTCGTGGACCATAAAGTTGATCATGGCCGAGGCCGTGATGCCGTCCGAGGCGCGGAATCGAAAGAGGTTGTTCAAGCCGAGCTGCGTGTTCTTCACCGCGGTCCCACCGGTCAGCCAGGGGATGCCGCTGGGCTTCACGACCGGTGCCATCGCTTGAATCTGCGTCGAAAGGACCGGCAGCACGATCGCGTCGACGTTCTCCGTGACGAGCTTGTTCATCGCGGCGACGGCGGTCTGGTTGTCGCTGGTCGCGTCCTCGAGCACGATCTCGAGCGGGCGATCGTCGTAAACCTTGCCCTTGCGCGCGTTGATCTGCGCGACACCGAACTCCGCGCCCTCGCGGCCTTGCTGCCCGAGTAACGCATTGGCTCCGGTGATCGGGGGGATCACGCCGAGCCGAATCGGTTCGCCTCTTCCGAAAACGACGTTCGGAAACGCGAACGTGCCCGTCGCGGCGGCACTTGCGGCCGTGGCGCGCACAAGAAAGTTCTTTCGACTCTGCGTCATGCGGAGATCCTTTCGACGAAGTAGCAGATTAGAAAGACGGACCGATGCGGTTGATTGCAAAATCGCGGAATTCGAGTTCTTCGGCGGCGGGCTTGCGGCCGTTGGCCGCTGCGACGATCCACTCGAAGATCTCGTCACCGACGCTTTCGAGCGAACGCGCGCCGTCGAGGATCGCGCCGGCGTTGACGTCCATGTTCTCGCGCATCCGGCCGAAGATCCCGGAATTCGTGGCTACTTTGATGACGGGAGCGATGGGCGAGCCGGTCGGCGTGCCACGGCCCGTCGTAAAAACGACGACCTGCGCGCCGCCCGCGACCATCCCCGTCAGCTGCTCGATGTCTTGCCCAGGCGTATCCATCACGACCAGGCCACGCTCGCTCGGGCGCACGGCGTATTCGACCACCTGACGCAACTGGGTCGTTCCGCCCTTGTGGATGCAGCCGAGCGACTTCTCCTCGAGGGTCGAAAGGCCGCCCGCGATGTTCCCCTGCGTCGGATTACCGTAGCGGATGTCGACGTGCATCGCGGCGGCGCGATTTTCGACGCGCGCGATCAACTCGTAGAGCTGCGCGCTGACTTCCGGGGTCGCGCGTTCGGCGAGTAAGTGTTCGGCGCCGACCAGCTCCGGCAGCTCGGCTAAAATCACCGTGCCGCCTTCAGCGACGATGCGGTCGCTCGCGTGTCCCAGCGCGGGATTGGCGGTGATTCCCGAAAACGTGTCGCTGCCGCCGCATTCGGTTCCGACGATGAGGTGCTCGAACCCCGCGCTGCGCCGCCGATGGCGTTCCGCTTCGCCCAGCAGTTCGCGCGCGATCTCGATCCCGCGCGCGATGGTATTGTTCGTTCCGTCGCTCTCTTGGATTCCGATCACTTCGACGCGCTGACCGCGAGCCGCGATCTCCTGGGCAAGCGCTTTACTTTCGTTGGTTTCGCAGCCGAGACCGACGACGAGGACCGACGCCACGTTAGGATTCGCGGCGAAACCCGCCATCGTGCGCTTCGTTTGCTCGAAATCCGCGCCGATCTGCGAACAGCCGGTGGGGTGCTGCACGGTGATCGCGTCGGGCAGGGCGCGGCCGATGCGATCGACGACGTGGTTGGCGCACATGACCGACGGCAAAACGAGAACGTGGTTACGTACCCCGACCGTGCCGTTCGGGCGGTGATAGCCTTGGAAAGTCATCCGCGTCCCCCGGAGCCTGCGGGCGCGAGGTCGCCACGTCCGCGCAAGCCTTCCACGTTGTGGACGTGCACGTGCTCGCCGGCGCCGATGCGCGCTGTCGCGCGGCCCATCACTTGACCGTATTTTAAGATCGCGTCGCCCGCCGCAATCTCGCACAGCGCGAGCTTGTGGCCCGCCGGAATCGGCGCCTGAACCGTGACGCGCACGTCGCCGGCCGCGACCGTCTCACCCTCGTCCAGCGCGCGCAGCGCGACCGCAACGTTATCGACGTCGGCCAGTCGTAAGAGATCGGGCGTGGCGTGCTCGGGCATAGCGAGGCTAGGGGTTTCGAAGTCATCATACAACTCCTCCCCGCACATGCATCCCGCGAGCACGCTTTCGCGCCGCCTACATCACGACGTCGTCGAAGCGATCGTCGGCAGCATCGTCTCGGGCGAATTGCAGCCGGGTTCGTTTCTGCCGGCCGAGACGGAGATGAGTTCGCAGCTAGGTGTATCTCGCACCGTCATTCGCGAAGCGCTGCGCGTGCTCGCGAGTAAGGGACTGATCGAGGTGCGGCACGGTGCGGGGACGCAGGTGACCGACGCCTCGCATTGGGACCCGCTCGATGCCCAGGTGCTCGCGGCGCGGCGCGAGCGTGGTGCGATGGCCACGGTGCTGGGCGATCTCGTCGAAGCGCGTCGCATCTTCGAATGTGAAGTCGCCGCGCTCGCAGCGCAACGTTGCCGCCCGGAACACATCGCCTCCCTCGAGAGGGCGATCGAACGCATGGAGGACGCGGAAGGTAATTCAGCCGAGTTCATGCTGGGCGACGCCGCCTTCCACCGCGTCCTCGTCGAGGCGACGGCGAATCCGGTTCTCGGGCGCATGCTCGAGCCGATCCAAGAGTTGATCCAGTTCAGCATGCAGATGACCGACTCGCTCCAAGAGCTGCTCGCGCGCGCGCTGTCCGAACATAAGTCGATCTTCCGGGCCGTCAAGCGGCGCGACGCCGAAGGTGCGCGACGCGCGATGCAGCGCCACCTGGCCCATACCGAGCGCGATATCCGTAATCTCACGAAAGGCTAGGCCGAATGCGCGTTCTGATCACCGGCGGTCTCGGCTTTATCGGCTCGTGGACCGCGCGAACGCTCCTCGAGAGCGGACACGCCGTGCGCGTCTTCGACTTCCACGCCGACCGCACGCTGTACGATCAGATCGTTTCGCGCGAGCACGCACCCAACGTCGAGTTCGTTTTCGGCGATATCACCGATCCGTTGCAGGTGGACGCGGCAGTATCCGGCTGCGACGCGGTCGTTCATTTGGCCGGCATTCTCGTGCCCGGCTGCCGCGCGGATCCCGTCAAGGGCGCGCGCGTCAACGTGCTGGGGACGCTCTTCGCTTTTCAAGCCGCTATCGCGCACCGCGTCCGCGGCTTCGCGTACGCCTCGACGGCCGCGGTTTTCGGACCCGACGACGGCTCGACGCCGCACCCGATCACGCACTACGGCTCGTACAAACTCTGCAACGAAGGTAACGCTCGCGCGTTCTGGGAGGACGCGCGCTTCGCGAGCGTCGGCCTGCGCCCGTGGACGGTGTACGGGCCCGGACGGGAGATCGGCATCACCGCCGGACCCACCCTGGCCATGCGGGCCGCTGCCGAAGGCCGCGCCTACACGATCCCCTTCACCGGCAACACCGGCATGGATTTCGTCGGCGATACTGCGACGGTTTTCGCGCGCGCCGCGACCGAAACGCCGGAGGGCGCGCACGTTTTTAGCCTCCAAGGGACGCTGGCCTCGACCGACGACATCCTCGCCGCTATCCGCGCCGCGGCTCCGCATTCGGAGATCACGGCGCAGGGACCGCATTTGCCCATCGCTCCGCGGCTCGACGAAGGCGAGTTGCGCACGGTCTTCCCACAACTGCCCCGAACCTCACTCGACGACGGGACGCGTTTAACCGTCGAGTATTATCGGAAATAGCGACTCACCCAAGGGAGTCATCGCAACGCACAATCCATTCTGCTCGCTCGCTCGGCGCTTGGCTCGCCGCGCTGACGCCGGTCCGCTAAGGCGCGCCGCCGGCCGATCGTGACGAGCTCGCAAACGTTGGCGCCCGAAGCGGCGCCGAGCCCACAAGCCGCGCCCGCGGCGCCGGCGAGCGGGCGGCAAGACGTCACCGAGCACGGGATCCGGCGCGTGCTCATCGTCATCGGCGTGATGGCTGCCTCCCTGATGCAGACGCTCGACACGACGATCACCAACGTGGCGCTCCCCACGATCCAGGGAAACCTGGGGGCGAGTATCGATGAGGGTACGTGGATCGTCACCGCCTACACGATCGCTGCAATCATCGTCATTCCGCTTTCGCCCTGGCTGCAGAACCGCTTTGGCCGCAAGAACTACTTCGTGGCCTCGATCGTTGGGTTCACGCTCGCCTCCGTCGCCTGCGGCGCGTCCGACAACCTGACGTTCTTGATCTTTTCACGGGTCGTCCAGGGGGCCTTCGGCGGGGGCTTACTCGCGACCGCGCAGGCGATTTTGCGCGACACCTTTCCGCCCAAGCAACTCGGGATCAGTCAAGCGATCTTCGCACTCGGCGCGATCCTGGGACCGACGCTCGGACCGCCGCTGGGCGGACTTATCGTCGACAACTGGTCGTGGAATTGGTGCTTCGATATCAACATCGTGCCCGGCATCCTATCGTCAGTGCTGCTGTACGCGCTCCTGCGCGATCCGGTCAAAGCCAAAGCCGGCCAGATCGACTGGCTGGGGCTGTTTCTGCTGGCGTGCACGCTCGGCTCGCTGCAATACGTGCTGACCGAAGGCGAGCGGCATAGCTGGCTCTCCGACGACACGATCGCCGCAATGACCGCGCTTTGCGTTGTCGCGTGCGTGGCCTTCGTCTTCTACGAACTCTTCGGAACGCGGGTGCCGGTCGTAGACCTGCGCATTTTCAAGAACCGCAGCGTCGCCGCCGGCTCCTTGCTGGCGCTCGCCATTGGGGCGGCGATTTTCGGCTCGACCTACACCTTGCCGCAGTTCACGCAAGGTCCGCTCGGCTTCACTCCGACACTCAGCGGAGCGCTCTTTATCCTGCGCGCCTTGCCGATCGCGTTCTTGACGCTGTTCATCGCCCGCCTCACGGGAAGAATCGATCCGCGCTGGTTCCTCGGCATCGGGTTCTTGCTAGTCGGCCTCGGCAGCGCGATGCAAGCCTACGTCACCACCAACCTCTCGACGTTCTGGACGTTCTCGGCCGCGCTCATCGTCGTCGGCATCGGTGCCGCGATGCTCTTCGTTCCGATTTCCATCGCAGTCCTCGGCGCGACGACGCCCGCGGAAGGGCCGAAAGCCGGCGCGATGGTCAACCTGGCGACGCAGCTCGGCGGGTCGATCACGATCGCACTGCTTGACGTGGTGATCGACCGCCGCGAGACGTTTCATTCCGAGGTGCTGGCAGGCAATGCCACGAGCACCAGCATTCCCGTCCAGCAGTTTCTGCAACACGGGGGCACGCTGCAGCAGCTCGGACTTCTCGTGAACGATCAGGCCGCAATCCTTGCCTTCGCCGACGCCACTTACGTCATCGCGCTGATCGCCTTCCTGTTCACGCCGCTGGTCTTCCTGATGCGCAGACCGGCGAAGCCGGCCGGTCCGGTCGAGGTCGGCGGCTAAGCTTCGCGAACAACAGCCAGCGTGATCCTGGCTTCCGGGCCGCTCGCGGAACTGCAGGCGATTGCCGGCCGCGAGAACGTGCTGCTCTCCGAAGAAGATCTACTCGCGTACGGCTTCGACGGAACGTGGTACGAGAGCCGTCCGCTGGCCGTCGTGCTTCCCGCAAACGCGCAGCAGATCGCCGCGATCCACCGTCTCGCGACCCGCGAGCGGTTGGCGCTGACGCCGCGTGCGATGGGCAGCGGTCTGTCCGGCGGGTCAGTGCCGCTGGCGGGCAGTCTCGTGCTGGGCGTTGCGCGCATGAACCGCATCCTCGAGATCGACGAGGTCAATCAGGTCGCGATCGTCCAGCCCGGCGTCATCACCGCCGATCTCCAGCGCGAGGTCGAAGCGCGCGGTCTCTTCTATCCGCCGGATCCCTCCAGCCTCAAGCAGTCGGCCATCGGCGGCAACGTCGCCGAGAACGCGGGCGGTGCGCGCTGTCTCAAATACGGTGTGACCGGCGACTACGTGATGGCGCTGGAAGTGGTCTTGCCGGGCGGAGAGATCATCCGTACCGGCGGCAAGATGGTCAAGAACGTGACCGGCTACAACTTGCGCGCGCTCTTCACCGGCGCCGAGGGAACCCTCGGCACGATCACCGAGATCACGCTGCGCTTGTTGCGCCGGCCGGCCATAACCCGCACGGCGACGGCGACGTTCGGCGACCTCGAGGACGCAGCGCGCGCAATCAACGCCGTCGCTGCGAGCGGCGTGGCACCCGTTTCGATCGAGCTGATGGATCAACTCACGATGCGCTGCGTCGAAGCGGCGACACAGGCGGGCCTACCCGTCGAAAGCGCTGCGCTGCTGCTCTTCGCCGTCGACGGCAATCACGAAGCGATCGTCGACGCCGAGCTCGCGACGATCGCTACGATCGCGCGCGCTAACGGTGCCGTCGAGGTGCGGGTCGCGAAGGACGCCGAGGAAAGTGCGCGCCTCTGGGACGCGCGGCGCGCGATCTCGCCGGCTCTCGCGCGCCTGCGCCCGCACAAACTCGGCGAGGACATCTCGGTTCCCCGTTCCGAGCTCGTGAACGTGTTACGCAGCCTGCGCGACATCGGGAAACGCCACGACCTGCTTCTGCCGATCTTCGGTCACGCCGGCGACGGCAACTTGCACCCGAACCTGCTCTGCGACCGCAACGACCCGATCGAAATGGCGCGCGTGCGAATCGCCGCCCGCGAAATTTTCGAAACGGCCGTGGCCGCGGGCGGGACGCTCTCGGGCGAGCACGGCATCGGCCTTCTCAAAAAGCAATTCATGGAGCTCGATCTCGGCAGCGACGCACTCGCCCTGATGCGCCGCATCAAGGACGCCGTCGACCCGCTCGGCATCATGAACCCCGGAAAGATCTTTCCCGAGCCCGGTGGTCCCGACGCGTTCGAGCTGTAACTCCGCCTGGCGTTTTAGTTCGTCGGCATGACGAAGGCGCTTGCCGTGAGCGGAGCCGACGACGGCCAGCGCGACGTCACCGTCTTGAGCCGCGTGTAAAACGCGACACCTTCGGCACCATACACGGCGTGGTCGCCGAACATCGATTCCTTCCAGCCGCCGAAACTGTGAAAGGCCATCGGGACCGGAATCGGCACGTTGACGCCGACCATACCGACGCTCACCCGGCTAACGAACTCGCGCGCGCTGCCACCGCTGCGCGTGAAAACGGCGACTCCGTTGCCGTAGCGGTTTTCGTTGACTAAGCGGATCGCGTGCTCCAAGTCCCCCGCGCGGACGACCGAGAGCACGGGACCGAAGATTTCGTCCTTGTAGATCGTCATCTGCGGGGTCACGCGGTCGAAGACCGTGGCGCCGATGAAGAACCCGTCCGCCTCGACCGCGCGCTCGCGACCGTCGACGACGAGTTGCGCGCCCTCGAGGACGCCGCGGTCGATGTAGCCGCGCACGCGTTCGAGGTGCTCGGCGGTGACGAGCGGTCCCATCTCAGCCTCGGGGTCGCTCCCCGCGCTGACCTTGAGCGAGCGCGCGCGTTCGGCCAGACGCGCGACCAGTTCGTCGCCGATCGATCCGACCGCGACCGCGACGGAGACCGCCATGCAGCGTTCGCCGGCCGAGCCGTACGCCGCGCCCGTCAACGCTTCGACCGTCTCGTCGAGGTCCGCATCCGGCAAGACGACGGCGTGATTCTTCGCGCCGCCTAAGGCTTGAACGCGTTTTCCGTTTTGCGCCGCGCTCGCATAGATGCTGCGCGCCACCGGCGTCGACCCGACGAAACTCACCGCGGCGACGCCGGGATGCTCGAGCAACGCCTGCACGGCGGCTTTGTCGCCCTGCACGACATTGAGCACCCCTGGCGGCGCGCCGGCTTCGATCAAGAGTTCGGCAAGGCGCAGGCTCGGCGAGGGGTCGCGCTCGGAGGGTTTGAGCACGAACGTATTCCCGCAGGCGACTGCGACGGGGAACATCCACATCGGCACCATCACCGGAAAGTTGAACGGCGTGATGCCGGCGCAGACGCCGACCGGTTCGCGTAACGAATAGCTGTCGACGTTCGAGCCGACGTTTTCGGAGAATTCGCCTTTGAGGAGATGGGGGATCCCGCAGGCGAACTCGACGACCTCGAGCCCGCGCGTGACCTCGCCGCGCGCGTCAGCAAGCACTTTACCGTGTTCGTGCACGATCAGTTCCGCCAGTTCGCCGGCGTGCGCTTCGAGCAGCGCTTTGTAGTTGAAGAGCACGCGCGCGCGCCGCAAGGGCGTGGTCGCCGCCCATCCCGGCAAGGCGGCAGCCGCGGCAGCAACCGCGGCGTCGACGTCCGCCGCAGCAGCGAGCCGCACGCGGCCGGTCTCTTCGCCGGTAGCCGGGTCGTAGATCGCGCCGGTTCGCGTGCTGCTGCCCGGCGTTCGCCGCCCGGCAATAAAATGCTCGATCGTCTTGGTGGCCCGCGTCGACGCGACTGCGCTCATTCGATCCTCCTCCGGGCCTTTGCGTTTCGCGGAGCGCTTTGCGCCAGCCCCCTTTTCCTGCGGGACTCCGCTCGCGCGGCCCTAAAGCAGCGCTGGTGGTCGAATCGAAACGAGGCTTCAGCGGCGCCGACGTTCCGCCCGCGTCGGTCTACGACCAGTGCGTACGCTGCGGCCTCTGCTTACCCACCTGTCCGACCTACGTTGAGACGCTCGTTGAGACGTCGAGCCCGCGCGGGCGGATTTCGTTGATCAAAGCCGTCGACGAGGGCCGGCTCGATCTCACGAGTCCCGGTTTCATGCATCAAATGTCGGAATGCCTCGACTGCCGCGCCTGCGAGGCAGTCTGCCCGTCGGGCGTTGCCTACGGTCAACTGCTCGAACCGGCGCGCACGCAAATCGAACGCGCCACGGCCGTCCGGCGCGGCTTCTTCCAAACGATCGCGCGCAACTTCGTCTTGAAGACGATGTTCTCGAACCTCGCTTGGATGCGCGCGATGGCCGGGCTCCTGCGTTTCTATCAGCGCAGCGGTCTGCAGGCCTTCGCACGCCGCAGCGGTCTCCTCCGCTCGCTCGGACTCGAGGAACTCGAAGCACTCGCGCCGGCGGTCTCCGAACGGTTCTTCGTTCCGAAGGGACAACGCGCGCGAGCTCGCGGCGAGCGCAAACTGACGGCCTTCATGCACGCCGGCTGCGTGATGCAGGTTGCGTTCGCGAACGTCGACGAGGCAACGGTCCGGGTGCTCCAGCGCAGCGGCTGCGAGGTCGTCGTCCCGCCCGATCAAGGCTGCTGCGGCGCGATCGCCGTGCACGCGGGAGAAATGGACCTCGGACGGCAGCTCGCTAAACGCAACATCGTCGCCTTCGAACGCTCGGGCGCCCAGGTCTACGCGATCAATGCGGCGGGTTGCGGCTCGACACTTAAAGAGTACGGACACCTTTTCGCCGGCGACCCCGAATGGGCCGAGCGGGCGGCCCGCTTCTCGGCACAGGTGCGCGACGTTACCGAACTTCTCGATGCGCTCGGTTTAGCACCGGAGCTCGGTGCGCTCGACCTGCGCGTGAGCTATCAAGATGCCTGTCACCTCGCGCACGCGCAACGGATTACCGCGCCGCCGCGCCGGCTCTTGGAGAGCATTCCCGGGCTTGTCTTGCGCGAAATGAACGAGAGTTCGCTCTGCTGCGGAAGTGCGGGGATCTATAACGTGACGCAACCCGAAATGGCGGAGCGGCTTGGCTCGCGGAAGGTCGAGAACGCGCTCGCGACCGGCGCGGAGGTCATCGCGACGGCGAATCCGGGGTGCGCCTTGCAGATCGCGGGCGGCCTGCGTAAGGCGGGCAGCCGGGTCCGCGTCGCGCATGTCGTCGAGTTGCTCGACGAGTCCTACGCGGCCTACAATCCGACGAGCCGCGTCTCCCCGGTCAGGGCGGCCTCAACGGTCGGATAGACCGCGAACACGTCGAGTAACCCGGTAATCCGCAGGAGGCGCAGGATCTGCCCCTCGTGCGCGACGAGGCGCAGCGAACCGCCGTGCTCCGCGGCGCGCTTGCGCGCGCCGATGAGCGCTCCCAGGCCCGTCGAATCGAGGAACTCGAGCCGCGCGAGATCCACGATGATCTCGTGCCGGTCGTGTTCGGCGCTTTCGAGCAGCGCTGCGCGAAGACTTGGCGAGGTCGCGACGTCGAGATTGCCTTCGAGCGCGAAGACCGTTGCCTGGCCGTCGTCGGTTGCCGTTACTTGAATGCCGAGGGTGTCGCCTGTCATGTCAGCCCTCATATTCGCGCCACTCGCTCAGCGTCCCGTCGCGCAGCGTCGCGAAGGCGCAGCCCGAGCGGGTACGCCAGGTTCCATTCGTTTCGGCGATCTCGAAGCGGTAGCGGATCGCCGCTCGCTCGCCGCTCGTGAGAACGTCTTCGAGGTGGAAACGCCACGCCGGGCCATCCCGAAAGAAGGCCGTAAAATGGCTAACGATCGCGTCGCGCCCAACGATCGGCTCGTGTCGCGCTTCCTGGTAGGTCGCGTCGAGCGCGAAGTGCGCGCCCGCCCGTAACGCGTCGCCGCTCTTCCAGGCCGCGAACAGGCTCTCGAGCAGTTCGCCGGACGTCACGCTGCGGCAGCCGTGAGTCCGGCCGCTGCTAACGCGGGCGCCGGTCGTGGCCTGCGCAATGACGCACTTTCGACAGCTGCAGCTTCCACCTGTACGCCGGAGCATATGCACGCGCGACGCGCCGGACCTTCTGCCGGGTCGCGTACGCAGACAGCCGGCGTTCCGCCCGTCGACAGCGCGCCGCAAAAATGCTCTAATGAGCGCACCCTATCGCCCTGCGTCACTAAGGTACGATTGTCATGTTCGAGCAAGCATCCGGGAACGCGAAACCGGCAATCCTCCCGGTGATTCAGCATCCCGAGGCGACCGTGGCCGCAGTCGTCGCCGCCGTCGCAGGAACATAAGAACGAGTTCACCCGCCGCTCGCGCCGAGACGACGTGGGCTGGTACATAGGCGCGTGGCGCCGCTACGGCGTCACCTCGGGCCGGGCGCGTCGTCGGGAGTTCTGGTACTTCGGGGTCTTTTTGATCTTGAACACGTTCTTGGTTTTCTTCGCCTCGGGAGTTGCGGCGCTGCTGGCCGGTGCTTCCCAGGCGGGCGCTACGGGCGTCGCGGAAGTTTGCGAGCGGCTCTTTCTCATCGCGGCGTTCCTTCCCACGCTGGGCGTCTGCGCGCGGCGACTTCAGGATATCGGGGTCACCAGCCGGTGGGTCTTGTTTGTCTTCGTCGCGCCTGTCTGTTTCGCGATGCTCGTGGCCGGCCTCATCGACAGCCGGCCGGGGACGAATCAGTACGGACCAAACCCGAAGGGCAGCGAGCCCGCTGCGACCTTCACGTAAGCGCGGTTCGGCCGTATTGGAGGGAGCGTTACGGGCTGTCTGTGGTCTGGCCGACCTCGATGATGTAACCGTCGGGATCGCGGATGTAGCAGCGAATTTCACCGTACTTCGGAATCGGCTCCGTGATGAACTCCGCCCCTCGACTCTTCCACAGTTCGTAGCACGCCTGGATATCCGAAACGCGAAAATTCATAAAGCTGCTGACCTTATCGGGGTCCGCGGGGACGCTGAGCGTTACGGTCGGCTTGTCCGGCGTGGGCCCACCTCCGACGTTGACGATCAGCCACGTATTCGCAATCTGAATGTGCCCGGACGCGCCCTTGCTGTCGCCCAGGCTTAGCACGCGACCGCCAAAGACCTTTTCGTAGTAGCGAGCCGATCGCTCGATGTCGGCGACCGTGAGAAAATGCGTGACGGTGAAACCATCCCGCGGCGGCATCTCAAAGCTTTTCTGTTCGACTTGTACGCTCATCGACGACTCCCATTTCGACGCTGCTCTGGGCGGGAACTATTTACGTAGCGGCCGCGGCGATCCAGGTACTGGCCCTCTGACTGGGGCCTACTACCGACGGCTACGTCTCGTCGCGTCCTCTTCACAAAACGCACTACAGGACGGAGGAGAAATTCACCGCCGCCCTTTCCGGTTGCTGTCACAGGCCCAGCGCGACGGAAACCTCGTTCCCCGTGTCCTTTTCCGTGAAGCCCTCGAGGCCGAGGCCGTGAGGGCTGGGCGCCCGATGCCTCGAAGTATGCTCGCCGAAGCAACCGACTGCCTTTTGGTCCGATCCCCTGCCAGCGCCCGATTTAGCTGGCATGCCGGTGTTAGCCTGAATTAGGTGGCGATTTATGACCCTATCGGAAATGGTCAAACTGTCGTTGGCGAGATACGCGTTGTTTACTGGCCGCGCAGGACGCTCAGAGTATTGGTGTTTTACTCTCTTCCACTCGCTTGCCATCTTGCTTGCGATGGTCGTTAGCTATCTTGTGATGCTCGCGATTCCCGCTCTGGCGATTTTCTTATACTCGGTCGTCATTTTTGGAACGTTGTTGCCGCATCTTGCGGTCAGCGTTCGCAGGCTTCACGACGTTAACCAAACCGGCTGGTGCTATCTGCTTGGGTTCGTGCCGCTACTGGGCGCGATCGCCCTGCTCGTTTGGTTCTGCGCTGATGGGACGCGCGGGCCGAACAGATTCGGTGCCGACCCGAGGCAAACGGTTATCTCCAGCCGTGGGCCGCAATCCGCTGCGCTGTAAGCTGGGGTGGCTGGATTCGAACCAACGAATGGAGGATTCAAAGTCCCCTGCCTTACCACTTGGCGACACCCCAACGGGTTGATTTTACTGGGCTTTCGGGATTTTGGATTCGGGTCGAGCGGTTGCGCGCTAACTCCCCGGCGGGACGGACTGCGGTTCTGGACGCTAGGTAGTCTCCCTCTTGAAACTCTCCTCCCGTAGCCGCCGCCGATCGTCGATCGACGTGGCCTGCCCATGAGCCCAACGACCTTTTCCCGCATAGCGTCCTGCTCCGCCGTGGTCGGCGTAGTGGCTCCGGTCGCTTCGTGCGGTCGAGGTGCTTGCCGACATACTCGGCGAAACAAGGCAATCGCCTTCATTGGAGGATGATTTGTGTCTAACGCCCCGCCTGCGGAAATCCAAAGCCTAATCGAGAAACACATTCACGGCTTCAACGCCCAGCACGGCGAGCTATTTCGCAGTGTCTTTGCCGACGACGCAATCATCATCGACGGCATCGCACCCTATCGCTGGTTGAATCCCAATGCTCCAGCCAATTGGCTCGCTGACGTAGAGAAGTGGCGCAAGGACCTCGGCGTCACTTACGAGCACCTGGCGTACGAAATGGGATTCTGGAATGTCGAAGGGTCATCGGCGTACGCCGTCATCTCCGGGACCCTTACGGTGACGATTAAAGGTCAGACGGCCGCCAGGATGGGCACCCTAGCGTACACGTTCTCTAAGGAACGTGACCTCTGGAAAATCGGAGCGCAGGCTTGGGGGCGTACATCTTAGCTGCACCGACCCCGACCTAGTCAACTTAGACGGGTTAGTAGTCCAGAGACCGCGGATTCGACTTCGGGACTTTTCAAAAACGCGGTAGAGCGTGTGAAGAAAACGGCTTTGCCCCGAATCAACGTAAATCGTTGAGCCGCATGGTGCGCAGGAGATCCGCCAAAATCCAGATCGCTCCGGCGATCGCGAACGTCTCCGCTGTTTCACTCCAACTCGAATGGCTGTGCGGGTTCGCAAACAGCAACGGTATCCACACGACGAACCCAAAGACCAAGATCATCGCAGTCAACAAGCGCGCAGCGGGAAGCGCCATGCGGTTCGTCAGGAGCGCCAGCGCCCCCAGTCCGAAAAACACCGTCGTCGCGACCGCCCAAAACATGGGACTTGGCGGAAACCACCTCGGGACGAGTTGAGCGGTGGCGTCGAGATAAAAAGCCTGTTCGAGGGCAAACGAGGTGACGCAGAGGCCCAACAGGATGCGGCCGAGCCTGGCAACCGTTTCCGGCGACCACCTCGGTGACGAACGCGCATACGCGATGGCCGCTCCGGTTGCGAGCGAGAACGGTTCGAAGAAGTTGCCCCAACTGTTGTAGATCTGCGGTTTGCTGATGATTTGCGGTACGCACAGGGCGGCGAAGACAAGATAAGCTGCTGCAAGGACGGCGGCGCCCGTCCTTGCCGTCCGTGGGGACTGAATTGCGGCGCCGCCCAAGATCTGGGCGACTGCGGCGGCGTAAACGAAGAGCGGGCCGTGGGTGGCATTGTGCCAGACCAGCGTGATGAGGCCTGAGGCCAAAGCCGCTGCTCCAAACACGTGACGGCCGAGATCCGAACCTCGGGTAAACGCCGCCCTCTTTTCGCTCCCGTCCAAAACGCAACGCCTCCGTTCCGGAGCTTCCGTCGAGGCGAACAGCTATACTGCTAAACAAATGGCGGGAAAATGCTTCAGGGAGTCGAGTGGTCAGCGCAACTATTTCGAGCGCTGGCCTGTGAACGGTCCGACGAGCCCTCGGTCGTAGCTGTCGGTCCAGGTTCCGCGGACGGTGCTTCCGGAAAACGTCCCACGATACGTTGCGATGCTGTTCACTTGGAGATGGTTCGTGGGAATCTTGTGCCATTGCCACTCGACCGCCGAACCGCTGACGACGCCAGCCGCTGGACCGCTGGCGCTCGGGCCCTTGCATCGGCCGGAGAGCTTCGAACCCTCCTGCTCGAAAACGCACGTCGGTGCGGTGGTCTCGACGACCGGGTTTCCAAGCGTCGCACTGATCGTCCAGGTGCCGGCAAACGTCGCGGCCGCCGAAATGCCGCAAGTCCCGCCGAAAAGGCCCAAGCCTAACAGTGCAATCGTCCAACCGCGTTTGTTCATAGCTCCTCGCTTTCCGATTTCCTTACCGGTGGTAGTTGGCATAGTTGATGCCGAGATTGATCTCGCGGATCGCTTGCTGGGTCAGGTTGATCGCGTTTGCCTTGTGACCGCCCTTATCGTTCGATGCTTTGTTTAACCAGTTGATGCCGTTCTGCAGTGCGTTGCGCGCGTTCACCATATTCTCTTGGTAGTACTGGGCGACTGCGGTGCCGGTCAAAAGCGAGCTGAAGGCTGCGGTAACCGCAACGAGTGCGATCGTCTTGAGGCGTTGCTTGAGGCCTGCCGAATGCATGACGCGATCTCCTTAGAGGCACGAGGAAAAGCGAATGGCCGGGCCGCTCGCCGATTCGGCGAGAAAACAAGAAGCCTCCGCACGAGCGGAGACTTCTCGATTCGTCTGCCGGTTCAGGTCGGCTAGTGCTTGGGAGCGTAGCGCTTCGCGCCGATGTAGCGCGAGGCCCAATACGATTCGCCCAGGCTGCTGACGCGAACGCCGTGGCTCGAGCTGTGCACGAACTTCCCGTTTCCGATGTAAATCCCGACGTGCGACGGCCCGGGTAAATACGTTTGAAAGAACACGAGGTCGCCCGCGGCGATCCCGCCACGGGTCCGCCGGCCCTCGTAGTACTGTGCGTCGGCCGTCCGCGGTAGGTGCAGGCCCACCATGGCGAAGACGTGCTGCACGTATCCCGAGCAATCGAAGCCCGAGGCCGAGGTTCCGCCGAAAACGTACGGCGTCCCGATGAAGCGCATGGCGCTGCGCGTCAAGTTGATCGCGATCGTCGAAGTCCGGCTGACGATGCCCTTGGCGAAGCGGCCGATTGCGGCGTTCGCCTTTCCGGGCGGTGCCGACGACCACATCCGATAGTCGGCGTTCGCGACCGGCGCTCCGACCGGAGCGTCGAACCCGCGCGCCCGTTCGGGCGACTCGGGCGACACGACCGCAAAGTCGGGCTGCACGCTGAGTGCCGACTGCCCGGCGGCGAGGATCGTGGGCGGCGGTTCGATCGCCGCAGGGGCTTCGGCCACCGCGGGGGCCACGCTCACCGCGGCCGTGTCGGGCTCGGCCCCGCGAACTTTCGCGTCGGCCGTTCCGGAAAGTGTTATCGCTAGAGCAACGGCGGCAACGGCCGTTCCAAAAGATCGATGCACTGCTCCTCTTTCAACGCCTGCGAGGTTAGTTGACGGGTTCGGGCTGAAAGGCTTGCCCTAGCGCCGACCGGCGCATTCACCCCACCTGGGAGTCCCCCGCTCCGGACGCACCGGATTCGGCTGTTAGCGTACGACCAAATTCCGTGAGTGAAAGCTCACGAATCGCGGCCTCCTGCGAGCGCCGGTGAGGTCGGGTTACACGCCCTTTGGCGTTTCCCTGCGGCACCTCATCACGGAATTAGCCGTGCCTCATGACCCGGGAGTGTGAGCCGCTCACTCGACTTGGGCGGCAATTCGGACGCTTTCAGCGACCTCGCCGGCGAGCCGGTCGATGCGCACCCGGTCGTCGCCCTCGATCATGACGCGAATGAGCGGTTCCGTGCCGGAAGGCCGCACGAGGATCCGCCCCAGCGTGCCGAGTTCGCGCTCGGCGCGCGCGATGGAGGCGCGCACCCCAGGGTCGTCGAGCACGCCCT
Organism: Vulcanimicrobiota bacterium; assembly: GCA_963843945.1. GTDB lineage: Bacteria > Vulcanimicrobiota > Vulcanimicrobiia > Vulcanimicrobiales > Vulcanimicrobiaceae > CAWJMF01. Next base: position 423,840 of record CAWJMF010000002.1, on the reverse strand, counting down.
TGCGCGGCGTCCGGACGTTGAGGAGAATCTGCGGTGCAACGTGCAAGTCTGCGGCGAGTTCGCCCAGGCTTGCGCCGCCGCGCGCCACGATCGTCGCGACGGCGACCGCGGTCAGCAGTCCGTCTCCCGTCGTCGTGCGCTCCAAATCGATGATGTGCCCCGACTGCTCGCCGCCCAGCGCGTAACCACCGGCGCGCATGATCTCCAGAACGTAGCGATCGCCGACTGCGGCCCGGACGAGCTCGATGCCGTCGCGCGCGAGCGCACGCTCGAGCCCGATGTTGCTCATCACCGTTCCCACGACGGCGTCGCGGGCGAGTGCGCCGCGCCGATGCTTCTCGCGCGCGAGCAGCAGCATGATGTGGTCGCCGCTCAGCGCGTGACCGTTCTCGTCGACGAACAGCACGCGGTCGGCGTCGCCGTCGAAAGCGACGCCGACGATCCGTGCCGCCGGCTGCGCAGCCTTTCGCTCGCGCACGACCCGGGCGAGCGGTCCGAGGTCGGTGGAGCCGCAGCCGACGTTGATGCGCGAGCCGTCGTTCTCGGCGTGCAGCGCCACCACCTCAGCTCCGAGTTTCTCGAAGACGCGCGGGCCGATCGCGTAGGCAGCGCCGAAGGCCGCGTCGAGCACGACCACGAGCCCGCGCAAGTCGCCGCCCGCCTCAAGCAGCGTTGCGAAATAGCGGTCGGCCAGACCGTAGGCCGCCCGCACGACCCCGACGGCATCGTGCGTCGGCCGCGGCAGCACCGCGCCGGGCAGCAAGGCGGCTTCGATCTCCGCTTCTGCTTCGTCGCTGAGTTTGAAGCCGTCGGCGCCGAAAAACTTGATGCCGTTGTCTTCGATCGGATTGTGCGAGGCGCTGATCATCACTCCGCCGGCCGCTTCGATCAAGGCGGTGATGCGCGCGACTCCAGGCGTCGGAATGACGCCGACCAGCAGCACGTCGCGTCCGGCTGAGGTGATGCCGGCGACCACGGCGGCCTCGAGCATGCTCCCCGAGAGGCGCGTGTCGCGTCCCACGACGATCGGCCGTTCGGGAGCCGAGGCGCGTCCGATGATCGCCGCCCCGGCTCGCCCCAAGGCCAAGCCCAGTTCGGGCGTGAGCTCCCGGTTGGCCACGCCGCGCACGCCGTCGGTTCCGAAGACGCGCTCCGTCACGATTTGACCTGTGCGGAAACGAAATCGGCCCGGACGCGCACGAGATCCGGCGAGATCACGACGTTGGGAACCTCGTTGCCGCGTTCGTCGGTCGCGATCGGGCGTTGCATGGCGTCGAGGACTTTGGGAGCGGGCGGAAGCGCGACGTCGATGCGCACGCCGCTCACGCGCGCCAGATCGCTGCTCGGGCCGCGCAGGATCGCCACCGGCGGATCGACCGCAACGTGCGCGACCACGACGTTGCGGTGGGCTTCGCCCACGTAGTGAAAGCCGACGTGCAGCGTGCGTTCCGAAACCGGTTCGATGGAGAGCGTTACCGAGGCGGGCGAGAGCGACTTGATGTCCAGCTTCGGTGCGATCACTTGGATCGGAACGTTGTAGACGCCCGGTCCGCGGCCTTCCAAATCCAGCACGGCGTGAATTTCGTCGGGCTTGATCGGAGCGCCGCCGCGCGGCACGACCACGGCTACCACGGCCTGCTTCTCCGTGAATCGCGCGACGCGATCCGCTGCCAGCCCGGTCGTGGTGATCGGAACGCTAAACTGCTGAACGAATCGCGCTGCGATGATCGGATTCGGCGTCAGGCGCAAATAGGCCCAGGCGGCAACGGCCAGGGCCAGTGCGAAAATTTTCAGCCAGAAGTTGCGGCCGAGCCGCTCAAGCACGTCGATTGGCGAGCCCCGGCTGCTCGGCCGGGACGCGCCGGCCGAACCCGCGCTTCCGCGGTGCGCGTTGCGGCCGCACGCCACGCGAAGCACGGCAGCACGCCAGGAGCACGTTGCGGAGGCGGCCCTCGTCGCCGAGTTCGCGCGACAGTTTTCCGGCACGGGCTACGGAAATCGCACCGGTTTGCTCCGAGATGACCAGCACTACCGCGTCGGTTTGTTCCGACAAGCCGATCGCGGCGCGATGCCGCGTGCCCAAATGGCTATCGGTTACGACGTTTTCAGAAAGCGGGAGGAAGCAGCCGGCCGCCTCGATCGTGCGGCCGTTCACGATCGCCGCGCCGTCGTGGAGCGGCGTTTGCGGCGCGAAGATCGTCAGCAGCAGTTCCACCGAAAGCCGCGCGTCCAGACGCGTTCCGCTCTCCACGAACTCGCGCAGTCCCGTCGCGCCTTCGATCGCGATCAAGGCGCCGACCCGCTTGCCCGACAGGATGGTTGCCGCGCGCGCGAGCAGCGCGATCGCTTCGTCGAGCGTGGTGACGTCTTCGGGAGCGTCGCGTCGCGCGAGCATACCGCCGCGTCCGAGTTGCTCTAGTAAGCGGCGCAGCTCCGGTTGAAAGACGATCGGCAAGGTCACCGCCGTGCCTAACAGGACGAACTGCAAAACCGTCGCCAGCACCAACAAGTGAAAAACGTTCGCGACCGTCAAGACGAGCACGAGCACGAGCAATCCGACCATGATCGGGACGGCGCGCGTTCCCCGGATTAGCAGCAGAAAGTAGTAGATGAGGAGCGCCGTCGCCAGGATGTCAACGGCGTCGCTGAATCCGACTCCCAAGTCGGGGAACGGAAACGCGTTCATAGGCCGGCCCCGGGACGCAGCGATTCGGTGTACGTTTCGATCAAGCGCCCTGCATCGAGTTCGGGATCCCCCAGCAGCGTTGCGGCTAGGGCCGCCAAACGCTCGTCGCTCAGGCCGAGAACGGGCGTCACGCGGCGGCCTGGTGCCCGCTCGAGTTCGATATCGACCACGTCGAGCAAGGTTGCCAGCGGCGTACGCGTTTCATCGAGCTCGACCAGCAACGACGCGGACAGCGCGAGACAGTCGACGACTCCGGCGGGCGCACCGGCGCCGCCGAGGGCGGCTGCAAGCGCGCCGACCCGTTCGGTGCGCTCCGGAGCGATCTCGAGCACGGTCAGGGGAGGCTCGTCGACCCGTCCGCCGCGGCGTTCCAGCGGCGTGCGGTCGAGCGCCGCTTCGAAGCGCAGCGTTCCGTAGGTGCGGCCGCTCCGCGCCGGAGTTCTCCAGGGTCCCGCCGCGACGCCGGCCGAACCAAGAACGCGCGTCAACTCGTCGCCCTCGTCTTCGTCGAGCACGCGATCGAATCGTACGCTAGCCAGCCTCTCCACTTCTCATCCTTGACCGCCGGGGCCATCTTCATCCTTTCACGTCGCGCGAGCCGAGTCATGCGAATCGATGCCTGACGCCGAGCGGCAGGCGCGCGTCGTCAGCGTCGGCCGCAACGCCGCGTGGATCGCGTTCGACGGAGCGGACGGCTTGCGCGTTGCTTCGCTCCGCAAGCAACTGGAGCGGCAGACGCTGGTACCCGGAGATCTGGTGGCGGCCCGCGAGCTGGACGCCGAGCGAGCCATCGTGGAACGGCGCGAGCCGCGGAGCTTCGCGCTCGAGCGCACGACCGCCGGCGGCCGAACGAAAACGATGGCCGCCAACATCGACGGCATCGCCGTCGTTTCGGCGCTCGCGCGGCCCGCTCCGCACCTTGCGATGATCGACGAGCTGCTCGCCTTCGCGACGCTGCACGCCATCGGAGCGCGGCTCATTTTGACGAAGCCCGATCTCGCGCTGCCGGCCGAACGCGAAAGCCTCGAGGTGCTGTATGCGAACTTGGGCTACGGCGTCAGCGTGATCAATCCGAAAACGGGCGAAGGGATCGACGGACTCGAGGCGGCGCTCGAGACGCACTGCACGCTGTTGATCGGTCAGTCCGGGGTGGGGAAAAGCTCGCTCTTTCGGGCCCTCGGCGGTCCCGGCGAAATCGGAGACGTCTCGAAGATCGGCCGGGGCAAGCAAACGACGACGACCGGCCGCTTGCATCGCTTCCGGGCCGGCTTTTTGATCGACAGTCCGGGCGTCGGCGAATTCGAGCTGGCGGACGCCCCTCCGGCCGAGATCGCCGCCGGCTTCGTCGAGTTCGGCCCCCTCGTGGCTGCTTGCCGCTTCCGGGACTGCAGCCATCGCGGCGAGCCGGGCTGTGCGGTGCGAGCAGCGGCCGAAGACGGCCGGATCGCCGCCTCCCGCTACGCCAGCTACCGGGCCATCCTGGTCCGCGGATTGGACCTTCGCCCGAGGCTGTGATACAATGCCGCGCGTGCCCAAAAGGGCCAAGCAGCATATTTTCCGGGAGACCGCGTTTGCCGAACATCAAAGCCGCCATCAAATGGGCCCGCCAGTCCGAAAAGCGCACGGTGCGCAACCGGGACGTGAAGACGCGCCTCAAGACGCTCTTCAAGAAGGCGCGTCTGAGCGGCGACCCGGCGCTCGCGCTCAACGTCGAGAGCCAGTTGGATAAGGCCGCCGCGAAGGGCGTGATCCACCCCAACAAGGCCGCCCGCAAGAAGTCGCGCCTCGCGCGCGCCGTCCGGGCTCAGGCCGCGCAGGCCGCGGCGCCGAAGGCCGCGGCCGCAAAGACCGCCGGGCGCAAAAAGACCAAGGCCTAAGGCCTCTACCCGGCGGCGATCTCGCCCGGCCGCGTGACGCGTTGCACGCGGTCCGTGCCGGCAAGTTGCGAGCCGCTCTCGACGACGCGCTCTAATTGCTCGAAGGCGGCCCACGCAAACGGAAGTTGCGGCTGCAATCCATAGCCGTAGGCAACGTAGCCGTCGGCGTGTGTCCCGTTCTCGACCAGGTACGGGCGGTAATTCCGCGTCGCGCCGGCCTGCGAAACCGCGGCGACGTAGCCGCTCTGGTGCAGCGCGGGCGTTACGAACACGTCCGCGCTCCCCGCAATGCCGATGAGCGGCCGCTTCAAATGACCCGAGTGCGAAATCGGCGCGACGGCGGCGCGCACGGCCGGTGATTGGACGTACGCGGCCCGCTGCTCCAGGCCGAAGTCGTCGGGCGAAGCCGGATCGACCAGACGCACGTAGACGAACACCGTGACGTCGTTGTAAAAAGGCAACACGTTCGAATAGTGATCGGTCCAGAGCGAAGGATGACGCGGGTCGTCTTGAAGGCGGTCCGGCGGAAACCCGAGGGCGACGATTTCGTCGTGCGCTTCACGGTCGCGATAGCCGCTGGCGACGTAGCGCGGCATGACGCGCAAAAAGCCGGGCAACTGCGTGAGAATGCTGGCACTGGGCGACCACAACACGCCGGCCCACTCGACGCCGCCGTCGGCCAAGTCCGGCCGCGTTTCGAGCAACTTGCGAACTTGCGCGCCGCCGTAGGAAAGGCCGACCGCGAACGTTCGCTCGGGTTCGCGTCCTTCGACTTCCGCTAGCAAAGCGCGCGTCGCCTCGATCGTCGCGGCGTAATCGTCATACCACGCCGCCAGCGACATCGGCTGCGGCTCGAGCGCTCCGAAGCGCAGATGTTTCCCACGCAACGGAATACCGGCTAGATCGAACGGAAACGCGTACGTGAAGCGGTCTCCCGGACCCTCACCGAGGATGCCGTTGAACGGAATGCCTTTGTTGCTCGTTGAGAACGCGTAGCCGCGCGCGAGCGCGTAGTCCGACCAGATCAGGTCGTTGACGAACTCGCTGCGCGTCGCCGGCGTACCGGCTGCGATGAGTTTCCCGTTCCACGCGTCGGGCCAGCGCACGACGAAGCGCTGACGGGGTCCGAGCGAACCGAAAAACTGTTTACCGGGTATCGGCGCACGCGCCGGCGATTCGGTGCCGGGCGCGGCCATCGCTAAAGCGTCGCCCTCGGGATCGACGCCGGGCACCGGCTCCGGTCGCGGGGCCTTCCCGAACCGAAGATCCGGCACGCTTTCGATGCGCGGCTTGCCGACGGTCAGGACTTCTGCAAGACGTAGCTGCCCGGCGCCGGCTCGAGGGGCGCGTAGCGCTCCGAACCGAGCGCCGCGGGAGCTGGGATCCGCTCGCCGGAGCGCGCCGCGAGCCACTCGCTCCAGTCGGTCCACCACGACCCGCGGCGCTCTTCGGCGAGCGCGAGCCAAGCGTCCGGCTCGGGCGGATTCGACGGCGCCGCAAAGTACAGGCCTTTGCCGCTGCCGGGCGGATTCACGATGCCGGCGATGTGTCCGGAGTTGGCCAGCCGGAAGCGCGTGTCGCCCGAAAAGAGCTGCGTCATCCGGTACACCGCGCGCCACGGCGCGATGTGATCTTCGCGCGAGGCCACGGAATAGACGTCGTTTTTCACCCGGCCCAGATCGATCGGCGTCCCGTGCATTTCGAGCACGTCGGGCTTAACCAGATCGTTGTTGCGGTACATGTGACGCAGGTAGTATTTGTGCATTGCCGCGGGCAACCGCGTCGCGTCGCTGTTCCAGTAGAGCAAGTCGAAAGCCGGAGCGTTCTTGCCCAAGAGATAGCGATTGACCGCGACGTTCCAGATCAAATCGTTGGCGCGCAGCATATTGAACGTGTCGGCCATTTCGCTGCTGTCGAGCAGGCCGTCTTCGTCCATCTTCTTCTCGAGATAGGCGATCGCTTCGTCGCTCAGGAACGCGCGCAAGTCGCCTGCCTCGGCGAAGTCCGTCAAAGCGGCCAGGAACGTCACAGCGTTGACGAGCGTTTCGCCGGTGCGCGCCAAGTACGCGAGCATCTCCGCGGTCATCGTGCCGCCGATGCAATAGCCGATCGCGTTGACGTCTTGACTGCCGGTGATTCCGCTCGCGACGCGCGCCGCGCTGAGCGGCCCGCGCTCGATGTAGTCTTCCCAACCGACGCGCGCGTAGGACGCGTCCGGGTTGCGCCAGGATACGACGAAGGTTTGCACGCCGCAATCCAGCGCGAACTTGATGAGGCTGTTCGCCGGCTGGAGGTCGAGGATGTAGAACTTGTTGATCGAGGGCGGGGTGATGACCAGCGGCCGCGCGTAGACCGTTTCGGTCGTCGGCGTATACTGGATGAGCTCGATCAAGTCGTTGCGATAGACGACCTCGCCCTTCGTCGTCGCGACGTTCTTGCCGACGGTGAAGGCTTTCTTGTCGACGAGCGCCGGACGGCCGTTGTTGTCTTGCAGATCTTCGATGACGTTTTGCGCGCCGCGCTGCAGGTTCGCGCCGCCGGTCCGCAGCGTCTCCTCGATGACCGCCGGATTGAGAAAGGGGACGTTCGTCGGGCTCATCGCGTCGCAGAACTGCTTGGCGAAAAATTTGACGCGGGCTTTGGTTTCGGGGTCGATGCCTTCGGCGCGATCGATGCCGTCGAGCATCGCTTGGCTCGCGAGCAAATAGCCCTGCTTGAGCGCGTCGAACGCCGGATTTTCGGTCCAAGCCGGGTGTTTGAAGCGGGCGTCGTTCGCGGCAGGCTCGATCACCGGGGCAGGCTGACTGCCCGGCGGGACCAGCGCGCGCGAAGCCAGCCCGAGCCAGCGTGCGGCAAACTCGGTCTGGGCTTGGGCGAGACCCTGAGGATGGTTGAGCAGCGACTGCCAGACCTCGAGCGAGGCCTTCCCGATGCCCAGCGGGTCGAGGGCGTTGGCGGCCGGGCCGGCCGCGGCGGGTGGCCCGGAACCGTCCGAGAGCTCAGGTAAAGCCTGGGCCTTGACCGAGCCGTCATCTTTGTCGATAACCATGATGTGGACCGAGTTAGGGCCGGCCGAAGTGACGCCCTGCGCATCCCCGGAAACGGCGGATGTGATGCCGCGCGCCAAATGCTAGGGCCAAATGACCTATGTGATATTGCTCACAACAGGGTAGCGGGCCAAGCGCTTGCGGCCGGGAATTTCTATACTGTGGCAATGAGTTTCTGGCGGGACGAAGCCGGGGTCGGCATCCTCGAGTACGGCCTGATCCTCGCCCTCGTCGCGATGGTGGCGATCGGCGCCCTCTTGGTTTTGGGCACGACGATCAGCTCCACGATCAGCAACGACGCGCCCGGCGGAAGCATCACCGGCCCTTAGTTCTTAGGGGTCGACGTTGATGGCCAGACGGGTCGCGCGATCCGCTCGCGCCGCCGGAGCCAGCCGCTCGCGAATGAGGCGCCGGACGCCGGCCGCCGCGCGAGTTTTCAACACGATCCGGTAGCGCCACTCGTCGTTCACTCGCGGGATCGCAAACGGCGCAGGTCCTAGGACCTCCGCATCCGCCGTCCGGCGCAGTTCGCCCGCATAGCGCTCGGCGGCTTCCACAACGGCCTGCCGCTTGCGCCCGATGATGCCGAGAGCGATCATCTCCGCGAACGGCGGGTAGCCGAGTTCGCGGCGCTGCTCGAGCTCGTGGGCCGCAAAGCCGTCGAAATCGTGACGCGCCGCGAAGCGCAGCGCGGGATGATCCGGCGAATACGTTTGCACGATCGCTTCGCCCGGTACGGCGCGTCCGCTACGGCCGGCAACCTGGGTGAGCAAATCGAAGCTGCGCTCGGCCGCGCGGAACTCCGGAAGATGCAGTCCGATATCGGCAGCCACGACGCCGACCAGCGTTACCTGCGGAAAGTCCAAGCCCTTGGCCACCATCTGGGTGCCGACGAGAATGTCGCCTCGCGCTTCGAAATCATCGAGCAGACGGGCGTGATCGCCGACGCGCGTCGTCGTGTCGGCGTCCATCCGCGTGATGCGGGCTCGCGGAAAAAGCGCGAGCGCTGCTTCCGCAACCTTTTGCGTGCCGGCGCCGAACTCCCGAATCGGTCCCTGTCCGCAGGCCGGACAGAGCTGCGGTATCGGGCGCTGTGCGTCGCACAAGTGACAGCGCAGTAGACCCTCCCCGCGGTGCACGGTCAGCGAGAGGCTACAGCGCGCGCACTCCGGGACCGCACCGCAATTGCGGCAAAGCATGAAGCCCGCGCTGCCGCGCCGGTTCACGAACAGCACCACTTTCTCGCGCCGTTCCAGCCGCAAGCCGATGCCGTCGACGAGTGCCGAACTGAAAATGCGCCGGTTTCCGCGCTCGAATTCGGCCGCCATGTCGACCAGTTGCGTCCGCGGCAGTTCCTGTTCGCTCGCGCGGCGCGCCAAGCGCAGGTGCGAGACCGCGCCGCCCAGCGCCCGCGCGTAGACCTCGAGGGGCGGCGTGGCGCTGCCGAACACCACGACGCCGCCGGCACGCCGCATCCGTTCGCGCGCGACGTCGACGGCGTTATAGCGCGGCACGCCGTCCTGTTTGTAGCTGCGCTCGTGCGCCTCGTCGACGGCAATCAAGCGCAAGTCCGGCAACGGCGCGAAGACCGCGCTGCGCGCGCCGACGACGACGTCGACCTCGCCCCGGGCTGCCGCGTGCCAGCTGTCGAAGCGCTCGCGCTCGGAAAGTCCCGAATGGAGCACCGCGACGCGCTCGCCGAAGGCGCCTTCGAACCGGCGAGCGGTTTGCGGCGTAAGCGCGATCTCGGGAACGAGCACCAGCGCGCGTCCGCCGAGCGCTAGCGTTCGCGCGATGGCGCGAATGTAGACCAGCGTCTTGCCGCTGCCGGTGATTCCTTGCAGCAGCAGCTCGGCAAATGTCCCGGCCTCGACCCGAGCTACGATCGCGTCGATCGCCGCCTGCTGCTCGCCGGTCGCGACGAACCCCTGCTCTTGGGGGACCAGCGCGCTGCGGCGCCGCGCAGCCCGTTCGCTCGTCTCGCGCAGCCCGCCCTCGCGCAGCGCGCGCGCGATGACGCCTTGCGAGAAGCCCGCGAGCAACGCCTCGCCGCGGCGCAGCGTGCCCTCCGCCCGCACCAATTCGACCAGCGCGCGCACGCGCGGCCCGCGCACTTCGCGCTCGCCCGGTTCGAGAAACTTCTCGCGCACCTCGCTCATGCGCGCCGCAGCGAACGTCCGGGAGCGCAGCAGCGCACCGCTCCGCACGAGCGCCGAGAGCGCGCGCAGCAGAGCGCGCCGGTCACCCGCCCGCCGTGCTTCGGGATGCCGCAAGAGCGCGTCGAGCGTGAAGCCTTCCCGCAAGTCGTCCGCGATCAAGCGCGTCAGCCGCGGCGGCACGCTCGGAAGGCGCGCCGCTGCGAAGTCGGGCGCGAGCGCGAAGCGATCGATCGCCCGCGGCAACGCGGCGCCGTAGATCATCGGGGCGAGCGCTTCCGCGAGCGTGCAGCAATAGTGCTCGGCGATCCAGTGCGCGAGCCTGAGTCCGGCAGCGTCGAAGGCTCGCGGGCCCTCGACGCGAGCGCCGACCGGGCGAAGGTTCGCGGCGGCCGCGTGCGAGCCGGTTTCGATGACGAAGCCGTAGACTTCGCGCGGTCCGAGCGGAACGCGCACGACGTCGCCGACGGCGAGCTCCATGCCGTCCGGAACGAGGTAGCTGAGCGGACGGTCGACGGCAGCCGTACGCTGCTGCACGAGCACGTCGACCAGGCGGATCAACGAAACTCTGCGGCTCCCGGGCCTTGCCGCGCACGCTCTAGCACGCTCCGCACCGTGCGCGCGGGGGCGGCGATGCCGTACTCGACGTCGCCGATGGCCCGCGGCAGGACGAAGCGCAGTTGGCCGGCGCGCGCCTTCTTGTCGGAACCCATCGCGGCGTACAGTGCATCCACTTCGCCGGCCGGCACATTCATCGGTAACCGCAAGAGCGCGAGCAGCGAAAGCACGCGCAAATGTTCGGCCGGCGAGAAGCGTCCGGTGCGCAGAGCGAGCAGCCCTGCCAAACGTAGACCGATCGCAACCGCCTCGCCGTGCGAAGTGCGGTACCCGGTGACCTGCTCGATCGCGTGCGCGAAGGTGTGACCGAGGTTGAGCGTCGCGCGCGCCCCCGCTTCCAGGGCGTCGTCGCCGACGATCATCGCTTTGATCCGCAAGGAATCGGCGACGACCGTTTCCCAGGGCCACTTGCGCAGCGCGTGCGGCGCTAACGTCTCGAGCGCCTCAAACGCGTCGCCGCCTTCGATGATCGCGTGTTTGACGACTTCGGCGAGGCCTTCCCGCAGGTGACGTTCGGGAAGCGTCGCGAGGGCCTCGATGTCGCAAAAGACGGCTTGGGGGTCGCGAAATACGCCGGCTAAATTCTTGCCGGCCTTCAAGTCGACGCCGGTCTTGCCGCCGACGGACGCGTCGACCATTGCCACCAGCGAGGTTGCGACGTTGAAGAACGGGACGCCGCGCATGTACAGGGCGGCTACCAAGCCGAAAAGGTCACCCGCGACGCCACCGCCGACGCCGACGAGCAGCGTCTCGCGGTCCGCCCGCTCCGCAGCGAGCGCCTCGAGCACGAGCCCAGCCACGGCGAGAGTCTTCTTCCTTTCGCCGAGCGCGAAATCCAACACCGGCGTTCCGCGTCCGAGCGCGCGCGCGATTCGCTCCGCGCGTTCCAGGACGTTCCGGTCGCAAAGCACGATCCTGCGGCGGTAACCTTTCGCGCGCGCGAACTCCGCGACGTGGGGCGCGGCGCGCTCGGCAATAACGACCGGGTAGCCCAGTTCCTCGAGAATCGTCATCGCGTGGCCGGTTCGCGCGACGCGCGAACCGCCTCCGCGATCTCGCGCGCCAAAGCCGTTTTCGAGCGGCGGGCGCCGCGCACGACGATCTCCGCTTCGCGATACAGCGGTTCGCGCGACTCCAGCAACGCCCGCACCGTCGCGCGCGTCGGCATGTCGCCGATGACCGGGCGCACGGTGCGCGAACGGCGCAAGCGTGACAGCAGCGCCTCGAGCGGCACCTCGAGGTAAATGCGGAGGGCATGGCGGGCGAGCAGCTCGCGCGTCGGTTCGTGGGTGACGGCTCCGCCGCCGAGTGCGACGACCGCGCTCTCGCCTTCCAGCAAGTCGCGCACGGCGGCGTACTCGTATTCCCGGAACGTCGCGCTCCCGTCGCGCGCGAAGATCGTCTCGATCGCCCCGTGCCGCGCAACGATGAGCTCGTCGCTGTCGCGAAAGGGCAGCCCCAGCTCGCGCGCGAGGCGCCGTCCGACCGTCGTTTTCCCCGCTCCCATGAAGCCGATCAGCGCGACGTGGCGCTTCACCGCGTGGGCATCGTCTCGAACAGCGCCTGCGCCGCGGCGACGGCTCGCTCCAGATTGTCGCGCGTCTCCTCGATGGAGTCGCCGCCGAACTTCTCGAGAACCGGCCCCGTCAAGGCGAGCCGGACCATCGCTTCGCCGACCAGCGACGCAGCCGGCACGACGCAGACGTCGCTGCGCACGATCGAGGCCGGCGCGACGGCGCCCTCGTGCAAATTGACCGAGGGCAGGGCATTCATCAAAGTCGGAATCGGTTTGACGCTCGCGCGCAAGATCAGATCTTGCCCGTTCGAGATGCCGCCCTCGATGCCGCCGGCCCGGTTGGAGGGGCGAACCACGCGTCCGTTTTCGAGACCGAACACGTCGTGCGCGGCCGAACCGGGCTTCGCCGCGACTTCGCGACCGTCGCCGACGTCGACCGCTTTGACGGTTTGCATCGCCATCAGGGCGCCCGCCAAGATGCCGTCGAGCCTCGTATCCGGCTGACGGTTAGAGCCCAGACCGACCGGTACGCCGGTGACGCGGATCGTGTACGTCCCGCCGAGCGTATCGCCGGCGGCCTTGGCGGCGTCGATCGCGGCGATCATGGCTGCCTCGGCAGCGGGATCGGCGCAGCGTACTTCGCTCGCCGCCACGCGCTCCGGATCGATCGCTTCCGGCTCGCCGGCCGTGACGTCGCCGATTTGCGAAACGTAGGCGAAGGTGCGCATGCCCAGCGCCTCGAGGAATTGCGCGCAGATCGCGCCCAGGGCGACGCGCATCGCCGTCTCGCGGGCGCTGGCCCGCTCGAGCACGTTGCGCAGGTCGCGCTGCCGGTACTTCAGGGCCCCTGCGTAGTCGGTGTGTCCGGGTCGCGGATTGGTCAGCGGCTTGCCGGCGCCGGTAAGCGGATCCATGAGCGCGCGATTGTTCTCGAAGTCCTTGTTGCGAACGACGACCGCGATCGGCGAGCCAAGCGTGTGGCTGCCGCGAACTCCGGCCAGGAACTCGACCTCATCCCGCTCGATTTTCATGCGTCCGCCGCGGCCGTAACCGCCCTGGCGCGCGCGCAGGGCCGCGTTGATCGCGTCGAAATCCAGCCGCAGCTTCGCAGGCAAGCCGTCCAGGATGCCGACGAGGGCCGGACCGTGCGACTCTCCCGCCGTCAGGTAACGAAACATCTGCCCAAGCTTCTGCGCGGCGGCGCGGCTCTACCCCCGCCGCTTCCACGGTGCAAAGCGGGGGCTCGCAGCGGCGGGCCGAAACTCTCCGGATATGGGACGCGCCTACGCTCGCGTCGATGCGGCGATGCTGGAAGCTAGAGCTGCCGTGTTGGCAAAGCGCTCGATTAAGGCCGTCGCAAAGCGAGCGGGGATCGATCTGCTCATCGGCTGCCTAGACTTGACCACGCTGGAGGGCCGCGACACACCGGCGCAGGTGCGCGCGCTGTGCGCGCGGGCCGGCGCCCCCGCACCCGGCGTGCCGCACGTCGCCGCGGTTTGCGTGTATCCGGCGTTCGCCGAACTCGCCCGTCGCGAACTCGGCCCAAGTCCCGTGAAGGTCGCGGCGGTCGCGGGGGCTTTTCCCAGCGGTCTCTCTCCGCTCGAGGTCAAGCTCGCCGACGTGCGCGCTGCGGTCGCGGCCGGCGCCGACGAGATCGACGCCGTGCTCGATCGGGGCGCGCTGCTCTCAGGTCAGACGGCGCGCGCCTCCGCCGAGTTGGAGGCGATTCGCGAGAGCTGTGGCTCGGCGACCCTCAAAGTCATTCTCGAAACCGGCGAACTCGGTTCGTATCAAGCGATCCGGCGGGCCTGCGACCTCGCCCTCGAAGCGGGTGCGGATTTCATCAAGACTTCCACCGGCAAGCTCGCATCGTCGGCGACGCCTGCCGTCGCGCTGCTGATGTGCGAAGCGATCCGCGAACATTTCCGAACCACCGGACGCGCGGCCGGCCTCAAGCTCGCCGGCGGCGTGCGCACGACCAAGGCCGCCCTCGGATACCTCGCGATCGTCAAGGAGACGCTTGGGCCCGGGTGGCTGCACCCGAGCCGTTTGCGCATTGGCGCCTCCGCCTTGCTCGACGATCTGCTCTTGCAACGCGCCAAGGAGGAGAGCGGCGCGTACGCCGGCTCCGCCTACGTGGCGACGATCTGAGATGAGTACCGTGGTGCCGACCTTCGAGTACGCTCCTTCGCTCGAATCGGCGGCGCCGGTCGACATACGGGAACGCTACGGACTCTTCATCGGCGGCGAGTGGGTCACGCCGAACTCGGGCGAGATGTTCGCCAGCCTGAATCCCGCGACCGAACAAACCTTGAGCGAGGTCGCGGCCGGCGACGCGACCGACGTGGACCGCGCCGTGCGCGCCGCGCGCCGCGGCTACGAAAAGTACTGGCGCAAGCTGCGGCCCGGCGAGCGCGCGAAGTACATCTTCCGCATCGCACGCGCGCTGACCGAACGCTCGCGCGAATTCGCGATACTCGAAACGCTCGACGTCGGCAAACCCATTCGCGAGTCGCGCGACTTCGACGTGCCGCAAGCCGCGGCGCACTTCTTCTACCACGCGGGTTGGGCCGATAAGCTCGCTTGGGCGACGCGCGCCCCCGAACGCAATCGCGCGCTCGGGGTCGTCGGCGCGATCGTGCCTTGGAACTTCCCGCTCTTGATCGCGGCCTGGAAGATCGCCCCGGCACTCGCCTGCGGGAACACGGTCGTGTTGAAGCCCGCCGAAACGACGCCGCTGAGCGCGCTATTCCTGGCTCAGGTCTGCCGCGAGGCCGAGTTGCCGCCGGGCGTCGTCAACGTCGTGACGGGCGACGGACGCGCCGGTGCGGCGCTGGTCGAACACCCCGACGTCGATAAGCTCACGTTCACCGGATCGACCGAAATCGGAAAGCAGATCCGGCGCGCCACTGCCGGCACGCGCAAGCGACTCGCGCTCGAGCTGGGCGGGAAGTCGGCGATCCTCGTCTACGACGACGCGCCGCTCGATCAAGCGATCGAAGGCATCGTCAGCGCGATCTTCTTCAACCAAGGTCACGTCTGCTGCGCCGGCTCGCGGTTGCTCGTTCAAGAGGACGTCTACGCCGAAGTCGTCGAGCGGCTGCGCGCGCGCATCGAGACGCTGCGGCACGGCGACCCGCTCGACAAAAATACCGACGTCGGCGCGATCAACTCGCGCCGCCGGCGCGACGCCATCGCGGAGCTTGTGAAAAGCGGCGTCGAAGAGGGCGCGACACTAGTCCAGGCCTCGGCGCGCTTCCCCGAGCGCGGCTTCTGGTTCCCCGCCTCGTTCTTCGTCGACGTGCAGCCGACGTACCGGATCGCGCGCGAGGAAATCTTCGGACCGGTTCTGTCGGTCATGAGTTTCCGCACGCCCGATGAAGCGATCGACCGCGCCAACAACCTGCCGTATGGCCTGAGTGCCGGCATCTGGACGTCGAGCGGTCAACTCGGACTCTATACGGCCCAACGGTTGCAAGCCGGCGTGATTTGGTGCAACACCTTCAACCAATTCGATCCGAGCTCGCCCTTCGGCGGCTATAAAGAGTCCGGCTTCGGGCGCGAAGGCGGCCTGGCCGGGTTACGCGAGTATCTCGACCTCTAAGCTGCGCGCCGCGGGCTTCGCGCTGCTGGCCCTCCTCGCTGGCCGCGCGGCGTTCGCCGCACCGTCACCGGCCCCACGGCCCTGGCTCTTCATCAGCGACATCCACCTGAACCCCGCCGACAACAGCACCGCGCCCGTGGCGATGGGCCGGGATACGAACTTCGCGTTGCTCGATTCGGCGCTCGCCGAAATGCGCCGCGTCGATCCCGATCCTCCCGTCGTCGTCATCGGGGGCGATTTCTTAGGGCATCGCTTCGACTACGGCAAGGCTCGCGTTACGATGGCCGAAATCGCGGGCCGTTTCGGACACGCCTTTCCGCGGGCTCAGTTCGTCCCCGTGTTGGGAAACGAAGACGCGGGCTGCGCCGACTATGGTTTCGCGCCGAATTCCGCGTTCGCGCAGGCGTTCGCGACCGCGTGGGCGCCGCTCGTGAACCGCGGCGACGCCGCACCCGGCTTCGCGCACACGTTCGCGCGCACGGGCTTCTACGTTACGCGTCTTCCGGTGGAGCGCACGAACGCCGTCGTCATCGACGACGTCTTCTGGTCGCCGTTCTACCATCGTTGCGGTGGGGCCAGTTCCGACGAAAGCTCGCGCCTGATCGACGAGCTTCGCGCCTCGCTCGGACCCGCTGTGGGCCGGCACTGGATCGTCGCACACATCCCGCCCGGCATCGACGCCTACGCGAGCACGCAACTTGGCCGCGGCTTGGTCGTCGTTCCCTCACTCCGCCAAGAGCCGCAAGCGGCACTGCTCGGGCTCATCGCGGACCCCGCCAACAACGTGTCCCTGATGCTGGCGGCTCACACGCATCGCTTCGCCTACCGGATTGCCGGATCCAGCGAGCACCCCGTGCCCATTCTTTTGATACCCGCCCTCTCGCCGATCTTCCGGAATGCGCCCGCCTTCCTTACCGTCGACGTCGATGCGTCCGGCGCGATTCGCGCGGCCGAAGCGCACGCCTTGGTTGCCGGGAAATGGGAAGACCTCGGCGGCACCCGTTCGCTCGGCCTCACCCGGTTCGGCGCGGCGGACCTCGCCCAGCTGCAGCAGCGCATCGCGGAGGATGCCGGCGCGCGCGCCGCGTTTGCGCGCCTCTACGTGACCGGCGGCGACCCCGAGATCGACGGACGGAACTGGCGCGCGTATTGGTGCGCCGCGTCCAACTTCACGCCGGATGCATTCCGGAAATGCACGGGAGCCGGAGGCATCGGCCTTCTCACGGGCCGCGCGTTCGCGCTCGGCGCCCTATTGCTCGCGGTCCTCGGCCTCGCCGCCGTCGCGCTGCGCGCTCGCAGGTTCGTGCGCTACCGGCCCTAAGACTCTCCTCATGCAGAAGGCCGATCTTCGGTGAGCGCCGAGACTGTTGCCCCGAACCGGACGGAACCGCGCTGGCCGGCGATTGCGACCATGTTGCTCGCGGTCATCCTCGTCACGTCGCTCCCGGCGCGCTACCAAGTCGTAGCTCCGTGGTTTCCCTGGGCCGCGTTCGTCGCCGTCGTTACGCCCATGGTGGCGCTCGGCTTCCGACCGAACAGCAGGCTTTGGCATCGCATCGAACGGACGATCGTGCTGCTTTTCGTCGTCTCGGGTTTCAGCGCGCTCGTGCTTCTGGTCAAGCGCCTCGTCGAGGACATGCTGGCGCGCAAGCACGACATCGGCAGCGTTACGCTGCTCGAGTCGGCCGCGGTCATTTGGGCGATCAACATTTTGGTCTTCGCATTGTTCTATTGGCAACTCGACCGGGCCGGTCCCGAAGCGCGCGTCGTAGACCGCAGGCCTGGACCGCCCGATTTCGTTTTCGGGGAAAAAGAGATCGAAGAGATCGCGCACGGCTGGGAGCCGTACTTCCTCGACTATCTCTTCCTCGCGTTCGCGACGTCGACGTCGTTCACGCCGCCCGACTACGCGAAGCCTGCGAGCCGCCGGGCGAAGCTGTTCGTGATGATGCAAGCCACCCTCTCGCTCGTGACGCTCGTCCTCGTTGCCTCACGCGCGGTCGCCACTCTTAGCTAGCATGCGGCTCGCTTGAGAAACGCACTCGAAGGGTAACCCCTCGGCGAAAAGCGGGATTATACGTAGGGACGTCATGGCAACCATCATCGGACCTCACTCCAGCCTCAACCGAAGCGTGCTGCGGCAGCGTTATCTCGCGAATCGCGCCCGCACCGGCGAGCTTTTCGCGCTGTTCGAGCCCGCTGCGTACGAGTCGCGCCCGATCCCGCTGCGCCACCCGCCGGTGTTTTACGAGGGACATTTGCCTTCGTTCAGCTTTCAGAAGCTCGTGCGCGAGGCCCTCGGCGGGCCCTCGATCGATGCCAAGCTCGAGCGCCTGTTCGCGCGCGGAATCGATCCGCCCGACGTCAACGACGCACGCCGCCACGAACCTCAGGGCTGGCCGTCGCGCGGCGAGGTCCAGGCTTACGGCGCCGCCTGCGACGTCGCCGTGCTCGATGCGCTCGAGCATGCCAAACTCGACGATCCGGCACGGAGTCCGATGCTCGTCCGCGGCGAAGCCGCCTTCGCGATCCTCGAGCACGAAGAGATGCACCACGAGACCTTCGCATATCTGCTCAACCGCATGCCCTACGAAGCGAAGCGCCCGCCGGGAAGTGCCTCAGCGTACCGCGAGGGAGCACCCTTTGCGAGCGGCCGCGTTGAAATTCCCGCCGGCCGCGCAACGCTCGGCGTGCGCCGCGGCTCGCTCGATTTCGCTTGGGACAACGAGTTCGGCGAGCACGCCGTCGACGTCCGCGCGTTCGAGATCGACGTCAACGACGTGACCAACGGCGAGTGGCTTGCCTTCGTGCACGCGGGCGGATCGCTGCCGCCGTTTTGGGTCGAGCGCGACGGCGCGTTTCGCCTGCTCGCGATGTTCGAAGAGATTCCGCTGCCGCTGAGCTGGCCCGTCTACGTGACGCAGCGTCAGGCCCACGAATATGCCGCGTGGCGCGGGGCGCGGCTTCCGACGGAAGCCGAGTACCACCGCGCCGCGTTCGGTACGCCGGGCGGCGAAGAGCGCGCCTTCCCCTGGGGCGACGCCGCGCCCGATCCCGCTCAGCACGGCAATTTCGACTTCAGGCGCTTCGATCCCGAGCCGGTCGGCAGTTCGCCCGCGGGCGCCAGTGCCTGGGGCGTCGCCGACTTGATCGGAAACGGCTGGGAGTGGACCTCGACCGAGTTCGCGCCCTTCGCCGGCTTTTCGCCGCTCGCGTCCTACCCCGAATACTCGGCCGACTTTTTCGACGGCGCGCACTACGTGGTCAAAGGCGCGTCGCCGGTGACGAATCGCAACCACATCCGGCGCACTTTCCGCAACTGGTACCGTCCGGAGTACCCCTACATGTACGCGACGTTCCGGCTCGCGAGCGGTTGAGCCGGAACTAGCGCAGGGTCCCGGCCAGCGCCCAGCTCATCCGGTGTTGCAGCTCGGCGTCGAGCGCCGCGAGAAACTCCTCGGTCGTAAGGTGCGGCTGATCGGGGCCGATCAGCGAAGCGAGGTCTTTCGTCATCTTGCCGTTTTCAACGGTATCGATGCAGACGCGTTCGAGCGTTTCCGCGAAGCGCGTCACGTCGGGGGTCTCGTCGAGTTTCCCGCGGTGCGCGAGCCCGCGCGTCCAGGCAAAGATCGAGGCGATCGGGTTCGTCGACGTCGGCTTCCCTTGCTGGTGCAAACGGTAGTGGCGCGTGACCGTCCCGTGTGCCGCTTCGGCTTCGATCGTCTTGCCGTCGGGCGTCATCAACACGGACGTCATCAGGCCGAGCGAACCGTACCCCTGCGCGACCGTGTCGGATTGCACGTCGCCGTCGTAGTTCTTACAGGCCCACACGTACTTACCCGACCATTTGAGGCACGCCGCAACCATGTCGTCGATCAAGCGATGCTCGTAGCTGATGCCCAGCGGTTCGAAGCGCGCCTTGAATTCCGCCTCGTAGACCTCCGCAAAGATCTGCATGAAGCGGCCGTCGTACGTTTTGAGGATCGTGTTCTTGGTCGAAAGGTAGACCGGCCACTTGCGCTGGAGCCCGTAATTCAGGCAGGCTCGCGCGAAGCCCCGAATCGACTCGTCGAGGTTGTACATCGCCAACGCCACGCCGGGGTTCTCGAAGACGAAAACCTCGCGTTCGATCGGCGCGCCGCCGTCGGCCGGAGTGAACTTTAGCGTAAGGCTGCCGGCGCCGGGAACGGCGATCTCGGTCGCCCGGTACTGATCGCCGAAGGCGTGGCGGCCGATCACGATCGGATCGGTCCAGCCCGGGACGAGTCGTGGTACGTTGCGGCAGATGATCGGTTCGCGAAAGACGGTTCCGTCGAGCTCGTTGCGGATCGTCCCGTTCGGCGAGCGCCACATTTTCTTCAGACCGAATTCTTTGACGCGCGCTTCGTCGGGCGTGATCGTCGCGCACTTCACCCCGACACCGTATTGCTTGATCGCCCGAGCGGCATCGAGGGTGACCCGGTCGTCCGTCTCGTCGCGATGCTCGATGCCGAGGTCGTAATACTTGAGGTCGACGTCGAGATACGGGAGGATGAGCTTCTCGCGAATCATGTGCCAAATGATGCGGGTCATCTCGTCGCCGTCGAGTTCGACGACCGGGTTGCGAACTTTGATTTTCTGCACGAAACTTCAGGTACGCCGTCACGCAAGGTTTTCCGCCGAGTTCGCTGCATTGGAGGGTTCGTGAACAATACTTGGACCGCTCCAGCGCAGCGGATCGTCAGCTTGCTGCCGAGTTCGACCGAGATCGTCTATGCGCTCGGTTTAGGCGATCGGCTCGTCGGCGTGACCCACGAGTGCGACTTTCCGCCTAGCGCGCGGACGCTGCCGCAGCTGACGGCTAGCGCGCTGCCGCATGCCTCGAGTTCGGCCGAGATCGACCGCCACGTGCGCAAGAGCTTACACGAAGGCTCGAGCCTGTACTCGCTCGATTCGGAGCTCTTGGAGCGCCTCGCGCCCGACCTCATCATCACGCAAGAACTCTGCGCCGTCTGCGCCGTGTCGTACGAGATCGTCGCGCGCGCCGCGAAACGGCTGCGCGGCGATCCGCGGATCGTCTCGCTCGAACCCTCGAGCCTCGAGGACGTCTACGCGAATATCGCGACCGTCGCGGAGATCGCCGGCGCCGAGCAGGCCGCCGGCGCGCTCGTCGCCGAGTTGCGCGCGCGAATCGAAAAGCTTGGCCTGGCAGTCGCCGCTTTGCCGCGGCCGCGAACCTTGGTACTCGAGTGGACGGACCCGCCGATGAGCGGCGGGCACTGGACGCCCGGCCTCGTCGAACTGGCCGGCGGCACGCCCGTCTTGGCGCATCCCGGAGCGAATTCACAGGTTCTCGCCTGGGATGCGATCGCGGCAGCCGATCCCGACGTCGTGATCGTCGCGCCGTGCGGCTTCGATCTGCGCGCGACGCAGGCGGCAATCGCCGAGCTCGAGGCGCTCCCGGCGTGGCGCGCGCTGCGCGCCGTGCGTGAAGGGCGCGCGTTTCCCGTGGACGGCAACGCCTACGTCAACCGTCCCGGCCCGCGGCTAGTCGACACCGCCGAACTGTTTGCGCGCGCGCTCCACGGCGAACGCGTTGCGCCGCGCACGATTCGAGCAGGTCCCGCTTAAAACAAAACCGCCGCGCCGGCTCCCAATGCATGCTGCGTCACCGCCGGCGCGCCGGGCAGCGCGTTCAACTCGTACTCGGCGTCGAACACGAGTCGCGGCGAGACGACGCGCTGCAATCCGAGCAGCCCGCGATTTCCCGTGCCGCCGGCCGGCCCGAGCGGCGTCGTGATCTGATCGGAAACGAGCAGGCTCGTGTTCGGCGCGAAGCCGTAGCTGAACGTGAGCGACGGCTGGAATGAGAAAAAACGCGTTGCGCCGCCCGCTGCGAGGGGAACCGCGTTGCCGATAAAACTCTGCGTCGTCGAAACGCCGACCGTCGCGCTCAACGGGACGGACGCGGTATAGCCGAGCGTATAGGTCGCAGCGCCGGCGGAGAACCCGGTTGGCCCCGGCGGCGCGCCGCTCGGCACGGTCACGAAGATTCCGAGCGAATCCTGGAAAGCGTTGCGGTCGTCGAGCATGCGCTTGAGGCCGAAACCGACGTCTTGCGATCCCACCGCCGGTGCGAACGTCCCGCCCAGCGCGTCACCGCTGCGGATCGACTGCGCCGGCGGTTGCAGCAACGCTTCCATGCGCGTCCCGAAACCTGTGCGAAGCAGGGCCAGGGGGAAGACGCCGAGCTCGCTCGTCCCGCCGTCGCCGCGGGTCGTCTGCGCGCGGTAGCCAAACTCGAGCAGCCCGTCGCCACGCGGTACCACGCAGGGCGAACCGCTCGTAGCCGTAGGCCGGCCCAGGCCAGGGCGGTCGACGATTGCGCCGATGGCGCCCACCTGCTCGCAGGGGCCGGCTGATGCCGCCGGTGCCGGCGAGGGCGCGCTTTGCGCGAACGCGGCGGCGCCGGACGAGGCCAGTGCGAATGCGAGACACGGGCCCGCCCGGCCCGACCAGGGGATCGCGCTGCGTGCTGTGGCCATCCCACGACCGTAGGCTACGGCGGCGTCTCGTCTTGCTCGAGCGCGAGCGTTGCCCGATAGCGCTCGATCGACTCGACGATCGAGCGGCGTGCGGCCGAGCCGTCGCGCCATCCGTCCGTGGCCGTCTCTTTGCCTTCGAGCAATTTATACGTCTCGAAGAAATGCGAGATCATGCGCAGCGTGTGCGGGAAAATCTGGGTGTGGCTGTGCACGTCGACGTAGGCCGGCTCGCCGACCGGAACCGCCAGCACTTTGTCGTCCGGAGCGCCGTCGTCGATCATCTTGAGCAGACCGATCGGCCGCGCCACGACGAGACAACCGGGAAACGTCGGCTGCACCACCAGGATCAGCACGTCGAGGGGGTCGCCGTCTTCGGCCAGGGTCTGCGGCATGAAGCCGTAGTCGCCGGGATAGTAGATGGGCGAGTGCAGCGCGCGATCGAGGCGGAAGATATCGAGCTTCTTGTCGTATTCGTACTTGTTGCGCGAGCCTTGAGGAATCTCCACGACCACGTTGATTTCCTCGGGCGCCGCCTCGCCGACCGGAAGCTCGAGATAACTTCTGCGTTCGCGTTTGATCACGGCACGCGCCTCACGCGACGTCCGCTTCCGGCGCCGTCACGTTCAGCGTCAGCAGCCGTGCGCCGCTTTCTCCGAAGGCAAAGCGCGTGACGCTCGCCGGCACGAAACGCACGCTCAAGGCGTCGGCCTCCGGCGCGCCGAGGAGCGTTCGTAAGAGCGCGTGCAGCACACCGGCGTGGGTGACGGCGAGCGCCTTCCCGCCGGGCGGAACGCGGGCGAGCAGCGTCGCGAGGGCGCGTTCGACCCGGGTGCAGAGGCATTCGAAAGATTCGCCGCCGTGCGGCGTCGTAAAACGCGGGACGTTTGCCGGACGCACGGCGAGCTCGGGAAAGCGCGCCACGATCTCTTCCCACGTCAGCCCCTCCCACGCACCGAAGGCCATTTCGCGCCAATCCGGATCGAGCTCCCCCCCGAACAGCGAGCGTCCCGCGATCGCCTCCGCGGTCTCACGAGCTCGGGCTAAGTCGCTGCTGACGTAAGCGTCGAAGCGCTCTTCCGCGAGGAACGCCGCGAGCGCACGCGCCTGCGTGCGCCCCGTCGGATCCAGCGCTACGTCCGTTTGCCCCTGGAAGCGTCCGCCGGCGTTCCATTCCGTACGTCCGTGCCGCACGGCGACGAGTTCGCGGCTTACTTCGTCAGGAACGGTTTGCCTTCGCGAGAGACGAGCAGATCGTGCATGTCGTTGGCGTGCTCTTCTTCCATCGCCAAGATGTGCACCAACATGTCACGCGTCGATGGGTCGTTTTCGCCGAAGTAGCGAACCAACTCGCGATAGTGCTCGATGGCGATGCGCTCGGCGATCAGATTCTCTTTGATCATTTCGATGAGGTTGAGATCGGTCGAGCCGTATTCGCTCGTGGCCCGCGTCTCGAGGCCTTTGGGGTTGAAGTCCGGCTTGCCGCCGAGCTGATTGATCCGCTCGGCGATCAACATCATATGTCCGCGTTCCTCGTCGGCGTGCTGCTGGAACTCTTCCTTGACGGCTTCGCTGTCGATCCCCGTCGCGGCGATGGCGTGCATGGTATAGCGCAGGACGCACACGATCTCCGTCGCGAGCGCTCCCTGCAGCAGCTCGATCGACTTCTTGACGTCCCCGCCGTAGTTGTCGGTGACGGCGCCGTCCTCGATGTTCTTACGCGCGCGCTCGCGCAGCGTCTTGACGTCGCTCAGAAACGGCGTCGCGTTGTTAGCGGTCTTTGTGGTGCTCATGCAGCGGGTATACCCCTTTCGGTCGTCGTTTGCTTGTCCACGGTCCGTTTCCACAGGCCCGCCCGTTTTCGACAACGCCCCGCAAGGACCGTGCGGCGAGGCGACTTTTCCGGCAAGCGCTCAGGGGCCGGGCGCTTCGTGGTGGACCCGGTCGGTCACGAACATATGGCCGGGTTCGTGCGTCACGACGTAGGGCAAGCGGCTTTCCACCGCGACGCTCTGCGGCGTCACGCCGCAGGCCCAGAAAACCGGGATTTCCCCAGCCTCGAAGGGGACCGGATCGCCCTCGTCGGGCCGCGCGAGGTTATGGATGCCGATCCGACCGGGGTCGTCCCACCAAAACGGCTCGCCGTGCGCTTCACCGAACGGGCGCGTCACCGCGCGGACCCGTTCCAAGTCATCCGGAGCGTACGGTCGCATGCTAACGACGAGGTGTCCGTGCAGCCTGCCCGCGGGCGCGAGCGGAACGTTCGTCCGGTACATCGGGACGTTGAGGCCGAGCAGCACGTGACGCGGCGTGAGCCCGGCGCGCGCGAGCGCCCACTCGAACGTAAACGAACAGCCGATCAAAAAGGCGACGAGATCGTCACGCCAGATCTCGCTGCCGGTCTCGACGCTCCGCTCGAGACGCCCGTCGCGCCAGAGCCGGTAACCACCCAGATCGGTTCGCAAGTCGGCGCCTTGCGCGAGCGCGGTCCCGGTTTCGCCGGGCGCCGTCTCGTCCAACAGAGGACAAGCGACGGGATTGCGCGCGCAAAGCGAACGAAACTCCGCGGCATACTCTGCCGGCAGCGCGACGAGATTGGCCTGGACGTACTCCGGAGCCAACGCGGCCGTCGGCTCGCGCAAGCCCGCACGGATCGCCGCGCGGACGGCGGCCCCGGTCGAAAGGCGTTCCATGCGGAGTCCTTCGCGAAGCCGCCGCTACAATCCCAAAAACGCGCGCTGGACCTCGGGATCGTCGAGGAGCGTCTTCGCCTCGCCCGCGATGACGACGCGGCCCGTCTGCAACACGAACGCGCGATCGGCCAATCCGAGCGCGTCGCGCACGTTCTGCTCGACCAGGAGCACGCTGGTGCCGCCCGCCGCGATGCGCGCGATGCCGGCATAGATCGCCGGAATCAGCTTCGGCGCGATGCCCAGACTCGGTTCGTCGAGCATCAGCAAGGAGGGTGCGCTCATCGTACCCCGCGCGATTGCGAGCATTTGCTGTTCGCCGCCGGAAAGCGTGCTGGCGCGCTGCGCTAGGCGCTCGCGCAGGCGCGGAAAAGTTTCGAAGGCAGCCGCCATGCGCCGCTCGCGCTCGGCCCGGTTGCGCAGGCCGTACGCTCCCAGCAGCAAGTTGTCGCGGACCGTCACGCTCGCGAAGACGTGACGCCCTTCGGGAACGTGCGCGATGCCGCGGCGCACGATCGCGTGCGCGGGCAACCGGGTGATCTCCTCGCCGCCGAAGCGGATCGTTCCCGCCGCTGCCGGGACGATGCCGCTGATGGCGCGCAGCAACGTCGTTTTTCCCGCGCCGTTCGAACCGATCAGCGCCACGATACTGCCGGGCTCGGCCGCGAGCGTCACGCCCTGGAGCGCGCGAACGCCGTCGTATTCGACGGCGAGATCGACGACCTCGAGCTTCACGGGCGCCCTAAGTAAGCTTCGATGACGCCGGGGTCGGCCAACGCCTCGGCGGCGGATCCGTCGAAGATCCGCCGGCCGGCGCCGAGTACGACGACGTGATCCGCCAGCGGCAGCAGCGTCTCCATGACGTGCTCGACCATAACGATCGTCGTTCCGTCCCGCACGATTCCGCGCACCAACTCGACGGCAGCCCGTCCCTCGCTCGGCGTCAGACCGGCGAGCACTTCGTCGAGCAGCAGAACGCGCGGTTCGGCGGCGAGCGCGCGGGCCAGTTCGAGACGTTTCTTGTCGGCGATGGTGAGCGCTTTGCCCAGCACGCCCGCGCGTCGGGCCAGCCCGACGCGTTCGAGCACCCGGAGGGCGCATTCGCGCGCCGCGGCGATCCGCGGATGCCGTAAGAGCGCGCCAACCGTGACCGCTTCGAGCACCGTCATGTCGGCGAAAGTCTGCACGATCTGATACGTGCGAACGAGCCCTAGGCGCGCGACGGCGTAGGGCGCTTCGCCGGACAGCTCGCGACCGAAAAGTTTGACGCTCCCACCGGTCGCGCGCACCGCACCGGCAATGCATGCGAAAGCCGTCGACTTGCCCGCGCCGTTGGGTCCGATCAGCGCGGTGACGCTGCCCTCTCGCGCGTCGAAGTCGAGGCCGTCGAGGACTTGCAGCGCGCCATAGCGCATCTGCAGTCCGCGCACGGCGAGCGCGACCGCGGCGCTCACGCCGCCCGGCGCCGCCGGAAGAGCGGCGCGAGCGCGCCGGCTAATCCGCTCGGACGCAGCGCGGCAACGAGAACGATCAAGCCGCCGTAGATGATCAGGTCGATCCCGCGCCCGCTTCCGCCGAGCAGCGCCGCGACGTACTTGGACAGGAAGACGTAGATCAGCGCGCCGAGCGGCGGACCCCAGACGCTGCCTACCCCGCCCACGACGCCGACGAGCGCGATCGCGATCGAGATGGTCAGCGAAAGCACGCTCTCCGGATCGACGAACAGCGTGCTTTGCGCGTACAGCGAGCCGGCCACGGCGCAGGCGCACGCGCCGCCCGCAAAAGCGAGCAACTTCCAGAAGCGTGCGTCGATGCCCACGCTCGCGGCTGCATCTTGATTGGCGCGAATAGCGCGCAAGTAGTACCCGATGCGCGAGTCCTCGAGGGCGATCGTAAGCGCCTGTACCGCCGCGAACAGCAGCAGCGCGAGCCCGACGTACGGCAGCTTCGAAGCGAATTGCAGGTTCGCCAAGCTCGAGGCAGCGATCGGCATCTCGATCCCGGAGGAGCCGCCGAGGAAGTCGCTGTTGCGTACGGCAATCTCGGCGATTGCCGCCACCGCGATCGTCGCGATCGAAAAATAGTGCTTGCGCAGCGTGAAGCAGGGCAGCCCGACGACGACCGCCAGGGCGACCGCCACGGCCGCGCCGGCCGGAATCGCGAGCCACGGCGAGAGGCGGTGCAACGCGAACACGGCCGACGCGTAAGCGCCGCAGCCGAAGAACAGCGCGTGCCCGAACGAAACCTGTCCGCCGTATCCGCTGATCCAATTCCAGCCTTGGCCGAGCACTGCGTACAAAAGCATGAAGAACAACACGTCGAGCGCGACGGGGTTGGGAAAGACGAGTGCGAGCGCGGCCAAGGCGACGGCCAGCGCGGCGAGCGGGGCGAAGCGGCGCGGGTTCATCGCCGTCCCAACAGTCCTTGCGGGCGCAGCAGTACGACGATCAGGTAGAGCGCGTAGACGGGAATCATCTTGATTGCGGGCGACAAGTAGAAGCCGGCCAGCACCTCGACCAGACCGACCAAGACCGCGGCAAGCAGCGCACCGCGCATGCTGCCGAATCCGCCGAGCGCCACCACCACGAAGGCCGTCAAGGCGAACTCCGCGCCGACCCGCGGGTGGACCTGATAGTACAGCATCAACAGCGCTCCGGCGGCGCCCGTGCACGCCGCCCCGAGGCCGAACGCGAACGCGTTCATGCGCTCGACGTCGATGCCCATCAGCGTCGCCGCCATGCGGTCTTCGGCGAGCGCGCGCAGCGCGCGGCCCGTTTCGGTGAACTCGATGAACGCCACGAGCGCCGCGGTGATCGCGATCGCGCCCAGCGCCGCCGCGATTTGCGGTCCGCCGAGCGCGATCCCGCCGAGGTGGACGCTGGCCGCGAACGGCGGATTAGGGATGCCGCGGTAGTCGCTCGAAAAGGCGAACTGCGCCAAGCCTTGCAGGAGCACGAGCAGTCCGAAGGTTCCGAAGATCTGCGCTTCGGGCGGTCCGGCGAGCAATCGCCGCACGTAGATCCGGTAAAGGACGAAGCCGAAAAAGAACATGCCGAGCGCGACGAGCGGCAGTCCGAGAATCGGGCCGAGACCGAGCGAGGCGAGGCCCAGCGACGCGTACATGGCGAGCATGAGGAACTCACCGTGCGCGAAGTTGACGATCTCCATCACGCCGTAGACCAGCGTGAGGCCGATTGCGATGAGCGCGAAAACCAAGCCGCTGAGAATGCCGCTGACGATGAGTTGCGGGAGAAAACTCCAGGCGGCGTCGAGTGCGAAGGGTTCGGTCAGCGTGCCGACCAGGCGGGCAGCGGCCAGACGACGGGCTTGGTCGCGAACTTCGCCGGCCAGACCGTTTGATATTCGCCGTTCTGGATCTGCACGATGATGCCGCTGCCTTCGACGTTCTGACCGCGCGCGTCGAACTTTATGCCGACCCAAGGCATGATCGTGCGCGTCCCCGGGATGTTCGTGGCGGCGAGCGCGCTGCGAACGGCTTCGGGTTGCGTCGACTTGGCGCGCTCGATCGCATCGGCCAGCACCAGCAGCCCCATGAAGTCGCGCGCGACGTTGCCGTCCATGTTCGTTCCGTAGCGCACCTTGTAGAGCTGGTTGACGAGCGGCGCGCCTTGATTCGGCAGCTTCAAGTTGAGCGACCAGACTTCGCGGCTCAGAATGCCGTCGGCGTCTTTGCCGATCGTCTTCACGAAGGCGGGATCGACGAAGCCGGCGTCTTGCGCCAAGATCGCTTGCGGCAGAAAGTTTTGCGCCTTATAGGTCTTCATGAAGAGGATCGCGTCGCCGACCATCGAGGCCATGATCACCGCATCGGGCGCCGCCGCTTTGAGGCGCTGCACCTCCGACTCGGCTTCGCTCGTCCCCTGGGGATAGGTCAAGTCGGCAACGACCTGCATTCCGGCCTTAGCCGCGTCGGCCGCCTCGGCCGTCGCGGCACCTTTGCCGAAGAGCGTGTCTTCGCTCACGAGACCGATCTTTTTCGGCTCCACTTTGCCGTTTTGCGCGTGCAGGTCACGCAAGAAGTCGAAGAAGTTTTGCGAGAACGTCGCGTCGTCCGGCGTCGTGCGAAAGAACCACTTGAAGCCGCGCTCGACGAGGGTCGGGCTCGACGAGTCCGGGTTGAGGAATGGGATGCCGTAGCGTTCGGCGACTTGGCTCGCCGTCGCGGTGACGCCGCTCGCATAGCAGCCGATCAAGGCAACGACGTGCTCCCGATTGATGAGGTCCTCGGCTACGGTCTTGGCTTGATCGGGTTTCCCTTGCGAGTCCGCGAAAACGACGCGCAACTTCGCGTGCCCGAGGTTCGGAAAACCGTTCGTCCCGGTCATCGGCAGCGGATAGTGGAGGTTGGCGCTGCCGTTGACCAAGTCGGCGGCGAGTTCGATGCCTTGACGCAAGCGCTGGCCGGTCGGTGCGAGCGAACCGGTCAGCGGCAAGATCGCGCCGATGACGACGTCGGGTGTATCGGCGGCAACCGGGAGCGGCGTGCGCGCGCTCTGCGAAACGAGAAGCAGCGCGGCCCCAAAGGCAACGGCGAATTTCTTCATGACCCTTCCTTTAGCGCAAGCAGTCCGTTCTCTTCGTCATTCCGGCGCGAGGCGGCGGGCCGTTTGGCCGGTTCGCCGAACCCTCCGCCGCCCGGCGTGCGCACGACGAGTTCGTCGCCCGGAGCCAGATCCAGACTCCCTTTAGCCGGCAGCGTTCGAACGCCGCCGCCGGCCTCACGCAGGCGGTGCAGCCCGAGCGCGCCGTCCGCACCGCCGTGCGTTCCCGAGGGTGCGACCCGCTGGCGCTCGGCTAAGAGCGAGACCGTGCAGGACCCGCCGAGCAGCCGGAAACTGCGGACGAGTCCGCAGCCCCCGCGAAATTCGCCGTCGCCGCCCGTCCCGGGCGCGAATTCGTATTGGGTCAAACGAATCGGAAAGTAGCGCTCCATCGCTTCGATCGGCGTGTTGAGCGTGTTGGTCATGTGGTTATGGATCCCGTCGATGCCGTCGGCGTTGGGGCGCGCGCCCATACCGCCGCCGTTCGTCTCGTAGAAAGCCCAGGCGCTGCCGTCGGGGGCGACGCCGCCGGCCATCACGTTGGCCATCGTGCCGCTCGAGAGCGCCGGAATGCGGTCCGGCGCGATCGCCGCGAACGCGCGCAGCATCAGGTCGGCGTTGCGCTGCGACGTCTCGACGTTGCCGCCGGCGACCGGCGCGGGACGGCGCGGATTGAGCAGCGTGCCGAGCGGCGCGCGCACGACGACCGGCCGGAAACAGCCCTCGTTCATCGGAATCGCCGGGTCGGTCGCGGCTCGGATCACGTAGTGAATGCCCGAGAGCGTGACGCCGAAGACCGCGTTGACGGGGTAAGGAACTTGGGCGCTCGTGCCTTCGTAGTCGATCTCGATTTCGCCGGCGCGGGTCGTCACCGTCGCAACGAGGTGCAGCAGCGGGCCGCCGTCCGGCGGTTCGAGCACGTCCTCGACCCGCACGCGATGCTCGCCGAGGGCGCGTAGCTCGGCTCGCATGCGCCGTTCGCTTTCATCCAAGATACGCTCCACGGCTTCTTCGAAGTCGTGGATTCCGTAGCGTTCGAGCAGCTCGAGCACGCGGCGTTCGCCCGTGACGTTGCCGGCGATTTGCGCTTTGAGATCGCCGCTGCGGGCGGCGGGCGTGCGCGAGTTCGCGCGAATGAGATCGACGACTTCGCCGGCGACGCGGTCGTCCCGCATCAAGCGCAGCGGCGAGATCACGAGCCCCTCTTGGCAGAGCTCGCGCGCATCGGCCGACATCGAGCCGGGGACGCTTCCGCCGACGTCGGTGTGGTGCGCTTTGTTGGCCGCGAACCCGACGTGGCGCGGAACGCCGTTCGCCGGCGCGAAGATCGGGCGTATCACCGTGATGTCGTTGAGATGCGTGCCCGAAATATAGGGATCGTTGACGACCCACATCTCGCCCGGCGCGACCTCGCTGCCGCGCTCGGCGAGCACGCGCAACGTCTCGCGCAAGCCCCAGGGTAAGGAACCGAGGTGTACCGGAATGTGCTCGGCTTGCGCGATCAAGCGTCCGGCGCGGTCGAACAGGGCGCACGAATGGTCGAGCCGCTCCTTGATATTGGGCGAATACGCGGCGTTGCGCACCGCGATGCCCATCTCTTCGCTCGCGTAGATGAGCGAACTGCGGATGACCTCGGTAGCGATCGCGTCAATCATGGGATCTCTCCACGTGCAGGTTGCCGAAGCCGTCGACGCGCGCTTCGAAGTGCGGCGCGAGGTACGTGCACGAATCGTATTGCTCGATGAGGGCCGGGCCGTTCAGCGCGTCGCCCGCGCGGAGCGCGCTGCGGGCGTAGACGGGAACCTCCGCGCGTTTCGTGCCGGAAAGCGCCACGTTGCGACGCTCGAGCAGCGCGCGTTCGGGCCCGTCGGCCCCCGCCGGGGCGGCCTGCGGCGGCGGCGGCTTGACCACGCTCCCGATCGCGGTGCTTCGGGCCGCGACGATCTCGACCGGCTCGCCCGGTGAGGCGTAGCCGTACGTGCGTGCGTGCGCGGCATGAAACGCAGCCAGCGACGCACGCTTCGCCGTGTCGTCGAAGGGCGTCTCGACCGGGATCGTCAGCTCGAAACTTTGGCCCGCGTAGCGCATCTCGAGCTCGCGCACGAAGCTGACTTCGTTTGCCGCTACGCCTTGCCGCGAGAGATCCGCTGCAGCATCCGCTTCCAGCCCGGCGAAGGCCGACTCGATCGCGCCGGACTCGAGTCCCTCCGCGCCGGCGACGAACGAACGCACGCCGCTCGTGCGCAGATCCGCCACGAGCAGCCCGAGGGCCGAGAAAAGCCCGGGGTCCGGCGGCACGACGATGCGCCGCACGCCGAGTTCGCTCGCCACCGCGCAGGCGTGCAGCGGACCGCCCCCGCCGAACGCCATCAAGGTGAAATCGCGCGGATCGTAACCGCGCTCGACCGTGACGATGCGCAGCACCTTGGCCATCTCGAGGTCGACGAGATGCACGATGCCGGCCGCGAGACGGTCGAGATCGAGTTCGGGCAACTGCGGCAGCAGCGCCGCGAGCGCCGCCCGCGAACGCGTGACGTCGATCGGCATCGCGCCGCCCAGCAGCGCGTGCTGGTTGAGCCGGCCGAGCACGAGGTTCGCATCGGTCACGGTGGGCTGCAGACCGCGGCCGTACGCGGCCGGGCCCGGATCGGCGCCGGCGGAGAGCGGACCGACGTGCAGCGCGCCGCCCGCGTCGACGGCCGCGATCGTCCCGCCGCCGGCGCTGACCTCCGCCAAATCGACGAACGGGAAGCGTACGGGATAGCCCGAGCCTTTCACCGCGCGGCCCGAGTGCGTGCGCCCCGCCGCCTCGAACTCCGCGGCGATGTGCGGGCGGCCGCCGCTGATCGTCCCGGCTTTCGCCGTCGTCCCGCCCATGTCGAACGAGAGCACGTTCTCCAGTCCGAGGATGCGCCCCAGGTGCGCGGCCCCGATCACGCCCGAGGCCGGTCCGCTCTCGATCATCGTCGCCGGGCGCGCGGCGGCGGCCGCCAGCGAGGCCATGCCGCCGTTCGACTGCATCACGTAGAACTTCGCGTCGACGCCGAGCTCACGCGCCTTGGCCGCCAAGCCGCTCGAGATAGCCGCGCACCAGCGGACCGAGTACCGCGTTGACCACCGTCGTACTGGTGCGTTCGTACTCGCGGTACTCCGGATCGACGTCGCTCGAAAGCACCACCGGAACGTCCGGAAAGCGTTCGCGCAGCGCATCCCGGGTGGCGCGCTCGTGAGCCGGATTTGCGTAGCCGTGTAAGTACGAAACCGCGATCGCACGCGCCTCGCTCTGCGCGACCGCCTCGAGCGCGGCCGCGAGCGAAGCCGCATCGAGCGGGGTAACGACCTTGCCGAACGGGTCCATCCGCTCGCGGACGCCGATGCGGTCGCGCCGCGCGACCAGCGGCTTCGGCCGCGTCACGAACAGGTTGTAGACCTCGCTACGGTTCTGGCGACCGATTTCGAGCACGTCGCGAAAGCCTTCGGTCGTCAGCAGCAGCGTGCGCGGCAGCTCGAGATTGATTTGGCCGAGCAGCGCGTTCGTCGCGACCGTGCTCGAGTGCGAGAGAAAGGCCACGCGTTCGGGCGGCACGGCTTGCAGCAGGAGCCGCAGCGCGGCGAGGACGGCGGCCTCGGGCTCGCGCGGCGTCGAGGGAACTTTGTGCCGGATGAGCGCGCCCGAGGCTTCGTCGAGCGCAACCAGGTCCGTAAACGTTCCGCCGACGTCGATCCCGACGCGAACGCGCCCAACTTGCATCGGGCGAGTCTTCGCTGCCCGCGGGCGAGCGCCGCTCGAGGGGCGGGCAAAAGGGCCGGACTCGCGGCCCGACGTACGCAGTCAGCGTGCCGAAGAAAGGCGAGCCGCTTCGCCTCGACGTTCGCAAGACGTACAAGCTGTACATCAACGGCGAGTTCGTCCGTTCGGAGTCGGGCCGCAGCGACATCGCGGGCGCGGGCACGGACGACTCGGCCAATATCGCGCGCGCGTCGCGCAAAGACCTGCGCGACGCGGTCGTCGCCGCACGCATCGCCTTTCCGCGCTGGGCCGGCGCGACGCCGATGAATCGCGGCCTCGTTCTCTATCGCCTCGCCGAAATGATGGACTCGCGCCGCGCGCAGTTCGTCGAGCGGCTGCGCATCGGGATGAAGCTCGACGAACCCGAGGCGATTCGCGAAACGACGACCGCCATCGACCGCGTGCTCTGGTACGCGGGCTGGTGCGACAAGTACGCCGCGCTGCTCTCGTCGCGCAATCCCGTCGCCGGCCCGTACTACAATTATTCCACCCCGGAACCGATGGGCGTCGTCGGGGTCCTCGCACCCGACGAGCCGGCCCTGCTGGGGCTCGTCTCGGCCGCCGTCCCGCCGCTCGTGTCGGGCAACACGATCGTCGTGCTCGGATCGGAACTCGATCCGCGCACGGCGATCCTTTTCGCGGAATGCTTGGCGACCTGCGACATTCCGGCCGGCGCGGCCAACGTGCTTACCGGACGGCGCATCGAAGTTGCGCCGCATTTGGCACGTCACATGGACGTCAACGCGCTCGAGGCGTTTTCACTCGACGGTCCGTTCGCCGCCGAACTGGAACGGCTCGGCGCCGACAACCTCAAGCGCTGCCGCATGATCCCGGCTCCCTCGCCGGCCGAATGGTTTGCGGCCGAAGCGCAAGATCTCGGACACATCGCCGCCTTTACCGAGACGAAGACGATC
This sequence comes from Vulcanimicrobiota bacterium, assembly GCA_963843945.1. Taxonomy (GTDB): domain Bacteria; phylum Vulcanimicrobiota; class Vulcanimicrobiia; order Vulcanimicrobiales; family Vulcanimicrobiaceae; genus CAWJMF01. The sequence goes on along the minus strand of CAWJMF010000002.1, from coordinate 389,859 downwards.
TGGCACCCAGCGGCGATCTGAGGTGACGCCGGGTGACTGAAGGACAAGCTCGCGCGGCGATCGTCGCGTATGCGTCGCTGCTTTGGGAACGGCGGCTCGTGTTCGGTTCGAGCGGCAACTTGAGCGTGCGCCTCGACGACGGAACGATCGTGGTGACGCCGACGACGCGCTCGCTGCGGGCGCTCGAGCCGGACGCGCTCGTGCGCGTCTCGCCGGAGGGCGCGCCGCTCGATCCCGAGCAGCGCGCGACGAGCGAGCTGCCGCTGCATCTGGCAGCCTACCGCGTGCGCCCCGACGTGCGCTGCGTGGTCCACACCCACCCGACCTGTTGCGTCGCCTGGTCGAAGCGCGGCACGCTCTTTCCGCTCGACACGGTCGGCGCAAGCGAATCGCTCGGTCCCATCGCCTTCACCCCCTTCGCCAAACCCGGTTCGCAAGAACTCGCCGAGCTGTGTTCGGCCGCCTTCGCGGCGCAAGCCGACACGATCGTAATGGAACGGCACGGGCTTTCGAGCGTCGCCGCGGATCTCGAGACGGCGTACTTGCGGACCGACCTGGCCGAGCAGACGGCGCACATCGAGCTTGCAGCATTGCTGCTCGGCACGGCGAAGCGCTGAAGGGATGAGCGATCTCCCGAACTTCCCGCACGACGACCTCAGGGCCGCAGCCGGCGACGAGCCCGATGCCCACGCGGCAATCGACGCGCTCCATGGCGAACTGCAGGCGACGCCGCCGGACGCCGCGCGCATCAGCCGGCACGTCGAAAAGCTGCGCGGCTTTCCGGCCTTGCGGGCTCAGCTCGAAAGCTGGTGGCTCGATCCCCGGGTCGAGACCTTTATCGCCGATCTCAACGCGGCGGGTCTGTAACCGCTCGCCCTTGAACTCCGCCCGCCGGCCCGTGGAGAGGTGGCAGAGTGGTCGAATGCACTCGCTTGGAAAGCGAGCAGACCCCTTAAAGGTCTCGGGAGTTCGAATCTCCCCCTCTCCGCCATCGCGCTTGACGCCGGTCGGTCTCGGGTTGCGCGCGGTCAGAGGCGGGTCGGTGCTGGTCGGCGTTGCCGTCCGGCGCGGCGAGCCTCGTGTCGTCTGCTCGACCTTCCTCGCCACGAGCAGCGAAGGCGATCGGCTCGCGTCCGAACCCTACCACGTCGCCGCGGAGCTCGAGCGCGACCGGGGCGGAAAGATATCGGCCGAAGCGGCGGCTGCCGTCGCCGAGGGGCGCAGACGCCAAGAGCAAGCGGCAGCGCTGGGTTTGCACGCCGTCCTGCGGACGCTCGACGAAGCGCGCTGCAAGCCGGTGGTCGCGGCCTTGCTCGTCAACCGCGCGGGCTGGGTCACCGACTTGCTCGCCTACAGCGCTGCCTGGCCCGAACACGTGCCCGTCGCGGAAGGACTCGCCGTGCGCGAAGCGTTGCGCTTCGCGCTCGAGGAGTGCCGCCTCGAAGTCGCCGAGTTGGACGAAAAATCGCTCCCTGCGATCGCGGCAAAGTCGCTCGATCGGTCGCCCGCAGCGCTCGACGAGTGCCTGAAGGCACTGGGCAAGACGGTCGCCGGACCGTGGCGGAAGGAATACAAGGTCGCTTGTCTGTCTGCGTGGCTTTCCCTAACGCTGCGACGCTGAGGGTGCGCTGGGCCGCCAATGGCGCATGAAGCTCTCGGCGCGGTCGAGAACTTTCTCCCTGAGGTTTTCGTATGGATCGCTTGCTTCGAATCTCCGCCCTCGCAGCACTCGCGTGCTTCGCCATCTTGCCCGCGCCGCGTGCAACGAGCGCCGACGAGCTCACGCGCATCAGCGGCCGGGTGCTCACGCAGCAAAACCAGCCGATCGCGGGTGCGCTCGTCGTGTTACGCTCCCCCGCATCCGTCGAGGTTCGCACGAAAACCGATCGCAACGGCAACTTCATCCTGCTCGGTCAAACCTACGGCAACGTGCAGCTCTTGGTCGTCGCCGCCCACTACGACCCGTGTCCCTCGGCGACGCTGCTCGAGTCAGGCGACGACGTGCACGCGACGTACCGGTTGAGCGAAGCGACCGCCGCTACCGGTACGCGCGAGTTGAGTCAACGCTGCAGCGTGCAGTCGTGGCGGGGCGAGCCGTTCGACCGCTACACGATCCACTAGCGAAGCGCGGAAGCTTCACCCCTAAAGCGTTCGAACGAAGCGCGCGCGCCGGCGCGGAGCATGCTGAAGCCGTCGACCGCCTCGCGACCGAGGGCGGCGCCGAGGGTTGCGCGCGGGCCGTAGTTCGCGTCGACGAGCAGCTCCACGTCGCGACAAGCCGACTGCACGTGGTCCGGCAGATCCGCCAGCGGGGCGAGCGTCGAGAACACGACGTCGAGCGCCTCGCCGGGACGCCACAAGCGGGCCGCACTCGTGGCCACGATCAGCTGCGCGCGTACCTCGCTGCGATTCCAGACGCGCAGCGAGGCGCCGCCTTCGATCAACGCGGCGACCGAAGCGCGCGCGGTCGGGCCGGCCCCGAGCACCAGGATGCGAACGCCGAGAACGTCGGGACGCTCGAGCGCACCGGCGATCGCCGCGAGCGCTCCGATACCGTCCGTGTTGTATCCGGCGATTCCGGCGGCGTCGAAGACCAGCGTGTTGACGGAGCCGCTGGCCAAAGCGAGCTCGTCGCGGCGATCGCATGCCCGGAAGGCTTCTTCTTTTAAGGGCGTGGTAACGTTGAGGCCGCGATAACCTTGCGCGCGCAGTTCGGCGATCGCGCGCGTCCCTTGTCCCGCCGGAACTTCAAGCGCTTCGTAGGTTCCGGCAACGCCGGCCGCTTCCATGAAGCCGCGGTGCAGCGCGGGACTGAGGCTGTGTGCGACGGGATCGCCGATGAGGGCGAGCTTCATCGCGCGCTCAGCCTTCGAGCAGCTCCGCGAACGTCGCGATCGTGCGCGCCGGCCGGGCACCAAAGGTTTCGGCCGGCAGACGGTTACGATTGCACCAGGTAACGTCGAAGCCGAATTCCGCCGCGCCGGCCGCGTCCCAACCGTTCGAGGAGACGAACCCGATCTCGGCCCGCGTCACCCCGAAGCGTTCCACCGCGAGGTGATAGACTTCCGGTCGGGGTTTGTAGGCCTTCACCGCGTCGACCGACAGGACGGCGTCGAAGTATTCGCCCAGCCGGGCAGCTTCGACCGTTCGCGCCAGCGCTTGCGGCGTGCCGTTCGACAGGATCGCCAGCTTGGCGCCCCGCGCGCGCAGCTTTTCGAGCGCCGGCGGTACGTCCGGAAAGGGCGGTAATTGCGACCACGCGTCGATGAGGCCGGCCCGCGTCGCGGCGTCGAGGTGCACGCCGAATTGCGCGGCGGCATAGTCGAGCGCGTCCGCGGTCAACTCGTCGAAATCCACATAGCGGCCCATCATCGTGGACATGAACGAATACTGCAACTGCTTGAGACGCCAGAGGTCCACGACCGATGATGCGTTCGGGGTCGAGAGGTACATCTGCGGGCGCAGCGCGTTGTAATCGACTAGCGTCCCATAGAGATCGAAGACGTAGATGGGCGTCATCAGGGCAGCACTCCGGAGGATGGACGCTTCCCGAGTACCAGCCGTTCGAGGAGCCGCAGGACACGCGTGCCGAGCCAATCCTTGCCGACGAGCGGCAGGGTAAGGATGGATCGCATGCCTGCGAGGCGGGCGCCCAAGACGTCAGTGAAAAGTTGATCGCCGACGACGACGGTGCGATGCTTGGGGGTCCCTAAGAGCTCGAGCGCACGGAGAAAACCGCGCGGCAGGGGTTTGAGCGCCCGCGGGATCGCCGGCACGCCGAGTTCGGCGGCAATCTGCATCACGCGTCCCGTGAAGTTGTTTGAGACGAGGCAGATCCGGAAGTCGCGCGCCCGGGCGCCGGCGATCCAGGCCGCGTCGGCCGGCTCGAGCTCGACGCGCCCGTAGCCCACCAAAGTATTGTCGAGGTCGACGATGATGCCGACGATCCCGTCGGCCGCCAGATCGTCGAGCGAGACGCTCGAGAGACGGTCTGCGAAGCGGTCCGGTCGGAGCACCCGGCCTGCGTTGCGCGTCCATTCCCCGCTATCCTCGGACTTCTCCCCAGGGGGCGCCTCTGCTGCGAAGCGCTGTGCACCGCCGCTCCACAAGAAAATCGCTTTTCGCACCTGCCGTCCACAGCCCACCCCCAAGGATTACGACTCCAGGACAACTATATCTTGTGTCTCTCGGTCGCGAGATGTACAATATACCGTACCTAGCGTCTCGCGAGCCTGTTCTATCGAACAGGTGTTCGGTCGACGTCTCTCGAAGAACGGGTATCCCGATGGAGGTTCCTAGAATGTCCGAGGCTTCCGAGTCCGCCTCCCTCCCGAACAACCTCGCGGAGCCTGCCTTCGATGGCAACGCGATGCGCGTGCTCAAAGAGCGCTATTTCGCCAAGAAGGCCGACGGCTCGACCGAGACGCCGGCGGAGTTCCTGTGGCGGGTCGCCTCGGCGATCGCCGAGCCGGAGCGCCCGTATGCCGAGAAACTCGGACGGGACCCTGAGGCGGTCGTGGCCGGCGTCAGCCACGCCTTTTACGACATGCTGGCGCGGCGTGACTTCATGCCCAACACGCCCTGCCTCGTCAATGCGGGCCGCCCGCTCTCGATGCTCTCGGCCTGCTTCGTGCTGCCCGTCCCCGATTCGATCGACGGAATTTTCTACAGCGTTAAAGCGATGGCCCTCATCCAAAAAAGTGGAGGCGGCTGCGTCGCCGGCGACGCACGCGTCTGGTCGACGTTCTGCGGGATCGAGCCGATCGAGGTTCTCTTCGCACGAACGACGGCCGACGGCCGCAGCGGCGTGCCGCAGGGCAACGGCGTCGCGTACGACATCCGCGACCTCGACGTTCGGACGCTCTCGATGAACCCGGCGACGGGTGCCTCGGGTCTGCAAAAAGCGACGCACATCTGGAAGTTCGACGTCCCCGCCGAGCAGCAGATCGTCGTCCGCACGCGCGAAGGCGTTGAGGTTCAGACGAGCGAGTGGCATCCGTTCATGGCGCTGCGCGGTACCAAACTGACCGAAGTCCGCGCCGACGCGCTGCAACCCGGCGACGTCATCCTCGGCCCCGAGCAGCCCGACGCCTATTGGCCTTGGACCGAATATCGCACGGTCAACGATTTAAGACTCGACGAAGAAACGGCATGGCTCGCCGGCTTCACGCTGGGAGACGGATCGTTCGGACGCTGGGCGGGAAGCAAACTCCGCCTGCGCTGGTTCTCAGGCTCGGAAGACGTTCTAGAGCGCGTAAAGTCCGTGCTGCAGCGCCACGGCGTCAACGTGAACGCGATAACCAGCGATCCGCGCGGCGGCACGAAATATGTAACGACGCTCGATCAGCGCTTTATCAAAAAGTTTAGTGCGCTCTGCGGGCTGGTAGCGCCGGGACCGAAAGATGCGACGATTCGCATTCCCGAAATGATCGGCAAGTCGCCGCTCCCGGTCGTTCGGGCGTTCCTCGCGGGACTCGTGGACAGCGACGGCACGGTCGATAGAGATGGTTCGCCGCTCTACACGACGGCGAGCGAAGCGATGGCGCTCGACCTCTCCGCGCTGATGAGCCTCCTTGGATTCCAGCCCACGGTGAAGCGCAAGGAACCGTACGGCCGTGGCAAGAGCGCGACCTTTACCGTTCTGCTGGCGCGCATCAACCGCGTGGCGGAACTCGCCGCAGGTATCGCACCTTACATGTTTTGCGCGGCGCGCAAGGCGCGGCTGCTCGCCGGCGGTTCGACGCGCGAGGTTCGGCAGCTGCACGTTCCTTTCAAAACATGGCGCGATGTGCTCGTCCAACACGGTCTCGCGCGCCCGCGCTCGTTCGGCAGCAAGCCGGGAGCGGGCCGCTTTGCCGAAGAGCTGAACCGCTGGAGTTGCAATCCGGGCGGCCGCGTTCGCCGTGCGGATCTCGAGTCGATCGCCGGCGAGCTCGAAACGCTCGATGCCGAAACGGCCGCGCTGCTACGGCGCGTCGCCCGCGTCGGTCAAGAAGTACGTTCCGTCGGCCGGGCCGCCGTGGCGAAGGCCTATTTCGACCTCACCGTGGATGGCTGGAATACCTATGCCGCGGGCCGCAACGGCCTCGCGATGATTCACAACACGGGTTTCGCGTTCTCCGACCTGCGCCACAAAGGCGCCGAGGTCCACAGCACCGGCCGCGATGCCTCGGGCCCCGTCTCGTTCATGAAGGTCTTCAACGCAGCGACGGATTCGATCAAGCAAGGCGGTGTGCGCCGCGGCGCCAACATGGGCGTGCTGCGCGTCGATCATCCCGATGTTTTCGAATTCATGAAGTGCAAGAAAGAACTCGATTCCGAGAACAAAGCGCTCTGGAACCGGCTCTCCGATACCGGCCGCTATACCGAAGCCGAACTCGCGCATCTGAAACAAGAGTTGCTCCAGACGCAGATCAACAACTTCAATATCTCGATCGGCGTGACCGACGCATTCATGCAAGCCGTGAAGACCGGCGGCGCGATCGACCTGGTCGATCCGCGGACGAACACGGTTGCGCAGACGGTTCAGGCGCGCGAGATTTGGGACGGGATCGTCGAAGGTGCGTGGCAAAACGGCGAGCCCGGCGTGCTCTTCCTCGATCATCCGGAATGGAACCCGCTGCCGGGTCTGGGACCGATTCAAGCGACAAATCCGTGCTTAACCGGCGACACGCTCGTGGCCGTCGCCGACGGCCGCGGTCACGTGCGCATCGACGAACTTGCGGCTTCAGGATTGGACGTTCCGGTATTTACGGCCGACGATAGCGGCAAGTTGACGGTTCGCACGATGCGCCACCCCCGTAAGACCGGCGAGAAAGTGCCGGTTTACAAGATCACCCTTGATGATTCCTCAACGATTCGCGCGACCGCGAACCACAAGTTCCGCTCGCGCCAAGGCGAGTACAAGGAAGTCCGGGAGCTGCGCGCCGGTGACAGCCTGTCCATTATGACGAAATTCGAGGCTCCGGTTGTCGACGTAGTCGCAAATGCAGGCGGCCATTCGAAACAAAACTACTGGTGGCTCACCCTTGGCGGTCAAACGGTTCGCGCGGAGCATCGTCTCATCGCAGAGTTCTTCGGCGGCAAGGCCGTACCGCGCGGACACGTCGTTCATCACAAGGATCGTAACGCTCAGAATAACTATCCCGAGAACCTGCAAGTGATGAGCAAAGCAGACCACGATCGATGCCACGCGGCAGAGATGCTCGGCGATTCAAACCCGATGCGCCGCGCCCAAACCGATTGGAGCGAGGCGAAGTGGGAAGCCTATCGTGCGAAGCACTCAACGAATAATACCGGCGAGAAAAATAGGCGGTTCTCCGGCTGGACAAACGAAGCGGTGCGAGAAGCGGCGCTCGAATTGACTACGACTCTTGGTCGCCGCTTCTCCGAGGACGACTGGGCGGCGTTCGCAATCGAGAGATCTTTACCGCAGCAGTTCAGCAGTTGGCGGCGCGACAACCTCGACGGCGGCGTCAACGGCCTCGCAAAATGGGCGACTGGAAAGCTTGGACTGAAACCGGGACTGGAAAACGTCGACCCGCGGGTTGTTCGTCATTTTGAGGAGGCGCTTCAACAAGGGTACGAGGCCGAGATTTCGGCAGGACTACTGCTCGTTTACAAAATCTGTGAAATCTGCAACGAGGAATTCTCCGTCCGATACGTCGATCGCGAGATTGGCTACTGTTCGCAAGCGTGTAACCTTCGAAAGCTCAACAGCGATCCGGCAATCCACGCGAAACGGCATTCGGCGCGCCGTGTAACGCTCGACAAGCTAAAGGCAGCAGTTCGCGAACAACAACTCGATGTCTACACGGCGTTGAAAGCGAAGCAGAAGCTCGTTCTCAAGCAGGACTGGGTCGCTGCCTGTAAGTCTCGCGGGGTTTCCGTCGAGATCTCCCGCAAAAGCAGCCCGTTTCGCAGCTTCTTGGAACTGCAGGAAGCGGCGAGCACCTTCAACCATCGCGTCGTGTCGATAGAACTCGATGGATTCGAGGACGTCTATAACGGTACGGTCGACGAGTTCCACAACTTCTATTGTGGCGGCTTTGAAGCGCAAACAACCGCTAAGAAGCGGAAGTACATATATGTAAATTCCCGAAATTGTGGCGAACAGGCATTGCACGGATGGGATTCGTGCAATTTAGGTTCGATCAACGTCGGGCAGTATTACGACGCGCAGGCCAAGGACGTCGACTGGGAGCGCCTGGCGCAAACGGTCGCGCTTTCGATTCGGTTCCTCGACAATGTGATCGATGCGAACATCTATCCGCTCGACGAGATCCGCGAGATGGTGACGAACAACCGCCGCGTCGGCCTCGGCATCATGGGCTTCGCCGATCTCCTCATTCAAATGGAAACGGCCTACGGATCGCCCGAGGCGATCGCGTTCGCCGAGAAGTTGATGAAGTTCATCCAGCAGCGCGCCGAGGAAACGAGCGAGCTGCTGGCACGCGAGCGCGGCGACTTCCCCAACAAGCACCTCTCGACTTGGGCCAAGGACCCGCGCCCACGCCGCAACGCGGCTTTGCTCTCGATCGCACCGACCGGCACGATCTCGATGATCGCCGGCTGCAGTTTCGGCTGCGAGCCGTACTTCGGCATGGCCTACACCAAGCACGTGATGAAAGACGCCGAAGGGCGCCCGCAGCACCTCTACTACGTGGTCCCGCTCTTCGAGGAGATCTCGAAAGACGAAGGCTTCTACTCCGAAGAACTGCTCGGCGAGATCGAGATGAACCGCGGCTCCGTCAAGGGGCTCGCAAAAGTTCCCGAGCACTGGCAGCAGGTCTTCACGACCTCAGCCGACGTCACGGTCGATCAACACATCGACATGCTGGCAGCATTTCAGAAACACACCTGCAATGCTGTGTCCAAAACGATCAACGCGCCCAACGACGACACGCGCGAGAACGTTTCGCGAGCGATCTTCCGCGCCTACGAATCGGGTTGCAAGGGCTTCACCTACTACCGCGACGGCTCGCGCACCGAGCAAGTGGTCACCTTCTCCAAAGACGGCGACATCAAGGACGCCAATCGCGACGTCGCCGCGACCGAGCCCGCCGCAACCCCGGCACCCGCTCCCGTGTTGCAGGCGAGCCTGGTTGAACTCGATATCGACGCGCTCATAGCCAAGGCCAACGCCCTCCTCGAGGTACGCTAACATGGACGAATCATCGGTCAAAGCCACGATCGCCGGCCTGATCGCGAAAGTCGAGCAGCTCCAGGCCGAGAATCAGGAACTGCGCACCCAGGCGCAAGCGTGCGCGCAGACTGTGACCAAGCTCGTCAAGCGCCTCGAGGACGTGCGCGCGACGGCGAGCGAACACATCCCCTCGCCGGCACGTTCGGCCGAATACCGGCAGCGGCCGCCCGTCATGCGCGGCCGCACGGTCAACACGAACGTCGGCTGCGGACCCCTTTACATTACGATGAACGAGGACGAGCAAGGCCGGCCCTTCGAGGTCTTCTTTAAACTGGGCAAGAGCGGCTCGTGTCAGCAGTCCTACCTCGAGGCGCTCGGGGTCGCCATGTCGGTCGGGCTGCGTTACGGTGCCGACCCCCAGAAGTTCATCGAAAAGTTCGAGGGCATGCGTTGCCCCAACCCCAAGATGCGCGACGCGAACGGTCCGACGACGCTGTCGTGCGCCGACGGCATCTCGCAAGGCCTCGCCAAGGCACTTGCGCTGGCGCTACCGATCGCCGACGTCAACCCGCGCGGCGAAGCCCACGTCGTCAGCGTCGCGGAACCGCAGTTCCAGCTTTCCGCCGAGGACGAAGCCGAAGATCAAGCCAACGCGAAATCGATCGACCTCATCCAGGGCATTCCCGGTGGCGGAAACGGTAACGGAAACGGAAACGGCGGTCAAGCGCTGCAATCGCTCGCGTCGCTGACGACGCTGCCGACGCCGAACGTTCGCAAGGCGATGCTGGCCGGGGTCGGCATGTGCCCGAAGTGCGGCGGCAACTTGATTTCCCAAGGCGGCTGCATCCAGTGCCTCCAGGAGTGCGGCTACGTCGGGAAGTGTTCGTAGCGAAACGCATCACAGATTCGTCGCGTTGTTCTCTTAGCGGAGCAAGCGACGAGGTTTGAGTTAACGTGCACGAGCATATAGAGTAGCATGCCGCGCGCGCGAGCTCTTAGTGTCGGAACCGGTGTTTTAACGATCGTTGCGCTCCTGGTTACGACGCTCTTCGTACCCGAGGCGCGCGCCGATGAACCTTTCAGCGTAAGCGCCAGCGCGGGCCCGCAGGCAAGTTCCGCCGTCCAGGCAACCGTCACACGCACGAGCGGCGGCTCGCGCCTGACGTTGCCGGCCGCCGTCGTCCCAGCCCTCGAGCCCGGCGACGTGGTCGACGTCCACTTCACCGATTACCTGCGTCCGCCGGCGTTAACCAACTATCACGTCAACGTTGCCTTCATCACGGAAACCGCGCCGCAGCGCTGGCTCTTTCAGCGCAGCGTGCCTCAAGACCGGCTGTTCGCGGCGCACGCGACGAGGGGTCCGCACGGCATAAAGCCGCCGCCGCCGATCCCGGATTTGCGCTTCACCTACGGATCGAAATACTATCGCGGCATCCCTATCTTCTTCATCGTTCCCGAAGACGCGAAAACTCGCGGAATGGACGGCGTCCGCGACTATGTCGACGCGCATCCGACGGACTTTAAAGACATGGCGGAGTCAGTCAACGACGCGGTCGACAAGTACGATTGGTTCCGCGATTTCCTCTCCTCGCTGGCCAACGGCTCGATCGACCCCTACTCGTCCGAACAACGCGTGGTCGACGTCGCGACGTCGCTAGGGGCCTCGCCTGCTTCGGTTCAGGCCTGCTATCAGATCGGCGGGACGCGGGGCGACGTAGCGAACTGCATCGGCAACTCGCTCAACGGCGTCGGGTACTCAACGAATATCGCAGCTTCGACTCCGTCGCAGTTCCTCGGCGGCGTCGCCGGCGCGGCGCTACCGGTGACGGTCGCGAGCTATCTGGTACCGCTCTTGACTCTTTGGAAGATCTTTTTCAGCAGCGGTCACCAAGAGTACGAGTACCTGCCAACGACGCTCAACCTTGCGACGCCGGCGGGCAACAAAGGCGCGGAGTTGCTGATGGGACTCAAGGTACCCACCTTGCGCCCCCCTGCGGCGCTTTCCAGTGCGCTCTTCTTCACGATCGGGGACCCGCAGTCGTCGCAAGCTCCGCCCGCAATCGTCGATGGAGGGGCTTCCACCGGCGTCTGCGCAGCCGGGCAGCGCGTTGGCATCCCTTTGCACTTCGATCGGACTTCGAGGTATCTCAACGACACCGCTTTGATCGTGACACCGGACGGCATGCCGTCTTTTCGGGTTCCGATCGATCCGCGCTCGGTGGCGGCACCTTCCGTCGATCGGTCCCTTCTCGGCAAGTCCCCCGACGGCGCCTTCTCGGTCGAGTTGAAGGGACGATTCGGCTTCGATCCCCTCGTCGAGCCCGAACACGCCGTCGTGCGGATCGCGCTGCCCCGCAAATCCCTTTGGGTGCTGGCTTCCAACCCGCATGAGCCGCCGCGTGCCGGCGGTTCGCTCGATCTCATCGCCTCGTCGCCGCAGTCGGCCTGTCTTTCCGGCGCGGAGATGCAAGTCGGAAGTGCGCCGCCCGTCGCGCTCGACATCAAACACCTCGACGACCGCCGCGTCGCGCTGCATGCGTCGCTCGCGAGCGTTCCCGCAGGTATCGTCTCGTTGCGGCTCTTTCAGCAAGATGCCGCCCAATCGGCACCCATCGAAAATGACGCAACCCTCAGCATCCTCCAGCAACCCGCGCACGTCGATCTCGCGGCTACCCCCTCGGCTCACCTCGACGACCGTTCGATCGCCCTCGACGGCTCCGGATTCGAATCGATCGACGCCTTTGTCTTAGGCAAAAGCACGTATCTCAAAGACAAGCGTTCGACCTCACAGTCTGCTTGCTTCACGGGCCCTCCCCTCGTAGGCTCGAGCGGCGAAACGCTTTCCGGCCAGCTCGTGTCGCACGACGGATCGCCCGGTGAGATCTTCGTACTACACGTTGGCCCGGCGCGTCCCGCGCTCGAGGCTCTGCAAGTTCTTTCGGCTCAGACACCCACGGTTCGGCTCGCCACGGAGCCGTTGGGCGTCGTCATCGCCTCGGCGGGAGGGGCGTTGCCTCGCGAACCCGAGGTGCGAATTCGGCGCGCCGTGCCCGACGAGTCTCCCTGCGATGAATCGGCACCCGACGCTCTCGCTGAGAGCGTGCCGGACGTCGACGTTTACCGCCGCTCGCCGTCACAAATCCTCGCAACGTTGCGCCCCGAGCAAGAGCTCGGCGATCGAGCGTTTGGTTCGCTGCAAATTCGAATCGTCGACGGGAAAACGAAGGCCGCCAGCAGCTGGATGGACCTTCCTGGCACGTTCGCGCGAGCTCCCATTATCGACGGCGTTCTGTGTCCCAAAGATACGGCGTCGCCGTGCACGCTGGTCGGCACCGAGCTCGGGGCCATCGACGCGGTACGCGACGCCGCCGGCGACTTCGTTCCACCCGGCACGGCTTGCACGACGGAGGTGAAAGGCGCGCAATGCCGCACCTTGCCGCATCTCAACCATTTCGTGCTACGCCTCACCGACACGCAAGGTACGATTTCCGTGCCGGACGCCTCGATCGGTTCGCTGTCACAAACGGAGCCGAATCCGACCGCGACTCCTTGAGCAAAGGACGTCGAACCAGGCTTAAAGTCCGGATTCGGCCATCTCCTTCACCGCGTTCTAATGACCCAGCGACGATTTACCGCGTTGATTTAAGAGCGTCTTTCTTTTCTTTTTAGGGGCAAAGTTGATGAAACGCTGGTTCTCTCACCGCCGGAACACCGCCGCACTCGTCCTTGCCGCGTTTGTCGCCGCTACCTTCGGGCTTGGGCCGGCACGGGCCGACGATCAAACGCCCGGCGTCGCGCGCATGAGCGTCATCGAAGGCAGCGGCGTCATCATCCAGCGCGGGGACGCCAACGAGAGCTTCGCAGCCGCCATCAACGCGCCGATTATGGCCGGCGACTACCTCTCGACGGACGACGGCTCCCGCACGGAGGTCCAGCTCGATTACGTCAACCTGTTGCGCGTCGCACCCGACACGCAGGTCCGCTTCGTCAACCTGGATCCAGATAACCACGTCGTTCAGCTGGCGCAGGGTACGGTCGATCTTAGCGTCCTGGGCCAAACGAACGCGAACCCCGAAATCGATACGCCGTCCATCGGCGTTCGATCGAGTACGCCCGGGCGTTACATCGTCAGCGTAACGAACGACGGCACGACGCAGGTTACCGTCCGCACCGGTCAAGCGGAGATCATCTTGCCCGACGGAACGCAATCGCTGACGCAAGGAACGACGGTCTACGCCTCGGGTGCCGCATCGAGTCCGCAAATGAACGACGGCGACCCCATTCCGCCGAACTCCTTCGACAGTTGGAACGCGCAGCGCGACGCCATGATCCGGCGAGCGCTCAATACGAACTACGCCGGACAAATCACGGGCAGCAGCGACCTCTATTCGGCCGGCCAATGGCTGAACGTGCCGCAGTACGGCGAGGTTTGGACGCCGAACGAGCCGGCCGGCTGGGCGCCGTATCGCGACGGCAGTTGGGTCTGGCAGCCGTACTACGGTTGGACCTGGGTGAGCGCCGAGCCGTGGGGCTGGGCGCCATATCATTACGGGCGCTGGTTCTACGCCGCGGGCACCGGCTGGTGCTGGTATCCTGGACCGCCGGCAGCGGCCTATGCGCCGCCGGTATGGCAGCCCGCGCTCGTCGTCTTCATCGGTTTCGGTGGCGGCGCCGCCGGCGGCGGCTTCGGAAACATCGGCTGGATCCCGCTTGCCCCGCACGACGTCTACCATCCGTGGTGGGGTCCCGGTTATAACAACACGAGCGTGACTAACATTACGAACATCACCCACGTCACGAACGTCACCAACGTTACGAACATTACGAACGTCTATCGCAATGCGGCCGTAACCGGCGGCGTCACCGCGGTGTCGACGCAACACTTCAACCAAGGCGTCTTCACGCACCCGGTTCCGGTCGCGCAAACGCAGCTTCGCAGCGCGCACCTCATCACCTCGACCATCCCGATCGTGCCGACGACCGAAAACCTCAAGTACACGTCACGCCCCGTTCCGGCGACCGCCGTCGGACGTCCACCCAATCCCAGCCTCTTTCACGGTTTCAAAGCGACGCCGCCGCCGGTGAAGAGCTTCACGCAAGAGCGTCAGCAAGTTACCACGATAACCCAGAAGGCTTATCCGCATGCGGTGATCCCCGGCGCCGTGACGCCGCCGCCCGCGGCACGTCCGGTCGCGCCGGGTCCCGCGCGGCGCGCCACACCGCCGGCTGCCGTCGAGCGTCCATCGGTTCCGGTCGAGCGTCCATCGGTTCCGGTCGAGCGTCCCTCGGCTCAGGGCGAACTCCGCCCGCCGGCTACCGCGCTTCCCGCCGCGCCGGCGCGCACGCCGAGCGCCTGGGATCGTTTCGCAACGCCGAGCCATCCGGCAGCAACCGGCGAGACCCGCACCGCGCCTCCGCCCGCGCCGTATCGCACCGAACCGGCGGACGGAACGCTCCGCACTGCGGCGCCATACCACACTCCACTGCCCGCCTTCGTCCCGCGCACGGCTGCACCCGCCTTCGTGCCGCACACGGCGCCGCCGCAAGTGGTGCCGCATACGGCAGCTCCGGCGTACGTCCCGCGCACGGCTCCGCCGCCGCCAAGCGTCCCGCATACGGCACCGCCGCATCCTCCGGCCGCACCGCAGCATCCGCCGCCGCATAAACCCACGCCCGTTCCCGAGAAGTAAAGCTCGCGATGCGGAGTACGCCGGCACCGTTTCCCTATCTCCAAGTGACGACTACGCTCGAGCAGCGAGAGGACGCGGAGCGCATCGCGCGCGAAGCGCTCGCGCGAAGCCTGGTAGCCTGCGCGCGCATCGAAGGGCCCTTCGCGAGCCGCTTCCGTTGGAAAGGCGTCCTCCAATCGGCCGAAGAGTGGGCTTGCGTCTTCAAGACGACGGCAGCCGCATATCCGCAACTCGAGCGCTGCATCGCGGAACTCCATCCGTACGAGACGCCCGAAATCGTCGCGCTGCCGATCGTTGCGGGAAGCGCCGCGTACCTAGATTGGATCGATACGGTCGTGCGCGTCGAGTAGGATCGGCGTCCGGCGCGGGCGCGGCGGCCCGCTAGCGGTTGGTTCGCTAGGCAACGGTGCGCGTGGCGTCGCCGGCGCCGGCGTCGCGGGCGGCGGCGTCCAGCTGCGATCCGGCTGCAGGCTCGCCAAAGGCGAAGGCGCGGGCAGCTGAATCTCGACGCGCCGCGCCGGGGCGTTATAGTTCACCACCGCTCCAAGGGCGCGCGCGGTCGCTGCGAGCGGGATAATCACCCGGCCATCGCGCAGGTAAGGAGCAATGGGAAGCGCCCGGCTCGACCGGCCGGTCTGGGCCGCTCGCGAGCCGAGAGCGACGGTAAGGCACCGGCCGTCTCTTTCGAACGTTATACGGCCGTGCTCTGCGTCGACCGTAACGCGCCGCGCGATGAGGCGTACGAAGGGGTCGACGGGCGCGGCGACCGTTCCGGCGTCGAGCCTGGCCGGCATCGACGTAGCGACCAGGGAGCCGTCGATCAGGACGGTCACGACGAACGCTGCGAACATGAGTAGAATGAACTAATGCGACGGGTTATCGAGGTGTTCCGGGCTGCCGGGCTTCGCTTTTCGCAAGATGGGTGCGCGATGCTCGCGCAAGCGATTGCCTTCAACGCCGTCTTTGCCGTTTTTCCGCTCCTGATGCTCGCCTTTGCCGTGCTTGCCTTCGTCTACGGCGACCAGGTCGGACCGCAAAACGCCGTCGCGCTGCTCAAGGACGTTGCGCCGAGCCTGCGCGGCATCGTGCTCGCGAACCTCCAGCACCTCGTGGCGAACCGGAGCATCTCGGGGCTGCTCGCCGTGGTCGCGCTCGTCTGGTCGGGAAAGAACCTCTTCCAAACGCTCGCTTACGCCCTCGATCGGGCACTCGGGGTGCCGCAGGGCCGGCCACTCTTCAAGGACATCGTCGTGGCGATCGTGACGTTACCCATCCTCGCCTTGCTGCTGGTCATCGCGACGGCGATTCCCCTCGCGATTTCGTTCGTGATTGCCTACGGAGGCCTCCGCACTTCCGCGCTCTCGACGCAGATCGCGTCGTACGGCGTTTCGATCGTGCTCGTCTTCGTCATCACTTGGCTTCTTTACAATTATCTGCCCAATCGCCGTGTCGGGATTTGGTTCGGCGTGCCGGGCGCGCTCGTTACGACGTTCCTCTGGGAAGCGGCACAGATCGCCTTTGCCGTCTACTCGATCCACGTCGACTATTCCAAGGTCTACGGCGCGCTCGCCGCCTTCGCACTTCTCCTGATTTGGTTTTACTATATGGGAACGATCTTTTTGTTCGGCGCGCAGGTTAGCGCACAGTGGCTCGAACTCGGACGGCCGGCCGAGCTTCCGCGCGACGCGGCGTTCGAACGGCGCACGGCGTGACGCCCCGCTTTCTGCCCCTCGCGCTGATCCTCGCCACCTTCTCGGTAACGCTACTCGGCGCAACCGACGTGCGACCGCCGCCGGTCGTCGTCGTCTATCCTCTGACGCTGACGGCCGGCACGAATCCCGAAGCCGGTTCGAATCTCGCGGTCCTCTTCTCGACGCGCATCGCCGAAGGGGGCGGGCTCACGGTGAAACCGGCGACGCCCGGAACCGAGCGCAAAGACTTCCTCGAAGCGGCCCGCAAAATCGACGCCGACTACTACGTCACCGGATACTTGACGCCGCTCGGCCAGGACGTCTCGATGCTGGCGCAAGTCGTCAGTACCTACAGCGGAACGGTCGTCTATAGCACGACCGCGGTCGTCAGCACCTACGCCGAAGCCGGTGCGCAAGCCGAGTTGCTGCGCGACGCCATCCTGCACCACGCCGGCCGCGGGCTGGCGTCGCTCGACCGAGCGGGGCCGACCAGCACGCCCGTACCGACCGCCAGCGAGGTCGCGAGCCAGGGCGCGCTTACGAACATCGCCTCCATCTTCCATCACAAGAAAGCGGCGGCGACACCGGTCCCAGCCGCTCCATCGGCCGCTCCCTCAGCCGGGCCGCAAACGGCCACCGCGTCCGCGACGCGCGCGCCCATCGCGTTACCCAGCGCGGCGCCTAGTGCTGCGGCCCAGGCGCGCGTCGCCGCTCTCCCGCGCGGCGGCGTCATCGTGCTCGCCGTCTCAGGCGGCGATCAGAGCGCTGAAGTTCACGTCGCGGATTCGCTCGTTGCGTCGCTCAAGCATCGCGGCGTCAGCGCCGTTCGCTCCAACGGCGCGCTTGCGGCGAACCCGATCGATAACGCAGGCCAGCTGTGCGGCACCGAAACCGGCGTCAGCATGCTCTACGCCGGTACGCTCTCCATCGACAAGAACTCGGCGGGCGAAGCCGATTCGGTTCAGTTCGACGTCGTGGGCTACGATTGCAGCGGCAACGCGCTGGTGCGCGAGAGCGCGCAAAGCCTAACGAACATTAAGGGAGGCGTGAACTCCGCACTCGATCGCGTCGCCGACGGGGCGGCTGCGGCGCTCGCGCGCCACCCGCACGCGGCCCGGACTACGGCTCCAGCAGGCCTTCGGGCAGCGACATAACGATCGTCCCGGCGCCCAGATCGATCGCCGGCGCAAAAGCGCGCACCAGCGGAACGAGCGCCCGGCCGGGAGCGATCACCAGACAGTCCTGAGCGGGCAGATGCTCGACACCGACGACTTTGCCCAACTCGCGACCCGTTTTGTCCAGCAGACGCAGTCCGATCAAGTCGCGGTCCAAGTACTCGCCGGGAGCGAGCTCGATCGCTTCGCGCTCGGCGAAGAGCTCGCAGCCGATCAGCTCGCGCGCCCGCTCGACGCTCGCGACCCCCTCGAACGCGACGACGAGCCGCTCGTGATGCCGCCGCGCACTCGTGCAGCGCAGCCGTTCGGCTCCATCGAGCGGCGAACACGCAAACTCGCGTCCCGCCACGATCGCATTCGTGCCGAGCGAACTCGGGGCGCACTTCAATTCGCCTTTGACGCCGAAGACGCCGACGATTTTGCCGACCGCCAGCCGCGTCACGCCGAGGCTCGGCGCGGTTCGAACGAAGCGAGGACGATCAACCCGACGCCTGCGGTTATGCACGCGTCGGCAACGTTGAAGACGTAGAACGTCCAAAAAGCTAGAAAGTCGACGACGTAGCCGTGCACGATACGATCGGCGATGTTGCCTAGAGCCCCGCCGGCCACCATGCCGAAGCCGATCTGCACGAGCGGCGAGCGCCGCAGCCCGTCGCGCAGAAGCCAGCCGAGCGTCGCGAGCACGACCGCCGCCAGCAACACGAGAAACCCGGCGCGGTTACCGAACAATCCCATCGCTCCATGCACGTTCTGCACGTACACCAGCGCAAATGCTCCCGGAATGACGACGTGCCGCTGGCCGGGAACAAACGACGCCACGATCGAGCGCTTCGAAAGCAGATCCGCGACCGCCGCCAAGGCGAGTGCGATCGCGATCCGGTTAAACGTTCCCAGGAGCCTCGCTCTGCACTTCGCCGCCATCCGCTTCGTCCTCGGGCAGCTCTTCGTCGTCGACGTCGACGATGTCGACGGTCACGCGCCCTTCGGCACCGGCGCGTACGAGCGTCCGCAGAGCCTGCGCGACGCGTCCGCCGCGTCCGATGACCTTGCCGAGGTCTTCGGGATCGACCTCGAGTTCGAGAACCGCACCGCGCGAATCCGGATGGAGTTCGACGGCAACCGCATCGGGCTTGGCCACGAGCCGCTTCGCGAGAAAGGTCAACAGCTCGACGGCTCGCGGGTGCGCGATTTCGTCGGGAATCGGCGGCCGCTGCGGCGCGTCGCTGCGCCGGTAGAAACGCGGCGCTCCGCCTTCGAACTTCTCGCCCGGGGCGCGCCGCGCGCGCCGGCGTACCGGCTCGTCTTCGGGCTCGATTTCGTCGTTCGCGGCGTCGGGCGACGCGATCGTGCGCGCCCCCAGCGTCGACTTCCGCTCTTCCTCGTCGCCGGCCTCGTCGCCGAAGAGGCCAAATTCGTCGTCGAACGCGCTCACGGACTAGGCGTCCTTCTTGGATTTCGGCGCGCGCTTGCTCGCCGGAATCGGTCCGCGCTCGACGAGGCCTTTTTCAGCGAGCAGCCGGCGAACGGGATCCGAAGGCTGTGCGCCCTTGGCCAGCCACTCTTTGATCTTCGCCTCGTCGACGACGACCGTTTTCGGTTCGGTGCGCGGGTTGTAGTGGCCGACGATTTCGATGAAGCGCCCGTCGCGCGGCGCGCGCGCGTCGGTGACCACGAATCGGTAGGTCGGCTGTTTCTTCGCGCCCATGCGGCGCAAACGGATCTTGACCATGCTGTTGTGTTGTCTTTTCTTAGCGTTGGAGAGAGGGACCGCGCTGCCGGGGCAGCCCGGGCATGCGTTTCCCGCCGCCGAATTGTTTCATCATCTGGCGGGAAGCGTCGAAACTGTTTCACGAGGCGGTTCACGTCGGCGACCTGCGTGCCGCTGCCGGCGGCGATCCGCTTGCGGCGCGAACCGTTGAGGACGTCGGGACGGCGCCGCTCGTGCTGCGTCATCGAGCAGATGATCGCCTCGACGCGCGACAGGTCGCGCTCGTCGATCTCGACGTCTTTGGGCAACGCCTTGGACATGCCGGGGATCATCTTCATGATCTCGCTCATCGAGCCCATCTTGCGTACCTGACGCAGTTGATCGAGAAAGTCGTCGAGCGTAAAGTCGTTCTTGCGCAGCTTCTGCTCGAGCGATTTGGCCTGCTCCGCGGTGTAAACGCTCTGCGTGCGCTCGATCAGCGTAAGGACGTCGCCCATGCCGAGAATGCGCGAGGCCAAACGGTCGGGATAGAACGGCTCGAGGGCCGGCAGCTTCTCGCCGATGCCGACGAACTTGATCGGCGCTCCAGTCGTTGCGAAAATCGACAGCGCCGCCCCGCCACGCGCATCGCCGTCCATCTTGGTCAGGATAACGCCCGTGATCCCGAGACGGTCGTGGAACGCTTTGGCAACCTTGGTCGCTTCTTGGCCCGTCATCGCATCCGCGACGAACAGGATCTCTTTGGGATGCGTAGCGGCGACTTGATCCGCTCCAGTTCGAGCATCAACGGCTCGTCGATCTGCAACCGGCCCGCCGTATCGACGATGACGGTCGAGATCCCGAGCCGTTTGGCTTCGGTGACGCCGTCGCGTGCGATCGCGACCGGATCGCTGCCGCTCTCGGCGTGGACGGGAAGATCGAGTTGCTTGCCAAGCGTCTGCAACTGCGCGACAGCGGCCGGCCGGTAGACGTCGGCGGCGACGAGCAGCGAACGCCGGCCTTGTTCCTTCAGCCGTAACGCCAGTTTCCCCGCATGCGTCGTTTTGCCCGAACCTTGCAAGCCCACGAGCATGATGACGCTCGGCGGCGCATCGGAAAACTGCAGTCGCGCCTGCGCGCCGCCCATCAGGGCGACGAGTTCGTCGTGCACGATCTTGATAACCGACTGCGCCGGCGTTAGCGAGGCCAGGACGTCCGCGCCGACCGCGCGCTCCTTGACCTTGGCGACGAAGTCTTTCGCTACCGCAAGATTGACGTCGGCCTCGAGCAGCGCGATGCGAACTTCGCGCGCGACTTCGTTGACGTCGGCTTCAGTCAGCCGCCCGCGCCCGCTCAGGCGTTGAAAGATTGCCCCGAGGCGCTCGCTCAGACCCTCGAACAAGATTAGCTTTTCGGCGCGCTCTCGTCGATTTTGCGTACCGCATCGCCGACCGTCTTGATCTTTTCGGCCTCTTCGTCGGGGATATCGATATTGAACTCGGTCTCGAAAGCCATGACCAACTCGACCTGATCGAGCGAGTCGGCTCCCAAGTCGTCGGTGATCGATGCGTCCATCGTCACTTCGGCTTCGTCGACGCCAAGCTGCTCGACGATGATCTTCTTGACCTTATCGAAGGTCGTGCTAGTCGTATCCGCCATGATCTCCCTATGCGCGCACACGCGCGATTACATCAAAAAGCCGCCGTCGACCACGATCGTCTGACCGGTTACATATCGCGCCGCATCCGAGCACAGAAACGTGACGACCCCACTGACGTCCTCCGGCGTTCCCGAACGTCCGAGCGGGACCGCAGAGAGGAAGTGAGCGCGCGCCTGCTCGGGCATCGATTCGGTCATCGACGTCTCGATCAGACCCGGCGCGACGGCGTTCACTCTTACGTTCCGCGAGCCCAATTCCTTTGCTACCGACTTTGCCAAGCCGAGCAGACCCGCCTTGGCGGCGGCATAGGCCGCCTGGCCCGCGTTACCGCTGAGGCCCACGACGCTGGAAACCAGTACGATTGCGCCTCCGCGCTGCTTCATCATGGGCCGCGCCACCGCGCTACAAAGGTAGAAGGCCGACTTCAAATTGACCGCGAGCACGGTTTCCAGGTCGGCCGGCTTCAGGCGGACGATCAGACCGTCGACCGCCTGTCCGGCGTTCGCGACCGCGATATCGACGCGCCCCAGCCGTTCGAGCGTGGCTTTGACGGCGTCGTCGATGGCGGCTGGATCCGTCACGTCGGCAAGCGTTTCGAGCACCTGCGCGCCGGGACGCGCGTCCCGCGCCGCGCCGGCCGTCGCCGCTAAGCTCGCCGCATCGCGCCCGAGGATGGCGAGATCGGCACCCGCCCGGGCCAGGTCGACCGCGATCGCGCGGCCGATTCCCCGGCTCGCGCCGGTTACCAGAGCCACCTGCCCGCTCAAGGCGCTCACGAGGCGGCGGCCGTTTGGAGGCGCTCGCTCAGGCGCTCGAGCCCACGCTCGTCACCGACGTGCAGCGCGGGCGGTGCATCGGCTACGCGTTTAAAGAGCGGCGCCAGCACGGCCGAGCCGCCGAACTCGACGACGAGCTCCGGCTTGACCTCGTGCAGCAGGCGCTCTGCGGTCGCGTGCCAGAGCACTTCCTCGGTTACCGACCGGATAAGATTCCGCTTGATGACGGCCACGTCGCGGTACGGCTGCGCGTCGACGTTGGAAATGACGGGAAAGCGCGGCAGTTCGAAGTGCGCCCGCTCGACGAAGGGCGCGAAGCGCGCCTGCGCCGGCGCCATGAGCTCGCTGTGCCATGCCCCGGACACGTTCAGGGCCACGACCCGCTTGGCGCCCGCGGCCAGCGCGAGTTCGCCCGCCCGGGCGACCGCGTCGTCGTCGCCGCTGATGACGATCTGGCCGGGCGCGTTAAAGTTCGCGGGCCGTACGCGCCCGACGCCTTCGGCCTGCGCGGCCTCGGTCGCCGCCAAGACGGCTTCGGGTGCGAGCCCGAGAATGGCGCTCATCGCGCCCGGCGAACGTTCCGCCGCCTCTTGCATGGCGAGCCCGCGCTCGCGCACCAGTTCGAGGGCCGTCTCGAAGGGAAGCGAGCCGGCCAACGTGAGGCTGCAGAATTCGCCGAAGGAATGCCCCGCGCTGACGGCGGGCTGCAGCGCGTCGCCCGCCGCCGCGGCCAGCGCATAGTTCGTCACGAAGATCGCCGGTTGACTGAAGTGCGTCTCGCGCAGCTTCTCTTCGGGTCCGTTCTGTACGAGCGCGAGCAAATCGTACCCGAGGATGCGTTCGGCTCGGCGAAAGAGATCGGCCGCCACCGGCGAGCTTTCGGCCAGTTTGCCGCCCATGCCGACGGCTTGCGAGCCTTGACCCGGAAAGACGACCGCGACCCGCACCCTCAGGCCGCCCAGCGCCACGCGATCGAACCCCACGAGAGGCCGCCGCCGAAGCCGGTGAACAAAATAAGATCGCCGTCGCGCAGAACGTCGCGTTCGATCGACTCCGAGAGCGCTATCGGGATCGAGGCCGACGAGGTGTTCCCGTATTTCTCGATATTGACGATGATCCGCTCGCGCCCGATCTCCAAACGCTTCGCGGCCGCTTCCATGATGCGCAAGTTGGCTTGGTGCGGGATCATCCAGGTCACGTCGCTGGTCGTAAGGTTCGCTTCGGCGAGCACGCTACGCGACGTCTCGACCATTTTCGTTACCGCGTATTTAAAGATCTCGCGCCCGCTCATCGCGACTTTATCGCGTTTCTCCACGATCGCTTGCGCCGTCAACGGTTCGCGCGAGCCGCCCGCGGGGACGTAGAGCAACTCCGGGTTCTTTCCGTCGGCGCCGAGCTCGCAAGCAAGAAACGAGTCGACCTCCGCACGCTCGACGATCGTCGCACCGGCCCCGTCGCCGAACAGGATCGCCGTGCTGCGATCCTCCATGTTGAGCATGCGTGAGAGCGTCTCGACCCCGATGATCATCACCCGGCGAAAGACACCCGAACGCACGAAGCTCGCCGCGATCGGCAGCGCGTAGATGAAACCGCTGCAGGCGATCTCGATGTCGAAAGCGGCCTTACCGACCGCCCCCAGGTTCGCCGCGACGATGCAAGCCGTGGCCGGAAAATGATAGTCGGGCGAGACCGTCGCGACGATGAAGCAATCGATGTCGCTGCCCGACATACCGGCTCGCTTCAGCGCGTGTTGCGCGGCGCGCGTCGCCAGATCCGACGAGGCCATCTCGCGGGGCGCGTAGCGCCGCTCTTTCATGCCGGTCCGCGTCGAAATCCACTCGTCCGACGTGTCCAGGATCTTCGCGAAGTCGTCGTTGCTCATGACGGGCTCGGGCACATAATGACCGACGCCCGCGATGCGAGCGCCGTAGGGGCCGTGCGCGCCGTTGAGGCTAGCCGTGTGAATGGCCGGCGTGCTCGTCTCTGGGTTCGATCAGCTTACGGCCGTCGTAGAAGCCGCAGTTCTGACAAACGAAGTGCGGCAGCTTGGGCTGGTGGCACTGCGAACATTCGACGGTGGTGACGGGGGAAAGCTTCCAATTCGCGGCGCGCCGGCTGCGCGTCTTGGAACGCGGGGTCTTCCATTTAAGGTTGGCCATGGTCTACTCCGATGGGGGGTGCTCGCAGCGGCAGGCGTCGCTCTTGTTTCCGCACCGGGCGCAAAGCCCGCTGCAATCGTCGGAGCACAAGAGCGTTAACGGTAACGCCGAGTCGATAAGTTGCCGAACGAGGTCGGCGAGGTCGAGGTGGTCGCCGGAAAGGACGTTGTTTTCGCCGAGGATCTCCGGCGCCGCGCCGGGCTCGAGCCGCTCAGCGACCTCGAGGTGAAGGGGGAACCGGACGTCGTCCAGGCAGCGAGCGCACGGGGCGAGGACCGCCACGTCGATCGTCCCGCGGAGGTCGAGTCCCTGTCCCACCCGCCGGACGTCGAGCGCGACGGCGGCGGGCTCCTCGAACGTAAACGATTCGAACGCCGGAAGGCTGACCGTTTCGCTAACCTCGAGTGCCCGGCCCGAGGCCAGGACGCTCCCGACATCGATCGGCTTCGTCACTTCAGTCGTTTTCCCGGCGCCAAGACAACCCTCCAATAATAAGGAGACGTGCAAGCCTTGTCAACGCGGCCCCGCGGCGTGAACGAAGGGCGGAACTCGCCTTGGGAGGTCGCACCTTTATGGACGCACTGCCCGGAATCCGCTTCGGGAGCACGATCGCGAGCGCGGCTCGAGCTCATGGACTCGACCCCGCGCTGCTGGCCGCCGTCGCTGCCCAAGAGACCGGCGGCCCCGGCAGCAACTCGGGCGCAAACATCGTCGGCGACGGCGGCCACGGACGTGGGCTTTTTCAGATCGACGACCGCTACCACGCTTTCGCGGCGACCCCGGCGGCGATGCAGCCGACCCAGAATGCAAACTACGCCGCCGGGATGCTGTCGGACCTCATCGCCCAAAATGGCGGCAACGTCCGGGCCGCCCTGTCGGCTTATAACTCGGGATCGCCGACGGCCTCCGGGACGGTCACGACATGGCCCGGCGGACAGCAGCTCGGCTACGCCGATTCGGTCATGCAGCACTACGCCGCAATCCAGCAGGCGACGCAGCAAACGGCGATCGACGAAGCGCCGACGGCCGTCGCGAACACAAACGCACTGGCCGACGTAGCGGCTCAAGTCCCGCAACTTTCGATTCCGGCCTTCACGCCGCCGAATTGGTCGTTCACCTCCTACTCGAGCGAAGTCGGGCAAAGGCGGCGGCCAGCAAGCGAACTCGGCCGACCAGGCGATGGCATCGCTCGTCGATCCTGCTAGCTGCCGACTCGAGCGACCGCGCGACGTCCGATATCGACGGCTAACCGCACCCACACGCTTTCCGGAGTACGCTACATGGGCTTCAATCTCTTAAGCGGGATCGTCAACGGCGGCATGACGCTGCTCACGACCGGCAACCCCGTCGCTGCCGTCGCCAATGCCGTCAGTTCGACGGTCTCGAACGGTACGGCCGGCAACGGCGGCAACATTTCGCCGACCTCCGACCCGACGATCGCCGCACAGCAGCAGCTCGATCAAGCCTACGAGTGGGCCCAGCTCGGCCTCAACGCCGAGAACATGCGCCACAACCTCGACATGGAGTGGCAATCGACGCTCTTCAACGAGGCCGAGGATGAGAAAACCGAGCAGATGCGCGAGATGAACACGCTACGCGACGTTGCGATGAAGCAGCGCGAAGCCGACATCAGCATCCTCAAAGAATTCATCAAGACGGTGAAAGATTGAGCCGACTCGTGCGCGATCGAAGCCGGCGCGCCGGCGGCGCTCGCAGGCCGGCCCGCCTGCCGTCGACGCAGCGGGAGCGTCCGCCCTACCGCCCGACGACACGGCAGATCCCGTCCCCGACTCGGCCTCCAGCGCTCAGCGACGAGCTCGTACGCCGGGCCGAACTCTTGATGCTGCGCCAGCAGGTACGAATCCAGGACCGCGACGCCCGGCTCGACCGCCTGCGCAGCGACTTCGACTACTCCCAGCAGCAGCGCGCCGAATTCTTGCGCGAGATGAACATCCTGCGCGACATGGCGATGGAGCAGCGCAAAAAGGACGACGAACTCATCAAGAAGTGGATCGCCTTGATCTAGCCGCCGCGGACAGGAGCGCCGGCCCGCCCCTGGAATGAAGCCAGGCTCCTTTCGGGCCATTAGCTCAGCTGGTTAGAGCGCATGCTTGATAAGCATGAGGTCCCTGGTTCGAACCCAGGATGGCCCACCAGAGAAAGCCCGTGCTTACGGGCTTTTTTGTACCCGAGCGCTGTAGCCGTTGCGAAACGGTTGGAAGGGCTTTTTCGGCCGCCTACCACCCGGCTGAGATGCCGGCAAGGTGTCAACGCGCTGCGCTCCCCCTCGAGCTTGCGCGCCGGAACCTGATCTAGCGCTTCGCTATCGCTGCTCGGCCGCAATCTTGATCCGGTCTCGTCGGTGAAGGCTTCAAGCGACGGATCGAGCCTGCACAAGTTGGCACCCCCGATAGAGTGGACCGAGGTTACGAGGGACTCCGGAGCGAGGCAACGGTTAATCGCGGACTTTTGGCGAATAGTGGAACGCGATAACCAGTGGCCGAACCGAGGTCTCGACCCTCACTTCGAAGGGCGTCTCTCTGATCGAAGTTGTAGAGGCCTAATGAATCCGCGCCTTTTTCTTTACGGGCTCCGTTGTACTTGCGCTGTGCGCGTGCAGCGGCAGCAATAACAATACGCCAAGCACGCAAAGAACGCGAGTTCGCTCGTCGTGACGGTGAACGCTCCGGGTGGTGGCCCGCAGGCTGGTGCGACGGTCAATCTTTCGAGAGCGCTCGAATCGGACGGGGTTACACCCGCGCCACCCATCTTGAGCACGATGACCACGAACGCAAGCGGCCAGGTTACCTTCAGTTTGGAAGCTACGGACCGTATTGCATCACGCTGTTTATCAGCCGACTGGGCGTGCCTCGAAGAGACCTCTGCCTGTAATTCGCAGCCAGTACCCGGAACCGCCACGCTGAATTGTGGCGCATTGTCCCTTACGGCGCTCTCGCATAGGCTGCTAAACGATGGTCACTCCCGGACAGTGAGCGAATCCCGCGGACGCTAATAGTCCCACGAGCCCGTGGGGATGTAGCTCAGTTGGTAGAGCGCCAGCTTTGCAAGTTGGATGTCAGGAGTTCGAGCCTCCTCATCTCCACAGCCGCTGAACCAAGGGTTTCCGGCGAAATGAGAGGTCCGTCAAAAAAGCGCTGGCAGCCACTTTTGACAGCCAGACCCTCACGACGTCGGGCCCTTTTTCTTCGGTGGCGGCACACGATTGATTCGTCACCGGTACACCCTCGCTAATCATCGCGCTAGCAAGGAAGTGTCGCAGATCGTGAAGCGCGCACGTACCTAGGCAGTCCAAGAAGTCGGCGGCTACCTCGAAATTGGTAAGGACGAAGACGGAAACGTCACGCCGGCGTATCAACCGAGGTGACGTGGAGCTCGCAGCCCTCACGCAGCGGCACGGACGGGCAAAAGAAGGGCCTCGCGGATCCGGTCGACTTGATTTTCCTGATCACGAACGGCGCTCCGACGCTGCGATGCTACCTGTACGGCCCGCCAATCGTTGCCGTCGTTCGCCGCGCGCCGCGTGATGCGTGGCGGGCGACGCGCGAGGGCTCGCGAGCGCGTGAGCAGCGCCGGCGCAATCCCTCGGTCTCCTGGACCACATCGGGCCCAAGATGCAAAGGACAAGGCGCCACGCTGGGGCTGCGGCGACGCGCAAAACGGTTTGGACAGCGTGACAGCCGTCACGGCGAAGGCAAGCTCAAGGAAGTGCGCGGCAACACTGAACGGCTCGCACTCCCGCTGAACCAGGGAGTTCCTCGAGCCGGCCGTCGAAGCGCAGGCGCACCAAGCTGTTCACGCTCGCAAGGGAACCTTCCATGATCGCACTCAAGAGCTTGCAAGTCGCTTGTCTCAGCATGGGCGTCATGCTTGTCCTCATGGGAATCGTTCTGGTGCTATCGCGTCGCATTTTATTGAAGGTCGCGCTGACACGGCGCGAGGTCACGGTCGTTGCACTCGGTGCCGCAGATCTCGTGTTGGTCGGTTTGGGTCGTCTTCCGGTAGTCGGATTGGGACGGACGGCGACGCACGCCGGCAAACGCTAGAATGAACCGTTTCCAGTGCCGACGCACTACCCGCACCGCCTGAAGCGAATTGGCAAGTCCAATGTCAGGAGTTTGAGCCTCCTCATCTTCAGAGATTAGAGCCCGTAGCGACGGGCTCTTTTCATGCCAACGATCCCGGGCGGCGCCCGCTTGTGGATCGCGTGGTGCAGTGTCCGGAAACGCTCGAGTGTGCGAGTCCGAAGTCGCCGTGAACCGAGCGCCCCTCGCTGCGCGTCCGCGGATTTCTCGCGGCCTCCGCAGGCGGGCTCGGGCCGCGATGTGGCGCGACCTCGCGCTCAGCCGCTCCCGGACGGCGCCGCTCCGGATGAGCAAAGCGCCGAACTGTCAAAGCTTCGGGGTCCGCCTCCATCTCGCAAAGGCGACGCCATGTCAATCTCGGTCGAACTCCCCAAGTACGATAACTACATCAATGGCTCGGCAGTCGAGCCCGCGTCGGGCAAATATCTACCGACGGAGAATCCGTTCACCGGCGAGGTGTGGGCGTGGATAGCACGGAGCGACGCGCGGGACGTGGAGACTGCCGTGACGGCGGCGAGCAACGCTTTCAAGACGGGTCGATGGCCGGAGTGCACCGCAACGCAGCGCGGACATATGCTCTGGAATTTCGGCGATTTCGTTGTCGCCAATGCTACGCGGCTTAGCCGAGATCGAGCAGCGTGACAACGGTAAGCTCGCCTCGGAGGTCATCGCCCAAGTGCGATACGTGGGCGACTACTTCAAGTACTACGCCGGTCTGGCGGACAAGATTCAAGGCTCGGTAATTCCAACCGACAAGAAAGGCGTTTTTGCTTACACGAAGTTCGAGCCGAAGGGCGTCGTCGCAATCATTACGCCGTGGAACTCGCCTCTGACGCTAACCAGTTGGAAGTTAGCGCCGGCCTTAGCCGCCGGCTGCACCGTGGTCGTCAAACCCTCTGAGTTCACCTCGGCGTCGATGATTGAATTTGCTCGACTGTCCGCGGAGGCCGGCCTGCCGGACGGCGTCGTCAACGTCGTCACGGGACTCGGCGTCGAAGTCGGCGAGGCCCTGGTAACGCACCCCAAGGTCGCGCACATCGGATTTACCGGCGGGGATGCCGCGGGGCGCCGGATCTACGAGCTCGCTGCGCGGGGACTCAAGACCGTAACCCTCGAGCTGGGCGGTAAGTCGCCGAATATCGTCTTCGACGACGCCGACCTCGACCAAGCGGTGAAGGGCGTCGTCTCCGGGATTTTCGCGGCTTCGGGCCAGAGCTGCCAGGCCGGCTCCCGGCTGTTGTTGCAGGAAAGCATCCACGACGCTTTCGTCGCGAAACTCGTCGAGTTCGTGAAGACCGCGAAGATCGGGGATCCGACGCAACCCGACACGCAGATCGGACCGATCTCGACGCGGCCGCAATTCGAGAAGATCCTCTCGTACATTCAGATCGCGCGGGACGAGGGCGCGCGCTGCGTTCTCGGGGGCAACAGCCGGCCCGACCTCGGCGCGGGCATGTTCGTCGAACCGACGATATTCGTCGAGGTGAAAAACAGCATGCGAATCGCGCAAGAGGAAGTGTTCGGCCCCGTGCTCGCCGTCATCCGCTTCGAAGACGAAGCCGACGCGATACGAATCGGCAACGACATCGCTTTTGGATTAGCCGCCGCCGTCTGGACGAAAGACCTGCGTCGCGCGATGCTGATGACCGACAAGCTCAAGGCCGGGACGGTCTGGGTCAACAATTATCGCGCCACCAGCTTTACGTCGCCGTTCGGTGGCTACAAGGATTCGGGTGTGGGGCGCGAATCGGGGATCGACGCGATCAAAGAATATCTCGAAACGAAGTGCGTCTGGATCTCCGCAGATCTCGACGTACCCAATCCATTTATCCGGCGATGATCGACGCCCTGAGGAGGGCTTCGTGAAAGAACTCATCTCACGTCAACTCGTACGCTACCTCGAGAACCGCGACGTCGAATTCGTTTTCGGGTTATGCGGCCATACCAATATTGCCGTCCTCGCCGAACTGGCCAAGAGCAAGAAGATCCGCTTCATCAATACGCGGCACGAACAGATCGCGGCGCATGCAGCCGATGGTTACGCGCGCGCCAGCCACCGCACCGCCGTCGTTCTGAGCCACCTCGGGCCCGGGCTCACGAACGCGGCTACCGGCGTAGCGAACGCCGCCCTCGATTCGATCCCCATGGTGGTGATCGCCGGCGACGTGCCGAGCCACTATCACGGCAAACATCCGCACCAAGAAGTGAACCTCCACTCCGACGCGTCGCAGTTCGAAATCTATCGTCCTTTTGTCAAGCGCGCCTGGCGCGTCGACCGGCCCGACTTGTTTCCGGAGATCATCGAAAAGGCGTTCCAGCTTGCCGAGAGCGGGCGGCCCGGCGCAGTGCTGGTCTCCGTCCCGATGGATATTTTTTCGAAGGAGATCGACGTCGAACTCTTTGAACGCCAAGGACTCAACACCCGGCAGCTTGCACAAGCCCTCGATCGACGATGAAACCGCGGCGCGGATCGTCCAAACGCTTCTCGAGCGCCGAAGAACCCGCTGGTCTATGTCGGTGGCGGCGTCATCCTTGCCGATGCAGCCGAGGAACTCAACGAGTTCGTGACCCACCTGAGCCTGCCGGTTGCGCACAGCCTGATGGGCAAGGGCGTCCTGCCGGACGATCACCCGATGACGCTCGGAATGACGGGCTTCTGGGGAACCGCGTTCATCAACGAGAAGTGCAAGGCCGCCGATTACATCCTCGCGCTTGGAACACGGTTTTCCGAAGCGGACTGCAGTTCGTGGGATCCGCGCTTCACGTTCAATTTCCCGCCGACGCGTCTGATCCATATCGACATCGATCCTAGTGAGATCGGCCGCAACTATCCGGCGGAAATCGGCGTCGTCGCCGACCTGAAGCAGTCGCTCTAGGTGCTCAATCGCGTTGCCAAGCGACTGCTGCCGGCCGGGCGGCGCAACGGCGCGCTGATCCGAGAGATCGCTGCGAATCGCGACGCTTTTGCGAAGAGCAACGCTCGGCATCAGAACGATGACGCGTTTCCGATGAGGCCGGAGCGCATCCTCTCGGTCGTGCGCGAGGTGCTTCCGCGCGATGCCATCATTACGACCGACGTCGGTTGGAATAAGAACGGCGTCGGGCAGCAGTTCCCGATCTACACGCCGGGCAGCATTCTGACGCCCGGTGGATACGCCACGATGGGTTTTGGCGCGCCCGCGGCCATCGGGGCAAAGCTGGCCAAACCCGGACAAGGTCGTCGTCGCGCTCGTCGGTGACGGCGGGCTTCGGCCAGAATCCTTCCGTCATTGCGACCGCCGTCGAGGCGAACGTGCCCGTCGTGTGGATCGTGATGAACAATCGCGCGTACGGAACGATCGCAGGGCTCGAAATGGCCCACTACGGGACCGCCGTTCGGATGCCTTTTCTACCGGGACGGTGAGCCGTATTCACCGGACTTCGCCGCCATCGCTCGCGGCTACGGGGCGGACGGCGTGCAAATTCGATCGGCGGCGGAATTCAAACCTGCGCTGGAAAAGGCGATCGCTTCGAATCGACCGTTCGTCGTCGACGTGATGATGCAGAACGAAGCCGTTCCAACGGGCGGCCACTGGAACATCAACGACATCTATTCGCCGGGCTTGAATCGATCGCACGTTGCCGTCGTGACCTAGAGGGCGGTCGGGTCGCTACGCGCGAGACTTAGCCCTAGGAGTCTACCCCAAGATCCGCTAGCACGTTGCGCGCGGCCGAGCGGAACCGCCGGACGTCGCCGTAGGTGCGTGCCACCAGCATCGCGCCCTCCAGCGCGCCGAGCACCGTGCGGGCTCGCTCGCGGGCCGATTCGCGGAATCTGAGTTTAGCCTCACGGCGCCCGCGCTCCAAGACTGCGGCTAGCCAGACTTCGTTCGCGTCGAAGAACCGCCGGAGTTCTCGTTGCATCGCTTCGGGAAGCGTCGCGTACTCGGCGGCGAGCATGCCGCACAAGCACATGCGCTCGCTGCACATCACGCTGTCGTAGAGGCGGACATAGCGGCGCAGCTTCTCACCGGCGTCGTCGGTCTGGCGCTCGATCGCCTCGAGCGCCGCTCCGAAGATGAGGCCGTATCTCTCGATCAGAGCCAGACCGAGGTCGGTCTTCGAAGGGAAGTGATAGTGGATGCTGGCCTTTGTGACCGACAGCTTGGCGGCCACGTCGGCGTAGCTAAAGCCGTTGAAGCCGCGAATTTGGGCTAACTGCTCGGCCGCATCGAGCACGCCTTCGGCGGCCGCCGACCGCGATTTGGGGAGGGCCCGATCGGGCAACGGACGAGAAAGAGTTTTCACTTGACATTTACCTACTAGTAGAGTAGAACTTACTTACCTGCAGGTTGGTAACTATTCCTGCTAGGCGCACGCTTCGTTCTTAGGTGGGGATGTACCATGCATAACCACGAGCAGAGAACCGAACACAAGACCTTCAGCCGCCCCGATGAGGTGCGCACGTTTCCGCACGGCAGGGCGGAGATCGTAGGAGTCGGCGACGCCGAAGTCGGCCGGCTCGTTTTCGAGCCCGGTTGGCGTTGGTCCGCCGACGTCAAGCCGATCGCCGGTACGTCGAGCTGCGAAGCCCCCCACTTCCAATACCACGTTTCGGGCAAACTGGCGATTCGCATGGACGACGGCACCGAGATGGTCGCCGGGCCGGGCGACGTCACCTCGTTGCCGAGCGGACATGACGCCTGGGTCGTCGGGAACGAGCCGGTCGTCGTCGTCGACTGGTTCGGCGCGACCAAATACGCTAAGAAAGCTTAAGCTTTCAGGAGGCACTCAGATGCAAACAAGCACGCGCAAGGTTATCGACTGTCGCGAATTCCCAAGCGAGGCGAACTGCACGCTGACCATTTCGGGCTCAGAGTCCGAAGTGCTCAAGGCCGCAGCCGAACATGCCGTCTCAAGTCACGGTCACGCGCCCGGTCCCGGGCTCGTCAACGAGCTGCGGGGCGCATTACGGGACGAGAAAACACGTTAAACCGACGGGACGTCGATCGTATGAAGCCCGCGAAGCTCGCGGGCTTTTTTTTGCGCAAAACGAGTACGAACTCCAAATTAGCCTCGCCTATCTTCAACCGCTGCTCTTCCTTAAGAGGATGATTCCAACGCGAGCGTAAGCGCTGTGAAGTTTGAATGCTTTCGAGCGAGGGGATCGCGGTATGACACTTCGGGCGCTCATCGTGCTTACGGTCGCCGGCTACGTCGCATTCTCGTTTGCCCATGCCGTTCGCCCGGCGACGGCCGTGGCTGCCACCGAAATAAGCGGCAAGGCGATATTCGCGCAGCGCTGCTCTGCTTGTCACGCCATGACGGGACTGGGCAGCGGTCCCTACCCACCGCTTGCGGGCAATCCGGACCTCAATGCTGCCGATACGGCCGGCCTCATCAGCACGGTGCTTCATGGCCGCACGGGTCCGATCCAAATCAACGGCGTGACCTACAGCGGCACGATGCCGGCCTGGGCGGGAACCTTGAGCAATGCGGAGATCGCGGCCGTCCTCACTTACGTTCGGTCCGCTTGGACCAACAAGGGCGCGGCGGTTTCGGAGGATCAGGTCGCGGCCGCACAGGCGCCGATGGCTCTGAGCGGCGCGCAGCTCTTCACGCAAAAGTGCGCGACCTGTCACCAAGCAAATGGCCAAGGAAGCGCGACGTATCCGCCTTTGGCAGGTAACCCCGAAGTCGTCGCGGGGGACGCCAAAACGATGATCGCGATCATCGTCAACGGGCGCAGCGGTCCGCTGACGGTCAACGGCAAGACGTTCAACGGGACGATGCCGACCTGGAAGGGACAGTTGACCAACGCCGACATCGCGGCAGTCGCGACTTACGTTCGCTCGGCGTGGGGAAACAGTGCTGCCGGCGTGACCGAGTCGCAAGTCGCGAGTGCCGGTGCCGCCGTTTCGACGGCGATCGGCGCGTCGATCTACGCAAAGCGATGCACGACTTGTCACGCAGCTAACGGCGAAGGCGGCGGCGGCGGACTCTTCCCCGCGCTTGCCGGAAACGCCCACGTCGACGCGGCCGACCCATCCGCGATGCTCGGGACCATCGTGCACGGCCGCAACGTCATGCCCTCGTGGAAGGGCCAGTTGTCCGCCGCCGAGATCGCCGCGGTTGCGACTTACGTGCGCTCCGCTTGGGGGAATAAAGCCGGGCCGGTCACCGAAGCGGACGTCGCAAGCGTAAAGTAGCCGCCCGCCCTCGAGCCAGGTGTGAAGGCCGACGTTCGCACCTTCTTCTCTTCGAACTCGTACCTTCTGGGCGCTATGAATCTGCGCTCGCTCGTTTTGACAACCGCTACCATCGGCATCTTGCTCGCAAGCATCTTCGTCTTGCCGCGTGAAAGCCAAGCGATGCCCGAATTCGCGCAGGCGACGGGACTGAAGTGCAGTGCTTGCCACACGCTCGTTCCGCTGCTGAACGCGTATGGACGGTACGTTCAGAGGACGGGTTACTCGGCGATTCCACGGGCTCAACTCGACAAGACGTTTCCGATCTGGATCGACGAGGCCATGAACTACGACTCTGCGGCGGGCGCGGGGACCGGGACTGCGCGCTTCGACTTCGGAAACCTGGCGATTCACGGCATCGGATACGCGCTGCCGGACGTGACCTACCACGCTCAGGTCTGGGTCGTGCAAGGCGGTGAACCCGGTGGCGTCGACACGCTTTGGGCGGCGTATAACCACCTCGGTTCGGATAGCTCGCACCTGTTCGTCGGCAAGGTTCTCAGCGCGGCGCCATCGATTTACAGCCAGGACTCCGACCTCGACGGTCCGCTCGCATCGGGGACGATCGTCGGCGAGCACGACTACGGCGCGACGTTCGATAACCGCTGGGGCATGAAGTACGCCTGGGTTCAGAAAGGCCTGGACCTCGAAGCGGCCTATTTGTTCAGCGGCGACGACTTGAACGGCATCAGCGATTTCAGTCCTGGAGACAAGACGTTCCAGTATAAGATGGGCTACGCGACGCCACGTTCACCCGTCGACTTCGGCGTCTTCGGAAGCGTCGGAAGCGTTCCGGTGAGCACGGGACTGGACAGCTACAGTTCGATGGCGGCGTACTTCCAGCTCGATCCCGCGCCGAACGGCGGCTATCCCGGATTCTTCCTCGCGTACCAAGCACAGTCGGACTCGAATCCCGGGCTTAATCCAAACACCAACATCGCGTATCCGTGGACGAACAGCCGCGGTTTCAGCGCCGAGGTGATGCAAGAGTTCTTCCGGGGCAACTTGCTCATCACGTACCGGCACGATTTCAACGACATGGGCGTCACCGGCGGCACGATCAATGGCAACTCGCTCAACGCCGCCTTCAATCTCCCCTGGACGCCCTACCTACACGGCTACCTCGAGACGAACCTCGGCGCGAACTCGGCGCTCTACGGAACCACAAACGGACCGCAGTGGAAGGGTATGCTCTGGTTGACCTTCCCGCTGGTGCTGTATCCGCCGGCGGCGCACTAACGGCGGCCGGGTAACGCCGTAAAGGTCGAGACCTCCGTCAAATCGGGCGATCCGTAGAGCCGCTTCGCCAGCTCGCGGGTCGTCCGATCGATTTCGTAGGCGTGCAGCACGCGCCCGCGCGCCCGTTCTCCGGTGCGATTGCGCAGTCCCGAATCGAGCAAGAGGCGCTCGAGAACGGTAAACAACGCGTGGACGTCGTGAGGGGCGACAAGGAAGCCGCTCCCCGCGTCGATCACTTCGTCCAGACTCGCGCCCTGCACGGCGACCGTCGCCACGCCCCTTGCCATCGCCTGAAGGGCCAGCAGCGGCGCGTCCTCGCGAACCTCGCCGGCGCCGCCCGAAGCCAAAACGAAGAGATCGTAGTCGCCCCGCTCCAGCGCCGCGCCGACCTCGTCAAAGGTGATCGGCCCCATCAGCATCACGCGGCGGCGCAGATTGTAGGCTTGCAACAGCCGCTGCAGCCGCGCCGGAAGCGCGTCGCTCACGAGGTCGCACGAGAACGTGTAGCCGCAGTCGCGCAATTGCGAAAGCGCGTTCAGCAGATCGCTCGGGTCGCTTCCGACGACGAGGAGTCGCGGAACGCGGCGCCGCGGCGGATCGGGAGCGCGCTCCGGTACGTGCACCCCCGTTCTCACGACCAGACAGTGCGAAGCGGCGGAGGGGACGAGTGCCTGCAGGTCGCGACACGTCCGCGACGAGACGGTGCGGGTAAAGCTCGCACTCGAAAGTTTTTCGCTGGTCAGCCCGTCGGCGGGAATCGCGCCATCGTGAATGCCGATGCTGTACGGGACGCCCGTCAGCTGCGAGGCCACGTAAGCGACCGTCGAGGGTACGGCTAGCCCGATAGCGTGAATCCGCTCGATCTTGCGCTGCCGCACGTCGTGCGCCAGTGCGAGACCGCGCGGAAAAGCCAGCGCGTTCGTCAGACGCGTTCGTAAACCGCCCGGGGCGAAGAGCAGCTTACCGAACAAGCGCGTCGCGGCGAACGGTGCGCGAGAGAATTCACGCAGGGCCGCATCGTAGACCGCGAAGTCGACGAGCTTGAGCGGCTGCGTCGGAACGACCGCGAGCTCGACGTAATCGGCCAGCGCGCGCACTTCCGGTTCGAGAAAGCGTTCGCCCGTGCCGCTCGTGCCGTTGGATGGAAAGTGCGCCGTTACGTAGGCAACCTTCACCTGCGGCTCCGGCGCAGCAGCCCGTAGTACAATTCGGCGTGCTTGCGGGCGGCGGCGTCCATGTCGAAGCGCTCCGCCGCGAAGATGCGCGCACGGTTGGCGATGCGCCGTGCCCGCGCAGGGTCCGTCAAAACGCGCTCGATCGCTTCAGCAAACGACTCTTGCGACCAGTCCGAGGCGATGAAGCCCGTTTCGCCGTCGATCAGGAACTCGGTGTACCCGTCCCAGGGTGCGCTGACGATCGGAATCCCCAGCAGCATCGCGTCGCCCATCGCCGTCGGCAGCCGTTCCCAATTCGAAGGGATCAAAAACACGTCCATCGCCGGCAGCAGCGTCGCGAGCTCGAGATTGCCGCCCAAGAACTTCACGCGTTCGGCGATGTGCAGCCGTCCGGTCTCGCGCCGCAGCATGGTGTCGTCCGGGCCCTCGCCGTGAAGGAACAGGTGCCAGTCTTCACGGTCCCCGTACTCCCGCGCCAGGGCGCGCATCGCGAGGCGCTGGTTCTTCTGCGCGGCCAACCGGGCCGGTAAGATAAACGCGACGTCGCGATCCGCGATTCCGAGATCGTGGCGAACCTTCTTCGCCGCCTGCAGGTTTGCGACCGAGTCGATAGCGCCGCCGGCCACGACGGAAATCTTCTTCGGCGGCACGCCCCGAGCGCTCAGCCGGCGCGCGCCTTCTTCGGTAAAAACCACGAAGGCCGTCGTCCACGTCGCCAGCAATTTGTCGCTGAAATTCCGAACGCCGCCGCCGAGTTCGGCGCCGTCGTCGGTGAGCACGACGAACGGGATCTGACCCGCGATCAGCGACGCGAGCCTGCCGCCCAAGCGCCCCAAGTCTAAGTGGAAATGCGCCACGTCCGGCGCAAGGCGCCGCAACTCCGCGGCTAGGAGTTGGACCCGGCCCAAGCCGCCGCGCTTCGACTGCGGCAGCTCGATGAGCGGGACCGTGAGTTTCGAGCGCTCGTTCGGATCGAGCTCGCTCGGATAAACCGAGACGAGCGTGACGTTGCAGTTGTACTCGAGCAAGCGCTCGCAGAGGCGTCGGACCTGGGTCTCCGGACCGCCTCGCAGACGGGGCACGACGTGAACGACGCGAATCGCTTGGGGCGACGTCAGCCGTGGAAGCGACCATCCGCGATCCGCGTCGGCTGAGGCACTTACCATTGCGCTCAACGCTACCACAGAACGCAGGACGGGTGACCCGCTCGCGGACCAAGGAAGCTAGGGCTTTCATCCCAC
Source organism: Vulcanimicrobiota bacterium (assembly GCA_963843945.1). GTDB lineage: Bacteria > Vulcanimicrobiota > Vulcanimicrobiia > Vulcanimicrobiales > Vulcanimicrobiaceae > CAWJMF01. The sequence goes on along the minus strand of CAWJMF010000002.1, from coordinate 351,891 downwards.
GAGCGCGGGAAGAGTGTGATGACGGGTGTGCCACCCGGCACTTCCGCCGGACCTTGCGCCGCCATACAGTTGAACTCGAATGCCGAATTGGCCAGCTCCCCGCATCGTACTCATCGAGCGGCAGTCGCTCTTTGCCCCGTTCCTGCGCGAGGCGTTCGAAGCAAACGGCGCGCGGGTTAGCGTGGCGGGCCCGCGGCCTACGGCCGAAGCGCTGCGCCGCATCGACCCGGATGCCGTGTGCATCGACGTCGACCAACTGGAGGCCGCGCCCTTGCTGGCGATCAGAGCTCTGCGCCGGACCCTCCCGGCCGCCCGGATCGTCGCCTACGCAAGCGCCGCCGATGCCCTCTGGGTCGAGCTTGCTTTGAGCGTCGGCGCCGATGCCGTCCTGGGTCCGCAGGCCGGGGTGAGCGACCTCCTCGAAGCGGTCCAGCCGCCCCTCGCCGCATAGAGACCCTAGCCCCTCAAAGGGAGCAGGGACCTATGACCTTTGCCGCATAAGATCCCATGCCCATCACGTTTGCTTGGTCTCAGCCGGGGCCGGCGACGTGGCGCGGATCACTCGAATTGCCTGAGCCCGAGGCTCTTGCACGGGAGGCAGATATGGCAGCCGCCGGCTTGCGAGTCGCCATCATCGAAGCGCAGGCGCTTTTCGCCAAGGCGCTTTGCCGCATTTTCTCCGACGACGGCAATTATACGGTCGTCGGGGATTACACGACCCCCGTCGCCGCCGCGCTTGGGGCTGCACGCCCCGATCTCATCGTTATCGACCTCGACGGCCAGCCGGTCGGCGTCGCGCAGACGCTCGGCGCGTGCTCGGAGTCGGCACCGCACGCGCGCATCTGCGTGCTTTCGATGCACCTTTCGCCTGAGATGATGCAGCGTTGCCTCTCCTACGGAGCGGAAGCCTACATCGTCAAGGACGTGTCGCCGGCCGAGTTGCTGCGCGCCGTGAAGACCGTCGCCGAGGGGCAATCGTACGTCGACCCGCGCGTTGCGGGCGGCCTGCTGCGGCGCCGCAGCCTCAACGGCGGCCGGCCGGATCTCGCCGAACTCTCGCCGCGCGAGTCCGAAGTGCTCAAGTTGATCGCCGAAGGTCTCGCCAACAAGCAGATCAGCGCGCGCCTGCACCTTTCGGAAAAGACGGTGAAGAACCACGTCAGCCGGATCTTCGCCAAACTGAACATTTCGGCCCGGACCCAGGCGGCCGTTCACGCCATCCGCGCCGGCCTGGTATAATTTCGCCGGGCACCCCACCGCCCGGAGGAACACTTCACATGCCATCGCCTTTGTCGCGCGCGGTCCTTTCGTGCGCAGCGGCCGCCGCGTTTTTTGCCTGCACCCAGCCCGTTCTGTCCGCTGATGCCGATCTGGCACCCGTGGTCTCGGCGTTGTCGACGAAGCTGACGTCCGACGACGTCTTCATCAATCCGACGCTTCAGAAAAAAGTCGAACGTCAGCTCTCGATCGATTACTCCACGAAAGCGACGGGCCCGTGTCAGGTGACGATCCATCGCGACGGCATCTCGACCTATCCTTACATCGGGCGGTCGGTCGTGCAACTCACGGACGCCGTGATGTACTACATGCTGCCCCTCGGCGCAATGTCGACCGCCTTGACGACCAGCAACGAGAAGTCCGGGCAGCAAGCCGTGCTTTCCGTCAGCGGTGCGAATCAAAATCAGATCTACACCTATTCGGAAGATACCGTCGTGCCGTTGGCCGGACTCAAGACGACCGGCATCGACCCGGTCGCGGTTTCTTCGCAGGCGACGCCGATGCGCTATCCCACGTACACGAGCGCGGATGCAGCGAAGGCGGCGATGGCCGCTCTGGCGACGGCCGCGGCGGCCTGCACGAAGTGAGCGCTTGATTTCCGGGGAATAAGAGATTCCACGGCCTGACAGGTCGAGTTGCTAAGTAGTCGGCGAAGACGGGAACCTGGAACGATGCGCTGCCCGAACCGGTCCTTGAAATTCCGGACAAGCTCCGCTTGCAGCTAATCAACTATGCCCTGCCGGTGGTCTGCGGCTTCGTGTTGATCGCGGCCGGCATTTTTCTCTTGCGGCGCGATACGGAAGGAACCGCTTGGGAGACGGCGCTGGGGGCCGCCCCGCTCTTGATCGGAGCCTGGCTCCTGCTCTCGACCGTCCAGGGCATCTTCGATTTTAGCTCGCTTTCGCGCCAGGTCGCCCGGCAGATTTATCCGATCCTGATTGCGCTCGCGCTCATCGTCCTCGCCTGCGGCGCCTTCCTCTGGCGAAGCGGGGATCGGCGCTACGGCACGATCTGGCTCTCGGTCGGCTCGCTCTTCCTATTGATCCCGCTCGTCGGAATCGTGCTCTCGATCCTCCACTAAAGCGACTGACCGCGGGGCGGCCTGGAGTTGCTCCGCGACGAAGTTGTGATTGCAGGCGCGGGCTCCTGGAAGCTAAGCGCATCCCGAGGAGGTTAGCTTTGTGAACCTTCGTGGCTATGTCTTCTGTTCGCTCTGCCTCTTGGCGGCACTCGGGAGTTGGTTTCGTCCATCCCCCGCGCCGGCGGAAAGCAGAAGCAACGATCCGTCATACGGCGATCTTCACGTCGCCATTGTCTGTATGCCGCTGCCGATCGGCCCGAACGCCTCGTATCTCAATTTCAATGAAGTGCTGCCCGGGTTCTCGGGAAAAAGGGTCGTCAACGTCAGCAACGGTCTGACGCCGCCCCGCGTTCAAGGCGATTGCAACCCTGCTTCGGGCTTTTCGCTGACGCAGCCGACTGAAACCGGCTTTTTCACGACCGTTTTTTATCAGGATCAGTGATCGGACAACGGCCCGAAAAAGGGGCGCCGCGGCACCGGCTCACTCGATGGAACCGATCTCTTGCGCTTGCGGCCCTTCACTTTTTCTTGCCCACGCGTTTCTCGTAGGCGTCACGCGCACTTTGGCGGTTGGCGCACTCGTCCAAAGGGTGCGGATGGTGGAGGCAAGGAGACTCGAACTCCTGACCCCTTGCATGCCATGCAAGTGCTCTACCAGCTGAGCTATGCCCCCAAGCCGCGGGACGTACGATTCGCAGGCCCGGCTTCTTCCCCTGGTAAAATCCCTGGGGCGAAGTACGCCGGGCAGTCGCGCGCCGGGGGCGTGAGGAAAGTCCGGGCTTCACAGGGCAGCGTGCAGGATAACGTCCTGTCGGGGCGACCCGAAGGAAAGTGCCACAGAAACATACCGCCGGACTCGTTCCGGTAAGGGTGAAATCGTGAGGTAAGAGCTCACGGAGCGTCGCGGAGACGCGCGCTCGGGTAAACCCCACGCGAAGCAAGATCGCTCGAATCGCCCGCAAGGGCTGGGCGGCCCGCCCACACGAGCCACATCGCACCGAGGCGCAGGGCGACCTGCGTCCCAGAGAGATGGCTGCCGCCGCGCAAGCGGTACAGAATCCGGCTTACAGGCGTACTTCGCTTCCGCTTCCCCCGAACCGCAACCGGCCAGGCGCCGATTGCGGTTTTAGGGAACGATTATCGAGAGCGTCGCCAGGGCGCGCTCGCTTCCTAGGAGAGATCGGTTGAGCGCTCATTTCAGCAAAGACCTGACCGTCGAACAAGCCTTCAAAACTCACGCCGGCGCGCGTCGCGTTTTCGCGAAATTTCACTTGGGCGGCTGCTCGCATTGCGCGATCAGCGAGACCGAAACGATCGAACAGGTCAGCGAAGGCTACGGCATTCCCTTGCCGATGTTGATGGACGAACTCGAGAAGCTCTTCGAGCAGGGCGGTCTCAACGTCGGCGACAAGGTCCGTCTCCCCGACGAGATCCGCACGAAGATTCCGCAGCTCGCCAACGTGCCCGAAATCGGCGAGGTCAAGAGCCACGATGCGGGCGCCTATACCGTCGAGTTCGGGGACGTGCGCCTTCAGGGTCTGTCCGAAGACTTCATTAAGGTCGAGACTGCGGCGGCGACGGCCTAACCCGTCGCGCTCGCGACCCGCTCAGAGGTCCTTGCGGTCGACGAACGTTTCGTCCGTCCCGTGCCAGTGCTCGATCGACGCTTCGCCGATTTTCCAGCAGAGAAATACCGGGCGCCCGTCGCGCAGCGCCGGGAAGTCGAGCAGTCCCAAGTTCAGATCCTTGACGACGCAACCGTACGACTCGATGCGATTGATCGTCCGGACGATTTCGGCTTTTAGCTCGGTGCAACGCCGCGCTTCGACGCGCCGTTCGGTCCCCGCCGCGGCCGCGCGCGACCCCGAACGGCGCAGCGCCGGATCCTGCTCGAGCAACTTGATCGCCAGCTCGCGCCGCTTCGCCCAGAGCTCTTCGAGCATCGGCGTAAGAACCGGAATGAGGGCGTTCGCTTTCTCAGGCGAAAACAGCTTCATGTTCGATCGCTCCGGCGGGCACCAGTGACTTTCAAGCGCTTCGTCATCGTTGCGGGCCTTTCCGGCGCCGGGAAGAGCCAAGCGATGAAGTCCTTTGAAGATCTGGGTTACTACTGTATCGACAACTTGCCGCCGTCACTTGCGCTGGCACTGGTCGAACTCGCGCGCGACGCCGGCGTCGCTCGGCTTGCTCTCTCCCTCGAAATGCGAAAGCAGGGTCCTTTCGGCGAACCTTTGGCCGCGCTAAAAGAACTGCGCGAAAGCGGCTTCCCGTTCGAAGTACTCTTCCTCGAAGCGAACGAGGATGCATTGATCCGGCGTTTTAGCGAGACGCGGCGCCCGCATCCGTTCGCGCCGGCGGCACCGCTGCACGAAGCGATCGGCCACGAGCGGGACGAACTGCAAGCCGTGCGCGCCGCGGCGACGCGCGTTCTCGACACGAGCGCGCTGACGCTCTCGGAACTCAAGGCGTCGATCGCCGCGACGTTCGGCGACGCGGCAAACGCGCCCGCGCTCAGCGTCAACGTCGTGACGTTCGGTTTCAAGTTCGGGCTGCCGCTGGATGCCGACCTCGTACTCGACGTGCGGTTCTTGCCGAATCCGTACTACGTGCCTGCTTTGCGCGACGCTTGCGGAACCGATGCTCCGGTCGCCGCCTTCCTCGACGCGCAGCCCGAAGCGCAGGGCTTCCTGCAGCGTCTCGAGTCCCTGCTCGACTTTCTCGTCCCGCTGTACGTCGCCGAAGGGAAAGCGCGACTCACCGTCGCCTTCGGCTGCACGGGCGGGCGGCATCGCTCCGTCTATGTAGCCGAACGCGTCGGCGCGCATCTCCGGCGTCAGCCCGGGTTGAACGTTAGCGTCGAGCACCGCGAACTGGCGCCGGCATGAACGCGGGCCCGCTGCGGTTTTTCCGCTGGCTCTACCCCGGTCTCGGCGTCAAGCGCTGGCTCCTGCTGACGGTTGTGGGCACGGTGTTGATCGTCAACGGCATCTCGCGTTGGCTGACCGCCGAGGGCTCGAACATGGGGGTCAACGAGCTGGTCGACTCACTTTTCAACGACTTCGACGTGCCGCTGTCGTGGCTGTCGTACGCCTTTATTTTACTCGGCGCCGTTTGCGTCGCGCTCGGCTTGCGGCAATGGATTCACTCGATCGTGGGCGCCATTTCGATGCGCGGACAAGACAACATCGTCGATGCGTTGCTCGACATGCGCTTGCGCCGCGGCTACAAGATCGTCGCGATCGGCGGCGGAACGGGGCTTTCTACCCTGCTGCGCGGCCTCAAACGCTACACCACGAATCTAACCGCGGTCGTAACCGTGAGCGACGACGGCGGCAGTTCGGGTCGCCTCCAAAAAGAGCTCGGCATTCTTCCACCGGGCGACATTCGCAACTGTCTCGTCGCGCTCGCCGACGACGAAGCGATGGTTACCGACCTCTTCCGGTATCGCTTCAGCGAAGGCGAAGGCCTCACCGGGCATTCGTTCGGCAACTTGTTCCTCGCCGCCATGACCGGGATCACCGGGAACTTCGACCGGGCGATCAAAGAGTCGAGCCGCGTCCTCAACATCAAAGGCCGCGTGTTGCCCTCGACGCTCGAACGCGTGCGCCTCTGCGCGACCTACGCCGATGGAACGGTCGCGCGCGGCGAAACGACGATCTCTTCGGGCCACGCGCCGATCGCAAAGCTCACGCTCGAACCGGCGCGCGTCGAGCCCCTGGCCGAAGTCTTGACCGCCATCGCGGAAGCGGACGCGATCGTCCTTGGTCCGGGCAGCCTCTACACTTCCATCCTGCCCAACGTGCTGGTCGACCGCATCGCCGAAGCCGTGGCCCAAGCGAGCTGCGCGAAAGTGTACATCTGCAACGTCATGACGCAACCGGGCGAAACCGACGGCTTCAGCGCCTCGAAGCACGTCAAGACGCTGCTCGAACAGGCCGGGGCGCGCGTTTGCGACTATGCAATCGTCAACGAGGAACCGCCCAAGCGTCTCCTCGAGGCCTACGCCGAAGAGGGACAAATTCCGGTCGTGCCTGACGTGGCGGCTATCGAGGCGCTCGGCATTCGCGCGGTGCGCGCCAGCGTGATCAGCGAAACCGACACCGTCCGTCACGATCCGCAGCGTCTCGCCGACGTCGTCTTGAAACTCGTCGACGACTACGTCGCGCAACGCTCTTCTTTCGTGCGATTGGCGACGTCACCGGCACCGGTGCGCGAAGCGGCGACGGGCGGCTAGCGGCCCTCGTTACAGCGCCCCGCGAGCGATGCGTTCGCCCGCCAAGGTGGCCGCGCGCTCGAGAAGCTCGGGCGCACGCCGTACGGACTCGCTCAACTCCAGCGGCGGATCGGAGAGCGGAACCGTCGTGATGCCGCGGGTTGCAAGCTGAGCTGCTGCAGCGGCGTCGACGCGCCCGGCGAAGGCGACGGTGCGAACTCCGCACGCGCTGGCGTGGCGCGCGACGCCGTCGACCGTTTTCCCGCCGAGCGTCTGCGCATCGAGGCTGCCTTCGCCGGTGAAGCACCAGCGCGCACCCTCGAGCGCGCGATCGAGGCCGCGAAGTTCCGCCACGATGTCGACGCCCGGCCGCAACTGAGCGCCGGCGAAGGCCAGGAGGCCGAAGCCGAGTCCGCCGGCTGCGCCGGCGCCGGGAAGCGCTCGCAGATCGCGGCCGAGCAAGGCGGCCGCGACGTCCGCGAAATGCACGAGCGCAGCGTCGAGTTGCGCGATCGCCGCTGTGGAAGCGCCTTTTTGCGGCCCGAAGATGGCACTCGCGCCGTTCGCTCCGGTCAGCGGGTTCGCCACGTCGGCCGCAACCTCGATGCGAGCGCCCGCAATCCGCCGATCGAAACCGGAGAGATCGATGCGCGCGAGCGCTGCGAGCGCGGCCCCACCCGGCGGCAATTCGCGCTCGCCGGCATCCAGAAAACGTGCGCCCAGCGCTTCCAGCAGACCGGCTCCGCCGTCGTTCGTGGCGCTCCCGCCGATCCCGACGACGATGCGCCGGGCACCGGCGTCGAGCGCGGCTTCGATCAATTCCCCGGTGCCGTAGCTCGTCGCGCGCAGCGGATCGCGCTGCGCCGCAGCCACGAGTTGCAGTCCGGACGCGGCTGCCATCTCGACGATCGCCGTCGAGCCTGCCAGCGCAAAGGCCGCTTCGACCGGTTCACCGAGCGGACCGCGCACGGCCCGCGTAACGCGCCGCGCGCCGGTCGCCAAGAACGCGTCGACGGTTCCCTCGCCGCCGTCCGCCATCGGCACGGTGCGAAACTCGAGGGCCGAACCGAACGCCTTCCGGAGGCCTCGCTCGATCGCCGCCGCCGCCTCGAGCGCCGTCAAGCTCCCCTTGAACTTGTCCGGCGCGATGACGACGGCCGGCAATCAGCTGTGCGTCATCAGAATGTCTTGGTTGATGACTTGGCCGGGCGAGACCATGCCGCCCGTCGCGTTATTGTACGGTTGATAGTTCGGGGCAGTCGCCGTGATTGCCGTATAAGGGCCGGTCGGAACCGGATAAACGGTGTATTTGCCGTCGCTTCCCGTCGGACTCGAATTGATGACCGAGACGCTGACGATGGCGCCCGGGACCGGCAGGCCGCTTGACGCGTCCTTCACGTAACCGGAGAGCGTGCCGTAACTGCCGCCCGGCGGCGCCGCCGGGCCGCAACTCGACAGCACGAATGCAAGCGCGACGGTGAGAGAAAAACGCGCGACCTTCATGTCCGCGCGCTTTTGAGTTAGGCCGCCACAACGCCTTCTTCGGAGTCTTGCCGGTCGAGGTTGCCGCTCTTCTCGTCTCGCAGCCAGGCGTTCGCCGCTTCGCGCCGCTCGTCGCTGACGCGCTCCGCGAGCCATGCGAGGATCTCGCCGTCGCTGCGCCGCGTCCGGATCGCTTCGTCGAACTGCGCCGGCGTGATGCCCCAGCGCTCGAAGACGCCCTTGTCCATCGGGCATGGATAAATGTAGTCGTGAATCGTTCCTGCGGCCGAGGCCCGCGCCTTGTCGAACACGCGGAGCAGCCAGAGAAAGCCTCCGGCCTCGTCGCGCCCGCGCCTCGGGAACTCTTTGCCGCTGCGAAAATCGGTTGCCATTCGAACCTCCTCCTCCGTCGTATGGTAGAACCGCCCCGGCCGCCGATGAGATTCAGCCGCGGAAGCGAAAGCCAATTCGAGGAGACAACCGGGAGGAACGATGGCAACCGCCGACGCGCTGCGCAAGGCTCAATATTTCGAAAGCGCCCTCGAGGCGGTGGGACGCACCCCGCTGATCCGCCTGCGGCGGGTTATAGACGGCGCGGCCCCGCTCGTCCTAGCCAAAGTGGAATACGTCAACCCCGGCGGGAGCGTAAAGGACCGGCCGGCCGTCGCCATGCTGCGCGACGCGGAAGAGCACGGCTTGCTCAAGCCCGGCGCCACGATCGTCGAGGCGACCAGCGGCAACACCGGCACGGGCCTCGCCATGGCGGCGGCGATTCGCGGTTACCGTTGCATCTTGGTGATGCCCGACAAGATGTCGAAGGAAAAGATCGATCTGTTGCGCGCGTACGGCGCCGACGTCGTCATCACGCCCACGAGCGTGCCGTCCGATTCGCCCGAATCGTACTATGGCGTGGCAAACCGGTTGGTCGCCGAAATTCCCGGCGCGTTCATGCCCAATCAATGGCACAACCACGCCAACCCCGACGCCCACTACGAGACGACCGGGCCGGAGATTTGGGAGCAAACCGCCGGAACGATCACGCATCTCGTTTCGGGCATCGGCACGGGCGGCACGATTTCCGGAACGGCGCGCTTTCTCAAGGAACGCAACCCCGCGATTCGCGTCGTCGGCGCCGATCCCGAAGGTTCGATCTATTCCGGCGATACCGCGAAGTCGTACGCGGTCGAGGGCATCGGCATGGCCTATCTGCCGGAGACCGTCGACATGCGCGTCATCGACGAAGTGCAGCGCGTCTCCGACCGCGAGTCGTTCTTGATGGCGCGCCGGATCGCGCGCGAAGAGGGACTGCTCGTGGGTGGTTCGTCCGGCACGGCCGCCGTCGCGGCAGCGCGCGTCGCGAAGACCCTCCCCGCCGAGAGCGTTCTCGTCGTTATCTTCCCCGATAGCGGCCGCGGCTACATGTCGAAGATCTTCAACGACGAGTGGATGATCGCAAACGGCTTCCTCGCCGAAGGCAAGCGCAGTGCGACCGTGGGCGACGTGTTGCGCAGCAAGGAACCGCTTCCGCCGCTGATCACCGTCAAAGACGACGACGTCGTCAAGCACGCCCTCGACCTGTTGCGCAGCTACGAGATCTCGCAGCTGCCGGTCATTCGCGGCAGCGAAATCGTCGGCAGCATCAACGACGTCGCGGTCATGCAGGCCGTCTTCGCGCAATCGGACTTGATTCACAAGCCGGTTCGCGAGGTCATGGGCAGGCCTTTCCCCGCGCTCGAGACCTCGGCGGAGATCGATCGCGCCTATAAGCTGCTCACGCATCGAAAGCGCCGCGATTCTGGTCACCGAGAGCGGGAGGCCGATCGGCGTCGTGACGCGCCAAGACATCATCTCGTTTCTCTCCGCCGTCGCGACGCAGCGGAAGTGAGCGGCACCTCCGAGGGCTTCGCGACCCGCGCGATTCACGCCGGACAAGCGGCCGACCCCGCGACGGGAGCGACCATCGTCCCGATCTATCAAACCTCGACCTACACGCAGAGCGCGGTCGGGGAGCACAAAGGCTTCGACTACAGCCGCACGATCAATCCCACGCGGCTCGCGCTCGAACGCCAGCTCGCCGCGCTCGAAGAAGCTGCGTTCTGCAGCGCCTTCGCGAGCGGGATGGCGGCGACGTCGGCCGTGATGAACCTCTTGTCGGCCGGCGACCACGTCGTCGTCGGCGACGACCTCTACGGCGGCACGTACCGCCTCTTCGCCCGGGTGCTGACGCGCTACGGCTTGACCTTCAGCTTCGTCGATCTCGGAGACGCCGCCGCGGCGCGTGCCGCGCTGCGCGCCGAAACGAAGATGATTTGGGTCGAGACGCCGACCAATCCGCTGCTCAAACTCGTCGACATCGCTGCGCTCGCGGCCATGAAGCGACCCGGTCAGGTTCTCGTGGTCGACAACACCTTCGCAACGCCATACTTCCAGTCGCCGCTGCGCCTCGGCGCCGACGTTACCGTCTACTCGACGACGAAGTACATCGGCGGCCACAGCGACGCCGTCGGCGGCGCCGCACTCACCGACGACCCGGCCATCGCCGAGAGCATCAAGTTCCACCAAAACGCCGTCGGCGGCGTTCCCGGTCCGATGGACGCGTGGCTCGTCATGCGCGGCGCCAAGACGCTGGCCCTACGCATGCGCGAGCACGAGCGCAACGCCCACGCGGTCGCCGAATTCCTGCAGTCGCGCGACGACGTCGCGGCCGTTCACTATCCGGGCTTAGCGTCCGCATCCCGGTCACGCTCTGGCCAAGCGGCAGATGCGGGGTTTCGGCGGCATGGTCTCCTTCACGCCGCGCGGGCCGGTCGCGCGCGCCTACGCCTTCGCCAAAAGCACGCGCTTATTTAGCCTGGCCGAAAGCTTGGGCGGAGTCGAATCGCTCATCTGCCACCCGGCACGCATGACGCATGGCTCGATTCCGCAAGAAGAACGCGAACGGCGCGGCATCACCGACGCGCTGCTGCGCCTCTCGGTGGGAATCGAAGACGCTTCCGACCTCGTCGACGACCTGCGCCGCGCGCTCGACGTGTCGCTCGAGCCGGCCCGCGCGCGCTAGAGCTTCCCTAGGGGTTGTTGGGGTAGACCACGACTTCGAGGCCGGCGAGCGCCGTTTGCGCTTCCTTCTCGTCGAAGTCGCCTTGACGACCGATGTAACTCACCGTGATGCCGCGTTTGAGATCGACGATCACGTATTCGTAGCGCCGAGTGAATTGTCCGAGCTCCTTGCCCTGTGACACGCGTATCCAGTATGCCGGCATGCCGTTCGGCAGCGTAAGTTTCGTTTTCTTGTCAACGAACGTGCTGTCGACTTTTTGGCGAAGCTCGCTCTCGTGAGAGGTCTCGAACGGGGTGAGCCCCAGGTCGAAATCTTCCACCACGATCTGAATGATGCGTTGATTCGGCTTGCCCACGTTCTTGACGAACATCGCGACGAGCGTCGGGTCGGTCGTGCTGTCGGGCGTCGCAACGGGGATCTTGACCCATCCCTCGGGCGCGGTGAACTTGATGCTCCGGTCGCTGAAACTCGGGCCGGCGGCCGGCGACGGAGAGGCCGCGGGCGCGGCCTGCGCCAGCATCACGAGCCCCAAGATCACCCCGAGAAAACTCATCGCACCTCCAGAGCGTCGGCGAGCGCCGGCAGTGAAACGGCGTACCGGTATCCGACGTTGCGGTGGTCGTCGTCGAACTCCTCGTGGCGCGTTTCCAGACCCATCTCGCGCAAGCGTCCGACCAAGACTCGCGCGCCGATGTCGAGGGCGTATTCGTCTTTGCGGCCGCAGTCGACATAGCGCAGCCGCAGTCGCGCCAGCTCGGGCTGCTTGCGCAGGCACATCTCGACCGGGTCGAACGCCAACCAGCGCGCGAACACGTCCTCCCGGATCGCGCCGCTCCTTAGGTCGAACGGCAAATCGAGCGCGAAGGCTTCCGCCGCACGCGGCGAGTAGGCGGCGGTGTAGCCCAGGAGTTCGATCGTCGCATACTCGGCATCGGAGCGTTTGGTCTTGGCCTCAAAATCGCTCGACGAACGCCGCGATGTCGCCGCCGAACTTCTCGAGCGTCCGTTGCGCGGGCGCGAACAGCGGCACCGCGGCCATCCTGAAGTACGCGTCGCCGCTGTGCGAGGCAAAGGCTGCGAAATAGCCCGGCTGCGTCATGACCAAATGGAGAGAACCGAACCCGCCCGACGACTTGCCGAGGACGGCTCGTCCACCCTCGTGCGGGATCGTCCGGTACCGCGCATCTACGTGACCGATCGCGTCGCGTACGACGTACGTTGCGTAGTCACCGTTATGGATCGAATCCATATATTGCGAGCCGCCGAAGCGCGTGAAGCCGTCGACCACGGCGAGAATTGCCGGACGCATCGTGCCGCTCGCGATCAAACGGTCGGCCCATTGGAAGACGTTCGTCTCCCAGGGCCGCGCGGAACAGAGGGCCGCGACGTCGCCCGTATAGCCGTGCAACACGTACAGCACGGGGAAACGCGCCGAACCTTCGGCGTCGTAGCCGGGCGGCAGGTAGACCGCCAGCGGACGCCGCGCCGGATCGCCGAGTGCGTTTCCGCGGAGCGCGGGCGAGTCCACGAAGTCGATGTGAAGATCGCCCTGCAGCTTGAGGAGCCGCGCCAGTTCGCTTGCCATGAGATGGACTGCGCGCAAGGCAGCGAACGCTCCTGGCAATGATTCGCGGGCTCGGGCTGCGCGGCGCGATTGCGGTCAACGTCATCACGATGATCGGGATCGGCCCGCTGATCACCATTCCGCTCGTCCTTGCGAACCTGCACGGCAGCATTGCGCTCGCGGCGTGGATTGCGGGCGCGCTCGTCGCCCTTTGCGACGGGCTCGTTTGGGCCGAGCTTGCCTCGCGCTTTCCGGGCTCGGGCGGCACGTACGTCTACCTCCTCGAGACGTTCGGGCGCGAGCGCTTCGGCCGGCTCCTCGCGTTTCTGTTTACCTGGCAGACCGTTCTCTCGGTGCCGCTGCTGTTAGCGACGGGCTACATTGGCTTCGCCCAGTACGCCGGTTACCTCTGGCCGCCCCTGGCGAGCGACGCGCACGTGCAAGGCGTCGTAGCTGCGACGATCGGCATCCTCACGTTGGCCTTGCTGTACCGCCCGATCGGCGCCGTCGCCGCGACGAGTTTCGCGTTCGCGGCGGTCGCGATCGCAACCCTCGGTGCGGTGATCGCCGCCGCGATGACGCACCTGAACGTCACGCAAGCGCTCTCGTTCGATCGAGCGGCGCCGGTCGGCTCGACCCTCTTAGCGGGACTCGGTCCGGCGCTCGTCATCACGCTCTACGATTACTTCGGATACGCGCAATCCTGTCTGCTCGGCGATGAGGTGCGCGCGCCGGCACGCACCTTGCCGCGTTCGATCGTCATTTCGGTGCTCGGCATCGCCGTCTTGTACGTCGCCCTGCAAGTCGGCGTCCTCGGGGTCGTGCGCTGGCAAGAGCTCGTGCCCGCCGCGCCGGGCGGCGCGGCGCCGGCCGGCGCCAACTACGTCGCTTCGACCGTCCTCGAGCGCACCTGGGGTCGCTGGGCGGCGCGCATCGGAACGATCGCGATCCTGATCACGGCGTTCGCTTCGACCTTCGGCAATTTGCTCGGCGCTTCGCGCATCCCGTACGCCGCCGCGGTGGACGGCGTCTTTCTCAAACCGTTCGCGGCGCTGGAGCGCTCCGGGCGCTTCCCGCACGTCGCCCTCCTCACCCTCGGTTTGCTCGCACTCCCCGCCTGCTTCTTTCCGCTCGGCGACGTCATCGCGGCCTTGACCGCCGCCATCGTCGTGATCCAGAATCTCGGGCAAGTCGTCGCGCTCTTCGTCCTGCGCGCCCGCGGTCCGCGGGCACCCTACCGGATGTGGTTGTATCCGCTTCCGGCGCTCGTCGCCTGCGCCGGCTGGACGTACATCTTCATCTCCGCAGGCTCGCTTCCGATCGCTTTCGGATTGTTGACGCTGGCAGCGGGCATTCTCGTTTTTCTGGCGCGCGCGCGCCTCCGCGCGGAGTGGCCATTTGCGCTGCGGAGCGCCGCGCCGCTCGCGCTCGCCGTCCTCGCCGCGCTCGCTTTCGCGCGCCCGGCTGAGGCCGCTTGGGGCTCGAGCGCGATCGTCGAGCGACGCGGCGAGCCCATTTTCACGGTCGACGGAAAGCCCTTCTTCGTGTACGGCGCGGCCTTCTTTTACGAGCGTCTGCCGCGCGACCGGTGGGAACCGTCGATGCGTGCCTTGCACGCGCTCGGCATCAACACGCTCGACCTCTACGTCCCCTGGAATTGGCACGAGCTCTCCGACGGCAACTTCGATTTCGACGGGCGCACCGGGCCGCGGCGCGATTTGCGCGAAGTTCTGCGTCTCGCTCGCGGCTTCGGCTTTCGCATCATCGTACGGCCGGGGCCGGTCATCCGCAACGAATGGCGCAACGGGGGGTATCCGGCGTGGCTCCTGCAGCGGCCGGAGTACGGCATGCCGCTGCACGACTTGCTGGAAGGACGCTACCCGCCGACGGCAACCCTGCAAAACGCGCGTTCCGACGACGCCGCCGCCGAGTGGCTCGCGAACGCGACCCACCTCTACTACGCTCGCCGTTGGCTCGAGCGCGCGCTCCACGAGTTCGACGCGAACTCCAGCGACGTCATCGCCGTCGCGCTCGACGACGATCAAGGCGCGTACCTCGACAACGATACCTGGCCTGCCCCGCACCTACACGCATACCTGGAGTGGCTCGAGCGCGTCGTCCACGGCGTGACCGGTCCGCTCGAGCCCGTCTTCATCAACACGTATCAAATGAAGGTCACCGCATCCTCGCCGGTTTGGGCGATGGGCAACTGGTATCAGAGCGACGCGTATCTCTTGGGCGAGCACGACCGCGCGCAGCTCGAGTTTTCGACCGGCCTCCTGCAGACGCGGCCGCACCAGCCCGTGATGCTCAGCGAATTTCAGGCCGGCTGGCTCGAGCAGCCCGGCGACATCCGGCCGCGCCCCGCCGACCCGAGCAACACGCTCCTCGCGATCGCGACGATGCTCGGCATGGGCGCGCGCGGCATCATCAACTTCCCCGCGCAAGACACGCTCTACCCGAGCGGCATGGAGGCGCCTTTCGCCAATGCGTTCTACGCCTGGGATGCTGCCCTCGAGCTCGACGACGCGCCCGCGGCGCGGGCCGCACCGACGGCGGCCGTCGGCCACTTCATCGCCGCCTTCGGGCGAAGTTTGGCCGCCGCAGCGCCCGTCGACGACATCGCCCTCGGCTACCCGGTGGCGGCCTACGGCGACGTCTCTCCCAGCGATGCCGTCGTGGCCCGCATCGCGCAGCGGACGATCGAAGCACAACAGGCTTGCCGCGCGCTATCCCTGAGCTGTCGCGTCGTCGATTTGCGCTTCAGCGATGACGCCACCCTGCGCCGCTACCAGCTCGTCGCGATTCCGGATTGGTCGGAAGCATCGGCATCGATGCCGCCCTTCGAAAGCGGGGTCACGGCGAAGCTCGCGCGCTATCGAAGCGCCGGCGGCAACGTCGTTTTTTTGCGCGCCGGAAGCGACGCCGGCGATCTGCGGACGGCGTTGCTCGCCGCGGGCGTACGGCCGGAGATTCGCAACGCGCCGGGAGCCTCGTTCGCGCGCTCGCACGACGGTCAGCTCGACGGCTACCTCTTCATCCCGAATTACGGCGAGCAGCCCCTCGAACTGCGCGACGTCGCGGTCCGCATCGACGCGCAGCGCGAACTGCGCATCCCGCGCATCGTCGTTCCCGGACGCGATCTGATTCTTTCGCCGATCAATTTGCGCGCGCAGATTTTTGACCGCCTGCTCGGACCCAAGCCGCCCCTGCGCCTCGCCTACACCGATTGCCCGATTCGCGTCTTCGCGACGCCGCCGGTCGCACTCGCCGGGCCGGATCCGGCCGCGCAGGCGCGCGCTTGTCGCTTCCACTTCGATAGCGGCGCCGACGTTTGGTTCGACCCTGGACCGTCCCAACCGGCGCTCGCGGCCGGCCGGACAACGGGCTTACCGATTCGGCACGATGCAATCTTGCCGGGCGGTCCGTCGCCGGAACCCGTCGCGACGCACGCCGCCGTCGTGCGCCGCAGCGACCTCTACCGCGAAGGCAGCGAGGCCGTGATCTTGCAGAACGCCTTCGTGCGTCTCGTCATTTCGCCGGAGGCCGGCGCGCGCGCGTTCGTCTTCGAAGATCTGGCGACGCAGCGCAGCATCTTCACGACCGTCGGTGCGATGCGCGACGACGTCGCACCCGAACCGCCGCTTTCGAACAGCGATCGCATCGCCAAGTACACCCACCAGTTTCCGGCGGGAGCGTTCAACCGGAGCTATGCCGTCGAGACGCTGGCAAGCGGCGCGCGCGCGGTCGTCCGGTTGAGTTACACGGCACCCGACCTTGGGTCCCCGACCTCGACGGAAGCGCTCGAGACCGTGCGCTTCGTGCACACCGTGACGCTCGAGCCGGATGCCCGCACGTTTTCGCTCGACGAGCGCGCGCTGTTCGGCGCCGGCGAGACGCCGCCTGATGGGCGACGCGCGGTGAGCGTGTCCTCGCTCGCGGTCGGCGCGGCGCGCGACATGCACTCGGTCTACCTGCTGCTTCCCGAGCCGGAACTCTTCGTGGCGCACGCGACGCGCCGCGTCACCGGCGGCGCTTTCGGCCTCTACGATGCGGACAGTGGCGAGCTGGCCACGCTTGCTTGGCGCGGCGAAAGCGTCGAGCAAGCCGACATCCTCGAGCATGACTACTCGGTCGTGACGCGCCTAACGCTCGCCCCCGGCGCGACGAGCCACCTCGAGTACGGGTATCTCCGTGCGCCGAATCTCGCAGCGGCGCGCGCCGCACTCGACGCCGCGGCGCGCGCCGCGCAAGGGCAGCCGACGGCCTTCGCGAACAGCGCCCGATGAGGGGAAGTGGCGGAACGGTCTACGCGATCGCCTCAAAAGCGATTGAGCTTACGCTCTTGTGGGTTCGAATCCCACCTTCCCTAGGAGCGTTCGCAGCCGAGTGACGACCCAGATCGCGCCGGAGGTCTTCGGGCCGGGCCCGCTGCGCGGCGAAGTGCGGGTAGTCGGCGATAAGTCGATCTCGCACCGCGCGCTGATGTTTGCCTTGCTCGCGCGCGGAACGTCGCGGATCGAAGCGCCGAATCGCGGAGCGGACGTCTTGGCGACGCGCGACGCGATCGTGCAACTCGGCGCCACCGTTGCCGACGAGGGCGACGCGTTCGTCGTCGAGGGCGGCACCCTGCGCATGCCGGAACGCACCATCGACGCCCGCAATTCCGGAACGACCGCACGCCTCTTGATGGGACTTTGCGCCGGGAACGGCGTGAACGCGCGCTTCGACGGCGACGAGTCGCTTCGCAGGCGTCCGATGGAACGCGTCGCGCGGCCGCTGCGCGCAATGGGTGCGATGGTCGAGACGCATTCAGGCCGGCTCCCCGCCACCGTTCGCGGCCTCAACACGCCGCCGGGCGGCGACTTCGCTTTGGAGATCGCATCGGCCCAAGTAAAGTCCGCTATCCTCTTGGCGAACGTGAAGGCCGAGAGCCGCGTGCGCGTCACGGGCGACCGCTTCTCGCGCGACCACACCGAGCGCATGTTGCGTCATTTCGGCCGCGCGATCGCGTTCGACGGGCGGAGCATCGAACTCGAACCCGGAGACCTGAAAGCGCAGCGCGTGCGCGTCCCGGCCGATCTCTCGGGTGCGGCCTTCTTCGTAACGGCCGCCGCGATAACGCCCGGCAGCGACCTCGTGGTCCGCGACGTCGGCGTGAATCCGACGCGCACCGGCTTTCTCGATGCGCTCGTTGCGATGGGCGCCGATCTCACCGTTTCGAACGAACGCGAAGTCGACGGCGAGCCGGTGGCCGACTTGCACGTGCGCTATCGCCCGCTGAGCTCGACGCGCCTCGCCGGCGAGCTCGTCGTGCGCGCGATCGACGAAGTTACGGTCCTCGCGGTTGCCGCAGCGCACGCAACCGGTACGACGGAAATTCGCGACGCGGCCGACCTTCGGGGAAAAGAATCCGACCGGCTAACGACGATCGCCCGCACGCTACGCGCCTGCGGCGTCGTGGTGACCGAATATCCTGACGGATTGGACATCGCCGGCGGCACGGCTCGTCAACCCGAGCACATGCTTGCGACCTTCGGCGACCATCGGATTGCGATGGCGATCGCCGCGCTCGCAGCGCCGACCGGTCCCCACGAAATCGACGACCGCGACTGCATCGCGGTCAGTTTTCCCGACTTCGTCGCGCGCTGGCGCGCCGTGCAAGGCTAGCCGCGCTTCGGACCGTCCCAAACCGCGCGCGCCATGCGCGCCGCGAAGCCGGCACCTCGGACGACGCTGCGCAGTCGCGTGCGCGTCTTTTCTATAGCCACGAGCGCTTGTTGCGCGCGCGTCCACAGTTCGGGCAGCGATTGGATCTCACGCGCCGCCGCATCGAGACGTGCACCCGTTGCCGCGAACTGCGCGTAGATGGCCCGTTCTTCCAAGAAATGCGTGCGCTTCTCTACCGCTAACACGGCCAGCACGAGCTTCCGCAGCCCGGCGCCGACGAATGCCAGCGCACCGAGTACGCCGGCCCCGACCACGATGAGCGAGGTCATGCTCCGCTACGCGGCAGTTTCGCTCTTCTTCGCGCCCGACTTCGGCGCGTCGCCGCCGGGCGCGGGCCCGTCGCTTTTCTTCTCGCTCGGCGCCGGCGTGCTCTTGGCGTCGCTCGAGGCCGGCGCGCTCTCGCTCGAACCGCCCGACTTCCGCGAGTCGGTCACGTAGAAGCCCGAACCCTTAAAGACGATCCCGGCGGGGTTGAAGCGCCGGATCAGTAGGCCTCCGCAGGCTGGGCACGGCTCCTCGTTCGTCTCTTTGAACCCGTGCCGGATGTCAGTGACGGCTCCGCATTTTTCGCACTGGTACTCGTAGATGGGCAACCTGTCTCCCCCAAAGGCGCATGCGACGGTGTACTCGTCGAGCTACGTTAGATTTTAGCACTTCGCGTCAACGACTGCTAAAACTAGAAGTCGATGAGCCGGTCCTCGGTTGCGTCCCGGAATTCCACCAATCCCTTGAAGTGCAGCAGCGAGTCGCCGAGAGCCTGGTCGAGCTTGCGCCGTGCCGTCAAGCGGTCGATCAACGCCCCGAGCATGCCGCCGTAGGCCGGGTAGTCGACCCGCACCACGATCTTGGACCGATCTGTCTTCCGTTCGATCCGAAAATCGATGCGACGCCGTACGGAGTAGGCTCCCACGAGCGAGACGACGTGGCCCTCCAGGAAGCGATCGACTTCGTAGAGCTCCTCTTCCTCACCCGGAATCGCGCTGCGGAGCGCCACTTCGCTCCCCGGCCGCAACGGGCCGGCGCCGTCGACGACCCGCGCACTGCGCAAGAACGAGAGCCAGACCGGCCACTTCTCAACTTCGCAGATCAGTGCGAAGGCCGCCTCCGGCGAAGTCGCTAGGTCGAGGCTGCGGTGAACCGCTTCGTGCGCCGGGCGTTCTGCCCCGAACTGCGTGACCGCCATCGACGAGGTGCTTTCGTGAAGGCTCGTTCTTAACCTGCCCACCCCCACTACATCTTGGGGGCGCAGCGCCACAGACCACTATCGGTTGGGGCCGATCAGGCGGCTTCGGAGAGGGCCGGTGCCAGCAGTTCCTTGAGCTTCGCGCGGGCGCGCGAGAGCCGCGAGCGCACCGTGCCGATCGAGATCCCGCACGTGCGCGCGATGTCCTCGTACGACAAGTCGTCCAGTTCGCGCAGCGCGACCACGACGCGAAAAGCTTCGGGTAACGCCGCGATTGCGTCCATCAGGGCGCGGGTCAGCAACGCGTCGTGACAGGCGCGGTACGGATCGGCCGGTTCGTTGCGCTGATTGCTGGCGTCGTCGAACGCGCGCTGCAGCCGCACGATGCGCGCGTCGGCGCGCTTTTGCTTCTTGTTGAAATCGAAGAAAACGTTGAGCGTTATCCGATACAGCCACGTGTAGAACGACGACTGCGCGCGAAAGTGCCGCAGGTTGCGGAAAATCCGCAGGAAGACGTCTTGCGCCAAGTCCTCGATTTCGCCGGCTGGCGCGTTCAGCTGGACGAGGATGCGCCGCACGTGGACCTCGTAGGAGGCGACTAAACTCTCGAACGCCCCGGCGCGGCCCGCGCGGAACGCTTCGACGAACGACAAGTCCCGCGCCGCGCGGCGCTGCTGTTCGGCGCTTGAAGCCGGCCGGGGTTCCGCATGCATCGCACCTAAGATACGCGCGCCAGCGCGTCCCGGATGTGATCTCGCATACGTCCCCGGCTAAGAAACGACGCTGCCGTTCCCGACGCCGCGCGCGAAACCCGCCAAGGTTTCGATGCCGTAGGCGAGCGCCCGTTCGTCGAGCCGGAAAAGGGGGCTGTGGCCGGGGTGAACGGAGCCCGAGGCCTCATCCCGGATGCCTAGCCGCACCATGAGACCTGGGGCGCGCTGCGCGAAGTAGGCAAAATCCTCGCCGCCCATCGTAGCTGCCGGTTCGGCCACCCGCAAGCCGGTCGTTTTCTCGAGGTAATGCCGGAACGACGCGGCCAGGCCCGCATCGTTGACGACGGGCGGATAGCCGTAGATCACGTTGAGCGTGGCGCGGGTCCCATAGGCGGAAGCGACGCCCTCGATGATGCGGCGCGCCTTCGCCTCGAGCCCATCGCGTACGGCCGGATCCTGCGAGCGGAAGGTCCCGCTTAAGGCGACGCGATCGGCGATGATGTTGTTGCGATAGCCGCCTTGAATCGTCCCGATCGTGACGACCACGGTCTTCATCGGATCGACTTCGCGCGCGGCGATGTTCTGCAGCGCCAGCACCATGGCCGCCGCGCAAGGGATTGCGTCGACCGCGGTGTGCGGCGAAGCGCCGTGACCGCCTTTGCCTTCGATGGCGATGTGAAATTCGTCGGCCGCCGCGTTTGCCACGCCGCTCATGATGCCGATCGTTCCGGTGTCGAGCCGCACGTCGACGTGAAGCATCGTCACCGCATCGATCTTAGGGTCGTCCATCGCGCCGGCTTCGATCATCGGGAGCGCGCCGCCCGGCCCTTCTTCCGCCGGCTGAAAGAGCAGCACGACGCTTCCGCCGAGCGTCGCGCGCTCGGCTTGCAAGAGCCGAGCGGCGCCGAGCAACATTGCCGTATGCGCGTCGTGGCCGCAGGCGTGCATCTTCCCCTCGACTTCGGATGCGAACGGTTCGCCCGAACGTTCGGTCAGCGGCAGCGCGTCCATGTCGGCGCGCAGGCCCGCGACGGGGCCGTTGCGTGCCGCCCGGATCACCCCGACGACGCCGGTTTTCGCGACGCGCCGATGCTCCACGCCGAGCTGGCGGAGTTCGCGCTCGACGATTTGCGCCGTGCGCTCTTCTTCAAAACCGAGTTCGGGATGGCGGTGGATGTCGCGGCGGATCTCGATCGCGCGAGCGGCCACATCGCCCGGGACCTCCGTCGAAGTCGTCATGCGCCTCTCTTCGCGGGGCGCCGCTCCAGCCATCCCCGCCTCGAGCGGGCTAGCGCCTCGTTAGATTCCGCAGAAGTGGTAGGCGAAACCGCTGGTGCGCATGATGAAGAGTGCGCCGAGGAGCGGAGCCGTCGGCAAGAGGGCCAGGAGCAACAAGGCGACGCGAATGACCGCGGCTCGATTGGCGATCAGCAGCAAGCCGTAGGCGACCGCGAATACGACGACGGCCAATACCGCGAGCGAGGCCCGGGCACCGCCCACCATCAGGACGAGGTCGACCGACGCGCTTCCGAGCCGCTCTGCACAGTACACGAAGGCAGCGCCGACGAGTGCCAGCGTCGCGAACAGACATGCGAAGGGAAGCGCGAAGAAGACCGCCTGCGAGGCATCGTCGATCCCCGCATACTTCAGCTTCGCCTTAATCTTCATGGCATTACTACTCTATCGGACGTCGCGACCAAGGTTGTGAGAGCTTCCTCGAAGGGCGAGTAAGCGAAAAGAGCCTGCCGCAGGGCAGGCTCTTTCCTCGCGGCGGACGGTCGTTTTCGCCCACGCAGCCGATGAGAGCGCGCCCTTAACTGCGATATCGCAGGAAGGCGGGAACCTCGATGTCGTCCATGTTGATGGGCGACACCTTCTCGAACTCTCCACCGGCAAAATTGAACGCTCCTCCCGCCGCACTCCCGGTCCGGCGGCTTCCAAATCCAGCCGCCAAAACCGTCACGCGGACCTTCGAGCCCATCGTCTGGTCGATGGATGCGCCGAAGATGATCTGCGCTTCGGCGTCGACGGCGCGCGAGATCATTTCTGCAGCTTCGTTCACCTCGTACATGGCCAAATCCGGGCCGCCCGTGATGTTGAATATCACACCTCGAGCCCCCTCGATCGTCGTCTCGAGGAGCGGGGAAGCGATAGCCTTTTGCGCGGCGTCGGCGGCGCGGTGTTCGCCCGTTCCCTCGCCGATGCCCATCATCGCGCTGCCCGCATCGGTCATGATGGTCTTGACGTCGGCGAAGTCGAGGTTGATCAGGCCCGGCTGCGTGATCAAATCGGAGATGCCTTGGATGCCTTGGCGCAGCACGTCGTCGGCGTAGGCGAAGGCTTCTTGCAAGGGCGTCTTCTTCTCGATAATCTGTAAGATGCGCTCGTTGGGAATCGTGATGAGCGTGTCGACCTTCGCTTCCAAGTCGGCGATACCGCGCTCGGCCAGCAGCATGCGCTTGCGGCCTTCGAACGAGAATGGCTTCGTCACGACCGCGACCGTCAGCGCGCCGGATTCGCGCGCCAGTTCGGCCAAGATCGGGGCCGCGCCGGTGCCGGTTCCGCCGCCCATGCCCGCGGTGATGAAGACGAGATCCGCGCCGTCGAGAATCATCGCCAAATCTTCACGCGACTCGTCGGCGGCTTCGCGTCCCATTTCGGGATTCGAGCCGGCTCCGAGACCCCGCGTCAAGCCGGTACCGATCTGCACGGTATTCGAGGTCTTGCAATTTCGCAAGGCCTGCACGTCGGTGTTGATCGCGAAGAATTCGACGTTGGCGAGGCCGGCCTCGATCATCCGGTTGACGGCGTTGCAGCCGCCGCCGCCAATTCCCAAAACTTTTATCGTGGCAGCGTGGTCGGGGTTGTAGCGTTTCGACTCGGCCATCGAGCCCTCCGTAAAGAACGAGAGTTGGTGTTTCCGGCGGTCGTGGTCCGCGCGGTCTAATTCCAGAAATCACCCCACCACGAGGTGACGCGTGCGAACGGACTGAGGCGCCGCCCGTTGTTCCAAATGGCGCCGTCGCCTTTGGGGCCGAAGAGAACGAGGCCGACGGCCGTGGCATATTCGGGATTTTTTACCGCATCGGTCAGACCGCCGATCGCGGTCGGCACGCCGATGCGCGCCGGCAAGCCGAAGAAGTCCGAGGCGGCCTGCTCGATGCCGTGCAGTTGCGAGCCCCCACCGGTGAGTACGACTTCGGCCAGCATGACGTCGCGCGGAATCTTCTCGGAGATCTGTCCCTTGGCGAGCCGGAAGATCTCGAGCAAACGCGGCGCGACGATCGCGCGTAACTGCGCGCGCGTGACGGAACGCGTCGTCCGCCCGTCGAGGGTTTTGACGACGAACTCGGCGTCGCCGTGCTGATCGACGACGGCCGAGCCGTGCGTGCGTTTGAGCGTCTCCGCATCGGCGAAGCTTGTCTTCAGGCCGAGCGCGATGTCGTTGGTCAGGATGTTGCCGCCGACGGGGATCGTCGAGGTGTGGATCGCGCCGCCCCCGGAATAGACGGCGATGTCCGTCGTGCCCCCGCCGATATCGAGCAGCACCACGCCGATGTGCTTCTCTTCCGCAAGCAGCGTTGCGGCCGACGACGCGAGCGGCTCGAAGACGAGGCCGGCCGGCTCGAGGCCGGCCCGGTGGACGCACTTCAGCACGTTGGTAATGAAGGTGTTGCCGCCCGTGATGATGTGCGTGTCGACTTCCAAGCGGGAACCGGCCATCCCGATGGGATCGCTGACGCCCTCGTGACCGTCGACGCAGAACTGCCGCGGCAGGGCGTGAATGATCTGCCGGTCGGCGCCGACGTCGATGAGTTTCGAGGCGTCGACAACCCGGCGCACGTCGCCGCGCACCACCTCGCGCTCCTCGCCCGAGATCGCGACGACGCCCCGGTTGTTCGTGCTCTGCACGTGCTCCCCGGTGATGCCGACGTAGACGTGCGAGATGTGGACGCCCGCCATCCGCTCGGCCCGCTCCGTCGCGGCCTCGATCGCGCGAACCGTCTCCTCGAGATCGGTAATGACGCCTTTGCGCAGGCCGGTCGAGGGCGCCTCGCCCACCCCGATGATGTCGAGCCCCTCGGGCGTGCTGGTGGCCACCACGGCGCACGTCTTGGTCGTGCCGATGTCGAGTCCGGCGATGGTAACGCCCGGCGAGGATTTCGTCATCACCACGCCCGCCATCTCAAACGCAAAACGGGCCGAGTCGCCCGCAGCTCCGGCATGCCACTATATATTGTGGTTCGCCCGGGGGGTTCCTTGTATATATAGTGTCTATAAGCTTGTGCACAGCCTGCGAACCGCCGGTGGGGAGCTGCGAATGGCGGTGGCGCCGCTCCCGAAACGGGGCCTCTTATCCCAGGCCCGGCGTCCGCTTTTGCGATGCCGGTGCTCGGCCTGCGGCAGCGCCCTTCGACGTCGGACCGGTTAGCGGAACTCCACGACGGGCGTGGCGGGGGCGCGCAAGTCCACGGCACGCACGGTCGCCGCGCGCGGGCCGAGCGACGCTAAGATCGGCCCGATGAGACGCTCTTTCTCCGCCAGCGCGTCGTCGTCGCCGAAGCGCACGCGCACGCCGTCGGGAAGCGTCGCGTCGAGTTGGCCGGCCGCATCGAACGCGAAGCTCGTGAAACGCAGCGGCTGCGCTGCGCCGGAGGGCGGCGCATTCGGCGGCGGAGCGAGTGCGAGCGCGTCGCGTCGCAGCTCCGCGAGTGCCGGGTCGGCGAGAAAATCCCCGGGCTTCGCGCCCCCCAGCGCACGGCGCGTGAGGTAGGCCACGGCCGGCGCACTCGCACAACCGGTTTCCAAGACGCGCAGCGCTCCATCGACGGTAAATTGGCTCCCGCGCGCGTCGCGCACGCACGCTTCGGGCACCCGTTCGGCGATCGCGATCGTCACCGCTGCGGGGAAGCGTCGATGGACGCGCGCCGAGAGCACGTAGGGAATCGCTTCGACTCGCCTCTCCGCCCCGCGAACGTCGCCGAGCCAAACGTTCTCGTTCGGATTGATGGCAGCGCGCGCCAACACGTCGTCGCGCGAAACGCGCGAGAGGCCGGCGACGTCGACGTGCGACGGTCGAAACATCGGCGCCGCGGCAAGCACCCAGCCCGCCAGCACGGCGACCGCGACGGCGAGAATTGCGGGGATCCAGTACGTCCGCGCGCGCGTGCCGAGCGAGGGTTTCGAGCGGCGCCGAAGCTGCAGCGGCCTGGAACTCATCCGGCTAAACTTCGGGCGTCCGGCGCTGCCAAAACGAAACGCTCGATCGCTTCTGCCACGCCGTCGTGTTCGACGTCGCCCACCACCGCATCCGCTTCCGCTTTCAGCTCGGGCGGCCCGGAGCCCATCGCGACCCCAAACCCGGCGGCGCGCAGCAGCGGAATATCGTTGTATGAGTCGCCGATGGCGAGCACGTCCTCGGGCGCAACCTCGAGTTCCCGCGCGACGATTTGCAATGCCGCGCCTTTGTCGACGCGCGGCGACAGCATTTCAACGAATTCCGGGTTCGAGCGGGTGACGTACGCGTCGTCGCCGCAGACCGCTTTCATAAGTGCGAGGCACTCGGGCGTCTTCTCCGGATCCGTCACGATGTTCACCTTGGTGCTGTCGTGACCGGCAAAGGCCTCGGGCAGCGAGCGAACCACGATCGGTTCGGTGCCGGAAATCCGCGCGTAGAGGTCCGCGAAGCGGTTCCGTTGCTCGACATAGAACCGGTCGTCCCGATAGAACTGCACGTGGTAGCCGCGCGGTTTGCCGGCTTCGTAGACGCGCAGCGCTATCGCGTTCGGCAGCGGAACTTCGCGCTCGAACCGCCCGGTGGCCGCATCGGCGATGACGGCACCCTGGTAACAGATGATCGGTCCCTCGATCCCGAGCAGCTGCACGAACGGCCGAGCGCCGACGTACATGCGGCCCGTCACGATCGTCACGTGCACGCCGGCCTCGCGCGCCGCGCGCACGCTCGCGACGACGCGCGGACTGACCGGGTGCAGCGGCTCGACCAGCGTTCCGTCTAGGTCGAGCGCGACGAGCTTCGGGCGCTTCATGTCTCGCTCTCTACCCGCAATTCGGCCGTCCGCGCGTGAGCCGGCAGACCTTCGAAGTTTGCGAGCGCCGCGAGCAGCGGCGCGTCGCCGCGCATGCGCGCACGGCTGTTCTCGACGACCGACATCGTGCGCAGGAAGTCCGCGCTGCGCAAGCCCGACGAGAAGCGCGCCGCTCCCGAAGTCGGCAGCACGTGATTGCTGCCGGCGATGTAATCGCCCGCCGCCACGGGCGTCTCGTTGCCGAGAAAGATCGCGCCGGCGCGAGCGATCTCGGGGAGCCACGTCCACGGTTCGCGCGTTTGAATCGACAGGTGTTCGGGCGCGAAGCGATCGATGACGTCGAGCGTCGCGGCGCGGTCCTCGGCGTGAATGAGAAAGGCTCGCTCGGCCAGCACCGCAGCCACGATCTCGCTGCGCCCCGTCGCGGCCGCAAAGGGTCCATCCAGCAGCGCCGCGACGCGTTCGAGGATCGCGCGGTCCTCGGATACGGCGGCGACCCGCGCGAGCGGATCGTGTTCGGCTTGCGCGATGAGCTCGCCGGCCACGAATTCGGGCCGGGCGAACGCATCCGCGACGACCAGCACTTCGGACGGGCCAGCTAGGCCGTCGATGCCGCACAAGCCGAAGACCTGACGCTTCGCTTCGGTGACCCAAACGTTGCCGGGACCGACGATTTTGTCGACGCGTGCGATCGTTGCCGTGCCGAACGCGAGGGCTGCAATCGCCTGCGCTCCGCCGGCGGCGTACAGCTCGTCGACGCCGCACAGACGGCACGCGAAGAGGATCGCCGGCGAGATGCGTCCGTCGCGTCCGGGCGGCGTCGTAACGACCAGCCGCGGAACGCCCGCGACCTTCGCGGGCACCGCGGTCATGATGACGGTCGAGGGCAGCGAAGCCGTGCCGCCCGGCACGTACGCGCCGACCGCGCCAAGGGGACGCGTCACGAGCGCGCTGCGCGAACCGTCGCGATCTTCGAACTCGAGGTCGCCGGTCAATTGTCCCTCGTGGAAGGCGGCAACGCGCTCGCGCGCCAGCCGCAGTCCGCGCGCGATTTCGAGCGGAACCAGGCGCTCGGCTTCGCGCGCGGACGGGATTTCGACCGCGAGCGACGCCAGCGAAGCTTCCGGGAAATCGTACTGCCGCGTGTACTGGAGCAGCGCCACATCCCCGCGAGCGCGCACCGCGGCCAAGATTTCGGCGACCCCGCCGCGCACGCTTTGAGGCGGGTCCCAGCCCGCGGCGTACAATCCCGCGAGCGCCTCGACGTCGCTCGCCTCGACGATGGTCATGCAGGCACGGCGCGCGGATCGAGTCGCGCCAGCAGCGCCGTGATCGCGTGGTATTTCACGCGAAAGCGGATCGGATTGACCACGAAACGCGCCGTCGACTGCGCGATCTCGCTAACGATCGCCATGTCGTGCTCCCGCAAGGTATTCCCGGTCGCAACCAGGTCGACGATCAGATCGGCCAGTCCCACGAGCGGGCTCAACTCCACCGAACCGTGCAGTTTGATCAGTTGGACGGGCACGTCGCGCTCGGAGAAAAAGGCTTCGGCCGTCCGCTCGAATTTCGTCGCAACGCGGAGGAACGTCGGCAATTGCGCACCCTCGTGGTAACGGTCGGTGCGGCGCGCGGCAACGACGAGCCGGCACGCGCCGAACTCCAGATCGGCCAGCTCGCAAACGTGCCGCTCGGTTTCCCACAAGACGTCGGCGCCGACGATGCCGCAATCGGCGGCCCCGAACTCGACGTACGCCGGCACGTCGGTCGGCCGCAGGAGCAGGATCTGCGTTCCGTCCGAGCACGTGACGGCAAGTTTGCGCCCCGGATCGTCCGGAACGTCGAGACCCGCGGCGCGCAGGCGCGCGGCGGATTCGGCATAGAGCGCTCCTTTGGGAATCGCGACGACGAGCCCGCTCACCAGCGTACCTCCAGCTCGCGCACGTCGCTGCCGCGCGCGATGAGCACGCGCGGGATGCGGGCCGCGCGGGCCGCGCTCACGAGCTCGCCCTCGCTGCGGCTCTCGAAGTCGACGCGAACGATCTTTCCGGCGGCGCGCTCGCGTGCGGCGATTACGTCCGAACCGCTGACGAGCACGTCGATCGCCGGGGCGTCTCCGAACTGGGCGGTATGGCGCCGCTCGAGCGCGATCAGCAAACGTTCGACGTTGACCGACCAGCCGACGGCGCCCGCCTCGAAGCCGAAGCGGGGCAGCAGCGAATCGTAGCGGCCGCCGCCGCACAGCGCGAAGCCCACCTCGCTCGCAAAGCCTTCGAAGATGAAGCCGGTATAATACGAGAAGTCGCGCAACAGCGAAAGATCGACGGAGAGGCGTGCTCCGAAACCGAGCCGGTCGGCGCGCGCCAGCAACTCGCGCAGCCGTTCGATCCCTTCGCGGCCTTCCGCGGTCGAGCAACGCTCCGCGGCGAGCTGCAAGACGTCGTCGCGACCCCGCAACATCACGAGCGCGACCAAATCCTCGGCCACCGCAGCGCGCCCGCCGTCCGCCAGCAGCTTGCGCAGCGCGACGATGTTGCGGCCCGCGATCAGCCGTTTGCACGCCGCAACCTGCCCCGGCTCCCAGGCCAGGCCGGCCAGCACGCCGTCGATGATCGCCGCATGGTTGAGATCGAAGCGCGCGTCGCCCAAACCCAGTGCGTCGAGGGCTTCGAGCGCGGTAAATAGGCTCTCCGCATCGGCGTCGACGCCGCTCGAGCCGATCAATTCGAGACCGGCCTGCGTGAACTCGCGCATGCGGCCTTCCTGCGGTTCCTCATAAAGGTAGGCGCTTTGAACGTACGAGAGGCGAATCGGCAGCGGCGCGCCGCGCATGCGCGTCGAGACGAGCCGGGCCACCGGCGTCGTCATTTCCGGACGCAGCGCCAGCTGCGTCCCGCCGCGGTCGTTGAACAAGAACGTCTTCTGCGCCACGCCGTCGCCGAGACCGAGTTCCAGCGCGTCGAAGCGTTCGAAACTCGGCGTCTGGATCTCGGCGTAGGCCCAGCGCTCGAAGACGCCGCGCAGCACCGCCTCGACGGCGCGTTTGCGCTGCAGTTCGGGTGGAAGCCAATCGCGCGTGCCGGCGGGAAGTCTCACTTGGGGAGCTTACGCGGGCGGAGCCGGGCCTTCCCACACGCTGGGACCGCCGAAGATGGCCTCGAGCTCGTGGCGCACGTACATGCTGTTGGAAATGCCGCCGCTCAGCCGCTCCGCGTGCTCTCCGATGTGCAAGACGACGGGCACCGCACCCGGCGACTCACGTAACAGCTCGTCGAGCGCATCGATCTGCTTCTTCCGCGAGGCGGTGACGTGCCAGCCGGTCGGCGGCGGCGGAACGTGGCGCCGCTCGAAGGGCTTCACCTCGTTCACGGTGAGCGAAAGTTCGACGGGCGCCTCGTCGCCGGGAAGCGTCCCGCGGCGCTCGCGGAAACGCACGCGGGCCTTCAGCGTGACGATCGCATCGGGCAGAAAGGCGGCTTGCAGCTGCGCGTAGCTCTTCGGGAAGACGATGCACTCGACGCTGCCGCTCATGTCTTCGATGGTTGCGATGAGCATCTGCTGCTGGGCCTTCGTGAGCGTGCGCCGCACGCTGGTCAGCATCCCCGCGACGGTAACCAGCTCGTCGTCGGCTCGCTCGCGCAACTCTTTGATGGGCAGCGCGCCGCCCCGCGCCAGCGCTTCGGCAACGTCGGCCAGCGGATGACCCGAGACGAAAATGCCGAGCGTTTCCTTCTCCCAGGCGAGTTGCTCGAGCACCGGCGGCGCCGGCAGATGGCGCAGCTGCGGCTTGAGCTGCTCGGGGTCGGCCTCGGCCTCGCCGAACAGCGAGGCCTGGCCCGATTCGCGATCGCGCCCGGCACGCGCCGCACGTTCGATCGCGCGGTCGAGCGCGTCGAGCAGTTGCGCGCGATTGCCGGGCAGCGAGTCGAGCGCGCCGCACTTGATCAGCGCTTCGAAGACCTTGCGATTGAGCAGCTTCGCGTCGATCGCGTTCGGCGAAGTCGAAGACGTCGGCGAAGAGGCCGCCACTCTCGCGCGCCTCGAGAATCGAGCGCACCGCGCCTTCGCCGACGCCTTTGATCGCGGCCAACCCGAAGCGAATGTCCGGGCCGACCACGGTGAAGTCGTTGCGGGACTGGTTGACGTCGGGCGGCAGCACGCTGATTCCGACCTTCTTCGCTTCTTCGATGTACTCGACGAGTTTGTCGGTACGTGTCCTGCACCGAGGTCATCAAGCGCCGCCAGGTACTGCCCGCGGATAGTTCGCCTTCAGAAACGCGGTCTGGTAGGCGATCCAGCCGTACGCCACCGCGTGGCTCTTATTGAAGCCGTAGCCCGCGAAGGGCTCGACGAACGCGAAGATCTCCTCGGCCAGCTTCTTGTCGAAGCCGTTTGGCGATCGCGCCGGCTGACGAACTTCTCGTGGTAGACGGGAATCTTATCCTTGAGCTTCTTGCCCATGACTTTGCGCAGCTCGTCGGCTTCGGACATCGAGAAGCCCGCGACGTCGCGCGCGATTTGCATGACCTGCTCCTGGTAGCACGCGACCGCGTAGGTCGGCGCCAGAATCGGCTCCAGATTCGGGTGCAGGTACTTCGGCTTCGTGCGCCCGTGTTTGTTGCTGATGTAGTGCGGGAATCCATTCCATCGGCCCCGGCCGATAGAGCGCGACGAGCGCGACGATATCGTCGAAGACGCGTCGGGCGTAGCTCCGAGACGACGCGCCGCATGCCGTCCGATTCGAGTTGAAAGACGCCCGTCGTCTCACCGCGGCTCAGCATCTCGAACGTCTTGGGATCGTCGTCGGGAATCGTCGCAAGATCGAAGTCCGGGTCCTCGGTGCGCCGGATCTCGTCGACGGCGTTCTTCATGACCGTCAAATTGCGCAGGCCCAGAAAATCCATCTTGAGCAGGCCGATACGCTCGACCCACCCCATGTCGTATTGCGTGTTGACGTCGTCGTCGCCGAGTTTGATCAGCGGCGTGACGTCGACCAGCGGGTCTTTCGAGATGACGACGCCCGGCGGCGTGGGTCGAAGCGTGCCGCGCGAGACCTTCGATCGATTTGGCCGTATCGAGCAGCGTGCGGATCTGCGGCGCGCCGTCGTAGAGCGCTTTGAGCTCGGGAATCGCCTTCGAGCGCCTGCTCGATCGAGAGCCCGCCGGGGCCTGACGGGATCAGCTTCGCGACGCGGTCGACGTCGCCCAGCGGCACGCCCAGCGCGCGGCCCGCATCGCGAACCGCGGCGCGCGCCGCCATCGTTCCGAAGGTCACGATCTGCGCGACGCGGTCCTAGCCGTATTTTTCGGTTACGTACTTGATCACTTCGTCGCGGCGCTCGACGCAAAAGTCCGTGTCGATGTCGGGCATCGAGATGCGGTCGGGATTCAAGAAGCGTTCGAAGATTAGATCGTACTTGATCGGGTCGATGTCCGTAATGCGCAAGACGTATGAGACGAGCGAACCGACGGCCGAACCTCGGCCCGGTCCGACGGGAATGTCGCGGTCGCGGGCATACTTGATGAAGTCCCAAACGATCAAGAAAGTACGACGCGAAACCCATCGCGATGATGACGCCCAGCTCGTATTCGAGCCGTTCTCGCAACGCCGCGTCGCTCGCCGACGCGCTCCGTCCCATAGCGCTCGACGAGCCCGCGCTCGCAGATCTCGCGCAGATAGTCCTCGGGGGATTTCACGCTCGCGAAGAGCGGCTGGCTCTCGTCCGGGGGCACCGGATAGAGCGGGATGTTGAACTGTTTCTCCGGGATCCGGATGTCGATGCGCTTCGCGATCGCGAGCGTGTTATCGCAGGCGTCCGGGACGTCGGCGAAGAGCGCGCGCATTTCCTCGGCCGACTTGACGTAGAACTCCTGGGTCATGAACTTCATGCGGCTCGTATCCGCGACCGTCTTACCGGTTCCGATGCAGAGCAGCACGTCGTGCGCCGCCGCATCCTCGCGCACCAGATAGTGCGAGTCGTTGGTCGCGACCAGCGGCAGGTCGAGCTCGCGGGCGAGTTTGATCAGGCCTTCGTTGACGATGTCCTGTTCGGGAATGCCGTGCCGCATGATCTCGATATAGAAGCGATCGCCGAAAATCTGCGAGAACGCGATCGCGGCTTTCTTCGCGCCCTCGTAGTCGTTGCGCAGCAAAGGCTGCGCGCACAGGCCCGACATGCAGCCGGAAAGCACGATCAAACCGCGGTTGTGCTGCTCGAGGAGCTCGAGGTCGATGCGCGGCTTGTAGTAGTAGCCCTGAAGGAAGCCTTTGGAGATCAACGCGACGAGGTTGCGATAGCCTTCGACGTCGCCCGCCAATAGCGTGACGTGCGCCTCGTCGCGCACGGTCCGGTCGAAGCGGCCGCGGGGCGCGATGTACGCCTCGCAGCCGACGATCGGAACGAGCGAGTGCTCGCGCGCCGCGTAGTAGAACTCCATCGCACCGAACATGACGCCGTGGTCGGTGAGCGCGATGCCGGGCGCGCCTTGCTCTGCCGTTCGGCGGCAAAGCGGATCGACGCGACACGCGCCGTCCAAAAGCGAGTATTCGCTATGGACGTGCAAATGAACGAAAGAACTCAAGTGGCCCGGGTTTGGGGGTTCGGACCGGGCTCCCTCCGTCCCGGCGGCCCGCTCGCGACGGTCCGGCCGCGAACGCGCGGGCGCAGGTCACATCTGCACGCCCGCGTGGCTTTGCAGCGCTTCCAAGCTTGGGTTTGCCGGCCGCGAAGCCGAAGTCTGGGGCAGGTGAAACGGCTAAGTCTCTTAGCGCTCGTCGGCTTCGTCGTCTCCGCCTGTTCGGGCGGGGGTCTCTCGGCGCTTGGTCCGGCCTCGGGGCCGGCACCGACCGCCGACGCACCCTCGGTGCTCGTCGTGCGCAATGTCGCCGCCGACACGTCGAGCGTCAAAGTCGGCTTCGATGCGGTTCCGGGCGCGGCCGATTACCGGATGTACGACGTCTCCGATCCGGCGCATATGAAGTATGCCGGCCTCGTGTTACCGGCCTCGCGCAAGGGGCCGCTCACCCCGAACCTGCAGATCGAGTGGAACGGTCTGGTGCCGGGGCATCGCGCGACCCTGATCGTCGAAGCGGTCGATCGCCTCGGACCCTTCCCGGCGACGGGCGTCGCCTCGTTCGATCCGCCCTTGCCGCAAGGCTGCAGCTTAGCCGCCTCCGCCGTACGCGTGCCCGCCGCGCTTGGGGCGGCCGAGACCGCAACCTTCGTTGCCGGCGCCGACGCCGGGCCCGCTTCGAACGGCGCTGTCGCCGCTAATGGCCGCGGCTGCCCGAGCGACGTCCCCGGCGTCATCGCCCGCTCGGCGCCTGTTGCCGTCTCGGCCAGCGGAGTCGCCGCGCTGCCCTCGAGTTCTTCGGCCAGTCAAGTTTTCTTCGACGGCTTCGGATCCGACGAATCGGGCACGCTGAACCGCATCGTCGCCGCCGATCCGATCGCCGGCAGCGAGACCTTCACGCTCGGCCGGCCGCCTGTCTCCTGGACGGTGCTGGTCGACAACGCCGACGTCGCGAACACGAGCGCCTTCATCGCCGGCGGCCAGTTCAACGACGTGCTCTTCGATCAGCCGGCCGCGCGTGCGAATCCGGCACTCCGTTCGCCTCGCGCTTCGTTCGCGCTGGTGCCAAACGCTACGGCGGACTTTTCGGGCGGCCGAATCCTGCACGCTACGGTCGAGATCGACTCGCATTTTTCGAGCCGCCGCGCCTTCAGTATCGATCTCGCGCCCGCGACCGACCCCCTGGCCTCACCCGCTTGGAGCGGAACGCCGAATCGGAGCGCGAGCGCGCTCTCCCTCGAGGTGACGGGCAGTGCCGGCGGTCCGCTGCTGCTTGACGAATACGCCGGCGCACGCTCCGCCGGGAACGCGCAGGGACTGCGCGTGCTCGGGCCTTCGGCTTCGCTCCACGAGAGCTTCCGGACCGGAACCGACGCCGGACTCGACGATCGCGAGCGCTGGGACCTGTTCGTCTCCCAAAGCCACTTCGCGATCCTCGAAAACGGGGCGCGCGTGAGCGAGTACGATTTCCCGGCACCGCTTCCGTTCGCGCAAGCCAAAGTCTACTTCGTCCACTCGCTCGACCATTCGGCCGCCGAACTCGCGACGCTCAAGAGCTCGGCCCCTTGGGAAGACGACTGGATCGCCAACGTCCCGTTTTCGGACGAACGCCACTGGAACAATGCCGGCTTCGAAGTTTTGCCCGCGACGACGGCTTGGAATTCGCTGGTCGCGCTCGTCAAGATGCCGGAAGCCGCGCCGCCCACCTTCGGGCGCTAGCGCCGGGGCGGCCCTTTGCCGCTCGAACAAGCGTGCGACGTTGGTACTTTATGGTCATCCTTAGCGGTGCTATAACCTGTACGTTGAAAACAATTTTCACGAGGGTCGAGGGACGAGCGTGATCGAGCACGATGTCGTGGTCGTGGGTGGCGGGCTCGCCGGGATGCGTGCCGCCGTTGAAGCGGCCGAAGCGGGCGCCGACGTGGCGATCGTTTCCAAAATGCACCCGGTTCGCAGCCATTCCGGCGCGGCCCAGGGCGGTATCAACGCCGCCCTCGGCAACCGCGAGGACGACTCGCCCGAGAACCACGCCTTCGACTGCGTCAAGGGTTCCGATTATCTCGGGGACCAAGACGCCATCGAGGCGATGACCGACGATGCGCCGCGCCAGATCGTCTGGCTCGAACATCGCGGCTGCATCTTCTCGCGGCTGCCCGACGGCCGCATCGCCCAACGGCCGTTCGGCGGTGCCGGCTCGCCGCGAACCTGCTATTCGGCCGACGTCACCGGCCTGGTCATCCTGCACACGCTGTGGGAACAGCTCGAGCGTTTCGGCGTGAAGGTCTACGAAGAGTATTTCGCCACCGCGTTGTGCGTCGAGGACGGCGTCGGCGCGGGGATCGTCGCGTATAACATGCGCACCGGCGAACTCGAGCTCGTTTCCGCGAAGGCGACGATCTTCGCGACCGGCGGGCTCGGCCGCGTCTACGCGAAGACGACCAACGGCTACGCCTCGACCGGCGACGGCATGGCGATCGCGTACCGCGCCGGCATTCCGTTGATGGACATGGAATTCGTCCAGTTTCACCCGACCTCGCTCAAGGACAACGGCGTGCTGCTTTCCGAAGCGGCCCGCGGCGAAGGCGCGTACCTCCTCAATAAGGACGGCGAGCGCTTCATGTTCAAATACGCGCCGAACAAGGGCGAGCTCGCCTCGCGCGACGTCGTATCGCGCGCGGAGTGGACCGAGATCCTCGAGGGACGCGGCGTCGACGGCTGCGTCTTCCTCGACCTGCGTCACCTCGGCCGCGAAAAGATCCTCGAGCGCCTGCCGCAGATCCGCGAGCTCGCGCTCGACGCGACCGGTCATCGACGCGATCGACACGCCGATCCCGATT
Organism: Vulcanimicrobiota bacterium; assembly: GCA_963843945.1. Taxonomy (GTDB): domain Bacteria; phylum Vulcanimicrobiota; class Vulcanimicrobiia; order Vulcanimicrobiales; family Vulcanimicrobiaceae; genus CAWJMF01. The sequence continues at coordinate 316,132 of CAWJMF010000002.1, read as the reverse complement.
CTGCCCGGCATGCACTACGCCATGGGCGGGATCGAAACCGACAAGTTCGGCGCCACCAAGATTCCGGGCGTCTACGCCGCCGGCGAATGCGCCTGCGTCAGCGTCCACGGTGCGAACCGGCTGGGCGGCAACTCGCTGCTGGAAACGATCGTTTTCGGAGCGCGCTCCGCGCGGCACGCGGTCGACTACATTAAAAGCGTGCCGAGCGTGCGGCACTCCGAGGCGACCCTGAAGTCCGAACGCGAGCGGATCGACGGCATCCTCGCCCGCTCGGGTGGCGACCGCCACTCCCACGTCCGCAAGGCGATGAATGCGGCGATGTCCGAAAACGTCTTCATCTTCCGCGACGCCGAGGGCTTGGGCACCGCCGTGGACGACCTGCGCAAGGTCCGCGAAGCGGCCAAAACGATGACCGTCGCGGACAAATCCAAGACGTTCAACACCGACCTCGTCGGTCTGCTCGAGACCGAGTTCCTGGTCGACATCGCGCAGGCGATCGCGCACGGCGCGCTCAGCCGGACCGAGTCGCGCGGCGCGCAAGCCCGCACCGATTTTCCCGAACGCGATGACGCAAAATGGCTCGTGCACTCGCGCTTCAACTATACCGGAGCCGACCCGAAGATCGACTACGACCGCAAGGTCACGCTGACAAAGTGGGAACCGACGGTGAGAACCTACTGATGGCAAAGATAACGCTCGACCTCTTCCGCTTCGATTCCGCCGTCGATACGGAGCCGCACCGCGACCGGGTCGACATCGACTTCCCCGAGACCTCGACGGTGCTCGACGCCCTCGAGTACGCCAAGGCCGAGGTCGACGGATCGATCTCGTTCCGGCGCTCCTGCCGCTCGGCCATTTGCGGATCGTGCTCGATGAACATCAACGGCGTGACCGGCCTGGCATGCAAAACGCCGATCCATACCGTGCTGCGCGCGGACCGCTCGGTGAAGATCGACCCGATGCCCAATTTCGAGCCCATGAAGGACATGGTCGTCCACATGGACCCGTTCTGGGACAAGTACTCGCGCCTCAAGCCGTACCTGCAGCCGAGCGACCGCGACGAAGATCACGAGCGCGAGCGGCGCGTCTCGCCCGAGGATATGAAGAAACTCGTCGCCGTGGCGAACTGCGTCATGTGCGCGACCTGCTACGCGCTTTGCCCGGTGGTCAGCGTCGATCCGTCCTTTGCCGGACCGGCGGCGATCTCGTACGCCTACCGCTTCATCGAAGACGTCCGTGACGGCAAGCGCAACGAGCGCCTCGCCCAGATCTCCGACGATTACCTCTGGCTCTGCGCGCACTGCTACGCCTGCTCGTACTGTCCCAAGCACGTCGAACCGCACGACCGCATCATCGACACCAAGCGCGCGACGGTCCAAGCCGGCCTCACGAACGCCGCCGGACCGCGTCACGCGCTGGTCGTCGCGAAGACGATCAAGCAGACCGGCATGCTCGACGAAAACCAAGTGATCGTCGGGACCGTCGGCCGTTTCAACTTCCGCGGCTTGTTGAAGGTCGCGCCCCTCGGCCTGCGCATGGCCGCCAAGGGCAAGATTCCGCCGCTCTTCCTGCATCCCGTCGACAAGGTCGACGAGATCCGCACCGTTTTCGAGACCCTGGAGGTACCCGTCGCTTGACTACTGCAGCTGCGCCCGCGCCCGCGAAGGCGCGCTCGAAATCGGCCCAGACCAAGCGCTACGGCTTCTTCCCCGGCTGCGTCGCTAAAGAGTCGTGCACCGAACTTTTCACCTCGACGATGCTCTTAGCCGACAAGCTCGGCATCGAGCTGATCGAATTGACCGCCGCGTCGTGTTGCGGCGCCTCGGTGCTCAACGACGTCAACCGCGACGTGGCGCGCGTGCTCAATGCCCGCACGTACGCGCAAGCCGAAGCGCTCGGGCTCGACGACGTCATCACGATTTGTTCGACCTGCACCGGACACATGCGCGCCGCCAACAAAGAATTGCTCGAAGACGCGAGCGCGGATGGAGCAAGCCAACGACATCCTCGGCAAGTTCAACGCGAGCTACAAGGGCAGCGTCTCGGTGCGGCACCTGCTCTGGCTGCTCATCGACGATATCGGCCTCGACGCGTTGCGCGAGATGGTCGTGAAACCGCTGAACGGTCTGAAAGTCGCGCCCTTCTACGGCTGCCACATCATCCGGCCCGAGAGCGTTAACGGCTGGGAGTCATCGCGTAACCCGCATTCGCTCGAAGATCTCATCGAGGCACTGGGCGGCGAAGCGATCGACTACGCCGGCAAGACGCGCTGCTGCGGTTTCCACGTGCAGCTCGAAAAGGACGGAATCGCCGCCAACATGGTCGGCCAGAACATGCGGATGGCCAAGGAGCGCGGCGCGGAAGCCGTCCTGACCCCCTGCCCGCTCTGCCACCTGGCGCTCGACGGGTACCAAGCCGACTCGGCCGCGCGCTGGGGACGCACCGACCTGCCGACCTTTCACCTGCCCCAACTCGTCGCGCTCGCGCTCGGCGTCGACGCGAGCGCGCTCGGTATGAAACGCCACGTCATCTCGCCCGGGCCGCTGCTCCAAGCGCACGACCTGGCGCCGATGCACGTCGCCTAGCAGCCTAAGGAGGCGCCCGCGCCCGACCTCAAAATGTGATCCCGCGCACCGCGCGGCGAGCATACGCCCTCTCGGCCGTGTGAAGGCAATCAACGACGCCTGCTCAATTTCACTTCGGGAAGGTCGATGTAAAAGCTAGGGAGTTCGGCGGGAGACGGGGTTCATGGAAGCACAGCAGACGCAGTCGTACGGACAGCGCACGATTACGCTCGGGACGCCCGAGCGGCAGGTCACTTTCGGGATCGACGACCTGTGCCGGCACACGATCATCTTTGGGTCGTCCGGCTCGGGAAAGACGACGCGTTCCTTTAATCCGATGCTGACCGACATGCTCGGGCGCCTCGGCGCCGGCGCTTTCGTGATCGCGGCCAAGGCCGAAGCCGTTGGCGAGGCGGTCGAAATCGCGCGCCGGGCGGGCCGCGAATGCCTGGTCGTCGAGCCCGGCAGCGCTGTCGGACTCGATCTCTTGAGCGGCAGCCCCGACGTCGACGCGATGTACTTCCGCGACACCTTCGGGCGCGTCGGCGAAGAGGCCAAGACCTGGGTCGACGCCGCCGTCGCGCGCATGAAGAACGCCTTGCGCATGCTGCGCGCCGCGGGCACGCAATACTACACCTTCGAGCACCTGACGTCGTATTGTTTCGACGACAAGTTCGCCGCGATGGTACGGATTCAAGCGAGCGAACGCTTACGCGCCCTCGACGGCGCCTCCGACGAAGCTTGGACGATTCGCGAGGCGATGTCCTACGAGGATACGCGCTACTTGCAGTTCACCCCCGAGACGCGGCGCGCGGTGCAGTTCGCCGTCTCGCAGTTGCTCGAGCCGCTGCGCGACGTCCAGATCTCCAAGACCTTCGCGCGCAAACACAATCTCGTTTCCGTCGAGTCGGTCTTCACCGGAAAAGTCATCGTGCTGCACGTTCCGCGTTCGCGTTACGAGCGCGCGGCCAACGCGATCTACACGCTGGCGAAGCGCCGCTTCTTTACGGCGCTCGAGAACCGGCGTTCGGATCCGTCGCTCGATCAAACGCGGCCCGTCGTATTCGGCGTGGACGAATACCAGCTGTGCGTCTCGGAATCCGACGTCCAATCGCTCGGCGTCATACGCTCGGCGGGCTGCATGGTGCTCGCGACGACGCAGGGCGTTTCGTCGCTCTACTCGGTCCTTCCGCGTCACCACGTGGATGCAGCGCTGCAGAATTTCACGCAGAAAATCTTCTACAAGACGGACGACGACGAGACGCTCAACACGCTCGATCGCGCGACCAAGCACAACACCAACCGCGTCGAGATGGCTTCGCTCTTCTCGATGAACCGCAATCAGGCGCTGTGCCACCTGACGGTAGGCGACGATACGGTCGACGCGATCCTCACCATGAAGCCGCTCTTCATCACCCCGGACTTTAGCCAGCAAACGCCAGGCGCTGCCGCGCCTGCCGCGGCGACGAAGGACCCGTTCGCGGCCTAGCCGCCCTGGTTTTTGAGCAGCGCGCGCACGCGTTCGGCGGGAAGCCCGTAGAGCGTGATCCCGTGTGCCCCGGAGAGCGTGCGGGCCGAGAGCAAAGCGTCGACGACGGCCGCTTCGGCGGCCTCGGCCGTCGCTGCAAAGAGTTCGTCGAGCGCGTCCTCGTCGGCCAAGATCGCGGCGGACGGCGCTCCGGAAGTGTCGCGCGGATAGATCCGCGTCGTGCTGAATCCGATCAGCAGGTCGCCGCTCGAGACGTGCGAGGTCAGGCCCGTCCGGCCGAGTCCCAGGACCGCTCGCTTCAGCAATTCGCGCAATTCGCGCGCGTCGAGCGGTGCGTCGGTTGCGAGCACGACGATGATGCTGCCGTCAGCCGCGCGGCCGTGCGTCCGCAGCGCCGCGGGCCGCGGAAGAACCGGCAAATACTCGTGCTGCAGCAAGCGCCCGACCGGGACCCCGTCGATGCGCAACTCGCTGCGCGAACCGGTGTTGGCGTTGACCAGGATTCCGACCGTGTAGCCGCCGCCGGCTTTGGCGATGACCCGCGATGCGGTGCCGATACCGCCTTTGAAGCCGAAGGCGTGCATGCCCGTTCCGGCGCCGACGTTTCCGCGCGGAAACGCGCCGCCTCGCGCGGCTTCGAACGCCGCCACCGTATCGCTCGCCGAGACGTGCCGGCCTTGGATATCGTTCAGGCCTTGGTCGTCGCACTCGGCGACGACCGGTAGCGGAACGTCGTCGCGCACGCCGAGATTCGGATACCGTTTCAGCATCCAGTCGATGACGCCGTCGTCGACGCGCCCGACGTCGAGCGTGTTCGTCAAGGCGATCGGCGCTTCTAAGAAACCCGCCTCGTTCACCCAGTGCGCGCCGGTCATCTCGCCGTTGCCGTTGAGGTCGTAGGTGGCGGCGGCGACACGACGGTTCCAGATGTCGCCGTTCGGAAGGATCGCCGTTACGCCCGTTCGCACCGGGCCCTTGCCCGGAACGAGTTCGCCTGCGGGCCCCTCGATTTTCGTGACTTGACCGACGAGGACGCCGGGGACGTCGGTGAGCGCGTCCAGCGGGCCCGCCGGGAGGACGCCTACCGGCACCCGATCGTCGCCGGCGCCGGCGGGAAGCGCAAAGCTTAGGAGCGCCGCGCAGGCGACGATTCGTGCGAGCGAGCCGATCATCTCCACGCGGATTCGCGCGGGTAAAAGCGAACGCCCTCCCGGTGATCTTCGCGCGTTTCCTCAAGCACGGAAGCAACGGACTGTTGCTCGCCGGCATCGCGGCGCTCGCGCTGGCGACGCTGAGCGGGCGGCTGGCCTTCGCGCCCTGGGTTGTCGCACTGGGAGCGTTACTTTTTTTCGTCAGCGAGTACGGCACGCATCGCTTTCTCCTGCACGCCGCTCCCTCCGCGCAGCCCTTCGTGCGGAGCTTGCAACACCGTCTTCACTACGACCACCATCTCGAACCCGAACGGCTCGATCTCTTGTTCTTGCCGCCCTGGTTCCTGGTCCCGGCGCTGGCGCTTTTCGCGGCCGCGTATGTCGCGCTTACGCGCAGCTTGACGCTGACGGCGGCGCTCGTGTTCGGCAACCTCCTCGGCCTGCTCTATTACGAGTGGGTTCACTACGTGGCCCACGTGCCGTTTCGGCCCCGGACGCCGTACGGGCGCTGGATCAAGAAGTACCACCTCTGGCACCACTTCAAATCGGAGCGGCTCTGGTTCGGCGTGACCAACCCCCTGCCCGACGCGCTCGCCCGGACCTACCGCCGCGTCGAGGAGGTCGAACGCAGCCCTCACACCCGCGCGCTTTTCCGCTAGGCGGGGTAAAGCGCCGAACAGCGGGAACTTTTTTCCACCCACCCACCCGACCGAGGTAGACGCTCATCCTAACCCTCCCTCCTAAAGCCAACGACGCGGTTCTCCGCGGCCAGCTCGACGAGCTCGGACTGCGGGGGCTCGGCACGCTCCGGCACGATCTACCCGTGGCGGCCCTCTATGAGGCGGCCATCGAGCGCGGCGAAGGCGAACTCGGAGCGGACGGCCAGCTCGTCGTCGACACCGGTCAGCACACCGGCCGCTCGCCGAAGGACAAGTTCTTCGTCAAGGAAGCCTCGAGCGAAGGCAACATCGACTGGGGCGACACGAACCGCCCGATCGATGCGGCGACCTTCGACACGCTGTTCGAACGCGTCGCATCGTATTTGCGCGAGCGCGACGTTTTCGTGCTCGACGCCTATGTTGGGGCCGATCCACGCTACCGGCTCCCGATCCGCGTCGTCTCCGAGGAAGCCTGGCACAGCCTGTTCTCGCACAATCTGTTCTTGCGGCCGGCGGTCATGCCCGAGGACTTCGTGCCGGAATTTACCGTCGTCGACGCGGCGCGCTTCAGCGCCGAACCCGAACGCGACGGCACGCGCAGCAGCACCTTCGTTTTCGTCAACTTCGCGCGGCGCATCATCCTCATCGGCGGGACACGCTACTCGGGCGAGATCAAGAAATCGATCTTCACGGTCATGAACTACCTCATGCCCCTGCGCAACGTGTTACCGATGCACTGCGGTGCGAACGTCGGTGCGGCGGGCGACGTCGCGATCTTCTTCGGACTCTCGGGGACCGGCAAGACGACGCTCTCCGCCGACGCGAAGCGGCCGCTGATCGGCGACGACGAACACGGCTGGTCGGCCGATGGCGTCTTCAACTTCGAGGGCGGCTGTTACGCCAAGGTGATCCGGCTCTCGCAAAAATCGGAACCCGAGATCTGGGCCGCCTCGCATCGCTTCGGCGCCGTCATCGAAAACGTGCCGGTCGATCCCGCCACGCGCGAACTCGACCTGAACTCCGAGGCTAAGACGGAGAACACGCGCTCGGCTTATCCGATCGAGTTTAACGCAAACGTCGTACCGGGACTCCAAGCCGGACATCCGCAAACGATCGTCATGCTGACGGCCGATGCGTTCGGCGTTTTGCCGCCGATCTCGCGACTCTCCCCGGAGCAAGCGATGTACCACTTTCTGTCGGGTTACACCGCTAAAGTGGCCGGCACGGAGCGCGGCGTGACCGAACCGACGGCGACGTTTTCCACTTGCTTCGGCGCGCCGTTCATGGTGCACCATCCGACCGTCTACGCCCATTTGCTCGGCAACCGCATCGCGCACCATAAAGTCGCGTGCTGGCTGGTCAACACCGGCTGGACCGGCGGACCGTACGGCGTGGGCAAGCGCATGGCAATCGAACACACGCGCGCGATGGTCAACGCCGCCCTCGACGGCTCGCTGGCCAAAGCCGAGTTCGACGTCGAGCCGTTCTTCGGTCTCGCGATCCCGCGCACGGTCGCGGGCGTTCCGGACCGCGTGCTCAACCCGCGAAACGCCTGGAGCGACCCGGCGGCCTACGACGCCCAGGCAAAGAAACTCGCCGGCCTCTTCGCGGCAAACTTCGAACGGTTCAGCGCGCAGGTGAGCCCGGCGGTTCGAGCGGTCGCGATCGCGCCCTGAGCTGGCTACGCCGTTGGTGGCCGTTCGGACGGCGAACGGCCGAACCCCGAATCGAACCGGCGCCCGTTGCCGTAGCGGCGCCCGTGCCGCCGGCCGTGCCGCGCGAACCGGCTCCGGACGTCGCCCCGGCGCCGAGCCAACGCCTCTTCCGGGTTCTCACGGCAGCGGAGCACCGGCCGCCGTTTAGCTTCTCGCTCGGACTCGCGGCGGCCGGCTTACCCGAACTGATCGTTTTTGGTTTACGCGAGCCGATCGCGCAGTCGCTGCTCAACCACGTCGCGCGCGATCTCGTCGGTGGCAAACACTTGGAAGCGGGCCACCTCTACGAGGACTACCTCGTCGGTTATCCCGTCAGTTTCCGGCGCGCCTCCTCTTCGGGCGAGTTCGCTCAGTACGCGTTTATCGGCGCTTCCGCCGCGCGCGCTCCGATGCCCGCGGTCGGAACGTTCGAGGTTCTGCAGATCGTTTGCTCGGATCACGCACGCCGCTTCCCCGGCGAGCCGGGCTACGACGGCGAGCCGCAGCCGCTTCTTTCCTGAGGTGCGGCGCGCCGCTAGGGACCCGGAATGTCGAGCTTTTCGGCGACGCGTCGCAGACTCTCGACCACAACCGGATCGAGCCCGATCCCGTCACGGTAGGCCTCTGCGGTCTTGAGTGCTTCCGGATCTCCCGGAGTCAGGACGCGCTCGGCGCCCGGCGCGGGGCTACTCTCGCGCATCTCACGCAACTCGCGCGAGACGTCCGCTTTAAACTTGGCCGGGTCGCGAAAGCCGTCGATACGAATCGCCGCGAAGAAGTGGCTGACGATTCCCGGATCGAGCAGCCCGCCGGTTCTGCGCAGCTCGGGACCGAACGTCCCGCCGCCGAGAACGCCGCACAAGATGTCGACGAGCAAACCGAGCCCGTAACCTTTATGGCCGCCGGCTTCGTTGCCGTAACCGCCGAGCGGTAAGAGTGCCCCGCCCATGCCGGCAGCCGGATCGGTCGTTTCGTTCCCCTGCGCGTCGATGGCCCAGCCGGCTTTGAGCGGTTTGCCGAGACGTCGCGCGATTTCGAGCTTGCCGAGTGCGACCGTCGTCGTTGCCATGTCGAGCACGAACGAGTCTCCGTCTTCCGCCGGAATAGCGTAGGCCAACGGATTCGTTCCAAGCATCAGCGATCGTCCGAACGTCGGCGCCGCGAGTCCCGCCGAGTTCGTCGAAGCGATGCCGATCATGTCGTGTTCGAGCGCGAGCATCGCATAGTACCCGGCGATGCCGAAGTGATTCGAGTGCCGCACCGTGGCGATGCAGCACCCGTGCTCGGCCGCCTTGGCGATCGCCCGGCGCATCGTGCGGACGGCCGCCGGATGACCGAGACCGTTCTGCGCGTCGACCGCCAACAGCGTCGGCGCTTCGTGGAGCGTCGTCGCGACGGCCCGCGGATCGATCGTTCCGTCGCGGATGCGGTCGACGTAAAAGCCTTCGAGCCGAGCGACGCCGTGCGACTCGATGCCCCGAATGTCGGACGCGGTCAGCACGTCCGCCACCAGGCTCGCGTCCTCCGCCGAGACCCCGGTCGCTTCGATCGCGCGGGCGACGAAACTCCGCAAGCTTTGGACGCTGAAGGTTGTCCGCTCGACCCCGCTCGTCATATTGCAGGCGCTACCCGGGAAAGCGAAAACCCTCCTTCAGAGGAGGTCGTATTCGTTTGAGCGGGCTCGGAACCGTAGGGATCGTGGGGATCGGACGCATGGGCGCGAATATCGCGCGGCGTCTGCAAGACGTGGGTTATACGGTGGCCGCCGTTTACGATCGCGATCGCGCGGCCGCCAAGCACCTCGCCGCCGAACTCGACTCGAAGGCGCCGGCAACGCTGGCCGAGGTGACGGCGCTTTCGGAGACGATCGTGACGGTCGTCAGCGACGACGAGGCGATGCATTCGATCTTCGCCGATTCCGGCGACAGCCTGCTCGTCGCAGCGGATGGGAAACTCTTCGTGAACTGCGCCACGATCACGCCTTCGGTTCACGTCGAGATCGAACAGGCGGCGGCCGCGCACGGCGCCGCCAGCATCGAGGCCTGTATGGCCAGTTCGATCACGCAGGCTCGGGCCGGCACGCTGTACCTCATCGTGGCGGGAAAACCCGAGGCTTTCGAACGCGGTCGCGCACTCTTGCGCCGCATGAGCAGCGAACTGCGCTACGTCGGTTCCGCGGGGACGGCCGCCAAGGTAAAAGCCCTCGTCAACATGGTCATGAACAGCAACACGGCCGCGCTGGCGGAAGGTCTGGGCCTCGGTCACTCGCTCGGGCTGGACCTCACGATGCTGCGCGAGGTCTTCGCGCAGACCGGCGCAAACTCGCGCGTGCTCGAGACCGACGGCGGCGACATGCAGGCTCGAATGCACGACGTCTTCTTCTCCGCCGCGCACGCCGCCAAAGACACCGGCATCGCGCTCGCGCTCGCGCAAGAGTGCGGGCTCGAGCTGCCGGTCGCCGAAGCGACGATGCATCAGTACGAAAAGCTCGTCGAGCGCGGCTTCGGCGAACTCGACAAGTCGGCGATCGCCGAACTGACCTTTCCCGAACGCGGAATCAATCAAGCCGCTCGATGAGCGTCGCGTTAGCCATGCCGCCGCCTTCACACATCGTCTGCAATCCGTAGCGGCCGCCCCGCGCCTCGAGCTCGGTCAGCAAGTCGGTTAGGATCCGGGCGCCGCTGGCGCCGAGCGGGTGTCCGAGCGCGATCGCGCCGCCGTTGACGTTGACCCGCGACAAGTCGGCACCGAGCTCGCGCTGCCAAGCGAGCACGACGCTGGCGAACGCCTCGTTTATTTCGATGAGGTCGATTTCGTCGAGCGACAGGCCGGTGCGTTCGAGCAGCTTCTTCGTGGCCGGGATGGGTGCGGTGAGCATCAACACCGGATCCGCCCCCGCCAGGGCGAAGCCCGCGAAACGCGCGCGCGGGCGCAAGCCCATGCTTTCCGCCAAACCGCGTTCCATGACGAGCAGCGCTGCGGCGCCGTCGCTTATCTGCGAGGCGTTCCCGGCCGTGATCACACCGTCGGCGCGAAAGGCGGGCTTGAGCGATCCGAGTTTCTCGAGGGTCGTGTCGCGCCGGACGCCTTCGTCGCGCGCGAACTCTCGCGCTTCACCCTCGGCATTGTTCACGCTCAACGGCACGATCTGCGCGCCGACGCGTCCCTCGTCGCTCGCCCGCGCCGCGCGCAGGTGGCTCTCCAAGCTGAACGCGTCGAGCGCCTCACGCGTCAGCTCCCAACGTTCCGCAATCATTTCGGCGCTGATGCCTTGAGGCACGAGCCCGTGACGGTAGCGCTCTTCCATCAGCGGTCCGAACGGACGACCCGGACCGCCCGCGACGTTCGCGCCGAGCGGCACGCGCGACATCGACTCGACACCGCATGCAATCGCGATGTCGTAGGCCCCGCTCAGAACGCCTTGCGCGGCGAAGTGTGCGGCCTGCTGCGACGAACCGCACTGCCGTTCGACGGTCGTGCCGGGTACCGACTCCGGGAAGCCCGCGGCCAGGGCTGCGTTACGGGCGACGTTCCAGCTTTGCTCGCCCACCTGCGTCACGCAACCGGCGATGACGTCGTCGACGCGTCGTGGATCGAGCCCAGTCCGCGCCATCAGCTCTGCGAGCGTCCTAGCCAGCAAATCGACCGGGTGCCAGTCTTTGAGGGCTCCGCCGCGGCGGCCAACCGGCGTTCGTACCGCCTCGACGATTACCGCTTCGCGCGCCTTCGAATCGAGCATACCCTTCGCATGCGCGCAACCGAAGGCCGGCTCCTCGTTTCAAAGGTGTCGTATGTCCGACCTCTTCGAACCGCTGACGCTTCGCGGCGTCACCCTCCGCAACCGCATCAGCGTTTCTCCGATGTGCGAGTACTCGAGCGAAGACGGGTTCGCCAATGACTGGCACCTCGTCCACTTGGGTAGCCGCGCGGTCGGCGGTGCAGGTCTCGTTTTCACCGAAGCGACGGCCGTCACGGCGGCGGGCCGCATCAGCCCGGCCGACCTCGGGATCTACCGCGACGAACACGTCGAGAAGCTGCGCGAAATCGCCGGCTTCGTGCACGACCACGGCGCGGTCGCCGGCATTCAGCTAGCGCATGCGGGCCGCAAAGCGAGCACGGCGGTGCCTTGGCTCGGCGGCAAACCGGTCGATCCATCCGACGGCGGCTGGCAGCCGATCTTCGGCCCGAGCGCTCTGCCGTTTGCGGAAGGCTATCAGGTTCCCCGCGCGATGACGCGGGATGAGATCGCCGAAATCGTCGTCGCCTTCGCGCGTGCGGCGCGACGCGCACTTCTGGCCGGCTTTCGCGTCGCTGAGATCCATGCGGCGCACGGCTATCTGCTTCACGAGTTTCTCTCGCCGTTGTCCAACGAGCGCGGCGACGAATACGGAGGATCCTTCGAAAACCGGACGCGCATCGTACGCGAAGTCGTGCGCGCCGTCCGGGGGGTCTGGCCGGTCGAACTGCCGCTTTTCATCCGCATTTCGTCGACCGACTGGGTCGAAGGCGGGTGGGACATCGATCAATCCGTAGCGCTCGCGCGCGAACTGCACCAGCTCGGCGTCGACCTCGTTGACTGCTCTTCCGGCGGCAACGTCGCGCGCGCAACCATCCCGCTCGCGCCCGGTTATCAAGTCCCCTTCGCCGAACGCATCCGTGCCGAAGCCGGCATTGCGACCGGCGCCGTCGGCCTGATCACCGAAGCGCCTCAAGCCGAAGAGATCGTGCGCTCGGGGCAAGCCGACATCGTGCTGCTCGCGCGCGAGCTGTTGCGCGACCCGTACTGGCCGCTTCACGCCGCCACGCAACTCGGCGTCGACGGCCCATGGCCCAAGCAATATCTCCGCGCGAAGCCCGTACCGGTGACGGCTTAGTCTCCGGCTCGCGGTCTCATTCGAGTCGTCCTAGGGCGAGCAACATCGCCGTGGCGGGGACGCCCGCGATTTCCCATCCATGGGAAATCGCTACTACACCACTTTTCGCTCTCGCCCTCCGGGCTCCGCGAAAAGCTGGAGTCCCCGCCACGGCGATGTTGCTCGCCCTAGGACTCGCCGCAGGACGGCGCTCAAGAAAAGGGTTAGCTAAACGCAGCGATGCCGGTGATGGCTTGGCCGAGAATGAGCGTGTGGACTTCGCTCGTGCCTTCGTAGGTAAGCACCGATTCGAGGTTGTTCATGTGACGGATGATGGGGTACTCGAGCGTGATGCCGCTGGCGCCGAGGATCGTGCGGGCTTCGCGGCAGATGCTCAGGGCTTCGCGCACGTTGTTGAGTTTTCCGAAGCTCACGTGTTGCGGTAGGGCCTTACCGGCGTCTTTGAGACGTCCGATGCGCAGGGCGACGAGCAAGCCCTTTTCGAGTTCGAGCATCATGTTCACGAGTTTTTCTTGCGTGATTTGGAAACTCGCGATTGGTTTGTCGAATTGGATGCGCGTCTTGGCGTACTCGAGGGCTGTTTCGAAACTCGAGCGAGCCGCGCCCATTGCGCCCCAGACAATGCCGTAGCGGGCTTCGTTGAGACAGGCGAGCGGAGCGCTGAGGCCGCGCGCTTCGGGCAGCATGGCGCCGGCGGGTAGACGGCAATCTTCAAAGACCAGTTCGGAGGTAACCGAGGCGCGCAACGAGATTTTGCGCTCGATGTTTTGCGTGCGAAAGCCCTTCACCCCGCGCGGAACGACGAAGCCCCGGATCGGTCCGCCGGCGCCGTCGTCGCCGTCGGTCCTGGCCCAAACGATCGCGACGTCGGCGAGACCGCCGTTCGTGATCCAAGCCTTCGAGCCGTTGAGGACGTAGTCGCTGCCCGAGCGGCGGGCGGTCGTACGCATGCCGCCCGGGTCGCTGCCGAAATCCCACTCGGTAAGACCGAAACAGCCGATCGCTTCGCCACGGGCCATGCGCGGCAGCCAGGTTTGCTTTTGTTCTTCCGAGCCGAACGCGTGCAGGGCAAACATCGCGAGCGAACCTTGTACCGAGACGAAGCTGCGCAGACCCGTGTCGGCGGCTTCCAGCTCGCAACAGGCTAAACCGTAGGCGACGGCACTCGCCCCTGCACACCCGTAACCTTCGAGGTGCATGCCCAGGAGTCCGAGTTCGCCGAGTTCGCTGACGAGTTCGCGCGGGAAGTAACCGGCTTCGAACCAATCGCTGATGCGCGGCATGATGTTCGCGCGCACCCAGTCGCGAACCGTGTCCCGCACGAGACGTTCGTCGCTCGAAAACTCGGCGTTGAGGTCGAGGAAATCGAGCGCATCGGGTAGGCGCTGGGGTGGCCGAGCGGCGGTCATGCGTTCGCTCCGTTTCCGCGCTTGACGTTGAAGGGCCCGAAGGATTGGACGACCGGCATCATCTGTAACGAGTTGACGTTCACGCGCGCCGGTCGCGTCGCCACCCAGTGGACTGCGTCCGCGACGTCGTCGGCCGTCAGTGGAGCCGTACCTTCATAAACCGCACTTGCTTTGGCGTCGTCCCCTTTGAATCGAACGTTAGAGAACTCGGTCCCTCCGCTCAGCCCCGGTTCGACGTCGGTGACGCGTATCGGAGTCCCGAACAGATCTGCCCGCAGATTGAGCGAGAACTGGTAGACGAACGCCTTCGTGCCGCCGTAGACGTTGCCGCCCGGATAGGGGAACTCGCCGGCCGTCGAGCCGATGTTGATCACGTGGCCGCGCTTCCGCTCGACCATACCGGGCAAAATCGCGCGCGTGCAGTACATCAGGCCTTTCACATTCGTGTCGACCATCAGGTCCCAGTCGTCGAGATCGGCCCTTTGCGCGGGTTCCAATCCGAGAGCTAAGCCCGCGTTGTTGACGAGAACGTCGATTGCAGCAAAGGCCGCCGGCAGATTTTCGACGGCGCGCTGGACCGCCGCACGGTCGCGAACGTCGAGCGCGAGCGGCAAAATCGTATCGCCCAACTCGGCGCGAAGCGCCTCGAGCCGCTCGGTACGCCGGCCGGAAGCCACGACGAGCGCGCCGTCCGCCGCGAAGCGGCGAGCGATCGCCGTTCCGAACCCGGCGCTCGCGCCGGTCACGAATACCACCATGCCTTCCCGCTTCGACGCGGCAGGCGCCCTCCTTTGTTCCGTCAACCGGCTTGAAACGAACGTTTCAGCATGCTACGAATGTCTGAGATGAGCAACGCACGCGACGTACGCCGCAAGGGCGAGCTTCTCGCCGCAGTCGTCGACTACGTTTCCGAGGCAGGCCTCGCCGAGCTTTCGCTGCGTCCGCTCGCTGCGGCGGTGGGCTCGAGCCCGCGCATGCTGCTCTACCACTTCGCATCGAAGGAACGTCTCGTGGCGGCGGTTCTCGACGAGGCGCGGCGCCGTCAACGAGCGCTGCTCGAAGCGTGGCAGGCGCGCAGCGCCGAGCACGACGCGCGCACGCTTCTCATCCGCGCCTGGCAGTGGCTCGCGGCGACGCGCCACGAGAAGACGCTCCGCTTGTTCTTCGAGGCCTACGGGCTGGGTCTTCAGAACCGCCGGCGTTACGCCGCGTTCTTACGGGCCAGCGCCAACGATTGGAACGGCCCCTTTACGGAAGCACTCGAAGCCCACGGTTTTTCGCGCGAACGGGCGCAGGGACTCGCGACGCTCGTCGTCGCGGTGATTCGGGGGCTCCTGCTCGATATGCTCGCAACCGGGGACCGGGCGCGCACCGAACGCGCCTTCCGCTCGTTCATCTACGCGATCGAATTGCCCGAACCGCGCGCCGGCGAACCGCCCTAACGCTTGAGGACGCGCGCCAGCTTGTCGAAAAGCGCGTCCATCGTGCGCGCGTGGGTATCCTCGAGCCGCCGCCAAAACAAACGGCCTTCCGTATCCGAGAGCGTCGCTTCGATCTTGTGCGTCAGCAGCGTCTTCTTGCCGTCGGATTCGAGATAGAACCCGTGCGTGCCGTCGAAGCCTTCGTTTTGAAAACGCCAAACGATCCGCTCCTCGGGCACCACCTCGTCGAGCAGGGCGTGGACCCCGCTGTGCCATTCTTCGACCTTGCCAGGCTCGAGCGGTCCCGGACTGCGCATGAAAGGCTGCGAGGCAAAAGGCCAGATCGCATCGCCGGACGTGCCCATCTCGGAAAGGAGTTGGTAGATCCGGCGCCGCGTTCCGGAGAAGGTTCGCTGGTAAACGACATGGAGCGGAATCGGCATTCAGGATTGTTTCCGGGGGCACGTCCCATTTTCATCCGCCGGGCGGCCAGGAGCACCGCCGCGTGCGACGAAATGCTGCCCGTCAGCGTGCCGGAGGCACCCTATGAGACGTCGCCTGCTTGCGGTCCTCATCTCGCTCGAAATCGCGGTTTTCTGCGCGATCGTCGTCTGTTCGCTCCAGCTATCGCGGGAGATCGCGCGCAGCAGCTCGGCGCATCAATTGGCACACGCCCTCGTGAGGACGACGCAGCAGTTGGCAGCCCGCTTTACGCAGGCCGCGCTCGACTAGTCCGCCGGCAAGGGCAAGCATAGCCGCAGGCGTGCCCCGCCCAGCGGGCTGACGAGGGCCTCGGCCGCGCCCCCGCTGCGTTCGAGAATCAGGCGCACGAAAGCTAGGCCGAGTCCGCTCCCGGCAGCACGCACACCCGGTCCGCGCCGTCCCAAGGCGAAGATAGACTCGCGTTCTTCGGCAGGCACGCCGGGGCCGTCATCGTCGACGCAAACTTCGACGCGCGAACCACGTCGTGCCGCCGAAAGAGCGACGATACCGCCTTCCTTACCGTGCTTGAGAGCGTTGTCGAGCAGGTTGATCAGAACTTGGGTCAGCGCGTCCGCGGCCAGCCCGACTTCCAAGTCGGTGCCCGAATTAATACACACGCGGCAACCGCGAGCGCGCGCCAGCGGCGTCACCGCCGCCGCTGCCGCCGTCGCCGCCGTTGCGAGCGGCGCACGCTCGGCGCGCTCCGGCGCACCGCGTAGATCGAGCAGCGATATGTCGAACATCCCATCGACGAGCCGGCTCATCCGCATCGTTTCGGCGCGCGCCGTCGTAAGGTATCGCCGCGTCGTTTCGAAGTCGAGTGTCTCGTCGAGCACGGTCTCGAGGTAACCGCGTACTGCGCTTAGCGGCGTGCGCAGTTCGTGACCGACGGTCGAAAAGAACGCGAAGCGTTCGCGCTCTCGCACGCCGGTTTCCAAGGCCCGTTCGATCGCGCGCGGCAGGTCCGCCAGCCGCGCCTCATGCAGCATGGTCCAGCCGCTCTCGACGTCCTGGCCGTTCCCGGGCGCGAGTGCGGCACCAATCCTCTGCAAGGCCGCGCGACAGTCCACCGAACTGAGTTCCGTGGCGGGGTTCCGTGCGCTCGACACAAGCGCCGCCAGAAAATCCTCGCTGTCGCGCGCGTGACCGAGAACGTCGCCGGCGCGAAGCACTTTCCCGGCGCTTTCGACGAAACTTCGCCAGAGGTCGCGCTCCACGCGGCGGGCCGCAGGGCGTCCCTTACGCCAGGCAACGCGTTGCAAGTCGCGGACGCGGACGACCAGCAACGGAATGGGAAGGCTGGCCTTTTCGAGCCGCTCTAGGAACCGCTCCAGACCGCCGGTCGGCGTAACGCGCCGCCTTATCCCGGTGAGAACTTGTAGCCGAAACCGTGTACGGTATGCAGCACGTTGCCGAGACCGCGTTCTTCTTCAAGCCGTTTGCGGATGCGGCGGACGTGGACGTCGACCGTCCTTTCGTCGCCCTCGAAATCGTAGCCCCAGACGCGCTCCAAGAGCGTATCGCGAGACAACGCGATTCCAGGATTCGAGACCAGCGCCAGCAGCAGAGCAAACTCGCGCGGCTTCAAACCGGCGTCGACACCATCGACCCGCGCCTCGCGCGCACCCTCGTGAACCTCAAGGCGCCCGAAGGTTAGCGCGCGCGGCCCGGCTTCGTGCTTGAGTCCGCTTCTCCGCAAGACCGCTCGGATCCGTGCGACGACCTCGCGCGGCGAGAACGGCTTGACCACGTAGTCGTCGGCGCCTAACTCGAAACCCACGATGCGATCGAGCTCTTCTACGCGCGCCGTCAACACGACAACCGGCGTCTCGAAGCCTTCGCGCCGCAACGTGCGCAAAATTTCGAACCCATCGACTCCAGGTAGCGCGATGTCGAGCAGCACGATGTCGACGCCATCGCGCAGCGTTCTCAAGGCCGACGGCCCGTCGGGCGCCTCGAGCGCGAGAAAGCCGTCGCGGGTGAGGTGATGGACGAGAAGTTCGCGAATCGCGCGGTCGTCCTCAGCCACGAGTACGCGTCTGATGCTCATGCATCGGTCAGTACCCGGGCCCACGCCGTGCGGACGCGGCGCGACGCTTCGGACACCTTTCGGAAGTTTTCGGGTTACAAAACGTCCCGATAATCGAGCCATGCAGCGCGACGCTTTGGTAACCGCCTATCGCCACCTCTGCGTTCGCGCGGCGCGGAAGTTCGTGCGGCCCGGTCTCGAACGTTGCGACTTGGAACAAGTCGCGGCGATCGGCTTGCTTAAAGCCGCGGATCGCTTCGACGCGGCGCTTAAGACGCCGTTCGAAGGATATGCCTGGGTGCTCATCATGGGTGAGCTCATGCATTTTGTGCGAGATAACGAGCGTCTCGTGCGAATCCCGCGCGAACTGCAGCGCCGGCAACATCAATTGGACGAGGCGTTCGAAGCGCTCGCCGCCGAACTCGGCAGGGCGCCGCGCGATACCGAACTCGCATCCAAACTCGAGCTTCCAGTCGCCGCGCTGCGCCAGCTGCGCCGCGCCCAGCAAGTCGCGCGCACCGTACGCCTCGACGACCTGACCGACGGCGCAGCCCGGCGCGCCGCGGCGGAGCCTGCCACGCGCTCGGACGCCGACGATCGGCTTCTCGTTGAGGCCGCGTTGGCGCTCCTCCCCGAACTGGAGCGGCGCGTGATCGTCGGCATTTACCTGCTCGGTCTGCGCCAGTTGGAGATCGCCCGCCGCCTTAATATGTCGGCCAAGCAGATCTCGCGTTTGCACGGTATTGCGCTTTCGCGCATGCAGTATTTTTGCGTCGGCACTCGGGCCTCCTAAACGGACATGCTCGTATCGCTTGCGCTCTACGAACTCATGCGTAGCTGCGCCCCGTCGATCGGAACGCGCACGCTCGCGGCAGTCATCGCGTACGAAAGCGCGGGACGACCTCAGGCGATCGGTGACAACAGCCTGCGGCGTGCCTACTTTCCACCCGACGCGGCGTCGGCGGAACGCCTTGCAACGCAGCTTCTTGCAGCCGGGCACGATCTCGATCTCGGATTGATGCAAATCAATTCGCGCAATCTGCCCGCGCTCGGCCTGAGCGTCCGCGCTGCCTTCGATCCCTGCGCGAACGTGTCGGCCGGCGGGCGCATTCTGAGCGCGGATTATGGCCGGGCCGAGCGACGCTTCGGATCCGGACAAACTGCGCTCTTTCACGCGCTCAGCGCGTACAACGCGGGCGGCTACTGGGCCGGTCTCGCCTACGCCAGGGGCGTGTACGGCGCGGCGGGGCGACTGCGTTTTCAGGTACGCCGGTGACGCCGGTCTCCGAACAGGTGCCGCTCGCGACGCAGCAGACGGCAGCGGCGATTCTCTCTCGAGCGCTTGCCTACGACGCGGACGTCTTGCCGGTCGCATACGACGGCACCAGCATCACCGTTGCAGTCGCCACCGAAACGGCCGAGCTCGTTGAGAAAATCCGCCAGCAGACGCGCAAGGACGTGGTCACGATGGTGTTGCCGGTGCGCGACATCCGGGAAGGACTGAAGTCCCTTTACCCGGCGCTCCCGGCACGCGACGGCGACTCGCTCGCGGCGCAGACGCTCGACGAGATCTTTGCGGCAGCGATCACCTGCTACGCCTCCGACGTGCACGTCGAGCCCGGCGAGAGCCGGGGCGGCCGCGTCCGCCTCGACGTGGACGGCATTCTCCAAGCCGACCGGGCGCTCGAGCCCGGGCTATTCGAACGGGTCGTGTCGCTCCTTAAGGTGCGAGCGAACATGAACAACGGCGAATCCCGAGTTCCGCAGGACGGTCGCCTGACGGTCAATTTCGACGGTCGCTCTTTCGAAGTCCGCGCCTCGACCATTCCCGTCTCGGGCATGGAAAAGATCGTTCTGCGTTTTCTCCAGCGCTTCGATCTGGTTCCCGACCTCGAGCAACTCGGGATGGGTTCCGAACTCCTGGCGCGCTTCCAGCGAGCGCTCAAGCGCCCGGGCGCCTTTTGCGTCGTGGCGGGCCCAACCGGTAGCGGAAAATCGACGACGTCATATGCCTCGCTCCAAACGCTGGATCTCGGCCAAAGCAACGTCTGCAGCGTCGAGGATCCGGTGGAATGCCGCATCCCGGGAGTGGCGCAAATCGCGGTAAACGAGCGGGCGGGCGTGAGTTTTCCGGTCGCGCTCCGGGCGCTGCTCCGGCAAAACCCGCAACAACTCTTTATCGGCGAGTTGCGCGATGCCGAGACCGTGCAGATCGCGCTCCAGGCGAGTCTAACGGGCATTTCTCTGCTGACGACGCTGCATGCGCGCGATGCCTTGCGCGTCCCGGCGCGGCTGGCCGAACTCGGAGCGAACCGCGCGACCCTGGCCTCATCGCTGACCCTCGCGCTTTCGCAGCGGCTCCTCCGGATGCTTTGCCGGCGCTGCAAGATCAAGAGCTCGATTTCCTCGCAGGCACTCGCCGTCGCGCGCCGTTACGGTCTGGCCGCCGGCACGGCCGCTTGGGACGCACGCGGCTGCGAGAGCTGCTCGCACACCGGTTTCCAAGGGCGCGTGGGCGCCTTCGAGGTCTTCGAGATCAAGCCCGAATTGGCTGCCGCCATCGAACGCGGCGACACACCTACGGAACTTGGCACGATTGCGTTCGGCATCGGCTATCGGCCGATGGTGGTCGACGCGCTGCGGCACGTCGCCACGGGCATCACGTCCGAAGGTGAGGTCCTGCGGCATCTCTCGTACGACGATGCGGAGTAACCCAAGTGCTGGCTGACATCGAGGAAGCGATCCGCGTGGTGCGCGAGAGCGCACAAGCCGCCAACACTTCGGATCTGCATGTGGAAGGCAACGAACCCCCTTGGTCGCGCATCGACGGCGCGATGCAACGCATGGATTTCGCCGCGATCGAGCCGGAAGCGGTGCGCGCCTTCTGCGAGACTTATCTCAGTAAGAAGGAATACGACCGGCTCAACGGCATGCACGGCGCCGCCGATGGCGCGCTCGCTCACCCCAGCTTTGGTTCGATCCGCATCCACGCCTTTCGCGGCGAAAACGGTCTTGCGCTCTCGCTACGCTTATTGCGCGAGGGCGTGCCGGAACTTGCGAGCCTCGGACTTCCAAAGATCGTCTCGACCTTCGCCGAGTTTCCGCACGGCCTCGTCCTTTTCACGGGACCAACCGGTTCGGGGAAATCGACCGCGCTCGCCGCATTGATCAACGAGATCAACAAGCGTTATCCGCGCCACATCGTCACGATCGAGGAGCCGGTCGAGTACCGGCATCGCAGTAAGCTCTCGCTCATTCGGCAACGTGAGATCGGCCGCGACGTCGGTTCCTACGCCGAGTCATTGCGCGGGGTTTTGCGCTCCGACCCCGACGTCATCCTCATCGGCGAGCTGCGCGACGCCGAAGTGATGTCGGCCTGTCTCCAGGCGAGCGAAACGGGGCACCTC
Source organism: Vulcanimicrobiota bacterium (assembly GCA_963843945.1). Lineage (GTDB taxonomy): Bacteria > Vulcanimicrobiota > Vulcanimicrobiia > Vulcanimicrobiales > Vulcanimicrobiaceae > CAWJMF01. The sequence goes on along the minus strand of CAWJMF010000002.1, from coordinate 294,952 downwards.
GTCTTCAGCACGCTTCACACCTCGGAAGCGGCCGAGACCGTGCAGCGCGTCGTCGGCGTCTTCGACGGCGGCCGTCAAGAGCAGGCCCGCATGCAGCTCGCACACTCGCTGCAGGCGATCGTTTCGATCCGGCTCGTCGCCGACGCTAGTGGGCGCGGACGGCATGCAGCCTGCGAGATTCTCCTCAACTCGGCGGCCGTCCGCGCCCAGCTTCTCTCACCCGAAAAATCGCTCCAAGTTCGAAACACGATCGAGATCTCGCGCAAGGACGGCATGCAGACCTTGGAAATGGATCTGACTCGGCTCGTCGAGGGTGGCTTCGTTACCTACGAAACGGCCTTGGCGGCCTCGGACTATCCCGAGCAGATCCGGCTCGCGGTTGGGGTTCCTTGATGTCAGTCACGTTCAAATACGCGGCGCGAACCCGCAGCGGCGAACGCGTCGCCGGCCGAATGCGCGCGGGCGATCGCGCCGCCGCGCTCGCAACCTTGCGCGAACGGCGCCTCGTGCCGTCGGAACTCGTTGCGGCGGCGGGTTCGCCGCCCTTTGCCCCGTGGCGTCGCGCAGCGCTCGGGGAACGGCTTGCCTTTTTCCGAGCTTACGCGGCACTCGAAGAAGCCGGCGTCGATTTCTCGACAAGCTTCGAACTGCTGACCGCTCAGGCTTCGGACGCACGTTTCCGGGAGGCCCTGCGGGGCGTCCGCGCCGCGGTCGAGCGGGGCGGCGAAAAGCTCCATGCGGCGATGGCGCGACGTCCGGACGAGTTCAGCGACTTGGAAATCGCGATGGTTGCCGCCGGAGAGGAGAGCGGCAACCGCTCGGAGGCCTTCGATCGCCTCGCGGGGTTCCTCGAGCGCGACCATACGTTGCGAAAGCGTCTGCGAGCCGCACTTTTCTATCCAGCCCTCGTCGTCGTCGTGGCGATCGCGGTCAGCGCCTATCTGCTGGTGGTGGTGCTCCCGCAATTCGCGGAGCTCTTCCGCCAATTCGGAACCGCGCCGTCCGCCTCGATGCGCGCGTTGCTCGCCCTTGCCCGCTTTATGTCAGAGCCCTTTGCCCTCGTAGCAGCGGGGACAGCGCTGGCGGCTGCGACGCTCGCCCTCGCGCGCACTCTCGCGACCCGCAGCGGTGCGCTTGCCTTCGATCGGCTTCGTCTGCGCGTGCCGGTTCTCGGCAAGGCGCTGCGCAAGAGCGTCGTCGCACGCACGGCGCGTGTCATGGCAACGCTCCTCCACTCAGGCATCAGTCAGGTGCGCGCTCTCGACGTCGCCGCGCCGGTTGCCGGCAGCCCGCTTTACACGAACGGGCTCGGTTCGGCCCGCGACGCGATCGCGTCGGGCAGTTGCGCCTCGCTCGAGGAGGCCCTCTCGGCGACCGGACTGTTCGAGCCGCTGACGCTCGGCTTCATACGCGTCGGTTCTCAAGCCGGCAACACGCCCCAGATGCTGCTCAAAATCGCGGACTACTACGAGGAGGACGTCGAGGCGTTGCTTACCGCCATTCCCGCCGTGGTGCAGACCGTCGTGACGCTCGGTCTCGGTTTCGTCATCGGCACGATCCTCTACATCGTGTACGTTCCGCTCGCCACCCTCGCCGGTTCCATCCGCTAGGAGGACTCTCTTGACCGATTCGCGCGCCGCTGTGCGCATGGAAGAGCAACGTGGATTTACCCTCATCGAGCTCATGGTGGTCGTCTCGATCATCGCTTTGATCGCCACGATCATCATCCCGAACTTCATTCACGCCAGACAAGAGGCACAGGTCGCTACTTCGGAGGCCAATCTCAAGCAAATTGCCACTTCGCTCGAGTTGTACTATGCCGACAAGGACGACTACCCCGCGGGAACCGCGCTCGCCGTTACTCCGATCGACCTGTACGGTGCGGCGACGAACCCCTATCTCGAACAGACGCCGATCGATCCCGTCGACGGTCAGGACTACTCCTACACGCACGGCGGCGGCGTCGCAACCGGCAACGCTTCCTATGTCATCGATGCCCCTGGCGCCTACGACGCCACCTCCTTGAGCAACCTCGGGATTTGCCCGTTCGGAACCGCCGCCGGGAACACGACCTTGCACTACTCGCCCCAGAGCGGCGTATGCAAGCTTTAACCGCTCTCGAGTCCAGAGCGATCTTGTCGTGCGCAGTAATGCTCTGGTCCGCTTCGATTTTTGAGCTCGCCTCGCGGGCAGGCACGAAAATTAGCGGTCGCCCGTTCCAGCTTCCCGTCTGGGCCGCCGTTGCGGCTGCCGCGCTGGCGGCCGTCGCGGTGTCGCGTGCGGACCCCGCAGCGTCGACCGGCGCTTGCGTGGACATCGCACTCGTCGCCGGAGGCGCGGTCGACGCAAGCACGGGCTACCTCGTCGACGCCGTAACGCTGCCGGCCGCGGCGTTAGCCTTGAGTAGCGCACTCGTGTCGGGCCGCACCCACGAAGCGTGCGCCGGAGTTCTCGTGAGCGCCGGGCTTTTCGGCTGTTTCTACCTTCTCTCTCGCGGGCGGGCCGTGGGACTTGGCGACGTGAAGGCGCTGTTCGCCGTCGGTGTGGTACAGGGGCCGTTCGGAGCTGTCTTGACGCTCGTGGCCGCTTCCCTCAGCGGTGCCGTCTTCGCACTCCGGCGCGGCGAGTTCGCTTGCGGACGCACCTTGCACTTCGGGCCACACTTAGCAGCCGGCGCGGCCCTCACGTTTCTCACGACGGGGAGCTGAACGATGCGTCTCTTTCAATCCGCGGGTTCGCTTCCACTCGGCGTCGATTTTCGCAGCAACTCCCTCTCGATCGTTGCCTTGGAGGAGCGCGCTCGAGGAGTCGCCGTTAAGGAAACTGGTACGCTAGCCGTCGCCGGCTTCGACGATACCATCGTCGATTTGCGTATGGCGCAAGCCGTGCGCGAATTGCTTGCGACGTTCAAGACGCACGAACGGCGCTGCGTTCTGGCCGCGCCGGCCGGTGAGATCGTCTGCCGGCCCTTCCACCTCTCGCCGGGAATGCGCCGCGCCGAAGCGTATCGCGCCGCGGCTCTGGAAGCTGACGTGCTCGCGCCCTGGTCCGCCGCCGAGCGCTCGGTAGCGCTCGACCCGCTGCCGAATCTCGACGGCGGGATGCTCCTGTCGATCGCCCGTCGCGCACCGCTCGAGAACCGCGTGGCCGTGGCGCGCGCGGCCGGGCTCAAACCGATAGCCGTCGACGTCCCGGGCTGCGTTTGGCGACGCGCCGTCAATTCCGCCGACGCCGTTCTCGACTGCCGAGGCGAACGCGCTGCTTTGACAATCTTCGCCGACCCGCTTGGCCCGACGCAACTCTTCGCGCCGCGCCTCGTGGCGGACCGGCTGGCCGCCCAGGTCCGCGCCGCTTTCGTGGACGCGCGGCGCAGCGGATTGGCCGACGTCCAGCGCGTGGCGATCGCAGGCGATGCCGACCGGTGCGAGGCGCTTGGCGAGTTGTTGCAAAGCGACGGATACGCGCTCGCGAAGGCTTCTGTCGGCGACTTGGAGTCCCCGAGTTGGCTGTTCGCCTACGGCCTAGCGACGTGGGCTTCGGCATCCTGCGGGCTCGTCGGTGCGTGATGCGCGCCAACCTGTTGCCGCGTTCCCCTGCGAAGTTCGGGCTATTCGGCCTTTCGCTAGACGGCGAGCGGCTGCGCCAAGGCCTGATCGCGTTGAGCTGGGTTGCCTTCATGGCCGCGAGTGCCGCCGGCGTCGAGCTTCTTCGTCTGCACCAGCTCGAAGTTGAGCTGGCACGCCAAACGGCCGCGGTCTCGGCCAACGAGGCACGCCGCGGCGAGGTGCGTAACCTTGCCTTCGACGTTGCGCACCTTCAAGACGTCCGCAACGCGGCTGCCTTGTTGCGCGAGAGCGGCAACGACGTCGCCCTTCAAATTGCGCGCGTGGGAAATGCCATTCCGCCCGGCGTGTGGCTGGACCGCTTGGTCTGGGATTCCCGAACCGTTGCCCTGGGCGGCGAAAGCGCATCGATCGAGATCGCCGGCTCCACCGCCGCCCTGCTCGAACGGACCTTTCCGAATGGCCGGGCGGTTCTCACCGACGTGCGCCGGCGCGAGGACGACCGCTACGTTTTCGCGGCCGAGCTGGAGTTGCGTCCGTGACGCAGTCGAGCGAGAGCGCCGGCGCGTTGCGCGTCCTTGGGATCGCCTTCGCGGTAACGGCGGCAATCCTCGTCGTGCTGCGTTTCGAACCTCGCATCGCGGCCGCGCAGCGAAGCCTCGCCGACGCCGAGTTGCTCCTGCATAGCGATACGATCGCCTTCGCGGATGCGCCGCTGCTTCGTTCGGAGCGGAGCGCGTTGCGCAAAGAACTGGGCGCGCTGCTAAGCGGACCGCCCGAAGCCACCTTCATGCGCGAATTGGCTCGGCTCGCGCGACGCCATCACGTGCGAGTTCTTTCTACCTCATTCGAGCGCGTGCAGAGCCGCAGGATCGCACAACAAAGCCAGCTCGACGCGCGACTCGAGCATCAGAACGGGATGCTGTCGCTTGAAGGGTCGTACGCGAACCTGCTTGAGGCGATCTCGGATCTCCCGCGGGGCGACGCGCTGCTCTCCGTCGGTGCGCCGAGCATCCAGCGAAGTGCAACGTCGCTCGTCGCGCAGATTCCGGTGACCTTGTCGACGCTACCGCGAGGGTCTCGGCGATGACGCTTGCACTCACCCGCCGGCAACGCGCGGGTCTTCTCGCGATATCGGCACTCGCGTACGTCTTTGGGCCGGGACTCTTCGGCGAAACATTGTTCGCCCACGACGGCGAGGGGTCCACGAGCGCCGTCTGGAGCGTGCAGCGAACGCGGCATTCGCCGCCGGTCGGAACGACAATTCGGCGCGATCCCTTCGCCGGCAAACCCCTTCCTTCCAGCGAGCGTCCCGAATTCGGCACGAGCCTTCGCGTACCCGATATCGGCCAGCTTCCGCCGGCCGATGCTGCGGCGCCCGAAGGCGATTTGCCGAGCGCTACCTTCGAGCTCAAAGCGACCATCGCCGGAGCGCGCGCCGTCGCCTACGTGCAAAACGGGAGCGCGATCGAAATCGTGCACGTCGGGAGCCGGCTGGGCGAACGAACGATCAGACGCATCGGCTTGCGTGGAATCGTTTTCGACGACGGCTCGGCGCTCGGGCTGAGCGCGAGAAGCGCAGCGCCACGCGGACCGGTCTCCAAAGCGCGCACCGAATTCGACGAATTGCGGCGTCTCATCGTGACGACCTTGCGGCATTCGTTGCCAAGCGGCGCGAGCCCGGAACGCGCGACGGCGACTTCGCGGGCGAGTCCTCCCTCGCCGTCAACGCCGCCGTTCGCTACGATGCCGCCCGCAGCGGCGCTGCCTACCATCGTGCCCGATTTTCTGCCGGTCGGCGTCAGCCCCACGTCGGACCCGAACGGCCCGACGCCCTACCCGCTGCCGCCCTTGCGACCGCTTCACTGATCCCGAAAGGCCATCCCGATGCTACGCATGCTCAGCCTCGCACTTGCCTTCGTTACGCTCGGCAGCGCTACCGGCATCTCTCCCGGTGCTGCCGGCGAGCTTATTTCCCTCGACGTTCGCGATCTGGACATCTACGACGCGGTCCGGCTCCTCGCGACGCAAGCCTCCGTCAACGTCGTCGTCGATAACTCCGTCTCGCATCACCCCGTCACGCTGCGCCTCGAAGGCGTCACCTTCGAGCGCGCCCTCGAGACCCTCGCCGAAAGCAACGGGTTGGCTGCCGTGCGCCAGAACGGCATCGTCTACCTCGGCAGCTACGATGTCCTCACGCGGCGTTTTCCAAACGCCGGCACACTCGGATTGCGCACCGAGACGTTCGAACTACGGAACGCGGCAGCCGCCGAGGTTGCTCGCAGCCTCGGCGATGCGCTTCCCCACGGCACGATCGTCGTTTCTGACCGGCGCACCTCGAGCGTCGTCGTGACCGGCTCCCCGGACACGATCGAGCGAGCGCGCGAACTCGTCAGAGAGCTCGATCGATCCACAAGTTTGCGAACGGCGACGGTGGATATCAAATACCTGCGGGCGCGCGACGCGCTCGCCGCGCTTGGGAATACGCTTGCAATCGTTCCGCCCTCGAGCGCGTACGCCGGCGACCAACGGAACGACGTCGTGCTCTCCGGTTCGGACGACTTTATCGCGCAAGCGAGTCAACTGCTGGCGAGTTTCGACCGGCCGGGGCGGCAAGTCAAGTACGATGTCCGCGTCACGGACCTTACGCCGCAGAGCGACTCGAGCAACGTCGGCTTTCTTTTCGGGGGCATCGACGTCAACGGAACCCAGCACGCGGGAAGCGGTTCGACGGTCACGACGTTCGTCAACAATACGATTTCGATCAATGCGACGCTGAACGCGATGGTCACAAAAGGTCAAGCCTCGATTTTAGCAGAGCCGAGCCTCTCCACGCTCAACGATGTTCCGGCTGCCTTGCTCGTCGGCGAATCCTACCCGATTGTCTATTTTGATCCTCGCACCGGAACGCAGCAAGTTCAATTCGTCAACGTCGGCGTCAATCTGCACGTTACGCCGACAATCGGCGCCGACGGCGAGATTACGACCGACCTCGAGACCGACTACAGCCAGTTCTTGGCCTTCGTCGGGACGTTCCCGGTAATCGGTACGCGAAAGGCCCAGTCAACGTTGCGAGTCCACGACGGCGAGACGATCGTAATCGCGGGTCTTTTTTCGGACGTCGACAGTCAGACCCTTACCAAGGTACCTTTTCTTGCGGATATTCCGGTGGTCGGCGAGATCTTCAAAAACCGGCAGACCTCGCGCACCAAAGATGAAGTCGTCTTCCTCATAACGCCGCATCTCGTCGCCGAACCGGAGCGAAAATGAGCGCGTCTCACCTGGAGGCAGCTCCGCAAATCGCGATCGTCCGCGTGCTCACGCCAGGGGGGCCGTACGCCCCGAACGACGTTTTGTCGGTCGCCTTCACCGCTCCGGACGTCGGCCGTTTGCGCTGTCACGACGGGCGCGCGTTTGTGCCGCCGGCCGACGGCGCTCTCGTGCCTGAGGTCGTTTCGGCGGTCGTTCTCTGGGAAAGCGAGCCGTTCGGGGCGGGACAAGTGCTAACCCTATCGTTCGTCGACCCGTCGTTCGCGAGAATTCATGCCGTCGGCGGTGCAGCATCCGACCGCGAGCGCCGCGCCGTCGCGCCCGAACTCGATAGCTCGTCGAGTAACGGCCGGTCGGTTCCGTTTGTAGAGCCGCACACCGTCGCCGTTGCGACGCGTGCAGCGCCGCCACACCTCGCTCACCCGGAACTACCGGCGCCGGCCGCCGGCAGCGGCGTCACGCTTCGCCTGCGCTGGAGCGCCGATCGCGTCAGGAGGTTCGTCCAGGTCTGCGACAAGCTCTTTACGGTCGAACGTCTCGGCTGGTACCGGCATTCGCTCGTTTTGCGGCTGCTCGTCCCCGATGAAGTGAGCTGCGCGGATACGATCGCGCAAGGCGAAGCGCAACAGCACCTCGCGACGTTGCGCGCAGCCGTCGCCGAAACGCTGGGCAATCCGCTTCTCGCGGCCTTTATGCCGAACTTCAGCGTGACGCCCGCTTGGCTCCAATCGCTCGAGACAAGCGAGGTCGCGCGCGCGTTGGCAAGCTTTCGCGGACTTATCGCACCTCACTTACCCGATGCTGCTCCGGCGAAGCCGTGGACAAGCGAGAATCTCGAAGAGACGCTCGGGTTTCTCACCCGCAAGGAACTCCTCGAGACGCCGTTCGCAATCGAGGCCGGCCTCGCGCTTTTGATACCGCACGCGTCCGCGGCCGGCGAGTTGAGCCAATCGCTCGGCATCTACCGCGCGCAGCTTGGCGAACTTTTCGGACAGATGGCGGAAACGCCGGAGAAAACGCGACTGACGACGATGACGCAGCCCAACCACGTTCTCGACGATCAGCTCTGGCAGCTCGTGTCGGCGATTGCGCGGACCTTCGAGCCGGCGCCGGCAGCGTAAGAGCGCGATGCAGCTGGTTCAACTCATTCTCCCGTCGCTGGCAACGATCGCGCTGGGCTCCGCGATGCTCGCACCTCACCGTGAGGAACGCCCTCGTCGCGAAAACACGCAGCCCGTTTCAGGCCCTCCAAACGAAGGAGACCCGGAACCGGACGCGTTCGCGCAACTCGTCGCCGACCTCCAAGCGCCTCTCGTCGAGAGCGCCGACGGAAGCGAGGGCGGGGAGGCGACGGCATTCCGAACGAGTGATGACGCAGCGGCGCCCGCACCGCACGAGAAGCGTCCCGCCGGCGCAGCACCGATCGAGAACGAGCGCGTCGTACCGCTAACCCGCCGCCGGCTCCGCCGCCAAGTCCGGGCCGTCGTTTGGCCGGCGCTGCTCGATTCCGCGAAGACGGCCTGCGGTGCCGAGGAACGGGCCTTCCTGCTCGGCTCGATCGACTCGTTGGCTACGGGGACCGTACGCGAACGCGTACTTTTGGAGGCGATCGCGCAAGAGGAGGGCGAGATCAGGCTGGCGGCACTGCGCGCGCTCGCCCGCAGCCCTTCACCTGCAGCGGGAGACGCATTCGCAGAAATCCTCGTCAGCGGGTCGGACGACGAGCGTGCGCTCGCGATCGAAGCGTTGAGCGGGCTCGGCCGCCGCGAAGATCTCGCGGCGGCATTCGCCGATCGCGTCGACGCGATTGCCGCAAAAGCGGTGCTCGCGTATGTCGGAACGAGACGCCGAGCCGACTACGTCGAGATCTTCGAGACGCGCCTCGAACGCTCGCAACGCGAGACGATTCTCACCTTGCTCGCAGGCGCGCTCGATTGAACGCGGAGCCCGCCACTCTCTCGTTAGCCCCTGGAGAAAACGTCGGGGCACTGCTGCAGATTGCTCGCGCGCGACAGGCTTCGGACGTTCACGTCGATCCGACCGAAGGCGTCGCCTTCCGGATCTTCTCGAGGATCGAACGCGTCGCGGACGCCTCGTTGAGCAACGCCGCCGTCGATGCATTCTTAGCGTCGACTTTCGACGCGCTCGCTCGGGCCCGGCTCGAAAAGATCGGAGCGGCCGACTCCGCTTTCGCTGACGCGAATCTCGGCGCGCTAAGAATCCACGCTTCAAAGGCGCGACGCGGCTACCGGCTTGCCATTCGCTTGCTGCCGGCAGGCCTTCCAGCTTACGAATCGCTGCTCTTGCCCGAAGCCTTCGCGGTTTCGGCTCTCGCCCAGTCGGGGCTCGTCATCGTTGCGGGCCCCGGCGGAAGCGGCAAGACGACCGCTATCGTCGCATTGCTCGCGCGTCTCTGCGTGCGCGCCGCCTTACACATCGTAACGGTCGAACGATTGATCGAACATCACTTGCCCTGGCAGAAATCCATCGTCTCGCAATACGAGGTCGGGCGCGACATCGCAACTTTCGCCGACGGAATCCGCGGGGCGCTTCGGTCGGACTCGAACGTCATTTTCGCCGGCGAACTCCTCGAGCTTGAGACGTTCACCGCATGCCTCGAAGCGGCCGAAGCGGGCCGGCTCGTTTTCGGCGCGTTGGCCGCGCCGCCCGAGACTCCTCTCGCGCTCAACCGCTTGATCGGGCTCTTTTCCTCGGAAGAACAGGAACGCGCACGGCAACGCCTCGCCAACGCCTTGCGCGCGGTGCTGGGACTGCGGCTCTTGCCGGTGCGCGACGGAGCCGGCGTGCGCGCGGCGGCGGAGGTCCTTTTCGGAAGCGAACCGTTGCGCCGGCTAATCCGCGACGGCCAGCTCCATCAGGTTCGCAACCACATTGCCTGCAGCGCGCGGCAAGGAATGCAGACGTTGGAGAACGCGCTCTCCGCGCTCGTTGCTGAAGGCGTGCTCGACCTCGTCGCGGCGCGCGCCGCGTCGCAATTCCCCGAGGAGGTTTTTGCGGCACCCAGCGACGCCCTCCGCTCGTGAACGCCCACCACCTCACCCGCGACCTCATTCGTAGGCCCGCTGCGCACGAGGCCGCGGCGGAGCGCGAGCGGCTCGAAACGCGCAACAAGCTCGAACTCGCGAGGCTGCTCCCGCAAGCCTTAGCCCGCGTCGCCCTGCAGCGGGACGCACAAAACGTCATCGGCGAAATGCTCGCCACCGCGCACGGACTCCTCGGATTCGAGCGCGCGATTTTCTTCGCAAGCGACGCCGCCGGTCCGCGCGCTGCGCGAGCGCTCGATCGCGGCGCGGAACCGCCGCTCGAAGGTCTGGGCGCCAGTCCGGCATCGGCCGCAAGTTTCGGCGCGGCACGCTCGGGGACTCTCATTTCGGGCGACGCGGACGATCTCTGCGCACCCCTCGTCGACGTACGCGGGCGCTATTTCTTGTCGGCGCTCCTCCACGAATGCGGGTCGTACGGCTTCCTCTACGTTGACGGTCCCGGCCGTTCCGCAGCGACTGACGGCGAAACGGTGAGGAGCTTGAGCGTGGTGGCCGCAGTTGCCACCCGCAACGCCTCGCACCTCGAACGTGCTCGCGATTTAGCGGCCCGCGACTCACTGACCGGACTTTTGAATCGGCGGACCCTCGAGGAGCGCGTCGTGCAACAGTTGGAGTTTTGCCGGCGCCACGGCACGTCGTTAATTTACGTGCTTTTCGACGTCGACGATTTCAAGGAGATCAACGACCGCGCCGGACACGCTGCAGGCGACGCGCATTTGCAACGACTCGCCAACGCGCTCGTAGCGATGTCGCGCGCCGAGGACATCGTCGCGCGTTACGCCGGCGACGAGTTCGTGATCGTGCAGGCGAATCCCGAAGTGACACTCGAGCGCTTTGGCGTGGCGCGACTCAGCGAACTGCTCGGACGACAGGGTTTGCGTTGCTCGATCGGGGCCTCTGTTTATCCTCGAGACGGCCTCGACGCAAAGACGCTGTTCGCCGCGGCCGACCGCGCGCTCTACGAAGCCAAGCGCACCGGAAAGAGCCGCTACGCCTTCGCCTAGCGGCTCAAAAGTGATCCCGATGGCGCGGGCCGCCGTCGCCCGAACGCGAAAAAACGCATCGATGCGCCTGATTTTGTGGGCTTTTTCGATGACCTGCGTGGCGTGCGCTTGCAGCGGTGGCGGGGGAACGCCCTCCGGCAGGTCGGCCAACCCGACGCCGACGCCCAGCGGGGCAACTGCGACGCCGATTCCGAGCCCAACCTCGACGGGGGCGGCTTCCGGCGTCCCAATGATCGGGACGTGCCAGGTCTTCCCGTCCGACAATCTCTGGAATGCCGATATTTCGAATACGTCGGCCTATCCGGCGGACCCAAATTCCGGGCAGTACATGTCGATGATGAATCCGTCGGGAAACATCTACCTCCATCCCGACTTCGGGAGCGACCCGAGCTATGGAATCCCCATCAACGTCGTAACGATTCCCTCGCCAAGCGCCGGGTTCGTCCCGATTACGTTCACCGGCTACCCGACGGAAAGCGACCCCGGACCCTACCCGATCCCATCGAGTCCGGCGATCGAAGCCGGGTCCGACCACCACATGCTCGTCGTCGATCAATCGAACTGCGTGCTTTACGAAACGTGGGAGCAGGCGGGAGCGCCGGGCAGTTGGAGCGCTTCGAACGGCGCCGTCTTTCACCTCAATAGCGACGCCTATCGCACGGATGGATGGACCTCGGCGGACGCGGCCGGGTTGCCGATCGCGGCGGGCTTGGTGCGCTACGCGGAGGTCCAAGCCGGCGCCATCAACCACGCCGTCCGCTTTACCGTCCCGAAGACGTATGCCGGCCACATCTTGCCCGCTCGACATTACGCGAGCAGCTCGACGACGCCGTTCCTCCCGCCGATGGGAACGCGACTCAGACTCAAAGCGAGCTACGACATCTCTTCCTTCACCGGCAACGCCTACGTCATTCTCGTGGCCCTGAAGCGATACGGGATGATCCTCGCCGACAACGGCAGCAGCTTCTATATAACCGGCGAGGGCGGCCCAACCACGCATTGGAACGATACCGACCTCAATCAGCTCAAGAACGTTCCCGCGAGCGCCTTCGAGGTCTTGACGGTCGGAACGATCGACACGACAAGCTAACCCGCGCCGGCAACGCGCGGAGTCTAGCACCGGGCCGCCGAAGCGCCAGCGATGCGCCGGCTCCTTCTTCTCGGCATCGCGTGCCTCGCGTTCGGATCGCTCGACAGTCCCGCTACGGCACAGCCGGCGAGCCCGCCGGCGGAGTCCGCGAAGGCGCTCTACGATCGCGCCTACGGTCTCTACAAGGTGCACAAGTACCGCGACGCCATCACGCTGCTCGACCGAGCCATCCAGCTGGACGGCAACTCGCCCAAGATCTACGTCTTGCGCGGCGACTCGTTGGCCTCCAGCGGCAACAACCGCGCGGCCATCGCCGACTACGACCGCGCGATTCTGCTCGATCCCGACTACGCGTATGCGTTCTCGACGCGTTGCGACACGAAGCGCGAGCTCGAGGATTACAGCGGTGCGTTGACCGACTGCAACCGCGCGATCGAACTCGATGCAACCGACCCTGAAGCGTTCGTAAACCGCGGCGAAGTCGAAGACGACATGGACGATGCGGCGGCGGCTGTCGCCGACTTCACCAGAGCTCTCACGCTCGACAAACAATACGTCTACGCGCTAGCCGATCGCTGCGACGCCTACCGGCACAAAGGCGACTTGGCGCACGCGCTTGCCGACTGCAACTCGGCGATCGCGCTGAACCCTAACTTCGCGCTCGGGTTCTTCTATCGCGGCCTGGTATCGATCGACAAACAGCAGTGGACTCCGGCGCTCGCCGACCTCAACAAAACGCTGCTGTTGGATCCCGAGCGGACCGGTGCGTTTTACTATCGGGGCCTTGCCCTCTATTCGCTCGACAAGTTTCCCCTCGCACTCGACGATGCCAACGCCTACGTCAGCAAAAGCCCGGACGACCCGGACGGTTACGAGCTGCGCGGGAAGATCTACGCGGCGAAGAACGACCTCAATCCGGCCGTCGCCGACTTCAAGCAAGCGATCCGCTTGTACCGCGTCGGAGGCCAGACCGACGAAGCCGCAGCTGCACAAAAGCTCCTCGACAAACTAACCCCGCCCGCGTAACGCGCCCGCCAAAAACGAGAGAGCCCGCCGGCATCGCTGCCGGCGGGCTCATCTTTTATGATCTGGCACTGACCTACTCTCGAGGGACCCTGCGGTCCGACTACCATCGGCGCTGGCGGTCTTAACTGCCGTGTTCGGGATGGGAACGGGTGGGACCCCGCCGCTATCGGCGCCAGAAACCTGATCCCGAAGCGCCCGCGAGCCTGAGCTCCAGCGATGCGCATCGGAAAGCTGCATAAAGAAGAACTTTCAGTGCCAAACAAACAGCGTGCGTATTAAAAAGTGTCCGGGCGATTAGTACCGGTAAGCTCCACACCTTGCGGTGCTTCCACTCCCGGCCTATCAACGTGGTAGTCTTCCACGACCCTTCACCCTTGCGGGATTGAGACCTCATCTTAGAGTCAGTTTCACGCTTATATGCCTTCAGCGTTTATCTGATCCGAACGTAGCTACCCGGCTATGCCCCTGGCGGGACAACCGGTTCACCAGCGGTTCGTTCAACCCGGTCCTCTCGTACTAGGGTCGACGCTCTTCAAGTCTCCTACGCCCACGGCGGATAGGGACCGAACTGTCTCACGACGTTCTGAACCCAGATCGCGTACCGCTTTAATGGGCGAACAGCCCAACCCTTGGGACCTATTACAGCCCCAGGATGCGACGATCCGACATCGAGGTGCCAAACCTCCCCGTCGATGTGGCGTTCTGCAATCACTTGCAGCGCAGACTATACCTTCAACTCTTTCGAGTTGGTGGCGTGTTATGGCGACGATAAATTTACGTCCGTAGACGCAGCCGGCGCCATCTCTCACACGATGTGAGAAGTCGTTACAGGGAGAGCTTGTAAGACATATCCGAGATCGTGTGCTTAGCGACGAGTTCTCGAAGCCGACCCATGCTAGCCGCCTCGCAGCGCAGCCTTGGTTTCGTCTTGTCGAAATTCAATCGCATTACGATTCCGAATTTAGCCCGTAGAACATTCGCCAAGCCCGCGACTTCATCAGCCGCGAAGCTTTGCGTGTTTATGCGCACTTGCCCACCGTCGGCGCTTCCATCATCCATAATCCAGACCGCGAGCGCCGGATCGTCGAGCTCACGCTCGAGCAACGCCAGCGGTGCGATCTTCGTCCGCCCTCGATAGAACTGCTCGCGCAGCTCACCGAAAGCCGGATGAGTAACCGTCCGAAAGTAAATCCCGTTCCCGCTTTCGCGAGGCGGGGTTCGCACAAATTGCCGTAGTCGCTGGTATTTCCAGTCGACCAACTCCCGCTGCCGGCGTCCATGGTGGACTCGGAAGCAGTACCCCGCCGTGGTGGCGAGGAGCGTGGCGTCTCCGAGAAGCGACCCAACGATGACCGACCTCGCGGCCGACTCGATTGGCAACTCCCTCGCACGCCGTGCGAAGTACGTTTCTACGACAAACTCTCTTCCCTCGGTATTGCCCTCGTAGCTTAGGCTACGAGGGTTTCACCGATATGAGCCACTGTTTACCGCTCGATCGCTCGAGCGGGGAGCCCAATTGACTCTTGGGGGAGATAAGCCTGTTATCCCCAGAGTAGCTTTTATCCGATAAGCGACGGCCCTTCCATTCGGAACCGCCGGATCACTTAGCCCTGCTTTCGCACCTGCTCGACCTGTCCGTCTCGCAGTCAAGCTCCCTTTTGCCTATGCACTCTAACGATCGGTTTCTGACCGATCTGAGGGAACCTTTGGGCGCCTCCGTTACTCTTTAGGAGGCGACCGCCCCAGTCAAACTGCCCACCTGACCATGTCCTACCACCGGATTACGGCGGTTAGTTAGAATCCCAAGATTTTCAGGGTGGTATCCCAACGTTGACTCCCCGCAAGCCGAGCGCCCACGGATCATCGTCTCCCACCTATCCTGTACAGAAAATCTCAAGAACCCAAGATCAGGATACAGTAAAGCTTCATGGGGTCTTTCCGTCCTGCCGCGGGTAACCAGCATCTTCACTGGTACTGCAATTTCGCCGGGCTCCCCATCGAGACAGTGCCCAAGTCGTTACTCCATTCGTGCAGGTCGGAACTTACCCGACAAGGAATTTCGCTACCTTAGGACGGTTATAGTTACCGCCGCCGTTTACTGGGGCTTCAGATTCAAAGCTTCGCTTGCGCTAACCTCTCCCTTTAACCTTCCAGCACCGGGCAGGAGTCAGCCCCTATACGTCCGCTTTCGCGTTCGCAGAGACCTGTGTTTTTGTTAAACAGTCGCTTGGGCCTATTCGCTGCGACCCCCCTCAGCTTTCGACGTAAAGTACTAGACCCAAAGGGGCACCCCTTCTCCCAAAGTTACGGGGTTAATTTGCCGAGTTCCTTAACAGGGATTCTCCCGTCGCCTTAGCATGCTCTGCCAGTCTACCTGTGTCGGTTTACGGTACGGGCACCTATGATCCTAGCTAGAGACTTTTCTTGGCAGCGTGGAGTCGATCACTTCGGTCTCCGAAGAGCCTCGTATTCGCTTCTCGGCAGTTGCCGATGCGGATTTGCCTACGCGACCCCCTACCAGCTTGAACGCACACATCCGATCGGTGCGCTGACCTATCCTCCTGCGTCATCCCTTCACTTCATCGACTCTGCCACCAAACGATACAACAGCTCGCGTCGAACGATCGGTCGTCGACGTTGTTCGATGAAGATCTAAACGGGCATCGGTGGTAGCCGAATATGAACGGCTTGTGCCATCGCCTACGCTTCTCAGCCTCGGCTTAGGTCCCGACTCACCCTGAGACGATTGACGTAGCTCAGGAAACCTTAGACTTCCGGCGTGCGGGGTTCTCACCCGCATTTATCGCTACTTATACCTGCATTCGCACTTGTAGTTCGTCCACTCGTCCTCACGGTCGTAGCTTCAGCCTACGCTACAACGCTCCCCTACCGATTACTTGCGTAATCCCATAGCTTCGGTTCGATGCTTGAGCCCCGTTACATTTTCGGCGCCGCCTCACTCGACTAGTGAGCTATTACGCACTCTTTCAAGGGTGGCTGCTTCTAAGCCAACCTCCTAGTTGTCTATGCGAAACGACTTCCTTTACCACTGAGCATCGATTAGGGACCTTAGCTGATGCTCTGGGCTGTTTCCCTTTTGACCATGGAGCTTATCCCCCACTGTCTGACTGCCGCGGAATTCGCCGTGGTATTCGGAGTTTGATGGGGTTCGGTAACCCGGTAAGGCCCCTAGCCCTGTCAGTGCTCTACCCCCACGGGTTAACGCGCGACGCTAGTCCTCAAACTATTTCGGGGAGAACCAGCTATCTCCAGGTTCGATTGGCTTTTCACCCCTATCCACAGCTCATCCAATGTTTTTTCAACAACAACAGGTTCGGCCCTCCACGTGAGGTTAATCACGCTTCAGCCTGGCCATGGATAGATCACTCGGTTTCGGGTCTACTGATACGGACAAACGCCCTATTCAGACTCGCTTTCGCTACGGCTCCGGCTCAACACCTTAACCAAGCCCGTACCACGTAACTCGCAGGTTCATTCTTCAATAGGCACGCGATTAGCCTTGCTTGCGCATTGGCCTTTCACGGTTTGTAAGCACACGGTTTCATGTTCTATTTCACTCCCCTTCGGGGGTTCTTTTCACCTTTCCCTCACGGTACTAGTTCACTATCGGTCACCACAGAATATTTAGCCTTGGAAGATGGTCCTCCCAGTTTCAGACAGGGTTTCTCGTGCCCCGCCCTACTCACGAACAGCTCCGACAAGTCCGATTGCATTTCGCCTACGGGACTATCACCCTCTATGGTGCGGCTTTCCAGCCGGCTTCTGCTATCGCATCGGATTTCTTACTGTTGCCTCGAGGATTCAGCTCGAGGATGGCTGCCGTACAACCCCGCTCACGCAACGCCCGATCGCTTACACGTGAACGGTTTAGGCTGTTCCCGGTTCGCTCGCCACTACTACGGGAATCTCGGTTGATGTCTTTTCCTCCGGCTACTTAGATGTTTCAGTTCACCGGGTATGCTCTACCACGACTATTGAATTCATCGCGGAGTACGTGCCCATGACGGCACGTGGGTTGCCCCATTCGGAAATCTCGGGATCATCGCTTGTTAGCAGCTCCCCGAAGCTTATCGCAGCTTGCTACGTCCTTCATCGCCTGTGGTGCCAAGGTATCCACCTGTGTGCTCTTTTTTACTTTTCTTTCTACGCATCGTCCGTTTGGGCGGACGATGTTTTGCACTGTTCTTTGAAATTGCACTCGTGTCACGCGTGGAAAACGCGCGCACGAACCGCTCTCATGTTTGACACATGAAAGTTCTTCTCTATGCAGTTTTCAAAGATCAAAGGGCGTGACTTCGAGCCGGTGCAGTTGCGTGTCTCGTAAGAACGCAAACTGCAACTCGAGGTTCGTTCCCTCAAAGCTGAACAGTGCAGTCCGGCACGTCGACCGAGCCGAAGCTCGATCGCTGCCGGGCCACCTCCGAAGAGATGGGCCGCAAACGACGTCTGAATAACGTCGCGCCGTTTCCTCAACCCAACCTTAGCCTGAAATGGCCGGCGGATCCCTGGAACATGAGGCATCGTCTGTGGTCGACTTAGAATGTACGCCGTTGCGATCACCGGCGACCGGTGATCCAACGACATGTACTCCTTAGAAAGGAGGTGATCCAGCCGCACCTTCCGATACGGCTACCTTGTTACGACTTCGTCCCCCTTACCTAGCACACCTTAGACGCCTTGCTCCTTGCGGTTGCACGGACGGCTTCGGGTACACTAAACTCAGGTGACGTGACGGGCGGTGTGTACAAGGCCCGGGAACGTATTCAACGCAGCGTAGCTGATCTGCGTTTACTAGCGATTCCGACTTCATGAAGGCGAGTTGCAGCCTTCAATCCGAACTGAGGACGCGGTTTAAGAGATTGGCTTACCCTCGCGAGCTTGCGACTCGTTGTCCGCGCCCATTGTAGCACGTGTGTAGCCCGGGACGTAAGGGCCATGCTGACTTGACGTCATCCCCACCTTCCTCCGGCTTCTCACCGGCGGTCTCGCGTGAGAGATCTTGCGGACCAACACACGACGAGGGTTGCGCTCGTTGCGGGACTTAACCCAACACCTCACGGCACGAGCTGACGACAGCCATGCAGCACCTGTCTCCGCTGTCATATTGCTATGGAAACCGTATTTCTACGGATTACACAGGATGTCAAGCCCCGGTAAGGTTCTTCGCGTTGCGTCGAATTAAACCACATGCTCCACCGCTTGTGCGGGCCCCCGTCAATTCCTTTGAGTTTTAACCTTGCGGCCGTACTCCCCAGGCGGGACACTTATTGTGTTAACTGCGGCACAGATGGAGTCGATACCACATACACCTAGTGTCCATCGTTTACGGCTAGGACTACCGGGGTATCTAATCCCGTTTGCTCCCCTAGCTTTCGCTCCTCAGCGTCAGAACAACCCCAGGTGATCGCCTTCGCCACTGGTGTTCCTCCCGATATCTACGCATTTCACCGCTACACCGGGAATTCCATCACCCTCTGATTGCCTCAAGAATCGACAGTATCCGTGCCGTTCCCTGAGTTGAGCCCAGGTCTTTCTTCACGGACTTAGCGATCCCGCCTACGAGCGCTTTACGCCCAATAATTCCGAATAACGCTTGCCCCCTACGTCTTACCGCGGCTGCTGGCACGTAGTTAGCCGGGGCTTCCTCCAAGGGTACCGTCATTATCGTCCCCTTCGACAGTGGTTTACGACCCGAAGGCCTTCTTCCCACACGCGGCGTCGCTCCGTCAGGCTTTCGCCCATTGCGGAAAATTCCTCACTGCTGCCTCCCGTAGGAGTCTGGGCCGTTTCTCAGTCCCAGTGTGGCTGGTCGCTCTCTCAAACCAGCTACCCATCGGAGCCTTGGTAGGCCATTACCCCACCAACTAGCTAATGGGACGCGGTCCCGTCTTCAAGCGGATTGCTCCTTTTAACGTTCCAGGGATGCCCCGCGACGATCGTATGCGGTATTAGCTAACCTTTCGGCTAGTTATCCCCCACTCAAAGGTAGGTTGACCACGTGTTACTCACCCGTCTGCCACTAGGTATTGCTACCTCGTTCGACTTGCATGTGTTAGGCACGCCGCCAGCGTTAATCCTGAGCCAGGATCAAACTCTCCATAAAGTAACTCGAGCGAACGGGTAAACCCGTACGCTTGTTGTTTTTTCGGAGCTTTTGAGGCTCTATTTAACGCGCTGACCAGGCATCCCAGGCTCGAGCGAGCTCGAGACCAGGGGCCACGATCGCAATCGCGATCGGGACCGGTCGAATTGACTTGATAATCTCTCAAAACGAAAGGCAAATAAAAATGCGGCTTCCGCCGCATCGTTTGCTCTCCGTATGGAGACCCACAAACTTATGCGCTACTGCACTGCTCAGTTTTCAAGGAACGAACGCCGCCGCCAAGCCCTGTGCGGACCGAATCACTACTGACCGTACCGAAGGCACGAGGCGTCAGAGTCACGGCAGCTATAGTAGCACCCCCTCATGCGGGAGTCAAGGCAAAACGCGAAGCTTTTTGCGAATAACTCCTGAGACGGACTCGCAAGAGAAATGCCGCTACGCCGGGACCTCCGAGGCGGTGAGCAGCCGGCGCGGCGGGCCGGCGGGCAGGAGCGCCGCGGTGATCACGAGCGGGTCGTAAGCTCCCACTTCCGCGACGTCGCCGAGGTCGCCGCCGCGACGTGCGGCGCGCAGCGCGTCGACCGCTTCGGGTAGCGCGAACTGCTCGCCGACGTACCCCGCGACGAAGCGGCCGCCGCGAATTTCGCCGCGCGCTTCCATGCGGCGGAGCGCGACCAGGAGCTCGCGCCAAGGCGGTGCCAGACCCTCACGCGCGACCACGTCGCGAAAGACCACCCCCCAGCGAGCGAGCAAGCGCCGGGCAAAAGAATCCGGATCGATCTCGGCGGCCTCTCGCTTTTAAGAGCGTCCAGCGGCCGCCCGAGGACCGCGGGCGGGCCCGGCGCCCTTTTTCACCGAGGCGCCGCTTCGCATCGATCAGCGAACGCAGCGCATCGAAACCGTCGGCCGTCACCAGGCCGGCCGCGACCAGCTGCCAGAGCGCCTTCCTCGACTTCGCTCGGCAGCAGGTTCGTGCCGCGCGCGATGTCGCTGCAAAGAACGGTGCGCCGCGCCGCTCGATCTCTGCGAGCACTTCGCGCGCCGCCGCGCGAGAGCGCTGCCTCGCGCAGCGAAGCCCGCGCACGATCGCCGTCGAGGCGAGTCCTCACGGGCGAACAGCGCGATCGGCGCGAGCTTCGTCGGCCGTATCCGGCGGGGTCGCTCGGCATTTCCGGCATCGGCCTCAAGCGCCGGATGCGGCGAGAGCCGGCCCCACATCACCTCGCCCGAATAACAGAGGCGGTCGAGATACTCGCGCTTGTAGCCGGCGACGCGGGCAGGCAAGATCGATGCTTCCCACGCCGCGGCCGGGATCTCGTAACCTTCCAGCTGACGGACGACGTGCAGCGTCCCGTCGATGCCGTGCAGGCGCGACTGCCGGCGCGACGTGTTGCCAGCGGTGCAGGAAGCGCACGTACTCGGCCGTGCTGACCGGCTCGATCTCGCGCCGCAGCACGCCCGAGCGTCAGGCGGTGAATGCGCGCGAGAACGCGGCGATTGCACCACTCCTCGTCGTCGCCGCGGAAGCGTCCGCGCAGAACTTGCCCTTCGACTTCCAAGCGGACGAGTGCGGCGCGCACGTCCTCGACGTCGAGCGCGAGCTGTTGCGCGAACTCGGCGACCGCCATCGGGCCGCTGGATTCGAGCCAGCCGCGCACGATTTCGGCGACGGCGAGCTCGCGCTCGGCGAACTGCGCCGCGCCGGCGACCGCGTCGATCGGCGGTTCGAGCGACGACTGAGGATAGGCCGCTGCGGCACACGGCAGCCGCTCCGCGCAGGCCCAGAGACGGCTGCTTCCGGCTAGCGTCGTGGCGCGGCGCTGTGCGACCAGCTCCTCGAACCACGCGGCCCATTCCGGAACCGGCGGCGCGACGACCAGCGTTGCAAGCGCGTCGTGCAGCTCGTCGGCATCGCGCACGAGGGGCCAGCCGATTCCGCGACTTCGGCGATCGCAGCCGCGATCGAGGATCCCCGCGCCCGCGTCGGCGTCCGTCCGGAGCGTGCGCCGCAAAGTGACCGCACGGGCGCGCCGTTCCTCGAGCGGCGCGTCGTCGAGATAGGCATACGGGTTGGCGTTGAGGATCTCGTGGCAGAACGGCGACGGCTCGGGCGTGTCGACCGCTACCGTGCGGATCGTTCCCGCTCTCGAGCGCGCGCAGGATCGCCGAGGAGGCCGTCGAGGTCCATCGCTTCGTGCAGACAATTGTCGATCGTCTCGCGCACGAGCACGTGATCGGGAATGCGGATCGGCCCGCGTGAGATTCTCGGCGCAGGCGGCCTGATCGGGGAAGACCGCCGCGATCAGGTCGTCGGCGCGCATCCGCTGCAGTTGCGGCGGGACCTTGCTGTCCGCCGTTGCATGCGCAGAATCGCGAGCGCACGCGTCGCGTTCCAGCGCCAGCGCGCGGCGAACATCGGCGCGGCGAGCAGCGCCTGGGTCAGCGTCTGTTCGACGCTCGGCCGACTTGACAAAATCGAAGACCGCCTCGAGTGGGAACGCGTGCTGTTCGGTCAACGAAAGGCACGATGCCGTTGTCGGTGGCGGCGGCCTGCAGCTCGACGTTGAACGAGCGGCAGAACTTCTTGCGCAACGCGAGGCCCCACGCGCGATTGATGCGCGCGCCGAAGGGCGTGTGCAGGATCAGCTGCATCCCGCCGCCTTCGTCGAAGAAACGCTCCGCGACGAGCGTCGACATCCGTCGGTACCGCTCCGAGCACGATCTTTCCCGCGCGGATGTAGGCGACGGCTTGGTCGGCGCCGCCCGCATCGAGCCGCGCACTCTGCGCGGCAGCAGCGCTGCCGCAGCGGCGTCGTCGCGCTCGTCGATGGCGGCGCGCAGCGCCGAGACCTCGCGCGAGAGTTCGAGCGTGCGCCCCGGGCCTTCGCCGTTCCAGAACGGGATCGAGGGCGGCGCGCCGTGGGCGTCTTCGACGCGGACGACGCCGGGCTCGACGCGCCGAATCTGCCACGACTTCGTACCCAGCAAGAAGATGTCGCCGGCCATGCTTTCGACCGCGAAGTCCTCGTCGAGCGTTCCGACGACGTGGCCGTCGGGTTCGGCAACCACGTTGTAGTTCGCCGTTTCGGGAATCGCGCCGCCGGAGGTGATCGCTGCCAGGCGAGCGCCGCGCCGGCCGCGCACGCTGTCCGTTGACGCGGTCGAAGTGCAAGAACGTGCCGCTGCGTCCGCGCGACGTCGCGACGCCATCGGCGAGCATCGTCACGACGTCGTCGAAAGTCTTCACGCTCGAGCGCGCGGTAGGGATACGCGCTCGCGCACCAGTCGCGAACAGCTCGTCGACGCGCCAGTCGCCGCGTGGCCGCAGGCCGCGACGATCTGCTGGGCGAGGATGTCGAGCGGCGCAACGGGCATGCGCAGCGCATCGATCGCGCCGGCCGCGGATCGCGCGCACGAGCGCAGCGCACTCGACAGTTCGTCGCGAGTCGTCGCGAAGAGGCGCCCTTCGGGCTTCGCGCCGACCCAGTGACCCGAGCGGCCGATGCGCTGCAGCGCGACGGCGATGGCGCGCGGGCTGCCAAGCTGGACGACGAGATCGATCGTGCCGATGTCGATGCCCAGTTCGAGCGACGCGGTCGCGACCACGGCGCTTGCAGCTGACGCCGTCTTCAAACGATGCTCGACGTCGAAGCGGAGTTCGCGCGACAGACTGCCGTGGTGCGGGAGCACCGCACCTTCCCCGAGACGCTTGGTCAAGCGCGAACGCAACGCGCTCGCTCATGCGCCGCGTGCTGACGAAGACGAGCGTCGTGCGCTTGGAGAGGATCAACTCCGCGACGCGGTCGTAAATCTCGGCCCACATCTCGTTGCTCGCGACCGGACCCAGTTCGTCGTTTCGGTACCTCGACCGCGAGCGTCATCTCGCGCCGATGCCCGATATCGACGATCGCTGCCTTTGGGCTCAAGAAGCGTGCGACGTCGGTCAATCGGTTGCACGGTGGCGGAAAGCCCGATGCGCTGCGGGCGCCGTTCCGCCCGTCGCGCGCACGAGCGCGTCGAGACGAGCCAGCGTGAGCGAGAGATGCGCGCCGCGTTTGTCGGCGGCCATCGCGTGGATTTCGTCAACGATAACCGTTTCGACGCCGCCGAAGAGCGCTCGCGACTTCTCCGCCGTCAGTAAGATGAAGAGCGATTCCGGCGTTGTGACGAGCACGTGAGGCGGCTTGCGCAACATCCGCGCCCGCTCGCTCGGGGTCGTATCGCCCGTGCGGATCGCGGTCCGGATCGCCCGTCAGATCGAGGCCGCACGCGGCGGCTCGTTCGGCCAGCTCGCCGAGCGGCGTTTCGAGATTCTTACGGACGTCGTTGGTCAGCGCTTTCAAGGGTGAAACGTAGACGACGAGCGTCCGCTCGGGCAGCGTGCCCGCCTCCGCCCGGCGGACGAGGTCGTCGAGGCAGTGCGTGAAGGCCGCCAGCGTCTTGCCCGAGCCGGTCGGCGCCGAAATTAGGACATCACGCCCGTCGCGAATCAGCGGCCAGCTCGCCAACTGAGGCTCGGTCGGGTCGCCAAACCGGGCGGCAAACCAGGAAGCGACCAGTGGATGGAAATCTCGCAGCACGTTAACCGTTTCAACCCTCCCGACGGCACCTCGTTTTCGCCGGCCTTCGAACGGACCCTGAGCTCGCCGAGCGAGCGGGCTTTGTTTGGCCGTTCCGCCGGGGAGGGGACCGGAGAGCGGACCGGTCGGCGCCGCCGCGGCAATTGCGAACGCGATTTACCACGCGACCGGCAAACGCATCCGCGATCTCCCGATCGCGCCTGACAAACTGCTCGCATAGTGCGCGAGTCACGCGGGCACGCCGTCGGCTGAGGCCGGCGAAGGCGCGAAAAACCCGCGTTCGAGCCGCTGGTAGACGTAGGAGACCGCCAGCAAGACCAGGCCGAGGCCAATAAAGCCCGCGATTCGATAGGGCGTTTCCGTCGCGCTCAGATCCACGAAGAACGCCTTGAGGATCGTTACGTCGAAGAGCCCGATCGCCATCAGGCGCAGATCGCGGACGCGGAAGCGCACGCCGAGCGCCACGAGCAGCAGCGAGGCCAGGATCCAGACGGCCGAGATCGCGAGCTGCTCGCCGCCTGCGAACTGCGTCAGACGCTCGATGACGGCCGCGCTTTGTTCCTCGAGCCGCAGCGTGGCGATCGTGCGCTCGAACGCGTCGCGCACGTCGAGGGTCGCGGCCGCGACGACCGTTTCGTACGCGGCCACGGCTCTCGGCAAGTTCGAGGAAGCCGACGGGTTGATGGCCGCAACGCTGCGCGCGCTGGAGCCGAGCGATCACGTCGTGCTTTTAGCGAACGCGCTCGTGTGGTACGCCCGGCTTGCGCTGCTCTGGGGCGACCTCGAAGCTGCCAAAGACTACGCCGAGAAGGGCCGCGAACTCGCGCAGCGGCTCGAGCTTCCGGCCGAGCTTGCCGCGGTCGAACTAGCGCTCGCCGAAGTCTACGCGCACGCTGGGCCGCTTGCCGACTGCGAGGCTGCCGCGGATGCGGCCCGCAACTTCGGCGCTGCCGCGTGGTACTCGGGCGATCGTGGACGCGCGCCCGCACTGGCGCTGCTCTTTCGCGCGCGCGCGCACTTCCGGGCGTCCGGTGCGGCGGCGGCGCTGGCGACGCTCGCTTCCGGCAGCGAGCACGCGACGGCGCCGCCGGCCCAGCGGGTCGCGATCTCGACGGAGGCGGCTGCTTTCGGGCTTATTGCCGGCGACGAACGGTGGCGGGCATTTGCCGCGCAGGCCGAGTCCGAGCTGCCCGGAGCGCAGGCGGGCGACGCACTCGACGCCCTGGAGATCGCCGCCGCCGCCGCGCTGCTATCGAAGCTTCGGCGCCTCGAGCCCGGGCCCGGAGACGCAGCCTCCGGCCTGCCGCAATCCGTTCGCGCGCAGTACGGCGCATTGCTCGCGCGGCGCGCTGACGCGCTCTTCGACGAACGCGCCGCGCACGCGCCGAGCTTCGAGACGCTGCTCCTGCAAGCGCTCGATCCGGCGAGCGCAAAGGCGGCGCTGGGCCGCGTCGCCGAACCGCGCGGTTCGACGCTCACCAAGCGCGAGCTCGAAATTCTTCAGCTTCTGGCACCGGGCTTGACCAACAAAGAGATCGCGCAGCGCCTGTCGCTCAGCCCGCGAACGGTCGACACCCACGTCGAGCGCGTGCTGTCGAAGTTGAACGCGACGACGCGCACGCGCGCGGTCGCCGCAGCGATTCGCACGGGACTCGTGCCTTCGCCCTAGAGTTTGCGCGAAACCGTCTTGGCCTGACTGAACAAGAGCAGGTAGTCGTAGCCGCCGGCCTTAGAGTCCGTCCCCGACATGTTGAATCCGCCGAAAGGATGACCGCCGACGTAGGCGCCGGTGCTCTTGCGATTGAGGTAAAGGTTGCCGACGTGGAACTCCTCGCGGGCGCGTTCTAGTTTCGCCTCGTCGCGAGAATAGACCGAACCCGTCAAGCCAAACTCGGTGTTGTTGGCGATCGCGAGTGCGTCGTCGTAGTCGCGCGCTTTGATCACCGCCAGCACGGGACCGAAGATCTCCTCTTGAGCGATCGTCGCATCGGGCGCGACGTCGGCAATCACCGTCGGTTCGACAAACCAGCCGGCGCCGGGCGCGCGCTTGCCGCCGGAAATCAAGCGCCCTTCGCGCTTCCCCTTCTCGATGTAGCCGAGGATCGAGTTCATCGCCGCCTCGTTGATCACGGGGCCCATGTAGACGCGCGGCGTGAGCGGTTCGCCGACGTCCATCTTCTTCACGCGCTCGGCGAGTTTCTCGACGAACGCATCGTAGACGGGCGCCTCGACGATCGCGCGCGAGCATGCCGAGCACTTTTGCCCCTGGAACCCAAAAGCCGAGACCGCAACGCCCTCGACGGCCGCGTCGAGATCGGCGTCCGCAGCCACCACGATCGAATCCTTGCCGCCCATCTCGGCGATCACGCGTTTGATCCAAATCTGCCCGGGCTGCACCTTCGACGCCAACTCGTTGATGTGCAGACCAACTTCTTTCGATCCGGTAAAAGCGATGAAGCGCGTGCGCGCGTCGCCGACCAAGGCATCGCCGATCGTCCGGCCCGAGCCGGGCACGAAGTTGACGACGCCCGGCGGCAAACCGGCTTCGTGCAGCAAATCGACGAACTGCGCCGCGATGACCGCCGAGTCCGAGGATGGCTTGAGGACGACGGTATTGCCCGCAACCAGTGCCGCGGTCGTCATGCCGGCCATGATGGCGAAGGCGAAGTTCCAGGGCGGGATGACGACGCCGACGCCCAGCGGGATGTAGCTCAGCCGGTTCTGCTCGCCGGGAACCGGCGTCAGCGGCGCCGGTTCGGCGTAGCGGAGCGCTTCGCGCGCGTAAAATTCCAGAAAGTCGATCGCTTCGGCCGTATCGGCGTCCGCTTCAACCCAGCTTTTGCCGACCTCCAAGACCAGCAGCGCGTTGAAGTCATCCCTCCGGCGACGCACGAGTTCGGCCGCCTTGAAGAGGAAGGCGGCGCGCTCGGCCGGCGCGACCCGCTTCCAGCTCTCGAAGCGGCGCGTGGCGGCTTCCAGCGCTTCGTGCGCTCGCTCCAGCGGCGCCGATGCGACGAACCCGACGATCTCGCCGGGTTGGGCCGGATTGCGGGACTCGATCCAGTGCTCCGTTTCGAGCTTCCGGCCGTCGATGACGAGCGGATAGCGCGCCCCAAGCCGGCCGCGGGCCCGGGCGAGAGCCGCTTCCAGCGACGCGATGTCCGCGGGGTCGGTGAACGGGCGAATGTCCTCGTTCCGGAAGGGTGCGATGCGTTCGAGCGTGGCTGCCATGCTCTGGCCTTCCGCGCCGCTTGGGAAAAAGTCCTAGCGGGCGCCGGGCCGGCCTGGGAGAATCTTTCCGACATGGTTTACGACATCGCGGTCGTCGGGGGCGGCATCGTCGGGAATGCCACCACGCGCGAGCTCAAAGAGCGCTTCGGTCATCTCAAAGTCGCGGGCGTCGAAAAAGAAAATGCCTTCAACAAGCATCAGACGGGCCGCAACAGCGGGGTCATCCATTCCGGCATCTACTACAAACCCGGCTCGTTGAAGGCGAAGCTGTGCGTCGACGGGCGGCACCTAGCCTGGGAATACTGCGAGCGCAAGGGCATCGAGTTCAAGCAAGTCGGCAAGCTCATTCTGGCCACCGAGGAGTCGGAGCTGGGCCGGCTGCAAGACCTCTGGGAGCGCGGACAGGCGAACGGCGTCGAAGGCCTCGAGATGCTCGACGAAGCGCAGATTCGCGAACGCGAGCCGCACGCGCGCGGAATCAAAGCCATCTTCTCGCCCGTTACCGGGATCGTCGACTGGGGGCGGGTCTCCCAGTCGTACGTCGACGACGCCAAAGAAATGGGCGCCGAGTATTACTTGGAGCATCACGTTACCAAGATCACGCGTCAGAACGGCGTGACGATTCTGCACACCCCGAAGGGTGAAGTGCAGGCGAAGAACGTGATCACCTGCGGCGGCCTCTACTCCGACAAACTCGGACAAATGACCGGCGGCCAGCGCGACCCCAAGATCGTTCCGTTCCGGGGCGACTACTTGATCCTCAAGCCCGAAAAGTCGTCGCTGGTCAGGGGCAACATCTACCCCGTGCCCGACCCCGAGTTCCCGTTCCTCGGCGTGCACTTTACGCCGCGCATGGACGGCTCGATCTGGCTCGGACCTAACGCCGTACTCGCTTTCGCTCGCGAAGGGTACGAGTTCTGGGACATCAATCCACCCGAACTTTGGGACGCGTTGACGTATCCCGGCTTCTTCAAGCTGGCGACGAAATATTGGAAGATCGGCGCCGGCGAAATGTACCGCGACCTCGTCCGCAGCGCTTACGTCAAAGCCTTGCAACGCTACATTCCGGAGCTGACGCCCGACGATTGTCTCGCGGGCCCCTCAGGCGTCCGCGCGCAAGCGATGGCCGCCGACGGTTCCCTGGTCGACGACTTCGTGTTCGAAGGTGCCGACGGCGTCGTGCACGTGCGCAACGCGCCCTCGCCCGCGGCCACCTCGTCGCTGGCCATCGGCAAATATATCGTCGACGACGCGGAGAAACGCTTCGACCTCAGCCGCATCCCCGTTTCGGCTTAGCCGCCGCCGGCGTGTACGTCCCTCGGCACTTTGAGGAGTCGCGTCTCGCCCTCGTTCAGGCGGCGATCGAGCGGATCCAAGTTGCCACCCTCGTGACCGCCGGGCCCGAGGGTCCGCTCGTGAGTCATCTCCCGATGATGCTCGAGCGGGACGACGGCCCGCTCGGAAAACTCGTCGGCCACGTCGCGCGGGCGAATCCTCATTGGAGCGAGGGCGCCGGGTTGCAGACGGTCGCAATCTTCTTCGGTCCCAACGGCTACGTGTCGCCCAACTGGTATCCGACCAAACGCGAAACGCAAAAGGTCGTGCCGACCTGGGACTACATCGCGGTGCACGCGCGCGGTAGGCTCGAAACGTTTGAAGATCCCGAGCGGCTGCACGCCTTGGTCACGAAGCTGACGGACCTGCACGAAGCGCGCTCCGAGCGGCCGTGGCACGTCGAGGATGCGCCGGAACCGTTCGTCGCAGCGCAACTGCGCGCGATCGTCGGCATCGAGTTGCCCATCGACAAGCTCGTCGGGAAGTGGAAATTGAGTCAAAACCGGCCCGAGCACGACATCGACGGCGTGATCGCCGGATTGCGCGCGCTGGGCGACGAGGGCAGCCTCGAACTCGCGCGCCAGGTGGAAGAAGCGCGACCGCCGCGATGACGCCCTTCGTCGAACTCGACTGGCTGCGTGTGCGGCTCGAAGACCCGCAGTTGCGCATCGTCGACGCTCGCAGCAAGCCGCACGGTGCGCCCGGACTCATCTTTCCGAGCGGCGCCGAACAGTACGCGACGGGGCACGTTCCGAACGCGATCCACCTCGACTATGCGGTCGAGTTAGCCGATCCGGCGACGCCCTACGCGGCACGCGTTGCGCCGCCCGAACTCTTCGCGCAGGCCGTCGGCGAGCGTGGAATCGGCGACCGCTCCAGCGTCGTTGCATACGACGACGGGACGGTCCCGTACGCGGCGCGGATCGTCTGGATGTTCCGGCTCTACGGTCACGACGACGTGCACATCTTGGCGGGCGGCCTCCCGGCATGGCGCGCGGCCGGTTTGCCGATCGCCTTCGAGATCCCGTCCTTTCCGCCCGAAACGTTCACGCCGAGGCCGCGGCCGCACTTGCGCGCATCCCGCGACGAGGTCCTCGCCGTCGCCGAGGGCCGCAGCGGCTCGCAGCTGCTCGAAACGCAACGCGACGGAACCTACGCTCTGCGCGATCGCGACATTGCGGGAGCCGTGCGCCTCTCGGCCTCCCAGCTGCTCCTGGATTCGAACGGCGGACGCTTCGCGCCGCTCGCCGAAATCGAACGGCTTGCCGACGAGCGTCGTCTCGACCGAACGAAACGAACCATCGTCACCTGCGGCAGCGGAGTCGGCGCTTCCGGTTCGTACATCGCGCTCTCGGAAGCAGGCTTTACGGATCTGGCGGTCTACGATGGTTCCTGGATGGAATGGAGTCACGACGGCTTACCCACGACGCCGAAGGGGTCGTAGCGGACTAACCTCGCGCGAACGGCTGCTATCCTGCGTTGAGGAACTGGTGCACGAAGGCGATCGCCATGCTACCTTCGCCGACGCCCGCGGCGACGCGCTTGATCGAGCGGTAGCGCACGTCGCCGGCCGCAAAAATTCCGGGAACGCTCGTTTCGAGCAGGTAGGGGCTGCGTTCGAGCGCCCAGCGCCCCGTTTTCGCGACGTCGTCGCCGGTCATGACGTATCCGAGCTTGTCCCGTTCGATCTCCCCCGGCAGCCATGCGGTCTCGGCGTTGGCGCCGATGAAGATGTAGAGCGCGGCTGCGGCGAGCCGTTCGCTCGTGCCGCCGGCAGTTACCTCGAGCGCGTCCAAATGATCTTCACCGAAGACCGCCGTCACTTCCGAACCCAGGCGAACGGACACGTTCGATTTCGTTTTCAACTGATCCACCAGGTAGTGCGACATGCTCTTCGTCAGCGAGTCTCCGCGCACGACGAGCGTTACGCTGCGCGCGTATCCGGAGAAATACATCGCGGCTTGACCGGCCGAGTTGCCGGCACCGATCAGATAAACGTCGAGACCGGTCAGCGAGCTCGCCTCGCTCCGGGAAGCACCGTAGTAGACGCCCCGCCCGTTCAAACGCTCGCCCCCGGCGAGGTCGAGCTTGCGCCACGAAACGCCGGTGGTGAGAATGATCGATTTTCCACGGATTGTCTCACCGGAGCCGATTTTCACTTCGCGCGTCGTCGCATCGAGGCTTTCGACCCGTCGCGTCACGAGAATCTCAGCGCCGAACCTTTTGGCCTGCGCGAGCGCGCGGCTTGCAAGTTCTTCGCCTGAAACGCCCGTCGGAAAGCCGAGATAGTTTTCAATTCGCGAGGACGTGCCGGCTTGGCCGCCCGGCGCTTCGTGCTCGATCATGAGGATCGTCAAGCCTTCCGATGCGCCGTACACCGCGGCGGCCAAGCCTGCCGGCCCGCCGCCGACGATCACCGTGTCGTATTCCGCGAGCGCCGGCACCGTCGTCAAACCAAGGCGGTTGGCGAGTTCGCGTTTTTCCGGCTGCAGCAAGATGCTTCCGTCGTTGAGGACGACCGCGGGCAGGCGTCCGTTGATGACGCCGGCATCGAGTCCGCACGCACCGCCAGCGGCTTCGTCCGGCGTGATCCACTCGAACGAAAGCCCGTTGCGGTCGAGAAAGGTGCGCAGTTCGCGGCAGGCTGCGTCGTAGCGTTCTCCGACGATCGTCGCTTGCGGCGCCGGTCCGTCGGCGGCGATCTCTTGCAAGCCGGAAATTCGCTCGCGTGCGAGGATCCCGACGCGGGTCGAGACCTCCGGCGCGACCGCCGCGATCGCGTGGAACTCACGCGGTTCGATCCGCATCACCCGCGCGGCTTCCGTCGCGCGAAAGCTGGCCGGAAACGGCGTGCCCAGCACCATCGGAACCTCGCCCAGCAATTCTCCGGTGCCTCGTCCGCCGATGATGCGTTCGATCCCGTCGACGACCTTGGTCGTTTCGAGCGAGCCCTCGAGGACGACGAAGAGCGCCCGCCCGTCGCCCTCGTGCACGGCGTATTCTCCCCGCTGCAAGCGCAGGTCGGCCGAACGATGCGCGAGACGCAGCACCTCGCTTTCGCCCAGACCGGCGAAAAGCGGAACGCCACGGACCTCGTCGGGCGTAATCATCGCGGGCAGTTCCGCCGGCCCGACGAGCAGCACCTTGCTTGAAAAGCGCGCGTCAGCGCGCTAGCGACGGCGACGGCGACGGCGAGGTTCAATGAAGCTTCGGCTTCAGACGCTCG
This sequence comes from Vulcanimicrobiota bacterium, assembly GCA_963843945.1. Taxonomy (GTDB): domain Bacteria; phylum Vulcanimicrobiota; class Vulcanimicrobiia; order Vulcanimicrobiales; family Vulcanimicrobiaceae; genus CAWJMF01. Next base: position 263,438 of record CAWJMF010000002.1, on the reverse strand, counting down.
AGCAGGAGTTGCGCGAGCGTCACGGAGCGCCCGCGGTCGACTTCCTCATCACGGCTGACGATCGCCTCGAGGACGTAGTCGTCCTGGCGGACGAAGACGCCATCGGTCGACGAGACGGCATGGGTTCCGAGGTCGGGCGCGGCCTGGGCACTCGGGATGTCGGTGCGGGCGGAATAGTACGCATCGATATCGCCGGCGTTCGCGAGGCGGCCGTAGATCTTGCAGAGGCTCTCGCGCGGGGCGCCCGGCGCGATGCCCGCGCACGTTCGTTGCATCGCTTGATAGTAGCGCTGCAGCTGCGGGACTTGGGCGGCCCGGATGAAGGCGTACAGGACCATCCCGTCCTTCGACATCTGCTTCGAGGTGAAGAGACACCGGCCCAGCCGCTGCGTTACGTCGTCGGGGCCGCTGACCGCGAGGCCCACGATCTGGCCGGCTTCTTGCACCCCGATCAGCGCACAGTCGTTGGGTGAGGGCGAGGGTGCCGGCGCTTGCGCCGCCAGCGCGCGCGGCACGAGCAACGCGAGAACCAACGCGAACCACGGACCGCCGCGCGTCCGGCTCATACGCCGAGGTACGCCTTCTGTACCTGGGGGTTATCGAGGAGCGCCGTCGAGTTGCCGCTGAGGGTGACGCGTCCGGTTTCGAGCACGTAGGCGCGTTTGGCGAACTCGAGCGCGGTCTCGACGTCTTGTTCGACCATCAGAATCGCGACGCCGCCGGCGTTGATGTCGTGCATGATCTGCAACAATTGGTCGACCAGCACCGGCGCAAGCCCGAGCGACATCTCGTCGATGAGCAGCACCTTGGGCCGCGCCATCAAAGCCCGCGCGATGGCAACCTGCTGCTGTTCGCCGCCGGAGAGACGTCCCGCCAAATACTCGAAGCGCTCGCGCAACCGTGGAAGCAGTTCGAGAACGCGCTCGAGATCCGCTGCAACCTCGCGGTCGCGCCGCAGGTACGCGCCCATCAGCAGATTTTCGCGCACGGTGAGCGAACCGAAGAGCCGGCGTCCCTGCGGCACTTGGACGACGCCGGCCGCGACGATACGGTCCGGCGGCAGGCCCTCCAAGTCGCGCCCTTCGAACGTGACGCGACCCTCGGCGAGCGGGATCAAGCCGCTGATCGCCGCCAACAGCGTCGACTTGCCGGCGCCGTTGCTGCCGATCAGCGCCACCACTTCGCCCGCGTCGACGGTTAGCGAGACGTCCCACAGCACGCGCACGTCCCCGTAGCCGGCGCTCAAATGTTTGACGCCCAGCATCAGGCGGGTCCGTCCTGCGGCGCCGCCCGTTTGCGGCGCTCGATGTAGCGCGTGCCGAGGTACGCTTCGATTACCGCTGGAGAGGCTGTGACCTCGGCGGGAGCGCCCTCGGCAATCTTCTTCCCTTCCGCCAGCACGACGAGCCGCTGTGAAATCGACATGATCGCCTTCATCAGATGCTCCACGACGATCAATGTGACGCCGCGCGCGTTCACCGCGCGCAGCAGCGCGAGCGCCTCGTCGACTTCGCTGGCGTTGAGGCCGGCCATCACTTCGTCGAGCAGCAGCACTTCGGGATCGAGCGCTAAGGCCTTGGCGACCTCCAGCCGTTTGCGGTCGGGAATCGTGAGGTCGCTCGCCGGGCGCAGCGCGACGCGTGCTAAGCCGACGACTTCGAGCAGCTCGGCCGCGCGCTCGAAGGATGCAGCCGTCGGCCGTCGCTTGCCTTCGCGTCCGTACATCGCGCCCACCGCGACGTTTTCCAAAACGGTTAAGCTCGCGAACGGTTTGACGATTTGGAACGTCCGCGCGATCCCAAGCTTGCAGACCTCGTAGGTTGGGACGTCGGCGATGCAGCGTCCCGCGAACTCCACCTTGCCCTGCGTCGGTTTGTAGACGCCTGAGATGACGTTCATCAGCGTCGTTTTCCCGCTTCCGTTAGGCCCGATCAGACCCGTCACGGAACCCGGCGCGACGTCGAAGCTGACGTCGTCGAGCGCCTGCAGACCGCCGAAGCGCATCCCGACGCCGCGGACGTTGAGCGTCCCGCTCATACGCGATAGGTCGTGAGCGACTTGAAGAATCCACGCCATCCGCCGCTGCGGCCGAAGACGTAGAGCAAGCCGCGTGGCAGGAACAGCACGATCAACACGATCGCCACGCCGAAGAAGAGCGTGTGTACTTGGGGGTAGTGATTCCACAGCGTCTCGTTGATCGCCGTCAGGAGAAACGCACCGACGACCGGCCCCGCCACGGTTCCGAGGCCGCCCAAGATGACCATGACGATCGGAAAGACGTTGTAGTCGACCGCGAAGCCGACGCTCGGATCGATGTAGCCGTTCGAGAACGCGAAGACGGCCCCGGCCGCGGCCGGCATCGTCGCGCTGATGGCCCAAGCCCCGACTTTGTACGCCGTCGGGTTGACTCCCAGAACCGCAGCCGCATCCTCATTTTCGCGGATCGCGACGAGCGCGTAACCGAGCTTCGAGCGCGCGATGAACCACGTGGCGACCAGGCTGAGCGCGCAGACCAGCCACATTGCGTAGTAATACTGGCTGAACCAGGCCGCTTGCTGGAGCGTAATGCCCGTTCCACCGCCGAGCGGCTCGACGTTGGCCACGATTTCCTGCGTTGCGAGCGCGATCCCGAGGGTCGCGATGCCGAAATAGTGTCCGCGCAAGCGCAAGATCGGAATGCCGAGCAGCGCCGCGAACGCGGCGGCGAGCAGCATCGCACACGGGATGGCGAGCCACACGTTCTGCACGCCGTGCAGCGAGAGGAAGCCGCTCACGTACGTGCCGATGCCGAAAAACACGACGTTGCCGAAACTGACGTAACCCGTGTAGCCGCCGATGATGTTCCAGCCCAGCGCCATGGCCGAAAACATCAAGATGCCGCGAAAGAGGTTCTCGTAGTAACCGTTGTGCAGCAACGGGACCCCAAGCAGAACGAGCAGCAACGCGCAGCACGCAAAGAACGCCTGCGGGCTACCCGTGATTCCGCCCAGCCCGGACTTGCGCAGAACTGCCACGGCGCGCACGGGCCTAGGCCGTCGCCTTCCCCATGATTCCGGTCGGCCGCACGATAAGCACGAAGAGCAGAACTACTAGCGCGATCGCGTCGGGTAAGCCCGTGCTGATGAACTGGGAACCGAAGGCTTCGATGATGCCGTAGACGATGCCGCCGACGAGTGCGCCCTCGACGCTCCCGAGACCGCCCAACACGCAAACCACGAAAGCCTTGATGATGAACGGGTCGCCCATCGATGGGTTGAGCGGATACGACAGGCTCACCAAAGCGCCGGCCGCGCCCGCGAGCCCGGCGCCGAGACCGAAGACGACCGCATAGAGGCGTGCCACGCGAACGCCGGAAAGCTGCGCCGCCCCGATATCGAGCGCGGTAGCTCGGATCGCACGCCCCTCGCGGCTGCGCGTCAGGAACAGCTGCATTCCGGCCGTGATCCCGAGCGCCGCGATCAAGGTCCAGAACTTGACCCACGGAACGACGATCGGGCCGAGCGAGAAATTCGAACCGGAGTAGACGGTCGTAACGGCCTTCGCATCCCCGTGAAAGACGAGCAAGGCCAAGTTAACGATCAAGAGCGAGAGCCCGAACGTCAACAGAAATGTCGTCAAAATCGGCGCCCGCACGACGAAGTTGATGACGAAGCGCTGGATGAGGTAGCCGGCGACGAACAGCACGGCGAAGGCGATCGGCACGCTCGCGAACGGATCGATATGATACGTCGAGAAAAGAACGTACGCCAGATACGCGCCCAGCATCACGAACGCGCCGTGCGCCAGGTTGATGATGTTCATGATGCCCCAAACGAGGCTGAAGCCGAGGGCTACGACCGCCAGAATCCCGCCGGCGAGAATCCCGTTGACGAGCGTCTGGAGGAAGAGTTCCACCTGGTGCTAGTGTCCTCGGGACACTAGCGCTTGGACCAATCGGGCGCCGGGTACATGGGTTTCGCGTTGGCGACGGCGCTCGGCCAGACGGTCACGAGGCCACCGTTTTGAATTTGGTTGACGGCCATCGGCTTGTAGACGTTGATGCCGCGCGAATCGAACTTCAGCAGCCCGTAGAACGTCACGACGTCGAGCGCCGCGAGCGCATCGCGAACCTTCTCCGGGTCGAGCGAGCCCGCTTTTTCGATCGCATACTGAAACGCGAGGCAGCCGGCCGACGATTCGGCGTTGTGATAGTCCGGCTCGTGTCCGTACTTCGCCGCGAACGCCTTGGCATATTCTTGCGAGGTCGAGTAGAACCCGGGTGCGCCCTTATACTTTGCCGTCACCGACCATTGGGTGCCCCCCAGCACGTAGTTCGCATCGTTGCCGAGCGCTTTACGGAAGTCCGGCGTGTCGGGACCGACCGAGTAAGCGTAGGCCTTCGCCAGAACGTTCTGTTCTTTGAGGCCCTTCTGCAGCAAGAGCGCGTCCTGCAAGTGGCCGCCGTTCAGAATGATATCCGGATTCGAAGCTTTGATCGCGCTGACGATCCCCGAGACGTCGGTCGTGTCGGCCGGATATTTGTTGTTGTAGACGACTTCCATGCGCCGGGTAGCTGCGTAGTTGGCGGCGCCCTGCGCGACCTCGGTCGAGAAGGCGTCGTTGGCGTAGACCACCGCAACGGTGTGGGGCCGCGGTTTCAGCGTGAGCGCCATCTCGATGACGCCCTCCAGATAACGGCGGGCGGGCGAGAGGACCGCGAACGTGTACTTGTATCCGTGGCTGAAGATGCTCTCCGCCGCACCGTTCGACTCGACCATCGGCACCTTGAGCCGTTCGACGACTTGCGCCGTCGTCGCCGAGGTCGCCGAGCCGTACGGACCGAGGATGAAGTTCACGTGATCTTGACTGATGAACTTTTCGACGAGCCGGGCCGACGTCTGCGGGTTGGTCTCGTCGTCGGCATAGAGGATATCGACTTTGTAGGTCTTCCCGCCGACCTTGATCCCGCCGTGCGAATTGACGTAATCCTTCCAAAAATCGTAGCCCTCTTTGGTCAACGCGCCTTCGCGCGCGTCGCGGCCCGTCGCGGCGAGGGCCGCGCCGAAGACGATCGTCGTGTCGTCCGCCCGGGCGTTCGGGGTTTGGAGCGCGAGACAGGGTGAAAGCGCGAGCAGACCCGCGAGAAAAAGACGTAGTTTGCGCAAATCGGCAGCCCTCGACAAGATATTAACTTTCGCGCGTTTTTAGGAGCCGCGAACGCGCCGACCTTCAAGAAGGGCTCCTATCAGCGTGCGAACGCGCTCGACGGCCTCTCCGCCGCTGCGGCCCGCATAGGCGTCGATCAGCGCGCTACCGACGATCGCCCCGTCCGCGATCTCGCTCGCGGCGCGGACGTGCGCCGGCGTTGCGATGCCGAAACCCACCGCGATCGGCCGCCGCGAAGCGGCGCGCAAGGCCGCGACGCGCTGGGCAACCCAGGCAAAATCGGGATCGCGCGAGGCGCTCGTCACGCCTAGACGCGAGACGAGGTAGACGAAGCCGTCGCTCAGTTCGGCCAGGCGCAGCGCCCGCTCAGGCGGCGTCGTCGGCGCGATCAAGAGCGGCAGCGCCAGTCCGTGGCGCGCAAAGACTTCCCGCAGCGGCCCGCTCTCTTCGAGGGGTAGATCGGGAACGATGGCGCCGGCGGCCCCGGCTGCGACGCTCGCCGCCGCAAAGCGCTCGAGGCCGAACTGCGCGAGCGGGTTGAAATACGTGAAGAACAGTATCGGAGGGCTCCCGCGTCTTCGCGCGCGGCGGACGAGTTCGAGCATCGCCTCGAGCGACGCGCCTCCCTCGAGGGCGCGTTGCGCCGCTGCCGCGATGGTCGGACCGTCCGCCAGCGGGTCGCCGTAGGGAATACCGAGCTCGATCGCGTCGACGCCGCTGTCGGCGAGCATATCGAGGAGCGCCGCGCTCGTCGTCAGGTCGGGATCGCCGCCGCAGAGATACGGAATCAACGCGCCGCGCCGCTCCGCACGCGCGCGAGCGAAAACGGCGTCGAGCGCGTCGACCCCGCGCTGCGGGCTCATTGCGCTCCGGCGAGCCGCGCGCTTTCGAGCGCCTCGACCTGGCGCGTATCCTTATCGCCGCGCCCGCTCAGGTTCACGAGAACTAAGCCTTCGCGGCCGCGCTCGCGCGCGAGACGCTCGGCGAACGCGAGCGCGTGTGCCGACTCGAGCGCGGGAACGATGCCCTCGCGTTCGGCGCAGCGATGGAAAGCCGCCAGCGCTTCGTCGTCGTCGGCCGAGACGTAGACGGCGCGACCGCTCGCCTTGAGAAAGGCGTGTTCCGGTCCGACGCCCGGATAGTCCAAGCCCGCGCTGATGGAATGCGTGTTGCGAACTTGACCTTGCGCCGTCTGCAACAGATAGGAGCGCGACCCATGGAGCACGCCGATGCTGCCCGCGCCGAGCGAGGCGGCCGTATCCGGGGCACCGATCCCGTGGCCGGCCGCTTCGACGCCCCACAGCCGCACGGCGGCGTCGTCGACGAAGGCGGCGAAGATCCCCATTGCGTTGCTGCCGCCGCCGACACAGGCGACGACGTCGCTCGGCAAACGGCCGTAGCGTTCGAGCAGCTGGGCGCGCGCTTCGACGCCGATCACCTTTTGAAACTCGCGCACCATGTAAGGGTACGGGTGCGCGCCGACGACGCTGCCGATGCAATAGAACGTATCGTCGATGCGGCCGGCCCAGTCGCGAAAGGCCTCGTTTGTCGCGTCCTTGAGCGTTTGGGTGCCGCTCGTAACGGGGTGCACGCGCGCGCCGAGCAGCTTCATCACGTAGACGTTGAGCGACTGGCGCTCGACGTCGAGGGCACCCATAAAGACCTCGACCGGTATGCCGAGCTTGGCGCCGATGGTCGCGGTTGCGACGCCGTGTTGGCCGGCCCCCGTCTCGGCGATGATGCGCCGCTTTCCCATGCGCTTCGCGAGCAGTCCCTGTCCGACCGTGTTGTTGATCTTGTGGGCACCGGTGTGGTTCAGGTCCTCGCGCTTGAAGACCAGCCGCGCCGCGCTCGGGTCGCCGCACAAGCGCTCCGCTTCCATGATCGGCGACGGGCGGCCCACGAAATCGCGCAAGAGCCGATGGTATTCGTCCCAGAACTCCGGGTGCGCGAAGGCACCTTCCATCGCGCTCTCCAGCTCCTGCAGCGCCGCCACGAGAACCTCGGGAACGAAGCTCCCGCCGAATTCGCCGAAGTACCCTCGCGCGTCAGGCTTCCGCATCCGCTTGCCTCACCGCCCGCACGAAGGCGCGCATCTTGCCGGCATCTTTCTCGCCGGCGGTTTCGACGCCGCTGCGCACGTCGACGGCATAGGGTCGCAGCAGCCGCACGCAATCGCCGACGTTCTCGGGCGTCAAGCCGCCTGCAACGACGATCGGGCGCTCGCGAGCGATCGGTTCGACCGTTTGCCACATGAACGGCATGCCGCCGCCGCCCAGCCGCTCGTCGGCTTTGGCGTCGAACATCCAAAGCGAACGCTCGTAAGCCTCGAGTTCCGCAAAATCGCCGGGCTCGTACGCCAGGCTGCTGCGAATATGAAAAACCTTGATGTAGGGCAGCCCGCCCGCGGCTTTCTCACAAGCCCCGGGAGCCTCGCTCCCGCTGAACTGCAGCATGAAGCCGAGCGCGCGGAGTCGCGCCGTCTCGTCCTCGGTTCCGTTTGCGACCACGCCGATTTTGCTCACGAACGGCGGGATAGCCAGCGCCAGTTCGCGCAGCGCGTCGGGGGCGACGCGGCGCGGGCTGTCGGCCAAGATGACGCCCACCGCGTCGACGCCGGCCGCGACGGCCAAGGCCACTTCGCGCGGCGTCTGCATCCCGCAGAATTTGATGCGCGTCCGGCCGGCCGGGCTCGTCACGGATGGCGCTCGGCCAGCGTCGCACCCTTCAACTCGCCGATGAGCGCCGCCGGATCTTCGGCGCGCATCAAACTTTCGCCGATGAGAAAGCCGCGTGCGCCACAGGCGTACAGGCGCGCGACGTCCGCCGGCGTCTGCACGCCGCTCTCACTGATAACCAGTGTCGCCGACGGCACGTGCGGCAGCAGGTGCTCCGTCACGCCCAAGTCGGTTTCGAACGTGCGCAGGTCGCGATTGTTGATTCCGACGAGCGAACTGTCGAGCTCGAGCGCCCGAACGAGTTCTTCCTCATCGTGGACTTCCACCAGCGTCTCCAGATCGAAGCGTTGCGCTTCCGCGCACAGCCGCTGCAGGGTCGCGTCGTCGAGGCCGGCGACGATGAGCAAAATCGCGTCGGCGCCGTAAGCCGCCGACTGCGCCACCTGATACGGCGTCGCGAGAAAGTCTTTGCGCAAGATCGGCCGCGTGCTGTGGGCGCGAGCCACGTCGAGGTAGGCGAGTTCTCCCAGAAAATGGTCCGCCTCGGTGAGCACGCTGATCGCGTCGGCGCCGGCGACCTCGTAGGTCGATGCCGTAACGGAGGCGTCGAACTTTCGCGCGATCAAGCCGAGCGAAGGCGAGGCCCGCTTGATCTCGGCGACGATCGCGGGACCGCGCGCCGAACGCAACGCCTCCGAAAACGAGCGCCGCTCGCCGCGCCGGCGCTCGGCGCGTTCGGCGATCAGCGCGTAGGGCTCCCGCGCCTCTTCCTCGACGAGCGCGGCAGCTTTTGCGGCGTACAATCTCTCGAGAATGTCGGTCATGCGAACTCCAATTCGGCAGGACGGCGCAGCGACTCGAACACGTCGAGCGCGGAACCGTCGGACAGACTCAGGCGAGCTAAATTCAGTCCTTCGCGCATCGAATCGGCCCGATGCGCGACGATCAGGGCCAGCGCTGCGTTGAGCGCGACGACGTCGGCGCGCGGGGAGCGCTCGCCTTCCAACAGCGAACGCAACGAGGCTGCATTCGCAGAGGGATCCCCGCCGGCGAGTTCCGCGAGGGGCACTCGCACGCCGAAATCGTTGGGATCGAGCAGCCAGCGGCGCGCGCTCGAACCGTCGAATTGAAAGACCTCGGTCGGGACGTCGCCGGCGATTTCGTCGATCCCGTTTTTCGCGTGCACGACCGCGCCCGCCCTCGCACCCAAACCCTGCAGCGCGCCGCCGATCAGCTCGAGGTGCGACCGATCGGCCACGCCGATGACTTGATGGGTCGCGCGCGCCGGATTCGCTAGGGGGCCGAGCAGGTTGAAGATCGTGCGCACGCGCAATTCGCGCCGCACGGGCGCGACTGCTCGCAGCGTCGGGTGATACTGCTGAGCGAAGAGAAAAGCGAAACCGTCGCGTTCGAGGCGCGCCCGCGAGCTTTCCGGCGAGGCTTCGATCGCCACGCCCGCCGCTTCCAGCACGTCGGCGCTGCCGCAGCGGCTCGAGGCGGCCCGGTTGCCGTGTTTGGCAACGGGCGCGCCGCAGGCAGCGACGATGAAGCCGACCAGTGTCGAAACGTTGATGGTGTGGCCGCCGTCGCCCCCCGTACCGCACGTGTCGACCACGAGCGGCAGCTCGTGCTCGACGTGAAGGCTGCGCGCGCGCATTGCCTCGGCCGCGCCGACGAGCTCGCCGGACGTTTCGCCTTTGGTGGCGAGCGCCGCCAGAAATCCGCCGGCTTGCACCGGGCTCCAGTCGCCGTCCATCATCGCGCCGATCGCATACGCCATCTGCTCGGCGCTTAGATGCTGGCCGGCGATCAACGCGCGCAGGAGCTGCGGGTACTCGCTCACGCTGCGCTCAGCTCGAGGAAGTTTGCGAACAGCCGTGGACCCTCGAGCGTCAGAATCGACTCGGGATGGAACTGGACGCCGTAGATCGGCAAGCTGCGATGCGCCAGGCCCTGAATGACGCCGTCACCGCTCGTCGCGTTGGCGCGCAATTCCGCCGGAAAAGGCGAATGGGCGACGCAGAGCGAGTGGTAGCGGGTCGCATCGAAGGGCGACGGGACCCCGGCAAAGACGCCGCTGGCGTCGTGCGTGATGGCCGACGTTTTGCCGTGCATCAGCGCCGGCGCGTGCGTGACGACCCCTCCGAAGTACTCGCCGATCGCCTGCAGACCGAGGCACACGCCCAGCAGGGGCCGTCCTTCGGCGACGCTCCAGCCAATCGCGTCGAACGTCTTCCCGGCGTCACGCGGCCGTCCCGGCCCGGGGCCGATGCAGATCGCATCGGAGGCGGCGACGGCTTGCCGGTCGAGCGCCGGGTCGTCGTTACGCAGCACCTTCACCTCTGCCCCGAGGCCGCCGAAAAGGTGCGCGAGGTTATACGTGAACGAATCGTAGTTGTCGACGAGCAACAGGCGCATCAGGGATCGAGCCCGAGCACGTCGCGCACGATGCGGGTTTTGGCGAACACCTCTTGGTACTCCGCCTGCGGCTCGCTATCCGCGACGATGCCCGCCGAAGCTTGCCAATAGGCGCGGCCGCCCGCGGTGGCGACGCTGCGCAGTACGATACACGAATCCATGTTGCCGTCGAAGTCGAGGTGCGCGACGCTGCCCGCGTAGAAGCCGCGCGCGACGGGCTCGAGTTCGTCGATGCGCTGCATCGCGCGCAGTTTCGGGGTGCCGGTGACGGTGCCGGCCGGAAAGGCCGCCGCGAACAGGTCGAGCGCATCCTTGTCGTCGCGCAATTCGCCGACCACGTTCGAGACGATGTGCATGACGTGGCTGTAGCGCTCGACCACCATCAACTCGTCGACGCGCACGCTGCCAACCTTGCAGACGGCCCCCAAGTCGTTGCGTCCGAGATCCACCAGCATGACGTGTTCGGCGCGTTCTTTCTCGTTCGCGAGCAGCTCGCTTGCGATCGCGTTGTCGCGTTCGGCCGAGTCGCCGCGGGGACGCGTCCCGGCGAGCGGACGCAGGCGCGCCCTTCCCTCGTCGAGACGCACGAGAAACTCCGGCGAGGCGCCGAAGATTGCCCGGCCTTCCGCTTCGAAAAAGAACATGTACGGGGAGGGGTTGCGCGCTCGGATCTGGCGGTAAAAATCGAATGGCGATCCGTCGAGCTCGCACGAGAAGCGAATGCCCAGCTGCAGCTGATAGACGTCGCCCTCGTAGATGGAACGTTTGGCTTCGGCGACGCCTGCCAGGAATGCGGCCTGGTCGAGCGATGCTCGCACCGGTCCGCGCGCGCGAACGTTGCCGGGAATGCTCGGGCGCACCGCGAGCAGCGCGGCGATGTAACGATCCAGGCGGTCCTCCGCCGCCGCCCGCTCCGCCTCGTCGCGCGCGAAAGCGATGAGAACGACCCGATGGGTGAAGTGATCGAATACCACCCACGTGCCCGGGACCACCACCAGCGCGTCCGCGAACGCGACGTCGACCGGAGGTTTGGGTCCGATCCGTTCGAGCACCCGCGCCGCGTCGTAGGTAAAGGCACACACGGCGCCGCCCGGAAACGGCAGTCCGGCGCGTTCGACGCCGTACCGCTTCACGATGGCGCGGATGCGGTCCAGCATGTTCGGATCGTCGTCGATCGCGAGCGACTCGAGGTAGTCGAGGCCGAGGAACGAGTAGCGCGCGATGCGGTCCGTCCCCTCGACCGACTCGAGCAGACACGAACGCCCCGGCGTAGCCAGGGCGAGGTAGGCGGATATCGGCGTCAGCGTGTCCGCTACAAACTCACGCACGACCGGCGTGAGAGGTAGCGGCTCGGTACTACTGGCGATCATACCCCGGCTAGCTCGGGGCTAGCGCACCAACTCCAGAATCGAAAGCTCGGCTGCGTCTCCCGGACGCACGCGCGTCTTGACGATGCGCGTATAGCCGCCGGTGCGATCCTTGAGCGCCGGCGCGATCTGGTCGCACCAGCTTCTTGCTGACCGACGGCTCGGTCAGGTACGCTGCGATCAGCCGCGCGCGAGTGCAGGTCGCCGCGCCGCGCGGTCGTGATCAGGTGCTCGACGACTTTCGAGACTTCTTTTGCCTTGGCCGAGGTCGTCTCGATCTTCTCGTGCTTGAAGAAAGAGGTCGCGAGGTTGCGCAGCAGCGCCTTGCGGTGTCCGTCGGTCCGCGAAAGACGCTTGCTGTGCAATCTGGTGAGGCATCGTGCGACGTCGCTACGGCTGGCGCAGCGACAAACCCCTTTCCTCGAGGACTTGCTTGATCTCGTCGAGCGACTTCTTGCCGAAGTTGCGCATCTTGATGATCTCGTCTTCGGTCATGTCGAGAAGCTCCGAGACCTTCGAGATGCCCGCGCGCTTGAGGCAGTTGAACGAGCGGACCGACAGGTTCAGCGTCTCGACCGGAATATCCCATTCGCTGGCGGGCGCCGTCGAGGAGCGGCTTCTCCTCGTTATTGAAGTTGACGAAGAGGTCGAGCTGCTCTTGCAGGATCGCGGCCGAGGTCGAGAGCGCGTCGTCCGGGCGTGATCGAACCGTTGGTTTCGATCTCGATCGTCAGGCGGTCGAAGTCGACCGACTGGCCGACGCGCGTGTCGTCGACGGTGAAGTTGACCTTGCGGATCGGCGAGAAGATCGAGTCCATCGGGATCAAGCCGATCATGTGCTCGACGTTGCGCTGGCGGTCGGCGATCACGTAGCCGCGGCTCTTCTCGACGCCGATTTCCATCTGGAGCTTTCCGCTCTTCGAGGTCATCGTCGCGATGTGATAGTCGGGCTGGAGGATCTCGACGTCGGCGTCCGGCGAGATGTCGCGAGGCGGTAACCTCGCGCGCGCCGCTCACGGAGAGCGAGAGCACCTTCGGCTCGTCGGTGTTCAGCTTGATCGGCAAGCCCTTGAGATTGAGCAGCAGGTTCGTCGTGTCTTCCACGATGCCGGGAATCGTCGAGAACTCGTGCAGCACGCCGTCGATCTTCACGTAGGTGACGGCCGCGCCCGGGATCGATGGAGAGCAGCACGCGGCGCAGCGCGTTGCCGAGCGTGATGCCGAAGCCGCGCTCGAGCGGCTCGATCACGAACTTGGCGTAGTTGTCGCGGCGCTCGCGAACCTCGATGGTCGCGCCCGCGGGCGCTTCGATGGTGGTCATGTCGGGTTGTGGTTTCCTTCGTTGCCGCTTACGTTATCCGCCGACCCGCACTGCGGGTGACGATCGTACGCCTAGCGGCGGCTTGGTGGTCGGAGGTTCTAGCGCGAGTAGTATTCGACGATGAGTTGTTCGTCGACGGGCGTATCGATCTGCTCGCGGCTGGGTAGCGCGTTGACCTTGATGGCGGCGTTCTGGTCGTCGTACTCGAGCCACTCGGGATGCGCGCGCGCTTTCGCGTACTTCGAGTTGGACTGCAGCAGCGGGGACGACTTCGAGCGCTCGCCGATCGTCATCGACGTCGCCCGGCTTGACCATGTACGACGGGATGTTGACGATCCGGCCGTTCACGCGGAAGTGACGATGCGTGACGAGCTGGCGCGCCTGCGCGCGGCTCGTCGCGAGATTCAGTGCGGTAGACGACGTTGTCGAGCCGGCGCTCGAGCAGTTGCAAGAACGTCTTGCCGGTCTGGCCCGGGACGCGCGCCGCTTCGCGGAAGTAATTCTCGAACTGCGTTTCGATGACGCCGTAGTAGCGGCGCATCTTCTGCTTCTCGCGCAGCTGACGGCCGTATTCGGAGATCTTCTGACGGCTCGGCTTGCCTTGCGTCTTCTGACCCGGCGCGGTACCGCGCCGCTCGACCGCGCACTTTTTCGAAAGGCAGCGATCGCCTTTGAGGAAGAGCTTGATCTTTTCGCCGGTCTTGCTGGCCGCGGTTTCGCGGCGGCACAGACGGCAGACGGGTCCCGTATAACGTGACATCTTCTATCTATTCCTAGACGCGCCGGCGCTTGGGCGGGCGGCAGCCGTTGTGCGGAATCGGCGTCACGTCCTTGATCAGCGTGATCTCGAGTCCGGCGGCTTGCAGCGAGCGGATCGCGGCCTCGCGGCCGGCGCCCGGCCCCTTGACGTAGCACCTCGGCCTGCTTCATACCGTGGTCCATCGCTTTGCGCGCGACGGCTTCGGCGGCCATCTGCGCGGCGAACGGCGTCGATTTCTTCGAACCCTTGAAGCCGAGGTTGCCGGCCGAGGCCCAGGCGATGACGCTGCCCTGGTTGTCGCTGATCGTGACGATCGTATTGTTGAACGACGAATGGATGTGCGCGACGCCGGCTCCGACGTTCTTGAACTCGCGCTTCTTGCGCGTCTTCGTCTGTTTTTTGGCGGCCAATCGAACTCCAGCATTTTATCTTGCCCCGCGGCACGACCCCGGGGTGTCGTCGCCTCGACCTTAAACGCTCGAAGAGCGTCGTAGTCTGCATCGCGGACGAGCGGCGAGAACGTCCGGGCGCGCCGGGGCGCGCGAAGGCCGCCGAAGACAGCCGACGAGGAAGTATACACGGCAGCGGCCTCGGCGGTCAACTGCCTTTGCGGCTGCCGCCCACGAGGCCGAGCGCCGGGCGATCGTTGAAGATCGCCCGGTCGAAGAGGTCGCTCAAGCCGGCGATTGTCCCTTCACTGAAAGGTTGGCGCGTCAGAGCGAGGTTGCGGTAAGCGCCGTCGATCGCGGTCAGGAGCGCTGCCGCCAGCTCGGCGGGGCGCGCGAGCGCGATCAGCCCGGCCTCGCGTAGCCGGGTGAGATAGGCAACCAAGACTTCCAACGATTCCCGGCGCTTGGCCGCCCGCGCCGCTTGCAACTCGCCGTCACGGGCCAGCGCGGCATACCACTCGCGAAGCAGGCCGCGCCGGTCGACCGGCGCCCGCAGCATCGTCTCGACCCAGCTGCGGATACGCTCCCGTTCTTCCTGAAGCGAGCCCGGCGGCGCTTCGAAATCCGGACGCGAGCGCTCGACTTCCTCGCGAATGCGGCCGGCCGCCGCGCTGAGGGCGGCTTCCTTATCTTTGAAATAGCGGTAAAACGTGCCGTGGGCGAGCCCGGCTTGCCCGGCGATCGCGGAGACCGTGAGCTCGGAGAATTCGCGGGCATCGAGCAGCTCCGCCAGGGCGTCGAGCAGGCGCTCGCGCGTTTCAGCGGCGCGGTGCGGCCCTGGCGGCGTGACCCGCCCCGGACCGGCGACCCGGCCCAAATACTTCCAGCGCCCCCGTACTTTGCCGCTCTCGGGATCGCGATAGCTTTCGACCTCGTAGCGGTACTGGCGCCCGCCTACGGATTTGATCACTTGATGTGACACTTTCGCTCGACCTCGGGCGTTGTAATGGTAAAATGACTTCTATGTCACTGACACATACCCTCTACACGCGACGGAACCCCGAGGGCTTGTCATCGCGTCCCTAGCGCTCCCAGCGCCGCTCGCGCGCGCCGCCGCGGCGCAACGGCGGGCGGAACCGCCCGTCGCCTTGATTACGACGACCGTCATGCTCGGCATGATCATGGCGATCATCGACTCGTCGATCGTCAACGTCGCGCTTTCGCAGATGGCCGGGAATCTGGGCGCGTCGATCGACGAGATCTCCTGGGTCGCGACCGGCTACATTCTCGCTACGGTCGTCGTGATGCCGCTCAACGGCTGGCTGACCGCGCTGCTCGGTCGTCAAAAGTTCTATCTCTGGTCGCTCGGCATTTTCACGGTCGCGTCTTTCTTGTGCGGAACGGCGCACACGGTGGTCGAGCTAGTCATCTGGCGCGTCATTCAAGGCATCGGCGGCGGCGCGCTCCAGCCGACGGCGCAATCGATTCTCTTCGAATCCTACCCTGCCGAAAAGCGCGGGCAGGCGATGGCGATCTTCGGCGTCGGCGCGATGGTCGGGCCGGCGATCGGGCCGACGCTCGGCGGCTACATCGTCGACAACTTCAGCTGGCCGCTCATCTTCTACATCAATATTCCGATCGGCATCGTCGCGTTCATGATGACGCTGGCGTACATTCGCGATCCGGCTTACATCAAGAAGCCCACCCGCGGCATCGACATTCTCGGCCTTTCGGCGATGGCCACCGGCATCGCGGCCTTGCAGTACGTCCTCGAGCGCGGGCAGCGCGAGGATTGGTTTTCGTCAACCAGCATCTGCCTCATGACGGTGGTCTCGATCGCGACGCTGACGTTCTTCATCGTGCGGGAGCTGCGCGATCCGCAGCCGTTCGTCGACTTGAGCGTCTTCAAGTCGCGCTCGTTCACGGCCGGCTCGATCATCGGCGTCGTCAGCGGGTTTGGTCTGTATGGGTTGAACCTCGTGCTGCCGCTCTTCTTCCAGGGCGTCTTGGGCTTTAGCGCCTGGCAGACCGGTCTCGCGCTCTTGCCCGGAGCGATCGCGACCGCGCTGAGCATGCCCATTGCCGGAAGGTTGACCAGCCTGATCGACGGACGCATCTCCATTGCGGCGGGACTTGCGATGTTCGCAATCGGAGCGTGGGACATGGGCGGCCTCACGCAGAGTGCGGGTTATTGGGATATCTTTTGGCCGCGCGTGCTGCAAGGTTTCGCGCTCGGGTTTCTCTTCGTACCGTTGACGACCGTCACGCTGTCGGGCATCACCAATGCCAAGATGGCCAACGCGACGGGTCTTTACACGCTCGTGCGGCAGCTAGGCGGAAGCCTCGGGATCGCGATCCTCGTCCTCTTGCAAACGCGCCGCGAAGACTTCGCGCAGCAGACCCTGGCCAGCGGCGTAACGCTGGCGAATCCGATGGTCTCCTCCATGCTCGACGGCGCTGCGAATCGGACGCAGGCGCTGCAGGCGCTGGCGGGCTCCGTCGCCCAGAACGCCACCGTACTCTCGTACGACTACGTTTTCCGGATCTGCGCGCTCATCTTCATGTTCTCGATTCCGCTCGTCTTCATGCTGAGCAGCACGCGCAAAGCGAATGCCGCGGCGGCGGCCGCCGCGCTCGACTAACCGGGAGCCGAAACGAGTTCGATCCGGTTGCCGAAGGGATCCGCCAGATAGGCGTGTTCCAAGCCGTCTTCGAACGTGCCGGCGGGAATGACGCCGTAGCCGACGCCCTTGAGACGCGCGACGAGCCCCGCGTAGTCGCGGCAGCGCAGCGCCACGTGAGCCTTCGCCGTGGGAGCAAAGTTCGCGTCGACGCCGAGGTGCAGGGCGAGGGGACCGCTCGCGAACCAAACGCCGCCGGTAGCCACGAGATCGGGGGGCTTGGGCACCGTCGTCATCCCGAGGATGTCGACGTAGAACGCGCGCGCGCGCTCTTCTTCCCCGGCCGGCATCGCCAGTTGCACGTGATCGAACGCGAGAAACGGCTCCATCAACACAAACCTGCGCGAACGGGGCCGGCACGGCCGCCGGTTCCGGCCATTTGGCTGGTCACGTAAAAGGCACCCTCGCCGATCGACGGGCTACTGTCGGCCCAGAACCTTGCGCATCTGCGCGCCGCCGTCCTCTGCTCGGGCGGCGACGGCCATCCAAGAAGATGGACCGGCAGACCGCAAAAAAAAGCGGCCGTCGCGACGACGGCCGTTGCTTTGACGGTTCCTAGAGGCTACTTCTTGGGTCCGGCCGCGGGTGCGGCTTTCTTCTTCGCGCCGACGGTCTTCTTTGGTCCCTTGCGCGTGCGCGCGTTCGTCTTGGTGCGTTGGCCGCGCACGGGCAGGCCGCGCCGATGGCGCAGGCCGCGGTACGAACCGATGTCGGTCAGGCGCTTGATGTGGCCCGCGACCTCGCGTCGCAGGTCGCCTTCGACCTTGATCTGTCCGTCGATCGCATCGCGGAGTTTCTTCTCGTCTTCTTCCGAGAGGTTCTTGACCCGCGTGTTCGGATCGATGCCCGTCTCGGCGAGGATCTTCTGAGCCGTGGGCAGGCCGATGCCGAAGATATACGTCAGCCCGATCTCGATGCGCTTGTCGCGCGGAAGGTCGATGCCCGCGATGCGCGCCATTAGCCCTGCACCTGTTTGTGCTTGGGATTGCTCTCGCAGATCACGCGGACCTTACCTTCCCGGCGGATGATGATGCATTTTTCGCAAATGCGTTTAACGGACGGTCGGACTTTCATAGCTTTACTTTCAACGGTGTTCGGACGTGCCTGAGGCGCTCGCGCTTCATGCCGCGATCTCTTCCTTCGGACGGTACAGCGCGGCATCGGGGTGCTCGAGGATGTCCCGCAGGGTCAGAATCCTGGGGCCTTCCTCGGTGAGCGCGATCGTGTGCTCGAAGTGCGCTGCGAGTTTACCATCTGCCGTGACGACTGTCCAGCCGTCCTTGAGGGTTTCGACCTCGAAAGTCCCTTCGGTGATCATCGGCTCGATCGCCAGGACCAGACCGGGCCGCAGGACGATGCCCTGACCGGGCGGTCCGAAATTCGGCACCTGCGGCTCCTCGTGCATCTTCGTTCCGACGCCGTGGCCGACCAGGACGCGAACGACGCCGTAGCCGTGCGCTTCGGCATGCTGCTGGACGGCGTGCGACGATATCGCCGACAGACGTTTGCCACGCTGCATCTGGGCGATGCCCAGCATTAAGGCACTCCTGGGTCACGCGCATCAGGCGTTCGGCCTCGGCGCTGACCTTGCCGATCGGAATGGTCGCCGCCGTGTCGCTCACGTAGCCTTCGAAGGTCGTGCCGATGTCGATCGAGAGGACGATCGCCCTCTTTGAGCGCGCGCTCGGTCGGAATGCCGTGCACGACGACATCGTTGACCGAGGCGCAAATCGAGGCCGGGAAGCCGTGATACCCCTTGAACGTCGGGATGCCGCCCTGCTCGCGGATCGATTTCTCGGCCAGCCGGTCGAGCTCGAGCAGCGTCATGCCGGGGCGCGCGCTCCTCAGCAGCATCGAGAGGGTGTTGGCCGTGATCTTTCCGCTGCGGCGCATGATTTCGATCTCGCGCGCGGATTTGAGCGCGATCATGCCGGCGCTCCCTTCTCCGCGCCGATCGTGCGCAAGAGGGCCGAGGTCACGTCGGCGATTTTTCCGAGCCCGTCGACGCGCACGAGCGACCCGGCCTTCCGGTAGTACTCGATCAGCGGCGCCGTCTTCTCATCGTAGGTCGCCAGCCGCTCGTTGACAACCGCCGGCGTGTCGTCGGGACGCTGCACGAGCGGCCCGCCGTCTTCATCGTCGATCTCGGCGGTCTTGGGCGGATTGAATTCATCGTGGTAGCTGCGTCCGGTGCGCGGATTGGTCCAGCGCCCGGTGAGACGCCGCACGAGTTCCGGGCGTGAGGCGTCGATCAGAACCGCCGCCGTCAACGGTTTGCCCAAGCGCAGCAGCGCCGCGTCGAGCGCCTGCGCCTGCGCTACGGTGCGCGGGAAACCGTCGAGCAAGAACGCGTCGTCCTTGGCCAGCTCGGCTTCCATCATTTCGATGATCAGGTCGTCGGGGACCAGTCCGCCGGACTCCATGTAGCGGTTTCGCCTTGCGTCCCAGCTCGCGTGCCCTCGGCGACGTTGCGCGCGCAGGATGTCGCCCGTCGAGATCTGGCGCAACCCGAGACGTTCCTCGAGCATCTTGGCCTGCGTCCCTTTGCCCGCGCCGGGCGGTCCCAGGAAAACCAAACGCAGGGGCGGCTTCGCTGCGTTCATCGCTTCATGAAGCCTTTGTAGTCGCGCATGGCGAGGCGCGCTTCGATCTGGGTCATCGTGTCGAGCGCCACGCCGACGACGATCAACAGCGAGGTCGAGCCGAGGTAGAGCGTCGTGACGCCGAGGCCGCGCTGCAGCGCGCGAGGGCAGCACCGCGAGCAGGCCGAGGAACAGCGCCGCGACCGTCGTGATCCGGAACAGGATCTTGCCGGATGTACTCTACGGTCGGCTGGCCCGGGCGAATGCCCGGGATGAACGAGCCGCTCTTCTTGAGGTTGTCGGCGATGTCTTCGCGTTTGACGACGATCGAGCTGTAGAAGAACGTGAACATCACGACGAGCACAAAGTAGACCGATATTGTAGAGGAAGGTGCTCGGGCTGAAGTACGTCTGGAACCAGAGCGCGACCGCTACCAAATTCGCGGGAATCGCGATCGGACCGAGGTTGAAATAGGCCGGGGCGACCGTGGAGTGCCGAACCACGAGAGCGCCTGCTGCGGCAAGAGCAGGATCGAGATCGCGAAGATGATCGAGATGACGCCGGCGTTGTTGAGCCGCAGCGGAATGTACGAGTCGAGCGGCCCGCGAACATCTTGCGCCCGACGACGCGGCGCGCTTGCTGCACCGGGATGCGGCGCTGACCCGATACATGAAGATGATCGCGACGATCGTGATCAAGGCGATCGCGACGAACAGGAGCAAGGCCGAGCAGGTTGAGCGCCTGCCCTTGCTCGCCGAGTTGGAGCGTCTGGCGCGACCTGGCTCGGGTAGCGCAGCACGATGCCGATGAAGATGATCAGCGAAACGCCGTTGCCGATGCCCTTGTCGGTGATCTGCTCGCCGAGCCACATCAGGAAGAGCGTGCCCGCGACGAACGCGATGATCGCGTAGACCAAAAACCACACGACTGGTGTCGTAGAACACGCCGCTGCGCTGCATGCGATGCGACATGAAGAGGCTTGGACGATCGCCAAGACGATCGTGAGCCAGCGCGTGTACTGGCTGATCTTCTTGCCGGCCTTCCTCGCCGCCTTTCTTCGCCAGCTCTTCGAGCTGCGGCATGCACGACGGTCATCAGCTGCATGATGATCGAGGCGTTGATGTAGGGCGTGATGCCCATGGCGATGATCGAGAGCTTCTGCAGCGCGCCGCCGGAGAGGAAGCCGAGGAAGTTGTAGAACGTGCCGCCGCTGCAGCAGCTCTTGCCAACGCTTCTCGTTCGACGTCGGGCAGCTGCACGTGGATCATGAACACGAACACGCGAACGCGAAGAACACGAACAGGATCCGCTTGCGGATGTCCGGGACGAGCAGCGCCGCGCGGAGATTCTGAAGCAAGCGGTTTACGCTTCCGGTTCGTCGAGTTTGGCGCCGGCCGCGACCAGCGCTTCACGCGCGCTCGTCGAGAAGATCACGTCGCGGAAAGTCGAGCCCCGCGGGCAGCGTCTTGCCGGGCTTGATGCCGCCGAGGATCTTGACGCCGTCCGAGCGCTTTCGAGACCAGCTTCTTGGCCATCAAGTTCTCGGGCGTCACGTCGACGCTTCGGGTCCCAGCCGGCGAGCGAGGCCAGATTGACGACCGCATAGGTCGTGCCGAAGTGGCCCGTGTCGCGGCCCTTCTGCGAATAGCCGCGCTGGTGCGGCAAGACGCCGCGCCCACGGCGTCTGCCCGCCTTCGAAGGCCGGTCCCTTGCCGCCGCCCGAGCGGACGGTCTGACCCTTGCCACCTTCGCCGCCGGTCTTCACCATGCCCGAACCGTGGCCGCGACCGATGCGCAGGCGCTTCGGGCGTGCCCCGGCGTTCTCGCGCAAGGTGGCGAGCGTGGTGCCGGGCGTCGTCGCGCGCAAACCCGTGCCGCGCGAGACCGTTTCGGCCTTCGCCGCCGCGGTCTTCGGCGCGGCGGATTTCTTCGCGGCTCCGGCTTTGCTCGCAGTCTTCTTGCGAGTCGATTTGGCTTCTGCCATGTCTCTTTCTCCTGGACCCCTACGCGTAGAGCTCGGCGACCGTGCGGTCGCGCAGCTTCGCGACTTGCTCGGCCGTCTTGAGCGACTTGAGCGCTTCGTAGTCGCGTAGCACGACGTTGATCGGATTCGTGCGTTCCGAGCGACTTCGTAAGGATGTCGTGGATGCCGGCCAGCTCGAGCACCGCGCGCATCGGTCCGCCGGCGATCACGCCGGTGCCGGGCGCCGCCGGCTTGATGAAGACGCGGCCTGCGCCGACCTGCATCGTGACTTCGTGCGGAATCGTCCGCTCGACCATCGGCACGGTGATCAGCGCTTTGCGTGCCTGTTCGACGCCCTTGCGGATCGCTTCGGGAACTTCGCCGGCTTTACCGATGGCGAAACCGACGCGCCCTTTGCGATCGCCGACGACGACGAGCGCGCTGAAGCTGAAGCGCTTCCCGCCCTTGACGACCTTCGCGACGCGATTGACGCGCACGACGGTCTCTTCGAACCCGCTGTTGTCGCGATCGCGACCGACCTCCACGATAGTTGCATTAGAAACTCCAGCCCCGCTTCGCGCGCCGCGTCAGCGAGCGCCGCGTACGCGGCCGTGATACTTGAGACCGCCCGTGTCGAACACGACGGCGGCGATGCCCGCGGCTTTCGCCTTGCGGCCGATCGCTGCGCCGACTTTCTTGGCCGCCTCGATGTTCGTGCTGCGAGCGCGAGGCCGTCCGCGAGCGTCTTTCTCGCGCGTCGAAGCGGCGACCAGCGTGTGGCCCCTGGCATCGTCGATCGACCGTCGCGTAGATGTGGTGCAGCGTGCGGCAGACCTGCAGGCGCGGGCGTTCCGCCGTCCCGACGACCTTGCGGCGCAGGCGAGCGTGGCGCTTGACGCGCGAGACGTTTTTCGAGAGCGCGCCATTACTTCTTACCGGCCTTTCCGGCCTTTCCGAGCTTCTTGCGCACGACTCACCGTCGTAGCGAATGCCTTTGCCCTTGTACGGCTCGGGCGGCCGCAAGTCGCGGATCTCGGCGGCGACTTGGCCGACCAGCTGCTTGTCGATGCCGTCGACGTGGATCTTGTTCGTGCCCTCGACGGCGAACGTGATCCCCTTGGGCGGGTCGTAACACGACGGGATGCGAGTAGCCGAGCGTCAAGTTCAAGCGTCTCGCCGGCCTTGTCGACGCGGTAACCGACGCCTTGAATCTCGAGGCTCTTGCGGAAACCTTTGCTGACGCCCTTCGACCATGTTGGCGATCAGCGTGCGCGTGAGGCCGTGCGCCGAGCGGTGCGGCTTGCCGTCGCCCTTGCGCTCGACGACGAACCGCGCCGTCCTCGAGCTTTCACGCCGACGACGGGCAGGATGTGCTGCTCGAGCTCGCCTTTGGGACCTTTGACGCGCACGACGCTATCGCCGACGGTCACGTTGACGCCGCTCGGAACGGTGATCGGGAAGCTTACCGATGCGAGACATGATCGTCTTACCACACGTACGCGAGGACTTCGCCGCCGACAGCCTTCGCGCTTCGCGCGCTTGCCGGACATGATGCCCTTGCTGAGTCGACATGATGACCAGACCGAGACCGCCCAGCACGCGCGGGATCTCGGTCTTGCGACGTGTAGACGCGCAAGCCGGGCCGCGCAGATGCGGCGCAGGCCGGTGATGACCTTTTCTTTTTCCGGGCCGTACTTGAGCGTGATGCGGAGCGTGCCTTGCGGGCCTTCGCTGACGCGCTCGTAGCTCTCGGATGAAGCCTTCGTCTTTGAGGATTTCGCGCGATGGCGCGCTTCATCCGCGAGGCCGGAATGTCGACCGTCTTGTGGTTGGCCGTATTCGCGTTGCGAATGCGCGTCAGCATGTCGGCGATCGGATCGGTGATCGACTGCCCATTCGCCTTACCACTCGCCTTCGTCACGCCGGGAACGAACGCCGCGATGCGCGTTCTCGCGGAAGCAGATCCGGCACATGCGCGAACTTGCGGTAGATAGCCGCGCGGGCGTCCGCACGCGAGACAGCGGTTGTGCTGCGCGCACGCGAACTTCGGCGTGCGCTTCGACTTCTCGATCGACGCTCGTCTTTGCCATCTAGGTCCGTCTCCTTTTGCAGCGGGAGTCCCATCTGCGGTCAGGAACTCCGTCGCTTCTTCGTCGGTTCTGGCGGTCGTGACGATGACGATGTCCATGCCGCGCGCCTTGTCGACCTTGTCGAAGTTGATCTCCGGGAAGACGAGCTGCTCTTTGCAGTCCGAGGTTGTAGTTGCCGCGGCCGTCGAACGACTTGCGCGAAAGCCCGCGGAAGTCGCGGATGCGCGGCAAGCACGATGTTGAACAGCTTGTCGAGGAAGACGTACATCCGCTCGCCGCGCAGGGTGACCTTCGCGCCGATGTTCATTCCTTCGCGCAGCTTGAACGCGGCGATCGACTTCTTGGCCTTGGTGATGACCGGCTTCTGGCCGCTGATCGTCTCCAGCTCGTTGACCGCGACATCGAGCGACCTTGCGCGTTGGCGATCGCGTCGCCGACGCTCATGTTGATGACGACCTTCTCGAGCTTCGGTACCTGGTGCACGTTCGTATAGCCGAACTTCTCGTGCAAGCTCTTGCGCACGTCGCTTTCGTAGCTGTCTCGCAATCGCGTCTGTGTTGCCATCGCTAGCGTCCCTTCGCCGATTCGCGGCGCCGGCTCGCCGCACGTCCGCAGATGCGCTGCTTGCCGTCGGCGTCCCGCTTGCGTACTTGAACGCGACGGTGCGTCGCACTTGATCGCAAACGTACTGCAGCGCCGAGATCGGCAGCGGCGCCTCTTTTTCGAAGATGCCGGCCGATTTGCGCGCCGCCTGTAGCCTTGCTTGGTGTGGCGCTTGACGACGTTGAGCCCTTCGACCGTCGCCTGACCGCTCTTTCGGGAAGACCGCCTTGACGTGCCGCGCTTGCCCTTCTCTTTGCCGCGCCGAACCATCACGGTGTCGCCCTTGATCGATGCTTCGACTTCACGCACCGGCGTCTCATGCGGCTTACGAGCACCTCCGGCGCCAGCGAGGCGATCTTCAGGAAGCCGCGGTCGCGCAGTTCGCGGCAGACCGGACCGAAGACGCGCGTGCCGCGCGGATCGAGATTGTCTTTTTCGCCCTTGATGATCACGCAGGCGTTGTCGTCGAACTTGATCGACCGAGCCGTCGGGCCGGCGCATCGGCTGCGAGCGTGCGCACGACGACCGCCTTGACGACTTGGCCCTTCTTCACGGCCGCGCCGGGAATCGCGCTCTTCACGGTGCCGACGATGATGTCGCCGACGTAGGCGTAGGGGTGCCGGCTGCCGCCCGCGACGTGGATGCACGAGCAGTTCGCGGGCCCCGCTATTGTCGGCGACCTTGAGTCGCGTCTCTTGTTGAATCATTGTCTTACTTCGCCCGCTCGACGATCTCGACCAAGCGCCAGCGCTTGTCGCGCGAAAGCGGCCGGCACTCCATGATGCGCACGATGTCGCCGATGTTGGCTTCGTTCTTCTCGTCGTGCGCCTTGAAGCGCACCGACTTGCGCACGATCTTCTGGTAGACGGGTGCGGAACGCGCGTCTCGGTCACGACCACGATCGTCTTGTCCATCTTGTTCGATCGCGACGCGGCCCTGCTTGACGCGGCGGCGGTTGCGCGCGCGCTGCGCCGCTTCGTTAGGCTGCTCCATGTTGGGCCTCCGCAAGCCGCTTCTCGGATGATGACGGTCTGAATCTGCGCGTAGGTCGCGGCGCACGGCTTTCACGCTTGGCTGAAGTCCGACAGATGTCCGGTGCGCAGCTGCAAAGCGCAAGTTGAAGAGCTCTTCCTTGGTCTCGCGAGCCTTCTGCTGGAGCTCGTCGATGGTAAAGCCCGCGCAGGTCGGCTAACTCGTCCCGCTTCATGCAGGCTGCCTCCGTTTCACCGGAACGCGAAACGAACTTAGTCGCGATCGGCAGTTTTGCGGCCGCCAGACGCAGCGCTTCGCGCGCGACCGTCTCGGCTGACGCCGGAGATCTCGAAGAGCACGCGCCCGGGACGCACGACGGCGACCCAGAACTCGGGATTGCCCTTGCCGGAACCCATGCGGACTTCGGCCGGCTTCTTCGTGACCGGCTTGTCGGGAAAGACCTTGATCCAGACTTTTCCGCCGCGTTTGATGTGGCGGGTCATCGCGATACGGGCGGCTTCGATCTGGCGGTTCGTCATCCAGCACGGCTCGAGCGCCTGCAAACCGTAGTCGCCGAACGTCAGCGTGTTGCCGACTCACGCGCGCGCCCGTCATCCGCCCGCGGTGCTGCTTGCGCCACTTGACGCGTTTCGGTGTCAGCATTTACTCGCTCACTTCTCCCTGATGAACGTCGCCGCCGGAAGCGGGTTCGGTCGCTGCAGCCTGCGGAGTCGCGGCCTCGGCCGCGGCGGCCGGGGCGGCTTCAGCGGGTGCTTCCGCCAAAGCCACGTCGGGAATCGCCGCGACGTCGTGTTCGATTGCCGCAACGGGCGTGGCATCTTCGACCGCTTCGATGGCGGGATGGGGAACGGAGTGCAGCACGGAGCCGCCGTGAACGCCGGTCGGATGGTCTCCGCCTGCAGGCGGCGCACCCTCGATATCTTCGGCCAGCGAACTCCCGTCGTTCTCGATCTGCGCGACCGTCGGCAGGGTCAGCGCAGGCTCGCCGTCGGCGGCCGGGCGACGCGTGCGGCGCTCGTTGCGGCGGTCGCGGAAGGTGGCGCGCTCGCCGGCGTTGCGCTCCGGCTTGGGCTCGCTCGCGCGGCGTGTCGGGCAAGACCTCGCCCTTGTAGATCCAAACCTTGCACGCCGATGCGGCCGAAAGTGGTGAACGCTTCGACGTGCGCGTAGTCGATGTCGGCGCGCAGCGTGTGCAGCGGCACCTTGCCGTCGTGGTTGCTGCTCGGTGCGCGCGATTTCGGCGCCGCCGAGACGACCCGAGACCTGCACCTTCACGCCGCGCGCGCCGGCCTTCATGGTGCGCATGATCGCCTGCTTCATGGCGCGGCGAAAGGCGATGCGCTTCTCGAGCTGATCGACGATGTTCTGGCCGACCAGACGCGCGTCGAGCTCGGGATGCTTGATCTCGACGACGTTGACTTGCACGTTCTTCTCGGTGAGGCTTCTCGAGGTTCTTGCGGATCTCCTCGATGCCGACGCCGCGCTTGCCGATGATGATGCCGGGCTTGGCCGTGTGGACGATGACGCGCGCCTGATTGGCGCGGCGCTCGATCTCGACTTGCTGATCGCGGCGGCACGCGTCAAGCGGCCGAAGTATTTGCGGATCGATCGATCTTCGTGCAGCCAGTCGCTGTAGTTCTTCTTCTCGAACCAGCGGCTGTCCCAAGTCCGCGTGATCCCGAGGCGCAGGCCGACGGGATGAATCTTCTGTCCCATTAAGCGGAAGCTCCGGCCGCGGCGGCCTTCGGTTTGCGGGTGCGTTTGGCCGGCGCCTTGGCCGCGGGCGTAGCGGCCGCGCGACGGCGGGAGTCCGCCGTCGAAAGCGCGATCGAAGCGCCCGAGCGCTTCTTCGGCTGATGCTTGGGCGGCGTTGGGCCGACCGCGATCGTCACGTGCGACATGCGCTTGCGCTTGAACTGCGGCGCGGCCTTGCGCGCGCGGATCGAGGCGCTTGGTGATCCCGCCGCCCGGTCCGCCGTCGACGGTGATCTTGCGTGATGTAAAGCTCGTCGGCGTCCATGTCGTGGTTGTTCTCGGCGTTGGCGACCGCGCTGCGCAGCAGCTTCTCGATCGGCTCGGAAGCGAAGACGCCGGAGAACTTAAGCAGCACGAGCGCTTCGCGAACGCTCTTGCCGCGAATCGCGTCGGCGACGCGGCGCAGCTTGCGCGGACCCATGCGGGCGAACTTCAGGTGCGCGACCGCTTGGTGCGCGTTCATCGCCGCTTTGCACGCTCACTTCACCGCGCTCTTCTCGCCGCCCGAGTGCCCACGGAAAGCGCGCGTCGGCGCGAACTCGCCGAGCTTGTGCCCGACCATGTTCTCGGTCACGAAGACCGGAACGTGGGTCTTGCCGTTGTGCACGGAGATCGTGTGACCGACCATCGTCGGCACGATCGTGTCGAAGCGCGACCCACGTCTTGATGACGCGCTTCTCGCGCGATGCGTTCATCTTCTCGACTTTGGCGATGAGATGGTCCGCGACGAACGGACCTTTCTTGAGGGAACGGCCCATTACTTGGCACTCCGCTTGCGGACGATCATCTTCGCGGTCCGCTTGTTGCGGCGCGTCTTTTTGCCCATCGTCATCTGGCCCCAAGGCGTGGTCGGCGGACGGCCCGAGGTCGAGCGCGCCTCACCGCCGCCGTGCGGGTGATCGACCGGATTCATCGCGATGCCGCGCACCGACGGGCGCTTGCCCATGTGGCGCATGCGGCCGGCCTTACCGATCGACATGTTCTCGTGCTCGACGTTGCCGAGCTGACCGATCGTCGCGCGGCAGCGCATCATGATCTTGCGCACTTCGCCCGAGGGCATGCGCACCTGCGCGTACTCGCCTTCTTTGGCCATCAGCTGCGCCGAGCGATCCGGCGCTAGCGCACGAGCTTGCCGCCTTCGCCGGGCCGCAGCTCGATGTTGTGGATGCACGGTACCGAGCGGGATGTGCCGACAGCGGCAGAGCAGTTGCCGGTCTTGATGTCGGCTTTCTCGCCCGACTCGAGCGACGTCGCCGACCGCTAGGCCGAGCGGCGCGAGGATGTAGCGCTTCTCGCCGTCTTTGTAGTGCAGCAGGGCGATGCGCGCGGAGCGGTTCGGATCGTACTCGATCGTCGCGACCTTCGCCGGAATCGCGTCCTTCGGACGCTTGAAATCGATGATGCGGTACTGCCGGCGCGTCCCGCCGCCCTTGTGGCGGACGGTGATGTGGCCGTTGTTGTTGCGGCCCGAATGCTTCTTCTTGACTTCGGTGAGCGACTTCTCGGGCGCAACCTTCGAAAGATCCGAAAAGTCGCTGACGGTCAGGAAGCGAATCGCGGGCGAGGTCGGACGGAAATGTTTAACTGCCATCGTCTATTGCTCGAAGTAGTTCTACGCCGCCCAGTTCGATTTTCTGACCGGGCTTGAGGGTGACGACGGCTTTCTTCCAATCCGGCTGTTTGCCGGACGTGCGAACGCCGCGGCGCGCGAAGTTCTTCTGCTTGCCGCCGCACGTTGACGGTGTTGACCTTCACGACGTAAACTTTGAAGATCTCCTCGACGGCATGCCGGATCTGCGTCTTCGTGGCACGCGGGTGCACTTCGAAGGCGTACTGCTGCTGGACGGTTCCAGCCATCGATTTCTCGGTAATCAAGGGAGCAATCACCACATCACGCGATTCCATTTAAAGGGCACCCCCGCGCTGACTGTCGCCGCGCGGGCCCCCGATTACAATCATCATTTGCTTGTCGCTTTCTGGTCGGCGAAGGCGTCGCGCAGCTCTTCGAAGGCGGCCGTCGTCAGAAGGAGGCGGCCGTAACCGAGGACGTCTTTCACGTCGAGGGCGCGCGTGTGGGTCACCCCGACGCGTTCGCAGGTTTGCTCCGGCGCGCGCCAGTTTCGTGCCGACGCCGTCTTGTTCGCTCGCGGCGTACACGACCAGCGTGCGCGGGCCGTTCTTGGCCGCTTTCGGCGAACCGAACAGCAGCGCGGCCATGTCGCGCGTCTTGCTCACGTCGAACCCGTCGGTCGCGAGCAGGGTCACGCAGTCGGACGAAAAGCGGTCGGCCAGCGCCGAACGCAAGGCCACGCGGCGTTCTTTCTTATTCAGTGAAACTTCGTAAGAACGCGGTTTGCGGTCCGAAGACCACGCCGCCGTGGCGCCACTGCGGCGAGCGCGTCGAGCCCTGACGCGCGCGGCCGGTGCCCTTCTGTTTCCACGGCTTCTTGCCGCCGCCGGAAACTTCGTCGCGGCGCTTGGTCGAAGCGGTTCCGGCGCGCGGGTTGGCGAGCTCGCGGAAGACGGCGCGGAACATCGCGTTCGTCTTCCCGGTCGGCGCGGCAAAGGCGGGCGGGACGGGTTCGTCGCGCAGCGTCGCACCCTTGACGTCGATGACGCTCGGCATTATTTCGCTTCCGTTGCGGACGCGGCCGTCTGCTTGGGCGGACGAACGGCTGACGATATCAGCACCAAGCCGTTCTGCGCGCGCCGGGCACGGGGCCGCGCACGAGGAGGACGTTGCGCTCGGTATCGGCGCGCACGACCTCGAGGTTTTGGTGGGTCACGCGGTCGACGCCGTAGTGTCCCGGCCGGCGGCTGCCCTTGAGGACGTGGCCGGCGTTCGTGTCGCCGTTCGAAGCGGGCTGCCGGTGGATCATCGATCCGTGGCTCGCGCCGCCGCCGCTGAAAATTGTGCCGCTTGATGCCGCCGGCGAAGCCGTGGCCTTTCGAAATCCCGACCACGTCGACGCGGTCGCCTTCCTTAAAGATGTCGACGCGCGACCGACTGCCCGACCTCGACGCCGTCGATCTCGCGCCGGAACTCGCGCACGACTTTCTTGGGCTCGAGCCCGGCCTTCTTGAAGCGGCCGGCCTGCGGTTTGGTGAGGCGCGCGGGCTTCGTGTCGCCGAAGGCGAGCGCGACCGACTCGTAACCGTCGGAGGCGACGGTCTTTTTTTGCAGCACGAGGCACGGCCCCGCCTCGATGACGGTGACCGGGACGTACCGCCCGTCGGCGGTGAATACGCTCGTCATCCCGACCTTGCGGCCGATGATGTTCTTCATCGGAGTATCGCCCTCTGGAGTCTAACCGGCCCGTAAATCCACGGAGCCAGGCGTTCATTTTATTGTTTCCGCCGCGAACGCACGAAAAGACGTTCGCGGCCTCGGCCACAACCCCGAGAGAATACCAAGCCCGTCCACGGATGTCAAACGCCCGAGCCTTTCTCGACGGCACCCGGCGACGCAAACCTGGCATCCGGCAGCCCCCCGCGAGCACCGGAGTAAGCAGCTCAGTCGGCGCGGTTGGCGAGAAACATGGCGTCTCCGAACGAATAAAAGCGGTACTTTTGCTCGATAGCCGCGGCATACGCGCCTCGCATGCACGCGTACCCGGCAAAGGCGGCTACCAGCACCAGCAGCGTCGAACCGGGCAAGTGGAAGTTCGTCAGAAGCGCGTCGGCGACGCGAAACCGGAACCCGGGCGTGATGAACAGCTCGCTCTCCGCCTCGCCGGGCACGACCTCGCCGCTCGCGGCGGCCGATTCGAGGGCGCGGAGTGCGGTCGTCCCGGCCGCGACGATCCGGCGGCCTTCGCGCCTCGCCCGGTTGACCGCGTGCGCCGTGGTCTCGGGAATTGCATAGCGCTCGCGATGCATGCGGTGCGCATCGATCGAGTCGCTGTCGATCGGCCTGAACGTCCCGAGGCCGACGTCCAGCACGAGCGGGACGATCTCCACGCCCCGCCGGCGCACGCTTGCGACCACCTCCGGCGTGAAGTGCAGCGAGGCGGTCGGTGCCGCAACGCTGCCCGGCTCGCGGGCGAAGATGGTTTGATAGCGCGCGGCGCGCCGTTCGTCGCCCGGACCGACGTAGGGCGGCAGCGGCATTTCGCCGTGCTGCTCGAGAAACGCATCGAGCGGCATCTCCAACTCGAGTGCGACCTCGCGCAGGCCGTCCGGAAGCACGGATTCGATACGGCACGCGGCGCGCGCGCCGAACCTGACGCGCGCGCCTGTCCGCAACTTCCGGCCGGGCTTCACCAACGCGACCCAGCGCGTCGCGCCCGGATCGAAACGTCCGCCGGCGGATGGACGGAGCAAGAGGATCTCGGCCTCGCCGCCCGAGCCCTCGCGTTCGCCGCGCAGCCGCGCTCGAATCACGCGCGTTTCGTTGACGACCAGGACGTCGCCGGCGCCAAGCTGCGCGGCGAAGGCGCCGAAGCGCTCGTGCGCGAGCGTGCCGGCGCGCGGGTCAATCAGCATCAGGCGCGCGGAGTCGGGCGGGTCGGCCGGCGTCCGCGCGATCAGTTCGGGCGGAAGGTCGTACGCATACGCTGCGGTGGCGCGAAGCGGGTCGATGCGCGGCTGCTTCGGCTCGCGGGCCCCTCAGGACTGCAGCAGCGTCGCATCCTGGCAGGCCAGCGTAAACCAGCGCAGTTGCGCCGGCGGCGAAGGCGGAGCGAAAACGGGGGCACCCGCCGCAGCTTGCGCCGAGGGGGCGAGCACAATGCCGAGCGGCGCGGCGCAGCCGGGCTCGCTCTCGAGCGGGCCGCTGCTCGCGGACCAGGCCGCCCAGGACGCGGTTCCGGCCGACGAGATGAAGATTGCAAAGGGCTCGGTGCCGCTCGTGGACGAGGCGAGATACGCTCGAAAGGTTTCGATGCGTTCCGGGCGCGTCGCACCGAAGAGGCTTCCCGGAATCGGACGGTGCGGAGAGAGCGTCAGGCTGAAGCCGAGTTCGCTCGGAGCAAACGCGAGCGTCGCGCCGTCGCCGCTCGCCCGCGCGAGCGCGCGCGCGCGGGCCACGACCGCGGGCAGTGCGGCGCCGCTCGCGTCGACCACGCCGGGCCGCGTGCCGAGCGAAAAGCTGCCGAGCGCGAGCGCAAGGATTCCGAGCGCGCCCGTCGCCATCAGAACTTCGAGCAGCGTGAAGCCGCGCTCGCGTGCGCGCTTCATTCGGACCAGACTTGCGGAACGGCGTGAGCGTTTTGCCAATTCTCATTTTGAAAATTGTCGACGTAGCGATCGGGCACGCCGGCACAGCGCGACGGATCGAGCGGGTCGCTGCAGATCAGCTTCGCGTGGACGCGCGCGTCGACGCCGCCGCAAGCCGCACTGCCGTCGCACGTTCCGCCGCTGTCGCCGCTGACGATCCCGCCGACGTCCGGTTCGTCGCTGCCGTCGTCCGAGGCGTAGGGCGGGGCGGGATACGTGCGCAAGACCAGCGTGCGGCTGCGCACGACCGTGCCTGCAGGCGACACGACGATTGCCGAGATCTTGGCGGCCAGCCGGTTCTCGTTCGCACCGGCGGCGCGCTGCACGTTTCGAGCGACTTCGTTCGGCGCGGCGGCCGCGCCCGTTTGACCGAGGAGCGACACGCTCGTTCGCAGCGAAAACCCGCAGGGCGCTGCGCTCGCGCCGAACGGCACGACACAGATGGGCGCGAGCGGATCGGGGCTCGGCACGACGAACGGGCCGTCCGGCGTGCCGCTCTTGACCTGCGCGGCGATTTGCGCGACGAGGGCACGGCGTGCTTGTTCGAGCGCGAGATCGGCATAACGCAGCGCCGCGTGACGCTCGGCCGCGGCGGCGAGCGAGGTCGCAAGTTCTAAACCGCCCAAGGCGATCCCGGCGAGTGCGAGCAAACCGAAAAGCACCGAGAGATACATGCTACGGGCTCGGCGCCTGCGTTGCAGCGACGCTGAAGACTTGCGTTCCGGGCGCCGGTGCGTATTGCTGCAGAACGAGCTTCGTCGAGCCGCTCGAGCGCGCCGAAGCGAACGACAACCCGAGAACCAGCGCGCCGTCTTGCTGGGCTGCGACGGTCGTCGCCAGCGTCACGGGCGCGCCGTCGGCGGGCGATCCGCCGGGCGGTGGCGCGGGCGGAAGCACGCTCCAAGCCGCCTCGCCCACGGCGGCGAGCGCGACGGGATCGTATTCGCAGGCCGCACGCAACTCCGCCGCCGCGTTGGCCGCAACGTCGGCAGCGGCCGCGCGTCCCTCGTCCAAACCTTTCCCGCGCGAGACCGTTCCGAGCGCGGCGAGCGCCGCGCCGAACACGAGCGAGAAGATGCCGAGCGCGACGAGCGCTTCGATGAGGCTTTGCCCGCGTTCGCGCGGCGACCGGGCTGGGCGCGACTCAGCGGCCATCGTGCTGCTGCGGCGGCGGCGTGAACGTGCCCACCACGATGTCGAAGCCGCTCGGCGTCACGCTCGGTAAGTATTCGCGCAGGGTGCGCCCGGCGGCGTTTGCGACCTCGATGACCGTCAACGCATTTCCCCCATCGACCGCGAGAAAGCCGAGATTGAACGTGACGTCCTTCGGAACGTAGCCGTGCAGCGCCGGAACGACGAGCGAACTCGCGGCCGCGCGATGTGCTTCGAAGGCCGTGACGCCGCGCAGCGGCGGTCCGCTCGCGGCCAGCGTCGCCGCCGGATCAAGGGCATCGGCGTAGGTGTAGCGTTGCAGCGTTTGTGCCGCCGGATCGAAGCGCCAAGCCCAGAAATGCGCCGCACCGCCGGGATCGCGCGTAAAGAAATCGACCTCGTTACACGTGCCGGCGCTGCCGGCGGTACAGTTCGGGGCGCCGAGAACGTCGGCGGCGGGCGTGAAGATCGCCCACGCCGAGCCGGCCTCGTTTTCCCAACGCGCGGTCAGCTCGGCCAGTTGGCTGCGATTCGCGCCGTGACGCGCGGCTCCGGCCACCAGCGACGAACCCGAACGGAACAGCGCGACGAGCAGCAGCAACAGCGGCAGCAAGATGCTCAGTGCGATCAAGATCTCGAGCCACGCCGTGCCGCGCCCGTTGCGCGCCGTCCCCGGAAAATGCGTTGCCATGCGAGAACGAGCGTAAAACTCCGGCGTTAGCGCGGCATTTCCAAAAGGTCGCCGCCAAGGAGGAGAGCCCGCATGTCGATTCCGCACGGCTGGCATAGCATCACGCCTCGGCTCGTCGTCGCGGAGCCGGCGAAACTCGTGGCGTTCCTCAAGCACGCCTTCGCGGCGAGCGGGGAGTTTGCGTCCGAGCAACCTTCAGAGTTGCGCATCGGCGACTCGCTCGTCATGATAAGCGCCACGGGCCCGCGTGACGCAACCGCCTCCTTTTTCTACCTGTACGTCGACGACGTCGAGGCGACGTATGCGCGCGCACTCGCGGCCGGCGCGACCTCGCTCGAGGAACCCTGCGACACGCCGTACGGTCACCGCCGCGCGATGATCAAAGATCCGTGCGGCAACGATTGGCAGCTCGCGACGCCGCTTTAGCGTAGCGTGATGGTGATGGCGTTGGCGGTGCCTGAGTCCTTCGCGAACGCTTGGCCCGGCCAGAGCGCCGGTGTTGGAAGCGCGTAGATCGTGTAGGTTCCGGGAAGCAGCCGGTAACCCCAGAACGAGAGTGGTTCGGCTCCATCGGGACGAGCGTTGAGCGGCGGCCCATACCAGATGCCGTCGGACGGCAGCCGAACCGGGGGCACCACGAAGCCCACCTCGTTCGGCGGCACCGGAGCCGCACACTTTTCTCCTGGGACTTGAAGCATACCGCGCGAATCCGTCACGACCAAGTCGCTCAAGCGGCACATCGGCTGTGCGTCGAAGCTATGCGTCTGACGCGATGTGTTGGTAACCGAAACGCGGATCCAAGCGTCGGCAGCCGGCTGCGCGGGTGCCGCGCTCACGCTGAGAGCGCCCCAAAAAAGCGGTTGCGCGGCGGCCGGCCCTGCGAGCGACGCCGCTACGAGCGCGCCGAGCAGCAGCCGGTCAGCAGTTCGTTTCGCAAAGCTCATGCTGAGCAACGTTAGGCCTCGCCAAGCGCGGTTCCCGGAAAATAAAAGGCGACGATGTCCGCCGCGCTCCAGCCGCCGGCACCCAGGACGCGCGCGCCCCATTGGCAGAGGCCGACGCCGTGGCCGCGTCCGGCACCGTCGAGGTGCAAGCCGCCGCCGCGAACCGAGGCGGCCAGCAGAAAGGTACTCCGAACGACACCCGTTCCGAGCGCATCGCGAAAGGCGCGCGTCGTGACGGCGAGCGAGCCGGCGCTTCCGGTAAGCGCAATTTCGCGGGGCCGTCCGCTATCGTCGAGATCGCGCAATGCGGCGGATTGCAGGCCGCCGATCGCGGCGAAAGTCGCTCCAAGCGCCGCGGCCAGCGTAGAAGGCGCAAGATCCAATTGCCAACGGTATTCCGGGGTGCCCGCACAATTCGGATCGGCGACGCCGCGTAAGTACGGAAAGCTCGTGCCCCAGACGCTCGCCGCATCGGCGCTGTGCCCGCCGCAACACGAGCCGTAGGCGACTCGGGCGGGTGCGGCGAGGTAGGTTACGATCTTTCCCGCGGTCGCGTCGACGGCGGCCCGCCCTTCGACCGTCTCCGCGACGATGCCGCCGTAGCGCTGATCGCTCTCGCTCGCCACGACGTCGTAGGCTTGCGCGGGACGCAGCTTTCCGAGCGCGTACGTCCGCGCCACGATCGCTTGGGTCTCCTGCGCGCCGCGCGGCCACGAAGCCGAGACCTCGCGGCTGACGACGCCGTACAGGTACGCGTCGAGCGGCACCGTGTTGACGAGGCCCGTGCGGCCGTCGGCGAGCGTGACGTTCTCGGCGCCGCCCCGGTAGCTCGCGCCGTTCCAAGCAAAGTGCCAAGCGTCGACGGGAACTGCCGGTGCGAACGTTCCGGCGGCGAGCAGCACGCGCATCTCGTGCGCGACGCGCTCTTCACCGACGTCGACTCCGCCGGTCGCGTCCGCCGCGCCGGGCGCAAGCGCGCAGAGCGCTGCCGAACCCGCGGCGAGGAAGGCGCGCCGCCGCACGCTTTAGAGCAGCCGCTCCTGACGGCTCTCGCCGCGCGGCGGGCTGAGCTGCAAGTGCGCGTACGCCTCGGGCGTCACCTTCCGCCCGCTGGCGGTCCGCACGACCAGCCCGAGCTTGAGCAAGAACGGTTCGACGACGTCCTCGAGCGTTTCGGCATCTTCGGTTAGCGTAGCGGCGATCGCCGAGATTCCGACCGGTCCGCCGCGATACTGCTCGGCGATCGTGCGCATGAAGGCGCGGTCGAGCCGGTCGAGACCGAGTTCGTCGACGCCTTCGCGCCGCAGCGCTTCGTCGGCGACCTCGAGCGTGATCGTGCCCCCGGCCCGAACCTCGGCGTAGTCGCGCACGCGCCGCAGTAAGCGATTCGCGATGCGCGGCGTTCCGCGGCTGCGTCGCGCGATCGCGCGCGCGCCCTCGGGCTCGATCGGAATGCCGAGCACGCCCGCGCTGCGCACCACGATCCGCTCGAGCTCTTCGGCACTGTAGTAATCGAGGTGGTACGCGATGCCGAAGCGCTCGCGCAGCGGCGCCGACAGCATCCCCGCGCGCGTCGTCGCACCGATCAAGCTGAAGCGCTCGAGCGGCAATTTGTAGGTCTTGGCGTAGGCGCCGCTGTCCATGACCACGTCGATGCGAAAATCTTCCATGGCCGGATAGAGGTACTCTTCCACGACGCCGCCGAGCCGGTGGATCTCGTCGATGAACAGCACGTCGCCTTCTTGCAGCGAGGTGAGGATGCCGACGAGGTCCTTCGGCTTTTCGAGGGTCGGGCCCGAGGTCGGGCGCAGCGAGCGCCCCATGTCGCGCGCGATCAACGAAGCCAGCGTCGTCTTCCCAAGGCCCGGCGGCCCGTAAAAGAGCACGTGTTCGAGCGGCTCGCCGCGCCGGCGCGCCGCATCGATCGCGATCTTGAGGTTCTCGACGACGGTCGTCTGACCGACGTACTCGTCGAACGAGCGCGGGCGGAGCGTCGCACCGAGAACCTCCTCTTCGAGCGCGGCCGTTTCGGGGGCGACGATCCGGTCCGTATCCTCGGGACCGAGCAGACGGCGACGCTTCGAGCTTGCCTCGCTCATGACGCCTCGGCTCGCCGATTCTTCAGGCGGTAGACTTCGGTCAGGAGCGACTCCGCGTCGCCCAGCTGCGGATTGGTGCGCAGCGTTTCCTCGATCATCGACTCGGCTTCGCCGCGGCGGTATTCGAGTTGCAACAGCACCGCCAGCGCCTCGCCGGCGAAGTCGGGGATGCCCGCCGCCGGACGCGGCTCGGCGTCTTGGATCAACAAGAACTTCGTAACTTTGCCTTGCAGCTTGGCAACGATGTCGCGCGCCTTCTGCTGACCGATGCCCGGCAGCTTCACCAAGAAGCCGTAGTCGCCCGCGTCGATCGCCCGCGCGATGCGCGCCATCGGCTCCGAGAAGGCACGCGCGGCCGTCTTCGGGCCGATGCTCGCGACGCTGATCAAGGCCTCGAAGAATTCCCGCTCGACCGCATTCGTAAAGCCGAAAAACGTAAACCGTCCGCTGTTTCCCTCGAGATTGAAGGCGGGATAGATCTCGAGCGTGACGCGTTCGCCGGTACCGGGCGGCAGCTTCTCGACGACACAGGGCGGCAAAATCACTTCGTATCCGAGGCCGCCGGCGTCGAGCAGGACGCTCGATTGCGAGCGCTCGGCGACCGTGCCCGTTATCCGCGAGAACATCGCTTTATCTTACCACGGTCAGTGGGTTAGCGCGGCGCTGAGAGGGCCGAGTCGCGCTTCGGTGCGTTCGATGTTGGCCAGCGCGAGCGCCAGCGCGAGCGCGTCGGAAACGTCGTTCGGCTCGGGCGTCGCCACCAAGCCGAGCTGCCGCATGACCATGCGCTTGACTTGGTCTTTACGCGCGGCTCCCGACCCGACCAAGACGCGTTTGACGTGCGAGTGCACCGAGATGGCGCACGCGTACGCCGGCCGCGTGGGCGGCCAGGCAAAGGACGCCGCGCGCGTGGCCCATCAACACTGCGGTCGTCGGGTTGCGATAGGCGGTCCACAACTCTTCGATGACCATCACGTCGGGCCGCGTCGCGCTCACGACCGCGCAGAGCTCGTCGTAGAGCGTGCCGAGCCGGCGCTCGAGCGGGTCGCCCGGATCGGGCGCGATCACGCCGGCTTCGATCAGGTGGGCTTCGCGCGGGCCGAGTTCGATCGCGCCGTAACCGGTCACACGCAAACCGGGATCGACGCCCAGAATGCGCACCCTAATTGCCGGCCGGCGTCGCGCCGCTGACGTAAAGATTGACCGTCTCGCCGGGTCGCAGCGCCGTGCCGGCGGCGGGCTCGGTGCGCACGACCGTCCCTTGCGGAGCGCCTTGCGTGTACGCCACGCTGCCGATCTTGTAGCCCGCATTTTGGAGCGCGGTGCGTGCGTCGTCGACACCCTTGCCGGTGACGTCGGGGACGTCGCCCGGCACGACGACCGACAGCGTGACGGCCGCGCCCTTCGCGACCGAAGCGCCGGGCGCGGGGTCTTGCCGCAAGATGGTCCCGCTGGTCTGACTCGGATCGACGATGTACGTGTAACGAACGACCAAACCCAAGCTCTGCAGCTTCTGCGCGGCGTCGAGCGCGCCGCTCGAGGCGAAGTCTTGGAGCGGGAATTGCGGCGGACCGGCGCTGACCACGACGCTGACCGTCGAACCGGGCGGGACTTTGGTGCCGGCAGCGGGATTCTGCGATGCGATCACGTCGGCTGGGATATTGTCGTTGGGCGTGCGTTCGCTGACCTCGAGCTTGAGGCCCAGCTTTGCGAGTTCGGGCGTGGCGTCGCTGACGAGTTGCGTGACGACGTCGGGTAAGGCGACCGGCCGTTCGCCCTGCGAAACCACCAGCATGACGCTGGAGCGAATCGGTACCTTGCTGTTCGGTAAGGGCAGCTGCGAAAGCACGGTGCCTTTCGGCGCTTTGTCGAAACGCTCGTTGACTTTGGGAACGAGCCGTGCGTTGCGCAGGTAGCGCTCGGCATCCGCGCGCGAGTACTGCCGCAAGTCGATCAGTTCGACCATCGGCAAACCCGTGCTGACGAAAAGCTGCACGACGCCGTGCGGCACGAGGTTCGTGGCCGGCGGCGGGTCCTGCCGCACGACGCGGTCGGCCGGGACGACGTCGCTCGCAACCGACACGACTTGAAACGCCAAGCCTGCTGCCGTCAACTTTTGCTCGGCCTCGTCGACCGGTTTGCCCACGAAATTCTCGACGGCGATCGGCTGCGGTTTGGCGAGAAAGCCGCCCGGCCGGGCCGCGAAGAAATATCCGCCCCCGACCGCCAGCACCGCGAGCACCGCGAGCGCGACGAGCGCCGGTACGCCCAAGCCGCGCCGCGCGGCCGGCTCGCTCTCGTCGACTTGCGCGGTTTGGCTGCGCCGCACGAGCGAACCGTCGGGATGGCGCGAGACGCGTGGCTTCGGATTGGGAATCGTCGCCGGCGGCGCGTCCGAAGCGCGCGCGGGAACGTCGAACGGGGTCGTCACCAGCGGGTGCTCGCGCGCGGCGCGCAACGCCGTGGCGAGTTCCATCGCCGAGTGAAAGCGCGCTTCCGGTTCTTTCTGCAGCAACTTACGCACGATCGCCGCGAGCGCCGGGCTGATGTCGGGCTCGTCGTTCTCGATCGAAGGGACCGGACTCGAAACGTGCTTGAGCGCGACGGTGACCGGCGACTCGCCCGTGTACGGCAGCTTCCCGCTCAGCATCTGATACAACACGACGCCCAGGCTGTACAAGTCGGAGGTCTCGTCGAGCTCGCGGCCTTGCGCCTGCTCCGGCGACAGGTAGAAGACGCTGCCCATCACCATGCCGGGCTGCGTGATCGTTACGGTCTGGGTCGTGACCGCGCGCGCGATGCCGAAGTCCGAGATCTTGACGACGTCGTCTTTGGCGACCAGGATGTTGGCCGGCTTGATGTCCCGGTGCAAGAGGCCTTGACGGTGCGCGTAGGCCAGCCCGTTGCAAATCTGTGCCGCGAAGTCGATCGCGACCGCCTCGGGCAAACGCCCGTCGCTTTCGATCATCTCGGCGAGCGTCGAACCGTCGACGAGTTCCATGACGATGAAATACGTTTCGCCTTCGCGGCCGACGTCGTAGATGTTGACGATGTTCGGATGCGAGAGCTTCGCCGCGTGTTGCGCTTCGGTGTAGAAGCGCCTCACGAATTCCTCGTCTTCGGCAAATTGCGGGCGCAAGATCTTGATCGCGACGCGGCGGCGCAGGACCGTGTCCATGCCCGCGTACACCGTGGCCATCCCGCCTTGACCGATGCGTCCCTCGAGCCGGTAGCGCTCGCTCAGATTACGCTCGACCACGCCTCATCCTCGCGGAACGC
The DNA here is from genome assembly GCA_963843945.1 of Vulcanimicrobiota bacterium. GTDB lineage: Bacteria > Vulcanimicrobiota > Vulcanimicrobiia > Vulcanimicrobiales > Vulcanimicrobiaceae > CAWJMF01. Next base: position 223,311 of record CAWJMF010000002.1, on the reverse strand, counting down.
GCAACGCGGCGGCCAACACGGAGCGCGCGATCGGTGCCGCGATCGCGCCGCCGTACCCGGCGTTCTCGACCACGATTGCGACCACCACCCGCGGCGACTCGGCCGGCGCGAACGCAACGAACCATGCGTGCGACCTTCCCGCCGGGTTCGTGGCGGTCCCGGTCTTTCCGGCCACCGTGACGCCCGGCAACGCGGCGGCCGTCCCCGTTCCGCGCACGACGACGCCGACCATCAGATCCTTGACTTCGGCCGCAACCTGGGCGTCGACCGGGTTGGCGAGCGGCGGCGACTCGCCGGCGGAGCGGACGAGCGTCGGATGAGGCGTCGCGCCGCCGGCGGCGATGGTGGCCGCGACGAGCGCCATGCGCAGCGGCGTGACCGTCAGGTCGGCTTGGCCGAAGCCCAGCTGCGCCAGGATGCTCGGCGAGATCGTTTCGCGCGCCGGCAAATGGTCGCGCGCGGCGGCTAGCGTAAAGTCGAGCGGCTCGCCCAGCCGCCAGCGCGCCGCGTAGGCGAGCCAGCGATCGACTCCGAGGGCCAGGGCGATCTGTGCGAAGTCGACGTTGCTCGACAACGCGAAGGCTCCGGCGAGCGTTTGGTGTCCGGTTGCCTCGCCCTCGTTGTCGTGAACGATGAAGTTGCCGACCGCGTACGTGCCGGGGTCGTCGAACGTCGAGTCGAGCGTGACGACGCCCGCATCGAGCGCGTCCGCAACGGTCACGATCTTAAAGGTCGAACCGGGCGGATAGAGTCCGTCGATGGCCCGGTTCAGCAACGGGCTCGAGCGATCGCGCGCCAATTGCGCGAAGTCCGCGTCGATCGTTTGCGGGTCGAAACTCGGCAAGCTCGCGACGGCCAGCACCTCGCCGGTACGCGGATCGAGCGCGAGCCCCGCCGCGCGCGGATAGGCGCTCAACCCTTCGTAGAGCGCGCGCTGAACCGCCGGATCGATCGTGGTGACGAGCATCGCTCCCCGCTGCGTGCCGTGCCCTTTTCCGAAAACGGCGAGCAACTGGCTCCAGGGATCGTTGGCGCTCGGCCGCGCGGCGAGCTGCGCGTCGAAGGCCGCTTCGAGGCCCGAGGTTCCGTAGCGCGTCGACACGTACCCGACGGTCTGCGCGAGCGCCCGGCCGAACGGGTAAGCGCGACCGCGCGACGTCGAGTTGGCCAGGACGGTTCCGTCGCGCGCGACGATCGAACCGCGGTAGGGCGCGAGCAGCGCGCTGCGCGGATTGTGCGGGTTGTCCGCCAGTTGCGGCCCTTCGACCGCTTGAACCCAAACCTGGCGCAGCGCGAGGACGAGGTAGAGGGCGATGAAGAGCAACGCCAGCCGTCCGATCGCGCGATTGATACCCACCGGTTCTTAACGCATCAAGTCGCGGTTTTGGGACCGGCGCGCTCGCGCAGGAGCGTCAGACCGTCGTCCGTCCTTACCGCGAGGTACGCGCCGCCGCCGCCCTCGGCGATCGCGCGGTTGACGAGTTCCGTCATGAGCGCCTCGGGCAAGCTGCTGACCGCGAGTACCGGTTCGACCGACGCCTCGTCGAGCAGGCCCGGCGCGATGTACGGCACGCTCGGCAACGTTTCGAAGAACCGTTCCTCGTACGGCTCGCTGCGCCAGGGACCGCGCTTCCCGAAGACCATCGCGTGATAGTCCCAAGCGCAAAGTTGCCGCTCGTTCCAGATGAAATCGTCGCGAACGCACGTGCGGCGGCAAACCGCGCACTGCGTCAGCGCGGCCGGCGGACGGTCGACACCGTCCAGCACGTCGCCGGGAACGTCTTCGGGATTGACGAGCAGGTCTTCCGCGAGCGTCGCCGGAGCTTCGGCATGCCATCCGACCCGCAAGAGCAACTCGAGGTCGCGCAGCGAGGTGACGAACGCGTGCTCGTCCTCCGGTGGGAAGGTCGACTCAGCCCAGCCCGCCAGGTTGTCGGCCGCGATGCCGACGCGCTGCCACGCATCGCCGAGCACGACGCCGACGGGGGTCCACGCGAGCGGCACCAGCCACGCGGTCACCTGACGGTTTTCGAGTCGCAGCGACGAGACAAAGGCGAGCGTGCTCGCATTCCCGCCGAGCACGTACACGCTTCCCGTGCGCGCCGTTTCCCGTTCCGTGCGCTCCATTGGTCTTGTAGTACGGACGCACGTTCGAGGGGGCCTCTGCCCAAAGGCGAAGAGCCGGGCATGAAACGTCGCTGGCCGGCGCTTGCGAGTGCGGCAGGCGCGCTGTTCCTCGCCCCGCTAGCGGTGGGCGCACTGCTGCCCGCGTCCCGCAGCACGACCCGCACGGAAGCTTTCCCGACCTCGGTAGAACGCCTGTGGCCGATCGTCTTGTCAGAGTTTAGCCGCCGCAACGACGGCGCGTACGCGATCGCCGAGAGTAACCCGCCGCGCCGGCTGCGCACGACCGTGGTCGATTTGACGCTGCCCTTCCGCGGCGACTGGATCTACGAGCTCGAGCCCTTCGCCGAGGGCACGCGGCTGACGATCGTCGAGAATTACACGATCCGCAGTCCGCTGGTCCGCTTCGCCGCGCGATTTATTTTGAGCCGCAAGCGTGCGATCGACGACTACTTGCTCGACGTTCGGCGCGCCTCACTGGCTTCTTCGGAAACCTGATGGGACGCGAGGCGCTCTGCGTGGCCCGCATCGACTCACGCGAGTTGCGCGGCAAAGCGCACCTCGGTTCGAACAGCCTCGATTTTTCCGGCGAGACGCGCTTTTCGCTCCCTTTTGCCGACGTTCGCCAGGCCGTCGCGGACGACGGCTGGCTGCGCTTGGCAACGGCACGGGGTGAAGTCGCGCTCGCGCTCGGTAAGGCGGCAACGGCCTGGGCCGAGGCGATCCGCAATCCGAAATCTCGTCTCGACAAACTCGGAATCAAGCCGGGGATGCGCGTCTACGCGCTCGGCCTGCCCGAAGCCGCATTCTTAACCGAGCTGACGCGCCAATTGGGCACTCCTCCGGAAAAGAGCGCGCGCGGCCGTTTCGACGCGATCCTGCGCGGCCTCGAAACGGCCCGCGACCTCGGCGCCATCGCCAAACTCCGCGAGCGGCTCCTACCGGAGGGCGCGCTCTGGCTGGTCTACCGCAAGGGGAAGGCGGCGCCGCTGCCCGAGCGGCTGGTGCGCGAAGCGCTGCTTGCGGCAGATCTCGTCGATGTGAAGGTCGTCGCGTTTTCCGATTCGCACACCGCCGTCAAAGCGGTCATTCCGCTCGCGCAGCGCGCGGCTTCGTCAGGCGGAGCCGATCGTTTGCGGCGCGCCGCTCATGGCCCGGTACTCTTGGAGCGAAAGCGGCGGCCCCGCCGTCGAAGCTAGCGCCTCGGCCAGCGCGCGCGCCGTATCGAGGCTGGTGAGGGACGCGATGCTGCTCTCGACCGCCGCGCGGCGAATGCGGTAGCCGTCGTTGATTTCGCGCTCGCCCATTGCGTTGTTGATCACCATGTCGACCGAGCGCGCGCCGATCGCATCCAGCACGTGCGGCGAGCCTTCCGAGATCTTGTTGATGCGCTCGGCGGCAATGCCGTGCTCGACGAGCAGCGCGTAGGTGCCGCCGGTCGCGACGAGGGTGAATCCCAGCTCGGCGTAGCGCCGCAGAATCGGCACCGACTCCTTCTTCTCCTCGTCGGAAATCGAAACCAGAATGCGGCCGCGGCGCCCGAGGTCGGACGGATCGGGCAGGCGCAGACCGGCCGCGATGAATCCCTTGCGCAGCGCGCCACCGAAACTCGTATCGATGCCGAGCACTTCACCGGTCGACTTCATCTCGGGCCCCAAGATCGTTTCAACGCCGCGCATCTTCGCGAACGAGAACACCGGTACTTTGACGACGACGAAGGGCATCGGCTCGAGCAGACCCGTGCCGTAGGGGAGGTCGCGCAGCTTTTCGCCGAGCGCAACCCGCACGGCGGCCGCCACGAGGTTGACGCCGGTCGCCTTCGAGATGATCGGAACGGTGCGGCTCGCCCGCGGGTTCGCCTCGATGATGTAGAGCTCGCCGTCGTGGATCACGAATTGGATGTTGATCGAGCCGCGCGTCTGCAACTCGCGCGCGATCGCCCGCGTGACTTCGAGGATGCGGCGCTGCATCGGCTCGTCCAGCGTCTGCGGCGGGTAGACGCTGATCGAATCGCCGGAGTGGATGCCGGCGCGTTCGATGTGTTCGAAGATGCCGGGAACCAAAATATCCTCGCCGTCGTAAACCGCGTCGACTTCGACCTCGAGGCCGCGCAGGTACTTGTCGACCAAAAGCGGTTTGCCCGGCGTGATGGGCGGGGCCGTCTCCACGTATGAGGCCAGCTGCCCCTCGTTGTACACGATCTCCATGCCGCGACCGCCCAGCACGAACGACGGCCGCACGAGCACCGGAAAGCCGAGCTCGCGCGCGATGCTGCGCGCTTGGCGGAACGAGCCCGCGGCGCGTCCGCGCGGCCGCGCGACGCCCAGCCGCTCGAGCGCCGCTTCGAATTGCGCGCGGTCCTCGGCCATTTCGAGGCTGAGCCGGTCGCTCCCGACGATGCGCACGCCGCGCCGGCTCAATTCGGAAGCGAGATTGATCGCCGTCTGCCCGCCGAAAGCGAGCAGCACGCCCTCGGCGCCGGTCGCATCGTAGGCCGCCTCGCACTTCGTCGGGACCGGGCGGCTCGAAAACCAGCACGTCGGAAACGTCGAAGTCGGTCGAGACGGTTTCGGGGTTGTTGTTCACGACGACGGCCGCGCGGCCCGCTGCCCGCAGCGCCCAAGCCGCGTGCACGCACGAGTAGTCGAACTCGATCCCTTGTCCGATGCGGATCGGGCCGCTGCCGACGACGACGATGCCGGATCGCGCGGGCGGCCGCATCTCATCGCTTTCGTAGCGCGACAGATAGTAGTAGGGCGAGCGCGCGGGAAATTCGGCGGCAGCCGTATCGACCATCCGGAAACTCGCCGAACGGCTCCCGTTCGGATCGCCGTCGGCGAGTTGCGTTTGGTTCCAGAGCGAAACGTTGCCGCTCGAGTCCGTGAGCTTGGCGATGCCGGCTTGCGAATAGCCGCTCGCTCGCGCCGTGCGCAACTCTTCCTCGCTGGGCGAGTTGCGCAGACGCTCTTCGAGCTCGACCAGCGCGGCAAATTCCCAGAGCCAGAACGGATCGATCGTCGAGGTGGCCGCGAGCGTTTCGGGCCGCGCGCCGCGGCGCAGCGCCTCGGCGAGCGCGAAGAGGCGCTCGTGCGTCGGCGCGGTGTAGGCAACTTCGAGCTCGTCGTCGCTCCAGTTCGCGAGCGAGGTTCCGGTCAGCGTCTCGCGCCCGAGGTCGAGGCCGCGCACCGCTTTCATCAAGGCGGCGCCGAAGGTGCGGCCGATGCCCATCGCTTCGCCGGTCGATTTCATCTGGGTGCCGAGCCGCGTATCGGCGCGCGGAAACTTATCGAACGGCCAGCGCGGGATCTTCACGACGACGTAGTCGAGCGTGGGCTCGTAGGCCGCTTTGGTGACACCGGTGACGGGATTCTCGATTTCGTCGAGCGTCATCCCGAGCGCGATTTTCGTCGCGATCTTCGCGATCGGATAGCCGGTCGCTTTCGAGGCGAGCGCCGAACTCCGGCTGACGCGCGGGTTGACTTCGATGATGTTGTACTCGCTGCGCTCGGGGTGCAGCGCGAATTGGATGTTGCAGCCGCCTTCGACTTTCAAGGTCCGGATGACGTTGAGGCTGGCGCTGCGCAGCATCTGATATTCGGCGTCGGAAAGCGTGAGCGACGGGGCGACGACGATCGAATCTCCGGTGTGGACTCCGACGGGATCGATGTTCTCCATGTTGCAGACGATGATGCAGTTGTCGGCACGGTCGCGCAGGACTTCGTATTCGATTTCCTTCCAGCCCAGCAGCGAGCTTTCGACCAGCGCCTGATGGATCAGCGAGACCGAAAGACCGGTCGCGAGCGTTTCGCGTAGCTCGCTCTCGTCGCGCACGACTCCGCCGCCCGTGCCGCCGAGCGTGTAGGCCGGCCGAACGACGACCGGATAGCCCGATTCGCGCGCGAACGCGACGCCGCTCTCGACGTCGGTCACGATGACGCTTGCCGGAACCGGCTCGCCGATTGCGAGCATCGCGTCCTTGAATTTTGCACGATCTTCGGCGAGTTGGATCGTCGCGATCGGCGTACCCAAGAGCTCGATTCCGTAGCGCTCGATCGCGCCGCTTTCCGCCAAGTCGACGGCAAGGTTGAGACCGGTTTGACCGCCCAGCGTCGGCAAGAGCGCATCGGGCCGTTCCCGCGCGATGATCGCTTCGAGCGAAGGCACCGTCAGCGGCTCGAGGTAGACGGCGTCCGCGACTTCCTCGTCGGTCATGATCGTCGCCGGATTCGAGTTGACCAGGATGACGCGGTGGCCTTCGTCGCGCAGCGCGCGACAGGCTTGAACGCCGGCATAATCAAACTCGGCGGCCTGTCCGATGACGATCGGACCGGACCCGATCACGAGGACGTTGCGGCGACGGGGCACGGCGCGAATTTGGCGGTCCGGGAAACGGGGCCTCTTTTATTCCAGTTCCGAGGGAGTGCGGCCGCCGAGCCGCTGGCTCTTGGCGGGCGGCAGGGCATGCAGCGACAGGGTCGCGTACGGGCCTTGCGCCATCGTCGACCCCATGTAGCCCACGAAATCGGCGAGACCTTCGATCATCCGCGCGCTCTTGAGCGGGCCGCAGTCGATCGGCTGCAGCCCGATCTTGCGTGCGAGGCGCGCGACGGTTAGTTTCGCCTCGGCGTCGTCGCTCGCGAGAAAGACCGAGACGGAGTAGTCGCGCAGCGGCGTCGGCGACAGCTCGAGCAGCTCGATCGGCAGGGTGTTGAAAGCCTTGACGATGCGCGCCTCCGGGAGATCTAGGGCGAGTCGCTCGGCCAGCGAGGACACGTTCTCGCGCGGTCCCAAGCGCAGGTCCTCCCGAAACGGCGCGTTGTTCGGGTCGATGACGACCTTGCCCGCGAGCAGTCCGGCGTCGCCGATCGCCTGGGCGGCCGGCACCGAGCGCAGCGTCCAAAGCACGATTTCGCCGAAGCGCGCCGCCTCGGCATTGCTGCCGAACTCCGCGCCGCGGGTATAGCCGGCGGCGGTCTGCGCCCGCTCGAGGTCCCGCGAACCGAAGAACACCTCGTGGCCGTGTTCGGCCCACAGCACGCCCAGCGAACGGCCGACGTTGCCGGAGCCGATAACGCCGATCTTCATAGCGGCCATTCTTCGGGACGAAGGCCGCTTTACTTCGAAAAAGGCCGGCGATTTCTCGCCGGCCTTCGCGCTCAAAGCCGAGAGGCTGCTATTTCGCGGCGGCCGCGACTTGCGCTTCGGTTACGGCCGAAGCTTTGTTGCCGAACGAAGCGCGAATGTAGGTCAGGACCGCGGCGATCTCGGCGTTCGAAAGCTGGCCCTTCCAAGCCGGCATCGCGCCGTTGTAGGCCTTGCCGTCGACCGTCACCGCGCCGTTCAAACCGTTCAGGACGATCTTGCTGAGTTTGCCGACGTCGCCGGTGACGACCGGATTCTTTGCGAGCGGCGGAAACGCGCCGGGCAGGCCCGCCCCGTTCGCTTGATGGCAGCTCGAGCACTTGTCTGCGTAGACCGCGCTGCCGCTCGCGCCTGCGGCGCCGGCTGCGGAAATCGACTGTCCGTGCGGCACGAGCGCCGCGATTGCGAGCGTCACCGCCGCCGAGAGAAATAAGCCGTAGCGTTTCAGATCGATTCTCCTTATGGTCCGATTTAGGAAAGTACCTTACGGCGCAAGGCGCGCTCTCCTCCAGCCGGCGCCGTCGCGCGCGTAGGCGATGCGATCGTGAACGCGATTTGGACGTCCTTGCCAGAACTCGAACGCGCGCGGGTCGAGGCGAAAGCCGCCCCAATAGGAAGGGCGCGGCACGTCGCGTCCCGCGAAACGCAATTCCGCATCGCGCATCGCGGCCTCGAGAAGCGCGCGCCCTCCGACCGTTTCGCTCTGCGCCGAGGCCCAGGCGCTCAGCCGGTGGCCACGCGGCCGCGACGCGAAGTAGGCGTCCGATTCCTCAGCCGAGAGCCGCTCGGCGACGCCCTCGATTCGGACTTGACGTTGCAGGGCCGGCCAGAAAAAGAGCAACGCGGCTGCGGGCTGCTGCTCCAGTTCGCGGCCCTTCCGGCTATCGTAGTTCGTGAAGAAGGCGAAGCCGCGAGGGTCATAGCCGCGCAGCAGCACGATACGCGCGGAAGGACGGCCGAGGGAGTCGGCAGTTGCCAGCGTCATCGCATACGGTTCGGGCACCCCGGCCGCGAGCGCCGCTTCGAGCCAGCGGTGAAACTGCGCGAAGGGGTCGGCGTCGGTGTCCGCTTCGTCGAGCGTACCGGCCTCGTAGTCGACCCGCAGGCTGCGGACTGCTTCGGATTCCACTTCCGGCGGATTCGCGCTGGGCTTGCCGGAAACTCTCGCCGATGAGCGAGTTCGCCGGTTTCGATCATCTCGACGTGCGCGTGCGTTCGCTCGCCGCAGTCGAATCCTTCTACGACGCGCTGATGCCGCTGCTCGGCTTGCCGCGCAAGTCGTACGCACTCGTCGACGGCGACGCGTGGACCGATCTCGAGCGCGGCGGAGCGCACAACGCGGTCGAGTATTTCGAGCCAAGCGTCCCCGGACGGACCGCGCGCTTCATCGGATTCATCGAGGATCCGCGCCACCCGGCTTCGGCGACGCGCATCGCGTTCGCGGCCGCCGGACCGTTCGACGCGGCGCTCTGGATCGAGCGTTTGCGAAACCTAGGCGCGGGCGCCGTCGAGCCGTCCGAAGATCTCAAAGCCTATCCGGCGGTCTTTTTCGAGGACCCCGCCGGAACCAAACTCGAGATCTGCGCACGCCGCGCGGCGCCCGCCTAAGCACGCCACCCGTTCAGTCGTTCGGATCTTTCGCGCGCTCGACTTGAGCGCGGGCGCCGCGGATCGGACGTCCCGTAGCCGCCGCTGCATCTTCCTCGGGTCGCGGCGAAAAATCGGCCGGAATCTGGTTGGCGACGCCGCGCAAATAGTCGACCGGGCCGACGCCGATTTGCGTGCATCCCAGTCCGCTCGTTTGCGGGAGCGTCGTGATATAGGACGTCGGAACGAGGACGTAACTCGGCGGTAGCGGCGCTCTGCTTCCGCTCAACTTCGCCAAATCGAATGCGTCGAGCAGATTATCCACATCTCCCGGCCCGTCGGTCGGAAAGTAGTTGCTCTTGCCCATCGCAGCCGCCGCTTGGCCGCCTGCGACTTCATCCGGCAACTGCGCCAGCGGCGTCAGCCCGAAGATCCCGTCGACAAACGCGACGATCGAGGATTGGCTGCCCCAGCCGTGGATGACTTGATGCGTCTTCGCGTAGGGCGAGATGATCATCAGCGGAACCCGCGGACCGGCAGTGAGGAAGTCGGCCGGCGAGTTCCCCGAACCGGGGCCGATCGAGCGCAGCGGCGGCGGAACGTGGTCGTAGTCGCCTTCCGAATCGTCCCAGGCAATCACGATCGCGCTTTGATTCCAATACTTGCTCGAGGCGATCGCGTTGACTTCGGTGGCAACCTGCGCTTCACTGATCTGCGCGTCGGAGTAGCCGGGGTGGTCGTCGTCGCCGTTCCAAACGCCGGGATAGCCGGGATAGACTTGGTTCAGACCGAGGATGTTGTTATAGCCGCCTTTGGCGTAAAAGACGCCGCCGGAGGCCGGCAGATTTCCGTTTTGGATGTCGCTGACGAAGTTGGGCAACCCGTGCAGATTGTTCCGCTCGGAACTGTTCGCGAGATAGCCGAAGTACTGCGGCGCGTTGTGGTGCGCGATGTACGCGCCCGTGCTCGACGTGGCCGAGACGTAGCCGTTTTCGTACCAGCCCCAGCCGTAGCTCGGAGCGCTGCTCAGATGGGCCTGGTCCGCGCCCAGGTCCGCAAAGTCCAGGGCCGCCATCGGGTCGCTCGAGCGGATCGTAGCGAGGGTGTTGCCGGCGAGGCTGAAAGGAATCGTCGCGTAGGTCTGGTTGAGTTGCGTGCCGGCGCCCGGACCCCAAGCGGGATTCGCATCGTTCACCACCGGCACGCCCGGGCCGCTGCCGCCGTTTCCGGTGTACGCCTCACTCGGATGCAGACCGAATTGCGTTTCTCCGCTTTGTGCGGCGATGACCGTGAGGTTGCCCGGCGTGGAAGGCCCGATGGCCGATTGGAAGATGTGATCGTAGAGCACGAAACGATTCGCGTAATTCCACAACAGCGGAATCGTGTCGCAGTCCTCATAGGCCATCGTCAGCTCGCCGAGTTGCTTGGACACGAGCGGACCTTGGCCGGATTGAGCGGCCTGCTCGGCCAGCGCGAACCGGTCCATCCGCGGATAGCCGCCGTTCACGTCGATCTTCTGAATCAAGACCGGGTGCGAGTGGTTCACGTCATCGGTGTCGGCCGCATATTGCGCGGGGCCGATGCGGAACGGCGTCACCGTCGAGTAGGTTACGCCGTCGGTGTTGAGCACCGGCTGGTAGAAGCCCGGAGTCTGGGCCGGCGTCTGCGAATAGATGCCGTCGGCTCCCGGGAACGTTCCGAAATACGAATCGAACGAGCGATTCTCCTGATAAAGAACGAAGACGTACTTCACCCGGCTGCGCAGGAGGGTCATCGCGGCGTTGCGCGCTACCGCCGCGGCGCTGAGCGGCGCGCGATTCGACGTAGCGCGCACGCCGCTCGCGCTGGGCGGCGCCGCGCCCGTCAACGTAACGAGCAGCGATCCGCTCACGGCCCAGGCCATCAAGTTATTTCGAAACACGTCTTCGAGCCCTCGCAAAGCAACGGCGCGGCGCGCACGAAGTGTGGCGCCTCCCTGCACCATAGCCTCAGCGGGTTAAACGCGAATTAAGGGCCGCTCGATTAACTTTAAGGTTGGTCTCCCGCGTCGCGCGCGCCGCGCACGTTTGAAACGCGATCGAACGTGCCGAACGAGCGTTGCGGCGCCAAGCGAGTAAACGTTCGCATCGCTTCGAACGACGCCGGCGTTTCCAGGGCGGCGAGCGCCGCTTCGTGCGCCCAGGGCGCAACCCAAACGGCGCGCTGACCGTCGGTGCTCGCGAGGATTTGCGAATCGAGAAATCCCAAAATCGGCCGGGCGAAGGCTTCGACGAACGCTTCGAGCGCGCCGGTCAGCTGCGCTTGCGCCGCCGACGGAACGTCGAAGCGCTGGATCGTGAAGACCGCGCCGTCCGGAATCGCGGCGCCTGAAAAAGCCGCTGCGGTTCGATAGCTGCGGCCGTCCGCCGTGCGCGAGCGGAACTCGGCGGATTGAATCAAGGTCGCGATGAGCGGCCGCTCGAGCCAGGCTGCATCGTGGGAATCGTGCCGCAAACTCAACGCAATCGCGGCGTTATCGGAGCGCACGAACAAGGCTCCTTCAATGAAGTCCGGATCGCTCGTTGCGGCGCCGAGACGCTCGGCGAGAAAGCCCTGTAAGCCGTGCTGAGGGGACGCGTCCAGGTCGTAGAATCCCAAGAAAGTCGTCGACACGCAGGCAGGTTCGCCCGAACCCGCGCGTGCGCCTCGCGCTCGGCCTTACGGAACGCGTCCAAGGCCGAGGCTCGCGAGAAAGGCGAGGACGACGAGGAAACCGCCGCCCAGAGCGATCGGCGCGGTGCCGTCGACGTGCTTGCGCTCCCAGACCGTTTGCAGCGCGAGGTGCCGGAACGTTCCTTCGAGTGCCGCGGCGTCTTGAGCCGGCGTGTAGGTGCCGTTACCGTTCGCCGCGATGGCGCGCAAGGCACTCTCGTCGACGTCGGCTTCTTCACTCGTTCCCGGAATGATCATGCCGCTTCCCCGCGTGCCGATGCCAACCGTGTAGATCGCAATTCCTTTCGGCCCGATCGCTTGCGAGGCCGCGACCGGATCGACGCCGCGGTTGCTCACGCCATCGGTCAACAGAACGATCACGCGGGTACCGGTTTGCGGCATCTGCTGCGCCGCAACGCTGAGCGCGTCGCCGATCGCCGTGCCGCCATCCGGCGCGGGAATGCGCTCGATCGCTTCGCGCACGGTATCGAGCTCGTCGGTCGGAGGCTGGATCAGTTCGGCCGCCGAGGAGAAGGTGACGAGACCCACGCGCGTGCCGGCCGGGACGTCGTCGACGAACTCACGCGCCGCCGCTTTCGCAGCCTCACCGCGCGAGGGCTCGATGTCTTGCGCGCGCATCGAGCCCGACGTATCGATGCAGATGACGACCGTCGCGTTCTTCGTCGGCACGCTCGTCACGAAGTGCGGTCCGGAGAGCGCCAGTGCCAGGGCACCCGCTCCGATGAGCCACGTCGCGTAGAGGAGCGCGGCGGCCACGCGCGACGGACGCAGCGCTTCCAGCGCGAAAGTGACGTTCGAATAGAGCAGCGCTTGCGCGTTGCGGCTGCGTTCCAAGATCGCATAGAGCCAGGCGAAAACCCCAAGCAACAGGATCCCGGCGAGCGCTAGCTGCGGATGCGCGAACGACATTAGGCCGCCAGCCCAAACGCGACCAGCAGTGCGTCGCTCGCGCTGCGCTCGTCGAACGATCCCACGCGCAGCCCGCAGCCGTGCAGCGCGTCCAGGATGCGTTCCTCCCGCGCGGCGACGGCCGCGACGTATCGCGCGCGCTCGGCCTTTCCGACGTACGCTCGCAACGTCGCCCCGCTGGCGGCATCGCGCAGCCGGACGAAACCGCGCAGCGGCAGACCATCGTGCCAGGGATCGCGAGCCAGTAGCGCGGTCGACTCGAAGCGGGCCGCGCAAGCCCGCAAACGCGGCTCGAGCACGGGCATCTGCAAGAAGTCCGAGACGATCAAAAGGTGCGCGTCGCGCGGCAAGACCGCGAGCGCCGTGTCCAGCGCGTTCGCAAAGGATGCGCCACGGGCTTCGCGGCGCTCGGCGCACAAACGCGCCGCGGTCCGGCCGCGCAGCCCCGGCACGAACACGAGGCTGCCCGCTTCGACGCGCGCGCAGCGATCGTCGTCGATCGCCGCCCCGAACCAAGACTCCGCCACCGCCCCGGCGAGTTCGTAGTTGCTGCGCGTGCGCCCGACGAACATCGAGGCCGACGCGTCGAGGATCGCCGCCAGCGTCAGCGCGTGATCTTCGAAGACGACGCGCGTCTGCAGCGCGCCGGCCCGCGCCGTCGCGGCCCAATCGATGCGGCGCGGGTCGTCGCCGGCGACGTAACCGCGGAGTTCGGCAAATTCGTAACCGTCAGAACGGCGTTTCACCGGCGCTCCCGTTCCGCGTACGCCGGGCCGGCGGCGGCCGGTGAGCATCGCGGCCCGCAAACGAACCGCGAGCTCGCTCACGGACCGGCCGCTACCGCGGTGGAAGTCGCGGCGCGCACCGGCCGCACGATCCGCGGGGCGTAGCGGACGACCAAGATCGCCAAGTCGTCGGCGATACCCGAGCTGCGCACGCGCAAGCGCTCGACGATCGTATCGGCGACGGTCTGGGCGTCGCCTTCGATCTCGCCGAGCCAGCGCGCCACGCCCTCCGCCCCCAGCAAGTCGCCCTTCGGGCCGCGCGATTCGGTGAGACCGTCGGTGCTCACGACGATTCCATCACCCGGGCGCAGCAAGATCGTGCGCGTGTCGTATTCGGCGTCGGCATCGATGCCGACGATCGGGCCGGTCGGCGGCAGCGAGCGGACGTTTTGGCCGAAGAGAACCCAGGCCGGCTCGTGGCCGGCCGAGGCGTAGCGCACGGTCCCCGTGTCGAGGTCGATCACACCGAGAAAGATGACGACGAAGGTCTCGGGGTTTTCCGCACTCTGCGCGTAGAGCGAGCCGAATTTCGAAAGCGCGCGGCCGGGGTCGCCGTCCTCACGCAGCAGCGTGCGCAGGGAGTACTTGATCAGCGCGGTGTCGACCGCCGCGTCGATGCCTTTTCCGCTCACGTCGGCAACCATGAACATGCCGCGCCGGCGATCGAAAGTGAAGAGGTCGTAGACGTCGCCGCCGACGTTCGAGCCGCGCGTGGCCGAGATCAACACGCTGCCGGCATCGACGTTGCGCAGCTCGCGCCGGCTGCTGATGAAGGCGCGCTGCAAACGCTCGACCAGCGAGCGGCCCTCCTCGATCCGCCGCCGCAGCCGTCCCTGCACCATGACGAAGAGCAGCGCCACCACCGCGAACAACGCGTTCGAAAGGTCGCGGGTCTGCGTGTTCTGCTTGACGGTCTTGGCGAAGCGCGCGCTGCCGCGATCGGCCAGCGTTCCCAGTTCCGAAGCCAGACGTTCGTCCGCCGCCTCACTGGCCGGGAACGAGTAGGCGGGCGCGCGTTCGTCGGGCGTCAGCGCGGTCCGGTCGATGCGCGCCAGGTCGGTATCGAGCAGCTTCTCGTAACGGCGCAACTCGTCGGCTGGCGCTTTGCGGTCGAACTGCTCGACGCGCAGCAATTCCACGTCGCGCTGGGCCGAAACGACCGCCGACTGATATTCGAACGCGTTGCTGACGTCGACGCCGCCCCAATATGCCAGATACGTCGCCCAAGCGAACGCTACCAGCAGCCCCAGGATGAGCGCCAAGGTCGTCGACGTCTGGGGCGAGACGCGGAAGCCCATGAGGTGATTTTGGTTGCGCCTCGCACGTTCTTTTACCTCGGCCTCGCCCCCGCCGCTCGAGTTCCCACCACCGACTAGCAACGCACCGTCGACCGCGCCGGCGGCAGCGAATCAGCTCGCTCGAAAGCGCGCGGCGGAGGGTTCGGGTGGCAGGACGTTGTGGTCGCGGGGACGCCCGCGATTTCCCATCCATGGGAAATCGCTACTGCGCCACTTCGCGCTCTCGCCGTCCCGGCTCCGCGCGAAGCTGGAGCCCCCGCAACCGCAACGTCCTGCCGCCCGAACCCTCTGACATACTTTAAGGTGCGAGGGTGCAGCTGCTTGCGGCGGCGCGCTCGACGGCGGCGTTGCTGAAGGGGAGCGGGACGAGCGTGCCGTTTAGCCAGTCGGGGGCAAGGTCGCGGTAGTGGGGGGAGCCGGGTTCGCCGGACTCGCCTTGCGGGATGACGATGCCGCCGTCGTCCCAGTTGCCGACGTCCCAAACGGCGCGGAAGCTTTGCGTGACGTCGAGGCCTTGCACGTGCGGCGAGTAGCTCGAGCCGTTGCCCGGGAAGGGCGTGCCGTCCCAGCCGTGCCAGCCGAAACCGGCGAGCGGGTGGCGCGCGACGCGGCGACCGGCTTCGCCCCACGTTTTTCCTAACTCATGGGCGGCGCGGAGTTCGGCGACGGCGTCGTGGAGCGAGCCCAGCAAAAACGCGTCGTAGTCGTCGGCGGGGACCCAGCCGTGCGGTTTTTCGCGAAGCGCGCGCAAGAGCACGACGACCGCGAGGCCGCCGTGGCTTTGCAAGTAGCGCGCGGCGAGTTCGGGCGGCAGGTGCATCGAAATCAGGCGCGCGTTCGCGCTGCGGCGCAGTTGCCAGGCGTAGAGAGCGCCGGTTGAATCGGGGGTGAAGCGGCCGTCGAATTTCGCGAGCTCGCTCGCGGCAGTTTGCATGTCGGGATCCTTGCCGGTGCCGGTGCGGGCCAGGGCGGCGACGGTCGCGGCGGCGAGATCGCGCTCGGGAATGGAACTCACGTCGGCTTGTATCGCGGAGAAGGCGGCCGGCGTGTAAGGATGCATCGCCAGGTGTCGTGCGATGGTAGCGGCGCGATAGGGCGCTTCGAAGTAAGCGGTCAGACGGTATGGATAGCCGCGGCCGTAGACGCGATCGTTGGCGGTGAAAGCGAGCGTCGAGAGCGACGGTGCGACGTGCGGCAGATTTGCCAAGGCGACGTCGTTTGAAGGCGGTGCTCCGCTGGTTGGTCCGTCGTAAGCGCGCAGCGCCCACAAGGGATCGATCGGGATCGCGCCCGCAAGCAGATAACCCGCTTTGCCGCTGTCGTCGGCGAAGACGAAATTTTGCGGCGGCCCGGGATAACGCGCGAGAGCGTGCAGCACGTCGGCGACGTTCGCAGCACGATCAAGTTCGCCGAAGGTGGTGACGGCGGAGCGGCGGTCCAAATCGGCCTTCCATGCGGCGGCGAAACGCTGCTCGCCACGCGTCGCGAAGACGAAACCGTGCCGGGTGCGCAGATAGTCGTGCACGACCGGTTGGCTCCAGCGCACGGCGAACTTCTCGCTGCGGTGCGTCGCTTTTTCCCAGGACGAGCCGACGCGATATTCGTCGGAGGTAGCCGAGCGGAACGTCTCGCGGTAAATCGCGACGGTCGCAACCGTACCGTTGGTCGCACCCCACGCGACGTGCGCGGTGTGGCCGAGAATGATCCCCGGCGCGCCGACGAGCGTCGCTCCCGCGACGTGCAGGCCGGGCGCCGCCAAATCGGCGAGATACCAGACGCCGGGCATGTGGAGCCCGAGGTGCGGGTCGTTGGCCAAGAGCGCGCGGTGCGTCGCGGTGAGATCCGCGCCGGCCACAAAGTCGTTGCTGCCGAGTCCGGCGCGATCGCGCGCGTCGTCGTACGCGAGCGGCGAGGGTGCCGGGTAGGCGACGCTGAGCGGCGGAAGCGGCGCGACCGGCGCGCGTTCGCGCGAGGTCGTCGGCGAATCGTACTTCGGGTCGGTAATCGGAAAGAACGCGTCGCTGGCTTTCGGGCCGAGCGCGTCGAACACGTCGGAGCGCACCAGCACGTCGTCCCAACCGTCGGTCAGCGCGAGGACCGTCGAAAACGAGGCGGTCAGGCTATCGGCGGACGTCCAAGGCTCGGGCTTGTAGCCGAGCGCCCGAAATTCCGGCGGCAGCGGTCGCGTGCGCATCGCGGCGTTGATGCCGTCGCTGAAGGCCTGGAGATCGATCCGCTCGTTCGGCGTGAGCGCGCGTTCTTGCGCGGCGATCAAGCCCTTGACGTCGTAGGTTCGCGCGGCGAGATCGTTCTCGAGGGCGGCCGCGCCGAAGATTTCAGCCAGCCGGCCGGCCACGAGCCGGCGGTACACGTCCAACTGAAAGAGCCGGTCCGCCGCCTGCAAGTAACCTTCCGCAAAGTACAAGTCCGCTTCGTTTTGCGCGAAGACGTGCGGGATGCCGCGGCCGTCGCGGACGATGCGCACCGGGGCGCGCACGCCATAGCCCTGCAAGGTGCCCGACGGCTCCGACGCGCCGGCCGAAACGCCGGCCTGCACGTACAGCAGGAACGCTGCCGCGATGAGCGCCAGCGGTGAGATCGCCAAGAGCAACAGCAGCAAGATCCGGAGCGCCAGCCGGCGGCCGCGCAGCGGCGGGGGCCGCTTCGCCGTCTTCATAGGATCTTCTGAAATTCGATGGCGGGGACGCTGGCCGGAAAATGGTAGTCGACGTAGTCGATTTCCATTTGCGGAATCGTCGTGTCGGCGCCGAAGTGAAGCGCCTGGTCGCATTTGATCTGCTGCAAGTAGTAGTGCCCTTCGATCGGAACGTAGTCGATCGTCCAGGAAGCCGCGTCGTACGGTTTTCCGTTGAGCAGCCCTTGCACGCGCATCCGCAGGGTCACGAAGTTCGTCGTATCGACCCAGAGGTCGCGCAAGCGATAGAGCGCCGGGTCGTGCAGCGGCGTGAGTACGAGGTGAGCGGCCTGCCCGTACTGCAACTGCTCGGTGCCGGTCAGCACGATGCGGTAATCGCGGGCCACCGCTTCGACCACGGCCAGTTCGCGCAGCGGCGTGCCGAGCGGCGTCGCTTGCAGCGTCGTCTCCGGAGCCGGACTCGCCGCGGCCGGCACGGCGACGCGTCCCGCCCGGCCTTGCAGCAACCCGAACGAGTCGGTCGGGGGGATCGCCGGCTCGTCGAGCCGGATCGGCTCGGCCATCGGGTTCGTGTCGAAGACTTTATACGAAAAGATGCTGAAGGGAACGCCCGCCAGCCGGCGCCGGTCCTCTTCTTCGTCGCTCAGGCGGTGCAAACTGAAGGCGCCGTCCGACGAGCGATAATTTGCGTCCCACCAGTTATCGAAGACGTGGTTGTGATAGCCGTAGCGCACGAGTGCACCGTAGTTAATGAACGCCGGCAACTTCGCGGCTTGGGCGCTCCAGGCGGCTTTTGCCTTTTGGAAGATCTCCTCGGCCCGCGGATCGGAGGTCGGCACGGGCGAGGGCGAGGGTGCGGCGGCGAGCAACGCGGCGAGCGCGCTGCTCGCGAAAAGCGCACGCGACACGTTCACGGCGGTGAGACCTGGGCGATCAAGCGCGCGACGATGTCTTCCGAATTCACCTTGTCCGTGATCGTCCGATAGTTGAAGGCGATCCGATGCCGCAAAACGTCCGGTGCGCTCGCACGCACGTCGTCCGGCAGGACGAAGGTCCTTCCGTCGGTCAGCGCCCGGGCGCGCGCGAGCGCCGCGAGTGCCAGCGTGGCGCGCGGACTCGCTCCCCGATCGACGTACTCGTGCGGAGCGCGGGTCGCGCCGACGAGCGCGACGATATAGCGTAGGAGACGCGGCTCGATGTAAATCGCGCGCGCCAGGTGGCGCCAGCGAACGACGTCGGCGGCGCTCACGACGTCGCGCGGCATCTCGGGCGGCTCGCCGCCGAAGCGCTCCAGAATTCGCAGTTCGTCGTCCGCCGGCGGGTAATCGACGACCAGCTTCACGAGAAAGCGGTCCATTTGAGCCAGCGGCAGCGCGTAGGTTCCCTCGGAGTCGAGCGGATTCATGGTAGCCGTTACCACGAACGGATCCGGCAGCAGGTGCGTTTCGGGCCCGATCGTTACCTGATGCTCTTGCATACCCTCGAGCAGCGCCGACTGAACCTTCGCGGGCGCGCGGTTGATCTCGTCGGCCAACACGATGTTCGCGAAGATCGGGCCGAGGGCGGTGGCGAAATGCCCGGTGCTCTGATCGAAGATCCGCGTTCCGACGATGTCGCTGGGCAGCAGGTCCGGCGTGAACTGCACGCGCTTGAACGTGCCGCCGACGGCACTCGCGAGCGCCCGGCAGGCGAGGGTCTTCGCGAGGCCCGGCGGACCCTCGAGGACGACGTGACCGCCGGCGATCAGCGCGTAGAGAATCCCCTCAAGCACGTTGCGCTGTCCGACGACCGTCGCCGCCAGCGCGTCCAGAAGCGTACGCGGCGTCATCGCTGCAACACGCGCAGCGCATCTTGCACCGCCTCGCCGAGCCGCTGCTGTTCGCAGAACGCCGCGCGCTCGATCGCGTTCATCGCTGCCAGCAATTCGCGGTCTTCGCCGGCCGCGCCGCGCGCCAAGAGGTCGCCGAACGTCTCGTCGGGCTGCGCACCGATCCGCTTGCGCAACGCCTCGCGTACGGCGACGACGTTGGCGCGCGTCGGTTCCGCGCCGAGGCGCGCGATCAGCAAGCCGAAATCTTCGGTCGGCGGGGGTTGCGCCGGGCCGCTCGCGACGACCGGCGGCGCCGGCGGCGGTGCCGCCCGCGGCCGCCCGAAAGCCCAGGCAATCGCCGCCAGCGCGACGCCCGCCAGCACGACGACGCCGGCCAGGCGCAGCAGCGGCCACAGCACCGTCCCGAAAGCGGAAAGCCACGAAGAGAACCAGGCGTCGGGATCCGCCTCCACCTTGATCGAAAGGTTGCCCGTCGCAAAGCGGCTGGGCCGGCCGTCGCGCGCGTCGATCGCATCGAGCGTCGCGGGGGCGATCGTGACGTCCCCGGGTTGTTGCGGCGCGATCGACATCGCTTCGACGCAGCGGGTTCCGCCGTCGGCTTCCGGATAACAGCTGCGCTCGTCGCCGAGCAAGTCGAACCCCGACAGATCGGGTAGCGTCACGTTGTTCAATTGCGCGATGCGTTCGCGAACCAGCGCGGTGATGCGCAGGTGAATCGTCTCCCCGACTTTGACGTCGTACCGGTCCGCGACCATTTCGAAGGAGCGCACGTGCAGGCGCGCCAGCTGAGCCCCCGCGGTCTGCGGTGCGAGGGCGAGTGCGAGCGCGAAGGCCACCCTTAGGAAGCGAGCGATGAGAGCCACTCGGCGAACAAGAAGCGGGCATCGAACGGTCCGGGCGACGCTTCCGGATGGAATTGGACGGCCGCGACGGGCAGCTCGCGATGGCGGAAGCCCTCGTTGGTTCCGTCGTTGAGGTTGATCATCGTCGCTTCGAGTTCGGCAGGGAGCGAGTCGCCCGCTACCGCGTAGCCGTGATTGTGCGCGGTAATCAAAACGGCGTCGCGCAAGAGATCCTTGACCGGTTGATTGCCGCCGCGGTGTCCGTAGGGCAGCTTGTAGGTTCGCGCGCCGCAGGCCAGCGCCAGCAACTGGTGCCCCAGGCAAACCCCGAACATCGGCAAGCTGCCCAGCAGACGGCGCAGGGTCTCGATCGTTTCGGGCACGTCCTGCGGATCGCCGGGTCCCGGCGAGATGACGACGGCGTCCGCTCCGAGCGCGCGGATTTCGTCGGCGCTCGTGGTGTACGGCACGACGGTGATCCGTGCTCCCAGCGCCCCCAGATCGCGCAGGATTGCGTGCTTCACGCCGCAGTCGATGAGCACGACGTGCGGTCCGTGCGAATCGCGCCCGAGCTGCGCGATCTTCCGCGCCGCGACCTGCGCGACCAGACCCTTCGTCGTCGTCTCGCGCGCGTACGGAACGAGGGCCGACTCGAGACGCGCGAGCGCTTCCGCGCCGACCGCGAGCCCCGCCCGAATCGTGCCGTGCTCGCGCAGAACCGTCGTCAGACGGCGGGTGTCCACGCCCGTCAGCGTCGGCACGCCCTCCGCCGCCAGCCACGAGGGCAGGTCCGATTTCGAGGCATGGTGCGAAGGATGGCGCGAGATCCGTTTGATCACCGCGCCCGCAACGCAGGCGTGCGGGTGCTGCGCCGCGGTTCCGGATATTCCGTAGTTTCCGATCTCCGGAAACGTGAACGTCAGAATTTGCCCGGCGTACGACGGATCCGTCAGGGCTTCTTCGTAGCCGGTCATCCCGGTGTAGAAGACCGCCTCGCCGAGCGCCAACGCGTCCGGACCGATCCCTTCGCCTTCGAAATGCGTTCCGTCGGCGAGCAGCAGGGCGGCGGGTTTCGTCACCGCGCGCTCGCTCCCGCAACGCTGCCGAGCACGATCCCGTCGCGCATCCGGATGCGGCCGCCCACGATCGTGGCGAGCGCGCGCCGCGGCAGCACCGCACCGTCGAACGGCGTGTTCTTTCCGAGCGAATAGAAGCGCGCCGCGTCGACGGTCCAGGGCCGCTCCCCGAAGACCGTCACGTCGGCAACCGCGCCGACCCGCAACGTTCCGCCGGCGACGCCGAGGATGCGTGCCGGGTTGAGCGAGAGCAGTTCGACGAAGCGTGCGAGGGGAAGATCCGGCAGGGCGAGCGCGTACGCGCCGAGCGCGGTTTCGAGCCCCGAAAAGCCGACCGGCGCGACGCCCAAGAGCTCCGCCTTCTCTTCGCGCATGTGCGGCGCGTGATCGGAGGCGAAGGCGTCGATCGTTCCGTCGCGCACCGCCGCGCGCAGCGCCGCCACGTCGCGTTCGACGCGCAGCGGCGGGTTGACTTTCGCATCGGCGCGATACGAGCCGAATCGCTCGTCGGTCAGCAAGAGATGGTGCGGCGTCACTTCGCAGGTGACCGCGAAGGCCTGCGCTCGTGCGAACTTCATCAGCTCGACGCTCATCGCGGTCGACAGGTGCGCGATGTGAAAGGCTTTACCGGATTCGCCGGCGATCAGCAGGTCGCGCGCGACTTGGACGTCCTCTGCCAGTCCCGGCGCACCGTCGAGCCCGAGGCGCAGCGACTGCGCGCCTTCGTTCATGACCGAACCTTCGGCCAGCTGACGATCTTCGCAGTGCGAGATGAACGGACCGGGCACGTCGCGCGCGTAGAAGGCCGCTTGGCGCAACACGCGCGGGTTGTCGACCGGGAAACCGTCATCGCTGAAGGCCACTGCGCCCGCGTCGTGCAGCTGCCAATACGGCGCGAGTTCGACGCCCTGGCGTCCGCGCGTCAGCGCGCCGATCGGGTAGACGCGAGCCAAGTCCGCAGCGGCGGCAAGGCGCAACACCTCCGCGATGAGCGCCGGCGAATCGAGTGCCGGTTCGGTATTGGGCATGCACGCAACCGCGCTGAAACCGCCCGCCACGGCGGCGGCGCTCCCGGTGGCGACGGTTTCCTTGTGCGTCAGCCCGGGCTCGCGCAAGTGCACGTGCATGTCGATGAAGCCCGGAGCGACCACGGCATCGCGGGCGTCGAGCGTCTCGGCGTCGCCGGCGCTCAGATGCTCGCCGATTTCGGCGATGCGCCCGTCACGGATGAGGAGATCGCGCCGGGCATCCAGGGCTTGCGACGGATCGACGACGCGGCCGCCGAGGACCAGGAGCGCAGACATCCGGGCTTCCTTTGTGCGCGCGACCGGTCCGCGCCTTCGGCCCCGCCCAGGTGCGCTCGAAGCCGGCCCAAAAGCCGCATGGGCCGGAATGCAACCGGAGCGGCTTTCCGCAGTAGGTCGGCTCGGAACGCCTTCCTGGAGGAGCTTCTTTCCGTGGGATTCTTTGCCGACAAACTGCTGGGCGAACTCCGCGCCGAGTTCATCGCGCGACCCGACGCCTCGAAAGACCAGATCGTCTATAAGTGGCCGAACCAGACGATTCGCAAGTTGAGCCAGCTGACGGTCGAAGCCGACGAGACGGCGGTCTTCTTCCGCGACGGCAAAGTCGCCGGAACGTTTCCGCCGGGGCGTTACACGCTCGACAGCTCGCAAATTCCCTTTCTCGGCATCCTGGTCGACGCGGCCACCGGCGGCAACCTGTTCAAGACGGAAGTTTACTTCGTCGGTACGCGCGAGTTTACGAACCTTCCGTTCGGCGGCACCGTCGACAACGTGCTCGATCCCGAGACCTCGCTGGCGGTCGGCTTACGCGTTTTCGGCGACTACGCGCTGAAGGTCGTCGACGCGGGCGCACTGATCGTGAATCTCGTCGGCTCCCAGAATCTTACCAACAACGACGAGATCAGCGGCTGGATGCGCGAGATGGTCTTGAAGTCGTTGCGCCAGGAAGTCGTCACGCAGATCGTTGCGGGCAAGTGGGCGATCCTCGGCATCGCCACGCACACCGCTGAAATCGAACAAGCGACGCTCGCCTCGGTGCAACAAAACGTCGCGCCGTACGGCGTGGCCATCGCGCGCATGGGTAACTTCACGGTTTCCCTGGGCGACGACGACGCTGCGACGCTCAAGAATTACCGGCGCGACGTCAGCTACACGAAGTTGGCGGGCAGCTTCACGCAGTACGGCGCCGGTGAAGCCCTGCGCGGCATCGGCGAAGGCGCGGCCAAAGGCGACGGCGCCGGAAACGCCGCATTGCTGGGTCTCGGCGTCGGTCTTTCGAACGTCTTCGCCGGCGCCGCGAACGCGCCGCCCGCGAGCGCTGCGGCGTCCGCCGCGCCCGCACAGCCGCAGGCTCCCGGTGCGACCTGTCCGCAATGCGGCACGCCGGCGGCCGCCGGTGCAAAGTTTTGCGGCAGTTGCGGCGCTACGCTTGCGCCCGCGCCGTTGCATTGCAGCGCGTGTGGGACGGAAACGCCGGCCGGCGCTAAGTTCTGCGCGGCGTGCGGGACGAAGCTCTGACCCCTAGCCTCGTCATCGCCCGCGGCGGCGGCGGGGGACACGGTGGGGGTGGCGGTCACGGTGGCGGCTGGGGCGGAGGCCACGCCGGCGGCGTTGGCGGCGGCTGGCACGCCTCGGGCTACCATCCGGGCTATGCGAGCGGTTTGCCCGTCAGTCTCTCGCTGCTCGTGCTATTCCTCGTCATCGCGACCATCGTCTGTTTCGTTTTGGCCTTTTGGGCGCTACGGGCGTTCGTTCGCGGCCCCGCGCTGCCGCCGCCCGAAGCGGACTTTCCGCAAAGCGGGCCGCCGGCGCTCCCACCCGCGCGCGGCTTACACAACGGCGCGGCCGGCCTGCCGGGCGTCGCTCCCGCAGCGCTCGACGGCGTGCTCTCGGGGCTGCGCGCGTCGGATCCGGGATTCGAGCTGGAAACGTTTCTGCAGCGCGCCGAGATGACGGTCTACCTCGTGAAAGCCGCCTTCGAGAGCGGCGACGCTGCGGGTGGACGGGCCTACCTCGCGCCGGAGCTGTTCGCGCACTGGTCCGGCGAACTCGCGCAGCTTCACGCCGCCGGCCGGCGCGTGCTCTTCGAAAGCCTCAACGTTCGCGGCCTCACGCTTGCGAACGCCCGGCGCGATGGAAACGGCGACGCGCTTTCGGTGCACGTCGACGCCGTGGCGCGCACGAAGGTGTTCGATGCGGCGGGAACGCTCGTGGCCGACGACGGCGACGACGTCCGCTTCGGCGAGCTCTGGCACTTCGGGCGCGCAGCCGGACTCCGCACGCTCGAGTCGGGCGGCGTCGTCGCGCAAAAATGTCCGAGTTGCGGTGCCCCGCTGACGCTCGAGGAGAGCGGTGCGTGCAAACATTGCGGCAACGAGGTGAGCGCCGGACGCTTCGACTGGACCGTCACGGGCGTCGAGCGTACGATGTTTTGGGGCGGTGCCGGCGGCGCGCTCGACGGCGCCGAAGTGCTCGCGCCCGCAGCCGGCTTCGCGGCACTGCGCGTCGCGGACCCGGCCTTCGACGAACGCTCCTTCATGGAGCGCGTGGGGAAAACGTTCTTCGCGCTGCAGCAAGCCTGGCAAGGACGCGACGTCGATGCGGCGCGCACCTACCTCAGTCCGGGCTGTTATTTCGGTTGGCGCAGTCAGCTCGAGCGCATGATCGCCGATCGCCGCCGCAACGTTCTGGAGGGTCTGCGCATCGACGCGCTGACGCCGCTCAAGGTCGTGCACGGACGCGCTTTCGACGACGTGACGGTCCGCGTCGATGCGACTTGCGCCGATTACGAGACCGACGAGCGCAGCGGCGCGATCGTGTTCGGCGACCGTACGCCGCGCGCGTTCACCGAATATTGGACCTTTCAGCGCGGCGTCGCGGCGAAAAGCGGCGCGCGGGGCGTGGCCGACAAGCAATGCCCGAACTGCGGCGCGCCGCTGACGCTCAATCAAATCGGACAATGCACCTATTGCGGAGCTGCCGTGATGAGCGGGCAATTCGACTGGGTGCTCTCGCGCATCGAAGAGGCCGAAGAGTACGCCGCCGTCGCGCGCTGAACCCGGGCTTCGCTAGACCGGCGCGGCGGCTCCGTGCACGAGGAAGTCGAGGACGGCCATGCGCACGGGCACGCCGTGCGAGACCTGCTGTGCGTAGCGCCAGCCGGGCGAAGCGAGCACCTCTTCCGTGAGCTCCACGCCGCGATTGTACGGTCCCGGATGCATCACGATCGCGTGCGGCCGCAGCGCGCGTAAGCGCCGCGCGTCCAAGCGGTAATTGCGCGCGTAGTCGGCCAGCGACGGCAGGACGGCCGAGGCAATGCGCTCGCGCTGAATGCGCAGCAGCATGACCGCATCCACCTCCGGCAAGACGGCGTCGAGATCGCGCGAGATGCGAACGCCGGGCCCTTCCATCGTCGCGGGCAGGAGGGTCGGCGGCCCGACCAGCGTGACCTCCGCGCCCAGCGCGCGCAAACCGAGGAGATTCGAGCGAGCCACGCGGCTGTGCGCGATATCGCCGACGAGCGCAACCTGTAATCCAGCCACGCGACCGAACTCGGTCTGCAGCGTCAAGAGATCGAGCAGCGCCTGCGTGGGATGCGCGTGGCGGCCGTCACCGGCATTGACGACGTGGCCCTCGAACGCCTCGGCGAGCCGGTAGGGAAAACCGGATTCCGGGTGGCGCGTCACGATCACGCGCACGCCCATCGCCGCGAGCGTGATCGCGGTATCGGCGATCGTCTCGCCTTTGCCGAGGCTCGAGGAACCGGGCGGCAGGGCTACGACGTCCGCGCCGACGCGCGCTTCGGCGATCGCAAACGAGGTGTACGTGCGCGTGCTCGGCTCGAAGAACAGATTGACGATCGAAACGCCGCGGAGCAACTCCCGCGAGGGCGGTTCGACGTCGAAGCGCCGCGCGCGCTCCAGGAGATAGCTCAGCTCGGACGGATCGAGGTCGTCGAGATCGAGGAGGCTACGACCCCGCATGCTCGTCGCTGCGGATGACCACGCGATCGTCCGGCGAGTACGTCTTGGCGAGCGCGACCTCGATGTGCTCGCGCCGGCTGGTGGGGATCGTCTTGCCGATGTAATCGCCCTGCACCGGAAGCTCGCGCAGCCCGCGATCGACCAGCACCGCGAGGCGAATCACGCTGGGGCGGCCGAGATCGGTTACCGCGTCGAGGGCCGAGCGCACGGTCCGGCCGGTGAACAGCACGTCGTCGCAGATGACGACGACCTTGCCGGTCAGGTCTTCGTGAATCTCCGATTCGGGCAGCGCTCGCGCGACGTCGTCGTCGCGGTAGAGGTTGATGTTGAGAAATCCCAGCCCGGGGCGTTCGCCGCTAATCTCTTCGACTTTGGCCGCGAGCCGGCGCGCGAGCTGTTCGCCGCCGCGCCGAATGCCGATCAACACGACGCCGTCCTGCGCGTCGTCGGGCTCGAGGATCTGATGCGCGATGCGCGCCAGCACGCGATCGATCTGCCGCGCCGACATCAAGGTGCGTTCGCGCAGGGCCTCGAGCGCGCTCTTCATCGCTTCACTCCGCTTGCACGCCGGCAAGCAATTCGCGAACGCGGGTGCGCTCGGCTTCGTAGCCGGTGAGCTTTTCGCGCTCTTTCGCAACGATCTCGGCGGAGGCCTTGCTCGTGAACTGGGCGTTGGCCAGCTTCTTCTCCAACCGCTCGACCTCGGCGTCCAGGCGCGTGAGGTCCTTGGCGTAGCGCGAGCGCAGCACGCCGGCGGGCGCGCGAACCGTTACCGCGGCGAGTGAATCCGCTTCCTTCGAGCCGTTCGCAGAGGATTGGACGACGTCGGCATGGGCGTGGACCGCGAGCAGCGCGCGGGCGTCCGGATCGAGGCCCGGCGGTACCTCGAGCGTCAAGCGCTGCTGCGGCGCAAGACCGAGTTCGACCCGCACTTCGCGCGCGCGGCGGACGACCTCGCGCAGGCGGTCGTAGCGCGCCGCGGCGGCGTGGTCGACGGGAATTTCGGCGGGATCCGGCCAGGATGCGGTCACGATCGTCGCACCGTCGTGGGGGAGCGCTTGCCAGATCTCCTCCGCGATGAAGGGCGCGATCGGGTGGATCAAACGAACCAGTATGTTGAGTGTAAAGGAGAGGACCGCGCCGCGCGTGGAGGCGGCGGCCGGAACCTTCGTCGCTTCGAGGTACCAGTCGCAGAATTCCGACCAGGCGAAATCTTGCAGCGTCTCGGCGGCGACGCCGAACTCGAAACGGTCGAAGGCCCCGCTCGTGCGCTCGACGGTCGACGCCAGTCGCGTCAGAATCCACTTGTCGGCGAGCGAGAGCGCGCCGGCCGGCGGCAAGCTCCCGGCGCGCGGGAGCCCTTCGGCCGAGGCTCGTCACGTAACGCAGCGCGTTCCAAAGCTTGTTGTTGAACTCGCGCGACTTCTCGCAAAAGCGTTCGTCGAAGCGCAGCTCCTGCGATTCGAGGCGCATTTGCCGGACGATCCCGAAACGCGTGGCGTCGGCGCCGTACTTCGCGATCAAGTCCATCGGATCGATCGCGTTGTTCAGGCTCTTGGACATCTTCCGGCCTTGCAGATCGAACACCAGCGGCGTGATAAACACTTGCCCGAACGGGATGTCGCCGGCGAACCGTATGCCCAGCATCATCATACGACTGACCCACAAAAAGATGATGTCGCGGCTGGTGATCATGACCTGATTCGGATACCAATGTTCGAGCTCGGGCGTCCGCTCGGGCCAGCCGAGGATCGAGAAGGGCCAGAGCCCGCTCGAAAACCAGGTGTCGAGCGTGTCGGGATCGCGCCGCAGTTCGCTCGTGCCGAAGCGCTCGCGTGCCAGCGCGAGCGCTTCTTCTTCGGTTTCGGCGACGACGGCGTCGTCGTTCGGCGTGTACCAGACGGGCAGGCGGTGGCCCCACCACACCTGGCGCGAGATATTCCAATCCCGGATGTTCTCGAGACCGTGCTCGAACGTTCGCCCGAAGCGTTCCGGCACGAAGCGTACCGTCCCGTCGCGGTAGGCCGCCAGCGCCGGCTTCGCCAGCGACTCCATCTTGCAAAACCACTGCAGCGAGAGCAGCGGCTCGACGACGGCGCCGCTGCGCGAACTGACCGGTACCGTATGCCGGCGCGGCTCGACCTTCACCAAGAAGCCTTGCGCTTCGAGATCGCGCACCACGGCCTTGCGGGCTTCGAACCGATCGAGCCCTACATACGGCGCCGGTGCCTCGTCCGTCATCTTCGCGTCGAAGCCGATGACGCTGGGCATCGCCAAGCCGTGACGTTCGCCGATCTCATTGTCCAACGGATCGTGCGCCGGCGTGACCTTCACGGCGCCGGTGCCGAAGTCGCGCTCGACGGCGGCGTCCGCAAGGATCGGAACCGATCGTCCGGTCAGCGGCAGTCGCACGTGCTTGCCGACGAGATGCGCGTAGCGTTCGTCGTCGGGATGCACGGCGACGGCGGTATCGCCGAGCATCGTCTCCGGCCGCGTAGTGGCGACTTCGATCGAAAACGAGCCGTCCTCGGCGGGATAGCGTAAATGCCAGAGGAAGCCGTCGCGCTCTTCATCCTCGACTTCGGCGTCGGAAAGCGTCGACTGCGAGACCGGGTCCCAATTGATCAGGCGGGTTCCGCGGTAGATGAGCCCGTCGCGGTAGAGCTCGACGAAGACCTTTGCGACCGCGGCAGAGAGGCCCGCGTCGAGCGTGAAGCGTTCGCGCGCCCAGTCCGGACCGAAGCCCAGCGCGCGGAACGCGTCGTCGATCTCGTGGCCGAACTGGTCGCGCCACTGCCAAGCGCGCAGGAGGAACGCCTCGCGCCCGAGCGCTTCGCGCGTCGTGCCTTCTTTGGCCAGTTCGCGGACGAGCACGGCTTCCGTCGCGATCGCGGCGTGATCTTGGCCGGGTATCCAATCGGCGTTCTCGCCCAGCATGCGATGGTAGCGCGTGAGAATGTCCATCGGCACGAAGGTCGAGGCCGTGCCGAGGTGCGCGCGGCCGGTGATGTTCGGCGGCGGCATCGAGATCACAAACGGCGGCCGGGCCGGATCCGGCTCTTCATGAAAAACGCCGCTTTCGAGCCAGATGGCGTAGCGGCGAGCCTCAACGGCAGCGGGATCGTAAGCTTTCGCGAGTTCGGGGCGGTCGGGCACGATGGCCCTTGAGTTAGGGTTGGCCGCGGGCGGGCCCTACCGGCGAGCCGCCGTTCAAAACGAAAACCCCGCGCGGCCGAGCTCCGCGCGAGGTTCCCGCTGCAAAGCTCCCCCGAGCCTGCTCGCGACGATGGGCGGTTTTAGGCTGCTAGCGTCGGGTCGACGTTTCCGCCGCGATACTCGCAGCGGCTCGAGCAACGCACGTCCATGTTGTTGCACCAAGAGATCACCGGCGAATTGAGGCGTACGATACCGTCGTGAATGACCGCGCTCGACTCATCCGTAAGACGAACTTCGCGGCGCGTTAATCCACAACGAACGGTTCTCGAAACTTGCTTGCGCTGCGTCATCTTCTCTGCTTTCCGGGACGCGCGCCACTGGGAGGACGCGCGGTTATATCGGCTGTCTATTAACCAAGCTTGAACGAAGTCTTAGAGACCTGGCTCACACCTGGGAAGCCGGCAGCGGTGATCCCCGTCGCCCCTTACGATGGCCCGGTCAGCACCTCGAGCGCTTCCTCGATCGCTGCTTCCGGCGCGAGCGCCGCGCCTTCGGCGAAGCGCGCGACCCGCTCGTCGTCAGGCATCGCGGCGAGCAGTTCGCTCAAGCGCGCGTGGGTTTTCTTCTCGGTGAACTCTCGTTGGAATTTGAGCTTCGTGAAGGCCGCTTCGGCGTAGCCGGCGAGCCGGGCCGCACGCGTCCGATCTCCCAGCACCGCGAGCGCCAAAGCCGAGTGCTCGAGCGTGATCGGAACGAAGTGGATCCCGGCGTCCCAGTCGCGACACAAGCGCAGCGTTTCGGCGGCCGTCACCCGCGCTTCGGCGACCTTGTCCGCGGCCACGAGATACGCCGTCAGATTCGCCTGCGCGTTCGCGAGACTTTCGACGTCGCGCGCACGACGGTAGGCGGCGACGGACTCCTGGGCGATCTCGATGGCGCGCGCCGTACTGCCGCGCTCGTGTTCGAATTCCGCGAAGTTGAGACCGCCTTTGCGCGCCGTTTCTTCGTTCCCAAGCGCGCGACAGAGTGCCCTCGCGGCTTCGAAATCCTTGAGGGCGGCGGCCAGGTCACCCATCAACCCGACGGTTACCCCCCGAGACTGCAAGAAGCGCACGCGACGGCGCGGCGTCTCGACTCCCGGCAGCAGCTTCTCGGCCCGCTCCAGCATGCCGGCGGCTTGTTCGATCCGTCCGGCGCGCCGGTGCAGCAGCGATTGACTTAAAACGGTGTTGAACAGAATCGCGTCGTCGCCGCTGGCCTCGGCCGAAAGTAATGCCTCACCGGCGATCTCGGCACTCCGCGCGCTGAGGCCGAGATTCGCGAGCCCTCCGGCCAGCGATCCCAGCAGCTGCGCCCGCAAGCGGGCGTCATCCGGATCGAGATCCTTGAGAAAGGCCTCGTACCACCCCATGATCTCGGCGCCCGGGTAAAGACCCGAGTTGAAGGCAGCCAGCGCTGCGGCCGCGCCGAGCCGGAAGTTGCCGCCGTTTAGCGAGCCGGTAATCGCCGCCCGCGCGTTCTCCAAATCCGCGCGCAGAAACTCGAAGGGCTCGACTACCGCGAGCGACTCGTAGGCGTCGTCGGCGCGCTGCAGCAAATCGAGAAAATAGGAGAGGTGCCGCTCCGCGAAGCGCTCCCGCTCGTTCGATTCGGCAAGCTTCTCCAAGGCGTACGCGCGCGTCGATTCGAGCAGACGATAGCGGGTCGCCGCCCCGCTCAACTCGGCGACCACGAGCGATTTGTCGACCAGCGAGGCCAGCACGTCGAAGACGTCGAGTTCGTCGAACGTCCCGTCGGCGCAGACCGCGACGGCGGCTTCGAGGCTGAATCCGTCCACGAACACGCCGACCCGGCGGAAGAGCGCGCGCTCACGCTCGTCGAGCAAATCGTAGCTCCAGTCGACCAGCGCGCGCAGCGTCTGTTGACGCGGCAGCGCCGTCCGGCTGCCGCCGGTCAAGATGCGGAAGCGTTCGTCGAGCCGGCGCTGCAACTGCTGCGGGCTCAGCATGCGCACGCGCGCGGCGGCAAGCTCGATCGCCAGGGCGATGCCGTCCAGCCGCCGGCAGATGTCGGCCACGGCCGGTGCGTTTTCGCCGGTGAGCCGGAAGTGTGGATCGGCCGCCTCCGCACGTTCGACGAATAAAGCGATCGAACCGAAGCGCTTGGCGTCGGCCGCGCTCAGACGCGCCGCGGTCGCCGCATCGGGAACGAGCAGCGACGGCATCCGGTACGTCGCTTCGCCGGCGATGCCGAGCCCCTGCCGGCTCGACGCGAGAATAGAGACGCGCGGACAAGACCGCACCAGCGCGTCCGCGATGCGCGCCGCGGCGGCGACGAGATGTTCGCAATTGTCGAGAATGAGGACGAGGTTCTTCGTCTTGAGGGCGGCGATGAGCGCGACGAGCGGCTCGCTGCGCGGCGGCAGTTCGATCCCGAGTGCGGAGGCCACGGCGTTGGGAACGAGCGACGCTTCGCCGATCGGTGCCAGCTCGACGAACCAGACGCCGTCGCCGGAGCCGTCCAAGACGTTCGCGCCGACTTGCAGCGAAGCGCGCGTCTTCCCGACCCCTCCCGACCCGACGAGCGTCACAACCCGGTGCTTGAGCAGCAGCGCCTCGATCTCGGCCACCTCGACGTCGCGGCCGACGAAGGACGTCAGTTGCAAGGGCAGATTGTTGGGCAGCGCTTCGAGCGAACGCAGCGCCGGGAACTCGCGGCGCAAACCCGGCGCGAGCAACTGGTAAACCTGTTCGGGTAGCGTCAGGTCCTTGAGCCGATGCGCGCCCAAGTCTTGCAGCGTCGCCTGCGCCGGCAACGTGCCTTGGACGAGATCGGTGGTGACGCCCGAGACGAGCACTTGTCCGCCGTGCCCGATCCCCAGCAAGCGCGCGACGCGGTTGACCGTCGGGCCGAAGTAGTCCCCTTCGCGCTCCTCGCTGGTGCCCGTGTGCAGGGCGACGCGCACGAAAATGCCGTCGATCGCCGAGAAGTCTTCCGCCGCTAGCGCGCGCTGCGCCGCGAGCGCGGCAGCGACGGCGTCTTCGGGGCGAGCGAAGACCGCGCAAAAGGCGTCGCCGATCGTCTTGAAGACGTGCCCTTCGCTCGCGTCGATCGCGCTGCGCATCAGCGCATCGTGGCGCCGGACGGCGTCCTGCATCCGCGCGCGGTCCCGCTCCCAGCGCTGCGTGCTGCCTTCGATGTCGCTAAAAAGGAAGGTGACCGTCCCCGTCGGGAGCGGCCCAGGCGCGCGGATCTCAGCCTGTGCTTCCATCCGGCTGGCTGTTCGCCTCATGCGAGCACAGCTCCGCGCGAAAACGCCGCAGCGCATTTTGCGCCGCGGCGTCTCGCGAGTGGTCGGGCAGACAGGATTTGAACCTGCGACCCCCAGACCCCCAGTCTGGTGCGCTACCAAGCTGCGCCACTGCCCGAAGCCGGTCCGAGCGTTATTTGGTCCGCTCGCGCGCGTCCCTGTCACCCGTACGCGCCGCTTCGCTTGGCGGTCGCCGGGCCGCCGTACTCGGCGGCCGGTGTTCGTCGCATCTCCGGTTGCGCCCGCACCGGACACTCCTGGCGAGCCCGCTCGAACCCTGGCAGCCAATTCAGGAATGTTTTCTCGATGGGGTTTACCGGCGCATTCGAGATGGTATCACGGGTGTGATGGAGTCTGAGATGGTGCACCAGGGGCAAATCCTCGAGGACGGGGCGGCGCACGACCACGCGATGTCCCTGCCGATCACCGAGGTGGTACGCGAATTGGCCGACCTGCTAGGGGCGACGACCGTCGCCGTGATCGCCGGCGTATCGGAAACGCGCGCCGTCTCGCAGTGGATGACGGGCCGCGAACCCCAGCGGCCGCACGTGTTGCGCTTCGCACTGCAAATTTCGCGCATGATCGCGCCGGCCGGCGATCGCGAGTTCGCGCGCGCCTGGTTTCACGGCAGCAATCCGAGGTTGAACGACTCATCGCCGATGCTGCTCTTGCGCGAGAAATTGCTCGCGGAGGTACAAGGGCCAATCGTCGCCGCGGCTCGAGCTTTCGCGTCGCGCGACGAGCGGATGGGCCCCACCTGAGATCCCGTTTGAGACCGCCGGTTCGATCGCACGCGGGAGCCGCAGACGATTCCCAACTTGAACGGCCGCTCGAACGAACGTAACATGTGCCCCTAGAAGGCAAGCCGCGACGACGTTCGCGGCGGGAGGTGCGCGTGAATTGGTTGAGTGGGGATCCGGGCCCGAACTTCGTAGCAGTCCGCGAAAGCGTTGCGACGCAAGAGATCGTCCACGTTTTCAGCGACGTCGACATCGCATGCGCGCGCGCTTTCGGATCGATCTTGAGCGAAGCGTTCGTCTTAGGCAAGCGCACGATCGTCGATTTGACGGAGTGTCCCTACATGGACTCGACCGGACTGAGGCTGCTGATCGGCGCACACAACGCTCTCGGCGACCGGCTCGAAATCTGGGTTTCCCCGGCTTCGATGGTCGCCAGAGTGCTCGCCGTTAGCGGAATCGATCGCGTCCTCGCCGTCGTCGTGCAGCCCGCACCGGGCGCGCGTTCGGCGTTACGGGACGCGAACCACGCGACGCGGCGCCGGCGCGCATCTTTCCGCGTGTCCGAGTACACCGCGACGAGCTGACGCAGCGCCGAACCGGTAAACGCGAGAAGCGCCGCGGAACGGCGCTTCTCAATCGACTCCGATTCTTCGAGAAGGAGCGGCCGCTCAGCGCTTCTTGGCGGCGGCCTTCTTCTTGGTGCCGCCGACGGCGTCGCGCAAGCCCTTGCCCGCGCTAAAGGCCGGCACGCGGCGAGCCGGGATCACCAGCTTCGCGCCGGTCTTCGGATTGCGCCCCTCGCGCTTTTTGCGCTCGCGCACGACGAAGCTTCCGAAAGGAATGAGTTGAACTTTGTCGCCCTTCTGTAACGCGTTCTTGATTTCGTCCAGCAAGAGGTCGACCAGTTCACCGACTTGGCGCTTCGAGAGCTCCGCCTCTTCCGCCAAGGCATCGACTAGTTCGGCTTTTGTCAACGTATAATCTCCAAACAAAACGAGTGCGGACACCCGTGTTGCAACGGCGCTCGTGCGGCGGTGCTAGAAAAAGCCGCACCCCGCATCCTCCGCCTAATTTGCAAGCGCCCGCGCCCCTCCTCCCGCAAATGGCGAAAAATTCAGGGACCATGCGGGTTTGCGGCTCACACTTAGCGCACACTTGCGAGCGCGCGCAGCGCTAGGCAGTAGGACTCCACGCCAAACCCGGAGATGCTGCCCCGGCACACGGCGGCGACGACGCTCGTCTCCCGGAAGGGTTCTCGCGCGCTTGTGTTGGTGAGGTGCACCTCGACGGTAGGAATACCTATCGCTGCGATGGCGTCGCGCACGGCATAGGCATAATGGGTAAAGGCGCCCGGGTTGATGACGATCCCCTCGAACGCCCCGCGAGCGGCGTGCAGCGTTTCCACGATCGCGCCTTCGGAATTGTGCTGCACGCAGCGGACCTGCAAGCCGAGGAGGTCGGCCTCGCGCGCGATGCGGGCGTCCAGCTCCGCGAGGCTCGAAGTTCCGTACGTCGCCGGCTCGCGCGTTCCAAGCAGATTCAAGTTCGGGCCGTGGATCACGAGTACGTTCACCAGCGCCGCGTTCGTGGAGGAAAAGCGCCCGCCCTCGGAAACTGCGCAGCGATGCCGGACCGGATCGTAGCCGCCAGCGCGGCGGACGGGAGCTTTTCGATCGTCGCCGGCATCTCGACGGAGCTCGTCCGCGAGGCGCAGGCGCGGCACCACCTCTTTCCGACGGCAAGCGCTGCGCTCGGCCGCTTGATAACCGGCGGAGCCTTACTCGGTGCCGGCCTCAAAGGCCGCGAGCGGCTTTCGCTGCAGATCGCGAGCGACGGTCCTTTACGCGGACTGGTTGCCGACATCGCGCTCGATCCGTCCGGCGCAGTGCTCGCTCGAGGCTACGCGCAACGGCCGGACGTGGACGTCCCGCTGAACGCGAGCGGCAAGTTCGACGTCGGCGCGGCGGTCGGAAAGGGTCGGCTGCAGGTGACGCGCTCGTTCGAAGTCGGCCAGCCGTACGTCGGGATCGTCGCCCTGCGGAGCGGCGAGATCGGCGACGATATCGCCGCCTACTTGGCGGAATCGGCCCAGATCCCGAGCGTCGTCGCACTCGGAGTGCTGGCCAACCCGCAAGGCATCAAAACGGCGGGAGGTGCGATCGCGCAAATCAAGCCCGGGGCCGACGAAAGCGCGATCGCCCGGCTCGAAGGGAACGCACGCACGATGCTGCCGATCACCACGCAGATCGCGGACGGCGCGGCGCCGGAGGACCTCGCTCGGGCGCTCGCCGGTTCGCTCCCGCTTCGGTTTCTCGGCGAGCACGAGCTCGTCTTTCGGTGCCGCTGCAATCGTCAGCGCGTCGAAACGGCCCTTCTGGCGCTGGGCCCCGGCGAGTTGCGCAAGATCCTCAGCGAGGAGCAACACGCCGAAGCGATCTGCGAGTTCTGCAAGAAGCGCTACGTGCTCTCGCTGCCCGAGGTCGAAAACCTGATCGAACGTCTCGACGCTCGTTCGGGATGAGCCGCGGGACGGCTCTCGTAACGGGCGCCACGCGCGGCATCGGGTTTTTCACGGCGCTCGGCTTAGCTCGGCGCGGCTACGACGTCGTCGTCCACGGCCGCGACCGGACGAAGGTCGATACCGCGCTGGCGGCGCTGCGCGAACGCGCTCCGGCCGGACGCTTCGACGCTGCCGTCGCGGACTTGTCCGCACAGGCCGCCGTCCGCCGGCTCGCCCTCGACGTGCGCGCACGTTTTCCGGATCTCTCGCTGCTGGTCAACAACGCCGGCTTGTTCTCCGCCAAACGCGTGCTCACCGTCGACGGAATCGAACTGGTCTTTGCCGTGAATCACCTCGCACCGTTTCTGCTGACCAATTCGCTCGTCGACGTGCTGCGCTCGAACGCGCCGGCGCGCGTGGTCAACGTCAACTCGTCCTCGCATCTGCGCGGTCGCGCCGACGTTGCCGATCCGGCGAAGATCGAGGGCTACGACATGCGCGGCGCCTACGGCCGTTCGAAGCTCGCCAATTTGCTCTACACCAAAGAGCTGGCGCGCCGCCTCGAGCCCGGCGTAACGGCCAACGCCCTCCACCCGGGCCTGGTGCGTACCGAGATCGGCAGCCTCGGCGGCCTGGTCACCTTGGGGTGGAAAACGATGACGCTGTTCGCGCTAAGCCCGCAGCGCGGCGCCGAAACCTCGCTTTACGTCGCCACGTCGCCCGAAGCCGCCGGCGTCAGCGGCGCCTACTTCGCGCGCTCGCGCATCGCGCCGAACAATCCGCTCGCCGACGATCCGCAACTCGCCGCCCGCGTTTGGGACTTAAGCGAAGAACTTACGCGCCGATCCGCGGCTTAAAAACTTCTTCGATGCGGCCGTTGCGGTTGACGTACCACCAGCCGCACTCGCAGCGGATCGGCCGGTCGCCCGGACTCGGAAAGGCATGGACGCGTCCGCAGCGGCGGCAGGTGAGCTTCTGCCCCGCGATCGGCGGGCGCGCGGTGTAGGTCTTAACGGGCGGCGAGGGTTTGGTCGAATGCTGGCTCATCGTTCTCCTACTCGTGGTGGTTGGGTACGACCCGGACGAAGCGGCGCGTGCCGAGTGCGAGGATCACCGGCGCTCGAGCGTCCCAGGCTTGCCGTGCATCGCGCGCCGGAACGCCGTCGAGGCGGACGCTCCCGCTTTCGATCGCGCGCTGCGCTTCGCGTTTGCTCTGCGCGAAACCGACCGCGACCAGCACCTCGGCTAAGCTGCGCGCTCCGTCGACTCGTACGTCCGCGATGTCGGCCGGCACTTCGCCCCGCTGCACCGTCGCTTCGAAGCGCTCCCGTGCACCTCGGGCCTCCGCACCGCCGTGATAGCGCGCGACGATTTCTTCAGCCAAGTCTTTCTTCGCGGCCATCGGATGGACGACGCCACTCGAGAGCCCCGCGAGCAGATCGTCCACTGCGGGCTTCGGCCAGAATGCCGCGAGCTGCGCGTAACGCGGGATCGCCGCATCGGGAATGCTCATCAGCTTGCCGAACTGCTCCGCGGCCGGTTCGGTCAAACCGATATAGTTGCCGCGCGACTTTCCCATCCGCACGACGCCGTCGGTACCTTCGAGAATCGGGGTCGTCATGCAGATCTGCTTGCGCTGTCCGGCGTGTTCCTGATACGCGCGCCCTACCAGCAGATTGAAAAGCTGGTCGGACCCGCCGAGTTCGACCCCGGCCCGCATCGCCACGCTGTCGTATGCTTGCGCGATGGGGTAGAGGAACTCGTGAAGCGCGATCGGCGTACCCTCGGCGTAGCGGTTCGCAAAATCGTTGCGCGCCAGCATTTGCGCGACGGTCGTGCGCGACATCAGCCCGATCAGATCGGCGAACGTCAGCGGCGCGAGCCAGCTGGAGTTGTACATCACCTCGATGCGTTCGAGGTCGAGGACCTTGCCCGCTTGTTCGCGATAGTCGCGCATGTTCTGCGCGATCTGCTCGTCGGTCAGCGGCGGCCGCGTTTCGTTGCGGCCGCTCGGATCGCCGATGCGCGCGGTCCCGTCGCCGATCAGCAAGACGACGCGATGTCCGAATTCGACGAACTGCTGCATCTTGTGCAAGACCACCGCGTGCCCGAGGTGCAGGAGCGAACCCGTCGGATCGATCCCGAGCTTGACCGTCAAGCGCTCGCCTGCGGCGAGCCGCGTTTCGAGCTCGGCGCGGGTCTCGACGTGCTCGCAGCCGTCGGCGAGAATGGCAGCCTGATCGGCCGCGGCGCCGGCGGTCACTTGAGTTCGATTACGGTCACGCCGCCGCCGCCTTCGTCGGCATTTCCATAACGAAAGGCGCGCACCGCTTCGTTTTTCGCGAGCGCCTCCTGAAGACCGCGTCCCAGCAAGCCGGTGCCCTTGCCGTGAATCAGGCGCAAGGGTGAAATCCCGGCCAACGCAGCCGAATCGATCCAACGCTCGACCAGCGGCTCGGCTTCGACGAAGCGCCGGCCGCGCACGTCGAACTCGCTGCGCGCCTGCGCGGCGGCGTCGAGCGTCGCTTGTCCGCCGCGCGAAGTGCCGCGCGTGGATGGCATCGCGCGCGGCGCCGGCTCGAGCGGCGCTTCGCGCGGCCGCACTTGCGACTTCGGCACGACGGTCTTCATCGCGCCGACCGCTACCAACAGGTTGTCGCCGTAGTCGTCGACGACGCTGCCGTCGGTCCCAAGCGGGAGAACGAAAACCTCGTCTCCCACGGCGGCGGCCCACTTCGCCGCGCCGGGCGCCGGCGGCGCCGGCGCTTCGACCCGCGGCGGAAGCCCCAGTTCGGTGTGAACTTCGTCCAGGACGCGTTCGAGCAAGGTGGCCTGACCCGGCGTGACGCGCGCCCTTCCGGGACGCCCTTCGTGGCGCCGTTCGAGTTCCGCCGAAAACTCGCGCAAAGCACGCGACAAGCGCGTCTCGGCTTGGCGCGCCAAATTCCGCCGCTCGCGTTCGAGCGACTCGGCGTGCTCGCGTGCGGACGCTTCCAGGCCGGCCAAACGCGAACGCTGCTCGCGCAATCCGTCGCGCTCGGCAGCCGCCTGCGCTCGAATTTCACCGAGTTCGGCCAGCGCTTTGTCGTAGTCGCGTTCGCTTTGCGCGAGCAGCTGTTCGGCTCGCTCGACGAGCGGCGCGGCGAGTCCGAGCGAGCGCGCGAGCGGAAAAGCCAGCGATTGGCCGGGCGCGCCCAAATCGAGTTCGTACGTCGGAGCGTACGTCTGCGGATCGAAACGGACGCTCGCGTTGCGCATGCCCGGCGTCGCATGCGCGAACAGCTTCAGTTCGGTCGCGTGGGTCGTCACCACGCCGTGCGCTCCGCTGGCCAAGAGGTTTTCGAGCAGCGCGATAGCTAGCGCCGCCCCGGCCGCGGGCTCCGTTCCGCCGGCGATCTCGTCGACGAGTACGAGCGAGCGGGGACCGGCCCGCTCGACGATCGCCCGCATCCGGCGCAGATGCGCGGAGAAGGTCGAGGCATTTTCGACGATCGACTGCTCGTCGCCGATGTCGCAGCCGAGGTCTTCGAAGCCGCCGATCGTTGCGCCCTCGGCGGCCGGGATCTGCAAACCGCAGTAGGTCATCGCGACGAAGAGTCCGAGCATCTTGAGCGCGACCGTCTTGCCGCCCATGTTCGGACCGCTGATGACGATGAAACGCGTCTCGGCGTCGAGGACGAGCGACTGCGGTACGGCGCGTTCGCCCAGCAGCGGATGGCGGCCGTCGCGAAGCTCGATGCGCGGCGCGTCGACGACGCGCGGCGAAACGGCCCCCATCGCCTCGGCGACGCGGGCGCGCGCCAGTACTAAGTCGATGCCGGCGAGGATCTCGAGGTTGGTTTCGGCTTGACCCGCGTGACGCCCGACGAGCGCGGAGAGTTCGGCCAGGATGCGCGCTACCTCGCGCTCCTCCTCGATGCGCAGCGTCCGCAAGCGGTTGTTGACGTCGAGCGCGTCGAGCGGCTCGACGAACAGCGTGTGCCCGCTCGACGAGGTGTCGTGCACGACGCCCGGAACGGCACCCGCGAATTCGGCCTTCACGGGAATCACGAAGCGCCCTTCGCGGGTCGTGACGAGCGATTCCTGAATCGCCTTCGCGAAGCGCGGCGCGCGCAGGATCGCCTGACAGCGCTCGCGCGCTTCGTCTTGCGCCAAAGTCGCGTTGCGACGCAGGCGCGCCAGCGCCGGCGATGCGCGGTCGAGCACCTCGCCGCGCTCGCCGACGGCGCGGTCGATCGCGGCCGCGATTTCGAGCAGCGGACGCGCGGCGGCAGCCCGGCGAACGAGCTCGGGCGCCCGCGCGGCCCGGACCCGCCGCACCGCGGCGTCGGCCGCAGCCAGCGCGATGCCGATCTCGCGCAACTCCTCGGCACCGAGCGGGCTGCCGCGTTCGGCGCGGGCGAGCGCCGGAGCGACTTCGACGGTGCGCGGCAACGCGAAGGACGCGTCGGCGGCGAGCGCTCGCATCTCGCGCGTCGCCGCCTGCTCGGCGCGCACGACCGGCAGATCGGTTGCCGGAGTCAATTCGCGCGCGCGCGCGGCGGCGCGGTCGCTCATCGTGTGACGTGCGACGAGCGCCCGGATCGCAGCGAAGTCAAGCACCTCGAGGCTGCGCTCGTCGGTCAGACGGGGCTCCGCGCTCACGCTGAGCCGGCGCCGTCCAAGAATGCGCGCAGACGCTCTTCGGCGAGCGAAGGGTTCGCTTTTCCTTGACTGCGCTTCATCACTTGCCCGACGAGAAAACCCATCACCTTGACTTTGCCGGCCCGGTAATCCGCGACCGTTTTCTCGTGCTCTCCGGCAACCGCGGCGACCAGCGCGTCGATGGCGGCGAGGTCGCTGACCTGACCGAGACCTTCGCGCTCCACGATGGCCGCGGGCGAGCCGCCCTCGCTCCACACGCGCGCCAGCAAATCCTTGGCCACCTTCGAGTTGATGGTACCGGCTTCGCTCAGGCGGACGACTTCGGCGAGCGCCTGCGGCGTGACGCGCGACGCGCCGACCGTCTCGCCGCTTTCGTTGGCGAGACGGCTCGAACTCGCCCAGCACGAAGTTCGCGCTGGCCTGCGGCGCGCCGCTCGCGCGCACGGCGGCGTCGTAGAATTCGGCGAGCCCGGGCGCGTCGACGATTTGATTGGCGGCGGCGACCGAAAGCTTATCGTTCCCCAAGTAGCGCCGGAGGCGGGCCTGCGGCAACTCGCCGAGTTGCGCACGCATCCGCGCGACGTCCTCCGGCGGAAACTCCACCGGGGTCAAATCCGGATCCGGAAAGTAGCGGTAGTCGTGCGCTTGCTCTTTGCTGCGCTGCGAGATGGTGACGCCGCTCGACTCGTCCCAACCGCGTGTCTCCTGCACGATGCGACCGCCGCCGGCCAGGAGCGCGACCTGCCGCGCGAGCTCGCTGTCGATCGCGCGGAAGACGCTGCGAAACGAATTCATGTTCTTGATCTCGGTCTTCGTGCCGAGCGTTTGCGCCCCGACCGGCCGGATCGAGACGTTGGCATCGCAGCGCAGCGAGCCTTCTTCCATCTTCACGTCGCTCACGCCGAGCGCGACGAAGGTTCGCTTGAGCGCTTCGAGATAGGCCACGGCTTCGCCGGCACTGCGGATGTCGGGCTCGGAGACGCACTCCATCAGCGGAACGCCGGCCCGGTTAAAATCGACGAGCGAGTGGGTGCTCCCGCCGATCCGTCCGTCGGCCGAACCGGCATGCAGCGATTTGCCCGTGTCTTCTTCCAGGTGGATGCGGGTCAGACGGCAGCTGCGCTGCGAGCCGTCGGGCATCCAATAGTGCACGGCGCCGCCCAGCGCGAGCGGAACGTCGAACTGCGAGATCTGATAGTTCTTCGGCATGTCGGGATAGAAGTAGTTCTTGCGGTCGAACTTGGAAAACGCGGGGATTTCCGAACCGAAGGCGAGCCCGGCTTTCACGAGCAACTCGATCGCGAGCCGGTTGGGCACCGGCAGCGCGCCCGGTAAGCCGAGGCAAACCGGACACACGAGCGTGTTGGGCTCGGCGCCGAACGAGTTGCGGCAGCCGCAAAACATCTTCGTGACCGTCTTGAGTTCGACGTGGCACTCGATCCCGATGACCGCCTCGTACGCAACCTCGCCGACTTGCAGCGAGGGCGCTTCCACCAACGTCGCGCTCATACCGCGGCCCGCGCGAGCGGCGGCAGGGCGTGCTTGCCCGCGTGCAGCGTCCCGCGCTCGTAGGCGTGTGCCGCGCCGAGCAGGGCGCGCTCCGCGAAGAGCGGCGCGCTCAGCTCGAGTCCGAGCGGCAAGGGAAGTTTTCCGTCGGCAGGCGTGACCCAGCCGCAAGGCACCGAAAGCGAGGGCAGGCCCGCCAGCGACATCGGAATCGTGTAGTAGTCCATCAGGTACATGCTGACCGGGTCGGACTTCGCG
Organism: Vulcanimicrobiota bacterium; assembly: GCA_963843945.1. Classification (GTDB taxonomy): domain Bacteria; phylum Vulcanimicrobiota; class Vulcanimicrobiia; order Vulcanimicrobiales; family Vulcanimicrobiaceae; genus CAWJMF01. Next base: position 181,227 of record CAWJMF010000002.1, on the reverse strand, counting down.
TTGAAGCGAAAGGCGGGCGAAGCCGCCGCGGGACACGCGATGAGGTCGCACGCCTCGAAGGCCCGCGCGAAATCGGCCGCGATCAAGGTGCGCGCTTTTTGCGCCCGCACGTAGTACGCGTCGTAGTAGCCGCTCGAAAGCGCGTGCGTCCCGATCAAGATGCGGCGCTTGACTTCGTCGCCGAAACCCGCCGCCCGCGTCGCTTCGTAGGTGGCGTCGACGCTCGGGCGCTCGACGCGCAGTCCGTAGCGCATCCCGTCGAAGCGCGCGAGGTTCGAAGAGCATTCCGCCGGCGCGATCAGGTAGTAGGTGGCAACGCCGTAATCGGCGCTGGGCAAGGACACGTCGACGAGCGTGGCGCCGAGCCGTTCCAGATCCGCGTATGCGCGCTCGTACGTGGCGCGTACCTCCGGCTCGAGCGCGGCGAGCCCGAATTCGCGCACGAGCCCGATGCGCAGACCGTGCAAATCTTCGCGAAGCCCGCCCGCGGCGGGCTCGACGGGCCGCTCGAGCGTCGTCGCATCGAATGCGTCGCGACCGGCCATGAGATCGTACGTCAGCGCCGCGTCCGCGACGTTGCGCGCGATCGGCCCGATCTGATCGAGGCTGGAGGCAAAGGCGATCAACCCGTAGCGCGAAACCCGTCCGTAGGTCGGCTTGAATCCGACCACGCCGCAAAAAGCAGCCGGTTCGCGAATCGAACCACCGGTGTCGCTTCCCAGCGCGAGTGCGGCTTCGCCCGCCGCAACCGCCGCGACGCTGCCGCCGGACGAGCCGCCCGGAACGCGCTCGGAGTCCCACGGGTTGCGCGTGACGCCCAGCGCGCTGTTCTCGCACGACGAGCCCATCGCAAACTCGTCGAGGTTCGTCTTGCCGAGCGGGATCGCGCCGGCATCGAGCAGGCGCTGCACCGCGGTCGCGGTGTACGGCGCGCTCCAGCCGGCCAGAATTTTCGAGGCGCATGTGGTCGGCGTGCCGCTCAAACACATGTTGTCTTTGACTGCGAGCGGAACGCCCGCCAGGGGAAGCTGCTCGCCCCGCGCGACACGTGCGTCGACGTCGCGCGCGCGCTCCCGCGCGAGATCCCCGGCGACGGTAAGGAATGCGCCGACCGTCCCGTCGACCTCGGCGATTCGCGCGAGTGCCGACTCGGTCACTTCGAGCGCCGACGCCTCGCGTGCGTTGACCGTCCGCGCGATCGTGTGCGCGTCGGAATCGATGTCGAAAATGCTTATGCCTCCGCGATGATGCGAGGAACGCGAAAATACGCGCCCTCGCTTTCGGGTGCGGCCGCGAGCACCACGTCGCGCGGAAGGCACGGCACCGGCACGTCGTCGCGAGCGACGTTGCGCGAGGGGATGACCTGCGCCGTGGCCGCGACGTCGTCGACGCCGAGCGCCTCGAGCGCCTTGACGTGCTCGAGTAGCGCGCCGAGCTGTGCGCCGAAGCGCTCGATCTCCGCCGGGGTCAAGGCGATGCGGGCAAGCTTTGCGACGTAGGCCACGTCAAGGTCCGATTCGGCCACGTTAGCGCTCCGACCGGCGCAACATCGCCAGCGCTTCGATGTGACCGGTCTGCGGAAACATGTCGAACGGCTGCACGAGTTCGAGTTCGAAGCCGCCCGACGTCAGCTGAGCCAGATCGCGTGCCAGCGTCGCCGGATTGCACGACAGATACCAAATCTTCGGAACGCGCGCCGCAGCGAGCGCAGCCAGCGTCGTTTCGTCGCTGCCTTTGCGCGGCGGATCGAGAAACACGACCTCGGCCGCCGCCAGCGCGTCGGCGCCCGCTTTGCTGCGCAAGAGCGCCTCGACGCGCGCCGAGGCGAACACCGTGCGCTCCGCCACGCCGTCGAGCAAGGCGTTCGCACGCGCCTCGCGCACGGCATGCGGGTTTTCCTCGATGCCGACGACGTGCGCGCCGAGCTTGGCGAAGAACAGCGCGAAGGTACCCGCGCCGCAATAGAGATCGACGACCGAAGCGAGGCCGGCGGCCCGCGGTGCGAGGAAAGCGAAGATCTTCGCGACCATCCGGCTGTTGACTTGAAAGAACGAAGCCGGCGAAACGCGGAAACGCAGACCGTCGATCTCTTCTTCGAGTTCGGCCTCACCCGCAACCGTTACGTTCTTGCGGCCCATCACGGCGTTTTCGCTGGGCGGTTCGAACGAGTTCGTGACGCCGACGACGTCGCGCAGGCGCCCCGCGAGCGCGCGGCCGTGCGCGGCCAGTTCGCGCGAGCGACGCTCGGTCGTCAGCGACAAGACGCTCTTGCCCGTCGCTTGTCCGGCGCGGGCCACGACGTGCCGGGCGCCCGTGAAGGCGGGCGCGGCGTCGGGCGAGGCGGCAGCGTCCCAAAGCTCTCCGACGACCCGGTCGAGCGCGGGCAACACGATCGGACAGGTTCGGATCGGGACGACGTCGTGCGAGCGCGCGGCGTAGAAACCGAACGCGGTCGCGTCGCGATGTTCGACGACGAGCGCCATCTTGTTGCGGTACGCGCGCGGCTCGTCCATGCCGATCGTCGCCGCAACCGTCACGCCTTCGATGCCGCCGATCCGCCGCAGCGCGTTTTCCACGAGCTCGCGTTTCCAGCGCAGCTGCGCCGGATAGGCGAAGTGCTGGACTTGACAGCCGCCGCACGCGCCGAACACCGGACAAAACGGTTCGACGCGATCGGGCGAACGATCGAGCAACTCGACGAGCTCCGCGACGGCGTACTTGGCTTTTACGACCTCGATGCGGACCCGCGCGCGTTCGCCCGGCACGGGGCCTAAGACGTAGACGACCATGCCGTCGGCGCGGCCGACGGCCTGACCGGTCTTCGCGATCAAGTCGGTGCAGGCGATCTCGACGACGTCGCCCACCCGCAGCGCGGGCGGGCTCACACCCGGAACTCTATCCGGAGCTTTTATCATCGAGCTGCTTCAGGAGCCGATTCGCTTCATCGATCAGCCCCTGGATTCGCTCCGTGGTGGGGTCGGCAGGCGCGCGACGCAAGGTTGCGCGGACGACCGCGAACACGAGCGCGGCCGACGCGAGCGCGATGCCCAAGATCAAAAACGTGCGCAGGAGGCCGCCGCGCTGTTCGGCCGTTTCGACCTCGGCCGGCGGCGTTTCAGCGGCGCTTCCGTTGCTGGTGAAAGTGTCGTGCCTCTCGAGTTCCGGCGCTTCTGCCATGCCTTGCAGTTCGCGAGCGGACTAAGACGTTCTTGCGAGCCGGGCCAGCGTTTCGGTAAACTCCGCCGCCGCAAGCGGCCGCATGACGCCGCCTTGCGCGCCGCTGCGCAACGCGGTCTGCAGGAAGGCGCGTTCGCCGAGCGCCGCGATGACGACGACCGGCGGCGGCGACGACGCAAGCGCGCGCAGCGCGGCGAGCGCGCTCAAGCCACCCGACGGAGGCAAGCGCCCGTCGAGCACGACGAGATCCGGCAAAAGTCTGAGCGCCAACTCGAGCAGCTGCGTCGCATCGCGAGCCTCGCCCGCGACCTCGTGGCCGGCCGCCAAAACGAGCCGGCGCAGGATGGCGCGCTCGACCGCCGCATCATCGGCGATCAGGACGCGCATCCGAGCCGATCTGAGCGCCGGAGAGTTCGCACAACAGCGCGACGCTCGCCGCGCTTCGCCCGATCACGAAGTAGCGGTCCGCGACGGCGACTAGGTGCAGCGAGCACGAACTCGGCAAGGCGACGCTCTCGAGGACGCGCAGCAGCCGCCCGCGGCCACCCGTTCCTCGCAAGCTCGTCCGCCCGGCGCCCCCCGCCAGGAACCGGAGTCCGAGCAGCACGGCGCCCACCACCGCCAGCGCCCCGAGGGCGCGCAATCCCAAACCGGCGTCCATCCTTTAAGGAAGCTCGCTCACGCGCCCGGCGAGCCGATGCGGCGCCGGAAGTCAATGACCGCTTGGCGCAGCGTCTCGAGGGAATCCCGCACGACCAGCGTCGTGCCCGAGGTCAGGGTCAGGATCGTCTCCCCGCCCGGCGCGCCTTCCGCCGACTCAATCAGATCGGGGTTGACCAGCAGCGGAAAGCCATTGGGGCGGCAGAGCGCGATCAAGGGCGGAGCGTCCGAAGCATGCGGTTGGCTTCGTCGGCCTCGGCCGCTTCACCGCGCTCCCGCTGCAGCAGTGCCGCGGCGAGCCGCCGCCGCTCCAGCAGTTCGAGCGGGACGCAGGCCGCTCGGGCGGCCTCGCACGCGCTCCGCGCCCGCCGAGCAGCCCGGGCGGCGGCCGCTCTGCGGCTGTCGGCCAGCTGAAGATCGGCCGCCCCGAGCGGTTCAGCGCCTCTGGCGGCGGGTTTCCCGCCATCCTCGGCTGTCTCGATCTCGGCCAGACCGCGGCGGCTTATCCGCAGCTGCGCCTGCCTCACCCGCAGGACCCCGCTCAGCGACGACGCCTTCACGGGCAGAGTTTAGGCCCCGCCGGTTACCGCAGGATTTCGATCCGGGCGACCCCTCCCTTTACAATTGCTTTACAAAGCGGGGGTGTGATCCTTCGAGCGTTTAGCCCTCGCTCGCTTGGGGGACGAGTCATACGAAGTGATTTCACGCATAAAAATGTGATGACTTTGGTCGATGGTAAGTGACATGAACGACCGGTTCCACGCTATAATGCCCAGAGGACGTGGGCTGCGGCTCACTGGGTTCGTCCTTTTAGTTAACGCCCGAGCTTGGAGAACGAATGACTAAGTGCCTTACCGCCTCAGGTTGGATCGCTTTCCTGAAGGACGAAGGCGGCCAGGAGCTTGCCGAATTCGCGATCGTTCTGAGCGCGTTTTCGATTATCGCGATGGTGGCGTTCGCGCTCATTTCGTCGGTGGCTAACGGGCAAATGAATACCCAGCAGAATTCGCTCAATAACGCCGCCGTTAACGCCGACTCGATCTAGAGCAGGTACAGCTTTTCGTGCGATTTCGAGTCAGCGGGTCCGCCCAGCGCGGCGCGGCGCTCTCCGAGACGGCCCTCGTAGTCGGGGTCATTTTGATCATGATCCTCGGTAGCGTCCAGCTCGGCGTCATCGGGTACGTCCAGATGACGGCGGACGCGGCGGCCTTCTTGAGCGCGCACCAGCAGGTCGTCGGCGACACCCAAGCGCAGGCGCAAAACGTCGCCTCGAGCGTCTTCCCGCAGATCGCGCCCGGCGACTTCAGCGCGACCGCCGCGCCGGCTCCGCTTCCGACGGTCTACGTCGACTACGGCTACAACGACCCCAACCCCGTCATCGCCGCGGCGTCGATCAATAACCGTCACGGGGGCGCCTCCATGATGGAGCCCAGTCAGCTGACGAGCGTCGTCAACAAACCCGGGGTTGCCTCGATCCTCGGCATCCCGCTCTCCGTGGAGGGCTCGATGATCGAGCCGCAGTGGATGGAGAACGGGGCCCACTTCGACGTCGCCAATTCGGCCAACTACGGTCAAGCGGGTGCAAACTTCCAGGTAAACTATTTCTCGAACGGCGAGAACACGCCGCCGTACTACGTCGGCTTCAACTACATCGAAAACTGCGCGGACTCGCAGCCTTGGAGCCCCGGCGCAACAGTGGCTGCCTCACGCCGGTTCAATTTCGCGCGCTGGGCGTGGCCGAACATCTCGACGATTCCGATTGGACGCTCCCCAACGGCGAAGTCAATAGTTCCGGAACCGGTAACCTCGCGTTCGTGCAAGTCGCTTGCCACCAGCGGGTATACGCGCAGCTCGGCGGCCTTCTTCGCGAATAACAGCTCGTTTCCGCGCTGGCGTCGCCGCAGGCTCTGGCAATGCGATCAATACGCCGGCGACGAGCGGTCAGTCCGCGACTATCCCGCCTGGCGGAACTACGCAGCGTGGAGCGGTTTTGCAAATTCCCCGTCCGTGGCGGGCCCGGTGGCGGGAAGCTCAAGCCGACAGTTCATCCGGAAATCTACGGCTGGGACGTCATCGTCAACGGCGGCTACCCGCCAAGCACCTACACCGGCGTCGGCACGTTCCCGTTTCCCATGGGCGGCGCCGTCTCGAGCGGCGTGCCTTATTCGTACGGGACGATCTGCTGATGCGCAACGAACGTGGCCAGGTCATTCCGCTGTGGATCGTCGCGATCTTATCGACGTTCGTGCTGATGTTCATGGCGTTGAATTACGGCAACACGATCCGCTGGCAGATCCGCGCGCAGAACGCCGCCGACGCTGCGGTTCAGGCGATAACCTCGATCCAAACGCAGCGTTACAACATGACGACCGAGACGCTGTACTCCGCGAACATCGAGGAGTTCCGCCTCCGCCGTCTGCTCGACGGCATCCTCGAGACCGCCAACATGTCGGGAGGCTGCAGCACCCTGGCGTATTGCAGCGTCGATTATACCGCCTTGACTGCGGCCTTCGTGCGCTCCGTAAACCGCTACACCTACGACGCCGAGGTGCTCAACAACGTCGTCAGCTTCTCGACGTACGCCAACTGGCAGAGCGACTCGGCAGCCTTACTGACGCACCTCCAGGCGAACTGCAACTCGCAGAGCGCGACCAGCGCGACCATCATCGGTTCCGGTGGCGACTGCGCCTTCGCCTACACGATGCTGCCGACGACGGGCTCTTTTCTTCGCGGTGCTTCGGGCAGCGGGCCTTACGCTACCGCGCTGAACCCCGTCGAGTACGACGCGCTCGGTAACTGCATCCCCAGTTTCGGAAAAGTTTGCGACGCCAACGCCGTCAACTCGCAATCGGCCGATTTTACGCCCGTGCAAGTTGAGGTTCTGACCTGCGCGATCGTACCGCCGATCCTTCCGACGTTCGGAGTACTCCACACGCAGCCGTACTACGCGGTCGGACGCGCCGCCGCTACGTCGGTCATGGTCGAAGAGGATTGGTTCCAGCCGGGTGCGCTGTATGACAACGCGCGCGGGCCGAACACGACCTTCCAGAACACTGAGATCTACGGCACGTCCGTCCCGCCGGGCCCCGGTATGCCGTACAACTGGTATGCGGTCAACTTCGGAGGGAACGGAGCGGTCGCCTCACCGACGTACGGCGTTTTCCATGCTGCGAACCTCGGAACGGACGAGCTGAGCGTGCGCCTCGGGTGGTGGAACGCGGTTCCGATTAAGCCGTTCACGCCGGCGTCGCAGATCAATCTGTCGACGATGTGCAAGAACGCATGAGACTGCCGAAATTCTCCGCGCCGCGCGGGCAAGCGCTAACCGAAACGGCGATCGCGCTTCCGCTCTTTCTCATGGGCCTCTTCGGCGTGATCTGGGCGATCCGCGAGGGCGCGATGAGCGAGCGCGTACAGATGAGCGTGCGCTACGGCGGCGTCGTCGGTTCGATGGACAACCCGTACCAGGACTATTCGCTGTACGCCATGTACGCGACCATCGACGGCCTCCCGCCGACGAACTATGCGACGTGCGCGCCGAATACCACCGCGGGAATGCCCGGCATCGTAATCAATACGCGGAAGGGCTTTTTCCAGCCGGCAACGGTCCCCGCTCCGACCTGCTACGGCGGTCTTACCGACGTCGACGGTCCCGAGACGTATCAGGAGCCGATCCTGCTTCAAGATAACGCCGCCTTCATTACGTCCCCGAACGCGACGGGCGGCTTCATGGCAAACGTCCTCGGAAGTTCGACCACGAGCAACAGCGCCGTCCAAAATTTCTTCAAGTCGCCGGACCTCGAGACGCTGACCGAATGCACGCAAGTCGGAATCGCGTTCGACGAGTCGGCTGAGGGCTTCGGCGACACGGTCTCGCCGACGACCCCGCCTTCGCCGTTCCCGACGACGCTGATCCCCGTTTCGCCGGTCGCAACCGGCGGCAGTCTGCCTTGCGTTGCCTACACGCCGGGCCTCGGTGTCTCCACACCGACGCCGACGCCCTCGCCGACGCCGACGCCGACCCACTCGCCTTCACCGTCGCCGACGCCGAGCCCGACCATGATGCCGACGCCGTCGCCCACGCCGTCTCCGACCCACACGCCGTCGCCGACGCCGAGCCCGACCTTAATGCCGACGGCGTCGCCCACGCCGAGCCCGACGGGAATCGCCACGCCGACGGGAACGCCGAGTCCGACGCCGACCCCGTCGCCGACGCCGACCGTGTCGCCGACGCCTTCACCGACGGGAACGCCGTCGCCGACGCCGCCACCGACAGCGACCCCGTCACCGACAGCGCCGCCGACGCCGACACCGACGCCGACGCTGCCTCCGACCCCCTCGCCAACGCCCACCGTGTACACGGGACCGACGTTCTGAGTAGAGGAACTCGGCCTACCGAATGATCCTATCCGTCCTGATCTCGGCGGTCGTGTTCGGGAGCGCGGCTTTCCTCGGCATGCAACTCAGCGAATGGCTGGGCTCGCACTCCGCGCACAAGCGCCTCGAGAGCGCCGATCCCAAGCGCCTGCAGGGGCTGAGCATCGGCTTGACCGTTTGCACGGCGCTCATCGGCGGCACCCTCGCCTCGCGCGGCGTCGCGATCGTACCGTTCGTAACGCTCGGGATCGTGTGCGTGTCGCTCTGCGCGGCGTGGTACAGCGACAGCTCGTTCGGCTACATCCCCGACTACTTCACGCTGTTGCCGCTCGGCTTGCTGATCGCGGTCGCGATCGTGCAGCGCGAATTCTCGATGAACCTCATCTGGTCGAGCCTGATCGCCTTCTTGCCGTTCGGTATCGCCGCAGCAGTTTCGAAGGGTCAGGGCATGGGCTGGGGCGATAGCAAGCTCGCCGCGCTCGGCGGCGCGGTGCTCGGTTTCCAAATGGCGCTGCTGACGTTCGCCGCGGCGTGCCTCGCGCTCGTCGCCGTCGGCTGGATTCGCGGCCGTCGAAACCAGCCGATCGCTTTTGCGCCGTATCTCGCCGTCGCGATCGTGCTCGGCGTGCTCGTGCGCGTCGTGGTCTCCACGACCTAAGTCGCACGCGCGCGCGAACTCGCGCGCGACGCCGCATCACACATCGCGTGCGGTGGTGTGTGATCGAACGCATACGGAACGTGCGCGCGATTGCGCGCAAAAAGGCGTGTGATCGAGAACATAGCTCGATTAGTATTGCGCCGAACAGATGTGGCGCGCGTCTCACACACCCAACGCACACTTCCGAAAGCTCGCGGTGCGCTATAATCCGTCCGAACTACCTAACATGGGGGAAACAGTTCGGATGTTCGATGCAGGTCTCTCGCACCGCGTGCGTTCGTTCATACTCGACGAGGACGGGCAAGAGATCGCGGAGTTCGCACTGATTCTTTCCGTGTTCTCCTTGATCGCGATTACGGGCTTTGCGATTCTGGCGACGATCACCAGCACGTCGGTGACCGCGCAGCAGACTAGCCTCAGCAACGCTTCCCTGAATCCGATGTAGGCGACAGCATGAAGATACGCACGCAAGCACGCCGCCACAATGCCGTTCGCGGAGCCGCTCTCGTCGAGACGGCTCTGGTCGTCGGCGTCGTCCTGGTCATGGTCCTCGGCGCGGTTCAAATCGGCGTCATCGGCTATCTGCAGATGACGGCCGACGCGGCCTCGTTCATCAACGCGCACCAAAACGTCGTGGGCGTTTCGAGCGGAAGCCCGGCTAGTGCGACCGCGCAGGTGTTCCCGCAGATCGCGAGCAGCGACATCACGACGACCGTGCTGCCGGCCCCGAGCCCGACGGTCTACATCGACTACGGCTACAACGACCCGGATCCGACCGTCGCCGCCGCCTCGGCTTCGAACCGCCACGGCGGCGCCTCGATCATGGAGCCCTCGCAGATGCAGTCGACCGTCTCGAAACCGGCGGTCGCGAGCATCCTCGGCGTGCCGATCGGCGTGAGCGCCTCGATGATCGAGCCGCAGTGGATGGAGAACGGCGCGCACTTCGACGTTGCCAATCAGAACTACGGCTCGACGGCCGCCAACATGCAGGTCAACTACTTCACCAACGGCGAGAACGTGCCGCCGTACTTCGTCGGCTTCAACTACATCCAGAACTGCATGGACTCGATGCCGTGGGCGGGCAGCACCTGCTCCAACCAAGATTTTCTCGCGCTCGGCGTCGCCGAACATCTCGACGATTCCAATTGGAACCTCCCGGTCAATCAAGGCGGCTCGGCGGTTTCCGGCTCGTGGGGCGGCACCGCCGCGGGCGGCGCCAACGCCAGCACCTTCACCGAGATGGCCTGCCACCAGCGCGCCTTCGCAGCGATCGCGCAGTTCCTCGTGAGCAATCAAGATATGCCGACGCTGCATTCGCACTACCCGGCGATGCCGATCACCCTCACGCAAAACATGAACGGAACGCGCGCCGACGGGACCACCGGTAAGGTTCCGATCTTCGCCGCCTTCAACGGCTTCGACAGCACGACCAACTCGGCGATCCAGGCCGTCTACTCGTGGGATCGCGAGATCGACTCCGGTTACCCCAGCGCCTCAACCTACCCCGGGCCCGGCGCCGCGCCCCTCTACCCGTGGAGCAACTGCTGATGCGTCGCGATTCTCGCGGTCAAGTCTTACCGCTCTGGACCGTCGCCATCATGACGACGTTCGTCCTGATGTTCATGGCCTTGAACTACGGTAACGTCATTCGCTGGCAAGTGCGCGCGCAGAGCGCCGCCGACTCCGCGGCTCAAGCGGTCCTCTCGGTCCAGACCCAGCGCTGGAACATGATGATGGAATCGCTCTACGCCGCCAACGTGGAAGAGTACCGTATCCGCCGCCTCCTGAACGGCATCATGCTGACCGTCGAGAATTCGGGCGGCTGCGCGCAAGCCTCGACCTGCCCGCAGACCTACATGGCGCTGCGTTCGGCCTACCTGCAGTCGGTGAACCGTTACACGGCCGACGTCAGCCTGCTCAACAACATCGCCTCCTACGCGGCCCAGAACCTCGACTCGGACGACGCCACCAAGCTGCTCACGCACATGTCCAGCTCGACTTTCTGCAACGCGTCGAACGTCGCCAAGACGAGCATCAGCGTCGCCGGCGTCGACTGCGGCTTCAATTACACCGTGGCCGGCGTCCAAGCGCGAACGGGCCTGCAGGATCTCAAATACGACGCCCAGGGCATCTGCGTGCCGGGTCTGGGCCGCGTCTGCACCGGCAGCCCCGACACCGAAGCGGCCGACTACGCGCCGATCCAGGTCGACGTCGTCGCCTGCGCGGTCGTGCCGCCGGCGATTCCGAGCTTCTGGATGTTCAAGACGCAGCCATACTACGCGATCGGCCGCGCCGCCGCGACCTCGGTCATGTTCGAAGAAGATTGGTTCGAACCCGGTGCGCTCTACGACAGCGTGCGCGGACCCAACGTCACGTTCCAGCCCAGCGAAAAGTACGACACGACGCCCGCCGCGGGCTACGACTGGTACCTGGTTAACTTCGGCGGCAACGGCGCGACCGCGTGGTCGGCGTACAACGCCTTCACCGAGCCGGTCGCCGTCGACGAGATGAGCGCGCGGCTCGGCTGGTGGAACGCCGTTCCGATCAAGCCTTTCGCTCCCGCTTCAACCATCAATCTCTCTACGGCGTGCCAGAACGCATCAGCATCATAATGAAAAAATTCTCTCGCGGCCAAGCCCTGACCGAAACGACGATCGCACTTCCGCTGTTCCTCATGGGCCTGTTCGGCATCATGTGGGCGGTGCGCGAAGGCGCGATGACCGAACGCGTGCAGATGGGAGTCCGCTACGGCGGCGTCGTCTCGCAGCTCTCCAACCCGTACGCCGACTACTCGCTCTATTCGATGTACGCGACGATCGACGGTCAACCGCCGTTCAGACCGACCGCCTGTCAGCCGGCCTCACAGAGCATCGTCGACGGCGCCGGCCCGCGCAAAGCGTTCTTCGAACCGGCCGCCTCGCCGTCACCCGACTGTTTCGCCAACCAGACGATCGTCTCGGCTCCCGAGAGCTACCATCAGCCGGTCATCGTTCAGGACAACGCCGCGCTGATCACCTCGAGCGCTTCGACCGGCGGCGGCTTCATGTCCAACGTGCTGGGCACGACCGCTTCGTCGAACAGCGGAATGCAGAACTTCTTCCGCTCCCCCGACGTCGCCACGTTGACGCAATGCGCCGGCCTCGGCCAAACCGTCCAGAACTCGCTGGAAGGTCAATTCGATTCGACGACGCCGACCTCGGCGCCGACGCAGTTCCCGACCTCCGTCGCCGCCGCGCCGGCGATCGCGACGCCCGAAACGTGTTTGTCGTTCTCGCCGCCGCCGGGGCTCGCTTCTCCGTCCCCGACGCCGAGTCCGAGCCCGACGCCGAGCCCGAGCCCGACGCCGAGCCCGAGTCCGACGCCGAGCCCGACCGTGCACCCGACGGCCAGCCCGACCGCGAGCCCGACCGTCGCGCCGACACCGACCCACTCGCCCTCGCCGACGCCGTCGCCAACCCCGACGCACACGCCGACCGCGATCCCGACGGCCACGCCGACGACTGCCGCCACCCACACGCCGTCGCCGTCACCGACGCCGACCGCCCACGGCAGCCCGACCGCCACGCCCACCAAGACCCCGACTCCGAGCCCGAGCCCGACGCGTACCGCCACGGCCGTGCCGACCGCTTCGCCGACCGCAAGCCCGACGCACTCGCCATCGCCCACGCCGTCGCCCAGCCCGACCCACTCGCCGTCGCCGTCACCGTCACCGAGCCACTCGCCGTCACCCTCGCCGTCGCCGTCGCCGACGCCATCGCCGACGCCGACTCCGAGCCCGACGCCGACGCCGGTCCCGACCGCAACGTCACCCCAGGGGAGCTTCTTCTAGGAAATGAGCGTCTAGCCGGTGCTCCTCTGGGTCTTCGCCTCGGCGCTCGTCTTCGGTTGCGCATCGTATCTCGGCATGCAACTGAGCGCCTTCATCGGATCGCGGTCTCCACGCAAACGTGAGGATCGCGATCCGAAGCAAACGCAAAAACTCGCGCTCGCGCTCACCGCCTGCAGCGCGATCATCGGCGGAATCCTGGCCGCCCGCGGAGTAGCGCTCATCCCCTTCGCCATCCTGGCGTTCGTGAGCGTCTCGCTCTGCGCCGCGTGGTACAGCGACGTCGCGTTCGGGTTCATCCCCGACTACTTCACCTTGATACCGCTCGGCGTGGTCGTCATCGCGGCCTTCGTGCAGCACGAGTTCAGCTGGACGCTGCTCTGGTCGACGATCGCCGCCTTCCTCCCGTTCGCCCTAGCCGCCCTGCTCTCGAAGGAGCGCGGCATGGGCTGGGGCGACAGCAAACTCGCCGCACTCGGCGGCGCGGTGCTCGGCTTTCAACTCTCGCTCTTGACCTTCGCGGCGGCCTGCCTCGCGCTCGTTGCGGTCGGCTGGATTCGCGGACGCCGAACCGAGCCGATGGCGTTCGCGCCCTATCTCGCGGTCGCGATCGTCTTCGGACTGCTGCTGCGCGTCATCGCATCCCCGAGCTGAAGCGCGCCGGCGCGCGCGAGTTAAGCTAGCGCGAGCGAAGCACGTTCCGGGCCGAGCGAAACCGCATCGATCGGTACGCCGAGGTTTGCCTCAAGTGCTGCCACGTAGCGGCGCGCCGCTGCCGGCAGATCCGCGATGCGCCGAATCTCCGAGAGGTCGTCGTTCCAGCCCTCGAACCACTCCACGACCGGTATCGAGTCCCGGCTCGCCGGCGCCCGAAAACCCGACCGTTTGGCCGGCACTGCGATATTCCTTAACGATGCCGACGCGCTCGAGGCCGGTCAACACGTCGAGCTTCGTCACGACGACCGAGGTGAGTCCGTTGATGCGCGCGGCGTAGCGCGCCGCGACGCCGTCGAACCAGCCGCAGCGGCGCGGCCGGCCCGTGTTCGTGCCGAACTCGCCGCCGCGTTCGCGCAGACGCTCGCCGATCGCATCGTGAAGTTCCGAGGGAAACGGACCGCTGCCGACGCGCGTCGAGTAGGCCTTGGCTACGCCGATGACGCGGCCGATCTGCGTGGGCCCCAAGCCCAGTCCGACGCACGCGCCACCCGCGATCGTATGCGAGCTCGTCACGTACGGATAGGTGCCGAAGCCGACGTCGAGCAGGGTTCCTTGCGCCCCCTCCACGAGGACGCGCGCGCCGCTTTCGAGCTTTCCATGGAGGTACTCGACGCCGTCCACCACGTGCGCGAGCACGCGGGGCGCGAGCTCCACGGCTTCGAGGATCGCGGCTTCGCCGCCGGCAGCCTCCTCGTCCTGGAGTTGCAGCGCGTGCCAATGCGCCGTCCGGCGAATCGTGTCGAGCAACCGATCGACGTCGCGTAGATCGCCGAAGGTCACGCCGAGGCGCGCCGCTTTGTCGGCGTAGGCGGGCCCGATGCCGCGTCCCGTCGTCCCGATGGCCGACTGTCCGCGCGCCCGTTCGGAAACGCGATCGAGTGCCGGATGATACGGCAACACGAGGTGGGCGCGATCGGATATCTTGATGCGCTGCAGATCGACCCCGGCCGCCGCCAGCATGTCGAGCTCGGCGACGAGCCCTCTGAGGCTGACGACCGTTCCGCCGCCGATGAAAAGCTCGGGACGCTCGCGCAGAACGCCGCTCGGGACGATGCGCAGCGCCATCTTCCGCTCGCCGACGACCAGCGTATGGCCGGCGTTGTCGCCGCCGCCGAAGCGCGCCACCACGTCGTAGTCGCCGGCATACGCGTCGACGACCCGGCCTTTCCCTTCGTCGCCCCACTGCACGCCGAGAATGATGTCGGCTTTTTCCGGCGTCGCGGCGCTACTCGCCACGAAACTCGAGATCGCTCGTGTTTCCCATCGGAAGCGGCGCCACGCCGTTCAGGTAGGTCATGACGAATTCGCTGAAGAGCGCGTTCGGCCAGCCGAAGTCGGCCCGCGTGAACTTCGCCGGATTGTTCGGATCGAAGGACTCGTGCAGGAGATGATCGCCGGGATCGCTGGCGAGCAGCTGATCGAGGACGTCCTTGCGCTCGCTGTCGGAGGTGGCCGTAAGCCCTTGGACGATCAAGGCGAGGGGCCAGACGTAGCCGTCGCTCGTATGCGCGCTTCCGATGCCGCGCGCGACCGAGCCGATGTAGTAGTACGGATCGTCCTTCGAGAGTAGAAAGCGCCGCGTATTCTTGTACACGAAGCTGTCGGCTTTGGTGTAGCCGATGTAGGGCGCCGAAAGGAGGCTCGGGATGTTCGCGTCGTCCATCAAGGTCTTGTTACCCAAGCCGTCGACCTCGTACGCGTAGACGTAGCCGTAGTTCGGCGTGAAGATCTCGCCGTACTTTTGGATCCCGTCCTGCACTTCCGAACGCATCGTCCGCGCGCGGTTGGACTTGATCAAGTTCCGGTACACGGTCCGCTCGATTTCGTCGAGATCGCCGAGTGCGACGACCGCCATCATCTCCGAGGGGATGAGATAGTTGTACTGGCAGGCGTCGTCCGAGGGCCGGAAACCGGTCCAGATCATGCCCGTGTAGCCGACGGGCCGGGGCGTACCCGAGGTACCCTTGTCGTCGTGCAGCTCCTTGTGCGTATATTTGGAGTTGCGGGCGTGATCTTGCTCGCGCTCCATCGTCTCCAGCGCCTTGTCGAAGCCGAGCGAAAGGTCGCCGGTGAAGATCGACGTGTCGCCGGTGGCCTTCCAGTACGACCACGCCAGCACGATGGGATAGCAGAGCGAATCGAGCTCGAACTTCTCTTCCCAGACCCGGTAGTCGAGGGTGAACGCGTTAGCGTACGGATCGATTTGGAGGTACTTGCCTTCGCGCGCGATGATGCCGCGCAAGAGCGCCGCGACTTGCGGGTCCGTTTTCGCAAAAAACAGATAGGGCCGGACTTGCGCGCTGGCGTCTCTCAGCCACTCGGCCGGAATGTCGCCCGTCTTAACGTAGGCCGTGCCGTCGGGCGCGAACACCGCCTGCTGGCTGGTGTTGAGTAAGGCTGCCCGGTACATCGATTCGAGACGCGCGTTCGGGTTGTGATACTCGGAGGCAGCTCGCGCGATCGTCTCGAGCTCGACGCCCTTGCCCGGCACCATCGCACAAACCACGACGGTCGCTGCGATAAGCGCCGCGACGAGAGACCGCATGCCTGGCACTACGCTTGCTCGCGTTCGTAATCCTCGGCGGGGACGTCACCATTCGCGGCGGCGCGCAGCCGCAGTTGCCGGTAGATCGCCGAAGCTGGGAAGCCGAGCCGCTCGAGCGCGCGCGCCGCGCTCGGATAGCTGACGCCCGGCCGCGTCCGGAACAGCTTTTCGAGCGCCGCTGCGAGCCGAGCCTCCTCGCCGCGTCCGCTTGACGCGACGCTCGCCAGCGCCGCGTCGCGCGCGATCCCGCGCCGAACCAATTCAGCCACCAAGCGCGCGTTGCCGAGCGCCTTTTTGCGGCCTTCGACGAAGAGTTCGGCGAAGAGCCGGTCGTCGACCAAGCCTTCCGCTTTACAACGCTCGACGGCGCCCGCGACCGCCGCGGCGTCGTAACCGCGACGGAGCAGGCGCGCAAAGAGCTGGGCTTCGGTGAGCCGGCGCTGCGCCAACATGCGCAGCGCCGTGAGGCGCGCCGGCGCGAGGGGCCTTTGCGCCTGCGCGCTATTCCTCGTCGCTGCCGGTTTGTAAGGCAGACGTCGCAAGCGCGGCACCGCTCCCATTGGTCGAGACGGTGGCTTTCAGCGCCTCGCGAATTTTCGCCGACAGCTCCTCGGCGAGGTCGGAGTGTTCCTCGAGGTACGCCTTGGAGTTTTCGCGGCCTTGACCGATGCGGATGTCGCCGTAGGTGTACCACGAGCCGCTCTTGCCAACGATGTTGCGTTCGAGCGCGACGTCGAGGATCGATCCCATCTTCGAGATGCCCTTGCCGTAGGTGATGTCGAATTCGGCCTGCCGGAACGGCGGTGCGACTTTATTCTTGACCACTTTGACGCGCGTCCGCGTGCCGACGACTTCCTGGCCGACTTTGATCTGCTCGAGTTTGCGCACGTCCAGCCGAACCGAGGCGTAGAACTTCAGCGCGCGGCCGCCGGAGGTCGTTTCGGGGCTGCCGAACATGACGCCGACTTTTTCGCGCAGCTGATTGATGAAGATCATCACGCACTTCGAACGCGAAATCGCAGCCGTGAGTTTGCGCAGCGCCTGCGACATGAGACGCGCCTGGAGGCCGACGTGCGTGTCGCCCATGTCGCCTTCGAGTTCGGCCTTGGTCACGAGCGCCGCGACCGAGTCGACGACGACCACGTCGACCGCGTTGCTCCGCACCAGCATCTCCGCGATGTCGAGCGCCTGTTCGCCGGTATCGGGCTGCGAGACGAGCAGCGAGTCGAGGTCGACGCCGAGCGCCGAGGCGTAGCCGGGATCGAGCGCGTGCTCGACGTCGACGAAAGCGGCCGTGCCGCCGGCCCGCTGTGCCTCGGCGATGACGTGCAAGGCCAAGGTCGTTTTCCCGCTCGATTCCGGACCGTAGATCTCGACCACGCGGCCGCGCGGCAACCCCCCGACCCCGAGCGCAAGGTCCAGCGCGATCGAGCCGGTCGAGATGACGTCGTAGGCCATCCGTTCCGCGAGATCGCCCATCTTCATGATGGCGCCCTTGCCGAACTGGCGCTCGATTTGCGCGAGCGCGTTGTTCAGTGCAACCGTCTTCTCATCTTGAGCCATGAATTTCTACGAGGCCTCCGTCAGGGGGGTGCGTGCGGCGATCGTACGCCGGGCGTGTGCCACCTGTGTGGCATTGTGGAACGCGCGCTTCATGCGGCCGAGTCGAACAGTGCGCTCGTGAACGCCGCCGGATCGAAGGGGCGGAGTTCGTCGATCGCTTCGCCGATGCCGACGAACTTGATCGGAATTTCCAGCGTGTCGACGATCGCGACGAGCACGCCGCCCTTTGCGGTCGAATCGAGCTTGGTCACGACGACGCCCGTCAGCTTGGTGGCTTCGTCGAAGAGCTTCGCTTGCGAGACGGCGTTTTGACCCGTCGTTCCGTCGACCACGAGAAGCGTCTCGTCCGGCGGTGCGCCCGACTCGCGCTCGATGACGCGGCGCATCTTCTTCAGCTCTTCCATCAGGTTGCTCTTAGTTTGGAGGCGCCCGGCCGTGTCGATCAAGACGATGTCGAGCTTGCGCGACTTGGCGAGGGCGAGGCCGTCGTGCACGACCGACGAAGGATCGGCGCCTTCGCGTCCGCGGACGAACTCCGCGCCGGCGCGCGCGGCCCAAATCTCGAGCTGTTCGGCGGCAGCGGCGCGAAAGGTGTCTGCCGCGACCACCATCACGCGCTTGCCCTCGGACGACAAGAGTTTCGCGAGCTTTCCGATCGTCGTGGTCTTCCCGCTGCCGTTGACGCCGACGATCAGCACCACGGCAGGCTTCGAGCGCAGCGCGAGGCCGGCGTCCGGAAGCGTGAGGAAGCGTTGCACGTCGGCTTTGAAACGGGCGACGGCTTCGTCGCTGCGCCGCCAAAGCTCTTGCCGGGCCACGATGTGCAAGCCGCCCATAATCTTTTCCGTGGTCGGCACGCCGAAGTCGGCGGCGATCAAAAGCTCCTCGAGCTCCTCCCAGAAGGCGGCATCGAGCGGGCGGCGCGCCTGAGCCAGGCTCTCGACGCCGGCTAGCGACTCGCGCGATCGGCCCAGGGCATTCCGGAGTTTGGCCAGCCAGCTCACGGGAATACCGACTTCGCGCCGCTTGATCGAACTCCTGTTCGATTAGACGGGGAGGGAAGCGGCCGCCGGCGGGGCGGCGGCCGCTTCTACCTAGCGGACGACGTGCCAGTCGAGAATGAGACCCTGGCTGCCGTTCGCGTAGGTGATCGTTCCGTCGCCGTACTGGTCCGTCGTGAAGGTCGCGACGGTCGATCCGCTCGGGCTCGCGATCGTGCCGCTGACGGTCAGCGGCGAGCCCGCGCTCGTCACGCTGAGCGTATCCCCCTTGAGGAACGTGCCCGTGAGCGAGACCGCGATCAGGTTGCCGTTGACGTCGAACTCGACGCTGCCGCTGATCGCCGAACCGCCGATCTCCGTTCCGCCGCTCACGGTGAAAGGCGGGGTCGAGGGCAGGCTTAGCCCGAGGAAGGGCCCACGATACAGCTCGCCGTTACGCGTGCCCGCGAAAGTGACGTCACCGGACCCGTCGATGCTCCAGGTGGCGCCGCTCAGCGCGGCGTTGTGGCCGTACGACGAGGCGAAGCCGGCCGGATTCACGACCCGTCCCGAGCTGCCGCTGAGGCCGCCGCTGGCCGGCGTTGAGGCTTCGAAGGTGTCGGTGCGCGCGATTTGAGCCTCCGGGCTGCTCGCGGTGCCGACCGTCAACGCGCTCGTCAGAAACTGCGTAAAATTTCCGGTCGAGGGAACGCCGGTGATCGCGTAGCTGGTGATGCGGGTCGTGAGCAGCGTGCCGGTCAGGTTGTAGTTCGCGGCGTTGCGCGCGATCGTTTCGCCCGAGCCGCTGGTCACGACGTCGCTTTGCACTTCCCGCGCGAGTTCGGTGCAGGCCGCGTCGTAGAAGAACTTCACGTCGTATTTGGTCTCGGTCGGACTGATGACGGTGACGGTTCGCTCGATGCCGTTGTTGCAGCTGCCGTCGGCCACCGCCGGGCGGGCGTTCGAACGCACGCGGAAACTTGAGCCGGACGACATCGAGCCGTTCGAGATGTCGCTTTCGAGCGAACCTTGCTCGATCGCATCGCTGGCGGCCAGCGCGCCCGACTGCGCGACGTCCATCGAAGAGGGCGTCGAACCGCCGGGATTAGGATTGGGATTCGTGGGAGCGCCCGAGCCGCCGCCGCTGCATCCCGCGAGCGCGAATGCGGTCAAGAGCGCGAACGTGAGTGGGGTTCGCATAGCGTACTACCTTCCTTGCCGAAGCGTTTGCATTTCGGGGCGCTTCTTTGCAAGAACGTCGCCCCGCGAGTTTGACTCGGCCCTAGCATAGGCGGCGGTGCGGCGCACGATCATGAGAGCGTCCTGAGAACGCTCACAATCTCATCCCCGGCTCATCGCGCTCTCAGGAAAGCGCGCGATTACTCAGGTTGCTGACGGAACGTGAGATTTATGCGCTCTCCGCTGGCGCGCACCTTCGCGACGCGATGCTCCCAGTTGAGCTGGGTATCGCCCTGCATGACGAGCAAGTCGCCGTGCTCGAGATCGATCGAGAGCACGCGTTTGCGGTCGTCTTTGGGACGCAGATCGAAGGCGCGCGACGCGCCCAGCGAAAGCGAGGCGACGACCGGATGGGCTAAGCCTTTGACTTCGCGATCGTTATGCCACGCGACGCTGTCGGAACCGTTGCGGTAGCGGTTGAGCAAGACGAAGGCAAAGCGCGCGCCGAGCTGCTCTTCGAGGCGGCGGCGCACGGCGAGCAGCTCTTCGCTCCAGGGTGCGGCGCGATCGTCGCCGCGCCAGGCTTGCTCGCGCGGAACGTCGACGAAGCGGTCGTACATCTTACGCCGCTCCTGCGTCCACGCCGTGTTCGCGCGGATCGACGCGAGCAGCGCGTCGGCTTCGGGCGCGGCCAGCCAGCGCCGGAACAAACGCACGTCGCCGCCACGCTCGACGATCCGTTCGCCGGAAAGGACGTCGTCGCGCACCAGCTCGGGGAAAAGCGGCGCTTCGGACGCGCCGCGCAGGCGGCGCACGTTCAGCCGGCCGCCTCCACCTCGGGGGCCGCCGGCTTGCGCACGTACTTCTGCTTGATCGTGGGGTCGTTTTCCCGAAAACCGAGATCGCCGCGCATAACGCGCAGTTTGCCGCGCAGCCGGATGACCGCCTGGGCGTGAATCTGCGAGACGCGCGACTCGGAAACGCCGAGCGTCGCCTTGATTTCCTTGAGCGTTTGGCCTTCGAAGTAGTAAAGCTTAATGACCGTACATTCTTGCGGCGGCAGATCTTCGACGGCGGAAGTAAGCGCCTGCACGATCTCGCGCTGCTCGACGGAAGCGCCGAGGTCGCCGTCTTCGCCCTTGATCGTGTCCATGAGCGGGATGTCGCCGCCCCGGTCGCTGGGCAGATGCTCTTCGAGCGAAAGCACCGAGGTGCCGCGAATGCGCTGGTGCAGCGCGTCGAGTTCGCGCCGCGACAGGCCCATCCGTTCGGCCAGCTCGTCGTCGGTCGGCTGCCGGCCGAGCTCGGTCTCCAGGGCGTGCATGACTCGCTCGTGCTCGCGCGCTTTTTGGCGGACGGCCCGCGGGACCCAGTCCAGCGCGCGCAAAGCGTCGAGGATGGCGCCGTGGATGCGCGTGATCGCGTAAGTTTCGAACTTGACCCCGCGGTCGTCGTCGTACTTCTCGATCGCGTCGATCAGCCCGACCACGCCATCGTTGATGAGGTCGTTCAGTTCGACGTTAGGCGGCAAGTTAACAGAGATGCGTCCAGCCACGTACTTCACCAGGTGAATGTAGCGATGGATGACCTCTTCGCGCGAATATGCCGTGCCGGCAATGATGTATTGCGAGCGTCGCTCGACCTTCAAACCAGCCTCTTCCTCGTACGGCTGTCTTCGAGGATACGGTATTCAACGTCCGGCTCCCCACACTTTCCCGCCCGGCGGCGTCTCACGCGCCGTACCGGATGCGTGGGTTCGCCGCCGCGTAGAGCAGGTCGACGAGCGTGTTTACGATCACGAAAACCGCTGCGAAGAGCAGAATACAGCCGTTGATCAAGGGCATGTCCCGATTCGAAATCGCGTCGAAAGCCAGCCGCCCGACGCCCGGCCAAGCGAAGATATGCTCGGTCAGGACGGCGCCCCCGAGCAAGAGCCCGGTCTGCAGGCCGACGACCGTGATGATCGGCACCAGCGCGTTGCGCAGCGCGTGTTTGTAGAGCACCGCGCCCTGGGACAGGCCCTTGGCGCGAGCGGTGCGCACGTAATCACTGCGCAGGACCTCGAGCATCCCGCTGCGCGTGATCTTGGCCACGATTGCGAGCGGGATCGTACCGAGCGTGATTGCGGGCAGCACGAGGTGCCAGAGCGCGTCCAGCGCCGCCCGGCCGTTGCCGGCGAGCAGCGCGTCAAAAACGACGAGGTGCGTCCGCGCCGGAACCAAGTAAGCGAGCGATATCCTGCCCGATATGGGAAAGAGATTGAGTCCCCACCTTCCCGGTAAAACGGCAAGCAAGTAAACGAGCATCCAGCCGAGCCAGAAAACCGGAATCGAAACGCCCAGCAAGACGCCGCTCATCGTCAAGACGTCGATCGCACTGCGCCGTTTCAGCGCCGCCAGCACGCCGGCCGGGACGCCGACGGCGATCGCGAACAGGATCGCGCCGACCGACAACTCGACCGTCGCCGGAAAGTATTGCGCGAGTTTCGCCGAGACCGGCTGGGCGTCGATCAACGAGACGCCGAGATCGCCGTGCAGCAGGTTGCCGAAGTAGAGCGCCAGCTGCACGTACCACGGCTTGTCGAGGCCGAGCGAGGCGCGCAGCATGGTCACCTGCTCCGGCGTGGCGTGTTCGCCGAGCCGGTTCACCACCGGATCCCCCGGGATCGCGTGCATGAACGCAAAGCTCACGATCGTGATCGCGATGAGGACCAGCCCGAGTCGCAGCAGGCGCCGCGCGGCGAATGCGATCAAGCGCGCAGAGCGCGAACCGAAAAGAAGGCGGCTTGCGCGTAGAGATAGGCCCACTCACCAAGCGAGAAATCGTTGCGCTCGCGCTGCAGCAAATCGGCGAAGCGCGGGAACCACGAGAGCTGCTCGAAGAGCAGGTCGAAGCGCACCGGACGGCGCTCGAGAAAGGTCATCAAGCGATGGCGGTTGAGCAGCTTCCCGTAGAGCAGCGCCTTCAACGCCTTCTCGTACTGCTGCGCCGGCGACGAGGTGCGCCCGCGGCGCGCGTCGGCGACCGCTTGCGCCGCGACGCGGCCCGACATCGCCGCCTCGAGGATTCCCTCGCCGGTCGTCGCGTCGACTAAGCCGGCCGCCGTGCCGCCGATCATGACGTTCCCGGCGCTGATGCGCGGGCGCGGTGCGCCGCCGTAGAGCAGATTGCCTTCCTCGCGAATCGTGTACGCGACGCCGGGGAAAAGACGCTGCTCGACCGTCGGCAAAAAGGCGTCGAGTTCGGCGCGCAGCTCCTTCCCGGCGAGCTTGGCCGGAATGCCGAGCCCGATCGAAAGATGATCGCGCTTGGGAAACATCCAGGCGATGACGTTGCGCCCGGCCGGCGAGAGATAGTAGTGCATCTCGAGCGTTTGATAAGCTTCGCTGATCGCGGGCCGCTCGAGGTATACCCGGTATTGATAGCACGTGATGAGGCCGTCGGCCCAGCCCTTGTAGCCGATCGGTGAGTTCGCGTCGATGCGCGCCGTCGAGCCTTGCGCGAGCAACAGGTTGCGCGTGCGCACGCGCTTGCGCTCGCCCGTCGCGGTATCGGCGTACTCCACGATCGTCCGCGCGCCGTCGCTCTCGTAGCCGCGAAAGAGCGCGTTCGTGACGATCTCGGCACCCTCGCGGCGCGCCAGCGCGGCGATCGCGCCGTCGAGCTCTTCGCGCGTCGTCGTATGAGCTTGACCCACGGACAGGGAGAAGCGGCGCCCGCTGGTCGCGTGGAGTGCGATCGTGGGCGGATCGCAGTGCACGATCGAACGCGGCAGATCGAACTGCTCGCAGAAACCGGGTCGCAGGCCGGCCGCGCAGACCCGCTTGACGCCGACGACCGAATCCTTTTCGAGGACCAAGGTCTCCACGCCGGCCCGCGCGGCTTCGCGAGCGGCCGTACCGCCCGCCGGACCGCACCCGACGACCAAGAATTCGACGTCTCGCATCCCTTTTTTGACTTCGCGCGAACGCATCTCATCTCCGCGTCGGCGCGCAGAGCCGTCCCACCCGGACAGGACTGCCCAAACCCGGTGCCAAACGCGATTCGGTCGTCCGTCCGCGCCCCGTGGCGTTACAGGCCCGGGTCTCTTCTGCGCGGGCACTTTTAAGGTAGGAATTTTGGATAGCTCTCTTGGGATCGAACTCGGCCTCGGAGCTGGGGTCCTCGCAATCCTTTACGGCGTTTACTTGATCACTTGGGTGCTGCGCCAGTCCGACGGGAACGAGCGGATGAAGGCGATCGCCGAGGCCATCCAGGAAGGCGCCATGGCCTTCCTGCGGCGCCAGTACACGACGGTCGGCGCGGTCGCCATCGTCCTGGCCATCCTCATCGCGCTGGCGCCGCCGCTCGGCCTCGAAGCCGCGATCGGCTTCCTGATCGGCGCCACCCTTTCAGGCGCAGCCGGCTTCATCGGGATGATCGTCTCGGTCCGGGCCAACGTCCGAACCGCCGAAGCGGCCCGCCAGGGCCTGGGACCCGCCTTGTCGCTGGCCTTCCGGGGCGGCGCCATCACCGGGTTGCTGGTCGTGGGGCTCGGCATCATCGCGGTCAGCGGCTACTACGCGATCATGCTGCAGGTGAACGCCGGTGACGTCTCGCGCTCGCTGAACGCGATGATCGGACTGGCCTTCGGATGCTCGCTCATCTCCGTGTTCGCACGTCTCGGCGGCGGCATCTTTACGAAGGCAGCCGACGTCGGGGCCGACCTCGTCGGGAAAGTCGAAGCCGGAATCCCCGAGGACGATCCGCGCAACCCGGCCGTCATCGCCGACAACGTCGGCGACAACGTCGGCGACTGTGCCGGCATGGCAGCCGACCTGTTCGAGACCTACGTCGTGACGACCGTCGCCGCGATGCTGCTCGGGCACCTGGTGCTCGGCAGCGTCCTGCCTTCGGCCGTGACGTTCCCGCTCGTCCTCGGCGCGGTGTCGATCGTGGCCTCGATCGTCGGCACGTTCTTCGTGCGCATGGGCAAGGACAGCAGCGGCTCGATCATGGGCGCGCTCTACCGCGGCCTCATCGTCGCGGGCGTCCTTTCGGCGGTCTTCTTCTACTTCGTGACGGCGCAAGAGTTCGGCAACGCGGTCACGCTGCCGGGCGGCCAGGTGCTCTCGACGCTCAGCATTTTCGTCTGCGCGCTCGTCGGCTTGATCGTGACCGGGTTGATCACGTACATCACCGAGGTCTATACCGGGACCACCTTCCCCTCGGTCAAGAATATCGCGAAAGCTTCGGTTACCGGCCACGCGACGAACATCATCGCGGGCCTGGCGGTCTCGATGCAGGCGACCGCGCTGCCGGCGCTGACGATCGTCGTCGGCATCCTCGTCGCGAACGCCTTCGCCGGCATTTACGGCATCGGCATCGCCGTTATGTCGATGCTCTCGATGGCCGGCATCATCGTCGCGATCGACTCGTTCGGACCGATCACCGACAACGCCGGCGGCATTGCCGAAATGGCCGAGATGCCCGAGTCGGTGCGAGGCGTGACCGATCCGCTCGACGCGGTCGGGAACACGACCAAAGCGGTCACCAAAGGCTATGCGATCGGGTCGGCCGGCCTCGCCGCCGTCGTGCTCTTCGCCTCGTTCTTGCAGGAGCTTTCGGACAAGTGCAAGGCTGCCGCGACCGCGGCATGCTCGACCACCCCGATCACCTTCAACATCGGCGATCCGTACGTGATCGCCGGACTGCTCGTCGGCGGCCTGGCACCGTATCTGTTTGCCTCGCTCTCGATGGAGTCCGTGGGGCGCGCGGCCGGGGCCGTCGTTGAAGAAGTGCGGCGCCAGTTCCGCGAGATGCCCGGCATCATGGACGGCACGCAGAAGCCGAACTACGGAACGACCGTCGACATCGTCACGCGCGCGGCTCTGCGTGAGATGATCGTGCCCGCGCTCATTCCGATCAGCGATCCCGATCGCCGTCGTCATCCTCTCGTACTTCCTGCCCGACAACGGCGGCGCGCGCATGATGGGCGGCGTCTTGATCGGCTCGATCGTGACCGGCCTGTTCCTCGCCATTTCGATGACGAGCGGCGGCGGCGCGTGGGACAATGCCAAGAAGTACATCGAAGACGGGCACTACGGCGGCAAAGGCTCGCCGGCACACGCGGCGGCGGTCACCGGCGATACCGTCGGCGATCCGTACAAAGACACGGCGGGACCGGCCATCAACCCGATGATCAAGGTCCTCAACATCGTCGCGCTGCTGCTGGTCGGCTTCCTGGTCCACTAGCGCGACCCCGGCGGCGCAACGACCAGCGCAACCCCGTCGTCGTAGAGCGGCGGCCCGCAGGCGAGGGCGCGCCGGCGCCGCGTTTTCCAATCCGCATCGCCGCTCGGATCTTGATTCGCGAGCGCGAGCAGAGCGTGCTCGCGCCGCGCTTCGGCGCACGGCTCGGCTTCGATCGCATCGAGGGTCCGCGTTCCCGGACTCACCGCCGCGACCGCACCGGCGTGCAGGCGCCACGCGACCAGCGCCGCCGGTTTGCGTTGCGCGAGCCATTCGAAGAAATGCGTAGGCGTTCCATTTCCCAGCCAATCGTCGTAGTAATCGAGCGGGTGCGAACCCGCTAGCGTCGTGGCGTACGCGACCAGCCCCAGCGCCAGCGCGCCGGCGGCCAGGCGGCGCTTCGGCAGGCGCGGCCAGAACGCAAGGGCGGCGGCGCATGCAAGCACCAGCCACAAGCCGTGCGTGGTGGCATCGTTCCAAAAGATCCCGGCGACCCGCGCGATGCCTAGCGCCGCGAACGCTAGCCCGACGACTCCAAAGAAGCGCGGCGCACGCTGCGCGAAGGCTCCGAGCGCGCAGGCTCCCAGCACGAGGAACGTCAGAAAGTAGCGCGTGGCGTTGTCGGTTCCCGGCGAGTCGTACGCGTGCGTAAAACCTTGCGGCTGCAGAACGGCGAAGAGGAGCGCGCCGAGTGCGACGAGCCGGAGCGGCAGCTCCTTCGAACGCCCGATCGAAAGGAGTGCGCTCGCGAACAAGACGATCGCCCAAAGACCACTGTCCCAAAGGGTCACAGCGAGTGCGACGACGCCGTCCCACCCGTGGATCGCCAGCGAGCTGCCGAAACCATAGGGAGGGTGCCCTTCCTGTTGCAGCCCGGCCGGAACTGCGGCTCCGTTCCAGAGGACGAGGTCGCGGCCGAGCCAGAGGGCGAGCGGCACGAACGCCGCCAAACACACGCGCAGCGGCGTTCGCGTCGCAAGCAGAACCAGTGCCGCGTAGACGAAACCGTATGGCTTGATCAAAGCGCAGAGCGCCGTACTGCGCGCGACGGCAGCCGGCTCTCTGCGCGCAGCCCAGAGCATTTCGAGTACGAAGGCCGCGAGCCAAAGATCGTTCGCGAGATTTCCCGTTTGCAGCGCGAACGCAAAGCTCGCGATGGTTGCCGCGGCGAGCGAGCCGGAGGTCCAGCCCGGTAAGCCGGCATCCTCGCACCAGAGCGAAAGCCGCTCGGCCAAGAGCAACGCGGCGGCGGTCCCCGCGAAGCCCGCCGCAAGCGGCCCCGCGGCTGCGAGCAAGCCCGCAGCGAAGAGCTCGGAGCCGCCCGGATACCACCACCAGAACGTCGTCGCCGTCCAAAGCGAGCCGCTTTGGGTCCACGCTGCCGCGTTCGGCAAATGGTAGAGCAGCGAGTCGCCCTGAAGGAGCGGACGGACCAGCGCCGGCCACGCGACGGCGAGCGCCGCGAGGGCGGGCAACGC
This sequence comes from Vulcanimicrobiota bacterium, assembly GCA_963843945.1. Taxonomy (GTDB): domain Bacteria; phylum Vulcanimicrobiota; class Vulcanimicrobiia; order Vulcanimicrobiales; family Vulcanimicrobiaceae; genus CAWJMF01. The sequence continues at coordinate 153,836 of CAWJMF010000002.1, read as the reverse complement.
GAGCGCCGCGCGGGAGCGCACCGGCGGCGGCAGTTCGAAGCCGCCGCGCCGCCGCGCCGCGCGCGCCGCGGCAACCAGCAAGACGGCACCAAAACAGGTCGCGCCGTTGAGGACGTTCGCGAGCGCGAGGACGCCCGGAATCGCGGTTCCGAGCACGATCGCGTCGCGCAGCCGATTCGGAATGGATTGCGTGCGGCTCAGCAGCGGTGCCGAGAACCACAGAAGTCCGAGCCACAGTGCAGCTCGCGTTCCTTCGAAGATAACGCCGGCGCTCACACGCGGCCGTTCACGCTAGCGGCGCGGCGCTTCCTTCGCCCGGCGAAAGCGAAGGGCCCCGGAACGCATTCCGGAGCCCTTCCCAGCATCGCGAGTTCGCCCTCGCGGCGCGAGCGGACGCTACTTGATTTCGACGGTCGCGCCGGCTTCGGCGAGCTTGGCCTTGATCTGCTCGGCTTCGTCGCGCGGGATTCCGGTCTTGATCGCCTTGGGTGCGCTCTCGACGAACGATTTCGCTTCGGTGAGACCGAGGCTGGTGAGTTCGCGAACGGCCTTGATGACCTTGATCTTCTCCGGGCCGATTTCGGTTAGCACGGCGTCGAACTCGGTCTTCTCGGCGGGTGCGGCCGCGGCGGCTCCGCCGGCGGCACCGCCGGCAGCGGCGACCGCGACCGGAGCGGCGGCGCTGACGCCCCACTTCTCTTCGAGTGACTTGACGAGCTCGTTGAGCTCGAGAACGGAAAGCTTTTCGACTTGATCGATGATATCGGCAACTGCCATGTTCTGCTTCTCCTAATTAAGATGCTGACTCGGCGAGTTGCTTCTCGCGAGCGCTGAGGACGCGGACGAATCCGCTGCGATTTGCGGCGAGGACTCCGACGAATCCGCGCATCGGGCTCTGGAAGAGCCCGAGGACCTTCGCTTGCAACTCCAGCTTCGAGGGGAGCGCCGCGAGGGCTGCGACCTGTTTTCCGTCGATGATCTTGCCTTCGACGTAGGCAGCCTTCACGTCGAGCGTCTTGACGTCGTCGGAAAACTGCTTGATCGCTTTGGCCGGCGAAACCGGGTCGTTTGCGAAGACGACTCCCGTCGGCCCGGAGAGATAGGCTTCGACTTGCTTGGCGAGCTCTTCGCCCGCGGCAATCGAAAACAGCGTATTCTTCACGACCGAATAGGTGCTGCCGTCTTTGCGCAACTCGGCGCGGAGTTTCGAGATCTCGCCGACGGTCAGCCCGGAATAGTTCGTGAAGAACAGGTTCTTCGCGTCGGCAAGCTGCTTGCGCAGCTCTTCGATCGTCTGTTCTTTCTTGGCGGTAGGCATAGGCGTGCTTTCTTCCGGAAAAGAAACGGCGCTCCAATCTTTGCGATGAGCGCCACCTGCCGCACGTGAAAAACGGTCGTGAGAGCCGGGTCGTCGCGCATCCTCGGTAGGCGCTCGCGCATTACCCGCCCGAGGGCGGACCTACGTTCTTCGGAGCCGTCGACCATCATACCCGAAGCGGGCAATCCGGTCAACGGCCCCGCGAGCGCTACTGGGTCGAGGCCGTGATCTTGACGCGGTTCGGGTCGACCTTGACGCCCGGACCCATCGTGCTGGCCAGCGTGATGCTGCGGACGTAGGTGCCCTTGGCCGAGGCCGGTTTGGCGCGCAGGATCGCGTCCATGAGGGTCGCGATGTTCTCGGCAAGCTGGACCTCGCCGAAGCTGGCCTTGCCGACGATCGTGTGGACGATGCCCGTCTTGTCGAGACGGTACTCGACCTTACCGGCCTTGATGTCGCGGATCGCCGCGCCGATGTTCGGCGTGACGGTGCCGGACTTGGGGTTGGGCATCTTCTGGGCGAGAATGCGGCCGAGGTTCGAGCCGACGGCGCCCATCATGTCCGGCGTCGCGACGGCGACGTCGAACTCGTTGAAGCCGGCCTTGATGCGGTCGATGAGGTCTTGATCGCCGACGACGTCGGCGCCCGCGGCCTCGGCATCCTTGGCTTTGTCGCCCTTGGCGAAGGCGATGACGCGCACCGTCCGGCCCGTGCCGTGCGGCAACTGAACCGTGCCGCGCACGTTCTGATCGCTCTTCTTCGGATCGACGCCGAGGCGTACGTGAATTTCGATCGTCTCGTCGAACTTCGCGTGCGCGGTCTTCTTGACGGTCGCGCTCGCTTCGGCGACGTCGTACAGCTTCTCGCGATCGTAGGCGGCAACGCCCTCGCGGTATTTCTTTCCGTGCTGGTGCGTCGGCATTAGGCGGACACCTCGACGCCCATCGAGCGCGCGGTTCCGGCGATGATGCGCATCGCCATCTCGACGTCGTTCGCGTTGAGATCGGCCATCTTGGTCTCGGCGATCTCACGCAGCTGCTTCTGGGTCATCTTGCCGACCTTGTTGCGATTCGGAATCGCCGAGCCCGACTCGATGCCGAGCGCGCGCTTGATCAGGAAGCTCGCCGGCGGCGTCTTCGTGATGAAGCTGAAGGTGCGGTCTTCGTAGACCGTGATCTCGACCGGGATGATCATACCGGCCTGCGATTGCGGTGCGTTCGTTGTACTCTTTGCAGAACGCCATGATGTTCAGCGAGTACGGTCCGAGCGCCGGGCCGACGGGCGGTGCGGGCGTCGCTTTGCCGGCGGGCAACTGCAAGCCGATCGTGCCGACGACTTTCTTAGCCATTGAGAACTCCTAACGAATGCCTTGCGGCAGTCTCCCCCACGTAAACGGCGCCGGGCCGGGGTCGGGCTGAGCGGCGCAACCCTGGCAGATTATACCGCGAAACCGAGTCCGACGCAACGGTCCGTGCCTAGACGTTGCTCCCGGCGAGCGTGCTCACGTCGGAGTGCAGACCGAGCTCGTTGCCCTCGGAGTCCTTGAACTGGGCCCAGAGCCCCCAGGGCATCGCGGTCGGCGGCGTCGTGAACTCCACGCCGGCGACGATCATGCCCGCAGCGGCTGCCTCGACATCGTCGACCTCCAGGACGGTGCCGGTGAAGCCGCCGACCTTGTCCGGCGACCACCCGCCGAATCCGTGCGCCAGCACGAATCGGGTCTTCTCCCCCGGGGGCGCGACGGTCACCCAGCGCATTCCCGGTTCCATCTCGGCGTCGTCGATTTTATCCCATCCAAGCCTTTGCGTGTAGAACTCGATCGCCCGCTCGACGTCGTGCACGAACAGCGTGACGCTGCCGATGTACATCGGCTAGACCGCCGGTACCGGCGCCGTTCCCGGCGGCAACGCGCCGGCGAAATGGGCCCGCAGGGCCAGCATCCAGCGTACGTTCGCCAATATCGAGACGTGCATCGCGAACGCGTAAGCCAGGAACGCAATGGGCAACATCACGACCCCGAGGATCGGCACGAAGGCGGCGATGCTTGCGGAGATTCCGTACGTTACGACCAGCAGCACTACCAGAACGAGCCACAAGAACAGCAAGAACAGGAACGTCCGCCAGAACATGCCCTTGGTGATTTCCCACGATTCGCCGAACGGATTCTTGCCTTCGCTCAAGAGGTAGCACCAAACCACTTGCGACCACTTGATCGCAAGAAAGAAGCCCGGCACGAAGAGGAGGAAGAACCCGATCTCGACCGCGATGCCGTAAACGATCCCGATGCCGATCGCGGTGAAGAACGTTCCGACGGTCCAGTGCCAGCCCGGCCGCACGGTGCGCAGAACGCTTCCGACGATGAAGAACGCGGCTATCGCACCCAACACGTTCGGCAATTGGAAGGCCATCTGAAAGCGAGCTCCCGGGAGCGTCTGCGCGTTGCCGGTCGTCGGCGAAATGACGGTTTGCGAGTAGTCGGGCAGAAACGGCAAGATTAGCCCGCCGATCGCAGCGATAACGGCGAAGATGATCCAGAGCCGCTGACGCGAGCGCATGAGCGGGAGCGCGTCGTTAAACGCGCTCTGGATGACGTCGGTGGCGGTGAGACTCGAGGCGAAGCCGGTGGACGGTTGCATGGGAACCCTCCTGACGCGTGCTACACTTTTTCGATTTGATAGAACTCGAGTTCGACCGGCGTTTCGCGGCCGAAGATCGAGATCAAAGCCCGAACCTTTTCTTTCTCCGGTTGGATTTCGTCGACGATGCCGGTGAAATCGAAGAACGGACCGCTGGTTACCTTCACGCGGTCGCCCTTGGCAAAGTCGATCTTAAGCTTGGGTGTTTCGATGCCCATTTGCTTGAGGATCGTTTTGACTTCTTTTTCCTGCAGGGGGTTGGGTTTCTCCCCGGCCCCGGGACTCCCCACGAAGCCGGTTACGCCGGACGTGTTGCGCACGACGTACCAGGACTGATCGTCCATGTCCATTTCGACAAGGACGTAGCCCGGGAAAACCTTCTTCGGCGTGATTTTGCGCTTGCCGTCCTTGAACTCGACTTCGTCTTCCATCGGGACGAGCACGCGGAAGATCTTCTCCTGCATGTTCATCGAATGGATGCGGCGCTCGAGGTTCGCCTTCACCTTGTTCTCGTAACCCGAGTAGGTGTGAATGACGTACCACTTGCGCCGCTCGTCTTTCTTGGACGGAGCGGTCGACGGGGCGAGCGTCGCGCTCGCCGATTCCGCGTTCTCTACGCTTTCCATATTCTTACTTATGCACCAGGGCGAAGAGGGCGCCGAAGGCCCAATCGACGGCGAACGTATAGAAGCCGACCACGACGACGAGGCCGATGGTCAAAATGGTCGCGGAGATCGCCTCTTGCCGGGTGGGCCAGGTGACGCGCCGCATCTCGGCGACGAGCGAGCGGAAAAATTCTTGAACGGTCGCCGGCGTCGCCGCGCGATTCGCACCGGGGCGCTGCACCGGGCGCGTGGGCGTGCCGGTTCGCGCCGGACCGCCTGGTCGCGCCGTCGTACCGCCTCCACCCGTTGGCCTGTTCATCCTCGTGGCTTCCTCCGGAAAGTATTGGCAGGGCGGACAGGACTCGAACCTGCAACCGACGGTTTTGGAGACCGCAACTCTACCAATTGAGCTACCGCCCTACGGCTTATGCCCGCTATTTCGTCTCACGATGCGGACGGTGGCAGCGGCACCAACGGCAGTACTTCGACAATTCCATGCGGTCGCTATTGTGCTGCCGGTTCTTTTGCGTGTTGTAGTTGCGGCGTTTGCACTCGTTGCATGCCAGTACCACCATCACACGATTCTCTTTTTTTGCCATCTCACTTGCCCTGTGACCTGCGGTCCGTCAAATTCGAACATAAAGAAAACGGACGCGCGGCCCGTTCGCCGACAGTATACCAGGTCCGGAGGGGACTGGCAACGGGAAGGAGTCTCCTGCCCGGACGTCCCGCCGGCTGGGAATCTGGTGCGCCCGAGACGATTCGAACGTCCAACCTGAGGCTTAGGAGTCCCCCGCTCTATCCAAATTGAGCTACGGGCGCGCAGCCACAAAATTGCCCGCTCCCGGGCGGAAACCCCCTCGAAGCTAGCCTCCGCCGCGCAGCCGGCTCAGCTCGGCGTGCCAGGCGAGCGCCTCGCGCGTTTTGACGGCCCACGGTTCGCCGACATTCAGGTGGCCGTCCGAATCCAGGCGTGCGGTCCCCAGCGTTGCCGGCGGGTCGCCGGGCTTGCCCTCGCTTGCCGTCGTCGAGGTGTCGCGAACGAGGCATAGGTTGGCGGGCGGCGCGACGATGCCGACGATACGCTCGCCGCCGGTTACCATCGCGGCGTCGCCTTCCGTCAGAAACGCGCGCCGGATATTGCCCTTGCCGTCGTCGATAAACGCCACGCCCAGGACGAGTTCGGTGGTAAGGCCCGCGGCGGCGAGTTCCTCTTGCGTGTACGAATCGGGAGTCGACATGCACTGCCTTTCCGGCTAGCGGCTGCGGCCGCTATGGCTGGGCGCCCGACGGTATCACGGTTTTGGCCGAAAGCGCCTGATCTGCCACATCCGCGAGTGCGGCGAGATGCGCCTGCGTCATCGCGTCGAGCCCGCGTCCCGGCATCTTGCAATCGCAACGTCGTGCCGGAGCGCCTTGAGTTCGGCGCGGGCCAGACGACCGGGCATCGTATGGCGTCCCGGCGCCGGCGAAAGGACCATCTTGGCGAGCACGCGCGCGTACAGCTGCTGCAAGTTCCGATGGATCGCATTGACCCCCAGGCGCCTTTCCCTCGACGAGATCGCCGAAGATCGAGGCCTGCGTCCAGCGAAGAGATCGGCCAAATCCATCGTGCTCCCGCGCGAGTATTTGAGCGGAAGGTCGTCGATCCGTTGCAACAAGAGCGGCCGGAACATCGCGGCGAGCGTCTGCTGTTGCATCCCGAGGGCGAGCGTGGCCAGCGGGACATCGTGCCGCAGCGGCGGATCGTACGCCCACGACGGCGCGGGAATGTCCGTCACCCACTCCGTGTAGACCATCTGACGCAGCAAGCTCGGCGAGACGTTCCAGGAAGCCGCGCCCAACAGGTGCGCGTCGAGTAGTCCGAAGGCCCGCCTCGAAGCCGCGCGCGACACGGGTTCCAGCGGGGCCGCGGCGTGCGGATCGCCGAGATGAGCCCGCGACAGCTCCTCGCCGCCGAGGTAGTGCCACGCAACGCCGCTGCAGACGCGCAGCGGGATAAGCGCGACGCCGAACGCTTGGCGCAAGGGATCGTGCGTTTCCCCGGGCTGCGTGAAGCGCCGCTGGATTCCGCGGACGAGCGTCGCCGAGACCGCGAGTTGCGCCTCGCACCATCCGAGGTTGTCGTCGGTCAAGTCGAACTGGTCGATGCGCGGATCGATCGCGTGTGCGTCGCCCCACGAAACGTCTTCGTCCATCGCGAACCGGTAGCGCGGATCGCTCCAAACCGAAGCCCACTGATTGAGCGTCGCCACTTCCGCCTCGGGCGTCGCGGCCCCGGGAATCGCCGCATAGCCCCACTTGATCGCATAGTAGTCGTAAGGCCCCAGCACGGTCTGGAAATAGCTGCCGGTCGAGGTGCCCTTCGGCCAGACGTTGGTCGGAATATACTCCATGACCGAGCTCGAAATGCCGTACTGCGCGGTAAAAGCCTTGGATTGGATTTGCTTGGCGGTATAGGCCTCGGAAGCGATGAAATTGTGCTGCAGTCCCCAGCCGTGGCCCGATTCGTGCAGCACGATCGATTTCAGAAAACCTTGCACGTACGATTGCGGCACGCGATCGAGCGGAACCTCGCCGGCTCGCGCGCAAGGCCGCGAGACCGAACGCTGCGCCGGCGTGTGCGCCGGCCGCAAAGGCCGCTTCACGCGCTGCAAAACCCGCGCGTTCCGCCTCCTCGCGGACCGGTGCCGTGAAGTCCGGATATTCGATGTAGGGAAATCTCACCAGGTCCGCATCGATGACGATCGAGGTGTGGATCATTTCGCCGGTGCGCGGATCGTAGACCATGCCCGATTGAGCGTAGCCGCCGCCGCTCGACTGTGTCAGCCAATGCACGGTGCTGTAGCGGATATCGTCGGGGTCCCAGTTGGGATCGTCAGGCTGGTCCTTCACGACGACCGCTTCCGGGTAGCCGATCTTCGCGAAGGCTTTATTCCACTCTAGGAGCGCATCGCGTATCGTGGCCCGGTATTGCTCGGGCACGGTGTTGCTGATGTAGTACGTCATCGGATGGCGCGCCAGATTCCAGCGGACGATCTGACGGACTTGACGCTCGCGCACGGCGTCGCTTCCGAACTGGAGTTGGATGTTCGGATAGTAGCCGACGCGGTCGTCGGCAAGACGCGGCACGTAGCTGCCGGCGGGCGGAGCTTGCGCGAGATTGTATTTGACGTTGATTTGGATGGCGCGCGCGTCGATCACGTTGTCGAAGGCATCGGGGGGTTGCGCCGAAACGAAGGTTTGATCCGCCTCGATGATGACGTTTTCGGGGAAGGCCTTCGTGGCGCCGAAGTATCCGCGCGTTTCGTCGAGGCGATAGGCCGCACCGGGCTTCTTGTCGGTTTCAAGTCCCTGACGCAAGGCGTCGGTCAAGTCGACGAGGTCGCCGAGAAAAAAGCCGGCATCCAACACGATTTTCTCGCCGCCGGCGTCCGCAGCGACGACCGGAGCCAACGCGATGACCGAAGCGGCAAAGGTTTGCGCGACAGCGCGTGCCGCCGCGCTCTCCGCCGGAGCGACGAAAAACGTATTCGGCCAGGTGACGGCAACCTTGTCGCCGTTTCGGCTGAAGCGAACGATGCGCGCGCTCGGAAGCTGGACGTACGGAAGACCCGGGGTCACCCCGTAGCCGCCGAGGCCGCTCGCCGGAACGGCCGTCTCGATGAAATCCGTATCGAGTTGCGCTTTGCTCAACTCCAAGTAGAGTTTTCCCTCTTTACGCCACAGCGTGAAGAGGCCGCGTTCGGGCGTGAGCCCCTTGGTGAAGGTGGCGTAGTCGGCGGGAGCGCCGGCCGACACGCTCGGTGCCGCTGGGGGCGCCGCGGCCCGGACGCTCAGCGGCAGGCTCAAAGCCGTCAACGACAAGACGAACGTCAAACAGCATCGCGTCATAAGACCTCTCCGACCCCGGGTAGCGGAAGGTTAGCGGCAGAGCGCTCGCGCCCTGCGCGCGGCTACGCGCTGCGCCGTGCAGTTCGGCTGCTGCGTAGCGGGCCGCTGCAATCGACGATATCCATCGCGGTTTCGCGCAGCCGAACCACGTAATCGCCGGTTGGGAGCGCGCGCGGCGCTTTGCGCGCCGCGAGCGCGGCCAGCAATTGGGCCGGATCGCAATCGAAGTGCAACTCCTGCGGTTCGCCGGCGGCGGCCGCGAGCGCGGCGCGCTCGAGGGCCACGACCCGGTCGAGGTAGGCGACGATCGCGGCCTCGCGCTCGACGTATGCTAAGAAGTGCCGCACTTCGAGTTCGCCGAACGGCTCCGGCGAGCGAGCGCGGAGATACGAAAAGAGCAGCGAGCGGAACGCCGCCGCACCGAGCGCAGCACCGAGCAGTCGCATCGTCAGCGGAACGCGCTCGAACAACGTTGCCTCGCGCGCGCCGTCGACGAGGTCGCTGAGCAGGGCGGCCGCCGGATCGGCCGCGAGCGCGGCAAACGGTCCTTCGGGAATGCGCCCGAGCGCGATCGAGGCGAGCGCGCGTTCCCAATCGTTGAGTTCGACGCCGGACGGATCTTCGGGACCGGCCAGCGGTGCGCACGACGAAACCGTCCGGCGCCGCGCACGGCGGCGCCAGAGGCTGCGCAGGAGCTCGAGTTGTTCCGCCGCGCCTTCGGGCGTGAGATTGGCCACGAACTCAGGTGCGATCTCGAAAACGATCGCGCGCAGGTTGGGAAACTCGCCGACCGTCGCTTCGGCCAACTCGAAGGCGTACGGATCGATCGCTCCGCTGTGCGCGTCGATCCAAAATCCGCCGTAGGCGTAGCCGCCGGCCAAGTGAAGCTGCCACACGCGCTCGCGCGGCAACGCCGCAATCACTTCGTAAGCGCGATCGCCGCCGTTGCGTTCGTTGGTGACGACGTCGTGCAAATCCAGCAGGATGCCGCAATCGGCGTCCGACGCGACGCGCGCGAAGAAGTCGCCGTCGGGCATCTCGCCTTCGGACCGACGCAGATAACTCACGCCGGTTTCGAAGGTGACATCGACGCCGAGCGCCGCGCGCAATTCGCGCAGGGCGGCCGCCGCGCGGCGCGCGCCGCTTTCGGTGCGGTGCGCCGGAAGCAACATGCCGGTGAACCGCTCTTCGCCGGCCGTTTCGACGCGATCGAACCCGAGGTGCTGACTGACGTAGCGTGCTCCGAGAATTTCCACGCTGCGTCGCAAGAGTCCGAGCGCGGCGGGTTCGAACGGAAGGCTGCCGCCGACGGGAAGCGCCGCGCTGTGCACGACCTTCGGCTGCGGCAGCGCCTGCAGACGGCCGAGAGCCTCGAGGTCGAGACGCATCTCGCCACCGTCCGCCGGATGCCAGAACATGCGCGGTTCGACCTCGAGGACGTCGACGGCCGAAAGGTCGAGGACCGCGGCGAGGGCGGGCGAGTACACGACGCCGACGCCGAGCTCCCGGGAAGGTGAAAGCATGCCTCATCGGAGCATGTCCGCCGTCCTCAAATCGTCCCCAGCCGGGAAAAGCGCGCGGGCAGGCCGATAGTCTGGGAATGGACGACCCGGCGCGGAACGCTCGCCGTACGACGACGCTCGGCCTCATCGCGCTCGCGCTGGCCTTCGGCGCGCTCTTGCTGCTCGATTCGGCCGCGCGGCCGAGCGGCATCCTGCGCGACTTCAACGCTTTCTACTGCGCGGGAGCGGCACTAGCCGGCGGCGCGGATCCCTACCGGGCCGAGCCGCTCGGCAGTTGCGAGCGTCGGGCGCAGCCCGCGCCGTTCTCGACCGGGCGTCCCGCGCTCGCCGTTCCGGCGCCCTTGCCGCCCTACGCGCTGGCGCCCTTTGCTCTGCTCTCGCGCCTGCCGTATCCGGCCGCCGCCGGCCTCTGGGCGGTCACGCTCCTGTTCGCGCTCGGCGTGTCGGTCGCCGCGATGCGGCGTGCGACCGCCCTGCCGTGGAGCGCACTCGTCGCCGCCTTCGTGCTGGGCGACGGATACGCTTCGATCGCGCTCGGGCAGATCGCGCCGCTCGCCATCGCGGGCCTGACCCTCGCAGCGATGTTTGCCGGCGAACGGCGCGACGCCGCAGCCGGCTGGGCTGCGGCCCTGTCGATGCTCGAGCCCCACGTCGGCCTTCCGGCCTGCATCGCTCTGTTCGTCTGGCGCGGTGGCTCCCGGCTGCCGCTCGCGCTGGCCGGCCTAACCTGCGTCGCGCTATCCCTGTTGCTGGTCGGCTCCGGGACGGTCCTGGAGTACGGGCGCGCGGTCGTGCCGGCTCACGCGCTGTCCGAGCTGACCAACGAAAAGCAGTTCAGTCTCAGTTACTTCGTGCACCGGCTCGGCGCCGGCGAGGGACTCGCGCTGCGGCTCGGGACCCTCTCGTATCTCGCCAGCCTGGCACTGGGTTGCGCCATCGCAGGGCCGCTGGCAGCGCGCCTCCGCAGCCCCGGACTGGTCGCCGCGCTGCCGCCGGCACTCGCCCTGGTCGGCGGCCCCTTCTCCCACATCGCGCAGATCCCAGCGGCAATTCCCTGTGCGCTGTTGCTGGCGGCGCGGGTTCCGGCCTTGCGCCGCGCGCTCGTCGCCGTTCTCGTGTTGCTGGCAATCCCATGGGTCCAGTTCACGACGCTCGGCACGGCTTTCGGTCTCTTGGCCGGGCTCGTCGCAGGCGTCCTCACCCGCGCTCTCGGCGGGGCGCGCGCGCTTGCGAGCGGCGTCGTTGCCCTCGCCGCGATCCTCTACATCGGGCTGCTGACGGCATTGGCGCAGGCGCCGGTCCCCTCTCCCGACGCCCTCCTCGCGGCCGCCTACGACCCGCAAGCGCTCGCCGAAACGAGTTGGCGTCTCTACGTCGAGACAGTCGCGCACGCCAACCTGCTCGCCTTCGATCTGGCGCGCGCTCCGACGCTTGCCGGTTTGCTGGCCCTCGCCTACTTCGCGCTCGCACTCGTCGCGCGGCGCGGTCTTTGGAGGTCCGGAAACGTTCGCGCCTGATGGAAATGGGTCGAATGTGAACGGGCGGAAGGCCCTCCGAGTCGCCGGCCTCGTTTGCGCCGGCGAAGAGCACATCGAAGGAGCGCCACCGTGACCCTCGCGCAAAGCGAGCTCGCCCCCATGAGCACCGCACCCGCGGGCTTCGACATCGTCCGGGATCTGCCGGCCGGCTTCGCGGCTTTCTACCGGCCGCTGCACGAGCGCTTCGCGCCACGTCAACAGGAGCTCGCGCGCAAGCGCACGCGCGTCCTCGCCGAGGCGCAGGCAGGCCGCTTGCCGCAGTACCGTCCTCCCTCGGCGGCGACGACCGAAAACTGGCGTATCGAACTGCCGGCGTGGGTTAGGGATCAGCGCAATCAGATGACGGGTCCCGCCGACGAAGCCGACCTTGTCGTCAAGATGCTCAACTCCGGCGCGCCCGGCGTGATGCTCGACCTCGAAGATTCGATGGTCAACGAGTGGGATCACACGCTGCTCGGAATGCAGAACGTGTTGGCCGCACTCTACGGCGAGCTGACGTACGAAGACAAAAAACGCGGGGGAACGGTCGGGATCGCGCCGTCGGCTACGGTGATTTGGACGCGCGTGCGCGGCCTGCACCTCAGTCAAGCCGGCATCTACCCCGGCGAGCTCACCTCGGCTTCGCTCTTCGACCTTGCATTGCTCGTGCATCAGGTCGACTTCTCGCGCTTGCAACATCCGCTGTCGATCTATATTCCCAAATCCGAGTCGGCCGAAGAGGCGCTGTGGTGGCGCGACGTTTTTCAAGCCGTCGCGGAGAGTAAAGGCCAGCCGAAGGATGCGATAAAGTGCATGGCGCTCGTCGAAGCGCATCCGCTCGCGTACGAACTCGAAGAGTTCGCGTACAACCTGCGCGAGCATCTGCTCGGTCTCAACCTCGGCCGCTGGGACTACATGGCGAGCCTCATCCACTTCAATCTCGACGACCCGGCGTGGGTCTTGCCCGATCGCAACACCATTCCTCACGACGTTCCGTTCTTTCAGAACTTGCGTCTGCTCATTCCCTCGATCGCACACAAGCACGGCATGCTCGCGATCGGCGGCATGACCGCGCTGTACCCGAGCCGCGAGGATCCCGAACTCAACGCGCGCGCGCTCGCGGTGCTCGAGCAGGACAAGAAAAACGAGGCGACTTGTTTGATGGACGGCGCCTGGACTGGACATCCCGATCAGAACGCGATCGCGGTCGCGCAATTCCCCGATCCCAATCAACTCTCAACCTATAAGCCGGGCTTTGAAACGCATCCGGATTTGCGCCCTTCCGTCGCCGGCGTCGGCGCGACGACGGCGCAAGGCACCCACGCGGCGGCGCGTACCGTCATCCGCTACCGCAACGGCTACCTCAACGGAAAGGGCGCGAGTCTGCTCGACGGCTACATGGAAGATCTCGCGACCGACCGGATCTATCGCCTGATGATCGCGCAGCGGATCAGACACGGCGTACACACCGCCGCCGAAGTGACCGCGATCTTCGACGAAGAGCTAAAGCGTCTAGAAAGCGGCGCCGATGAGGAACAAAGAGCCACGCTGGAGCGAGCGCGAGCGATCGGCGAAGCAATGATTTCGCAGAACGCTTTCGACCCGGTCTAGTTCGGTACTGGCTGAAGGCAACGAAAACAAGGGAGGTTCTGGGCAACCTCCCTTGTGGTCGAATTGCGAAACGAGTGAACTAGGAGAGTTGCGTCGCCGCGTTATTCAGGGTGTTCGACGCCTTGTTACCGAGAAGTTGCAGCGCGGCGATCGCGACGATCGACACGAGCGCAATGATCAAGGCGTATTCGACCAAGCCCTGACCGGAATCGTCTTTCAGGAAGCGCTTCATTTCAGCTTTGCTCGCTTATGGGAGTAAGTGAGTGATGGCCGGCCCCCAGCCGTGAAGGCAGGGGGTCGGTTCCTTAGCGTTCGCTAGGGCCCTCCTGCACCCCGCCCGTGTCGGACATCACTTTTTCGTCACACTTCGGGAGGGCTCAGGGGACGGGCTCGCACGGAGGCCGACGTTCTTTTACGCGGCCCTGGTGCGGCGCCATGCCGGCTTGGCCGGCGGCGACGTCACATTTCTGGAGCCCCCGTCGGGGATTGAACCCGAGACCTCGTCATTACCAATGACGTGCTCTACCGCTGAGCTACAGGGGCACCGTGGAGCGGGCGGCGAGAATCGAACTCGCAACTTCTGCTTGGAAGGCAGAGGCATTACCATTATGCAACGCCCGCCCGTTTAGGACCCACGGCCTTTCGCTGCGCCCGGAAATTATCCCGGCGTTGCGGACCGGCGCGAGCGAGCGAAGCTCGTATGGGCAGGGCTGGATTCGAACCAGCGTACCGCGATGCGGAACAGATTTACAGTCTGTCGCCTTTAACCACTCGGCCACCTACCCGTATGGGGCTTTTCTCAAATTCTCTGGACGAAACGATGAACGAACCCTTGCCGCCTTTCTTCGGGTTGGTCAGCGTCCCGCGCCTTCAGGGTCGTACCCGTGGTTGCCTTCTAACCGGCCGGCGGCGGCTCGTTCGGGCCGGCGATAGACCGGTGAACGTTGGCTGCGGGCCGGCAATCCTTTGGAGCCGCCTACGGCTGCTCGGTAATCGTCTCTCGCATTAGGATGCGGCCGTCGGATTGCTGGAACTGAATGTCGACATTGTAGCGCTTTCCGCCCGTGGTCATCGTGCAATCGATCGCTCCCGGCAACGGCACCACTACGGACCCCGCGCCACAATCGACGATCGCGTCAAGCGGCTGACCTTGTTGTTCTAGCCGGCTATACATCGCCTGTTGGATATGCGTCGCCACGGCGACTCTATCGACGACTGCGTCCAAAGACGAAATTTTGAATTCGCCCGCGTTCGTAATCCACAGAGCTTCTCGTCCAGCTAAACCGTTCGTGGTGAAAAAGCAAATCGCGCGCTTGGAGCCGCTGAGATCGATCTTCTTTGGGCAACTTACTTTTGCGACCTGACCCGATGGAGACATCGAACGTATCTCATGCGTGAGGTACGCAGCCGCTGCGGGACCATCCCATATCGCGGCCTTACCCGCCTTGTGCAGCGCGATGAGGCGAAGAGGCGCCTCATATAGCATCGGTAGGGTGCGAATACGCAAGACTAGCAAAGCGCCGTTCTCTTGCGCTTGAAGTCGCACGGTATGGATCTTAGTGGAACCGGAGAGCGCGCAAGTAAAGAACGTGCCCGGTTTTTTGAGCGAGACGGCGGGACCCGGGCAATGAACCGTAGCGGCTATTCCGTAGCTGCTCAACAAAGAAATTTGGGCGAACTTCTCCGACTGCCGAGTCAAGTATAACTCTCTGTCGATGTCGACATGAAACAGCTCTCCCGGCCGATACGTCACGTGGATCGGAACGTCTAAACCCTCGACCGGGAGCGAACAATTCGCCTTCTTCGGGTCACCTGGATCGAGGTCCGAAGGACACTTGCTGGGCCCGATCTTCAGAGCCGGGTCAAAGGATTGGATCTGAGGCGCAAGTTGCGTGTCGATGAATTGCTCGACTTGGTCGTTCGTGAAACTCTGGGCTGCGGTCTCACGCGGCAAGGAGTACCACAATGGCAATATTGCCATAGCGATGAGGACCCCGAGCTTGCGTCGCCGAGTGCCCACTCCGCGCAGCGTTCCCCGCATGTGCCGCCCGCTCCGTCCCACATTCCGGCCGGCGGGTCTGCGGTCTATCTCAACCTGGAGCGCCGAGCCGGGTAAGGGACCCTCTCGAACCGCGGGAAGACCGAGCCGACGATCGGATTCGAACCGATGACCCGCACTTTACAAAAGTGCCGCTCTGACCAGCTGAGCTACGTCGGCCTGCGCCGCGGGAGAACTTCGACGCTCAGATGTCGGTATCCATCATGAAATCGAACGGGCCGCTGGGCGGCGACGGCCGGAAGTTCCGCAGGTCCGCGTTGACCGGCATGAGGTCGACGTTCTGGACGAGCGGGAAGGTCGGACACTCTTCGGCGATGATGCGCTCCGCAATGCCGAAGAGGCGAATCTGTTCCGCGCGATCGAGGGTCCGCGTCGTGCCGTGGAGGGCTGCGCTCACTTGCGGGTTCGACCAGCGCAAACTGTTCTGCCCGCGCGGTGGGATCATGTCGCCGGCGTACAGGTTCAGCGCATCCTGCGGCGCTGGGGTATTGCCCCAGGAAAAGGCGCAGACGTCGTACTTGCCGGCGTTGACGATGCCGCCGTCCTGATACTGCGCGAAATACAGACTCGACAAGTACGTCTTGGTGTCGAAGGTGACCCCGATCTGCTGCCAGGTCGAGCGCGTCAGCTCGACGATCTGGTCCCAGGCCGGGTCGCCGCTGAGCAGCGCAAAGTCGAAATGGAGGCGCAAGCCCCCTTTCGCGCGCACGCCGTCCGCGCCCAGCTTCCAACCGGCGGCGTCAAGTAAGCCGTTTGCCTTCGCCAGGTCGAACGGGTACTGCTTGACGTGCGGATCGTAGGCCCACAGCTGCGGATCGAACACGGACCAGTTGATCTTGCCGACGCCGTGCAGCGCTTTGGCGATGATCGTTTGCCGGTCGATCGCGTAGTTCAACGCTTGCCGCACCGGAATTTCGGCCAGCGCCGGGTGGCTGCAGTTGCAGTCGAAATGGCGCCAATAGACCGAAGGTTGCCGCACGATGCGCGTTCCCTCGATGCCGTCCACCTGGTTGAGGTAATTCGGATTCATTTGGACCCAGAGGTCGAGTTCGTGGGTCTTCATCTGCGTCACGAGCGTGTCGGCACTCGGAATGACCTTGTACTCGATGCGCTTGAGCTTGGGCAAACCTTTCCAGTAACGCGCGTTGGCGCTCAGCTGCACGCCTTGGCCGCGCTGCCACGAGTCGATAACGAACGGGCCGATGCCGACCGGCCGTTGGTTGTAGGGTCCGCGGTTGGGATCTTGGCCGCGCACGATGTGCTCGGGCAGGATGCACGGGTTGGCTCCGCCCGTCGTGAAAAACGTCGGGATGAAGTTCGCGTAGATCTGCTTGAGGTGGAAGATCGCGGTGTGCTCGTCGGGCGTCTCGACGCGCTCGATGAGTTCCCAGCCGTCGCGGGAGGTGACGTTCGTGCGCGGGTCCTGTACCACCGCCACCGAGAAGGCGACGTCTTTGGACGTAAACGGAACGCCGTCCGACCACAGCGCCGGCCGCAGTTTGAAGACGATCCGTTTGCCGTCCTTCGAGACGAGCCCGTTCTCGAGGGTCGGCACGGTGGTCGCCAACTCCGGGACGGGCGCGAAGTTTTCGTCGTAGCGAAAAAGCCAAGCCGCCCACAACTGCGCCAGCCACGAGGTCGGCGCGTGCGTCGAAATGACCGGGTTCAGCCCGACGGGGTCGGACTGGTCGGCGTAGCGCAGGACGTGGGGCACCGTCCAGCTCCGGCGCTCGCCCGGCGCGCCTGACGTGCCCACGCGCGTGCAGGCTCCAAGTGCCGCCGGACCGGCGACGAGCGGAAGAAAATCGCGCCGCCGCACGCGCTAGACCGAAGTTGCGCGAACAAGGCGCCGCGCGGGGCGCCTTGCTTGCAACGTCGATCGCCGGGGCGAACGCCTCAGGGGAGCTCGATCTCGGCGAGGTTCTTTTCGATCTTGCGCTTGACGCGCTGCAGCGCGTTGTCGATCGATTTTACGTGCCGGTTCAGGTCGCGAGCCATTTCCTGATAGCTCTTGCCTTCCAAGTAAGAAAGCAGCACCTGCGACTCGAGATCCGAGAGGTTCTCCTGAATGCGCTCTTTGATGTCCTCGGAGACTTCCTGATTGATCACGAGTTCCTCGGGATCGGAAGTCTTCTGCGAAGCCATCACGTCGAGCAACGTTCGCTCGCTGTCCTCGTCGTAAATCGGCTTGTTCAGCGAGATGTACTGATTGAGCGGGATGTGCTTCTGCCGCGTCGCGGTCTTGATCGCCGTAATGATCTGCCGCGTGATGCACAGCTCGGCGAAGGCGCGGAAGCTCGAAAGCTTGTCGGCCTTAAAGTCGCGAACCGCCTTGTAGAGCCCGATCATCCCCTCTTGGATGATGTCCTCGCGGTCGGCCCCGATGAGGAAATAGCTCTTGGCCTTGATGCGCACGAAGTTCTTGTATTTGTTGAGCAAGAACTCCATGGCCAAATTGTCGCCCGCCTTAGCGGCGGACACGAGATCCTCGTCGGCTCGCTCGTGGTAGTCGAGGACCTCGGGCGCGCCCTGCGCAACCCCCATATTCTTTTTTCTCCTTGGCGCGACGTGGCCGAAATCGCGGGCCGGAGCCCGTCGAGCCGACCACATCCTTCTGAGTATAGGAGGGTCCTGCTAAAGCGTCAAGGAAAAGCGCGTCAACTTGCTTGCTTGCTCTGCTGGCGCCGCGCTTCGAACAGTAAGATCCCGGCGGCGACCGAGGCGTTGAGGGAATCGATGCGACCGAGCATCGGGATCCGCAGCAGGTAGTCGCACTCCTTGCGGACCACCGGCGAGATCCCGTCGCCCTCCGCGCCGATGACCACGGCCAGGTCGCACTTGAGGTCGACGCCGGCGTAGTCGAGGGCCCCTTCGTCGCCGGCCGCGCCCGCGATCCAGATCCGGGCCTTCTTCATGCTGCGCAAGGCGCCGGCCACGTTCGCAACCCGCGCGATCGGCAGGTGGGCGGTCGCTCCCGCCGCCGCTTTGCGGACCGTCGCGTTGACCCCGGCAGCGCGCCGCTCGGGCAGCACCACCGCGGTAGCGCCGGCGCCTTCCGCCGAGCGAATGATCGCGCCGGCGTTGTGCGGATCGGTGATGTGGTCGAGCACCACGAACAACCGGTAGCCCGACTCCGGCGCGAGCTCTAGCGCCTCGTCGAGCGAGACGTAGTCGAAGGGGACGCCCATGGCGACCACGCTCTGGTGCGCGCGGTAGGGGAACTGCGAGAAAAACGAGCGGCTCTCGAAGCGGATCGGGATCGCCGCTTCGCGCGCCTGCTCGAGGAGCTTCCGCAAGGCCGGATCGCGCTTGCGTTCGTCACCGACGAAGATGCGGCGCAGCTGCTCCCCGGCCGCCAGGGCTTCTTCGACCGCATGGACTCCGTAGACCACGTCGTCGAGATCGATCGGGTCTTTGCGGCGCGGCGGGCGCGAGGGCCCTAGGCGACGACGGTCCACGAAGCTCCATCCTTGCGGTCGGTGACCGCGACGCCGATCGCCGCCAGCGCTTCGCGCAAGCGATCGGCTAGCGCGAAATCCTTGGCGAGTTTGGCCAGATAGCGCGCTTCGACGACGCGATTGACGGTCTCGCTTTTGCCGCTGCCGTTGAGTGCGACCGCGTCGCCGACGCGCGCGCGTAGCGTGGTAAGCGCCTCGTCGCTCAGTGCGGCATCGGCGTCGGCGGGAGCCGTAATCGTATAGCGGCCCGCACCGTCGCCCGCGGGAAGTTCCAGGGCGAGGGTCACTTCGGCGCGTTTCGTGCGCTCGAGCGGCGAGATGCCGAGGAGCGTCATCCCCTCGTGGACGAAAGCGGCGGCGGCGGCGCCGGCACCGGCTTCGAGCATCGCGCGCGAGTCTGCCGCGAGGTCGAACAAGGTCGAAATCGCGCCGGCGGTATTCATGTCGTCGTCGAGCGCGCCGAAGAAACGCTCGCGAAACGGCGCGAGGAGGCGCTCGACTTCGGCCGCGTCGCCCGTTTGCGGCGGCGCGTGGCGCAGGGCGTCGTACGCCGCGAGCAGGCGCCGCAATGCCGCCGACTTCCCCGCCAGGGCGTCCTCGGTGAAGTTTAGCGGTTTGCGATAACCGGCTTCAAGGAAGAGCAACCGGATCGCTTGCGGATCGTGGCGGTCGAGCAGCGCCGAGAGTGGCTCGAAGTTCCCCAAGGATTTCGACATCTTGCGGCCGTCGAATTGCAGCAGACCGCCGTGCATCCAGACGTTGGCCATCGGCGGTTGCGGCAGCAACGGCTCGCTCTGCGCGATCTCGTTCTCGTGATGCGGAAAAATTAGATCGAATCCCCCGCCGTGAATGTCCAACGGCTCGCCGAGCAAGACGTGGCACATGGCCGAGCACTCGATATGCCAGCCCGGGCGGCCTTCGCCCCAAGGCGACGGCCAATGCGGCTCGCCCGGTTTTGCGAACTTCCAGAGCGCGAAGTCGAGCGGGTCGCGCTTGTCCTCATCGACGGCGATGCGCGCGCCCGCCATCAGCTCGTCGAGGTTGCGTCCCGAAAGCGCGCCGTAGCGCGGGAACGAACGAACCGCATAGTACACCCCGTCGGCGGCGACGTAGGCGTGCTCCAGTTCGATCAGGCGCTCGATCATCGCCACGATCTCCGGAATGAATTCCGTCGCACGCGGCTCGCGGTCGGGCTCGAGCACGCGCAACCGCCCCATCGAGCGCTTGAACGACGCATAAAAGGCTTCGACCACTTCGTTCCAGGGCAACCCCAAGCGCTGGGCCGCGTCGATGCTGCGATCGTCGATGTCCGTGACGTTCTGGACGTACTCGACCCGATAGCCCAAGTGCGTTAGGTAGCGCCGCAGCACGTCGAAGAACACGAACGAGCGCGCGTGACCCAGATGAGCTTCGGCGGAAGGCGTCAAGCCGCAGACGTAGACCCGAACCGGGCCCTCGCGCAGCGGCACGAACGGTTCGACCGAGCGCGTGCGGGTGTTATACAGCCGGAGGGGCATTCGTCAATCCGGCCGAGCGCGAAAAGTCGGCCAAGCGCCGCTCGAGCGCCGCGATGCGCTCCTCGAGTTGCGCGATTTCGGCCGCACTCGGATCGGGCATGAACACTTTCGACGAGGGCAGCGCGGTGCGCACCGGCTTGCCGTCTTGCAGCACGATATGGCCCGGAATGCCGACGACGGTCGAGTTCGGCGGCACGTCGCGCACGACGACCGAGCCCGCGCCGACCTTCGCGTCGTCGCCCACCACGATCGCGCCGAGGATCGCCGCGCCCACGCCGACGGTCACGCGATTGCCTAAGGTCGGATGGCGCTTTCCGCCCGCGAGGCTCGTCCCGCCGAGCGTCACGCCTTGATAGATGGTGACGTCGTCGCCGCTCTCGACCGTCTCGCCGATCACGACGCCCGAGCCGTGATCGATGAAGAAGCCTTTGCCCAAACGCGCGGAGGGATGGATCTCGATGCCGGTCGCAAAGCGCACGAGATTCGACAAGAATCGCGGTAGGAGCGGAACGTTCGCCCGCTGCAGCAGGTGGATGAAACGGTGCGCCGTCACCGCGTGAAAGCCGGGATACGAAAGCAGTACGTCGAGATAGCCGCGGGCGGCGGGATCGCGTTTCACGGGCGCGCGCAGATCGGCGGCGATCGTCTCGAGCAAACTCATGGCGCCGGCTTCACGCTTCCGAGCGGCGCGAACGGTTTACCGTCCGGCCCGAACTTGATCGGCTCCAGACCGCGACCGTGCAGCAAGTGCGAACTGATCGCTCCGATACGCAGCAGAATCCGGTCGTGCCCGAGCAGCGGAAAGAGCAGGTCCAGCGGCGGCCCGTCTTCCTCCCCGGTCAAGGCCACGCGCAGCGCCCATTCGGCGTCCACGCGTTCCAAACCGAATTCGCGCGCCATCTCGGGGACGTCGCGCTCGAGCGGTAAATCGCGCAATTCGGGCTGGTCGTCCACGTACTGACCGACCGTGTCCAGAAAAAAGATCACGTTCCGGCTGCGCAGCCGTTCGAGCGCGAGCGCCGCGACGGGCGCCGCTTCGGCGCGCAAGGCCGCGATCAAGGGCAGCGCGTCGCGCAGCCGCTCGAGCCGCACGCCATAGGCGTCGACGAACGTGTCGATCCAGCGCAAGGCTGCGGGCGGCGGCGGATCCTCGAGAAATCCGGCCTGCTGCATCACCTGCCGCAGCCCATCGCAAAGCTCGGCGCGCGAGAGGGTGCGCGCGATGGGCCGATCCAGGAGGGGCAGTTTTCGTTGGTCGTGGTTCATGGCGCTGACGGAGGCAAGCGGGTCAGGGCGGCGACGGCGTACGCGGCGATCCCCGTCCCGTCGCCTGTGTACCCCATGCCTTCGCTCGTCTTTGCTTTGACACTAACCGCATCCAAATCGATGCGCAAGACCTCCGCCAGCCGCGCCCGCATCGCGGCGAGGTGGGGCGCCAGCTTCGGAGCTTGGAGCACGATCGTCGCGTCGACGTTGCCGATCTCGTAGCCCGAGGCGCGAGCCATGCGCGCGCACTCTTCGAGCAAACGCATCGAGTCGGCGTCTTTCCAGCGGACGTCGCTGTCAGGAAAATGCGCGCCGAGGTCGCCCAGCGCGCAGCCGCCCAGGATCGCGTCGGCCACGGCGTGCGCCAACACGTCGGCATCGGAGTGCCCCAGCGGTCCGCGTTCGAACGGGATGCGCACCCCCCCGAGCACGAACGGCCGGCCCTCGACGAGCCGGTGCGCGTCGAAGCCGTGACCGACGCGGCCGCTCACCGTTTAGGCACCAGCGAAGAGCGCTCGCGCAAGATCGTTTCAGCCAAATCGCGATCGCCGCGCAGCGTTACCTTGAAGTTTTCGCCGCTCGCGGGAACGACGAGCACTAAGACGCCGATTCGTTCGAGCAGTGCGGCGTCGTCGGTCGCCTCGACGCCGTCGCGCTCTGCCGCTTCGTGCGCTCGGCGCAAATCGGCCAGGGTCGCGAACTGCGGCGTCTGTGCCGCCCAGAGTTCCGAGCGGTCCAGCGTGCGCTCCACGGCGCGGCCGCCCTGCGCGACCACCTTGACCGTGTCGACGACGGGCGTGGCCAAGAGCGAGGCGACGCCGTCTTTGACCAATTCCATCCCGCCGCGCACGTCCTCGACTTGCACCAGCGGGCGCGCACCGTCGTGCACGAAGACCGCGGCGCAGTGCGCCGGGACGGCCGCGAGGGCCGCCCGAACGCTAGCTTGTCGCGTCGCGCCGCCGGCGATCACCCGGGTCGAGAGGCGCTGCGCCCAGGTGCTCGCCAAGCGCTGCATTCCTTCGACGTGCTCCGGTTCGGTGGCGATCACGAGATCGTCGATCTCGCGGATCGCACCGAAGGCTGCGATCGACCAGGCCACCAGCGGACGGCCCGCCACTTCCACGAGCTGCTTGGGACGTCCGAAGCGCGCGCCGCGCCCGGCGGCGACGATGATGCCGCAAAACTTCGCTTCGGCCGGCACCGCTGCTACCCGTTACTGACCTGAGAGGGCCGCTTTATCTTCGCGAAGATCATCCGCCCGGCGACGGTCTGCAACACGCTGGTAACTTGAACGTCGGTGTCTTCGCCGATGAGCCGGCGGCCGTTCTCGACCACGATCATCGTTCCGTCGTCGAGGTAGCCGACGCCCTGGTGTGCTTCCTTTCCATCGCGCACGATTGCGACGTGAAGTTCCTCGCCGGGCAGCACGACGGGTTTGACCGCCCCCGCCAGCTCGTTGACGTTGAGTACCTGGACGCCCTCGAGCTGCGCGACGCGGTTGAGATTGTAGTCGTTGGTGACGAGCTTCGCATTGCGCTCGAGCGCGAGCCGGACCAATTTCGCATCCACCGACCCGCCCACGTCGTCGTAGTCGCGTTCGGCGATTTCGAGCGGTGCGAGCTCTTGCAGTTTCGAGAGGACCTCGAGGCCGCGCCGGCCGCGCGTGCGCTTCATCGGATCGAGCGAATCGGCGATCAGCTGCAGTTCGCGCAGGACGAAACGCGGCAGCACGAGCGGTCCCTCGAGGAACCCGCTCTCCACGATCTCGAGCACGCGCCCGTCGACGATCACCGAAGTGTCGATCAACTTCGGGACCGCGCTCGGCGTCCCGGCGGTGCCCGCGGCGCCGGAGCGCAGCGCGCCCAGCTGCTGCTTGGCACCGACGCGCGCGCCGAGATAGGCGGCGAAGATGCTGAGGAAAATGTACAGGACGGTCGCAACGTAACTTCCGGCGCTGCCCGCGTTGGCGATGAAATCGAAGAGCACGCTTTTGATGAGGAACGCGACGATCAGGCCCGCGATCAGTCCGATGGCGCCGCCGGCGAGCTGTCCGGGGCGGAGGTCTTCCATGGCGTGCTCGACGTCGCCCAGCAAGCTCTCGAAAGCCGCTTGGGCAAAGGGTGCGACGAACAGCCCGGCGACCGCGCCCAAGACGGGCACGACGATCGTCAAGCCGATCAGCCAGGCTTGACTCGCGACGTGCAGCGAGATCATGTGGGTATACGCCTCGCGTCCCAGCAAGAAGCCGGCCGTCGCGAAGACGAGCATGAAGACGACGCGCAGAATGGTTGTCGACATCGCCGCGTTCATGCGAAGTTCACGAAGGCGGCGCACACGTCGTTCGCAAGAAAGCGGCCGCGCCGCGTCAAGCGGACCCGCGAAGTCTCCACCTCGAGCATTCCTCGTGCAGTCATCTCGGAAAGAACCGGTTCGTAAAAAGCGAGCACATCGACCCCATACCGTTCCGCAAAGGCCGCGACATCTACCCCCTGGCGCGTGCGCAGCGCGAGCATGGCGGCCTCACCGAGACGCGCCGGGCCGACGAGGCGCTCGCTCTCCCCGGGAATCTCCGCGCCGGCGGCAGCCGAGTTCAGGTAAGTCGCAAGCTCCCGCGTGTGCGTCGAGCGCACTCCTCCCAGGAAAGAGGCCGCGCCCACGCCGAGGCCCAGATACTCGCCGTTGTCCCAATAGTTCTCGTTGTGCGCGCAGCGAAAGCCGGGCCGCGCAAAATTACTGATCTCGTATTGCTCGTAGCCGGCGCCTTCGAGGGTATCGATTGCGAGCGCGTATAGCTCGGCCTCGAGGTCGCCGCTCGCGAAGGCCTTCGGCTCGCGTGCCTGCCACGCGGCGAACGGCGTGCCTTCTTCCACCGTCAAGCCGTAGGTCGAAACGTGCTCCGGTTCGAGCGCCAAGGCCCGCGAGAGCGACTCCTGCCAGCTTTCGGGCGTCTGCCCGGGCACGCCGAAGATCAGATCGAGCGAGACGTTGGCGAAGCCCGCCGCGCGCGCTCGGGCGACCGCCGCGACGACGTCGCCGGCCGAGTGGCCACGTCCGAGAACGCGTAACTCGCGCTCCACGAAGGATTGAACGCCGAACGAGAGCCGGTTGACGCCTGCTTCCCGGTACGCCGCGAACCCAGCGCACAGCGCGGCGTCGGGATTTGCCTCGAGCGAGATTTCGGCATCCTCCGCGAGCGAGAAACGCCGGCGCAGCAGGGCGACGAGTGCCGTCAACGCCGGCGGTTCGTACGCGTTCGGCGTGCCCCCGCCGAAAAAGAGCGTCGCCGCGGAGAACGTGGGCGCGCCTTCGATCTCGCGCTCGAGCGCGCGCAAGTATTCCGCCGCCCGGCTCTTGGTGAGCGGCCACTTCGCGAAGTCGCAGTACGGACAGATGTACGGACAGAACGGCAGGTGAACGTAGAGTCCCGGGCTTGGCACCTTCGTTACGCGCGCTTGACCTCGCCGGCTTCGCTCGTCGCGACCAGCTCGCCGATGCGCCCGACGACGTCCTCGCGCACTTCCGCGACGGCCGCACGGACGGCGCTGTGGATCGCGTGGCGGTTGGCGCGGCCGTGGGCGACGATGCAATTGCCGCGCAATCCCAGCAGAGGCGCGCCGCCGTAGCTATCGTAGCTGAGTTTGGCACGAATCCGCCGCAGCGCGGGACGAACCAGCAGCGCGCCGAGCTTGACCATGGGGCTCCCCGCGCGAAACTCGCCCGCGACGATCTCGGTGATGAACTGCGCGACGCCTTCGCTCAGCTTGAGCATGACGTTGCCGACGAATCCGTCGGTGACGTAGACGTCGGCGACGTTGACGAACACGTCTTTGCCCTCGACGTTGCCGATGAAATTGACCGGCGCTTCCTCGAGACAGCGCGCGGCCTCGATCGTCTGAGCGTTCCCTTTGACGCGCTCCTCACCCACGGAGATGATGCCGACTTTCGGATTGGGAATGTCGAGGACGGCTCGCGCGTAGGCGCTGCCCATCACACCGAACTGCGCGAACCACTCCGGGCGGCAGTCGACGTTCGCGCCGGAGTCGAGCAAAATCACCGGGCCTTTGCGTGCCGGAAACACGACCGCGATCGCGGGACGCGCGATCCCGGGAATGGTGCGCAAGCGGATGAGAGCGATCGCTAGGAAAGCCCCGCTGTTCCCGGCCGAGACGACGGCGTCGGCTCTCCCGTCGCGCACCAGGTCGACGGCGATCCCGAGGGAGGTGTCGTCGCTGCTGCGCAAAGCCTGCGACGGGTTGGCGTCCATCGCGATGACGCCCGGCGCGTGCACGATCTCGATGCCCGACGCCTTGTGCGCTTGCAGCAAGGGCGCGACGCGCTTTTCGTCGCCGACCAGCAGCATCTCACCCAAGCCCGCCTGCTGTGCGAGCACGGCTCCCGCGACGATCTCCTCGGGCGCGTTGTCGCCGCCCATCGCGTCGATGGCGATGCGTGGCGTGCGAGCGGCTCCGTCTGAGAGTCCGGGAACATCCATAGCACTGGCCACGCCCGGCCTTGTTACGAGCGCTCAAGCCGGGCTCCTTTGCCGTCCTCCGGCAGGGCGAGCGTTGCGCTCGGGGGCAGGCTCGTGTATACTCCGGAAGTTGTCGCGCGCCGCCCCGGCGCGCTTACTCTGCATTTTCTTGAAGGATACGAGGACGATGGCGAAGCGCTGCGACGTTTGTGGGAAGGGCCCGATGGCCGGGAACAACGTGAGCCACGCCATGAACAAGACCAAGCGGCGCTGGCTGCCCAACCTGCAGCCGGTCCGCGTCGACGAGCGCGGCACCCACCGCACGCTGCGGGTCTGCACGCAATGCATTCGCTCGCGCCGGGTCAAGCGCGCCGGCTAGCTCAGCGAGGCACCCAAACCGCCCGAGCCGCTTCCGGCTTGGGCCTTTTTGTTTTCCGGAGCTAGCGGGTCCCGGCGCCGAGCGTCGCCGCGGCGAGCCGGGCGTCCGGGCCGTGCAGGTGGTCGTAGCCGCCGGCCGCCAGCTCGTGCTCGCCGTCGGGGCCGCTCCAGCGCAGGCCGGGCTTCGCGTCGAGCCGCCCGACGGCGAGCAGCGGTTTGCCGAAGTGCCGCTCGAAGCGCGCCGCCAAATAGCTGAACGCGCGCGGCGCGATCGCGGCGATCAGCTCGAAATCTTCGCCGCCGTCCAGCGCGTACGCGCGCGGCTCGGCCCCGGCTGCTCGCGCCACCGCCTCGGCGGCAGGATGGATCGGCAGCGACGAAAGGGTCGCGCCGCACCCGCTCGCTGCGGCGAGCCGCCCGAGATCGGTCGACAGGCCGTCGGATGAATCCAACATCGCGTGCACGTTGCGCGACGCCGCCAGCCAGCGGCCTTCGCGGACGCGCGGTTCGGGCGTCTCGTAGGCCGCCAGCGCAGCGGCCCGGACGCCGGCCTCGACCGGGCTCGCGTTGCGCACGATCTCGAGGCCCGCGCGGCTGGCACCGAGCGGACCGGTGACGGCGACGACGTCGCCGGCTTTGCCGCCGCTTCGCCGTTTGAGCCGGAGCGGCGCAACTTCGCCGACCACGGTCAGCGCCAGCGTGAGCGCCGGCGCGCGTACGATGTCGCCGCCGACGATGCCGGCGCGATACCGTCCCGCCAGCGCCGCCATCCCGCGATAGCATTCGAGAATCCACGCTTCGGCGGTTTCGGGAGCAACGCCGAGTGCGACCGTGGCTAAGACCGGCCGGGCACCCATCGCGGCGACGTCGCTCAAATTCGCTGCCATAGCGCGATGGCCGATCGCCCGCGCGGCGGTTGCGCCGGAAAGGAAGTGCACGCCGTCGATCAGCGCGTCGCTGGTGATGACCGACAGGTGCGAGCGCGAGGGCCGCCAGGCCGCCGCGTCGTCGCCGATTCCAAGCGTGACGCGCCGCGCGCCCGGAGTTCCGATTTCGACGATCGCGCGAAGCGCCGCGACCAGCGCATCCTCGGTCAGCTGGCGGCCACCCTAGCGCCGGCTTCACCGAGCGCGCGCAGCGCCCGCAGTTCGGCCGCGGGATCCTTGGCACCGAAAATGCTCGAACCCATGACGACCGTATCGACGCCCGCGGCGACGACTTCGGCGATGTTCTCGCGGCCGATTCCGCCGTCGACTTCGAGCTCGCAGGCCGGATTGTGGCGATCGATCAGCGCGCGCGCTTCGCGCAGCTTCTTGAGCGCGTTCGGGATGAAGGACTGTCCGCTAAAGCCCGGGTTGACGCTCATGATCAAGATCAGATCGAGCACGCCGATGACGTCTTCGAGCAGCGCGACCGGCGTGGCGGGGTTCAGCGCGACCCCGGCCCGCGCGCCCGTGGCACGAATCTGCGCGAGCGTGCGATCGAGGTGCGACGCTCGCCTCTTGGTGGACGGTGATGATGTCGGCGCCGGCCTTGCGGAATGCTTCGACGTAACGCTCGGGTTCGACGATCATCAGATGCGCGTCGAAGGTCAGGGGCGAGAGCGTGCCGCAAATCGCCGACGATCTTCGGGCCCCAGGTGAGGTTGGGAACGAAGCGGCCGTCCATCACGTCGAGGTGCAGGTAATCGGCGCCGGCCCTTTCGACCAGCGCGATCTGTTCGGCGATGCGGCTGAAATCGGCGGAAAGCAGCGAAGGCGCGATTCGCATCAGCGGGTGTCTCCTCTCGAGCTCGCGCCGTCGGCCCCCGGCGAGGGTTTCTGCGCCGGCTCGACGCCGAGTTTCGTCGAACTGATCAGCTCGTTGTCGACGTAGACGTCGAGTTCGCTCGTTCCGACGACCGTCAGGTTGAAGTCCAGCTTTTGTTTGGGCTGCGCGTACGCGTCGTAGACGTTCCACGTACCCGTTTGATCGCGCACCTCGATCCGCACGCGCTGCGCGCGTTCGGTTCCGTCCTGCGGCGACGGAACGGTCGCGACCGCGTGGACCTGACGCACGAGGTAGCCCGCCACGCCCGGCCCCGCGCTGACCTGCAGCGAAACGGCCTGCGAGGGATCGATCGAAGCGTTCGCGGCCGGATTCTGGCGCACGACGACGCCGCGCGCGGGCCCGCCGCCGCCGAAAGGCGTCCAGACGACTTGGCCCAGCACGACGTGCGAGCGCGCTGCCAGCTCGCGCGCGTCGTCGACGCTCAGCCCTTCGAACTTGGGAACGCGGATCGCGGGCGGCCCCCCCTTCGAGAGCTCGACGTTGACGACCGTGCCGACCCGAACGGCCGTCAGCGGCACGGGATCTTGCGCCACGACGCGATTGGCCGGCACCTCGTCGCTCGCGACGGTTTTGACTTTGCCGAGTTGGAGCTTGTCGTGGGCCAGATCGAGGTTGACTTCACGCAAGTCCTCGTAGCGCAGGTCGGGCATCGAGAAAATCTGCAAGCCGGTCGAAACGACCAGCGAGATTTGCCGGCCGGCGCGCACTTCGGTTCCGGCCGCCGGATCCTGGCGCATGACGACGTCGGCCGGATAGCGGTCGCTAGCGGCGCGTTCGACGATGACCCCGCGCAGTTTGGCCCGTTCCGCGGAGCCGACCGCATCGCTCGAGGTTTGTCCGATCAGCGTGGGAACGGTGATCGTCGTCGAGGCGGGCGCGAAGAAGTCGCGAACGGCGCCCCCGAACCAAACCGCGGTGCCGACGAACGTCGCCAGCGCGACGGCAAAGAGCCAATCGTGCTCGAAGAAGCCGCCGCGGCGCGCAGCGGCCGGCACGCGCGTCGCCTCGCCGGTCACACTAGGCGAGTGCTTCGAGCTGCGCGAGGTTGAACTCCGCATTCGAATACACCCGCACGACGTCTTCGTGTTCTTCGAGCGCGTCGAGCAGCCCGACGATCTCGCGCAACTCCTCGTCCTGCGGCGTCACGCTCTGGCGCG
Organism: Vulcanimicrobiota bacterium; assembly: GCA_963843945.1. Classification (GTDB taxonomy): domain Bacteria; phylum Vulcanimicrobiota; class Vulcanimicrobiia; order Vulcanimicrobiales; family Vulcanimicrobiaceae; genus CAWJMF01. The sequence goes on along the minus strand of CAWJMF010000002.1, from coordinate 124,596 downwards.
GCTCGACGCCGAGCACCATCGACTTCACGCGCAATCCCGCGGCGCTCAAGCGTTCCCGTGCAGCTGCCAACGCGGCCGGCTCGGTGACGATCTCGGAGGGTTCGCCGTCGCTGCTGTAACGAACGTCGACCACGCCCTCGACCAGAGCCCGTTCGGTCAGCGCATCTTCGTTCAGCGCGCCGTTCTCCACCTCGATCAGCCCGCGCGGCTCGAAGATCCAAGCCACGCTGCCCGATTCGCCGAGCGCGCCGCCGTGCCGGCTGAAGAGAAAGCGCAATTCAGCCGCCGTGCGATTCCGATTGTCGGTCGCCGCGTCGACCACGATGGCGACGCCGGCCGGCCCGTAACCCTCGTAGCGGATCTCCTCGATCTCCTTCGCGCCGTCGGCTCCCGTCGCGCGCGCGATCGCGCGCTTGATGTTATCTTGCGGGACGTTGTTCTCGCGCGCCTTTTCAACCGCCATCTTCAAGCGGTAGTTCGCTTCGGGATCGGGCGAGCCGCCTTTGGCCGCGAGAATGATCTCCTTCGAGAGTTTGGTGAACAGCGCACCGCGCTGCGCGTCGGCCTTCCCTTTGCGGAGTTTGATGTTGTGCCACTTGGAATGACCCGACATGGCTAACTACCCGGGTGCGGGTTGATCCAGTTGTTGCCCTCGAGCCAGGTCAACATCCGGGCCGACCACGCGTTGTACGTGATGGGCGCGCCCGAAACCACCGGATACCAGTAGACGAACGCCGCGAAGACGAGCACCAGATAGGTTCCGACCGCCACCTTCGGCCAACTATATTTCCCCGACAGAGGCGCGGCGAGCCGCCAGATGCGCTGCATCAGAATCGCGTTGGCGATGCAGATGATCGCCAAGTTCGGAAAAAAGTGATACTCGAACGCGAGCCGCGGCGAGGCGATCCAGGGCAGCCACTGGATCACGTAGGCGGCGATCAGCAGGATGTAGCCCTTGGTGCGCTCGCGCCAGGCGAGCCAGGCGACGTACGGGACCGAGACGAGCCCGAGCCACCACACGGCGGGATTGGGCAGCGCGAGAATCTCGCCGACGCAACACGCGGCCCCGTTTTGCACGGCGGCTCCGGTACGGAAGTCGTGGTAGTAGTACGAAACGGGGATTTGTAAGATCGGCCACTGCCACCACTGCGACGAGTACGGGTGCGTCGCTTTGAGGTTGTGGTGATACCAGTACATGCCGTTCTGCAATTCGACCAGGTCCCCGAGCCCGTGACCCAGCGAGAAGTACGGAATGTAGCTGAGCACGTAGATCGTGGCGGCGACCAGCAGCATCGTCCCCATGACGATGTCGAGCGAGAACCCGCGCGGGTTTCCGATGACGGCGGGGCGGATTTCGGCCGGCCGTCCGATGGCGCGCAGTAGCGCGCTCCAGTAGGGCTGCGCGACGACGAGCCCGGCGACGAACCATACCACGAAGAAGTCGAAGAGGCCGTTCCACTTGCAAGCGGCGAGGCAGCCCGCACTCAGCGCCAGCATCCAAAGCCAGAAGCGCGCGTCCCGCCGGCCGATCGTGGCGTCGGCGGTCTGCATGAGGCCGTCGGGCGAAAACGACGCCTCGCCTTCGGGCGTCGCGTACTTCATCGTCCCGCCGCGCGCGTATTCGATGCGCGGCGGCGGCTCGACGTAACTGAGCTTGCCCTTCTCGACGCGCGTCGTCTCGCCCGGAACGATCGCCTGCGAGCCGGCCGGCACGAGGCCGCCGTCGGGCGTGGCCAACGTCCCTTCGAGCACGCACGAGCCGTCGGCGTACGAAACGAGGTCGGCCGGCTTCAAGAGCCGCGGCAGGAAGACGCGCACCGCCAAGTACCCGGCCAGTTCGAAGTAAAGGAAGGCCACGATGCGCGCCGCCGCGCTCTGGCTGTGCGCTACCGCGAAGGTCAAGACCAGCGCGAGCAGCGTCGCGATCCCGATCGCTCCGAAGCTCGCCCTGATCACCGGCGCTTCGAGGCGGGGGCTGATGCGGACTTGGCTCGCGATCCAATAGCGGTAGAACGCGTAGAGCGTCAGCAGCGAGAAAAACGCGACGGTGATTTCGGGCGTGGCGATTCGCGACTGCGCGAAATGAAAGCCGTCGAAAAGTAAGAACCCGGCGGCGAGCGAGGCAAAGAGCGTCGAGCCCAACATGCGCTTGGCGAAGCAGTACAGCACCAGCACCATGAGCGCGCCGACGACGAGGTTCATGAAGCGCCAGCCCCACGAGGTGTCGCCTAGCCCGTGCATGCCGCCGAACAGCATCATCGAGAAGGTGATGAGGAGTTTCGTCAACGGGGGATGGGTGAACTCGAAGATCTCGCGGTGCTGCAGATATTCTTCACCGGCGCGCGCGTAGTAGATTTCGTCGAAGATCTTCTCCGCCGGAAACCAATAGTTGACGAAGGTCAAGACGAACGAGGCGGCGCTCATGCCCCCCGCGATCGCCCAGTCGCGCACCGTCATCGCGCTGATGCCTTCGAGCGGAGCGAACCAGCGCCGGACCGTTTGGCCCGCGCGCGCGGCCAGCCCGCCCACGTCGACGCGGTCCAGCACGTCGCTGCCCGAGCCGAGGTAGACGTAGCCCAAGTAGAAGAACGTCAGCACGTTCGCGAACGCCGCCGGCCGGCTCAAGAACGGCATGAGATTGCCCGCGTCCACGCCCTGAATCTTTGCATCCATGACGTAGAGGTAGTCGAGCGAATAGAGCAGGTTCCCGAGCAGCGTCGCCGACAGAATGAAGGCCGCATAGAGGTAGCGCCGCCGGTAGAACACGAGCGGAACCGCCAGCGCGACCGCGTTGAAGATGTAGCGCTCGTGCATCCGGGTCGAAAGCACGAAGTACCCGAGCGACAGGATCATCGCGCCTTCGAGCAAGGCGACGATCTCGCGCCGCTGCACGAAGCGCGATACGACCAGGCCCGCGGCGACCAGCAACAGCAAGATGCCCCAGACGTACTGCGGCAGCCCGACGTGCCGGTCGAACAGCACCCAGTCCGGAACGAGCTGCGTGTCCGATTCCCAGAAGTGGTGGACCAGCGCGTAGAGGTTGAACGCGTTAACCGAACTGTAGGCGTAGACCCCGCTGGCGTAGGCGTAGCGCTCGTAGAGCCACCTGAACTCGGCAATCGGATTGAGGACCGGGTGAAAGGCGATCGCGACGTCGTAGGCGAGAACCAGCGCCGCCAAGATCCCGAGCCCCGTCGCGCGCAAACGCGCGACGCGTGCGGCGCCGTCGCGCGTTGCGAACGGAAAAGCCAACAAGAGCGGTACGACGACGATCGCGGGCGGTTTGATCAGAATCGAATAGGCGAGCGTGAGCCAGGCGAACACGACGTAGAGCGAGAGCGCGTTTCGGCTCGCGCGATCGGCGTTGACGATCAGGAGCAGTGAAGCCAGCGTCATGCCCGCCGCAACCGAGTCGACCTGTCCCCAGTACGCCGAGATGAAGATGACGGCCGGATTGAACACGAACAGCGCCATCGCGGCGAAGGACCAGGCCAGCGACGCGAAGCGGCGCACGATCGCGAAGATCAAATACCCGTCGACTAGATCCATGAAGATCGCCGGGAGCTTGACGAAGATCTTAAGGATCCCGTAGCCGGGGTCGTCGTGCACCAAGAACTTATACGCGTGCCCAACGCCCCAGAGCACGAAGAAATAGCCGGGCGGGTAGTCGGCGAAACCGGCTTTGTCGTAGAAATCGCGCAGCGGATGCTCGGCCAGCGTCAAGGCCCACGACTCGAACGTGCCGACGTCGTTTTTGAAACCGTCGGCGTGGATGAAAAGGAGCCGGATCAGAAATCCGGCAAAAAGAATCGCCCCCAGGACGAGCGTTTCGCTCAGCGCCGAGCGATCGGCGCGTTCGACCGCGGGGTTCGCCGCGCGCACCGCGCTACGCAACGCGCCGCGCTCCGAGGGCGAGGAAATCGCGGACCGCGTTCTCGCGATCGAGCGAAGCCCGGGCCGCGATTTCGTCGGCTTCGGCCAGCGCGCGGTCGTGCATCTCGTCGGCGGCGACGCGCGCGCCCAAGCGCTCGAGCGCGCCGATCACTTCGGGAACGCCTTCGAGCCCGAGCCGCGAGCAGCGCTCGTAGGCCCGCGCGACGATGTCGCGGTCGGCCGAAGGCGGCGTTTCCAGGGCCCAGACGACCGGGAAGCTCCACTTGCGGCGCGCGATGTCGGCGCCGCTCGGTTTTCCCGTGACGCTGCTCAAGCCCCACGTGCCCAACACGTCGTCACGAATTTGGAAGGCGCGGCCGTAGGCGCGCCCGAGCTTGGCGTACTCGGCGGCGCGTTCGGGTTCGGCGCCGGCGGCTAGCGCGCCGAGTTCGCACGACGCCGCGAACAGCGCGCCCGTTTTTCCCGCGATCATCTCGAGGTATTGGTCCATCGAGACCGTGGGCAGCGTCTCGAAGCTGATGTCCAGACCCTGACCTTCACACATGAGCAAGTTCGCTTCGTGGAGCACCTGCAACATCTCGACCACGCGGTTGCTCGGAACGACGGCCTCCTCGTGCAGCAGGGTGAGATAGCTGATGGCGCACAGGGCGTCGCCCGCGTTGATTCCGTGCGGAATCCCGAACTGCGCCCAGATCGTGGTGCGCCCGTGGCGCAGTTCGTCGCCGTCTTCAATATCGTCATGTACGAGCGAATAGTTGTGCAGGATCTCGATTGCCACCGCTGCGTCCAGCGCACATTCGACGGTCCCGCCCTCCGCTAGCGCCGTGCGCAGCAGCAGCTGCGGACGCAGGCGCTTGCCGGACATGGCCTTTCCGGGCGTGTGGTAACCGAAATGATAGCGGATCATCTCGTAAATCGGAGACGATCCGCGGTGCCGCTCGATCGTGCGCGCGAGATGGGCCTCGATAACGCTAACTAGCTCGACGGCTGAGTGCCTCCATGCGCTCCTCGACGCGATCGACGAGCCAGCCGGGCGTCGACGCGCCCGACATCAGACCCGCAACGGCGACGCCTTCGAACCAGTGCGGCTGCAATTCGTCCGGACCCTCGATATGGTACGAGCGCGCGCCCTGCGTCGCGGCCAGGTCGGCGAGGTGCTTCGTGTTGGCCGAGGTCTTGCCGCCGACGACGACCATCACTTCGACTTCCTTGGCGAGCTGGGCCGCCTCGAATTGCCGGTTGTGCGTGTCGGTGCAGATCGTGTTGACCGCTCGCACTTCGTAATACTTCGAGCTGAGCTTTTGAACGATCTCCGTGAAGCCCGCGCCCGACCAGGTCGATTGCACGACGACGCCCACCTTGCTCGCGCGCGGCAGCGCATCGACGTCGCCGGGGCTTTGAATGCACCACGCGCCGGGCACGTGGCTCAGCGTGCCCTTGACCTCGGGATGGTTGGGATCGCCGACGACGAGAATCTTGTAGCCGTCGGCGCGCAGCTTCTCCGCCTGCACGTGAATTTTCGTAACCATCGGGCAGGTCGCGTCGACGATTTGCAGTCCCTTTTGATTGGCCTTCTCGAAGACTTCGACGGGCAGGCCGTGCGCGCGCACGAAGAGCGTCCCGGAGTCGACCTCGTCGACGGAGAGGGCGTTGCGCAGTCCCTTCTCTTCGAACGAGCGCACCATTTGCGGGTTGTGCACGATGTGGCCCAGCGTCGTGACCTTGCCGGCCGAGGCGACGGTCTCTTCGGCCTTCTTCACCGTGATGGCCACGCCGAAGCAGAACCCTTGGGTCTTGGCCTTCTTGATCTGCACTAGAGCCTCTCTCGGAGCGCGAAAACGCGGTTCATGATCTCATCCGTATGCTTCGCCAAGTCCTCGCGCCTCGCTTTCTGGGTGCGCTCGAATCGCATCGGTTCGCCGAAGACGACCGTGATGCGGTGCAAGCGCCGGGCCTGCGCGCTGCCGTCGATGTAGGCGGGCAGCACCGTGGCCCCCGACAGGGTGGCGAGCAACGCCACCCCCTGCTGCGCCCGGATCGACCCGCTCGGATTGCGCGTCCCTTCGGGAAAGATACCCAAAGCGGCGCCGGTGCGCAGCACGTCGAGGGAGCGCTTGATCGCCGAGACGTCGCCGCGCGAGCGGTCGACGGGGTAGGCGCCCAAGGCGGCGATCGCCGGCCCAAGGACCGGGATCTTGAAGAGCTCGGCCTTCGCCATGTACCGTAACGGACGCGGTGCCGCCGAGCCCAGCGCCGGCGGATCGAAGTACGAGACGTGGTTGCAGGCCACGATCAGCGGCCCGCTGAGGGGCACGTTCTCGGCACCGATCACCCGCAGACGCCAAACCAGCCGGAGGATCAGGCGCAGCAGGCCACGGCTGAAGGCATAAAAGGGGAGATTCACCCGGCTGCCTCGGCAACCAAGGCCGCAATCCGGTCGACGACCTGGTCCACGCTCAGCCGGCTCGAGTCGATGACGGTCGCTCCCGGCGCGGCCCGGAGCGGCGCCACCGCCCGGCTCTCGTCGAGCCGGTCGCGCTCGCCCATCTGGGCGCGCAACTCCTCGGCGCCGACGGCCGCCCCGCGCTCGCTCATCTCGGCGAAGCGGCGCGCCACGCGCGCGTCGGGCGACGCCGTCAAGTAGACTTTAACCGGGGCGTCGGGCAGGACGACGGTTCCGATGTCGCGGCCGGCCATGACGACCGGTCCGCCCGCGGCGATCTCGCGTTGGCGCGCGACCATCAGGTCGCGGACCCGCGGAAAGGCCGCAACCTGCGAAACGACGCGGTTTACCTCGCTGCTCTCGAGCTCGTCGCCGAACTCGTCGAGCCCGGCGAAGACGCGGTAGCCGCGCGGGACGGCCGCATCGGAAACGACCCGGATGGGCTTTTCGCGCGCCAGCCGCTCGACGGCGGCCTCGTCTCCGGGATCGATTTTCGCGCGCAGCGCGGCCAGCGCTACCGCCCGATACATCGCGCCGGTATCGAGGTAGAGCATTCCCAGCCGGCGCGCCAAGGCTCGCGCGACGGTCGTCTTCCCGCTGCCCGCCGGGCCGTCGATCGCGACGTGCGCGAAGCCACTCATTGCGTGCGCCAGCGTTCTCGCCGCCCGGCTCCAAACCTTGAACGCCAAGGGCACTCCAGGGCCGCTTCGCGCGTTAGGAGAAAGATGAAAATTACCATGCTCGCTTTTGCGCGTTCGGCCCTCAGGAAACTTGCGGTGAGCTTGACGCTCGTCGCCGTCGTTTTGCCGAGCGTTGCAACCGCGCAAGCGGCGTCCGGAGCCTTGCCCACGTACGCCCGGCCCGCCCCCGTGCACGAAACCATCACCGGTTCGATTGCGTCGTTCGACGGCAAGTACGCGCTCGCGCTCAACGACGATCGCGGCTTCGTCGACAGCGTGCAACTGCGTGACGGTACGATCATCAATCCCACTGGATTGCGCTTGATCGAGGGCATGCGCGTCACGATCACCGGCTACACCGCGGGCAAGATCTTCGTCGCGCTGCAGATCGACACGCCGTACACGATAACGAACGACACCGGAGCTGGCCCGGCGCCGGCCTACGGTTACGGTTACGGTTATCCCTATTACGGCGGCGGGTACTACGGCGGGGCATATTACGGCGGCTACTATCCTTGGTATTATCCCGTCGCAGCTTTCGGGATCGGCTTCGCCTTCGGTTCCCTCTGGCCGTATTACGGCGGCTACTACGGGTATCGCGGCGGGTACTACGGCGGATATTATGGATATCGTGGCGGCTACTACGGCTACGGCTACCGCGGCGGCTACGGCTGGGGCGGCGGCTACCACAATCCGGCGAACCCGTACGGTGGCGGCGGATGGCACGGCTCGAACGGGGGCTGGAACGGTTCGAACGGCGGCGGCTACCACGGCTCGACGGGCGGTTACCACGGTTCGTCCGGCGGCGGGCGCGGGTTCTCCGGCGGCCATCGCTAGCGCCCAGCGCGGCTAGGCGCTTCGGGAACTCGCATCTTCGCGTCCGAACGCATCCCGCATGGCTAAAGCGCGGACGCTCTTCTTTTGCTCGGCGTGCGGACACGAGTCGACGCGCTGGCTGGGGCGCTGCCCGGCATGTGAAGCCTGGAACACGTTCGCCGAGGCTCCTCTTCCCGCAAAGCCGCGCGCCGGCGCGCTGCGCCGTCCGAGCGCGCTGGTCGCACCCGTCCGCTTAGCGGACGTCGCGCCGGCTCACACCGAACGCATCTCCAGCGGCTTCGCCGAATTCGACGCGCTGCTCGGCGGCGGCATCGTACCCGGCAGCCTCGTGCTGCTGGGCGGACCGCCCGGTGCCGGCAAATCGACCCTGCTGCTGCAGATCGCAACTCACTTGGCACGGCAGGCCGGACCGACCGTTTACGTTTGCGGCGAGGAATCGGCGGCACAAACCAAGCTTCGCGCGGCTCGCCTCGGCGCGGCAGACGAACTTTTGCTGTACCCCGAGACCGATCTGCGCGCGATCCTCGAGCAGCTCGAAACGCTGCGGCCGCGGGCGCTGATCGTCGATTCGATCCAAACGATGTCGCTGCCGGAGGTCGAATCCTTCGCCGGGAGCGTCGCGCAAGTGCGCGACTGCGCCGCGGCGCTGATGACGTTCGCGAAGGCGACCGGCTGCGCGACCTTCCTCGTCGGCCACGTCACCAAAGACGGTTCGATCGCGGGCCCGCGGCTGCTCGAGCACCTCGTCGACACCGTGCTTTACTTCGAGGGCGATAACGGCGCGGAGCATCGCATCGTACGCGCGCACAAAAACCGCTTCGGCAGCGCCGACGAGATCTGCGTGTTCGCCATGGACGAACGCGGTCTGCACGAAGTGCGCAACCCGTCCCAACTTTTTCTCGGCGGGGCGCGCAGCCGCGAACGGCCGAGCGGCTCGTGCGTCGTGGCGGGCATCGTCGGTTCGCGCCCGGTGCTCGTCGAGATTCAAGCGCTGGTCGGCGAGACGGCCTACGGCACGCCGCAGCGCCTCGCCGCGAACCTCGATCGGGCCCGGCTCGCGATGATCTTGGCGGTACTCGAACGGCGCGCCGGTTTGCATCTCGGCGCGTTCGACGTCTACGCCTCGGTCGCGGGCGGTTTGCGCGTCGTCGAACCGGCAGCGGATCTCGGCATCGCGCTGGCCGTCGCTTCGGCCTTCCGCGGAATTCCGCTGCCGCCGGCGAGCGCGGCATTCGGCGAGCTCGGACTCTCCGGCGAAGTGCGCCCGGTCGCGCAGCGCGCGCGGCGCATCGCCGAGGCTCGCAAGCTGGGCTTCGAAACGATCGTCGCACCACCCGGGGGCGCGAAAGATCCGGGCGGCGACGCGATCGCGGTCCCCGACGTCGCGCGCGCGATCGCGGCCGTGCTCGGCTGAGGTGCCGGCGCTGTTCGAGTGCGTCCCCAACGTCTCCGAAGGCCGCGACCCGGCGATCGTCGACGCCTGCGCGAGCGCGATCGAAAGGGCGGGCGCACTGCTCGCGCATCGCACCAGCGATCCCGTTCACAACCGCACGGTCTTCACGTTCTTCGGCCCGCGCGACGAAGTCGGCCGCGCTGCCCTCGCCCTCGCCGAAGTCACCACCGCGCGCATCGACCTGCGCCGGCACCGCGGCGCGCATCCGCGCATCGGAGCCCTCGACGTCTTGCCGTTCGTTCCGCTCGACGGAACGCCCATGCGCGAAGCCGTCGAACTGGCCCGCGAAACCGCCGCGCGCATCTGGGAGCGCACCGGCGTCCCGGCGATGTTCTACGGCGAAGCCGCCACCAACCCGAAACGCCGTTTGCTCGCCGACGTGCGCGCCGGCCAATTCGAAGGCCTCGTCGCCGGCCCGCACCCGACCGGTCCGCCTGACACCGGCGACGTACCCGCGCACCCCAGCGCCGGTTCGATCGCCGTCGGCGCGCGCGACGTCCTCATCGCCTTCAACGTCGTCCTCGCTAGCGGCAACCTCGACGCGGCCCGCGCCATCGCACGCGCGCTGCGCGAACGCAACGGCGGCCTCCGCACCGTACGCGCCCTCGGCATCAGCCTCGGTCCGGATCGCGTACAAGTCTCGTGCAACTTGACCGACCCCGCCGCCGTTCCGCTCCAGCGCGTCTTCGAATTCATCCGCCGCAACGCTGCGCGCCGCGGCATCGCCGTCGAGCGCAGCGAGACGATCGGTCTCGTCCCGCGCGCCGCCCTCCAAGCCGTCGCCGCCCACGCCCTCGGCATCCCCCCCTCAGCTCTCGCCTAGCGTTCGCCGCACTCTTTTCCGTCACTCGCGTTCGTCGCGACAGCACTCACGATCGGGGAAACGCACCTAACAGAATCTCTCGCTGAAGATTGCGGTACCGCGGGGACGGAGCAACGACGGGGCGTCCAACTTTTTACGGAGCCCCGGAGGGCGGGAGCAAAAAGTGGCCGAGCAGCGATTTTCCGTGGATGGAAAATCGCGAGCGTCCCCGGCGTGCTCCGTCCCCGCCGCACCGGAATCTTCCGGCAGCGACGCCGCTAAGAGCGCGCCCCCGACGCCAACTGCCCCGCGTGCTGCGAGGATCGGACAAGCGCCGCGAGTTCGGCGATGCGCGCATAGCCTTGCCGGATCTCATCGGGCGAAGCGACGAAGCTCGTGCGAAGCCAGCCGCGCAGCGAGGGCGAGAAGATGTGGCCGGGGATCGCAATGACGTCGCGCTCGTCGATGAGGCGTTCGACGAATCCGAGCGTGTCCTCGGCGCCGGTGTCGAGGCAAAGGTAGAACGCACCGTCGGGCTCGATCGCGCGCAGACCTTCGGTACGCGCGGCGGCAAGCGCGACCGCGCGTTGACCGGCGTACCACTCGGTATGGCTCCGCAGGTCGCCGGCGGCGAAGATTTCGAAGGCGACCCGTTGCGCGAAGGTGCTCGCGCAGGACGTCGCCCAGCCGTGCATTTTGACGATCGCGGGCATGACTTCGCGCGGCGCGATGAGCCAGCCGATGCGCAGGCCGGTGAGGGCATTGCTCTTCGAGAGCGAGTTGACCGCGATCGTATAGGGGTAAACTTTCCCGAATTCGCCGGCGTCGTCGGTATATGCGAGTTCGCGGTAGATCTCGTCGTGCAGCAGATAGATCGGCGGCCCTTCGCGCTCGAGCAGGGCTTTGGCGATTTCGGCGGTCGCCGCTTTCGAGATGATGCGGCCCGTCGGATTGCAGGGCGAGCACAAGACGATGAGGCGCGTGCGCGGCCCGATGGCGCCGATGATGCGGGCCGCGTCGAAGGCGCAGCCGTCACTCGGGTCCATCGTGACGCTGCGCAGATGGATGCCTTCGACTTGCGCGATCTTGGCATAAACCGGGAAGGCCGGCTCGACCAGCAGCACTTCGTCGCGCGCCGGGTCGAGCAGCGTTTTCATTGCAACGTAGACCGCCTCTTGCGAACCGGTCATCACGCACACGTTCGCTTTGTCGTCGAGCCCGGGGTAGGCGTAGCGCGCCGCGATAAGTTCCCGCAGATCGTCGTGGCCGATGTTGCTCGAATAGCGGCAGCCGTGCTCGCCGACCCACGTGGTGGCGCGCTCGAAGTAGGCGAGATTCGGCCGCAAGGTCGGTTCGCCCAGGCCGAGATCGATCGAACTCGGCTTGCGCCGTGCGTGCAAGGCACGGATGACCGACCCGCTCACGGATTCGATGGCTGGATTCATAGCGCTACTCCGTAGTCTCGAATGGCCCGCTCGAGCGAGGTTTTGCGATCGGTCGAGGCGTTGCGCTCGCCGATGACGAGCGCACACGGTACTCCGAACGAGCCGGCTGGAAAATCCTTGGGAAGCGAGCCGGGGATGACGACGGAGCGCGCGGCGACCCGTCCGCGGCTCACCAGCGGCGTCGGACCGCGCACGTCGACGATCGGCGTGCTCGCGGTCAAGACCACGCCGGCCCCCAGGACCGCCTCGCGTCCCACGAAGACTCCTTCGACGACGACGCAGCGCGATCCGATGAAGGCGCCGTCCTCGACGATGACCGGTTGCGCTTGCGGCGGCTCGAGCACGCCGCCGATTCCCACGCCGCCCGCCAAGTGAACGTCCTTTCCGATCTGCGCGCACGAGCCGACGGTCGCCCACGTGTCGACCATCGTGCCCGCGTCGACGTACGCGCCGATATTGATGAAGCCCGGCATCAAGATCGCGTTGCGTCCCAGAAAGGAACCGTAACGGGCGACGCCCGGCGGCACGCAGCGGGCGCCGAGCGCTTCGAAGTTGCGTTTGGTCGGAAGCTTGTCGAAAAAACTCGGCGGCAACGCGCGATATTTCGCCGCGCCTTCCGGGTAGCTATGCTCGCCCACTACCACGCTGTCCCAGCGCCGAAAGTACATGAGGATCGCCTGCTTGATCCAGGCATGGGTTACCCACGACTCGCCGTCGGGTTCGCAAACCCGCAAGTCGCCGACGTCGAGCGCCTCGATGACTTCGTCCACGGCGGCGCCGGCCGTTCCGCGAAGTCCGGCCGCGTCCGCGCCGAGCGCTTCGATCTGCAGCCGTAAGCTTTCCATTCGCGCGTGATCCATGCGCGCGAGGTACCCCCGGTTCCCGAATTATCCTACCAAGGAGGGCGTGCGCGCTCCCGGCAATTCACTCCAAAAGCTCTTGCCGGCCGTGAGGAGCATCGTGAAACGTACGATCGTCTTCGTTTCTTTCGCGCTTCTGGCTGCCGTCGCGGCAGTGCGCGCCGGCGCGGCACCGATGGCGTCCGGGATTCAGTACGACGAGATCAACCGGATGTTACCGGCGAACGCGACCGCCCCTCCGGCCGGCTCCTTCGGCGCCGACGCGGCTTCGATCGAAAGTCCCGCGCCCGATCCGAAGAAGAAACGCGGCTTGATCGGCGCGCTGATGAGCGGTCAGCTGATCGAACCAAACAGCGCGTCGCTCAACCCGTTTGCCGATCTGCTGCAAGGGCGGCTCGAACGCTATTCCTACTACAACACCTGGGAGCGCGTCGACGACGTTTTGGCCAAGACCGCCACGATCCGTAAGTGCGACTTGCATCAACTCATCGAACTCGATCTCGATAAGAAGACGTACCGCATCGTCGACACGACGCCGAAAAGCGATTCGGCTCCGAGCCCCGCACCGGCGCCCCCGCACCATGCCGCCGCGGCCGAGCCGGCGCCGGGTAGCGGCATCCTCGACGTGACGCGGGCGGTTCGCGCGCTCGGCGCGGTGCTCATCGATGGGTTGACGGCGCAACACTTTGCGTCGACCAACACGATCGCCTTGACGCAAGCGACCGGCTCGTGTCGCGACGGCACGTACGCCGTCTCGCGCGACGAGTACGTCTCCGGCTTCGCGCAACCGCACGCGATTTGTCCGGTCGATTTTCACGCGCCCGCGCCCGCCTACCCGCGAGCGCCCGAGCAAATGGTCGCGCGCGGCGGCTGCCGCCCGACGGTTACGGCGCACGTCAGCGGCCCGCCGGAACCCGTCGACAAACTCGCACTCTATTCGCTCATGACCCTGAGCGGCTCGAGCGCCGCGCAATCCCGTGGGCAGGCGCCGAGCTTCTCGTTTTTGACCGAGCGCGGAAACGTGCGCGCGCTGAGCGCGGTCGACCGCGCGCTGTTCGACATCCCAAGCGACTACACGAAGGTTCCCTGACGCCGCGGCCGCTGTCGCTCGGCGAGAGGCTCGAGCTCACCTTTGCCGGCGATGCCCTCGGACGGCCCGTTGCGGAGACCTCGGCGGCCGAGCGAGGGCCGGCCCAAACGACCGCGGACGCCTGAGGAACCGCGTCCTCGGCGGCGAATCGAGCGAGTCCCCAAAGCACTTCGAAAAGAGGCACCGGTGCCGCCCGATAGCGACGTCCAGAAGCGCATCAACGCAATCCGCATGCTCTCGATCGACGCCGTCCAAAAGGCGAATTCCGGCCATCCGGGATTGCCGCTAGGCGCCGCACCGATGGCCTACGCCGTTTGGGCGAACCATCTCAAGTTCAACGCCGGCGACCTGCACTGGCCCGATCGCGATCGCTTCGTGCTCAGCGCGGGACACGGCTCGATGCTCCTCTACGCGCTGCTCTACTTGACGGGCGCCGGACTGACCCTCGAAGATCTCAAGAATTTTCGCCAGTTCGAAAGCAAGACGCCCGGTCATCCCGAGTCGCACATGACGCCCGGCGTCGAGGTCACGACCGGACCGCTCGGTCAAGGCGTCTCGAACGCCGTCGGCCTGGCGATCGCGGAAGCGCACCTGGCGGCCGTCTACAATCGCAATCAAAAGATCGTCGACCACCACACCTACGTGATCGCGAGCGACGGCGATTTGATGGAAGGCGTCTCGGCCGAGTCGGCCTCGCTTGCCGGACACCTCAGGCTCGGAAAATTGATCGTCCTCTACGACGACAACCACGTATCGCTGGCAGCGCCGACCGAAGTGACCTTTACCGAGGACGTGCTGGCGCGCTATGCGGCCTACGGCTGGCACGCGCAGCAGGTGGCCCACGACGACGGCAACGACGTTTTCGCGATCGACGCTGCGATCGCGGCAGCGAAAGCCGATCCGCGTCCGTCCATCATCGCCGTGCGGACGATCATCGGCTACGGTTCGCCGCGCGCCGACACGTTCGCCGCCCATGGCGAGCCGCTCGGCGCCGACAACGTCAAGAAGACCAAAGAGTTCTTCGGCTGGCCGCTCGAGCCGGATTTCTACGTGCCGGCCGAGGTGCTGGCGTGGTGGCGCGAGCGCGGCACGCGCGGCGCGGCCGCGGAACAAGCCTGGAACGCGACGCTTGCGAGCTGGAAGGCCGAGAATCCGCAGTTGCGCGCGCAATGGGAGCGCACGCAGGCCGGGACGCAACCCGCCAACCTTCCTTGGCCGACGTTCACGGCGGAGAACGGCAGCGTTGCGACCCGCGACGCGGGCGGCACGGTCATGAATGCGATCGCAGCCGAACTGCCCGAGTTGATCGGCGGCTCGGCCGACTTGGATCCCTCGACGAAAACCTACCTTAAGGGTCAGGGCGATTTCGAACCCGGCACGTACGAAGGCCGCAACATCCACTACGGCATCCGCGAACACGCGATGGGCTCGATCTCGGTCGGGATCGCGCAGCACGGCGGCAACCTGCCGTTCAGCGCGACCTTCTTCAACTTTGTCGACTACATGAAGCCGCCGGTGCGGCTCGCGGCGCTGAGCTATTCGAAGGTCATCTTCGTGTACACGCACGACTCGGTCTTCCTGGGCGAGGACGGGCCGACGCATCAGCCGATCGAGCAACTCGCCGGCTTGCGCGCGACGCCGAATCTCGCCACCTTCCGCCCGGCCGATTCGCTCGAGACGCTCGAAGCTTGGAAGTTCGCGATCGCGCACGACGGGCCGAGCGCGATCGTCCTCACCCGCCAAAAGGTTCCGTTCCTCGGCGCCCGCGACATCGAGATCGGCCGCGGCGCGTACGTGCTCAGCGGCGGCGACGAAGCCGGCCGACGTCGTGCTGATCGCGACGGGCTCGGAGGTCTCGCTGGCGGTCGAGGCCGCGAAGATTCTCGAGGCCGGCGGCACGGCGACGCGCGTCGTCTCGATGCCTTCGATGGAGCAGTTCGCCGCGCAAGACGAAGCCTATCGCGACTCGGTTATTCCGCGCAGCGTCCCGGCGCGCGTTTCGATCGAAGCCGGCGCGACGTTCGGGTGGCATCGCTGGATCGGCGAGCGCGGCGTCGCGATCGGAATCGACCGCTTCGGTTTCTCCGCACCGGCAGCCGACATCGCCAAGGCGATCGGCTTCACACCCGAGGCCGTCGCGGGCGTCGCCTCCGGTTTGCTCGCGAAGACCTGAGCGACGTGAACGCCCAGCTGCAAGCACTCGCCGCCGCGGGCCAGAGCGTTTGGCTCGACAACATCCGGCGCAGCATGTTTTCCTCGCGGGAACTGCACGGCCTGATCGGCCTGGGCTTGCGCGGGCTCACCTCGAACCCGACGATTTTCGAGAAGGCGATCGGCAGCGGGACCGATTACGACGCGCAGCTGCGCGCGCAGCTCGCGCTCGAACCCGCGCGCGACGCGGGCGATCTCTTCGAGGCACTCGCGCTCGACGACATCCGGCAGGCCTGCGACGAATTCCGGCCGCTGTACGATGCGACGGGCGCGGGCGACGGTTTCGTCAGCCTCGAGGTCTCGCCGCTCTTAGCGCACGACACCGAAGGCACGGTCGCGGCCGCACGGCGCTTGTGGACGGCGGTCGACCGGCCCAACGTGATGATCAAAATTCCCGCGACGCCCGAATGCATCCCGGCCATCTCTTCCGTCGTCGCGGCCGGCATCAACGTCAACGTGACCCTCATCTTCTCGGCCGAAACGTACGAAGCGGCGGCCGTGGCTTACCTCGAAGGGCTGGAAGCGCGCAGCGCCGCCGGCGAGCCGATCGAGCGCATCGGGTCGGTCGCGAGCGTTTTCGTCAGCCGGCTCGACAGCGCCGTCGACGCCCTGTTGCAGGCCCGTATCGATGCCGGCCGGTCGCAGCTGCGCGGCTTGCTCGGCAAAGCCGGCGTGGCCAACGTGAAGCTCATCTACCAACGCTACAAGCGCCTCTTCGAAGGCGAGCGCTTCGCGGCGCTGCGCGCGAAGGGCGCGCTGGTCCAGCGCCCGCTTTGGGCCAGCACCGGTACGAAGAACCCCGCCTACGCCGAGCTGCTGTACGTTGAAGAACTCGTCGGGAACGACACCGTCAATACAATGCCGCCGGCGACGCTCGACGTCTTGATGGCGCGCGGGAACGTGCGGCCCGGCAGCGTCGAGAGCGATCTCGAAGGCGCGCGCAGCGTGCTGACGCAGCTTGCCGCCGCGCAGATCTCCCTCTTCGACGTCACGCAGCGACTGCAAGTCGAGGGCGTGGCCGCCTTCGCCGCCTCGTACGCGGCCGTGCTCGCTGCGATCGACGCCAAACGCCGCACGCTCGGCAGCACCGAGCCGCGGGTTTCGCTCGCGCTCGGCGAAGCGCGCATCGACCTCGACGGAGCGCTCGCGCGCTTGGCAAGCGACGACTTCCTCGCGCAGCTCTGGAACAGCGACCCCGCGCGGAAGCAAGGCTGGCTGGACTTTCCCGCGCGCCTGCGCGAAGATCTCGACGAACTCGGCGCCTTCGCAGCCGAGTGTGCGAAACTCTTCCGGCACGTCGTCGTCCTCGGCGTCGGCGGAAACGCGCTGGTCCCCGCTGCGCTGCGGGAAACCTTCGGCACCGTCGCAGGCTATCCCGAACTGCACGTGCTCGATTCGACCGACCCGGGGCAAGTCGCGGCACTCGAAGCGCGGCTCGATCTCGAAACGACGCTGTTCGTCCTCGCTTCGAAGAGCGGCACGACGACGGAGCCTGAGGTCTTCTTCCGCTACTTCTTCGATCGCTTGCGCCGGGTCGTCGGCGCCGATGCCGCGAGCAAGCAATTCGTCGCGATCACCGATCCCAACACCCGACTCCACAGCGACGCCGAGCCTTTTGGATTCCGTCGCGTCTTCGAAAACGACCGGACCGTCGTGGGACCTTATTCGGCCCTTTCCTACTTCGGCATCGTGCCGGCGGCGCTGGCGGGCTACGACGTCGCCGCGCTGCTCGATCGCGGCTTGGACGAACTCGCCGCGAACGCGCGCACGACGCCGGTCGCCGGCGCGGAGGCGCTAGCACTCGGCGCGGCGATCGCGCTCTTGGCCAAAGCCGGACGCGATAAGTTAACGCTCGTGATGCATCCGAAAGTCGCCGGGCTCGGCCCGTGGGTCGAACAGCTGCTCGCCGAGAGTACCGGAAAGCACGGCACGGGCATCGTCCCGGTCGAGGGCGAGAGCCTCGGCGCACCGGACGAGTACGGCGAGGACCGCGCGTTCGCTTACATCGGGCAGGGACTGCCCGGCAACGAGGCCGACGAAAGCCGCCTCGCGGCGCTCGAGGGCGCGGGGCACCCCGTGCTGCGCTTGACGATGCACGACTCGCTCGACATCGGCCGGCAGTTCGCGCTCTGGGAAATCGCGACGGCGACCGCCGGGACGATCCTGGGGATCGACGCGTTCGATCAACCGGACGCGCACGCTGCCAAAGAGCATGCCGAACGGCTGCTCGAGGCGTTCAAAGCGCAGGGCAAATTTCCCGAGCCGCAACCGGCGCGTGAGAACGCGTGGGCGTCGCTCTTTCCGCTGTCCGGTTCGCGCGACGCCGCGCGTGCGGGCGACGACCTCGAGGCGGCCTTGGCCGGCATCCTCGCCCAGATCCGGCCGGGCGACTACCTCGCGTTCAACGCGTTCGTCGAGATGAACGCGCAAAACGTGCGCGCGCTGCAGGCCATTCGCCTCACGGTTCGCCGGGCATTGCGGGTCGCAACCACCTTCGGCTTTGGGCCGCGCGTCTTGCACTCGACCGGTCAACTTCATAAAGGCGGTCCGACGACGGGCGTCTTCATCGAACTCTGCGCCGCGCCCGAGGCGGACCTCGACGTTCCGGGGAAGCCGAGCTTCGCGACCTTGTATCGGGCGCAGGCCTTGGGCGACTTCGAAGCACTCGACGGCCGCGGACGGCGCGGCGCACGAATCGCATTCAAAGTTCCCGCCGAGCGAGGTCTCGTCGCCGTCGCGGACGCAATTGGGGATGCCCTGATGGCAAGGGCCTAGTGGACACCAGCCTGGGAACTGCATTGGAGCGCGCAAGCTGATGGCGACCGAACTCGGTACTCTCGACCGCGACCTCACGGCGGACGGAGCAGCCCCGAACCCTCTGCGCGAGGGTCTCGATTCGAACCGGATCTCCGATCCGTGCTCGATCGTCTTCTTCGGCGCGAGCGGTGACCTCGTGAAGCGCATGTTGATGCCCGCGATGTACAACTTGCGCCTGGGCGACGTTTTGCCGACGAACTTTGCGATCGTCGGGTTCTCCCGCTCCGAAATGACTCCCGAGCAATTTCGCGACGACATGAAGAAGGCGGTCGACGAGTTCTCGAGGAGCGGGCCGGCGCGCGATCCGCTCTGGACCGATTTTGCGAACCACATCAGCTACATCGCCGGCGACTTCGACGATGCGGCGGCCTTCCGGCAGCTGCGCGCGCAGCTCGAGGAGAACGACCGGACGCTCGGAACCGCGGGCAACCGGCTCTATTACCTTTCGACGCCGCCTTCCGTTTTCACCAAGATCATCCAGCAGCTCAGCAGCGCGGGCCTCGGGCCGAAAGATCAGGCTCACGGCTGGTCGCGCATCATCATCGAGAAGCCGTTCGGTACCGACCTCGCGTCGGCGCGTGCCTTGCAGGCCGAAGTCACGAAGGTCTTCGACGAAAAGCACGTCTATCGGATCGATCACTACCTCGGCAAGGAACCCGTCCAAGACATCATGGCGCTGCGCTTCGCCAACATGATCTTCGAGCCGATTTGGAACCGGCTCTACGTCGACTGCGTGCAGATCACGGCGGCCGAAACGGTCGGCGTCGAAGGCCGGGGCGGCTACTACGAAAGCTCGGGCGCGCTGCGCGACATGATCCAGAACCACGTGATCAACTTGCTCGCACTCGTAGCCATGGAACCGCCGATTTCACAGGCCGCCGACCACATCCGCGACGAGAAATTCAAGGTGCTCTCCGCGCTGCGTCCGATCACGCTGGATCAGGTCCCCAAAATGTCGGCCCGCGGCCAATACGGTCCGGGTCTGGTAGAGGGCAAACCGGTGCCGGGCTATCGCGAGGAACCGAGCGTCGATCCGAATTCGAACACGCCGACCTACGCGGCCGTCAAATTCTACATCGACAACTGGCGCTGGGCCGACGTTCCCTTCTACCTGCGCAGCGGCAAGCGTCTGGCGCGAAAGAACTCGGAGATCGCCGTCAGCTTCCGTCACATCCCGCACCGCATCTTCGGCGAAGGCCAGGACACGATCGAGACCAACACGCTCGTCATGAAGATCCAGCCCGACGAAGGCGTCTCGATCAAATTCAACGCGAAGGTGCCGGGCGCGAAGATGCACATTCGATCGGTTACGATGGATTTCAACTACGGCACCGGCTTTGGCGTCGTTTCGGCGCCCGCGTACGAGCGGCTCATCGGCGACGCGATGCGCGGCGACGCGACGCTCTTTACGCGTTGGGACGCCGTCGAGCGAGCCTGGGAGGCGGTCACCCCGATCATGACGCGCTGGGGCGAATCGAGGGCGACCGACTTTCCGAATTACCTCGCAGGCAGCCAAGGCCCGCAGAGTGCGGACGCCCTCTTGATTGCGGACGGCCGCGAATGGAGGCGCATCTAATCATGTCGGCCCACGTCGACTCGATCAACGACATCGGCCCGATCCTCGAGGAACTGCGGCGCATTCGAAAGACGGCCGGCGGCGTCCATCAGGACCTCGCGCCGCGCGTCGCGACGCTGAACTTCGTCGTGTTCGTCGACGATCCGGCGCACCGCGAGTGGGTTCTCGAGCGTGCGATGCGCGTCGCCGACAAGCATCCGTGCCGGCTCATCGTGCTCGATTCGACCCGCTCCGGCGGCGGAGTCGACGTCGCGACCTCGACCCGCGAGTCGGGCGACGCCACCACCGTCAACGAACGCGTCGACATCGCGGTCGGCGACGTAGGGCACGCTTCGATCCACACGCTCGTCCAAGAACTCTCGGTGCACGAAATTCCGACGATTCTGTGGTGGAGCGGCGCGCGTTTGCTGCAAAGCCGCACCTTCAGCGGACTGACGGAGCAAGCTTCGAGCGTGCTCGTCGATTCCTCGGGAATGGCCGCGGGCGAGGAGACGATCCGCGAACTCGGCGAGTTCTTGTCGCGGTTCCCCAACGTTACCTTGCACGATCTCGCCTTCATGCGACTGGCGCCCTGGCAAGACATGATCGCGCAATTCTTCGACGAGCCGGCGTTACGGGAGGATCTTTTTTCGCTGACCTCCCTCGCCATCGAGAGCGGTTCCGAAGCCGAGGCGCTGTATCTGGGCGGCTGGCTCGCGAGCCGGCTGAGCTGGCAATCGGCCGGGCACGAAAACTTCAGGGCACGCGACGGGCGCAGCATTCCCTTCACGCGGGTCACCAAGGGCGATAAGCGGCGCGTGCGGCGCGTCGTCCTCGCGAGTAGCGCGTCGACGTACATCGCCGAGCTGAGCGACGATGAGGCCGTCGTCGAGTTGCGCGTCGAAGGCGCTCGAGCCAAGCCGCCCCGCTTCGCGCCGCTCCAAAACATCGACAACACCTCGCTCATCGAGCGCGCCATCCTCGAAGACCGGCGCGACCAGATCTTCGAGACCTCGTTACTGACCGTGCGCGAAATTCTGGGATGAGCGGCGTCGCCCCGAATCTGCAGATCGTCGACGATCCGGCCGCGCTGGCTGCGCGCGTCGCGCAAAACTTCGCCGACACCGCCCGCCATGCGATCGACGTGCGCGGCAGTTTCTACGTCGCCCTGGCAGGCGGGTCGACGCCGGCCGCCGCTTACCGGCTGCTGGCGGCGAGCGCCTTCGACGATCTCGACTGGCCGAAGATCTTCTTCTTCTTCGGCGACGAGCGCTGCGTGCCGCCGGACAACGACCGCTCGAATTTCAAGATGGCCCGCACCACGCTGCTCGCGCCGCGCGACATCGCGCCCGGCCACATCTTCCGTATGGAAGGTGAAATCGATCCGGCGACCGCCGCGCGTACCTATGCCGACGTGCTGCGCGCGGAACTCGGCGCGCTGCCGCGCTTCGACTTGGTCATGCTCGGCATGGGGCCGGACGGGCATACCGCCTCGCTCTTTCCCGGAAGCGACCCGACGACCGACGACGAGTTGCTCGTGCGCGCGCCCTTCGTCGAGAAGTTCGCGGAATATCGCATCACCCTAACGCCGCTCGTCATCAATGCCGCGCGCCGGATCGCCATCGCGACGGCCGGCGAGGAGAAAGCCGAGGCGCTCGCCCACGTGCTCGAAGGCCCGTACGATCCAACCACCTATCCGATCCAGATCGTCGAACCCGTCGAGGGAATCCTGAACTGGTTCGTCGACAAGGCGGCGGCTGCGCGACTCACCCGGTCGGCGCCGCAAACCGCGAGTTGAGCGTGCGCGGGATCCCGCTATTCGCGCTGGCGGGTGCGGCGGCGTGCGCGTTGACGTGCGCGGCGCTCGCGGCGCCGCGAATCGGAATCGTTCCGCTGCAGCCCGGCGATCGCGCCACGTACGACTTCACCTCGACGACCTATACGCCCGGCCGCGAAGATCACGAGGACGGCACCCTCGGTCTGCTGCGCGGGAAGAACAGCACGTTCGAGATCGACTTCATGCCGGATGGCGCGTTAAACACGACCTTCAATGGGGTCCTCGAGAAGGACGGAACGATCGACCTCGACATCGCCTCGGACACCGACCAAGCCCCGTTCATCCTGCAGCGCTTCAATCAGATCGCGATCATCGCCGGATCGGCTCCGGCGACGTTCAAAGCCGGCGACACGTGGAAGACGAGCCTCAACGTACCCTTACCGCGCGGCGCGAGCGTCGACGTGCCGGTCGTGGTGACGGTGACGGCGGCGAACGACGCCGGCTTCGACCTGGAGGGAAACGGCGACGCCCGGACGCGTCTGGTCTCCGGGAATTCCAGCGGCTCGCCCGGCGCCGCCGGCGACACGAGCGACACGGGCCTGCCGATGACCCTGAGCTTGCACTCCGCCGCGCACTTCGTTGCGGGCAAGCTGATGAAGGCCGACGGCACGCTGCACAGCACGGTCCAAGCGCGCAGCTTGATCGATATCACCTCGAAGTGGGCGTTCGCCGTGCAAAAGCCCGCGGGTTCCTAAGAGCCCCTTACGGGGCGAGTTGCGGAGCTTTTCCGAGCGGCGCGCTGCCGAGCGTCGCGACGTTGACGTGATTGTCCGACAAGATGTCGCCGGAGACCCGCTGCAGCTCGACCAGCGATTTCTCGAGGTCGGTCTGCGCTTGCAACTCGCGGCCGCGCTGGTTGGCGAGATCGACTTGGCGCTGCAGCACGAAAAACGTGGTCGATTGGCCGGCGCGGAACTTCCGCAGCTCGCTGGCAGCGACTTGCTCGGCCGCCTGGCGCGCGGCACGCGCGGCGATCACGCGGGAACGCGCCGAGCGATAGGCCTGCAGCGCGTCGCGCGCCTCGACTTGAATGCGCTGGATGAGAGCGACCTCTTGAATTTGCAACTGATTGCGCTGCTCGACGGCGGCCGCGTAGTTAGCCTCCGCCGTACGATCGCGCAGCGGGAACCCGACCGTCGCCGAGATCTGATATTGCGGAAAGCGCCCGGCGAACATGTTCGAGTAAGCCTGGTTGACGCCGCCGATCGTATACGGTACGACGGCCAAGTTGGGCGGCGTGAGCGGCACGAGCGGCGGCAAGGTCGGCGTCAGCGCGTTGACGCGCTCGATCAGTTCGTTGATGGCGGTCGTTTGGCCGTAGAAGAGCGGCGTCAGGGGGTTCTGGCTGAGCGGGGTTAGCTTGCCCGCGAAACCGTTCTCCGAGACGTTCAAATTCAGATCGATCTGCGGTTTGGTTTGATCTCTGGCGTAAGCCGTGTTGACGTTCGCCTGCTGCATCTGGCCGCGCAGCGCCGCGACCTCCGGGCGCGTCTTGAGCGCCGTCAGCAAGAGATCGTTGAGCGACGGTTCGGCCGGCAGGTCGGTCACCGGCGAGGTCGGGACGATGTTGACGGTCCAAATCGGGTCGCCCGGGTCGGACAGGGTCAATTGTTTGAGCTGGTTCTGCAAGCGCGCGACGTCTTGGATTGCGGAGTAGACGTTGTCTTGAAAGACCTCGACTTGCGTGTTCGACTCGACGACGTCGACCGGCGCGGCCGCCCCCTGGCGCACCAGGCGTGCGTTGCTCTCGCTCTGCGCCTTGGCTTGCAGCAGCGCGTCCTCTTGAATGCCGACGTTGCGCCAGGCGGCGACCAGATCGTAGTACGCGTCGAGTACGTTTGCGATCGTGCCGGAGGCCGTGAGCAAGGCGTTGGCGCTGTTGATCCCGGCGCCGATCGTCGAGAGCTGGATCTGCCGGCGCGTCGCATCGGTCGCCCGCCCGCGCGCCAGCGGCTGCGAGACGTTCAACGCGATGCCCGTTTGATAGTATGGGTTGAAGCTGTTCACGGTGCTGTTGTTGTTGGTCCGCGAAAGCGAGGTCATGAGCGAAACGTTGCCGCCGTCCGGCGTCAAAGCGGACAGGCCGGCGCTATTGCCGAGCACGACGTTCTGCAGTGGGTCGCCGTGAGGACCGGCTTCGAAGACGCTGATCGACGGGGTCTGCTGGAACGCGAACGACGGCTGAATCTGAAAGCGCAGATCGTAGGCGCCCTTGGCGGCCACGATCTGGAACTTCGAGATCCGCACGTTCGACTGCGAGACCGCGAGATCGGTATTGCGGGCCAGCGCCATCGAGACCGCATCGTCGAGCGAGAGCCCGACGAAGGGGCCGTTCGTGCCGACAAGATCGCCCGAAGGCTGCTGCGGCTTGCGCTCGAGAAAGGTCGGTTCGACGGCCGGGACCGCCGGCAAGATGAGGCCCTGCGTCGAACCCGGGGTGGCGATGATCGAGGGCGAGGCGAGCGGGACGGGCGTCGCGCTCGGAGCCGGCGACGGCGGCGTCGCAATGGCGAGCGTAAGAGCGAAAAGATAGATCACGAGGGGTTACTCCTATTCTGCGGCGGCGATCGTCGCCGGTTGAGCCGGACGTTTCAAAAGAAAGGCCAGCGGCGCGAGCAATAGGGAGATCAACCCGACCGCTCGTGCCGTGTCGGCATACGAGAGAATGATGGCTTGTTGACGCACCATGCGGTCGAGGGCTCCGCGCGTCGCCGTCACGTCGCCGTGCTGTTGGATGTAGTTGGCCACGGCCGACGCGTGCAGCGTGATCTGCGAAGCGAGCTGGGTCTGATGGACCGCGTTCTGGCGCGCGAGCATCGTCACGAGGACCGCGATGGCGATGCTGCCGCCCATCTGGCGTGCCAAGTTGAACATCGCGGCCGCCGCCGGGATCTTAGGCGGTTCGACCGAGCCCAGCACTCCGACGGTGAGCGGTACGAAGATTTGCGCCAACCCCATGCCGCTGATCGCGAGCGGCCAGAAGAACGTCCAAAAGTCCGCTTGCGGCGTCGTGACCTGCGCCAGCATGAAGTTCGAGATGCCGACCAAAACAAATCC
This sequence comes from Vulcanimicrobiota bacterium, assembly GCA_963843945.1. Taxonomy (GTDB): domain Bacteria; phylum Vulcanimicrobiota; class Vulcanimicrobiia; order Vulcanimicrobiales; family Vulcanimicrobiaceae; genus CAWJMF01. Next base: position 99,615 of record CAWJMF010000002.1, on the reverse strand, counting down.
GAGCATGACGACGTAGCGTGGGTCGAGCTTGTTGCGCGAAACGAGCGAGGCCGTCAGCGGGGTGAAGAGCATGACCGCGCCCGCGCGAAAAATCAGGAGTTCGCCCGAGAGCGTCGCGGTGAATCCGAGCGAGCCTTGCACGTACTGCGGCAGAATCAAAACGCTGCCGTAGAGGCTGATGCCCAGGACCATCCCGAGGATCGAACCCGCCGCGACCGAGCGGTTGCGCAGCACGCCTAAATCGACGATCGGCCTTTTCTGCAGCAGCTCCCACGCGATGAAGGCGATGAGACCGCATCCGGCTAGGACGGAACAAATCACGATCGATTCGTCGCCGAACCAATCCTTCTGCTGCCCTTGATCGAGCACGTACTGCAGCGAGCCGATTCCGACCGCTAAGAACGCCAACCCGACGTAGTCGAGCGAGAGCTTCTGGGGACCGTTCGGATTGCGCAGCAGCAGCACGACCAGCGCGAAGGCAAGAATCCCGAGCGGCACGTTGATGAAGAACGCCCAGCGCCACGAGAGCTGGTCGGTAACGATGCCGCCCAGCATCGGTCCGATCGTCGGCCCGACGATCACGCCCATCGCGAAAACGCCGGCCGCCTTTCCCTGTTGTCCCGGCGGAAACGTTTCGCGCAGGATCGCCTGCGAGGTCGAAATGAGTCCGCCGCCGCCGAGACCTTGAACGATCCGCCAGAAGACGAGTTGCTCGAGCGAAGAACTCAAGCCGCAGGCGATCGAGGCGACGGTGAAGATCGCGATCGATGCCGCGTAATATTCGCGGCGGCCGAAGCGGCGCTGCAGCCAAGGCGTCAGTGGGATGACGATCACGTTTGCGATGATGTAGCCGGTTCCGATCCAGGCCGCTTGATCGACGCTGGCGCCGAAGTTCCCCTCGATGTTCGGCAGCGCGACGTTGACGATCGTAACGTCGATGATCTCGAGCAGCGTCGCGGTGATGATGGCGAAGGTGATGACGCCCAGCCGCCAACCGTGCTCGACGACGTCGCGCGGAACGCCGGGCAGGGCGCGGCCGAAACCGGTACCGCCGCGCGGAACCGTCAGCGCGGTCGCCAAGACGCTACTTGACCTTGACGGAGGCTACTACGGAGAGCCCGGGCCGCAAGGGGTACTTCGGATCGGGATCGTCGATCGCGATGCGCACCGGAAGCCGTTGCGTCACCTTGACGAAGTTGCCCGTCGCGTTCTGGGGCGGGACCAGGCTGAATTTATTTTGGGCGGCCGGCGAGAGATTCTCGACGTGTCCGTGAAACGTGACGCCGTGATAGGCGTCGATCGAGATGTCGACCGGCTGGCCGACGTGCATGTTCTTGAGCTGCGTCTCCTTGAAGTTCGCGGTCACGTAGACGTGGTTGGCCGGAACGAGGGTCATCAGCGACATGCCGGGGGAGACCGTCTGGCCGACCTCGACGTTCTTCTGGCCGACGTAACCGTCGATCGGCGAGGTGATGCGCGTGTACGACAGCTGCGTGAGCGCGTTGGCGTATTGCGCCTGGAACGATTCGGCTTGCGCCGCGGCCGCGTTGGCCTGTGCCTGCTGCGCGGGAACGCGGCTGGGTGCCGCGCTTTCGGCGAGCCGGCCTTGCGCGGTCGTCTCCGCACCCCGCTGGACGCCGATCTGCGCGTATGCGGCGCTCGTCGCGGCGCGCTGCGCGTCGACTTTTTGTTGCGCCTGCACGAGGTTGGCCTGCGCCGCGGCGACGTCCGCCTGCGCCTGAGCGTACGACGAGCTGGCCGCGGCGAGGTTCGCCCGGGACGCATCCAGCTGCGAGACGGACAGGTCGCCGGTGCGCACGAGCGATTGGGTCCGGTTGAAGTCGGCCTGCGCCTTCGCCAAGTTCTGACCCGCTGCGGGGACCGCGTCTTGCGAAGCTTTGAGCGCGGCGCGCGCCGAGTCGACGGCGGCGATCGAGGCGCCGATCTGCTCGGACGAGGACTGCGCTTGCGCGGCGGCGCTGCGCTGGTTTGCTTCGGCCTGCGAGATACCGCCGGCATACTGCTGGTTTTGCGCGCGTTGCTGATCGGCCGTCAGGGCAACGTTCTCGCGCGCGGCATTGACCTGCGCGAGCTGCGCATCGAGTGCGGCCTTGGCTTGCGCGACGCGCTGACGCTCGTCGACGTCGTCGAGCTGCACTAAAAGCTGTCCCTTGTGAACCTTTTGATTCGTGTCGACCAAAATGCGATCGACGCGTTCGCCGATCTTACTCGTCACTTCCACGAGATCGGCGTCGATCTGCGCGTCGTCGGTCGACTCGTGCGTGAGCGCGTACGACAAAAACCGGATGCCGAAAATCAGCGCCAAAATCAGGACGATCGCGCCGCCGACGATGATCAAGAGACGCCGCTGGGGCGGAGCCTTGCGCTCGATGGTCCCATCCGATGGTGCGCCGGGCGGGCCCGTCTCGATGCGCGGTGGCGCTGCCGGCGTTTGGGTTGTCGTTTCCATCGTTATTTCGCTTGTGCTCCGTGTAGGAAGATGTCGACGCATTGTTCGATCGCGACCTCGGGATCGCGATCTTCAGCCCAGATCTTGCGGGCGATCACGTAGGCGAAGAACAGCGACATGAAGACGCGGGCTAGGACTTCGGGCTTGCCGCGCAGGTCGCCGGCTTCGATCTTCTCGCGCATGAAAGCGGCCAGCGCCAAACGCGCTTCGACGGGAGCGCGCCAGGCGCAATCGGTACCCTCGGGATTCGAGATCTCTTCCGCGAGTCCGATCTTGATCAGATCCTCTTTGCGGGTGATCGCTTCGACCGCGGCCCAACCCAGCGCGCGCAGCTGCCGCTCGATGCCGGGCAGCGTGCGGAGGCTCTCGTAGAGCTGCGGGTTGGCAGTCGAGCCGGCGAAGTGGTCGAGCATCGCCGCGATGAGCTGCTGCTTGGTCCGGAAGTGCCGGAAGAGCGTCGCCTCGTTCACGCCGGCACGATCCGCGACTTCGCGGGTAGTCGTGCCGCGGCTGCCTTTGTGCGCGTAAAGCTCGCGCGTCGCTGCGAGGATACGCAGACGCGTCTGATCGACCGACGTCCGCGCCGACTCCAGCGCGCGCAGATGCGTCATGCGAGGATGCTGCCCGAAGTCAGACTGCGCCAAACGGATTCGATCAAAGCGGCCGGCCGCCCAGGCCTGCCAGGGCGAAGATCGCGATGGCCAGCGCGGCCAGGCGGCGGTGCGGACCGCGCACGCGGGTCGCGGGCAAGTCGGCCGGGAGCGGAGCGCGCGGCGGCGCGACGGTGAAGACCTTATCGAGCGCGGTAATCCTCAGCGTGTCGAGAATGCTCTTGCGCTCGGCCAGCAGGACCACGTCGCCGCCGCGCTCGCGAACGTCGCGCAGCAGCGTGATCAAGGCCGCGATCAGCGACGAATCGAGGACTCCGACGTCGTCGATGTCGATGACGACCCGTTCCGCGCCGGCGGCACACGCCGCAGCCGCTTCGCTGCGTAAGGCGCTCAGCGACTCGGGGGTCAGAGGCTTGTTGAGGGAAAGGACGGCTTCAACAGAAGCGGACACGGTCATGTACCTTCTTGGCAGCGAATGCGAGTACTCGCTTGCATCCTAGATACGCCCTCGACGCGGAAATGGTTTCAGCGCTGGCGCGCAGGGCCGGCCTCGAGCGGGCGGCCGTCGAGGTCCGGGACGTTTCGGCCGAAGCCGGCGGGCTGCGGGTCAGCCTGGAGCCGCCTGGCGACCCCCTCAGCCCGGCCAGCATGATCAAGGTGCCGATCGCCGCGGCCCTGGCCGAGCGCTGGGACGCGGGCGAGCTGCTCCCTTCCAGCCCGCTCGTAGTGCGCGAGGAGGACCTCACCGCGAACGATCTGCCCTCGCCGCTGGTCGCGGGTTACCCGGCGACCCTGGAAGAGCTTGGCCGGCTGATGCTGACCCGCTCGGACAACGTGGCGACGAACGCGCTCATCCGGCTCCTCGGCCGCGAGCGGATCAACGAGCGCTGCCGCAGCTGGGGTTTGCCGCGCACGGCCGTGCGCCGCAAGCTCTCGGGCTCGCTCCCCCTCGTCGCCGACCCGGAGGCGAGCGGCCGAAACGCGCATCCGGCCTCCGACGCCGCCGCGCTCTTCGCGCAGATCGCCCTCGAACAACGCGCCGCCGGGGCTTGGCTGCGCGATACGCTTTTCGCTCAGGAGTGGAACGACAAGCTTTCCGGCGGACTCGAGCCCGGCGACCGCTTCGCGCACAAAACCGGCGAGACCAGCGAGGTCTCGCACGACGGCGGCATCCTCGAACTGCCCGGCGGAGCGCGTTTCGTCATCGTCGTCTACACCGCGCTGCCCGGGTCGGCGGGCGGCGAACGCTTCGCCGCGTTCATGCGCGGGCTGCGCCCCTTCCTCGCCTGAAGGGGGAGCGCCGCCCGGCGCGTCTAACGCGCCTGCTAATCAAAGATCGATTTCGAGAATCGGAGGAACTGATGCGCGTTCAATCCGCCGTCGCCGCGGCGCTTCTCTTCACGTCGAGCGTCGCCGTCGCGTTCGCTGCAAACGGTCCGGCCGCCGGCAAGAGCGTCAAGGTCGGCGTGATCGCCGACGTCACAGGTTCGGCCGGCGCCTACGGAACGTCGCAAAAGAACGCCTTCGACCTCGTCGCCGAAGACCTCAAAGCCGGCCGCATCGACGCCGGCGGCGCCAACCTCACCTTCGACGTGCAAGACTCGGCCAGCGACGCGGGCCAAGTCGTCAACCTGACGCAACGCTTTTCCAGCGACGGGTCGGCGCTCTTGATCGGACCGACGCTCTCGTCCGAAGCGAAGAAGGCCGATCCGCTCGCGGTGAAGGCCAACTTGACGATCCTGGCCACGTCCAACACCGCCGGCGGCATCACCACGATGGGGCCCTGCGTCTTCCGCGACGCCTTGGCCGAAGATCAAGTCGTGCCCGAGGCGGTCGCACGCGTCGTGAAGCTTTGGAAAGTAAAGACTGCGGCGATCATCTACGGCGACGACGATCAGTTCACCAAGTCCGACTACGACATCTTCCGCTCCGCGCTCGAGAAAAACGGCGTCCAGATCGTCGACGTCGAGACCTACCACAAAGGCGACGTCGATTTCAAAGCGCAGCTCACCAAGATCGGCGCGGCGAAACCGGATCTCGTCGTCGTCGGGGCGCTGCTCGACGAGGCGGTAAAGATCGTCGTGCAGGCGCGCCAAAGCGGAATCAAGGCGCACCTCATCGGCGGCAACGGGCTCAACTCGCCGAAGTTCATCAGCAACGCCGGACCGGCCGCCGAAGGCGTCGTGGTCGGCGCAGCCTACTACCTCGGCAACAATTACACCGGCAACCGCGCCTTCGTGCAGCGCTATACGGCGAAGTACGGCAGCGGCCCGGATCAGTTCGCGGCGCAAGCCTACGCCGCGGCCCAAATCGTCGCGCAAACGGTCAAAGACGGCGCCACCACCTCGGACGCGATGTGCGCCGCCTTCAAGAAGCTGCCGGTCGTGCAGACGGTCCTCGGACCGGTCGCGTTCTATCCCTCGCGCGACGTGCGCGCGGCGAGCGCGATCCTGCAAGTCTCCGGCGGCAAGTTTGCGTACCTGAAGTAGTTTGCTCGCGCAGCAGATCGCGAACGGCGTCTTCGTCGGAGCGGTATACGCGCTCTTCGCGATCGGCTACACGCTCGTCTTCGGCGTGCTCGATATCCTCAATCTGGCCCACGCGGCGATCTTTACCGCGGCCGCCTTCGCCGCGCTCAGCTTGATCGGCGCGCACTTGCCGCTCCCGCTCGCCTTTCTCGTCGCAGTCGTGATCGCGGGGCTGCTCGGGGTCTTGCTCGACCGCGTGGCCTTCGCCCCGCTGCGCCGGCGCAAAGCGGGCACACTCGTACCGCTGATTTCGAGCATCGGCGTCGCGATCATCATCGGCGGCGTGCTGCGCGGCCTCTACGGTCCCGACGAACAGCAGTTTCCCAATAGCGCGCTCTTCGCCAAGCGCTTTCACGCCGGGCCGCTCACCTTCGGAGCGCTCGACCTCACCATCCTCGGCGTCGCTTTGGGGTTGATGCTGCTGCTGAGTTTCACGATGCGCTCGACGGCGCTCGGCCGGAATATTCGCGCCGTCGCGGACGACCGCGTCGCGGCGGCCCTGCTGGGAATCGACCTGGAGCGAACGATCGCGCTGACCTTCTTCATCGCGTCGGGACTCGGCGGCGCCGCCGGGGTCTTGATCGGCCTGCAATATAATAGCGTCAGCTTGCAGATGGGCTCGAGCATCGAGCTCAAAGGGCTCGCCATCATCGTGCTCGGCGGAATGGGCAGCATCACGGGCGCCGTCATCGGTGCGCTGATCCTCGGCATCGTCGAGACGTTGTCGGTCGCGTATATTTCGTCGAGTTACCGCGACGCGATCGCGTTCGGCGTGATGTTCTTGATCCTCGTCATCCGTCCGACGGGGCTCCTCGGCAAGCGCGCGCTGCGAACGGCCTGACGCGCCGGCGTGCTCGCTTTCCTCGCCTCGCATTCGAAACTCTTCGACGAGATCGGCATCAACGCGCTGCTCGCGGTCTCACTCTCGATCTCGCTGCGGGCGGGGCAGCTGGCCCTGGCCCAGGCGGCTTTCATGGGCATCGCGGCCTACGTCAGCGCGATCGGCGCGGTCAGCTACGGGTGGAACGTGTGGCTCGCGGCGTTAGCCGGAGCGCTCGTGGCCTCGCTCGCCGCCGCGCTGCTGGCCTGGCCCATCGGACGCCTGCGTGGCGTGTTCCTGGCGATCGCGACGATCGGCTTCGGCGAGATCGCGCAGATCGTCGAGGTCAACCTGCCGGCGACCGGCGGAGCCGAGGGCTTCTCGAACATCCCGAGCGACGCGAACACCTGGCTGATCTACGGGACCCTCGCCGCGACCGGGCTCGTGCTCTACGCGGTGCGCAACTCGAAAGCGGCGCTCGCCGTTGCCGCGACGCGCGAGGACGAAAGCGCCGCGCGCGGCGTCGGCATCGATACGGCGCGGGTGCGCCTCGCCACGCTCGTCGCCGGTGCGTTCGTCGCCGGACTGGCCGGGGCGCTTTACGCGCACTCGAACTTCTTCATCACGCCCGGCGACTTCGGCTTCTCGCGGATGGAACAGATTTTGGTGGCGTGCGTGATCGGCGGCGTCACCAGTTCGATCGGTGCCGCACTCGGCGCGCTGCTGCTCACGATCCTGCCCGAACTCGTGCGCTTTCTGCACGATTTCCGCGACGTATCGAGCGGCGCGATCTTGCTCGCGATCGTCCTGTTCGCGCCCGACGGCCTGTCGGGGCTCTGGAAGCGGCGAACGTGAGCGAGCTCGTGGTCGAGTCGCTGACGGTGCAATACGGCGGCGTGCGCGCGCTGGACGGCGTCGATCTGCGCGTCCCCGGCGGGAGCGTCGTCGGGTTGATCGGGCCCAACGGCGCCGGCAAAACGTCGCTCATCAACGCGGTCACCGGGATCGTGCGGGCGCGCAGCGGCGCGATCCGCCTCGGCACGGTGCGGCTCGAGCGCCTCGCGGCCTATCGCATCGCGCGCGCCGGGGTGGCGCGAACCTATCAGAACATCCGGCTCTTCGGCGCGCTCTCCATCGCGGAGAACGTGCGCGCCGGGGCCTTCCGGCGGCGCGGACGGCTCGACGACGGCGCGATTCGCGCCTTGCTCGAGCAAGCCGCCCTCGACGTTCCCGACCTCCGCCGGCGTGCGGGAGCGCTCCCCTACGGCGAGCAGCGCCGTCTCGAGATCGCCCGCGCGCGCGCCGGCGAACCGGAGCTGCTGTTGCTCGACGAACCCGCCGCAGGCCTCAACCCGCGCGAGACCGCCGAACTGCGCGCGGTGATCCGCGGCGCGGCGAGCGCGGGCGCCGGCGTCTTACTGGTCGAGCACGACATGTCGCTGGTGACGGCGGTGTGCGACCGCGTCGTCGTGTTGAACTTCGGCGAGCGCATCGCCGAAGGCACCCCCGCCGAGATCAAGCGCAACCCGGCCGTCGTCGAGGCCTACCTCGGCTGATGGCGCTGCTCGAAGTCGAGAACCTCCACGCGGGCTACGGCCGGATCGAGGTCTTGCACGGCGTTTCGCTCGCGCTCGAAGCCCACACGCTCTGCGCGATCGTCGGCGCCAACGGCGCCGGTAAGACGACGCTGCTGATGACGCTTTCGCGCCTGTTGCCGGTCGCGCAAGGCGCAATCCGCTTCGACGGGCGCGACATCACCCGCGCCGCCTCGCACGACGTCGTCCGCGCCGGATTAGCCCACGTTCCCGAAGGCCGCCGTATGCTCGCGCAATTGAGCGTCGAAGAAAATCTGCTGGTCGCAAGCGAGATTCGCCCCGATCTCGATCGCAAAGCCGAAATCGCCGCACTCTACGAGCGCTTTCCGATTCTCGGCAAGCGCCGCTCGGTTCCGGCCGGCTCGCTCTCCGGCGGCGAGCAGCAAATGCTCGCGCTCGGCCGCGCGCTGATCACGCATCCCGAAAGCTCTGCTCCTCGACGAACCCTCGATGGGTCTCGCGCCCAAACTCGTCGATCAGATTTTTGCGATCGTCGCCGAAGAGCGCGCACGCGGGACGTCGATTCTGCTCGTCGAGCAAAACGCCCGCAAAGCCCTGGCTCTCGCAGACTACGCCTACGTTCTCGAACGGGGCGCGATCGCGATGCAGGGAACGGGCGCGGAACTTCTCGGCCGGGACGAAATCACGGCGGCGTATCTTGGGGGAGCCGAAGAAACGTAGTCGGCGCGGCCTCAGCCTCGCGCCCGGAACGGTACGAGCGCCGCGACGTATGCGCAAAATCCGGCCAGGCCGATGCCGAGGACGACCCAGTTGAGGGCGAGGATGTCGCTCAGGTGGTTCTCCGCTGCTCCTCGCACCAGCGCGACTTCGAGGATCGCAAAGACTGCCATGGCGAGGACGTTGGTGCTCGCAATCAGGGTGCGCGTATACTCGAACGCGAACGGCAGCGCATCGGCTCGAATCGTGAAGGGATAGCTGTACCAGCGCGGATTCATCCGTTGCGTCAGCGCAAGCACGCTAAAGAGTACCGCGGCAAACGCCGGAACGATGAGCACGGCGAACTTCGAACCGTAACCGTTCGGCGCGCCGGAGAGATCGAAGTGTGTCGGGATCGTCGCCGGCAGCGCAGCGTAGTTCGTAAGTCCGACCGCCCAAGTAAAGGCTAGGACCGCGAAGGCTAGCCCCGTTAGCGTCGAGCGCAACACCCGCCGAGCCTACTGACCGCGCCAATCGACGGGCGCCGGCTTTACGACCGGCGGCGCGTTCTCGATCACAATGTCGGTGTGTTGCGCGAGCTCGATCGTGCGCGGGTTTCCGTGATACGGCTCGCCGTCGACGAATATCGTAAGCTTGCCTTTGGCTCGCACCGGACCCGCAACCGAAGGTGAGAGCGGCTGTCCCCAGATGTCGAAGAATTGCCCGAGCGTGAAACTGCGGAAGATGGGCGACTCGATATGGATGATCCCATCCGGCGTATGCGTATGCAGCCAGTAGAGGCACTGCGCTAAGACCGGGCGGCCCACGTCGCTCGGCACGGCTACAGGTTTTCCGCGGTCGTAGAGCGCGAGGTGCTGGTGGATGTGAAAGACCGCGCCCTCCATCTGATCGCAGCGGATCCCGTCGATCGGTTGGCCGCTGGGCACGTCGGCCGCGGCCAAGCCGGTGCAGGCTCCAAGCGGCCAAATCAGCGCCAAAACGAGCCCGAAATAGCGCCGGATCGATCCGAGAAAGACGTGCAACGAGCGCTCCATCCTGTGAGTACGCGGTGGATTTCTGCGAATAAACGTAGTTTCTTGTGGATTCGTTGTGGGTAGGGCTCGCCGGCTCTTGAAACCAAAAAACGGCCCGGTTAGAATAAAAACACTTCAGCAATGAAGTGCGATGAACGTGACATCGCGGTCGCCGCACCTTGGAACACCGCTTCGCGGCGGACATCCGGGAACCGGCCGAAGAACGCCAACGACAGAGATGCGAATCGAGCAATCGATGTACGCGCTGCCGCTCGCGGAAAACACGTCGACGGGGCTTCCGCGAGCGATCGCGGAGGCCCCGTTAGCTTTCGTAGAGCGCGGCGACCGACGAGGCGATCTCGGCCGCCAGCGCGCGCACTTCGGGCGGCCCGAGGATCTCCGCCTCGGCGCCGAATTTCAAGACCCAGCGCACGAACTCGGCGGCATCGGCGACGGTGTAGACGATCGTCACCTCGCCGCCCGGGGCTTCGTCGATCGACCGCTCGCGCACGATGCGATCGGCCTTGGCGGCGCGCGCCACGAGCGGCGAGAAGCGCACGGTGACGCGCGTTTCGCGGTCGCCGTGCATGATGCCGCTGACCGAGCGCGCGGCGAAGGCCTCGATGTCGAAGTCATCGGGAACGCTGAAGCGCTGCGGCGCGAGGCGCACGTTCGCGATGCCGTCGACGGCGAAAACGCGCCGGTCGCCGCGCAGCCGGTCGTGCGTCACCGCGTAGATGCGTCCCCCCGAGACGACGAAGCCGTAGGGATCGACGTGCCGCGTCGAGCGCTTCGCGTTCTTGTCGACGTACTCGAAACGCACGCTCTGGTGCTCGCGCTGCGCGCGCTGCAGCAGCTCGAAGATCGCCGCGCGCTCGGGATCGAGCTGCGGGTCGCTCAGGTGCACGCGCACGGCCGGCCGGGCCGTCGCCGAGCGGTCCGAAACGTGCGCCAGTTTCTCGGTGACTTCACCGATCGAGGCGCCGATGTTCCCGCCGAGAGATGCCGCGATGCCCCGCAGCGCGAGCAGCCCGAAGAGTTCGTTGCCCGACAACTCGAGGCGCCGCAGCGAGTAGCCCGACTCGAAGCGGTACGTGCCCGAGGCCCGGTCGTACTGCCACGGAAAGCCCGACTCCGCCAGCGTCGCGAGGTAGCGCCGCAGCGTCCGGGTGCTGGGCGGATGCTCGTCGTCGAGGCGCGTCTTGAGTTCCTCGAAGCCGTAGCGACCCTCGTCGATCGCCGCCAGCAGGCGCAACAGCAACGCGATCTTGGCCGTCGCCATGACGCGCCTTTCGCGAGTCACAGGAAAGTCGCCTCGGAAGGCCTATCACCCCTGAAGTAAACGTTCTCCCCTGCATTTTTTGGAGGTTCTTCTTTATGCGCGACGAGCTAGAGCGGGAAGTCTCGCGAACGGAATTTTTGCGCCGGACGGGCGCCCTCGGAATCGCCGGCGCCTCGGTGCTCGGTTTTCCGCTCCTCGAAAATCGGCCGGCCGGCGCGGCGCCGCTCGCACCGCCGAGAGACGTCATCGCCGCCGGCGGCGGAGTGACCGTTAAAATCGGCCACATCGACGGGTTCTCGGGCGTCTACGCCTCCGCTTCCGACTCACAGCAAGCCGGCTTGGCACTCGCCGTGGCCGAGGCGAACAAGAAGAATTCGCGCGTCCAGTTCGCCATCGTCAAAGGGGACGACGCCAGCCAGCCCGCGATCGGCACGAATGAGGCGAAGCGACTGATCTCACAAGAAAAAGTCGACGTGCTGGTCGGCTGCCTCTCCTCCGCCGTCGGCTTGGCGGTTTCGGCGACGGCCGAGGAAAACGGCGTCTTCTACCTCGCGATCGGAACGCACGACACGAACATCACCGGCGCGAAGGCTAACAAGGTTTGCTTCCGCGCAACCTGCTCGAATGCGATGCTCGCCAATGCCTTGGGTCCGCAGCTCGTCAAAAAGGGCAAGAAATGGTATTTCATCACCGCGGACTACGCCTTTGGAAACGACGGGCACGACCGGCTAGCGAAGATCCTGCGAGCCGCGGGCGGCACGGAAGTCGGCAACGACCGGCATCCCCTCGGTCAAACCGACTACTCGTCGTACATGACTCGAGCGCGTAACACTGACGCGAACGTCCTGGTCTTTTGTAACTACGGTCCGGATACGCAGAACGCCACCAAGGCGGCAGTCGGCCTCGGCTTGCAAAAGCAGATGGCGATCGGCGGGATCCTTTGCGGCAACGAAGTGGCGGTCGGAATGCCCGTGGACGACTTGGTCGGCTCTCAATGGGGCTACGTCTGGGGGCCCGAAGCCGGCGGCGCGAGTACGGCCGAGATCTACAAGAAGCTCAAGCCGCTCGCTAAGGGCTTCCCGATGAACTGGCGGATCTACCTTGGCTATATTTCCGGACAGCAAATCATCGACCGGATGCTGGCAGCCGGGACGACCGACACCGCCGCGATCATCAAAGCGTTCGAGGGGCATCATTACGACGCCGGCAAGAAGCAACCGAACTACTGGCGCGAGTGCGACCACCAAGCGGTGCAGGAGACGTTCACCGGCACGATCGTTTCTAAGGAGAAACGGCGCAGCCCCGACGAGTACTTCGAAATCACCTCGGCGGTCGGCGGCGACTACGCGGCTGAGAGCTGCTCGAACCCCGACAGCACCAAGGCGGCGGCCGCCATCAACGGCGAGAAGCTCGTGCCCCGTACCGACTATACGGTCCAGAACCTCAAATAGTACCTAGGCGGTCACGATCCCGGCGGCCGACTCGAGCCCGAGTTCGGCCGTCGAGATCTCCCGCATCTTGTACTTCTGCACTTTACCGGTGACCGTCATCGGAAACTCGGTCACGAAGCGCACGTAACGCGGAACCTTGTAGTGCGCGATCTTTCCGCGGCAGAAGTCGCGAATATCTTCTTCGTTCGCGCCGCCTTCGGCGTGGAGCACGACCCAAGCGCAGAGTTCTTCCCCGTATTTTTCGTCGGGGACGCCGATCACGGAAACGTCCTTGATCGCGGGATGGGAGTAAAGGAACTCCTCGACTTCGCGCGGGTAGACGTTCTCGCCGCCGCGGATCACCATGTCCTTGATGCGCCCGGCGATGTTGAGATAGCCCTCGGCATCCATCGTCGCGATGTCGCCGGTGTGCATGTAGCGCGCGGCGTCGATCGAGGTCGCCGTGTTTTCCGGATCGTTCCAGTAGCCGAGCATCACGCTGTAACCGCGCGTACAGAGTTCGCCCGGCGTGTCGCGCGGAAGAATGCGCCCCGCCTCGTCGACGATCTTCACTTCGAGATGCGGATGGACGCGCCCGACGGTGCCGGTCCGCTTGTCGAGCGGATCGTCGACCGAGGTCTGGGTCGAGACGGGCGAAGTCTCGGTCATCCCGTAGCAGATCGTGACTTCGGGCATGTGCATTTCGCTCTGGACGCGCTTCATGATTTCGACCGGGCACGGGGAGCCGGCCATGATTCCCGTTCGCAGCGTCGTGCAATCGAAGTCCGCGAAGTTGGGCAGCGCAAGCTCGGCGATGAACATCGTCGGCACGCCGTAGAGCGAGGTGCAGCGTTCGCTCTGAACGGCGCGCAGCGTTAGCTCGGCGTCAAAACTGTAGTTCGGAATGACGATCGTCGCGCCGTGCGTGACGATGGCGAGGTTCCCGAGCACCATTCCGAAGCAGTGGTAGAACGGGACGGGGACGCAGACCCGGTCGCGCTCGGTGTAGCGGCAGCCTTCGCCGATGAAGAACCCGTTGTTGAGAATATTGTGGTGCGAAAGCGTCGCGCCTTTGGGGAAGCCGGTCGTCCCCGAGGTATATTGGATGTTGATCGCTTCGTCGAACTGTACCAGCGAGGCGCGCTCGCGCAGCCGCTCGAGCGAGACGTTCTGCGCCGCGCCGAGCACATCGGCGTAGCGCAGCGCGCCCTCCAAGGGCGCCTGCAGCTCCTCGTCGCCGAGCAACACGACGGTTCGCAGTTCGGGCAACCCGTCCCGAATCTCGCGCAGGATTTCGACATACTCGCTCGTTTTGTGACGGACTTGCGTCAGAAGCACCGAGACCCCGCTCTGGCGCAGCGCGTACGCCGCTTCCGAACTGCGGTATGCCGGATTGACGTTGACTAAAATTGCGCCGATCTTCGGCGTCGCGAATTGGGCGACGACCCATTCGATCGAATTCGTCGACCAGATGCCGACGCGGTCGCCGTGCTTGACGCCAAGCGCGATCAAGCCGCGCGCGAAGGTATCGGTGACCTCGCGCAGCTCGCGATAGGTCAGGCGCTGGTTTTGATGGCACGCAACGACGGCTTCGTTTTCCGGAAAGGTCGCCGCGATCCGGTCGAAATTTGCACCCAAGGTCTCGCCGATGAGCGAAACGTCGCTCGCGCCGGTGGCGTAGCTGAGGTCCTGCATGGTACCCGATTCGCGCGCCGCGCTTCCTCGCTCCTGGAGGCGAATCGCACGCATCGCCGGCCGGCGAAACATCGGTTCGCGGCCGCCGTAGTATCTCATGGAACGCTAAGAAAGGAGGGTCTCGAAATGATCAAACCGCGCACGCTCAACGATAAAGAAGAGGTTCGCCGCCCCACGATCGCGCTCGCACCGGGCGAGTCGTTCGCCGGCTGGGGACCGCGCCTGCGGTACTAGTGCCGCGCGCTACTGCGGATCCGCGAAGAGCATCTCGAGATCTTCGCGGGTCAGCGATTTGGCCAAGGCACCGTCGGCTTTGATGATGTTGCGCGAGAGGCTGGTCTTGCGCTCCGCGAGCTGACGGATCTTCTCCTCGACGGTTCCGCTCGTTACGAGCCGGTAGGCCGTCACCGCACGGTGTTGACCGATGCGATGGGTGCGGTCGATTGCCTGCCGTTCGACCGCGGGATTCCACCACGGGTCGTACAGGATCACGTAGTCGGCCGCGGTCAGCGTCAAGCCGACGCCGCCCGCTTTGAGCGAACACAGGAACAGCGGCGGACCGTCGGGCTGCATGAAGCGCGCGACCTCGCCCTGCCGGTCGCGATCTTTGGTCGAGCCGTCCAGATACCCGTAGGCGATGTTGCGCTTGTCGAGCGCCGAGCGCATGACGCGCAGCATCGACGCAAAGGCGCTGAAGACGAGCAGGCGATGGCCGCCCGAGAGAATTTCGTCGACGGTCTCGAGGAAGGCGTCGAATTTCGCGCTCGCTTCGGGATCCTCGAGGAATTCCTCGAAGAGCAAACCCGGGTGCGCGCAGATTTGGCGTAAGCGCGTCAGCGCCGCCAACACGTGCACGGTTGCACGCTCGGCGCCCTGTTCGTCGAGCAGCGCGAAAACCTCGCGCCGCGCCGCTTCCGCGACCCCGCGGTAGAGCCGGCGCTGCAGCGGCGAAAGGTCGCATTCCAGGACCACTTCGGTTCGCTCGGGCAACTCGGGCGCGACGTCTTCCTTGGTGCGCCGCAGCAAGAACGGCTCGAGCCGCGAGCGCAGCGTGCTGACCGCTTTCTGATCGTTGGCGGCGATCGGAACTTCGAAGCGGCGCCGGAACGAGGCTTCCGAGCCGAGCAGTCCCGGCTCGACGAAGGCGAAGATCGCCCACAGGTCGCGCAGCGAGTTCTCGACCGGCGTACCCGTCAGCGCCAAACGGTGGTCGGCGCGCAGCGCCCGCACGACGCGCGCGATCTGCGAACTCGGGTTCTTCGCATTCTGCGCTTCGTCGAGAATCAGCGAGCGGAAGTGATGTTGCGCCAGCTGCTCCGCATCGAGGCGAGCCAGCGCGTACGACGTAATGACCACGTCGGCGCCCGGGATCTCTTCGTAGCGGGCCGCACGTTCGCTGCCCGAATGCAGGCGCAGCGTGGTGAGTTCGGGCGCGAAACGCGCGATCTCGTTCTCCCAGGTGTGGGTCACCGAAGTGGGCGCGATGACCAGCGAGGGAACGGCGCCCTCCTCGCGCTTGCGCCGCAAGAGGTAACTGATCACCTGAACGGTCTTGCCTAAGCCCATCTCGTCGGCCAGGATGCCGCCGAAGCCGAAGCCCGCGAGGTACGCCAAGAAGTCGAGCCCGCGCTGTTGGTAACCGCGCAGCGACCCGTTGCTGAGCGGAGGCGGCTCGACCACCGGGATCCCCTCGAAGTTACGCAGGCGCTCGCGGGCTCGCTCCACGTCTTCGGGCAGATCGACGCGCGCGAAATTCTCGTGCAGCTCGTCGCGCAGCGCCAGCAGGGCGGCGAAGCCGCTGCGCCGCCGCTCCGCCAGGTCGCTGAGCAGTGAATTGCGTTCGCGCAGCTTGCCGACGTCGACCAGCCGTCCGCGCACGTCCGCATACCGGCCCGAGGTCGAGAGCAACGCACTCAGCTCGGCTTGCGTGAGCGTTTCGCCCCCGCCTAGCAGCACGTCGACTTTCAGTTCGAACCAGTCCGACTCTTCGCCGGCGCGCACGGCCGAGACGTTGATGTCGAGTTCGCTCCGGCCGCCGGCCAGTTCGCGCAGGCCGGGGTCGAGGCGCTGCTCGAGATCCGTCCAAGCCGGCAGCGTATCGCGGACGAAGGCGGCCGCCCGATCGGGCCCGTGCAGCGCGAAGCCGTCGCTGGCGCGCGGGACGAAGCCGGCGTCGAGCAAACGGCCGCGCAGCGCCGCTGCGTGCTCGGGACTGAAGCGAATGAAGCGCCGGCCTTCGGGGGCGATCGCGCCGAGGGCGGTGTAGGGCGCCCGCGCACCGGTCGCGCGGTCGCAGAACGTCAAGGTGGCCAGCAGGGCGCCGTTGCTCCAGCCCAGAGCGATCTCGGCGCCCGGCTCGCTCGCATCGAGGATGCCCAGCTCCGAACGTTCGTCGTCGGTGAGGAACGGCGCGACCCGCGCGATCGTGCGCGGCGAGGTCGCCGCTTCCGAAGCCGGAGCCGGGCCGTTCATCGAGCGCGCGACCTCGATCGCCTTGCGCGCGTCGAACGACCCGTCGACCAAGTAGACCGCCCGGCGCGTCGCGACCCAGACGGGCGGACCCTCGAGCAAAAGCATGTCTTTCGCCGCGATGCGGCGGCCGTCGGCCGTCTCGAAGAGCGGCATGAAGTCGCCGCCGTGCCGCGTCGCCCGCAGCGCCACGCCGCGCAGGTCGACGTCGAATTCCGGCAGTTCCGAGGGATGCCGGCCTTGGCTGGGATCGTCGTCGAAGCGCAGTCGCGGATGGCGCGACAGTGGAAAGAGCGCGCGCGCTAGGGCGCGCGGCGCGTTGCGGCCGGCGAACGACTCGACGACCGCCTCGTCGCGCAACAATTCGCGATCGACTTCGTCCCAGTCGTCCAGCGGGGTCGAATCCATCATCGCGACGACCGACTGCGCGTCGCGCACCGCGCCCCGCAGGCGCGGGGAATCGAGCACCAGCGTCGCGTTCAGGCTGATGCCGTCGGGCGAACTGAAGACCGGCCAGACGCTGCGCGCCCGGACCATGCGCGCTTCCACCCGCGGGACCGGCAGCCAACTGAGGTTGAGTTCTGACGAAGGCTCGCTGCTCTCGAGTTCGGTCTGCGAGCGCACCGCTTCGAGTGCGGCGACGACGTGTTCGCAGATGCCGCTCGCCCCGCACGAACAGACCGCGCGCAGCGCCAGCGGTCCCGTCCCGCTACCCCACTCCACCGCAACGTTGCGCATGCCGCCGCGCGGATCGTCCACGCCGGCTTCGACTTTCGCATCCTCGACGGCGCGAAGCGCGACGCGCCCGCCCTCCACGAGGGCGAGCGCGTTCCGAACGAGATCCCGGGCGAACCAGGAACCGATCGCGGCGGGCAGACGCGCCCGCCACGTCGCGAACGGCGTCACGAAAGGGTGCTGATCCGGTTACCCGACCGTCAACTCCGGCGGCGGCGCGGCGGGCGGCTCGACCGACGGAATCTTGGAGAAGCGCAGCTTGTCGGGATTGTCCGGATTCACTTCGGCTAAGATGCGGTCGCCCGCGCCGAAGTTCCCCTTGAGCAATTCCTCCGCCAGCTCGTCTTCGACTTCGCGCTGGATCGCGCGCCGCAGCGGACGGGCCCCAAACTGCGGATCCCAGCCCTTGCGGGCCAATAGTGCCTTCGCTTCTTCCGTGACCTCAAGGTCCATCTCTTGTGCCTTGACCTCCAGCACCACTTTGGCCAGTTCGAGTCCGACGATTTCCTCGATCTGCTCGCGGCTCAACTGGTGGAAGACAACCACTTCGTCGACGCGATTGAGGAACTCGGGCCGGAACGTATGCTTGACCTCTTCGAGCACTTTGTTCTTCATCCGCTCGTAGGCCGCATCGTCGATCTCGCCGCTCGACTTCGAGGGGCGGAATCCGATCTCGGTCGTCGTCTGCATGCCCGTCGCACCGACGTTCGAGGTCATGGTGATGACCGAGTTCTTAAAGTCGACCACGCGGCCTTGCGAGTCGGTCAGGCGGCCGTCTTCAAGGACTTGCAGGAGTAAGTTGAAGACGTCGGGATGCGCTTTCTCGATCTCATCGAGGAGCACGACGCAGTAGGGACGGCGCCGGACGGCTTCCGTCAACTGGCCACCCTCTTCGTAACCGACGTATCCCGGAGGGGCACCCACTAGCCTGCTGACGGCGTACTTCTCCATGTACTCCGACATGTCGATGCGGATCATCGAGTCGGCATCGTCGAAGAGGAACTCCGCTAAGCTGCGCGCGACTTCGGTTTTTCCGACGCCGGTCGGTCCGAGGAAGATGAACGAGCCGATCGGGCGCTTCGGGTTCTTGAGGCCGGCCCGCGAACGGCGGATCGCCCGCGTGACGACTTCGATCGCCGGGTCCTGACCGATCACCCGTTTGTGCAGGGCTTCTTTCATCGTCAGGAGCTTTTGCGTCTCGCCTTGCGCCAGCTTGGACACGGGGATGCGCGTCCAGGCCGCGACGATGTGCGCGATGTCTTCCTCGGTGACCTTGAGCGTCTTGTCGGCGTGCAGCTTACGCTCTTGCCATTCGGCTTCGAGCCGCTGTTTCTCGAGACGCAGCTTCTCCTCGCGATCGCGAATCGCAGCGGCCTTCTCGAACTCTTGCGACTTGACGACGGCTTCCTTCTCGACTTTGACCTTGCGAATCTCGTTCTCGATCTCGCGCACTTCGGGCGGCGGCAAGGTCGCTTGCAAACGAACGCGCGAGCTCGCCTCGTCGACGAGGTCGACGGCTTTGTCGGGCAAGAAACGGTCGCTGATGTAGCGGTCGGAGAGCTTGGCGGCAGCCGCTAGCGCTTCGTCGGTGATCGTGACCTTGTGGTGGGCTTCGTAACGGTCGCGCAGCCCCTTGAGGATCTCGATCGTCTCCTCGACGGTCGGTTCGCCGACCATCACCGGCTGGAAGCGCCGTTCGAGCGCCGAGTCTTTCTCGATGTGCTTGCGGAACTCGTTGAGCGTCGTCGCGCCGATGCACTGCAACTCGCCGCGCGCCAGCGCCGGCTTGATGATGTTGCTGGCGTCGATCGCGCCCTCGGCCGCACCCGCGCCCACGAGCGTGTGCAGCTCGTCGATAAAGAGGATGATCTCGCCCGAAGCGGCGCGGATTTCGTCCATCACGCGCTTCATGCGCTCTTCGAACTCGCCGCGGTACTTGGTGCCGGCGACGAGGCCCGCTAGGTCGAGGGTGATCACCCGGCGCTCGCGCAGCGGCTCGGGGACTTCCCCCTTGATGACGCGCTGCGCCAGCCCTTCGGCGATTGCCGTCTTACCGACGCCGGGTTCACCGATGAGCGCCGGGTTGTTCTTGGTACGGCGAGCCAAGATCTGGATCACCCGCTCGATCTCGCTGGCCCGGCCGATGACCGGGTCGAGCTTGTTGTCCCGGGCGAGCATCGTCAGATCGCGCCCGTAAGCGTCGAGCGTCGGCGTCTTCGATTTGCCCTTGGGAGCGACCGGTTGACCTTCCGCTCCGAGCAGTGAGGTGGTTTGAACCCGGACCTTGGCCGGATCGACGCCCAAATTGGTCAGGACGCGCGCCGCGACGCCTTCACCCTCGCGGATCAGGCCGAGGAGCAGGTGCTCGGTGCCGATGTAGTTGTGATTCAGCTGGCGCGCTTCTTCGAAGGCGAGCTCGATCACGCGCTTGGCACGCGGCGTGAAGACCATCTCTTGCTGGACGGTTTGGCCGCCGCGGCCGACGATCGCTTCGACTTCCTGACGCACTTTCGCCAGGTTGACGCCGAGCGTCTCGAGGACTTTCGCGGCTAGGCTCTCGCCTTCGGAAATGATCCCAAGCAGGATGTGCTCGGTCCCGATATAGTTGTTGCCGAGGCGCTGCGCTTCTTCTTGCGCCAGCACGATGCTCCGGCGAGCACGCTCGGTAAAAGGTTCCCACATTGACATATCGGCTTCGGCTCCTCGTCCGCCGGCCTCGTTCGGCCCCGGCGCACCACTTTCCACGACTGCGGGGTCCCCGCCGTTCATCCCTTGTACCGCTTGTCGGACTTCGGTCGCCAGGGCTTAGGGGCTGCACTCGTATGGGCACATAACCGGACCGGGATGCAATTTAGTTTCGTCGGGAAGGGAGGGTTGAATCGAGCGCCGCGTCTCGGATGCCGCGGCGCAGCGGAAAAGGGTTTCCCCCGAGCTAGCGAATCCGCGACGGGTGCCGGTTTCCCAGCTTCTTCACCAAGTCAGCGATCAGCTGTTCAACGGGATCACGCTGGGGATGCTCTACATCCTGGTGGCGCTCGGCCTCAACATCATCCTTGGGTTGATGGGCGTCATCAACTTCTCGCACGGGGCGTTCTTCATGCTGGGCGCGTACACGGCGTACGCGCTAGCACCCGTGGTCGGATTCTGGCCGAGCGTGTTGCTGGCTGCGCTGTTCATCGGACTGTTCGGGATGGGGTTCGAGTCAAGCTTGATCCGCCCGCTCTATCGCCGCTTGCCCGAGTACACGCTGCTCCTCACCTACGGCACCGCACTGATCTTCGAGCAAGTGGTCCGTTACATCTGGGGTGACGACGCCGTCCGCTATCCGGGCCTGCCCTCCTATTTGAGCGGCTCGATCACGCTGGCCGGCTACGAATTCCCGGTATATAAGGATGTCTTCTTGGTGGCGGTCACGATCGTGATCTTGACGGTCGTCTGGCTGCTGATCAACCGCACCAACATCGGGATGATCATCCGGGCCGGCACGCGGGATGCGGAGATGGTCAAAGCGCTCGGCATCAATATGCCGCTGATGTTCACGCTGGTGTTCGGAATCGGCTCGTTCATGGCGGGCCTCGCCGGAGCGCTGGCGGCGCCGATCTACGCGATCATTCCGAGCCTCGCGTCGCAGTGGATCATCCTGACGTTCGTGATCGTCATCGTGGGCGGAATCGGCTCGTTCTGGGGCGCGGTCGTCGGCGGGCTGACGATCGGCATCCTCTCGAGCATGATGGAGCTCGTCTATCCGCCGGCGGTCGAGCTGACCGGCTTCATCATCATGGGCATCGTCCTGCTCGTCCGGCCGCGTGGGCTATTCGGAGTCGAAGGACTGTTCGAGTGAGTCCCGGGGCACGCACGACCTGGCTGACGCTCGGCTCGATCGCGCTTGGTTTCGCGGTCCTGCCCTTCTTCATGCCGGGCGGAACGCTCGATCTCTACCCGTTCGCCGGGAACCGGCTGCCGCCGCACGCCGGCTTCATCGACTTGGCGACCACGGTCCTCGTCTTCGCGCTCTTCGCGCTCGGCTTCAATTTGCTCTTCGGTCACACCGGCGAGCTGTCGTTCGGTCACGCGATGTTTTTCGCGCTCGGCGCCTACGCGACGGCCCTGTTCACCAAGGGTTTCGACGCCTATCTCGGCCCGCTGCACTTAGTTTTCGGCGGCGCGAGCAACCTCTGGATCGCGCTCGCGCTCGCGCTCGCGGCGGCACTGCTCTGGGCCTGGCTGCTGGCGCGGCTGATCGTGCCGCGCTCGAGCGGAATCTACTACTCGATGATCACGCTGGCGTTCGCGCAGGTGATCTACTTCATCGCCTTTCGCTGGGGCGACATGACGGGCGGCGAAGACGGCCTGCAGGCCATCGCGCGCCCCGACCTTCCCGGGCTGCCCGCCGGCTGGCTGCTCGACTCGACGCACATGTACGCCTTCGCAGCGGTGGTCGTGCTGATCGCGACGGCGGCAAACTACTGGATCGTGCGTTCGCCGTTCGGCAGCGTGCTGCACGCGATCCGCGAGAACAAGCAACGCGCGCGCTTCCTCGGCTACGACGTCGACAAGTACCGCGTGAACGCGTTCGTCTTGTCGGCCGCCTTCCCCGCAATCGCCGGCTGGCTTTGGGTCTACTTCCAGCAAGCGATCAATCCGGCCGCCGGTTCGATCGAATATTCCGGAGACGTCGTGATGATGTCGCTGCTCGGAGGCATCAGCACGTTCGTCGGCCCGATCATCGGCGCGTTCGTCTACTGGGACCTGCAAAACCGCGTCTCGGGTTTGACGAAGTACTGGCCGGCCGTGATCGGCGCGGTCTTCGTCTTCTTCGTGCTGGTGAGTCCGCGCGGCATCGGGGGGATCGTCGAAGATCTGCGGCGCTACGGCGTGCAGGCGGCGCTGCGCCGCGTCGTCTCGCGGCGCGCCCGGCTGCAGACGGACCTGGCCGAAGAAGTCACGACCCGCGGAGCGCAATCGTGAACGCGCCGTGCGCGCTGCGCACCGAGGATCTGACGCGATCCTTTGCGGGGTTCAAAGCGGTCAACGGCGTGACGCTCGAGATTCCGCTCGGGGGCGTGCGCACGATCATCGGCCCGAACGGCGCCGGCAAGACGACGCTCTTCAATCTGCTCTCGGGGTTGCTGCCGCCCTCCAAGGGTCGAGTCTTTTTCGGCGAGCGCGAAATCACCGGGCTCAAGCCCTACGAACGCGCCCGCCTGGGCATCGCGCGCTCGTTCCAGATCACGAATATCTTCGCCAAGCTGACGGTCTACGAAAACGTGCGTTTGGCGGTGCAATCGCTGCACGACGGAAAGGGCAACTTCTTCCTGCCCGAAGGCCGGATGGGCGATTCACGCGCGCGCTGCCGCGAGATTCTCAACGACATCGGTCTCGCGCCGGCGGCCGAGGCACTCGCCGAAAACCTCTCGCACGGCGATCAGCGCCGGCTCGAGATCGGGCTCGTGCTGGCGCGCGATCCCACCATCTTGCTGCTCGACGAGCCGTTGGCCGGCATGTCGCCGACCGAGACGCACGAGACCGTCGAGTTGATCCAGCGGATCGCGCCGGGACGAACCATCGTGCTCGTCGAGCACGACATCGACGTCGTGATGAGCATCTCGGATACGATCACGGTGATGCAGGCCGGCTCCATTCTCGCCATCGGAACGCCGGCGGAAATTCGCGGCAACGAAGCCGTCCAGCGCGCGTATTTGGGAGGCCTGACCTAGTGAACCTGCCGGAAGTACCGCGCTAGCGATGCTGCTCGAACTCGAAAACGTCAACGCATTCTACGGCAAGAGCCACGTCTTGCAAGACGTCTCGCTGGGCGTCGAGGCCGGCGAAGTCGTCGCGCTCTTGGGGCGCAACGGCAGCGGCCGCTCGACCACGCTCAAAGCGATCATGAACTTCGTCAACGTGCGCAGCGGGACGATCCGCTTTCACGGCAGCGCGATCACCGGAAAGGCGACGTTCGGTCTGGCGCAACTCGGCATCGCTTACGTGCCCGAAGACCGGCGCGTTTTTCCGAATCTGACGGTCGGGGAAAACCTGCGGCTCGCGGCGCTGGGCGGCCGCAAGGGGCCGTGGACCGAGCAACGCGTCTACGAGTACTTCGAAGTCCTGCGCGAGCGGCGCGACAAGCCGGCGAAGCTCTCCGGCGGCGAACAGCAAATGCTCGCCATCGCGCGCGCGCTGATCGCCAACCCCGAGATCATCCTGCTCGACGAACCGATGGAAGGGCTCGCCCCGCTCATCGCGCGCAACGTCGAAGACGTCGTGCGCCGCATCCGCCAAGAAGGCAACACGATTTTGCTGGTCGAGCAGAACGCCGAAGTTGCGATGAGCCTTTCGGATCGCGGCTACATCTTATCCAACGGCCGCGTCATGGCGGCCGGGACGATCGCGGAACTGCGCGGCGACGCGGAAGCGATGAAGCGCTACCTCGCGGTCTAGCGCCCGCGACCGTTCAGAGGTTCGCTCCGAACATTTGCTGCGAACCGCAAACCCGGCGGTACGCTTGCCGGCCGAGTAGCTGGCACAGGCGGCGGGTCTCCTGCCAGGTTTCGTCGAGGCGGCTCGAGCGAAAGTAGCCCGAACGCACGATCCCGCCGGTGCCGACCAGGACGTACGCCACATCCTTGCCGCGTCCGTCGAAGAACTTCAAACGCAAGGGGGTAGCGTAGGCGCCGCTGACCGGCTTCCAACCGCTGCGCCGATCGTTCAAGTAGTCGACCAGGGCCGCGACCCGTTCGCGGTCGGCGATCGTTTGACGCAGGTGATCCTGTGGCAGCGCAAGCGTCACCGTTTTCACGTCGTCGAGCGGCGGAAAGTCGCGGGTAGGCGCGCATCCGGCGAACGTCAGCAGCGACACCGCACAAAGTGCGGGTAACCCGAACCTTGCCATCGTGGGGGATGACGTTATTCGGGCGACCCGCACTCTCTTGCCGTTTGCCAGTGACGCACGACACGAAGCGAGCGGCCGTAGCCTCGCTCGCTTCGGCGTTTCGCTTTAGAGCTTAACGATAACCGTCTTCGTTTCGGTGTACATCTGGATGGCTTCGTAGCCCATCTCGCGTCCCCAACCCGACTGCTTGAAGCCGCCGAAGGGCAGCGCCGCGTCGAAGACGTTGTAGCAGTTGACCCAGACCGTTCCGGCCCGCAGTCCGGCCGCGGTGCGATGCGCCCGGCTGATGTCCCGCGTCCAGATGCCGGCGCCGAGGCCGTACACCGTGTCGTTCGCGGCGGGCAAGATCTCGCTCGGATCGTCGAACGGCATGGCCGTCACGACCGGTCCGAAGATCTCTTCCTGAACGACCTTCATGTGCGGCTTGGTGTCGACCAGGATCGTCGGTTCGACGAAGTATCCCCGGCTGCCGACGCGGCTGCCGCCGACGTGCGCGCGCGCGCCCTCGTCCAAGCCTGACTGGATGTAGCCGGTGACGCGTTCCAGCTGCTCTTGCGAGACGAGCGGTCCCATCCCCGAACGTTCGTCGAGGCCGTGCCCGACCGTGATCTTCTTGGCCTCTTCCGCCACCCCGGCGAGGACTTGCTCGTAGACCGGCCGCTCGATGTAGAGACGCGAGCCGGCGACGCAGCATTGGCCATGATTGAAGAAGATCGCCATCGCGGCGCCCGCGGCGGCCGCGTCGAGGTCCGCGTCGGCGAACACGATGTTGGGCGACTTGCCGCCGAGTTCGAGCGTGACTTTCTTGAGGTTGCTGGTCGCCGCCGCGGTCGCGATCAACCGGCCGACTTCGGTCGAGCCGGTAAAGGCCACTTTGTCGACGTCCGGATGTGCGGCGAGTGCGGCGCCCGCGGTTTCGCCGTAACCCGGGACGACGTTGACGACGCCGTCGGGGAAACCGACTTCGGCGATGAGTTCGGCCAGCAGCAGCGCCGAGAGCGGCGTCTGTTCGGCCGGCTTGAGCACCACGGTGTTGCCCGCGGCGAGCGCGGGACCGAGCTTCCAGGCCGCCATCAGCAAGGGGAAGTTCCAGGGAATGATCTGACCCGCGACGCCGACCGGCTCTTTGCGGGTGTAGGCGTGAAAATCGCCCGGCACCGGAATCGTGTTGCCCAAGATCTTCGTGGCCCAGCCGGCCATGTAGCGGAACAGGTCGACCGCAAGCGGGACGTCGGCGATGCGCGCGATGGCGAACGGTTTGCCGTTGTCGAGCGACTCGAGCAGAGCAAAATCTTCGAGCCGTTCTTCGAGCTTATCGGCGAGCTTGTTGAGCAAGCGGCCGCGTTCCGACGGCGACATCGTGCGCCACGGGCCGCCGTCGAAGGCCTTGCGCGCGGCTTTGACCGCCCGGTCGATGTCGGCACGATCGCCCTCGGCGACCTGCGCCATGACCTCGCCCGTCGAGGGGTCGTAGACGGGGAACGTCTTGCCGCTAACGGCGCCCGTGAAGTTGCCGTCGATGAAAAGCTGCTTGGGCGTGCTCATGAACGTGCGAGCAAAAGCCGGAATCTGCCGGGACTGGGGCGGTTCCAGAAGCGCCATGTGCCTATCGACCTCGTGTGTGAAGTTTGGGGCCTCGGTGCTTTCCGGCGAAAGAATGTTCGACCTTCCGGGCAACCTGGCGGCGACCGGCTTCTCCCCCGGTGGAAACCCCCGGCGCCCGGGCGAAGTCGTACGCCCGGAGGTTGGAATGCCAACTCAAGAACAGGTCTACGAAGCGCTCAAAGAGGTCGAAGATCCCGAACTGCAGATGGGCATCATCGATCTGGGCCTCGTCTACGGCGTCGACATCGAAGGCCCGGAAAACGAAAACGTGAGCGTCACGATGACGCTCACCTCGCCGATGTGTCCGGTCGGACCGATGTTCAAACAAGCCGTGCTGAGCAAAGTGCAGAGCATCGAGGGCGTCAAATCGGCGAACGTGGAGATCACCTTCACGCCGCCCTGGGATCCGCGCACGATGGCCAGCGACGATGCCAAGGTGCACCTCGGGATCTGGTAGTGACCGAATCCGAGCAGTCCGCGCGCGAAGCGGCAGTCGCAGCCCTTCGCGAACGGCGCGCGCGGGCGCTCGCCCCGGCAGGTGAAGCCGCCAACGAGCGGCAGCACGCGCGCGGGAAGCGCACGGCGCGCGAGCGCATCGCGACCCTCGTCGACGCGGGTTCGTTCGTCGAGTTCGACATGTTCGCCGTGCACCGCACGAGCGCGTTCGGTCTGGACGAGCGCGAGTTCTTGGGCGACGGCGTCGTCACCGGCCGCGCGACGATCGACGGGCGGCAAGTGTTTCTCTTCTCTCAAGACTTTACGGTTCTGGGCGGCTCGCTCGGCGAAGTCTTCGCCGAAAAGATCTGCAAGGTGATGGACCTTGCCGTGAGCACCGGCTCTCCGATCATCGGCATCAACGACTCGGGTGGCGCGCGCATACAAGAAGGCGTGGTGAGCCTCGGGGGCTACGCCGAAATCTTCTGGCGGAACGTGCAAGCCAGCGGCGTCGTGCCGCAGATCAGCTTGATTGCGGGACCGTGCGCCGGGGGCGCGGTGTATTCGCCGGCAATCACGGACTTTACGCTGATGGTCGAAGGCATCGCACAGATGTTCATCACTGGGCCCGAGATCATCAAGACGGTGACCGGCGAGGAAGTCACCTTCGAGGAACTTGGCGGCGCGCTCGCCCACGCGACGAAGTCCGGCGTCACCGATCTGATCGCAGCCGACGAGGACGAGATGAACGCGAGCACGCGGCGGCTGCTCTCGTTTCTCCCGCAAAACAATCTCGACGATCCGCCGCGCTTGGGGACCGGCGACGATCCGGAGCGGCTCTGCCCCGAGCTCGACGAGTTGATTCCGGACTCGCCGAGCAAACCGTACGACATCAAGACGGCGATTGAGGCGGTCGTCGACGATGGCGACTTCTTCGAGATCGGCGAGTTGTACGCCCCGAACATCGTCATCGGCTTCGGGCGGATCGCGGGTTCCAGCGTCGGCATCGTCGCCAATCAGCCGATGCGCATGGCCGGCGTCCTCGACATCGCCTCGTCGATCAAAGCGGCGCGCTTCGTCCGGTTTTGCGATGCCTTCAACATCCCGCTCTTGACCTTCGTCGACGTGCCGGGCTTTCTGCCGGGGACCGGGCAAGAGTTCGGCGGTATCATCAAGCACGGCGCGAAGCTGCTCTACGCCTTTGCGGAGGCGACCGTTCCCAAAATCACGGTGATCACGCGCAAGGCCTACGGCGGCGCCTACGACGTCATGGCCTCGAAACACATCCGGGCCGACTATAACGTCGCCTGGCCGACCGCCGAGATCGCGGTGATGGGCGCGGCCGGTGCGGTCAAAACGATCTTCCGGCGCGAGATCGCCGAGGCCGCCGATCCCGCCGCCAAAGCCGCCGAGCTGATCGCCGACTACGAACGCCGTTTCGCGAACCCGTTCATCGCGGCCGAGCGCGGCTACATCGACGACGTCATCGAGGCGAGCCGTACCCGTCAGGTCGTCGCGCGCGCGCTCGAGATGTTGGCCGACAAACGCGTCGAGCGCCCGAAACGAAAGCACGGCAACATCCCGCTGTAGGCGCTCGACCGCGAGCGAGCTGCCCGAAGGGTCCGGCGCGAGCCGGGGCGCACGTTTTTGCAGGGCATCGCGCGCGCTTGGTCGTCATATTTGAAGAATGGGCTTGTTAGACGGCAAGGTCGCTCTCATCACGGGCGTTGCAAATCGCTGGAGCATCGCGACGGCCATCGCGCGCGCTTTCCATGCGCAGGGCGCGACGCTGGCTTTCGTCTACCAAGGCGAGCGGGTGAAGGACGAAGTTGAAAAACTCGCCGCGGAACTCGGCGGCGGGAAGGTCTATCCGTGCGACGTGACGTCCGACGCGCAGCTCGGCGAACTAGCCGCGGCGCTCTCGCGCGATCACGGCCGGCTCGACGCCCTCGTGCATTCGATCGCCTTCGTCAATAAGGAAGACCTGGCGGGCAAGGTCTACACGACCTCGCGCGCCGGATTCGCGCTGGCGCTCGATATCTCGTCCTTCTCGCTGATCGCGCTCACCAACGCCCTCTCCGACGTGCTGGCCGACGGCGCCAGCATCATGGCGCTGACCTATCTCGGCGCGACCGCGATCGTGCCCAACTACAATATCGCCGGCATCGCGAAGGCGGCGCTCGAATCGATCGTTCGCTATCTCGCCTACGATCTGGGCGAACGCGGCATTCGGGTCAACGCCATCTCAGCCGGACCGATCAGCACGGCGAGTTCGCGCCAAGTCAAAGATTTCAAGAGCATGATCGGCAAGGTCGCGACGGCGGCTCCGCTGCGGCGCAGCATCACCGCCGACGACGTCGCCGGAACCGCGGTTTTCCTCGCCTCCGACCTCTCGCGCGCGGTAACGGCCGACGTTCACTTCGTCGATGCGGGCTACCACGCGATGGGCATGCTGCCGGAGCCGCCCGCGAACTGATGCCGCTCGCAGTCGAACCGGCGCCGGCGAACGACGAACTGGCCGCGATCGTGGCGGCGCTCGAGGCGCTGGCGCAGTCCGGCGAGCCCGCGCTTCCGCCCAAACCCTCGCGCTGGCGGCTGGCCGGTCGCGTCTACGACGAATCGGGCGGGCGCTGATGGCGTTTCATAAGCTCCTCGTCGCCAACCGCGGCGAAATCGCGCTGCGCGTAATGCGCACGGCGCGCGAGATGGGCTTGGCCACCGTCGCCGTCTATTCGGAAGCGGATCGCGACGCCGCGCACGTGAGCTACGCGGACGAAGCCTATCTGCTCGGTCCGGCGGCGCCGGCGGAAAGCTACCTGAACGTGCCCAAACTGCTCGAAGTCGCGGCGCGCTCCGGTGCGGACGCGGTCCATCCGGGCTACGGCTTCCTCGCCGAGAACGCCGCCTTCGCGCGCGCCGTGCTCGACGCGGGCCTGGTCTGGGTCGGTCCGCACCCGGGCGCAATCGACGCGATGGGCGACAAAGTCAGCGCGCGGCGCGCGATGGTCGCGGCCGGCGTCCCGGTCGTGCCCGGCGGAACGGATCCCCTCGAAACCGTCGCCGACGCGCTGCGCGCGGCACGCGAGTACGGCCTGCCGCTCGCACTCAAAGCCTCGGGCGGCGGCGGCGGCAAGGGGCTCAAGGTCGCGCGCAGCGAGGCCGAGATCGAGTCGGCCTTCAGCAATGCGCGGCGTGAAGCCGAAGCCTATTTCAAAAATCCGACGATCTACGCCGAGCGCTATCTCGTCGATCCCAAGCACGTCGAGTTGCAGCTCCTGGCCGACAAGCACGGTAACGTCGTGCACGTCGGGGAACGCGACTGTTCCCTGCAGCGCCGCCATCAAAAGCTCTACGAGGAGACGCCGGCCGCGATCGGCGACGCCTTGCGCGACCGATTGCGCGAGGCCGGCCTGCGCGCCGCGCGCGCGATCGACTACGACAGCGTCGGCACGATCGAGACGCTCGTGGCGGGCGACGAGTTCTTCTTCCTCGAGATGAACACGCGCATCCAGGTCGAGCACACGGTCAGCGAGATGGTCAGCGGTCTCGATCTCATTCGCGAGCAGCTGCGCGTCGCGGCCGGCGAGCCGCTCGGCTACGCGCAGCGAGACGTCGTCCTGCGCGGCCACGCGATCGAAGTCCGCGTCAACGCCGAAGATCCCGCCAACGGCTTCCGGCCCGAGCCCGGGACGATCGCGCGCTACCGCGAGCCGGGCGGGCTCGGCGTGCGCGTCGACGCCGCCGCCGGCGCGGGAAGCGTCATCGGTTCGAACTACGATTCGATGATCGCAAAACTGATCGTCTGGGCACCCACGCGCGATCAGGCGCGCGCGCGCCTGCGCCGTGCGATCGACGAGTACGCGATCGAAGGCGTTCCGACGACGCTGCCGTTTCTGCGCGCGCTCAACGACGAGCCGGCGGTAGCTGCCGCGACGTACGGAACGGCGACCCTCGAAGCCTTCGCCGCAACCTTCCGATCCGAAGGGCCGCCGCCCGCCGGCGCGCCGAGCCTCGCGCAGGACGCGCCTCCGGCGCAAGTGATGCGGATCGAAGTGAACGACAAACTCTTCCGCGTGCGCGTGCTCGATCGACCGCCGTCGGGCGGCCCGGGGCGCGCGCTCGCTGCCCGGCCGCCGGTCGCGCAGCGCGCCCGCTCGAAGGGCGCTAACGGACGCGCCGGCAACGCGGTGCTCGCGCCGATGCACGGCGTGGTCGTCGAGATTCCGGTCGCGCCGGGCGATTCCGTGGCCGAAGGCCAAGTCGTCGCGATCGTCGAGGCGATGAAGATGATGAACGAGATTCGCGCGCACCGCGCCGGCAGCGTCGCCGCCGTTCACGTCGAAAAGGGCGCGACCGTCGAAGCCGAGACGCCGCTCTTGAGCTTGGCTAGCGACTAAACGAGGAGACGGGCTGCGTTTGCAAACGCGTCTCGAGCCGGACGAGCGTTCCTTCGAGCGTGCTTTCGATCGCGACGTGTTCGACGAGCGAACGCATGATGCCGATGCCGCGCCCGCGCTCGGCGTCGCCGTCGAGACGCCACTTGCCGAAGTCGCAAACCTCGACGGTCAGGCGCTCTTCGACGACCGCGGCCCGCAGCCGTACGTCGCCCGCACATCCCTTATAGGCGTGCTCGATTGCATTTCCGGCGGCTTCACCCACCGCTAGGACGACGTCGTCGACCTGGGGCGCGGCGACGCCCAGCCGCTCGAGGAACTCGCGAATGACGCGACGCAAGCGTGGCGCGCTCTCGACGCGGGCGGGCAAGACGACATCTATCCGGGCTGGATTCATCATCGTGACGTCCGCTGCGAGGCTGGCATCCTCACAGACCGTTGACGTATATATTACCGTCGCAGCCCACTTCCCCGCTTGCGGGGGCAACGGGGTCGCAAGGAAAAGCAACTGTGATGGCCGGCAACGGAAAGCCCGGAAAGGCGTTTTACGGCCCCGCCGATGCGCGCGCCGCAAGCGAGCGCGTCGTGCCGGGGGACCCGGGCGAGTTCCCGTACCTGCGCGGCATTCGCGCCGACGGTTACCGCTCGCGCCTCTGGACCATGCGCCAATACGCCGGCTTTGCGACCGCCGCCGAGTCGAACGCACGCTACCGCTATCTCCTCGAGCAAGGAACGACCGGACTCTCGGTCGCCTTCGACTTGCCGACCCAACTCGGTTACGACTCCGACGCCCCGCAAGCGCGCGGCGAGGTCGGGAAGGTCGGCGTCGCGATCGATCACGTGCGCGACGTCGAAACGCTCTTCGACGGCATTCCCCTCGACGCGGTAACCGTTTCGATGACGATCAACGCCCCGGCAGCGATTCTGCTCGCGATGACGCTCGCGGTCGCGCGCCGGCGCGGCATCGCTTTCGAGAAGCTCGGCGGCACGGTTCAAAACGACGTGCTCAAAGAGTACGTCGCGCGCGGGACCTACATCTACCCGCCGAAGCCTTCGATGCGCCTGGTTACCGACGTCATGGCCTACTGCGCGCGCGAAGTTCCGCAGTGGAACACGATCTCGATCTCCGGTTACCATATTCGCGAAGCCGGCTCGACCGCCGTCGAAGAAATCGCCTTCACGCTTTCGAACGCGAAAGCGTATCTGCGCGCGGCCCGTGCCGCCGGGCTCGACATCGATGCGATCGCGCCGCGGATGTCGTTCTTCTGGAACGCCCACAACGACTTCTTCGAAGAGGTTGCGAAATTTCGCGCGGCGCGCTTCCTGTGGTCCCACATCCTGCGCGACGAGTTCGGCTCGCGCGATCCGCGCGCCCAAATGCTGCGCTTCCACACCCAAACGGGCGGCTCGACGCTAACCGCGCAAGAACCCGACAACAACGTCGTGCGGGTTACGCTTCAAGCGCTCGCCGCGGTTTTAGGCGGAACGCAATCGCTGCACACCAACGGCAAAGACGAAGCCCTGGCACTGCCGACCGCCGAGGCGGCCAAACTCGCCCTCCGTACGCAGCAGATCATCGGCTACGAAAGCGGCGTGGCCGGCGTGACCGATCCGCTCGCCGGATCGTATTACGTCGAATCCTTGACGGCTTCGCTGGTCGACGGCGCGCGCGCGCTCATCGAGGAGGTCGATGCGTTAGGCGGTGCGGTCGCGGCGATCGAAAGCGGCTGGATGCAGGCGCGGATCGCGGAGTCGGCCTACCTCGCGCAGCGCGCGATCGAGTCGGGTGAGAGCGTCGTCGTCGGCGTGAACCGCTTCGTCGATGGCGCCGACGATCCGCCGATCGCTTTGCAGCGCATCGACCCGGCGATCGAGCGCGAACAGATCGCGCGCCTCGAACGCTACCGGCGCGAACGCTCGGCAGCCGCCGTCGAAGCGCGCTTAGCGGAAGTTCGCGCGGCCGCGCTCGGGACGACCAATCTGATGCCGCCCTTCCTGGAAGCCGTCGACGCCGGCGCGACGCTCGGCGAAGTTTGCGACGTGCTGCGCGGGGCTTTCGGGCGTCACGTCGCGACCGAGGCAATCGCCTGACGCCCGCCGGCCGTCCCATCGATCACGTTGCGATCGTGGTCGGGGACCTCGCCGCAACCCTCCGGCTCTACGTCGAGACGCTCGGTTTCACGCAACTCTACCGCGAGACGATCGCCGATCAGGGCGTCGAGGCCGTCGGGCTGAGCGCGGGCGAAAACGTGATCGAACTCCTGCGACCGCTCGACGAGAGCTCGGCGATCGCCCGTTTTCGCGGCGAGGCGGCGACGAAGTTGCACCATATCGCCTATCGCGTCGAGGACATCCGCGCCGAGCTCGCCCGCCTCAAGGCCGAGGGAATCCGGTTGATCGACGAAACGCCGCGGCGCGGCGCGCACGGAAACGCAATTGCTTTCTTGCATCCTAAGAGCACCGGCGGCGTGCTCATCGAGCTCTGCGAGCGGACGCAAGCGGCGCCTTCATGAGCCGTGCGCGGCCAGGCGCACGTCGATCTCGGTCTCGAAGGTTCGCTCCCAGGGCAGCGTGATCGTCAAGCCCGCGTCGCGGTAGGCCGGAAAGATTTGCGCCAGCAGCTCGAGCGCACGCGGCCATAACAGCTCCCGGTTGAGCGAACTCGCTTCGCGCGCAACGTCGGCCCTCAAGAGGGTCGTATCGATGTCGCGGCCGCGCAAGAGTTCGTTCAAGGCCGGACGCACGAATTGGTGAAAGGCGTAGTCGTCAGCGTAGCGATCGAGCAGAAACTCCGCCTGCGCGAGCGGGTCGAAGGTCCCCGCGCGCCGCCCGGCACCGGCCGCGAGCGCCGCCGCGAGGGAGGTTCCGACGGTATTAGCGGTCGTGTTCCAGGACGCGAACCCGTCGATCTTGCCGGCGATCCCGCGCGCGATCAGGTCTTGCGTCAAGAGGCGCTGCGCTTCGCCCGGGCCGTCGCTCAAGAACGAGAGGTCGGCGACCGTGACGCTGCGCCCGGCCGCAACGTCGCCGGCGAGGAGATTTTCGAAGGCCGTTTCGTCGGCGTCGCCGGTTTCGGGAACGCGCACGTAGAGCAGCACGTCGCCGCCGGCGGCGACGCGCTGCGCCCCGCAGGCGGCGATCAGCCGTTCGATCGTCGCATCGATCGGCACGTACTCGAGCCGATCTTGAACGGCCCCGCCGTCCGCCCGGGAATAGACGACGCGCACCTTGGGGAGCCACCCGACGTTGCGCACGAACGCGCGCGCGACGAGCACCATCCCAAGCTCGTCGGCGCCCGGTTCGATCGAGACGCGTTCCTCCACGCCGCTTTCGCGGACTTCGGCGTTGAGCGCCGCGACGTCGCGCAGGTGCAGGCCGGTTGGACCGGCATCGTCCTGTCCGATGACGAGGCGGTCGAAACCGCCCGCGGCAACGAACTGCACCGCCCACTCGTCGACCTCGAGATTGCGCCGGCGCACGTCGAGGTATTCGTCGAGAACCGTGTCGCCGATTTGCGCGCGCAGGCGCGCGGCCTTCGCCGCTTGGGCAGGATTGGCGGGCGGATCGGGCAGATTCGCGTAGGCTGCGATCGCATCGACGGTCTCGCCGCTTGCCCAATACCCCGAGACTTGACCGTTTCCGGGAAGGCCCGTCGGCGCGAGCCGTACGATCGTTCCGAACGCACCGACGAACGCGCCCGGCCGCAGCGCCTTAAGCTGCGCGAGGCGCCGCAAGCGCGGCACGGCGAGATCGAGCCCCGCGGCGCCCGGCGTGCGCGACGCAACCAAGCCGCCGTACGCGATCATGTCGGTCGAGGCGATGACCGCGCTCACGCCGGCCGTTGCGGGCGACTCGAGCCACGCGAGAATTGCATCGGGATCGCCCGGCCGCAGATAGTGCCCGAGCAACGGCAGCGGCGGCGTGATGAGCGGCTGGCCCGCGACCCGTCCGAGCATGAGCGGCAACTGCAGAGTCACGGGCCGATCGTCGAGCGGGACGAACGCGATCGGCGGCCGCGCCGCCGGCCGCGCCGCGCTCAGCGCGGGGAAGGCGGCTAGCGCGACGACGCTCGCAAGCGACAGAAAAAATCTGCGCCGCCTTGAAGAGAACGCCATGACCAATGGCATTTCCCAACCGAACCTCGAGTTCCGCCGCATGTCCAGCAGCGAGCGCCCCGACGTCTTCGAACTGCTTTCCGAGTACTTCGCGAGCGACCCGTTTCACCGCGAGTCGGCCGAAGCGTACCGCGGGACTCCGTTCGAGCGCGACCTCAGCGATGCGGCCCTGGCCCAGGGACTCGGGCTCTTCATCGATCGTCCCGACTATGGTTTCGTTTGGCTCGCTTTCGAAGACGGGCGCGTCGTCGGGTGCGCCGCCGTGGGCTACGGCATCTCGCTCTCGCTCGGACGCGTCGTCGCGTCGCTCGACCTGTTGACCGTAGCGCCCGCGGCGCGCCGCCGCGGCGTCGGCGTCGAACTGCTGGAGAGCCTCGTCGCCGAACTCGAGAGTGCGGAGGTCGCCCGCCTCGACGTCGGCGTGCACGAACGAAACGAGGCAGCCCGGCGCTTTTACTCAGGACTCGGTTTCGAATTCCTCCACGAAGAGCGCATGGCGCTCGTCCTCGGCTGAGTTACAACGCGCCCCGCAAGAAGCCGCCGGCCCGCTCGAGCAGATCGCCGGCTTCGCGCGCTTCGACGTCGCGCCGCGCCATCACGATCGCGAGCTTGACGTTGCCGCCCGCGGCGGCCAGCAGCGCACGCGCGCGCGACGGTTCGACGGCGCCGACCGTTTGCACCAAGCGCTGCGCGCGCCGGCGCAACTTCTCGTTCGTCGCCACCAGATCGACCATCAAGTTGTCGTAGACGCGCCCGAGCCGCACCATCGTCGCCGTCGAAAGCGCGTTCAGTGCGAGCTTTTGCGCGGTGCCGGCCTTGAGCCGCGTCGAGCCGGCCAACGGTTCGGCGCCCGTGTCGAGGACGATGGCCAGGTCGACCGCCGCCGCCAGCGGCGAGGCCGCATCGCCGGTCAGTGCGAGCGTGAGGGCACCGAGGCTGCGCGCAGCGCGCAGGGCCGCGACGACGTACGGGGCGTGCCCGCTGGCCGAGATGCCGGCGACGGCGTCGCCCGGCTTCAAAGCGGCGTTCGCTTCCGCCGCGCCCGCGGCCGCGTCGTCCTCGGCGCCTTCGACCGCGCGAACCAGTGCCTCGACCCCGCCGGCGATGTGCGCCTGCACGAGCGACGGCGGCGTGCCGAAGGTCGGCGGGCACTCGGCCGCGTCGAGAAAGGCGAGCCGGCCGCTCGAACCCGCGCCGAAGTAGTGCAGGTTGCCGCCCGCACGCAGGCGCGCCGCGATTGCATCGACGGCGCGCGCGATGTCGGTCTCCACCTTCTCGACCGCGGCGCAGGCCGCCGCTTGCTCGCGGGCCAGCACGCCGACGAGTTCCGGCGTCGACAGCGCGTCGAGATCGTGCGTCGCCGCGTTGACCGCTTCGGTCGGAACTTCGCGCTCGGCGCTCACTCCAGCATCGCTTCGGCGAAGCGCAGCGCGGCGCGCGCCGGTTCGTCGCGTACGCGCAGCAGCGTCGCGCCGGGCAGCTCGTTCGTCAAGCGCGTCTCGAGCAAAAACGAAAGCAGGCTGTTCTCCCGCAAGAGACCGCCCGCCAGGGCGACCGCCGGCGATTGCTCCGCCAGTCCGGCTTGCACGGCGGCACTTTTGACGAGGGCACTCAACGCGGCGGCCGCGTCTTGCACGATCTTCGCGGACGCGCGATTGCCCTTACCGGCGAAAGCGATGAGGCTGGGCGCCAGGGAAGCGATACGCGCCACGTCGAGCGGCTGCGCGTAGATCGCCCGCAGCAGGCCATCGCGGTCGTGGCAGCCGAGCGTGCGTTCCGCCAGCGCGGTCGTTTCGTCGGCGCGCGCGCGCCCGTCATACGATCGCGCGAGCAATTCGAGCGCGGCCTTACCGATGGCGAACGCCGAACCTTCGTCGCCGAGCAAATAGCCGAGTCCGCCGACGCGAACGCAACGTTCGCCGTTTTCCGCGTACGCGACCGAACCCGTTCCCGCGATGAGCACGAGGCCCGGACCTGCGGAGACGGCGCTGCGCAGGGCCGCGCGCGTATCGTCGGCGACCGCCAGCCGCACGCTTGGAAAAGCGCGGCGCAAGGCTGCCTCGAGTGCGGACGCGGCGTCGGCGCGCCCGGCGCCCGCCGCCCCCACGTAGAGCGCCGACGGCTCGACGCCGGCCGTCGCTTCGCGAATCGTCGCAACGATCGCCGCGGCCGCGGCTTCGACGCCGCGCGAGCTGGCGTTGGCGGGAGCTCCACGCACGCTGCGCTCGAACGCGCCGCCGCGCGAGACGGCGGCGACGGAAGCGGTCCCGCCTGCGTCGACGCCGACGGCCAGCCGATCGTTCATCGCGAGCGCTTCGCCGCGACTTCGCGCTGCAACTTCGCTAAGAGCTCGTCGAGACCAAAAGGCGCGATCGCCCCGAGCACTGCGCCCGTTCGAGCGCCGGTCACCGCCGGAAGGGCGGCGCTCCGTCCGCGCAGCGCTTCGTAACCGAGCAGCGCGAAGGCGATCGCTTCCTTCGCGTCGGGATCGACACCGAGTTCGCCGGAGGAAACCACCTCGAAATTCGAGCCGAGGCGCTCCGCGAGCATGCGCAGCAGGGTCGAGTTGCGCGCGCCGCCTCCACTCGCGATGACGCGCCCGCCGCGCACTCCGCTCCGCCGCACTTCACGCGCGACGGATTCCGCGGTGAGCGCGCACAACGTCGCGCAGCCGTCGGCGAGGTCGAGGGCCGCGAGCGCGGATTCGTGCGTGGCGAGGAAGGCCTCACCGAAACGTTCGCGGCCGGTCGTCTTGGGCGGCGCGAGCGCGAAGTACGGATCCTCAAGCAGCGTCGCAAGCGCCGCGTCCGAAACCTGCCCGCGCGCTGCCAGCGCGCCGCCTTCGTCCCAAGCTGCGCCGGTGCGGCCGCGCACGAACGCGTCGACGAGCATCATCCCAGGCCCGGTGTCCCAAGCGCGCACCGTGTCGCTCGAACCCCGCGCCGGCAGGATCGTCACGTTCGCGATGCCGCCCAGATTGAGCGCGACCGCGGGCTGCGCCTGCGCGCCGAAGAGGAGCGCGTCGGCAAACGGCACCAATGGCGCGCCGTGGCCGCCCACCGCACAGTCGGCGCGCCGAAAATCGAACAGGACGGTCGCGCGCGCGCGTTCGCGGATCGCGTAGGGATCCCCGATCTGCAGGGTCCGATGGGCGGCGCCGTCGTGAAAGAGCGTGAGACCGTGACTTGCGACGAAGTCGATTTCCACTCCGCCCGCAACCGCCAGCGCCGCGCGTCCGAGCGCTCGGCCAAGCAGCGCGTCGAGCAGCGCCACCGTGCGCGGCGGGGGTTCGTTCGGCGGCAGCGCCGCGCGCAACCACGCCGCGAGTCTGCCTGGAAAGGGCGTGGTATGCGCTCGAACGAGTTCGACCCGGTAGCCCTCGGAAAGCGCCTCGAGCCGCACGAAGGCGGCGTCGATGCCGTCCAGCGACGTGCCCGACATCAAGCCCACGGCGCGCATCAGCCGAACTCCGAAACGGCGGCATCGTTGACCGCGGCGCGCAAGTCGCGCAAGTCGTTGCGGCCGAAATAGACGGCGTTCGTCAGCAGCACCACGCTCAAGTCGCGCTCGGGATCGGCCCAGACGCACGTTCCGGTGAAACCCGTATGGCCGAACGTCGCGGAGGACATCGCCGTGCCGCACGAGTTCTCGTCGCTCGTCTTCAAGGCCCAGCCCAAACCACGGCGCAACACCGGATCGCTGCCTTGTTCGCTGATGGCTTCTCGGGCGAGCTCGTCCGGGAGCATCGTCCACTCCCTGCCGCAAGCCGGGGCGAGAAAAGCCTCGCACAAGATCGCGACGTCGTGCGCGCTCCCGAACATTCCGGCGTGCCCCGCGACGCCGCCCATCAACGCCGCCTTTTCATCGTGCACCGTCCCGCGCACGCGTCCGCGCCAATCGTCGCACTCGGTCGCCGGAACGTCAAAGCGATCCTCGCCTTTTGGGTTGTATCCCGCGTTGACGCCGAACCGTCCGAAACGGTGAACGGCCCACGCCAGCGAGCAACCCTGCACGCGGGTCAGCAGTGCGCCCAGCGCGATGAAGCCGAGATCGCTGTAGATAACGCGCTCGCCCGGCGCCGCAACGAGCGGTCGCGTGAGCGCGAAGCGCTCGACGTCGACGCCGACGAGCGTCCGGTAATCGGCGCCCGAGAGCATGCCGGAGGTGTGCGCGAGCAGCCGGCGGAGCGTGATGGCAGCATGGGCGGTGCCTTCCCACTCGGGAATGAACGGGGTCAGCTCCCCATCCAGCGTCAGCTTGCCGCGCGCCACCGCGCCGAGCGCTAGCGTGGCGACGAACAGTTTCGTGAGCGAGGCAAGGTCGAAGCGCGTTCCGGGGTGCGCCGGGCCCGCGCCGGGCGTATCGTCGAGGTATCCATAGGCGGCTTCGTACACGAGGGCGCCGTGGCGCTGCACGCGCAGCACCGCGGCGGTGAAGCGCTTGCCGCACGCGTCGCGCAACAGCGCATCCGCGTTCGCACTCACGCGGGGTGTCCGGCGAGCCGCACGGGCAACGTCCCGGCCGGTCGCGTGCGACCGCTCAAGACGTCGGCCAGCGCTTCGATCGCGCACTCGTCGTCGCCGTAACTGCAGAGCACGGCGCGCGCGCGCGCGGCAAGCGGCGCATCGAACGGTTCGAGTGCCGAAATCGCGATCGCCTGAGGCGCCGCGGCGAGCAGCGCCTCCACGGCGCGGCGCTGACCGGCATGGAGGTGCGCGCGGCGCATCACGATCGCAATCTGATTGCTTTGCGCCCGCACGAGTTCGAGCAGATGCGTCACCAGCTCGTCGTCGGGATCGAGCGGCACGCGCAGGAGCTCGCTGCGCAGGCGGCGCCGGCGCAAGGCCAAGTTAAGCGAAACGCGCTGCTCCCCCGTGCCGGCGGCTCCGTCGAACTCGCCACCTTCGAAAGAGACGAGCGAGACGGGCTGCGCCGGATCGAGTCGCGCGTCGCCGTGCAGCAGCGTCATCGCGCGTCGCGCGATTTCGCTGCCCACGTCGCCTTCGTCCGCGGAGGCCTCCGCCTGCGGCCCGGCCGGGGCGCGCAGCCCTTCACGCAGGCGCTTCGTGCGCGCCGCCGCTTCGCGCAGGCGCGACTGCGGCAGTTCGCCGCTGGCGAGCGCGGCAACGAGCGCGTCGCGCACGGCCCGCGCTAAATCGAGTCCCTCAGAGGCCAGGACGCAGTCGACGCCGGCCGCGATCGCCAGCACCGCGGCGCGCGCGCTTCCCACCGTGTCGGCGATGGCGCGCATTTCGAGCGCGTCGCTGAAACAGACGCCGGCAAATTTCAACTCGTCGCGCAACGCTCCGCCGAGCACGCGCCGCGAAAGCGTCGCGGGAAGGGACGGATCGAGCGCCTCCGCGACGACGTGCGCCGTCATGACGGCCCGGGCGCCCGCGGCGATGCCGGCTTCAAACGGCACGAACTCGCGCGCGCGCAGCGTCGCCAGGCCGGCCGTAAGGCGCGGCAGCGCGCGGTGCGAATCGAGCGCGGTCGCGCCGTGCCCGGGGAAATGCTTGAGCGTTGCGACGACGCCGGCATTTTGCAAGCCGCGTACGAGCGCCGCACCGAGCCGGCCGGCGCGGATCGGATCGTCGCCGAAGGCGCGCGTTCCAATGACGGTGTTGGCCGCATCGAGCGCGAGATCCATGACCGGCGCAAAGTCGACGTCGGCGCCGGCTCGCCCGAGATCGCCGGCGAGCAGGGCGCCCGCCCGCTCGGCGAGCTCCACGTCGCCGCAGGCCCCGAGCGCCATCATCGAGGGCAGCGCGTGGAAGCCGCCGCGCAGGCGCGCCACGCGGCCGCCCTCTTGATCGACGGCGACGAAGGTCCGCGCGCCGTTCGCCGCTCGAATCGCCGCGCTGAGCGCGCGCGTCCCTTCGGGCGAACTCACGTTGCGGGCAAAGAGCACGACGCCGGCTGGAGCGAGCGACGCGAGCTCTGCCAGCGTCGCCGGATCCGGCTCGGCGTACGGAAGGCCGGCGCAAATGACGCCCGCGGCCAGCCGCCGGAGTTCCGCTTCGCCGCTCAGCGCAGGTGGATGATCTCGGCGATGAAGTTGTTGCCGCGCTGGCTCATCACGACTTGAATGCGCTGACCTTTGACGACGTCCGCGATCGAATGGAAGGCATTGTTCGTCGAGCTTTGGATCGTCGTACTCGGCAGCACGGTGACGTCCATCCGCCGGCCCGGAATCTGCATCGAGATGGTGCCGGTGCGGTAGTCGACCGCCACGACGATTCCCTCGACGACGCCCGCGTAGTGCGCTTTCACCCCCGGCGTTGCGTTCGCGTCGGGGTCGGGGCTTGCGGTGGCCGCCTGCAGGTCGATGCGCGCGAACGACGTTTGCAGCGCCGCCGAGGCGGGCGAAATAGCGAAGACAACCGGCGCTATGAGAAGCGTGGGGAGCGCAATATAAAACCGCGGCATGGCTTGCGTTACGTAGTCCTTCGGACGCACCGTTCCCCTGCTTAGGCGCGAAAGATTCATTCCTCCGGGCGAGGCTGGCCGGTTCGCGCAGGTGTGAGTTCGCGCACGTACGCCGCGCGCGCCGCCGCACCCAGTTCGTCGGGGCGTGCCTTTCGCAACGGCTCGAGGTCCGCGAGGAAGTCACCGTCGCGCTTGAACGCTTTCGCGGCGCTTGCGGGATCGCCGGTCGCACAAGCCCGCGCGACCGCCGCGAGCGCGCGAATGCGACGGACGTTCGCGTCGGAAGGTTCGCGCCCGGCGAGGACCAGCCGCAACGCGACGAAGGCTTCGTCGGCGGCGCGCGGTCCGACGGCTTCCAGCGCGCGGTAAAACGGCGCGGCCGCCAAGTCGAGCGAACGCTCGGTGAGGAGCGCGGCCACGGCGTCCGGCTTCGAGACCGGTTCGCCGAGAAGATAGCCGTCGACGAGTTCGAAGCCCATACGATGCGCTTCGCCGCTCTCGTCGCCGGCGTCTGCCTCGCGCTTACGTCCTCGGCTCCGTCGCGGGCGGAGTCGCCCTTAGCGAGCCTTTTAGCGGCGGTACGCGCCGCAGGCGGGACGCCCTACGCGCTCCACCTCCGGGCGATCGTCAGCGAGACCGTCGACGGAACGCGCGCGGAGCGCGACCTGCAGCTCGACGGCGCGCAGAGCTTTCTGCGGCAGTGCGAAGGCATCGCTTGTCGCGGCATCTACTCCGACGGCCGCCATAGCTTCGAAACGAACCTCAACGACACGGCGCTGCCGGCCGCCGCGCCGGTGCCGTTCGACGAAGCGCTGCAAGCGGTTCTTCTCGAGGCGTTCGCCGATCCGAACTTCCCGGTCCGGGGCGGCGAGGTCGCGCTGCGTCCACCGCTCGAGCGCAACGGGGTCAGCTACGCGCGCTTGCGGGTACGCGTGCCGCCGCTCGGCGCGACGGTCGACGTTTCGATCGATCCGCAAACGCACCTCGTCGCCGCGATCGAAGACGACGCACATCGTGTGACCTTCAGCTACCCCGCCGCGCCGAACGTTCTGCCGGCGTTGCCGAGCGATCTGACCTGGGACGGACCGCATGCCCGCGTGCAACATTTCAGCGACTGGACGATCGTCGACAAGCCGCTGGCTGCGCCGGCGGGTCTGATCCCGGTGTTTTCCGGCCCGACGGCAGTGCTGAAGATGCTCGCGAGCGAGCGCGGTGCGCTGCCGGTCGTCGCCTGCACGATTGGGGGGCGCACCGTTCCCGCACTCTTGGACACCGGAAACTCGAGCCTCGCGATGAGTTTGGAGCTCGCCGAGCGGCTCGGCATCGAGCCTTCGGGCGGAGCCTTTTCCATCCGCGGCGTCGGTCAATACGTCACGGGCGTCGCGCTCGGACCGAGTTTCGCGCTCGGGCCGGTCACTTTTCCGCCGGCGAAGTTCGCGTTGCTGCACGAACTGCACCGCTTCGGCTACGAGCTGGTTCTCGGCGCCGACGTCTTCGCACCTCTGCGCGTTACCATCGATTACGCCAAAGGCGAGGTTTTTCTCGCGCCGGCGAGCGACGAGTTCGCTCCACGAAGGCAGCTCACCGTGCCGGGAAGCGTTCCGCTCGAATTCGAGAACTTCGTCCCTGTCGCGCAGGTGCGCTTGGGCGCGACTTCCGCGGCGTTAGCGCTCGACACGGGCGACGAGTCGACCATCAACCTCTCCGGCGATTTCTACGCGCGCAATCCGACGCTCTTCACACCGACCGGTAGTCTCCCGGTCGCGGGGATCGGGGGAGCGAGCACCGAGACCGTTGGGACCATTCCAAGCGTCGCGCTCGCAGGATTTCAGGTCGCGCACCAGCGGATCGGCGCTACGAAAGGTCTCGCCGCTACGGCCGACGGTCATCTCGGCAGCGGCTTTTTAGCTCACTTCGTCGCCACGTTCGACTACGCGAGCGCGCGGCTCGAACTCGTTCCGCGCGGCGGGGATGCCGCGGTTAGCTCGCTGCCTTCAGCGTCGCAGTGAAAGCGTAGCTTCTCTGCAGCGAATAGCCGACGATTTGGTTTTTCTGCAGCGTCCCGTTGACGTGCAAACGGTGCCCGGAAGCGACGTCGAACCAGATCTGCGCACCGCGCACGCCGCCCGTTACGGGCGAGACCTGGCCTTGATCGTTTTGGTAGAACCCGTTGACGATGCCCGCTGGAGAAATCCTGATGCGCAGCGTACCGGCGTATTCGCCGACGCCGTAGCGCGGCGTAAGCGTGGTGTTATACACGAGCAGCTTGCCCACCGGCGCGGCGGGCGCGATCGAGATATCGGCGCGCGCCGTCAAGGGCGCCAAGGCAAACAGGGCTGCCAGACTGATTGCGCTAGCTCTGGAAATGTCCATAAACTCTTTTACCCGCTTTGCGCCGCGGCACACCCGTCCGGGGTTGCCGGTGCAACGGTGCTGAGGCCGAATAGCACGGGATACGACGAAGCGCCGTCGGTCATGTACTCGGCCGTTGTCTCGAGGTGCTGACCGGCCGCTAAGCTGAAGCGGCGAATCAAATAGCGCACGCCCGGCGTCCGGACGCAGGGCACTTCCAGCGGCGCCGGCTCGCCTGCGAAGAAAAGCGTCGTCGTTACCGCGTTTCCATTTGGAATCTCGTAGAAGTACACGTCCGACTCGGACGGTCCTGGGTTGTCGAGCGAAATAGTTAACTGCTGAATGACTCCGTATCCGCCGGCGAGCGGCCGCGGCGCGCGCAAGGGCGTCACGCGGGGCGAGCCGGCGGGCTGGGGCGCCGGGTCGGGTTGGCCCGTGCGCAGAGCGAGCGCGAGGGGCGGAGCGTCGAGCGCGAACGTGCCGGTGCGCAGATGGCCGTCGCCCGTAACGCGCGGGCCGTCGAGCAGCGGCGCGACCGCGACGTCACCGGTCGTGGCCACGCAGGCGACCTGGAGCGGTCCGCCCGAGATGAGGCGGAGATCGAAGATCGCCGCGACGAGGTCGTTTGGTTGCAGCGGTCTGCCGGAAAGCGGCAGCAAGAG
Organism: Vulcanimicrobiota bacterium; assembly: GCA_963843945.1. GTDB lineage: Bacteria > Vulcanimicrobiota > Vulcanimicrobiia > Vulcanimicrobiales > Vulcanimicrobiaceae > CAWJMF01. The sequence continues at coordinate 55,405 of CAWJMF010000002.1, read as the reverse complement.
CGGTTGGGCCGGGTCGATGTCGACGACGACGCTTTCCTCTGCCCGGCGGGCGCGGAGGTACTGGGCGGTCACCCCGTGACCGACCGACAGGTAGTCGCCGGATGGCCCGGCGGTCGTTCCGAGCAACTGCACGCGCACCGGACCCGCCGTGGCCCGGAGCGCCAGCGTGAGATGGCGCTCGCCCGTCAGGGAGGCGTGATAGAGGTACAGGCGCGCCGATTCTCCGGGCGCCAGCGCATCGCGAAAGAGGACGCCGTCGCTCGTGGCCGTGAGGTTCTCCGGGTCGTCGCTGTACATCAGCTCGCCCGGGTCGAGCGGCGGCAAACTCAGCACCTGCACCCGAACCGCCGCGAGGCCTTGCGCGTCGACAAACCGTTCGTTGCCGTGGAGCTGGACCGGCACGCGCAAGTCAAGCTTGTCTCCCGGATGCAGCGTCGAGATTGCGCCGGGCTGGGCGGTCAGCGCGGCGCCCTCCTGGAGGTGCGCCGCGCGCGAAAGGCCCGCGACGAGCTGGGCCGCGGCGAAGTCCCCGGACACCGACGGTCCCGCCAGCGTCAGGCTGAACTGGGCGGGGACGGTGCCCGCCGCGGGCGCGACGAGCACGGCGATGCTCGCTGTCGCGCCCGTGCTGTCGACGACGGCGATACTGCCGCGGCCGTTGGAGATCCCCGCGACCGTGAGCGTCGCCCGAACCGCGTCGAAGTCGACGTCGAAATTCGAGGAGGAAGGCACGATGACGTACGGCGGTTTTCCCCCCGTCACCCGAACCGCGAGCCGCGCGCCCGGAATCACCTGGATCTCGCTCCGGTCGAAGCTGGGCGCCGCAAGCGGCGGGGGCGCCTGAGCCAGGGTCAACAACCGGCTCCCGAGCGGCAAGCGAGCAAGTAGAATGCGGCTCCAGCCCGGCCGATAACCCCTCTAGCCTTCATCCCAAGGAGGATTACGGCGTTGGCTGAGAGCTCTGCCCTGGTGCTTCTCATCTGCATGATTACCGCTTCAGTCCTCGCGTGCATCGTCGTGTATACCGCGCTCCTCCGTTCGTCGGTGGAGCGAGAGACGCCGAGCTTCGAAAGCTCGATCGGCCGCATCGTCGCCGAGACCGAAGCGCGCGAACTCGCTCCCATCGTTCCCTCCTCGATCGTCCGTTCTGCCGACGAAACGTTCTATTGGGAACAATCCGCGCTTTCCGTCGCGATCAAGCCGCGAGCCAAACGCTCGAATCGCGCGGTCGAATTTAGCGTCGCGCAGCTGCGCGACGTCCGTTGGCCGCGCCGCGCACGCCGCGTCGCCCGGGCCGCAGTCGACGTCGAAGACAAGGGACAGCTGTATCTTTCCGACGAGCGCATTCTGTTCGTCGGTTTTCACGGCGCGACCGAGGTTCCGCTCGGCGAACTCGTCGCGGTCGATCGCTTGCCCGACGGGGTCAAGATCGTGCCCCGCGAGGGTTCGACGCGGCTGTTCGTCACCGGCGATCCCCAGGCGGGCATCGTGCTGCAACGCTTGTTGAACGACGACACGCGCGCGCACTTGACCGTCGACGCCGTGGTCGCAGCCGCGGAAGCGCACCTGCGACGGGGCAAGATCACTCCGGGGTAGCGCAAGACCCGCGCTCGGCCTCACGGCTTCTTCACACCTTTTTCGGCCCCGGCGCATATCATGAGCGACGTGGCGATTCGCAGCATCCTCGGAGTTCCACTCGCTTGCGCCGGCTGACCGCTTCGGCGGAAGTCGCTGCGCCGAGCGATTTTTCGCTTTCGTTCTTGCACAACTACTTCCGCGAACGGTCCACAAGCGGTCCGGCCTCGACGCGCCTGCACTTCCCGCTCGACGGGATCGTGGCCGGTTTGTCCCTGGAAAAGCAGGTCGCCGTACGCCTCTCCTATCCCGATTCGACCCGCGGCCGGCGCGGCGAAGCGCTGGAGCTTCGCTGGGATCCCGAGGGCACGGGACCGTTCCCGAACTTCAACGGCACGATCGACGCGGCGGCCAGCGGCCCCGAACGCTGCACGCTCACCATTCAAGGGGAGTACGTCGCCCCGGGTGGCGTTGCCGGAGCGGTCTTCGATGCCGTGGCGGGCGCGCACATCGCGCACGCGACCTTGACGGCGCTCCTGCGCGAGTTCCGCGAGTTGATCCAAACCGACTACAAAATGCGGATGGCACTCTAGGCCAAACTCGAGGTGCCGGCCCAGGGCGAGCGGGCTCGGCGCGGAAAGCAGCAGTCTGCCCTTGCCAGCAAGGCCGGGGATTTTTCGTGCCTTCGCACGGGGAGATTTTCCATTTCATGAGACGCCTCGGAACCAAGTTGCTCTGCGTCGTCGCAGCAGCACTGGTGCTCGCAAGCGCCGCGCCACAAGCCGCCGGTGCGGCCGGCGGCACGCTCGACGGTATCAAGCAAACAAAGACGCTTCGCATCGCCTTTCGCGCGGACGCACCGCCTTTTTCCTACAAAGGTAATCTCGGCGCGCCGTCCGGTTACATGGTCGACCTGTGCAAAGCCGTCGCCGCACACCTCGAGAAACAGATCGGCATGCAGTTGAGCATCGTGTACGTGCCCGTCACGTCGGTCAACCGCTTCGACACCATCCAGCAGCATAAAGCCGACCTTCTCTGCGAGCCCACGAGTGCAACGCTGGAACGGCGCGCGATCGTCGACTTTTCGATCCCGACGTTCATCGACGGCGCGAGCTTGATGATCCGTGCGGACGATACCTCAGGCACCAAAGATCTGGCCTCGCTCGGCGGCAAGAAGGTCGGCGTCCTGGCGGGCACGACGACCGAACAGGAATTGCGCAATTCGCTCAAAGCCGCGTCGATCGCGGCTACGGTCGTTCCGGTCACGACGCATTCGCAGGGACTCGCGATGCTGCAAAATTCGCAGATCGCCGGCTACTTTGCGGACCGCTCGATTCTCGTTGGGCTGATCAAGGGCAGCAGCACGCCGGACAAGCTGGTCGTCGCCGATTCCTATCTCACGGTCGAGCCGTACGCGCTCGCGCTCGCTCACGGGGACGAAGACTTCCGCCTGGCGGTCGACACGGCGCTGAGCCACATCTATCGCGGCGGAGAAATCACCGGGATCTATCAGAAGACGTTCGGTCAGAACATCGCGGCCTATCTCGCCACGCTGTTTCTGATCAGCGGTCTACCGGACTAGCCGTTGCTGCGCTGAATCGCTCGTCGCGGAAGAACGCTCAGTCCGCGCGAGCGATGCAGGCCGCCTGCCTCAACCGATACGAAAACGGGCCAAGCCGCTAGGCGGCGCGAAAGCCCTGCGCTATGGAACCTATGCCGATCGCTCGATGGATCCAAGCGCTCGCCGCCGACGACCGCGGCGCGCTGGATTCCCTCTTGGCTGAGGATGCCGTCTTCTACTCGCCCGCCGTCCACGCGGCCCAGCTCGGCAAAGCGATCGTTGCAAAGTACCTCCGCGCTGCGATGGCCGTACTCAAGAACCCCAGCTTTCGCTACGTTAACAAGTGGTATGCCGATCGGTCCGCGGTGCTAGAGTTCGAAGTCGTCATCGACGGCGTCTTCATCAACGGCATCGATATCATCCGTTGGAACGACGACGATCGCATCGTGCTGTTCAAGGTACTGATACGTCCCATGAAAGCGCTCAACAAGGTTGTCGAATTGATGGGCGCCCAACTCCAAGCTCCCGAACCCGCAGTGCCTCGATCCGGCGACGGCGGCTAGCATTTCGCAGGCCGTGCGTCGAGCTTCATCGTTGCTCGCGTTGGCCGCGCTCCAATTTGCGGGGTGCGCGCGTAACGCGGCCGGCGGATGGGACAATTGTACGCGCGGGACGATCAACGGCCAAGCTTGGATGAGCTGCTCCCGGCACGTTGGAAAATACGGCGTCCAGTGTTCCGGCCTTGTCCTTAGCGGTAAGAGCCAATACGGCGAGGGTCTTACGCCGCCCGTCAATTACAACGTTTCGGATATCGGCAAGGCCGGGGTCCCTTGGCTCGATCGGCTGAGCCTTACGGAGGTCGCGCTGGTCAAGACGCGGGCACGTTCGTCCAAGCTGCGCTTCGTGGTGATTCCGCCGCGGATCGGGCTCGTCGTGTTCAACGCCACGGCCGGCCCGTGCTACGCAGCGCCTCTCTACGAGGCGCTGAACCTTCCGGGCTACCACTATCAGCCGGGGGAGAATCCGTGGGGTCTCTACGCCGACCCATCGTAGCATCGTGGGCGAAGACACGCTTGGCGAACGCTCCGGCTCAGCCGGGCCACTCGGCCCGGCGCACCGCGGAGAGCGCACGCAGCGCCGTCGAGCGCGCGTCGGGGGAAGCGTGGCAGCGGCAGGTGCAGGGCTGACTGCGGCCGCGAATTTTTCTTGCGGGGTCGTACGGACAGCCGGCGTGGTCGCCGTAGGCGCATCGACTCAGGTGGACCGGGTTCGACATTGACTTCGTACCTTGCATGCGATGAGTTTGCTCGGTCATCGTCCCGAAAACGTCCTCGCGCGGAGCAGCGCGCCGAGGCCGGACGCACGGCGAAGCACGGCTTACCTCGCGATTATATCCCGCCACGTCTTTAACGCGAGCTTAGCGCCTTAAATCAAAAGCTACGCCGCGCAACACGCGTTCGTTACGGAGTCTTCTCCGGGCATGAAATTTCCGTACGACGGCTCGGATCGACTCGCTAACGAAGCCCGCGCGTTTGCTCGAGCCGCGCTCAGTCGGTGTCGGAGCAGGGCGTGTTGCCTGCTGGCCAGCCCGTGCAAAGTTGGTTGGCGATCGACGCCGGCACGCCGTTCGCAAGCATTTGCGTCTTGGCGTTGTGTCCGGGGGATCCCAGGTCGCCTTCGCCACCACCCTTCGCAATGAGCTTCCACTTCTCGCCCGAGATGCGTTTGTAAGCCTGATATCCGCTGCCTTCCGGAATCCAATACCACTTGACCAAGGCGTAGTCGCCCGCGACGTGTACTTCGCGGATGTGCTTCTGCGCATCACCCTGAACGACCGCGGCGCTGACGCCCGCGATATCGGATTTCGAGCCGACGTTCGCCGCAAAGGCGAGGCCGATCGTCAATCCCATCGCCACGACGAATCCGGCTACGAACTTTTTCATAAACCTCAGTTCTCCGGCAAGCGCCGGCTTCGTGCTATTGGGCTCTCAGAGCGCCGTGACCCCTGCCGGCAAGTGCTGCGAGGTCACCGCTGCGCGTGCCCGCAGCGCGAGCAGCCAGCGCACGTCGCAAAGCACCGAGAAATGCGTCAACAGCACCGCCACGAGCACGCCTAGGGGAAGTATGACGACGGCGGCCAGCGGAACCGCGAGAGCGAGTTTCACGCCAAGCATCGTGACCGAAAGCTGCGCCAGGATCGATCGAAAGACGAAAAAGAGCAGATTGAGCCACAACACCCCGCTGGTAATTCGCCAGGATTCGCCGAACGGATTGGCGCCGTTGTCGAGCAAGAAGCACCACGGAGCCTGCGACCAGCGGATCGCCAGAAAGAGGCCGGGCAGGAAGAGCACCAACTCCGCGATCAGCAGCGTTTTACGACCGCTCCAGAGCAGGCCGGCGGGGACGGCAAGTAGCGCCAGCAGCGTGACGATTAGGACGACGCCGCAGGCCGCGACGATATCCCAACGCCACGCCGGACGGATGGTGCGCAGCGCGCTTGCGACGACGAAAAACCAAGCAACGAGCGTCAGCGTGCCGAGCAATGTCGAGGCGAAATGCTCTCGATAGAATAGCACGGGCAACACGCTCTTCCGGACGTACGGCCCTTGCTCTAACCAGGGAAACACCGCTCCACCTGCAGCGGCGACGAGCGCGAAGCGCAGCCACAACTGCCGGCGAGCTCGCATGAGCGTAGGCGCGTCCTTGAACGCGCTTCCGATAACGTCGCCGATGCTCGGGCGCGCAACGTTGCGCAGGGCGCCTCCGCCCGTCAGCCGCCAACGGTAACCGTTCAGCACGCAAACCGCATGAGGCAAAGTCCCTTTCGGGATTCACTTTCCCTCTGTGGCGGAAAGCCGCCAAGCCGGGATGCTATGGCTGTTCTGCGAAGAAGCATATCGGCTCACAAGGGGCGCTGTATGATTTGGCCGCTGTCTCCCCTCGACGTCGTCGCCCTACTATTCTTTGCCCTCGCTTGGCTCGGCTACGCGCCGCTCGTGCGGAGGTTGACCGGACACGCCAAGGTCGCATCCGCGATGGTCGATCATCGCGAAGCCTGGATGAGCGCCATGCTCGGTCGAACTATTCGGGACGTCGACACGATGATCGTCGCAAACATCATGAGCACAGCGGCCTTTTTCGCTTCGACCGCGGTCGTCGTCGTGGCCGCTTTGCTCGGGGTCTTGGTGAGCATCGAAAGCAAATACACTTCGAACGCTTCTGGAGCTTCGTCGCTAGCCGCGCCGCGCGATCTGGTTGAACTCAAGCTCATCCTGATGGTAATCGTCGCGCTTTACGCGTTCATGAGCTTCACTTGGTCGATCCGTCAGGGCAATTACCTTAACGTCCTCATCGGCGCGGCTCCGCAGGTGCCGGTAGAACCCGAATTACGGCACGCCATCGCGTCTAACATGGCCAACATGCTCACGCAAGTTGCCGGGAGCTACGATGCGGGCATGCGGGCCTACTATTTCGGCCTCGGCGCGGTGAGCTGGATCGTCGGCCCAGGACTTTTTCTCGCAACGACGGCCGGCCTCGTAGCCCTGCTGCTGAATCGACAAATGCGCTCCGTCACCGCGTTGGCGCTCAGCAATATCGCGGCACTCGAGGCCCGAACGACGAAAACCGAGGCTGCGGCGGATTCCGCGCAGGAGCTCACGACCAACGCTGAAGAGTTTGAAATGGCTCCCGAAGTTGGACTCGAACCAACGACCCGCTGATTAACAGTCCCGCAGAACAGAGACAACGAGGGTCACGAGCAATCGTGGGCCTCTTCTTTTCTTCTTCTACAAGGCACTGAAAGCCAAGCCGAGACAACGCGGACGGCAACCGGAACGGCAACCGACGAAGCGGAATCCTGGTGCGGAATATTTCGGCACCGACGTCGTCGAGCTCCGTAATTCTCTCGAAGCGACCGATATTGCGCGGTTCTGCGTGGGCATTTCACAAGTGAGCACGCGCGGCGCTGCGAGAGTCCCTCGGCTTGCAAGGCCTTCACCGCGTCTTTTCGCTGCGAAGGCCCCAACCGTTTTTTGCGACCAGCACTTTCATCGCATCGATCTCAAGCGCTTGACGAGCGATGATCCGCTGCATCTGCGAGTTCTCGGCTTCGAGTTGCTTGAGCCGAACGAGATCGCTTGTCTCAAGGCCACCGTATCGATCGCGCCACATCCGAATCGTATTGGCGTGAACGCCGTGCTTGCGTGCCAGCTCTGTCGCCGGCGTGCCGCCGTCGAGCTCCTTGAGGATCGAGACGATCTGCGCCTCGCTGAAGCGACTTTTCTTCATGGGCGAGTTCCTCGCTGAGCTCTACGCCCGAGAACTCACAGTTCCCGCTGGCCACATTTCCCCAGCGCACATCATGGGTTAGTGGGATGGCTTGCCGCACGAATTAGTGCTACGTTTGTCGTGGCACCACAACGCAGTCTGGCGCACCTGGAGCAATTCCACGGTGTTACTTGCTGCCCTGGAAGGGTTACCGAAATGCGCGACTCCTCTTACCTGAGGACTACATTCATAGCGCTTATTCTCGGCGTTCTCATACTGTCGAGTCAGAGAGCAGCTGAAAGTGCGCAGAAATTCACAACCCAAACCAATCAATCAGCGGCGCGGAACTCAATAGCGACATATTTGACGAGCTTCGCGAATACGTTTCCAAATGGGACGAGAATCTACTTTGTTGACACGTATGTAGTGAGGTATGCTACGACAGCAGTCGCTTTCTCGGGTCTTTCGCGCTTCCAGCGCAACCTTCAGGGCCTGCGTGCAACTGACCCCATCAGTGGTTCAACTCAGATGTATTCACGCGCAGCGATTGTTACATTCGAACCAAACGCCGAAATATCGGTCGTCCGACCTGGCGAGATCGCGAGTCAAGCCTTGACGATGCTGGTCTCCGCCGGCGTCGCCCCAAACTTTGCCGGACTAGTGCAGAACTCTACCGGACCATACTCGCCTGACTGCGGAGGCCTCGTAGTAACGCAAGGATGCAGTGGAAACCAGTGGGTCGGCGGCGGAAACGCGGCCGGCTTGGGCATAACCACGAGGCTTTACGATTCCTGTGTTGTCTTCGGCTCGTCAACAATGTGGGCGAGTTGGCTGGTTCCCCAAACGGAATTTGTGGGAAATGTGCCTGTGCAGGTTACGTCACCCGTCACGGTTCGGAACTGCTTTGCGATAACGAACAACGCGCTTTGCATACAGCAGCCGACACCTGGTCAGCAGCAGATTGGCCCGGGTACGGCGGGCTCCACTGTCGCCTTTGCGCTCACGGGCGGTGGCCCGCTCAGCGTCTCCGCCGCTCTATTGTGGGGTCAGTATGACGTTGAAGGCGCGGGCTCGGGACAAGTCACCCCTGGTTGTTACCTGATGACGTGCTGATGTTGCAGTTGACACTACTTAGGCGAGTTTCAGTTCCCTTCACGCTAGCGGTAACGGTCGTCTGCATGGGGCCGGCCTCTGCGGCAACGAAGTGCAACGACGGTCAAGCCGCAATTTTAATTGTGCCGCTGCACGTTTCTCAGTGGCCTCAGTCAAAGAACATAGAAGCGAAAGCCGCACTGGGCTCTGCATTGTACGAAGTCGATACGTACGTCGTGAGCGAGAAGAATAATAAGTCAACTGCGTTTCCGATTGATTCGACCCTATCGTGCGACGGAAACAACCTGTACGTTAAGAATGTTCGGTTTGAGACGCAGACGTTTCTGCTGTCGGATGTGATTGTAGAGAAAGATATCGGCGCTCAGCTCACAGTAGTGCCCCCGAATGAGCAACCAAGTGCGGCGCTTAAAGCGGAACTCCAAAATGGAGAAGCGCGGTTCATTAAAACGATCTAACACAGGCAAGGATGTCGCGCTCGCGCCACGATCCGGAAACATGCTTCAAGTAGGCTCAGGCACGGATCGATCACTCGCTGACCATCTTCGCGCCTTGGCCGACGAGCTACGGCCTAGCCTCGACGAGGTAAAGGCCGCCATTGCCCTCTTGCCCGTCGACGAGATCGCTGCGCTGCGCGCCTGGGTTAGCGCGCTCCCACACCCATAGAAAGGGTCAAAACGCGCCGTCTGTGCGAAGCGGCTCCATCAGCATCGTCTCCGACGAATTCAGATCGAGCGTGAACCTTGGGACCTGGCCGCGTCCCCGCGTGTAGAGCAACGCGATACGTTGCGATGAAGAACTCGTCGCCGATCTCGTGGACGGTCAGGTACAGCTTGTCAATTCGCCGGATCGCATGGGCGAAGGCCGCGAAGACGCCCGGGTCCTCGTCTACGGGCACGCGATCGCTGGGCGTAAGAGGCAGGCCGTTACCGGCTTGGCCGCCACCATCCGCGACGCTCAGACGCGCCGCGCAGCAGGCGAAAAGAACCCGTCCTAAACACGTACGGCAACCGAATGGCAACCGCCGCGCAGTCTCGAGCGATCGATGACGCCGGCAACGAGCTGCAAAACCTTACACAGTAAGGGTGGAGTGGCTCCCGAAGTTGGACTCGAACCAACGACCCGCTGATTAACAGTCAGCTGCTCTACCAACTGAGCTATTCGGGAACGTACCGGCCGGTCACGGGGCTTCCACGGTGCCAGCGGCTGCCCTTCCCGGCAGACCACATCATAGCGTCTTTCAGGGCGCCGTCAAGCGCTTCGGTCGGGACCTGCCTGGCGGGGCGCCCTAGAACCAGCGCTTCCAACGGAAGTAGAGCAGCAGTATCGCGAGGCAGATGACCTGCGAGCCGATTCCGAGATACCAGAACGCCCAGGGCTTCGTGATACGGTCGGTCATGAAGGCGAAGTTCATGCCGAAGAAGCCCGTGATGTAGGTGAGCGGCAGGAAGATCGTCGCGATGATCGCGAGCTGTTTGGAGACTTCATTCTGACGGTTGGCGACCATCGAGAGCAGAACGTCGAGCGCGCTGTTCAGGAAGTCGCGCGCCGAGTCGAGCTGATCGATCACGCGCACGGCGTGGTCGTAAACGTCCCGGTAATAGAGCGCCTCGCGATCCAAGAACTTGAAGTCGCCGCGGACGATCGGCTGGACGATTTCGCGCATCGGCGTGACGGCGCGGCGCGCTTGGTGCACGTCTTGCTTGAGAACGAAGATCTCGCGCAGCTGCTCGGTGGCGTTGGAGCGCAGATCGAAAACCTGTGCCTGAAGGTCGTTGATCCACTCCTCGAGCCGGTCGGAGATCGGGAAGTATCCGTCGACGACGGTGTCGAGCAGCGTGTACAGCAGAAAACTCGAGTCTTCGCCGATCGAACCGTCGTGCATTTGCCAGCGGCGTTCGACCTCATCGAGAGGAAAGCGCGGGGAGCGGCTGATCGTGATCAAGTATTGCTTGCCGGCGAAGATCGAAAGCTCGTGGACGAGCAATCGCTCGCCCTCCCACGTAACCGGATGCACGATGACGGAGAGGTAGCCGTCGTACGCCTGAATTTTCGGTCGCTCGTGCGGCGTCGCGGCGTCTTCAATCGCAAGCGGATGGAGATGGAATTCGCGCTGCAACAATGCCAGTTCTTCGGGACTTGGGTCGACCAAGTCCAACCAAATGAGCGAACTGCCGGCGATGGCGCCGCCGATCGCATCCAAATCGCCGATGAGTCCGTGGCGCCGGCCTTCGCGAAACTCGACGCAATGCGGCGCGGAGCCGGTGCGGGGCGGCGCGCTTTCGGGCTCGGGTGCCTCGATCATGGCCCCTCGCTACTAGCGAGCGCGGATACGCGGCTCCTGCGCCCGAGCGCGACTTGACAGTTCGCGATACACTAAGCGGTATGAGATTGTAGCGCCCCAACGGGCTGCGCCGCGCGCGCATTTTCCCATGACGAAACTCCTTTTTACGTCACCCGGGGTCGCTCTCTCATGTCAACACGCGTCGAAAGCGTCTTTTCCAATCGAAGTTTTAGCCTGTTTTACACGGGCCAGGCGTTCAGCTACGTCGGCGACGGCTTACGGGTCATCGCGATCCCGCTGCTCGTCTACCACCTCACGGGCTCGGCGCTCTCGACGGGCATCACCTACGCGCTCGAATTCGGCCCCTTCGCACTCTTCGGGCTGATCGGCGGCTCGCTGGCCGACCGCCTCGACCGCCGGCGTTTGATGATCGCGTGCGACTTCGTGCGCTTTTCGGTGCTATTGCTGTTCGCGGCCGGCTACGCGCTCGGTTTCTTGAAGCTGTGGATGCTCTACTCGGGAATCGCTGTCATTTCCATCGCCGCCGCGGTTTTCGTCGGCGGGCAAGCTTCCACGATCCCCTACTTGATCGGAAAGCATCGCGCCACGAAAGCGATCTCGGCGTTGCTTGCCGCCGAGCAGATGGCGCAGATGATCCTACCGCCGGTCGGGGGTGCGCTCTTCGCGCTGGTCGGACCGCTGCCGGCGCTCGCGATCAATGCGGGAACCTACCTGATCTCGCAATTCTCGCTGGCGGCGACCGATTCGCTCGGTCCCGATCGTCCGAGCGGCTTGCCCTCCCCACGGGATGTCGTCTCCGACATCGCCATCGGCTTCCGGTTTCTCTGGAACGACGTGACGATGCGCTCGATGTCGCTCGTCTCGCTCTTCTTCAACTTCTTCGGACTCATGACCGGTGCGGTCTTCATCCCGTTTCTCAAGCGCGATTTCGGGGCGAGCGACCTGCACGTCGGCTACGCACTAGGCATCGGCGCGATCGGGGCGCTTGCGGGCTCGTATCTGGGCGGCCGCCTTCCGGCGAACTGGCCGTTCGGACGCATCATGATCGTCGCGTACATCCTCGACGGCGCGCTCTTCATACCGGTCGTGTTCACGCACAATCTCGCGGTTGCGGTCTTCTTCCTCGCGCTGACCAATGCGTGCGTCCTCCTGGAAGTGACGCAGATCGTCGGCTGGCGAACCCGGGTCACCCCCGAAGAACTCGTCGGTCGCGTCTTCGGCGCGGCGCGGCTCGTGGTGCTGGTCGGTACCGTGCCCGGCGCGATCCTCGGCGGTCTACTCGCCGACCACTACGGGGCGCGCATCCCGATCGCAATCTCCGGATTCGGCTATCTCGCGATGGCTTTCGCGATCTCGCTCTTTCCGGCGATTCGACGGGAGGCGCGCTGAGCGCGGCGGGCGCTTAGCTTCCGGCGAGCGGCGTCGAGAGCTCGCGCTCGGGAAGCGGTGGCAAACCCGCCGCCGCGCGCAGTTCCTCGACCCGGTCGAGACGCTCCCACGGAAGGTCGAGGTCGGGCCTTCCAAAGTGACCGTACGCCGCCGTTTGTTTGTAGATCGGCCGGCGCAGGTCGAGGTTGTGGATGATCGCGGCCGGGCGCAAATCGAAGAAGCGCTTGACCAGCTCCGCGATCTTCTCTTCCTCGATCGTTGCGGTTCCGAAGGTCTCGACCAGGACGCTGACCGGGTGCGCGACGCCGATCGCGTACGCGACCTGCACTTCGCAACGTTCGGCCAGCCGTGCCGCAACGATGTTCTTGGCGACGTGCCGCGCTGCGTAGGCCGCCGAACGATCGACCTTGGTCGGATCCTTGCCGGAGAAGGCGCCGCCGCCGTGGCGCGCCATCCCGCCGTAGGTGTCGGCGATGATCTTGCGACCGGTCAAGCCCGCGTCGCCCTTGGGACCCCCGATCACAAAGCGTCCGGTGGGGTTCACGAAAATGCGGGTGTTCGCGTCGCGCAGCGACTTCGGGATGACTTGGTCGATCACGCGCTGGGTAACTTCGCTGCGAATCGTCTCGAGCGGAACGTCGGGATCGTGCTGGGTTGAGATGACGACGGCATCGACCCGCACGGGGCGATCGCCCTCGTACTCGACCGTCACTTGCGATTTCCCGTCGGGCCGCAAGTACGGTGATGTCGCCGTTCTTGCGGACGGCGGCGAGCATGCGGGTGAGATTGTGCGCCAGCACGATCGGCAGCGGCATGAGTTCGGGCGTCTCGCGGCAAGCGTAGCCGAACATCATCCCCTGGTCGCCGGCACCGATTGCCTCGAACTTATCGCTGCCCAAACCCTCCTTGGCTTCCATCGACTTGTCGACGCCCATCGCGATGTCGGGCGACTGTTCGTCGATCGAGACCGAGACGCCGCAGGTTTCGGCGTCGAACCCGATGTGCGAGCGCGTGTAGCCGATCTCGGCGATCGTGGCGCGCACGATCTTCGGGATGTCGATGTAGGTCTTCGTCGAGACCTCACCCGCGATGTGGATCTGCCCGGTGATCGCAAACGTCTCGACCGCGACGCGGCCGTACGGATCGTCTTTGAGAATGGCGTCGAGCACGGCGTCGGAGATCTGGTCGGCGACCTTATCCGGATGGCCCTCGGTCACCGATTCCGACGTGAAGAGGCGGCGATATGCCAACTACGTACCCTCCGACCAAGACGCCATGTACTTGAGCTGCTCGGGCGTCAAGGTATCGATCGCGATGTTCATCGCGGCGAGCTTGAGGCGCGCGACCTCTTCGTCGATGACGTCCGGGACCGAGTAGACTTTCTTCTCGAGAGCGGCGTGGTGCAGGGCCAAGTGGCCGGCCGCCAGTGCCTGGTTGGCGAACGACATATCCATCACGGCTGCCGGGTGGCCTTCGGCTGCCGCGAGGTTGATCAGACGTCCGTCCGCGAGAATGCGGACCGTCTTTCCGCTCGGAAGCTTGAACGCTTCGACGAACGGCCGCGGGCGGGACGTCGAGACGGCCTTCCGGGCAAGCACGTCGAGGTCGAGCTCGTCGTTGAAGTGGCCCGAGTTGCAGACGATGGCGCCGTCTTTCATCGCGTCGAAATGCTCGTCGCGAATGACGTGATAGTTGCCGGTCACGGTGACGAATACGTCGCCGATCTTCGCCGCCTCAGCCATCGGCATCACCATGAACCCGTCCATCGCGGCTTCAAGCGCCTTACGCGGATCGATCTCGGTGACCACGACGTGCGCGCCCAGACCCTTGGCTCGCGAGGCCACGCCGCGGCCGCACCAGCCGTAGCCGACGACGACCACCGTGTGGCCGGCCAGCAGCACGTTGGTCGCGCGGATGATGCCGTCGATCGTCGACTGGCCCGTTCCATAGCGATTGTCGAACATGTGCTTGGTCAGCGCGTCGTTGACCGCGATCACCGGGTACGGCAGCACGCCGTCCTTCTCCATCGCGTGGAGGCGGATGACGCCCGTCGTCGTCTCTTCGCAGCCGCCGATCATGCCCTCGAGCAGATCGGGATGTTTGGTCATCAGCGTTGTGACCAAGTCGCAACCGTCGTCCATCGTCATGTGCGGCCGGGTCGCGAGAACCGCTTCGATGTGCTGATAGTAGGTTTGGTTGTCTTCGCCCTTGATCGCGAAGGTCGGGATGGCGTAGTGTTCGGAGAGCGCCGCGGCGACGTCGTCTTGCGTCGAGAGCGGGTTTGAGGCGCAGAGCGCGATCTCGGCGCCGCCGGCCTGGAGGGCCAGCATGAGGTTAGCGGTTTCCGTGGTGACGTGCAGACAGCCCGCGATGCGTACGCCGGCCAAGGGCTTCTCGGCAGCAAAGCGATCTTGAATCTGCGCTAGGACGGGCATGAAGGTCGCGGCCCACTCAATGCGCGAGCGGCCGGCATCTGCGAGGCTCCGGTCCTTGACGTCCCCAAGCGGACGATCGATGGTTTGCAACAGGTTCTCCTTTTGTCGTGTTGCGGAGGCTCGCCGATCTTTGAAACAATCGAAAGCGATCCGACGCTGGTTCTCCGGAGCGGCTCCCGGCCCCCACAAAGCTTCTCCGCGCCCGGCGTGAAAGGTGGCGCAGGTGGAATCGATCGAGTCGTATCTCGAAGCGCTGGCCTCGTCGCAGCCGACGCCCGGCGGCGGCAGCGCTGCGACCATCGTCGCAGCGGCAGGCGCGGCGCTCGTCGCCATGGTCGCGCGGCTCACGCTGGGCAACGCAAAGTACGCCGCAAAACGTTCCGAAGCCGAGCGCCTGGTCGCCGAAGCCGATGCCGCGGCGCCGCGAACTTCTCGCTGCGCGAACGGCCGACGAGCGCGCGTATGCGGGCGTCGTCGCGGCTCAAGCATTGCCGCGCTCGACGCCCGCTGAAAAAGCCGCCCGAACGGCGCGAATTCAGGCCGCGCTCGCGGACGCCGCCGCGGAACCGCTCGCCGCTGCGAAGCTGGCGCTCGCGACGCTCCGGCTTGCCAACGACGCGGCGCACCTCGAGAACGAGCATCTCGCCAGCGACGTGGGCTGCGCCGCGGAATTTGCAGCCGCGGCGCTCGCGGCGAGCGCCTATAACGTACGCGTCAACCATCGCTACCTTCACGACGCCGAACTCGTTGCGCGGCAAGCCGGCGAACTCAACCGCATCGAGACGGCGGCCCACGACCTGCGCGCGAAGGTGCGCGCGGCGCTTAGCTAGCGATCGGCTCCGGCCGGCGCAGTGCGACCCGCACGCGAATCGGACGTGCCGGCCGCAGCGTGACGAGTGGTGCGAGCGGAACCGGCTCGGGGTCGACCAGTTCGAAACGAAGCCGCTGCAGCAGCGTGGCGAGAACGAGCGTCGCTTCGAGCCACGCGAACGACTCGCCGATACACGTCCGCGTACCGCCGCCGAACGGAAAGAACGCGAAGCGTTCGGGCCGGGGCCCGTCGACCCAGCGCTCCGGCTTGAAGCGCTCGGGCTCGCTCCACAGCCGCGGATTGCGGTGCGTGACATACGGGCTCAGCAGCGCAACGTCACCGCGATGCAGCTCGCACGCGCCGATGCGAACGGTCTCCAGCGCGCTGCGGCCCGTCAACCACGCCGGCGGAAAAAGGCGCAGCGCTTCGGAAATGGCGCCGCGTAACAGCGGCAAGCGCGCGAGGTCGTCGAGGCCCGGCGCCGCGCCGCCGAGTGCCGACGCCAACTCCTCGTCCACGCGGCGCGCGGCGTCGGGGTGGCGCCCCAGCAAATCGAACGTCCAGGTGAGCGCGTTGGCCGTCGTCTCGTGACCGGCCAGCAAAATTGTCAGCGCTTCGTCACGCGCCTGCGCGTCCGAGAACGCGCCGCGTTCGTCCCGCGCGGCGATCAAGAGCGAAACGAAATCGCCCCGGTCGCCGGCGCCGCGGCGCCGAGCGATAAGCTGCTCCACCATCCCGCGCAAACCGGCCCGCGCCCGGCGAAAGCGCCGCCCGGTACGCGTCGGAAACACGTCGTTGACTTCGCCAAAAAGCCGCACCATATCCGGATACGCCCAGAGCGCCTGATCGAGCGCCGCCCCGATCGCGAGCGTCTCATCCGAGACGTCGCTGCCGAACATCGTCTCGGCGACGATCTCGAGCGTGAGGCGCATCATCGCGCGATCCAGGTCTATTGTCTGACCGTCGCTGAGCGTCGCGCTCAGCCCCTGCGCCGCGGCCACCATACGCGGCGCGTACGCTTCGACGCGGCTGCGGTTGAAGGCCGGCTGGACGAGCCGCCGGTTGCGCAGGTGTTCGGGCTCTTCGCTCGTGAGCAGCCCGTCGCCGAGCAGCGGCCGCAGACGTTTCGTGCCGCGGCTCTTTTGGAACGAGCGGCCTTTGCCCGCGAGGACCTCCTCGAGTAAAGCGGGATCGTCGAAAAGATAGACGTCCCGGAAGGGCCCGCGCAGGCGCGTGACCGGACCGTAACGCCGCGCGAGCCCGAGCAGAAACTCCGGAATCGTAGCGAACGGCCGGCGGAAAACGGACAGGGCTTCAAAGCGGCCGGGCGGTCCGGGACAAGGGCGCACGCAGTCTTCTTCGACGCCGAAGCGAAAAGAACGTGCGTGCGGACCCTGTACGCGACCTCGACGCGCAAAGCGATAGCAGACCTGCTCAAAGCCGAGCGCCGCTACCTCACCGCCGGCGCGATCCACCGCCTTCTCAAGAGCTCGAACCCCAAGCTCGCCCTGTCGACCGTGTACCGCACGCTCGAACTGCTCGAGGAACTCGGCACCGTCTCGGCTCGCACCGGCCCCGGCGGCGAGTCCGGCTACGTCTACTGCACCGACGAGCACCATCACCACGCGATTTGCCGCGGCTGCGGACACGTCGACGAAGTCGACTGCGATGCCATGGACCGCTTCCGCAACGCCTTGCTCGCGAACCAAGCCTTCGCACTCGACGATCATTCGATCGAGTTCTACGGCCTCTGCGCCGCCTGCCGCTCTTCATTATAAGGAGCCCCACGTTGCGGGGCTCCTGGGCACTGCGGAGCGCTTTTCCGACTTCGCCGGAAAACGCTCCTGCGCGCCCCCCGCGCGGACTTCGCGCGCGGGACCCCCGGAGTGGCAGAGATGTGTGTGACCGAGTGTCGGTGCTAGCTGACCAGCGCGAGAAACGGGGCGATGTCGGCGGGCTCGACTTCCATGCCGACACCGCGTGCGTTCCAGCGCGGGTCGTGGAAGTCTGAGCCGGCGGTCATCACGAGGCCGAGCCGCGCGGCGGCGGCGCGGAATTGCGCCACTTGTCCGGGTTGGTGCGTGGGATAGAAGACTTCGAGACCGGCGAGACCCGCCGCGCTCAGCTCGTCGATTAGCTCGACGTCTTTCAAGCGGCCGGGATGGGCGAGGACCGGGATGCCGCCGGAATCGGCGATCGCCGCGATCGCGGCTTGCGGCGTGATGTGCGCGAACGGGACATACCCGGGTTTTCCCGGAGCGAGGAAGTTCCGGAACGCGGCGTCGACGTCGCTCGCGATGCCGGCTCGAACCAGGGCTTTCGCGACGTGCGGACGTCCGAGCGGCGCGTCGTCGCTGCCGCCGTCCCTGACGTCGTCGATGTCGATCGCGCAGCCGGCGGCCTGCAGCGCCGCGACCATCCGGCGGGCGCGCGCGTTGCGTTCGCGCCGATTCGTTTCGAGGACCGTCCGCAAAGCCGTAGGGCCGAGCGGGAAGCCGTAGCCGAGGATGTGGACTTCGTTGCCGCGGTAGTTCGTGTTGATTTCGACGCCGCTGATACGACGCAGGCCCGGGAACTCTTCAAGCCCGTCGTAGGCGCCGAGCGTGTCGTGGTCGCTGATCGAAAACACCGCGACCCCGCGGCGCCGCATCGCGGCGACCAGTTCGGCCGGTGAAAGCGACCCGTCGCTTTCCGTCGTATGGCTATGAAAGTCGACGAGCACCTAGGACCGGGCGCGGGCCTTCGCCTTCTTCCGCGATTTGACGAAGTACACGAGAACGCGCTTCTCCTCGCGGAAACCGACCAGGCTGCGCTGCTGCGTTGGGTCGCGCAGCGCCTCGAGCGCAAAGTCGACCATCTCGTCCTGGGCCGCCGGGTCGTCGTCGAAGCTCTCCTCGGCGGCACTGACGAGCAGCGCCTCGCCGAAGCGCGCAGCCAACAGCGTCGTCAAGACGACCAGCTCTTCCCGGGAGAACGTCCGGACGTCGCGCGTGATCCTTAGAAACGTCATCTTCGGGTCCCGCTCGCACTCGACGCGCAAGGTCTCGTGACGCTCGCCGGTCACCGCCACCAGCGACTCGACGTGATCGACCACGGCTTCCCGGACGTCGCGCTCGGCCTGCCGGTCGATCCGCAGCGCGATCGCAAAGGACAGCGCGAGGGTGCCTTCGTCGGGGTGCGAGACGATCGTCGCGATCTGCGGAAAGCGCACGAGCAACGCAACGACGAGCCCGACTGCGTCGGAGTTCTCGCTGGCCGTCTGACCTTTCGTCGTGGTGCGCATTGCTGGTATTCCGGCTCCTGACCGCGGGGCGGGGGTCTCCGGGAACTCCGGGGCGGGTGGTGTTCGCAGCGGCCGGTCCGACCCCTTGAAGGTCCCCGGGAGGGGTCCGGGAGGGCGGGGGAGTCCACGGCACCCGCGAGAACGTTCTACCCCCAATGACCCTCCGACGGTTGCTGGTCGCCGCGCCGCTGGCCATGCTTGTGGCCGTCCTGGCCCATGTGGCCGGCTTCGGAGCCGACCACGTGCTGGGCGGTCAGCAGGGCCTCACCCTCTTCTGTAGTGCCCTTGGCGCGCTTTTTGCGCTGGCGGCAGCGGCGACGCTGACCGTCGCCCGGGCTCGCCCGCGCTCGCTCGCCGAGGCGGCCCGGGGGCTTCGCGCCGCCTTGCCCGGAGCCGGCGAGCTGGGCCCGTTCGCCGCCTGGCTCTTCGGCGGCGCCCTGGCCGCCTTCTGGGGACTCGAACTTTTGGAGGGCCACGGTCCGCTGGCCGCGCTGTGGGTCGTACCCGTTGCCGCGTCGTTAGCGCTCGCCACGGCCATGGCGGTTCGCGCCACAACCCGCTGGCTGGCCGGCGCCGGCCTCGCGCTCGCCGCGCTGGCGCGCGAGACTTCGCTCGGCCTCGCGCCGCGTTTTGTCCGGATCGAAGCCCGCGGGCTCGCCTTCCAGGCACGCCCGCGCTGCCGCTCGCGTCGCGGCCGCGCTCCTCCCCGGCTAGCCTAAAACACGTCGCGGCGCTTCGCCGCGCCCGCTTTTCGCTTTCGCCTTCGAGGACGGATCCATGCGATTTCTTCGCGCGGCCTTCAGCGCCGCCATCGTTTTTATCATTCTCGGCGTTTCGTCGACGCCGGTTCGCGCCGATACGACCGGGCTCGTTCGAGGCCTCGTGCGCCTCAACGGAAATCCGACGGACCAAGTCACCTTGACCCTAAGCGGCGAGGGCACCACCATCAAGACGACGACGAAGGCCGATGGGAACTTCGTCTTCGAACGCGTGCCTTTCGGACGCTACACGCTCGTCGCCCACCACGCGGGCGTTCCGGACTTCACTCAGCCGGTCGACGTGCAAAGCGGCTCGGTGGCGACGCTGAACATCGACCTCACGCCGATCAAAGAGATCGCCCGGACGCAAACCGCGCTGGTACGCGGCGTCGCGTCGGCACCGGTCGGCGTCAACACCCTCGGCAACCAGCAAATCAATACCAATCCGGTCGGGCAAAGCCTCAACAACCTCATCGAAACGATGCCGGGCATCGTGCAGTTTTCGTACAACGAACCGGTCGCCCACGGCTTCCACGGCCTAACGTACGAGCTCGACGGCATCCCGCTCCCGCAGGGCACCGCCTCGAACTTCAGCGAGATCATCGACCCGCGCACCATCGATTCGCTGGAGGTCTTTACGGGCGCGTTCCCGGCCGAGTACGGCGGCTACCGCATGGGTGCGGTCGTGAACATCATCAGTCACCGGGCCACCGATCTCTCCGCGCCGGAACAAGGCTACGTTACCCTGGGCGGCGGCAACTATGGCGGCTTGCAGGGCTCGTTCGGCGAGGCCGCAACCATCGGCACGACGCGTTTTTTCCTCAATGGAAATACGGAGCAAACGGACCGCGGCCTAGATTCGCCGACCTTCGTTCCTCAGCACGATAACTCGAGCCAAGGTAACGCGTTCTTGCGAACCATCACGAACATCGGATCGACCGACGTCCTGGCCTTCGATGCGTCCAACAATTACGCAACCTTCCAAATTCCGATCAGCACCGTCACGACGCCGATCAACCCGGTCGCCGTGCCGCCCGGGACGGACGACGTGCAGCTCGAGAACGACAGCCTGTTCAACCTGGCGTACACGCACAACTCAAAGGACGGAACGTCTTACACACAGATCGCGCCCTGGTACCACTACGACCGGATCAGGTATCTCGGCGACCTGCAGAGCGATCTGCTCGGAACGTTCACGGATTACAGCCAAGATCCACCGGCCGTCACGGGGCTCGACGGCCTGCGCCAGGATCGCGAATCGACCTTCGAAGGTTTGCGGCTCGTGTACTTTCACGCCTGGGGCGATAACGCGTTCAAAACGGGCGTCGACGAGACCGTCGAGAACTTCAAAGGCAACGAACAGATCGCTTACTACAACGCGGACAACGAGGTTACGAACTTCTTCGACAATCAAGCGCAGCGGGGAACGCTCTTTAGCGCCTACGTCCAAGACAAATGGACCCCGACGCAATATCTCTCGCTCTTCGGCGGCCTGCGTTACGACCATTCGACGGGCTACACCTCGGGAGGCCAGCTCAGCCCACGCATCGAGATGAACGTCAAAATAAACCCGTCGTCGATCTTCCACGCTTATTACGGCCGTCTGTATGCGGCGCCGTTTCTCGAGGACACGCGTCGCGCCGCGGTCGTCATCGGCGGCGGAAATCCCGGCGAGCTACCGGTGTACGACCTCCAGCCCGAGCGGGACACGTACTTCGAATTCGGCCTCGACCATCAATTCGCGCCCGGCGCGCGCGCCTACGTCAACGCCTGGAAGCGCAACGTGACCAACGTCCTCGATACGACCCAGCTCTTTCCCACGCCAATCTTCGCCGTGTATAACAACTCGATCGGCGTTGCCGAGGGCGTCGAAGGCAGGGTCGACGCGCGCTGGAACAACGGCGACTCGATGTTCATGTCCGCCTCACTTTCGAATTCCAACGCGGCCGGCATCTCAGGCGGCACATTCCTGTTCTGCCCCACCCCCTCAACACAATGTCAAGCGGGCCTCCAAGACCTGACGCTGCAGCCCGAGGATCACGACCAAACGTTTGCGCTCGTACTCAACTACACGCACCGGCTCAACTTCGACAAGAGTTACTTCGTCGCGCTGCAGCCCGAGTACGGAACCGGGTATCCGGTGGAGTTTCAGAACGGCCAGCAGCGGTTGGCGCCGCACTTGGTCTGGGACGCGTCGGCCGGCAAAGATCCCAATCGCGGCGTCAAAAAGAGCCCCGGCTTCATCGTCGACTTCACAAATATCACGAACAACGCGTACCTGCTCAAGGTCAACAACGGGTTCAACACGACGCAGTGGGCCCCGGGCTTCCACTGGTCCCTGAGGTTGACGGAGCCGTTCTAGCCGGTTTGTCCCATCAGCGTGAGCACGCCGTACCACAGTCCCAGCGCGACGCAGACGACCGAGATGCCGATCGCGACGACGTTGCCGAGTGCCGAGTTGCGCCGCGAGCCCAGGATCTTCTTGTCGTTGGCCAAGACGAGCAAAAAGCCCAGCACGATCGGCAACACGAGCGCGTTGAAAGCCATGACGTAGAGCGTGATGCGGACGAGCGGCAAGTTGGGGATCAAGACGATCCCCGCCGAGAGCGCGACGCAGGCGATGAACAGGCCGTAGAAGCGCTTCGCCTCCAGGCCGCTATGATTGAGCGAGCACGGCCAGCGAAACGCTTCGCCGAAGGCCCACGACGTCGCCAGCGTCACGACGAACGCCCCGAGCATCGCGGCACCCACCAAGGCGGCGCCGAAGACGATCGCCGAGAACTTTCCGGTGAGCGGAACCAGGGCCAGCGCCGCGTGCGCCGCGTCCGTCACTTGGATGTGGTGGACGAAAAGCGTCGCCGCGGTCGTAACGATGACCGCGATCATGATCATTTGGGTGGCGACGGCGCCGATCGCCGTATCGACGCGCGCGTAGTTGAGGTCGGACACCTTGAGGCCCTTGTCGACCGTCGCGCTTTGCTGGTAGAAAATCATCCAGGGCATGATGACGGCCCCGATATTGCTCGCGATCAAGAGCAGGTAGTTGCGATCGCCCAGCGGCTGGGAGCCGAGAATACCGTCGCGCACGATCGAAAGCGGCGAGGGCTTCGCCGCGAAGGCCGCGGGAATGAAGAGCAGCTCCAGCAGACACAAACCAAGCGCGACCTTCTCCGCCGACTTATAATTGCCGGAGATCGAGACGGCGATCAAAATCAGCGCAGCGGCAATCACCATGAGGCTCGGACTCACGCCGAAAATCAATGCAGCACCGGCGATGCCGATGAACTCGGTCACGAGCGCGGCGACGTTGGTGAAAAGCATCGTGCCGAGCGAGATCCAAGCCCAGCCGAGTCCGTAGTTATCGCGGATGAGTTGCGCGTGACCCTTGCCCGTCACGGTCCCGAGGCGCACGGTCATCTCTTGGACGATGAAGAGCGGCACGATCAGCAGCAGTTGCAGCAAGACGAGCTTCATCCCGTATTGCGCGCCCGAACTAGCGGCCGTCGTGATGCTGCCCGCCTCGGTGTCGGCGAAGGCCACGATCATGCCGGGGCCGGCGACGGCGGCCAAGCCGAGCAGACGGCGTCGCCACACCGGTACCGGGACGGCTTTCGTACTCGTGCTAGCGGCGGCGGCCAAAACGGTTCTCTCGCTTTGTCTGATTTAGGCTTTCCTTGCCCAGGATTTAGCCTCGCCTAACCATTCCCTGCCCGGGGCGGGTGAACCCGTCACAGGCGGACCCTCCGAAGGGAGACAATTCACGCAAGCGATGGGCGGCACGCGGTCTCCGAACGAGCTTCCGAGCGCGGACCAGACGGCGTTTCTTGAAAGAGCCATCGAGCAATACGGGAAGGCGACCTATAACTTCGCCTACCGGCTCACCGGCAACGAGCCCGACGCGCGCGACCTGACGCAGGACGCCTTCATTCGCGTCTACCGGGCCTGGCGGTCGTTCCAGCCGGGCACGTCGTTTCTCTCGTGGATCTACCGAATCGTAACCAATCTGTATCGCGACGAACTTCGCAGACGGAAAGGACGTTTCATTGAACAGATCCCCGAAGACAACGCACCCCAGGAGTTCGGGGGGCAGCGGCCCCTTGCGGTAACGCCGATCGACGACTACGTCGAGCGGCAGCTGGGCGAACCTCTCTCGAAGGCCCTCGCGCAACTCTCGCCGGAACAGCGCCAAGTCGTCATCCTCGCGGATATCGAAGAATACAGCTACCAGGAGATCGCCGAAATAATGGGTTGCTCGATCGGAACGGTGCGGTCACGCTTACACCGGGCCCGGGCACTTCTGCGGCGACTCGTCGAACGGGCACGGCAATAGCTTTGATGACCCAGCACCTCTCCCCGGACGTCTTGATCGACTACATCCACGGCGAGCTTACGCCGGAGGCCGACGCCGGCGTGCACGAGCACCTCGCGCAATGCGCCCCCTGCCGTGATGAGTATGAGGCGGAGGCTGCGGTGGGCGAGGCGTTACGCGCCGCCGCGCGGGCGCACGAACTCGCCTTCCCCTCGCTCGTGGCGGCACACGTCTGGGAAGAGGTGCGCAAGCCGCGCCCCGCTCCCTTTGCGGGACTCGCGATGTTGCTGCGCCCGGTCGTCGCCGTTCCGCTCGCGCTGGCCATCGCGTTCGGCGCCTACTACGCGCTGCCGCTCGGCCACTCGGCCGCGCCGGGCCGCACGATCGACGCAACCTACTATCTCGAACAGCATGCCGGACAGGAGGCTTCCGATCCGCTCTCCGAGCGGGGCTCGCTTCAAGTGATCGAGTCGTCGCTGGTCGATGCGCCAGCCGCAGCCGGTGTCCCCCGTTAGCCGCCCGGCGCAAAGCGCCGCCGCCCTGATCGGCTTTGCGTTCGTCGCGGCTGCCGCTTCGGCGGCAACCACCGGCGCCGACTCGGCCGCGTTGCTGCTGCGCGAGAGTCTCGACGCGCCGAAGACCGTCTCGTACGTGGGCGAATTGCAGACAATCCGTTTTAGCACGAATCGCGCCAACGCAACCATCGAGCGCGTCGAACATCGCGCACCCTCCTTAACGCGCCGCTGGTACCTCGCTCCCGATTCGCTCTACGGCGACTACGTCATCACGCGCGGGATCGCGACCTATCAGTTCGACACGAAGCACGAGCGGGTGACCGTGACGCACAATCCGATGCTCGAAGATCCGGTGTCCGCCAACGGTAACCTCGACCGCGTGATGCAGAACTACCGGACGATTTTCGACGGTCACGAAACGATCGCCGACCGGCCGACGGTCTCGCTCTCTCTCATCAACAAGTATACCGGCGAGCGCGCCGTGCGAGTTTGGATCGACGAAGCGACCCACCTCGTTCTGAAGAAGGAAGAGTATCACGGGAACGGCGCGATCGCGTCGCAGATGCGCTTCGAGGAGTTGCGCTACACGACGCAGATCCCGGACGATATCTTCGCGACCGACGCCCCGGCCGGCTACGAGCAGGTTGCGGGTACCGAGATCGTCGCGCCATCCTCGGACGTCGACCGGGTCGAACGCGGTGCCGGCTTCACGCCGGCCGGGCCGAAGGATCTTCCCCAGGGTTTCGCGCTCGCGACCGCCGACGTCACGACCGTCAACGGCGTGCGCACCCTGCATCTCTTATACTCGGACGGCCTGCGCACGATGTCGCTCTTCGAGAACGCGACCGGCGCCGCCGCGGATTTCGGGACGCTGCATCCGCGCACGACCCGCTTCGAGGGTCACGACGCCGAATACGTCGAGGACGGCCCGACCACGCTCTTGTGCTGGCGCCAGCGCGGACTCTACTTCGCGCTAGTCAGCGACCTCATGCGACCCGAACTTATCGAGATCGCGAAGAGCATCGTCCCCTAGCCCGGCGTCCGCTTCACGCCGAAGTCGGATTTCGGCGCTTTGCCGGCGATCGCCGCGTCGAGTGCGGCGGTGATATCGCCCGCCGGAATCTCACCGTCGTTGAGCGCTAATACTTTGCCGTCTTTGCCGATCAGCACGACGGTCGGGAAGCCGCCCTGCAAGTACTTTTTGGCGACGTCGAGATTGGGATCGAACGCGATCGGATACCGAACGTTGAATTTGTTCATGAAGTCCGTCACGTCGGCTTGGCTCGCCGGCGACTGGTCGGCGCCGTACTCGCTCGCTGAAACGGCGATGAAAGCCGCCCGATCCTTGTACTTGTCGTAGATCGCGTCGAGCACGCCGGTCATGCGCTGACAGTGCGGGCACCAGGTCGCGAAGAGTTCGAGCAAGACCGGGCGATCCGTCACCTTCGAGAGTTGGAACGGTCCGCTCGTCGCAAACACGCTGAAGTCCGGAGCCTGCTGGCCGACTTCGACGTGCGCGTACGTCGGCGCATCCGAGGCGGTCTTCGGCACGCGCGAGCCCAGCGCGACGGCGACGATCACCACGATCGCCAAGAGGCCGAGCGATCCAAAGAGGATCGCCCGCCGGCGCTTGTCGCGCGCCGCTCGCTGGGCCGCCGAAGGAGTGCCGGCGCGTCCGGCCCGTTCTGCTCGATTCATGCGTTCAAGCTTCGGCCTTGGCCTCGCCGTAACCGCCCAGCCCAAGGCTCCGGTCGACGGCAAAGATGCCCGGCGCGAAGCGCGCGATCGTTACGCAGACGGCGGCCAAGAGGACGTCGAGCGCAACGTGGCCCCAGCTCGGCGGCGTGCTGACGCCCGATCCGAAGCAGCCGCAGTCGGCCGGAATGCGGCGCACGACGAGCGACGCCACCGCGACCGCGAAGACGACGAACTGGACCGCTGCAACCGAAGCGGCAATTCGCGTGAGCAACCCGGCGACGAGATACAGGCCCAGAAAGATCTCGAAGTAGGGCAGAAAAACGGCGAGCCAAGCAACCGCAGGCGCGGGCAAGAGGCGATACGCGGCGATCGTGCTCGCGACCGCGGCCGAGCCGTCCAGCGCTTTGAGAATCCCAGCCGCCAGCAGCAATCCGCCGACTATCACGCGCAGTGCGAAAATCAGTTTCGCCACGACGCGACCTGTTCGAGAATCGCGCGTTGCGCGAGCGGAACGGCAGCCGCGTCGGCGACCGCTCCCGCCGCTCCGCGGTCGTGCGCGCGCAAGGTCGCTGCGACGGACTGCGCCAGCGTTTGGGGATCGTAGCCGCCTTCGAGACAATAGACGACGCGTCCGCGGGCGTACGTCTCGGCGACCTCGCGAATCAGGTTCGCGAGTTCCGTCGCCGCGCCGGGTCCGTCCACGCCGAGGTCGCCGACCGGATCGCCGCTCGCGTAATCGTAACCCGCACTGACCACGATCGCATCGGGCCGCACGAGCGCCGCCACCTCAGGCAGAAGCCGCTGCCACAACGCCACGAACGGTTCCGTGCCGAAGCCGTGCGGTCGCAGGGGAACGTTGACGACCGCGCCGCCCGGCTGCAAAGCATTTTCCGACGGACCGCCCGTCCCAGGATAGGCCGGGAAGGCGTGCGTCGAAACGAACGAGACGCCGTCCCGCGCCGCGGCTTGCGACCCGTTGCCGTGATGGTAATCGAAGTCGACGATGAGCGCGCGGCCGCCGTGTTCGCGCACGAAGGCGTGTGCGGCGACCGCCGCGTTGTCGAACAGGCAAAACCCCATCCCGCGCGAGGGCTCGGCGTGGTGACCCGGCGGCCGGATCAACGCGAACGCCGCACAGTCTCCGGCCACTGCGTGCTCGAGCGCGGCGAGCGCCCCGCCCGCTGCCCGGCGCCCGACGGCGAGCGAGCTGTCGTCGATCGCGGTGTCGCCCGTGGAAAGATAGCCGCCGCCCGGGCCCACTTCGGCCACGTCGCGCTTGACGCGTTCGAGGTAGGACGGCGTGTGCACGAGCAGGAGTTCGGCGTCGCTCGCGTCGCGCGCGGGGCGTCGCGCGTCCAGCAATCCGGCCGACTCGAGGTGCGCGGCGACGGTCGCAACGCGAGCGGCGGATTCCGGATGCGCGACGTTGCGAAGATGCGCCGTATAGAGCTCGTCGTAGACGACGATCACGCCGCTACACGCTCAGTGCTTCGGCGACGCGCTCGGCTTCGGCTTCGGCTTGGAGGCGGTCGCCGCCGGCGCGTTCAGATCGGCCAGGATCTTCTTCACGTCGTTTGAGATCTGCGAGCCCGGCTTCAGGAACGGCTGCAGCCTTTGATACGCTAACTTCGCCTTGTCCTTTTGCCCCGTCTGCCGATAGCAGTCGCCCATGACGAAGTAGAGCTGCGCGTTCTGTTTGAGGAAGGCCGGGACGTTCTTGTCGAGCGCGTCGAAGATCTGCGCGCACTCCTTGGAATTCTTCATTTGGTAGTCGGCCGTCGCCAGGCCGGCGAGCGACTGGGGCGTGTGCGCCAGCTCGAAGGAGTGCCGAAACGCGTCGCGCGCCGGGGACCACTGCTTCGCAAAGGCGAGCGTCTGCCCGTAGGCGAGCCACGCGCCGGGATCGTTCGGCGAGACTTCGGTCAGCCGCTTGGTGTAAGAGATCGCCTGCTGCGGCTTGTTCTCGACGAGCGATAAATCGGCGAGCCGCTGCAACGCATCCGGATTGTCGCGATTCGGTCCCAGGGCGATGTTCCACTCGCGCTCCGCCCCGGCCTGATCCTTCATCGAATTCAAATAGTCGCCGTAGACGATGTGGACGCCCGGGAGTTTCGGATACGTGTCGACCGCACGCTTCATCGTCGCGGCAGCCTCGGAGTCCATCTTCTCGGAGCGGTAAACGGCGAACTCTTCGAGGATGACGCTCGCCTTCTCATCGTCGTCGGGAACGATGGCGAGCAGCGACTCGTAGGTCGCGATCGATTCTTTGACGTTGTGCTCGGAGGCGAGCAGCCGTGCTTTGCCGAGCAAGGCGTCGGTATATTTGGGATCGATCGCCAGCGCGCGATCGAACTCTTGCGCGGCCAGCGCGACCGCATTCTGCTCGATGTAGGTGCGGGCCTCGAGCACGATCGGCGCGGGATCCTTCGGCGCCAGCTTCACCGCCGTTTCAAATTGAATGCGCGCCTCGTCGTACTTCTTTTCCTGCGCCAGGACCAAACCGTAGTTCATCCACGCGCGTTCGTCGTCTTTGTTGAAGGTCGTCGCGCGCTTCGCAACGCGTTCCGCATCCGCCGGACGATTCGTCTGCAAATAGAGATTGGTCAGGGTGAGCAAGATCTGCGAGTTGGTCGGCTCGAGCGTCGATGCCGCTTCGAAGTCATCGGTCGCCTCTTTGACTTGGCCCAATGCCTGGTGGGCGGACCCGTCGAGGTAGTAGACTTGCGCTGACTTGTCGCCGGCGGCGATCAGGCGCTGCGTCAAGGCCAGTGCTTGGCTCGCACGGCCGACTGTGAGGTAATAGCCGGCGAGTTCGGACATAGTCGCTTTGTCGTTGGGATTCTCTTTGAGCTTCGCTTCGAGGCGCGGAATGGCGATGTTCGGGGGCTCGGGCGAAGCGGTCGGAAGCGGCGCAGCCGAGGGCGAGGCCGTGGCCGGGGCCGGCGTCGCTTTCGAGGCGGCCAGCGCTCCATGCGAAACGGCGAGTCCCGCCGCGAACGCCAGAGCGGTCGCGGCGAGCGCGCGAATAAGACGATGGTTCAAAATCAAAATCCAATCATGCATGCGCCGTTGCATTGGCGCGAATCGCTTTGGTCAATTCGGGGACGATCTGGAAGAGGTCGCCGACCACGACCAGATCGGCAAAATCGCCGATCGGTACGGTGCCGTCCTTATTGATGGCAACGATGGTACCGGACGTTCTCATTCCAACTTTGTGCTGAATCGCACCGGAAATTCCAACGGCGATGTAAAGCTGCGGGCTGATCGTCTTGCCCGTCTGCCCAACCTGGTGGCCGTGCGAAACCCAGCCGGCGTCCACCGCGGCGCGGGAGGCCCCGACCGCTCCACCGAGCGCTTCGGCCAAGTCCTTGAGGATCGTTTTGAAAGGTTCCGGTCCACCGACCCCGCGACCGCCGCTCACGACGATCGAGGCTTCCTCGACGCCCAGCTCGCCCGCCGCTTCAACGACCGCCTCCTCGATGCGCATCGCGTACGTCTTTCCGGCCGGCTTCTCCAGGGGGACGACCTCCGCCGAACCGGGCTGCTGCTGCGCTTTGAACGTGTTGGGCCGGATCGCGGCCACCCCGTAATCGGCCTTGAAGCGACAGGTCGTGATCGTCAAGCCGCCGAGCTTCGGTGAGACGCAGCCGACCGAACCGCCTTCGATGACAAGGTCGGTGATATCGGATGTGAGTCCGGCCCCGATCCGGGCGGCAAGCCGGCTGCCGACGTCGCGGCCCAGCATCGTATTCGGCACCAGAACGAGTGCGGGGCCGGTTGCCTTCGCGACCGCTTCCAGGTAGTCGACCTGGGGGTCGACCAGGAAGGCGTCGACGTCGGCGTCGGTCGAGACGTGGATCGCGTCGAGCGGGTAGGCCTTGAGCTGCTCGGCAATCGCCTCCGCGCCCGCCCCGAGGACGACCGCGTGCGCCTTGCCGCCCAGCGCGCCGGCGAATTCCTTGGCTTTGCTGGCAAGCTCGAGCGACACGCGCCGCGGCTTATCGCCGCTGTGTTCGATGTAAACGATGACGTCGCGCATTAGACGAGCTTCTTCTCCCGCAAGAATTCCATGATGATTTTGGCCCCGTCGGCGCCGTCGGCCGCGGTGACGACCTGGCCCTTGCCGCGCACCGGCGGTTCGGCCAAGGCGACGAGCTCGGTCTTGGCGCCGTCCGTGCCGATCGGCCGGTCCAGCGCGAGCTCGCCGAGCGTCTGGACCGCGATCGTCTTTTTCTTGGCGCCCATGATGCCTTTGAGCGACGGATAGCGGGGCTCGTTGATCGACTTGGTGACGCTGATCAGCGCCGGCAACGCAGCGGCCACACGCAGGAACCCGTCATCGGTCTCGCGCTCGACCTTCAGACTCGCGCCGTCGACGTCGATCTTGCGAACGTACGTCAGCCCGGGGACTCCCAGAAATTCGGCCAACGCTCCGGGCACTTCGCCGGTCGTCGCGTCGGTCGACTGCGTCCCGCACAGCACGAGGTCGAAACCGGCCTTCTTGATCACCGCGGCGAGCGCGTACGCCGTCCCAAAGACGTCGGAGCCTTCGCAGCCCGGATCCGCCAGCATCACCGCATCGTCGGCTCCCATGGCGAGCGCTTTGCGCACGACCTCTTTCCCGGCTTCCGGCGCCATTGCGACGACGGTCACCGTGCTGTCGCCACCGGCTTTTTCCTTGAGCTGCAGCGCGGCTTCGATCGCGTACTCGTCGAAAGGGTTGAGCACGGTCTCGACGCCGGTCCGCACGAGGCGCTTGGTAGCGGGATCGATGCGCTTGTCGGCGTTCGTATCGGGTACGAGCTTAACGGTGACGACGATTTTCACCCGAGGGCGGCCTCCAGGATGGCGAGTTGGGGCAAACTCACTGCAATTGGTGGGCCCGGTCTCGCGGACCTTCCGGCACTCGCGACGAACGATGAACAGAGGACCCCATGAGCGAGAGAATGCGCGGTCGCCTAACCCGGGCCGGCGTCGTCCACGACAGCCGCCGGCGTTCGTGGGTCGTGATTTGCCCCGCAGCGGAATTCGTGGTTCCGAGCGTTCCCGAGATGCGCGCCGCGGCACCGTCCCGGCTGCCTGCAAGGCCGTTCCGCGTGCGGCGACGCCTCGGCCTTTGCATCAACGGCGTCGACGCGTTCGTGCTCACCCTCATCGCGGGACTCTACGGTTCGCTCTTCTACTGCCTCGCAACGGTCGTGCGCTAAGGCGACGCCGAGCGGAAGCCGCGCAAGGCGCGCCTATTGGTCGTCGGGCGGCGTGCGGTCGTTTTGGGCTCGAATGACGTCGAAATGCGTTGCCTGAACGAGGCGCCGCATCTTCGCGGCGGTAATCGGCGGCACCGGCGTTTGGCTGTAGTTGAACATATCGGCGAGGTTGTCGGCGCCGACGTCTTCACCGCCGAGCGTGCCGAGACCCCAGTTCGTTTCGATGAACTTGAGGATCGAGCCGAAGTCGCGCTGCGTGTGCGAGACGAAGGGCAACGAGCCGGGGGTCCCGTGCGACGCCCAGGCCGACGCCACGATCAGCGGAACGCGGAAACCCCAAGAGCGTCCGGCGACTTGCGGCGGCGTGACGTGGTCGTACCAGCCGCCCGAATCGTCCCAGGTCACGATGATCGCCGTATTCCCGTAGTACTGGCAGGCCGGGCTCTTTTGGATGGCGTTGCTTTCGGCAATCGCGAGGTAGAGCGTACCGACCCAGCCGGGGCCCGACGAGCTGAGGCTGCCGGCATGATCGGACGATAGCCCGGGGGGCGTTACGTAGGAGACGTTCGACAGATTGCAGTCCGCGATATCCGTCAGAATTCGCGTCTCGGGCCACACGACGTTGTAGTTCCAGTTCCCGCCGTAGCGAATGTGGCGGATGGCGTCGTAGACGTTGAAACCGGCGTCGATGGTGTCGTCGATTTGCCCGGTGTAGTAGCGCCACGAAACGCGGTGCTCGTTCATCAGATCGCCGATCGTCAGGTTGTCGAAACACGGGAAGACGCCCGGGAGCGTCTCGCTTTCGCCGGTCGAACCCGAAAAGACGCCGACCGTCGTCCCGGGCTGGCTATCGCAACCCCAGTTCACCGGATCGGTCGGATCGTCGGCCGGCGCGCTTTGGCCGGAGATCAGGAAGAGATGGCCGGGGAACGTCGGGACGAGGCGCGAGCTGAACATGTTGTCGCCCAGCGCGTAGGTCGAGGCGAGCGTGTGATAGAGGAGCGTCTCGAAATCCGGCACGTAGGAGAACACGAAGCCTCTTGGCGGGTTGGGTTCGCCGTTCGTACCCGTAGCGTTATTCTCGTAAAAGCCGGTGTTCTGAGGATATTGCGCTTCTTCGACCAGCGCGGCGTGGCTGTGATCGGGATCGGCGGGATATTCGAAAGGCACTTCGTTCAGCGGAGTCGCGGGCCCACCGCCGACGGAAAACGTCGTCGCGACGTTTGCGCCCGGATAGGGTCCGCCGCCGGTCAAGAACGACGATGCGAAAAGATTGTCGACCGTCCGGTTTTCTTGAATGACGACGATGACGTGCGTGATCGGGCTGCCCGGAACGGGTCCCTTCACAAATGTCAGCGCGGTCTCCTTATCGGACGAGGACGTCGCGGCGGGCACGCTCGTACCGCCGGAACCGGCGCAGGCCGCAAGCACAAATGGAAGCGCGCCGGTGCATAGAGTCCGTATGAGTTTCCGCATAGCGCTACCATCGTAGCGAGCGAAGATTAAGTTTGTACTAAGCTACTGAGAATAGCTGGTAGGCCGAAGCACCGTCCCGTTCAGACACGCCATTTACGTCGTAAATTGCGACCGAAAAAGGTAGGTCCCCATCGCCGGATGGCAGCGGAAGATTGTCCCGCTGTAGGTGGAATACGCCGCGGCTCCAAGCGACGCACGATCGAGGGAATGGCTTCCGGACGATTGGAAGACCGCTGCATCGACGACGCTTCCATCTGCTCCGAGCAGCACGCTTATTATGGAGACGCCCGCCGTCCGGGTTTGCGCTGCGTCGGCGGGATACTCCGGCTGTCGGATTTTGGTTACCCGGGCAGGCCGGTACGGCTCCGCGCAATCGGGCGGAGTTTCATTTTCACGGAAGCTGAGCGCCAGCACGTCGTTCGGCGCGGCGTGCGCGTCGGAAAGTCGCTTTAGCTCGTCCGCGGCATACTCTTTGATCCTGTCATCGGAGGCGAAATATCGCTGGCTGCTGCACGACGAGGAACCAGCCTGTATGTCAAACGGCTCCGCATAGGCAGCTTCAATGGGGCCATCCGGCGGAGCCGCGAAGAAGAGCGGGACCGAAAAGTGGCCCGGCTTCGGATAGAGCGTCGTTGTGCCGCGCTTCGTCAGCGCAATATTGTATCGATCGCCGAATCCGGGTATTTCCGCGCGGATCGTGTACGAGTTCGAATGGGTATACACCACGATTCGCACGGTGGCGGAATCAGCTCGATTGCTCCCGACGACGATGCCGTCGACCTTCGGGTCGGCGTTTGCGCCGATCGCGTCGACAAAAAAAGGACATGCTATCATTGGCGCGCTCGTCGGCGGGGCTGTTGGTGAAGCCGCCCCCAGCTCGAAGAACGCGGCGATTGCCGCCGGCACCAGCCGGTTCGTCAGACGCCGGTGGCGCACGAATGCTCCTTCCACTGGTTTCCGATTTGGGATGACCGAGACTTGAACTCGGATGCTCTTTCGAGCGGCAAATTTTAAGTCTGCTGTGTCTGCCAGTTCCACCATCATCCCCAGAGGGCTCCGCCGGAACGTTCGTCGCAGTCGCGATTCTCACCGCCGCAGCGACCCGAACCCGGCCGCGGCGCAGTAGTCGCTTTACTACGGAACGAAACGCATCGCATGCATACGCGCGAGCTGGCCTGCACGGTCGTCTACGTTGGGGCGATTCTCGCCGCTGCGGCGCAGGCGGCCCCGGCCGATTCGACCGCGCCGCCGGCGGCGAGCGCGATCGGGCGGTGGTACCGCACGCTGCCGGGGTGGGGCTGCTACTCGTCGCCGTATCCCGCGGCGTATCAGGTAAAGCTGCCGATCGGGCCTGAGGTCGCCGTCCTGACCGGCCCGCAAACGACGAACGCGGCATTCACGGACGCGCCGCTCGACCTGCCTTTCACGCGCATCGGTGCGATCTACGATCCCGCATCGCACGTGGCCCTCTTCAAGGAGCACGGACAGGACCGGGGCAGTTATCTCTTGATCGCCGGCGCCGGCACGCCGCCGGTTGCAGTCAAAGAGAAGAGCCTCGCGGCGCTCGCGATGGGCGGCAAAGTCCGCCTCGGCGATACGCTCGAGAGCGTTCGCTCGGAGACGGGCGTCCCGGGGTTGCGCTTGACCTCGATGGCGGCTTGCGCCTTTCCCAACGCCGCGGCGTACGGTGCGGCGACCCTCTACGGACCGCCTCACCACCCGGCGCTTTCCGCAACGGAAACGTTCTGCCGTGAAACGGGTCCCGATATCGAGCGAGGACAAACGTTGGGAACGATCGTCTTGCGCGGCGATCGCGTCGTTGCGCTGATTTGGAACTACGAGGCGTGCAGCGTTTGAGAACCGCGCTCGCCGCCGAGGTGCTTTGGAACGCGCTCACCGATCGGAGAGCGGCATGAGCGACGGGTTCGCTAGGATTTTATGGGTGACGGGTGCCGCGCTGGCGTTGACGACCGGCGGATTAAGCCGCGTTGCCGCGCAGCCCGCTTCCGCCGCGCAAACGCCGGCCCCGGCGGCGTCGGGTGCGGCCGCTGCCGCCGAAGAGATCAGCGGTCGCATCGACGCGATCGCCGGCAGATATACGCTGCGCGTCCGGGACGATCGCGGCTATCTCGATAGCGTGACGTTGCACCGCGGTACGATCATCGTGCCGTCAGGTTTGACCCTGAAGCCGGGGATGCTCGTCAGAATCAGCGGCACCTCCGCCGGGGCCACGTTCGCCGCGGACGTGGTCAAGACGCCGTACAGCGCACCGAGCCCGCGCGCGGGCTTTTCGGGGTCGGGGTGCACGGGCGCGGCCGACGGTATTCCGAATTCGCACGCGACGGGCGTTCCGGTTGGTCCAATTCCCGGACTGCCGGCCGGCTCGTGTTGACGCTGCGGCGCGATTCCGGGCACGTTCGCGAAGGCCGTCTCGGGAATGCGAAACGACCGGTAAGCTCTAAAGCTCCGGGCGATATCTAAAACGCGTATCGACGGCGCCCGGCGACACTTTAGCTCTGCTTGCGAGGTGTGCGCGTTTTCGGTGCAACGCTTCCGACAAAGGTCGCGCGCTTCGCGACAAATGCGTCACATTCGCGCGCGTGCGCGGCGAAACGCTCTCGCCGAACTTTCGCTCCGCCGAAATGAAAACTATGAAGTCTGCCGAGACACGCGTATGGTAGTGCCGCAAATCATTCCGCATCCCGACGCAGCGATCGTCGCCGCGATGTTCTTGCTAAAGTTCGCTCAGAAGCTGCGCTAAGCGCGCTCGAGTAAATAACCCAACAAGAGATCGTTCGACTCGAGGCGCGCTTCGCCGGCTCCGAGCAGCCGCAGCGCCTCCGAAAAGATCAGCGCTCCGCCGGGCAAGATGTCGGCGCGTTGCGCGAGCATTCCCGGAAGCGCGCGGCGCTTATCCAGCGAGAGGTCGAGCAGCCGCTCGAGCAGCGCATCGAGCGCGGCCAGCGAAAGCGTCCGGCCTGAGACTTCGTCCACGTGCGACGCGAACGCGACCGCGCCGAGCGTGAGCGCGGTTCCCGCGACCGCGCGCACTTCGCTCACGGGCGCGAACCCGCCGAGAAAAGCCAGCTCGCGCGCGATCTCGCCGCGCGCCTGCGCGGCCGCCGCGCGCGCGGGCGCGCCGGGTGCGGCGCCTGCGAGTTGCGGGAAGCGCTCGGTGATGCGAACCGAACCGATCTCGACGGAGCCGGCGCGCTCGAGACGGCCGTCGCGCCCGGCGGCGCATTCGGTGCTTCCGCCCCCGATATCGAGCACCGCGCGCCGCTTGCCGTCCTGCGGCGTACCGTACATCGCGCCGCGAAAACTTGCGGCGGCTTCGTGCTCCCCATCGAGCACGCGCAGTTCGACGCCGGTCGCGGCGCGCATGCGCTCCTCGAACCCGGCGGCATTATCGGCGCGGCGCATCGCGCTCGTCGCGATCGCGGAAAGCGCCGCCCCGTGCGCGCGCGAACGCGCGACGAATTCTTCAACGGCACGCAAGGTGCGCTCCATCGCCGCCGTCCCGAGGCTTCCGCTCTCGCGCAGACCCTCACCTAGCCGCGTGCCGATCGCTCCGTGCTCGAGCTGCTCGACGCCGCCTCCAGCGAGGTCGCGCACGACGAGCAGGCGCGTGGTGTTCGTTCCGAGCGAGATGAGCGCGCGGCTAATACCGCTTCCCGGCGGAGGCTTCGCGCGTCTTCTGAATGCGCGAGAGCGAGCGGTCGTAATCCTTGTTGGCGATCCCGGCGTAGAGCACGTCGATGATCGAGAGTTGGGCGATCCGGCTGGACATTGCGTCGGAGCCGAAGGCCGTCTCCTTCGCGGCTGTGTAGAGTTTCACGTGAGCGACCTTCGTGATCGGCGAGGTCGCTCGATGCGTGATGCAAATCGTCGTCGCGCCGGCGTTTTGCGCGTTCTCCATCGCGTCGCAGACGTCGCGCGACGCACCGGTATGGCTGATGCCCAGCGCGACGTCGCCGCTCCCGAGCAGCGCCGAGGACATCGCCATCAGATCGCTGTCGTTCAGCCAGACGGCGGCGATGCCGAGCTTCATGAACTTATGGTACGCGTCCAGCGCGAGGGGCGCGCTCCCGCCGATGCCGTAAATTTCGACCCTGCGCGCGGTCGCGAGCGCGCTCACCGCGCGCTCCAGCTCCTCGTCCGAAAGGACCTCCATCGTGTCCTTGAGCGCCTGCGCGTTCGCCTGGAAGACTTTGGCTTTGAGCGCGGGCAGGCCGTCGCTCGCATCGATCTGTTCGTACACGGTCTCGGTCGGTCCGACCAGATCCCGCGCGAGCATGATCTTGAATTCCTGATAACCTTTGTAGCCGATCTTCTGACAAAGGCGAACGACCGTCGACTCGCTGGTCTGCGTGCGTTCGGCGAGCTCCGTCACCGTCAAATAGATGAGGTCCTCGGCGTTTTTGAGGATAAAATCGGCCACGCGCTGCTCCGCGGTGCGCAGCGAGGCGTAGGTCCCTTGGATTCGAACGAAGCAGCCCGGCACGTTGACGGGCGAGATGGGATCGCTTTTCACGCGGTGTGGCGTTCTACGTTGGCTTGCTGCGCGCCTCGAAGTGAGCGGCCCGCCGCTTTTTGCGGATGAAATGACGCTCGGCCGGCTCGGGCCGGTCGGGCGGAGCCCACTCCTCGGTGGACTTGAGATAGGCGTTCAGGCGGTCTTCGAAGTTCGCATCCGGTTCGAGTGCCGGGACGTCGTCGGCGACCCGCACGACCGGATGGCGGCCGCTCGCATCCAGCGCGAAGGTGAGTGCTTCCCGGCGCTGCAGGCTGCGCGTCAGCGACTCGGCGTGCGCCGAGGCCTCGCCGGCCGGAATCGCGGCGATCGAGCCGTCGTCCAGGCGGACCGTGGCGCCGTGGTGGTGCAGGTTGATGACGACGCCGCGAACGACGCTCAGAGACCGCTCTCCGGTTCGGGCGACGGGCTCGGCGCACCCTCGACGAAGATCAACTCTTCGTGCGGACCGACGAGCCGCAGTTTGTCGTGAATTTCGGGGATCGCGCCGCGCGGATCGCTGAGTCGCGCGATCGTCCGCAACTGTTCGCGTTTCTTCTCGCGCAGCGCCGCGAGGTCGGCGCGCGAGGCCGCAACCTCGCGCGCCACCGCGACGTTGCGCGCGACGATGTTGGCGAACTGCAAGCCGATCAACGCCACGAAGGTTAGTGCGACCGCGGCCAGCACGACGCGTCCCGCAAGACGGATGTGCTTCACGGGACGACGACCGCGATGCCGTCGCGCGTATCGCTCTCCCACGCACCGATGCGGCGGTACTTCTCGTAGCGCCGCTCGCGCAGCGTGTCGGGCGGAACGTTCTCAAGCCGGCGCAGCGCCGCCTCGATCGCGTCGATGACCTTCGCGACGAACGCCTCGGGCTCGCGCTGCGCGCCGCCGAGCGGTTCGGGAACGATTTCGTCGACGATGCCGAAGGCGAGCAAATCGTCGCTCGTCAGGCGCAAGCGTGCAGCGGCCTCTTCGGCGCGGCTCGCGTCGCCCCACAGGATCGCGGCGCAACCTTCCGGCGACGCGACCGAATACACCGAATGCTGCGGCATGATGACCTGATCGGCCAAAGCCAACGCCAAGGCGCCGCCGCTTCCGCCTTCGCCGATGATCGTCGCGACGACGGGAACGCGCGCGCGAGAGAGCGTCGTCAGGCAAGCCGCGATCGCTTCCGACTGGGCCCGCTCTTCCGAACCGATTCCCGGATCGGCGCCTTGCGTGTCGACCAACGTCACGATCGGCAAGTTGAAGCGCGACGCCAGCTCCATGAGGCGCTTCGCTTTGCGATAGCCTTCGGGTGAGACCAGGCCGAAATTCCGGCGGATGTTTTCTTTGGTGTCGCGCCCTTTTTGTTGCGCTAGGACCATGACGCGCCGGCCGCGGATCTTCGCGAAGCCGCCGACGAGCGCCGGGTCGTCGCGAAAGTGGCGGTCGCCGTGCAGCTCGTCGAACTGCTCGAAGGTCGCAAGGTAGTCGCTCGCGATCGGCCGCTTCGGATGGCGCGCCATATTGACGCGCTCCCAGGGCGTCAAGCGCCCGAACAAGTCCTCTTGCAGTTCGGCGTACTTGCCTTCGAGCAGACGGACTTCTTCGCTCGTCCCGGCCGCATCGCGCGCGCGCAGCGCGGCGATGCGGTCCTCGAGGGCCTGGATGCTCTTCTCGCGCTCGACGATCAGGTTCACAGCGCGAACTCCGGTACGGCTTTGAGCGCGGGCGCGATGCGCTTCCGGTCGACGGCGTAATCGAGCACGCGCACGAGGGTATCGCGAATCTCGGGCCGAGGCACGACCATGTCGACGTGACCCTTTTCCAGCAAGAACTCGGCCGTCTGAAAATTTTCCGGCAGCTTCTGGCGCATCGTCTGCTCGATCACGCGCCGTCCCGCAAAGCCGATTGCCGCACGGGCCTCAGCGATCATGATGTCCGCTTGAAACGCGAACGACGCGGAAACGCCGCCGGTCGTCGGATCGGTCAGCACGGTCACGTAAAGGTTCCCGTCCTGCATGAAACGCTCGACGGCCTGCGTGGTCTTCGCCATCTGCATCAAGGCCAGCATGCCTTCTTCCATGCGCGCTCCGCCGCTCGCCGTGAAGACGATCGTCGGCAGCCGGCGGCGCCGGGCCTCTTCCAGCAAGTTCGCGATGCGTTCGCCGACCACCGTGCCCATCGTTCCGCCGCGAAATTTGAAATCCATCACGCCGAGAGCGATCGGGAATCCGTCGAGCGTCCCGAATCCGGTAACGACCGCCTCGCTCAGGCTCGACTTTTCGCGGTCCGCTTCGAGCTTCTGCGGATACGGCCGTTTGTCGACCCAGCCGAGCGGGTCGCCGGGCAGAAACTCCGTGCCGATCTCAACGAAATCGCCGTCGACCAGCGTGCTGATGCGGTCGTAGGCGTGCATCCGGAAATGATGGCCGCAGCGCGTGCAGACCCAGAGGTTCGCTTCCAGATCTTTGCGGTAGAGCATTTCGCCGCAGGACGGACATTTGTCCCACAGCTTCTCATCGCCCGAAGCTTGCTCTTCCTCGCGCCGGATGCGCAACCAATCGGGCATCGGCATCAGGCGGCTTTACCCGTCGGATCGGGACGCGGCTTGGCCGCGCCCTGACCCAAAAGCTTGAGCGCATAGATCCGGCGCAGTTGTCGCAAATAGTTGACGATCTCGCCTTGATTAAGCTTCGACGTTCCGGCGACGCGATCGGTGAAGACGTACGGGATCTCGATCGCTTTTCCATAATGCGCCTTCGCGATTACCTCGAGCCCGATCTTGAAGCCGATGGGATCGAGCTCGACGCCCTCGAGTGCCTCGCGCTTCACGAGAAGATAGCCGCTCGTGATGTCCCGCACCGAAGTCAACGGCTTGGCCAGCGCGATCGCGACGCGCGAGGTGATTTTGCGGCGCAGCGGCCAGTTGCGAATGGCGCCGCCCTTGACGTAGCGGCTGCCGATCGCGAGTCCGTAGTCGCCCGATTCGAGCGCGCGCACCATCTCCGGCAAGATCTTCGGATCGTGGCTGAAGTCCGCATCCATCGCACCGAGCGCTTGGGAGTCCGGGCGCGCGAACTTCCAGCCGTCAATCACGCCGCTCGAGAGGCCAAGCTTGCCGGGCCGATGCAGGCAGCGCACCGGATAGCGCACGGCCAATCCTTCGACGATCTTTCCCGTGCCGTCCGGTGAGTTGTCGTCGACGACAACGATCTCGCCGTCGAGCGAATTGGCGCGAAAGACGTCATCGAGGGTCTGGATGAGACGCTCGATCCCGCCCGCTTCGTTGTACGTCGGGATAACGATGGAGAATTTCACGCCGCCCTCATGGCCATAACCTTCTCTTATACGTCGCGCGCCGCGGCGGCTCATCTCTCGAACCGATTTTAGAGCTCGCCCGCCGCGTAAAGAATGGCGCTGCACGCGACGAGACCGGCGGTCTCGGTTCGCAAAATTCGCTTGCCCAGCGAGACGGGCCGGGCGCCCCAGGCGCGCGCCTGCTCGACCTCTTCGTGCGCGAAACCACCCTCGGGTCCGATCGCAATGAGAACCCCGGCAGCGCCGCGCAATAAGCCGGGCAGCACGTCGCGCAGCGGCACGGCTTCGGCGAGCTCCCACGGAATCAGGGCGAGCGGTGCGGCGCGAACTGTGCTCTCGAGCGCTTCCCATTCCGTCACCTCAGCGACGAACGGGACGTCGGACCGTCCGCATTGCGCCGCGGCTGTTCGCGCCAGGCGCCGCCAGCGCTCGACTTTCGCGCCGCGCTCGGCTGCGCCGACCGTCCGCTCCGTGCGGACGGGAATGATCCGGCGCACACCGAGTTCGGTCGCTTTTTCCACGACGAAGTCCATCTTCTGGCCCTTGGGCAGGCCCTGCGCCAGGACGATCTCGAGGGTAGCCGGCGCCCGCGTTGCGGCCGGTCCGAGACGCGCCGCAACCGACGTCCCGTCGATTTCGAGCAGCGCCGCGAACGCGTTCCCGGCGGAATCGCAGATCTCGACAGCATCGCCGCCGCGCTTGCGCAAGACCAGCGTCACTTTCCGGGCGTCGCTACCCCGCAGTTCGACGAGATCGCCTTCGCCGTGAACGCCATCAACGAAGAAGCGCGGCGCCGAGCTCAGGGCGTGAACGCATCCTTCACGCGTTCCAGGAACGTCCGCTCGTCGAGCTGATCGCCACCTAACCGCGCGAACTCTTCAAGCAGCTCGCGTTCGCGGCGCGTGAGCTTCGTGGGAACGACGACGTGCACGTGCACGATGAGGTCGCCCCGCGACGAACCGCGTACCGAAGGCATGCCGCGTCCGCGCAGATGATAGAGCGTGCCGTTCTGCGTCCCGGCCGCGACTTGCAGGTCGTGGTCGCCGTCGAGTCCCGCGACCGAGAGCACCGCACCGAGGGCGGCCTGCGTGAACGTCAAGGGGATGTGGACGTGGAGATTTTGCTGGTCGCGCTCGAAGCGCGGGTGCGGCGAAACGCTCAGATAGACGTAGAGATCGCCCGGCGGTCCGCCGCGCGCGCCGGCCTCGCCTGCGCCGGGGATGCGAATGCGGCTGCCGTCGTCGACGCCGGCGGGAATCTTGACCGGCATCGAGCGGGCGCGTTCGACGCGGCCGCGCCCTCGGCACGCTTCGCAGGGCGTCGGAACGACTTGTCCTTCGCCGCCGCACTTCGTACAGGTCGTCTGCGTGACGAATTGCCCGAGCGGCGTTTGCCGAACCGAGCGCATGACGCCCGAACCGGCGCAGCGATCGCAGCGCACCACTTGCGTGCCGGGTTTCGCGCCCGTGCCGTGGCAGGTCTCGCAGGCGCCGAGATGATTGAACGAGATCTCGCGCTCGACGCCCTGGTACGCGTCTTCGAGCGTAATCTGCAGATCGTACCGCAGATCCGCGCCGCGCGCCGGACCGCTCCTGGGCTGCGCTCCGGCACCGCGCGCCCCAAAGAACATGTCGAAGATATCGCTGAAACCGTCGGCTTGTCCGAACGGGCCATACCCCGCGCCGCTCGGGCCGGCTTGCCCGAAGCGGTCGTAGTGTTGACGTTTCTGCGGATCGGAGAGGATCTCGTACGCTTCGTTGATCTGCTTGAACTTCGTCTCGGCCGCGGCTTTGTCGTCCGCGACGTCGGGATGGTACTTGCGCGCAAGACCCCGGTAGGCACGTTTGATCTCGGCGTCGCTCGCTCCGCGTTCGACGCCGAGGATGCCGTAATAGTCGATGGTCACGCGCGCTATCGAATCTCGCTATCGGTGAGGTGACTGTTGAGGGACTGCGCCGTCCCCGTCGCGATCGAGAGGAGCCGCGCATACGGCATGCGGCGCGGACCGAGAATGGCGAGCATCCCGACGACGCCTTCGCCCAGCCGGTACGGCACGGTAACCACGCTGCATTCGGTGATTTCGTCCGAGCCGAGTTCGCTGCCGATCTTGACCGTCGGACCTTCGCTGGTCATCGAATCGGCCACGAGCTCGTAGAGGCTCTTGTGTTCTTCGATGATCCGCAGGATCGAGCGCAGTTTGCGCAAGTCCTGGAATTCGGGTTGATCGAGCAAGTGCTGCGCGCCGCTCGAGAAAACCGCCGGCGACTCGTC
The DNA here is from genome assembly GCA_963843945.1 of Vulcanimicrobiota bacterium. GTDB lineage: Bacteria > Vulcanimicrobiota > Vulcanimicrobiia > Vulcanimicrobiales > Vulcanimicrobiaceae > CAWJMF01. The sequence continues at coordinate 12,614 of CAWJMF010000002.1, read as the reverse complement.
GTTGCGCGCCGCCTCGTCAAAGGCGCTCTGCACTTCGGAAGCGAGATCTTGCGATAAGCCGGCGTCCCGCACGAAACGCGTCACGTCGAGCGCTGCCAGTTCCCGCATCGACTTGCCGCTGAGCGCCGCATTGAGCGTGTTGGAAAGGCGGGTGAGGTCGTCAGCCGAGACGTGCGGATGCTCGAACGGGCGCTGCAGCGCGACGCCGAGCGAGCTGACGACGATCGCGAGCCCGCTCCGCTCCGAGAGCCAGATGAGCTGAATGTGCCGGAACGTCTGCGTCTCGCGCAGCGGGGCGACCATGAATGCGACGTTCTTCGAAAGCTGACCGAGCAAACGGGTCGTCACTTCCAGAACGTCGTCAAGCTCGCGGCTGGCCGCCCGGAACTCGTCACGGATGCGGCGGGACTCTTCAAGCGGAAGCGGCTCGGGTCGCATCAACTCGTCGACGTACGTACGGTAACCCGCGTCCGACGGAACCCGGCCGGCCGACGTGTGCGGCTGGATCAGGTAGCCGGCGCTTTCCAGTTCGGCCATCTCGTTGCGAATGGTCGCCGAGCTTACGCCGAGGTTGTACTTCTGGGTAAGCGTCTGCGACCCGACGGGCTCGGCCGTCGCGACGTACTCGTAGACCACGGTTGCCAGGATAAAGGCCTTGCGTTTGTCGAGCGGTTCTTTAGCAGTCATGGCTCTCGAGTGCCAGCATTCCACCTACCCTAACAAAGCCGGGGGGAGGGGTCAAGTACAATCGGCTCACGGCTGGGCCAGGGCGGCGTCGAGGGCGTGCTGCAACTCGCTCCAATCGAGCTCGCCGACCGAGACGTACGAGACGGTTCCGTCGCGCCGCAGCACGATCGTGACCGGGACCTCCTTTATGGTGTACGCGTTGAAGATCGAGCCGCTCGGGTCTTCCGCCAGCGGCAATTCGAGGTGCCGGGCCTCGAGCAAGGCACGCGCCGTGCCCGGCGCCTCCTTCGAGAGGGTAAGCAGCGTGGCGTCGCCGCCGTAGACCGACTGCATCTTCGTGAAGACGTCGAGCTCGTCGAGACATGGAGCGCACCAGGTCGCCCAAAAATTGAGGACGACCGGCTTCCCAAACAGCGTGCTCAGCCGCTCGGGTCCCGCGCCCGCGTCGAAGGTAAAGTCGGGCGGCACTTTCGCGAACGCGACGGCGCGCAGTCCGGTCGATTGCGGGCGATGTGCGGCGACTCGCACCGGCACGAGAGCGCCGAGCGCAAGCAGCGTCAGGCCGAGCAGCGCGCCGCGCTTCATGCAAATCGTTTCCGGGAGGGACCTGGCCCAACGCAAACCAATCGCACGACATGACGACGTCCGGCACACCCGACACGATCGAAGCGCTGTTTCAAGAAGAGCGCCGCATCCCTCCGTCCCCCGCCTTCGCGGCGCAGGCCAACGCGAAGCCCGGCATTTACGAAGACGCCGAACGCGATTTTCAAGCGTTCTGGGCCGGCTGGGCGCGTCAATTGGAGTGGATCAAGCCGTTTTCGACAATCCTCGAGTGGAACGAGCCGTTCGCTCGTTGGTTCGCCGACGGGCAGCTCAACGCTTCCGTCAACGCGCTCGACCGCCACGTTCGCGCCGGCCGCGGCGAGCGCGTCGCGTTTTACTGGGAGGGCGAGCCGGGCGACCGCAAGGCGATTACGTATGCCGAGCTGCTCGCCGACGTGTGCCGCTTCGCCAACGGCCTGCGCAGCCTGGGTATCAAGAAGGGCGAACGCGTCGCGATCTACATGCCGATGATCCCGGAGTTGCCGGTGGCGATGCTGGCCTGCGCGCGCATCGGCGCGGCACACTCGGTGATCTTCGGCGGCTTCTCGCCCGACGCGATCGTCGACCGGGTGAACGACGCAGACTGCGTGGCGTTGATCACGGCCGACCACGGCTGGCGGCGCGGCAAGAAAATCCCGCTCAAAGAAAACTGCGACGTCGCGATGGCGCACACGCCGACGATACGGCACTGCATCGTTGCCAAACGCATCCCCGATCCCGTCGTCATGAAACCCGGCCGCGACCTGTGGTGGGACGACGTCATCATCCACCAGCCCGACACGTGCGAACCCGAGGTGATGGATGCCGAAGACCTGCTCTACCTTTTGTACACCAGCGGAACGACGGCCAAGCCCAAAGGCATCAAGCACACGACCGGCGGCTACCTGACGGGCGTCACGGCGACTCATAAGCTCGTTTTCGACCTGAAGGACGACGACATCTACTGGTGCGCCGCGGATATCGGCTGGGTCACGGGCCACTCCTACATCGTCTACGGCCCGCTCTGCAACGGTGCGACCAGCATCATCTATGAGGGAACGCCCGACTTCCCGGACAAGGACCGCCTCTGGGAGATCGCGGAGCGCTACAAGGCGACGATCCTGTACACGGCTCCGACCGCGATCCGAACCTTCATGAAATGGGGGCCGCAACACGTCGAGAAGCACGACCTTTCGTCGCTGCGACTCCTCGGCTCCGTCGGCGAACCGATCAATCCCGAAGCCTGGATGTGGTACTACACGCACATCGGCGGCGGCCGCTGTCCGGTCGTGGACACCTGGTGGCAAACCGAGACCGGCGCGATCATGATCACGCCGCTGCCCGGCATCACCACCTTGAAACCGGGGAGCGCCACCAAACCTTTCCCCGGCGTCCTGGCCGACATCGTCGACGAGAAAGGCAACACCGTTCCGGTCGGCGGCGGCTACATCGTCTTACGCCGCCCCTGGCCGTCGATGCTGCGCGGCATTTGGGGCGACGACGAGCGCTACGTGCAAACGTATTGGTCGAAGTTTCCGCACATGTACCTTGCCGGCGACGGCTGCCGCCGCGACGAGGATGGCGACTTCTGGTTCATGGGGCGCATCGACGACGTGATGAACGTCAGCGGGCATCGCATCTCGACGACCGAAGTCGAGAGCGCGCTGGTCGCGCACCCCGCGGTCGCCGAGGCGGCCGTCGTCGGCCGAAGCGATGACGTGACGGGTCAGGCGATCGCGTGCTTCGTCACGCTGAAAGCCCATGTGCCGGACTCGCTCGGCCTTGCCGACGAGCTGCGGGTGCACGTGGGAGCACACCTCGGAAAATTCGTCACGCCGAAATACCTGACGTTCACGCCGGAGCTCCCCAAGACGCGCAGCGGAAAGATCATGCGCCGTTTGCTGCGGGACATCGCGGAAGGCCGTTTGCTCGGCGACATCACGACGCTTGCCGATTCGAGCGTCGTCGCCGAGTTGCAGTCGCGCGCGAAGGACGAAGCTTCCAAAGAAGAGTGAATCCGGGATGAGAAAAGGGGCCGGCCGCGCAACGCTGCGGCCGGTTTCTGGTATGCTCGCAGCGTGAAAGCGTTCCGCTCGTTCGTCTGGGTCGCGCTCGCCGCATTGGCGTTCGCCGCTTTCGGTGCGGCGCGTGCCCGGGCAACCGGCGTGCCGGTGGTGCAGGACGAGCACATGGAAATGACCCTGCGCGCCGCCGAACAGCCCGGCGACCGCGCCCGCGCCGATGCGGTCCTAGCCGCCGCGCGCAGCGTGATGGCCAAGTACCCGACCGTCGCCGATGCGGAACGTGCCGGCTTCACGAAATTCTTGCCCAACATTCCGCTGCCGATCGAGCACTACACCAACCGCGGCTACGCGCTCGAAGCGTGGTTCGGGCACTTCGACCCGCTGCATCCGACGTCGCTGATCTTCAAACGCGAGGGTGACGACCTGCAACTCGTCGGCGTCATGTACACCGCCTCGAACAGCGTCGGTCGCGACGATCTCGACGCGCGCGTCCCGCTCAGTTACGGAACGTGGCACCGCCACGTCAATTTCTGCCGAGCGCCCGCGGGCACGCCGCGCTCCGAACTGCTCCCGCCGAACGCGCGTTTCGGGCCGGCGGGATCGATCGATACGGCCGAAGCCTGCGCGGCCGCGGGCGGCACGTTCGTTCCGCTCGTCTTCGGTTGGATGGTGCACGTTTGGCCGAACGAAACGACGCGCGAGAAGATCTGGGCGGTCGATGCGCACGGTGACGGCATGATGCACGAGCATGGGGGAGGCATGGTCAGCCTCGGCCCAAATGCGGCCGCGGGCCTGCCGATCCCGCCAGCGAAGCTGCCCGCGGCGGAAATCGGCCCTGGGAACCCGCAGCACGGTGCGACGCTGTTCGCACAAAATTGCGCGAGCTGTCACGGAGCCGGGGGCCGCAACGGCCCCGATGCACCGCAGCTCGCCGGCGCCGGGCTCTCTGCCGGGCAAGTGGCCTTCATGGTGCGCAATCCGCAAGCGATCGACGCCAACAGCGAGATGCCGCACATTCTTCTGCAAGATCGAGATCTTGCCGACATCGCAGCCTACGTCGCTTCGCTGAAAGAGTAAGTGCCCGGAGCGCGAGCGTCGCTACGGCTTGGCGGTAGGGAGCGGCTCCTGCTGAACGCAGGGGAGGCGACCCTGCTCGATCGCCTTCATGAAATCGGTGTAGTCGCGCTCGGTTTGGTCGCCGTAGGCGTTCGAAAACGCGAGAATCGCGCGATCGAACTGGTCGCCGCGGCCGATGTAACCGGCGATTGCGGCGGGGTCGCCGGTACGCGCGTGGGCCCGGGCTAGCGCCCAGCCGCAGAAACCGGCGTAGGAGGCGAGGTCGGCCCCGCCCAGGTCGTCGACGCTCACCGCGGTCTTCCAATCCCGCAGCTGCCGGAAGTAGTACTCGTGCCCCGCGTCGTCGCGCGTCCAGCCGAGGAACATATCGCTCGCGGCTTGCATCAGGTGCTGCCCGACGACGACGCGCCGCCCTTGATTGTTGTAGACGCTCGCGTCGACGAACGGCTCGAGCGCGGAGCGGCGCGCTTCCTTTAACTGTAAAACGAGCTCGTTACGTTCGTCGGCCATCAAGAGGACGACGGCGCAGCGCGTCCCCACGCTCCCGACGCCGACGACCTTGTAGGCGGCGTCGACGAAACGGTAGCGATCGAGCAGAACGCGGAGATGATCGGGCAGCGACTCGCGGTAGCGCTGCAACAGTCCGGCCGCTTCGAGATCGAGGTACTCTTCGGGCGAAGCGTGGAAGATCAGCGGCGGGTCTTCGACGAACTTACGCTTGCCGTCGACGACGTCCGTCAGCCGCGTCGCGACGTGGTCGCTCGCATGCGCCGGCATCTTCACCACGCTGGCCTTGCGCAGCGCGGCCCGCCCGAGGAGCGCGGCGAGCGAATCGAGCTCGAGCCTCGAATACCACACGTCGAGGATCGGCATCTCGGCGTAGTCGGCCATGTGCAAGCGGTACGACGACGTCGCGGCGAAGACGGCCGCCGCCGCATTTGAGGGCCGAAGGTGCAGGTGGCGTGCCGCCAGGATCAAGCTCGCCGTCAGCCGCTTGACGTCCCACTCCCACGGTCCCGGAAGCGTCTCGTCGAAGTCGTTGATGTCGAAGACGAGACTGCGTTCCGGCGTCGCGAAGCCGCCGAAATTCATGAGATGGCAGTCGCCGCAGATCTGCACCCGCAACCCGGTCGACGGCGTCGACGCGAGATCCGCCGCCATGATATTCGCCGCCCCACGGTAGAACGCGAACGGCGACAACGACATCCGGCCGTAACGAATCGGCACGAGTTCGGGGATGCGCCCCAGGCTCGAGGCCTCGAGCAACGTCACCGGGTCGGCGCGATCCGGCGCGGGCTCCCACGAGGCATGTGCCGAGCGAGGAACCCGCGCGCGCAGCGTTTTGCCGGCGTTTAAACGGGCGCCGGCCTCGGGCTCTGTCGTGGTAGCCATCCCTGTGGGTTATACAGCGGTTCCCGGGCGCGACCCTACGGGAAAAAGAAAGAACGCAGCTCGTCGAGCCGCTCGACGCGCGTCGCGGGCGGCAGGGCTCCCAAAATTGCATTCCCGTAGCGCATCGCGCCGATGCGCCCATCGAGCAGGACCACCAGCCCGCGATCGCTTTTCGAGCGAATGAGCCGCCCGAAGCCCTGCTTGAGCCGGACGATCGCCGAGGGAATCATGAACTCTTCGAAACTCGGACGGCCGGCGGCCTCGATGGCGGCGAGCCGCGCGGCGATCAGCGGATCGGCGGGCGGAGGAAACGGCAGGCGGTCGATGATGACGCACGAGAGCTGGTCGCCCGCGACGTCGATCCCCTCCCAGAACGTGCCGGTCGCGAAGAGCACGGCGTTTTTCGTCCGGCGAAACCACTCCAAGAGGTGCGCTCGCGGAAGTTCGCCCTGGAGCTTCACCGGAAACGGGAGCCGTTCGCGGAGCAGCGCGTACACCTCATGCAGCCGCCGGTATGACGTGAACAGCACGAAGGCGCGGCCGCGGCTCAGATCGAGTGCTTCTTCGACGATCGGCGCCACTTTGCGCGCGAAGCTCTCCGCTTTGGGGTTGCAGTCGGGCGGCGCGACGTAGAGCCGCGCCTGCGAGCGATAATCGAAGGGTGAGGGCGCGACGTACTCCTGCGCTTCGTCGACGCCGAGCGAACTGCGCAAGAACGCGAACGAGTCGCCCGTCGCGATCGTCGCACTCGTCAAGACGACGCTCTGCGCGCGCTTGAAGAGCGCGGTCCGGAGAAATTCGGCGACGTCGAAGGGCGCCGAATTGACCTCGTAGCGGCCTTCGCCCTCGTAGCGCTCGACCCAACTGATCGCCTCTTCGGGCGGCAGCGAGGTCCGCTCGATCGTCGCGATGTGGGCGAGCACGCCCCGCATCGAGAGGTCGCGGCGGCGCTCGGCTTCGGCCAGGTTGTCCGGCGGACGCTTCAAGGCCGCTTGCCAGTTCGCGTAGAGCCAATTCTCGAGGCGAAAGAACGACTGCTGCAGTACCCCGAGCGCCTCGCAGGCGGCCTCGTTGGCCGCGAGCGGGTAGCGTTCGCCGGGCACGCGCGCGAGCGAATGCACGAGGCCGCGCATCCCTTCGTCGATTTCGGCATCGTAGCTTGCGGGCAAGGCGTAAACCCGGTGCAGGCGGCGCAGCAGTCGCGAAACGCTCGACTGCGAGAGCGTTGCGGTCAAGGCGGCGGAGGCCCAGCGTTCGCACTGGTGCGCTTCGTCTAAGATCGCGAAGTCGTAGGGCGGCAGCAGCGTTCCACCCATTGCGAGATCGAGAAAGAAGAGTGCGTGGTTGACGACCACGAGATCCGCGAATTTGGCCTCATCCCGGCGCGCGAAGAAATGACAGTCGCGAAAGCTCTCGCAGAACTCGCCGACGCAGTCGTCGGCGTCGGCATCGAGCTGTTCCCATTCGGAAGGCGGTGGCGCGAACGGCAATTCGGCGCGGTCGCCGGTTTGCGTGTGCCCGGCCCACTCCCACATTTGCTCCATCGTGCCGCTCGAGGCAATGAGCCGCTCGGAACGCATGCGGTCGAGCTTCGCGCGGCACAGGTAGTGGTTGCGGCCTTTGAGCAGCGCGACGCGCGCCTCGACGCCGAGCGCGGCGAGCACCAGCGGGATGTCCTTCTTCACCAGTTGCTCTTGCAGGGCGATCGTGGCCGTCGAGACGACGACTTTCTTTCCGCTGCGCAGCGCCGGCACGAGGTACGCGAGCGATTTCCCGACGCCCGTTCCCGCCTCGACGATCGTGTGCGCGCTCTCGAGGAAACCGCGCTCCACGAGCTTGGACATCTGAAGCTGACCCGCGCGCGACTCGAAGCCCGGCAAAGCGCGCGCCAGCGGTCCCTCGCCGGCGAAGATCGCCTCGATCGAAGCCAGCGTCGAACTCACGTCGGGTCCGCCGCCGCTTCCTCCGCCTGCTCCCCGGACGCCTGTTCCTCGGCAACCGGCACGAGTGCCCGGCGCGGACGCATTTCGTAGGCCGCGATGCCGACTAAGAATCCGGTGAGGAGGCCGCCCACGTGAGCTGCCGCCGAGATGTTCGGCACGGAGAACGTGAAGACCAAATTCAGCACGACGATCGGGAGCACTTGTCCGACCAGACCGCGGCCCGGTTTTCCCAGGCGCCAGCCGATACCGACCAGCGCGCCGAATAGCCCGAAGATCGCGCCGCTCGCGCCGACCGTCAGCGATTCGGGGCTGAAGACCACGACCGCGATACCCGCTCCGATCATCGAGAGCAGGTAAATAACGAGCATCCGCGTTCCGCCGAGCAAACGCTCGACGAGCGTTCCCACTTGATAGAGCGCAAACATATTGAGCCCGATATGCACGAGCCCGCCGTGCAAGAACGCGCCGCTGACGATCCGCCAGTATTGGTGAAGTTGGGTGACCGCGGGACCGTAGAGCGCGCCGTGTGCGAAGAGTCCCGCGCTGTCGGGCCCGTTAAGGATACGATCGTAGAGCGTCCCGCCGCCGCTGCCGGGCCAAACTTCCCAAATGTAGGCGATCACGTTGAGCGCGATCAGCACGTTCGTGACCGTCACGTCAGCGACCGCGAGCTCGCCGGCGCGGCGAGATCAAGCGTGAACTGCAGCCGCTTCGGTAGGTTGCTGCCCGCCCCCGGGGTTCGCCTCGATGACGGTGACCATGCGCGCGAGTTCGAGCGAGACGGCGTGCCGCGAGCCGTTGATCGCAATCGTGACCGGGCCGCCGAGCGGGGCCTTCTCGATCACTTCGACGAGCGCGCCGGGCCGCAGACCGATCTCGCCCAAATAGCGCAAGATCTCAGGCACTTCTTCGGTCACGCCGTGAACGGTCGCGTGCTCGCCGCCGGCGACTTGCGCCAGTGGGACGCCGGGCCGCGGCGGATCCGTCCCGTCGGCCGGCGGAATCGGAAGCCCGTGCGGACAGACCTTCGGGTCGCCGAGCAGCGCGACCAGGCGCGCCTCGACGGCGCTCGAGATTGCGTGTTCCAGGCGGCACGCCTCCGAGTGAACTTCGTCCCACGACATGCCGAGCACGTCGGTGAGCAAGCATTCGGCCAAGCGATGACGCCGGATCACGCGCACCGCGATCTCGAGCCCGCTCGGTGTCAACTTCGCTTCTCCGCGCGCGCGATGTTCGATCAGGCCCTCCGAGGCGAGCTTCTTGAGCATGCCCGAAACCGAAGCCGGCGCCACGCCCAGTTCGCTCGCCACCGCAGACGTGGTGACTCCCGGACCTTCACGTTCGAGGCGGTAAATCGCCTCGAGATACTCTTCAGTCGATTCGTCAAAATGCGTGTGCCCGGCCATAGTGGTGCTATCTTCGCCGCGGCGCCGCCGTTTCCAGGTCGAAAGCGTCAAGTTCCCGTCTGAGGGCCGCCTTACGCTCGGGTGAGGCGAAACTCGCCTCGACGGCGTTGCGCGCGAAGCGCTGCAGCGCGTCCGGCCCGAGTTCCGCGCCGACCAGCGCGTATTCGTCGCAGAGCGTCGTCGAGAAGAGCGCCGGATCGTCGGCATCGATCGTGCACACGACGCCCGCCGCGTCGAAGGCCGCGATGGGATGCGCTTCGCCGGCGGCGACCGCACCGGTCAGGTGGTTCGAGGTCGGGCAGAGTTCGAGGGCGATGCGGCGCGCGGCCAAGTCCGACACGAGTTCGGGATCGGCGAGTGCACGCACCCCATGTCCGATGCGCTCGGCGCCGAGAACGTCGATCGCTTCGCGGACGCTCCCCGGGCCGGCGGCTTCGCCCGCGTGCGCGACGCGGTGCAAGCCGCGCGAGCGGGCGAAATCGTAGGGTTCGCGGTAGAGCGCCGCCGGATAGTTAGCCTCATCGCCGCCGAGGCCGATCCCGACGACGCCGAGGCCTCGCTCGGCGAGCGCGGCCGCGAGGCGCGCCGTCTCGAAGGCACGCTCGACGCCGAAATTGCGGGTCAAGTCGCAGATTAGCGCCACTTCCAGATCGTGGCGGCGGCCTTCTTCATCGAGTGCCGCGCGCAAGGCGGTGACGGTTTCGGTGACGTCGAGATCGCGGTGAAAAAACGTCCAGACCGAAGGCGAGATGAAGACCTCGGCGTAGCGCACGCCTTGCGCGGCAGCGTCGTTGACGTAGTCGCGCCCGATCCGCGCGAAGTCTTCGGGCGTCTGCAGCGTCTTGCATACTTCGGCGAAGAGTAAGAGGAACTCGCGAAAGTGCCCGAAGGCGTAAATTTCTCCCGCCGCCCGGCCGAGCCGCTCGCTCGCGACGCCGTGCTGCTCGGCCAGTTCGCGAAAGGTCGTGGCGCGCACCGTCCCCTCCAGGTGACAGTGCAGCTGGACCTTGGGCAGCGCGCGGACGAACGCCGGATCGACCATTCCCGCAAAATTCCGAAACGCCGCGGCGCCGCCTCCTCGCTTTGCATTTGACAGGCGGACGACGCTTCGCTATAGTGGGGTTCGCCTATCGCGGGGTGGAGCAGTCCGGTAGCTCGTCGGGCTCATAACCCGAAGGTCCCAGGTTCAAATCCTGGCCCCGCAACCATTGAAAAGCCCGCTCGCGCGGGCTTTTTTTTATGGCAGAGACGAGTCGCGTGCACTTTCGGTGCACTAGCGCATTTTTTGGCGTTGATCGCAGCCGTAAGACGAATCGCGTTCTCTTTATTTCAGGACCGCATTACTTCAGCACCCAAAGGCTCGCAAGAGCGAAAATGCCAAACGCGATGCACACGGCCCCGGAAAGTCTCTGCGCCGTAACAAACCAGAACGGTGGTTCGGCTTGATCCTCCGCCCAGAACGGCGTGAACAATTGCCGTTGCCATCGCGGCGTATACATACGCCACGACAGGAGCAAACGTCGCGCGCAGGTGACGAGTAGGACGCCAATAGCGATCACCCACAGGCCAAACCAGAGTAGCGGATTTGAGAGCGTATCCACCCGGCTCTAGCTTACCACAGATGGTCTCGCCCGTTTCAAAACCCGCGGATGCACATGAACCGATGCGCGACCGGCTCAGGCTGATTGTGCTTTCACAGCTCGCGGATTCGCGTCAGGGCGTGGACGCTCGCGTCGACGAGACATGACGTCCACTCGGAAACTTTACGTCGTCGATGGAGTCATCGACAATCGGCATCAGCTCGCGAGTTGGCAAGGCGCGGCGACCGGCTTCGAACAGCGGCGTGATCGCCTCGGCCCTCGTCTCCTTTGAGCCCTTGACCTGACTTCGCACACTCAAATGAAAATCGGTGGAGACGGGATGCAATGACACTGCAGGACCATCCAAACCTGGACCGCTGCAAAAGGGAGAGCCAAGCAGACGAACGTCCAAAGCCATCGTCGGGCGCCCCTCGAACGGGGCCAGGATGGCTTAACTTGGCGAACTCTGAACAAACGCGAAGCAAAATACGTCAAGACGATCAAGAGCGAAGCCGCTGAGGCGTAGTAGAGCATTACGATCCCATTTAGTGTCAGCCAGAGCGGCACTGGCAGATCCGGTACCATGCCTCAGAATAGCACGAATCCGGTTCTGGGCAGAGGTGTTCTACGTCCCGAAAAGACAGGGCACTTCGTCTTCCTTCATCCCGTTGAATGCCGACGGTCGATCGGCGGGATGGGAAAAGCAAACGCGCAGCCCTAGGACGAACGTTTGACCATGGTCCGGGGGGCTAGTCGATCCAGCGCAGAGGCAATAAGGCGATGCCTCTTGTTGACGGCCTCGCTCCTATTCGCAAGTGGCTCGCTTGTGTATGCCTGCGAGTGGTGCGCTCTGCTGGGCGGTGGTAAGCCGAGGACCGGATCGTACGGCTTAATGCTGCAAGCGAACCGCACTTCGTACAGTCGGATCGAGGACGTACGGCTCTCAGTGGTCCTTATAAATCACGGCAACAGGCCGGTGTTTTTTTATGATCAGGCTTCGCCTTTGCACGTGCTGTCTTGCCACATCGCGAATGCTCAGGTGGGGGTTTTCAGAAAACGACCTGCCGATAGGGGCCGGAGATCGGGAAGTCGCGCCTGGTCAGAAGTTCAACTTCGGATCTAGCTTAGGTGTCCCAAGCACGTGCGAATCGAACGCACGCAGAGCGGGAAGCTACAGTTCGCAGTGAGATACGGCAGGCTGGACTCGAACGTCGTTACGTTCGCGCCGAAGGAGTAGGGCGGTGGTCCTTGCGTAGCAGTGAGGAGCGCTTCAACTGCTACCGGTGGGAGGAGTTTTGATTGAGGACGATGATTTCTGGGACGCCTTTAGGGCACCCGATGAGACGGAGGCGCTGCGACGCCTGATCGCGAGCGGCGCGCGTTTGCGTCACATCGATCCCCTTATGTGGGCGGTGAGCGAAGGCCGGATCGATTTGGTCGACCTTATGCTGTCGTCGAACCCAGAACTCTTGAACGCCTTCGATACCGACCTTGCGTGGACGCCACTCATGCAAGCAGCCGATGTTGGCGACGTGAAAATGGCGCGGCATCTGATCGAACGCGACGCCGAAGTGGATGCGCGAGACGAATGTGCGTACAACGAGAAGCCTTGTTTGAGGCCGTCCGCGAAGGTCACTACGACGTTGCTCGCCTCCTCCTCGAGCACGGTGCGGACCCGACCATCAAAGGCGGCATGGGCCTGACGCCGATCGACCACGCCGACAAGCGCATTAGGATGCCCGAGCTTCGCGAGCTGCTTTTAGAGGCACTGCGGAAGCGCTGAGTAGCGAAGGTTTCCGCGTGATCTCAGGGGCTTTACGGCCAAGGTTGCGCCAGTCTTGGCGGCCGGATTATCGCGACGAAACAGTCGTAGACGTGGCCTAACGCGGGATCTTTCCGTCGGCCGCCCTCGGCGACTTAACG
>CAWJMF010000001.1:0-277457 GCA_963843945.1 Vulcanimicrobiota bacterium | reverse complement strand
CCGAAACAGCCCGAGCGAAGGACGTGATCAGGCTACACCTTCTGTACCTCGCTAGCGGCGACTTCGCGCGACTAGAGCCTGCAAAGGGCGTAAAAAAATTAAGGCTGGCACTGCAGATAGGGCGGGCCAGTGCAAACATTACTAGCGAAAAGGTGACGGGCTTGCCGCTATGAGTGTCGACAACGCGTATGAAACAACACGCCAGACATATGAGGGATCTTCGTCGCGGGGGAGGCTCGCCGGTAGTCTTCCATGTGAAAAGGCAAAACGCTGCGTGATTAAGAGCGAAGACATTTCACGGAGCATACCGCAGTCGGAGTACGAACTTTCGATTGTAATGCCTTGTTTAAATGAGGCCGAAACAATTGGCACCTGTGTCGAGAAGGCGATGGCCTTTTTCAGGCGCGCCGGAGTGGTTGGAGAAGTTGTAGTAGCGGACAACGGAAGCGTAGATGGTTCACAGGAACTGGCGGCTGAGCGTGGTGCGCGCATCGTCGAGGTTCAAGATAAGGGGTATGGTAGCGCGCTGATGGGTGGAATCACGGCTTCGCGCGGACGGTTTATCATTATGGGTGACGCCGACGACAGCTACGACTTCTCCGACCTGACGCCGTTCCTGCGTGAGCTTAGGAACGGATCCGACCTCGTGATGGGTAACAGATTTCAAAGGCGGCATCGACCCTGGTGCAATGCGGCCCCTTCACCGCTATTTTGGCAACCCCGTCTTGGTGAATCAGCCGGCGACTCTTGTTCCTAAGTCCCGTCGGCGATTTCCATTGTGGCCTCCGCGGGTTTAAGCGTGACGCCATTGCACAACTTGATTTGCGGACGACCGGCATGGAATTCGCAAGCGAGATGATAGTGAAGGCCACGCTGCATGGGTTAGAGATCTCAGAGGTACCAACCAAGCTTGCCCGCGACGGCAGAAGCCGACCCCCACACCTCAGAAGCTGGCATGATGGTTGGCGCCACCTACGGTTCCTTCTGATCTACAGCCCGCGCTGGCTTTTCCTTTACCCCGGCGTTGCCTTGATGATCCTCGGTTTTCTGACGATGGCGTGGCTGCTGCCCGGGCCTCGGACGCTCGGCGGCCTCGGTCTTGACGTCGATACGCTTCTCTACGCGGCGACCGCTTGCATCGTGGGACTTCAGTGCTTTACCTTTGCTGTTTTTACCAAGATTTTCGGCATCAACGCGAAGCTCTTGCCCTCTGATCCCCAAGATCCTCGGTCTGCTGCGGGGTTTCACTCTGGAGAGGGGCCTGGTGCTAGGCTGCGTGATGATTATAACCGGAATTGTGGCATCGGGATTCGCCCTAAACGCATGGAGCATCGCAAAGTTTGGCAGCGAGGATCCGTCCGTCTTGTTACGGCTGACTATTCCGGCCGTAACATCCCCCTTTTGCGATGGGGCTTCACGTTGTGTTCGCGAGCTTCTTCGCAAGCGTACTCCTTTTGGGGCACCGTCAAGACTAAAGCGCACCTGGCGGGAGAGCTTTTAGGCTTCGACGCATCCCTCTTCTAGGTCGACGCGGGACGGTAACCGAGCTCGCGCTTTGCTTTGTCGATCGAGCACGCGATCGTTTTGTTCATCTCCGAGAGGACGTGCACGCGCTGCTCATACCGGCCCGTTCTCTGGATAGCCCGTCCGCGACGGTCGCAACCTCGCCGCGATCCACGGCAACCGCGTCGTCGACTTCGCGACCTTCTCTTTAAATTCGTCCGCCAGCAGCGTTCGAACCGTACTCACGATCTCGTTCATCGAGTAGGGCCGCTCGTCGGCGATCCAATACGTCTGCCCGCGAGCGGCCGGCACGCTCTCCGCCAGCAGCAGGCCTTGCACGAGGTTGTCGATGTAGCTCATCGAGCGAAGGTTGGTGCCGTCGCCGACCATCGGGAACTTACCGTCGCGGATCAGCTTGAAGAAGAGCGTTTGGCGCGGCGGCTGATTCGGTCCGTAAAACCAGGGCGGCCGGATGATGACCGTCTCGATCAGTCCGCGCCGCTCGAACTCGCGCACGGCCAGCTCCATTTTCATCTTGGAGCGGCCGTAGTTCATGTACGGGCGGTACGGCGAGGTTTCGTCAAAGATCTTTTTTGGCGAGTAGCTAACGCCGATCGGCGAGTTCGACGACACGACGACCGCGCGCCGCGCTCCGGCCCGTGCGGCGGCCGCGACGACGCGCGTCGTGCCGTCGACGTTAATCGCATAAAGTCGGCCACGCGCTTGGGATGGATGATGCCGGCCGTGTGAAAGAGCGTCGCTCCCGCGGCTCCTTCGGCGAAACGATCGACGTCTGCCGATTCCCGGAGGTCGCCGCGCACGACCTCGACGCCGGGAAGATCGCGGATCGAAGTGTCGTCCTCGCCCTCGTGGACGAAGGCGCGCACCTGGCGGCCGTCCTGCGCTAGCGCCGCGACCAAGCTCGAGCCGAGCCAGCCGGTCGCGCCCGTCACCAGCGCCACATCGCTCATGCGTGCGCCTCGAGGAACTGCAGCGCGTTCCGCCGCGCAAACGCCATGACGAGCCCTGCGGGTTGACGCCCGAGGCTGTCGGCAAGAGGCTCGCATCCGAAACGCGCAGACCCGGCTGATCGGGAACGCGGCCGAACGAGTCGACCGCGCGCAGGTCGGGGTTCTCACCCATCGGGCAGCTGGAAAAGAGATGGATCGTCATCAAGCTCGTCCGATCGAGGGGAAGCGGGTCGGGCAGCGTGCCGAGGTCGCCGACGTTGCGCAGGCTCGAGGCGCCGATGATGCTGGGAATCACTTCACGCGCTCCGGCCGCGAACAGCAGCCGAATCAATTTCTCGAGACCGTCGCGCAGCAACGCACGGTCGCCCGCCGTAAGGTTGTAGTTTACGAGCGGATCGTCGCTGCGGGGCAGCGGCGTGATCGTACCGGTGCCCTCGCCCGCGACCATGGCGTAGTACGTGGCCATTTGCTGCCACGACTCGTTGACGATTCCGAGCCCGCGCTTGCTGTCGGCGACCGCCAGCGCGAGGTGCGGCGGCGAGCTGATCGAGCAGCCGAACCCGATCGCCGGCGAAAATTCCTTCACCTGATGCATCGGTACGCTGGCCGGTTCGTGGTTGATCGTCTCGTCGAACCGCGCCACGGCTTTGATCGTCGGATGCATGCGCAGCGTCTTCCCGACGTTGCGCGTGATGCCGCTGCGCAACAAAAGCGCCGGCGTGCCGATTGCGCCGGCGCAAACGAAGACGTGTTCCGCCTCAACCGCGCTCTCGGGCTGAAGGACGTCGGTCGACAGCACTTCGACCTGCCAGCGCGCGCCGTTGCGGGTCAAGCGTTGAGCACGCGCGCCGGAGACGAGCCGCGCACCGGCCGCCAGCGCCCGCGGGACGAACGTTTCCGACATCGATTGCCGCGCGCCGATCGGTTCCTTCGGGTTTGCCTCGTTGGCGTAGTAGCGGTACCAGCGGGGCACTTCCATGCAACGCCAGCCCATGTGCTCGGCGCCGTCGCGCAGCTTTAGAGCCGCGGGCGGGACGGCTCCCGGGTAAAAGCCGACCGCCAGTTCGCGCTCGTTGGCGCCGAAGTGTTCGTCGAGATCTTCGTCGCGCGCGTCGGCGACCCGATATTCCGTGCGCCAGCGCGCGAGGATGTCGGGCGGCGTGCGATGATAGAGGCCGCTGTTGATCTCGCTCCCGCCGCCGACGCAGCGACCTTCGGCATATTGCACGCGCCCGGCCCAAGGGCCACGGTCAAACCGCCGTTGCGATACTTCTGCGTCATTTCTTCGAGGGAAAACGGCTCGGCCGAGTCGAGACGCAAGTTCGGGCCGTCCTCGAGCAGCGTGACGTCGACGCCGGCCTCGGCCAAGAGGCATGCGGTGATTGCGCCTCCGGGACCCGCGCCGATGACGGCCACCTTCGTTTTGATCAAGCTGCGTGCATCCGCTTACTGTACAGCGCAAAAATCGTCAGGCTGCGGTGGAAGCGGACGAAGTCGCGCCGTACGCCGAGCTTCGCGTTCGTCCAACTCGCGAGGTACGCGCGGCGTCGCGCCTCGCTGAGCCGGTGGAAGGGCTTGCCGTAACGCGCGATCGCACCGGCGTCGAACAACGTCTCGAGCGCGAGCATCGCCGCGCGCAAGTGCGCCGGCATCCGGTCGATTTGCGTGATGACGAAGGCGACGGCGAACGCGTCCGCGTTGTTCTGCAGGTCCGCGGGTACCTCGATCTCGGGGATGAGCGTTGCGACCACCGAGGCCACGACCGAACGCAGCGGCGGCAGCATCAAGAAAACCGGCGAACGACGCTGAGGATCTTCTCGCGAACGGGACGCCGATGCACCGAGCCGGTTCGCGACGCCATGATCTCGTCGCGATGACTCGTGAACCAGTCGTAACTCTCCGCAAACATTTCGTCGTTCGAGTAGCGCGGCTTCCAGCCCAACGCCAAGAGCGGGCTCACGTCGAAAAAGTATTCGCTGCCGTACGCGTGGTAGTGGTACGGACCGAGCGGGCTGACTTTGAGCCAGTCGGCAGCGCGGAGAGCGTTGATGACCAGCGCCGGCGGTATGCCGACAACCTTCGAGCTGCTGCCGGCGTGGCGGATCACGCCCTCCAGCGCTTGACGCATCGTCCCGAAACGATCCGTTCCGACGTTGTACGTGCCGGGGCGTCCCCGATCGAGGGTTAGTATGTAGGCGTCGATGAGGTCCTGGGCGTGCACGAACTGGAAGCGAACGTTCCCGTCGCCGATCGTGTAGACGTTACGTCCCTCGCGGATCCAATCGAACAGAATGCCGAAGATGCCGAGGCGCCCGGGCCCGAGTATCGTGCGGGGCCGGATGATGGTCAGCGGGAGGCCGGCCGCCTCACAGGCGGTTCGTGCCGCCGTTTCGCTGGCGAGTTTTGCCCGCCCGTATTTCTCGATGGGGTGGGGCACGGCGTCGGGCAAGATCGGATTCGCGGCGGGTCTCCCGAAAATCGCGCTCGAGCTCATGTGCACGAACGCGCTCGCTCCGGCGCGCACGGCTTCTTCGGCCGCGATGCGGGTGCCCTCAACGTTGACCGTCCAAAAGCGGTCGCCCGATTTTGTGATCGGTACGAGCGCCACATTGTGATGCACGACGTCGACGCCGCGCATCGCTGCGGCGACGCCCTCCCGATCGAGAATGTCGCAACGGACGAACTCGGCTTCGGAGGCGCGACCCTCGTCTTCCCAAACGTCGAGGATGCGGACCTCGTCGCCGCGCTCGATCAGCCTTCGCGCGATCGCGCTTCCCAAGAAGCCCGAACCGCCCGTGACCAAATGCCTCACCGTACGGATGTGCCCGCGGTCACGTGCGAAAGGGGTGTCGTGCTTCCGGTGCGCATGCTCCTCATTGATCGGCCAAAAGATACGAGGGGTTTTAGGACCGTGTCGAAGCATGGCCTGCACGCAATCCGTCCCGTAGGATGAGTCTGTTCGAGTGGCTCGACGCGAGCGGCTTCCGCGAAGCCATGCTCAGCGGTGCCTTACTTGCCCTCGTCGCCTTGCTCGCCGTCTCGGTCTACGTCGTCCCGAAGACGCGGCTAGGCCAAACCGTCGAAGCGCGCTGGCTCTTTGTCGTTGTCGCCGTCCTCGCGATCTTCGCTTCGCGCTGGCCCTCGATCGGCTATCACCTCGAGTTGAATCGCGACGAAGCGCAGATGACCGCGCTTGCCATCACCATCCATCAATTTCCCGTTCCGTGGAAGTCGTACGACGGGACCCTCACCGGACCGCTCGATAGCGCCGTCCTCATCGTCCCGGCACAGTTTGACGAGCCGGTCACCTTCGTAACGGCGCGCGTTACGGGAATCCTTCTCTTCATTGGCACGGCGTCGTTCTTGTTCGCGATGACGCGAACGCTCTACGGTGAGTTGGCGGCGAGGGTCGGCATGCTGCTGCCTCTGGCTTTTTTCTGCTGCGTCCGGCAACCGGATTTCACGCACTATTCGGTCGAGCTGCTGCCGATGTTTTTGCTTTCGATCGCAGCCTACGGACTGGTTCGTTTCGCGATTGACAATCCCCAAGCGTGGACCGTTGCGTTGTCGGGACTCGCGTTGGGGTGTCTACCGTTTGCGAGCTTGCAGAGCGCGCTTTTGGCTTTCGCGCTCTTCCTCGCCGGAGTGGGTCTCATCACGTGGCGCGATCTCACGGCACCGGACCGGGCCTGGCGGCTGCTTTGGCTGTTTGGCGCAACGATCGTCGTGCCGGTCGTCATCCTCAGCGCGGTCATCGCCTCGGGCGCGTTCCACGATTTCTTTGTCAGTTACGTCGAGTTTCCGGCGTTCTACATTCAGGCGAACTGCTGTCATTGGGCCGGTCCGGCGTTTTTCTTTAGCGACCCATTCTTTCGCGCCGTTATCGAGTCGTCGCTCGCGCTCCTCATCATCTCCGCCGCGGGCATCGTGTTCCTCGGGCGAAAGGAATCGCGCCGCCCGATGATGTGGCTCCCGACCCTGGTGGCGGTCGCGCTCGTCCCCATTTCCATCTACTCGATCGAAGCGCCGCAAACGCCATCCGAACACTATCTGTTCTTGCTCTTGTGGCCGCTCTGCGCGGCAAGCGCGTTTGCGTTCGGCGCGCTGCTTACGGAGATGAGCAGCGATCAGCGACTGAAGCGTGCCAGCGCCCTCATTCTCTTGCAAGGCGCGCTCGTGGCCTGCGGACCGTCCATCGCGCTGAACTTTAGCCAGCCGAATGAGTATCTAGGGCGCTTCGCCGAAAACGTCGCGCACGTTCCGGACGCCGCGACCGCGATGGTTCTGCGACACGTCAAGCCCGGCGACCGCATGGCCCTCTGGGGCCTGACGCCCCGCTTTTTCGTCGAGACCCAAGCGCTGCTCGGGACGCGGGACGCCCTTTCGCAGTTTCAGATCGATCCGCGCATCTTCCAGGCGTACTACCGGCGGCGCTACCTCGCAGACATGGAGCTCAATCGCCCGAGATTTCTGCTCGACACGTCTCCCAAGGGGCACGAGGCCTTTCCGGCCCTCAGCTCGTTGCTCGTTTCCGAGTACAAGCTGGTCGGCCAGGTCAAGGGTGCCCGGCTTTACCAGCGCAAGTCGTAAATTGCGCTAGAGCAGAGTGGCCGCGACCGCACAACCCGCACACAGGGCCGCGCAGGCGTAGCTAACGCGATCGCGCAGGGCGAAGACGATCGGGTCTTCGTTCATCTGCCCGCGGTGTGCGAGCAGCCAGGCCCGGCTCACCCAATAGAGCACGATCGGGCAAACACCCCACAGAATCTCGGGCCGGGCGTAGAGCTTCACGACCTCGGCGCTGTTCATGTACAGCGCTAAGATCAAGATCGAAATGTAACCGCTCGCCGAACCCAACGAAGCGAGCTGCTCGTAATCGGCCGCGACATAACCCCGGCCGAAGGCCCGGTCGCTCGCATTCTTTCGCAGGTTGTGCAGTTCGGAGCAGCGCTTCATGAGCGCGAGGCTAACGAAGATGAACAGCGAGAAGGCGAGCAGCCAGAACGAGAGCGGGACCGCGACGGCGACGAAGCCCGCGACGATGCGAATCGTATACAGCGCCGCGAGAACGATCACGTCGAGCATCGCAATTTGTTTGAGCGTCAGCGAGTAGGCTAGCGTCAGCGCGAAGTAGACGGCGAGCACGACGACGACGGGCGGACTCGCGTACAGTGCCAGCGCGAAAGCCAGCACGAAGAGCACGCACGAGAACGCCGCCGCCGCCGGGATCGAAAGTTCGCCGTTGGCGAGCGGGCGTAGCCGCTTGTGCTGATGGAGCCGGTCCGAGCGCAGATCGAAGAGATCGTTCATCAAATAGACGGCCGAGGCGCACAAGCAGAAGGCGATGAAGACGAGCGAATCGACGAGGAGGGCCGGCACGTCGGTGACGCGGTGCGAGGAGAGGAGGGGCACGAAGATCAGAACGTTCTTAGCCCACTGATGCGGGCGGACGGCTCGCAGCAGCGCGTGCAGCGACGAACGGCGCGCGCCGAGCCGATACGAGTTCGCGGATGCGCGCTCGGCTCGCGCCGCGACCCGTTCGGTCGCGTTGACGATTCCGGCCACGCCGGCGGCTTTCCAGATCGGTAAGTCGGCGTGGGAGTCGCCGAGGTATTCGAAGCGGCCGCCTTGGGTTTGCGCCTCGATCGCCGCGAGCTTGCTAGCGCCCTTGCGGTTGACGTCGCCGTCGCTCGCGATGATGCCGTCGAACAGTCCGAGGTGAGCGGCGACCTGCGCCGCGATCGGGCGCGAGGCCGCGGTCGCGAGGACGACGCGCCTTCCGGCGGCGCGTTCGGTTTCGAGGTAGGTTACGACTTCGCGGTCGTACGGAAGGTGGGCCGGGTCGGCGTCGAAGCCGTCGCTCAACTTCATCTTCAGAAGGGCCCGCCCGCCGCGCGCGAACCACCACACGGCATACAGAAGCGTCAGCGGATTGCGCTTCAGCTTGATCAGGAACGCCTCGAACATCAGGTCGGTCCGCACCAGCGTTCCGTCCAGATCGACGAAGATCGGCGTCTCAACGGATGCTGCCGTACTTGCGGTGCGCATGCTCCTCCATCGTCCGGCCGGCAGATCAATTCTAGTTTAGAAACGCGAAGTCCGGAGCCTGCATGATCGACTGGCTGCTTTGGCTCGATGGCGATTCCTCTCGGTATTTCGCCTTCGCGGTCGCCTGTTTGCTCGCGAGCGTGGTGCTGGCGCTGCTGCCGGCCCTCGGCTTCCGGCGAACCCGGCTTGAGTCGCCGCTCGGACGGTCGCTGTTCGTCGCGAGCTGCGCGCTCACGCTCTTTGCCTTCCGCTGGCCGTTCGTTGCATTCCCCGCGGCATTCAACCCGGACGAGGCGCAGTTCGTGGCGCAGGCTTTGACCTTCGTCCACGCACCGCTTCCGTGGAAGTCCTTTGACGGCAATAACGCAGGGCCGCTCGATACCGCAGTGCTCGCCGTTCCGGCCGCGCTCGGATTCGAGCCGAGTTACGCCGCGGCTCGCATCGTGGGTCTCCTGCTCGTGGCCGCCGCGATCGGCTGCATCTACCTTATGATTCGCGCGCTCTACGGCGAACTAGCGGGGCGCCTCGCGGCCCTCTTGCCGCTGGCCTTCTTCGCGAACGCCGTATCGCGAGATTTCGTGCACTACTCGAGCGAAACGCTGCCCGGTCTTCCTTTTGGCCCTGGCCGGTGTCGCACTTGCGTGGATGGATCGCGCGCCGGGCTTTCGAGCCGGCGCCGCCGCCTTTGCGTGCGGCCTCGCGCTCGGCGCACTGCCTTTCGCGAAGGTGCAAGCGGTGCCCATCGCGGCAGTCGGGCTCGCCGCGGCGGTGGTCGTTGCGGCGCGACGCCGCTTGCGAGAACCGAAGCGCGGCGCTTCGCCGGCTTTTGCGCTGGTCGCCGGACTCTTCGTCGTGCCGCTCGCGACGATTGCGCTCGTTGCAGCGAACGGCGTTTTGGGCGATGCCGTCACCTCCTACATCCTCATGCCGCTCGCGTACGACCGCAGCATCGCTCCGCAAGCCGCCTCATTCGGCGCGCGACCCAATCTTGGCTTCATACTCTTCGAGCGCATTGGAACGATCGGAAGCGCGCTCATGCTCGTCGCCGCGGCTTTGCTGGAGCGGCGACGCCCCGAGGGCTTCAATCCACGATCGTCGCAGTGGATCGCGCCGCTCGTCGCGCTTCTCGCGCTCTTCGCAGCGGACTACGCCGTGGCGAGGCCGCGCTCGGACTACGTCCACTACCTGCTGTGGTTCGTCGTGCCGATCGTGGCGCTGTTCGGATCCGCCGCCGGTATTCTGCTGGACGCCTGCGCCCGGTCGTTCCCCGCAAGGCGCCTACTTTCGCCGGTTTTGGCCCTCGCAATCGCGCTGGTGGCGACGGTTCCGGCGACGTGGTACAGGCTGCAAACCGGCTATCCACTCTACGCGAGCTTCGCCCAAGATCTGGCCCCGCCGAAGGACCCCGTCCTCACCATGCTCCAAGGCCACATTCGCAAGGGCGAACGCATCGCGGTATGGGGCTGGATGCCGGAATTCTACGTCGCGACCGGTGCGCTGCTCGGGACGCGCGACGCGATCACGCAATTTCAAATCGTGCCCAGCTCCTACCGGAACTACTACCGAAGGCGTTACCTCAGCGATTTCGCGCTGAGCAGGCCGCACTTCTTCGTCGACGCGGTCTCCTCGAGTACGTTCGCGTATCACGACCGCGCGACGGAAGGTCACGAAAGTTTCCCGGAACTCGAGCGAATCGTGAGCGCGGATTACCGGGAGATCGACGAGAGCTACGGCGTGCGGCTGTACGAGCGAAAACCCTGAACGTTAGGCTGCGGGCTCGACCTGTTGGGTCACGACCGGCGCCGCGCTGCGCGTGCGGTAGCGCTCGCGCCACGTGAGGGCCGGAGCTTCGACTAGGCGCCAAAACACGATGCCGATACCGATCGATAGGATCCCGGCCAGGATCGGGGGCACGCCGAACGTTCCCGCCATCCAGACGAGAAACGGCTGATGCATGAGGTAGATCGAGTACGAAGCGACGCCGATGAAAACGAGCGGCTTCCACGACAGCACTCTCGAGGCGGCACCGAGCCCCGCGATGACCGTGAGGAAGCAAGCGAGATGCCACAAGGGGTCGCCGTGGTTGTCCGTCGTGTCGACGAGTGCGGCGATGACGAGTGCGGCGATTGCGAGGGCGGGGAGCAGCCGGTGCCCGACGCGCTCGCGTAAGAAGAGATCGGCAGCGACGATTCCGAGCATGAAGCAAGGCAAGACCCCGGCATCCGGTATCCGGTACGGCGTCGCGTTCCAGATATAGAAGGCGACCGCCAGAAGCGCGAAGCCGAGCTTCGAGCGCATGTAGAGCGCGAGGATCGCCGGGAAAAAGATGTACCAGCGCGCTTCGAGGCCGAGCGTCCAGAACGAGCCGTTGTAGATGGGCTGAATGCCGGTAATGAGGACGATATCTTGGGGCAGTTCGAACGCGTCGGGCTTTCCGACGATCGAAGGCGTTCCGAACGAGGTGAACGAGAGCGCCACGAAGAGCGCGAGCGCGACCCAGTAAGCGGGAAATATGCGCCAGAACCGGGTCACCCAGAAAGCGTAAGGTTTGACCCCGGCTCCGCGCCGTAGCGCCGGCATCGAGAGACATAGGCCCGAGATGACAAAAAAGAGATCGACCCCGCGCGTTCCGATTTCCGGGTGGGGGGTCAGGCCGGCATGACAAACCACCACCGCCAGCACGGCGATTGCCCGGAGCCCGTCGATGGCGCTGAGTCTCATTTCTTCTCTATCGGCTTTACGAAGCGCCCCGCCAAGCCTCCCCCGCCCGCCCGTCGAAAGCGGCCGGGTGCGCTCGTTTGTGATGCTTTGTGTTCTCATGGCGCTGGCCGCTTGCGCGCACCCGGCGGCGCCGGTTCCGACCGTCCGCTTCGACGTCGCGGCCGACCCCACCAACCTCAACCCGCTGTTCGCGCACGCCGACGCGGGGCAGGTCGAACAGCAACTCGCGCGCCTGAGCTTCGAGCCCTTTTTCGATCTCGATTCGCACGGGCGCGCCGTCCCGCAATTGCTGGCTGTCGTGCCCAGCGTCGCGAACGGCGGCGTTTCGCCCGACGGCCGAACGATCGTCTATCACTTGCGCCGGACCGTGCGCTGGAGCGACGGCGTGCGCGTCACGAGCCGCGACGTCTTGTTCACGCTCGCCGCGATTCGCGATCCGCGCAATCCGATCGGCTCGCGCGAAGGCTACGATCTCATCGACGCCGCCGGCGCGCTCGATGCCTACACCGTCCGCTTCCACTTGCGCCGGCCTTGGGCTCCGGCGGTCGCGACGTTTTTCGCGCCCGGAACCTCGCAGCAGTACGTGCTGCCGGCGCACATCCTGGCGCAACAGGTTCCACTCGAACGCGCGCTCTTCAACGCCGCACCCGCGATCGGTGACGGTCCCTTCACGTTCGTTTCGTGGGCGCGCGGCGATCGTCTCGTCTACCGCGCCAACCCGCGCTATTGGCGCGGAAAGCCGGCCGTCGCGCGCATCGACGTTCGCATCGTGCCCGACCCGCAGACGAATCTCAACCTGCTGGAGAGCGGCGCGATCGACTTCAACCTGATCGCGCCCGCGCAAGAAGCGATCCTGCGCAAGTCTGCCGCGAAGCTGGCGTTCTACGCGGTGCCGACGGCGCTCATCGCGGGCATCGCGCTCAACCTCTCGCACGCTCCGCTCGACGATCCGGTCGTGCGTCGCGCGATCGTGCAGTCGATCGATCGCGACGCCATCTCGCAGAAAGTGACCTTCGGGCGATATCCGGTCGCGGATTCCGACCGGCCGCGCTTCTCGTGGGCTTTCGATCCCACCGTGAAAGAACCGCCGTACGACCCCGACGCGGCCGACGCGGCACTCGACGCTGCGGGCTGGAACTGGACGCCGGGCGTCCGCGTCAAGAACGGGCGCCGTCTCGAACTGACCTACGTCCAGTTCCCCGAGACGGCGACCGGCGTGCGCGTCGCGACGCTGGTCCAGCGCGAACTGCACGACCGCGGCTTCGACGTCACCCTCAAGTCGATCACCAACGCGCAGCTTTTTCTCCCGGCGAGCGAGGGCGGAATCCTCGCGACCGGGCGCTTCGACCTCGCCTACGTCCCGTGGGCGATGGGAGCCGATCCCGACGACCGCTTCCTCTTGGGCTGCGCCGGCGCCGAGAAGAACTACATGCGCTACTGCAATCCCGCCGTGGACCGCCTCGAAGGCGAGGCTGTTAGCGAGCCGAATCGTTTGGAGCGTCGAGCGCGCTACCGCGCGATCGACCGGATCGTCGCCCGCGACGTCCCGATCGTCTATCTCTTCAACCCGAGTTACGTGTGGGCGTATCGCCCGCAACTCCGCGGGTTCGCGCCGAACGCCTTCATTCCGACCTGGAATGCCTACGACTGGAGCCTTCGATGATCGCCGAAGCACCGCACGAAATCTCCGCCATCTTCGCCGAACAGCGCCGCCGCTATCGCTCCAACCCCAACCCGAGCAAACGCGAGCGTCTCACGCAGCTGGACGCGTTGGAGAAAGCGATCGTCCGGCACCGCGAAGCGCTCTACGTCGCGATGGCGGAAGATTTCGGCAAAGCGCGCGAAGAGGTCGAACTCACCGAGATTCACCTGACGCTCGACGAGTTGAAGTTCGCGCGCAAGAATCTCGCGCGCTGGATGCGGCCGAAGGGCGTGTCGACGCCGTTGCCGCTCTTTGGAGCGCGCAGCGAAATTCGCCACGAGCCCAAGGGCGTCGTGTTGATTCTCTCGCCCTGGAACTACCCCATCTACCTCACCCTCGCGCCGCTCATCGCCGCGATTGCGGCGGGCAATCGGGCGATCGTGCGCTATTCCGAGAAGTCGCCGCACACGGGCGCGGTCATGCAGTCGATCGTCACCGAGGCGTTCTCGCCGGGCGACGTCATGATGACCGGCGGTCCGGTCAGCGTGGCCGAGGAGTTGCTGAAACTCCCCTTCGATCATATCTTCTTTACCGGCAGTACGAAAATCGGTAAGGTCGTCATGCGAGCGGCCGCGGAGCATCTGGCGGGGGTCACGCTGGAACTCGGCGGCAAGTCGCCGGCCATCGTAACCGCCGATGCCGACGTCAAATCGGCGGCCGCGCGCATCGCGTGGGGGAAGTTCATCAACGCCGGTCAGACCTGCGTCGCGCCGGATTACGTTCTGGTCGACCGTGCCGTCGCGCCCGCGCTGGCGGAGGAGTTGAAACTGCGCGTCGCGCGCATGTACGGGGCGACGGACGAGGAGCGTAAAGCCAGCCCGGATTACGCGCGGCTCGTCGACGACGCGGCCTTCAAACGGCTGACCGAGATCGTCGACGAGAGCGTGCGCGCCGGCGCGACGGTAACGCTCGGCGGCGAGCGCGACGCCGCGACGCGCTACCTCGCGCCGACGATTCTCGAGAACGTCGATCTCGACTCGCCGGTGATGCACGAAGAGATCTTCGGGCCGGTCCTCCCGATCGTGACCTTCACCTCGCTCGATGAAGCGCTCGAAGACGTGCGCGCGCACGACAAGCCGCTCGCGCTCTACATCTTCAGCCGCTCACCGAAGGAAACCGAAAAGATTCTCGCGCGCACGACCGCCGGCGGCACGGGCGTCGGCGATACGGCAATCCACCTCGCCAACGCCCACCTGCCGTTCGGCGGCGTCGGCCCGAGCGGCCTCGGAAGCTACCACGGGCACGCCGGATTCCTCACCTTTTCCCACGAGCGTGCCGTCATGACCCGCACCTTGCTGACGCCGATGCTCTATCCGCCCTACACCAAGCAGACGCGAGCGGTCCTCAAGCTCCTCGATCGGTTTTTCTGATCGCGTCCGATCGGATAACTGCCGATGCTAGGGTGATGCCGGTCGGAGAAAAGGCCCCCGTCGAGCGAGGTGCCGCGCACGTCGGCTCGATCGACGGCTTACGCGCCGTCGCGGTCCTCGGCGTGATCGCCTATCACGCGAAGTTCTTGCCGGGCTCGATCGGAGCGCGCGGCGTCGACCTCTTTTTTGTGATCTCGGGACTGTGCTTGTCGTTGCCCGTTTTGCGCAGCGGCGAGAACCTTCAGCGCTCGCGCTTTTGGGTGAAGCGCTTTTGGAGGATCGTTCCGCCCTATTGGGTTGCGCTGGCTATTTTTGCGGCACTCTCGCTGACCGCGTTCGGCGTGCCGACCCAAATGACGGCAGCGCGCCCCTTCGAGTTCCTCAAGGAAGCGCTCTTCTTTACCGGGTTCACGCCCCTGTACAACGGCTCGTTCTGGACGCTCGAGTTCGAAGCGCACTGGTACGTATTCTTTCCGTTCATCCTCGCGCTTTTCGTGAAGAGCCGCGCCTTGTTCTTGGTGCTTCTGCTGGGACTCTACCTCTGGTATCTTTCGCCGGTCCGCGTTCCGGACGCGGGCATGCTCCCGTGCTTCATGCTGGGAATTCTCGCGGCGGATCTGTACCTGCGCGGAATGACGCGGCCCAAAATCGTGCTCGCGCTCGCGGCGGTTTTCTTGACGCTGGCGATCGTCTTTCGGACCGAGAGCAACGACCATGGCGACCCGCTCTGGCACCTCGCTGCGTTTTGCGTCGTGCTGGCCGGACTGGGAGCCGCATCGAGAGTTTTCTCGTGGGCGCCGCTGGCGTTCATCGGGGTCGCGTCCTACAGCATCTATCTCGTGCACGGGCCAGTGCTGTCGTGGGCGTACGACACGCTGCACCTGCCCATGGTCGTGGCGGCGCTGCTCTCTCTCGGCGCCGGCATCGGTTTCTGGGCGCTTGTCGAGCGGCCCATGGCGAAGCCGGAATTCCGGAGCGCGGTCACGTCGCTGTTTTTGCGACGAGCGAAAAGCGGCGCCGCCCTTTAGGAGGCGAGTGCCGTCGGTTGCCGCCGGCGTGAGAGAACCGCAAAACCAACCGCGGCGGCGACGCCGAGGATCAAGAGGAAGCGTTCCACGAGAAAGAACGGCGTGTACTCGTACTCGAGCGACAACGCGTAATCGAGCAACGGCCACGAAATCAGGAACGGAAACGGGCTCGCGCTGCCGACGAGCACGTAGGGTAGACACCAAGCGAGGTATTGCGAGAGCGGGTACTGTCCGAAACTGAGGAACGACCAGTCGAGTCCGAGCACGAACCTGCGACGCCAGAGCGCCAGCCCGATGGCCGCGAGCGCAACGAGCGCGAGCGTCCAGTGCAGCGCCTGCTGCACGGTCGACGGACCGTGATCGTACGTTGCGTACGTGCTTTGCAGCGCTCGGATGTAGTCGACGCCCCCGAAGGCGAGTGACGCGGCGAGGCCGAGCGCCAGTGCGCAGAGCGCCGGCCCCAGACGCTGCCGCAGGCTCGGTTTGTCCCAGAACACGACGAGCCCGGCGAGCAGCAACGGCAGCTTGATCGTGCCGGCGGCCGCGACCAAGAGAACGGCCAGCCACGTTCGCTGCCGCGCCAGAGCCGCGAGCAGAATGAGCGCGACGCCGCTCAAATCGTTGTTCGCTCGGATGAGGTAGCGGTCGTAGAGTGCCGGGTTGATCGCGAAGAGCAGCGCCGCGGCGGAGGCGCCGAGCAAACGCCAGACGCAGGACACGCAGAGCGCAAGCGAGGCGAATCCCAACCAGCGAAAAGCCAGCGTCTGCTGCCAAAACGCGTGCGTGCCGGCGATCGCGATTGCGCCGATGGCGTTCCAGAGCGGGCCATAGGGCGACGGAACGATCGGCGTTCCCCACATGAAGTTGAGGTGCGCCGCATCGCCCGCAAACGGAATTGCCGGCGGTGCATATTGGTGCGGCCACACGAGCGCTTGAGCCACGTAGGCGTACAAGTCGGAGCAGGCTACCCGCGAGCCGAACGCGAGCGCGCTCATACACAGCGCGGTGAGCACGGCCAGGGCGATGACGCTCCGCTGCCGGCAGTCGATGCGCCTGACCACGATGAAGATCGCCAAGAGCAGGGCGCTCTCGAGCACCGCCAAGAGTTGCGTCCATTCGACCAGCGCACGATCGGGGAGCGCGTGGAACGGCGGGTCCGGGGCAAAAAACAGGAGCGGGAGTGTGAGGAACCAAGCCGGCAGCGGCCGCTGCGAGAGGGCGGCACGGTCGGTCAAGGCCGTCTGGAGCGCGAACAGGACGCAGAGCATCGCACAGAGCGTCGCCAACAGAACGAGATCTCTTCGGGCGAGCGGCCGGCGCGTCGTGCCCGCTGCTTCGGCGCGCGGCACGTGCGGCGGTCGAGGAAAGAGCGACAGGCCTACCGCGAGCAACGCTAAGATGTAGAAAAAGGCGACCATGCGCCTTCTGCTATTTCAGGGGCTCGGGTGCTTGGCCTCCGAGAGCGTCTTCGCCGTATCGCGGTACAGGTGGCGCATCGCGTCGATCAGGAGTTCGCCGACGCGGAAGACGCCGTCGCCGGAGATGGTGATCGCTTCCCATTCCGTGCCCTCGTGCCGGTGGACCAGGGCGTACGTGTCGTCGCCGAGCGCGTAGAGGGCGAACTCGTTCGACTCCGCCAGACACTTCATGCCGGCGACGGTCTCTTGATCGAATTTCATTAAGAGTTTCATGTCCACGGTCCAATCGGCGACGAGCGGGGCTTCGAGTATACCACCCCATTCGGCAGCCGGTCGAAAGCCGGCCGGAATCGGGGGAACCACGGTCTAACTTCGACGTATGATGAGTGAACTCACGCGACACGCTTCCCCCGTGCAAGGTCCCCAAGGTGTTGCGTGGGACGGTGCGACGATGTGGTTGACCAGCGCCGCGAACGGCCGCTTGTACGCGGTCGATCCGCGGACGTGGAGCGTCCAGCGCGAGTTCGTTCCGCCGGCGCAGTCATTGGGCATCACGTATACCGGTTCGGATTTTCGGCTGATCCTGGCGCCGGCGATCGACGAACCGGATGAGTACGATCACCGTTACGTCTATGCATTTTCGCCCGATGCGGGATTTGCGGAGCGTTTCGTATGTCCGGATAACTCAGGCTCGTTTCTCGCCTATGCAGACGGAACGCTGTATCTCTCGCAAGCCTGGGATAAGAAGCTTATCGAGCTCGACGAACGTGGTGCCGCGGTGCGCGAAGTGCAATTGGAGCGCCGCCCGGTTGGGATGACGATCGTCGACGGCGCGTTTTACCTCGTGACCGTCGACGATGAGTGGGTCGACGGACGCTTCGAGCGCCTTGGCGTCGACGACGATGCCTCGTCGATCCAAGCGCTTCGTTCGCTTCCGTTCAAGCCACGCAGCGTTGCCTTCGATGGCGAGCAGTTCTGGATCGCCGATCGCAACAACGATGCGCTCGTGTCGTTCACGCTCTAGTGGACTGAGGCTTAGAGCGCTTTTACCGCGGCCGTGAGTTTGTCGATCGAGCCTTTGGCGTCGCCGAAGAGCATGCCGGTGTTGGGAAGCTCGTAGAGCGGGTTGTCGATGCCGGCGAAGCCGGGCTTCATCGAGCGCTTGAGGACGACGACGTTGTGGGCTTTGTCGACGTCGAGAATCGGCATGCCGTAGATCGGGCTGGAAGCGACGTTGCGCGCTGCGGGGTTCGTCACGTCGTTGGCACCGATGACGAGCGCCACGTCGGCGCGCGGGAACTCCGGGTTGATGTCGTCCATGTCGTAGAGCGCGGTGTAGGGCACGTTCGCTTCGGCGAGCAGGACGTTCATGTGGCCCGGCATGCGGCCGGCGACCGGATGGATCGCGTACTTGACGGTTACGCCCTTCTTCTCGAGCTGATCGGCGAGCTCGCGCACGCTGTGCTGCGCTTGCGCGACCGCCATCCCATAGCCGGGAACGACGATCACGTTCTGCGCGTAGGCCAGCATCGTCGCGACGTCGTCGGCCGAGAGCTTCGCGGACGGTTCCGCTTCCGCTGGTCCCGGCGGCCGGACCGTCGCCGCCGCTCGCGACCTTGCCGAACGCGCCGAACAGGACGTTGCTGATCGAGCGGTTCATGGCTTTGCCCATCATCAGCGTCAGCAGCGTGCCGGAGGCGCCGACGAGCGCGCCGCTGATGATCAGCACGTTGTTCCCGAGCACGAAGCCCGTCAGCGCGGCGGCGAGCCCGGTGAACGAGTTGAGCAGCGAGATGATGACCGGCATATCGGCGCCGCCGATCGGCAGCACGAACAGCACGCCGAGCAGCGCGGCCGCGCCGACCGCCACGAAAAACGCCGGCACCGTATACTGGTTGGCGATGACGAAGCCGGCGGCCACCACGATCGTGAGCGCGACCAGTGCGTTGACGATCTGCTGGCCCGGGATAGGTGACGGGACGGCCCGTCATGAGCTCTTGCAGCTTGAGGAAGGCGATGATGCTGCCGGTGAAGCTGATCGCACCGATCACGCTCGAGAGCACCATCGTGATCGCTTGATCCCAGGTGACGTACGACGTGTCGGGGCTCAGTTTGAGGAACTCGGCCGCAGCGACCATCGCCGCAGCGCCGCCGCCCGCGCCGTTGAAGAGCGCGACCATTTGCGGCATCGCGGTCATCTTCACGGCGCGCGCCGCGTAGATGCCGATCGCCGCACCGGCGCCGACGCCCGCCAGCAAAATCCACCACGCGCCGGCGAAGTCGAGTTGGAAGCCGGTTGCGACCAGCGCGATCGCCATGCCGAGCATCGAGATCCGGTTGCCGCGGCGCGCGGTCTTGGGCGAACTGAGGTAGCGCAGGCCGATGATGAAACAGATGCCCGTGACGAGGTAGGCGCCGTTGATCGCGAGCGCCGCGGCCGACGAGGTATCGGTCACGGCTTTTTCGTTCCGTCCGGTGCGGGCGAAACGCGCGGTTTGAACATCGCGAGCATCCGTTCCGTCACGACGTAGCCGCCGAACACGTTGAGCGACGCGAGAAACACCACGAGGACCGAAAGAACCGGCCCGAGTTTCGGGTTCCGCAACGACCGCGACCAGCAGCGCGCCGACGAGCACGATCCCGTGGATCGCGTTCGTTGCCGACATAAGCGGCGTGTGCAGGGTCGTCGGGACTTTCGAGATCACTTCGAGACCCGACGAAGACCGCCAGCACGAAGATCGTGAACTCGGTGAGCAGTTGCGCGTTCACGCTTTGCTCCCGGCCGAAGCGGCCAGCGTCGGTTCGTGCACGATCGTGCCTTCGTGCACGAGCGTCGTGCCTTTGATGATCTCGTCCGCCATATTCAGATCGAGAACTCCATCCTTGATCAACAGCTGCAACAGCGCGTAGACGTTGCGCGAGTAGAGTTGGCTGGCGTGATACGGCATCGTCGACGGCAAGTTGGTCGTCCCGACGATGGTCACGCCGTGCGCTTCGATGACCTTGCCCGGCTCGGTGAGCGCGCTGTTGCCGCCCGTTTCGGCGGCGAGGTCGACGATCACGGAGCCCGGCTTCATGCCGCGGATTGCGGCCTCCGTGATCAGCAGCGGCGCGCGCCGCCCGGGCACCGCCGCCGTCGTGATCACCACGTCTTGGCCCGCGATGCTTTGCGCCAGCAACTCTTGCTGCTTCGTCTCTTGTTCGGCGCCAAGCGCCTTGGCGTAGCCGCCCGCGCCCTCGCCCTCGACGCCCAGGTCGAGCTCGAGGAAGGTTGCCCCGAGGCTCTGCACCTGCTCCTTCACCACCGAGCGCGTGTCGTAACCGCTCACGACGCCGCCCAAGCGGCGCGCCGTCGCGATCGCTTGCAGACCCGCCACACCTGCGCCGAGGACGAGGACTTTCGCCGGCGGGATCGTTCCCGCGGCCGTGGTCAACATCGGGAAAAAGCGCGGAAGCAAGCTCGCCGCGATGAGCACGGCTTTGTAGCCGCCGATGTTGGCTTGCGACGAGAGCACGTCCATTGCTTGCGCGCGCGTGATGCGTGGAATCGCGTCCATGCTCAACGCGTTGATCTTGCGCGCGGCGTAGGCTTCGACCGAGGCCGGGTCGCCGAGCGGCGCGAGCAGTGCGATCAGCGTTTGTCCGGGGTGCGTCAGCGCGAGTTCGGCGGCGCTAGGCCGCTGCACTTTCACGACGAGGTCGGCCTTACCGTACAGCGCGGCTGCGTCGTTTTCGAGCGTTGCGCCCGCTTCTTCGTAGGCGCTGTCGAGGAACGACGCCGCACTGCCCGCGCCGCGCTCGACGGCGACGCTCGCGCCCGACTTGACGAGTTTCCCGACCGTCTCGGGAACGAGCGCCACGCGCCGTTCGCCCTCGGCGGTCTCGCGTGGGACGCCGATTACCATTGAGGCTTGCCTCGTTCGCTTTTGAGCATGCGTCGGTTCTGTACCGTCTCCGGCAGCGGCGCTCCTGGAGCGTTCAAATCCCCTGCACGACGAGCAGCGCGACGAGAGCGCAACCGGCGCAGCCGGCGGCGTGCAATGCGACCGCGGGCCGCGGTTCGCTCCCCTGCGCGCGCCGGACGATCAGGAAGTCGGCGAGTCCGACCAGCGCGCAGCAGCCCAACGTCGCGCCGAGCTGACGGCGCTCGCCGTTCGCGAGCGCGAGCGCGAGCAGCGCGCCTAAGACGAGATCGCGTGCGCCGCAGGCGCGCACGTACGCGAGCGCTTCGGGGTCGTCGGACGCGATGCCGTACCCGCGCGTCGAGGCACCCGGCGCGAGCGTGGCCCCGGCGCCGAGCAAAGCGAGTGCGAGCGCTCCGAGTCCGGCGAGCGCCTTGCCGATCAGAAGCGCGCCACCATGCGGGCCGCATCGAGCGGCGTCGCATACGTCAAGATGCCAAGCCCAAGAAAGACGCGCTGCATGTCTTCGAGCGTGGGCTGGTCGATGCGCAGGTCGGGGGCGAAGTCGTAGCGCGCGCTGCGCCGCAACACGTCGACCGGCACCTGCGTGTAAGTTGCGAACGTGGCCAAGTTTTGCGGGCTGTCGTAAGCCGCGCCCGCGATGTCGAGCGCGCCGCGCCGGCCGGCATCGAGCACCGCGCGCGCGAGGTTCGGATTGCCGAGCAGACTCGGCCCGAAAAAGATCCCCGTCGCCGCGATGCCGGCCGGCGGCGCGGCCAAGAAGCGCACGAGTTTGCGCTCCTCGAAGGCTTCGGTCGCCGGCGTGGACGTAAAGGCGGCGTCGATCGCTTTGCGTTCGAAGGCGACGCCTTGATCGGGCGTGCCGATGTTCACGACCTCGACGTCGCTCAGCTTCAGACCCGCTTTCGCGAAGATGCGCGACACGTAGTAGGCCGACGCGGCTCCCGCGCCGCCGTTCCAGGCAACCCGCTTGCCGCGCAAATCCGCCACGCTCCGGACGCCGTCGAGATCGGCTCGCACGACGAGCGCCGAGGGGTGACCGCCGGTCCGCGGCTGGTAGCCGGTCGACGCGACGATGCGAACGTCCAAACCGCGCTCGATGCCGTTGAAAAATGCAGCCGAGAGTCCGGCGGCAATGAAGTCGAGCCGGCCCGTTGCGACCAGCGCGAGCGCGTCCTGTCCGGCGACGATCGGCGTTAAACTCACCGCGGCGCCGGCGCTCTCGAAATAGCCGCGATCTTGTGCCACGAAGACGGGCGCGAAGAGCGTCGAGGGGACGTAACCTGCGCTCAGCCGCGTCGACGCGGCGCTCGCGCGGCGCGGCAGCGCGACGGCGGCGGCTCCCGCCGCAAGGAAGTCCTTTCGGTTGGGCATCGAACGATGGACTACGCCGATATGGAACAACGTTCCCCGGAAGCCGTCACCGCGCTCCCGCTGATCATTATCGTCGGCGGCGACGCGCTGGCGCTCAAAGCCTGTTACGAGCTGACCTCCGCGCGCGGACAGGTCGTAACGGTGTTGTGGGGCCACGGCAGCGACGGCTTCGGCGACAAAGTGCGCAAGCTTGGGGCGACCTTCATCGAGCGCAAGCCCCACGACGAGGAGTCGCTGCGCGCTGCGGGCGTTCTAAACGCAGCCTCGATCATGGTCCTCACGGACGACGACCATCTGAACCTGCTGGTGGCCTTGAAAGCACGCGACCTCAACCCGCTCATCCGCGTCGTGATCAGCCAGTTCAATCGGACGCTCGGGCGCAAGCTCGAGCAGAACCTGTCGGATTGCTCGGTGATCTCGCTCTCGGCGCACTCGGCGGCCACCTACGCGAGCACGGCCGTCGATCAAAGTTGCTTCTACGGCCTGCAATTTCCCGACATCGACGGGCCGCTGGTGGGCTTCGCGAGCCGCTCGACGTCGCGCTCGGGTCTAGCCGGATCGACCGTTGCCGACGCCGAGACGTATCTAGCCGAACGGATCGTCGCCGTCGACGGCGACGCCGCCTACGAGCGGGGTGCGATTCTCACCGGTAAGCGCGAACTGACGACCTTCGGCATCGTTCGCCCGCGGCAGGCGGTGCGGCGCGCATCGCTCGCGGCGACGCGCGAGCGTCCGGTTGCGTCCCGCGTTTTCGCGTGGATCGCAAGAAGTTGGCTGCACCTCGGCAGCGTGGTCCAAGGACTCATCGTCGCCGCGGTCTTGCTGTTCGCGCTCGCTACCGCGTTCTTCGCGCTCAAGCAGCACATCGATGCGCTGAAGGCCGCCTACTACGTGCTCTCGACCATGACGACGGTCGGTTACGGTGACATCACGCCGCGACTGGACGACCGGATGCAGGTTGCGGTCGCGATGCTCGTCATGGTCTTGGGCGTCACGCTCACCGGCGTCTTCACCGCGATCCTGACCTCGCGCCTGACGCAAGCCCAATGGGTGGCCGTTCAAGGCCTGCGCCGAATCAAACGCCGCGGCCACATCATCGTATGCGGCTCCGGAAACGTCGGCTCGCGAGTGATCGAATATCTTCTCGGTCTGGAGCGTCAGGTCGTCGTGCTCGAAGCGAATCCGAAACCGACGGTGGTCGAACTCTCGCGCGACCGGCACTTCGACTTGCTGACGGGCGACGCGACCCAAGACGCCACGCTCGATCTGTGCAACCTGCAGCAAGCCGAGGCGTTGATCGCGTTGACCAATAGCGACGCGATGAACCTCGAGATCGCGCTCGGCGCGCGGGCGCGAAATCCCGACATCACGATCGTGCTGCGCGTCCAAGAGGCCTCGTTCGAGGAATCCGTGCGGCGGCACTTCGGCATCACCCGCACCTACGCCACCGCGGCCCTGGCCGCGCCCGTGCTGGCAGGCCTTTCGCGCTTTCCGGGAGCGCGCGGCCGGATTCAAATCGCAGGACGCGACTACTCGATCGGGGAGATGGCTCAGGCCCTCGACGTCCTGCCGCCCCCGGTGCCGAACTGCATTCCGCTGTGCGTCTGGCGCGACGGGACGCTTACGTACATCAGCGACTTCGCAGAGGTCCGCCCGCGCGACCGGGTGCTGATGCTCGTGCCGACTTGGCAGTTGCGCAAGCCCGTGGCGGAGTAGAAAGCGGAGTGCCGGTCGAGTTCTGGAGCAGCCTCTGGAGTTTTCTGACGCTGTTGGTCATCGGGGCGACGGTCGTGCCCGCGGTGCTGCAGATGCGTCACCTGAGCTCCAACAACCAGATTCAATCCTTGCTCTCGCTCGAGCACGACTTCAACGAACCGCACTTACAGGCGGCCTTCCACTACGTGCAGCACGAGCTGCCCGCGCGGCTCGAAGATCCGGCGTACCGCGGCGAGCTGACGCGCATCGGGTTCGTCGATCCGCAGCACCATCCCGAGATGAAAGTCTGCAACTGGTTCGACCAGATGGGGACCTTCGTCAAGAACGGGCTCGTGGGAGAGCGCGCCTTCTTCGAGCTTTTCGGAAGGCTGGTCGACCGCTACTGGGAGTTGCTTTCGCCGACGATCGCCCTGCTGCGCCGCGAACGCGGACCGCGCCAATATCAAAATTTCGAGTACATGACGTCGCGTTATCGGCTTTGGGCGAAAAAGCATCCGACAGGGCTCTACCCGGCGAGCGTGCCGCGCCTCCGGGTCGAAGATCCCTGGCTGGCCGCTGACGCGGAGCCATCGCCCGCGCCTGTCGGACGAAGCGCTACGTCGTAGCGGTCTCGTTCGCCGGCGTTGCCGGCGTCGCTGGAGCCGACGGTGTCGCAGCGGACGCCGGGGAGGCGGCCGCTCCCACCGTCGCGTCGTTCATATGGCGCAAGCGATCGGCCATCGATTCCATGACCTGAACGGCAAAGAACGGCGTGTTCTGAACGAGGTACAAGAAGCGCTTCTGGGTGACCGGGACCATCGTGCCGTCGCTCTTGCCGACCGCCGTCGCGCTGCGGTCGCGGTGGTCGATGACGGCCATCTCGCCGAACATTTCGCCCGAACTCACCGTCGCGATCGTCACGTCGCCGATCATGAGATCGACCTCGCCGTCGAGGACCACGTACATGTGATCCCCCGGTTCGCCTTGCGAGAAGATCGTTTGGCCGGCTTTGAAGGGCTCGGCCATCGGGTCATTTTGGAAGAGGCTCAGCGGCGTCGACATGGCGTGCGTTCACTCCTGAAGGGCTTCTTATTCATCTCTTAATATTGCGGCCTTTTGCCACGTCTAATGCGGCCTGGCCCTCGGCAACGCCTTGCGCGAAGACTCGATCGATCGAAGCTTGATCGTCAAAGCTTAACGCCCCCAGCCGCAGGGGGGTGCTCGGCCCGATCGTGCGCAGATCGATGAAGCGTTTTCCCGGCTCGGCCGAACCCCGGCGGACCGCCTCGTTGATGCTGCGCGCCAGCTTCAGGTCGAGTTCCATCATGCGCTCCTGCATGATGTCGTGTGCGACGAAGCCGATTTGCGCGAGGTTCTTGAGCCGCGCGTCGCGATAGTGCAGCGCCGAGTGCTGTAAGAAGACGACGGTGACGTCGGTCGCGCCGGCGTCGATCGCCTGGCGCAGCGGCGTGTTGTTGGCGACCGCCCCGTCGGCGTACTCGTCCGTTTCACCGCGGCCGCTCGGAATCGGGACGGGCGCGTAGGCGGCGGGAAGCGCAGCCGCGGCGCGCAGCGCGTCGAAGAGGTTCTCCGCGGTGAGAGGCCGGCTGTTGGGTTCGTTTGCGACGAAGCGAGCTTCTTGCTCGCCCCCGGCCTCGCGAAACGAGTAGAACGCCTCGCTCGTGCCCTTGCTCAAATTCGTCACCGCGATCACCAGCGAGCGCGTGAGCTTCGCAAGATCGAGATGCGAGCCCAGCAACTCGGCGATCGGGTCGGGCGTGAGAAACCCGCGGATACCGAAGAGCGCCTTTGGCGAGGGAAGGTCGAACAGGTCGCGGGCGAGCCGGCCGAGTGCCGCGCTCCGGTCGCCGAGCGGTCCGCGCAGCAGTGCTTTGCCGTCGTCGAGCGCGCGCTGCGCTTTTTCGAGCACAGGTGCCGGCCGCATGATATGCCGGCCGCCGATCGACGACCACAACTCGCGGAGCAAGTCGGGCCGGCCCAGCGCGACGGCTGCGCCGTTGAGCGCGCCGACCGACGTCCCGCAGACGATGTCGAAATCTTCTTCCTCGAGCAACGCCGTTGCAACGCCCGCTTCGAAGGCGCCGCGCGCCGCGCCGCCGCTGAGAACTAAAGCTCGAATCGCTGGCCTCCCTGATCTGCGCTTAGCGCAGCGCGGCGCAAAGCCTTTCGGCGTCGCGGCGCGATCAGCGTGCGGGCGACGGAGTGACCGGTGGCGCCGTTGGGCCGCGCGAAGCGTTGCAGAGCGCGACCGCGGCGACGACGGCATCCGACGCAGGTTTCTCAGCCGCCGCGATACGCGTTTGTTGAAGTTGTAAGATCTGCCCCATCGCATCGTAGCTCGTGCGTCCTAAGGAAGATCCAGCAGCTAGCGACTTTTGCGAAAATTGGCTGTTGATGTCGC
The DNA here is from genome assembly GCA_963843945.1 of Vulcanimicrobiota bacterium. Lineage (GTDB taxonomy): Bacteria > Vulcanimicrobiota > Vulcanimicrobiia > Vulcanimicrobiales > Vulcanimicrobiaceae > CAWJMF01. The sequence continues at coordinate 251,282 of CAWJMF010000001.1, read as the reverse complement.
GGTCGGGCAAACCCGCGGCGTTGAGGTACTGCGAGGGATCGGGCGTGGCATTCGACGGTGTGGACGTCGGCGGGGGAGTGCCGCCCTTATTCACCGCCGATGTCCCGGGCTGCAGGGGGCTGAAGCCCTCTTGCATCTGCGCCATGCGAGCCGTTTCGTACGTCCCGTCCATGAGGTTGATCGCGGCGGTTTGCTGGGCCGCGACTTGCTCGAGACTCGTCCGAAGGTCGGCCGCACTGCGCGCTTCGCCGGCCGGCAGGTTCGCCGGAAGGTACGGGTCGTCGAGAAGCTTCCGCACGGTCTGCAGGTTGCGCGTCGCAAGCGTGATGACTTGGCTCAAATGTGCGAGGTCGAGGTCGTAGCGATGCGTCGAGCCCCTGACCGTATCGCCGCTCATGCTGTTGAGCGTTGCGTGAGCGGCCGCAATGAGCTCGTCGGTTTTGATCAAGGCGAGCAGGGCCGGCGCGACGTGCTTCGCGAGGGTCGAACAGTACGCCGACGAGCGCACGTGGCCGATCTCCTGGAGCGGCGTCGCCGAAGGTGCCGGCGCGGCCGGCAGCCCAGCTTGTGGGGACGCGACGACGGCCGCCGTCGAGACTGCGAAAAACAGCATCGAGTCCTCGCTCTCGCCTCCCGTGACTACGCCCCTGCCAACCGATCGGCGAAGAGACTCAAGAGTGCGGTCCAGTGGCGCTCGGCGGCCGGCTCGTTGTACGTGGGCATGTCCGGCACGGCCCAGCCGTGGCGGGCGCCTTCATACGTTTCGACGAGATGGTCGACACCGGCGTCGCTCAATGCCGCTTCGAGCCGCGCCTTCTGTTCGTCCGGAAACGAGCTGTCCTCGATCGCTCCCGCAACGTAGACCCGGCCGGTGATCCCGCGGACGAAGCGGTGCGGGCTGTCGGGCTGCTCGGTTGCGAGATTGCCGCCGTGGAACGACGCGATCGCGGCAAAGCGGTCGGGAAACGCACCCGCGGCCGTCAGCGCAAAGTTACCGCCCATGCAATAACCGGTGGCGCCGAAACGTTCGCCCGCGACCTCGGGGCTCTCGCCGAGATACCCGATAAAGGCCTCCGCGTCGACGATCTTCTTGTCGCGGTCGAGCGTCTTCACGTTGCGCCGCAGCTCCTCGAGGAGCGCCGGGTCGCTGAAGAGCTTAGCCGGTTCCAGCGGCGCATACGGGCCGCTCCGATAAAAGAGATCCGGCAGCAGAACCAGATAGCCCGCGTTCGAAAGGCGCTGTCCCATCTGCCACAACGATGGCCGAATGCCCGGGCCGTCCATGAAGAAGATCGCCCCCGGCCACGGTCCCGTGGCGCCCTCCGGAGTGAAGACCGAGGCCGGGCAGTCTCCGTCCCCGGTGTTGATTCGAACGTCGACGCGAGGCACGATGTGCGTCCCTTCTTCTTAGCCGATCAGGAGCGCCAGGGGATGGCGGCGCGTTCGAGCGCGTCGCCGGCGAGGGAGAGAACGTAGCCGAGCAGCGAGACGATGACCAGCGCGACGTACATTCGCTCGACTTGCAGCGTCTCCCACGAATTCCAGATGACGAAACCGAGTCCCGAATTCGCGGCGCGCAGTTCAGCCGCGACGGCGAGCACGACCGCGATGCCGATCGAGAGCTTGAGGCCGGCGAACACGTTGGGCAGCGCGGCCGGCAAGAGGACGCGCGCGTAGAGCGAGCGCGTGGTGACGCGGAACGCGCGCGCCACATCGAGCAGCGTCGCGTCGATTTGGCGCACGCCGGCCGCGGTGTTGATCGCCATCACGAAGAACACGCCGATCGCGATCAGAGCGTACTTGCCGCTTTCGCCGATCCCGAAAATCAGGAGCATCAGCGGAATGAGGGCGATCTTCGGGATCGGATACAGAACCGCGATCATCGGTTCGAAGAGCGCGCGCGCCCAACGGTTGATGCCGATCAAGAGGCCCAGCGCGATTCCCGGCACGGCGCCCAGAACGAGGCCCACGAGGATGCGCGCCAGCGTCACGCTCAAGTTCGCCCACAATTCGCCGCTGCGCGCGAATTGGACGAACGTGCCCGCGATCGCGCTCGGGGCCGGGAAGAAGCGCGCGTCGAGCAGGTGCGCGCGCACCGCGGCTTCCCACACGAGCAGTACCGCGAAAGGGGAAAGAGCGCGCAGTATCCGCTCGTTCACGCGCGTTCGACCAGACTGGAGCGAAGCCGATTCCAAATGCGCGCGGCGAGCCTTCCGAAGGCGGGGTCGCCGCGCAGGTCGATCGCGTCGCGCGGGCGCGCGAAAGGCACCTCGATGACGTCGGCGATGCGGCCGGGCGACTCGCTCATGACCGCGACGCGGTCGGATAGCGCCAGCGCTTCCTCGATCGAATGCGTGACGAAGAGTACCGTCGGCCGCGAGGCCTCCCAGATCTTTTCCAGCTCGGCGCCGAGGCCGAGGCGCGTCTGCTCGTCGAGCGCACCGAACGGCTCGTCCATAAAAAGCGCTCGCGGCTCGACGGCGAAGGCGCGCGCCACCGCGACCCGGCGGCTCATCCCGCCGGAGAGCTCGTGCGGATACGCGTCGGCGAAGCGCGTCAAACCGACGCGCGCCAATTGGTCGGCGGCGCGCCGCCGCCGTTCGGCCGGCGCGACGGCGAGGCGGTCGAAGGCGAACTCGACGTTCTGGCGCACCCGCATCCACGGAAAGAGCGAGCGTTCTTGAAAGACCATCGCGCTGGGCAGCGTGCCCGCCCGCGCGTCGCCGGTGCGCAGCGTCGCCGTTCCCTCGGTGGCTGCTTCGAGCCCCGCGGCAATGCGCAGCAGGGTCGTCTTGCCGCAGCCGCTCGGCCCGACGATCGAAACGAATTCGCCCTCGGCAACGTCGAGGTCGACGCCGTCGAGGGCGAGCGTGCCCGACGCAAAGCGCTTGCGCAGGCCGCGCAGCGCGATGCGCGGTTCGGCAGCGTTCAGCGGGCTGCGGCGGTGGGAACGCCCAGCGCGATGCGATTGCGCAGGACGCCGATCCCCTCGATGTCGACTTCGACCACGTCGCCGTCGCGCAACCATTCGGGCGGCGTGCGGGCCATGCCGACGCCGTCGGGCGTCCCGGTTGCAATCACGTCCCCGGGTTCGAGCGTCATGCCGCGCGAGAGGCTGGCGATGATTTGCGCGATGCTGAAAATCATCGTGCTCGTGTTCGCATCTTGCTTGACGACACCGTTGAGACGTAAGCGCACTTGCAGCGTCTGCGGGTCGCGGATCTCGTCCGTACCGACGATCCACGGCCCGATCGGGCACGCGTAATCCAGGCTCTTGCCTTTGAACCATTGCTGGTGCTCGCGCTGCAGGTCGCGCGCGGTTAGGTCGTTGAGACAGGTATAGCCGAAGATCACCGAGAGCGCGTCGGCTTCCTTGACGTCGCGGCAGACCTGGCCGATGACGACGGCCAGTTCCGCTTCCCAATCGTATTCGGACGAGACTTCGGGAGAGAGGTGCAAGGTTTGATCCGGGTTCGAGATCGCGGTCGGCGCTTTGGTGAAAAACGTCGGCACCGAGGGCAAGTTCATCGGCCTGCCGGTGGCGCGCGCAACTTCTTCAGCATGTCCCTTGTAGTTGCGTCCGACGCAGAAGACGTTCTTGTGGGGGTGAACCGGCGCGACGAGCTTGACTTCCCCGATCTCGAGCGGCGTGGCGTCCGACCTGAAGGCGGCGCGTTCGCGTGCGGGCAGCGCGATGAACGCGGCGAGCGAAGCGAATTCGGCCGGCAGCGGGTGAATGAGATGTTCCTCGAGGATTCCCGGGCGGACGACGCCGTTGTGAGAGAAGCTGACGTAGCGCATGAGTGGTGACCGTCCTTTCGGGAGAGCCCTTCGCGGAGGCATTTGAGTCAACATGCGAGTCGCAATAATCGGCGCGACCGGAGGCGTGGGCCGCTGGCTCATGGCTGCGGCGCGCGAGGATGGCGACCACCTCAAAGTGCTGGCGCGCGACCGCAGCAAGCTCCCCGGTGACCTCGGCGCGATCGGCGTCATCCAAGGAGACGTGCTCGATCCGGCCGCCGTCGACGCCGTCGTCGCCGGCAGCGATGTGGTCCTTTCGGCGCTCGGCGCGCGCGGACTCGGTCCCACCAGCGTCTACTCCGCCGGAACGGCCAATATCATCAGTTCGATGAAGGCGCACGGCGCCTCGCGCTTGCTGGTCGCCTCTGCGGTCGGCGTCGAACACGACCCGGGCGCCGGCTTTCTGCTCGAGCGCGTGCTCGCACCCTTCGTGCTCAAGAACGTGCTGGCCGATCTACGGCTCATGGAACGAGAGGTCGAGGCAAGCGGACTGGTCTGGACGATCGTTCGGGCCGCCGGACTCACCGACGGGTCGCGCACCGGTCTCTACCGCGCCGGCGAGCGCTTTCTCCCTGAAAACGGCCGGCGCATTTCGCGCGCCGACGTCGCCGACTTCATGATCCGCGCGATTGCCGACGAACGCACGATCCGCAAAGTGGCCGCGCTCGCCTACTGACCGCGCGGCGCGCGGCGCGTGAGATGCCATTCGTCGCAATAGCGGCAGTGATACGTGAAAAGTTTTCCGCTCATGCCGTTCATCGCCGCATGTGCGCGCGCTTCGGCTTCGCTGCGGTAACCGTCCTTGGTCGCGCAACTGCGCGCGATGTCCTTATCGACGACGTCGTCGATTCCGTCGCGACTCCTCAACCACCATTTCAGCGGATCGAAATCGCTCACGTTTTTGCGGGCGCCGGCGAAAAGTCCGGGAGCGGGCTCAGCGGGAGCGGGGTCGGCGGATGATGGAGCGCTTTGGAATTCTGCTTGGTGAGCTGATCGACGGCCCCGAGCGCGTCGGGATCGACCCCGCCGGCCTGCAGCAGGGTAACCCGGCGCGTCACGTTTTTCGTTTTTGGGTTGTAGTCGTAGGTGAGCCGGTAGACGCCCGCGACCGCGGTTCCGTCGGGCTCTCGAATAAAGACCTGCAGCGCGTTGCCGTTCACCCGCGCGTCGAAGGACGGATCGCTCGCGTGTTTGGCCGAGCGGACGCGCACGACTTGCCCCTTGCGGTTGACTTCCACGACGTACTCGGCGTGTTGCGCGGTCGCCGGAGCGGCGGTCGAGCGCGGCATTGCTGGGAACTGCTGGGCACTCAGGCTTCCCGGGGCCAGGGCGAGCCCGGCCGCCAGGACGGCCGCGGCGCGGCCCACTAGTTTCGCGCGAGCGCCGCGAAGACGGTGCGGCACGAGGCGCAGGCGACGACGACCTGGTAGGTCGTGGCCGTCGGGCGGGGCCTCGGCGCCTCGGCGCGCACCGGCTCGCTCCCGCAGGAGCGGCAATGCGCCGAGACCGCTTTTTTACGGGGTTGCTTCACCCTCCGCGCTTACCCGAAAAACGCGGGGGATGCCTCCAGGTTCCGCCGAAAACGCGCCAAGTGAACCGCAAGATTTTCCTGGCCGGCGTGAGCGCCGTTCCTCTGCTCGGGGCGGTGTCGCAAGGCACCCAAACGGCGCCGAAATTTCAAGACGAGAGTCACGGCGCCGTGCGCGCCGGTGAGGGCGTGATCCTCAAGTCGATCAAAGTCCTCTTGAACAACGACGGCAACGCCGACGGGCTGGTGCAGTGGTTCATCGTTTCGTTCAACTGGACGAACGTGCTCGGCTACGCGATCGCTCCGAAGATCACCCATTGGACGATCGTCGACACCGAGAACATGTTCTGGACCGGACAAGACGGCGGCAGCACGCAGTTGGTCGGGCTGCCGACCTATTACGACGGACAGCTTCAGCGCGGAGAGTCGCACGACTACACGGTCGGCTTCCACCTCACCGCGAGAATGATCGGAACGCTCTTCTACGACGCGACGTACTAGTCGCGGCACCGGTGCGATCCTCGCGATCGTGCTCGTGCTGACGGCGGCGCTGCCTTCGCGCGCAGCGCGGCCGTTGCTCGACCAGCATCAGTGGGACGCCTATTTCGCGCTGTTCGCGCGCGACGTTTCGGTACCGTGGCTGCCGGCGACGGTCCGGCTCGATACGTACTCGGGCGCGCCGGTCGACTTCACGGCGTACGAAGTCGACCCGGCCGACGTGATCGTCTCCGGGCAGAACCGCGCGCCGCGCGCGCTCGACACGAGCGCCCGCAAGCCGCTCGCGCGCTGGCGCTTCACGCCGCCGCCGGGATACCGCTTCGAGTCGAGCGACGTCGAAGTGCCGCTCGGCAATCGCGAAGGATTTTTCGTCGTCGAGGCGCGGCGTGGCGAAGCGCTGCAGCAAGTCTGGCTCAATCGCACGCATATCGGTTTGCTGACGATGGAGAGTCCTGAAGGCCTCGTCGTCTGGGCGGCGGACTTGCACGACGGCCGGCCGCTCGCGAATCTCGCGATCGCGTTCCTCGTCGGCTTGCAGCTCGTCACGAAGAAAACCGATTCGGCCGGCTTGATCGTGTGGCGCGACGCGCGCCGTCCGAGTTTCGCTCTGGCCGAGCAGGGCGCGGGACGCGCCTTCGTCTCGCTGTTGCCGCAAGCGCCGTTGCCGAATACCCTCGTCGGCTTGCGACTCGACTCGTCGAGCGCGCGCGCGGGCGAACGCGTACGCTTCGCCGGCTTCGTGCGCCGGCGAACCGCCGCCGGGTATCGCAACGCGAGCGGTGAGGTTCGCGTCACCCTTGCCGGCAAAGGCCGGACCCTCGCCGCCACAAGCGCACGGCTCGATACGGCCGGCGCCTTCAGCGGCGAGTTGATCGTTCCGCCCGAGAGCGATGCGGGCGACTACGCCTTGCTCGCTGCAGCGAGCGGCGGCGTCGGCGGGACCTCCGTGCATATCGACGCCGCCTCCGACGTCGCGCTGGCGATTCGCTCGAATTGTCCCTGCGATCCGAACGCTCCGGTGGTACTTGGGATCGACGCGCGGCGCGCGGGTCTCGCGGCGCCCGGCATTTCCGTGCGCGTGCAAGTCGTGCGAACGCCGCACACCTTACCGCCCGGTACGCCCGAGGACGAATCGTTGTGGGGGACCACCCTGGTTTCCGACGCCACGGTACGCACCGACGCGCAAGGCCGCGCGGTCGTGACGATCCCGCAGCCGACCGACGGACTCGATTCGACCTACGGCGTCGCCGCCGCGACGCGCGGAGCGACCGCAACGGCGCGCGTCACCGTCCCGCAGGCACGCGTCGCGCTCTCGCTCGTGCCCGATGCAGCCAGCGCGGACGTCGGCGCGCCGATCGGTTTTTCCGTGCGCGCCTTCGATCCCGTCGACGGCGCACCCGTGCCCGGACTCGACGTAGCCGTGCGCCTGTCGCACGGTGCGACGGTGCAAGAACAGACGCTCAAGCTCGACGAGCGCGGCCGCGCGCGGGTCGTCTTCCGTCAGACGAGCCTCGGTTCGAACCTGGCGCTCGCGAGCGCCGAAGCGGGCCCGAAACGCGCGCTCGATGCGGCCGCCGTGCTGGTCGAGCCGAGCGCCCTCTCCGGCCGCACGGAATCGGATGCCGCGGCCCCCAGCGTCAGCCTCGACAAAGCGCGCTACAAACCGGGCGAAACGCTCGCGGTCCGCGCCGCGGCGCCCGGGGCGACCGGGTTCGCGCTGATCGCCCTGCAGGGCGCGCGGACCTACCAAACGCGCCTCGTCCCGGTGACGAGCGGCGTTGCGACGGCAAACGTCGAGCTGGGCGATCCGCAGGGCGACGTTCGCGTTTCGGCCGCTTTCGTACGCGACGGCGCGATCGCGTTGGCCTCGCTGCCCGTGGCGATCGACGGACCCGGCCATCGCCGCGCGCTCCAGATCGCCTTCGATAAGCCGTCCTATGCGCCGGGCGAAACGCTGCACGCGACCCTGCACGACGGCGTCGCCTCCGAGACCACGCTGGTCGTTCGCGTCGCCGACGGGCCGGAAAGCGGCTCGGCCTATTTCGACGACGCCGCGGCCGTGCTCGCGACGGGCGGGACGACCTCGCAGAACCCCGCTTCCGACAGCCCCGCCTGGCACGCCTACGTCGCGCCCGCGCGTTCGAAGGCCAGCGACATCTTCGCGGCCGAGAACCCCCGTAAAGTGCCGAGCGAACCGCCGGCGCTCGGGGCTGCCTCGACCCGCACGCTCGTGTGGCGCGTGGCGCGCGAACCCGGCGACAGCCTTTCGCTGGCCGTTCCCGTCGAACGCGGCCACTACGTGCTCTCGATTCTCGAATTGGCCGACGACGGTGACGTCGGCGCGACCTCGGCGGGGTTTACGGTGCAGTGAGCGCAACGCCGAATGACGCCAAGCTCATGCTGCTCGATACGTACGGGCTCGTGTACCGAGCGTTCTTCGCGCTCCCCGCGCTCACCACGACGCGCGGCATGCCCATCAACGCGGCCTACGGTTTCACGCAGATGCTGACCAAGCTCATCGCCGACGAGAAGCCGACCCACGTGATCGCCGCCTTCGACAAAGGCTTGCCCCAAGCGCGCGTCGCGATCTACGCCGAATACAAGGCGCAGCGCGAGACGATGCCGGACGATTTGCGCTCGCAGTTCGCCCTGGTGCGCCGCATCCTCGCGACCTACCGCATCCCGATCGTCGAGATCGAAGGCGAAGAGGCCGACGACGTCATCGCCACCCTGGCGCGCCAGGCCGGCGAAGCGGGCGCGCGCGCCGAGGTCGTCACCGGCGACCTCGACATGTTGCAGACCGTCGACGAATCCACCACGGTCCTCGTGACGCGCCGCGGCATCACCGAGCTCGGCCGCTACGATCCTGCGGCGGTGCGCGAACGTTTCGAGCTCGAACCTTCGCAGCTGCCGGACTACCGCGGACTCAAAGGCGATCCGTCCGACAATCTTCCCGGCATACCCGGCGTCGGCGAAAAAACCGCGATCAAACTCATCAAGTCCGCCGGCTCGCTCGATGCGCTGCTGGCCGACCCGCGCCTCGCCGGAACGCCCAAGCTCGAAGCGCTGATCCGCGAGCATGGCGAGATCGCCCGGATTTGCCGCGACGTCTCGATCGTTTCGCGCGATCTCGCGCTCGAAATCCCGTGGGACGAGGCGCGCTACACGCCGCCGCCGGTCGAAGAACTCTACGTCCTCTATCGCGATCTCGAGTTCAAATCGCTCTTGGCGCGCTTACCGGTGCCGGCCAACGATGCGCTGTTCGCACTGGACGAGACCGAGCAGCTGCGCGGCACCTACCGCTCGTTCGTGCCTGCCGCCGACCCTCCCGAGTTCGAACTGCTGGCCCAAGCGATCGGCGAGCTCGCTGCGGGCGAGCGCGTGGCGCTCGCCCTACGCGGCGACGAACTGGGCTTGAGCGCAAGCCCCGAAACGGGCCTCGCGCTCGCGCTCAGCGCGCTCGACGTGCCGAGCGTGCGCGCGGCCTTCGCGGCGCTGCTGAGCGGAAAAGCGCAACTCGCGGCGCACGACGCGAAGGGGCTGCTCGCGGTGCTTCGCACGCGCGGCTTCGATCCGGCCGCGCGTTTCGTCGACGACACGATGGTCGCGGCGCACTTGCTCGACCCCTCGCGCACGTACGCCAAGCTCGACGAAACCGCGCACGAGTATCTCGGCTTGCAAGTCCCAGGCGATGCGGCAGCCTACGCCGACGCCGCCTTCCGACTCGCGCCGGTGCTGCGCGACCGCTTGCTGCATCGCGAGCAGCTGCGCTTGTACGAAGACGTCGAGTTGCCGCTGATGGCGATCCTCGCGGCCGTGGAGGCGCACGGCGTCGCGATCGATCCGCAAGAACTGAGCGAACTCTCGCGCGAAGTCGACGCTTCCGCAACGCGCTTGCAAGAAGAGATCTACGAGCTAGCGGGGGCGCCGTTCAATATCGGGTCGCCGCAGCAACTCGGCACCGTCCTCTTCGAAAACCTCAAGCTGCCCAATGGGGGCCGCACGAAGACGGGCTGGGCGACCGGCATCGAGATCTTGCAGCCGCTGGCGCGCGATCACGAGATCGTCGCGAAAGTCCTCGAGTATCGCGAGGTCACGAAGCTCAAGAACACCTACATCGACGTCATCCCAAAGCTGCTCGGCCCGGACGGCCGGCTGCACACCGTGTTCAATCAAACCGCGACCGCGACGGGACGGCTCTCCTCCACCAATCCCAACCTGCAGAACGTGCCGGTACGGGGCGAACTCGGCCGGCGCATCCGGCGCGCGTTCGTCGCGCCGCCCGGCCGCACGCTGCTCGCCGCCGACTACAGCCAGATCGAATTGCGGGTGATGGCACATCTCTCGGGCGACGAGGCGATGCGCGAGGCGTTCCGGCGCGGTGACGACATCCACGACGTCACCGCGCGCGGCATCTTCGGCGTGCTCGAGCCGGAGCGTCCGACGGCCAACCAGCGCCGTATCGCAAAGTCGGTGAACTTCGGTTTGCTCTACGGGATGTCGGAGTTCGGCTTGGCCTCGCGGCTCTCGATCGAGCGCATCGAGGCGCGCGCCATGACCGACGCATACTTCGCGCGCTTTCCACGCGTGCGCGAATGGATCGAGAAGAATCTCGAATTCGGGCGCGAGCACGGCTACGTCGAGACGATCCTGGGGCGGCGCCGCTACTTCCCCGATCTGCGGACGCGCAACTTCGCGCTGCGGGCTGCGGCGGAACGCGAAGCGACCAACGCGCCGATGCAAGGCAGCGCGGCCGACCTCATGAAGCTGGCGATGGTGCGGGTCGAGCGCGCGCTGCACGCCGCCGGCCTTGAAGCGCCGATGCTCCTGCAGATCCACGACGAACTCATCTTCGAGGTCGACGCGGAACGGACCGAAGCCGCCGGTGCGCTGATCAAACGCGAGCTGGAAGGCGCGCTCCCTTTGAGCGTTCCGGTCGTGGTCGATCTCAAAGCGGGGCGCACGTGGTACGACGTCGAGCCTTTCGAAGTCGACGCGCTCGACGTGGCCGTCGCCGATGTCTAAGGGCGTGTTGGCCGCCCTCGCGGCGCTGGCGCTGTGCGGGGCGAGCCCCGCGCCGGGCGCGGTGCAAAACGCCGCGACGGCCTGCAGCAGTCCCAAGCTGCCGCCGGCGATCTTGAACGGCCCGGCACCGCACCAAAGCGGCAAGAGCCTCGCGCTCGTTACGGTCGTCGCGCCCGCGCAGCGCCTAACGCTTGCGGTCGCGGCAACCGAGGCCGACCGCGAACTCGGCTTGATGTGCGTGACCGCGCTCGCGCCGCAGCACGGTATGATCTTCGTTTTTGCCGGCTCGGGAGTACAGGAGTTCTGGATGAAGCGAACCCTCGTTCCGCTCGACATGGTCTGGGTCGGTTCCGACGGCCGCGTCACGAGCGTTGCTCCCGGCGTGCCGGCCTCGACCCTCGACACGCCCGACGACGCCGTCGCGCGGCGCTCGGGGGAAGGCCGCTACGTGATCGAGCTACGCGCCGGGGAAGCGGCGCTCGACGGCGTGCGGGCGGGTGCGAAGCTCGCGTTGCCCGCGTTGCGGACGGCGAATTGAGCGAACGCTCTTTGACCCGTCGCTCGCTCTGCGGCTTGCTTGCGGCCGCGCCGCTTGGGTTCGCAGCGCGTGCGGCGGCAGCGGACGCAGTCGACGGCACCGCGATTTTTGCGAAAGCGAAGTCGACCTTTCGCGCGCATTCGCGGCCGGAGTTCGTCGTCTACACCCTGGATCGCACCGAGACCGTTGACGGCGCGCCGGCGCCCGACGATACGTATCGCTTGCGCATCTGGTACCGCTCGGCCGACCGTGCCGCGATGTCGCGCCGCCTCACGGGCAAGACGGCGACGGGCCCACTGCAGTTTCTGCACGTCGCGTTCAACCAAGCGACCGATCCGGGACCGCCGACGACCGACGTCTTCGAGCCCGTTCCGCCGCGCGGCGGCGTGCTGCCGACGCCCGAGCCGCGCGCCGATCTGCGCACGATCCAGACCGTCAAAGTCGCCGGCGAACTCGATTACCGCGTCGTCTCCGCCGAGATCGCGGGCGATGCGTACCATCTGACGCTCGAGCCACTGCGCGATCCGGATCGCAATCGCTTGCGCCAGTTGTGGGTCGACGCGCAATCCTACGAGGTGCGGCGCGCGATCGCCACCGACCGGCTCTACTTCTACGGGGACAGCAACGGCTGGGTCCCGGACATGTTCGACATGACGCTCCAGTTGCAGGGCGGCATTCCGGTGATCGAGCGCATCGCCTCGACGACCGAGGTCGACGCCGAGACGCAAGCGCACGGCCCGCACATCATAAACCAATACGTCTTCGAGGACATCGCTTTCCCCGAGACGTTGCCGTCTTGGTACTTTCATCCAGAAGAGTACGGGCCGCACGCGAGCGAGGCGCCGGGCTACTAAGTTTATCCGATCGGCATATCCGGTTGGATGATTCGAGCGGCTTTCTTCCGCCATTTGGTTGATTGCCAAACCGTATGCGAGCGCGTACCCTAACGGAAGCGGACGTGCTGTTCCGCTGCTTGCGCCGGCGCGCGTCGTGCTCGACGACCTTCAAGACGGTTCAGTGCTGAAGCGCTTCGGCGAACCCGAGGTAAAGGAAAAAAGCCTTGTCGATTCGTCACGCCCTGGCGGTGGCGCTAAGCGCCGTCGCATTCATCTTTTGTGTCTCCGCGCGCGCGGCGCTCGCCGACCCTTCGCCCACGCCGGCACCGGCTACGATGTCGCCGGCCCCCGCTACGATGTCGCCGGCGCCGGCCGCGAGCGCGGCGCCCACCGACACGCCCACCCCGACGCCGAAGGTGTTCCAACTCGACGGCGACGCGGACCTCGGCACCAACTTCCTGTTCGGCAACGCGGAGAAGCTGCAGTTCACGAACGGCTCGAACGCGCGCGTCTTCGACTATCTGAGCGATCAGCTCAACTTCCAGAATTTGGAGATCACGGGCACGCTCACCAAGGGTAACCTCGGCGGCAAGATCGATCTGAGCTTCGGTAACGATGCGAACATCATCGCCTCATTCGGGCAACCCAACAACGAGGGCTACAACATCACGCAAGCGTGGCTGTCGTACGCGCTCGGACCGGTGACGCTCACGGCTGGGAAGTTCACGACGCTCGCCGGCGAGGAATACATCACCAGCGCGAACGACTTCAACTACTCGCGCTCGATCTTGTTCGGCTACGCCATTCCCTTCACGCATACGGGCGTGCGCGCGCAGTACAACTTCAATCCGAAGTTCTCGCTGCTGCTCGGCGCCAACGAGGGCTGGGACGTCGTCAACATGGCCAACCACGCCGTCACGTGGGAAGGCAACCTCACCTGGAACCCGAGCTCGGCCTTCGGCTTCACGTTCCAAACGTATCAGGGCAACTCGCAGATCTCGTACGCGGCGCTCGGGACGGAGGGGAACCGGACGCTCTACGACCTGGTCGGCTTGTGGAAGCCGGTCGCGCCGCTTTCGCTGGTCGTCAACTACGACCAGGGCAGCCAGAAGAACGCCTTCCCGGTCAATTCCGCCGGGGTTCCGTTGACGGCGCCCTGCGCCGGCGATCCCACGTTTATCTGCCCGGTTCAAGCGACGGCCAATTGGAACGGCGTCGCGGGCTACGTCAACTACGTGATCAGCCCGCTCTGGCAGGCCACGCTCCGGGCGGAGACCTTCAGCGACGGCCAGGGCTACCGGACCGGTTTCGCCCAGACCTGGGATGAAGGCACCATGACGCTCCAGTACAACCCGGGCCCGTTCATCTTCCGCGCGGAGTACCGCGTGGACGGCCTCAACTACCCGAACTTCCTGACCGCGACGAGCACCGGCGGCGGCACCGGCACCGGGGGCCTCTCGACCATCGGCCTGGAGGCGATCGTGAAGTTCTAGGCTCCGGCCGCAACTTTCCGGGGGTTCCGGGCGTTATGCTGTTCCGTACGTGCCGGAACTCCCCGAAGTTGAGACGATTGCCCGCGGCCTGAATACCGCGGTAGCAGGCAAGACGATCTCCTCGGCGGCGGTGACCCTGGCGAAGGTGGTCTCTCCGGAGGCCGCGCGCTTCGAGCGAGAGATTGCCGGAGCGCGAATCGACGGGGTCGGACGGCGCGGAAAGTACGTGGTCGTCTCGCTGGATCGTGGTCGGAAGCTCGTCGTTCATCTTCGGATGACCGGGAGGCTGATCGTCCAGCAGGCGAGCGCGACGCGTCCGGAGCCTTACAGCAACGTACTCCTGACGTTTCACGATGGGACGCGCCTCTGCTTCGCCGACGTCCGCCAGTTCGGCAGGATGCGCCTGGCGGGGCCTGAAGAACCGTGGGCTGCCGAGATCGGTCTCGAGCCCCTATCGGAAGAGTTCTCTTTCGATGCGTTCTCGCGACTGCTGGACGGGCGGACCACCCCTATCAAGGTGTTCTTGCTCGACCAGCGCCGCATTGCGGGGATCGGCAACATCTACGCGTGCGAGGCGCTCTGGGAGGCGAGGATCCGTCCGAACCGTCCCGCCGGAACGCTCTCGCGTCAAGCGCGGAAGCGTCTCCATAGCTCGATTCAGAACGTGCTCCGGCGCGCGATCGAGATGCGCGGAACGAGCGTCGACGACTACGTCGACGCCGAGGGTCTGCGCGGCGGCTTCCAAAACCAGTTGTCCGTTTACGGCCGGGACGGCGAAAGCTGCCGGACGTGCGGGCGTCCCATCGTGAGAACGGTCCTGGCTCAGCGCGGCACCTGGTGGTGCCGGAAATGCCAACGCACCTGATCCGTCATCATCTTATACTCTCAAATAAAGCCCTCCGTATGAGGGAACTGCGCAAAGCGCGGCGGTGTGACCGGGCACCTTTCGACCCGGCGCACTGAGTAAAGGGGATATTTCATTACTACTACCGACATCGCACCGCCGCCGGCGGAAGAACTCGAAGAAGACCAGCTCGCGCTCGAACAGCGCATGTATGAAGAGAGCCTCAAAGTCCTCGATGAAGGTCAGGTCCTCGTCGGCCTGATCGTCGCCAAGTATCAAGACGAGCTGCTCGTCGACATCGGCGGCAAGTCCGAGGGCGTTCTCAGTTTCCGCGAGCTTTCGCTCGCCGTCGACCCCAAGGAACTTCACGTAGGCGATAAGCTCGAAGTGATGATCCACCGGATCGACGATCAGGACGGCACGCTGTTCCTGTCCGAGCGCCGCGCCCGCGCGCTCAAGACCTGGGAAAAGGTCATCCAAGCGCACGAGAACGACGAAGTGATCGAAGCGACCGTGACGCAAGTCGTCAAAGGCGGCGTTCTCGTCGACCTCGGCATGCGCGGCTTCGTTCCCGCTTCGCAGATCCGCCGTCAGCCCGTCGGAAATCTCGACGAACTCATCGGCAAGCATCTGCGCCTCAAGGTGATCGACCTCGATCACAAGCGGCACCGCGTCGTGCTTTCGCAGCGGCTGGTGCTCGAGGAAGAGCTCAACGCCAAGAAGTCCGAGCTGTTGGGCACGCTGGCGGTCGGTCAGATTCGCGAGGGCGTCGTGGTCCGTCTGGCGGAGTTCGGCGCCTTCGTCGACCTCGGCGGCATCGACGGCCTGATCCATAACAGCGAACTCTCGTACGCGCGCATCAAGCACCCGAGCGAAGTGGTCAAGATCGGCGACATCGTTCAGGTCGAAGTGATGAAGTTCGATCCCGAGGCCAAGAAGGTCTCGCTTTCGCTCAAGCACGCGTTGCCCGACCCGTGGGTCGAGCACGCCGAGAAGCTCGTCGAAGGCCAGCAGCTCGTCGCGCAAGTCGTCAAGGTCACGCCGAACTACTTGCTCGTCGAGATCATCCCGGGCGTGCTCGCGATGGTGCCCAAGGGCGAGTTCGAACCGACCGCGCAGTACAGCCCCGGCCAAGAGGTCGAAGTGACGCTGCTTGACGATCAACGGCGCAACGCGCCGCATTACCGGCTTCGATCCAGCACGTCGCCGACATCCCGAGCGAAGAGCTCGCCGATCTCGGCGTCGAGGGCGATGTCGTCGCGGCCTTAGAGGCCGTCACCGAATAGCGATGCGCGCGTGAAAGCGCGCATCGGGTTGACCGGCGGCATCGGTTCGGGGAAGTCCGAGGCCGCCAAAGTCTTCGCCGCGCGCGGCGCGCTCGTCATCGATGCCGACGCGCTGGCGCGCGAAGCGCTCGCCGAGGGCAGTCCAGGTTTGGATGCCGTCGCGCGGCGCTGGCCGCAAGCGGTGCCGGACGGCCGGCTCGACCGGGCCGCGCTGGCGCGCATCGTTTTCCACGATCCGTCCGCGCGGGCCGAACTGAACGCGCTGGTCCACCCGATCGTGCGCCGCCTCGGCGAAGCGCGCGAGGCGCTCGCCGGGCCCGGCCAGTTCGTCGTGCACGACGTGCCGCTCCTGTTCGAGGGCGGCTTCTACCGGCGCTGCGACGCGAACGTGCTGGTGACGGCGCCGCTCGAGCTGCGGATCGCGCGCGCTATGGAACGCAGCGGCCTTTCGCGCGCCGAAGTCGAACGCCGGATCGCCGCGCAGATCGCGCCCGAACGCGCCCGCGAATTGGCCGACTTCACGATCGACAACGACGGAACGCTCGAGCAGCTCCAACTGCGAACGAATGCCGTCTACGAGCAGCTGCTCGCCCGGGCGCCCGCGCCGCGCGCCGGCGGATGAAACTTCGCCCCGATCCGGCGAATATAGGGCGCTGAGATGGACGCCACCCAGTTCGCGACGGCCTATGCGCTCAGCACCAGCGTCGGCCTTCGGCCGTTCCTGACGCTGGCGCTCGCCGCGCTCGCGATCCACTTCGGCTACCTCCATCCCGCGATGCGCTTCAACTTCCTTGGCACCGACGGCGCCGCGATCGTCCTCGGCATTCTCGCGGTCATCGAGTTCTTCGCCGACAAAGTGCCGGTCGTCGATCACGCCGTGCACGTGTTGCATTTCGCGACCAAGCCGATCGCGGCCGCGGTGCTGGTCGGCAGCATGATCCCCGACGGCTCGACGCCCGACATCGCCACCGCCGGCTTGATGGCGCTTGGCGCGGTGAACGCACTCGGCGTCCACGGCGGCGTCGCCGCGTTGCGCGGCGCTTCGACGGCGACCACGGGCGGACTCGGCAACCCGGTGCTCAGCATCATCGAGGACGTCATCGCCGCGCTCGGCGTCGTCATCGCTTTCGTCGCGCCGTTCCTCGGCGCAATCCTCGCCGCCGTCCTGACGCTCGTCGCGCTCTTCTGCATCCGCGGCATCGTCCTCGCAATGCGGCGAAGCAATTCGGCCGCCGTGCCCGGTCCGCTTACGTAAATGCGCTCCCGCGCCGCCCGGGTGGCGCCGCCGGCGTGCGATCCTTACCCCTCGTACACGACCTCGGTCATCAAGCCGCCCATCATGTGAATCTCGTTGTGGCAGTGAAGGAGCCAGCGGCCGGCGGGCGACGTCGCGTTGAAGCGCCAGGTAAGCGTCCCGCCGTTGGCTCGCACGAGCGCCACGTCCTTAGGAAGCGGCCGCTGCAGCGCTCGCCCGTCGATCTCGACGATCTCGAAGACGTGACCGTGCAGGTGCATCGGGTGGTCCATGTCGGTCTTATTCGTGAAGCGCACGACGACCCGATCGCCGTCGCGCACGGCGATCTTCTCAGTCTCGGGCCAGGCCTTTTCATTGAGCGTCCAACGGCCGCTGCCGTAGTCGCCGCCGCCGATTTCAAAGTCCTTGACGATCGTTGCGCCGGAATGGTCGAAGGGCGCGTCGGCCATGCCGCCGGCCTTCTCATACGTAAAATAGTCGACGCCCTCAAGCGACTCGGGACTCGCCTGCGGCGCCGCGCGCTCCATCCCTTCGGTGTGCACGACGACGGCTTGCTGATACGCTAAGGGATCGCTCGAAATCCCCTGCAATAGCCAAGAACCAGGTTCGCGCACCTCAAACAGCGCATCGTAGCGCTCGGCGATTCCGAGGCGTAAGGCATCGACCTCGACCGTCTGCGGAAGCGGGTTTCCGTCCGAATGCGTGACCGTAAGCCGGTGCCCTGCGAGCCGGACGTACCGCGTTTGCGTCATGTTCGCGTTCAACACGCGCAAGCGAACGCGCTGGCCAACCTTGACCGCAAGCCGCTTCGTTTGGGGATACGCTGCGCCATTGACGCAGTGCGCGACGTAGGCGACTTCATCTCCCATCTTATCGTCCGCGCGCATTTGACGCAGCTCCGGCGATCCGGGTGGATCGGCCATCGGCGCGCCGCTCGTTCCTTTCGTCGCTCGCTCGATTGAGGCGAGGTCCGGCACGTCGTGAAAGACCAGTGCAAATTCGGCGTCCGCCGGCAAAGCGCGCGGATCGTCGATGATGAACAATCCAAAAAGCCCACGCATGATGTTCATCCTCAGGCTCATTGCATGATCGTGGTAGAAGCGAGTTCCCGGCGGCCCCGGGGTGAACTCGTACAAGAAATCGTGCCCGTCAGCCACCGCGGGCTGCGTGATGCCCGCCACGCCGTCCATCGCATTCGGCAAAATCTGGCCGTGCCAATGCACGCTGCACGGGCCCCCGCTGCGATTGCGGAAGAGAATGCGCACGCGTTGGCCGAGGGCGACTCGAATGAGCGGCCCCGGGACGCTTCCATTGTAGGCGAGGGCCCCGAACGCGCTTCCGGCAACGGGAACGAAGGTAAACGGAGCAGCGGTGAGCGTGAGCTTAACGAGGTCGCGCGCGGCGTCGGCTTTTCCAAGCGAAGGCAGAGCCGCGGCAAGGATGCCGCCCGCGCCCGACCTCAGGAACGCGGTCCGCGCTATCCCGCTCACATTCCGGTGACGTGCACCGGTACGCTGATGTGTTGTCCGTCGTAGTTGACGTCGATCGTCCAGGCGCCGCCCATGTCGAAGGTGACTTTCCCCCGCCAAACGTGGGGATCGCTCGTCGCCGAGAGCGTCACTCGCGGAGCGTTCATGCTCGAACCGCCCATCTTCATCGACGGTTGTGCCGTTACGTGCTTCGGTGGCGTTCCGGGAAAGCGAATCGTTAGTTCGGCGCGATTCGAGGGTGAGGCCGGTGACAGGCTCACGACGGGCGCAGCGTGCGCGACGCCGCCATCGAGGTCCGAGAGGTACGCGACAATGTCGGAAACCTGCGCTCCGGTGAGTGGAAATTTCGGCATCGGCGGCTTCGGGTTCGAGATTGCGGCGGCGATTTGCGCCGGCGAGAGGCGATGCTCGATACCGAAGAGCTTGGGGCCCGCGCCGCCTTCAAAGTTCGCGCCGTGACAGCCCATGCAGCCATTCGTTTGCGTCAGCTTGGCGCCGGCATTCGCGTCGGCCGCCCACGCCGGAGCGGCGGCGGAAAGAAGGCACGCCCCGGCGAGCACGATCGCACGGTATTTCATTCGAAGACCCCCCAATATGGGGCGAGATTTTTCGACGCCGGCTTACCGCTTCCCAGGCCCCGGAACCGTTGGGGCTGCTTTGGCGGCCGGATTCCCGAGCGAGCGGCCCCCTCGCGAGGTCACGTGGAGCCGGCCCGGGCCCGAGCCGTCCGTGCGTCGATGCGTGCGACTTCTAGCGCCAAGTATTCGAAGCTCTCCCACATTTGATCGTCGTTCAGGTAACGCCGCTGTTCGAATACCAGCGGTCGTAAGCGTCGCCAGGTTTGCGTGACGATGTCGCGCGAGAAGTCGATGACGACGTCGGCGTCGAGCAGTCCGTTCCGGATCAGGGTGCCGACGCGCTCCATGTGCCGCTGTACGGTGCGCTCCTTGTGGATTTCGGTGCTAGGAGCGCGCTCGAGCGCCTCGGCACGGTACGCGGACAAGAAATCCGCGGAAAAGATCTGATCGAAAACCGCCGGCGTTCCGTCCAGTTGCGTGGCACGGCGAAGGTGATCGATCTGCGCGTTCAGCGCGCGGACCTGTCGCGACGCGTAGATCGCGGTCGCTAGAATGACGAGTGCGGTGAAGGCCGCGCCGATCGCCGCAAGGGCTTCCCAATTCATCCGCTCCGAGTTCGCGAGGCTGCAGTGTGCTCGTTCCGAGCGCAGTGAAACCTCCGTTACGGGGGGCGGTACCCGCGCACAGGAGGTCCGCGCCGGTGCATTCTGAACGCGTCGATCCCGTGTCCTCAGCGGTGACGAACTCGCCCCAACGCACCGCCAGAGCGGCGGGCTGGCTCTACCTCGGCGTGATCGTCCTCGGTATTTTCGCCGAGCTCTACGTTCGCGGGCGACTCGTCGCCCCGCATGGCGATGCCGAAGCCACCGCCGCGAACATCCTGGCAATCAGTTTCTCTTTCGCGCCGGTTTCGTGAGCGACGGATTGTGCGGTCGTTTGCGACGTCGCGTTGGCGGTGCTGCTCTACGTTTTACTGCGGCCCGTGAGCGAAACGCTGGCGTTGCTGGCGATGATCTTCGAACTCGTCGGCGACGTCGTCTTGAGCGTCATCTCGCTCTTGCACTTCGGCGCTCTTACGCTCGTTTCGGACCCCCACTATTTGTCGGTATTCTCGCCGGCCCAGCTTCACGCCATGGCGCTGTTTGCACTGAAGTTGCACGGGGCCGGCTACGACGTCGTGCTCGTGCCGATCGCGTTTCGCGACCTCCTGGTCGGATATTTGATCTTCCGCTCGGGTTACTTCCCGAAGCTCATCGGGATCTTTCTCGCCATTGCCGGCGTGCTCTATCTTGCCGACGGCATCCTCGATCCGCTCGTTCCGAAGTACTCGCTGCCCGACGCATACCTCGCGCTCACTGCCGTCGGCGAGTTTTCATTCACGCTCTGGCTCATCGTCATGGGCGTGAACGTCCCCAAGTGGAACGAGAGGATGCGAGCCGCAGAGGTCAATCGTCTTCCGTAGCCGTTTTCTGAGCCGGCGTCAAGAACGATTTCCCGCTCGCGGTAGCGTACGTCGCGCCGGCGGTTACGGGGTCGAGGTGGAACTTGGCGCCAAAGGTTCCGGACGACGTCGAACCGCCATTCACAAAGGACGTATCGGCCGACGCGCTAAGCTGCAGAAACCCGTTAATGGGAATCGAGGTCCCCACCGTCGTCGTGAACTGTGCGCTTAATACGGGCGGAACGATGTCGAGCGTCGTCCCCGTGCACTCGTCGAGGGCGTACAAGCTCGCGATCCCGCCAATCCCGGCTTCCACGCTTCCACCTGACAGCGCCGTGCACGCAAATTTCGGTTTACCGGTGAAGGCGAGGGTGGCTGTGAAAGTCACGGGCGAACCCACCGGAAGCGACGCGGACGGCGTGAAAGTGACCGTGTCGGTCCACGACAGATTGACGGTCGCGGTCGCCGCCGCGGCTGCGACTACGACGCCGTTTTGCACGCCCGGTGCGGCTGCTGCTGCGACGTTTCCGCTCAGCCTCCCGACGGCCGTCCTCGCGAGGAGGGAGGCTGAATCGGTCGCGCCCTGATTCGAGCCGGATTCAGTCAGCTGGTCCTTAGGAAAAGAAGCCTTGGGGATCGGTCCGTTGCAGACGTCGTTGGTCGGGGTGATCGGCGTCGAGCACGTTTGGACGACGGCGGAATTCCATTCGACGGCGAGCATATCGCCGACGGCGACGCCGAAGGTGCCTGGTCCCTTGGAATTATTTGGGCTTGCGAGTAGCGCATCCGGTTGCGCGGAAGTCCGCGCCGCAGGCAGCGGCGCGCCGATTGGGGCCGGCCCCGGCCCTGAGGTGCCGCCGCTGCAGCCTGCGAGAAGCGCCGCGAGCGTGGCGTACACGCCGTGGCGAGTCGAAGAAAGTAAGCGCTTCATACGAAGTCCTCTCCTGCGAAGCTGGTTCGAGTAGGGACTCAGCATAGGAGGCTCGACTTTCCGAGCGCTTTCAGGACGAACCCGGCTTGACGTCGCGTCCGTCGCTCGGGCGAAAACAAATCCTCGAGCGTTACGCGCGGCGCGCGGCGCGCGCCAGAATCAAAGCGACCGGGGTCGCGTAAAACACGACGTTGGTGATGAGGCCTTCGACGAAGGCGGGTCCCCAGGGTGTTCCCGTCTCCAGCGTGATGATGAAGTTCATCACCGCGCTCACGACGAGGCCGAGCACCAGCGCGCCGGCGAGCCAATTCCGGAGCTGTCCGATCGCACGAAAAAGCAGCAGCTGTTCGATCGCGATTCCGCGCCGCGCTTTGCCCTCGACGCGTTGCTCAAAGACCTCTTGCTGGCCCGCGAAGCCGCCGAAGCGGTGCACGAACCGATGCCGCTCTTGGATTGCATTCTGCCACGCCTTCAGGCTGCAGCGGCAAGCGGCTTGGGCGAGCGCGATTACATTGCCGTGGCGCTCGAACCTGTCGCCTCCGGCTAGCGGGTTGCGTTGCAAGCGCGCTCGCCCACCGAATAGGCGTCCCTAGACCGATTCTCGCGGGCCGGTTTCGTGCAGTCCCCCTCCTCTCCACACATCAGGCCTGACGCTGGGATTTGATCCCATCGCTCGACTCGATCTTCCTTATCGAAGTAAACGCGAACGTTCGGGAGACAAAGACCGCCCGAGACCAGCAACTCGACTACCGGATGTGGATGAGTATCGGTAGGCTGGGGCTCCGTGCCGGCTTGGTCGGCACCGTTTCGCGAGCTTTCGGCACCGACGATGGCAAACGTAAACCCGTTCACGGTCGTTGACTCGTCCGCTAAAGCGTACAACTCGGAACGGGACATTCCGGCATGCAACCGTTCGAGGGCGAATGTGCGCACCGCCG
The DNA here is from genome assembly GCA_963843945.1 of Vulcanimicrobiota bacterium. Classification (GTDB taxonomy): domain Bacteria; phylum Vulcanimicrobiota; class Vulcanimicrobiia; order Vulcanimicrobiales; family Vulcanimicrobiaceae; genus CAWJMF01. The sequence goes on along the minus strand of CAWJMF010000001.1, from coordinate 228,800 downwards.
TTTCGAGCTCGATCATGTGTTGTTTGAAGGTGACGAGATTATACGAATAGAGTCCGGAACCGACGACGACCGGCAGGGCCACAAAGAGCGCCGCGAGTACGAGCCCGGCCGACACAGCCCGCGCGGCGCTCGTCGAGCGCCACGAAAGATAAAGCCAAGCCGCGGTAAGGACGGCGGCGCTAAGAACCGGATAGTACGTGCCCAGCGGTTTGAGTTCGTAGAGTTCCGTGAAGGACGCGGCGAGGGCATAAAACGGTTCGACGTACGCGAGGTGCGCGAGCAAAAGGCCGGCCACGCCGGCGACTCGCCCGACGCGCAGGAATCGGAACGCGGCGATGAGCGGGCATATCTCGAGCGCCGGAAGCAATGCGGCCGGACCGAAGGACCAGGAAATATCGAGGCCAAGCCGTGGAACGATCACGAACGCGATGACCCCGGCACAGAGTCCCCAGAGAATCGAGATCGCTAGCGCGATCAGAGCCCAGCACACCGCTGCTGCGCCGGTCCTCAAGCGCGGACGATGGGCAGCCGACTCGTCGCGCACTTACGTAGTGCTAAGTTCGCCGCGCTTTGCACGCGGCGATGGCGAGCGCGCGAGCGCGAAACGATTCATCCGCGGCCGCCGCGCAGAACGCGCCCCGGCAAAGCGCCGGTCGGCGTGCCGTCGCGGACGACGGTGCGGCCGTTGACCCAGACGCGCTCGATGCCGACCGGGTATTCGTAGGGATCTTCGTACGTCGCGGTGTCGCGAATCGCGGCGGGATCGAAGAGCACGAGGTCGGCGTACGCTCCCGTCGCGAGCTTGCCGCGTTCCGCTAGGCCGAAGATCTCGGCCGGAAGCGAGGTCATGCGGCGCACGGCCTCGGCGAGTTCGAGCGTGTGCCGACCGCGCACGTAGCGTCCGAAGACGCGCGGAAAAGTTCCAAAGGTCCGCGGATGCGGATAGCCCTGCGCCGTGATGCCGCTCTTCGCGCGCGCCGACGCGTCGCTGCCGATGCAACTGAACGGCGCGCTCATCACCGCGGCGACGTCGTCCTCGCTCATGTTGAAAAAGATGGCTTGGACTTCCAAGCGCTCGTCGCGTAGTAACTCCAGCGCGGCTCGCGCTGGTGCGAGCCGCACGCGTGCTGCATACTCGTCGAGCCGGAGACCGGCGGCGAAAGCATTGCGTTCGCTTGCGACCGTCGTCAGCAAGATGTCGTGCCAGTCCGCGCCGCGGTCGAGCTCGAGGCGCAGGGCGAGCGCGGCCGCGGTCGCGGGATCGGCGAGCCGTTCGAGCGTCGCCTCGCGGCCGCCGTCGCGCGCGTCGTCCGGCAAGATCGTATCGAGGTCGGTCCAGCTCGCAACGTACGGGTACAGATCGGCGTGGACTGCGAGCCCCTCGCCGCGGGCTCGCTCGAGCGCGGCTAGCGAGCGGTGCACTTTGCCCCAATTTTTCTTACCGGCGGCTTTGTGGTGCGAAAACTGGACGGCGACCTCGGCACTGCGTCCGACTCCGAGCGCTTCATCGACCGCTGCCAGCAGTTCGTCGCCTTCGCTGCGCAAATGCGAGACGTATCGCCCGGCACCGCCGGCTCGCGCCGCGCGCGCGCACGCGGCGAGTTCGTCCGCTCCCGCGTAGCGGGAGGGCGTGTAGATAAGGCCGCTCGAGACGCCGAGGGCGCCTTGCTCGGCTGCATTCCGAACGAGCATTATCTCGGCTGCTAGCTCCTCCGTGTCGAGCGTGCCGGCGCGGTCACCGCGGACGCAACGGCGGGTCGTTCCAAGCCCCACTAGGCTGGCCACGTTGAGCGCGACGCCGCTCCTCTCGACGAGCGCGAAGAACCCGGCGAAGTCGCTCCACTCGGGCTCGAGCCCCAGCGGCCGGAGCTCTTCGGCCTTCCGCTCCAGCGCGGCGCCGGCCAGCGGCGCGATCGAGCTGCCGCAATTTCCGCCGATTTCGGTGGTGACGCCCTGCACGATTTTCCCGTCGCATCGCGGGTTCGCCAGCCACAACTCGTCACTATGCGAGTGCGCGTCGATGAAGCCGGGAGCGAGTGCGAGGCCCCGGCCGTCGACCCGCTCCTGCGCGTCGCGCTCGGACAAATCGCCGATCAGGGCGATCCGGTCGCCGACGAGCCCCACGTCCGTGCGGAAAGGTGCGCCGCCGGAACCGTCGTACAGGTCGGCAGCCTCAATAATTAGTGCGATCATGCAAGTTTAAGCCCGAGCGCTGTGGGTACGAGCTTAGCGTTCGCCACGCTGTTTCGCCGTTGAGCGAAGGGGTAGTACTACATGCCTGACGATTCGTCCAAGCCCAGCCCAGAAGATAAATCGGGCGGCGAGATGTCCGTCCGCGAAGCTGGAAAGAAGGGTGGAGACACCGTTCGCGAGCGCTATGGCTCGGGCTTCTACGAGGCGATCGGGCGCAAGGGTGGTCAAGCCACCCGCGAGCGTCACGGGGCCCAATTTTACGAGGCGATCGGCCAAAAAGGCGGCAAGGTCGTCAAGGAAAAGTACGGGAGCGATTTCTACGAGGAAATCGGGCACAAGGGCGGCCAGAAAGTCAAACGTTTGATCGCCGAAGCCAAGAAGAGCCTCGAAGAAAAGAAGAACGGCTGAGCCTCCCGATCATCTGAAGCGGACTGCGCCGCTCACGTGGTGCAGTTCGACTTGCCCCGTCGCGACGTTGAATTCCATGCTGCCGATGACGAGCGGCTTCCGAGCCCCGCTGCGGATGACGATTCGCTTCGGTAGGCTCAGTTTCTGCGTCAAGTCGACCCAGCTGGCGGCGTTCGTGTCGAAGGAGCGGTGGGGCGGCGCGACCATCTCGACGTGAATCGGGCCGCGAGCGACGAAGTCGTGCGTGACGGTGTTGACGGTCAGATGCGCGGCATTGACGAGCAAATACGGCTTGCCGTGTTTGTAGATGACGCCGTTGTGCACGCCCTCGAGGTCGAGCTGCGTCTGGTCGGCGTTGGTCACGATCTTGTCGTAATCGGCCGACCACGAACGCGAATCGATGCGGCGGCCGGCCGCGGCACCGCCCTTGAAGATAGCCTGCGTTCCGCTCGGCGGCTTCGGCAGATCTTCGTTGCCCGAGATGAAGACGGCGACGACGAGCCAGAGCCCGATGCCGAAGGCTCCGAGCCAAAGCAGCCTGCGGATCATTCTCTGGGAATCGGGCGCCGCCGCAACGACGCGGCGAGCGCGCCGAGGTAGACGAACGCGAGCCCGAATGGGACGGGCGCTGCGCCCAGCGCGTCGTACAGCGTCGGCGTGGGCGCGCCGATCTCGCCGGTCACGATCGTCATGCGGTTGAGCTCGCTGCGCCGCGTGTAGCGGCCGGTCGGCGCGATCAAGCCGCTGATGCCGGTCGACGCCGCGCGCACGACCCAACTGCCGGTTTCGATGGCGCGCAGTTGCGCGATCTGCGCGTGTTGATAGGGACCCGCGGTGGAGCCGAACCAGGCATCGTCGGTCGCGACGATCAGCGCGTCGGCGCCGTCACGCACGTCGTCGACGACGAGTCCGCTGAAGGCCGATTCCCAGCACACGACGGGCCCGAAGCGCAGGCCGTGTACCGAGACGACGCCGCTCGTTTCACCGCTCGAGAAGTGCGAGATTTCCTTGGTCCAAGGAATCCACGCGAGCGCGGACCCGAACGGCAAGTGTTCGGCGAACGGGACGAGCTGACGCTTGCGGTACACGGAGTCCAGCCCGCCGTCCGAACGGAAAAAATACAGCACGTTATAATCGCCGTCGTCGCGTTGCTGCAGCGTTCCGACGACGAGCTCGGCGCCGGACGTCTTCGCGAGTGCGGCGAAGCGCGCTTGCAGCCAGGGGACGCGGTTGAGCGCGACCGGAATGACCGTCTCCGGCCAAACGATCAGGTGCGGGCGTTCGGCTGCGGCCTGCCGCGTGAGTTCGTCGTAACGCTCGAGCGCGTCGTAGAACGCATCGGGCGTGAACTTGACGTTCTGCGGGATGTTGCCTTGGATCGCCGCGACCCGGTACGTCGGAGCGGCCGCCGTACGTGCCGGCCAAAAAGACCAGGCTAGCGCGACCGCTCCGATGACGCAGGCGAACGCGACGAAGGCGTCGCGGTAGGCGTCGCGCACGCCGCGCAGACGAATCGCGTAGGCGGCGTACGCGGCGAAGGTACAGAGCACGAACGTGAGCCCATAAGGCCCGACGAAGGCCGCCACCGGAGCCAGCGGCGAGTCGACTTGCGGATAGGCGAGGCTCGCGAAGGGCACCCCGAGCGGCCCCAGGCCCTCGGAGCGCAGCCATTCGCCGAAGGCGAAGATCGCGGCGCCCGCCAGCGGGGCGAGGGCGCGCGGCGCGCGCGCGGCGGCGAACGAAACCAGCGCTCCGACCAGAGCGAAGCCGAAAAACGCGTCACCTACGGCCGGCCCGAGCGTTAAGAAAAAGCCAAACGGTGCGATGAACGCGCCGGCCGTCTCGCCGAACCAGGCAAAGGCGATCGAGAAATATACTAGTCCGGCAACCCAACCGACCCAGAAGGCTCGCCTCGGCGACACTCCAAACCAGACCCAAAAGAGGCCCACGGCGCCCAGTGGTGCCAACGCGACCCAGTTCGTCTTCGGAAGCGCAAGCGCCAGTGCGAGCGCGCCGGCAGCCGCAAGCGCGAACGGAACCAGTGAGGAAACCATGCTTCGCCGCGCCGCGCTCGTCGTGACGTTGACACTCGCCATCGGGCTCGCCGCCTGCGGCCGCCAAGTCACGCCGAATCCCTCAACGGCGAACCTCGACGGACGCATGGTGGTCCAATTTGCCGCTCAGGGTCCGCTCGACTTCGCCGACTACAATTACGTCATCGTGTTTAACACGTGCGGGATCAACGGTGAGCCGTATCCCAACGCATTTACGACCGGTTTCTACAACTACTCGTATTCGTTCGTGATCGGCGCGCAGACCGGCGGCGGGTTTACGGCGCTGCCGACCTTGCTTCAATACTTGACCGCGGTCGGAACGACCAACCTCAACCCGCATGCCGTGCCGATCGGCCCGAGCACCGTGAACGCCGTCTTTCCATACAACGGGCAAAACAATGTCTTTCAGATCACGTTCCTTCGCTCGCAACTCAACAATCCGCTGGGGGCCAACCCAGCTTGTCCGCCGGGAGGCGGCCCGTCGCCCACGCCGACGCCGAGCGCTTCGCCGATGCCCACGCCCACCGCACCCGGCGCAACGCCTACCCCCGTCCCCTCCCCGAGCCCGACGCCGAACTACAACGTCAACGTGTGGTACGTCAACTTCTTCACGGTTAACTCCGCCGGCATCGTGCAAGATTCGCTCGGCGGTCCGACCGACTCGTCGCAGTTCCGCTTTTATCTCGACACGACGCAGAATAGTCAAAATTTGATCGTGCGCCTTGCCGGCGCAGCCGGCCCGAGCAATCCGGCGGCCTTCATCACGGGCGGCGAGGTCGACAACTACGTGACGCCGTCGGGTTCGCAGTAGCCATCTAGAAGGTGAAGCTCTGCGGCAAGATGGCCGAGGTCTGGTTCTGACCGCCTAAGCCGACCCCGCCCCCGATGCCGTTGCTCGGGAATGCGAGGATCGTGATATTGAAGAAGACTTGCTTGAGGTCTTGGTTGTAAGCGAGCTGCAGCGAATAGCACTTTCCGATGATCTTGTTGATGAAGACGTTGCGGTCGGCGAGTTTGGCGGGACCGTTGACCTTCCAGTTGACGTTCGTCGAAACGACGAGGCTGGTGTCGTAGCCGAAGGGCGTGACCAGCTGAACGTTCGTCGTGCCGAAGCCTTGACCCGGGCCCGGCTGCCAGTAGCCGCCGATTGAGAGGTACGCGAGCAGCGACGGCCGCGCGGTGATCTGGTACGAAATCGGCTGGGCTTGACGGTCGAAGTTGGTGCCGGTCGAGAGCGATACCGAAAACAGGTCGCGGTCGAAGAAACGGAGCGTGTCCTGCGCGCCGTGGGCCCCGCCGGAGAGATGGTCGAGCAGTTGGAAGGGGACGTCCGGCGGACCGATCGGATTCTGCTCGTTGTAGGTCACCGAGTTGACGATGTTGCTTCCGATCGGCGTGTTGAGTGCCATGTTCTGCATCGCGAACGCCTTCTCGTCGCCCGTCGTGTACCAGTCTTGGCGGATGCTGTAGTTGCCCGAAAAGTCGCTGTTGCCGAAGACCTTGAGGAACACCGGCTGACTGAAATACAGCTCGGCGCGGCCGGCCGTGAACGCGTTCTGCGGCTCGGTGTAGAGTCCGGCGGTGAATTGGACTTGCGGCTGCCAGGGCAAGCCCGGGATGTTGTAGTGCGGTAAGATCTGCAGCTGAGGTTCGCTATTGTACCCGTAAGGGTCTTCGCTGTAGTTGGTCTTGTCGTAGGTGACGTTGTAGTCCGCGAACTTGGTGAAGAGGTGGGTCAGCGTATTGATGTGCAGCGTGTTGGTCGTCGACAGCGAGCTGTCGAACTGCGTGTAGGTCAAGTTGAACTGCTGGTTGAGGTTCTGACCGATCTGAATCGAATCGATGAAGCCGATATTGGTATTGTCCGAGAGCGAGCCTTGCTGGAAGCGCGAGAGCGTAACGTTCTGCGTGCTGCGATCGCCCTGACGCACGATCGAGGCGTTGAAGTTCTCGGTGGCGGGCAGCGTCAGCTGGGGACCGTAGTCGCCGGTGTAGGTTGCCCCGAATTGCCCGCGGATGCGCGATGAAAAATTCTCGGTTTCTTGCAGGTTGAAGTTCGTCTGGCGCGCGTTTTGGACGTGATTGTTGATCGTATAGGCGTCGATCGTGACGTAGCGCCGGTGGTTCTTGGTTCCGATGAAGGCGGTGTAGCCGAGCCCGAGGCCTTCCTTGGTATAGTAGTCCAGCCGATAGTAGCCGAAATAGTATTCCGAGTAGTAGAAGTCGAGCCGCGCTTTGATGTAGTAGCCCTCGACCGAGTCGTAGCCGACCACCGGAATGAAGTTGGTTTGGCGGCGCGGGTCTTTGACGTTGCGCAGCGGGATGACGAGCAGCGGTAAGTAGAGGATGGCCAGCGGCCCGAGGAAGAGCACGGCTTTGCGGGCGATGAGCTTGTCGCCCGGATAGATGTCGAGCTGGCGCGCTTCGATGTGATAGCCGCCGTGCGGGTTCTCGCACGTCGTGAACGAAGCGCGCTCGCCGTGGCTGACGCCGGTCGTCGCGGCGTTGAGACGCTGCGCGGTGTAGTGAAGTTTCCCCGTCTCCACGCCTTCGGTCGTCTCGCCGTGGCCGTTGGTCAGAACCGCTTTGCGCGTGCGCGTATCGAAATCGATCTCGTCGCCGTAGAGAATCGTATCTTGAATGTGGTTGATGAGGTACGGGTGCCCGGTGATGGTTACGGTGTGGTCGCCGTCGAAGTGCGCGCGCTCGCCGACGATCTGGCCCTCTTGATAGAAGATGTGGACGTTGCCGATGAGATCGCCGGGGTGACCCTCTTCGGTCGAACCTTGCAGCGAATCCGCGATGGCCACCACCGAGTTCGGTGCGAGCGTGCGCAGCGGCGAGGGTGAGACCGCCGGGGTAGCCGTCGGCGGCGGAACCGGCGTCGGCGACGCGCCTTTCAACGGAATCGGCGGCGGCGTTCCCGACGTGTCGAGATAGATCGGTCCCGGCGAGGGCGACGGCGTCGCCGTCGGCAGCGGCGGCGGCGTCGCGCTGGGCGAACCGATCGGCGTCGGCGGGATTAGCGAGCCGGGAAAATGCGGTGCCGGCGGGATCGGGACGAGACTCGGGCTCGGGCTCGGCGTCGGCGTCGCCGTTGCGCCGGCCGGCGGCGCGGGCGAAGCGGGTTGATCCGTCGCCGCGGGCGAGGGCGATTCGGCTTGTGCGACCTGGTAACTCAGCACGCGCGAAACGCGTGCGCTACTCGCGGGACGCGGCGCGCCGGCGGCCGGCGTACTCTTGAGCGTGGGAAGACCGCAGCCGGTCTCGTTCATGACTTTCAGCACGCGCGCGTCGATGCCGGATTGTTGCGGCTCGCCCGAGGCAGGACGCAGCCCGCTCGCGGCCAGGGTCAGCACGAGAAGAAGCGCCGTCGCGGCGCGTGCGCGGCGCAGGACGGTCAGCGCTCGACCCGGTGGAACATGAAAGCGCCGGCGGCTCCGAGGACGATGTTCGGGATCCACGCCGCGAGATACGGATTGAGCGCCTCCGCCTTACCGAGCGCGGAGAACGCCGCCATGAAAAGATAGTAAATACAAAACAAGACGATCGAGAGCGCGATGCCGAGGGTCCGGCCTTTCTTGCCGAAGGCGGTCGCGAGCGGCAGGGCGAGCACGACGGCGATCATCGAAGCAAACGGCAGTGCGAGCTTCTGCGCGAGCGTGATTTTCAGCAAGTCGAGCGCCTGGCCGCCCTGGCCCGTGCTCTGCATCGCCTTGACCTGACCGGAGAGATCCTTCGAATTCATCGCGTACGCGTCGTTTTGGGCGGTGTTGAGGAACTGATCGAGCGTCTCGCCGAGCGGGAGCGCGATGTCGACGCTGTTGCTCTTGATGCCGCCGTTGAACTCGCCCGTCGGTTTGAATTCCGTCACGCGCGCGTCGATGAGGTGCAGGGTCTGCCCGATGACGACGGCCTTCTGGGCGTTGATCACGCGCCGGAACGGGCTGTTCACCGCCTGTTCGAAGATCATCACGTCGTCCATCGTCTTGTGATCGAGCTCGACGTTGCCGACGTAGAACACGTTGCCGGTGGCGTCGTCCTTGCGGAAGAATTGCGGTAAGATCGGCAATTCCTCGGTGTGGTAGACGATCTGGTAGAAGGTCCGGGTCGACAGCTCGACGGCCTTCGGCGCGACGGTATCGTTGACGTAATAGGAAAGCGCGAACATCGAAAGGCCGACGATCAGCGGCGTCGTGCAGATCCGCAGGAACGAAACGCCCGAGGTCCGGAGCGCGGTGATCTCGTTGTCGGCGGCGAGGCGGCCGAACGCGAGCAGCGTGCCGAAGAGGCACGCGAAGGGAAAGGCGTACGGCGTGCATTGCGGCATGCGAAAGATCAGGAAGCGCAGCAGCAAGATCGGCGGCGCGTGGTTGTTGATGATGTATTCCGCCGCCAAGAAGAAAATATTGACGACCCAAAACAAGTAGAAGGCCGCCAGCGAGAAGCCGAACGGTCCCGCTAATTCTCGCAGGATGTAACTGTCGAGAATGGGCAGACGGAGCAGATGCGTCGGCACGAGCGGTGCGGCACGAACGCCCGGAACCGTAGCCACGAAGAGCTAGAAGATCGGCGTCGAGCGAAGCGCGGCCGAGACGCGTGCGACGTAGGCCCGCGTCTCTGAGAAGGGCGGAATGCCGCGCGACGCGTCGACCGCGCCGGGACCGGCGTTGTAGGCGGCGAGCGCCAGCGACACGTTGTTGTGATAGCGGACGAGCAGATCGTGCAAGTACCGGCATCCTCCCGACACGTTTTCTTCAGGGTCAAAACGGTTGGAAACGCCGTATGTGACGGCCGTCGAGGGCATGAGCTGCATGAGGCCGGCGGCACCGGATTCGCTGACCGCGCTCGGGTCGCCGTGCGACTCGACCTGGATCATCGCAGTGACCAGCGCCGGCGAGACGTGCGCGCGCAGCGACTGCATGGCGACCAGGCGCCGGATTTCGGCATCGGCCATCCCGTGCGGCCCAGACGGAATCAGGCCCCCGCCACTGCAGCCGAAGAGCGAGCCAAGCGCAAAAAAAGCGGCGATTGTCCGGATCACGCAGGGCTTCCGTTCGTCGGCTACGGTCCGCAGCCTCCGGCCTTGCGGGCAGCGCAGACAAGGTGTGGCCCGCGCTTCGCGGACCTCACACGTCGCGGAGCCGGGAAGGTACGGCTCGCTCGCCTCGGCTAAGGAGAGCGGCGCTGCCCCGGGGCGGGCGAGGAGGCTTCATGCGCGGATGTATCGTTCCGACCGCTTTGCTTGTGACGGCGCTGGCCGCGCCGGCACTCGCCACGCCTACCGACGACGTGAAAAACGCCTTCATCGGTTTTGGGCAGCTGACGGCCTATCACTTTACGATCGACGCTTCCGGAAAGACGAGCGAGGGCGACGTCGTCGTCCCCGACAAGATGCAAATGACGATCGGCCCCACGAAGATCGTGCACATCGGGACGGCGACCTGGGTCCAGGTGAACGGGCATTGGATGCAGATGCCCGGCGCGGCCGATTCGATGGGACGGATGACGGGCGGCTTGTCGACCGCGCAATCGTTCGCGGCCGACCCGAAGGACGTGACCGTCACCGACCTCGGCACGAAGAGCGTCGACGGCGAAACGCTGCACCTCTACTCCGTGCTGAGCAAGGGCAACTCGACCCCGAGCACCGTGTACATCGGCAGCGACGGCCGCGTGCATCGGATCGACACCGAATCGTCCGGGAAAACGTCGATCGTGCGCTTCTCGCTGTTCAACGAGTCGATCACGATCGCACCGCCCCAGTAATCCGGAAATGAGCCCGGCGCCCGTCCCGTAAGGGACCGGTCGCGCTCGCGGCGAGCCCATTCGCTGCGCTGTTTCAGCCGGCGACGTTTTTGTCGCGCGCGTTCCGCGCGCATCGAACGTGCGTTCGCACCGCTTCACACCTCGCGCTGCGGCCTTGCGCAGGCGTGCACGGGGGTTTATAGTGGTTGCCAGTGGTAACTGGTGGGTTTGAGTGGAGGTCTTCCCCTGGCACGCGATCTGCCGCGCTTTACCGGCCGGGTCGAGCTCACCCTTGACGACAAGGGCCGGCTGGTCGTGCCCGCGCGGTTTCGCGAGCGTCTGGGTGGAGGCTTCATCGTAACGATCGCCCCACCCGACGCGTGCCTCGCCCTCTACCCGTCGGCCACGTGGGAAGCGTTTTGCGAGCGTCTCGACGCGGCACCGGTGAAGGACGAACGCTACCGCCGTTTCGTGCGCCATCTTTTCGCGCATACCGACGAAGCTGCGTGCGACGCGCAGGGCCGCTTGCTGATCCCTGCGGCGCAACGAACCTACGCCGCGATCGAACGCGAGATCGTCGCGATCGGTTCGCTGACGCGCGTCGAGATCTGGGCCAAGGACAAGCTCGGCAAGATGAAACCTTCCGATGCCGACGCCGCCGCGCTGGCGACGGAATTGGGCCTCTATTAGTGTGGCCCTCGAACACGTTCCGGTTCTGCTCGCCGAAGTCGTCGAGGCGCTCGCAGTGCGGCCCGGCGGGCTCTATTTGGATGCGACCTACGGCGCCGGCGGCCACAGCGCCGCTCTCGTCGAGCGCGGCGCGCGCGTCCTCGCCTTCGATCGCGATCCGAACGCGCGCGTCCCGCCCGCTCTCGCCGCGTCGCTGGAACTCGTGCATCGCAACTTCGACGAGCTGGCGCGCGAGCTCGACGAACGCGGCATCGAACGCGTTGACGGGGTCCTTTTCGATTTGGGCGTCAGCTCGATGCAGCTCGATCGCGCCGAGCGCGGCTTTTCCTTCCAGACGGACGGTCCGCTCGATATGCGCATGAGTGCGGGCAGCGGCCCGAGCGCGCGCGGACCTTCTCGCGGTGACGAGCGAAACGGAACTTGCCGACCTCATTTACCGCTTCGGCGAGGAGCGCGCTTCGCGGCGAATCGCGCGCGCGATCGTGAGCGCCCGCGAAGCCGGCCGCCTTCCGCAGAGCACGCTCGAGCTGGCGCGGCTCGTCTCGGGCGCGGTCCACGTGCGCGGCCGGCGCGAGCGGATCCACCCGGCGACTCGCACCTTCCAAGCGTTGCGCATCGCCGTCAACGACGAGCTGGGCGCGCTCGAACGCGGCCTTGCCGCGGCCGCCGAGCGCACCGAAACCGGGGCGCGCATCGCCGTCATCACCTTTCACTCGCTCGAGGACCGCATCGTGAAGCAAACCTTTCGAAACGATCCCCGGCTTTCGGTCTTGACGCGCAAACCGCTGTCGGCCGGCGAAGCCGAGCGCGAACGCAATCCGCGCGCCCGCAGCGCCAAGCTCCGCGTCGCGGAGCGCGCCGCATGATCGCACGGACCCAGCCCGATTTTTCCGATAGCCCGCGTCCGCGGACCGGCTCGCGCGCCGGCCGCGGCGCCGTCACGCGCCGCCGCGCGCGCAGCCGGCGCGACCGCTACGCCTCCGTCGTGCGGATCGTCTTCACGCTGGCCGTCCTCACGCTCGGGGTCTTCGTCTATCTCGGCTTGATGGCCAACGTCACGCGCATGAGCTACGAATTGACGCGCAACGCGCAGACGCGCGCCCAATTGATCGACGAAACCACGCAGCTCGACCAGCGGCTCGGAGCGCTCGAATCGCGCGAGCGCCTGGAGCGCATCGCGAAGGACCTCGGCATGAAGGAGAGCGCCTCGCTCAGCGTCGCGCGCCTGCCGCAACCGCCGGCCCCGACGCACGGCGGCGCGTTCCTCGCCTCGCTCACCGCCTGGATCCATTGAACCCGGCGCGCCCCTACGTCGCGCGCCGTCCAGCCGCGGCGCTCGAGCGCACGAGCCGCCTGCGCGCGAAGGTCGCGTTCTATCTCTTTGCGACCATCGCGGCCTTCTTGATTTGGCGGCTTTACGTCGTGCAGATCCGCCAGGGCCCGTGGCTCGCGCATCGCGCGTACGAGCAGCGCCTGCGCACCGTCGATTTGGCTGCACGGCGCGGCGCGATTCTCGACCGCAACGGCGTGGTGCTGGTCCGCTCGATTCCGTCGCAGAGCGTGTACGCGACGACGGCCGACGTCCGCGATAAAGCGGCCACGGCGCAAGCTTTGGCGCCGCTGCTCGGCTTGCCGGAGCCATTCGTCGAAGCGCGCTTGCGCTCGCGCGATTCGTACGTCGTGGTCGAGCGCAAGATTCCGAGCGTGCTGGCCGGCCGGCTTTCGCAGCACCCGCTCGACGGGATCAGCGTCGTCCCCGAGAACACGGGAATCCGTTTCGTTCCCGCCGGGCGGCTCGCTTCGACGATGCTCGGCTTCACCGGCATCGACGAGAACGGGCTCGAGGGGATCGAGTACGAGTTCGACGGCATCCTGCGCGGGACGGTCGGCGAGATGTCGCTCGAAGCAGATCAATTCGGGCGCGCGCTGCCCTTTGCGCCGCCGCACGTCGTCGTGCCGGCGCACGCCGGTCACACTCTCGTCTTGACGCTCGATTCGTATTTGCAGTACAGCGTGGAGCGAGTCTTGCACGAAACGGTCGCCAAGTGGCACGCGCGCAGCGGCTCGGCGCTGGTGATGGATCCGTGGACGGGCGAGATTCTGGCGCTGGCCAACTCCCCGGACTACGACGCACGCGACTTCGGTCATTACTCGCCCGACGAGCGGCGCGACCGCGCGGTGGCCGATGCGTACGAGCCCGGCTCGACCTTCAAGCTGATCACCGCGGCAGCCGCGCTCGACAGCGGGAAAGTCAGCTTGACGGAGCGTTTCCCGGCGCGCGACGAGCTGCGCATCGGCTCGCACGTCATTCACAACGCCGAAGACGGTTTTCTCGCGTCGAGCGGTAACGGCGAAACGCTCGAGCAAATCGTCGATTACTCCCATAACGTCGGTGCGGCCGAGGTCGGACTCGCGATCGGCGCGCGAACGATGATGCGGACGATCGCCGCCTTCGGTTTCGGCGAACCGACCGAGGTCGATTTGCCCGGCGAGAACCCCGGCATCGTTCCCCGGCTCGATTCTTGGGGCGATACCACGTTGCCGACGATCTCGTTCGGCCACGGAATCGCGACGACGCCGCTGGCGATGGCGCGCGCCTACTGCGCGATCGCGAACGGGGGCCTCTTGCTGCGGCCGCGCATCGCCTCGGAGATCCTCGACGAACGCGGCAACCTGGTCTACCGCTATGGGACCGAAGTCGAGCACCGCGCGATCTCGGCCGCGACCGCGGCGACGCTGCGCGGCTTCATGCGCACCGTCGTGACGCGCGGTACGGGCAACCCGACGGCGCAGATTCCGGGCTATACGACGGCCGGCAAGACCGGCACCGCGCAGATCGCTGAAAACGGCGCCTACGTCCCGGGCGAATACGTCGCCTCGTTCATCGGGACGATTCCGGCCGAGTCGCCACGCTACGTCATCTTGGTGAAGATCGACCGGCCGCAGGGCGCAATCTACGGCTCGGTTGTCGCCGCTCCCGCTTTCAGCGAGATCGCCCGGCTGGCGATGCTGCATGCCGGGATTCTGCCGCACTTCGACCGCTTGGTGCGCGCGGGGCCGGCGTCGAAGCCCCGCTTATGACCCCGGCCTCACCCCGAACCGTCGCGTTGGCTCCCCTGCTCGCGTCGCTCGAGGACGCCCGCGTCGTCGGCGAAGCGGAGCGTTCGGTCGGCTTACTCGTGCACGACTCGCGGGCGGTGCGGCCCGGCGCGATGTTCGTTGCCTTGCGCGGCGAGCGCTTCGACGGCCACGCCTTCGTCGATCGAGCCGTGGCCGCGGGTGCGCAGGTGATCGTCGTCGATGCGGCCTTCCTCGCCGCGCACGGTTCGCCGGAAGCGGTGACCACGGTCGTCGTGCACGACACGCGCCGCGCGCTCTCGCAACTTGCCGCAGCCTTCTACGGGAACCCCTCGCAGAGCCTCGAGATCGTGGGCGTTACCGGAACGAACGGCAAGACGACCACGACGCATCTCGTGCAGCGCATCCTCGAGGCCAACGGCATTCGCTGCGGACGCATCGGCACGCTCGGCGCGCAATTCGGCGGCGCGATGTGGTCGCTGGACAATACCACACCGCTCGCGCTCGAGCTGCAGATGCTGCTCGGCGAGATGCGCGACCGCGGTGCTGCGGCCGTCGCGCTCGAGCTCAGCTCGCACGCGCTCGCGCTCGAGCGGGCACGCGACGTGACCGTCGACGTCGCCGTGCTGACCAACGTGACGCGCGACCACTTGGACTTTCACCAAACCTTCGAAGCCTATGCCGCGGCGAAGCGCTCGCTCTTCGAAGCGGCGGCGTTCGGGATCTACAACGCCGACGATCCGCTGGGCCGGCAATGGGCGTCGGAGTTTCCGGCGGAGCGCGTTTGGACGTACGGGCTCGGCGTTCGTGCCGGCGCGCATGCGGCCGACGTGGCGCTCGGCCCGCGCGGCAGCAGCTTTACGCTCGACGGTTTGCGCTTCAGCCTACCCCTTCCGGGCCGCTTCAACGTCTCCAACGCGCTTGCGGCGATCTGCGTCGCGCGGCGCTTCGGCATTGAGGATCGCGCCAGCGCGAGCGCGCTTGCCGCGACCGAACCGGTGCCGGGGCGGATGGAGAGCTTCGAGGCGGGCGGGGTCGAGGTCGTCGTCGATTACGCGCACACGCCCGACGCGCTGGCCGCGGTGCTGATGGCGGTACGCGAGACCTCGCACGGCGCCGTGATCGCCGTCTTCGGCTGCGGCGGCGATCGCGACCGGGGTAAACGCGCTGAGATGGGACGCATTGCGACCGCGCTGGCCGACCGCACGATCGTCACGAGCGACAATCCGCGCAGTGAAGAGCCGGCGGCGATCGTCGAAGATATTCTGGCGGGCGTCGACGAACGCGAAGCGGTCGGCGTCGAGCTCGACCGGCGCGCAGCGATCCGGCGTGCCGTCAGCGAGGCGAAACCCGGCGACACGATCGTCGTGGCCGGCAAAGGCCACGAAACCTACCAGATCGTGGGCGAGACCGTCGGGCATTTTGACGATCGCGACGAAGTACGCGGAGCGTTAGCCGCGCGCTCGGAGGCAGGATGACCGTCGAGCGGGACGCCGCGATCGTCGCAAGCGGTGCACGCGTGCTGTCAGGCGCGAGCTTCCCCTCGGCCTTTCGGATCTCGACCGACTCGCGCACGCTCGAACCCGGCGAGGTGTTCGTCGCGCTGCGCGGCGCCTCGTTCGACGGACACGACTTCGCCGCGCAAGCCGCGGCGCGCGGGGCGGCGGCGCTCGTCGTCGCCGACGCGGCCGTGGTGCCTACCGGGGTTCCCGCGCTCGTCGTCGCGGACACGACCCTCGCGCTGCTCGCCTTCGCACGGCTGGCGCGCCTTGGTTCGCACGCAAAGGTCGCGGCGATCACCGGGAGCGTGGGCAAAACCACGACTAAAGCGCTGCTGACGCAACTGCTCGAACGCGCTACCGATTGGCACGTTGCGGCCACGCTTGCCAACGAGAACAACGAGTTCGGCGTCGCGAAGCTGCTGCTCGGGCTCGAACCCGGCGTCGACGCGCTCGTGGTCGAGATCGGTGCGCGGCACTTCGGCGAGATCGAGCCGTTGGCGCGCGCCGCGCTTCCCGACGTCGCGATCCTCACGAACATCGGCGACGCGCACCTCGAGATCATGGGCTCGCCCGAGCGGCTCGCGCAGACGAAGTGGGGGATCTTTGCGACTGGCGCGCTGCCCGTCCTGAATTTCGACGACGCCGTCTCGCGCCGGCGCGCACCGACGCTCGGCGAACGCGTCGAATGGTTCGCGACGCGCGCGAGCGGCGACGCGGCGCACGAACCGGCGGGAGCGCGGCAGACGCTGCTGGTCGGCCGCGAGCGGCTCGTCGTGCACGAGCCGGGCGGTTCCCGCACGTTCGCGATCGCGTGCGACGTACCGGGCGATCACAACCTCGCCAATCTCGCGGCAGCCGTGGCCGGCGCGCTCGCGCTCGGCGCTCCCGGCCGAACGGGTGGCGGCGGCGATCCCGGGCCTGGTCTTGCCCGCGGGCCGCTACGAGCGCGTGCGCATCGGCGATTTCGAGGTGATTTACGACGCGTACAACGCGTCGATGAGCGGCACGCTCGCGACGCTCGACTCGTTCTCGCGCGAAGGCGCCGTACGGCGGCTCGCGGTGCTCGGCGGGATGGCGGAACTCGGGAACGACGCGGCCGCAATGCACGAGCGAGTCGGCGCGGCTGCGGCCAAGGCGGGCCTGGACTGGCTGCTGGCCGGCGGCGAGTTTGCGGCCGAGCTCGAACGCGGCGCGCGGGCTGCCGGTTTTCCGGCCGAACGCACGCTGCGCTTCGCCACGAACGCCGAGGCGATCGCGCTGCTGCGCGAGCGGACGCGTCCCGGCGACGTGCTGTTACTCAAAGGTTCGCGCCGCTACAAGCTCGAGGAAATCCGCGAAGGGCTGCGGGCCGTCTATGCCTGAGGCCGTGACGGTCATCGGACGTTCGGCGCCCGCAACGCGGCGCGCGCCGTTCGCCGCGCAGCTGGTCGCAATTCCAGTCCGCACGCGGCTCGTGCGGGCGGGCGACGACGTGGCTTGCGTCGTCGCGGAGGCCGTGGCCGGCATCGCGCGCCCGGACGACGTCGTCGCCGTCTCGGAGACGGCGGTCGCGATCGCGCAGGGCCGGGCGATCGCCGCCGAAACGATCCGGCCGAGCCGCCTCGCGTACTTCCTGTCGCGCCGCGCCGGGGCGCTCGCGACCGTCAATCAGCCCGAATCGCTGCAGCTCGTCATCGATGAAGCCGGCGCTTGGAAAGTGGTTCTTGCGGCCGGCGCGCACGTCGCCGGGCGGTTAGCCGGTCAGCGCGGCGTTTTCTACCGGCTGCTGGGCGAGACGATCTCCGCCATCGACGGTTACACCGGCACGCTGCCGCCCTTCGAGCGCACGATCGTGCTCGGGCCTGAAGATCCCGAGGGCGCCGCCGGCGCGATCGCCGCGCAGACGGGCACGCACGCGGTGATCGTCGATGCCAACGACCTCGGCATCGCGAAGATCTTGGGCGCTTCGCCCGGCGTCGAGCGCGAACGCGTGCGCGCCGCGCTCGAGTCGAACCCGCACGGCAACGGCGACGAGCAAACGCCGATCGTCGTGTTGAGCTGGCGCGGTTCCGGGGCCTCGCCGCTGGCCGGGGCCGCAGCGTGAACGCGATTTGGAGCGCGAGCTCGATTTGGAGCGCGGTGCTGCTCGGCGCCGCGACGTTCGCTTTTACGCTTGCGATCGGCGATCGGTTGATCGCGGACTTGCGGCGTGCCTCGCTTCGCCAAGTAGCGTACGAAGATGCACCCCAAACGCACGCGAGCAAGACGGGAACGCCGACGATGGGCGGCCTGCTGTTTCTTGCCGCGATCTTGATCGCCGCTGCGTGGCACCCCACGTATGCCGGCGCCGCGCTCGAGGGATTCGTCATCGCGTGCGGTCTCATCGGTTTCGCCGACGACTTCAGCTCGATACGCAGCGGCCGCAATCGCGGGCTGCGCGCGCGCACGAAGCTTTTGCTGACGGCGCTCGCGGGCGTGGCGTTTCTCTTGGTCGCGGAACGCGTCGCTCCGGCGGGTCTCCGCGACGTGGTTTTCACGACGGGCACGTACGCGTTGCACGTGCCGCACTGGGCCTGGTACGCCCTCGGTTTGTGCGCGGTTTTGGGCGCGACGCACGGCGTCAACCTCACCGACGGACTCGATGGGCTCGCCGCCGGCACCGTGTTGCCGCCGCTGCTGCTCCTCGCCTGGCTGGCTTGGCGCGGCGGAGTCCCAGGCGTGACGTTCGTCGATCTCGCGGTCGCCGGCTCGGTTGCCGGTTTCCTTTTCTTCAACCGCCATCCGGCGCGGCTTTTCATGGGCGATACCGGTGCGCTCGCGCTCGGCGCCGTGCTCGCCGGCAGCGCCATCCTGGCCGGCTCGGTTCTCTTACTGCTGCTCGTCGGCGGCGTGTTCGTAGCCGAAACGCTTTCCGTAATCATCCAAGTGGCATATTTCAAGATGACGAAAAAACGGATCTTCCGTATGAGCCCCCTGCACCATCATTTCGAGTTGGGCGGCTGGCCCGAGACAAAAGTTACCGGCCGCTTCTGGACGGCTTCGGCGCTGCTCTCGCTCGCCGGGGCCGCGCTGGCTCGATGAATCCACAGAGCGGCTCCTTCGACGCGCGCGAGTGCGTGCTGGTCATCGGTCTCGGGCGCAGCGGCATCGCGAGTTGCGGCGTCTTGCGCGCCCGTGGCGCAACCGTCTACGCGACCGACGAAAAAGACCCGGCGCTCTTGCGCGACCTGGCGCAGCAACTCGAACGTGCCGGCGTGCGTTTCGTAACGCCGGCCGACCTCGGCGCGGTGCTGCCGCGCCTGACGTCGGCCGTGCTCTCGCCGGGCATCCCGCTCAACGGCGACTTGGTGCGGCGCGTGCAGGCCGCGCGCGTGCCGGTCTATTCGGAAATCGAAGTCGCCTACCGGATTTGCAAGGCGCCGATCGTCGCGCTGACGGGCACGAAGGGCAAAACGACGACGACGGCCCTGATCGGCGCCGAGTTCCGGCGCGCCGGGAAAACGACGCACGTCGGCGGCAACATCGGCAACGCCTTGATCGACGAAACCTTCGTCGCCGAACCGGACGATTGGGTCATCGCCGAAGTCTCGTCGTTTCAGCTCGAATCGATTCGCTCGTTCAAGCCGCGCATCGCCGCGATCCTCAACCTCTCGCCGGACCACCTCGACCGCTACCACTCGATGGACGAATACGCCGAGGCGAAGCTGCGCATCTTCGCCAACCAGGGACCGGGCGACACGTTCGTCGGAAATCTCGACGACCCGCTGATCGGACAGCTGGCCGAAGGCGAACAGGCTTCGCGCATTCCGTCGCGCGCGCTTTGGTTCGGAATGAGTCCGCGGCGCATGACGACGCTCTATTTGCGCCACGAGCGCATCACGTACGCGCCGCCGACCGGCGATCCGCGACCGGTTGAGATTATGCCGGTTTCGGAAGTTCCACTGCAGGGACGGCACAACGTTTCGAACGTCTTGGGCGCGATCTTGGTCGGACTCGCGGCGGGGCTCGATCCCGAAACGCTGCGCGCGGCGGTGCGCGAGTTCGAGCCGCTGCCGCACCGCCTCCAGCCGCTCGGCGAGTTCGACGGCGTGCTCTACGTCGACGACTCGAAGTCGACCAACCCCGGCTCGGTGGTAGCCGCGCTCGAGTCGTTCGACCGGCCGATCGTTCTGATCGCGGGCGGGAAATCGAAGCGCACCGACTTTCGCGCGATGGCGGATGCCGTGCGGCGCCACGTCAAGAAGATCGTGCTGATCGGCGAAGCGGCCGACGAGATCGAAGCGGCCATCGCTCCGGCCCCCAGCGTCCGCGCCGGTTCCATGGAAGAAGCAGTCGATACCGCGCGGCGCCTGGCCCAACCCGGCGACGTGGTGCTGCTTTCGCCCGGCTGCGCTTCGTTCGACATGTTCGCTTCAGCCGAAGCGCGGGGCGACGCCTTCGCTCGCGCGGTCGACGGATCCGCGGCAGCCGCACGTGGATGAAACCGCGCCCAAGGCGCCGCCGGACGCGATTCTCGTCGCAGCGATCGCGCTGCTCGTGGCGCTCGGCGTCACGATGGTCTTCAGCGCGTCCAGCGCCTATGCGGTCGCGCTCCATCACGACGCGACGTTCTTTCTCAAGCGGCAGCTGGCGTGGCTGATCGCCGCGCTGGGCGCGGCGCTGCTGGCCTATCGCGTCGACTACCGCCGGCTGCGCAAGGCCGCACCCGTGTTCCTCGGGTTGTGCGTTGCCGCGTTGCTGCTCGTCTTCGTTCCGCACGTGGGCGTCTACGTCGGGGGAGCCCGGCGCTGGATCGGCCTCGGCCCGTTGTCCTTCGAGCCCTCGGAGTTCGCGAAGCTCGCGCTCGTGCTCTACCTTGCCTCCGCGCTCGCCACCAAAGGCGAACGCATCCGCTCGTTCACCCGCGGCGTGTTCCCGCTCGCTTTCATCACGCTGTTGATGGCGGTCCTGGTGGTCAAGGAGCCGGATCTGGGAACGGCGAGCTTGCTCGCGTTCACCGCCGCCGTGATGCTCTTCGTCGCGGGAGCGCGGCCGGCGCACTTGGGAATCATCGGCTTGACGGTCGCCCTCGGCGTGGTCGCGCTGATCAAACACGATCCGTATAAGCTCGCGCGCGTCTCGGCGTTCATCGACCCCTGGTCCGATCCGGTCGACAAGGGCTTCCACATCGTGCAGTCGTTGATGGCGCTCGGCAGCGGCGGACTGACCGGCCTCGGCCTCGGCTTCTCGCGCCAGAAGTTCTTCTGGTTACCCGAAGCGCCCACCGATTTCATCGCGGCGATCATCGGCGAAGAACTCGGCTTCATCGGGCTGGCGCTGATCGTCGTCCTCTTCGTCGTGTTCGCCTATCGCGCGTGCCGCATCGCGCTGCAAGCTCCCGATCGCTTCGGCTTTCTGCTCGCGGTCGGCTGCATGGCGATGATCGTCATTCAGGCTTTCGTCAACCTCGGCGTCGTGACGTCGTCGTGGCCGGTTACCGGTGTGCCGCTGCCCTTCATCTCGTTTGGCGGATCGTCGCTCGTGACGTCGCTGGTCGCCGTCGCGTTGGTCGTTAACGTCGGACGCTTCCGGCGAACGCTGCGGGAGTGAGGCTGCTCTTGACCGGCGGCGGGACGGGTGGGCACGTGTATCCGGCACTGGCCATCGCCGAAGCGCTCGCCGAAGACCCGGCTTTCGCGCCGCTCGACGTGCTCTTCGTCGGAACGCGCGACGGGCTCGAAGCTTCGATCGTCCCGAAGGCCGGGCTCTCTGCCGCCTTCGTCGATGCCGCGCCGCTGTTACGCAAAATCTCACCGGCGCTCGCGCGGACGCTCGTTGCGAACGTGGCCGGATTTTTTCAAGCGCTCGCGGTGCTGCGACGCTTTCGGCCGGACGTGGCCGTCGCGACCGGCGGCTACGTCGCGCTGCCGGTTGTCGCGGCGCTGCGCTGCCTGCGGCTGCTGCGACAATCGCGCGCGAAAGTAGCGCTGCTCGAAGCGAACGCGGTGCCCGGCTTGACGAACCGGCTCTTAGGTCCGCTCGTCGACGAGGTCTGGCTCAACGCACCCGAGTCGGCCGAAGCGCTCGGCAAGAAAGCCGTGCTGACCGGAACGCCGGTGCGCGCTTCGATGCTGCGCCCGCTCGCGGCCGCCGAAGCGCGGCTCGCGCTCGGGCTCGATCCGCGCAAGACGACCGTCGTCGTGATGGGCGGAAGTCAGGGCGCGCGTTCGCTCAATGAGGCAGTCGCGACGCTCGTCACGGGACGCGAATTACCGGCGGACTGGCAAATTCTCCACGTGAGCGGCGCGCGCGACCACGATTGGATCGCCGAGCGCGAACGAGGAGCGCTCTCAGCCGGTGCGGTGCACCTCGTCGAATATCTCGAAGATCCCCGTACCGCGTATGCGGCAGCGGATCTGGTCGTGACGCGCTCGGGAGCTTCGACCTTAGGCGAGTTGGCTGCAACGCACACCCCCGCGCTGCTCGTGCCGTTTCCGTTCGCAACGGCCGATCACCAAGCTCGCAACGCCGCTGCGTTCGCGCGGGGAGGCGCCGCCTCGGTCGTGGCGGATCGCGAGCTGGACGCGGACCGGCTCTTTCGCGAACTGGAGGCCTTGCTGCAACCCGAGCGTCTCGGCGCGATGCGCGATGCAGCGCGTGCGGGGGATACGGACCCGCGGGCCGCGGTGCGCGAACGGGTGAAGCGTTGGCTGCCTGCGAAAAACCAACGTCCGTGAAGCTTTCCGGCGCGGTCCATTTCATCGGCATCAGCGGAATCGGCATGTCCGCGCTGGCGCGCATCCTTTTGCAGCGCGGCTTTCGCGTTTCGGGATCGTCGGATCGGCGCACGCCGCTCACCCAACAGCTCGCCGATGAGGGCGCCCGTATCGCGATCGGACACGCTGCGGGCAACTTGGGTGACGCGAAGACGGTGGTCGTCAGCTCCGCGATCGATCCGGAAAATCCGGAACTGGTTGCCGCGCGGAACGGCGCCCTCGAAATCGTGCATCGCGGAGCGCTGCTCGCGCACTTGATGCACCGCCGGCGCGGCCTCGCCATCGCCGGCACGCACGGCAAGACGACGACGACGGCGATGACGGCTTGCGTGCTCGAGGCGGCCGGCCTCGATCCGGCGGTCGTGGTCGGGGGCGAGCGCGGCGACACCGGCAGCAACGCGCGCGACGGAAAAGGCGAATGGTTCGTCGCCGAAAGCGACGAATCGGATCGCTCGTTTCTCGAGCTGCGACCGGAGATCGCGGTCGTCACCAACGTCGAAAACGATCACGTTGCCTCCGACGGCGAGCTCGCCGGCTTGGTCGAGGCTTTCGAGAAGTTTCTGACGAGCGTGCCGCGCGACGGACTCGCGCTCGTCGGCATCGACGAGGTGCGCGCCGCGGCGCTGGCCCGGCTCCCACGGCTCGCCCGCACGCGAACCTTCGGCTTTGGCCAAGCCGACGTGCGCGCCCGCGGGGCAACCTACGAGAACTTCGGCTCGCGCTTCGACGCGGTCGTCGACGGCGTAGCTTTGGGCGAGGTACGCCTGCCCGTGCCCGGCGCCTACAACGTGCAAAACGCGTTGGCCGCGCTCGCGGTCGGATTGGCGCTGGAGATTCCCTTCGAAACGCTCGCGACGGCGCTCGCGGACTTTCGCGGCGTGCGGCGCCGCTTCGAGATTCTGGCGCGCTCGCCTCGCATGACGCTGGTCGACGATTACGCCCATCATCCGACCGCGGTCGCCGCGGTTCTGGCGGCCGCGCGCGAGCAGTTTGCGGGCCCGATCGTGGCGGTCTTTCAGCCCCACCGTTATTCGCGCACGCAGTACCTTGCGGCGGAATTTGCACGCGCGCTGCGCTCGGCCGATCGCATCGTGTTGACCGACGTCTACGCGGCCTCGGAACTTCCGCTGCCCGGCGTCGACGCACGCACGATCGGAGCGCCGCTCGCCGCGCTCGGCGGCTCGGTGGCATACGTCGGATCGGTCGAAGACGTGCCGGACTACTTGCGCGAGCGCGCGCCCGCCGGGGCTCTCGTCCTGATGTTGGGCGCGGGCTCCATCAGCACCGTCGCTCAACGGCTGGCGGCCGAGCTCGCACGTGACGAGGCGCTCGTTCCGTGAGCGCGCTCGGAACCGAGATGCTGCTGCCGCTGCTCGACGAGCGCGACCGTGCGGAGTTGCGCGAGACCTTCGCCGAGCGCGTTCAGTTCGACGCTCCGCTTGCCCCGTACACGTCGTGGAAGATCGGAGGCCCAGCCGACGCCCTGCTGCTCGCCGAAACGACGGACGAACTCGCAATCGTGTTGCGGCTCGTCGCCAAACGCAAACTGCCCTGGTACGTTCTCGGCAGCGGTTCGAACTTGCTGGTCGGCGACGGCGGCATTCGCGGCGTGGTCGTCCGGCTGGCCGGCGACTTCGCGCGACTCGAGTTCTCCGAGGAGGAGGCCGCCGTGGTGGTAAGCGCCGGCGCCTCGTCGTCTCTGTCGTTGCTGGTCGGTCAGGCAGCGAGCCGCGGGGCGCTCGGAGTCGATGGGCTCGCCGGCATCCCAGGCAGCGTCGGGGGCGCGCTGCGCATGAATGCGGGCACCGATCGGGAGATCGGTGAGTTCGTGCGCGAGGTCTGGGTGCAGACGCCGGGCAAACCCGAACCGCATGCGGTGACGCCGCAATATTTTTACCGCCACACGACGCTGGCGCGCGACGCGATCGTCGCGTCCGTGACGCTCGCCTTCGAGCGCGGCGAGATCGGCGCCGTGCGCGAACGCTTGCAAGAGCGGCTCGTCCGGCGCAAGAAAACGCAGCCGCTTCAGTTTCCCAACGCCGGCTCGTGCTTCCGCAACCCTCCCGGCGATAAAGCCGGCCGTTTGATCGAGGCGGCCGGAGCGAAGGGTTGGCGCGAAGGCGGCGCCGAGGTTTCCGAGCTGCACGCGAACTTCATCCTCAATCGCGGCGACGCGACCGCGGCCGACGTTGCCGGCCTGCTCGCACGCGTGCGACGCGCCGTCGTCGAGCGATTCGGCGTCGAACTCGAGTTAGAAGTGCACTTCGTGGGGGTCTTCGCGTGAGCAAAGCGCGCGTCGCGGTCGTCATGGGCGGCCAGGGTTCGGAACGCGAGGTCTCGATTGCCAGCGGCCGGGTGGTCGCGGCGGCACTCGAGCGGCTCGACTACGTCACGCAATCGCTCGACTACGATCAGCGCTTCGTCGACGCGATTCGCGAGCTGGAACCGGACGCGGTGTTCATCGCGCTGCACGGCTCGTCGGGCGAAGACGGTACCATTCAAGGGGTCCTCGACTGGCTTCGCGTTCCCTACAACGGAAGCGGCCTCGGCGCGAGCGCGCTCGCAATGGACAAACACCTCACCAAGAAACTGCTTTCGGCCGAGGGCTTACCGACGCCGGCCTGGGACACGTTCGATTTCGACGGCGGCACGTTGCCGCTGTTGCCCGGCTCGCTGAATTTGCCGCTGGTCGTCAAGCCTCGCAACGAAGGTTCGAGCGCCGGCGTCAAGCTCGTGCATACGCACGAAGAGTGGTCTCGCGCGATGATCGCGCTCTCGGCCGAACGCTCCACGATCCTGGCCGAAGAATACATCGCGGGACGGGAGTTTTCGTGCGGCGTGCTGTTCGAGGAAGCGCTGCCGGTCATCGAGATCGTGCCGCTCGGTCACGATTTCTACGATTACGATGCGAAGTACGCCGCGGGTCAGAGCAAACACGAGTGTCCCGCTCAGATCGACGCGGATCTCGCGCACCGCATCCAGATGCTGGCGCTTTCGACGCACCGGCTGCTCGGCTTGCGCGACTATTCGCGCACCGACGTGCTCGTCACCAAGGAAGGCCGGCCGTACATCCTCGAGATCAATTCGCTGCCCGGCCTGACGCCGACGAGCCTCTTCCCCGACGAGTGCGCCGCCGTAGGCATCTCGTTCGACGTGTTGATCGACCGCCTGATCGGCGCGGCCCTCGACCGCGGCCGCGCGCTGGTAGACGTTCCCTAGCCGCCGTCTCCCGGACCGGTGCGGACGTTTGTCGCAAGGCGTACGGCCGGTCCGCGCCGCGGCGCATGGAAACGACGGCGGCTTTCCGAATTTATACAACCTATGCAACCAGGGACTATCGTCGATCGTGGGCTGGAAGGCGTCGTCGTCGGCTCGACCGACCTCAGCAACGTCGAGGGGCTCGAAGGCCGCTTAACCTACCGCGGCTTTGACATCCACGACCTCGCCGAACACGCGACATATGAAGAGGTCTGCTATCTTCTGCTGTTCGGGCAGCTGCCGAATAAGTTCCAACTCGAAGACCTCAAGGTGAGGCTCGCGGCCAACCGCATGTTGCCGCAGCCGCTCATCGATTTCATGGAGGCGACGCCGAAGGACGCCTGGCCGATGGACGTCCTGCGCACGCACGTTTCAGCGCTCGCGCTCTTCACGCCGGCGGACGAAGACGGCGCCCATCCGTCCAACCCGCGCGCGGCGATCCACCTGATCGCGAAGACCCCTTCGATCGTCGCCGCGTGGGACCGGATCCGGCGCGGGCTCAAGGCGATCGAGCCGCTGCCGAACCTCTCGACCGCGGCCAATTTCTTATACATGCGCACCGGCGAGCGTCCGATCAAGGAAGCCGAGCGCGCGCTGGACACCTACCTCGTGTTGCTGGCCGACCACTCGTTCAACGCTTCGACCTTTGCCGCGCGCGTGACCGCCTCGACGCGGGCCGACATCTTCGCAGCGGCGACCTCGGCTGTCGCGACGCTCGAAGGCGATTTGCACGGCGGCGCGCCCGGTAAGGTCATGAAGATGATCCTCGACATCGGCAAGCCCGAGCGCGCCGAGACGTACGTTCGCGAGATGCTGGCGCGCGGCGAGCGCGTCATGGGGATGGGTCATCGCGAGTACAAAGTGCGCGATCCGCGTGCCGAACATCTCGAGTCGATGGCCAAGGCCCTCGGCGCCGCATCCGATCCGAAGTGGTACGAAATCGCGCGCGCGCTCGAAGATGCCGCCAACAAAGTGCTCCACGAAGAAAAACCCGGCAAGCGCATCTACGCCAACGTCGAGTTTTACACCGCGCCGACGCTGTTCAGCCTGGGAATTCCGCCCGACGAGTTCACCTGCATGTTCGCGTGCGGCCGGATGGCCGGTTGGACCGCGCACATCCTCGAGCAGCTCGGCGACAACCGCTTGATCCGTCCGCAGGCGCGCTATACGGGACCGCCGGTCATGCCGTGGGTACCGATCGAATCGCGCGGCCGCGGGAAAAACGGCGACGGCCTCGGCAACGGCACCCCGCACGCCGCGGGAGCCTCCGCCTGATCGAAGACGGCGCGCGCCGGGCGACGATCGCGCGCGCGACCAAAGAAACGACGGTCGACCTCGAACTCGCGCTCGACGGCGGTCCGATCGCCATCGCGACCGACGTGAAGTTTCTCGACCACATGCTGGAGGCGTTCGCCAAACATTCGGGCTGTGGCTTGACGCTGCGTGCGACCGGCGACGGCCTGGACGGGCATCATCTCGTTGAAGACGTCGGGATCGCGCTCGGCAGCGCGATGTATCGGGCGCTGGGAGAGAAGCGTGGCCTCGCGCGCTTTGGGTCGCTCGCCGTACCGCTCGATGACGCGCTCGTGCTCGGAAGCGTCGACCTGTCGGGCCGCGCCTTCCTCAACTTCGAAGTGCGGTTCGGCGTCGAGAGCCTGGGCGACCTCAAGACCGAGCTGGTCCCGCATTTCTTCCGCAGCGTCAGCGAGAACGGGCGTTTCAACCTGCACCTCATTCAGCTCGCCGGCACCAACGCGCACCACCTCTGCGAAGCCTCGTTCAAGGCGTTCGCACGCTCGTTCGCTCAGGCAAAAGCCCTGACGGGCGGTGACGCGGTGCCCTCGACCAAGGGAATCTTGGCATAGCCGCTCGCTCGCTTGCCGTCATCGATTTCGGGGGCGGAAACCTCGGCTCGCTTCTGTCTGCATTGGGCCGCCGCGGCGCGGAATACGAACTCAGCGACGACCCGGCAGCGCTCGAGCGCGCGAGCGCAGCGATCTTGCCGGGAGACGGCGCCTTCGGTGCCACGATGCGCGCGCTTGGCGAACGCGGACTCGATGCCGCGCTGCGCCGCTTTATCGCGTCGGGCCGGCCTTTGCTCGGCATCTGCGTCGGCATGCAGGTTCTCTACGAGACGAGTAGCGAGCACGGGCTGCACGCGGGGCTCGGCTACTTCCCCGGAAACATCGCGCGCTTGACGAATGCTCCCCGCGTGCCGCACATGGGCTGGAACCAACTCGAACTGGTTGCCGAACACCCGTTTACGCGCGGGCTCGCGCCCGGCTCCTACGCGTACTTCTTGCATAGCTACGGCGCAGCGGTCGGTGCGGGAACGCTCGCAGCGACGACCCACGGCGACCGTTTCGCGGCAATCGTCGCGCGCGACAACGTAATGGCGACGCAATTCCATCCGGAGAAGAGCCAGGCGACCGGCGCCGCGCTCCTCGACAACTTTCTCACGATTGCCGCCGCGTGAAGGTCGTTCCGGCGATCGACCTGCACGGCGGCCATTGCGTCCGTCTGTTACGCGGCGATCCGCTGCACGAGCGGCGCTACGACGGCGATCCGGTGTCGCGAGCGCGCGGCTTCGTGGCGAACGGCGCGACGCGCCTGCACGTGATCGATCTCGACGGCGCGTTCGGCACGGGTGAGAACCTGGGCGCGTTGCGGGCGATCTGCGCGGCGGTCGACGTCCCCGTACAGAGCGGCGGCGGCGTGCGCAGCAACGCCGACGTCGAAGCGCGTTTCGCGGCCGGCGCGGCCGCTGCCGTCCTGGGAACGCTGCTGGTCGAAGCGCCGGAGATCGCGCGATCGCTGGTC
The DNA here is from genome assembly GCA_963843945.1 of Vulcanimicrobiota bacterium. Classification (GTDB taxonomy): domain Bacteria; phylum Vulcanimicrobiota; class Vulcanimicrobiia; order Vulcanimicrobiales; family Vulcanimicrobiaceae; genus CAWJMF01. Next base: position 200,318 of record CAWJMF010000001.1, on the reverse strand, counting down.
GCCGACTACGGCCCGCGCATCATCGCCGGCGTCGACGCGCGCGGCAACGAGGTCGCCATTCGGGGCTGGCGCAAGCGCGGCGGGGTCGAACGCGACGCGCTCGTCAGCGAACTCGCGCAGTGGGGCTTCGAGCGGATCGTCTTCACCGAGATCGCGCGCGACGGCGCGGGCACCGGCTTCGACATCGCCGCCTTCGATCACGTAGCGCGGCTCGCACCGCTGAAAATCACCGCGGCGGGCGGCGCGCGTACGCTCGACGACTTGCTCGCGCTGGCTGCCGGGACGCCCGCCAACGTCGACAGCGCGATCGTCGGGAGCGCGCTCTACGAAGAGACGCTGGACCTCGCCGAAGCCATCGCGGCACTCTCGACCGTCGCGAGGTAACGGCGCGGGATGCTCTCGGGCAGGCGCGCGACGATCTCGTAGCCGATCGTATCGGCCCATTCGCCGAACTCGTTCGCCGAAATTGCAGCCTCGCCGTCGCCGCCGATCAGCGTGACGCGCGAGCCGGGTTGCGCCTGCGGCACGTCGGTGACGTCGACGAACGACATGTCCATGCAGACTCGGCCGACGATGGGAACGCGCCGGCCCGCGACCAGCATCGCTCCGCGATTCGAAAGGGCGCGCGGCACGCCTTCGGCGTAGCCGATCGGAACGATGCCGATCCGCGAGGCGCGCGCCGTTCGGAAGGTACAGCCGTAGCCGACCGAGCGCCCGGCCTCGACATCGCGCACGACGACCAGTTCGCTCGACCAGCTCAGCGCGGGCTCGAGGTCGATCGCGCCCGCCGCGGCCGCTTGCGTTTCGGGCGAAGGCCAGATGCCGTAGAGTCCGATTCCCGCGCGGACGAAATCGTAGCGCGATTTCGGAAAGAGAAGCGCGGCTGCGGAAGCAGCCGCATGACGCAGCACGTCTCGCGCGCGCAACTCGCCCTCGATCGGCGCGAGCGCGCCCTCGAAGGCGGCGAGTTGCTCGAGCGTGAAGCGCGACTCCAATTCCTCGGCTGCCGCCAAGTGCGTGTACACGCCGGCGATGCGGAGCGACGGATCGCGCAGGTACGCGTCGATTGCCGGCGCCGCGCGCCGGACGTCGAGTCCCAAGCGGGTGACGCCCGTGTCGATTTTGACGTGGACGCCGTACGGGCGGCCCAGCGCCGCGCCGACGCGGCTCACGTCGCGGGCGAACGCGCCCTCGTCCCACAGCGTAACCGCAACCTGCGCCTCGTGCAGCTGGGCGAGCAAAGCCGGTTCGACCGGACCGAGCACGAGCAGCGGCGCCGCGACGCCGGCCGCTCGAAGCGTCAGCGCTTCTTCCGCGCTGTAAACGCAGATTCGCTCGACGTCCTTCTCGAACGCTTGAGCGACCGGCACCAACCCATGACCGTACCCGTTCGCCTTGACGACGGCGGCGAGCCGCGCCGGTGCGACCTGCGCCGCGAAGCGCGCGGCGTTACGGCGCAGCGCACCGGTATCGATCCGGAGTTCGGCGATCACGTGCGATAGGGCCAGCGTGCGACGATGTACGCGACCGGAAGACCGAAGCACAGGATATGGCCGACGATCGAGCCGGCGATGTTGGCCGGATTCCACGTCCAGATCTTGACCGTGAGTTCGACGATCTGCATGACCACGAAGACCGTGACTCCGAAAGCGGCTCCGGACATCAGCGGGTGGCTCATCAGCAACGGCTCGGTCGAGGCGACGTACGCGTAACCGAGGCCCCACAGGAGCGCGATCGTGTAGAAGATGAGGGTCCCTACCAGGGGGGCCGACGGGTTCGAAAAGGCCCACGTCGATCCCATAATCCCTGAAGCAACGAACTTCATGATCGTGCCGGCGTCGGTCATGTGCCGGACGAAAACCAAGGTCAGCACCAGCCAGAGGTGCAGCAAGACGCCGCCGGCAGCGCCGGCCGCTAACCCCGAGAGCAGCGTTTGGCGCAAGGACTCCGATCGCTGTAGCATCACTCTAGGAGCTTCGGCCGAGGGCGCCTTCCGTCTTGCCGCGAAGGATTCGGTGTGAGTACGCGCCGCGTCAAGCGCCGGTCACGGCCGCTTTACGAGCAACGCCAGCCGTTTCTTGTAACGGTGCTAACGCTCGCCGTCATGGCGGTAGCCGCCTACCTCGCGGCGATCTTCGCGTACGCCTTCATGAATAAAGTCGCCTCGGCGGTCGGAGGCAGCTTCTTCGACGATCCGGCAATTCGCGGCGCGATCGTCTTCATTCAGCTGATGGCGGTCGTGATCGGTCTGATCGTGCCGCTCTTCAACCGCGAACTCGATCAGGGAAGCCGCCAGTTTCTCCTCATGCTGCTGCTCTTTATCGTCGGCTACGACGCCTGCAAATTCGCCGGCCTGGTCGATCCGAACATTCCCTTCAACTACTTTCTTCAGCACGTAATCGTCCCGCTGCAGCGCTCGATCGGCCACTGACCCCGCTCGGCGATGGCCCTGCAACGATAATCGCATTGCGACTTGGATGCATTTCGGCGGCAGTTCTCACGTTGATGTTTGTCTGCCTGGAGAAAGGGGTCGCTCAAAGTCCTTCGCCGGCCTGGCCGCGAATCGAGCGTGCCAGCGCTGCATCGACGGCCAAGGGCTTCTTTCCGGCGGAGCCGCGGGTGCACCTGACGCGATTCGAATCTCTCGGGGATTCCTCGGTTGTCTCGTTCGAACACGGCCTCGTTGAAGGCCGCACGGTTAAGGGGCAACTGCTACTGAGGCGCTTCGATTTCGGTTGGCAGACGATCGATATCGCTCTCCCGGCGTTCAGAATGGCGGACCTCGAGGGTCACGGCATCTCCGTCGGCAACGCAGCGCTGTTACTCGGAGTCAATCCCGGACGCGGCAATCCCAGCCGGCATTTCTGTAGTGCCGACTTCGCAAAAAGCAACGACGTGACTGCCGTCCGGAAACTCATGCTTTCACGACCGGATGAGGCGATTGGGGGCATTGAGATTGCGTCGGGCTATGCCGTCGCCTATTGGTGGGGGAACGGCGGCGGCGCGGACGTCTTCGCGCAGCAGTCGGGAACGTGGCGACGGCTTGCCGGCGGAGGCGGCGTCATCGACGCTGCGGTGCTCGAGAAATTGGGAGCACCGCCCGCCACCGCCAAATCGATCGTGCGACAGCGTTTGCGCTGCGCCTAGCGCTCGCGGGAAAGCCGTTAGTTCAAGCGATAGCGTTTCGGGTCGAAGGTTCGCGTGAGGTTGCGGAAGACGAAGGTGAAGCCGGGCCAGAGCGACGTGTTCTTGCCGCGCGCGTCGATGTACCAGCTGGAGCAGCCGGTCGCCCAGACGGTGCGCGCTAAGCGCCGTTGCAGTGCGGCGTTGAAGCCGGCCTGGACGGCGGGCTGCACGTCGATCGAGCGAACGCCGCTCGAACGCAGATAGTCGAGCGCGCTCAGCACGTAGCGGTACTGCGACTCCATCATGAAGACCATCGAGTTGTGGCCGAGTCCGGTATTCGGCCCGATGATGAAGAACATGTTCGGGAAACCGGCGACGCTCGTTCCCAGATAGGCGCTCATGCCGTCGCGCCAGACCTCACCCAGTTCGACGCCGTCGCGGCCGTAGATCCGGACCGGCGCGAGACCGTCGGTCGCTCTGAATCCCGTAGCGTAGACGATGACGTCGGCCGGGCGCTCGGTGCCGTCGGCGGCGACGACCGAACGCTCTCGGATCTCGGCCAGGGGCGCGGCGATCAGTTCGACGTTCGCTCGCGTGAGCGCCGGGTAGAAGTCGTCGGAGATCAAGATTCGTTTGCAGCCGGCTCGATATTTCGGCGTGAGCTTCGCGCGCAGCTCCGGATCGGGAATCGAATGCGCGAGGAACCTCCCGATGGCGACTTCCTGACGCTGTAAGAGCTTCGGATCGATGACGAAGCCGATCGCGCGAATTTCCAGCGACCAATAGATCGCTTTGCGCACCAGCCACGCGTACGGGCGCGAGAGCGAGCGCAGCGCTTCACGCAGTTTGCCGACGGGCCGGTCGTTGCGCGGGATGATCCAGGGCGGGGTGCGCTGGAACAGCGTAAGACGCTTCACCTCGGGCGCGATCTGCGGAACGAACTGGATCGCGCTCGCACCCGTGCCGACGACGGCCACGTTCTTGTCGTGCAGATCCACCGAATAGTCCCAGCGCGCCGAGTGGAAGGACGCGCCGGTAAAACGCTCGGCACCGGGGATCGGCGGCACGTTCGGCTTACTGAGCGGCCCCATCGCGAGCACGAGGGTGCGGCAGGCCAGCGTCGTGCCGCCGGCGAGTTCCAGCGTCCACGTCCCGCTCGCGTCGTCGTATCGCGCCACCTCCAACTCGCTGCCGAAGCGGATCTTCGCCCGTAGACCGGCTGCCTCGGCGGTACGCTGGAGATAGCGCAAAATTTCCGGCTGCTGCGGATAGAGTCGCGTCCACGTCGCGTCCGCCGCGAAGGAGAACGAATAGAGCATCGCCGGGATGTCGCAGGCGCAACCCGGATAAACGTTGTCGCGCCACGTTCCGCCGACGTCGCCGGCTCGTTCTAAAATGAGAAACGAGTCGTGCCCGGCGGCTTGCAGGCGCAGGCCGAGTCCGAGTCCGCCGAAACCCGCGCCGACGACGATCGTCTCGGCGTCCACGCGAGGTGCGGAGGTTGGCTCGGCGGCGCTTAGCGCCACGTGCTCAGAGCGACGAGTACGTGAAGGCCGGCAGGCTCTTCAACTGGGCCGCGGTCACGCCCGGCAGCACGACTTTCTTATCGATAATCTTGAAATCGGCGGCCGGAATGGCGACTCGCTTCTGTCCGATCCCCAAGAAGCCGCCGACGTCGATGACGAAAAACGAGACGCCGCGCGACGGTGCGAAGATGAGGTCGTCGATCGTTCCGATCGATTTGCCGTCGACGTTGTAGACCGAAGTCTTGAGGATCTTGGAGGCGCGGTAGCCGAGCGCGATGGCTTGCAGCGTACCTTGATCGGTCGGAACCTTTACGCTGCCGGCGATTTGCGCCGAGCCTGCGCCGGGGTTCGCGAACGCCAGAACGAGCACGGCGATTGCCGCGCACAAGGAGCGTCTCATCGATGGTCCTTTCTCAAAAAGTGATAGCGGAAGTGTACGGAGTTATAGTGAGGGCGACGCGGACGGAAGTCAAACCGTTTTCTCGACGGTTTCGCGTTTCTCGCCGGCCGCGAGGCGCGCGTCGATTTTAGCCGCGCCGCGCTTGAACGTGTCGGAAAGCATCTTCGAACCGGCCGGCCCGAAGGCACGTACGATGAGGTCGATCTGCACGGCGTCGTCGCCGATGAGAACGCGGTCGGCGCGCCGCCGGATGCCGTCGACGATGTCGCGCGCGGCCTTGTGCGGATGCTGCTTGAGGGCCACCTCTTCGTACTTTCGTCCGCGCGCGAGCGCCCGTTCGTGGTCGGTGCCGGCAGAGATGCGCGAGTTTCGTACGATGTTCGTCTTCACGCCGCCCGGATGCACCGTCACGACGTGCACGCCGGCGTCGCGCAGCTCCGCGCGCAGCGATTCGCTGAAGCCGCGTACCGCAAACTTGCTCGCCGCATACGCCGCTTGACCCGGGGGCCCGAACAGACCGTAGACGCTCGAGATGTTCACGATCGTGGCGTCGCCCGCGTGCTTGAGGGCCGGCAGGAACGCCTTGACGCCGTAAACCGTCCCCCAAAAGTTGATGTTCATCAGCCACTCGATCTCCGCGACTTCGACCTCGTCGACGTTGCCGGCGAGTCCGACGCCCGCGTTGTTGATCAAAAGATCGACGCGGCCGTGCTCGGCCAGCACGTGCTCGGCGAACGCGTCGACTTGCGCCTTATCGGCGACGTCGACGACGTGCGAGCTGACCTTCGTGCGGCCTTCGACTTCGCGCACCGTTTCGGCCAACGCCGCTTCGTTGCGATCGGCCAACGCAAGCGCATACCCGAGCGCGGCCAGCTCGTGGGCGAGGGCGCGTCCGATGCCCGAGCCCGCGCCGGTGACCGCGGCCACGCGCCGCACGCCGAGCGCAGCCGCAGCGATCTGAATTCCGTCGATCAGGGCGCGGCGCGCCTCGGGTACGACTCCGGCGTCGCTGACGAAGCCGTGGGGAAGCGTCTCGCGCAAATCGTAGGTTACCGGCACGCCGGCGGCGCGCAGGCGCTCGTAGTAGGCGTGTCCCTCGTCGACGAGCGGATCGTAGGCGGCGGCGAGGATATGGGTCGGCGGAAGCCGTTCCGGGTTGGGCGCGTCGAGCGGGACGAAGAGCGGGTCGCGTTTGTCGTCGATGTTGCGGGTGGCGTGCTCGGCGAACCATTTCACGAGGGCCGGCGTGAGCGGATAGCGTCCGTTGAAGCGCGAGCGCGACGGAAAACGCCCGGTGCCGTCGACCGAGGGGTAGATGAGGAACGAGAAGTCCGGACGCCGCAGCCCGCGCGACTCGGCGTAGGCTGCGAGCGTGGCCGAGAGTCCGCCTCCCGCGCTGTCCCCGCCAACGGCGATGTGGTCGGGCGAAAGCCCGAGTCCCGCGGCGCTGCGCTCGAGCCAGGCCAGCGCGCCGAAGGCGTCCTCGTGGCCCCGCGGAAACGGATGCTCCGGTCCGAGCCGGTAATCGACCGAAAGGACCGCGATGCGGCCCTCGTGGGCCAGCAGCCTGGTGACGCCGTCGTAGCAAGCGACGTCGCCGATGACCCACCCGCCCCCGTGGAAGTAAAGGAGGACCGGCAAGGGACCCGGACCGGCCGCAGCGTCTGGCCGGTAGAGGCGGGCGCCGATCGTGGCGCCGTCGTCCATCGGGATCGTCAGGTCCCGAACGCTCACTCCCTTGGGTACCGAAGGCCCGAGATTGCGGGTCCACGCCGCATAGATGGCGCGGAGCGCGTCGACGCTCACGCCCGGCCGGAAACCGAGGCCGGCCTTGCTAGCAATCCACGTGAGCAACTGGATCCGGGGGTCGAGCGGCCGCATCGGGCCTCCTTAAGAAGGGGTCGACGGACGTCTTACGGCGGGAGCGTTTTCACGACCCTTGCGCTTGCACTCGGCCCCGGAGTCTGCTAACATTTGCATTCGTTGGCAGTTATCTGCCATGAGTGCCAATTTCCCTTATTTTGAGATCTGTGGAGGTCTTTCGTGAATCTTAGGCCCTTGGGCGATCGTTTGGTCGTCGAACACGTCGAGCAGGCTGAAAAGAGCGCCGGAGGCGTTTTTCTGCCCGATACCGCCAAGGAAAAGCCCCAGGAGGGCAAAGTGCTGGCGGTCGGTTCCGGCCGCACGCTCGACAACGGAACCAAGCTTCCGATGGACGTGAAGGTCGGCGATCGGATCGTTTTCGCGCGCTACTCCGGTAGCGAAGTCAAAATCGAAGGCAAAGAGTACCTTATCGTTTCTGAAAAAGACGTGCTGGCCGTCTTCACCGACGCCAAAGTCGCCGTAGGAGTTTAGGAAGAAGACATGGCTGCAAAAGAACTCGTATTCGATGAATCTGCCCGGCGTGCGCTCGAGCGCGGCGCCAACATCTTGGCCGACGCGGTCAAGGTCACGCTGGGACCGAAAGGCCGCAACGTCGTCCTCGACAAGAAGTTCGGCTCGCCGACGATCACCAACGACGGCGTGACGATCGCCAAAGAGATCGAGCTGCCCAACACGTTCGAGAACATGGGCGCGCAATTGGTCAAGGAAGTCGCTTCGAAGACGAACGACATCGCCGGCGACGGCACGACCACGGCGACCGTTCTGGCCCAAGCGATCATTCGCGAAGGTCTGCGCAACGTGACCGCCGGTTCGAACCCGCTGCTGATCAAGCGCGGCATCGAGCAGGCCGTCGAGCTGACGGTCTCCGAGATGGAGAAGATGGTCCAGAAGGTCGACACTGCCGAGAAGATCGCGCAGGTCGCTTCGATTTCCGCCAACGACAAAGAGATCGGCACGCTGATCTCGCAGGCGATGGAAGCCGTCGGTAAAGACGGCGTCATCACCGTCGAGGAATCGAAGACGATGAAGACCGACGTCGAGACCAAGGACGGCATGCAGTTCGACAAGGGCTACATCTCGCCGTACATGGTGACCGACTCCGAGCGCATGGAAGCCACGCTGACCGATCCGTACATCCTCGTGACCGAGCGCAAGATTTCGGCGATCGCCGACATCCTGCCGCTGCTCGAGAAGATCGTGCAGGTCCAGAAGCCGCTGCTCCTCATCGCCGAAGACGTCGAGGGCGAAGCGCTCGCGACGCTCGTCGTCAACAAGCTGCGCGGAACGTTCACGACCGTCGCCGTCAAGGCGCCCGGTTTCGGCGACCGCCGCAAAGAGATGCTCAAGGACATCGCGACCCTCACCGGCGCGACGGTCATCAGCGAAGAGCTCGGACTCAAGCTCGACAAGGTGACGCCGGATCTCCTCGGACAAGCGAAGACCGTCAAGGTCACCAAGGAAGAGACGACGATCGTCGACGGCAAGGGTAAGCCCGATGCCATCAAGGGCCGCATCGAGATGATCAAGCGGCAGATCGAAGAGACCGACAGCGACTTCGATCGCGAGAAACTGCAAGAGCGCTTGGCTAAGCTCTCCGGCGGCGTCGCGGTCATCCAAGTCGGTGCGGCAACCGAGACCGAGCTCAAAGAGAAAAAGCATCGCATCGAAGATGCGCTCTCCGCGACGCGCGCGGCCGTGCAAGAGGGCATGATCCCCGGTGGCGGCAGCTCGCTCGTGCACGCGCTCAAGGCGCTCGACGCCAAGATCGCGAGCAACAAGGTCAGCGAGACCGGTCCCAACGCAGCCGATGAGAAAATCGGTTGGGACATCATCCGTCGCGCGCTCGAAGAGCCGCTCCGCCAGATCGCGGAAAACGCGGGTTACGAGGGCTCGGTTGAAGTCCAGCGCGTGAAGGGCTCGAAAGCCGGCGAAGGCTTCGATGCCATGACCGGCGACCTCGTCGACATGGTGAAAGCCGGAATCGTCGAGCCGTTCAAGGTGACGCGTTCCGCCCTTCAAAACGCGGCCTCGATCGGTGCGCTGATCCTGACCACGGAGACCCTCATCGCCGACAAGCCGGAGCCCAAGAAGGACAACGGCGGAGCCCCGGGTGGTATGGGCGGCATGGGCGGCGGCTACGACATGATGTGATCTCGCGCATAAGCGAGACATCATCAGCTGTTAACTAACCGTTAACAGACGCAACGTAAAATCGGGTCTCGCCTTCGGGCGGGGCCCGATTTTGTTTCGTGGTTAAATGTTGCCCACAGGGTGTAGAACCTGTGGATGGTTACTCTGCGGTTACGGCATTCCGTGCGTGAGAAACGGCAGAATCGCAGGCGCCGCGAGGGACATCAGGACCCCGGTGGCGCCAACCGCGAAGCCCGAAACGGCGCCGGTCGTCTCGCTCTCAAAGTAAGCTTGGGCCGAGCCGCTGACGTGGGCCATCGTTCCGAGCGAGAGCCCGCGAGCGAGCGGCGCGCGCACGCGTGCGAGATCGAGCAGCGGCGGCCCGAACATCGCGCCGAGCATCCCCGTCGCGACCACCAGTCCGATGGTAAGGCTCGGGCTCGCCTTGAGCGCGCGCGCCAGTTCGAGCGCGATCGGCGACGTCGACGATTTGAGCCCGAGCGGCACCAGCAATTCGCGCGGAATCAACGCGATGCGGCCGAGAAGAACCGCGACGAAGATCGAAGTCAGAGAACCGGCGATCAGCGCGCACAACGCGACGCGCAGACGGCGCCCGAGTGCCCGGCGGTTCTTGTAGAGCGGCACCGCCAGCGCCGCGCTCAGCGGCCCGAGTGCGCGCGCGATCGGATCGGCTCCCGCGCGATACGCGTCGTAAGGAATGTGCGCGGACAAAAGCGCGCTGCAAACGATGGCCGTGCTCGCAAAGAGCGGCGTCGTGAACGGATGGGAGACGCGCGCGCGCAACGCACGGCTGATCACGTACGCGGCGACGGTCAGGACGATCGCGCCGAGCGTATCGCCGAGGTTCACGTTTGCGCCGCGTTCTCCGTGCGCTCGGCGATGCGTCCCGTCACGACGAGACCGCACGCCAGACTCACCAGCATGACGGCGATCAGCGGGAGGCCGTGGCGTAACAGCACGTCGCCGAACGTCATGAGCCCGACGGCGAGCGGGACGATAAAGACGACTAAGTTCGCCGTCACGAGCGTCGCGCCGCGCTCGAGCCATTCGAGACGGACCGCCTTGCTCGCCAGTAGCACGTAAAGCACGACGATCGCGAGAACGTTACCCGGCAGCGGCAAGCGCAGCGCTCCCGCCAGCGCGTAGCCGGCCGCACCGATCGCGAACACGCCGGCTACTTGGAACGTCGTCGTCAAGATGCGAACCATGGGTTGCCTCGATGTGGCGGGCGGGTGTCTGCGTCTCTCCCTCATAGGTGCCCGCGCGGCGCGTAAAACGCCGCGGCGTTCCCTCATCGTTGCGAAGCGAGGCGGCTCGCCACGATGTTTGCGAGCTCGCGCTCCGTCTGCGAGCGCAGTGCGGGCGCGTCGCGCCGGTCGTCGAGCCAAAGGAGCGCGCTGCGATCGCCGTGTGAGACGACGATTTGGCCGTCCGGCGGTCCGGCGGGACGTACATGTGTGCCCGGTCCGCGCGCGACGATGACGAGCGCGACGTTATCCTCGGCGAATCCGGCCGAGGTGAAGCGGCACAGATGTCCGTCGGAGGGTTCGAGCATCACGTCGGCGTGGAGCGCCGCCGAGGCTTCGCGCTCGGTGACGAGCGAGCAGGTAAGGCCCGGTACGACTCGCGCGGTGTCGTGGTGCGGGAGGATCGCGGCGACGATGAGCGCGCCCGCGAAGAACAAGAGGGGCTTCGTGAGGGGAACGGCTGGTTCGGGTTCGATCGCGTCAATGCTGTCCATGCGGCGATCCTAACCGCCGCGCCGTCCTCGGAACGTCCCCCTCTTGCCGCGCGCACGCCGGCGCGGGATAGCTCTGCCGGAGAGGCCCCTCGCCTTCGGGAGAATCTCGCGGATGAACGCACGCACGTATGCGGTTGGGACGCTCGACATGCCGGTTTCGGCGCGCGCCGACTTCGCACGAGCGGTGCGCTATTTAGACGGCGATAGCCGGATGCGCGACATCATCGGACGAGCCGAACATGCTTCCCACCCGCTGCACCTTCGCGTCAATCGCCATGGCGACGACTCGTTCGATCCGGCGAGCGACACGATCAACTGGGATCCGCATAGCGCGCTCGCGACGAGCGATGGCGGCCGGCAATCGCCCGCGCTCGGGCTCGGCCACGAACTCGACCACGCCACCGTCGCAGCCTGGCTGCGGCGCCGCGGCGAAGCACACGACGATCCGGCGTTCGACAACGCCGAGGAGCGGCGCGTCATCCGGGGCTCCGAGGCCCACGCCGCCCGCTCGCTGGGCGAGGATCCGCGACGCGACCATGGCGGCTCGCTCTACGCGGTCGGTTCCCCGGTCTTGCGGCGGGTCGCGTAGGCTCGACCCACGGCGGGCGCGGGTTAGCCATCTGGCTAACGATGCGGGGTGCCGGAAGCCCGAAACGCCCATCCAATGCTCGACGTTCACCCCGAAGCTTCCGCGCTCTACGACGAGCTGTACGGGCCTGACGGCAAGCCCCGGGCCCACTACGAAGCCCTGGCCGCGACCCTAACCGAGCTCAAGCGCGACGATGTGCTCGGCCGGGTTCGCGCCATCAACACGGCCCTGCTCCAGCGTGGCGTCACCTTCACCGTTTACGCCGACCAGGCCGGAACCGAGCGGGTTTTTCCGTTCGACGTCATCCCGCGCATCTTGACGGCGCTCGAATGGGAGCGCGTCGAGCGCGGCATCGCGCAGCGCGTGCGCGCGCTGAACGCCTTTCTCTACGACGTCTATCACGGCGAGCGCATCCTCCGGGAGAAAAAGGTCCCGCGCGAACTCGTCTACTCGTCGAAGGGGTTCAACCGCGAGATGATCGAGGTCGACGTACCGCGGGATATCTACATCCACATCTCCGGTATCGACCTGATCCGCGATCCGAGCGGCGCGTTCTTGGTTCTCGAAGACAATTGCCGCACGCCCTCGGGCATCTCGTACGTGCTGGAGAACCGCGATGCGCTCAAGCGCGGGCTGCCCGACCTCTTCACCAACTACGCGGTGCACCCGGTCGACGACTATCCGAACCGGCTGCTCGACGTGCTCCGCTACACGGCGCCGCGCGGGGCACTGCAGCCGACCGTCGTCGTGCTGACGCCCGGCATCTACAACTCCGCCTATTTCGAACACACGCTGCTCGCGCGCCGGATGGGTGTCGAACTAGTCGAGGCGCGCGACCTGCTGGTCGTCGACAACTACGTCTTTCTCAAGACCACGAGCGGGCTCGAACGCGTCGACGTGATCTACCGGCGCATCGACGACGACTATCTGGACCCGCTCTACTTCCTGGCGGAGTCGTCGCTCGGCGTCACCGGGCTGATGAACGTCTACCGCGCGGGCAACGTGACCCTAGCCAACGCGATCGGCACCGGGGTCGCCGACGACAAGGCGATCTATCGCTTCGTTCCCGAGATGATCCGCTTCTATCTCGGCGAGGAACCGGTTCTCGAAAACGTCCCGACGTACGACTGCACCGACGAGGTGCAGCGCCGCCACGTCCTCGACAATTTGGAACGGCTGGTGGTGAAGAACACGAATGCGTCGGGCGGCTACGGCATGTTGATGGGGCCTTTCGCGAGCGCGGACGAGCGCGAAAGCTTCCGCGATCTCATCGAGGCCAATCCGCGCGACTTCATCGCCCAGCCGGTGATCGAGCTCTCGTCCTCGCCGACGCTGATCGACGGCGAGCTTGCGCCGCGGCGCGTCGATTTGCGGCCCTTCGCGCTGTACGGGCGCACCGTCGACGTCCCGCCCGCGGCGCTGACGCGCGTTGCGCTGCGGGAGGGTTCGCTGGTCGTGAACTCGTCGCAGGGCGGCGGCAGCAAAGACACCTGGGTCTTGCAGGGCGAGTGAGATGCTGAGCCGGGTCGCGGAGTCGCTCTTCTGGCTGGGGCGCAATGTGGAACGTGCCGAGACCGTCGCGCGCATCCTCGACGTCAACCTCTCGCGTTCCGTCGACCTGCACTCGCAGCGCGACGGCCAAGCCGAAAAGCTCTGGCATTCGGTCATGCGTTGCGCCGGCTTCGCGCACGACGAACCCGAGACGTCGAACGGCAGCTCGCTCAACGACGCGATGGCCCACTGCTCCTTCGATCCCGAGAACGCGAGCTCCATCGCTTCCAGCGTGCGCGTGGCGCGCGCGAACGCGCTCAGCATTCGCTCAGAGCTTCCGACCGAGGTCTGGGAGCTGATCAACGTCCTCTACTTGTTCGTCGACTCGCAGAACCTGCGAGGCGTCGTGCGCGAAGGTCCCTCGAAGTTCTTGCACCGCGTGCGCGACGCGATGCAGGCCTTCGCGGGCGTGAGCGACGGGACGATGACGCACGGCGACGGCTGGAACTTCCTGCGCGTCGGCCGCCATCTCGAACGCGCCTACATGACCGCGCGCATGCTCGAGGCGATCGATGCCGAGCACGAACCCTGGCGGGAGTCCCAGCGTTTGCTCGACATGTGCTGCGCCGCGGTCCCCTTCGCGCAGTATTCGCGGCACGTTCCCGAACCGCGCGACGCGCTCGGTTTCATCATCTTCTCACAAGACTTCCCGCGCTCGTTGCGCTTTTGCACGCGCGAGATCGACACGTCAATGCACCGCATCTCGCGCAGCGCCGAAGGCACCTACGCGACGGCCGCCGAGCGCCGCCTGGGGCGGATGCGGGCGCTGTTCGACTACACGCCGCTCGAGGAAGCGCTCGTAGCGGGCCTGGCGCCCTTCGCGGCCGGCATCTTGCGCGAGTTCGAGCTGCTCTCGGCCGATATCGAGGACGCGTACTTTCCGCGCTTACCGGTCCAGGCGGCGGTCGTCGCCTGATGGAGTACACGATTGCGCACGAGACGTCGTACTTCTACCCGGAGACGGTCTACGAAAGCTACACCGTCTTGCATCTGCAGCCGCGCAGCGACCCGCAACAGTTTTGCACGAAGTACGATTTGCAGATCTCGCCGCGCACCCGCGTGCAGTCCTACGTCGACCGCTTCGGCAACGACGTGCAGCACTTTGCGATCCTGCCGCGCCACCGCACCCTCGCGATCACGACCCATTCGACCGTCGTCACGCTGCTTTCTCCCGATCCGGTGCAGCCACTCGGGGCGACGCGCGCGCTGCTCGATGCCGACGAGCAACTCGAGCGGATGTACGATTACTTGCACGAGAGCGCCTACGTACAGTTCACGCCGGAGCTGGCCGAATTTTGGGACGAGCTCGACGGTCCGGGCGAAGCGATCGGGGCCTGGTGCGAGCGCGTCGCCAGCCACATTCACCGCGTCTTTACGTACGACGGCGAGGCAACGACGGTCCGCACCACGGTCGAAGGCGTGCTGCGCGCGCGAGCGGGGGTGTGCCAAGACTTCGCGCACCTCATGATCGCCGTGCTGCGTAGCGCCGGCATTCCGGCGCGCTACGTGAGCGGCTACATTTTCGGCGGCGACTCGCGCGTGCTCGGTGCGGAGGCGTCGCACGCCTGGTGCGAAGCCTATCTGCCGCCCTTCGGCTGGGTCGGCTTCGATCCGACCAACGAGCGCCTGATCGACGATCACTTCGTCAAGGTCGCGACCGGCCGCGACTACCGCGACGTCAGCCCCGTTCGGGGCGTCTATCGCGGCTCGCGCCACAGCGAGATGAGCGTCAACGTCGCCATGGACGTGCTGCAAGGCTCATCGGCATACCAAGAGCAGCAGCAACAACAGCAGTAGCTAGGCGACTGAGGGAGGCTCCGTCGGCGCCGGCGGATCCACCCAGCCGCGAGCCAGTCCGTAGCGCTTCGATTCCTCGTAGACGAACTCGGCATTTTCCCAGAGCTCGGGGCCGCGGGTGGTGCGCATGAGGCCGATGACGCCGGTCGCCACGAGAATGTGCCAGCAGAGAACCCACTGGCCTCCGAAAAAATCGTAGAGCACGTCGCCCTCGAGCAGCCCGTTCTTGACGTAGGTGCCGAGCTTTTCGAAGCGCCGGAGCATGCCCAGTTCGGGGTGATCGCGTTCGAGCGGCGTCTGTGCCGTGCCCAGCACGCCGCGGAAGGCCGGATCCTGCATGCGCGCGGCGAGCTCGTTCACGACGAACTCCCACTGCCGGGTCGCCTCGGGCGAGGTCATCTCTTCGAAGATCGCCATCGTCCCTTGCAGCTGCGTCGCGCGGCGGAGGTGTTCGAGCTGGGCGCCGCCCACCCGGATCTGCCGATAGCCGACGATGACCGTCGCCCCGATCACCAGCGCGGTTACGGCCGTCGAGATCGCCGTGACGGCGTCCCAGGAAAGCATGCCCTTGCCTTTCGGGCTGTGCCCGCCTGCCCCGTCTTTCCGCCCGCCAAGCTGACTTTGGGTTGATCGCCGGCTCCCGCATTCCGGCTCGGGAAAGCCCGGAAGCGGCCCGGGCCCCAGCCCTGGGCGAGGCGAATCCAGCCCGGCCGGGAACGGAAACTTTTGCAGCTAGCAGTGTGTCCGAGAGAGTGCTAAGTATGAGCGACGAGTTCTTTCGCGATTTCGACGTCACGTTCGCCGAGCTGGCCAGGGGCGTTCGCCCGGGCCGTTTCGAGCCGAATGCCGACGTCTATTTGAGCGACGACGGGAACGCGATCGTGGTCGACGTTGAGATCGCCGCGGCCGAGCCGGCCGAGTTGCGCGTCCGCGTCGAGGAGCAACGTTTGTACATTCACGGACGCCGCCGCGATGCCGAGCGCTCCGGGCGCGGCTCGATCCTCATGAAAGAGATCGAGTACGGCGAGTTCGTCAAAAAAATTCATTTGCCGGTCGCAGTCGACTACGAAGCCGCAACCGCTTCCTACCGCGACGGCATGCTCACAATACTGCTTCCCGTTTCGGTGGAAGCCGAGTTTCCGGCACCACGCACCGAATTTAGAATGATCGTAAGAAGGATCCCCGCTTAATGGCCAGTTCCACAACCCGCGCAAAGAAAACCGACGTGCTCGGCATCCTGCCGCTGCAGGACGCGGTGCTTTTCCCCAATACCGTTATTCCGCTCGCGGTCGTCAAGAAGCCGGGAATCGCGCTCGTCGAGGAAGCGCTGCGCGACGGCCGTCAGATCGGCCTCGTCGCGCTCAAAGATAAAGACATCGACGATCCGGGCCCGGACGACGTGCGCCGCGTGGGAACGCTCGGTTCCATTCAGCGCATGATCAAGGTTCCCGACGGGACGATCCGCTGCATCGTCGGCGGAAACTCGGTCTTCCGGATCGATTCGTTCACGCAGAGCGTACCGTACCTCGCGGCCAACGTCACCGAGCTGCCCGACGAGACCAAAGAGTCGGGCGAACTGGTGGCGATGCATCGCAACCTCGCCGGACTCTTCTCCAAGCTGATCGGGTACCTGCCGCAGGCGCCGCGCGAGATGGAGATGGAAGTCAACAACATCAGCGACTCGAACTTGCTGACGTACTTCGTCGCGAGCTCGATGCGCCTCGACACGGCCGACCGTCAGGCGTTGCTCGAAGAGCGCAACACCGAGAAGCGCATGCGCAAGCTGACGATGCTGCTGACCAAGGAACTCGAAGTGGTCGAGCTCGGCCACAAGATCCAGTCCGACATCCAGCGCGAGATGGAGAAGAACCAGCGCGACTTCTACCTGCGCCAGCAACTGCGCGCGATTCAGGAAGAGCTCGGCGAAACCGATCCGCAGCAAGCCGAAGTCAACGAGCTGCGCAAGAAGATCGACGAAGCCTCGATGCCCGAGGAGGTCCGCACCGCGGCCGACCGCGAGCTCGACCGCCTCTCGAAAGTTCCGACGGCGAGCCCGGAGTACAGCGTCATCCGCACCTACATCGACTGGCTCGTCCAGTTGCCGTGGGGCAAGTCGTCGGCCGACTCGCTCGACATCCAGAAAGCGCGCGAGATCCTCGACGAGGACCACTACGATCTCGAGAAAGTCAAAGACCGGATCATCGAGTATCTGGCCGTCGGCAAGCTCAAGAAAAAGCTGACCGGCCCGATCCTTTGCTTCGTCGGACCTCCGGGCGTCGGAAAGACGTCGCTTAGGCCACTCGATCGCGCGCGCGATGGGGCGCAAGTTCGTGCGCCTCTCCGTCGGCGGCGTTCGCGATGAGGCCGAGATTCGCGGGCACCGGCGCACGTACATCGGAGCGATGCCGGGCACGATCGTGCGCGCGCTACGCGACGCGGGAACCAACAACCCGGTCATGATGATCGACGAGATCGACAAGGTCGGTTCCGACTATCGCGGCGACCCGCAGTCGGCGCTGCTCGAAGTCCTGGATCCGTCGCAGAACTTCTCGTTCCGCGACCACTACCTCGACTTGCCTCTGGATCTGTCGCAAGTGCTCTTCGTCTGCACGGCCAATCAGCTCGAGACGATCAGCCCGCCGCTGCGCGACCGCATGGAGATCATTACGCTCTCGGGCTACACCGAGTTCGAAAAACTCCAGATCGCCAAACGCTACCTGATCAAGAAGCAGCGCGAAGCCAACGGTCTGCGCGATTCGCAGGTCCAGATTTCCGATGCGGCCGTCCGCACGGTGATCAACGACTACACGCGCGAAGCCGGCGTGCGCAACCTCGAACGCGAGATCGGAACGGTCTTCCGCAAGGTCGCGCGCAAGATCGCCGAAGCGCCGCGTTTCAAGGCGCGGATCAAGCCGGAGAACGTCTCCGACTACCTGCAGAAGCCGCGCTACTTCAACGAAGTCAAGAAGCGGATGGGGCACATCGGCGTGTCGACCGGGCTTGCCTGGACGCCGGTCGGCGGGGACATCATGTTCATCGAGTCGACGATCATGCCCGGAACCGGAAAGTTCACGCTGACCGGTCAGCTCGGCGACGTGATGAAGGAAAGCGCGACGGCTGCGATCTCGTACCTGCGCGCCCACTCCGCCGAGCTCGGACTGAACGAGGACTACTTCGGAAAGCACGACCTGCACATTCACGTGCCGGCCGGCGCCGTCCCGAAGGACGGCCCCTCGGCCGGCATCGCGCTGGCAACGTCGATCGCGTCGCTCCTCACCAACCATAAGGTCGATGCGAACCTGGCGATGACCGGCGAGATCACGCTGACCGGGCAAGTCTTGCCCATCGGCGGCCTCAAGGAAAAGGTGCTCGGCGCAAAGCGCGCCGGCATCTCGAAGATCCTCTTGCCGAAACGAAACGAAGTCGATCTCGACGACGTGCCCAAGGAAGTGCGCGATACGATGACCTTCGTCGCCGTGGACGACATCTCGGACGTCTTCGAGCAAGCCTTCGGGAAGCGGATCGTGACGCCGCTCTTCTTAGGGCCGGGCAATAAGGGCGAAAACGTCGTCGTTCCGATGCGCCGCAGCCCGGCAAACGGAAAGCGTCCGCCGGTGGAGCGTAAGCGCACCCCGGCGCGCACGCGCACCGCAGTCTCGACCCGCAAGCAGTAGCGTTGCGGCTCGCCGCACCAGCCACATCCGAGAGCGCGGCATCCCGAGCGATGCCGCGCTCTCTCGTTGTGGCGGGAGCGCTCGCGATCGTCTACGTCCTGTGGGGCGCGACCTCGCCCGCGATGCGGCTGATCGTGGCGACGGTGCCGCCCTGGTGGATGGGAGCGATCCGCTTCACGACGGCCGGTTCGCTGCTCTGGCTTTACTGCCGCGCGCGCGGCCTGCCGCTGCCGTCGCGACACGAATGGTTCGGCGCGGCGCTCACCGGAACGATTTTACTCGTCCTCGGCAACGGCGTCTTCGCCTGGACCTTGCAGTATTTGCCGAGCGGAATCGGCGCGGTTTTCTTCGCGCTCTCGCCGCTTTGGATGGCGATCGTCGGCTATTTCTTGTACGCCGAGCGCCTTGCGCCGATGGCGCTTTTCGGGCTTGCGGTCGGCCTCGGCGGCATGCTCTATCTCTATTTGCCGAGCGGCGCGCAGAATCTGCCGACGTGGCCGACCGTGCTCGGCGTCTTCACCTCGTTCGCCTGGGGCTTCGGTTCGATGATCCAGCGCCGTTTTCGAATCGCCGACGTCGTGCAGTTCGCGGCGATGCAGATGCTTTGTGCCGGTCCCATCCTGGCGGTCCTGGCCTTGCTCTTCGAGAAGCGGCTCGCGCTCGATCAGTTCACGCCGGTCGCCATCGGTGCGCTGCTCTTTCTCATCGTCTTGGGCAGCATCGTCGCCTTCAGCGCCTTCGTCTGGCTGTTGCGCAACGTTCCGACAACGCTCGCCTCGACCTATTCGTACGTCAATCCGATCGTGGCCCTCGCGATCGGCATCGGCTTCCTGCACGAGCGGTTCTCGTGGAACCTCGCGATCGGTGCGGGCATCATCGTGCTCGGCGTCGCGCTGATGATCGCGGCGCCCAAACGCGAACCGGTCAGCGCAAGTCCCGCCAGCTCGGCTCGCTCAGTTTGACGCCGAAGTAGCTCGCGGCTTTCTGGATGTTGGCGAAAGCCAGGTCGCGTTCGGCGTCGTCGACGCCTTCGACTTGGTTGAAACGCGCGATCGCGTTTCGGACGTGGGCCGCGTCGAGCAGCGGCTCCTTGCGTTCGGCCGGAAACGCAAAGGCACTGTCGGGTAGGCGGCTCTTCGGCTCGCTGGGGTCGCTCGGAGCTTCCCAGGTCGGCGTAAGGCTCATCGTTAGACACCTCCGGGCCGAAGCTTCATCGAATCGCGGCCGGTTCCCGGGGGCGGTTACGAGGCCAGGTGGTTCGTGCAGCTTGGTGCCGAAGCTGCCGGAATGAGCGCGATACCCGGTCCAGAACCGGTTTCCGCCCAGAGCGTCCTCCCCACCGGTGTCGTGACCTTCGTCTTCACGGACATCGAGGGAAGCACGCTGCGTTGGGAGCGCACCCCAGCCGCGATGCAGGCAGCGGTGCGCCGCCACGACGTCTTGATGCGCGCCGCGATTGCGCAAAACGGCGGCTCCGTCTTCAAGACGGTCGGGGATGCGTTTTGCGCGGCATTCAATCGCGCCGGCGACGCACTCGCCGCAGTCCTCGCCGCGCAGCGCACGCTCGGCAGTGAGGACTTCTCCGGGGTCGACGGCTTGCGCGTCCGGATGGCGCTGCACTCCGGCGAGACCGACGAACGCGACGGGGACTACTTCGGCCCCGCGGTCAACCGCGTCGCGCGGCTTCTCGCGATCGGTCACGGCGGCCAAGTGCTCGTCTCGGGGACGACGCGCGACCTTCTCAAAGGACTGCTTCCGCAAGACGTGAGCTTGCGCGAGTTGGGCGAGCACCGCTTGAAGGACCTCGCGGAACCCGAGCGCGTCTCGCAACTGCTCGCGCCGGAACTCGGCGACGATTTCCCGCCGCTCCGTTCGCTCGACGTGCTGGCCAACAACCTGCCGGTTTCGCTCACCTCGTTCGTCGGGCGCGATGCGGAAGTTGCGGAGATCGCGGCGCTGCTCGAAACGCACCGGCTCGTCACGCTGGTCGGCTCCGGCGGGGTCGGGAAAACGCGCACGTCGCTGCAGGTAGCCGCGAACCTGATCGAGCGTTTTCCGGATGGCGTCTGGTTTGTCGAACTCGCGCCGCTCGCCGACGCGTCGTACCTTCCGGCAACCGTCGCGCAAGCTGCGCGGCTGACCCTCGGTGCGGGCGGTCCGACGGTGGAAAACCTGGCACAAGCGATCGGGGCAAAGCGTCTCTTGCTCGTGCTCGACAACTGCGAGCATCTCGTCGAGGGGACCGCGCGTACGCTCGCGGCGATTTTGCGCGGCTGCGCCAACGCGCGGATCCTGGCATCGAGCCGGCAGGGTCTTGGAATCGCGGGCGAAGCGGCCTACCGCATGCCGTCGCTCCCGGCGGACGCGGCGGCGGCGCTGTTTGCCGAACGCGCCCGCTCCGTCGATCAGCGCTTCGTCTTAACCGACGAAAACGCCGTGGCCGTCGGCGAGATTTGCCGGCGTCTCGACGGAATTCCGCTCGCGATCGAACTGGCTGCGGCCCGCGTCAAGATTCTGAGCCCGCAGCAGATTCATAGCCGGCTCGACCAGCGCTTCCGCGTGTTGACGGGCGGGAGCCGCGACGTGCTGCCGCGCCAGCAGACGCTGCGCTCGCTGATCGACTGGAGCCACGATCTGCTCGACGAGCGGGAGCGCACGCTGTTCCGGCGTCTCGGCATCTTCGTCAACGGCTTCGCGCTCGAAGGCGCGAGCGCGGTCGGAAGCGGCGGCGATCTCGACGAGCTCGACGTTTTCGAAGTCCTCGCATCGCTCGTCGACAAATCCCTCGTCCTGGCCGAAACGAACGGTGGAGACGTCCGCTACCGGCTGCTCGAATCGACGCGAGCCTACGCGAGTGAAAAGCTCGATGCGGCGAACGAGCGCGAGGCGGTGACGGAAAAATATCTGGACTTTTTCACCGCTTACTTTCAAGCCGCGCGCGAACGTTTCGAGGCGACGATGCGAAACGCAGAGCTTAGCGACGCCCTCGCGGCCGAACTAGAGGACGTCCGGGCCGCCCTCGATGCGGCGCTGGATGGTCCCCACCTGAAGAAAGGTGGGGTGTTGCTTGGAACGATCGGCGAGTCGTGGGTTGCCTGGGCGCTGGAGCGCGAGGGCATTCGCCGCGCCGAAGCCTTCGTTGCGGTAACGCCCGAGACGGAAACGTCGATCGTGCGGCGTCTTTGGTCGACCCTGGCCCGTTTATACGCGTTCTCCCTCGATGGACCGAAGGGACTTGAGGCAGCCTCGAAGAGTCTGGAATTTGCTCGTCTGCTCGGTCCGAGTGCGGGTTCGCTGGCCGGCGCGCTCGGGACGTACTCGGCCGCGGCGTCGCGTATGGAGCTGTACGACGAAGCAGAAGCCGCGCTCGACGAGGCGCAAGCGATCCCAAACCTTCCGCCGGTGCACCGTCTTGGGCTGCAGATCGACCGCGCGATTTTGTTCGACCGTCGCGGCGACTTCGATCGGGCTGCGGCCGAATTGGAGCGACTCTGGCGCGCGAATCCGTCGCTCGGCAATTCGTTCGATTGGGGCATGGCCTTCAATCTGGCGAATACCGAAGCGGAGCGCGGCATGCCTCGCCGCTCCATCGAGATCATCGAGGAAGTGCTTCCGGGCATCCGCAGCAACAACGACAAGCAATATTTCGCGCAGACCCTTTCGTTGCTGGCGAGCTGCCGCGGCGCGATCGGCGATCGCGAGGGCGCGCGTCGCGCAGCGCGCGAAGCGGTCGAGGACTACGCAGCGCGAAAGTTCGAGTCGGTTTTCGTCATTGCAGCAGTAGAAGAGCTTGCCTTGTGGTGCGCGCTCGAGGGCGATCCGTCTGCGGCGGCCTTACTCGCCGGCTACGTCGAGGGTGCGCTCCACGCCGACCGGCACCAGGGTCTCGGCTATCGCGACGTCACGGAACGCCGTCTCCGCGAGGAGTTGCAAGAGCGGCTCGCGCCGGACGATTTGCAGCGGCTGAAAGCCGAAGGCGAGCGCCTTTCGCTGGAAGCGGCGAGCGCGCTCGCGCTCGAGGCGACCTCCTGACGACGGCGGACTAAGGCTCGACCGCAATGCCTTGACCCGCCTCGATCTCCCCGATGCGCGCGGCGGTCAGACCGGCGGCGCGGAGTTCTGCTAGCAGCGACTCGACAGCCTTCGGAGCGAGGGCGATGAGCAGGCCGCCGGAGGTTTGCGCGTCGCTCAGGAGCAGCCGCGTCTCGGGACTTATGCCGGGCGCGTAGGTCGTGAAGGCTTCGTGCTCGCGAGCGTTGGCCCGCGTTCCGCCGGGCGCGATTCCGACCGCGACCATCTCGCGCACGAGGTCGAACACGGGGACGCTCGAGGCGCGAATGCGCAGCCGCACTTTGCTCGCGCGCGCCATCTCGCGCGCGTGGCCGAGCAAGCCGAAGCCGGTAACGTCGGTGGCGGCGTGCGCCCCGGCCGCGATCATCGCGCGCGAAGCCGTGTCGTTCAGCGTCGTCATCGACGCGATCGCCGTTTGCATCTGCGCTTCGTCGATCGAACCTTTCTTGAGCGCGGACCCAAGGATGCCGGTGCCGAGCGGCTTGGTGAGCACGAGGGCGTCGCCGGCGCGCGCTTTGGCATTCGTCACGATCTTGCCAGGGTGAACCGTGCCGGTCACGGCGAGCCCGTACTTCGGTTCGTCGTCTTTGACGGTGTGGCCGCCGAGCAGCGCGACGCCGGCCTCGCGCACGATCGCGGCGCCGCCCTCGAGAATCTGCGTGAGAATCTCCGGGCCGTACTCTTCGATCGGGAAGGCGGCGATGTTCAAAGCCGTAAGCGGCGTGGCGCCCATCGCGTAAATGTCGGAGAGCGCGTTGGCCGCGGCGATGCGGCCGAAGTCGAACGGATCGTCCACGATGGGCGTGAAGAAGTCGACGGTCTGCACGAGTGCGAGATCGTCCGAAATGCGATAGACGCCGGCGTCGTCGTTGGTGGAAAAGCCGACGAGCACGTTCCGGTCGGTGCTGGGCGATAAGTGGCGCAGGACCTGCGCCAGGTCGGCAGAGCCGACTTTACTCGCTCAACCGCCGCCCGAAGTGAGTGCCGTCAGCCGAATCCGTTCTCGGTCCATGCCCTGCACTTCGGCGCGTTAGGCGGGGACCGCTTTCCGCGCGCACGAATCTCACGCTCACGCCGATGCAAAAACAACTGCTCTTCATTCCCGGACCCGTGACCGTGTCCGAACCGGTGCTCGCCGCGATGGCGCGGCCGCTCGTCGACCATCGCGGGCCCTACTTCGCCGAATTGCTCGAGCGGATCTCGAGCGGCATGCGCCCGATCTTCGGCACGAGCGCCGAGGTCGTGCTGCTCGGAAATTCGGGAACCGGCGGACTCGAAGCGGCGGTATCGAGCGTCTTCTCGCCGCGCGACGTCGTGCTGGCGTGTCCGGTCGGTGTGTTCGGCAAGCGCTTCATCTCGATTGCGCGCACGTACGGTCTCGAAGTCGAAGTGCTCGACACGGACTACGGTCACGCCGTCGATCCGCAGGCGCTCGCGGCGCGCTTGAAGGGCAAAGACGCGCAACGCATTGCCGGCGTCTTGCTGACGCATAACGAGACCTCGACCGGCGTCCAGAACGACATGGCGGCGCTCGCCGAGGCGATCGGAGACCACCCGGCCACCGTCGTCGTCGATTCGGTCAGCGGGCTCGGCGCCTCGGAGTTCCGGATGGACGAGTGGGGCTTCGACATCGTCGTGACCGCCTCGCAAAAGGCCCTGGCGGTCCCGCCCGGTCTCTCTATGGTCGCCGTCGGAAGTCGCGCCTGGGAACGCATCGAAGCCGCGCGCTCGCCACGTTTTTATCTCGACCTCGCCAAAGCGCGCGAATTCGCGAAGAACGGTCAGACGCCGTGGACGCCGCCCGTTTCGATCGCGTACGCGCTCGACGTCGCGCTCGAACGCTATCACGCAGAAGGCGCTCCGGCCGCCTGGGCTCGTCACGCGCTGTACGCGAGCGCGATCCGCGCCGCGGCTGCGGCCCTGGGATTGGAGATTTTCTCGCAGCCCGGAGCCCACTCGGTGACGGTCGTCGCAATCCGCGTCCCTGCGGGCGTCGACGCCGACGCCTTGCGCCGTACGCTGCGCGAGCGCGACGGGATCGTGATGGGCGGCGGTCAGCAAGAGCTCAAGGGTAAGATCATCCGGATGGGCACGATGGGCGATATCTCGCGCGGCGACATCCTCGGCGCGCTCGCTGCGCTGGAGATCGCGCTGCGCGAACACGGCCACGACCACACCGCCGGTGCCGGCGTCGGCGCCGCACTCGAAGTCTTTCTCGCCGGCGACCGCGCCCCCGCACTCGCGCGCTAGCCACTCAAACGGCAATATGCGAGTGCTCGTTTCCGGGGCGGGGATCGCCGGCCCCACCCTCGCGTACTGGCTCGTGCGTCACGGGTTCGAAGTAACGATCGTCGAGCGCGCTCCGGCGTTGCGCCAGGGTGGCTACGTGATCGATTTCGCCGGCCTCGGCTTCGAAGTGGCGGCGATGATGGACGACCTCGTTCCCGCGCTCCGTGAGGCAGGCTACGTCGTCCGCGAGGTGCGGTACGTGGATACGAACGGACGCCGCATCGCGGGCACGTCGGTCGACGGCTTTCTCCGCGTTTCCGGCGGGCGGTACATCACGGTGACTCGGGCTGACTTGTCGGCGTCGATCTTTCGTTCGCTTGGCGATCGAGTCGAGACGATCTTCGGCGAGGGGATCGCGGCCCTCGAGGAATCCTCAACCGCCGTCCACGTGACGTTCGCGAGCGGCGCGGTGCGCGACTTTGACCTCGTCGTCGGAGCCGACGGCGTCCATTCGGATACCCGGCGGATCGTGTTCGGGCCGCAGGAGCGGTTCGAGCGCTATCTCGGGATCTGCGCGGCTGCCTACACTCTCGACGGCTACGCGCCGCGCGACGAGCTGGTCTACGTGCTGTACAGCGAGATCGGCCGTCAGGCCGCGCGCTTCGCGATGCGCGACGGAAAAACGCTGGTGCTTCTCACGTTTCGCGATCCGGAGGGCGCGCCGCCGGCGGATCGGGACGCGCAGAACGCGCGGCTGCGAAGCGCTTTTGCCGGCGCGGGCTGGGAGTGCCCGCGGCTCCTGGCCCCGCTCGACCGCGTCAGCGACTTGTATTTCGATCGCGTCAGCCAAATACGGTTTGCGTCCGGCGAGCCATGGCACCGCGGACGAGTGGTCTTGGTCGGCGACGCCGCTTCGTGCGTTTCGCTGCTGGCCGGCGAGGGCAGCAGCTTGGCCATGGCGGCTGCCTACATCCTAGCGGGCGAGCTCGCGCTCGCCCGCGGCGACTTTCGGGCTGCCTTTCGAGCGTATGAAGCGCGCTTTCGTCCCTACGTCGAGGCGAAGCAGCGCATGGCCCTGCGGTTCGCTTCTTCATTCGCCCCGACGTCACGAGTCTCGATGGCGCTGCGCAACCTTGCACTCGATCTCATGGGCGTCCCGTGGCTCGGCGACCGGATCATCGCAGCAATGCTGCACGCGGGCTTCGCGCTTCCGAAGTACGGCGGCGTTTAAGCTGCGCCGGAGCTAATCGGCAAGACCTAAACCTTGTGGCGGTCGAACATCGAGCCGGCGAAGGGCTGCACGAACCAGGGCAGCGAGCTGCGCATCACGCCGTCGAGCCGTTCGTCGGGAGCCGCAAAGAGTGCGATGAAGTGCGATTGGTGCAAGTCGGCGCGTAAGTCTTTCGTCAGCGGGAAGAACAGCCCGATGTAGACGATCACCCACACGAGCAGCAGCGCTTTCACGAGACCGACGCCCGCGCCGAGGATGCCGTTGCCGATTCCGATGACGGGAAGTTTGGCGACGCGGTTGAGGACGAAGCCCACGCCGAAGACGAGCCAATAGACGAGCGAACCGTAAACGATCATCGCGACGACGTGCGCCGAACCGGGTCCGAGATGAAACCAATCGCGCGCGTAACCGTCCCAGTTACCGGGGTAAACGAACGCTGCCGTGATGCCGAGAGCCAGCGCGACGAAACCGGTCAGCTCGCCGATGAAGCCGCGCTTAAAGCCCTTGAGAGCACCGAGAATCAGTACGGCACCGATCACGATGTCGGGCCAGGCGAGGCTCATGCGCGGATCCGCGCGCCGCAACGCTCTTCGAGCGTCGCGAGGATGGTGCGAATGTGCGCGTCGGCTTCCGCGTCGGTCAGCGTCGCATCGTCGCGCTGCAAGACGACGCGCACGGCGATGCTCTTCTTGTCGGCTTCGATCTGCGGTCCGCGGTATTCGTCGAAGACCTGCACGCCGGCGAGAACCCCATCGCCGCCTTCGCGCACGGCGTGCTCGACGTCCATTGCGGGAATCTCTTTGGCGACGATCAGCGCTAAGTCGCGCTCGATCGACGGAAAGCGCGAGGCCGGTTTGAAGCGCGGAACGTGGAATGCCGGCAGGTCCGCGATCCGCATGAATCCAGCGTAGACCCGCTCTTCGATCTCATATTCGGCCAACAGCCGCGGATCGACCGCGCCGATCGAGGCGACGTCCCGGCCGTCGACGAGCAACCGCGCCGTGCGGCCCGGATGGAGACTGCCGAACTGCGAACTGACGGACTCCGGGTCACGTCCGGTCAGGATACGCAAGAGTGCGCTCGAGTCGCCCTTGAATTCGAGAAATCCGGTATCGCGCCAGGCGGGTTCGTCGCGCCGCGCCGTTGCGAAGAGCCAGCTCAGCATCGGGGTCTCGAACGGCTCGGGCGAGCCCTCAAACACGTGACCGAGTTCGAAGAAGCGCAACGCCTCACCGCGCGCGTAGCGCGCCACGAGCGCGAGCAGTCCCGGCAGCAGTGAAAAGCGCAGGTAGCGCTGGTCTTCGGAAAGCGGATTTTGGATCTCGACGACGGGACCCGGCAGCGGGATGCCCGCGCGCGCAAAGCCTTCGGCGACCGATGCCGGTTGCAGTGCGAAGTTCACCGTCTCGCGATAGCCGAGCGAAGAGAGCGAGTGCGCGATCCGGTGCTCGTCGTGAAAGTCCTTGCTCGAGACGCTCTGGACGAAGACGGGCGGCAGAACCGCCGGAATGCGATCGTAGCCGGTAACGCGGCCGATTTCCTCGACGATGTCTTCGCGAATCGCGACGTCGTTGCGCCAGTACGGCGGAAAGACGTCGACGGCGTTCGCGAGCTCGCCGACTTGGGCGGGTCGCCCGGCGGGTTCGACCGTGAATCCGAGCGAGCGCAGCGCCGCATCCATCTGGCTGCCGCTCAACTCCACGCCGAGGAGTTTCGGCACGTCCACGAACGACAGACGGATCGGGTGCGGTTTGGCGATCGGTGGACCGAACGCAATGGGCGGATGCACCCGCGCGCCCTCGCGTTGCAGCAGATGTGCCGCCCGCGCTGCGCCGAGCGAACTCAAGCCCGGCGCGAGCCCTTTCTCGTGACGGCTCGAGGCCTCGGTTCGCAGACCGAGCGCGAGCGCCATGCGCCGGACGCGCGGCCCGTTGAAAGTCGCCGCTTCGAGCAGCAGCTCGCGCGTCTGCGGCGTCACCTCGCTGGCCGCTCCGCCCATGACGCCCGCCAAGCCCTGAACCTCACGCTCGTCGGCGATGACCAGCTCGCTGCCGTCCAACTTGCGTTCGGTTCCGTCGAGGGTGCGCAGCACTTCGCCCGCCCGCGCATCCCGCACGATGATCTCGCCGCCCGTCAGACGCTGAAAATCGTAGAAGTGCAGCGGCTGCGCGGTTTCGAGCATCACGAAGTTCGAGATGTCGACGAGGTTGTCGATGGGCCGCTGGCCGGCCAACGCCAAGCGCACCTGAAGCCAAAACGGCGAGGGCTTGACGTGAGCCTGCGAAAAGCGCTGCGCCACGAAACGCCGGCAATCCGGCGACTCGATCGTCACGATCGCGTCGGCCGGTTCCGCCACGCGCACGCTCGTGTCGGGCTCGCGCAAAACTTGGTGCGTCGCCGCCGCCAACTCGCGCGCCAGTCCGAGCAGCGACATCGCGTCGACGCGATTCGGAGTTACTTCCACCTCGAGCACGTCGTCGTTGAGCCGAAACTCCGCCACCACGTCGCGTCCTATCGGCTGCTCCGGATCGAGTTGCAGAATTCCGTCTTCGAACCAGTCGCTGGGCAGCCCGAGCTCGCCGGCGGAACACAGCATCCCTTGCGAGGCGACCCCGCGCATTTCGCGCGGGGCGATCGTCAAGCCGACGAGCTGGGCCCCGATCTTGGCAACGGGGACGATCTGGCCTTGCGCCACGTTCGTCGCCGCCGTGGCGATGGTCAGGATCTCGCCACCGATGTCGACCTTACAGACTTGCAGCCGGTCGGCGTTCGGGTGCTTCTCGACGCTGACCAGCTTCCCGCTGACGACGCCCGAGAGCTGCGTTCGCCGTTCGACGTTCTCGACCGGAAAGCCAAGCTGGGCGAAGCGCTCCGCGACCTCGTCGCTGGACAGCCCGATGTCGACGTAGTCGCGCAGCCAACCGATCGGAACCCTCATCGAGCCCTACTACGCCGAACGGCAACCCGCGCCATGCCTTCGCTCGGAACCGCTCTAGGCGAGTTGAGCCAACGTGCGCGGATCGTTCTCGAAGAAAACGCGGATGTCGTCGATGTCGTAGCGCGTCATCGCGATGCGCTCGACGCCGACGCCGAACGCCCAGCCGGTAACCTCATCGGGATCGTAGCCGACTTCGCGCAGGACGCGGGGATGAATCATGCCGCATCCGCCGAGCTCGATCCAGCCCGAGCCGCCGCAGGTCTTGCAGCCGCCGCCGCTGCAACCGGGGCAGGTCGTATCGACTTCCGCGCTCGGCTCGGTGAACGGAAAGAAGGACGGCCGGAAGCGCACTTTCTGATCGGGTCCGAACAGCTCGCGGCACATCCCGGTCAGCATGCCTTTGAGATGTCCGAGATGGATGCCGGGCGCGACCAGCAGGCCTTCGAGCTGGTTGAACATGTACGAGTGCCGCGCGTCGACCGCGTCGCGCCGGTAGGCTTTTCCGGGCGTGACGATCGCGATCGGCGGCGGATGGATCTGCATCGAGCGGATCTGCATCGGCGAGGTGTGCGTGCGGAGCAGCAAACCGGGCCGCACGTAGAACGAGTCGAGACTCTCCCGCGCCGGGTGGTCCGGCGGAATGTTGAGCGCGTCGAAATTATAGTATTCCGTCTCCAGCTCGGGCCCGAGCACGACCGCGAAGCCGCGCTGCTCGAAATAGGCGCAGGCGTCCTCGAGCGTGCGTCGCAGCGGATGCGTCGAGCCGGTTCGCGGCGCGATGCCCGGAAAGGTCACGTCGATGCTCGACGATAGCTCCGCTTCGAGGCTCGAGCGCCGCAGTGCGGCCGACTTCGCTTCGAGTTGCGCTTCGAGCGCGGCGATACCGTCGTTGATCGCCTTGCCGGCGCCGGGACGATCGGCCGCCGGAAGGCTGCCGATGCTTCGGCGAACCGCCGTGATTTCGCCGCTGCGGCCGAGGAACGCGACGCGGACCGTTTCCAGTCCGGCGTTATCCGTGACGTGCGCGAGCGCGTCTTGCAGGCGCGCTGCGAGCGCCGTCAGATCGTTCGCGAGTTGACCGATCGCTCTACTCCCGCTGAAGATTTGTGCTGTAAAATTCGAGCGAATTTGCCGCTAGAAAAACGAAGGCCCGGCACGCGGCCAGGCTTTCGTTGAACTTCGTGCGTTCTAGGGCCTTTTAGCTACTCGCCACTCCTTGATTGACCTGCCGGTAAATGAGGTACGCGTAGACGGATCCCGTGCTCGTGAACAGTTTCCAGAAGCGGTCGCTAGTGCGCATGAGTGAGCGTGTACCCTTCTTTTTCAATTTGTCACGGCTGACGCCGCTCGAGAACGGACTTGAGTATAACATAGGGCTTATGGCCCGCCAAGTCTTGACAAATCAGGGTTTCGGCGGGGTCGGCCCCTCGTTCGAGCTATCCCGAAAGCGCTTGGAAAGCTCGTACAAAATGATGCTTCCGGCGATCGCCGCGTTGAGGCTTTCAC
Organism: Vulcanimicrobiota bacterium; assembly: GCA_963843945.1. GTDB lineage: Bacteria > Vulcanimicrobiota > Vulcanimicrobiia > Vulcanimicrobiales > Vulcanimicrobiaceae > CAWJMF01. Next base: position 169,904 of record CAWJMF010000001.1, on the reverse strand, counting down.
CGCTCCCGGATTGTGGAATAGCTACGCCTAAATCCCAGCGAGGGAGCCAGCCGCGCACGCCCCGGCGCTCGTTCCCCACGGCCACCACCACGCGTTCCGGAAAGCGGAACGTGTCGAGCGGGAGGCCCTGCCGCGAGGCCGCCACGACGACGAAATGGCTCGCGTGCGCGGCCTCCAGGAACTCGTCCGGCCCGGCGACGGCGACGCGCATGCGGAAAAGCGCGCCCATCGTCGCACGGACGACCTTCGGATTGTGCGGCTCGACACTCCCGCGGCCGAAAATCGCCTTCGGGATGCCGAAAATCTCGGCCGAGCGCAAGAGGGTTCCGGCGTTTCCCGGGTCGGCGACGCCGGCCAGCAGTACGGCAGGCGCACCATCCTCGAAGAGGGCCGCGACGGGCTCGAGTCCGAGCGGCAGGACGGCCAGAATACCGGGCGGCGTCTCGAGGTCCGAAAGCTTTGCCAGCGCCCGCTCCGGGACGATGAAAACCGGGGCCTCGGGATCATCGGCGGTCCGGCCGAACGCGGCCCAGGCCTCGTCGGTCGCGTAGATTGCCTCGGGCTTCCGCCCGCTTGCCAGGGCTTCCCGAAGCAGGGTCGGGCCCTCGATGGCGAAGCGCTGCTGCTCGCGCCGCCCTTCCTTCGACCGCAGCGCCCGGACGGGGTCGAGCTTCGGCGAGTGAGCCCCGAGGGCGATCGTCATACGCGCGGAATTCGACGGCGGTGTTTACTCCTACCGCGCGGGCCGTCGAGATCGGCTCCCTCGTCCTGATCGCTTTGGGCCTGCTCGTCGGCGGGCGCAGCCTGCTGGTCGAGATCGCCCGTTTCCCGCTGCCGGCGTTGATCGGCTTAGCCCTGGTCGCCGTCCTCCAGGTGCTGGCGGTCCGGCGGAACTACCTCGCCGGCGGGGAGCTGGCCCGGCTGCGGGTCTCGCGCGACGTCGCCTTTTTGGCGGCCGTCGCTGCCTCGATCGCCTTCGTGCTCTCGCCGGCGCGCTGGTCGCTCGGTGCGGCCGTCGCGGGCGCCCTGTTCGGAATCGCTATCGAGCTGCTGGCACGCTTCTCGCCGAAAGTCGCCTGATGCAGGTTCACGGGTCGCGTCGCGTCTACCAGGGACGCGTGGTCGGCTTGCGCGTCGACGAGATCGATGCCTACCACGGCGAGGCGCACCGCGAGGTCGAGGTGGTCGAGCACCCCGGCGGCGTCGCGATCGTCGCGCAGCCGTCGCCCGGCGAGATCGTTCTCGTTCGTCAGTACCGCCACGCCGTCGGTCAAGATCTGTGGGAAGTTCCCGCTGGGATGATCGAGCGCGGCGAGCCGCCGCTCGAGACCGCGCGCCGCGAGTTGATCGAAGAGACGGGCTACCGCGCAGCGTCGCTGCGCTTTCTTTTCAGCCTTTACACGTCGCCGGGATTCTGCAACGAACGCATTCATCTGTTCTGCGCGGAGGGTCTGACGCCGGGCGAAGCCGCGCCCGAGGACGACGAACAGTTCGAGATTCGCACGTGGAAGATCGAAGAAGCCTGGCAGTTGGTCGAGACCGACCGCCTGCGCGACGCGAAGACCCAAATCGCCCTCGCGTGGGCGCGCGAAAACCCTTAGCCGGCGCGCCGCATCGGCGGCTGCGGAACCTGCGGCACTTGTCGCTGCAGCTTCTTCATCATCTCGCGCGTCGGCAGTTTGACGTTCGACGCGATGCGCAGCCAGCGCAACACTTTGATCGTGTAATAGGTGATATCGATTTCAAACCAGCGCATGCCGTGCCGGGCCGAGAACGGGAAGGCGTGATGGTTGTTGTGCCAGCCCTCGCCGAAGCTTAGCAGCGCCACCCACCAGTTGTTTGTCGAGCGATCGCCCGTGCGGAACGTCTGATATCCGACCGCGTGCGACGCGCTGTTCACGAGCCACGTGCAATGGTAGGTGAAGACGAGGCGTGCGAAGAGGGCCCAGACGACGAAGGACCATCCGCCGATCAAGAACAGCACGACGCCCAACATGAGGCTGATGACGAGATGGTACTTGTCCATCGCGCGGTACGTAGGATCTTTGAGCAAGTCCGGAACCCAGCGCGGATATTCGTCGACTTCGACGCGATCTTTGTTCGTGCGGAAGAGCCACTCGAAGTGCGCCCAGGGCATGCCGCGATTCGCGTCGTGCGGGTCGCCGTCGGCGTCTGAGTGCGCGTGGTGCGCGCGATGCGTCGCGACCCAGTCGAGCGGACCGCCCTGCAACGAGAGGACGCCGCAGAGCGCGACCAGGTACTCGAGCGGCCGGGGCAGCGTCAGGCTGCGATGCGTCAGAAGACGGTGGTAGCCGAGCGTTACTCCCATACCGGTGACGAAGTACAGGAAAACGGCTGCGCCGATGGCCCACCAAGAAAAGAACGCCGGGACGAAAACGCCGAGCGCTCCAATATGAATGATCGCGAGGGCTATAAAAGCCGGCCAGTCTCGCTTAGCGATACGAGTGGTCGTGGGCATCGGTTGTGTGTCCCTTCGGACGGGTTGTTCGCTTTACGAGGCGACCTGCGTCGAAGCCCGCTCTTCCAACTGCGCCTTGGCCACGGCCAAAAGCGAGTCGAAGGCGGCTTGATCGCGCACCGCCAGGTCGGCGAGTGCTTTTCTATTTAACGTAACTCCGCTCTTCTTTAGTCCATCGATGAGCCTCGAATATGTGAGGCCCTCGCGCCGGGCGGCGGCGTTGATGCGGCTGATCCAGAGGGAGCGGAAGTCGCGCTTGCGCACGCGCCGGTCGCGGTAGGCGTAGCTCAGCGAGTGCAGGAGCGCTTCGTTCGCGACCCGGTAGTTGCGGCGGCGGGCGGCCCGGAAGCCCTTGACGAGCTTCATGACCTTCCGGCGATGCTTGATCTTGTTCAGTCCGCGCTTGATGCGTGCCATCGAACCTAGCTCCTACAGAAGGTACGGGATCTGGGGCGCAAAGCGCTTCAGATCGCCGGCGAAAACGGGTTGGTCCTTGCGGAAGTTCCGCTTGCGCTTGCGCGACTTCTTGCTGAGGATGTGACCGCAGCCGCTGAATTGAGCGCGATGCGTAACGATGCCGTTCGCGCTGACTTTCACGCGTTTCGCGGTTCCCCGGTGAGTTCTGATCTTAGGCACGGGAAGGGACTCCTTGCGTCTGGGGTTCTGTCGTGTGATTTTCGTGGTGAGCTTCGGTCTGGGCCGCCGGTGTACTATCGCCCTCGGCGTGCGCAGTTTCAGTTTCGGCTTCGGCTCGCCGGTCGTGGGCGTCGGAGGCTGCCTGGTCGGCCGCGGCTTGTTCGGCGGCGCGCTCGGGGTGCAGCAGCGAGGTGAACTTCGGCGGCCCGCTCGGGACTGGGCGCGGCGCCAAAATCATGAACATGTTTTTGCCTTCGAGTTTGGCCTCACGTTCGACGCTTGCGATCGGCGTCATATCCGCCGCCATCCGGTCCAGCAAGCGTTTCCCAAAGCTGGTATACGTGATTTCGCGACCGCGAAACATGATCGTCACCTTGACTTTGCCGCCGTCCATGAGCAGCCGCTCGGCCATCCGGGCTTTGGTCTCGTAGTCGTGGTTCTCGATCTTGGGACGAAGTTTGACTTCCTTCAGCTCCCAGTTCTTTTGCTTCTTGCGCGCGTCTTTATCTTTTTTCGACTGTTCGTACTTCAGACGTCCGTAGTCGCTGATCCGGCAGACCGGGGGCACCGCGGTCGGCGAGACCTCGATCAGGTCGAGGCCCTTTTGACGTGCGAGCGCCAGTGCGTTTTCGGTCGGCATGACGCCGAGTTGCGTGCCTTCGTCATCGATGACGCGAACTTGGCGAATGCGGATCTGATCGTTAATGCGCAGCGGTCGAGCTATGAGGTTGGTCTCCTTGGTGGGCAAAAAAAAGTGGCGACGCCAAAGCATCCCACACCGTTGGAGCCTACCGTCGGCTCTCGCTGTGCGACCGAAACGCCCTGGAGCGTTCGGTGAGGCCCGCCCAAAGGCGGTCCTGCTTCGGCTCAGGGATAATAGCAGGAACCCCTTCGAGCGTCAACGCCGGAGGTCTTAATGTGGCCGGGGGGCCGGCGTCGGCGATGGCGGCCCCCCTGAAAGAGCAAGCGGCGTCATGTAAAGGCGGGAGTGAGGCTCGTCGAGCGTGATCCGGAAGTTCTGGAGAAAGTCGGAACCGAGGAGCCCGTCCGTTCCATCGAAGGCGGCCGGCGAGCGCGCGATATAGCCGGAGGCGCTGTCGATGAACCACGGCCCGAACGCGAGGTCGCGCATCAGGACGCGCGAGTTTTGCACCACGCCGCCGATCATTCCGGTTAAGAGCGGGTCGCCCTCGCCGCGCTTTGCGGAGTCCGAAACGTGGCTTTGGTTTTGACGCACGAAGTGTTGGAACAAGATGATGTTGAGATCTTGCGCTCCGGTGTCGAGGACGAAGTGATCGCCTCTCGCGGCACCGATCGAGAGCGAAACTTCGGGAACTTCACTGCCGAAGCGTGCGGGAATGAGGGTCGCCGCCGGATCGGCTACGAACGCCCCGGGTGAAGTCGCATCGACGGTAGCCTTCGCGTAGTCGATCGTGACCGTCACTGCATCCAGAAAGTCGAAGCCCAACAGGCCGGCGGCCTTGACGTCGTTGGCCGGTTTTTCTGCAAACGGCAAAACGTCGGCGGCGACGTCGTGCATGCGCAAATCGCCGATCTTCATCTCCGGAATGCGCGTCAGGCTCCAGTCAACACGGCCGCCGATGAGCGCCGAATTGAGACCGGAAACCCGCAGTCCCAGTTGGGACGCAATTCCCGGATCGATGACGATCGACTCGGCGCCGGTGTCGAGGATGAAATCGAGGCCCCGTTCGCCGATCTGCACGCGAACGACGATTGCGCCGCGCACGAAGCGGGCCGGAAGGCGTACCGTCGTGCGGCCCTCGGGAAACTCGACGAGGGTGCGGTGGGTAGCTGGAATCGCGACGTCCGCCTCCCGAACCGGCGTCGCAAGGTCGACCGAGATCAGGCGGCGGTCCCAGTCGTCATTGGGAAGCTGATCGCCGCCGCGGACGTGCCGCGCGTACGTGCGGCCGCTCGCATCGGTGACGAAGTCGTCGTAGACGGCGTAGCTCTGCGTTCCGCGTGCGTCTGTTTCGCGCCGCACGATGAGGAACGTGCTCGGGCTGTAATACACTCGGCGGATCGCACCGTCGGCCGACACGCTCTCGATGACGTAGGCGTCGACCGGCGACGTAACGCGCGTTAGGGTCTCGGCAACCGACGCGTAGTTTGAGGTTTCGGCGGATTCCTGGCGCGACAAGATCACCTCGCCGTTGAAGTTTTCGTGCCAGTACGTTCCGCCGGAGTCGCCGCTCGAGGTTGCGAACTGACCGAGTTGGCTCGTCTCCAGCCAGTCGCTTCCGTGTGCGACGCGTCGCACGGTCCCGTCGATTCCATGCTCGTGCGTCTTCCACACCTCGGTCGCGTTGCGCGGGACCTTGCCCGCGCCGCTGGCCGCGCGCCACTTCGCGCGCAGATCCTCAATCGTCATCCCGCCTGCGGCTGCCGGCGAGGCTTCGCTGGAAGCCGGTGCGGAAGCGTTCGGGCTGGGCGTCAGCGCGGCGGCAAGGACGATCGCAAGGACGCTCAACACGCGGGTTAGCTGTGGTTGGTCGCGTCTACGTAGTTGGAGTTGGGTTCGAAGAAGATGCGCTGATTCGAGTAGTCGAGATAAATCGTGAAGTAGCGCAAGAATTGCGTGCCCAGCAAGCCGTCGTCGTTGAAATCTCCGAACGCTCCGCCTTGCTCGGCGCGCAGCACGACGAAGTGCTTGAAATCGAGTCCGGCGAAGCGGAAGCTCGAGAGTCGCAAGGGCACGATATGGACGTAGCCGCCGACGCCGCCGATGTACGCGATGTCGGGGTCGTAACCGGTCCCGAGGCCTTCGTCTCTGACCGCACCGGGGTGCGCCTTGACGAAGTTGTCGAAGAACAGAAGCGGCGCGCCGTTGCCGGTGTCGACCACCATCGACGTGCTCTGTGAGTTGCCGACGCCGACGCTGACGACGGGAACTTGTTCGTCGAGGCGGATCGGCATCACCGCCGTGGCGAGTTCGGGCGTCGAGAGCGTTCCGGGCCGATAGGCGTCGACCGTTTGCTTCTTATAGTCGATGCGCAGCGCCGCGCCCGCGATGAAGTCGTAGCCGAGCAAACCGACGACCCGTCTTCCGTCTTCGGTAAAGTCGAGCGGACCGGTGTTCATCACCACGTTGTGCATCGTCAGGTCGGCGATTTGAACCACCGGAACGATCACGCGCGAGAGCTGAAACGTCCCCGGCGATCGAGAGCGTCGACTTGCCGTACAGCGGAAGCCCTAATTCTTTGGCGACTTGAGTGTCGAGAACGATGCCCGACGCGCCCGAATCGAGCGCCATGGTAACGTCGTGTCCGTTGAGGTTCACGGTGACGAAGATGTGCTGGTCGATCGCGTTCGAGATCCGCGACGTATCGAGCCCGGCCGGCCATTCGACGAGCGTGCCGCGGTTGGGCGGGATGGCGAAGGTCGCATCGTCGAGCTGCGGGTTCTCGTCCAGCTTGGTCAAGCGCGCCTCGTATTTGTTCAGCCCCCGCGGACCGGTCGCTTCGACGCGCCAGGCCCGTCGGCCGAAGTTGTCGCGGCGGATGTCCGTATAATCGACATGGCTCGTCTGCTTCTGGAATTCATATTCTTTACGGACGAGCAAATAATCGGCCGGGGCGTAGTAGTCGCGCTCGACGATACCGTTAGCGTGCCGCGTCACCATCAGATAGGCGTCGAACGGCGTGCGGACCCGCGTGACCGTTTGGCCGACGATGGCCGACGACGCCGCGAAGCTCTTCTCGGACCGTCCGGTGACGATCGTGTAGCCGTTCTCGTTCTGATGCCACGATTTTCCGCCGAGCGTCCCCTGCGCGGTCGTGAACGGGCCTAAGACGAGGGTCTCGACCTCGTCGTCGCCACGTCGCGCATCGTGTTGGTGGCCGCTCATGCCGGCTTCGGAGATGGTCCAGTCCTCGGTCTCGCTGCGCGGACGGTGCGCCTTCTCCGCCGCCTTGACGCGCGCGCTTAAGTCGGCCGCGCTCGGTACCGCATATGCGGAGACCGGACCAGCCGACAAGAGCGCGGACAGCGCGAGCGATAAAACGAGCATGCTCGTTCTATCGGATTCGCGCCGGAAGGATTCAATTCTTGGCGGTCACCAGGCTGTTGGGAAGCGCGAGGCTCGGACGCGCGTCGAAGTGCGGTTTGCCGTTCGTTCCGGCGGCGCGCGCCTGGGCGATCAGCTCGAGCGCTTTTTGCATCTGCGGATCGAGGCCGGCGCGCTCGTCCTGCGGCGCGATGTCGATGTCGAAGTCGGGATCCGTCCCGTAGTTTTCGACCTTCCAGCCGACGTCGACGAACCACATCGAGAACTCGGGGACCGTCGTGACGGTGCCGTCGACCAGGCGATGGTAGGGGTTGATCCCGATCACACCGCCCCAGGTCCGCTTTCCGACGAGCGGCCCGAGTTTATAGAGCTTAAAGGCGTGGCTGAAGATGTCGCCGTCGGAGCCGGCAAACTGGTTGGTGAGCGCGACCATCGGGCCCGCCACCGATTCGGGCGGGTAGGGAAGCGGCGGACCGAAGCGCGAGACGTCGTAGCCGATGCGCTTACGCACGAGCTTCTCGAGCAAGAGCGGCGAGACGTGGCCGCCGCGGTTGTAGCGGACGTCGACGATGAGCCCTTCGCGGTTGAACTCGGAGAGAAAGCCGCGGTGGAACTCCGAGAAACCCCAGGGGCCCATATCGGGAATGTGCAGGTAGCCGACGCGGCCCTGCGTTTGCTCGTGAACGTAGGCGCGGTTCGCTTCGACCCAGGCCCGATAGCGCAACATCCGCTCGTCGCGCAAGGCGTGGACGATGATGCGGCGCCGTTCTTTCTTGCCGCCCACGGTGAGGGCGACGTCGCGCCCCGCGGTGTCGACGAGCAGCTCGTCCGGTGAGAGCGTCGCGCTGAGCGGCCGGCCGCCGATTGCGGTGATGACGTCGCCTTCGTGCACGTCGAGTCCCGGCTCCGCCAGCGGCGAGTCGATCTCGCGGTTCCACGAGTCGCCGCGATAGAGGTGCCGGATGCGGTAGCCGCCGGCGCCCTCGTCCCAGGCGAGATCGGCACCGAGGAAACCGCGCCGGTACTGCGGCGGCTTGCGGTGATCGCCGCCGATCTCGTAGGCGTGCGAGGTTCCCAGTTCGCCGAACATCTCCCAGATGACGTCCGAGAGTTCGGCGCGCGTGCGCACCAGCGGCAGCAACTTGGCATAGCGCTCGTGCACGAGGTTCCAGTCGACGCCCGACATCGAAGGATCCCAGAACTGTTCCGCTTCGACGCGCCACGCCTCGTCGTACATCTGCGCCCACTCTTCGCGCGGCTCGACCAGCACGCTGGCCCGCGTCAAATCGAGCCAGCCGGTGCGGCGCCCGGGCTCGTCCTGCGCTTCCTTGTGTTCGTCCTCGCCGTTTTCGGGAAGATCGAGGATCGCTTCGATCGCGCGCATCTTTTCATGCGAAGTGTAGACGAGCGTTCGATGGTCGCTGCCGAGGCGAATCTCCCCGACGTCGTGCGCGACGGTCGCGGTTCGCTGCTGCTCGAAGTCGTACGCGAGCAGCGTACCGACCTCGTCGTCGTCTTCCCAGTTGTTGCCCTGCGGTTTGATGCCGCGCACCGGAAACTTCGTGAACAGCGCGCGGTGTTTGGACGCCACGATCTGCCCGTACTGACCCTCCTCGACGGGAAAGCCGAGGATGCGTCCGCCGATTCCCTCGAAGTCGATGTCGACGCGCACGGGTTTGACGTTTTCGCGGTTCAGATCGTCCTCTTCGTCGCGGTGTTTGTTGCGATGGAGCGGCGCCGGCTTGGGTACGAAAGGCGACGGTACGTCGGCGCGCAGCGTCACGACGAACGGACGCGACGCTTGCGGAAAGCTGAGATCGAATTGCAGCGCGTCGTACACCGGATTGAAATCGCGAGTCGAGATGAAGTAGAGATAGCGGCCTTCGGGATCCCAGGCCGGCGCGCGGTCGACGCGCAGCAGCGGCGTTACGTCGTGAACGGCGCCCGACTTTACTTTCGCGATGCGCAGGATCGAGGTGTCGGGATTGGCCGCCCCGTTGGAGCCCGCCGGCGGCGCGCAGCAATAGGCGAGCCAGCGTCCGTCCGGCGAGAACGCGAGGTCGTGGATGCGCGAAGCGGCGCCCGTGTCGATCACGCGCACGCGCTTTTGCGCGAGGTCGACGAGCAACAGCTCGTGGCGGTGGTTCGCGACGGCGACCACGCCGGCCGTCGGCGAGGCGGCGAGTTCCGTGACCCGGCCGATGTCTTCTTCGGTCGCAACCTCGGGCGCCTCGTCGCCGGTCGCGGCGTGAATTTCCAGCCGCTCGGCGCCGGTCGCGTCGCTGACGCACACGAAGTGCCGTCCGTCGTTCAGCCACTCGCTGCAACGATAACGCACGCGGCTGCCGGCGCCGTGGCCGGTGACCGCTTCTTCCCACAGCGGCATCGTAAACGGGCGCCCGCGCGACACGAGCGCCAGCGCCGTCCCGTCGGGGCTTATCGAAAAGTGCTCGAGGCCTTCGCCGACGTCGACGAAGCGCCGGGCGGTTTGCGGTGCGGGCGAGGCGGCGTCGACGTCGATCCGCGTGACGCTGTCGGTGGCGGGATCGAGCACGCAGATCTGTGCGCCGGCGGTGTAGACGATCGAGCTGCCGTCGGACGAGGGAAAGCGCGCGAAGTACTCCGTTTCGCTCGTATGGCGACGCAAATCCGAGCCGTCGGGGAGCACCGAATAGATGTTGCCGACGCCCTCGTGATCGGATAGGAACGCGATGCGCTCGCCGATCCACATCGGCCAGCAGGGGTTCCCGTTCAGCGCGATGAGCCGGGTGAAGGTTCCGCTGCCGTCGCGATCGACCCACAGATCGCCGGCGGTCCCTCCTTTATAGCGCTTCCAGCGGGCGGGGTCGTCGCTGTTGCGTCCCAAGACGATGCGACCGTCGGGATGTTGCGAGAGCGTGCGCAAATGGCCGAGGTCGAGCGACTCGGGAGCGCCGCCGTCCTTCGCGATGCGGAAGCCGCGCGTTTCCTTCGCAAACGGCCACCCCGCGTCGGACGCGAACAAAATGCTGTTGCCGTCGGGCGACCAACCGCTGATCGAACACGCGTCGCTGCCCAGGAACGTGAGCCGCCGCGCCACGCCGCCCGCGGCGGGCATGACGTACACTTCGGGATTTCCCTCATCGCGACTCACGAACGCGATCAGCGAACCGTCCGGCGATAAGCGAGGCGTCGAAATCTCGCCGCTGCTCGCGGTCAGACGGCGCGCAACGCCGCCGGCCAGCGGAACGGTCCAGAGGTCGTCTTCGCAAACGAAGACGATCGTCTCGCCGGCGATCGTCGCATAACGGTAATACCCGGGTTGGCTCATTCCGGAGCGATTGGCGGGAACCCGCGTGCGTTCCGCCCGAAACCGGGAACCGTGAGCGGCGGTTTTTCGGAACACTTCCTGAACAAGTATTTCGCCTACCGGCAGCGCTACGTCGACTACATTCGTGCTGAGGCGCCCGAGCGTGAGGGCCTCGCCGTCCTCTCCGAGATCCTGCGCTTAACGTTCGTTGCGGCCGGGAGCGGCTTTTGCGCGCTGCTCTTTTGGTTGCTTACCGCGGCCGCACTCGGCCGCGGGCCCACGACGGCCGTTTGGTTGGCCGCTTTCGGCGCGTGCGCGCTGCTTTCGACCTGGTTTGCCTTGCTAGCGCTGGGCGGACTCGTTCGCGCCCTGCGCGAGCGTGGCCGGCTCGCCCGGCGCGGGGCGTGAACGAGCCGGACGCCGGCATTCTCGCACAGTTCGAGGCCGGGCTCCCGCGCGGCCTCGCGCGCGCGATCTCGCGCGCCGAGGCGGGCCAGGGAGCGCAGCTGACCCACGCGCTGTATGCCCGAACCGGCCGGGCGCTGACCGTCGGGCTGACAGGTCCCCCGGGTGTCGGAAAATCGACCCTCTGTTCGGCGCTGGTCGCGGTGGCGCGGGCCGAGGGCAAGACGGTCGGCGTGATCTCGGTCGATCCCAGTTCCCCCTTTTCGCACGGGGCGATTCTGGGAGACCGCATTCGCTTGACCGAGCACTTCACCGACCCCGACGTGTTCATCCGTTCGATGGCCAGTCGCGGTCATCTCGGCGGGTTGGCCGGGGCGACCGGCGACGCGGTCGCCTTCATGGACGCCTTCGGCAAAGACGTGATCGTGATCGAGACGGTCGGCGTCGGGCAGTCGGAGGTCGAGATTGCCGAACTGGCCGACACGACGCTGGTCGTGCTTCAGCCCGGCAGCGGCGACTCCGTCCAACTGCTCAAGGCCGGCATCCTCGAAGTGGCCGACATCTTCGTCGTGAACAAAGCCGACCATCCGATGGCCTTACAGCTGCGTCGCGAAATTCGCGCGATGCTGGAGATGGTCGAGCCCAGCGGTTGGGAGCCGGAGTTAATCGCAACGCAAGCCAGCGACGGAACCGGCGTCGCCGATCTTTGGCAAGCGGTCTTGCGCCACGACGCCTACTTGCGCGCGAGCGGAGAGTTGGCGAAGCGCCGGCTCGACGCGCTCGCGCACCGCGTGCGCGCGCTCGTACTGGGGCGCGTCGAACGCGATGTCGAGGCGCGCATCGCAAACCGGCTCGCGAGCACCGCGCAACCCGCGCCCGATCCGTACGCACTCGCCGACGCGATCGCCGGCGAGCTGGCCTGAATGCCTTAGCTCTTTGGCGGTTGGCGCAGGCCGACGATGCAACCGTTGGGGTCCTTCACGCTGGCGACTTGCAGTCCGTAGCCGACGTCGGTGATCGGTTGCACGACCGTGCCGCCGGCAGCCTCGAGCGCTTTCACGCTTGCGGCGATGTCGCTGACCGTCCAGTACGCAAGGGCGCTCGGTTCGCGTTGATTCTGGTTGGGAACGAGCCCGATCTCCATATCTCCGCTCTTGTAGCCGACGTACGGGGCTCCATCGACGTAGGGGTCGGCGCCGATAAGCTCGCGAAAAAAGCGCTTCGCCGCGGCCATGTCGGCTGCCGGGTAGACGATGAGGGAAACGTCCTTCAAGATTTCATACTCCTTCTGACTCTATGACGGATCGAGCGTGGCGAAACGTGACGGGCCGCTGAGGGACTCACTTCATTGCAGGACGCGGAATGGCTCGCCGAGCGCTTCCAAGGGGCTAGGCCGCGCTTGCAGCGCATCGCGCGGCGAATCCTGGGCTCGGCTGCGGAATCCGACGACGCGCTGCAAGAGAGCTGGCTGCGCATCAGCCGCGCGGACGTTGCCGGCGTGGGGAATCTCGAGGGCTGGCTGACGACCGTCGTCGCGCGCGTCTGCCTCGATGCGCTCAAACGGCGCGAAAGCCGCCGGGAGGATTTGACGCCGGAAGATCCACGTCGCGACGTCGTTGCAAGCGCGCCGGGTGAACGCCCTGAAGAGGAAGCAGACCTGGCCGATTCGCTCGGCGTAGCGCTGCTGATTTTGCTCGATGCACTGCCGCCCGCGGAGCGTGTAGCCTTCGTGCTCCACGACATGTTCGACGTGCCCTTCGACGATATCGCATCGATCCTCGGAAGATCGCCGGAGGCGGCGCGGCAGCTCGCCAGCCGCGGGCGCCGGCGCGTGCGCGGCGTATCCACCGGCCGGGATGCGGCGACGCAGCGGAACGACGAACTCGTGCGCGCGTTTCTCGCGGCTTCGCGCGCCGGGAACTTCTCGGCGCTGCTCGCGCTGCTCCACCCGGCAGCGACGCTTCGCGCGGATGCCGCGGTGCTGGCGATGGGCGGTGCGGCGTACTGGCAGAACGACCGGCTCGAGGCCGGTATCGAAGGCGCGGACGCGGTCGCGCGCACGTTCTCCGGACGCGCGATTGCCGCGCAAGCGGCTACGATCGACGGCGAACCCGGAGCGGTGTGGATGCAAGGCGGCGAGCTGCGCGTCGCGTTCCTCTTTCGGATCGAGGGCGAGCGCATCGCCGCGATCGATCTCGTCGCCAACCCTGCGGCGCTGGCGCGATCCGTCATCGAGCGTTAGCGCCACTCGGAGGCGAGGGAAACGGTTTGGCGGGAGAACGTCCCGAAGGCAGCGCGGTGGCTCGTCGAGGCGAATCCGAGGGGAAGCTCGCGCCGGTTACGTTGCGAGGCTCGCTCGTCACGCTCGAACCGCTGCGTCTCGAACATTGCGACGGGCTCGTCGATGCCGTTTGCGACGGCGAACTTTGGAAGCTGTGGTACACGAGCGTTCCCGAGCCCGCCGCGATGCGCACCGAAATCGAACGGAGGCTCGCGCTGCAGGAGCGCGGCGCGATGCTGCCGTTCACAGTGCTTGCGGGTGGTACCGTCGCGGGAATGACGACGTTTATGAACGTCGATCTGCCTTCGCACCGGGTCGAAATCGGTTCGACCTGGTATCGCGCGTCGGCGCAGCGCACGCTCGTGAACACCGAGTCGAAATTGTTGCTACTCGGCTACGCGTTCGAGCAGCTCGAATTCATCGCGGTGGAATTTCGCACGTCGTCGTTCAACCTGACGAGCCGTTGCGCGATCGAGCGGCTGGGCGCTAAACTCGACGGGGTCCTGCGCCATCACGCTTTCCACACCAACGGCACGTTGCGCGACACCTGCGTCTACAGCATCATCGCGCCGGAGTGGCCGGCGGTCAAAGCTAACCTCCTCGCGCAGTACGCGCGGTTTGGCCTTCCGGGCCCGGAGCCGGTCCGGAACTCGGTGTAGGTAAGCCCCGGTTTGGGGCGGGTTCGGGAAATGGGGTTGAAACGATCGTTTCAGCCTGGCGCTGCAACTGCCGCTTCGGAGGCGGCGTATAATGGAGTGCAATGCTCGCTCCCGAACGTCTCACGCTCCCTTACGGCCCCGGCGTGGCGGCCGCCACGGAGCACCTGTACCCGCTGGTCTCGCGCTCGGTCGAACGGGCCGAGTGGGAGCTCTTTGCGCCCTACGTCGCTCGGATTCTCGAGTTGAAGCGCGAGCGCAACGCCGTCATTCTGGCGCACCACTACCAGACCGCGGAAATCTACCGTTGCGTCGCCGACGTCGTCGGCGACTCGCTGGGTCTCGCTCTGGCCGCTGCCAAAACGGACGCCGACACGATCGTGATGTGCGGCGTCCACTTCATGGCCGAGACGGCGAAGCTGATGAACCCCTCGAAGGTCGTGCTGTTGCCGGACCTCGCGGCCGGCTGCTCGCTGGCCGACTCGATCACGCCCGAGGACATCCGCGCGCTGCGTCGCGCGCATCCCGGGGCGCCGGTCGTCACCTACGTGAATACCTCGGCCGCCGTGAAAGCTGAATCCGACGTCTGCTGCACGTCCGCGAATGCGGTGAAGGTCGTCGAGTCGCTCGGCGTGCCGAAAGTTATCTTTCTTCCCGACGAGTATCTTGCGGCGTACGTGGCCTCCCAAACTGCGGTCGAGATCGTCACCTGGCGCGGCCACTGCGAAGTGCACGAGCGCTTTACCGGCGCGGAGATCGCCGAGGTGCGCGCGGCGCAGCCGGGGATCGTGGTGCTGGCCCACCCCGAGTGTCCGCCCGACGTGCTGGCTGAAGCCGACTTCGTCGGCTCGACGACCGCGATGCTCGACTACGTCAAGGAACGGCGACCCGCGCGGGTCGCGATGATCACGGAGTGCTCGATGGCGGGCAACGTTGGTGAGATGTTCCCCGAGGTCGAATTCGTGCAACCGTGCAACCTGTGTCCGCACATGCGCCGCATCACGCTGCCGAAGATCATGCGTTGCCTCGAAACGATGTCGCCGCAGATCGAGATCGATCCGCTGCTGGCCGAGCGCGCGCGTCTGGCTGTCGAACGCATGACCGCGATTGGACGCGACGCACGGTGAGGTACGACGCGGTGGTCGTGGGCGGCGGGCTCGCCGGTTTGATGAGCGCGCTCGAACTGCGACCGCTGCGCGTCGCGCTCGTCGCGCCGAAACTGCTCGGCGAGGGCACCGCTTCGGCCTGGGCACAGGGCGGGATCGCGGCGGCGGTCGGCGCCGACGACTCGCCGGCTTTTCATGCGGCCGACACCGTGGCCGCGGGTGCGGGCCTTGTTGAGGAACGTGTCGCCGCGCGTCTGGCGGCCGACGCGCCGCACGCGATCGAGCGCGTCACGTCGCTCGGCGTGCGCTTCGACCGCGAGGGCGAGGATTTCGCGCTAGGCCGCGAGGCCGCGCATTCGCGCCGCCGCATTCTGCGCGCGGGCGGTGACGCGACCGGCGCCGAGCTCGTGCGCGCGCTCGTCGCCGCGGTCCGCGAGGCACCCCACATCGAGCCGATCGAAGACGCACGCGCGCTCGACGTAATCGTGCGCGAGGGCTGCGCTTGCGGCGTCGTCGTGCGCCACGCGGACGGCCGCGTCGAGAACCTGTACGCCGGCGCGGTGGTGCTTGCCACCGGCGGTCTGTGCGGCCTCTATCGCTACACGACCAACCCGCCCGGTTCGCGCGGCGCGGGTGTCGCCATCGCTTCGCGCGCCGGCGCGACGCTGGCCGATCTCGAGTTCGTTCAGTTCCATCCAACCGCGCTCGACGTCGCCGCGGATCCGCTTCCGCTCGTGACCGAGGCGCTGCGCGGCGAAGGAGCGCTGCTCGTCGACGAACGCGGCACGCGCATCATGCAAGGTATCGATCCCGCGCTCGAACTCGCCCCGCGCGACGTGGTTGCGCGCCGCGTCTTCGCGGTTCGCGCGGCCGGCGGCCGGCCGTCTCTCGACGCGCGCGCGCTGGGAACGCAGCTTTCCGAGCACTTTCCGACGGTCTACGCCGCGTGCCGCGCGCACGGCATCGATCCGCTGCACGAGCCGATTCCGGTAGTGGCAGCGGCGCACTACCACATGGGCGGCATCGCTGTCGACGTCAACGGGCGGACGTCCGTTCCGGGTTTATATGCGTGCGGCGAGGTCGCCGCGACGGGCGTGCACGGCGCGAATCGCTTGGCTAGCAACTCGCTGCTCGAATCGGTCGTCTACCCGGAGCGCATCGCGAACGACGCACGGGCCTTCGTGCGGGTCGCGCCGCGCATCGCCGAGGACGCACCCGCAGAGCAAAGGCCCGACGTTGCCGGCTCGCCCGGCGAGTGGTCGACGCTGCGCGGCGAAATGTACGCGAACGTCGGCGTCGAGCGCGACGAGACGCGTCTGCGGCACGCGCTCGGCGTTTTCGGCGCGCTCGGCGCCGCGACGGCGAGCGAAGAAGTTCGCGACGCCGCCGCGGTCGCGTCGTTGGTCGCCCGCTCGGCGCTGGCGCGGCGCGAAACGCGCGGCAGCCACGTGCGCCTCGACTTCCCCGCGACGGCCGCGAGCGAGCGCCATCGTTCCTTCGTCGACTCCGAACCGTTGCCGGCGTGACCTTGCAAGCCGGGCGGATGCGGGTCGTCGAACCGCTTCCGCGGCTGCTCTACGAACCGCTCGTGCGCGCAGCGCTCAGCGAAGACTTCGGCCTCGGCGGCGATCTTACGAGCGAAGCGACGGTGCCGGCCGGTACGCGTGCGACTGCGCTGCTGGTGGCGCGCCGTCCAGGCGTGCTGGCTGGGCTCGAGCCCGCGCTGCTCGCCTTTCGCTTACTCGATCCCGGCGTTTCGCATCGACGTACGCGTCGGCGACGGCGAAGACCTCGCACGCAATCAGACGATCGCCGCGCTCGAAGGCGACGCGCGCGCGTTGCTCGGAGCGGAACGGACTGCGCTCAACTTGCTCTCGCACGCGAGCGGCATCGCGACCGCGACGGCGGCGTACGTCGCGGCCGCAGGCGACGCGCCGTGCGCGATCTGCGAAACGCGCAAGACGCTGCCCGGTCTGCGCGCTGCTCGAGAAATACGCCGTCCGCGCCGGCGGCGGGGCGAACCACCGCTTTCGCCTCGACGACGCAATCCTCATCAAGGACAACCATATCGCCGCGGCCGGCGGCATCGGGCGAGCGCTTTCCGCGCGCGCGCGAACGCGCGGGTCACCTCGTCAAGATCGAAATCGAAGTCGATAACCTCGCGCAGCTCGATGAAGTGCTGCAGCGGATCGATTCGGTCGACGCGGTGCTGCTCGACAACTTCAGCCCGGCCGACCTGCGAACCGCCGTCCGCACGATCGGCGGGCGGCTCGTGGTCGAGGCCTCGGGCGGCATCACGCTCGAGAACATCGCGGAGGTAGCCGCCACCGGCGTCGACATCATCTCGATCGGTGCGCTGACCCACTCGGTGAGGGCACTCGACATCGGTCTCGACTTCGCGCTGGAACCTGAACGCCAACTGTATGCGCGGTCTGAAAGCGTACGCAGCGGGAGCCGGCGCAGAGAAGCGCGCAGCGTGGTCCGTCGGCGCCGTGCGCTGCTTCGGATGCACGCTAGTTGCTGGCGGGCTCGCAACAAGCGTTCCACGACGATACGGCGGTCTTGCCTCGGCGCCTCCGCCATCTACGATGCGCTTCTAGCCTTCCGGGTCGACCATCGTGACTATGCGTGCCCTCGTTCGACGCGCTCTGCGACTTGGAGGCGTCCGACGTGGAGTTCTTCGATGACGACCCGACGGATCGCGAGCCGCGCGATGGCGACGGCGCCGATCGCAACGGCTCCGATCGCGACGGCGCCGAGCGCGAGCGCCCCGAGCGCGACCGCGAGGATACCGCAGAGCTAGTTTCCCTTCCATTGTGCCGGTCGCTTTCCGAGAAAGGCCGCCATGCCTTCTCTGAAATCGCTGCTCTGATAGCAAGCGAGAATGAGGTCGTCGTCGTTCGCCGCGCTGCCCTGCTCGCGCAGGCGGCGCAGCGCCTCTTTCGTGGCGCGGATCGTGAGCGGCGCGTTCGAGGCGATCTGCGTCGCGAGTTGCTGCGCGCGCGGCTCGAGGGCCGCCTCGTCGGCAACGAGCTCGCCGGCGAGGCCGAGCATGTAGGCGCGTTCCGCCTCGATGAGATCCGCGGTGAAAAGAATGCGCTTGACTTCGGCCTCGCCGATCAAGCGTGCGATGCCGCGCGTAATTCTTGATGGAAAGGCAGTTGCCGAGCGTGCGCGCCATGGGGAACCCGAACTTGCAAGCTCGGCGTGGCAAGGCGCAGATCGCAGGCGCAAGCGATCGCCGCGCCGGCGCCGGTGCAAGCACCGCGTAGCGCCGCGATCGTCGGGAGGCTCACGCGTTCGAGCCGCGTCAGCACGTCGTCCATGCGTTGCTCGTAGCGCAGTGCGTCTTCGGCGCTCGGCGAATGCTCTCGAACTCCTTGATGTCGGTTCCGGCGACGAAGGCCTGGTCGCCCGCGCCGGCCAGCACGACGGCGCCGATGTCGCGGCTCGCGTTCGAGCTCACCGAGGATTTCGTACAAGCGTTCGTACATCGCGAGGGTCATGGCGTTGCGGACCGCGGGCCGGTTGAAGGTGATCCAGTAGACGCGAGCGCGCCGCTCGGTCAGGATGGTAGTCGTCGGACGCCGTCGTCATGCCGCGCTTCTTCGCCGGTCGCGAAGCAGGCGCTTGCGGCGGCCGCAGCGGACTCGGAGCGCATGACCCTGCTCGACCTTTTCGACGGCGCGCTGGCCGATCGCGGCGCCGTCCCCCGCCTATGGCGCGGTGACGTACGACGCGCTGCACGCCGGCGCTCGCCGCGTCGCCACGAAGCTGTCGGAACTCGGCCTGCGGCGGGGCGATCGGCTCGCGCTCTACGTCGAGAATCGCATCGGCTTTGTCTACGCGTACTTGGCGGGATTGCGCCTCGGCGTCGTAATCGTCCCCGCGAACATCCTCTACCGCGCGCACGACCTGGCTCACGTGCTCGAGAACTCGCGCGCCGCGCGGATCGTCGTTTCGGAGGCGACCGCGGCGCACGTCGCCCGCGTCGAGGACGCGCCGCCCACGCTTGACGTCGCCGAGGTCGAGCGCTGGGCCGGCGATGCGACGATCGAGCAGGCGTTGCCGCCCAAACCGTCGCCGGACGACGTCGCCGTGATCATGTACACGAGCGGCACGACCGGGCGCGCGAAGGGCGCGATGCAAACGCACGCGACGTTCGGCGCGATCGCGGCGCAACTCGTCGCGGCTTGGCGTTGGCAAGCCGAGCGACTCACTCTTGATCGCATTGCCGCTCTTTCACATGCACGGCTTGCGGCTCGGCGCTGAACGGAACGCTCGCCGCCGGTGCGCGGATCGTCGTTAACGAGCGTTTCGACGCCGCAGCACGTTCTCGACCAACTCCGCAGCGGTGAGTTTACGATGTTCTTCGGCGTGCCTACGATGTACGTACGGCTGCTCGAACAGGCGCACGGCGCCGCGCTTCCGCCCTTGCGCCTCTTCGTTTCGGGCTCGGCTGCGCTTTCGAGCGACGTGCACGGCGCTTTCGAGCGAACCTTCGGCGCGAAGATCCTCGAACGCTACGGCGCGACGGAGTTCGGCTTTCCCCTCACCAACCGCTACGGCGGGCCGCGCGTTGCCGGGCTCGGTCGGCGTGCCCGCGCCCGGCGCGCGCGTCGCGATCGTGAAGCCGGATTCGCTCGAGCGCGTGCCGCCCGGCGAGGTCGGCGAATTGCTCGTCGCGGGCCCCGGCGTGTTTGCGGGCTACTGGCAGCTTCCCGAAGCCACGGCGGCGGCGTTCGCGATCGAGCCGGACGGGACGCGCTGGTATCGCAGCGGCGACCTCGCGAAGTACGATGCCGAAAACGCCGTCTACCGCATCGTCGGCCGCCTGAAGGAGCTGATCATCAGCGGCGGCTTCAACGTTTACCCGCGCGAGATCGAAGACGAGATCGAACGCTTCCCGGGCGTGCGCGCCGCAGCAGTCGTCGGCCTGCCCGATCCCGCTCGCGGCGAACTGCCGGTCGCCTTCGTCGAAGCCGAGCCGGGCTTTTCGAGCGAGGCGCTGATCGCCGACCTGCGCGAGAAACTGGCCAGCTTCAAGGTGCCCAAGGCCGTGCACGTCGTCGAGGAGTTGCCGCGCAACGCGCTCGGCAAGATCGAGAAGGCGCGCCTGCGCGCGCCGAGCTGACGCATCCTTAGCTATCGCGCGTACAACCTTTCAGCGATAGAGAATGCATCCGGCTCGAGGTCGGTCGCGGCCTGAATGGACGCACCGAGCCTCAAATACGTGGGAGCAGCCGGGGTATAGGCGGCCCAATCCGGAACGCCCGGGCCGTTCGGGTCGCCGCTCGTTGCGAAGTTCGTCCAATAGGTCTTGAGCGCCGCTGCAAGCGTGTCGCCGGCGGCCCGCGAGGAATCCGCGGCGAGTCGAAGAGCAGGGGCATCTCGATTCCATGCTCCGCACCCAGCGTCGGGGCCGCTCGCATTCGGATAAGCCCATGTCACTTCGTACAAATACGCATTCCTTATCACGCGACTCGTCTGCTGAGCCGTGAGCCGCGCGGGTGCGATAAATTCTAGATCCGTAATGGCGCGCATCAGCGCAGACTTACTGTCGAGCGACGCCGGCGGATCATAGGCTTTAAGCACTTCGGCTTGCATCGGCGCATAGTTCGCATCCACGTATTTCCTCAAGCGCGCCTCGCCGGTATCGGAGAAGCCCAGGATGAGATTGCCCATTTCATTTGCGTTGGCGCCAATCAGAACGGGAATGGCTTGCTGCTTGCCCTCGAGGAAAACCGTCTGTGGTTGTTCCGGTACGCTCCAACCGTCCACCGACACGTCATAGGTGTTTTGAAAGCCTTCGGTTGCGACGAAGCGGTCGACTGGAATCGAACGCAGTATCTCGAGCGAGGCGCCGCCGCTCGGCGCTCCAAACTGCTTCGCGAGTGCGATGCCCAGCTTTTCGGCAGAACCGGCCGCTCCCTCCGGCTCGTGCACGCGACTTCGTTCGACGAATGGACCTCCGCTCTCCATGATCGCTCGCTGGAATAAGCCGCGTGCCAGTGGCGAAGTCATCAGCACAGCTGCGTACTCGCCGCCGGAAGACTGCCCGAAAATGGTGACCCGTTTCGGATCGCCACCGAAGCGAGCGATGTTGCGCTGGACCCATTGCAGTGCCGCGATCTGATCGAGGAGACCGTAATTGCCGGACGCGCCGTGCGGCGATTCTCGCGAGAGTTCGGGATGCGCGAGCCAGCCGAGAATTCCCAGACGATAATTGACCGTTACGACGACCACGCCGCTCCGCGTAAGCACCGAGCCGAGATCGTTTGCCCAGCCGACCACCCCGCCGCCGCCGTGGATCCACACCATCACCGGCTGCCCGCTCGGCGCCGTACAAATTCGCGGTAAACACGTTGAGGTTGAGGCAGTCCTCGGCGGTGCCGGAATACGCATCGGAGGTCGACGCGTCGCCGCCCAAAGCCGCAGTGTTCGCGCGTAAGACCTTGGCGAACCAATCCGGTTGCGGGCAGGCCGGCCCGAGTTCCGACGCATCGCGCACGCCGCGCCACGGCGTCACGGGCGCCGGAGGCCGCCAACGCAACGGACCGATCGGCGGCGCCGCATAGGGAACGCCCCGAAAGGCCACCGTTGCTGGATCGCACGGCATCACGGCGCCGCGCAGGTCGCCGGCGTCGGTGGTGACGATCGCGGAGGCTGTTCCTTGGCCAGCGCGGGCCCAGCCGAACGCCGCGAACCCGAAGAGGCCAAGCAGCTAGATAAAACGAGGGAAAGCCACGCTGCGCTTTGTCGAGTTGCGATCGGAAGCTCCATTGACGAGGTATAGTCGCGCGACGGTCAACGCGCCTTGCCGGGAAGCCCATGCAGAAATGACGCGCTTACTTATTTAGCGAATCAACCGGACGGTTCGGATTCGAGCGGCTCCGGCGGCTTCGCGGAGGAATTTTCGCCGTGTCGAAAATGCGGATCTCTAGGAAGCGATTGAGGGGACCAACACCGCGTGGCTAAGATGATCGACCGTGCGACCGGGCTCGGCGCACAGCCGAGCGCCGAGTTCGAGGCGCAAAAGGACCGCTGGGAGCGCGCCTTCGCGGCCTCGCGCCGGCGCACGGATCCCGGTTCGGGTGCGACCGACCGGACGATCTCCGATCTTCCGCTCAAGCCGATCTACGGGCCCGACGACGTCGCCCACCTCGACTTTGCGCGCGACCTCGCTTATCCCGGCGAGTACCCGTACACGCGCGGCATTCATCCGGGCATGTACCGCGACCGCCTCTGGACGATGCGTCAGTTCGCCGGTTTCGGCAACGCGAAGCAGACGAACGAACGCTATCACTTCCTGCTCTCGCAGGGTCAGATGGGTCTGTCCGTCGCGTTCGATATGCCGACCCTGATGGGTTACGACTCCGATGCATCGCAGGCGCGCGGCGAAGTGGGGCGCTGCGGTGTCGCCATCGATTCGCTCAAAGACATGCAGACGCTCTTCGACGGCATCGATCTTGGCGAGATCACGACCTCGATGACGATCAACGGCCCCGCCGCGATCGCGCTGGCGCAATACATCGCGACCGCCGAGAGCAAGGGCATCCCGCGCCGCGCGCTCGGCGGAACGCTGCAGGCCGACATCCTCAAAGAGTACATCGCGCAGAAGGAGTGGATCTTCCCGCCGCGCCCGCACGTGCGCATCATCGTCGACATGATGAAGTTCTGCACCGCCGAGATGCCGCGCTGGAACACGATCTCGGTTTCGGGCTATCACATTCGCGAAGCCGGCTCGACCGCGGTGCAAGAGCTGGCTTTCACGCTCGCCGACGGTTTTCTCTACGTGGAGGAAGCGATGA
Source organism: Vulcanimicrobiota bacterium (assembly GCA_963843945.1). Taxonomy (GTDB): domain Bacteria; phylum Vulcanimicrobiota; class Vulcanimicrobiia; order Vulcanimicrobiales; family Vulcanimicrobiaceae; genus CAWJMF01. Next base: position 147,214 of record CAWJMF010000001.1, on the reverse strand, counting down.
AGGCAGGGCTCGACGTCGACTCGTTCGCGCCGCGCCTGTCGTTCTTTTTCAACTCGCACATCGATTTCTTCGAAGAGATCTGCAAGTTCCGTGCGGCCCGCCGAATCTACGCGCGCCGCATGCGCGAAAAGTACGGCGCGAAGGACCCGCGCTCGTGGACGCTGCGCTTCCACACGCAGACGGCAGGTTGCAGCGCGACGGCGCAACAGCCGGAAAACAACATCGTGCGCGTAGCCTACGAGGCGATGGCCGCGGTCCTCGGCGGAACGCAATCGCTGCACACCAACTCGATGGACGAAGTGCTCGCGCTGCCGACCGAAAAGAACGTCGAGATCGCGCTGCGCACGCAGCAGGTCCTCGCCTACGAGACGAACGTGACCAACGTCGTCGATCCGCTCGGCGGATCGTACTTCGTCGAAAGCCTGACGGACGAGATGGAACGCCAAGCCGAAGCCTACTTCCAGCAGATCGAAGGCTACGGCGGCGTGATCGAGGCGATCGAGGCCGGCTTCTTCCAGCACGAGATCGCCGACGCGTCGTATCGCTATCAGCGCTCGCTGGAAAGCAAAGACCGCGTCATCGTCGGCGTCAACGCTTTCACGAAAGACGAAGGCGAGCCCGAACTCGACCTGCTGAAAATCACGCAGGAGATCGAACTGCGGCCAGGCGCGCGCCGTGGCGGACGTTCGCGCGAACCGCGACGGCAGCGCCGTCGAAGCGGCGCTCGCCGCGCTGAAGCGAGCCTGCGCGGACGAAAACATCAACGTGATGCCGCCGCTGATCGACGCGGTCAAAGCCTACGCGACGGAAGGCGAGATCGTGGCGGCGATGGCTTCGGTGTACGGGCGCTATACGGAGCGCGCCGCTTTCTAGGCGGCGTTGCCCGGCCCGGCACAAACGCCCGAAGCGAATTACATGGACGAATCGGCCAGAGTGGACGCCCTTGCGCGGCTGTTTGAGTGGGTCAAGCAAAAGTACCCGGAACTCGATAGCGAAGCGGTCCTCGATAAAGCACTTGCGGATGTCGATGAGTTCGCGCAAGGCAGGAACGAGTCACCCGAAGCTCTGAGGACGTTGATCCGGGCAGCGATGAAATCGTCTGCAAAGCGCCTCGAGTTCCCGCCGCGTCGGCTTCGCCTCGGCAGCGAACCAGTCACAGCAGCGGAGTTACGCATGGGCGCGGTTTACTATCAAGTGCAATTTCACCACAGTAACCCCTTGATTCCACAACTGTTGCCGTATGCGTTCGCGGGCTTTGGACTCGGCGGAGAAGGCGATGATGCTGCCTATTTCCAGGACGTCGACTCGTATGCGGAGGGCGTCCGATTTGGGGACGACGGCAGCGGAGAGGAGGCCGAATTTCTGCGCCTGGTCCGTCCGATAAACGGGTTGTACACCTTTGATGTTGCCCTCGAAGCGCTCATGAAGGTCTGGCTCGAGCGCGAACGTCTCATGCAGAGGTCTTACCAAAAACTTCGTCTCGAGTCGGGAGCAACGGTGGAAGTCAAAACGCATACGTATATCGGTCGCGAAATGTGCGAGCTCAATTATTTTACTCTGCTTTCAACTGAAGACTCTGAAGCCTTGCGCACCGAAATGCTCGAGGTTTGGAAGCATCACTCGCGGTCTGAGGAAAACGACAAACGGGAGTTTCGAGCGGTGACCGCGCATAAAAAACCGGAGTTCGTCGACCAGGTTTTGCCCAATCCCGTCACCCTCGCGTTTCGGCGCGAGGGCGCTTCGTGGGTCGAAGCCGCGTGGAATTATGGAGATGAGGTGTAACCCAACGGAGCGCCATCCCTCTTACCGTAAGGGTCTGCTTAAGGCCGTCGAAAATCGGACGCAGGTCCAGCACGAAGCCGGGGAGCTCGGGACCGCCACTCACGCTGGATGCTTCGGCAACGGTTTCAGACGGTGCATCTGGTCGATAGATCTCGACCGTGCGTGAGTTGGGGTTGATGATCCACGTGAGCCGAACGTTGCACGCGACATAGTCACGCACTTTTATGCGGACTTCACCGAGGGAGTCGGACGGCGAGACAAGTTCGATCGCGAAATCGGGATCGATTGGGGCGAATCGGTTGCGAAAATCCTCCGGAACGGCCCGCCGCTTTCGGTCGAAATCCAAGACGCATCCGGCGAACGGATCGCGCCGTTCGAAAGCGTAAAGCCCGCGCTCGAACCGAAAGTAACGCCGAGCCGCATCCGATTGTTCCAGTTGGCCAGCTGCAGGTTGAGTTCCGAGCAACGGCTGCCGGTTTGAGCTCCCGTCGGAGGCAAGACGATCAGGTGCCCGTCGGCCGTACGCTCGAGTTGCAGAGCATCGTTCTCCGCCGCCAGGCGCTCGAACGTCTCCGGGCGTGATGAGAACTCGGGGCGCTCGTGCGAATTCAAGCATCTCTTGCAGCATCGTACCACCGAACGTCCGTCACGACCAAGGGAGCCCGCGGCAAGGCTTCCCGGGGGACTGGGGCTTCGGGCGAGAAACCGCCCGTGTTATGCCAACGGAACGACCGCTGCGGGTCATCGTCGCCAAGGCCGGCCTCGACGGCCACGACCGGGGCGCCAAAGTCATCGCGCGGGCGCTGCGCGACGCCGGAATGGAAGTCATCTACACCGGCCTCTTTCAGACGCCCGAACAGATCGTGCAGACTGCGATTCAGGAAGATGCCGACGGCGTCGGCCTGTCGATCCTCTCCGGCGCGCACATGACGCTTTTTCCGGAGGTTCTCTCGCAGCTCAAAGCGCAAGACGCCGGCGACATCGTGTTTTTCGGCGGCGGAACGATTCCAGCCGACGACGCCCGCGAGTTGAAAGCGCTCGGCGTGCGCGAGATCTTTACGCCGGGAGCGCCGCTCTCACAGATCGTCGAGTTCGTGCAGCGGGAGTGCGGTAAGCGCCGCGAATTGGTCGGATAAGCGCGACCCGATGACCGTTCGTACGCGCATCGCGCCATCGCCGACAGGCGATCCCCACGTCGGCACGGCCTACGTCGCACTGATCAACTACCTCTACGCCAAGCACTTTGGCGGCGAGTTCATCTTGCGCATCGAGGACACCGATCGCGTGCGCAGCACGGAGTCTTCCGAGAAAGTCATTCTCGAAGCGCTTCACTGGCTGGGTCTGTCGTGGAACGAGGGACCGGACGTCGGCGGACGCCACGGGCCCTACCGGCAGAGCGATCGCCTTCCGATCTATGCCAAGTACGCACAGGTGCTGCTCGAAACGGGCCATGCTTTTAAGTGCTTCTGTACGCCCGAGCGTCTCGACGCGATGCGCCGCGACCAAGAGCGGCGCAAGGTTCCCCCGGGCTACGACGGTCATTGCCTCAACCTCGATCCGGCCGAGATCGCGGCGAACGAAGCGGCGGGCAAACCGTTTACCGTGCGGCTCAAAGTGCCGAGCACGGGGGTCTGCACGATTAACGACCTGCTGCGCGGGCGTATTACCGTCGAGTGGCACACGGTCGACATGCAGGTGCTGGTGAAATCCGACGGCTGGCCGACCTACCATCTCGCCAACGTCGTCGACGACCATCTGATGGAGATCACGCACGTTCTGCGCGGGGAAGAGTGGATCTCGTCCGCGCCCAAGCACGCGCTGCTCTACGAGTACTTCGGTTGGAAGATGCCCGAACTCGGGCACCTGCCGCTGCTGCGCAACGCCGACCGCAGCAAGCTCAGCAAGCGCAAGAATCCGACGAGCGTTCTGTTTTACAAACGGATGGGGTACCTGCCCGAAGCGCTGGCCAACTTTCTCGGGCTTTTCAGCGTGCCGCCGGTCGAAGGCGAAGAACTGATGGACATGCCGACGATGGTCGGTCGATTCGGGTTGAATCACATTTCGCTCGGCGGCCCCGTCTTCGACGCAGCGAAGCTCGATTGGCTCAACGGCCGCTACCTGCGCGAACGCCTCGACGTCGCGCAGTTCTCGGAGCGCGTTCGCGAGTGGGCGCTCAACGAACGCTACCTGGAAGCGATCGCGCCGCTCGCGCAGTCGCGCATCGAGCGTCTTTCGGACTTGGGACCGCTCACGAGCTTTTTGTTCGCGGGACGGCTCGCGATCGCGCCTGCCACACTACTCGATGGAAAGCTCGACGAAGAGACGATCCGCAAGCTCTTCGTGCTCGCGCTCGACGAGTTCGACCGCCTCGACACCTGGGAGCTGCCCGCGATCGAAGGTGCGCTGCGGCGGCTCGGAGCGGAAACCGGCGTCAAATTTCGCGACCTCGTCCGACCCTTTTACGTCGCGATCAGCGGAAGCCCGACGTCTTTGCCGCTCTTCAATTCGATGGAGTTGCTCGGGCGCGATCTCGTCCGCGAACGCGTGCGCAACGCTCTCGACGTCCTCGGTGGCGCAAGTGCCGCGCAGCGCGAGTCCTGGAAACAAGAAAGGGAGCTGGTGCCGTGAGCACCGTTCGCGCCGTCGTGCTGGCTGCCGGCAAAGGGACACGTATGCGCAGCGAGCGACCGAAGATGCTGCATGCTCTGTGCGGGCGTCCGATGTTATGGCACGTGCTGCGCGCGCTCGACGACGCCGGCGTGCTCGACGTCTTGATCGTCACGAACGCCGAAACGGCCCCCGAGATTCCGGCCATGGCGACCGACGCCGGACGCGCCGCCGTGCGGACGGTACTGCAGGAACCGCAACTCGGCACGGGTCATGCCGTTAGCGTCGCGCTCGCCGAACTCGTACCGCGCGAAGGCGCGACGCTGCTCGTGCTCAACGGCGACATGCCGCTGGTCGAGGCGGCCCTGATCCGGCGCGTGCTCGAGGAACGAAGCGCCGAACGGGCCTTAGCGCTCGTCACCGCGCACATGCCGCAACCCTCGAGTTTCGGCCGGATCGTACGCGACGGCGAAAAGGTCGCGCGGATCGTGGAGGCGCGCGACGCCAGCGACGACGAGCTCGCGCTCGACGAGATGAACGCGGGTCTTTACGCCTTCGACGAAACCAAACTGCGTGCCGCGATCGCCGAACTGCGAAACGACAACGCCCAGGGCGAATACTATTTGACCGATTCCATCGCCAAACTCGTCGCGGACGGCGAGGCCGTCGTGCCGGTCGAAGCGCCGGATCACCGCAGCGTTCTCGGGGTCAACGACCGGGTCGAACTCGCCGCGGCGGCCGCACTGCTCAACCGACGGCTGTGCGAGCGCCACATGCGCAACGGCGTGACGATCGTCGATCCGAACACGACCTATCTCGAACCCGACCTCGAGCTGGCCTCGGACGTCACGATCTTGCCGAACACGACGATCGGGCGGCGCTCCTCGATCGGCGGGAACAGCGAGATCGGCCCGAACGCACGCCTGCAGAATGCGCGGGTCGGGATCCAGGCCGTCATCTCCGACAGCGTCGTGATCGATTCGAGTATCGGAGATTTCGCCTACGTCGGGCCCTGGGCTCACGTGCGCGGCGGCAGTTCGATCGGAACCGGCGCCCGGGTCGGCAACTTCGTCGAAGTCAAGAACGCAATGCTCGGCCCCGGCGTGAAGGCCAGCCACCTGAGCTACATCGGCGATGCCGAGATCGGCGAAAGGACCAACGTCGGAGCCGGCACGATCACCTGTAACTTCGATGGGCGCAAGAAGAACCGCACCGTCATCGGCAAGGACGTCTCGATCGGCTCGAATACGTCGCTCGTGGCACCGGTCGCAATCGGCGACGGTGCGCTCACGGGCGCCGGTTCGGTCGTCACGCACGACGTCGCAGCCGGCGAACGGGTCGCGGGAAACCCTGCTCGCCCGATCGTCAAAAAGTCGCCGGCCTAGGCGGAGTTCAGCGAACGGTGATCTGCAATGGGGTCGGGCTATAACCTTCTTGCATTGCTGTTGTCCCGGTCGAATAAGGACGCAAATGGTCGGGAGATACGGGCTGCGCGTGGATCGAGTACTCTCCGGGTTTTACGAGTTTATAGCCCCAGTCCGAAAGCGGACCCCGTAACGTGTACGCGCTGCCGGCCTTGATGCGAACTTCCTTTTCAGGCCCAAAAACGAACGCGCGCCTCGGGGCGGAGGCATCCACGGCTTTTGCGGATGCGTCCGCTACGGACACATCGATGACATCGCTCGCGCTCGCACTGCCCGCGAGAAGGAAGTCCTCTGTTCCCAGGTTCTTGATCGTCACGTTCACGACAACCGTCTCGCCGGGTCCGTAGTTCCTCGCGTCGGTCGAGATCTCAAAGAAAAGATCGGCCGACGCTGACGCTGGGCTCGGGGAAAGCATCGTTATCGCAAGGGCGGCTGCGAGGAGCACGGAGCGCATTCAAAACCTCCACGCGAACCCTTCGGCGTCTAGCTCGACGCATACCGTCCGGTCATTTCGCTAACGTCGATGCGGTACGGGACGCCATAGGGTGCCGTGCGGTCGACATAGGACTGTTCCGCGGCGAGCGGCGCCCCATCCGCTGCTGCGATCGTGCGCAAACGCAGGCTGATACGACGCACTGCATCTAGCGCTTCGCCGTCTTCGAGAGGTCGAGCGAATCCCCAGGCCACGACGCTCTTCCAGTTCGCGGCGTCGACGACTTGGTCGACGACGACGCAAACGTCAGGTTTTGCGCGCACGGCTTCGAGTTTGCGCCCGTCGGCAAAGTACGCGAAGAACGCCCGGCCGTCATAGGCATATGTGATCGGAACGATATACGGTCTGCCGTCGGGTAAGACGCAAGCGAGATGCGCGAGCCATTCGGACCGGAGCAGCGGATCGATTTCTTCGAACGCGAGCGGAGCGATCATTGCGGCGCGGGTTGCTGCGGGATCACGTCGACGTAAGGCGTCGTCGGTTCGCGGCCGGGCGGCACGGCGACCGGCGCGGGAGCGCCGGCCGGTCCTAACGAGCGGATAAACCGATAGATCGCCTTGCGATCGTCGATGGTAAGCGTGCGGAGGTCCGTCCACTTCATCGGAGGATGGCCGCCGCGCGTGGCAACCGCGTTGAGCCAGTCGGCTTCGCTGCTGACTTGAAACCACAAGCGCACGTTGGTGGGATAAACGGTTCCCCAAGGCCCGCGGAATCCGACCGCGCTGCCGGTCATCCAACGGCTTACGGGCACGTGACCGTCGCTTTCCGTCCAGCCCGGCGTGTGGCAATCGTTGCAGTTTCCGAAGGCCACTAGCATGCGCCCGCGCTCGAGCTGGGCCTGCGTCGGCGTCGGCGCGACGGCGCCGCGTGCCGCAGCGACTGCTCCGAACACGAGGCCGATGGTCGCCGCGACGAAGAGCGACCGGAGCCAAAGCCGCAGATTCGTCAGAGTGCTTCGGCGGAGAGGATGCGTTTGAGTTCGCCCAACAACTCGGTCGCCGTGTTTTGTGCGATCTGGTGGCCGACGGCCGCGTCGAAGGCGGCGCCGGCGACCCCGAAGGGTGCCCGGTATTTTCCGTCGATTTCGATGCGGCTCCAGCCGTAGGCGTCCTCGGCGACGCTGAGCGTGCCGTCGAAGCGTGGATACGGACCGCCGTCTTTGGGCTCCCAGGAGACGTCGAGGAGCCGGTAACCGGGATACCCCGGCTTCGAGGCGAGCCGAAAGTTGACGTCGCGCTCCAGACGAAGCTCGCCCAGCTTGATGCGAAGCGGCATCGTGCCCTCGGTGCGCAGGACGTGGGCTTCGAGCTTGCCGGGAACCTCATCGAAGGGACACTCGACGGTGGTGTACTCGAAGATATGGCTCATGCTCCCACGCTACTCGCGCGGCGGGAAGAAACCGTGAATCCCGCGTTCTTAACCCTTTCGCCCGGCCTTCACCGGGGATTCACGATCGAATCCACCCGCGGGTTGATGACTTGCCGCTCCTAAACCGGCAGTATGTCGGCATGACACATGCACTTATCACTTGTTTAGGCGTGGCGGCCGTACTCGGAGCTCTCGCCACGGCGCTCTTTTTACGATCGCGGCGCATCCGTGCGCGCCAATGAAACGCGGCTGGTTCCTCGTCGCAGCGTCGTTCGTTTTCTGCCCTTGTCATCTGCCGCTATCCCTCATTGCCATCGGCACGCTGTTAGGCGGTGGAGCCCTAGGCGTGGCCTTTCGTGGCCATCCGGTCCTTGCCGGAGGAATATTGACGGCGCTTTGGCTTGCCGGGACGGTGGCGGGCTTGCGGCTTCTTCAGCGTCAAAGTACGAACGGCATTTCGTGTAGCCCAAAAGCGCAACAAGCGATTCGACGCTGAAACGTCGAATAACCGGGCGTGCATCCTTGGTCGATCGCCGTGTTGTGCATCGTCGCGTCTCTCGGCGCGGCAACGCTGCCCATTCGTATCGCGATCCTGGTCGAACTCATCACCATTGCGGGAGCGACGTTCGCGCTCGGAGGGTCCGCGACCCAAACGATCCTTTGCGCGGCGTGCGGCTTTCTCGCCGTCGCGTTGGCGCGGAACGTCATTGAAAATAAGCGAAGGGAGAGCGTTCACCGCGCGCGAGCGGAGGTCGCTCGTGAGATCCACGACGTCCTCGCGCACGCACTTGCGGCCTTGCGCATTCAACTTCAAGTCGCCAGGCACTTGGCTCCGAGCGATGGCGACCTCAGAGCAACGCTGGATACGGCAGAACGCTTGGCTCGCGACGGGGCCGAGGAAGTGCAACGTGCGGTCTCGTCGCTGCGCGGCGATAGCATGGGCCCCGAGACGTTCCCGGCGCTCATCGACCGATTTCGGTCGGTAAGCGGCATCGCGTGCGAATACACGGTCCTTGGAAAACCCGGCAGCCTGAGTGCCGAGAAGAACCTGGTCCTCTATCGAACGCTTCAAGAGGGCCTGACGAATGCGGTAAAGCACGGCCGGCCGCCGGTGTCGATCACGTTACAGTACGAGCCGGGTCACGTGCGTTTACGCATCGATAACGTTTGCTCCGGTGAGGCTGGGGCGCCCGGCGGCTTCGGGCTCGTGGGCCTGCGTGAACGGGCGGAACTCATCGGCGCCATCTTAGAAGCGGAACTGAAGACGCCGTGCTTCACGCTTTGCCTGAACGTCCCGGTATGATCCGAGTCATCGTTGTCGACGATCAGCGCCTCGTTCGCGAAGGGCTGGTTTCGCTCTTGAAAATGCACGACGACCTATCGGTTGTCGGCGTAGCCGGCGACGGCGAAGAAGCGATCGAGATTACGTCGCGCGAACGGCCGGACGTCGTCCTTATGGACCTTCGGATGCCGCGCCTTGGCGGCATCGAGGCGACGCGAGCGCTCGCCCGGACGACCAATATCATCGCGTTGACGACGTACTGCGCTGACGGAGCGATCCGCGAAGCATTAGCTGCCGGCGCTCGCGGTTTCCTGACAAAAGACGTCAGCACGGAAGAGCTTGCCGCCGCGGTCCGGTCCGTCGCGAGCGGCGGCACGACGTTTGATGCGCGCGCCGTCGCCGCGGGGAACGAAGCGACCGAATCGTTATCTCCGCGCGAACGCGAGATTTTGGCGCTCATCGTTCGTGGGGCGCGAAACGACGAGATCGCAACCACGTGCGGAATCGCGCGAGCCACCGTGAAATCTCACGTGCACGCGCTGTTCTCGAAACTCGGCGCGAGCAGCCGTCCGGAAGCCGTTCGACGAGCTTTAGGCGCGGGGCTCGTCGACTAGCGCTTCGCCGAACTGCGGTCGAGCAGTTTGCACAGCGCGTACACGTGGCGCGTGGCGGGCGTCGGCACGTCGAGCTTCTCGCCAAGTTCGACCACGGCGCCGGTCAAAGCGTCGAGTTCGAGCGCCTTGCCGGCCTCGAGGTCCTGGAGCATCGAGGTCTTGTGGGCGCCGACGCGGCGCGCGCCGTCGATGCGTTTTTCGATCGTCACGTCGAAGCCGATGCCGAGCCGCGTCGCGATCGCGACGGCCTCTTCCATCATCTCGCGTACGAGGGGCTCGACCAGCGGATCGTTCGTCATGTCGACCAGCGACGCGCGCGTGAGCGCGCTGATCGGATTGAACGCCGCGTTGCCGAGCAGCTTGAGCCAGATGTCGCGGCGCAGGTCGCTCTCGACCGGCGCCTTGAGGCCCGAACCCTTCAGGTCCGCGGCGATATCCTCGGCGCGCGCGCTGATGGAGCGATCCGGCTCGCCGAGCGAATAGCGCGTGCCTTCGAGGTGGCGGATTACGCCCGGCGACTCGATCTCGGTCGAGCAGTAGATCACACAGCCGATGACGCGTTCGGCGGGAATCGCCGCGGCGAGCTTGCCGCCCGGATCGACGCTCTCGAGGTGCATGCCGTCGAACGGACCGCCGTGGCGCTGAAAGTACCACCACGGAATCCCGTTTTGGATCGCGACCACCGGCGTGTCGACTTTGAATAAGGTCGGGAGGACATCCATCACGGCGTCGAGTTGGTGGGCCTTGAGGGTGAGCAGGACGACGTCGACCGGACCGATCGATGCCAGATCGTCCGTCGCGCCCGGTCGCGCGCTGAAGTCGCCGCGCGGGCTCTTGACGCGCACGCCGCTGGCCTGCATGGCGCGCAAATGCGGACCGCGCCCGAAGAGCGTCACGTCGTGGCCCGCGTGCGCTAGGGCCGCACCGACGTACGCGCCGATGGCGCCCGCGCCGATCACCGCATAGCGTTTTCCGCCGGGCGTCGCGCCGCTCAAATCACGCCCGCTTCGCCCAGCTCCGCGAGCTTCGCCGCGTCATAGCCCAGCAGCGCGCCGTAGACTTCAGCATTGTGCTCGCCCAAAAGCGGCGAACGCTTTACTTCGACGGGCGAGTCGGAAAGCTGGAGCGGACAGCCGATCGTATAGAACGTCCCGCGCTCGGGGTGTTCGACCGGGACGATCATGCCGCGCTCGCGCAGATCGGGATCCTCGAGCAGCTCTTGCATGCTGAGAATCGGACCGCACGGCACGTCGATCGCATTGCATTTTTCGAGAACTTCAGCCTTCGAATGCAAGCTCGTCCAGGCTTCGACGGTCTCCCAGACTTCGTCGAGAATCGGGAGGCGCGCCGCCGGGGTCGCGAAGCGCGGATCGTCGGCAAGCTCGGGACGCCCGATGAGCGCCGCGAGCGGCGCCCATACGTGCGGTTGAATGACCATATAGACGTAGTCGTTGTCGCCGCCCGGACTGCAGCGCAACGCCGCGCCGGGCTGACCGCCGCCCGACGCGTTGCCCGAGCGCGGCACGACGCCGTCGAAGCTCTTGTTGGGATACTCGCTGAGGACGCCGTGTTGCAAGCGCTGCTGATCGCGCATCTTCACCCGGCAAAGGTTGAGGACGGAATCTTGCATGGTGCAGACGACGCGCTGCCCGCGTCCGGTGTGCATGTCGCGCTGGTAGAGCGCGGCGAGGATCGCGGCGACGGTATGGATGCCCGTCCCCGAGTCGCCGATCTGCGCGCCCGTGACGGTGGGGCGGCCGTCGGGCCAGCCCGTCGTGCTCATCGCTCCGCCCATCGCCTGTGCGACCGGCTCGTACGCTTTCGCCTCCTCGTAGCGGCCCGGGCCGAAGCCTTTGATCGAGGCGTAGATCAGCCGCGGGTTGATCGCACGGATCGTTTCCCACGGGTAACCCTGCCGGTCGAGGACGCCCGGACCGAAGTTTTCGACGAGCACGTCGGACTCGCGCAACAGCGCCTTGAACATCTCGCGGCCTTCGGGCAGCTTGGTGTTCAACGTCACGCTGCGCTTATTGCAGTTGAGCATCGTGAAGTAAAGGCTGTCGACGCCGGGCAAGTCGCGCAGCTGCTGGCGGGTGATGTCGCCGCGGCCCGGCAGCTCGAGCTTCACGACGTCGGCGCCGAGCCAGGCCAAGATTTGCGTGCAGGAAGGCCCCGCCTGGACGTGCGTCATGTCGAGGACTTTGACGCCCGTTAGCGCGCGTGTGGTACTTTCTTCCGTCTCCGATGCCATGTCAGCCAGCTTTACGGGCCGCGGAAAGCGCCCCTTTTACGCCATGCGAAAAGCTTCGGCCGTTCGGCGTGGTACGAAAGGGTTCGCGGGAACGAACCGATAGAAAAGTCGTAAAAGAAATTTCAATCAGAGCCCTTGATGCCCAGAAGGGGATTGCTTGAACAACCGCTGGTTCCAACTAGGCCTCGGCGTGCTTGCCATGATCATGGTGGCGAACCTTCAATACGGCTGGACGCTCTTCGTCAACCCGCTGTCCGCCGCGCACGGCTGGACGAAGACGCAGATTCAGTTCGCCTTTACGCTCTTCGTGCTGTTTCAAGTCTGGCTCGTTCCCGTGACGGGCTACCTCGTCGACCGCTTCGGCCCGCGCCTGTTCGTCGCGCTGGCCGGCGTGCTGGTCGCGGCGTCGTGGCTGACCTACTCGCGTGCCGACACACTCGGCATGCTTTACGTCGGAGCGGTACTCGGCGGCGTCGGCGCGGGGATCGTGTACGGCACGATGATCGGAGCCGCGGTCAAGAACTTCCCCGACCGCCGCGGAATGGCGGCGGGGATAACGGCAGCGGGTTTCGGCGGCGGGGCGGCGCTGACCGTCATTCCGATCTCGCACATGATCCGCAGCGAGGGCTACGCGGCGGCGTTCCAAACCTTCGGGCTGATCCAAGGGTTGGTCATCGTGATCGCGGCGCTGTTCATGCAGAACGTCCGGCCGGCCGCGGCGGGAAGTCTAGCCCAGCCCCCGCGAGCCGTCGGGCAGACGCAGTTCGACCGAACGCCGCTTCAGATGCTCGCCACTCCGGTCTTTTATTTGCTCTACGTCATGTTCGTGTTGATCGCGACCGGGCTGCTCTTCATGACCGCGCAACTCGGCCCGCTCGCGACGGACTACGGCGTCGCCAAAGTGCCGATCGAGTTCTTCGGCGCGACCTTCCTCGTTCTCGAGCTAGCGTTGATCGTCGACAACGTGCTCAACGGCGCCAGCCGCATTATCTTCGGCTACATCTCCGATTTCATCGGACGCGAGCGCACGATGTTCGCCGCGTTTTCGATCGAGGCGGCGGGTCTGCTCGGCCTGGCCGCGTTCGCCTCGAATCCGGCGCTTTTCATCGTCTTCGCCGGCATGACGTTCGTTGCGTCGGGCGAGATCTACAGTCTCTTTCCAGCCGCCTGCACCGATCTGTTCGGTTCGAAGTACGCGACAACCAACGCGGGGTTACTCTATACGGCGAAGGGTACGGCGTCGTTCGTCGTGCCGGTGGCCAGCGCGATCCATACCTCAAGCGGCAGTTGGACCGCCGTGCTCGCGGTACTGGCGGGGTTCAACGTCGTCGTCGCGGTTGCGGCACTGCTCGTCCTCAAGCCGCTGCGCGAGCGAACGCTGGCCGCCGAAGGCGCCCGAGCGCCTCTCGTCGCGGCGCAAACGGCGCCGAGCTAAGCCGACACGAGCGCGCGGGTGAAAGACGCCGGGCCGGCTCCCGCCTGGACGAATAAGTTCAAACGGCAGATCGTCCTGATCGGGATGATCGGAATCTCGCCAAGCGTGTTGTTTCTCGCGCGCGCCTCGGACGTGCCCCGTTCGGTGCTCGTAAGCTTCCAGTTCGTCTGCGTCGTCGCGCTCGGTTTCGGTGCATGGTATCTCTTCGGTTCTGGAGCCCGTCCCTCGAACGAGAAGATGACCGACCGCGAATGGTGGATAGCCGTTTCCGCCCTCGTAGCGGTCCTCACGCTCATCGCGTTTAACGCGTACAAAATCTATTTCTAGCGACGCGCTTCGCTTCCGCTAAGCGGGCGTGACCGGAGTTTGCGGAAAGTCCGGCTGCGAACGCGCCGCCGCTTCGAGTGATGCCATCGCCGCCAGTGCGACGTGGTCGCGCCACGGCCGCGCGATGAGTTGAACTCCGACCGGCAAGCCCGCGCTGCCGGTTTCGGTTTTCTTGGCGGCCAGTTCGGCGCGATCGCGCGAGTCCGGGCGCGCGCTTTCCTCACCTTCGCGGACGCGCGTGAACGGAACGATGCCGGCGGGGTAGCCGAGGACGTTGTAGAGCACCGCGAAAACGCCGCCCGTGCCGAGATCGGCCGTCGCGCCGTGCACGAGCGCGGGAAGCGCGTAGGCCGGACCGACGAGCAGGTCGAGCGGACCGCCCTCGGCAGAATCGAGCGCGTGCGCGAAGAGCGTGCGGAAAGCCTCCTGCGCTTCGACGAGCTTCCAATAGTGTTTGGCGTCGCGGTAACCGAAATTGCGCACGACCGAGGCAGCACCGATCTGGCCTGCGAGCAGCAGCGCGCGTTCCATCGCGGCGAGTGCGGGCCGCGGGAGTCCCGCCAGCAGCAGCAGTTGGGCGACGCGCGGATCGCGCTTACTCGAGCCGAGTGCCTCGCGGGCGCCGCTCGCGCCGTCGGCGGTCAGGATGCCGTAGAGCAAATCGTGGGCCCGTTCGGCGTGCGGCGGCTCGAAGGGAACGACCTGCGCGCCGCACGCCGCCAGCAGCGCGGCGGCTTCGCGGGCCGCGCGCGCGACGGCCGGTGCGGCCGCGAACGGTCCACTCTGCTCGTAGAAGCCGATGCGCAGCTTCGTGACGTCGACGCTTGCCGGATCGCCGAGCGGCACGCGATCGGCTTGTGCGCCGCACGCGATCGGAAGCGCCTTCGTAACGTCGCGTACGGTGCGACCCAAAATGCCCGTTTGGCCGACGATCGCCGTCTCGCCGGCGAAGACGTTCAAGCGGCTGACCTCGGGCATGCGGCCGGCGCTGGGCATGATGCCCGCGATGCCGCACGACGTCGCCGGTACGCGAATGCTGCCGCCGATGTCGCTGCCCAAACCCCAAGGGGAGCCGCCGGCCGCGACGATGGCGGCTTGTCCGCCGCTGCTGCCGCCCGGCGAACGCTCGACGTTCCAAGGGTTGTTGCTGCGCCCATACAGCGGATTGTCGGTTTCGGTGAAGATCAAGAGTTGCGGCACGTTGGTCTTGCCGAGGACGATCGCACCGGCCCCGCGTAGGCGCGCCACATAGGGATCGTCGCCGCTCGCGACGTCGCCGGAGCGCGTCGTGATGCCGAACGTCGCCGGCGTGCCGGCCACGTCGATCGATTCCTTGATCGTCAAAGGAACGCCGGCAAGCGGCCCGCAGTCCTCGCCGCAGGCGCGGCGCGCGTCGAGCGCGCGCGCCTCCTCGCGCGCCGCGTCGTAGCGTTTCACCACGACCGCGTTGAGCTTCGGATCGACCGCCTCGATGCGCGCCACGTGCGCCTCGACGATTTCGAGCGCGGAAACGTGCCCGCTCGCGAAACGTGCGGCGAGTTCGACGCCGTCAACCGACCAGAGCTGGTCCACTAAACGCTGCGCTTTCCAGCGGGCCCAGGCTCGCTTCCGGCGAATTATTTGCGGATGGCGCTCAGAGTCATTCTTCTCTCCTATAGCCCCGATCCGGAGCGTGCCGTCGCGACCGCCGCGCGGAATTGTTACAGTCCGCGCGACATCGAAACGATCGACGAAAACTGGAGCAGCGAAGAAGTCGCCAAGATGGTGACGCGGGTTCGCGATGCCGGCCACTTGTCGACCTTCGAGCACACGATGTTCACCTTCGGCGTCTCGGGCGTGTCGCGCGCGCTGACGCACCAGCTCGTGCGGCACCGTCATATGTCGTACGAGCAGAAGAGCCAGCGCTACATCAAGGTCAAGGGTCAATTCGAATTCATCACCCCGCCGTCGATCGAAGCGCGCCCCGAGATCAAAGCGAAGTACGACGATCTGATGGGCCGTATCGCTGAGTTTTACGAAGCGGCGCTCGCCGCGGGAACTCCGCCCGAGGACGCGCGCTTCGCACTGCCCAATGCCGCCGAAACGCAGATCGTCATCACCGCCAATGCCCGCGCGCTGCTCGATTTCTTTACGCTGCGCACGTGCAACAACGCGCAGTGGGAGATCCGCGAGTTGGCCTTCGCGATGCTGCGGCTCGTCAAGAAGGTGGCGCCGACGCTCTTCGTGCGCGCCGGTGCGACCTGCGTACGCGGCTACTGCAACGAGCCGAACGGACCGGACTGTCCGCGCTACATTGCGGTGGCGAAGCCCGCGGCGCGAAAGCTGGCCGCAACGGGCTGAAAACGGGAACTTGCTTCCCAGGTTCGGCGCTGCGAGCAACCGCCGGCGCTTCGAGGCTGTTCCAGCCGGAGAAGGAGGTGAGCATTCCTCACATGGCAATCACCAAAGGCCGTACTTCCGTCGCCGCCCAGACCTCGACGCTGAAACCCGGCGACCCCGCACCCGACTTCGAGCTGAAATCACACACCGGCGAGACCTTTCGGCTCTCGAGTCTCAAGGAGACGAAGAACGTCGTTCTGGCGTTTTATCCGTTCGCGTTTTCCGCAACTTGAAGCAGTCAGATGCCTTCGCTCGAAGCGAGTCGCGCTCGTTTTGAAGGCAGCGATGCCCAAGTTGTGGGCATCTCGATCGATTCCACGCACGCCAACGCCGCCTGGGCGAAATCGCTCGGAGGGCTCGGCTATCCGCTCCTGTCCGATTTCTTTCCGCACGGCGCCGTCGCGCAAGCTTACGGTGTCCTCCGCCCGGAAGGAATGGCCGAGCGAGCGGTGTTCGTCATCGACAAATCCGGAATCGTCCGGTACGTCGACGTCCACAGCCTCCGCGAAGTGCCCGACGAAGAGCAGATTTTCGACGAACTGGCAAAGCTCGGCTAGCCCGCTGCGCGCCGCGCGGGCCGCGGTGCTGCCGCGGCTCGCGCTCTTCGTCCTGGGCTTGTCGCTGCTCTGCGCGGGCGCGGCGCACGCGGCCGGCGCGATGAATTATATCGACCGCCGGGTGACCGCGATTCCGGCGCAGCGCCTCGTTTCGTCCGATCCCAACGCCCTTATCGACCGCCCGCGCGCGGTGATCGCCAGGACGTACGGCCTCTATCGCCGGCCGCTGTTCTTGATTTGGGCGCTGTCGGCAATTCTCGCTTATTTTTATCTCTGGAATTCGGGGAATGCGGCCCGCTTGCGCGACGCGCTCCGTCGCCGCATCCGTTCCCCTTTCGCACTTCGTTTCGTCTACGGCGCGGTGCTCGCAGTCTACGGTGCGCTCGCCGCGTTGCCCGCCTCGCTCGCGCAGTACCGCGTCGCCTACGTCTTCGATCAGTTGAGCGAACCGTTCGACCTTTGGTTGCGCGACGGTCTCGGCCGCATCGCGCTCGACGCCCTAGCGGTCGGCTTCGTCGTGGCCTGCGTCCTGACGCTCGTCGACGTGACCCGTCAGTGGTGGATCTACGCAACGCTCGGACTCCTCGTCGCCTCGGTCGCGTTCAACGTGATCGAACCGCTCGGCGTTGGGGCGCTCTACGGTTCGACGACGGTACGGCCGCTTGCCGCCGTTTCGCCGGCGTTGGCACAGTCGCTGCGCGGGCCGGCGCGCGCGCTCGGCTTGCAGAACCCGAAGGTCGAGGTGGTCAAAGCCTCGCAGCGTACCGCCGTCGGCGACGCGGCCGAGGTCGGGTTCGGCCCAAGCGCGCGCGTCGTCGTCACGGACACGCTGCTCGCCGGCGCCACGCCGGCCGAAGCGCGCTACGCGATCGTGCGCGAGCTCGTGAAGATGAAGCGGTTGGCGAGCCTGCGAAAAGATTGGCTTGCCACGCTGCTCTTCATCGCCTGCATCGCCCTCGGCGTGCTCGGCTCCGACCGCATCGGCTTCCGGCGCGACGACGATCCGCTGGCGCGGCTGGCGCTGGTCTTCGCTTTGGCCTGCCTTGCGGCGCTCTTCGCCTACCCCGTCTACAACGGGTACAGCAGGCGCGTCGAACGTCAAGCCGATGCCGCTGCGCTGGCCCTGACGCGCGACCCGGCCGAAGCGATTCGGCACGACGTGCGCTTCTCGGAGGAGCGCTTTCTGCCGGTCTGTCCGCGCGCGATCACGCGCTACTATTTCTACGATTTCGACCCGCTCGGGACGCGCGCAGCGGCGGTCACGGGGAGACCCGATCCATGTCCGTGAGTGCGCTGCCCCTGGGCCAAGAGCGACCTCATGATCGAGTACCACGATCGCGAGTGGGGCGTTCCCGTCCACGACGAACGCACGCTCTTCGAGTTCCTGATCCTGGAAGGCGCGCAAGCCGGGCTGAGCTGGGACACGATCTTGCGCAAACGCGCCGCCTATCGCGCCGCTTTCGACAACTTCGATGCCGAACGCGTCGCCGAGTACGGCGAGCGCAAAACCGCGGCGCTGCATGGCGGACGCAGGCATCGTGCGCAACCGGGCCAAGATCGCCGCCGCGATCGGCAACGCGCAAGCGTTGCGTACCTTGCGAGCCGACTTCGGCTCGTTCGACGCCTACCTTTGGGATTTCGTCGGCGGCGCGCCGGTCCAGCGCCGCCGGCGCACGCAAGCCGACGTTCCCGCGCTCACCCCGCTGGCCGAAAAGCTCAGCTCCGATCTGCGCGCGCGCGGCTTTCGCTTCGTCGGTCCGACGATCGTCTACTCGTTCATGCAGGCCGTCGGCTTAGTCAACGATCACCTGACGCGCTGCTTCCGGTATAGCGAGCTTTCCCGTTAGCGGCGGCCAAGCGAGCGGTGCGCTCAGACCCGGGTAAGGTGGGGGAGGCCCGACGGGCCGCCATTTCCCATCCGCTTTACTTAAGGAGCTAACGAATGAGAGCGAACCCCCTGCTCGTTGCGGCGTTTTGCGCGCTGTCGGTCGGTCCCGCGCTTGCGGCGACCAACACGATGAACAACATCAACAACTCGATGTCGAAAAATGCGATGACGATCAACCTCGGCGAGCAGAACGGCTCGAAGCAAGTGGGACAGGCCTTCCTGAACGACACGTCCGGCGGCCTGAAGGTCAAGGTCCAGCTGAAGAACGAGCCGGCCGGCGCTTCCGAGCCGGCGCACATTCACCAGGGAACCTGCGCGAAGCTCAATCCCACGCCGTGGAAGCCGCTGTCGAACGTCGTGAACGGGCTTTCCGTGACGACGATCCCCGGCTTAACCGTCGCCGACCTGAAGAAGTCGCACTACGCGATCAACGTTCACCAGAGCGCGGCGAACATCAAGCACTACGTTTCGTGCGGCGACCTCTAGAAGCGGTTAGACCGGGCTGACGTAGACCGTTCCCGCGACCTGCGTGCCGAGGTGCTGGGCGGTCAAGACTTCGACGATCGAGGCGTGCGAAACGCGTCCGTCGATGATCTGCGCCGCGCCCACTCCGGCGCGCACGCCGCGGGCCGCGGCGCGCATCGTCGCGCGTAAATCCTCGTCGAGCTCGGGACGTTCGGCCAGGTCGAGCGCTTCGGCGGGCGTCAACTCGGCGACGAGCGCATTCGATTCCGGATCGATCACACCACCGGATTCGTGGAAAAAGATGGCGCGCACGGCTTCGGTCGCGGCGGCGATTGCCGCGGCGACGTCGTCCGCGCCCAGCGCCACGTCGTCGCCGAACATGCCGAGTGCCGTCGGCTCGATCACCGGAATGTAACCGGCGTCGGCCAGCGTCAGCAGAATGTGGGTCTGCACCCGCCCGACCGCTTCGCTGCCGGCGGCCGGCAACAGTGCGGCGTCGGCGCCCGAGAGGCCCGACCGCGACGCTCGTGCGGCGGTTGAGCGCACGGACGTAGCCGCGCGCGATGTCGCCCGTCGGGCGCGACGACGATCGGCCGCACGCGGCGTTCCATCAGGAAGGCCAAGTCGTCGGCGAGCGTGGTGCGGAAGGCGAGCGGCGAGCCGTCGATCCGCAAGCACGAACGTGCGCCCCGAGAAAGCGTGCGGCTCCATCAAACGGCCTCGCTCGGACGCCAGCCGTTGACGCCGTTGGCGGCGTCCACGATGCCGTGCTCGAGCCAGTCGACGACGGCGCCGGCAGCCTTGTCGACGGCCGGCTCGAGGCGCCGCTCTTCGTCGGGACTGAACGTCGAGAGCACGTGGTCGATCGCATCGTCCATTCCGCGCCCTATTCCCACGCGCAGCCGCGGGAAATCTTCCCCGAAATGTTCGATGATCGATTTGAGGCCGTTGTGGCCGCCCGAACCACCGGCAGCGCGCATCCGCAGCCGGCCTAGCGGCAGATCGAGATCGTCGCTCACGACGAGCAGGCCGGCGGGTGGGACTTTCCACCAGCCGGCGATGCGCGCTAGGGGAATGCCGCTCTCGTTCATATACGAGAGCGGCTTGACGAGGACGACGCCGCGTGCGGCGAGGTGGGCTTGTTCGGCGCCGTCCTTCTTACGCCAACTCGAGACCCCGAGTCGACGCGCGACCTCGTCCAGCACGCGGAACCCGACGTTGTGACGCGTCCGCTCGTAGCGCGAGCCTGGGTTGCCGAGACCTGCGACGATTCGAGTTCCGTCTACGTCGCGCTCTCCGCGCCGGCGGCGGTCTCCGCCACCGTCGGCACTTCGCCTGCGGCCGGAGCTGCGGCTTCCGCCTCACGTTCGGCGCGCGGCGCTTCGATCGTGATGAGCACGGTCGTGGGCTCGACGTCGAGCTTGATGCCGGCGGGCAACACGAGTTCGCTCGCGACGATCCGGTCGCCGATCCCGAGATGCGTGACGTCGACTTCGATGTGTTCGGGAAGCGCGTTCGCCGGTCCGGTCACGTCGATAGTATGCAGCACGAGGTCCATGACGCCGCCATCGTTCTTGACGCCGTCGGCGACGCCGACCGGCACCAGCGGCAGCGACGCGGAGATCTCCTCGGTCGCGCTGACGCGCTGGAGGTCGGCGTGCAGGACGCGCCGCGAGATCGGATGGCGCTGCACCTCGCGCACGAGCGCGGTGTCTTTGGCCGAGCCGTCGATCGTGATGTCGAGCAGATGGTTTTTTCCACCGGCGTGCAGCAGTTCGTCGAAGGCCTTCGCATCGAGCGAAATCGGCGTCGGCGGTGCGCCGTGCCCGAAGAGCACGCCGGGCACGCGACCGTGCTTGCGCAGTTTGTTGACGGCGGTGGTTCCGGTTTCGGTTCGCGTCGCGACTGCGAGCACGTCGTTCTTGGTAGCCATATCTTCCTGTCGTTAAGAGGCGGGCGTGAGGACTTCGGCGAGTTCGAGCGCGGGTGGAACGGGAGCGCCGGGCTCCTCGTCTTTGGCGAAGAGCTCGGAGACCGAGCGGTTCGCCGTGATGCGCTTGATTGCGTCCGCCAGAATTTGAGCGATCGAGAGCACCTGGAATTTCGGGTTGAGCTGGGCGGCGTCGAACGGAATGGTGTTCGTGACGACCACCTTGGAGATCGGCGACTCGGTCAGGACCCGGACGGCATCGCCCGCGAAGATGCCGTGGGTCGCGCAGGTGTAAACCTCGGTCGCGCCGCGCTTGATCAGCGCCTCGGCGGCCTTCGCCAGCGTTCCGCCGGTCGAGATCATATCATCCACGACCACGGCGATCTTGCCGCTTACGTCGCCGACGATCTCGGTCACCTCGGAGACGTCGGGCTCGGGCCGGCGCTTAAAGACGATCGCCAGCGAGCTGCGCAGCCGCTTGGCGAACTTCTCGGCCCGGGTCACGCCGCCGGCGTCGGGCGAGACGATCACGACCCGGTCGCCCTCGAGTCCCTGGGATTTCAGGTAGGTCGAGAGGGTCGGCGCGGCCTCGAGGTTGTCGACCGGCAGGTCGAAGAAGCCCTGAATCTGAGCCGCGTGGAGATCGAGCGTGACGACGCGCTTCGCGCCTGCGGCTTCGATCATGTTGGCGACCAGCTTGGCCGAGATGGGCTCGCGGCCTTTGGTCTTCTTGTCTTGCTTGGCGTACCCGTAGTAGGGGATGACCGCGGTGATCCGGCCGGCCGAGGCGCGGTTGAGCGCGTCGATCATCAGCAGGAGCTCCATCAGCGAATCGTTGACGGACGATCCGTTCGGCGCCTTGCACAGCGACTGCACCAAAAAGACTTCGGCGCCGCGCACGTTCTCGCGGATCTCGATGCGGCACTCTTCGTTCCTGAACTTGTCGACGAGCGCGCTGCCGAGGCGCGTCTCCATCTTTTGGGCGATCTCCCGCGCGAGATCGTAGTTCGAGTTGCCGCTGAAGAGCAAAGGCTTCTGGATCACGTTCACGTTCCTACCTTCCGGGGAGACCGAGGTCTCGCGACGATGGGCGGACGCCGTGGGGCGCGCACTCTCAGTTTTCCCTATGGCCGCGCGGCTCTCCCGGTCGAGGGCCGGGGCGGCCGGCTCGCGCGGGCTAGACCCCTGCCGGCACCGCGGCCGGAGCGCGATCGAAGGACGGTTTTGGGGGCGGCTCCGCGGGCTTCTCGGGCGCGATATTCTTGGGGGCCAGCCACATGTAGGCATTCGGAACGAGCAAGAGCGTTAGGACCAGCGAGCTCAAAACGCCGCCGATGACCACGATGCCTAGGCTGGATCGCGCGCTCGAGCCGGGCTCGAGAGCCAGCGCGAGGGGCAGATTTCCAGCCATGACCGAGAAGCTGGTCATGACGATCGGCCTGAACCGGGTAAAGGCGCTCTCCTTGATCGCGGCCAGTTCGTCGAGCCCGCGACCCCGCAGCGTATTGGCATAGTCGACCAGAAGGACGCCGTTTTTCGTGGCGATGCCGATCAGCAAGATGATGCCGATCAGAGAGAAGAGGTTCAGCGTCTTGTGGGTGAGGAGCAGCGCTCCGATCGCGCCGACCGCCGCGACCGGCACCGAGAACAGAATGATGAACGGCGACCGGTAGCTGTTGTACAGCGCGACCATCAGCAAGAAGACGAGAACGACCGAGAGGATCATCGACTGGCCGAGACCGCGCAGCGTCTGCTGCATGAAGTCCTGCTGGCCGAGGGGTGCGGGCCGCACGACGATGCTGGGCGATAGGTGCAGCGACGGAAGTCGCTTGAAGAAAGCGTTCTCGACGGTTGAGAGCGACGAGCCGGGCGCGAAGTTGGCATCGACGTGAATGACCGTATTGCGATCGGTACGCGTGACTAGCGGCGCGGTCGGCGACTGCTTGAAGGTGGCGATGTCGCTGAGATGCACGATCGATCCGTTGTTTGCGCGGATAGGAATGTCGCGCAGCGAGTTCAACTCGCTCTGATCCTCGAGCGGATAAATGACCTGCACTTCCTCGAGGCCGGCCGACGTTTCGAATTGCGTTACGACGTCGCCTCCGAACGCGGCGCCCGCGGCTTCGGCGGCGGTTCCGATGTCCACGTCGAGCGCCTGAGCTTTGACCC
The DNA here is from genome assembly GCA_963843945.1 of Vulcanimicrobiota bacterium. Classification (GTDB taxonomy): domain Bacteria; phylum Vulcanimicrobiota; class Vulcanimicrobiia; order Vulcanimicrobiales; family Vulcanimicrobiaceae; genus CAWJMF01. The sequence goes on along the minus strand of CAWJMF010000001.1, from coordinate 124,243 downwards.
GATCGAACTCGATCGAGACCTGCGGCGCGAGTTGCGTCCCCGAACTGTTGACGCCGGTCGCTCCGGGCGTCTGTCGCAGGAGTTCCAGGACCTTTTCGGCGGCCGGCGTGGGGTCTTTTCCGGTCACGTCCGAGACGAGCAGATCGACGGGCTGTTGGTTGCCGCCGCCGCTCGACGTCGACGGGACCACGAACGTCTGAACGCCTGGGAGCGTTTGGCGTGCGAGCTCGCGCAGCTTGACGACCCAGTAGTCAGTCGAGTGCTTGCGATCGTCTTTCAGGAAGATGTGAATCTGCCCGACGTTGCCGAGCAAAACGTAGCCGCCGAAGGCGGCGGAATACCCGCCTGCGCTCGTGATCTCCGCGCCCGAGTCGGAAATCTTGCCGATTTGGTTCGCCAGCTTGAAGACGCCGTCGCGAACGGTGAACACGGGGGTCCCAATCGGATACGTAACTTGAATGAAAATCTCGCCGCGGTCGACTGCCGGAATGAATTCTTCGCCTACCACACCGAGCGGGATCAGCGCGACCGATCCGACGAACGAAAGCGCACAGAGCGCCGCGACGAGTTTTCCGTGGTCGAGAGCCCAGGGCAAGATGCGATGCGCATAGAGGTCGCGCGTCTTGTCGAAAGCCGCGGTGAACCAGTTCACGATCGGCCAGGGCTTCCATTTGGATTTCAGCGCCCAGAGGCCGGCCAGCGTTGGCGTAATCGTGAACGAGACGAACAGCGAAGTCAACGTCGAGATCACCACGACGATGGCGAACTCGTTGAGATTGCGGCCCACTTGCCCCTGAATGAATGCGATCGGGAAAAACACCACCACGTCGACCAAGGTGATCACGACCGCAGCGGCGCCGATTTCCTCACGACCGCGGACGGCCGCTTCCTCGGGGGGTTGCCCGAGGTCGTTGTGATGACGCTCGATGTTTTCGAGCACGACGGTCGAATCGTCTACGAGGATTCCGATCACCAGCGACATCGCGAGCAGCGAGATCGTGTCGATTGTCAGGCCCAAGATCTTCATCGCGCTCAGGGCGATCGCCAGTGAAGTCGGGATCGACACGCACACGACGAGCGCGTTGCGCCACGAGCGCAGAAAAAACACCATCGCTAAGCCGGTGAGCAGAATGCTTTCCATCAAAGTGCGAGTCACCAGCTCGATCTGTTGCTCGGTGAATCGCGACTGGGTATTGATCACCTCGAAGTCGATGTCGGGGAACTGGCGCTTGAGCAAGGGCAGGTGCTTGAGGACGTTTTGCGAGGCATCGACCTCGCTCGCGTCGGACGCTTTCTGAACCGAGATAAAGAGTCCGGATCGACCGTTCACCTGCGCGAAGCGGCGGATCGGCTCGTAGCCGGCGACCACGCGTGAGACGTCTTGAACGCGGCGCAGCGAATTGCTCGCGGTCCAAGGGTTGACGTTGCCGGGAAGGGCTGAGAGGCCTCCGAAAGGGCTATTGATCTGGCCCGACGTTACACCGCTCTGCGATTCGATCGTGGGCGGCGCGATCGGCAGCCGCTTTACCGAATTGAGATCGGTGATGTCGCCGCGTACGTCGATCGTCGTCTCGCGATTCGGTTCGTAAGCGATTCCGCCGGGGACGCGATTGTTTTGGTTGCCGATGGCGTTGATGACGTCGGTCAGCGTCAGGCCTTGCGACAGCAGCTTGAAAGGATCGACCTGGATTTCGTAGGCGGGCGTGACGTCGCCGATGACGTTCGCGAACGAGACCCCGGGAATCTGTTGCAGGGCTGGAGCGATGACGTTGTCCGCGTAAAGGGAAAGCTGTCCCAGCGAGAGTTTCTTGGAGAACAACGCGAGCGTGATGACGGTCGACTCACTCGGATCGTTGATCGAGACGGTCGGGGGCGTAATGTTCGTAGGGAGCTGCTTGGAGGCGTTCTGCACCGCCTTCTGAGTGAGCGTGAGGTCGGTGGCGACGTTCGATCCGAGCGTGTAAACGGCCGAAATCGTCGCGCGCCCTTGCTGGACGACCGAGTTGATCGTTTGCAGATCGGTCGAACCGGCCAGGTTCTGTTCGATCGGTGCGACGATGTTGTCGCGCATTTCCGAGACCGAGGCGCCGTTATAGACGACGGTAACAGAAATGGTCGGCTGAGTTACGTTCGGATAGAGCTGCTTCACGAGCGTAACGACCGACAGAATCCCGCCGAACGTCATAAGCGCGATCAGCACGAAGACCAGCGTCGGACGCTTGATGAAAAGGCGGGTTAAGCTCACCGAACGGCGACCTTTTGGCCGTCGCCGACGCTGGTCTGTCCGTCGCGAATCACGCGCGTGCCGGCGGGAATACCGCTCACGACCGAGCGCGTGTTGTCGTCGGCGATCTCTCGAACGGCTGCCGTCCGCACGATGCCTTCGCTCGAGACCATCAGCAGCTGCGTGTGATTGTCGTCCGTGAAGGCTGTCGAAGGGACCAACACGCCGCGGACGACCGGCAGCTCGATGTGCCCGACCACCGCCATACCGGGCCTGAGCCGATTGTCGTGGTTCGAAAGCAAGACCTTGACTTGAAAGTCCGTGGAACCGGGCGCGATCTGATTCAATACGCCGACGACGGTTCCGGACAGGTGCTTGCCGCCGAGATCCGAGGCGACGACGTTCGCCTGCGCTCCGTTCGCGATCTGCGCGATCTGAGCGCCAGACCCTCGGAGAATGGCGTAGATCGGATCGATCTGTTGCAACGTGAAGAGCTGCCGGCTTCCCGGATACTCGCCTTGGTTGAAATTGCGGTTGACGACCACGCCGTCGATCGGTGAATAGATCGAAGCCTTGGCGATTTGCACGCGCTCCTGATCGGCTTGCGCGAGCGCAGCTTGGGCTTGCGCGCGAGCTTGCGCGACGCTGCTCGCCTGCAGGCCGCCCGAGCCGAGCGTTCCATTGGCCTGCTCGTTCGACTCTGCGCTCGCCAGCGCGGCCCGGGCCGCGGTCGCCGCCTGCTGGTCGTTGCGAACGGTCGTGATCTGGTCGCGATACTGCTGTTCGGAAATGTAGCCTTGGCCCACGAGCTGCCTGTCGCGTCCGAGATCGATGCTATCGCGAGCTAAAGTCTCGTCGGCTTGGCGGACCGCGGTTTGCGCGGTGCTCACCGCGTCGACGCCTTGCGCGATCGAAAGGTTGCCCTGGTAGGTGGTATGCGAGGTATTCGCCTGTGCGCTAGCCGCAGTCGCTAAGTCTGAATTCAATGCTGCGACCAAGTCCTTGGTGTCGAGCTGAGCGAGGAGCTCACCCTTGCGCACCCGGTCGCCTTCCTGGACGTTCACGGAGTCGGCGGGCTCCGTCAGGGTCGACTGGATCGCGACGTTCTGGTAAGGAGCGATGATGCCGGGCAGCATCTCGTAGGGCTGGATCGTTCCTTGGCTGGCGACCTCGGTCGCTACGAAGGGCGGGGGCGCGGCTTTTTGCTGCGCCCGGCCGCCGCAACCGGTAAGGAAAAGGACGATGACGAGCGCGGCGCCACCGGAAAAGCGCCCGGGGCGGGTTGGGCGAAACATGGACCTCTATGGTAAGGCCAGGCGCGGGGCGCTGTCCTGCGTACCGCCTGGGAACCCTGCAAGTCAACTCCCAGCATCAAGGCGTAGCATAAGGGGGTGGAGTCGCTTGGCGCCAAGGTTCTCGTCGTTGACGATGAGGCGGCGATTCGAGACATGCTCGAATACGGACTTGACCGGGCCGGCTTTGCGGTGCGCAGCGTCCCCGAGGGGCGAACCGCGCTCGACGTCGTCCGCTCGTGGCGTCCGGACATCATCGTCCTCGACGTCATGCTTCCCGAAATCGACGGGATCACGCTCCTCCCCGCTCTGCGGCGAGTCACTGAGGTTCCCATCCTCATGTTGAGCGCCCGCAGCGAAACCAGCGACAAGGTGAGCGGGCTAGCCCGGGGTGCGGACGATTATCTCGCCAAGCCTTTCGAACTTGAGGAGCTCGTCGCGCGCCTGAATTCCGCGCTGCGCCGGCCTCGGCTCGAGCTGCGCCAGACTTTCACCTACGCGGACCTGACGGTCGATCTCGCCCGCCGCGCCGTTTTTCGCGGGTCGCGGCGCGTCGATTTATCGACCCGCGAGTTCGATCTTCTGCTAACCTTCGTGCGCAACCCGGAGCGCGTCTTCAGTCGTTCGGAGTTACTCGACCTCGTCTGGGGCGTCGATCGCGACATCGTTCCGAATACGGTCGAGAGCTACATCTCCTATTTGCGCGCAAAGATCGACAGCGGCGAACCGGTACGCCTCATCCAAACCTTGCGCGGCGTCGGGTACACGTTGCGCTCCGCGCCGCGGTGAACGTTTCGTTCGAGCGCCGCGCGCTCGTCTTTTCAACGGTCGCGATCGCCGGGACGCTAACGGCGCTCGTTTTCATGCTAGCCCTTGCGCTCTACTGGGTGTACGTGCGCAGCCTCGGCGCGCAGCTCAACGACTCGCTGGACGAAGTTCGTGCCTACGCCACGATCCACGGCGAGCCGCAGAGCGCCGAAGATCTGGCGAACGGCGTGGCCTCACGGCTGGTGCGGCCGCAAGTGCTGATCACCGTTCTCGATCCGAATCGGCGCGCAGACATTCGCTGGAACCGCTCCGTCGCCGGGGTTCCGCATCCGAGCGCGAGCGTGACGCTCAGCGACCGCAGTCATGTGAAGATTTCGAGTCCGAGCGGGTTGCTCGCGCAACTGCTGGTGGGCCTCGCTACCCTCTACGGCCTCAGCCCCGTCCAAGCGCAATTCGGAGAAATCAACGTCATCGTCCGCGCCTCCGATACGGCGCTCGTCGCCGCGGTCGGTCCGTTCCTTCCCTGGCTGTTGCTGCTCGAGTTGGCCGCGCTCGCCTTCGGCTTCGCGCTGGCACGCCTGCTGACGCGGGAAGCGCTGCGCCCGCTGGCCGACGTGACGGCGGCGCTCGAGCGCTTCGCGTCGGGCGACTTGACGCCGCAGCCGGTTGCGACCGACGCGCGCCATCGTCTCGACACGCTCGCGCTCGCCTATAACGGCGCAATCGAGCAAGTCGCGCGCGCTTTTGCCGAGCGCGAGCGCGCGCAGGCCGGCATGCGGCAGTTCATCGCCGATGCCGGGCATCAGTTGCGCACGCCGCTGACCGTCATCCGCGGGTTCACGGCGATCCTGCGGCAAGGCGATCTGCGCGACACGCGCGATCAGGAGCGCATTCTCGATGCGATCAATCGGCAGAGCCTCGTGATGGGCTCGTTGATCGACAAGCTGATCCTGCTGGAACGCTGGGAGCGTCCGAGCGAAGTCGAGGCGGCCGAAGTCATCGACGTCGTGCAACTGGTCGAGGACGTGGTGACGCCGATCGGCGAGGCGAATTCCGAGCGCGTGCGCTTGCACGTCGGAACGGCCGGTTCGGCCGCGATCGACCCAAGCGACTTGGCTCAAGCCCTCACCAACGTGACGGACAACGCGCTGAAGTATACCGAGGGACCGGTCGACGTGACGGTAAGCGAGGCCGGCGGGCGGATTACGATCGACGTCGTCGACTCGGGGCCGGGGATGACGGAGGAGGAATCGCGCCACGCCTTCGACCGCTTTTTCCGCGGCGCGAACCGGCGCGAGATCGACGGCTCGGGTCTGGGACTTTCGATCGCGCGACGGGCGATCGAGCGTGCGGGCGGCAGCCTGACCGTCGTGAGTTCGCCGGCGACCGGCTCGCGCTTCACGATCGGCTTGCCCGCGGTGCGGCCACGACGGCCGGCCGTCCCCCCACGCCAGCCGGCCGGCGTCTAGCGAGCCCGTCCGCGCAACGGCGCGGCTTTGGGAAGTGTCGAAGGACAAGCGATGCCGGATCGTTTCGAGCTGGTCACTCCCTATGCGCTTGCCGGCGATCAGCCCGCGGCCACCGACGCTTTGGCAGCCGGGATCCTGCGGGGCGACGAGCGCCAGACCTTGCTCGGGGTCACCGGCAGCGGCAAGACGATGGCGATGGCCCGGGTCATCGAGCTGGTGCAGAAGCCGACGCTCGTGCTCTGTCACAACAAGCTGCTGGCGGCCCAGCTGTGCGCCGAGTTCCGCGACTTCTTTCCGAACAACGCCGTCGAGTACTTCGTCTCGTACTTCGATTACTATCAGCCCGAAGCGTATATGCCGCACACCGACACCTACATCGAGAAAGACAGCTCGATCAACGACGAGATCGAGCGCCTGCGGCACTCGGCGACCCAATCGCTCCTGACGCGGCGCGACACGCTGATCGTGGCTTCGGTCTCGTGCATCTACGGTTTGGGTTCGCCGGCCGACTACATCGAGATGTCGTTCACGCTCAAGGTCGGGGAAGCGTTCGACCGCGACGTGTTCTTGCGGCGGCTCGTCGACATGCAGTACCGGCGCAACGACCTGAACCTCGTACGCGGCACCTTCCGGGTGCGGGGCGACACGCTCGAGTTCGTCGGCGTCGACGAAGAGCTCGTTCACCGCATCGAATTCTTCGGCGACGAAGTCGAGGCGATCAACGTCGTCAACCTGCTGACCGGCGAATACGTTGAAAGCAAGGACGAGCTGACGATCTTCCCGGCTAAGCACTTCATCACGCCCGACGAGAAGCTGCGCCGGGCGGTCACCGCGATCGAGCTCGAGCTCGAGGAACGCCTCAAGTACTTCCGAGACAACGGCAAGCTGCTCGAAGCGCAGCGGCTCGAAATGCGCACGCGCTACGACCTCGACATGCTGCGCGAAGTCGGCTACTGCAACGGCGTCGAAAACTACTCGCGCCACCTAGCCGGGCGCGAGGCCGGCGCGACGCCGTCCTGCTTGCTCGACTTCTTCCCCAAGGACTGGCTGCTTTTCGTCGACGAGTCGCACGTGACGCTGCCGCAGGTCCACGGCATGTACGGCGGCGATCGCTCGCGCAAGGAAGTCTTGGTCGAACACGGGTTCCGTTTGCCCAGCGCGCTGGACAACCGGCCGCTGACTTTCGACGAGTTCAACGCGCATCTCAATCAAGCGGTCTACGTCTCGGCAACGCCGGCGACGTACGAGATCGGGAAGTCCGCGCAGGTCGTCGAGATGATCATTCGCCCGACCGGGCTCGTCGATCCCGAAGTCGAGGTTCGTCCGACGAAGAATCAAGTCGACGACTTGATGGAAGAGATTCGGCTGCGCGTCGAGCGCAACGAGCGCGTCTTAATCACCACACTGACCAAGAAAATGGCCGAAGACCTGACCGACTTCTTGCTCGAAATGGGCTTCAAGGTTCGCTACCTGCATAGCGAAATCGAGACGCTGGAGCGCATCGCGATCATGCGCGATTTGCGGAAGGGTCTGTTCGACGTTCTGGTCGGGATCAATCTCCTGCGCGAGGGCCTCGACTTACCGGAGGTCTCGCTAGTCGGCATTCTCGACGCCGACAAAGAGGGCTACCTGCGCAGCGGCACGTCGCTGATCCAAACGATCGGCCGTGCGGCCCGCAACGTCGAAGGCAAGGTCATCATGTACGCCGACTCGGTGACCGAGTCGATGGCGCGCGCGCTCGGCGAGACCCAGCGGCGCCGCGACCGGCAGATCGCCTGGAACGCCGCGCACGGGATCGAGCCCCACTCGATCCGCAAAGAAGTGCGCGACATCCTCGACCTAGTCGCCGGCAGCGAGGAGAGCGAAGCGGCTTCCAAGTTCAAGGGCGAGAAGCTGCCGCGCGACGTCGCGATGGCGATGGCGAGCGAGATCGAGAAGAAGATGAAGGAAGCCGCGGGGAACTTGGAGTTCGAAAAAGCCGCCGCCTTGCGCGACGAGCTGCTCGAGTTGCGCAAGCAGCTCGGCGGCAACGAGAGCATCCTCTTCCAAGGAAAGGCGCCGAAGATCTTCCAGCACGCGCTGCGGGAGCTGGTCGGCAATTAGGCACCCGCGGCGGCGCCTTGCAGCCATCGCAGCCGGCGCCCTGGCGCTGGCGACGCTCGCCATGTGCCGAGCCGACGCCGCCAATGAGACTCCGGCCGCGAAGGCAACCGACCTGGCTTGCGCGCACACCGCCGACCGGGCCTTGCGCAACGAACCGCAGACCTTCGCCCGGATCTACGGCACGGATTCGTGGAACGGCTGGCTCGTCGCCGACAAAGCGATCCTCCAACGCATCCGGATCGATCCCAATATCTACAGCGAGGTCGCCAAGGCGTGGTACGCGGGCGACCGCATCGTCATCGTCGACATCGCAACCCGCTCGCTCGAGTTCCGTGCGGACGCGAGCTACTGCTACCGGACCGGCGGCACGCTGGCGCGCGTGACGGAAACGAGCTCCGGCGGAAATACGATCGACGACGAAACGCGCTACCTGGACGAGGCTGGCAAGGTAGTCGACCGCCAATCGCACTTCTCGAACATCTATCCGCGCCCCAACGAAACGATGTCGCCGGATCTGCGTCCCTCGACGCCGTCGCTCTATCGGACGGTGCGCCAGCTGCCGTTTTACGAACTGATCACGGCGACGGCGCCTTAGCCGGCATATCTCCTTGACGCCGCGGGCCTACCCGGCCCGGTGTAATTTGCCTCTGTTGCCGCCGGTTGTCCCATCTTGTATTATTCACTGGAACCTACTCCAGCGGGGCGGACCCCTTTGCTCTTCGAAGGAACCGACGCGCGCTACCAGCAGCTGGCCGACGAGCTGACGCGCCAGATTCAGAGCGGGGCGCTCAGGCCGCGACAGCGCCTGCTCTCCGAGCCGGCCCTAGCCAAAGAGTATGGGGTTAGCCGAGTAACCCTCCGTGGAGCGATCGGGATCCTCGAGCGGCGCGGGCTCGTTGTCCGCCGCCGCGGAGTAGGCACCTTCGTCGCGGGCGTACGAGTCCGTCAAGAACTCTTGCGGCTTGGGGCGCTCATCGACGCGATGGTCGATCAGGGTCTGCGACCCCACGCGCGCCTCTTGGAATACCGGCTCGTGACGCTAAGCCCACTGCTGGCGAGCCGGGTGAAGCACGACGAGGCGATGCTGCTGATCCGCCAGTTTTGGATCGAAGATCAGCCCGTGTCCCTGACCCGCGCCTACCTTCATCCCGATGCCGCCGCCGCATCCTGGCGCGACGTCGAAGATAATACGGTCGTACAAATCATCGAGCGCTTCACCAAGCGCCATATTGAGAAAGTCGACGTCAAGGTTCGCGCCGACGCGGCCGGAGAGCAGGCCCAATATTTAGGGCTGCACGCTCACGAACCGTTGCTCGTCTTCGAGCGAACCAGCGAGGCCGAAGACGGTTGCGGCCTGGAATTCACCACCTGGTTTCTGCGACCCGACGTGTACGAATTCGGGATGCAAATGCACGGTCCGTTCGAACTCGCGGATGGCTTCCACCATCCTGCTTCGCTACTTAAGCATTAGAGGGTAGGCCGGTATGCACGCAAACGCTTCGCGCGGGAAATTCCTAGCTTCGGGTAGCGCTTTCGCTTCGCTCGCGATCCTTCCACGGGGCGTGCGTGCCGCCGGTGCGAACTTCAAGCTCGGCCACGACGTCTACAAGGGCCATCCGCTTCACGTTCGCTTGCAGGAATTCGCCGACAACGTCAAAGCGGCGACAAACGGTAATCTCGTCATCGACGTCTTTCCGGCGAGCTTACTCGGCGGGGACACCCAGATGTTAACGCAAGTGCGTTCGAACGCAATCCAGATGTATGCCGGACCAGGCGGCATTCTCGCTTCCGTCGCTCCGAACACGTCGATCACGTACGTGGGCTACGCGTTCAAGGACTATAAGACGGTCTGGGCGGCGATGGACGGCGATTTGGGGGCGTTCTGCCGCAGCGACCTCGAGAAGATCGACCTCGTGCCGATGCCGTCGATCTGGAACAACGGGTTCAACCAGGTGTACAGCAGCCTGCGTCCGATCGTGACGCCGGCGGACTTCGGGGGATTCAAGATCCGGACGTCGGCGAGTCCGATCTTCGTCTCGACGTTCAAGGCGCTGGGGGCATCGCCGACGCCGATCAACCTCAACGAAACGTACTCCGCGCTGCAAACGAAGATCGTCGATGGGGTCACCGATCCGCTCGGGATCATCGAATCCGAGCGCTTCTACGAAGTGCAGAAGTTCGCGTCTCTAACGAACCAAATGTGGGGCGGTTACTGGATCGTCGTAAATTCCGATGCTTGGAAGGCTCTAAGCAAAGGCGTTCAAGAGACCGTCGTGCGGCTTAATACGGAGGCTGCGCTCAAGCAGCGCGCCGACGTCGCCGCCATCGAAACGAAAGAGCCGGCGCGACTTGTCGGGTACGGGATGGCGGTCAACCGCCCCGAGCCCGCTCCGTTTGTCAAGAAGATGCGGGAATCAGGTTTCTACTCGCAGTGGCGCGATACGTTCGGCGAGGCCGGTTGGCGCGCGCTCGAAAAATACACCGGGCCTTTGGCATAGGAGCGATCTTGAACGTTCTCGTTTTGATGTCTGACGAACACAACCGGAACGCCATGGGTGCGTACGGACATCCGGTGATTCAAACTCCGAACCTCGACGCGCTCGCCGCGCGCGGGACGCGTTTCACAAACGCGTACTGCGGATCGCCAATCTGCGTACCCTCGCGTTCGACTTTCGCGACCGGCCGCTACGCCCACGACATCCTGGCTTGGGATAACGCTTCGCCTTATACGGGCCAGCCACGAAGCTGGGCGCACCGCACGAGCGAGGCCGGCTATCGCACGCTCTCCATCGGCAAACTTCACTATCGCGCCGAAGAGGACGACACCGGGTTTCCCGAGCGGCGGATACCGATGTACGTGATCGACGGTGTAGGCGACTTGCGCGGAAACCTCTTGCGCGAACCGCAGCCGCTGCGCCGGATCGCCCGCACCAAGTTAGTCGACGTCGGTGCCGGCGAGAGCGAATATAACCGCTACGACGACGCGATCTCACGCGAAGCCGTGGACTTTCTGCACAACGAGGCGGGTCGCTCGGAGCGCCCCTGGGTTGCGTACGTTTCCTTCGTCGCGCCTCACTTTCCGCTGATCGCGCCGCAAGAGTACATCGACATGTACCCGCCCGAGTCGGTCGTCTTGCCCAAGCAGTACGCGCTCTCCGAACGTCCGCATCACCCGGTCCTCGATGCCCTGCGAGCGGCCTTCGACGTTGCCGACGAGTTCGACGAGCTCACCCTGCGGCGCGCGATCGGAGCGTACTACGCGCTCTGCACGTTCATGGACGATCGCGTCGGCAGGGTGCTCGATGCCCTTGAGGCGAGCGGATGCGCAGAGGACACGTTGGTGCTCTACACGAGCGATCACGGCGATCAAATCGGCGAACACGGCCTCTGGTGGAAGTACACCATGTACGAGGGTTCGGTCGGCGTGCCGCTGATTTTGGCCGGGCCGGGCGTTCCCCGCGAGAACGTCGCGACTGCAGCGGTCTCGCTGGTCGACGTCTACCCGACCATCGTCGAGGCTTTGAACCTGCCGGTCGCACCGGACGAATCCGATTTACGAGGCTCTTCGCTATTGCCGTTTGCACGCGGCGAGCGCCGGGACGAGCGGAAAATATTCAGCGAGTATCATGCGATGGGTTCGATCGCGGGAATGTTCATGCTGCGCTCAGGGTCGTACAAGTTCGTCTATTACGCAGGCTATCGGCCGCAGCTATTCGATCTCGGATCCGATCCGGGCGAGCTCCACGACCTCGCTGCCGACCCCCGTTTCGCGACAGTGCGGGCGCGCTGCGAGGCCGACCTGCGTGAAATTCTCGATCCGGACGAGGTCGACCGTCAGGCGAAAGAAGATCAGGCGCGCCGGCTGGAATTAGCGGGAGGCGCCGAGGTGGTCGAAGCCCTCGGCGACCGCTTCGCGTACTCGCCCGCGCCCGAGCAATTCCGGTATCCGTCGACGGGAGTTCCAGCTTGAAGAGAAGCGCCTTTTTCTTAAGCGTCACGCTGCTTCTGGCCGCACTTCCCCAAGCGGCGCGCGCGGAGACGATTACCCTGCGAATTGCGACCTGGGGAAGCCCGACGCATCCTCAAGTTGAAGATTGGGTGCCGATCTTTACGCACGAGGTCGAGCAAAACAGCCACGGGCAGATCAAGGTCAACTACTTTCCGGCGGCTTCGCTCGTCAAGGAACAAGACGTCGCCAGCGCGGTCCCTTCCGACGTCGCCGACATCTCGCTGGTCGTCGTCGAGGAGTTCGCGGGACTCGATCCCACGTTGGCCATCTTCGGTTCGCCTTTGTTGCAGTTCGATTTTGGTAACTTTATGGATGCCGTCCATCCGGGCTCGCCTATCTTTGAGGCGGCGAACGATAAGCTCAAAGCGCACGGCGCGATGCTGATCTCGGCCATCGATATCGGACCGCCCGTCTTCGTCGCGCGCGATCCGCTGAAGACGCCGGCCGACTTCCGGGGTAAAAACATCCGCGTTTTTTCGACCTCGACGGGGAAGCTCGTGGCGGCACTCGGTGGGGCGCCGACGCAGCTCAACCAAAACGACGTCTACGCCGCGCTCAGCACGGGAACGGTGCAAGCTGCGATCGGCGGTCTCGCCGGGATTTACGGTGCGAAGCTCTACGAAGTGACGAAGAACGTGGCCGACCCAGGACCGGCTTGGGGCAGTCTCATCAACGGCTACGCAATGAACCTCCAACGCTTTCGCTCGCTGTCCCCGGAGCTCCAGAAAGTCGTGCTCGACGCAGCCGCCAAAGCGAACGTCGCGGCCAACAAGGCGAACGCGAGCCAATACGCCGCGTACCTCAGCGAAATGCGCGCGAAGGGTTTGAACGTGGACCGGCTCGACGCGAACGCGTTCAAAGCGATCACGGCGACGTTGGTCGACCAGGCGAAAGCGGCCTATCCCCCTACCGATCCTCTCGTGAAGGCGGTTCTCGCGGCGCAGCGCAAGCGGTGATCCGGCGCGTCGCCGACGCCTGGCTGAAGGCTGCCGAGTGGTTGGCGCTCGCCTCGGCCGTCGTGCTTATCGCGCTGTCGCTGCCGATTGCGTACGATGTCGCGGGGCGCAAACTGTCGCATCCGACGTCCTGGGCCTTCGACGTGAGCCTCTACCTGATGGTGACGCTCGTCTACCTCGGCACGGCGCACGCGATCCGCACCGGCAACCACTTCCGGGTGCACATCGTCATGGATCGCTTCCCGAAACTGCGGCGCTGGTTCGACCTCTTCGACTACCTCTGCATCTTCATTTTCGGCGTCGTGCTCGCGGTCGCGGGTGGCAGTCTTGCCTGGACCTCGTTCGCGACGCACCTGGTCTCGACGACGTTGCTCGCGACGCCGATGTTCCTGCCGCAGCTCGCGCTGCCGCTCGGCGGCGTCGCGCTCGCGCTGGAAGCAATTGCGCTCGCCTTCGATCCGAAGCCGCCTGAAGCTGCGATCGTGCCGGCGGTTCCCGAGTGAACGTCGCAATCGTCATGCTCGTGTTTCTCGCGCTGCTGGTTCTGGGCGTGCGAGTATTTGTCGCGATGGGAATCACCGCCGCCCTTGGGTTGACGCTTCTGCTCGGTCCCGATCAGGCGATTCGCGACGTCGCCAGCTTCTTGTGGCAGAGCAGCGCCATCTACGCCTTTATCGCGATCCCGCTGTTCGTTTTCACCGGGGTGTTGATCGAAGCGACGGGCCTGGGAGAAGACATGCTCGAATTCGCGAACGCGTTCGTCGGGCGGATTCCTAACGCGCTCGCCGTCGCCGTGGTTGGCTCCAGCGCGTTGTTCGCCTCGATCTGCGGCTCGAGCGTCGCCAACGCGGCGACCCTGAGCTTGATCGCCATTCCGCTGCTCAAAAGAGAAGGCTATCCGCAGGCGGTGCGCGGCGGCGTCGTCGCTGCAGGCGGAACGATCGGGCTCTTGATCCCGCCGAGCATCCCGCTGATCATTTATGGAGTGTTGACCGACACGTCGGTTGGCCAGCTCTTCCTCGCGGGAATCGTGCCGGGCCTGGTGATGGCGGCCTTGTTCGCGCTGTATCTCATCTTCGTGCAACGGCCGCGAATCGCGCGCCCGAAGCGCTCGGCGATCGACTACTCCGGCGTCGTCGTGCGCGCTCTCCCGATACTCGTTTTGCCAGTCTTGATTTTCGGCGCAATCTTCAGCGGCTACATGACCCCCTCGGAAGTCGGTGCGCTCGCCGTTCTCTACATGCTGGCGGTCGGCGTCGCGCGGCGGCGTCTGCCTCCCTCGAAGATTTTGCAGTGTGCCCGCTCGGCGGCCCTGACTTCGACGATGTTGATCATGCTGGTAGCGACGGGACTGCTCTTTAGCCAATTCCTTTCACTCGAGCAGATACCGCAAGCGGTCGCGAGCTTTATCGGAGGGCTCGGCACCTCGAAGCTGATCGTGATGACCGCCATGACCCTGGCCTACTTGATCATGGGGACGTTCCTCGAATCGGCCGCGATGCTAATCCTTTCGATTCCGATTTTCTTTCCGATCGCGACGGCGATCGGTTTCACGCCGGTTCAATTCGGCATCTTCGCGGCACTCAATCAAGAGGTGGCGCAGATTCACCCGCCGCTGGGGATCAATTTGATCACGGTCTCCGGCATCTCGAAAATCCCCCTCGAGAAGCTGATGCTGGGGGTGCTCCCCTTCATCGGTATCCAGCTCGTCATGATTTACGTCATCTATTTTTTCCCTCAGCTCGTCCAGTGGCTGCCCGCGCGCGTGATGCACTGAACGAAACGAACCGTCGACTCAAACGGAAGGTTGGGAATGTTTCTCAGCGACGAAGAAAAGCGGATCCGCGCCGGCGCCCACGGTGAAACGCCGCGACTCGCGCTCGAACAGCAGCTCGTCGTGGGCGGCTTCTTCGGTGCCGAGCGCTTCGTCCCGGTTAGCAACGTCCACATGATGGGCGACTACGAGGTCATGGGCGGCGCCGGCACCGCCTACTTGCGAAAGATCGTCGAGGCCGGTGGCCGCGTGCGCGTGCCGAGCACGCGCAATGCCGCCTGCATCGAGTACGAATTCGCCGAACGGCTGCGCCAATCGTCCGAGCTCGTGACGCACGAGCGCGAGGTGCGGAGCCTGCTGGGGCAGCTCGGCGTCGCGACGGTCGACACGTGCATTAACTATCAGTCGATCTACACCCCGCGCTTGAACGAACACGTCGCTTGGGGCGATACGGGGACGGTGGCATACGCCAACTCCGTCCTCGGCGCGCGCACGAACTACGAGTCGGGTCCGGCGGCTATCGCCGCAGCGCTGACCGGGCGCACTCCAGAGTACGGCTTTCACCTTTCCCAGCACCGGCGCGCGAACGTGCGCTGCACCGTCGAGGCGAGACTCGACGACGTAGCGGACTACGGCGCGCTCGGCGCCATCGCCGGCGAGCGCGCCCGCGGCTACTGGAACGTGCCCGCATTCGAGTTGCGCGCCGGCGATCCGGCGCCCGACGACCTCAAACACCTCGGGGCTAGCCTCGCCAGCTTTGGCTCGCTTGCGATGTACCACGTTCTCGGTGCGACGCCGGAAGCGCCAAGTTGGGAACGGGCAAACGACGGCCGGGAATTGCTGGATGAGTTCGTCGTTACGCGCGAGGACATCGACGAAGTCTACGCGCGGGGGACGCCGCCCGATCCGTACATCGACCTGGTCGTTTTTACCGCGCCTCAACTTTCGCTCGTAGAAATGCAACGCCTCGTCCGTCTGTTCGGAACGAGGCGCGTTCACGAAGGCTCAACGGTGCTTATCACGACGAACGGTATGATGCGCGAGGCGGCAGAGCAGAGCGGCATCCTCGCGCCTTTGATCGCGACGGGTGCGCTCGTACTACAAGGCGTCTGCTGGTACATTATGGACCCGGCGCGCATGCGCAAGCAGTTCGGCTGGACGCGCGTCTGCACGAATTCGGCCAAGCTCTTCAACATCATCAAGGCGCACGGGTACGAACCCGTCCTGCGGCGAACCGCCGAGTGCGTTGAGACCGCGATCGCGGGGCGCTTGCCGTGAGCCGCACGACCTTCCGTTGCGAACGAGGTTTAGGTCCGGCGATTGAAGGCGTTGCGCTCGTTTCGCCTTACACGTTTAGTCCGCGGTACGATCTGGACCGTGAGAACGGGACGATCTCGCGTGCCGGTCATCCCTGTTACGGTGAGTCGATTGCCGACAAGATCCTGATCTGCCCCGGCGTCCAGGGCGGCATCGCCGGCGGCTGGGCCTTTCTCATGATGCGCGGGCGCGGCGTCGGGTTCGCGGGTCTCGTTTTCGGCGAGGTGAACCCGGTTATGGTGCAGGGGGCCGTCGCCGCGGGGATTCCGCTAATGGCCGGCGTCGAGCGCGAGATCTTCGTCGCGGTTCGAAGCGGCCAGCGCGTTCGCATCGATCCGCAAAAGCTGACGGTCGTGCTCGAAGGGACCGCGAGCTGAGGAGCCCGCGGCCGCTCGAGCGCAAACGGCTCTTTGCCTTAGAGCGGCCTTTCCCACGTCTGGCCGACGAGATCTTTTCCGAAGCTGTGGTGCGGTTGTTCGGCCGCGAGCGTGAAGCCGGCCGCCTCGTAGATGCGGCGCGCCGAAACGAGCACGCTGTTGGTCCAGAGCATCATTTCGCGGTAGCCCGCCTCGCGAGCGAAGCCGATGCACTCGTCGACGAGGCGGCGGCCGATCCCTAAACCGCGCGCGCTCGGCTCGACGTACAGCATCCGCAACTTCGCCGTCTCGGCGTCGTGCCGAACCGCGAAAACCGACCCGACGACCTTCCCGTCCTTTTCAGCGATCCAGCAGCGTTCGCACGCCGGCTGAAAGTCGCGTACGAACGCGGCGACGATCTCCGCGCCGAGCGCTTCGAACGTCGCGTCCCAACCGTATTCTTCGGCGTAGATGACGGCCTGGCGGTGAACGATCCAACCCATGTCGCCGGGTTGGGGAGCGCGCAGCACGTAGCCGGGGCGGGGCTCCGCGAGCAACGATTCGATCTCGTGCATCGCGTCGACGAGTTGACCCTGCTCCACAACCGATAGTTTCTCGAGCATCGCAAGGGCGTGACGCTGCGAAATCCGATCGAGCGGTTTGAACGCGCGCCGCCCGGCTGCGGTTAGCGCGAGGTGGGCGGCACGGCCGTCGTCCTGCGAGCGCGCTTTCGTCAGCAGGCCGCGCCTTTGAAATCGGCCGACGATACGGCTCAGATAGCCGGCGTTCAAATTGAGTTCGCGCCCGAGATCGGAAGCGGTCAACCCGTTGCGGTGGGCGAGCTCGTAGAGAATGCGGCCTTCGGTCAGCGAGTACTCGCTCGCAAGCAGATGCTCGTCGAGAACGCCGATTTCGCGCGTGTAGAAGCGATTGAAGCGGCGGACGCTAGCGGCTAGTGTGCCCGTTCCCTCCGGCATGCAAAGCCTCGCAGAAGGTTTCCTTAGGCAAACATATACTTGCTTCAGGCAACTATGTCAACGCCTACGAGGCGCCCGCGTGCGGTGTAGCCGGGACCGCGGGAGGCGAGGCCGGAACCGCGGGGGACGGCGAGGGGGCCGCGGCGGGGCTGGGCAGCGGCGATGAGCCGGCCGGCGTCGCAGCGGGTACGGCGGGCGGCGTTCCGGCCGGGCTTGCCGGGGGAACGGCGCCAGGGCTTGCCGGCGGGACGGCGCTGGGAACGCCGGCCGGAGCGGGCGAGGGCGTAGCGCCCGGTGAGAGCGAGGGCGCGGGGACGAGCGGCGCTGCCGGCGCGAGCGTCGGCTCGGGAGACGGCGAAGGCGAGGGACTCGGCGTGACGCACGGCGGCGTCTCGATGGTCGTCTTGTACTTGCCGTTGTCCGTCGTGACGCTCGGCGCCGGGGTGGCCGCGGCGTCGCAAGGGACCGCGGGCGCGTAATAGTGACGCGTGAAGCCGCGCGCGATGTCGGCCTTGACCGTCCTACCGTAAAACGTCGCCGGGTAGGCGGCGACGATGTGTTGCATGTAGGCCCAGGCCTTGTCCTGATATGGCTCGAGCCAGAGTTTCTTCAAAGTGATTTGCGCGAGGAAATAGGTGCGCGCGAGTTGTGGGTCGTGGGGAAACTTCCGCTGCCAATCGTTGAGCGCGTCGATCGCGAAGTCGATCTTCCGCGCAAGCGCGGCGTCGGTCGTGTGCGCTCCGGCCGAGATTGAAGTATCTCGAAAGGTATTGTTGATGCCGAGAAAGCTCAGCTTCAACTTGCCGAAATACTCGTCGGCGGGCGCCATCTTCATCAACCTCGCGCTCCTAGCGGATGGTGTAGGCGCAGCACTCGGCGCCTTCGGCGGAGCGGCGGCCAGTAGCGACGAGAGTGAGGCGAGCGCGAACAGCGACCCAAGCGCCGGTAACGGGCGCGTAGCAAAATGCATTTCTCGCGTTTCGTGTCGCCGCAAGCCGCTTTCCTAGGAGCACTCTGACTCGCGCCGGAACTGGCGCAGCATGCAAGCGACGATCATCGACGGCATCTCCATGTGGTCGGCCTGGCAAGCGGACCGCAACCTCTTTTTCAACTCGTTTTTCGTGCGCGGCGCCGCCGGGAATATGGCGATCGATCCGCTTGGCGGCGACGAGGCGCTCGTACAGGAGATCGTGCGCGAAGGCCTCGCTTGGATCGTCGTAACGAACCGCGATCACGAACGCGGAGCGCGCGCGCTCGCGGCTGCGACGGGCGCAAGGATTGCGGCCGGCGCGAGCGAGGCGTCGCTGCTAAGCGGGCCGGTCGACCGCCTTCTGAAGAACGGCGAGCTGTTTTTGGGTGCGCGCGTCATCCCGCTCGACGGGCTGAAGACGCCGGGCGAGATCGCGCTCTGGTTCGTCGCGACGCGGACGCTCGTGGTGGGCGACGCGCTGTGGGGCGACCCGGCCGGCTCGCTGCGCTTGATGCCCGACGAAAAGCTCGCCGATCCGGCCAAAGCCGTCCTTTCGATGCGCCTGTTGCGCGCGACCCGGCCCAGCAACCTGCTCGTGGGCGACGGCACGTGCGTGTTCGGCGACGCGCACGATACGCTCGGGCGCTGTCTTGAGGCGCGCAGCGGGGTCCTCGCCTCGCGCATCAACCTCGACGAGCTGCTGTGGCGGACCGACGACAACGGTCCCGAACGCTACCGCGGCTGCGGCGACGCGGAGGTTGGTTTTGCGATCGGCGCGGAACGCCTCGGCTACCGCATGGCGCGCGTTCCGGCGGGACGCTGGTGGTGTCCGAACCATTGGCATTCGGCCGAGGAGGAACTTTTCGTCGTGTTCGAGGGAACGCCGACGCTCGAAACGCCCAACGGCTCGTTTCGCCTGCGCCGGGGCGACTTCGTCGCGTTCCCGGTCGGTCCACGAGGAGCGCACAAGCTGATCAACGATTCCGAGGCGGACGCGCTGCTGCTGATGATTTCGAACGTCTCGCGCGACGACGTCTGTTACTACCCGGATTCGAAGAAGCTCTTGGTCGAGCAAGCCGACCTCATGGTGCGCGATAATCCAGCGCTGGATTATTTCGACGGCGAGTGACGTGTTTGCAGCGAGCCGCGCCGCTCGCCCTCGCCGCAGCGGCGGCTTTCTGCGCGGCGAACGCTCCGGCCCGTGCCGAAACCGACCTCGGCGTCGAGGCCGCGGTCCTGGCCGGCACGCACGTCGGTGCCGATAACCCGCAGCCGGTTTCGGGCGTCGTACCGGGCGCGCTGCTCGAAGCGTCGCAAATCTTTCCGCGCTGGCGCATTCACCTCGAGGGCTTTCCGCAGGTCAACCTCAGCGCTCCCAGCGCCGGGTCTCTGGGGACGTCGAACGCCTCGCTCAGCTTGCTTAACGCCGAAGTCCAAGTCGATCTCGATCCCCATCACCGCTTCCGCCTCGGTGCCGGCTACCAAGTCGTCAACCTTTCGAACTACAACGGGAATAACGGCGATCGCGATCAGTCGCGCGTCACGTCGCCGCTCTTCACCGGGGTTGCCGATCTCCCGGCCGGCGCCGGGCGATCGGTCGAACTCACTTTGACCGCCGCACCGAACGTGCAAGGCATCCTCCACATCTTTCAGTCCGACGGCGTTCCGCGAACGGCGAAACCCGAACAGGGCGCCGAAATCGATTACGGCGCTTCGTACGCCTGGCACTATCCGGGCGCCACTTATTTGCTGGGATTCCGCGGTCTGAGTTATCACACGCGCAACACCGCTAACGGCGAGCTCGTCGACCGCAACGTCGGCGCCGGCCTGACGTTCGAAGCGCGCTTCCGCTTCGGCCGCCGGTGAGCCCCGCGGAGCGGCCGCCGCTTGCGGCCGTGCTCTTCGATTTGGACGACACGCTGCACGACGACACCGCAACCTACCGTCGCGCGGCGGAGCTCGTTTCGCGTCAGGTGGCGCAGGAGCGCGGCATCGATGCAGCCGCGCTGCACGCGGCTTATGTCGCCGAAGCGGAACGCTTCTGGCACAACCTCTCGGGAGCGCAATTCGGCACGCCGCTCGGACGGCTGCGCGCCAAGATGTGGGCCGCGGCGCTGCGCGACGTCGGCCTCGAGGAGCTCGACCTGGCGGAGCGCTGCGCCGTCGACTACAACCGCCTCCGCAAGGACGAACTGCAGCTCTGGCCCGGCGTTCTCGATTTGCTCGCGGGACTGCGGCGCGACGGCCTTCGCCTCGGGCTGTTGACCAACGGCTTCGCCGAGACCCATCGCGAGAAGATCGCACAGCTCGAGCTCGACGAGGCGTTCGACGCGTTCTTTCTCGCCGACGAGGTTGGGCTGGTCAAGCCGGATCCACGCTTCTTCCGCTACGCGTGCGAGCAACTCGGCGTCGAGCCGGCTGCCGCGGCGATGGTCGGCGACCGCTACGAGCGGGACATCGCCGGCGCGGCCGAGGCCGGCTTGTACACGGTTTGGCTGAACGCTCGGCGGCAGGCTCTTCCCGAAGGCGCGCGCGAGCCGGACGCACTCGTGCACGACTTCGCCGAGGTCGAGGGAGCGCTGCGGACCGCGCGGAAGCGGCACTGAGATGGAAAGCGATGCGGGCGGCGGCCTCTCGCGCATCTTTGCGGAATCGTGGCGCTTGCTCGTGCACAATCCGGTGCTTGCGGTCCCCGGCGTCATCCTCGCACTTTGCAAGACGTCGCTGCAGTGGGCGGTCTTCCCACCGCCCGGCGCCACGCCGCTCGCACAAGTCGTCGGCATCATTCTCGGCGACGTCATCCAGCTGCTCTTCACGATCGCCGCACTCGCCTTCACGACGGGGATCGCGGTCGCGGTTTGGCAATGCGGCAAGGGTAGGCTGGCCGATGGCTGGCGCCCGTTCGCGCGTCAGGGCGGCCAAGTGTTCGTCGCGCTTGCCGCTTTGCTGCTCATCGGAGCGGTCGCCGCAGTCCTCGTCCCCTTCACGCTCGGCCTCTCGGCCATCGCCTTTGGCTTTTTTTGTTTGTACGTGATGCCGGCCGCCGTCGCCGGCGAGCGCCGGGGTTTCGCCGCCGTCCGCGAGTCGTGGGAAATCGCATACGATCGCGTGCTTCCGACGCTCGGCATCGTGCTCGGACTCTTCGTAATCTTTCTCGCCGCCGGAATCGCGGTCGCGTTCTTCACGCTGGCGCCGGCGATCGGGCCGTTTCCCCCGGCAATAGTGGACGCGCTGATCGCAGGCGCGACGATCGCGTTTGCGACGCTCGTCATCGTGGGCGAATACGTCGCGGCGCGCCGCCCGGCCGGCGCCGCTCGGCCGTGAGCGGCTGCAACGCTTGGCCGCTCCGCCGGGTCTTCGTTCCGTGACCAACTCCAGCGCGAACGGGGCCCCGCGCGGGCTCGACGCGATCGTCATCAAAGGCGCGCGCGAGCACAACCTCAAGAACATCGACCTCACGCTGCCGCGCAACCGGCTGATCGTCATTACCGGTCTCTCGGGTTCCGGCAAGTCGTCGCTTGCCTTCGACACCATTTACGCCGAGGGACAGCGCCGTTACGTCGAGTCGCTCTCCTCGTATGCTCGTCAGTTTCTCGGCCAAATGGAAAAGCCCGACGTCGATTACATCGAGGGGCTTTCCCCGGCGATCTCGATCGATCAGAAGTCGACTTCGCGCAATCCGCGCTCGACCGTGGGGACCGTTACCGAAATCTACGACTACCTGCGTTTGCTCTACGCGCGCATCGGGAAGCCGCACTGCTACAGCTGCGGGCGCGAGGTCAGCGCTCAGTCGAGCGAGCAAATCGTCGATCAGGTCATGGAGCTGCCCGAGGGGTCGCGCATTCAGCTGCTCGCGCCCGTCGTGCGCGGCCGCAAAGGCGAATACCACAAGCTCTTCGAGGAGATCGGCAAAGAGGGTTTCGCGCGCATTCGCGTCGACGGCGAGACGCGCGAACTGCGCGACAAGATCGTCCTCGACAAGAAGAAGAAGCACACGATCGAGGTGATCGTCGACCGCTTGATCGTGAAGCCCGACGTTCGCAAACGGCTGACCGACTCGCTCGAGACGACGCTGCGGCTCGCCGGCGGCATCGCGACCGTTTTAGTCGAAGCCGCCCGGACGGGGCAGCCGAATCAGCTGCAGGTCAACGAAGGCACCGCCAAAGCGGCGCCCGCCGCGCGCGAGATGACCTTTTCCGAACAGCTCGCCTGCGTGTATTGCGGGCTCTCGTTCGAAGAGCTGGCGCCGCGGCTCTTCTCGTTCAACTCACCTTACGGCGCGTGCCCCGAGTGCACGGGTCTCGGCGTGAAGATCGAGATCGATCCGTGGAAGGTGATCCCCGATCGCACCAAGTCGATCGAGGAAGGCGCCATCGTCCCCTGGAGCAAGGCGCTGGGCGGGGGCCGCTACCCCTCGATGAACCCCTGGTACATGCAGCAAGTCGAACGGCTGCTGCGTTCGCGCCGGGTTAAGATGACGACGCCGCTCGACAAGATGCCGGCCGACCTCGTCGACATGCTGCTCTACGGGTCGGATAAGACGCACCGCTTTACCTACGAAACGCGCGGCGGCAACTCGTACGAGTACGAGAAGACCTTCGAAGGCGTCGTCAACAATCTGCAGCGCCGCTTCAACGAGACCTCTTCCGATTACGTGAAGGAAGAGATCGAGAAATTCATGTCGGCTGCGACGTGCAAAGCCTGCAACGGGGCGCGTCTCAAGCCGGAAGCCCTCGCCGTGACCGTCGGCGGAATGAACATCAGCCAGTTGACCGCGCTTTCGGTCGAGCGGGCCGAGCTGTTCTTTCGCGAGTTCGTGCCGACCCCGCGCGAAGAGTTGATCGCGCATCAGATTCTCAAGGAAGTCCGCGCGCGTCTCGGCTTCCTGAGCAACGTGGGTCTCGGGTACCTGAGCTTGGCGCGTTCGGCGACGACGCTCTCGGGCGGCGAGTCCCAGCGGATTCGCTTGGCCACGCAGATCGGCAGCTCGCTCGTCGGCGTGCTCTACATCTTGGACGAACCGTCGATCGGATTGCACCAGCGAGACAACGACCGGCTCCTCGCGACGCTCAAGACGCTGCGCGACCTCGGCAACACGCTGATCGTCATCGAGCACGACGAAGACACGATGCGCGAAGCGGACGTGATCGTCGACATCGGTCCGGGCGCCGGCGCGGAGGGTGGCCGCATCCTCACGGTCGGCTCGCTCGAAGAAGTGATTCGCAACCCCGAATCCCTGACCGGTGCGTATCTCAGCGGGCGGCAGTTCATCGCGGTTCCCTCGCACCGCCGTACGCCGCGCGCCTGGCTGAACCTCAAGAATGCGAAAGCCAACAACATCGACGGTTTGAACGTCGACATTCCGCTCGGCGTGTTCGCCTGCGTGAGCGGCGTCAGCGGGTCAGGAAAATCGACGCTCGTCAACGAGATCCTCGTCAAGGCACTTAACCAGCATCTTCACGGGCAGCCTGCCGGCGGAACCTACGGGACGGTACGCGGCGCCGAGGCGCTCGACAAACTCGTCGTCATCGACCAATCGCCGATCGGGCGCACGCCGCGTTCGAACCCGGCGACGTACACCGGCGCGTTCGACCTCATTCGCGAGCTGTTTTCGCTGGTGCCCGACTCGAAGGTGCGCGGCTACGGTCCGGGGCGCTTCTCGTTCAACGTGAAGGGCGGCCGTTGCGAGGCCTGCGAGGGCGACGGCATCATCAAGATCGAGATGCACTTCTTGCCCGACGTCTACGTGCCGTGCGAAGTCTGCAAAGGCAGGCGCTACAACGCGCAGACGCTCGAGATCAAGTACAAGGGCAAGTCGATCGCCGACGTGCTCGAGATGCGCGTCGACGAAGCGGCCGAGTTCTTCAGCGCGATCCCGCGAATTCACGGGCGGCTCAAGACGATCGCCGACGTCGGCTTGGGGTACATCAAGATGGGCCAGCCGGCCACGACCCTGTCGGGCGGCGAAGCGCAACGCGTCAAGCTCGCGACGGAACTCTCGAAGCGCGCGACCGGCCGCACCTTCTACGTGCTCGACGAGCCGACCACCGGTCTCCACTTCGCCGACATCCACAAATTGCTCGACGTGCTGCAGCGTTTGGTCGCGCTGGGCAATACGGTCTTGACGATCGAACACAACCTCGACGTCATCAAGACCGCCGATTACGTGATCGACCTCGGTCCCGAAGGCGGCGACCGCGGCGGGAAGATCGTCGCGAAGGGCACGCCGGAAGAAGTTGCGGCGACGCCGGGCTCGTTTACCGGCGAGTATCTCGTTTCGGTGCTCAAGGACGAGCGCGCGCACGGTAACGTCCGCGCGGACCACGCCCACATCGAGGCGCTCGAAAAAGAGAACCTTGCGAGCCTTCACGAACTCGCCAAAGCATGAAGATATTTCTCACCGGAGCGAACGGTTACATCGGTTCCGCCGTCGGACGCGTGCTGCAACGCGGCGGTCACGTCATCCACGCGCTCGCTCGTACGCCGGGCGCACGAGAGTACGCTGCGGCCCACCGCTACAAAGTCATCGAGGGCTCGCTCGAGGAGCCGGAAACGCTCGAAGCTGCCGTGCGCGATGCCGATGCCGTGATCCACTGCGCCGCAACCGGCGACGCTAGGCAGGCCGACGTCGATAGCGCCGCGACGCGAGCGTTGCTGGATGCGTTGCGCGGAACCGGAAAACGCTTCATTTACACCAGCGGTTCCTGGGTCTACGGGAACACGGGCGATAAGCCGGCCGACGAGAAGTCGCCGCTCGATCCGGCCGCGATCGTCGCGTACCGCACCGAAGTGGAACGCGAAGTGCTGGACGCTGCCACGGCGCGCGTGCACGCGATCGTCTTGCGCCCTTCGCTGGTCTTCGGGCAACGCCGCGGTCTGGCCGGCATGCTGTTGGGCAGCGTGCAGGACGGCGCGGTGCAGTACGTCGGCGATGGCAAGAACCGTTGGGCGCTCGTCTACGTGGACGATCTGGCGGAGCTCTACGCCCTCGCTTTACAAAACGCGCCTTCGGGCCAGATCTACAATGGCTCGGGACCGGACGCTCTGCGCGTTCGCGACATCGCCTTGGCCGCGGCGAAGAGCCTCGGCCTTTCGCAGGCAAACGCCGTTCCGCTCGAAGCGGCCCGCGGTCAGTTCGGACCGCTGGCGGACGCACTCTGTCTCGATCAAGTCCTCTCGAATCAGAAAGCGCGCACGCAGCTGCACTGGACGCCCTCGAGCTACACGATCTATCAGGACTTCGGCGCCAAGCCTTAGCCGAACGCGAAGACGCGCCGCCAGTCGTTCTTCATGCTGATGACGGTCCAGCCGCGAGTTTGCGCTTCCGTCAGCAGACCGGTCGAAAACGTGCCGACGTTCGTGTCGGGCAAGCCGCCGGCGGGACCGTAGGCGTACTCGCGCAGCGGGTCGTCGTGATAGACGAGCATCTTGAGACGCGCGCCGCTGCCGGCACCGGTCCATTCGAGCATTTGGCGGTCGCCGTTCGAGTTGCCGAACGCCGCGTGCGGACGTTTTCCGATGAAGAGGTTGATGCCGATGGCTTTGCCGTCGTGGTCGTCGTCGAAGAACAGTTTCGGCTCGCGCATCAAAACGGGCTTGCCGTCCATGAAGTCATACCGCGTTTGGATGCTCGAACCGATGACTTGCTCGGCCGGAATGCCGTACACGCGCTGTGCGTAGACGCGGACGAACTCTTGACCGCCGCCCGTTACGATATACGTCTTGAATCCGTTCGCGCGCAAGTAGTCCATCGCCTCGCGCATCGGCTGGTAGACGAGCTCGGTGTACAGGCGCTGAAAGCGCGGGTGCCTGGCCGTCGCAATCCACGCGCCGGCGATCTCGAGGAAGGCTTCGGTGCTCATGCCGGCGTGGGTCGCCGCGACGATCTCCGCCCAATCGTGCTCGGTTAAGGTCGCGAGCGCCTCAGGATTGCCCGAGAGAACCGTGTTGTACGGCGTCGCCGCTCGCCACTCCGGATGTTGCGGCGCGAGCGCCGCGAGACGGTCGACCGCGAACATCGCCTGCGTGTAGAGCGGATGTTCGACCCAGAGCGTGCCGTCCTGATCGAAGGTGACGATCCGGTCCTCGGGTTCGATGAAATTCGGACTCGCCGAATCGGTCGTCGCGCGTACGAAACCGAGGATCGACTGCTTCGCGGGTCCGTCGTTCCACGACGGCAACGGTGCGGTCGTTGCGGCGCTTTGCGCCGAGGCGCTCTGCGCGAGCGTAGTCGTCGCAAGCGCGGTTGCCGTGCCAAGCAAAACGCTCCGGCGGCTTAGACTGCCGCCCGGTGGGGTCGACTCACGATCCACTGCACGCTCCGATCCGATGCGTCGCACGCACCGGCAGTAGCATTGCGCGCTTCGCGGCTGCTATCCCGCGCGCACGACCTCGGGCGAGCGAACGTCCTCGGGGCGCGGGCCGATGCCGATGACGTACGCGGGAATCCAGCGGAGCGGCCGCACGGCGCCGACGAGCCGGACGAGCGCCGGCGGCCGGATCGGTCCCTGGGCCGCGAGCACGGGGCCCAAGACGCGCTTCTGAATGAAAACTTGCAAGCTTTGGATGAAGCGCGTCGGGAACTCGCGGCGGCGTTGCACGCCGGCCAGCACGCGCGGGTCGACCGGACCTTCGCGCAGGGGGGCGGCGAGCGCGTTCGCGGCGGCGACCGCGTCTTGGATGGCGAGATTGATGCCGACACCGCCGACCGGCGACATCGCGTGCGCGGCGTCGCCGATGCACAGGAGTCCCGGCTCGGACCAGGCCTTGAGGCGGTCGATGGTCACGCACAACAGCTTGATCTGATCCCAGCTCTCGAGTTCGCCGACGCGATCGGCAAGGAACGGCGCGAGCCGCGTGATGCGGGCGGCAAGGTTGGGGAGACCGTCCGCGCGCACCTCGTCGTAGCCGTCCTTCCGAATGACCAGCGCGCATTGGAAGTAGTCGCCGCGATCGAGCATCACGAGAAATCCCCCGGGTGCGAGGCTGCCGAAAACTTGATCCGGGTCGTCGGGGCGGCGCGAGAAGCGCATCCAAAGCACGTCGATCGGCGCACCGATGTCCAGCACGGTGAGGCCCGCGCGCTCGCGCAGTACCGAATGACGGCCGTCGGCCGCGATGACGAGGTCCGCATTCACCACGACCGGTCCGTCGGGAGTCCGTACCGCTACGCCCGACACGCGCCCATCGCTGCGAACGAGGTCGGTCGCCTCGGCATTCATCATCAATCGAAAGGTCGGCAACTGCCGCCCGCGTTCGGCCAGAAAGTCGAGAAAGTCCCATTGCGGCATCAGCGCTAAGAACTTCGATCGTCCCGGCACGTGGCTAAAGTCGCCGATCGGAATCACCGTTTCGCCGAAGCGTGCGCGTATCTCGCGCACTTCGTTGTGCGGCACCTTGAGGAACTCGTCGAGCAAGCCGAGCTCGTCCATGATGCGCAGGGTCGAGGGGTGGATCGTGTCGCCGCGAAAGTCGCGGAAGAAATCGGCGTGCTTCTCCAGCACGAGGACGTCGATGCCGGCGCGCGCCAGTAAGTAGCCGGCCATGACGCCGGCCGGCCCGCCGCCGGCAACGCAGCAGCGCGCCCGCAGCGAACGTTCGGCCGTCACGCCGCGCTCTTAGGGCGCGGTGTTTTCGGGCGCGACGCGGACGATGAGTTTGCCGGTGTGGTGTCCGGCGAAGAGATCGATGAGCGCTTGCGGTGCGTTGGCCAGACCCTCGACGATCGTTTCACGGTATTTGATCTTCCCCGCCCGCAGCAGCGCTACCACTTCCGAGACGAATTTCGGCGCACTCGGGCGATGATCGCTCACGATGAAGCCTTGCATCCGCAGACGTTTGCGAACGACGTTGGGCAGGTTCACCGGACCGGGCAGCAGTTCGTTGTACTGCGCGATCATGCCGCAAGCGATGATGCGCCCGAAATCTTTGAGCGAACCGAGTGCCGCTTGGAGCTGTTCGCCGCCAACGTTGTCGAAGTACACGTCGATGCCGTCGGGCGCGGCCGCGCGCAGGCTCTTGACGACGTCGTCGTGATAGTCGAAAGCCTCGTCGTAGCCAAACTCGTCTTTGATGTAGCGCGCCTTCTCGGGCGTGCCGACGCTCCCGATCGTGCGCGCGCCGTGAATCTTCGCCAGCTGTCCGGCGATGCTCCCGACCGCGCCCCCCGCCGACGAAATGAAGATCGTGTCGCCCGCTTTGAGGTTGCCAATCTCAAAGAGGCCGGCCCAGGCGGTCAGACCCGGCATTCCGAGGATGCCGAGGAACGCACTGGGCGGGGCGATGTCGGTGCTGATTTTGTGGAGGGCGGAAGCTGGCGCGATTCCGTATTCGCGCCAGCCGAGCACGTCCGATTCGACCCACTGACCGACCGGAAGGGACGGGTCGTTGCTCTCGATCACGAAGCCGACCGCGCCGCCCGTCATGACCTCGTTGAGCTTAAAGGGTGGAACGTACGAACGCGCTTCCGACATGCGCCCGCGCATGTACGGATCGACCGACATGTGCGTGATGCGCACCAGCGCCTCGCCGGGGCCGGGCTCCCCGATCGTAGTCTCGACCAGCGCGAAGTTGTCGAGCGTCGGCCAGCCGGTAGGGCGTGAGACCAGGCGTATTTCGTGGTTCGTGCGTGCGGATTGCATGCAGGCGCCTTCGCTGCGCTTCGCGGGGAGTCAGCCTGCGGCGCGTGTAAAGCGACGGCGTGAGCTCGCTCGCGGTAAAGGCGGCGCTCGGCGCGCTTCAGTTGCTCGCCGTTCTCGCAATTTTGCTCTTTTTGCCCGCGCGCACGTTCGACTACCCGCAGGCTTGGGCGTACCTCGCGCTCTTCGCCACGGCGGTCGTCCTCATCACGGCGTACTTGCTGCGGAACGACCCCGCGCTGCTCGAGCGTCGCGTCGAGGCTGGCTTCGTCGCCGAGCGGCGTCCGCAGCAGAAGGTTCTGCAGGTGCTCGCAGCCTGCGCGTTTGCGAGCATCTTCGGGATTGCCGCGAACGACTATCGTTTCGGCTGGTCGCACCTCCCGCCGGCTCTCGAGGCGGCCGGTTTGCTCGTGGTCGCCATCGGGTTCGCGCTCGTGTTCGTCGCGTTCCGGGAGAACTCGTTCGCCGCGGGGACGATCGACGTTTTCGTAAACCAGCGGATCGTTGCCAGCGGCCCCTACGCACGCCTGCGCCATCCGATGTATGCCGGCGCGCTGGTTCTGCTCTACGGTACCCCGCTTGCGCTTGGCTCGTATTGGGCGCTCGTCGCGGTCTTCGCTTTAACGCTGCTCCTGGTCGTGCGCATTCTCGATGAAGAACGGTTCCTGCGCGAAAGCCTGAGCGGCTACGCGGAGTACGCCCGGCGCGTTCGCTACCGGCTCGTGCCGTACGTCTGGTAGATGCGCCGGTGAACGGTGGGCGCGACCTTTCGAATCGGCAGCGCGAGATCGCGGAGCTGGTCGCGGGCGGACGCACGAACCGCGAGATCGGCGACCTGTTGCATCTGAGCGACCGCACGATCGAGACCCACATCGCGGCGCTCTTCAACAAGCTCGGGGTCCGGTCGCGTACCGCGCTCGCGGCGACCGTCTTGAGTCCCACGTTCGCCTCCGCGGCGCCCGAACGGACGCGGACGAACGTACCGCCGGAACTCAACCGGCTCGTCGGACGCAGCGCCGAGGCGGCGCTCATCGCCGGCCTCCTTGCGAGCGAACGTTTAGTGACCGTAACGGGTGCGGGCGGGGTGGGAAAAACGCGCATCGCCCTGCACGTCGCTCGCCTCATGCTCGACGCGCAGCCGGACGGCGTGTGGCTCGTCGAGTTGGCCCCGCTCACCGATCCCGAATCCGTCGCCGCGAGGATCGCGCGCACGCTCGGCTTCGCAGCCCCATCGCGCGCCGAACCGCTGAGCGCGCTCGTCGCACGCCTCAAACGGCAAACGATGGTGCTCGTCCTCGACGAATGCGAGCACCTCATCGACGCCGTGGCGCGCGCCGCCGATGCGCTGCTCGGCCAGTGTCCAGGGGTTCGCATCCTCGCGACCAGCCGCGAAGCGCTCAAAGTCGGAGGCGAACGAAGTTATCGTTTGCCTTCCCTGCGCTTCCCGGAGCTCGAGGCGGGCGCTCGCCTACGAGTCGAAGATGCGCTGGCCTACGATGCCGTTGCGTTATTTACGGAACGCGCGCTATTCACGCAGCCGGGCTTCGTGCTCTCGGACGAAAACACGCCGCTGGTGGCCGAGGTCTGCCGCCGGCTCGACGGCATCCCGCTCGCGCTCGAGCTTGCGGCCGGGCGACTCGACGTGATGGACCTCCAGACGCTGGCGCGTAGTCTCGACCGTCGTTTCAGCGTCCTCACCGGCGGCTTGCGGACGGCGCTTCCGCGCCAGCAAACGATGCGAGCCTTGATCGACTGGAGCTACGAGTTGTTGCCCGAGCGCGAACGGCGCGCCTTCGAGCGCCTTTCGGTTTTTGCCGGCGGCTTCACGCTCGATATGGCGATCGCGGTCTGTTCGGGCGACGACGAAGCGGACGCGCCGCCTGCGATCTACTCGCTCGTCGACAAGTCGCTGCTCGCCGCCGACGTCGATGCCGCTCGATATCAGATGGCGGAGTCGACGCGCGCGTATGCACGCGAAAAGCTCGCCGAGCGCGGCGACGAGGGCGGAGCCCTGCGAAAGCACGCCGTCGCGCAGGTCGAGTTGGCAGAGCGGCTTCACGTCACGAGGGATTTCGAGTCCGAGCGCACTTGGCTGGAGCGAGCGCTCCCCGAGCTCGCGAATTGGAGGGCCGCGCTCGCCTGGGCTTTCGGCGCGCACGGCGAGCCCGAGCTGGGGCAGCGATTGGCCGCTGCGATGTTGCCCCTTTTCGCGCTGATCGCGCCGACCGAGGGCCTGCGCTCGGTCGAACGGGGCCTCGCGTTGTGCGATGAAAGAACCCCGGCAGAGTTAGCCGCGCGACTCGAGCGCGGGAGGGCAACGCTCGCGGTCGCGCTCGTCGATCCGGATCTGACCTTGCGTTCGGCGCAGCGCTGCCTCGTACTGTATCGCGAACTCGGCGACGAAGCGGGGATCGGGTTTGCGCATCTGCTCGTCGGCCAAGGGTTGATTCTATCCGATCGGATCGCGGAGAGCGAGGCTGCACTCAACGAAGCCCTCGCGGTCGGACGTCGGCTCGGCCACCCGCGGCTGCTGGCTCGCGCCCTTTCGGCGCTTGGCAACGTCCGGCTCCGCGTCGGCGACCGCGACGGCGCGCGAGCGTTTTACCAAGAGGGTCTCGGATTCTGGCAAGAGCTCGGCGCGGAAGATGCAGCGGTGCGAACCGCCGGAAACCTCGCCGAGATCGAGTTTCAGAGCGGAAACGTGCGAGCGGCGTTGCGGCTCTGCAAAGAATCGCTGGTCTTCCATCGCGGCTTGAACGCGCCGCTGAGCATCGTGATCGGCCTCCTGAATAAAGCCGCCTACGAAATCGCACTGGATCTCTACGACGATGCGCGTGCTTCCGCACGAGAAGCCTTCGAATTGGCCTATGCGGCGGGAGGACTCGACTATCACGCGGCACTCAGCGCGCAGCACCTCGCGGCGATCGCGGCGCTGCGGCCGCGCGGCGACGGTATCGAAACCGCGCGCGCGCGCCTGGCTGCCCGTCTTTTGGGATGTATCGACACCCGGCTCGCGCAGCTCGGCGTCATGCGCGAATATACCGAATCGCAAGAGTACGAGCGGTCCGTCGGGGCGCTCGGCGCGGAACTCGGTCCGAAGGAAGTCGCCACGCTGATGGCTGCGGCAGCGAGCATGAGCGACGAGGAGGCGATGCGGACGGCGCGACGCCTGTACTGAGCTCCGCTACATTCGGGTCGCCGGCCGTGCCGGCGTTCCGTCCGACCAATGGGCGACCGTCACCATGAAGATGGTCTCGGGTTCGGGGACGACGCGGTTCGACGTGTCCAAGATGACCGGCGAGCCCGGCAGGTCTGCGCCCCAGCTCGCGCCATCGTGCGCCCCATCGGCTTTTGGTGCGTGGAACATCAGATGCGGATGCCACGCGCCGACGCCATCCCCGAGGTTGCCGTTCTTCGACATCATGAAGGACATCGATCCGGCTTCCGGGAGCGGCAATTTCTTCGAAGCGAAATCCGCGTCGATCCGCGCGATCATCTGTGCCTTGGAGACGCCGTGCAGAACCAGCTCCGTCCGGTTGAGCGTATAGAGCAGGACGGTGCGCGAAGCCGGCGGGTTGTAGCAGATCGGCCCGCGCATCTTCGGATTCCAGAACTCCGGCGAGTCGAAGGGCGACATCCAAGCTCGCTCGACCAGACACGTGAAGCCGTTCGAGCCTTTCGCGGCGGTCTGGTAACCCGCCCGGCCGAGGATCAGGACCGTAGCGTCGCGCGAGATGCGTGCCGGTGCGGCGCTTTGCGCGAGAGCGACCTCCGCGCTCGGCGTCATCAGATAGCTCTCGAGCGGCGCCATCGCGGGATAGGGACCCGCGCCGGCCGGCGCCGCGGCCTGCGCTGCCGGCGCGAGCGTCAGAGCAAATGCCGCCAGGAAGGCTAGCGGCGCGTGGCCTCGGTTCATGTGTTACCTCGCAAGTCTGGAAGGTTGCGCAGAGCATTCCGGGTCTGGTTGCTTTTCTATTGCATTTGTGGGGTATTTAACAAACGTCCGAAAAGCCGACCTGGCCGATGAGGACGCGGCACCTGCTCCGACGGGTGGCGCGCCGCGCGCGCGGAAGAACGGCGCCATGGATTTGTTGACGCGCGACGAGGCGGCGCGCACCCACGACGTCACCAATCAACCGCCGCCGCTGGCCGGCTACGACGTTTTCGCCGCAGACCCGATCTTGGCGGGCGCGGTCGTCGCGAACGGCGCGGATTGGGCGCAGCCGCAGCTTGGCGAACTCGGTCGCCGGGCCGGGAGCGCCGAGGCGATCGCGTGGGGCTTCGAGGCGAATCGCTTCCCGCCCGAGCTGCGCGCGTTCGATCGCTTCGGCCATCGCATCGACGAAGTTTCCTATCACCCGTCATACCATCGCCTGATGGAAGTCGCGATCGGAAGCGGACTGCACTCATCGGCCTGGAGTGCGAGCCGGCTCGGCGCGCACGTTGCGCGGGCGGCCGGGTTCTTCGTCTGGAGCCAAGTCGATGCGGGGCACGGCTGTCCGATTTCGATGACGCACGCCGCGGTGCCGGTCCTGCGCCGCCAGCCCGAGTTGGCGCGTCTCTGGGAGCCGCTCGTGTACGCCCGTACGTACGACGGCCGCTTGCATCCGGCGCCCGAAAAAGGCAGCGCGATCTTCGGCATGGCGATGACCGAGAAGCAAGGCGGTTCGGACGTTCGGGCCAACACGACGCGGGCGATTCCGCGCGGCGCGCCGGGACCCGGCGCCGAGTATTCGCTCAGCGGGCATAAGTGGTTTTGCA
Organism: Vulcanimicrobiota bacterium; assembly: GCA_963843945.1. GTDB lineage: Bacteria > Vulcanimicrobiota > Vulcanimicrobiia > Vulcanimicrobiales > Vulcanimicrobiaceae > CAWJMF01. Next base: position 90,630 of record CAWJMF010000001.1, on the reverse strand, counting down.
GCGCACCGATGTCCGACGCGTTTCTCGTCTTGGCACAAGCGCCGGGCGGCTTGTCGTGCTTTCTCGTCCCGCGCTTCCTGCCGGACGGCGAACGCAATGCGTTCGCGCTGCAGCGACTCAAAGACAAGCTCGGCAATCGTTCCAACGCTTCGTCCGAAGTCGAATTCGACGGAACGGCCGGCTGGCTCATCGGCGAAGAGGGTCGCGGCGTCCCGACGATCGTCGAGATGGTCAACTTCACCCGGCTCGACTGCGCGCTGGGCGCCGCCTCGGGCATGCGGCAAGCGCTCGTGCAAGCGCTCCATCACGCGCGCCATCGCAGCGCGTTCGGCAAACTCTTGAGCGAGCAGCCGCTGATGCAGAACGTTCTAGCCGATTTGGCGCTCGAGTCGGGAGCCGCGACGCTGTTGACGATGCGTTTGGCGCGCGCCTGCGATCGCGCTGAGGGCGATCCGCACGAAGCGGCGATGAAGCGTATCGGCACCGCACTCGCGAAATTCTGGATCTGCAAGCGGGCCGCGCCGCACGCTGCGGAGGCACTCGAGTGCCTGGGCGGCAACGGCTACGTCGAGGAGAGCATTATGCCGCGCCTCTTCCGCGAGTCGCCGCTCAACTCGATTTGGGAAGGCTCGGGCAACGTGAACGCGCTCGACGTGTTGCGCGCCATGCGCAAGGAGCCCGGAGTCCTCGAAGCTTACTTCGCCGAAACCGCGCGTGCGGCCGGAGGAAACGCGCACCTCGACGCGTCGGCCGCGCGCTTGGAACGCCGGTTGCGCGAAGCGGAAATCGCCGAAGCGCAAGCGCGCGACCTCGTCGAGCAGATGGCGCTGGTGCTCTCGGCGGCGATCGTCGTGCAACAGAGCCCGCCCGCGGTCGCCGATGCGTTCTGCCGTTCGCGTCTCGGCGGCGAGTGGGGCCGCTCCTTCGGAACGCTGCCCGCCGGCGTCGACGTCGCAGCGATCTTGGAGCGCGCCTTCCCGGCCTAAGCAGTCCGGCCGACCCTTGACACAAACTTACCGTAAGTGTAGACTTACGGTAAGTGAAGACGAACCAAGCTGCGAAGCTGGACGCGCTGGGCGATCCGACGCGCCGCGATATCTTGGAAGAACTCGTGCGGCGGCCGCAAGCCGTCGGCGAGCTTGCCGAGACGTTTCCGATCAGCCGTCCGGCGGTTTCGCAACATCTCAAGATTCTCAAGGAAGCGGGCCTCTTGACGGTCCGCACCGACGGCACGCGCCGCATCTACGCGGCCGATCCTTCGGGCATCGCCGAAGTTCGCGCCTCGGTGGAGCGGCTTTGGCGCGACGCGCTCGTCGCGTTCAAACGCGCCGCCGAAACGCCGAAAGGGAAGGATTCACGATGAGCTCTACGACCGGTGTCTCCGTCAAGCGCTCGATCGTCGTCGACGCGTCGCAGGAGCGAGCTTTCGACACGTTCGTCGACATGACGGCGTGGTGGCCGCTCGATACGCATACGATCGGCGAAGCTCCGGCGCGCGCCTCGATCGTCGAGCCCCGCGTGGGCGGTCGCTGGTACGGCATCGACAAGAACGGCGACGAGCACGGCATCGGCTACGTGCTTGCCTACGAGCGGCCTTCGCGACTCGTCCTCACCTGGCAAATCAATTGCGACTGGGGCTACGACGAGGACCTTAAAACCGAAGTCGAGGTCCGCTTCGTCCCCGAAGGGCCGGATCGGACGCGCATCGAGCTCGAACACCGCAACCTCGAAGCCTACGGTGCGGCGGCGGACGCGCAACGCGAGCGCTACGAACAAGACGGGGCTTGGACGTACATCCTCGAGCGCTTTGCGAAGGGCCTGAATCCAGCGTAGGCTTGGCGGTGGAACCGCCGTCGGATGGGTACCAGTCAGATGTGAAACCGATCGCACGACTTCTGACCGGGCTCGCAGTGGCGGGCGGCGCGCTGGTTTCGCTGCGCTTCGCCTTCAGCGTCGCTGCGGACGTTCGCCGCTACGACCGCATGCGCGCGATGTCGGGCGACGGACCGCTCGCCGCGGAGATGCCCGAGATGGTCGGCCGAATCGTCGAGAGCGAGCGAAAATCGCTGCCGGGGCTTCTGCCGACCATCCTGGGCTTGCCGTCCGACGCGCTGCGCTACGCTCGCATGAAATTGATGTAGCGCTCAGCCCGCGCGGTCGATTTGCGATCGGATCGAGCGATCTTTGATTCGATCGTCGGCAGCGAGCATGAAGGCCTTCGAGAGAATGACCGATAGCGTGCCGTCGCCCTCGAACGGAAGGTAGACGTCGCTCCCAAGTCGCGCCTTATCCGGAACGATGCATAGAAATTGGCCGGTCGGTTCCATTTGGATGTTCGCCGAGCCGAGGTGGATCCGGTACGTTCGCAGGTTCCCCTGAACGACGAGGTGCCGATCCTCGAGGTGGCAGCGGGAAGCGATCGAGAGCGACGGCAACAGCTCCCCCAGGACGGAACGTCGCGCCTTTCCGCTTTCCATCAGCGCGCTCGATGCCGCTTCCTGCCAGTAGTCGGCGAACTGATGCCCGTGACGATCCGCCCAAAGCGGATCGTTGCCGATGCCCGCGACGCCGACGAAAAGGTCGACGTCGCGCATCATTTCCGAAAAGACGACCGGGCTGACTTCGTCCAGGCGCACCCGATCGAAGGCCGGCCCGCGACGTTCGAAAGTGAAATTGCCTATCGAGTGCTGCCGCGTCACGATCCCGAGCGCGCGAGTGAACCGCACGGCGTTCGTCGAGAGAAAGTCGTATTGCCAGCGTTCGTTCGCCGACGCTTCGATCGGTTCGATGGAAAACTCGAAGCGAAGCCCGTGCGCCGGCAACTCTTTCGAAATCGGATCCTGGCTGCCGCTGTCCCATTTCCCCTGCAGCGGAGCCTTCCAACCGCGCCCCCGCGTGAGGGCCCGGAAGATTTTCTGTGCGAGGATTTGTCCGGCAAAGCGGTTCGAGTAGAACGCCGTCTCCCGCTCGGCATCGGTGAGGACGTAGATCTCGCGATGCGCTTGTTTGAACGGTTGCGTGCGATTGAGATCGATGAGGCGCCGTCTCCACGCCAAGACCTCGCCCGGCTCGGAGTGCATCGGGTGCCACAGCTTGACGCGAACCGAGTCGTTCTCGAGCGGGAGCGGCTCTCCGGCCACGTCATGGAGCCCGCTAAGCGACGGGATCGCCGTATAACTTTCGCCGGCGCTTTCGAACGACCAGATCAGTTGCTGGGCGAACGCGCTGACGAGCGGATGTTCCAAATACCGCTCGCGCCAAAGCGAAAGCGGTAGTGTTCGGTCCGTGAGGTAGAGGCGCTCGAGCCGCAGCCGCACGGCCTCGAGCGTGTCGGCGACCTCGGCGGAGAGCGCCTTGAGGTCGGCGTCGGCGCTCTGGTCAAGCTCGCCATCGGGCTTTACGCTGACGAGCTTCGACAGCGGCGTGATCGAGAGGCCGACAACCTTCGGCCCGAGTTCGATCGTGCGCTTTCCGTCGGCATCGAAGCCGAAATCCGGTAAGCCGAGCTCCTCGAGGTCCTCAGCCGTAGTGCCCGAGTCCGCGGCGATAGCGGCCAGAGCTTTCTCGATTGCCTTTGCCTCACCGGGTCGTTTGAGTTGCCGCCGCAGTCGCATCAAACCAGCGACACCCTCGCTGCCGCGCATCAAGCTGAACGCGTGAATCGCTGCGTTCCCGAGAACGAGCGAATTGTAGTCCGTCCCAACCCAAGTGAGATAGGTACGCGCGAGTTCTTCCAAACGGCGACCGGTCACCTTTGGGGAAGCCATCGCCGCGAGCCAGAGCAGCCCGCGCAGCACGCTCTGGTTCTCAAGCGACAGATACAGGTCGGCGCGGGTTCGCGCATGTCTCCGGTCGGAATCGTAGAGCGCGACGACGTCGAGCAGCAGCGCGCCCATGACTTCCGGCTGCACGGATTCGAGTGCGAGAACTGCCTGCTTGAGCCAGCTCTTGGAAGGCTTAGCGTTGCCTCCGCCCTTTGCAGCCAAATGCAAGAGCTGCATCAGCTGCGCGCGTTCCTGGGCGGGAAGCGCGGCAAGCTTCGCCTTGAGACGAGGAGCCCAGACGTCCGCCATCGGCTCGAAGGTAGGCCCATCGGCGTTCGCTTTTTCGAGCGCAAGGATTTCGTTCAAGGATTTGACGATCTTGCGTCCGGCGAGATGGCTGTCCGCGTGCCTGCGATGCAGCGTGTCGCGCACGTCGACGATTCCGGCCTTCAAGACGGGTACCAAGCCTTGCGTCTCGACGAACCGCTTGAGCGTTCCCATGACCGAAGCGATGCGTTCGTGACGATACGACCCTTCGGCAAGGCGGTGCGACGAGGCGACGAGGTCGAGCGCTTGTTCGAGATCGAGGTCGAGCTTCGAACGAAAGAGCTCGGTGATCACGCGCTCCAGCGGACTCTTCCAGCCGGTTTCGAGACTCCAGCGTGCGTATGCGGCGAGCGCGACGCGGGCCTTGTCGGTGGGAGGCAGTTCCAACAGGCGCCGTCCCTCCTCAGATTGCGAAAGCGGCGCGACGCCGCCGGTGGGAAACGAATACGGCAGCGCGCCGCTAAGGCGCAGCATGGCCTGCACGGCCTCTTCCGGTGAGGGCATTCCGGGAGGCTCGGCGGCGGCGCGAGCGCCTTTCGGCGCGCTTACCGCCCGAAGATAGTCTGCGAGGAGATCTTCGAGGTTGGACGGGAGCGACGGCGCGCTCTCCGAGTTCATCCGCCGGCGAGCGGTACGAGCCGCAAGAACGTCGCTTCACTGAACGGGGCGATCGGTAGCGTCGTGTCGAGATCCGCGACCTGCGCGCCGTCGACGAGCATGATCACCCTGCCGCTTTCGATGGCGCCGAGCGCTACGGCGATTTGCTCGTTCACGTCGGGGCGTTTGGGTTCGCGTTTCTTGCGCGGACCGTTGAGCGTCGTCTCGTGCGCGCTCGGCGTTACCGGCGGAGCGAAGATACTGCCGCCCTCGACAACGCGCTCGCACTCGGCCCGGACCCTCGCGCACACGATTTCGCGAGCGGTCACGCGGTCGAGGCTGAACGTCAGCCGAGGGCCCTTGATCTCCCTCAGGCCGGCCACCTTATCGATGGTTTCGAGCGTGATGCTCATCTGCTGCCTCTCGAGTCGAATCGGGCCGCTATTCTTCATCCTGATCCGCCTGTTGGCCTGTCCCCCAACAAAGCACGGGCTCGGCCTTTCGCTAGCCGCTACGCGTTCGGTGGACGCCGTAGGCGATTAACAAGACCAGCGGGGTCACGATGAGCAGAGCACGGCCCGCGTGCAATTCCGAGACCGCGCCCGCCACCGCTCCTGCCGCGTAGCCCGCTATGAGGGGCGCCAGGACCGTAAGTGTGAGCAGCGCGGCGCCGCGGTACGCCGGAACGAATAGGTCAACGAGAGCCTGGCCCAACTTATTGTAGTTACCGGTAACGAAACTCGTGTTCGCTTGGATTCCGGAGAACTCGCTGACGGACAAATTTTGGATGCCCATCGCGACCGCAATCCCTCCGAGTTGCGTGGCGTAGCTGTTGCCGAAGTCGGCTGCCGCGAGCACGGCTGCCTCGACGAGGAGCGGCACGACGGGCGAGAAGCGCAGTAGAAGCATCCGAGCGACGATCGATCCAGAAAAAAACGCGACAATCGGAGTAAGCGGAACGAGCGCGCTGGGGGGATCGCGGTACAGCGCGATCCCGAACAAAACCGTATTTCCGGTCATGTTCGCGCCGAAGGCATGCCAATGCAAATAGGCTACTGCATCGGCGAACCCCGCAACGAAGGCGAGACCCACGGCTGAGAGCGCCCCGACGCTTCGACCGAGTGGTCTTTGGTCTGCGGCTTTGGGCTCAGCAAGCCCGGTCGAATTGGCCATTCCCGATTTCAAGGCTCGCGCAGCCCCTTAGCTCGACCCAGCAGCCTGCGAAGAGCCGAGCGCCCAAGAGACCTGCGACCGTCACGTCTTCCCCGCGATGCAGGCGCGGTAGACCCACCAAATCAGCAGAACCTGAAGCGGGAGGCGGGCCCAGAGCGCCCAGGCGGGAGCGACGGAGCGGAAGCGTGCGCCGTCGCTCACCATGTAGAGATTCGCCGGGAAAACCGCGATCAAGAGCGCGATCAGACCCCAGCCCGCCGCGCCGCGCGTCGCCGGGATGAGCACGCCGATCCCGCCGAGGATCTCGAACGCACCGCTGGTGACGACCAGCGCGTGCGCGTTTGGCAGATACGGCGGGACGATCGCTTCGTACATCCGTGGGCGCACGAAATGCAACGCGCCGGCTAGAATGAAGAGCATGCCGATCAGCAGGGGCTGAACGTTCAAGCCGCAGTGCCGTCGACGCGCTCGAGCAGCATCGCGATGCCCTGGCCGACGCCGATGCACATCGTGCAAAGCGCATAGCGCGCGGAGCGCAGCGCGAGCTCGTACGTTGCCGTCGTGACGAGACGCGCGCCGCTCATCCCGAGCGGATGTCCGAGTGCGATCGCGCCGCCGTTCGGATTGACGTGCGCGGCATCGTCGGGAACGCCGAGCATGCGCAGCACCGCCAGCGCTTGCGACGCGAAGGCCTCGTTCAGTTCGATGACGTCGATCGCGCCGATCGGCAGTTCGTGGCGTTCGAGCAGCTTACGCGTTGCGGGCGCCGGACCGATGCCCATGATGCGTGGCGCGACCCCGGCGGTCGCCATTCCGACGACGCGAGCTTTCGGCGTCAATCCGTGCGCTTTCGCTGCGGACGCCGAGGCGATGATGAGCGCGGCCGCGCCGTCGTTGACGCCCGATGCATTGCCGGCCGTCACGGTGCCGTCTTTGCGGAAGGGTGCGGGAAGCTTCGCAAGCTTCTCGACGGTGGTATCGCCGCGCACGTGTTCGTCCTGCACGACCGTGCGTGCTTCGCCGCGTTTCTCGGCGATCGTGACCGGGACGATCTCCACGTCGAAACGGCCCGCGGCTTGCGCCGCCGCGGCACGCTGCTGGCTGCGCGCGGCGAACGCATCTTGGTCTTCGCGCGAAATGGAGAATTCGGCTGCGACGTTCTCCGCGGTCTCGGGCATCGAGTCGACGCCGTACTGCGCTTTCAGCACGGGGTTGACGAAGCGCCACCCGATCGTCGTATCGAAGATCTCGGCCTTACGCGAGAACTGCGCGTCGGCTTTGGGCATGACGAACGGCGCACGCGACATGCTCTCGACGCCGCCCGCAATGACGAGTTCCGCCTCGCCGCTGCGAATGGCGCGGGCGGCCTGCCCGACGGCTTCCATGCCCGAGCCGCACAGACGGTTGACCGTCGCGGCCGAAATCGAGTCCGGCAGGCCGGCCAGCAGCAGCGCCATGCGCGCGACGTTCCGGTTGTCTTCACCCGCTTGATTCGCGCAGCCGAACAGGACGTCGTCGACGCGGCTCCAGTCGAGGTCGCGATGACGGTCGACGAGCGCACGCAGGGGTACGGCCGCGAGGTCGTCGGGACGAACGGCGCTCAGCACGCCGCCGTACCGGCCGATCGGCGTGCGCACCGCGTCGCAGATGTATGCTTCGGTCATCTTGCGGGCTTCGCTGCGGCGCGGGACCCTCCGCCCGCCGCGGCGAGGGGACAGCCCGAGGCTGCCAGAGTAAAACGAACGGCGTGGCGGTTAAGAAGAGTCCGGCTGAGCCCGGCGAGCGCGCTCGCGAACTGCGCGCGGCACTCACCGAGGCGAGCTACAACTACTACGTGCTCGACGCTCCCGCGATAAGCGACGCGGAGTACGACGCGATGCTGCGCGAGCTGGTCGATATCGAAGCCGCGCATCCCGAGCTCGCCACCCCCGACTCGCCGACGCAGCGCGTCGGCGCGGCGCCGTCGTCGGCCTTTCCGCCCTACCGGCACACCGTGCCGATGCTGTCGCTCGCGAACGCCTTCGACGAGGACGACCTGCGCGCGTTCGATGCGCGCGTGCGTAAGCTCGCCGGGGTCGAACCGGCCTACGTCTGCGAGTTGAAAATCGACGGACTCGCGGTATCTCTGCACTACGAGCATGGCGCATTCGTCCGCGGTGGGACCCGCGGCGACGGGTCGGTGGGCGAAGAGGTAACGCCCAATCTGCGCACGGTCCGCGCCATTCCGCTCCGCCTGCGCGGGGAGCACCCGCGCGTGCTCGACGTCCGCGGCGAGGTCTACTTGACCAAGAGCGAGTTCGCCAAGGCGAACGAGGCGCGCGCGGCGGCGGGGCTTCCGCTCTACGCGAATCCGCGCAACACCGCCGCGGGTGCCTTGCGCCAGCTCGACCCGAAAGTCACGGCGCAGCGCCGGCTCTCGTTCTTTGCCTACGCGATCGGCGCGTACGAAGGCGCGGAAGCGCCGGCCACGCAGTTCGAGCTGCTGGCGCAGCTCCGCGCCTTCGGCTTCCAAGTCAACGCAAACGTCGAGCGCTGCGCGACGTTTGACGACGTCTTGGCGTTCTGCCGCCGCTGGGAGGTCGAGCGCGAGGCGCTCGACTACGAGATCGACGGGGTCGTCATCAAGGTCGACGATCTGGCGCTGCAGCAGCGTTTAGGCTACGCGGGCAAAGACCCGCGCTGGGCCACGGCTTTCAAGTTTCGCGCGCAGGAAGCGCGCACGAAGCTGCTCGACATCGGCATCAACGTGAGCCGCTCGGGAAAGCTCAACCCGTTCGCGATCCTCGAGCCGGTGCCGATCGGCGGCGTGACGGTCGAGCGCGCGACGCTGCACAACGAAGCCGACATCCTGCGCAAGGACATCCGCGTCGGCGATACGGTCGTCGTCCATCGCGCCGGCGACGTCATCCCTTACGTGGTGGGCCCCGTGCTCGAACTGCGTCCCAAAGGCACCCATCCGTTCAAGATGCCGGCGAAGTGTCCGGTCTGCGGCTCGGCCGTCGAGCACCCGGCCGACGACGCGTTCTCGTATTGCACCAACATTTCGTGCCCGGCGCAGCTGCGCGAACGCATCCGGCACTTTTGTTCGCGCGGCGCGATGGACATCGAGGGCATCGGGGACGTCTTGGCAAGCGCGCTCGTCGATGCGGGCTTGTGTAAGGACGTCGCGGACATCTACGACCTCACCGCAGCGCGGTTAGCCGAAATCCCGCGCATGGGGCCGAAGTCGATCGAAAACGTCCTCGCGGCGATCGAGGGCTCCAAGCGGCGCGGACCGGCGCGCCTGCTCGCCGCGCTCAACATCCGCTTCGTCGGCTCGCAGAACGCAGCGCTGCTGGTCGACGAGTTCGGCTCGATCGATGCGCTCGAGAACGCCGGCGAGGCGGAACTCAGCGCCGTCGAGGGCATCGGGCCGCAGATCGCGGCCTCAGTCGCTTTCTTTTTCCACGAGCCGCGTAACCGGGCGGTGGTGAAGCGTTTGCGCGAGCACGGTGTGGTGATGAGCGCGCCGAAGCGCGAGCGCGCGCCGGCCGGAGCGTTAGCTGGCAAAACGCTCGTCCTGACCGGAACGCTACCCAATCTCACCCGCGAAGAAGCCGCCGAATTGATCGTCGCGGCCGGCGGCAAGGTCAGTTCGGCGGTGAGCAAAAAAACCGATTACGTCGTCGCGGGCGAGGAGGCTGGTTCGAAACTCAGCAAGGCGCAAACGCTCGGGATACCGGTCGTCGATGAAACGGGACTGCGGGTTTTGTTGAAGTGACGCAAACCGGCGGATGGTCGCCGCGTTTTCGCTGGCAGTTGCCGTTTTTCGTCTCGGCCTGCCTCGGTTCGGCGGCGACATTTCTACGCTACGTTCCGTTCGGTCCGTTGCCGCTGAAACTGGGCCTCGCGCTGCTCGTCTTCGGCGTTGCACTCGCCGCTTTGCTCTACGCGGTCGTCAACGTACCGAGAGACCGGCGTCTCATGCGCGTCCCCATGACTCCTCGCGAGATGCGGGTGATGATGCCGCTTTACGCCCTGACCGCCGGCCTGCTCACCGCGCGCGTCGTGCTGCTGCTGCAATAAGTCCGGCTTCGGCGGCAGTCTGCGCGAGCTTACGCTTTCGGGGCGCGCGCCGGCGGAGCCGTCGTCAGGCGCCGCATCCACTGCATTTTGTTCTTCGGCACGAGCACGTCGCGCAGCGACCACTCGCTGTCGACCCCCTCCGGTGGGACGAACTCCATCTGCAGCGCGATCCCATCCTCCGTGACGGCCTGCAGCGTCGCGAGGCCGCCGACCGGGTAGTCGCCGCCGCCGAGAATCGCGACGAACTGATAGACTTTGCCCGGCACGAGCTGCTCGATTTCGGCATGGGTCATCGGCATTGCAAAAGCTTCGCTACGCGGCGGAGCCGGGCCCGTCGGGCATTAGGATGACGGCCGACCCGTCGATGGCGTCGTTCTTCACCGCGCGCAGCGCTTCGTTGACGGCTTCGAGTGGAAACGCGGTCGCCTCCGGTTTCAGGTCGATCCGGGCGGCGAGTTCGAGAAAATCGCGTGCGTCCTCGCGCGTCATGTTCGTGACGCTCCGGATCTCGCGCTCGCCCCAGAGCAGCGAATCGTAGTCGAAGCGCGGGATGCAATCGAGGTGGATTGCGTTGATCGCGGCGATCCCACCCTTGCGTAGCGCGCCCAGCGCTGCGACGACAGCCGAGCCGACCGGGGCGAAGGTGACGGCGCGGTCGAGCGGTTGCGGCGGCCGTGCGTCTTCGCTGCCGACCCAATCGGCGCCGAGCCGCTCGGCGGTGGCGCGATGCTCGGCACCGCGCGTCACGACGTAGACGGAACAGCCCCAATGTTTGAGAACGGGCAACGCGAGGTGCGCGGAGGAACCGAAACCGTAGAGCCCGACTCGCTCGCCCGGCTGAACGCCCGCCACGCGCAGGGCGCGAAACCCGATGATTCCGGCGCAGAGAAGCGGCGCCGCATGGAGGTCGTCGAGGCGGCCGTCCAGCGGATGTGCGAAGTCGGCGCGCGCGATCGCGGCGGTCGCGTAACCGCCGTCGACGTCGTAGCCGGTAAAGACGATCGCGTCGCACAGATTCTCGCGTCCCATCCGGCAGAAGCGGCACGTTCCGTCCGTTCCGCCAAGCCACGAGATGCCGACCCGCGTCCCTACAGCGAGCTCGACGCCCGGCGCTACGGCGGTGATCCGGCCGACGATTTGGTGTCCCGGCACGATGGCCGGATGTCGCGGGCGCAGGTCGCCCTCGACGATGTTCAGATCGGTCCGGCAGATCCCGCACGCGCGAATCGCAACGCGAATTTGGCCCGCTTGCAGCGACGGCAACTCGCGTGCTTCCAGATGCAGCCGATCGCCGTCGAGCGAGCCGGGCTCGCGCAGCACGGCGGCCGTCATCGCGCTCGGCTCATAAGCAGCGGGTGAGCCGTTTCCCAAGCGATTCCGGTACGGGCAAAGCTGCGGCGAGGACCTCCGGCAAGTCTCCCGCTACGACGCCGACGCGGCGTTGCGCGTGCGCCCTTTGCCCCGCGAGGCCGTGCCAGTACGCCGCCGTCGAGGCGGCATCGAGCGGCGAAAGACCCTGCGAAAGCAGCGTTGCGATCATGCCGGTGAGCACGTCGCCCGTGCCCGCTGTGGCCAGGGCGCTCGTTCCCGTCGTGTTGACGTAGGTCCAGCGTCCGTCGTCGACCAGCGTTGCGTCGCCTTTGAGCAGCGTCGTGATTCCCGTGCGGGCGACGAATTCGCGCAGCCGCTCCGCGCGCGTGCCCGGCGCGACGCTGCCTTTTCCGGAGAGGCGTGCAAACTCGCCCTCGTGCGGCGTGAGCACGCAGCGTTTGCCGCGCAGGATCTCGAGGTTCTTCGCAAAGTGGAACAGCGCACCGGCGTCGCCCACGATCGGTAATTCGCAGCGCTCGACGAAGCCGCGCACGATCGTGCCGGTCGCGTCGTCGAGTCCGAGTCCCGGGCCGATTGCGACCGAACTGCAGTGGTTCGTCAGCGCACAGAGGTCGTCGATCGCACGTGCCGGGTCGTCGCTCGAATATTCGACGACGACTTGCTCGACCAGGTGGGCGCGCAGCGCCGCCGCCGCTTCCGCCGGAGCCGCCAGCGTGACGTAACCGGCCCCGGCGCGCGCCGCGCCGCGCGCGCAAAGGATCGCCGCACCCGGGAATTGGCGCGAGCCGGCGATGAGCAACGGCGCACCCGAAGCGCGCTTGTCCGACGCTGCGTCGCGCACCGGCAGCTTGTTGAGGAACTCGACATCGTCAAAGGTGTAGTAGCGCAAGTCGGGGAGCGACTCGATCTCCGCTTCAAGCCCGATCTCACCGGCGAAGAGCAAGCCCACGTAGGCGCGTGCGGGCAAGAGGAGCAGGCCGAGCTTCAAGGCGCCCAGCGTTACCGTCGCGTCGGCGCGCACCGTGTGTTCGCTGGCTGCGCCGCTCGTCGCGTCGACGCCGGTCGGCAGGTCGACGGCCAGCACGAACGCTTCGCTCGCGCAGAGCGCGTCGACCGCCGGGATCAGCTCTGCCGACGGCTCCGAACGCGAGCCGGTTCCCAGCAGCGCGTCGAGCGCGACGTCGGCGCGCGCCAGCGCTTTGTCCGCCGCGGCGCGCTCGAGCGGCAACGGCCGGACGTCGACGCCCGTCTCGCGCGCCCGCGCTTCCGCGTCCGCACGGGCTTCGCTCGGATGCGGCGCCTCGGCGGCGTACACGATCCGTTTGCGTTTGCGGTCGAGTTCCGCGAATGCCGCAAACGCGTCGCCGCCGTTGTTGCCCGGCCCGGCGAATGCGACCAGCCGTTGCGCCTCGGGCGCAAGCAGTTCGAGGGCCTCGGCTAGCGCTCGACCTGCGGCCCGCATCAGCCCGACCTCGCCTTCGCGCTGCACGCCGGCCGCATCCGCCGCGCGCATCTGCGCCGCCGTGAGCACCCGCATCAGTCGCGCTCGAGGATCACGAAGGCGGCCGCCGTCGCCGCAGTGTGCGTGATCGTGAGGTGCGTGCGCGTCACGCCGTGCCGCTCGGGCAGCGTGGCGGCGCTGCCGTAGAAGCGGAGTACCGGCTTGCCGCTGCGCTCGTGCGAGACGCCGACGTCGCGCCAGGGGATCGCGAATCCGAAGGCCTTGCGCGCGGCCTCTTTGGCGGCGAAGAAACCGGCGAGCCGTTCGGCCCAGTGCCGCTTGCGAAAGGCATAACGCACCTCTTCTTCCGTGTAAACGCGCCGCGCAAACCAGGCGAGTTGCGCCTCATCGAAGCGGTAGCGCTCGACCTCGGCGAGGTCCGTGCCGATTCCCACGATCATAGCGCGTGTTTCGCGCCCGGGGCGCCTTTTTCTCCACGAGGTGTCCACCGCGAACGGGGCAAACGTACCGGTAATTCTCCATGCACGTCGGCGAGTAGGTGCGGCAGGTGGGCCAAATCGGGATCGTTCCGATCAACACGATCGATTCGGAATTTTTGACGCGCCTTGCGCTCTGTCTCGAGGAACGCTTCCTGTTTACGTGCACCGTCGAGCGCACGCTGCGCGTCCCCCGCTCGGCGCTCAACGGCGTGCGCAAACAGATGTTTCTTAACACGCTGATAACCCGCGTCGTGAGCTCGACCCAACCGCTCGACGGCCTGCGTCTGGCGCTGACCGACTTCGATCTCTACAAGATATCGCACCAGTTCGTCTTCGGCGATGCGAGCGAGGAACATCGCGTGGCGGTCGTTTCGCTGCACCGCCTGCGCAACGATTTCTACGGGGAGAAAAACGACGACAACCTGCTCTTCCAGCGTACGCTGAAGGAAGCGGTTCACGATCTCGGTCACGCGCTCGGCCTCAAACATTGTTTCAACGCGCGCTGCGCGATGTATTTCTCGCATTCGATCTACGACACCGACAACAAGCTCTCGCACTTCTGCGAGACCTGCGAAAAGCGCATACGCGCCAGCCGCTGAGGCGCGGCGCGCTGCACCGCGGTCCTTGGCGGATTCCTCGCGGCCGTCGGCTGTGCGCCGTCGTCACCCCCGATTCAGGCCGGGCGTGGTGCGGCGATGAGCGAGACGTTGAGCGTCGATCTCGGTGGGTCGGCGGCCGCCGAATCGGCCTTCAGCGCCGCGCTCCGCAACCTGATCGTCTTCGCGCCGAGCGAAAGCGTGAACGTCCAGCTTTCGCCCGGCTATCCGCGCTCGGGAACGGCCGGCGTCGGGGCGGACCGGTTCGTGGCCGCGCTGGACGACGCGGCGGAAAAGGCGGGGCTGCTGGCGCGCCACTCGGGCTTGCGGCTCGGAGAGATCGAATCGATTCAGGAGGCCTATGCGGGCAATCCGGCGCCCTTCGCCGGTCAGGTGAATCGAAGCGCGATGCTGGCCGTCGCGCCGGGCACGGTCCAGACTGCGGTGAACGGGCCGATCGTGCTGCAAGTGGTGTACGGCGTCGCCGGCGGATCGCCGGCGCGAACGATCGCCGTCATCGGCCTCTCGGCCGACTCGAATGCAGCGGCGCGTGCCGGTCGCGCGCCCACCGGTGTGCTTTCGATCGGCATCAACGCGCGCGGGAAGAGCTTGAAGGACGCCGCCGGCGCGGTCGATCGTTACGAAGCGCTCGTCCATCAAGCCGCGGCCCAGGCCGGTCTGAAAGCTTCGGCCGTTACGAAAACCGATTCGTCGTTTAACGTTTACTAAACGTTAGCGCAGCACGCGCGCGTCGGCGAGCGCGATGCTGCGCGGCGTGCCGCCGTCCTCGACGACGAGCGCGCCGTCGCTGCCCAGGCGCAGCGCGCGCGCTTCGATTGGGTCGGCCGTTCCGTCGACGAGCAGACGGTACGGCGTTCCCGCCAGGTTCGCGCGGCGCTCCCAAGCGCGGGCGATGCCCTGCGGGTCCGCGAGCTCGGGCAAACGCCGCTCGAAGGCGGCGAGGACCTGGCCGAGCAGCGCCTCGCGGGCGACGCCGGGCGCGAAGTCGGAGAGAAACGCCGGCGCGGGAACGATAAGTGCGAGCGACTCGTCCTGCTCCGGGCGCACGACGTTGAGACCGACGCCGCAACCCGCCCAAGCTTGCGTGCCGGCCACGCGCGAAATGCACAAGATGCCGCAGCACTTCCGTCCGTCGAGCAAGAGATCGTTCGGCCACTGCAGCGCGACGCGCAAATCCGTCGCGCGCTCGATGCCGTCGGCAACGGCCAGCGCGGTCCAAAACGGCAGCGCCCAGAGCGTGCCGGCATCGAGCGCCTCCGGGAGAATGGCGGTGAAGAGCAGCGCCGAGCCGCGCGGTGCGACCCAATTGCGGGCGCGCCGGCCGCGACCGGCGCGCTGATAGTCGGCCACCAAGACGAGCCCGGCGCTCTCTGCTTCGCCCAGCAGCTTTGCCGCGTCGTCGTTGGTGCTGCCGGTTTCGGCGACCGAACGGACTTGGAACATCGGGCACAGGCTTCAGCGAGCGGCGCCGCGTACCTACGGGGCGCTATGCCAAACGAACAAACCCTCGTTCTCTGCAAGGCCGACGCGGTAGCGCGCGGTCTCGTCGGTGAAATTCTGGCGCGCTACGAACGTCGCGGCTACACGATTGCCGCGTTGAAGTTGATGGCCGTCGACGAAGCGCGCGCGAAACGGCACTACGCCGAACACGAAGGCAAACCGTTTTTCAACGGATTAGTGAGCTACCTCGCCAGCGCGCCGCTCGTGGCGCTCGTCGTCGAAGGCGCCGATGCGATCGAAGCCTGCCGCGCGACCAACGGCGCGACCAATCCGATCAAAGCCGCCCCGGGTACGATCCGCGGCGACTTCGGTCAGACGATCGGACGCAATCTCGTGCACGCCAGCGATTCGCCCGAGAGCGCGGCGCGCGAGATCGCGATTTGGTTCGAGCCGCACGAAATTCACGCGCGGCCGCACGATCTCGAGCGCTGGCTGGTCGAGTCTTAGTTAGGCCGGCGTTTCGGGAGGTTTGCCGGTGAGGTGCTGCATCAGCCCCGGCGCAAACTGCGCGAGCGCTGCCGGATTCTTCTCTTGGAAAGCCGTCATGCAGGCCTGCATCACTTGCGGGTTCTGCTGCGCGTAGCTGATCAACGAGCCGATCGCACCGGGTGCGCCGGAGGCAACCGCTTCCGGCGTCGTTCCGGCTGCAGCCGCGGCTTGCGCGGCATCGCCCGGATAGCTGTCGTGCGACGTGAACGTGCTGAGCAGCTGCTGGCCGAACGTGCCGAGCGTCGCCGGATCCATCGAACCGAGATGGCCTGCGAGATTTTGCGCCGCCGCGTCGCCGCCGGCGCCGCCGCCGAAGAGTCCGCTAACGGTCTTTGCAATGTTGTCCATGAACGACATAGTGGGTGTGCCCTCCCGCCCGCTCGGTTCGTGAGGGGACAATGATGACCTTGCCCCAAAGCGACGCAGGGTGATCGAAACGTTGCGTGGTGCGGGCCGGCCGCTGATCGAAAGCGTCTTTGCGCGCGAGGTGCTCGACTCGCGCGGGAATCCGACGGTCGCGGTCGCCGTTGCGACCAGCTTCGGCGCCGTCGAGGAAGCGCTGGTGCCCTCGGGGGCATCGACCGGGGCGCACGAGGCGGTGGAACTGCGCGACGGCGATCCGGCGCGTTACGGCGGTAAAGGCGTGCTTAAGGCCGTGCGCGCCGTTAATGAAATCTTAGGCCCGTCGCTCGAGGGTCTGGACGCGACGGCGCAGCGCGAGATCGATCGCAACCTCATCGAGCTCGACGGAACCCCGAACAAATCGACCTACGGCGCCAACGCCATTCTCGGCGTTTCTCTTGCCGTGGCCCGCGCCGCGGCGACGAGCCTCGGCCTGCCGCTCTTCCGGTATCTCGGCGGTCCCTCGGCCGCGACGCTGCCCGTTCCGATGATGAACGTCATCAACGGCGGCAAACACGCCGAAGGCGCCCTGCAATTTCAAGAGTGCATGATCGTTCCGCTCGGCGCCCCCACGTTTGCCGAAGCGGTGCGCTACGGCAGCGAGACGTTTCACGCGCTCGGGAAATTATTGCACGCCAAGGGTTTGCCGACGCTCGTCGGCGACGAAGGCGGCTACGCGCCGCCGCTGGGCACGCTCGACGAAGCGCTCGACCTGCTCGTCGCCGCGATCGAAAAAGCCGGTTTCAAACCCGGCGCCGACATCGCGATCGCGCTCGACCCCGCCTCGACCGAGTTCTTTTCCGATGGAAAATATTTTCCGCTGACGCCCGACCGTCCGTTTACCTCCGCTCAGATGGTCGACTTCTACGAAGACGTGGTGAAACGGTACCCCGTCGTTTCGATCGAAGACGGTTTGGCGGAGGACGACTGGGAGGGTTGGCGTGCGTTGACGCACCGTCTCGGCGCGCGCCTCCAGCTGGTCGGCGACGACCTCTTCGTGACCAGCACCGAGCGTCTCGCGCGCGGCATCAAGGAAGCGAGTGCCAACGCGATCCTGATCAAAGTCAATCAGATCGGAACCTTGACCGAAACGCTCGATGCCGTCGAGCTCGCGCACAAAGCCGGATTTCGCTGCGTCATCTCGCACCGCTCGGGGGAAACCGGCGACACGACGATCGCCGATCTCGCCGTCGCCACGGGCGCCGGTCAGATCAAGACCGGATCGCTCTCGCGCAGCGACCGGGTCGAAAAATACAACCGCCTGATGAATATCGAAATCCAGCTCGAGTCGGCCGCGCGTTACGCCGGAGCGAGCGCCTTCCGCGCATTGTAAGCTGCCTCACGATTCGGCCGGCGCTGCCGAGAACTCCCCGGATTTGTCGTAATCAGTAGTAGGACGAATCGGGGGAGAACGCAGCTGGTGAAGACGAATCGGAGGTTGCTTCGCCGCGTCGCGCTGGTCGCGGCGGTGACGTGGTCGGCCGTCGCGCTCGGCGCTTGCTCGGGCTCCCCCGCTACCGGCCGCCTAGCGCGGCTTCGCCTGGTGCAGCCAGATCGCGTTGCCGTCGGGGTCGTGGACGGTCGAGAGCCAGCAGTTTTGCAGCTCGTGCGGTTCGCTCGCCTCGATGCCGTGGCCGGATAGCCCGCGGCGAAAGGCGGGCAGATCCTCGACTTCGAGCGCGAGCGACTGCGCGCTGCCGGGCTTGCCGACTTGTTCGAAGTTGCCGATGCCGAAAGTGGTTCCGGCGACGTCGAACTCGGCCCAGTAGGCCGTTTTGACGTCGGTCTCCTTAAGGCCCAAAACGTCGCGGTAAAAGGCCACCGCGCGCGGCATGTCCGAGACGGGATACATCGTGAAAGCCATATGTTTGACTGCCATCGGATTCGGTCTCCATTCGTGAAGCGGTAGCGGCGCGCGGAGAGAGCCGGCTCCCCCGCGAAGTCAGGGAGCCTCGATGAGCAACCCCGTTTATACGATGTACCGCGTCGGCAAGATCGTCCCGCCGAAACGCCAGATTCTCAAAGACATCTCCCTCAGCTTTCTCCCCGGTGCCAAGATCGGAATCCTCGGGCTCAACGGTTCGGGGAAGTCGACCTTGTTGCGCATCATGGCCGGGATCGACACGGAGATCGAGGGCGAGGCGAAGGCGCTGCCCAAACTCAGCATCGGCTACCTGGAACAAGAGCCGAAGCTCGATCCGGCAAAGACGGTTCGCGAAACGGTCGAAGAGGCGCTCAGCGAACTCATCGAAACGCGCCGCAAACTCGAGGCCGTCTACGAGAAGTACGGCGATCCCGAAGCCGATTTCGACGCGCTCGCCGCCGAACAGGCGCAACTCGAGGCGGTTCTCTTCGCACAGGACGGTGACGCGCTGGAGCAGCAGCTCGAAATCGCCGCCGACGCGCTGCGCCTGCCGCCCTGGGACGCACGCGTCGCGGTGTTCTCGGGCGGCGAGAAGCGCCGCGTCGCGCTCTGCCGCCTGCTGCTCTCGAAGCCGGACATGCTGCTGCTCGACGAGCCGACCAATCATCTCGACGCCGAAAGCGTCGGTTGGCTCGAGCAGTTTCTGCAACGCTTCCCGGGAACGGTCGTGGCCGTCACGCACGATCGCTATTTCCTCGATAACGCCGCCGAGTGGATCCTCGAACTCGATCGCGGTCGCGGCATTCCCTGGAAGGGCAATTACAGCTCCTGGCTCGATCAAAAGCAAGAACGGCTAGCCCAGGAAGAAGCGGCCGAATCGGCGCGCCAGAAAGCGCTCAAGCGCGAACTCGAGTGGGTTCGCTCGGGCACGAAAGGCGCGTCAGTCGAAGAGCAAGAGCCGCATCGCGCGTTTCGACGAACTCTCCGATTACGAGTACCAAAAACGCAACGAAACGCAAGATATCTTCATCCCGGTCGCGGAGCGGCTGGGCGATCGAGTGATCGAGTTTTCGGGCGTGCGCAAAGCCTACGGCGACCGGTTGCTGATGGACGACGTCACCTTTACGATTCCGGCGGGCGCGATCGTCGGGATCATCGGCCCGAACGGCGCCGGGAAGTCGACCTTGTTTCGCATGATCGCCGGCAAAGAGCAGCCCGACGCCGGCGACGATCGACGTCGGCGCCGACCGTCAAGCTCGCGGTCGTCGATCAAACGCGCGAGGACCTCGACAATACGAAAACGGTCTTCGAGGACTTGAGCGGCGGCCTCGACCTCGTGATGGTCGGCCGGTTCGAAATGCCGACGCGCGCCTACCTCGGCCGCTTCAACTTCAAGGGCGCGGACCAGCAGAAGAACGTCGGCTCGCTGTCGGGCGGCGAACGGGGCCGCTTGCACCTCGCGAAGACCCTGCTGGCGGGCGCCAACGTGCTGCTGCTCGACGAGCCGTCGAACGATCTCGACGTCGAGACGCTGCGCGCGCTCGAAGACGCGCTCGCGGAATTCGCGGGAACGGCCCTCGTCGTCAGCCACGACCGCTGGTTTCTCGACCGGATCGCGACCCACATCATCTCGTTCGAAGGCGATTCGCGCGTTTTCTTCTTTGAGGGCAACTACCAAGAATACGAAGCGAACAAGATCGAGCGGCTCGGCGAAGAAGCGGCGCGACCGCACCGCATCCGCTACCGGCCGCTGACGATCGCCTAAGCTCGAGCGCGAAAGGAGGCGGCATGCCGCAGATTTTCGACTGCATCATCGTCGGTGACGGCGTCGCCGGACTGAGCGCTGCCCTCGTCCTGGGACGCGCGCGGCGCAAGACCCTCATTCTCGGCGCCGGGAAACCGCGCAACGCGCCGGCCAAGAAGATGCACGGGTTCTTGTCGCGCGAGGGCGTCCACCCGGTCGAGCTGCTGACCATCGCGCGCGCCCAACTCGAACCGTACACCGACGTCTCGCTCGACGAGCATCACGTCGTCGACGTCAAGCACAGCGACGGCAGATTCGTCGCCCACACCGAGTCCGGCCACGCGTTCGAGAGCAAGCTGATCTTGCTCGCGACCGGCGTGCGCGACGTGCTCCCCAAAGTCGAGGGCGTCCACGCGCTGTGGGGCTCGCGCGTCTTCACCTGCCCGTATTGCGACGGCTGGGAATTTCGCGACCGGCGTATCGGCGTCAGCGGGCCGGCCTGCGACGCGATCGGCCTGGCGCGCGAACTGTACCGCTGGAGCAAAGATCTCGTGATTTTTGCGAGCGACGACGGCGGTCCGGCGGCCGAAGACCGGGCCTGGTTCGAGCGCCACAAGCCGCGGCTCTACGCCGGCAGCGTTGCGCGCTACAGCGAGACGGGCGACGCCGTGCGCGTGGAACTGCACGACGGTACGAGCGTCGAAGCGGACGTCGTGTTTCTCAGCGCCCCGCTGCGCCAGCGCAGCACGCTGCCGGCGGCGCTCGGCTGTAAGCTCGAGCGCGACGACAGCATCGCGGTCGACGACTGCGGGCGCACCAGCGTCCGCGGTTGTTACGCCGCCGGTGACGCCGCCAACCACCGTCACCAGGTCGTGCTCGCCGCGGCGAGCGGTGCGGCGGCGGCGATGAGCATCAACGAAGACCTCATCGAGCGCGAGCGCTAGCGAGAGACGCGAGCGCTTGCGAAAAAAGAAGAGGCCCCCGCCGGAGCGGAGGCCTCTCTTTCGATCGAAGCCGAGGCTTAGATCTTGAGCTTGGCGTTCACGAAGAACCCGAACGGTTGGAAGGGGAAGGTCGGCGCGTACGGCGTGTTGACGTACGGTTGGATCTTCGTTCCAGGGTTGTAGGTGTTGCCGATGTCGCCGCCGAGACCGCCGGCCAGCACGCCGTAGCCGCAAACGGGATCGCCGTTCACGCTACCCGAGACCCAACCGCGGTTCGTCCCGCCGAAGCAGGCGTTGACGATGTTGGTCATGTTGGCGACGATCGTGAACGTCTTGCTCACGTCGTAGCTGACTTGCAGGTGCAGCTGGAGCTGCGACGGGGCCACGAAGGCGCCGATCCCGTCGAAGGCTCCGGTGTACGGATCCGGGATGCCGTTGGCAAGCGTTCCGCACGTACTCGCGTCGAACGGACTCCCGCCGGGTGCGCTGTACTTGTAGCGCGGATCGCCCGCTATCGTTGTTGGTAACGGGGCGACTCCGCACAGATCCGGCGCGACGCCTTCAGTGGTCAGCGGAGCGCCGTAGCGCTGGCCGCCGAAGAACTGAACGATCGGTGCGATTGCGAGCTTATTGACTCGCTCGTTGACCACGAGCGAGGCGGTATAGGGTGCCCCATACCCGGAAACTGCGCTTCCGATGCCTGCCGGCAGGATGTCGAAGGTCGCGTAGTTGGCCGTCTCGCTGAGCAGGTTCTGAACCGGCGCGTTCCAGTACGGATTCGCAATGTCGCCGGTGGCGCAAGTCGGATCCGGGGTTCCCATCGACCCGGCCGTTGCGCCCGGAAGGTAGCACGGCGCGGCCGCCTGACCGGTTGCCGTGGCACCGCACTTGCTGTTCGTGGGATGCGACGCGCAATACGAGGTGTACGCGTTGTAGCCCGCGATGCCGTTGTTGAGGTTGGTGATGACGCTCAAACCGTTGTTGGGCGTCGTGTAGTTGATGTAGCTGTTCGTATAGGTGAACGACAGACGCGCCGAAAGACCGTTCGCGTTGAAGTTCCCCTTGTCGAGTTCGAACTCGAGACCTCTCGAGGTCTGCTTCCCGACGTTCAGGCCTGAAACGAAGCTCGTGAGCTGGTTCAGGTAGAACTGCTGAATCTGGTTCTGCGTCGTCCGGTAGAACGGCGAGACCTTCATCGAGATCTGGTTGGGGAATTGCTGCTCCCACGAGAAGTCGTAGTTGTTCGAAGCCGGCGGCACGATCGCGTGGTCGGGCGTCGTGAAACCGAACTTCTGGAACCCGTACGTTCCGTACAGGAGCTGCGGAGCGCTCTGCTGCAGCGCGTTGTACTGTTCGAACGCGCTGTTGGGAGCCTGGGTGTTCCGGCTGTAGTTGATCCGGAAGACCGTGTTGGGGTTGAGCGAGTAGGTCGCACCCAGGCGCGGCTCCCACTCCGGATAGGTCTGCGTCACGTTCCCCGCGGGGTTCGTGAAGTTCGCCGCGGTGTAGCCGGTCGGGCAGGGTGCCGTCGGGCTGGCCAATCCGAGATCGACCACCTTGTCGAAGATATTCTTGGCCGCATCGAGGCAGTTGTCCATGTTGTACGCGTTGTAGTAGAACGTCCGCGCAGCGGTGCCTTGCGTGTTGCTGCCGACGAACTGATATTCGTCGAAGCGGATGCCCGCGTTGATGCTGAGCTGGCTGGTCGGACGGAACTCGTCGGTCAGTGCGCCGGCGTAGAAGTTCGGCTTGACCGTATTGTACGTGGCGTAGAGACCGTTGTCGGTAACGAGGTATTCGCACGGTCCGCCGCCGCAGGTCGTCGCACCGGCCGGAACCGGAGCGTTCGCGCCGCTCGGAATGTTGCCGATCGTCGCGAATTGCGCGGGTCCGCTGAAGCTGCACGTCGTCGGCGCACCGGTCGAGGTGTAGCACAGGCCGCTATACGGATTCGAGGCGTTGACCAGCGCTCCGACGACCGTACGTGCGTTCTGCGCGCCGGGTTCGCCGAAAAGCGTGTACAGGCCGTTGATCATTTGGGTGTTGTTGTCGCGCGTGGTATTTGCGGTCGTCGCCGAACCTTCGAGGCTCACGAGGTTCTTCGAGCCCAGCTGGTCGGTGAAGGTGCCGCTGAGACCGCGCGTGTGGCTCGACAGCTCGTAGTCGGGGCTGCAGCAGCCGACGTAGTTAGAATACGTCGTATTTGGCCCGTTCTGCATCCAGTTGGAGTAGTAGGTGTAGCCGTACACCTTGAAGAGCGCGTTGCTGCCTAGGGACTTCGTGTACTGCAGCTTATAGATCGCCTGATTGTTGATTTGCGCGTCTTCTTGGTTGACCGGGATCGGCGCGAACATCGCCCGGTTCTGCGACGAGAACGGGAAATAGTACGTCGAGACCGAGTTCGGGCTAAAGCCCGTGGTCAGCGTACCCGGCTGAGCGTTGAGTTGATAGCCGTCGATGTACAGGGGAGCCCCGACGCCCACGGCATTCAAGGTGGGGACTCCGCCTTGATTGTTGGGCGACTCGTAGAAGTTGGTGTTGATATAGTTGATCATCCCAAGGAACTGGATGTCGTCCTTGGTGCCGTCTTTGTGCGGGATGCCGTAGTGCAGGTTGAGCACGTTGTCGCGGTCGGCCACGCTAGCGGTCGAGGCGATGTTCGCGGGTCCCAACACGTAGGCTTGCCCTGCGTAGACCGGTACGTTGTTGGGCAGCGTGGGGTTACTATACGGGTTGCCGTAACCGGTCGAGGCGTTCGCGAAGCATGACGGCGCCGTTTGGAACGTCTGCGTCGGCGTTACGCCGCACGGGACGAGCGGTTCGCCGTAGAGATTGCTGACGGGAGCGCCGTTGAACTGGTCGGCGATGCGGAAGTCCTGGTTGTAGCCGCCCAGCCCGAGGTAGTACGAGAAGTTGTGATCGGGTGAGGCTCCGCCGAATTCGAAGCTCGCCTTGTGGTAGTATGCCGGACCACCGATGCCCAAGTCGACGTTGCTGAATCCCGGATAGGATCCCGTCCGGATGACTTGGTTGATGAAACCGGAGATACCATTGGCTTCGGCGTTCGCCGGACCGCCGCCGGTGTAGACCTGCAACTCACCTTGGCCGAGCGATGAGGCCGGGCCGGAGGGGTAGTTGTCGAAGGCGCGATTGATCGGGACGCCGTCGATTTCGTAACCGATTTGGTCGTAGTCGCCGCCGCGGATGCTGATCGTCGGACCGGCACCGATGTAGCCGCTTTGACCGGGCATGACGAACACGCCGGGAACGGTTGCGAGCGCCGACCAGGCGCTGTTCAAGGCGCCGCCGCCGCCGACTCCTTGAAGCTTCTCTTGTTGGGCCGCGGTGATCGAGTAGACGTCGGAGGTCACGCCCGACTTGACGAGCGCCGAGGCAGCGACGTTGTGCACCGTCGCGATCGTCTTCAGGCTTTTCGCGAGGTTAAGCGGGATAACGCGGACCTGGTCCGCTTGTACCGTCACGCCCGAAAGTAGAATCGAGTCGTATTTGTCGTACTCGACCGACAGGACGTACGTGTCGGGTGCGAGCGAGAGGAACGTGTAATGTCCTTGCGCGTCGGCTATTGCCGTTGCCGATTGGGAAGGACTGGTGGCATTGATTCTCGCGCCTGCGAGTGGCTGTTTCGTCGCAGTATCGGTGACCGTTCCGCTTATCGTACCCGTGGTGCCGGCCAGAACCCAAGTTCCCTGGACGAGCATCGCCACGAGCGTGAGGCAGGCGATCAGCGAACTAAGACTGCGTCTCAGCATACTGTCTCCTTGTTGGCCTTGGTTGGTGATAACCGCAAGATGCGCGAAGACCACCCGCGCCGTCAGCGACGAAGCAAAGGGTTCGAGGACCTTCACGCATTAAGGAGCGGTTATGCAAGGCCCGTTGCCAGCGTCGCGCGTGAGGTCCTGTCGTCTGTTTACTCGCTTAACAAACTCAGGAAGGCGCGCTAAACACCCGCCGCTTCCTTGAGCAGCGGGTGTACGATTTAAGCGATGCGCTCCATCCGCGGCTTTCGAACGCTTGCCGGCGCACTGCTAGCGCTAACGCTCGGGCTTGCACCGGCGAGCGGCACGATCCAGAACTTTGACGGCAACAGCGGTTGGCTGAATAGCCCGCCGCTCGACCTCAAAGCCCTTCACGGTAAGGTCGTGCTCGTAGATTTCTGGGAATATACCTGCGTGAATTGCTTGCGCACGCTGCCCTATCTGCGCACGTGGTATCAGCGCTATCGCGACGACGGCTTCGTCATCGTCGGCGTCCACACGCCGGAGTTCGGCTTTTCCGGGCAAAGCGCGAACGTCGAAGCGGCGGCCAAACATCTCGACGTAACGTGGCCGATCGTGCTCGATTCAAAGGACGCGATCTGGAACCGTTACCACAACGACGGCTGGCCGCACGAGTATTTGTACGATCAGAACGGCAAGCTGGTCGATAGCGTGAGCGGCGAGGGCGAATACCCCGAGACCGAGGCGAAGATCCAGGGGCTGCTCAAGGCGGCGAATCCGCAGCTGACCTTGCCGCCCGTGATGGCGCTGCTGCCGCAGGACAGTTACACGCGGCCCGGCGCGCTTTGCTACCTGCACACGCCCGAGCTGCTCATCGCGCACGAGCACATCGCCGACGCGACGGCCTTCGACAACCCCGCGCGCGACTCTACCTATACCGACCGCGACGCCACGCACCGCGACGGCGCGATCTACTTGCAGGGGGTTTGGCGGCTCACGCCCCAGGCGGCCGTCTCGAACAGCCTCAAGGGCTACGTAGCGCTACGCTATCACGCGATCGAAGTCGTCGGCGTCCTCGCTCCCGGAGCCGACGGTAAGAGCGTGCGGGTCGACGTTACCCAAGACGGCCTGCCCGTCGCGAAGGCGGATGCGGGCAGCGACATCCGCTACGACGCGGACGGCACCTCGTACGTTACCGTCGACGCGTCGCGCGCCTACGAACTCGTCATGAACGCGAAGTTCGGCCAGCACGAGCTGCGCTTGAGCCCGGAAGGCTACGGCGTCGGCGTGTACAGCTTCGCCTTCGAGGCGTGCGAGGCGCCCGCGGGCAGCGCTTAAGCGCGGAAGAGGTAGCCGCCGCGACGTCCGGTGGCGCGAACCGTCACGATATGCCGCCGGCGGGGTGCGCCGGCGTCGATGATCTGACGGAGCTGGTGGACGTAGACGCGCAGCGTGGCATCGTGCTCGGCGCGAAACTCGCCCCAGACTTGCTGGATGAGCGATTCGCGCGGGATCACGCGCCCCGGACTGCGCATGAGCGCGGCGAGCACCGAGACGGGTTTGGAGCGCAGCAGCCACTCCCGGCCGGCATAGCGCAGCAAGTTGTTCCGCTGGTCGAGCCGGATGTCGCCCACTTCGATGGGTTCGTCGCTCAGCGGCCGTGCACGAAGCACGATGATCGGACTCTCTTTTCCGTCCGCTCGACACGCGTCGACGGCGGCTTGCAAACTGCCGATGTCGCGCACGAGGAGGACGTCGTCTGCTTGCAGACCTTGGCGTTTCAGTCGATCTTCGAGCGTGCCGGCGACCGGTTGCGATGCTTCTAACATGAGTGCTCCAGCGAATGGCTTCGGCACCATCCTACCGCGCGCGGCTCTCACGAATCTTCAGGAAGACATGTTAACTCGCGCGCCTCGATCTAAAAAACGCTCAAAGTTTTCCTCGCGTGCGGAGCGCGGATCGCTAGGCTTGTTCGAGCTGCTCTTGGGCAACGGCAACGGCGACGGCCCGGCGTGCTTTATAATGAAGCGCGTTTCCGGAGGGGCTTGCGCCAGCTACTGAGGCTTGAAGACCATGAGCACGATGATCGTGACGATGAGCACGCCGAGAATCCCCGCCCAAACATAGCCCCTCACGGCGAGGCGTCTCGCTGCGTCGCTCGCGATGCCCTCGGCGTCGACTGCCCGGATTTGTGCGCGCAGGACGGGCGAGTAGCCCAGGTAGCCGGCCAGGACCGCGATCACCCACAAGCCGAGCGACAGCGCGATCCAGTGCGTCCGGAACGAGAGGCCGCCCAGGAGCACCATCGCGGCGCCGGTCGGGAGCATCAGGAGGTACGCGGGATTCGCGATCCAGTCGTCGAGAAACCGGATGCCGCGCAGCGCGACCGGCGCGAACGCCGGGTTGAGATTCGCTCGCGCGAACCACGCACCGTACGTCAGGTTGGCGCCGAGTGCGGTGATCGCGAGCATGATGTGCAGCACTTTGATCGCGAGGTACGCGATGGCCATGAGCCGGAGCTTGGGAGCCGCTCGCCCGAAGCCCTCCCGGCGAGGAGGCGCTGTGGAAATTAGCGAGATTTAATCTCTAAAAATTTCTCAAAACTCTCCGTTTCGTTTAACAATGGCGTAAAATAGAGTATGGCCATGGACGGGCGCTACCTCATTTTCGAGTCGTTCGTGTTCGACCGCCTGCGGGGCACGCTGACGCGGGGCGAGAGTCCCATCGCGCTCACGCCCAAGGCGCTGGAGCTGCTCGCCCTCTTCCTGGAACGGCCGCGCGAGCTCCTCACGAAGGAGATGCTCCTCGAGACGCTCTGGCCGGGCGAATTCGTCCAGGAAGGGAACTTGTCGCAGCAAGTCTACCTGTTGCGCAAGTCGCTCGCAGCGTTCGGGAAGGGCGGCCTCATTCTGACCGTACCGCGCCGCGGGTATCGCTTCGCCGCCGAAGTCTGGAGCGCCGAAGCGGCGGACGTGCCGCCCGAAGTGCCGACGCTGGACCGACGCCGGCGAAGCTTCGGGGTGCTGCGTACCGCCGCTGCCGTTGCCCTGGTCGTGGCCGTCGGCGCGGGCGCGAGTCTGGCCTATCGGTCGGCGCAACCGCATGGGCTACGGGGTGCAATTTCCACGCTGCCGCCGACCGCGCAGCGCGCCTATCGCCTCGGCCGATATTACTTCGACAAAGTGCCGTTCAAGGAGATGTCGCTCGCGCAGGCCGACTTTCGCGAGGTCACGCGGCTCGCGCCGCGCAGCGCGCTCGGTTACGCAGGTCTCGCCGACATCGAACTGCGAGTCGCGCAGTTGACCCTTGGAGATACGCGCCGGGCTCACGTCAATGCCGGGAGGGACTACGCGCTGCAAGCCCTGCGCGCCGGGCCGGCGAGCGCCGAGGCGCACGTGAGTTACGGCTGCTACCTCGATTGGTATGGGCACAGTCCCAAAGCCGCCGCGCACGAATTCGAGACGGCGATCGCGCTCGAGCCGAACAGCGCGCCGGCACACCTGTGGTACGGCATCCAGACGCTCTATTCCGGCGACTTCACGCGCAGCATCGCCGAACTGCGCGAAGCGAGTCGCCTGGATCCGACCTCGTTCCTCACCTGGCGTTCGCTCGGCGTCGCGTACTACTATTCTGGCCGCTATGCCGAAGCGGTTGCCCCGTTTCAGCAGGCCCTCGCGATCTATCCCGGCAGCGTCCTCTCGCGCCTGCACATCGCAATGGCGCTCGAGCAGAGCGGTCACGCCGAACGCGCGCTCGCGATCTTAAAGCACTTTACGTCCAAGGATTTTAACCGCGTTCAGCTGCGCACGTGGATCGCCTACTGCCGCGCAAAAGAGGGCGACCGCGCCGCAGCCGTCGTCGAAGCCGACCGCATCGCGCACTCGCCGGAGCGGAACCTCGTCGCGCCGAGTTCGCTCGCCGCCGTGTACGTCGCGGCCGGGGAAACGCAACAAGCCGTCGCGGTTCTGGAAAAGGCGAACATGAACGTTCTGACGATGTGGTCGCCGCCCGAATCGGCGGCGTTGCTGCCGCGCTACGATCCTCGGCTCGCGCTCTTGTACCGCGAAGGCCGCCTCCAAGACGCGCGCTAGGAGCTAATCGGAGAGCGGGTTCCTCTGCTTGTGTCTTCGCGCGGCCGACCCACGCCGACAGAAGTTTCTCGTTGAGGTTGGCGCGTTCGTTCGCGGTCGCGAGTTGTTCGCGCATCACCTCGTACGTAAGGTGATCGAACGCGATGCCCGCGCGCGGTCCGAGCGCGGCGAGCAGTGAGGTTTCGGTCGGATCGAGCGCCGTCGTGTCGGCGTGCGCGCCGTACACGACGAACGCGTGCAGCGCTTCGCGGCAAAAGATCGGAAGAAAATAAGCCGGTGCGGCTGCGCCCTTCGGCAGTCCCGCAACGTTCCACGCGACCTCTTTGGCGCCGAGCGGCTCGCGCTCGGCTTTGAGATAGCGCACCACGCGATCGTCGTCCATGAGTTCGCGGAGTTCCTCGCCATCCCAGCCGAGGCCGTGCGTGCGGACGTAGCGGTGCCGCTCTTCGTCGGACGTGAAGAGCGCGGCGGAGGCGAGCTTCAGCCAGCGAACCGGTTCGTCGACGACTGCCTCTTGAATGCTGTCTTGACGGGTCGCGAACTCGAGCGAGCGCGCGACGCGGTCGAGCTGCGCTTCGGCTTCGTGCCGCGATTTGAAGAAAATTCGTTCGCTGAGGCGATCGAGCTCGCCGCGGAAGCGATCGAGCGCGAAGCCGACGGCAATCGTGGCCGCGGCTTCGGCGTAGAGCGCGAGGTGGTACTCCGAGATGAAATGCGAGGTCAGGAAGTCGATTAGGCTGACGAACGCGATCAACAGCGCCGTCATGATCGTGTAGACGATCGCGCGGTTGATGACGAAGTCGACGTCGATGAGGCGCTGGCGCAGCGCGGCGTACGCGACGCTGATCGGCATGACGATCGAGATGAGTTCGCACAGCGGCCCAAGCCAAATCGGGCCCGGCACGTAGACCAGCACCTGCGCGACGAAGCCGACGAGCATTCCCGTAACGACCCACTTCAGGCGCTGGCGCGCAGAGCCGTGCGAGCGGCTGAAGGTGAGGACGAGCAGCGTTGCCGAGAAGAGGTACACGCCGAGCGCGGGCAGCCCGTTGAAAAGCGAATAGTGCGATAGACCGTCGCGCAGCCCGATCCAGGCGATCGTGATGTAGTAGGCGAGCAGAATCGCCGTAAAGGCGATCGCCGGAACGCGTACCCGCGCCCGCCAGCCCGAGATTCGGTCTTCGGGAAAGCGCAAGACGAACGGCATCAAAGGAAAAGCGCTGAAGCCGCCGAGGAGGACCCGCGCCGTAAGCCACACGCCGGTCATCGCCCGGTGCGGAAGAAACGAATAGAAGTCGAGCAGTTCGTTGACCGGTACGATGCCGACGCAGTAGAGCCAGAGCCACCACGTCATCGGCGCGGGCCGCAGGAAAACGAGCAGCGCGCCCACCAGAATGAAGGCCGCAGTCGAAACGAACTCGCCGAAGATGAGCCAGCGCAGCGGCGCTTTCATTTCGCCGGGCTCGGCGGTCAGCGTGACCGCGCGGGGCGTCCCGTCGTGGATGACGATGAGTCCGAGCGTGCTCCCCGGACGCGGCGCCATCAGATCGAGGTGACCGTTGATTCCGAGCGCGCGTATGTCGATCATGTCGCCCGGCTGGATCCCGGCGCGGGACGCGGGCGAGTGCGGCGTCACAGCCCGCACGAGCGGCTCGGCCCGCTCGATGCGCATGCCGAACGTCCCGGAGCGCTTCCAGCCGTCGCCCGCCGCCGGCATGAAGACGATCAATGCGATCAGGCTGAGCGCGACGACCCAAACTCGCTGTCGGTTCACGCCGGGCCTCGGCGCGCGGGGAAGAGCATTGACGGAGATTAGACGGGCGGCCGAACGTCTCCGGTCGAGGCCTCGCGCCTGGAGGTTGGCGCCGTACTGAAGGCCTTCATTTCCGGCGGTGCAACACGAGCTGATTTCCTTCGGTGTCCTCGCCGAACGACATGAAGCAGACCGGCGATTCGCCCGGCTCTGCGGCTTTGCCGCCGAGAGTGCGCACGAGAGCGACGGCCTCGGCGACGTCTGGAACCGCAAACATGATGTCGTAGCCCGGCTGCCACGGGAAATTCTC
This sequence comes from Vulcanimicrobiota bacterium, assembly GCA_963843945.1. Classification (GTDB taxonomy): domain Bacteria; phylum Vulcanimicrobiota; class Vulcanimicrobiia; order Vulcanimicrobiales; family Vulcanimicrobiaceae; genus CAWJMF01. The sequence goes on along the minus strand of CAWJMF010000001.1, from coordinate 59,980 downwards.
GTGCTTGCCGATGGCGAACGCCGAGCCGTCGGCAAGTTCGAACTCGGCCCAAACGCCGGGCGTGACGGTCGCGGGGCTGCCAAGCAGCGCCGTATAGAAGCTAAGGGCCCGATCGAAGTCCTTCACGTTGTAGACGTGTACGTCGATACCGGTCACGATGGGTGTAGTGTTTGCATGCATATTCGGAACTACGTACCCGAGCGTGCATATTCCTTAACGATTCGTTATGCCGGCAAAGGGAAGTGATTGCCGCGGCGAAGCGCAGGCCATGCCGCGCGCCTCGTTCCAACGCTTTGGCGTCGTGCTTTCCCCGGAGGACACCGAAGCCGAACGGGAAGGAACGATCAATCCGGCGTGCGCGCGGACGCGCGAGGGCGAGCTGTTGCTCTTACCGCGCTCCGTCGCAGCCGGTAACGTGTCGCGCGTCGCGCGCTGTACCTCCGCATGGTCGGGCGATTCCGTCGAATTCCGGCGCGACGGCTTCGCACTCGAGCCCGATGTCCCGTACGAAGTCCGCGCGGAGCCCGGCGGCTACGGCTGCGAGGATCCGCGCGTGACCTTCGTCCCGGCGCTCGACCTGTACCTCATGGCGTACTGCGCCTTTGGTCCGACCGGACCGCGCGTCGCGGTCGCAACCTCTATCGACGCGCGTCAGTGGCGACGTCTCGGTCTCATCAACTTCGGACGAGACGCCGGCATCGGGGACAAGGACGCCGCTTTTTTTCCGGAGATCGTGAGTTCGCCGCTCGGCGTCCCGTCGTACGCAATCTTGCACCGCCCGACGCTCCACGCGTCCATCGCGGTCGGCCGGGCGATCATCCCCGCGATTCTCGCGCTGCCGCCCCGCGAGCGCGAGGGGATCAGCATCGCGTACTTTCCCGCGTACGCGGTTCAGAAGGATATCGCGCAGCTCCTCAATCCGCTGGAAATGGGAAGTTTGATGTACCCCGATGGCCCTTGGGGCACGATCAAGATCGGAACGGGTCCGCCGCCGGTGCTCACCCCCGCCGGCTGGCTGCTGATGTATCACGGAATCGATCCGCTGCCCGGATACGAAGACTCCGATCGGCCCACGCTGCAGTACCGCGCCGGCGTCGCACTCCTCGCGAAAGAGGCTCCCCAAGTCGTCGCATACCGGTCGCCCGAGCCGGTCTTCTGGCCGGAAATGCCCGAGGAACTGTCGGGAACCGTCGACGACGTCGTGTTTCCTACCGGTATCGACCCGCGGCCCGAAATCGGACCGCACGTGCACGATATTTACTACGGGATGGCCGATTTCATGATCGGACGCGGCCGCCTCGAGTTCGTTCCCGACTAGTTACGACGTCACGAAGAACACATCGTCGAGGCCCGCGGCGAACGTATTTGTGATGCGTTCGCGATTGCGAGTGTTTGTATTATTGACATCTTGACTTTATTGCAAATGGCTGTAGGATAAGGCGTATGCTGCAAAAGCAGAGATCGCTATGCCTTGCGAGCCAAAAGACCGCGACCACGCGGGTCGGCATCGCCATGCTCGGCGGCGCGGGATATTTTCCGTCGTCACCAAGCTGGAATTTGGATCGCGAGGGCAGTGGCTAGAACAGTTTTGCTTTTACTCTGAGCGTCTTTGGACGTACGAAGGGGATCGGCAAAACGCCGGTCCCCTTCTCGTTTAGGCGGCGCAAAGGCTGGTGGCGTAAAGGAAACGTGCGCGTCTCCAAAACGCGAGTTGTGGGTTCGAGTCCTACCCGGTCTGCCATGGTGGTCGAGGCTGAAGCGGTCGAGGCGTCTGCTCGTGGAGCAGAAGCAAGTGGGTTCGAGTCCCACCGGTCACCCGGATTTCTAACTCAATTCGATCTTTGAAAACTTCAACGGTTCGTAAAAACATCTGCGATTGCGTGCGGGCGATCGATTCAGGTTCGTCGCGGCGTGCGCAATCGCAGAAGAAAGATATTCGGGAGTTAGCTGAGACAGCGTAGCGGTGCGTTGAAGGCGCGCAGACGAGGGTGCGAGCACCTCACTCCCGGCCACATCTGGGGATGTCGCCAAGCGGGAAGGCAACCGGTCTGCACCCGGTCACGCGAGAGTTCGATTCTCTCCATCTCCACATTGCCGGGCAGCATGACGGACATGCAGCTCGTTGTTACCGAGTAGGATGCTGGTTCGAATCCAGCCCCGGCAGCCAAAACGATCCCGGCGAATGGGGGAATTCGGGAGACCCAGCAGGCTCAGACCCTGCCGTCCGCAAGGACGTGAGCGTTCGAATCGCTCTTCGCCGACCAACCTGCGTGGATATGCAAACCGGTGAAGCACGCGCGCCGTAAACGCGCTGCGCCTACGGCGCCGTTGGGAGTTCAAATCTCTCTCCACGCACTAGCGGTGCGGTGTCGCCCAGCGGCAGGGCAGCAGCCTCATAAGCTGCCACGGCGACGGTTCGAGTCCGTCCACCGCAATGCAGAGATGTAGCTAAGTTTGGCATAGCGCGCGCTTCGGGAGCGCGAGGCCCTGGGTTCGAATCCCAGCATCTCTACCAAATACGCGCGCCAAGCTAACGCGGAATAGCACCTGCCTTTTAAGCAGGAGACGCGGCGTTCGAATCGCCGGGCGCGCACGATCCGGGATGGGCTAACGGTAAGCCGGCGGGCTTTGAACCCGCGTCGATCGTGGTTCAAGTCCACGTCCCGGAGCCAATTTCCCGCGCCGATCTAGCTCAAGGGCAGAGCTGCGGCTCCGTAACCCGCAGACGTCGGTTCGACTCCGACGATCGGCTCCAGTCTGCGCGTAGCCTAGTGGAAAGGCCGCGATCTTCTAAATCGCTTTACGTGCGTTCGATTCGCACCGCGCAGGTCACCATGCGCTCGCAGCTCGACGGACCGAGCAGCACGCTTCGAACGTGTTGGGTGTGAGTTCGAATCTCACCGAGCGCTCCATGACGACGTGGCGAAACGGGAACGCGGCAGTCTGCAAAACTCCTATGAGCCGGCTCGACACCGGCCGTCGTCTCCAGTGGAACGTGCCGGCGCGGCGGCGCGCAAGCAGTCCTGAAAACTGCGGGGGCCCACACGGGCAGGGTTCGACTCCTACACGTTCCGAGATTTTGTTGCGGCCGCGCGGGCCGAAAGTTTCAGGTTACCGACAGCGGAAGTCGCCGGTTTCGAGCCCGGCAGCGCAGTCATGCGCTTAGCTCAGTGGAAGAGCGCCGCGGAGCTTCGGCTCCATTCCTGAGGCGCCACTCGTCCGCGCGGCCCCGATCGATGCACACGTCGCCTCACGGCTGGGCGTCCGGTTGTCGACCGGAATGGAGCGGGTTCGACTCCCGTCGTGTGCGCCATTTCAATTCCGGTCCTGCGGGCCGAACGTTTCGGGTTACCTTTGGTCAGGGAAGGTCGCTGGTTCGATTCCAGCCGCGCAGATTGCGACTGCGCGTAGCTCAGTGGTAGAGCATCTGGGCGCAAGCCCACCCCGGAACACCACTTGTCCGCACGGATCGGAGCAGCCGCGGGCCGATAGTGTCGGGTTATCTTTGGAGGCGACGGTTCGAATCCGGAAGCCAAGCATCTCGCGAGATGCGCGGCGAGCCAGAAACCCGGTGCGACCAACTTGTCCGCGGCGCCAACCTTTCGACACGGGCCGAACGTCGACGGTTATCTCGCCACCAGGGAGTCGGGATCGAGAGTCCCGGGGCGCAACGCGCCTTCCCGTCCGCCGGCACAACTTGCCCGTGCCGCTCACTACACCGCTCACCTCATTGAAAGGAGGTACGAATCCCATGCAACTCTTCCAAAAGCTCTTTCACGGACGCGTGTCCGGGACGTCGCAACTCGCTCCCCAAGCCGAGCGCGATCAGGTCGCGAACAGCGCGGGCGGGTTCGTCTACGCGCTCGACGCGTGGGACCGGGTCGACCGCTTTCTGATCCTCGGATCCGAAGGCGGAACGTACTATGCGACCGAGCGTGCGCTGACGCTCGATAATGCCTTGCATCTCGCGAAGATGGTGCGCGAGAACGGCGCCGGCGTGGTCGAGCGTACGATCGCCATCTCGAAGGCCGGTCGTGCACCGAAGGTCTCTCCCGCAATCTTCGCGCTGGCGATGTGCGCCGGTTTCGGGGACGACACGACGCGACGTCTGGCGCTGGGACAAGGCCTGCAAACCGTCTGCCGCACCGGTTCGCACCTCCTGGAATTCGCTTCGTACATCGAACAGTTCCGGGGATGGGGACGCGGATTGCGTTCGGGCGTGCGCGACTGGTACGAGAATAAGCCGGTCGGCGAACTCGCCTACCAGTTCGTGAAGTACCAAAACCGGTTCGGCTTCACGCATCGCGACCTCATGCGCCTGGCGCACCCGGTCGCGCTGGATGAGGCGCGCCGCGCGCTCTATGCCTGGGTCGTGCGCGGCACCGCGCCCGTCGACGTGGCGGAACTCGCGATCGTCAACGCGTTCGAGACGGCCAAGGCCGTCGCGGACGGCGACATCGCGTCGTGCGTCGCGCTCGTGCGCGACGCGAAGCTCCCGCGCGAAGCGGTTCCCTCAGCCTGGCTGCGGGAGCCCGGCGTGTGGGAAGCGCTTCTGGAAACGATGCCGATGACGGCGACGATCCGCAACCTCGCGACGATGACGCGCGTGGGGCTGCTGACGCCGAAGTCCGCCGCCACGAAGCTCGTCCGCGAGCGACTGGCGGATCGCGAACGCCTGCGTCAGGCGCGCGTTCATCCGATCGCGCTGCTGGCCGCGCACGAAACGTATCGTGCCGGAAAGAGCGCGCGCGGAGACGGGACCTGGAAGCCGGTCGATGCGATCGTGGAAGCCCTCGACGAGGCCTTCTACCTCGCGTTCGAATCGGTCGAGCCGTCCGGGGCGCGAATGCTCGTGGGCGTCGACGTCTCGGGTTCGATGGGGTCCGGTTCCGTCGCCGGAATTCCGGGCCTGCAGCCGCGCGCGGCGGCGGCGGCAATGCTCATGACGCACGTCCGTTCGGAAGAGCGCGCAACCGTCATGGCGTTCTCGAACCGCTTCGTCGAACTCCCGATCTCGCGCGACGAGCGTCTGGCGGGAGTCCTGAAGCGCACCCAAGACCTCCCGTTCCAGGCGACGGACTGTGCGCTGCCGATGCTCTACGCACTCGAGCATCGCATGGACGTCGACGTGTTCGTGATCTACACGGATAACGAGACGTGGGCCGGAACGATCCACGCGGACGAAGCGCTCCGGCGCTATCGCGAGCGCACGGGTCTTGGCGCGAAGCTCGTCGTGGCCGGAATGACCTCGACCGGCTTCACGCTGGCCGACCCGAACGACGCCGGCATGCTCGACGTCGTCGGGTTCGACACGGCAGCACCGTCCGTCATCGCCGATTTCGCGAAGCCCGATCGGCGCTAGGTCCACTGCTGCGGCGAATGCGCTCGCCGCAGCAATTCCCCTTCACGCGTTCGGCCACGTTGGCTCGGCCGCCGTCTTTTCACGCCGGAAAACGGGATCGTCGCCCCGTCGCGTGCCATGCTCCCGTAGCTCGGTTGGAAAGAGCGCGGAGCAATCTCCGCGGGTCGCCAAGCGGTAAGGCATCGTCCGTTCGAATCGGACCCTGCGGACCATTTTGCGGGTGTTGCAGAGTGGCAATGCCACTGCCTTCCAAGCAGTCGACTCGGGTTCGATTCCCGGCGCCCGCTCCAAGATTTTGTTTAGAAGAAATTTCCCTTCGGCGTGGTTGGCGTCGGCGAGGGAGTCGGAACTCCGAAGGCCACGTCGGGGTCGGACTCGGGCTCGGAGTTGGTGATGGCGTCGGGACGCCGGCGCCGGCGTTACGAGAGTCGGCGTTGGAGTTGGCGTTTGAATTCCCACGCCGCTGGGGCTAGGGCTGGGGCTGGGGCTCGGAGTCGGCACGGACGGTGCGCGCGGCCTTGGGGTCGGACTTGGACTTGGGGTCGCGTAGGGCCCGGCGTCGGCGACGGGCTGTACGTTGCGGGTGGCGTCGGAGTCGCGCTAGCGCTGGCACTGGGCGAGACGTTGGAGTCGGGGTCGGAAACGTGCTCGCGGTGGCGGTGGCGGAGACGTCGGACCGCCGTGCGAACGGTCGGCGCGTGGGGGCGACGTCTTTGCCGGTGTCGGGGTCGGCGAGGGCACGAATATGGTTCTCGTGGAGCTCGGCGTACGTTACTGCTGCAGCCTGCGGCGTTAGAAATACTAGCAAGCAGTGCCAAGGTAAAAAGAGCGGACTGGTAGCGCGCCATGAGAAGCCCCTGACGGCGAGAACCCGCGGTGCTGCGCTGCTTCGCCGCGTTTTCATCCGAGTCCGGTCGTCCAAACTCTCACGCTACACTGGCTAACGAAAGGAGATCGCGGTGAGCGACGTGCTCGTGCTCAACTCTACCTACGAACCGTCGAACGTGACGCGCGTCGCTCGCGCCGTGCGTCTGGTCTACGCGGGAAAGGCGGAAGTCGTTCATGGCCGCGGCAAGGTCGCTTCGGTCACGCTCGTTCTGCCGCTGCCGTCGGTCATCCGTATGCTCTACTACATCACGCGCGGCCGCAAACGCGTCGCGCTGACGAAGAAGAACGTGCTGTTGCGCGACGACTACGGCTGCGGCTACTGCGGCCGGACGATCGACAGCCGCGACGCGACCGTCGATCACGTCAGGCCGAAGTCGGCCGGTGGAAAGTCGGTCTGGACCAACCTCGTGGCAGCCTGCGTCGAGTGCAATGCTCGGAAGGGCAGCCGCACCCCGGAAAGCGGCGGCATGCCCTTGCGCGTCAAGCCGGTGGAACCGCGCTACATCCCGTTCGTCGTCATCAAGCGGCACACGGCCGGCGACGACGAGTGGGCGCGCTATCTCGGCTACTACTCGATCTCAACTGTGGAGCGAACGTCATCGAAGACCTGAACGAACGCGCGGCGGTACGAATCCGAGCGGCTCGCGAGGCGAACGGTCTCTCACAAGGACAGCTCGCCACGCGGGCCGGTCTGAGCCGTCCGTCGCTGGCCAACATCGAGGCTGGCCGGCAAACCATCACCCTGCGCCAACTCGGCGCGAACGCTGTGGCGCTCGAAGTCCGAGCGGGCGATCTTTTGCAATAACGAATCTGGAGGCAGCCGACCCTATAAGCCGATTGCACTATCGCGCTCGCGGAATTGGGCGAATGGAATGGGCTCGCTCGGCGCCGAGTCATCGTCGGCGCCGAGTGGGCGCGCGAGCCACTCGACGTCGTGCCAGGCGCCGAACTTCCAACCGACGCGCCGGTAGACGCCGACCCGCTCGAAACCCATCGATCGATGGAAGCTCGAGCTGGCCGGGTTCGGCAGGGTGATCCCGGCGTGTGCGCGGCGGAACCCTTGCGCTTCGAGAATTGCGAGCAACGCTCGGTACAGCCGCGTCGCAACGCCTCGACCGCGAAAACGCTCGGCGACGTAGGCCGAGACGTCGACCGACCAACGGTACGCAGCGCGTTCGCGGTGCCGCGAAGCATAGGCAAAGCCGATGACCTCATCGCCGCTCGTCGCCGTGAGCCAAGGCAGTGTTTCGAGCGTCGCGAGGATCCGGCGGCGCATTTCGGACTCGTCGGGTGATTTCTCCTCAAACGAAACGGCGGTACCGGTGACGAACGGCGCGTAGATCCGAACGAAAGCCGCGGCGTCCTGCCCGGCGGCAGTCCGTACGCCGGCTTCGAATTGAGCGCTGGATGTCATTTGAAACATTGTAGAGCGCCGGCTCCAATCGGGCGCTGGACATTGGTGTGCCCGCGCCCGGGAAATAGGACCTGACGGGGCTAGACCCGGAACTCTCAGCCATGTTCGAAGCAGCCGCTCTGGAGGCCGGCTAGCCTGCCGCGTTGGACGCGCGGCGTCGCCGCGCTGGTGGGGTCTACGCGGCGATCATGCTCGCGGCCGCCCTGTGGCTGCCGCACGAGTGGGATTGGGGTGCGTTCCAGTGGCTCAGTTCGCGCGTGCAGCCGGCCTTCTCGCAGGACGTCAAGATCGTCGACGTCGCGTGGAGCGACGACGTTCCGACCAATCGCAAGCGCGTCGCGGCCTTTCTCGATGGGCTCGTCGCGAGCAAACACCGGGTGAACGCCATCATCCTCGACGTCGAATTCGATCCGTGCCAGTCCAAACCGTGCGGCGAGCCGATGGAGTCCGCCCGCGAAGCGCTGATCAAGAGCATCCGCACGGCGGCGGCGCAGTTTCCGGTCTACGCGATCGAAGAGCCGAACGTCGATCGCGATGACGATGGAAAGCGGCCCGCTCGATCCGCAAGATCCGCAGATCTACGGCGCGACGAGCGGCGCGGCGCAAACGCGTTTCACCACGATTCCAGGTTCCGAAGGACTTGTTCTACCGGATTTGCTATGCCGACGTGCCCCTCGTCGATGCGAGCGGCCAACCGGCGGGAACGGAAAACGTTTGGGCGATGGTCGTGCGCGTTTTGGAGACGCCGCGCTTCTTCGCTAGCTCCCCGCAGTGCGATACGAGCCACGTCGCCGTTCGCGTTGGCCCCTCGATCGCGGCCGGCGCGCCGGTCATCTACCACTTCACCAATCCGCGGGGGTTTCCGGGCTACGCCCAGTTCGACGACAAGACGTTCGTTATCGTCGGAACGGTCGAACGCGACCGTTCGCCGTACACCGATCGCAGCGGACCCGAACTTCTCGGCTGGGCACTGAGCAACGCGCTCGACCTCGGCTCGGTGGTCGGCAAGCAAGTCTCCTACGATACGCAGCCGCAGAACGGGATGCTGCTGCTGCTCGTGCCGGCCTTCTCGGCGCTGGCGGTCGTCGTGTTCGTCGCCGTGTTCTTCCAGCTGCGACGTATCCGCTTAGGCGGCTTGCGCCACCTCGCGCCGTGGTTCGCCGCAACGTTTGCGGCCCTCACCGGCCTCAGTGTGTTCGCGCTGTTTGAAGTCTGGATGCTGGCATCGCACCATATTCAGCCGCAAGTCTCACTCATCGCGCTTGGGATCGTGCTGGCTTCGGGTCTGAGCGGGGTTCGCGGTTTCCAAATCGAGCAAGACGCGCAGAACAAGATCGACCCGACGGCGGACGAAACGCACGACTACGATGTCTTCATCAGCTACGCGCATGAAGAGGGGGCTTGGGTCTTCGAGCACGTCTACGCGCCCTTCCGCGCGGCAACGCTCCCCGACGGTAAGAAGCTTTCGATCTTCTTCGACACGTCTTCGATTCGTGCCGGGACCGCCTGGCAGACGAAGCTCGCGCTGGCGATCAACGGCAGCCGCTTCGTCGTCCCGGTCTATTCGGAAACGTACTTCACGAAGCCGTATTGCCGCTTCGAGATCTTGCGCGCGCATCGTAAGTGGATCGCCGGGAACGGTGAGTCGCGCTGCGTGCTCCCGGTCATGCGCGGCCATCCCAAGATTTTCGCAGCCGTCGACGACATTCAAGCCTTTAGCATCGACGACCGTCCGGACCTGGTCGCTGAGTACGTGGCCGAAATCGTGGCGGCTTTAGGCGGCCGCCAAGTCACCGTAGGAGGTACCGATGACCCCGCTTGATCTGACCCAACGGCACCCGCGTCTCCCGCGCGAGAAGATGCTCGGCTTTTACTTTCTGCCGCGCACCGTCGACAAGCTGCGCGCCGAACTACCCGGCGGCAACATGGGGCGCTACCTCAATCACGGTACCGGCTTTAGCGCGTTCGTGGTCCGGCGCCTCGGGCTCGACATGAACGAGTTTCGCGATGCCGTCGGGCGGCTGGCAACGAAGACGCGGTGATCGCGTGGCTCGCAGACCGCATCGACTTGTCGGGTGCCGAAGCGCTCAACGCAAAGCTCGAAACGTTCGTCTTAGAGCGCATGAGTCCGGAAGACCAGGAGCTCGTTCGCGAGCGTCACCCCGTCTTGGCAGTGCGCCCCGAACTGTCGAAGATACTGGATATTCTCGAAGCCGACGACCTCACGCTCATCGCGATCTGAGGTATCCAGGTCATCCCTTTTTGCCTTCGGCTGAAGGGCAGTGATAGACGACACACATCCCGCGCGCTTAGGCCGGTAGGCCCATTCCGAACGGAACCGATTCGTGCAAAATGGTGGGATGGCGGCACGCGAAAGCCGGCCTCTCGGATTGGCGTGGGGCTGCGAGCGTGCAGTAGAGGGTGAACGAGATGGAGCCACAGATCGCCTGGGCAATCGCCGTTATCGTAGTAGGCGTTACACTCTGCCTGTCTCTGAGAGATGTGTTCAAGGCGCAACTCGCCGCGACCGGGCGATCGGAGCAACAGTCCCGTGTCGAAGGCTGGGCGGCGTACGAACCGCTGAACATTACCGAGACGGTCGCGACGGTCGCCGCGGCGGCTGTTGCCGTCCGACACATGAAGTTTCTCGACGAAGAAAATGCGAATCACGCTCGGCGCAGGGAAGTCATCCTGGACTTTGCAGACCTTCGCCGGATCGTGAGAAGAATGACGGCTAGCATCAGGTCGGGTGAAGCGCGGGCCCTGCGTGGCAGGCGCATTGCCTGGATCCATCGCGAGAACGGGGAGGACGATCTCGAATACAACGTGCTATCCAGCCTTGGGGCAGCTGTCGAACTGTACCTGGACAACGAGCAGTTGTTAGGCGCGCTGAAGAAGCAGCGAAACGTCTTCGACATCATCGTTACGAACAAACGTCACTTCACCGTGAGGCCGACAGCAACGCAAAGCGGCGAGCACGACGCGGAGGCGGGGCTCCTTCTCATCGAGGCACTTCGAGATCAGCACGTTAGCTGCCCAATCATTGTCTATTCACGCACTCTCAATAAAGATGATCAGCTGCGGTTCCAACAGTTGCACGTCTTTGCTTCGGTAACGTATCCCGAGGACTTCATCCACAGCGTGTTGCAGGCGGCGGACGAGTTGCGGCGCAGCGAAAACCTCGCGAGGATTTCGAACGCCAGCCGAGCGTCGGCTCAAGCCGATCCTTCGGCCGCATCAACCGATGCGGGCGCACCCGCGGTCGCAACCCCGCTAACACCCGCTGCTAACTCGAGCGCTTGAGCACAATGCTCGCGGACATACCGGCGTCGCTGCAACAGTTCGAGTGGGCGCGACAACTTGAAGATCAGCATTTGCGTGACGGGCTAACGCAATCGATCGTAAGAAGCTCCTCATAGCAATGATCGTAGCTGCGTTTGCCTTCTACTTGAACCGGGCTCTCGAGCGCTATAAGTCGCGGAGCGCGTTCCTAGCCGGCTACACCAATCGCCACATCGAAGCAATTTCCGAGGCGTGGAGGCGGATGTATACTTGGGAAGCGGCGGTTAGGGGTCATCTGCGGTTCTACTCCACCGTTCAACTCGAAGAGCGGCACGAGGTCGTCGACGATCTGCTGCCGGCGATCGATGAGTCGCGCCGTCTCTCTCGCGAAGTGCGAAACTACGTCGACGAAAACCGCTTCTGGCTGGGCGAGGAACTGTACGCGCATTTCGTGCGCTACCACAACAATCTCGACCCCTATATTGACGCCGTCGTGAGAGGACAGCTTCAAGACCGCAGTCGGCTAGAGTCGGAAATGTATGCCAACAAGCAGGATATCTTAACGCTTTTGCACGTGACTCCGGAGAAGCTGTACCAGTAGCGTCAGCCCCGCGCGACTGATCGCAGCGCGGCGCGCTCGAGTTCGATCGGAAAGTCGATGCGGCGCTTATGCGTGCTCGTTTGCAGCCACGCGTACGTGTCGCGCACCGTGTCGACGAGGGGCCGCGTTGTGAGTCCGGTGGCCACCGCCCGGTCGATGCTCGCCTGCATGCCGGCGTAGTCGCCAGGCTCGAGCCAGAAGGGAACGTGCTCCCAGGCGATAACGCCGGCGTCGCGCGCAACTTGCGAGGGGACGACGACGGGCGTCGCTTGCGAGCCGGTGCCCGCGATGCAGGCGCGCGCGGCATCGAGCACGGTTAGCGGCTCGAGCGGTCCCGTCACGTTGAAAGGACCGCTGAGGCCTTGCTCGGCGGCCGAAACGATCCACGCGGCGAGATCGCGCACGTCGATCAACTGGATTGGCGCGTCGGGATCACCGGGCACGAGCATCGGTTCGTCGCGCGCCGCGCGCTCGATCCAGGAGTTGAATCGGTCGCTAAAATCGTAGGGGCCGACGATCATGCCGGCGCGCACGGCGACGGAGCGTTCCGGCATCGCCGCTTCGGCCGCGGCTTCGCACAGCGCCTTGAGTTCGCCGTAGTAGTCGAGCACGAGCACATCGGGATCGGCGCCGGGAGGCAGGACGCGCAGCGGCGCCGATTCCTCGAAGACTTCGGTCTCGTCGGGATAGACGCTGATCGAGGAAACGAAAATGTACCGGTCGATCGAATCGCGCAGCAGTTCCGCCGCGGCGCGGATGTGACGCGGAACATAGCCGCTCGTATCGATGACCGCATCCCAGCGGCGCCCGCGCAGGGCTGACGGGTCGTCGCGATTGCCGGTGATCTGCTCGACGCCGTCCAGCGGCGTGATGCTTCCACGGTTGAACGCCGTGACGGAATGACCGCGCGAATGTGCCTCGGCAATAACTGCATGTCCGAGAAAGCGATATCCGCCGAGCAGCAGCAACTCCATCGTGCAGAAGTGTACGACAAAGGACTGAGTGGGAGCCTTCCACAGGCGCCGTTTCCGAGTGTGCACCAAGTATTTGGAAAAATCAATTCCCAGGGTGTGGCGGTCTCAGTGCGTTCGTATTGTCCTTCGTGTGCCGCTATACTAGGAAGATGTCACAGCCACGGATTGCGCTTATTGCGCACGACGAATGCAAGGATGCTCTCAGCGAGTGGGCCGCTTTTAACAGCGAAACGCTGAAACGCTGCCAGCTCTTCGCGACCGGAACGACCGGCGAGCGCATCGCCGAAGTCACCGGCCTTACCATCGAGTGTCTGCTCTGTCCCCTCGGCGGCGACGCGCAAGTCGGCGCGATGCTCGCCGAAGGCAACATCGATCTGCTCGTATTCTTCTGGGATCCGCTCAAGACGCAGCCCCACGATGTCGACGTCAAAGCGCTGCTGCGCCTCGCGGTCCTCTACAACGTCCCGACCGCCTGCAACCGGGGCACGGCTGACTTTCTGATTTCCTCGCCGCTCTTTTTCGATATGCAGCATCGGATGCGACGCCGTAGCGAAGAACGATCTCTGCGAGCAGTCTAACAGTTCCGAGGTCCGGCTCTCACCAGCCGTTCAGAGGGTCCAGACCAGGCCGATGGCCGCTGTGGCGGGATCGAGGGAAGGCTGCGGGAAATAGGGGGGGTAGGGCTAGCGTCCGCTTGCAAACTGTTCCTACTAGGGCAGGCTAACATGCGATTTTCGGCTTTCGGCGCAATCGCCGTGCTCGCAGCGATAGGCGCGTTTCGATTTCACGAGACGAGTGCAGCCACACTTTCAAGCATTCAGATTGCGGCAGCGTCTCCGACGCCGTTGGCACGCTCGGAGAGACATTTGGCGCAAGGGGCGGTTACGCAAATCTCGTTCTCGCCAATGGACTTCTTCGTCCGGTTTCCATTCTTAGCCAAGCCCGGTTGTTCGCAACACCTCTCGGGCGGAATAATCTGGGAAGACACTTCTGAAACGTCTGAATATCAACTGGAAATGCTCTCCTTGTCGCACGGTTCAACGCTACAAGGGCACGGGCTCGAGTCCATCCGCACGACCGACCACCTGTGTCACGAGCCCATGCCGCCGCCGGGTCGTCTTAGCGGTGTTAAAATAGCCGAGTCTAGTTACGTAGCACTCGTTTTGAGCCCCGGTGAAAAGCACCCGTGTTGGTATGTATCTCCCGATTCGGTATCGAGCGGAACGGTGATTGTTCAGGAGCTAACGCAGCCTCCGACCGGGAGCGCGTCGCCCACTCGGGGACCCTACACCGTTATCGAAAAGGCTGACCAAAGCTTTATAATTATCACTAAAAGATTGTGCTAGCACACAGCCTCCTAGTCGGCTAGCGCCTCGCGCACTGCCTCCTCTTGACTAAGTGCGGCTCCGTCGCGGCGAAGATCGGCGATTTCGCCGCTTGATGCTCTGGTCGAAAGCCAGCTTGTAGTTAGGTCGGCGACACGTTGCTCGCTCCATTCCCGTTCTGATCCGACGCTTTTGTACCATTCGTCCACGTACCCCAACAGCTGCGCGGACCGTTTCGCTTCTCCATCGAACGCGAGTACGGCGGCAATGATCTGGATGGCAACCGATATTATCGAAGTCGCCTCTGTGCGTTGAGCCAGTGCCAGCGCGTCGCGAGCGGCGACCCTTGCCGCCCCAATTTCTCGAAGTTCGAGATTGTAGGTTGCCGCGTTGACGAGTGCCGTGGCTTCGCGCATTGTAGCACCGAGGCGCCGGAATGTTTCAGCCGCTTCGCTCGCCAACTGGAGCGCCTGACCTACCCTACCGTTGACGAATTCAAGTTCAGCAAGATTCCCACGCACGAGTGCGGTCCCCCGCTCGTCGTCTATGGCCTCGAATATTCCGATCGCAGCATCGAATAACCCGCGGGCCTGCTGATCCAAGCCCAAAGCCCGCAGAATTATCGCGCGAGTTGTAAGAGTGTCCGCATATTCGCGACTTCCTCGGAGCTGCTCCGTCTCATAGAGCTCTATCGCCCGCTTTGCGGCTGCGTCCGCATCTTGGCGTCTCGCAACTTGGAATAGGGCATATGCGTAGGTGCGATATGCTCGGGCTAGGTCCTTACGATCTGCAGCTCGTTCTAGTAGCGCTATTGCTTTTTCGCTCGAGGAGACTGCTCGACTTCCGACGCCGTTAACCGCGGTAGCTCGCCACAGACGTCCGGTAAGGAGGGGCTCGGCGCCCTCATCCATTTGCGGTAGGATTCGGTCTATCCAGCGTTGCCCCTCACCCTGCTTGCCGGCGTCGTGCCAGAACATCGCCAGTCGACCTAGTATTCGTGCCGCTGCGCCGACATGACCCTCGGAGGTCGTTGACCAGTCCAGTGCAACGCGAATATTGCCTATCTCGCGTTCAATGCGAGCCAACCACGTTTGTTGGGGTACCTTCGAGCTCTCGGTTGCCGCTCGCTCCACAAAAGCGGAGACCCACAATGTCAACCGTTCCAGCAGGGACTCCCGCTCAGAAGCAGCTTTCTGCGATGCGTATGCCTGAATGGACTCAAGCATTTGATAGCGCGTATCCGCCGGATCGGCGACAACGACAAGCAGAGACTTCCGCACGAGAGAGGAAAGGGCATCGAGTACGTTTGGTGATTCAAGTTCGCCAAACGAACAGGTGAACTCGGCGGCCGCTAGCGTACAGCCGCCCGCGAAAATCGAAAATCGGCGAAACAGACTTTTCTCGACGGGCGGAAGCAACTCGTAGCTCCAGTCGATCGTCGCCCGCATCGTCTGCTGGCGCGAGAGCGCCGTTCGACGCCCCTGCGTTAGGATTCGGAATCGCTCGTCGAGACGATTGCGGATCTCTGCTAGGCTAAAGAGATCGACCCGTGCCGCTGCAAGTTCGATAGCCAGTGGGATGCCATCGAGCCGTCGGCAGATTTCGCCCACAGTCGTAGCGTTTTCGCCGGTCATGCGAAACCCGAGTTGATGCTGACGCGCGCTCAGCGAACAATGCGACCGAGCCGAATTCCAGCGCCGAGGCTGGTGTCAGCTCACTCGTCCTCAGTGGGAACCGCAAGCGACGGCAATCGGTAGACGTGTTCTCCATCGATGGCCAGTGGCTCCCGACTTGTGGCGAGAATCCGTACTTCGGGGCACTTCTTAGGATGGCCTCGAGTATCGTCGCCACCTCATCGACGAGGTGCTCGCAATTGTCGATCACTAAGAGCAACTCTCGCCGCTTCAGATAGTCGACGACCTTCTCGGGAATAGCGACTCTGCCGATTGTGGAACGCCGACGTGCTGCCAATTTCGATTCGCAACAAGATCCGCTGCTTTAACGGAGCGAGATCGACGAACCAAGCACCGTCGACGAACGCGCCGCTGCAGATCACTTGCGACTTTGAGCGCGACTCGGGTCTTTCCGACGCCGCCAGCGCCCGTCACTGTTACGAGACCAGACTCCTGGACGAGCGATTCGATTGCGGCCACTTCAGTCGCACGACCGATTAACGGGGTTTGCCGTTTTCGGAAGATTGTCGAGGGATCGCTCTGGCGCGAAACCACCGGCGGACGTCACCCGCGCGCGCCGAGCCTTCCAACGAGCGAACCAGCCGCTCTACCTGGTCCTGAAAATCGACTCCGGGATTGACGCGGGCGGCATTCAGCGAGTGGATGCTCCGGAGCGGCTCGGGGAGATCGTCCCGAGCCGGCATTTTTGCGCCCTCGACTAAGACCGGGATGATTCGCGTGCCGTTTTTCAGCGCGGTCTCGATCTCGATGCGGACCGGATCGTTCGGACTCGCGATCCGGCTCATGCCGCTGGAAAGGGGGCCGAGCCAGTCGGGTCCGATGATGGCGAGGACGACGTCCATCGTCTTGAGCGCGTCGTCGATATGCTTGTGGAAGTCGACGCCCAGCGGGATGGCGTCGATATCCATGAAGACCGAGTCCGCCCCGAAGTGCGCGGCGAGGCGATCGAAAATCCGCCCGGTGATACCGGCGGAGTCCGAGCGACGGTAGGAGAGCATGATGCGCGGCGGGGCTCCGCTCATCGCCCTACGGTTCGGCCTAAAGCGCGAAAACGCTGCGACGGATGGCGGCTTTAGCTTTGTCCCACTACTTTCGCGACGTCGACCGTGACGTCGAGATATTCCGAAGGCGAGATGGCCTGACCGGGCGACGCGGTGAGCCGATCGCTATACCCGCCACCCGCAGGATTCCGAAAAACGTGAATCACGTCATTCTGCAGGTCGACGACCCAGTACTCAGGGATCCCGGCAGCCGCGTATTTCGCGCGCTTTTTCCCGAGATCAAAACTTAGCGACGAATCGGCCACCTCGACGATCAGCGCGATATCGGTCGCGGCAGGCCTCTCGCGCGCATAATGTTTGGTTGCACGAGCGAGAGCGATATCGGGTTCCGGCTCGTCGCGCGGTCCGAGGCGAAGACTTAAGCTGTCGGGATAGACGAGGTATCGCCCGCGTCGCTGGTCGCCGAACTGCTCGGTAAGCAGCGCGACGGCAAAAGCATGCCGATCGCCCTTTGGGCTCATCGTGACGACCAGACCATCGATGAGCTCGATACCGCGTTCCGGTAGCAGGCCGGCGTCGGCCATGCGCTCGTAAACCTCGGTCGTAATGCGGTGGAGCCGGTCGACGGCGATTGCCATAGGCGAATGATACCTCATCGCCGCGCACCGAACCAGCGGGTTCGGGGCTACTTCGTCAACGTCGAGGCGTAGATTCCGGCGACTTCGCTGGGGCTAAGTGCGCGGCCCCAGAGCGCTGCTTCGTCGATCGCTCCGTCGAAAAACCGACCGGTAAACACGGTGCTTTCGGCGAGACTAAACGGCGCCGTCTTGCCGGGCTTGCCGCCGCCGGAGTCGGTCGCTGCGACTTTGCCGTCCCAATAGATGACGCGCGCGCCGCTGCTAAAATTCACCGTCACGACGATCATATGCCAGCGGTGCAGCAGCGTCGCCGGATTCGGCGCGTACGCTAGATTCGATCCCGCTGCGGTATAGAAGTGCAGTTTGCCGTCGCCCTCAAACTGAATGTCGAAGTCGTTGCCGCTTTGCGATTCGCCGCCGACGTATTGAATGTGCGGCGCCGTCGCCAGCGGCGAAGCAATATTCACCCAGGCCATCATGCTACCGGCGGAGATGATGCCGCCTTGATAGCTCGTCGTCAGAGCGCCGTCTTTGCCGTTGAACTTGAGCGCGTGATTCTCAGGGATGCCGATCGGCGCGCCGGCCACGACTTCGACTCCCCCGCTCGTCGCATACGTCGCTGTCCCGACGGCGCTCTCCCCGCTCGCCGTTTCCAAGCGCAAGTAGACGAGCGGATGCGTCGCGGCCACCGTCTGGACGAAATCAACCGGCGCCGCCGTAGCGCCGGTGGGGCCACCGAAAGCGAACGCCGCTACGACCGCGGCCAGCGCGAAAACACGGAAAGACATACGACCTCCGAAGAGCTCTGTTGCGAGGTTGCGAGCTTCACGCCGCAGGCAACCGGCTCCTCGAGTTGCCGCCTCACACCTAACGCGAAAGGCCCGCGCTGACGTCGACGTCGGCCTCATCCGAAGGCGCTGCGGTAAAGAGCGGGCGCTGCACGACGCCGGCGAGCGGCGCGACGATCATGTCGGGGAATTGCGCAGCGCGGGTGTTGTTGATGTTGACCGCCGCATTATAGAACTCGCGGCGATGTGCGATGTCGGTCTCAAGCGTGTTGATTGTCGTCTCGAGCTCCTGAAAACTCTCGCTCGAGCGCAGCTGCGGGTAATTCTCGGAGACCGCGAACAGCCTGCTGAGACCGGCACTGATGGCGCTCTCCGCCTGCATTCGCGCCGCTCCCGAGCCTCCGGCTTCGGTTTGGCCGCGCAGCTGGGTGATTTGCTGCAAGAGCCCGCTTTCGAACGACATGTAGGACTTGGTGGCATCGAGCAATTTGCCTAGCTCGTCGTGCCGCTGCTTGAGCAGCACGTCGATGTTCGACCACGCTGTATCGACGTCGACGCGAACTTGGACGAGGCTATTGTACAGCATGAAGCAGTAGACGAGGAAAACGCCCGAAACGAGCGCGGCGAAGACGACGATGAGCGTGAAAGTGATGAGCATGACCTAGGTGACCTCTTTCGGCTAGTGTTTGGCAGGGCTTCCAGTAAGTGCCGACTCGACGTCGTGATAGTGGTTCGCGCGGGCGATGTCGAGTGGAGTGTGATGCGCGTTGTTGTACGACGAGGGGCTCTCGCCGCCGGCCACGAGCTCGCGTACCAGCACAACGTCGTTTTCCTTCACGGCGAGATGGAGTGGCGTGTTGCCGTCCGCGTCGCCGATGTCGGAGAAGACTTTGTCGTCGAGCAGCGCTTTGACCGTTTGAGGCGAACGCGCCAGCACGGCTGCGTGGAGCGCCGTGAACCCGGCGTGATCGCTGGCATTGGCATCGGCACCTGCGGCGATCAGCTCGTGCACGCGCGCGACGTTGCCGGCTCGTGCCGCGCGAATCAAGGGCGTATCGCCGAACGCGTCGGGTTTGTTGAGATCGGTGTTCGTGATGGCGGCCTTGACGGCGGTGACGTTGCCGTTTTTGACGGCGCGCGCGAAGTTGGCGGGTCGCGTTTTTTCCAAGTACTGTATCCCGCTGGCCAGCGCAAAGCCGACGGCCAAGAGCACGAGCAAGACGCCGCCGGCAAGTTGCAAGAGCGTCGAACGTGCCAGGCGCCGCTCGAGCGTGACGGGCCCTTGCGTGCAAATGAGAAAGGGCGCCTTGCCCGCTGCGGGGGCGGCGACCACCGGCGCGTCCGCGGCGATCGCGGCACCGAGGGCCGCCACATTTACGGCGCCGTCGGGCAGCCGGCCGGCTTCCGTTGCCACACCGAGGACGTACGCCGGCGAGTCCTGCGGAAGAACCGTTTCGGTGACTTTGACGTTCGGGTCGCCCCACCACAGCCCGAAGCGTTGCACCACGGCCTCGCCCTCCGGCGATATTTGGTCGGCGTTGCCGAGGTACTCGTGTTCCGTCGCCGTCAACTCGCAACCGTGCGGCACGACGGGGACGCTGCCCGTGGCATCGTGGAGCAAGAATGCAGCGCCCGCCGGCCCCTGCGCCGTACCTTTGACGACCCACGACGAACTGCGCCCGGTGGACTCGTAGTGCCAAACCTTCATTTGCGCGTAGATGTGGGGCACGCCGCTGAAGGGCGACGGGACGAGACTCGCGCCGTGGGCAGTCCCGTTCAGCGCGACGGGGCCGAGTGCGAGACCGACCGCC
This sequence comes from Vulcanimicrobiota bacterium, assembly GCA_963843945.1. Taxonomy (GTDB): domain Bacteria; phylum Vulcanimicrobiota; class Vulcanimicrobiia; order Vulcanimicrobiales; family Vulcanimicrobiaceae; genus CAWJMF01. The sequence continues at coordinate 40,202 of CAWJMF010000001.1, read as the reverse complement.
GGTGAAACCGGCGTATCCGCGATCGTGCGCTCGCGGCGATACGCTCGGAAGCCCGTGTATAAAAAGAAGAGCCCGAGTCCTAAGAGCCAGAGTACGTCGAAGGGCGTATGTAACATGGCAGTGCCGGGCGGCACTTCCCCCTTGTATCGTGCCTTACGGCGTCTGTTTCAGTGCTTGCCGGGCAAGCACCTCATCGAGGACTGCGCCTGGGGTTCGATGGGTAGAAGTGAGTCATGACACACGCAACAGCGACCAAAATGAAGGCCGCCGCGATCGAGCGTTTCGGCGGCTTAGACGAACTGAAGCTCCTCGAACTTCCGAAACCCGAGCCGGCAGCGGGCGAGGTCCTCATTCGCGTCCGGGCCGCGGGCGTCGGCGTTTGGGACAGCATGAAACGGCAGGGCGAGTTCGGCGCCGAGCATCCGCACTTCCCGATGATCCTCGGCCAGGAATGTTCGGGCGACGTTGAGGCAGCCGGTTCGGACGTCGCGAACCTGAAAGCCCGCGACGCCGTCTACACGTACTTTTACGCGGATCAAGGCGCATATGCGGAGTACGTCGCGGTGAAGGCCGACGTCGTCGCGCAAAAGCCGGCGTCGCTTTCGTACGTCGAAGCAGCCGCCGTGCCGGTCGACGGCATCACCGCGCATCAGGCGATCGTCGACGAGCTCAAGGTGAAGTCCGGCGAGTGGGTCTTCGTCGCCGGCGGCGCGGGTGGCGTCGGCCTCCTAGCGGTCCAGATCGCGAAGGATCTCGGGGCAAAGGTCATCGCCAGCGCGCGCGCCGAGAACTTCGATTTGCTCGAATCGCTCGGTGTCAAGCGCGAGCACCTGATCGACTACTCGCACGCTGAGGTCGTGAACGCGGTCCGCGAGATCACCGGTGGGACGGGTGTGGACGCGGCGCTCGATGCGGTCGGCGGGGCGAACGCAAAGCAGACGGTCGAGACGGTGCGCGACGGCGGACGTTTTGCGGAACTGACCGGCCAAGAGATCCCCGCGCAACGCGGCCTCAAGATCGTCCACGTGGAGTCGCAGCCGAGCGCGACGCGGCTCGATACGTTACGGGCGCTGATCGATGCAGGCCGGCTGAAGGTTCGCGTCGACAAGGTCTTTCCGCTCGCGCAGGCACGCGAAGCGCAAGCGCTCGTCGAGGCTCATCACGGGCCGGGCAAGATCGTCCTAAGCGTCGACTAAGCGGGTTACGTCGCCGCCGGTTCGGGTTCGAGGGCGGCTCCGCGTTCGAGCATTCCCGCAATCGTTGCCTCGTCGTAACCGAGTTCGGCGAGAACGGCGCGGGTCTGCTCGCCGCGCAGCGGTACGGCGCCCCGGCGGGAGGGTGCGCGCGGCAGCTCGATCGGGTTGCGGATGAAGGGAATGGGACCCGCGCGCGACGGCAGTTCGATGAAAGCGCCGGTCGCTACGAGTTGCGGGTGCTCGAGGACCTCCGCGAGCGTGCGGACGCGGCCGCACGGGATGTCGTGCGCGTGCATCGCCGCGATCCATTCGTCTTGGGTGCGCGTAGCGATGAGTGCGGCGACCTCGCGCTCGAGCTCGTCCCGATGCGCGACGCGCCCTTCGTTTGAAGCAAAGCGCGCGTCGTTTGCGAGATCCGGACGCGCCAGAACCTTCGTACTGAAGGCGTTCCACGTCGCGTTGCTGGCCGCGGCGAAGTTGACGTAGAGACCGTCGGAACAGAGATACGGCCCATAGGGCGAGATGAGGTAGTGGTTGGCGCCGGTGCGCGGCGGCGTCTCGCCGCGGAACCAGTGGAAGTACGGAATCGCGCCGAGCCACGAGACGATGCTGTGCAGCATCGAGATGTCGATCTCTTGACCTTCGCCGGTCTTCGCGCGGTGCATGAGCGCGAGCAGAATGGCTTGGGTGGCGTACATCGCGGCGGCGATGTCGACGACGGAGATCGGCACCTTGCAGATCTCGTCCGGCGTGCCGGTGAGCGTGAGCATGCCGCTTTCGCCTTGGATCAGCAGATCGAAGGCCTTTTCGCCGCGGTACGGCCCTTCTTGACCGTACCCGGAAATGTGCGCGTAGACGACGCTCGGATTCTCGCGCGCGACGTCCTCGTACGCAAGGCCCAGACGATCCACGACGCCGGGCGCGAAATTCTCGAGCACGACGTCGGCGCGCCGCGCGAGCGCGACGACCGCCGCGCGTGCCTCGGGATCGCGCAGGTCCAGTGCCAAACTTTCCTTGTTGCGCGCGTTGAGCACGTAGTACGAACTCAAGCCGTGCACGACGCTATCCCAGCCGCTCGCGACGTCGCCCGTGGTGCGCTCGATGCGCACGACGCGCGCGCCCGCATCCGCGAGCATCGCGCCAGCCATCGGACCGGCGACGCTGACCGTGAGATCGAGGACGAGCGTGCCGTCCAAAACGCCGGCGCTCACAGGGCGTTGACCGCTCCGAAGCCGAGATACGCCGTCTGCACGCCTTCGTCGGCGGCGATTGCCGCGGCGCTGCCGGCCATCACCACGCGGCCTTCCGAGAGGACGTAGGCGCGCGTCGCGAGCGCTAGCGAGGCGGCGACGTTCTGCTCGACCATCACCACCGTCGTGCCGGCGCGATTGATGTCGCGGACCCACTCGAAAATGTCGCGCACGATGCGCGGCGCGAGCCCGAGCGACGGCTCGTCGAGCAGCAAGAGGCTCGGCTCGGACATCAGCGAGCGGCCGATCGCGACCATCTGCTGCTCGCCGCCCGACAACGTGCCGGCCAGCTGTCGCCGCCGCTCGCGCAGCCGTGGAAGCCGCTCGTAAATCGCGGCGAGGTTCGCGCGCGCGTGCGCCCGGCTGCGTCCGATCTCGGAGCCCGCCAGCAGATTGTCCTCGATCGTCATCTCGCCGAAGAGCTGCCGCCCTTCGAGCGTCAGCGCGATTCCGCGCTCGACGAGCGTGCGCGGGCTGCGATCCCTCGCAGCGTCGTCCGTCGAAGGCGATCGTCCCGGCTTTCGCCGGCAGAGAGGCCCGCGAGCGCCTTGAGCGTCGTCGTCTTGCCCGCGCCGTTCGCGCCGACGATCGCGACGATGTCGCCTCGCTCGACGTCGAGCGAGACGCCTTGCACTGCAGCGAACTGCCCGTAGGAAACTTCGAGATCGCGCACCTCGAGCCAGCTCACGGCGCGCTCCCGAAGTACGCCTCGATCACGGCCGGCTCGGCCGCGACCTCTGCCGGCGTCCCCTGGGCGATCAGCTTGCCGAAGTCGAGCACGACGATCCGGTGCGAGATGCTCATCACGACGCGCATCACGTGTTCGACCGCACCGATCGCGGCGACTCCCTGCGCGTGGAGCGTTCGCAGGAAGGCGCACATCGCGTCGCCTTCGGTCGGCGTGAGACCGGCCATCACTTCGTCGAGCAGCAAGAGCTTCGGGCGGGTTGCGAGCGAGCGCGCGACCTCGAGCCGCTTGCGCTGCGTCAGCGTCAGCGACTCGGCCGGCGCGCCGGCGAAGCGTTCGAGTCCGACGGCTTCGAGGATGGCAGTGGCCGAACGCCGCGCCGGCGCAAGGCTACGCTCGTGTAAGAGCGCACCGACCATCACGTTTTCGAGGACGCTGAGCCGGTCGAACGGGCGCACGACTTGGTACGTGCGTCCGATGCCGGCCTCGGCAATGCGATACGAGGGCATGCCGCGCAGCGAGCGGCCCGCAAAGCGAACGTCGCCTCTGGAAGGCGGCATGACTCCGCTGATGACGTTGAAGAGCGTCGTCTTGCCGGCGCCGTTCGGGCCGATGATGCAGACGATCTCGCCTTCGTCGACGTTGAAGCTCACGCCATCGAGCGCGCGCACGCCGCCGAACCAGCGCGCGACGTCGTCGACTTCGAGCAGCGCGCTCATGCGCGGGCCGCCGCGCGAGCCGCCCGTCGCGCGAGTGCGGCGGAGACCGCCGGCACGATGCCGCGCGGCAACGCGATCAATACCGCGACGATGAGGCCGCCGAAGATCATCAAGTGGCCTTGCGGAAAACGCGCGCCGAGCGATTCGGAAACCTGCGACATCAACGCGCCGCCGACGAGCGGTCCCCAATACGTGCCGATCCCGCCGAGGATCACCATCGCGACCGTCTGCAATTCGATGCGCGTCGAAAACATCGAGGCGGGATCGACGTAGGTGAGGTACCAGGCGTAGCCACCACCGAGCAGTCCGGGTACGATCGCGCTTAGCACGAACGCGATCACCTTGAAGCGGGTCACGTCGACGCCGAGTGTGCCGGCGGCGCGCTCGTCGGCGCGCAGCGCGCGCAGCCGCAGCCCGAACGCCGAACGGTCGACCCAGAGCGTCAGTCGCCATCGCGAGCGCGAGCACGGCGAGCGACCAATAGTACGCCGGCAGCGTGTTCGAGCCCGGCGGTAAGTAAACGCCGCTGCTCCCGCCGGTGAAGGGCGCGGTCTCCGTCGCGATGCGCGCCGTTTGCGCCAGCCCGAGCATTCCAAGCGCGAAGAACGCGCCGCGCAGCCGCAACATCAGGTACCCGAGCGGAACGGCCAGCAGCGCCGCGATGACGCCGCCGGCGAAGGCGCACAGCAGCCAGGGCAGATGCAGTTTCGTCACGCCGAGCGCGACGGCGTAGGCGCCGATGCCGAAGAACGTCACCTGACCGAAGGACAAATAGCCGGCGTAGCCGGCGATGAGATTCCAGCCGTACGAAAGCGCGATGTAGAGCACCGCGATGTAGAACACCGACTGCACGTAGCCGCTGCCGAGTGGCGGCACGATCGCGCACACGGCGAGAATCGCGAGGCTGATCGCGATCCGGCGATCGCTCAAGCGACGCTCTTGCCGAGAATGCCGTTCGGCCGGAAGAGCAGCACCGCGATGAAGATGACGTAGGGCATGACTTGCCCGAGTTGCGCGCTGCCGAAGAAGCCCGCGAACGAGACGGCCAAACCGAGAATCGCCGCGCCGACGAGCGTTCCCGCGTAACTGCCGAGGCCGCCGAGCGCGACGACGCTGAAGGAGAGAAGCGTGAACTGCGAGCCCGAGTCCGGATTGACGGCGTAGATCATGCTGAACAAGCTGCCCGCTGCCGCCGCGACGCCGCTGCCGAGCGCGAAGCTGATCGTGCGCATGCGCCCGATATCGATCCCGCAAGCGCGCGCGCCTTCGAGATTTTGGCTGGCGGCGCGCAAGGCGCGCCCGATGGCGGTCGCGCGCAGCAGCACGGCCAGCGCCGCGGCGATCGCGAGCGCCGCGACGAAGGCGACCAGGCGCGATTCACCGATCGAAATCGGGCCGAGCTGCAAGCCTCCGGTAAGGTACGGCGTCGAGCGGAAGTCGCCGGTGAAGACCGCGAGCGAGAAGCCGACGATGAAGTAGGCCACGCCGAACGTCAGCAACAGCGATGTGGTCTCCGCACCCGCCGGGTCGGACGGCAGCCGCTGGAACACGATGCGCTCGAGAATCGCGCCCAGCAGCGCGCCTCCCACGAAGGCAAACGGCAGCAGCTCGATCGGCGTGATGCCGCTGCGCTGGAAGGCGACCGAGGCGCAGAGTGCCGCCAGCACGATGATCTCGCCGTGCGCGAGATTCACGATGCGCGTGACGCCGAAGATGACGTTGAGCCCGAGTGCGGCGAGCGCGAACACGCCGCCCAGCAACAATCCGTCGATCGTCAGCTGGGCGGCGAGTTCGGGGTGCATCAGCGCTTGGACCAATCCGCGAAGGGCACGCTCGCCTTACGCTCGGCCATCGAGGCCGGCGCGACGATATACTGCTTGCCGCCTTGCCACTGCAGGGTCAGCGAGGTGTAGCCCAGCTGCAGACCGGTGGCCGGATCGACTTCGTAGTTGCCCATGACGGTGCGCATCTTCGTGTTGGCCATGAAGTCGCGCACCTTCTCCTGATCGATCGCCTTCGCGTGGAGAACGGCCGCGCCGAGCACTTCGAGCGAGGCGTAGTTAGCGGCCGCGTGGTAGTCGGGCGGCGTGCCGTACGTGGCCAGGAAGTCGGCGGCGAACTCGGCGTTGTTCGGCGTCTTCAGGTTGGCGCTCCAGTTGGTGGTCGCGAGGACGCCGTCCGCATCCTTACCGGCTTCCTTGCCGAAGTTTAGCTCGGTCGGCCCGACCGCGAAATACACGAGCTTCGGCGCGACGTTGGCTTGTTTGAGCGCGCGGAGCATCCCGATCGCGTCGGGAAAGTACGAGATCGACAGAAGCGCGTCGGCATTCGACTCCTTGATCTTCTGCACGACGGCCGAGTAGTCCGAGGCGTTGTGCGGATAGAGCTCGGAGTAGACGACCTCGAGACCTGCGGCCTTGGTGATGTCTGGGAGTGCGGCGGCGATCGAACGCGGGAACGCGCTGTCCTCGCCGGTAATCGCAACGCGCTTGTAACCGTTGGCTTTCGCGATCGCGATCGCGCCTTCGACGTAGTGCGTCGATTGCGAGATCCCCATAAAGATGTATTTCAAGCCGCGGCTGAACGGTGCAGCAGCCGAGACTTCGGGTGAAATCATCGGCATCTTGTGCTTTTCGGCGACGTTGGCTACCGCGGCCGTGATGGCGCTCGAGTAGGGGCCCACGATGAAGTCGACGTGATCCTGATCGATCAGCCGCTCGTAGAGGCTCACGGCGGTCGCCGGATCGCTCGCGTCGTCGTAGGTCTTGAGCTCGATCTTGCGGCCGAGCAGGCCCCCCTTGGCGTTCTGCTCTTTGATCCAGAGCTGGTAGCCTTCGAGCGCGTACTTCGCGTCGACGGCGTAGCTGCCGGTCTGCGAGATCGTTGCGCCGATGACGATCGGCGGTTGATCGGCTGCAGCCGTCGGCGCGGGGACGATCAATCCGAGGGTTGCGCACGCGACGATCGCGGCGAGTGCGCGGGTAAATGAAGTAAGACTCATACGGGCTTCCTTTTCTGACGAGGAGGTGCGGCGCGGCGATGGGCGCTCTTGGCCTTGCGCAGATCGGCGAGATGTTGCAGCAGATGGGTGCGGCCGAGCTCGACGTGCTTCTCGGCTGCCGCGCGCGCGGCGACCGGGTCGCGCTCGGCGATCGCGGCGACCAGTTTGCGGTGGTGCTTGATCGCAAGCTCCGTCCAACCGCTGACGATGCCGTGGAAATCGTGCGGAACGCTGTGCGTCAAGCTGCGCAGCTCGAGCGCGAGCCGCGGCGCGCCGGCGCGCAGGTTGATCCAGCGGTGGAACTCCCAATTCGCGGCATCCACCGCTTCCGACGAGCCGGAGCGATCCGCGGCGACCACGGCTTTCTCGAGCCGGATAAGATGTTCGACGAACGCGTCGTCGGCGCGGGCTGCAGCGCGCGCGCTCAGCTCGCCGGAGAGAAAACCGATGACGAGGTACGCGTCGCGAATGTCGGCGTCCGTCGGCGGCACGACGCGATAGCCGCGCGCTTTGGCGACGGCCACGAGCCCTTGCGTCTCGAGTTCGGCCAAGGCCGTGCGCACGGGCGTGATGCTCGTGCCAAGTTCGGCGGCGAGATCGGCCAGCCGTAGCCAGGTCTCGCCGGCCACGGCGCCGCCGATGATCCGGTCGCGCAGCTGCACGAGCACGCGCTTCGAGAGCGTCGACGAATCGATGCGGGTAACGCCGAGGCGCGCTTTCATCCGTGCCGTTCGCCGCGGCGTTTGAACGCCGCGATCACGTCGCTGAGCAGCGCGCCGGTCGGGAAGACTTCCGCCGCACCCGCTTCGCGCAGCGTCGCGACGTCGGCGGGCGGGATCGCTCCGCCGACGAGCACCGGAATGTCGCCGGAGTCGCGTTCGCGCAAGCCCGCGACGATCTTGCGCGTCAGGGCGACGTGCGCGCCCGAGAGGATGCTCAGCCCGACGGCGTCGGCATCCTCTTGAATCGCGGTCGTGATGATCTGCTCGGGCGTTTGACGCAAGCCGGTGTAGATCACTTCCACGCCCGCCTCCATTAGCGCGCGAGCGATGATCTTGGCACCCCGGTCGTGACCGTCCAGGCCCGGCTTGGCGACGACGACGCGCATCAGACGACGATCGGCTCGCGGAATTCACCGAAGATGGCGCGCATCGCGCCCGACATCTCGCCGATCGTGCAGTAGGCTTCGGCCGCTTCGATCAACGCGGGCATGCAGTTGCGATCCGAGACGAGCGTCTCGCGCAGCTGCGCGAGCGCGCGCTCGACGGCCGCCGGGTCGCGTGAAGCGCGAACCTGCCGCAGCCGCTCGAGCTGCGTGCTCTGGGAGGCGGAATCGAGCGAGAAGAGCGTGAGTTCGCGTTGCTGCTCGGTTTGGAAGCGGTTCACGCCGACGATCACGTCTTCGCCGCGCTCGAGCCGCCGGTGTTTGCGGTACGCTTCGTCGGCGATCATCTGCTGGACGATCCCGTCCTCGACGCAGCGCACCATCCCGCCCTGCTCCTCGATCGTCTCGATGACGCGCAGGACGGCGCGTTCGGTCGCGTCGGTCAGCGCCTCGACGTAGTACGACCCGCCGAGCGGATCGGCGACGTCCGCGACGCCCGTCTCGTAGGCGAGGATCTGCTGGGTGCGCAGCGCTAGCTCGGCGCTCTCCTGGGTCGGGATGGCGAACGGTTCGTCCCAGGCCGCCGTGAAGATCGAGGTGGCGCCGCCGAGGACCGACGACATCGCCTGGTAGGCGACCCGAATCGCGTTGTTGAGCGGTTGTGCGGCTTGGAGCGTGCTCCCGCCGCAAACGAGTCCGAAGCGGAAGTGCCACGAGCGCTCTTGCTTCGCCCCGAACCGTTCGCGCATCGTATGCGCCCAAATCCGCCTTGCCGCCCGGTACTTCGCGACCTCCTCAAAGAAGTCGCTGTGCGTATAGAAGAAGAAGCTGATGTTCTTCGCAAAGTTGTCGACGTCGAGCCCGCGTTCGATGCAGCGCTGCGCGTATGCGATGCCGTCGGCCAGCGTGAAGGCCAGCTCTTGGACGGCGGTCGCGCCGGCGTCGCGGAAGTGCGCGCCGGCGACGCTGATCGCGTTGAAGCGCGGAACTTCGGTCGAGCAGTACTCGATCGTGTCGACGATCAAGCGCAGCGACGGCTCGACCGGATAGATCCACGTGCCGCGCGAGACGTATTCCTTGAGGATGTCGTTCTGAATCGTGCCCGAGATTCGTTTGAGGTCGCTGCCTTGCTTTTTCGCGAGCGCGACGTACATCGCGAGGATGATGCTCGCGGTGGCGTTGATGGTGAAGGACGTCGTGATCCCGTCGAGGCGAATGCCTTCGAAGAGCGTCTCGATGTCGGCGAGGCTGTCGATCGCGACGCCGACCCGGCCGACTTCTTCCTCGGCGCGCGGATCGTCGGAGTCGTAGCCGAGCTGCGTCGGCAGATCGAGCGCGACGCTCAGCCCCGTCTGCCCCTGATCGAGCAGAAACCGGTAACGCTTGTTCGATTCGGCCGCCGTCCCGAAGCCCGAGTATTGGCGCATCGTCCAGAGTTTGCGGCGATAGCCCTCCGGCGAGACACCGCGCGTGAACGGGTAGGCGCCCGGTGCCGCCTCGCCGTTGCTTTGGGCCGGCTGCCAATCCGCCGAGCCGTACACCGCCTTTCGGCGAATTCCGGACGGAGTCAGGCGCTCGTTCGAGTCGATGTCGATGGCCACCGCAAACGCTCCTCGACCGGACCGCTGGAGGGTTCGGTCCCATTCCAGAAGTAATATACAAAAAATTTTTACCGGAGGCAAGGCGTTTGCGGAACTTCGAGTCGCTCGCGGTGACCGACCATCCCGGCGTCCGCGTCGCGACGCTCAACCGTCCGGAGGTGCATAATGCACTTAGTCTCGCGACGATCGACGCGTTAGGAGAAGTTCTCCGCGAAGCCGAGGCCGACGGCTGCTCGTGCCTCATCGTAACCGGCGCCGGCGACCGCACCTTCTCCGCGGGCGGCGACCTGAAAGAGTTCGCGGAGCTCAAAACCGCCGAATCGGCCATCGCGATGTCGCTGCGGATGCAGCGGGTCAGCCGCGCGATGCGCCGCTCGCCGCTGATCGTGATCGCCGCGATGAACGGCGACGCCTACGGCGGCGGCCTCGAGCTCTCGCTCGGCGCCGACATCCGCGTCGCAGCGAGCCATGCGCGCTTCGCCTTCTATCAAGTGAAGCTCGGCATCACGCCGGCCTGGCGCGGCGCAATCCGCCTGCGCGACATCATGCCGCGTTCGCGCGCGCTGATCTTACTCGCCGGCGGCGAGCGTTTTAGCGCGGAGGACGCGCAGCGTTGGGGCTTAGTCGATCAGCTGGCGGAAAAGGGCCACGCGCTCGAGAGCGCGCTGCAGCTCGCCGAGACCATCGCCGGCAATTCGGCACTTGCCGTGCGCACGATCAAAGCGATGGTCGACGCGCCAAGCCGCGACGACGACGACGACCTCGACATGGAAGCCCAGCTTTTTTCGCGCGCCTGGATGTCGGACGAGCACTGGGAGGCGCTCGCCTCGCGGCACCCCACGACAGTCAAAGAGTAGCGACAAAGTTAAAGGGCTACTCTCACTTGTATGGCTCGAACGCGCTTAAGGGGCGGGTGCGTCAGTTAACGCAAGACGTGGCAAAGTTGAACATTGCCAATGCCTGTCTGGGCGTGCCGTTGATAGACGCGACGAAGCAGGCGCGGATGGGGGCTAAGATAGTGATCCGTAGACTAGTCCGGTCCCCGTCGTGCGACCGAAGGCTTCTCGTAGTTCTTCGCTGTTGAGCACGCGCGCCAAAAGTCCAGATTTGTCATGAGTGTCGAACTTCGAGTATAGCAAACTGAGAGTATTGCGTACGGTTTTATAAGAGCGACCGAGATCGTCTGCGATCTGGCGAGTGGTCTTCCCAGCGATCGCCTCCTGCATAACTCGCTTTTCAGCCGGCGTGAGTGAGCGCAACGCGGCAGCCCAATCGTCGCTCGGTCTGTCTCGCGCGGGCTCCGCCGCTACAGAACCAGAGAGGAGCTGCGAGGAAAGTAGCCGGAACGCCTCGAGGTGAGTTTCAGACGGTGCGACACGGCATAGGTCATCGAGTGCTTCAAGTTCCCGCCAGACGAAACCTGAGCGCCCCCAGCTTTCCTGCACGCGTTGTAGCGCTTTGATGCCGACCGTTCGCGATGTTGAATCCGCCACCGCGATAAGCGCGGCAACCTGACTCTTCGTGGTTTCCAGAACGCCCGTTGCTTCGCCCACATAGAAAGTTCTGAACTTCTCTAGATATCGCGCCGCTTCAGCGGCGCGGCCACAACGCGCTAACGCAAGGCTTAAGTCGAGCAGTCCGGAGCGACTCTCGAACGGAGCCGACGCCCAATTGACGCGATCGGCAAAGCCGCATGCCATCTGAAATGAGGCCTTGAGGGCGACACGTTCGTTCGTGCGCCACGAATTTTCGAGAGCGTCCCCCAACGGTTGCACGCTCCACGCAGATCCAGCCGCAAGCGAAGCCGCCAGCGCAAGGTACTCCGCGGCTCGCTCGTGGTCACGTCGGCGCATCAGGGCTACGCCCACGTTACGGAATATGGCGATGTGCGAGTTGGAAGGATATGTCGAGGCTGGCGGTAGGTGTGCGAGGGCCCGCTCTAGGGTGCGCAACGACCCGGACACCGTTTCTGCGTAGTTCGTGACTAGAGCCTGAACGGTTGCGACATAAACGCGAGCGTCACGAGTCGAAGCCGTGTCAAGGAGCTTGAGCACGGCGTCAAATTCACGAGTCGCGATCTCCGGGTGGCCGAGTGAAGAGTGGATGTAACCAGCCATGAACCGAGCTCGCGCGTAACTGTTCGCGAAGCGCTCGGAGAGCGCCGGTCGTAAAACCTTAAGAGCCGATACGGGGTCGCGAATCTGAACGAGCCAGCGCGCATGTGAAACGGCAATCTCGGCCCGAGTCGAGGGATGAGGGCGCAGGCTTCCAGAGGCCTCGAAACAGTTCTTCGCCCGAATTGGCTGACCAATTTGCCCGAAGGCTACGCCAAGAAGCATCAGCGCCGTGGCACGCGCATCTGCGCTTTCATGGTATTTAAGGGAATGTTCCAATACTGCGACCGCCTCCTCGAATCGGAGCAGCCGGATAAGCGCGCGTCCCCGTGTCAGTGCGCTTTCAGATGTTCCCTTGCTGCGGCTTAGGCTGGCGAGCTCGTCAAGACAGTCTTGATAATCGTCTTCGACCAACGTTTCGTCCAGCCGCGGCAGCACGCACGCCGCATTCTCGGACGCAGAAACAGGCAGGCCGGCGCTCACAAGGTCTTTTTACACCCCGTGTGCCGGGGATGCGGATCTTATGCGCGTGCCACCTGCCGTAGACGCCCGGAAACCGAATCCTTGTCCCTGACGCCTAGCCCACCCGGGCTGGACTAGAACCTTCTGTGGTCGAGCCCGGTGAGAAAAGTGGGAAAGCGTGCGCGTGGGGAAACTATCGCTGGCCCGTCGATTTGTCTTGGGGCGATTCGTCCAAAGCTGGAAAGCGAAAGATCTCGGAGGGAGCCAACCACGAGTCGTAAGCCGGAGGCCGAGCCTGCAAGGCACTCGCTCGAGGTAGCCGAGAACGCGCTCTTGGAGACTCAGCTCGACCGTGCCTTAGCCTCAATAGACGCGCGGCAAGATCCGCTCGCTGCAATCTTGCGGGCTCGGGTTTTCATGCGTCTCGGGCAAGCAGAGGCGGCTACTTGGGAGATCGGCCGACTCGATCTTTCCCTATTGAGTCCGGAGATCGGTGGCCAGGGACACCTGACACTCGCAGCCGCATTTCTGCATCTCGCTAAACTCGAAGGCGCCCGGACCGAATTAGATGCGGCGCACGGTACGGCCCTCGGTGTCGGGGGCGCATTTGAAGCCATTTATCGCTATTACGAAGCCATGTACTTCCTCTTCGCTGGAGACCTAGGCCGGGCTGAGCAAGAAGCGCTGCGGGGCCTCGAAGTCCGCACCAGCGATAGCCGTATGTCCTGCTTTTCCCACGCTCATGCACGCAGTTGGCTCCTCGAAATGATCGGAGCCGTCCGCGGATTTGCGCACCGTTACGACGAGCAACTTGAATATCTACTAGCGGCGTTTGCGGAAGCCGAGGCTGCTCGACCCGTCGACTGGTTTACATATGCGACGCTGATATCAAATATCGGGATTCTTCAGCGCGATCTTGAAATTGGTGACCTAAAGGGTTTCGAGCTGAAAATTCCTATGCTTCCGCCGACACCGTCGTTAGCGAACAAACGTTTTGGTTGCTTTCGCTCGTTAGCGTGGATCAAGGCTAACGCTGCCGATCATCTCGGAGCTTTCCGAAGCCTTCGTCAGGCTTCTGCCGTCGCGGTCGCACCCCAGTGGCAAGTGATGGCCGCGACTGATCGAGCCATCCTTGCTCACGGTCTAGGGTATGAGTCGCAGACAGCAGAGGAGCTTTCAACTGCCGAGGAGCTCGCGAAGCGTATCGATTGGGAAGGAACGTTGGGAGATGGCAAGGCTGCCTTACTCTACCTCGCGCAAGCGTTTGTGCCTTTGCAGCCGAGGCGTGCTCGGGAGATTCTAGACCGGTACCACCGCATCAAAGTGAAGGTCTCGCCAATATTTTTTGGAGCGCGCGATGGTCGGCTGGAAGCTGACGAGAGCTTTACGCAGGCCTTAGTTGCCAGATCCGAACACAATCTGAGCGAAACGATCGCGGAATTTTCTGCGGTGTTCAAGTTTTGGGACGCCATCGGCTACCGTTGGCGAGCAGCTTTGGCAGCAGCCGAGCTGGCGGTTCTGACAAACGATGACCTTTATCGTGGATACGCGACCGCCCAGGCGCAGAAGAAGCCCGATTCCTGGCTTGGGAAGCGCGTTCGGTCGATCCTCGCCGGCTCTTCAGAAGACGGCCCTTAGAGCGTTGTAAAATCCTTTCCGCAACGCTGTGCGGCGTGGGCTTGCATGGCCGGGGTTTAGCTGGTATATGTGGATTCGGTCGCAAAGCGAGCGCTAGCTGGCGCTCGGGAGGCCTCGAGGGCGCACTCGACCTCGATTGGGCTGGCGGGCAGTGCTAGAGTCGTGGGTGGGCGCTACCGTCCAAAGCGCCAGTAGTAGCCGACCGAAGGAATGATGCCCGTGTTGCGGTCAGCGAGTTGGTCGTTCGCGGTGAAGTGTGAGACAAAGTTGATGTAGCGCACGCCGAACCGAAGCACGTTCCTCCCACGCGGCACGTCGTACGTGGCTCGTGCCTCGAACTGTGAGCCGCGCTCGGGCGTTCTCCCGTAGGGGAGCAAATCAGCCTCAGCTCGATAGGCGACGTCGGCCAAGAGGACAGGCATGAAGTCCAGCGTGATCCGGAAGTTCTGGTCGCGCAGCGGGAGACCCCCGACTTCGTAACGTCCGCCGACGACGCGCGACGAGACGTAAATGCGCGGCGGGGTGTAAAGCGTGGCTTGGTTGTAGATCAGTTCTCCGCCGCCAAACCGTAGGCGACCGTGCAGCACGTCAACCGTCGCTACCGCGTCGAAAAATGCGAGTTGCGTGTAGAGCGTTTGCGTCGCGTTGCGTTCAACGATCTGCGGCGCGACCGGAAAGCCTTCGACCGTTACTTTGAACGCGCCGAGGCGCTGCGACGCTTGGAGGATCGGGATCGGAACCGGCGAGATATGTGACAATTCGCCCGGTTCTTCATGAACGCCGATCAAAGGACCGACCGAGATGCCAACCTCGGTTTCGTCGGCGACCGCGACGGGCGGCAGCGCCGCAAACGCGAGAGCCGCGAGCACGGGCGCGACAACCTGAAGTGGCCTCAAGCGGCTACAGCGCTGGCGGCAGCGTGACGACAGCGCCGGCGGCGCGCTGCAGCATCGCCACGATGTTTGCGCGAGCAGCGACTAGTGGTTAGAATGTCGTACGATTCGAAGCTGGTCAGAACGAAAAGCAGTTCCGTGATGTCCTCGGTCGACCTTCCGACGGGGAATCGCCTCAGCGGTGCCCCACCGTTTCGCGTCGCCACGTCTATCGCTCTTCGAATGCACCACTCACTTCGGAATCGAGCGCCGCAAAAGGGCTCCGCGCGGTGGCTGAGCCTCGGTCTAGCCCAGTGCGACGATCTGGATCGTCTGTCGAAGCCGGAGGGAGCCGCCTCGAGCCGCATTCAAAATGCCAAGCCGACTGCCAAGGATCAAATGGTCGGAACACGCGCGGTCGAGCTCGTTCGAGCTCGCGCTCAAGGCTCAAGGCGGCAGTCAGGGCGCCTCGGCCTGCGCAGCGATGATTGGGCGCACGCGAAGGAGAGCCGGGTCGCAACAAGCGGCCGATTTCGGGACATGTGTCCCGAGTCGCCGGTAAATTTTGTGTCTATATAGTGCTGCTACTCTAATCGACAGACCTCGGCATGCTTATCAACGGCTGTCAAGCGCATTTGCTCGGAGGGATCTATATGGACAAATCCTCGGGTGACCGCCCAGCGATTCAGCCCAGCGGCGAATATCGGCTGCGCTCTGCCCAGGTACGCAAGAAACCATTCGCCTCATCCCGCGATTTCTTCGCGCCTGCCCTTGCAATTCTCAGTTTGTCGTTGCTCGTTCTACCAACTCCGTCGTTCTCTCAAACGTCTCCGATAGCCAGGCCTAAGAGCTTTTTGCAGATTCGCCCGGCTTCTTTCGATCCCCGAAAGCGCGCAGCTGTGAGCAACAGGTACACCGGAGCAACGTTTGAGTTTGAAGCGCGTCGTTCTCTCGCTGAAATGACGACGCCGCGCGCTTTGGACGGGCGACCCGTGCCCAGCGTCGTATCGCGTGTCTGGCTTCAGAGCACTTCCTTCGGTTCCGCGATCGTTTCGGGCAGACTAATACGGGTGGCTCAAGTGTCACTAGTGGCAAATTCCCGTTTGCCGGGCGCGGACGTCCTAAGGACGCGCGAGTTTATTTACGCGTTTGATCCGGTTACCACCAGGCTGCTAATGCGTTCCGTGCAACTCGCGACGGCGCAACAGGCTGCGGCGGCTCAGATTCCTTACCTGCCCGCGCGGAAAGGCCCTTGATGAATCGCTTACTCTTCGTCTCCGCATTTGCATACCTATTAGCTGGATGCCTCGGGAGCACCACGAGCAAGATTCCACAAAACCCAGCAAAATCGGCCGGCCCCGGGACGTTTGCAATCTCGTGGATATCAGATTATTCAAACGCCCCTGGGATATCTTCGATCCCGCCCCTTTTCCCTTCGGGTGCAGATCCAATGCAGTTAT
Organism: Vulcanimicrobiota bacterium; assembly: GCA_963843945.1. Lineage (GTDB taxonomy): Bacteria > Vulcanimicrobiota > Vulcanimicrobiia > Vulcanimicrobiales > Vulcanimicrobiaceae > CAWJMF01. The sequence continues at coordinate 24,096 of CAWJMF010000001.1, read as the reverse complement.
CTGCAGAGAACTTTGCAAACAACCTGGTCAGTCCATCAAACGGAAAGGCGGCTTGGTCGAAGTACTTTGAGCACTCGCAGACGATGGTGAGCGCCGCTGACTTTGCTCTAGGGAGCTATGCGCCCTACAACGCGTTCTTCTATGCGGGGCATGGCGACTTTGGACTCGCCGAACTCCCGTACATGAATAATTCCGCATACCCAGTCAACCAACAATACTTTGGGCCAGGGGCCGTCACTCCCGGACAACATAATGAAGGAGGCCTTAAAAATATTGGCCTCATCATTGGACCGCAGTGGATGTTCTTTGCATCGTCCGATACCGTTACGCCGCCGGCGGGACTGGTTCCGACTGATTCCTCTGTTTACGACGGCGACTGGAGACCAGCGTTTCGGAGCTCGCCTGGCGCCGCAGGTGGGTTGCACGGCATCTACGGATCCTGGCAGGGTCCGGGGTCTTGCAGCGATACAAGCGGCGCGACCGTACCCGGTCGCAGCTGCGATATACTTTCCGTCCAGGTGCCCACAGTCGGTCAAAATTTAGGTCAGTATCTCTGGTCCAACACGCAACCGGTCGTTGTTCATGATGCGTGGCTTGACGCGGAGATCGACGCCGGACTTACAATCGGTCCGTCAATCGTTGAGGACGTGAATAATCTTGCGGACACCTTCACCGGTACGAAGAGTCTAAATCCAACACCAGGTGGGAACAATTACGAATTCACCTGGTTAGGGTCTACTAGTCTAGGCACGCAAGCGCAGATGAGCATCTCACCAACTACGTTCACTCTTTCGCCCTTGAGTCTTCAAACTCAGTCGATCAATGAGGCAAGCGAACTGAGTAGTGCCCAAACGTATTTAGGCGAACCCGTGGTGAGTCAAACTGATGGCTCGAAGACGATGATGACAACTCAGTCAGGTTTGTTTGGGGCGCACGTTTACAACTCCGGAGCGGTTGTCATCAACGCTCATAGTCAAAGCAATCCCCTAAACTTCAGCGAGTCACAGGCCCAACAGTTCGCGTCAACGTACATCTCAGATTCGCTAGGCATGCCCTCGGACGCGGTCCTCGCCTCTACTGCCGCGATAATGCGCGGCGATATGAACTCAAATACTTATGAGAATATCGGATATGTAGTTACTTACTTGCATGCGAGCGGGACCGTTGTCGGGGGTGATGCAATTCACGTAGTCGTGGACGATGCGGTTACATACACACAAGGCGCTTGCATATCTTGGGATTGGAGCAGTCCCGATCCACCGCAAAAGCCAGTGCGGTACTGTGCCCAATACAGCGAAATCCCGCACGATAATCTCAACGTTTCACATATGTATTTTCTGTGGCGAACCTTTGGTCAGCAAATGTTCATAACGAGCTCAGGTCGTTCCACTGGCCAGCAGTCGATTGACGCGGTTACCGCGAGCCGGGCGCTACCGAACCCTTCTTCAGTAACGTGGTATGGCGCCGGCTACTGGACGCCGGGATCGAATGAAAACAATTCGAACGGGGCAAGGCCGGCTTGGCTTTTTCTGGTGGGAGGCGCTACGATGGTCGCTGTGGACGGCTTTTCTGGCCAGGTTCTCGGGACGAATACGTTGTCGATCTAGGGCGCCTAGTTTCATTAAATCGCGACGGCACTCGACTCGGAGCATCGTTTCTCGATAGGTCTGCACGTATAACGACACATCTGATGCGAACTCAGCTAGCCGGCAATCAGCCCGAGTCGAGCGAAAGACTGCGTGATCATGCCGAAAACAACCGGAGGTCGTTCGTGGTGCGAAGGCAAGTCGTCTATCTGGCTCTTGGATTTGCCACCTGTGCCTGGATGGCTGCAGACGTTTGGCATCTTGCGTACAGCTGGTGGGTGCCAAGCCTTGGGGGACTTCTCGCCCTTTTTTATCTACCGAGCCTTACCTCAGGGATTCTTGGTCTTCTGGCTTTGCGGAGAAGGCAACATCCGCTAGCGAGAGCACCGAAAGCAATACGATTCGCAGCAGTTTTGTTGATTCTTGCGAGCCTCTTTTTGCCGATTTGTGCAAGAAGTGTCGCCGCGACAAAAGCTGTCGCAAATTGTCTTTACGCGCATGATAAGCCAGAAACTGCAGGCGTCTGCTACGCTCATGATTTCGTCGATAGCTTCTCACTCTGAGTTTTTTGCTCGAGAACGTCCGGCACTTCAAAACCGCATCCCCCGTGATTGTGCCGAATGTTGGCCGGTCTGTCCGAAGAAGCGCGAGCAAGGTTGGCCGAACAGCCGGCGTTTCCAAAGCGACTCGGACGCCCCGACGAGTTCGCCTCCCTGCGCTCCATGTCATCGAGACGGTCAACGGCGAAACGATTCGTCTCGACGGAACAATCCTGCTGCAGGCGCGCTAAGCCGGCTCAGTCGAGCTCGCGCGCATTGAGATGGATCAGGTCGCCGTTGATGCCGCTCGACGCGTCGCTGGAATGGAAAGCAAGGACGTCGGCGACTTCTTGCGGCGACGCTGCTGCCGCGAAGTCGTCGCTGTCGAGGCACTTGCGAGCGGCTTCGGTCGCGACTCCACCGAGCACGACCGCGTTCGCGACGATGCCGTCGGCTTTGTGTTCGCGCGCGATGGCGCGCATGAGCGTGTTGACTCCGGCTTTTGCCATCCCCATGATGCCGCGCGAGCGGCCAGATTCGTGTGGCAGCGTCAACATCGCGCGGAGTGCCGGTACCATCAGGTTGTACGCAACGTCCAGATTGTTGCGAACCGCCTCAGCAAGCATCGCCGGGGTGGAGTCGACGATTGCGGCCCACGCATATCCGCCGCCGGCAAGCGAGATCACCGCGTCGAGTCGTCCGAAACGCTGAACCACACTCTCGATGGCGCGCTGCGCATCGGTGGCGTCGGTGAGATCGACGACGACCGAGCTGGCGCGCCCACGCGAGTCTAAAGGGACCTCCCGTTCGATCGCGTCGTTTGCACGCCTGACATCGCGCGAGAAAAGCACTACGTGCGCTCCACGAGCCGTCAACGTCGCGAGCGTGGCTCCGCCAACGCGACCCGTGCCGCCGGCCAGGACGATAACTTCAGTTTCAGCGCCATGTCTGAGTCCAACCTTTAGAAGATAGTCACTCCGCTCCTCACCGTTGCCTTCATCAGGTGCTTCTGCGTCATGCACTAAGTTCGAGCACGCCGCTGGGCAGGCGGAGCAGAGACAGTAGTTTTTGCTATCCACTCAGTCTAGACTGGTGCTCAGCTAGGCGCGAGGGCTAGGCGACGGAGTCGGTATGGGTAAGAGGGCGCCCTGGACCTTCAGCTCGAGATCGTCGATCGCCACGGCATTCCTATTGCCGGCGAGCTGAGGCAGTGCCGAATGCCGTACGACCCACGCGTTTCCAACTGAGAGCGCCGAAGAGCGTTGTCCGCTCTCGTTGTAGATCCAGAAGCAGAGAAACTTGGGGTTGGATTCGGGCGGCGACGCGTTCACCCATTGCAAAAATCGCGGGTCCTACGTGAGGCCGTGCTCGAGCGTCATCGCTTCCACGTCGAAGGACCCGCGCCGCGTAACGATTGAGATTTTCTCGAAGGCGGCAACAGTCTCGACGTCGATCCGCAGGAGGTGCATAATGCACTTAGTCTCGCGACGATCGATGCGTTAGGAGAAGTTCTCCGCGAAGCCGAGGCCGACGGCTGCTCGTGCCTCATCGTAACCGGCGCCGGCGACCGCACCTTCTCCGCGGGCGGCGACCTGAAAGAGTTCGCGGAGCTGAAGACCGCCGAATCGGCCATCGCGATGTCGCTGCGGATGCAGCGGGTCAGCCGCGCGATGCGCCGCTCGCCGCTGATCGTGATCGCCGCGATGAACGGCGACGCCTACGGCGGCGGCCTCGAGCTCTCGCTCGGCGCCGACATCCGCGTCGCTGCGAGCCACGCGCGCTTCGCCTTCTATCAAGTCAAGCTCGGCATCACGCCCGGCCTGGCGCGGCGCAATCCGCCTGCGCGACATCATGCCGCGTTCGCGCGCGCTGATCTTACTCGCCGGCGGCGAGCGTTTTAGCGCGGAGGACGCGCAGCGTTGGGGCTTGGTCGATGAGCTGGCGGAAAAGGGCCACGCGCTCGAGAGCGCGCTGCAGCTCGCCGAGACCATCTCCGGCAATTCGGCACTTGCCGTGCGCACGATCAAGGCCATGGTCGACGCCCCGCGCCGCGACGACGACGACGACCTCGATCTGGAAGCGCAGCTTTTCTCGCGCGCCTGGATGTCGGACGAACACTGGGACGCGCTCGCTTCGCGTCACCCCACTGCAAAAAGCGACTAGGTTCGCCGCCCGACGAGGTCTTTAGCGAAGGCGCTGCTTGATTTGTGCAGGTTCGGGGACGAGTGCGCACTCATGCGGTCCGGCGCCCGTCGTTGCGTAACCAAAGACCGTTCCCGATCCGCTGTATGGGCCGGTGCCCCCGTACTGAGCGGTGCCGTAGATCGTTCCATTTGGATCCTCGATCAGAGCCGAGACCGGAAAGAAACCGTCGTTCGCGATGCTGCCGAAATCGTGAAGGTCAGCGTAGGCCGAACCATCGAGCGCCATGCGAAAGAATTGACCGCCATTAAAAGCGCCGGCGTACTGCGTCGTACCGTATAGATTTCCGTCCGATCCGAGAAGGAGCGCGGCCGCCGGACTGTTACCGTACGACTGCGGAAAAAAGCTGAATACGTGCCGTACGGTGAAATTCGAGCCGTTAGGTGCTATGGAAAAGACCTCGCCTCCGAAACCGTAACCTTGCCATGTGGTCCCATAAAGTACGCCACCAGCTTGAATGAGTTCGGAAAGCGGAACTTCGCCGTCGACATCGTTAAACGAATGCAAGACCGTGAAGTTGGAACCGTCTAGGTTGATAGCGAATACCTGACCTCCGCCATAGTTGCCGCCGTCTTGCGCTGTCCCGTAGAGGCGCCCGTCGCTTCCGAGCAGCAGCTTGTTAGGCTGACCGTTATAGTAACCGTTCATCAGCCACGGGAATGTGTAGAGAGTCGTGACCTGTCCGTTCAGTAGGCCGTACCTAAAGATCGTGCCGCCATCTACCTCATAGTTGCCGTTCGATGTCCCGTAGAGGTACATGCCCGCGGCTACGAGCCCGCTCGACAAGGCCGCAACCTGCGTATTTCCTGTGGCGTAGATCGGGAATTGAAAGCGCGATGAGAACGCGAGTGAAACCGGGTCGATCGAAAAGATCGTTCCGCTGGAAACCGGTTCACCGTTCGAGCCAGTACCGCCGGTAAACGTTGTCCCGTAGATTCGGCCGTCGGCGGCTTGCACGAGTTGTCCCTGAGGCTCGTCACCATCGAAACCGTTGAACGAATGAACGAACTGCAAGCGGTAGCAGCCGCGCGTGGGAACGAGCCGGAAAATCGTGCCGCAACCGGGACGTTGACCGTTGCACGCGGGATACGTTCCCGAGCCGCCGTACTCGGTCGTTCCCCAGAGCTCGCCGTCGGCGAGTCGAAGGAGACCGGCGACTGGAAAATACGCCACGGTCCCAAAGCGATGGAGCACGCCGTAGCGCCCAGCCGGCGAAAATGATTGGCCAGCTTCGGCGATCGAGCCGGTGCCGAGAGCAGCGCACAAAGAAACGACGAGCGAAGCAAACACGGCGCGCATGGTGGATCCTCCGCCTCTCACGTACGCGATGCCGTCGAGGCCGGCCTACGCGCGAGTTTGGCATTCTGTCCGGCGCCGCTTGGCGGGCGGACCAGGCTGGGGCTAGGATGTAGTTCCGAGACCTGCCGCGCCGTGCGGGTCACGATGAAGCAAGGAGAGCCGATCATGTCCGCCGTCAAAGACCCCGATACGACGAGCTATCCTCGTCGTGGCTTCCTGGGAACTGCCGCCGTAGCGCTGGCCGCTTCGCAGTTCGGCACGTTCGCATCGGCGGAAGCCCAATCCAACCCGAGCACCAGCCCTTCGAACGTGTTCACGCTGAAGCCGAATCCCGGGACGCACACGACGTTCGCCTCGCTGAAGCAAGTCAAGGCCGGCCTCCTCGACGTCGGGTACGCCGAAGCGGGCCCCGCGAACGGCCCGGTGGTGATTCTCCACCATGGCTGGCCGTACGACATCCACAGCTACGTCGAGGTTACGCCGTTGCTCGCAGCCGCGGGCTATCGCGTCATCGTGCCGTACATGCGCGGTCACGGATCGACCACGTTCCTTTCCAGCGAAACGTTCCGGAACGGGCAGCAAGCGGTCATGGCCGTCGATACGATCGCACTCATGGACGCGCTCAAGATCGATAAAGCGATCCTCGGCGGTTTCGATTTGGGCTCGCGCACCGTCGACATCATCGCAGCGCTCTGGCCCGAGCGCTGCAAGGCGCTCGTCTCGGTAAGCGGCTACCTGATTACCGACCTGACGTTTTGGAAGACCGTGCCGCTCGTGCCCCCGGCCGAATACGGCTGGTGGTACCAGTATTACTTCGCCACGCCGCGCGGCGTACTCGGCTACACCAAATATCGCCACGACTTCGGCAAGCTCATTTGGAAGAACGTCTCACCGAAGTGGGACTTCGACGATGCGACGTACGATCGCACCGCGGCGGCGTTCGAAAACCCCGACCACGTTGCGATCATCATTCACAACTACCGTTGGCGTCAGAGCCTCGCTCCCGGCGAAGCACGTTACGACGATATCGAGAAGAAGCTTGCCGCATCGCCCGCGATCACCGTTCCGACGATCACGATCGCGAGCGACTTCGACGGTGCAAACGCTCCCGGAACCGTCCTACCGCGACAAGTTCTCCGGAAAATATTCGCACCGGATCTTCAACGGCATCGGTCACGACGTGCCGCAGGAGGCCCCGCAAGCCTTCGCTCAGGCCGTCATCGACGTCAACGCCCTGGCTGCGTCATGACTTCCTATCGACGGCGCCCCAAAAGGATCTCTCGCTCGGCCGTAGCGGTCGCGACCGCAGCCGCCGCCGGACTCTTCGCGTCGATACCGTTTACGGCTGGACGTGCGGCCGGCGAAGCTTCTCCGATCTTCGGCGTCACGATCCCCGACGGATACCGCCAGTGGCAAGTCGTGGCGCCCTCGGAAGAGTTGGGCAAACTCGACGAATTGCGGATCATCGTCGGCAACCCGATCGCAATCGATGCGTTCCGGAAGGGCACGCTGCCCTTCCCCGACGGGACGATACTGGTCAAGGTTGGCTGGAAGCGCGAGCCGTCGGCAACGGACGATGCCGCGCTGGGTGGACCGAACACGTTCGTTCCCGGCGTCCGGTCCCAAGTCGCCGACGTTCAAATCATGGTCAAAGATTCGAAAAAGTATACCACGACCGCGGGCTGGGGATTCGGCAAGTTCCTCGACGGCAAGCCGCTCGACAAAGCGACGCACCAAGCGTGCTTTGCGTGTCACGCGGCGCACGTCGCCGCGCACGATTTCGTGTATACACAGTACGCTCGTTAGAAGCGTTCGAGGAGGGTGTCGAAGCGGCAACACGAACCGCGCGCGACGTATGAGTAGCGCTCGAGTCAGCCGCGGGGCGTTCATCGGATCGTCGCTGGCCTCGTCGGCGCTTTTCCTCAGCCCGGCTCGGGGTCAAACGGCCGCGATGCAACCGGCGGCGAGCGCTGCGGCCCTCGTTCCGGTCGAGGTCGCCGAGAATCGCATCATCCGCACGGTCGTCGGCCTACGCCCGTATCGCGCTAGCGGTTTCGTCTTGAAGGCTGAATCGCTGCACGACAAGGTTTTGGTCCACGACTACGGCCACGGCGGCGGCGGGTTCACCTTATCCTGGGGATGCTCGACGCTGGCTGCCGATCTCGTCGCCGGCCGATCGCCGTCGCGTGCGGCGGTTGTCGGATCGGGCGTCATCGGGCTCACGACGGCGCGCATCCTGCAAGACCGCGGCTGGGACGTGACGATCTACGCCGCCGCGCTGCCGCCGCAAACGACGTCGAACCTCGCCGGGGCGCAGTGGTTCCCGAGCGCGGTCTTCTCGCGCAGCCGGGCGACGCCGGCGTTCCTCGAGACGTTCCGCAGCGCTTGCCGGATCGCAAACCGCGCGTTTCAGCTCATGGTCGGTCCGACGTACGGCATCCGCTGGCTCGATAACTACTCGCTCAAAGCCTCGAACGACGACGACGACGAACTCGACCTCGCGCAGTATGCGGGCATCTCCGAACTCGAAGCAGATATCGAAACGCTCGATCCGGCGAAACTGCCGTTCCACGGCATCGTTAGCGCCCGGCGTTTCACGACGATGATGATCGAGCCCAACACGTTTCTGCCCGCGGTCGAGCGCGACTTTTACCTGCGCGGCGGCCGCACCGTCGTGCGCGAGTTTCATGCCGCGCACGAAATCGCGCAATTGCCCGAGCCGGTCGTCTTCAACTGCACGGGCCTCGGCTCGCGTACGCTCTTCGGCGATCTGGAGCTCGAGCCGGCCCGCGGCCAGTTGACGATCTTGGAGCCGCAAGCGGCGGTCGACTACTGCTACCTCCTCGCTGATCCGATCGTCTACATGTTTCCGCGCAGCGACGGCATTCTGCTCGGCGGAACCTTCGAGCGCGGCAACTGGTCGACCGACGTCGATCTCGCCGCCCAAGCGCGCATCCTCGCCGCGCACCGAGCGTTGCTCGGGGAGGGGCCCGCAGCCAAGGGGTAGCCGGCGCTGCGCCGGCTTAGTCGACCTCGCGAGCATTGAGGTGGATAAGCTCGCCGTTGATGCCGCTCGAGGCGTCGCTCGAGTGGAAGGCGAGGACGTCGGCAACTTCCTGAGGCGACGCCGCCGCCGCGAACTCATCGTTATCGAGGTAGTTGCGGGCGGCTTCGGTCGCGACGCCGCCGAGAACGAGGGCGTTCGCGACGATGCCGTCGGCCTTGTGCTCGCGCGCGATCGCGCGCATGAGCGTGTTGACGCCGGCCTTGCCGATACCCATGATGCCGCGCGTCGGCGCCGGGTCGAGGGAACTGCCGGCGGTGACGGCCACGAGCCGTCCGCGCGAACGGCCGGAACCGCGCGGGAGCGACAGCATCGCTCGCAGTGCCGGCACCATCAGGTTGTACGCGACCTCGAGGTTATTGCGCACCGACTCGGCTAGCATCGCCGGAGTCGAGTCGACGATCGCGGCCCACGCGGAGCCGCCGCCGGCGAGCGAGAGGACCGCGTCGAGACGCCCGAAATCGTGCACGACGCTCTCGATGGCGCGTTGCGCATCGGACGCTTTCGTGAGGTCGACGACAACTACCGTCGCGCGGCCGGTCGAATTCGCGGCGACTTCGCGCCCGATGGCTTCACGCGCCCGTTTTTCGTCGCGCGAAAAAAGCACGACCCGGGCTCCGCGCGCGGTTAGCGTGGCGAGCGTGGCGCCCCCCACGCGACCCGTGCCGCCGGCAAGAACGATGACTTCGGTTTCGAGGCTCATGCGTAAGCGATTTTTCCCGGAGCCGGCTACTCCCCGCTTGGCTCCCCGCGGCGCGCCGCTTCGAGCGCGTTTCGCCAGGTGTTATCGCGCTTAAGGACTGATACTCTTGAGGCCTGAAAATCGTTCTGGGCTTGCCTACGCCCCGGTGACACGCGAGAGGGGAGATGCGCTATGGCCGATCCGGTGAACGTCGCGGGCGTCGGGAGACGCCGCTTTCTCGAAGGCTCGCTCGGGGCCGCCGCGCTGACGCTGACGGCGCGACAGGCGGTCGCGGCAACGCCGCCCTCAGCCGGCGCGCCGCTCCCGTCGCGCCCAACCGAACAAGGCGCACCGCTCTCGCCCTACGGTCAGCCGTCCATCTACGAGAAGGCGGTCGTGCGCGTCCCCACCGATCTGACGCCGACGAGGCTTTCCTCGTGGGACTTCACGCCATTGCAAGATCTCCACGGGATCATCACCCCGAACGGTCTCTTTTTCGAACGCAATCACGGCGGCGTCCCCACGATCGATCCGGCGCAGCATCGGCTGCTCGTCCACGGGCTGGTCGATAATTCCGTCGTCTTCACGATGGACGACCTCATGCGTTATCCGTCGGTCTCGGAGATTCACTTCCTGGAATGTTCGGGAAACGGACTGACCGAGTGGAAGAAGCCGACCGGAAAGACGGTGCAAATCACGCACGGACTGCTGAGCTGCGTGGAGTGGACCGGCGTGCGGGTCGCGGACGTGCTCAAGGATCTCGGTCTGCGGCGCGGCGCGGCCTGGGTTCTGGCGGAGGGCAACGATGCGGCCGTGATGGACCGCAGCATCCCGCTTGAAAAGATGATGGACGACGCGTTGCTCGTCTACGCGCAAAACGGCGAGCGCCTGCGGCCCGAACAAGGCTATCCGCTGCGCCTGCTGCTCCCGGGCTTCGAAGGCAACATGAGCGTCAAGTGGCTACGGCGGCTGAAGGTCACGCAAGAACCGTCGTACACGCGCGAAGAGACTTCGAAATATACCGACTTGCTCGAGAGCGGCGAAGCGCGCGCCTTCACGTTCGCGATGGAAGCGAAGTCGGTGATCACCGCACCGTCGGGCGGTATGGTCATCGGCCGCAAAGGGGCGCAGGAGATTCGCGGCCTCGCCTGGTCCGGACGCGGCAAGATCGTTCGCGTCGAGACCTCGGTCGACGGCGGCAAAACCTGGCAGCAGGCGGCGTTGCAGGAGCCCGTCCTCAGCAAGTGCTTGACGCGCTTTCGCACGCCTTGGAAATGGAGCGGCGACACGGCGGTGTTACAGAGCCGCTGCACCGACGAGACGGGCTACGTGCAACCCACGCTGACGGAACTCGTCAAGGCGCGCGGGCTCAACTCCGTGTACCATCTCAATGCCATTCAAAGCTGGGCCGTCGCGTCCGATGGGCAGGTGACGAATGTTCACGCTTAAGCACGTTGCGATCGCCACAGCGTTCGCGGGGATCGTCTTCGCGCAGGGAAGTGCTTCGGCAGACCCGTCGAGCGGCATCGGCACGCCGGCAACTTCGGCCCAAATCCAAGAGTGGAACGACGAAATTCCGCCCAGCGGCGCCAATCTTCCGCCGGGTTCGGGCTCGGTCGCGCAAGGCGAGAAGGTCTATGCCACCGAGTGCGCCGCCTGTCACGGAAGCACCGGTCAAGGCGGTCCGATGGACAAGCTCGTCGGCGGTCAGGGAACGCTCGGCACGGCGGCTCCCGTCAAGACCGTTGGAAGTTACTGGCCGTACGCCACGACGCTCTTCGATTACGTGCGTCGCGCGATGCCCTTCAACCGGCCCGGGACGCTGACGAACGACGACGTGTACGCGGTGTCGGCCTACATCCTCCACCTGAACGGGATCGTGCCGGCGGACGCAACGCTGAACGCGACGACGCTGCCCAAGGTCCAGATGCCGAACCGGGGCGATTTCATCCTGAAGGATCCGCGCCCGGACGCTCCCTAATCGACGGCTAATCCGGCCTCAAGGTCGGATTCCTGGAATGGGTAAAGAGTCGGGCAATGAGACTGCCGACTCGGCTGCGGCTTTTCGTTTGCATTCTGGGAACCGGCCTAGCGAGCGCCTGCGCCGGCTCGGGAAGCACGCCGAGTACGCCGGCCTATCCGCCTGCGGTGGCGCCGGGCTTCGTTCCGACGACGGCGGCACACGGGATCATCACCCACGTCGTCGTCATCGTTCAAGAAAATCGCAGCTTCGATAATATGTTCCACGGCTTTCCCGGCGCCGATACGGTCAATCAAGGAAAGCTGAGCAGCGGCAACACCATCGCGCTCCAGCCAGTCTCGATGACGGAGACCTACGATCTCTCGCACGAGCTCATCGACTACGTTCACGATTACGACGGCGGAGCGCTCGACGGTTTCGACAAGGGCGCGACCGGCTCGATCTACACGGGCGGCGTCAGCGGACCGACCGATGCGCCGAAAGATCCGCAGTACATGTACCTCCAGCCATCGGATACCGCCGAGTATTTCGCCTTGGCTTCGAGTTACGTGCTGGCCGATCGGTTCTTCACCTCGCAGCTCGACTCGAGTTTTACGGCGCACCAATACCTGATCGCGGCGCAGGCCGGAGGCGCCGTCAATCAGCCGCCCGCGACGGTCTGGGGTTGCGATACGCCGGCGGGCGTCCTCGTGCCGACGATCACCGCGAAGCGGACGCTCGGTCCTGGCGAGGTTCCCTGCTTCACCTACCAGACGCTTGGTGACGAACTCGACGCAGCCGGAATCGGCTGGCGCTACTACGCGCCGGCGGTCGGCGGCGACCCGGCCCAGATCTGGTCGGCCTACGACGCGATCCAGCACATCCGCTACGGCTCCGATTGGACGAGCAACGTCATTTCGCCGGAGACGACCGTCCTCACCGACATCGCCGCGGGCACGCTCGCGCCGGTGACGTGGGTTATCCCAGACCTTGCAAACTCGGATCACCCGGGCTCGGCCTCGAGCACCGGGCCCGATTGGGTGAGCAGCGTCGTCAACGCGGTCGGCACGAGTCCGTTCTGGTCGTCGACGGCGATCGTCGTTTTCTGGGACGACTGGGGCGGCTGGTACGATCACGTGCGTCCGCCGCAGCTCGACGTCGACGGCCTCGGATTCCGGACGCCGATGATGGTTATCTCACCGTACGCGAAGAGCGGTTACGTCTCGCACGTGCAGTACGAAACCGCCAGCATCGACCGCTTCATCGAGGGCGTGTTCGCGATTCCGACTCTCAGCGCAGCCGACTCACGAGCCGCGACGCTCGACGATTGCTTCGATTTCACGCAGGCTCCGCGCGCGTTCTCGGCGTTTACGACGCGGACATCGCCGTCCACGCTGATCCATCGGCGGCCGTCGAATCTACCGCCGGACACCGACTGACGCCTAGTCTAGTACCGGCGTGGCCATAGCAATGTTTGCTATGGCCCGCTCGGCTCGTGGAACCGGCACGCCGCAGTCGGGTCTCTACACCCCTAACGCGCCCGTCTCGGCGACGGCTTTTGCGCCAGAAATGTACGACTGCGACATCTTTTCTATGTCGAGGTCGTCGGGTAGATGTCCGAAGGAGCCGATTTGGCTTGCAATATACAGGATGTTGAGGAGCAAACCCGTCGCGGTTACGGCTAAGCGATAGCTTTCCTGCGCATCGTCTGATTCGTTTGCGAGTCCGATTACGACGATCGCGGCCGTGTAGAGTTGAGAAATCGCCGAAGCTCGATCTGCCAGGTTTTGGTTGTGCTTTACGCGTCCCCTGGCCGCTGCGGCTTCCTCAAGATGTGTTGCAAAATGTGGGTGCTTGAATTTCATCTCCGCCGCTTTTACCATCGCCATGGCTTGCCAGTAAAGGCTCGACGGATCTAGGCTCGTCGGCATGTTGGTTAACCTCCTGAGAGACACTTGAATCCCCGCGGCGGTTTGCCGGGGAAACCAACGTAGCACGGCGCCCTTTCCACACTCTTTCAAAAAGCGGCGCTGCCTATATTCACGACGCTGCCGCCGCGGCGCGCAAAGGCTCAGGTTCGATCAGCGAGCGAATTTTGAAGCACGGCTCGAGCTCGAGCTCCTCGGCCAGGACTTGCACGTACTCGCAGTACTCGCGAATTGCAGCCGCTCGATTACGGAGCGCGAGATGGCAGCGGATCGCAATCAGCCGGGCGGCCTCATCGCACGGCTCCGCGCGCAGCGTCAATCGAGCGAGTTCGAGCGCGACGACCGCATCGCCGCGTTGGAGCGCCGACTCGGCAACGCGCTCGTTCGTGATCCGCGCGGCGCCGAGGAAGCGTCGCTCGAGTGCTTGTACGAAGTCGCGGCCTCCGCTCGAGCGGCCGCAGCCGCAAGCGATGCGACGATAGATCTGGAGCCACAGCTCTTGAATCAAGGCCTGGTCCTTGCCGACGTCCGAGCGTGATTCGGCGGCCAGCGATTCGATCTCCCACAGATCGACGACGACATGATCGCCGAGCCGGTAGCCTTCAGGAGACTGAACGACGAAGCCGGCACCGAGGAGTTTGCGAAGCCGGTGCAGCGTGACCCCGAATTGATTGTTGGCGCGGTCTTCGCTGCAGTCAGGCCATAATATTGCCCGCATCTGGTCGGGCGGAGTCGGGTGATGGCATCGCGCCAGCGCGCAGACGAAGAGCCAGTGAGCGTCGCTGAGGACGATTTCGCCGCTCCCGGTGAGAGCGCGGCCGCTGAGGATCTCAATCTTTACTCGAGGTTCGGGTCCGTTGAAAGTCCGCATGGTATTCGACCTCGTCTGCGCCGCGTAAGCAGCGCGTGCTTTGATAGACGAAATCGTAGCGAGCTCGGACCTGGCGAGATATCCGGGCCAGTACCTAAATGCGGTACGGAGAGCGAGGCAGCGCCGGGAGGATTTCCTGCCGTGCCGGATTAGTTTTGGCCTAGCGGAGCTGTAAGGCGGCGCGGCTTGATCGGGACCCCTCTGTACTGTCCCCGGTTTATAGACCGGGATGCGGAGCTTTTCGGGCTCCTCGAGCTGGCACGCCAGGCCGCGACCGGCCGCGGCGCGGTGGCGATCGTTTCAGGCGAGGCGGGGATCGGGAAAACGCGGTTCCTGACCGAGTTTCGCAAAAGCCTTCCCCGCGGCGTCGCGAGCTTCGGCGCGGCGTGCCTCGAATTTGCGCCGGCGCCGCTCGGTCCAATACAGACGATCCTCGGCGCGATCGAGGCAGCTTCGCGCGCGAAGCTCGGGAGCGTCGCGCTCTTCGAAGATCCGGCACCGCCGGATCGAGCCCTTGGGAAGCTCGTGCTCTTCCAGCGGGTCGCCGACGTTCTGCGCCGGGCGTGTGCCGAGCGCCCGATCGTGATTGTGATCGACGATCTGCACTGGGCCGACACCGCTACGCTTGAGATCGTCCAGTTCCTGGCCGTCGAGCTCTCCGCGCTACGCGTCCTGCTGGTACTCGGCTATCGCTCCGAGGCCCTCGCACCCGGGCAGCCGCTCGCGGTCGCGCTGGGCCGGCTCGAGCGACGCGAAAACGTCCAGCGCTTCGAGCTCGAGCCGCTGCCGCAGGCGGGGATCCAGGCGCTGATCGACGCGACCTTGGCGCATCGAGAATCGCCCGCGCCGGGCGTGATACGCGACGTGCGCCTCAAGTGCGAAGGCAATCCGCTCTTCGCCGAGGAGCTCCTTAAGGCCGGAGTGGATCGAAAAAGCGACAGCACCGTCGCGTTGCCGAACTCCCTGCGCGCTGCGATCTTGGAACGCCTGCGGCGCTTCAGCCCGGTCGAATTGCGTCTCTTGGAAACGGCGGCGCTCGTCGGCCGGCGCTTTCGCGTCGCGTTCCTCGAGCGCGTCAGCGGTCAAGCCGAAACGGAAGTGCTCGCCTTTCTGCGACTCGCCGTCCAGGAGAATCTTCTCGTGGAAGACCGCGTCGAACTGGGCTGGTTCGTGTTCCGTCATGCGCTCGTACGTGAAACGATCCTCTCCGGGATGTTGTTGATCGAACTCCGCGCGATGCACCTGCGCATCGCAGAGGAGATCGAACGCGAACCGGACTTTGCTTCGCGCTCGATGGAACTTTCCGACCACTACTGGAACGGGGCAGCGTTTGCGCAGTGTGCCCCGCACGCGGCGGCCGCTGCGAAGGAGGCGCACGAGCGCTACGCCTACCGCGAAGCCTTCGAACAGTACGAACGAGCCCTGGCCTGCGGCGCGCATGCAGATCTCGACCGCGCGGGCTTACATAAGGGCGCAGCGGAGGCGCACTTCGTTCTCGGCAACGCGCAGAAGAGCGTCGAACACCTCGAGCTGGCGACCGCCCTCTACTCGCAAATGGACGACCACAAGACCGCCGCGGCGTGTTTTGTCGAGCTCGCGTTAGCGCATCGGCGGCACGGGGACATCGAAGCGGCGTTCCTGGCGCTCGGGCGGGCAGCGGAACTTGAGCGGCTGGCGCCCGGCGAGCGCTTGCGCGCCGAACTGTTCATTCGCCTCGCGCAACTGAACATGCTCAACAACGACTGGGAGAAAACGGCGCAGCAACTCGACAAGGCGGAACCCCTGTTGGCGGCTGCAGCTCCCGACGACGTGGTTCTCTTCCACTCGGTTCGTGCCTCACTGCTCTTTGCTCGGCGCGACTGGGATGGATGGCAAACGAACTTCCAGGACGCGACGCTCGCGGCTCGCCGCTCCGGCGGCGGTCCCGCTCTTACTGCGATGGCGTCCACCAACTTCGGACTGGAAGCCATGAAGATCGGCCGGATCGATCTGGCCCTTCCGGCGCTGCAGGCGGTCGTAGCCGAGGCGACGCGCTTCGGAGCGCTGTACAACATCACGTTTGCGCGGGCCGGCTTCGTGCAAGCTTTGCTTTATGCCGGCAGGCTCGAGGAAGCGCGGGCACAACTGCAAGAGCTCCTGGCGGAAACGCGCGAATCGCTGACGATGCAAGTTCTGACGGCTCTGCTTGGGATAACGTTGTCCATCGTCCTCCGGGATGAGGCGCTCTTCGAGCGTAGCTACTCCGACGGGCTTCTTGCCCGCGCGCGGGCCGAAAAGGACTCGAGGCTGTTTGGGCATTTGGCGGCTGCGCTTGCCGAAAAGCACCTCGCGGACGGCGACGAAGCGGGAGCGGCGAATCTGCTTAACGAGATGCTCGCCTCACCGTCACCAGGTGACGATCTGGCTTGCGAGCTCGCCATCCCCGTTGCGGTGTGCTGCGGTGCAGTAGAAAACGAAGTCGCCGAGGAGTTGCTGCGTTCGCAGGAGAGTGCTCCGAATTCGTACGTCCGGGCCTGCACGGATCTATTCCACGCATACAAGGCCGCTCGCTTCGGCAGCAAAGCCGATTCGATTCGTCGCGCCGAGGTTGCGGCGCGGCTGTTTGCGGATCTCCACATGCCCTTGCTCGAAGCAGAAGCGTATGCGCTGGCCGGACAAGGCAGTCGCGCGGCAGTGATCTGCGAGCGCATCGGGGCAAGACGAACGCAGCGGCGCTTGTCGTCGGGTGGACGTGGAACCGCGATCGGGGAACTGACACCCCGCGAACGGGAGGTCGTGAACCTCGTCGTTCGCGGGTTGTCGAACAGTGCGATCGCGAGCGAATTGTCGTTGAGCGAACGCACCGTAGAGTCACACGTCGCGGCTGCCTATCGGAAGCTCGGCGTGCGTTCTCGCGCGGAGTTGCTTTTGTTAAGCGTCGCGAGCGACTAGTGCAGGTAGTTTATAATCACCGGCGTCTGGGCGTCGACGCCCGTTAGGGAGCTGCTACGAGCAATCTTGGCGACGATCGTCGCGCCGTGTTTAAGTTGCCACTGGTTCGGAGCGACCATTACGAGGCTATACCCAGCCGTGAAACCGATGTCGGAAAGCACGGGAATGCCGTTGGGTTCGATGCAGGCCTTTGCGTTGTCGGGGAGTCCGGTACACGGCAACGGAGTCGCGATCGGCAAGGGCGTCGCAGCCCGCAGCGAGGTCGCGGCGGCTGTCGCAAGAGCGGTGGCGAGAGCGGTGACTCCGAGAACTCGTAACGAGCCACTAAAAAAACGAGAATTCATTTTGGGCTTCCTTCTGCTTTAAAGCTAGCGAGGGGTTGGACGAGAGGATCGTAGCACAACCGGCTTTCGGGCGGCTTCCGATTGCAAGCCCCGCGAAGCTTTGGCGAATTTACTCTCGTGAGCGGGTCTCGGGCCGCTTCCCAGCCGCCGGTCCGGCCCGCACGATTTCTCCGTTGGAGGCAAGGTGGCTAGATTCCGCATCGCGTTTGCGGGCACGGGCGTTGCCGCGCTCGCGGTATTTTCGGCGCTCGGTTTCGGACTGCGGCCGGCGGCCGCGCGCCCAACGGTCCGAACCAGCTCGCACGCCGTGCCCGCCTCGCCGCAAACCGGTCGCTGCACGATGTGGAGTACGCCACTTCTTTTCGAGCTGCGACGAGCGGGCGGTTCGCAATCGCCGGCCGTGTATTCGGCGACTGGTGCGATCGAGTACAGCTGTATGCAGACCGGTATGCAACTGACGCTTTCCGATGACGGCCGCGGCAGCGGCACGACCTCGTTTACGCTTCGATCGCAAAACGGTCAGCTGGTCGATTTTTTCATCTGCCCGGACTGCGGCGCAAGGTCGAGCCTTCTCCGAAAGCACCGCTACGTGTGCCACGACGCTCGTACGGAATTCGGCCGGCATCTGCGGGAGCGATCCCTCTACCGCCTTCGCATGAGGGCGCGTTCCGCTTCACCGCGTTCGCCCTCGTCGAGCCCGCGGCGGCCGGCGACAACGTTCTTCGCGCTTCGATCGACGTCCAGCTTGACGTACTGAACGCGCGCGCTTCGCGATCGCGTAAGGGTTGCGTAAGACGCATCGATAGGCTGGGGTTGGCACCCAAGCGTTTCGGAGGAGCATCTCATGCGCAAAGCCCGTTTCATCGCGTCAATCATCTTCGTCTTTGCGTTGTCACTCGGACACGCGGCGAACGCAGCCTCGCTAAACGGCGTCATGGACGCCGCCCTCAACGTGAACGAGACGTGTTCGGGCTCCGTCCAGGCGCCTGAACTCCTCTTTCCCGAGACAGGAAATTCACCGAAGAGTAACCTCACCGCTTCGACAACCCTATCGGGTTGGAGTTGCACGCGAACTACGTACTTCGTGACGTTCTCGGACGGTCGTTCGGACGGCGATCCTTACGACTTTATCTTGACCGGAACAGGCGTGTCGCTCGCGTTCCAACTCTGCTACACCATCGCCGTGCCGAGGCTGCGCTCCGATCGTCAACAGCTCGTCGCTGTTCTCCATCGGCGCTTATTTAATCGGCAGCGTCTCGTGGCCCATAACGGCTACGATCCCAGTCACATCGACCACGACGCTCGCGACCGGGTCGTACGCCGACTACCATCAACGTCACCGTCACTTACTAACCACAACCAAAAGGAGAATACCAGTGAAACATCTGCTCATCGGTGCAGCCGCCATGGTTGCACTGGCATCCCCCGCCCTTGCCGTCACGACCGGCTCGATTCCGGTTAGCGTGCTCATCAATCCGAGCAGCGCTCCGCCTCCGCCAACAGCAAGCTGCAACGCCCAGTATCCGTCGGTCAACTTCGGGGCCCTCACCGCCTCGGCGTTCACGGCACCGGACACACAAGTGGGTTCGTTGCTCCTGCAATGCAATGGCGCCGAAAGCGGCGTCACCGTCACCCTGACCGACTCGCTCGGAACCGCTCCAGCCTATGCGATGGCAAACGGAAGCAACTTGATTCCCTTCATCGTTTGCGACGGTGGCATCTCCTCGTCCCCGTCAGTCGCTTGCAGCTAGTGCATCGCAGCAAGTCAAGAACGGCACCGCGTTTGCCCTGACCGGATCGATTCCGGCGGGAGGCGGCTCCCTCAATGCTCGCTCGAGTTCGGGATTCCGTCGCTGCCGGGTTCGGCAAACGGGCTCTATGCCGACTCCGTCGCGGTCGCTTTCAGCGTCTAGGCGGCACTGACATGCAACGACTTCGTGTTGTCTCTCTGCGGATTGCTCTCGGAGTCGCGCTCGTTGCGGCTTCCGCTTCCGGGGGCCATGCAGCCCCCGGAAGCGGATCACCGTCAGCCCGACCGGCGCGAGCCTCAGTGCGCGCCAGCCCTCCGCAGCGCTCACGGTTACGAACAACGAAGCCAACTCGACGATCTTTCAAGTTCGCGCGTTCTCTTGGACGAATGCCGCGGACAGAGAACAGCTTGGACCCGCCGACGGTATTCTGGTCGTCCCTCCGGTGATGACGCTCGCGTCCGGGCGAGTCGCGCATCGTTCGCATTGCACTGCGCCATCCGCCTTCAGGTTCGCGCGAGAGGCGTACCGACTGGTGATCGCCGAGGTGCCCCCCAAGATTCAGGGTTCCGCGAGCGTACAATTTTCTCTAACCTGGCGCCTTCCCGTGTTCGTCGAGGGCGAAGATCGCCAAACCTGCACTTCTCGACTGGACGGTGCGCGAAAGCGGCAAGACCCTCGAGTTCACCGCAACCAATCGCGGCGATGTCCACGCCAAGTTCGTCGAGCTGAACGTCTACGGCGACATCGGGCGAAAACAGCTCGTGGGCACTTCGAGCGGCGGCTACGTTCTTCCGGGCGAGAGTCACGCCTTTCGCGTTCCGCTAAGCGGCGCGCTACCCGCCGGCGCCGTTGTGCTCGAGGCAAAACCGCAAGCCGGCGCGCCCGTCTATGCGACCCTCGCGCTCGATCCACACTCGTAGCCGCGTCCGCAACGTGAAGCTGCCCAACGTAAATCGCATGCTGCCGAAGCTCGCGGCGCTCTTCGTGCTCGCGGTGTTTGGTTGCCGGATCTCGATGTCTGCGATGCCGCCGACGTCGCGCTTGAACCGACGGTTCTCGCGATCCGCCTCAATGGTGTCGATGTCAGCAAGGGTACCATCGTCGTGAAGGACGCATCGGGCGAGATCTATGCCGCGCTTCGCGATCTCACGGCATTTCGGATCATCGTCCACCCGAATGCTGCTGCGCTCGTGCAGGTCGACGCTGTAAGTTACTACCGGCTGATCTGCGATTCCAGAGCGCACTACAGCAATCGACGAGAAGGACGAGCGGCTCGACCTGACCGTTCCTGAAGATGAGCTCGACGCTCAAACGGTTACGGGTTCGCGCTCGGCGAGCGTCTCAAAAGCCGCGCTGCCTTCACGCGGCGCGTTGCTCAACTACGACGTGTATTTGCAAAATGAAGGCGCGTCGGGCGCTTCGTCCGCCGGCAGCTTAAATGGCGCTTTCCCGATCGCGTCCGGAATCGCGAGCGCAGGGCTCACCTTCGCCTCCGGTTCCACGTCGGCCTTAAACGCCTTGACCGCTACTTGGCAACGCGAGAACGTCGCTTCGCACTCCGTCGTACGGTTGGGACGGCGACCACCGAACTTCCGCTGATAACGGCCGGCGGAAGTGCGATTCAATTCACCGGCGTGCAGTGGGCCAGCGATTTTGCTCTCGATCCGAGCTTCGTTACGAGTCCGGACCTCGGGATCAGCGGCGTCGCGACGAGCCCATCCATCCTGAACGTTTACGTCAACAACGTCCTCGTGGCCAACGGTCAGCAAGTCGATAGCGGTCCCTTTCGGCTGCAAAATCTTCCCGTTATCAATGGCGAGGGTCAGGTCGAACTCGTCGTTCGCGATTCGCTTGGAAACGAACGCACGATCTCGGTTCCCTATTACAATGCGCCCGAGTTCTTGCGGCGTGGCGTCAGCGATTTCTCGCTGGAGGCCGGCTTCGAGCGTCCCTACGATCAATCGCTCCTTTCCACGGGCTCGGGCTTTTTTGCGGCAAGCGGCCGGACCGGGATTACCGACTCGTTGACGGCCTCCGCGGTCCTCGCCGGCGACAATCTCGCCAAAAACGCCGGGCTCGGCTTCGGCTGGAGTTGGCCGCGAGTCGGCGCCTTCGAGCTCGGTGGCGTTGCAGGAACCTGCGACGGATGCAGCCGCATCCAGAGCCTCTTAACCGGAGCCTACTCTTTTCAGAGCCGCACGTGGAACGCCGGTTTAAACGCCAGCCTCAGCTCGTCGCGCTTTGCGCAAGTTGGAAGCGAGCAAACCGAGTCGCGTCCGGTATCGACGACGGCGTCGATCGGCTATTCGATGTCTCGCTCGAGTTCGCTATCGCTTTCTTACGGCTCCCAAAGCAGCGGCGTCGATCTCTTGGGAAAGCCGCTCGGCACGATTCAAGTCTCATCGCTCGGGTACCAGCTGCGGCTCGGAACGCTTCGGATTCAGGCCAGTGCCACGCACACGACCGGACAGTATCGGAATACCTCGCTTGCGTTCAACACGATGCTTCCGCTTGGCCCGAGCACGCTTAACACCGCCAGTACGTTGACGAACGGCGTAGCGCAGCACGATCGTCACGTACGATCGACCTCGCGAATCGCCGGCGTCCGGTTTGGCTACTATGTAAGTCTCGAAGATGGGCGTTCGCAGTCGATCTCGCTGGGTGCCGATCTCGCCACGCGCTTCGGCGACTCGACACCGACCTCCGAGTCGGGTCATCCTGCGGCTCGGCTTCACTACTCGGAGGTCTCGCGTTCATCGACGGCTCCGTATTCGCCAGCCAACCGATCGACGATGCCTTTGCCGTCGTCGACGCGGCGGGATTCGCCGGCGTGGGCGTGCTCTTAGATGGCAGATTGGTTGCGACGACGGACCAATACGGCCGCGCGATCGTTCCTGGTCTGCATTCGTTTGCCGACAATACTATCACGCTTGATCCTCGCGACCTCCCGCTTGCGCCAGTACTACCGACCTCAGCAGACTGTCGTGCCCTCCACCAAAGGCGGCTTGATCGTGCCGTTCAAGGTCCACGTCGGCGGTCTCATCGTGCACCTCGCTATCGAGATGGGAGCGTCGTTCCGGCGGGCGCTACGCTCTCGCTTGAGCCCGGGAAGTTACGGTGGACCGTGGGCGATGAAGGTCTCGCTTATCTCGAGGATCTTCCGGCCGGCGCGCGTTTAACCGTCGACGCCTCAGGGGGCGAGGTACACTGCACCGCGATCCTCGACGTGCCAAAGGATTTGTCGAGCGTCCCGGACATCGGGATCGTCACCTGTCTGTAAACCCGGCGGTAGATTCCTGGGTAGAGCCGATCTATTCTAGGACGGATGAGACGGCGATAAGTACCTCCGGGTACTCCTGCGGCGATATCGTCGCGCCAGGCAGCGCTTCACGCCGATCGGCGTAACCGTCAGCGCAGGGATTTCGAAGGACGTGGATTGCGTTTGCCCTCAGATCGACGACCCAGTATTCCGGAACTCCTGCGCGGGCGTATTTCGTTTTCTTCAATCCAAGATCAAACGAGAGCGACGAATCGGCGACCTCGACGATCAGAGCGATTTCGTCAACGCGCGGCCTCTCCCGGGAGTAGCTCCGAATCGCTCGGGCAACAGCGATGTCGGGCTCCGGCTCGTCGTGTTTGCCGATACGGAGGCTGAGGCTATCGGCATAAACCACGTATCGATCTTGCCGCTGATCTCCCAAAAGTTCGGTGAGGCGGCGGACGGCATAGGAATGCCGATCGCCCTTCGGACTCATGGTGACAACCAAGCCATCGATGAGCTCGATGCCGCGCTCCGGCAACAAACCGCTCTCCGCCATGCGCTCGTACACGTCGGTGGTGATCCGGTGAAGCCGCTCGGCGGCAATTGCCATACGCGGATGATACCTCAAGCCGGCGCTTCGGGCAAAATCACCGAGACAGCTGGTCATGCCCGATCCTCGCCGCTCGCCCTTCACTCCGAAGGAAGGTGGTGACAAGCGGGCTCAGACCTCAGCGAGCCTCGGGTGGTCTTTCCAGAGCGGCATCGTGCGCATGTAGGCGCGGGTCTTTGCCTCGGCTTCGGGACGCGGCAGGGCGTCCTGGCGGATCGACCATTGCACCATGCGCTCGAAGCGCTCGTCGAAATCCTGGAGCGCGCCGTCGGGTTTGCTGCAGTAGTTGCAGTGACGGCTGTGCGCGTCGTTCGGGGCGTGATCCTCGGCCGAGTGCATCGGCCGGCCGCAGCTTTCACATTGCATCGTCGTCCTTCTTTCCCGCGCGAACGAGCGCGCGCATCCCGCGGACGAGCGCGGTCCGCTCGGCCGGCGTCATTGCGGCGATCGCCTGGCGCAACTCGCCGTGTTCGAGGACCTCGACGCGCTCGCTCGCGCGACGCTGTCCCGAACGGGTGAGTCCGACGAAGACGCGACGTGCGTCGCGTTCGTCACGCAGCCGATCGACCAACCCTTTGCGTTCCAACCGGTCCACCAGTTCCGTCGCGGACGATTTCTTGATCCCCAAGTGCGCGGCCAGCTCGCCGAGCGTCGACGGCCCGACGTGCGCGAGGTGTTGGAGAAGCCAAAGCATCCGCGGCGTGACGTCGGATCCCTCGAGCGCCTGGTGCGAGACGTGAAAGCGGCGGTAGATCGCCGGGTAGAGCCGCCCCACTTCCTCGACGAGCGCCTCAAGATCGTTCGTCACGAACTATTCTTGCACGAATCGCGTCGCAGCGCAAGACCCCGAGCGAATCGACGGTAAGGGTAGCCAGGAGGATGGGCAGAAGGGTAAAATGAGCCGGTTCGGGTTGTGGGCCTGTAGCTCAGCGGTAGAGCGGCCGGCTCATAACTGGTTGCGCGCTGGTTCGAATCCAGCCGGGCCCACGTTGCGGCGCCATAGTCTATCGGTTAGGACGCGGCCCTTTCAAGGCTGAGAGACGGGTTCGACTCCCGTTGGCGCTACC